>JAKAHC010000006.1 GCA_021815305.1 Deltaproteobacteria bacterium | reverse complement strand
ACGGTTCGGACCGGCCCGGAGATCGTCGGGAACGGCCGTTGCGACCCGGACGCAAGGTCGACGCCGGGGCGAGCTCATATCCGAGGATGCCAAGGATCGCAGCGAGCCTGCGGAAGCCGAGTTCCCCTACCATGCCGGTCTCGAGGCCGTTCAACGTCGCCCGGGAGATGCGCGCTTTCGCGGCGAGACGTTCCTGCGTCAAGCCCCGCGCTTGCCGCGCCTTGCGGATCGTTCTCCCTATTTCCGATAGATCCATCGCCGACCCCGACTGGCGGTTTGTAAAATATATTTTACATCCGGCGGACGCTTCCGGCAAGGGAGGAGTTGCGGATACGGGCACGCACTTCCTTCCCGGAACCCCGGTCCCACGCCTCGAGAGGCCGCTTGCGCACGGTTGGCATCTTCCCGCTGACGGGAGCTGCCGGATGTTCATCAACGACCGGCCCCGACACCGAAGATGTTGTCGTACAGGTCCTCACCGAAGCTCGTCTGCAGGGGTTCTCCTTCCGACAATCGGAACGTCCGGGCTCCGCCGGTTTGCCGTTCGGCCCGCAGGAACAGGATATTCCCCCGGTTCTTCCGGTAGAACCCGTGCGCCAATTCGTAGAGATGCGTCACGCAAACCATCCGGACCCCCTTGTCCAGCAACGCCGAGAGGATCTGCCGTGCGATCTCCGACCCTTCTCTTTCGTTGGTCGCCGCGAAGGATTCGTTGAAAAGGATCATGGAACGGGGCGAGACATGGTCGACGATGTCGCTCATCCGACGGAGTTCTTCATCGAGTTTTCCGCTCTTCATGGCGGCGTCCTCTTCCCGTTTGTAGTGCGTGAACAGGCCGTCGCAGACACTGGAACGGAAGGAATCGGCCGACACGAACATGCCGCACTGCATCATCAATTGCGCCACGCCGATGCTGCGGAGAAGGGTGGATTTTCCGCCCTGGTTGGCGCCCGTCACCATCACGAGATCCCGCTTGTCCGCATTCGCGTCGTTCCCGACCACGCGTTGGTCCAGGCTCAGCGCCAGACAGATTTCGCGCAGACCGCGAAACGACAGCCGGCGCTCATCGGGGGCAACGGGCAACGGAAAGCACGTGGGCTCCCCCTTTCGGGCAAGCTCCTCATGGAGATTCAGGCAGCCGACGTAGAACGCGAGTTCCGTGCGCAGCATGCCGAAAAAACCGCGCATATGATCCGTGGATCGGGCGAGCGCGCTTGCGACGCCGCCGACCCCGCGGTTTCGCAAATCCTCGAGCGCCCTGGCTCCACCCTCATCGCGAGGATGGAGCGAAAAGCCGAGTTCGGGCGGCCGCCGCTCCAGGAACCGGATCAGCTCGGCCAGCCACCCTTTCCGGCGGGCCTGCCGTTGGAGCAGGAGGGTATGATCCGTGCCTTTGTTCCCCTTGCCCAATCCCGCCTTGAGCGATACCCCGTTACGGAACTTCAGTTGCAGCAAGTGATGCTGGACACGGAGGAGGTAGTCGTCGCCAAGCTCCCTTTGCAGCATCGCAAAGAGAGCGGTCAAGCCCTCCGAGACGAACTTATCGGCGTGCGAATCGGCGATCTTCCTCAGCTTCCGGATCATGCCGAGGAACATCTCCGACAGTTCGATCGACCGTCGGAGAAGCCAGTCGGGATGTCGCGCGAGACTGCCGATAAAGAAATGCTTCTTCTCGTTTTCCATCGCCTCCACGGCGGTGGCGTAAAGCTCCCGGACGATGGCAGGGCGGTTCAGGCAGTCCCGCAGGATCTCCTGGCGATACCGGATCGTTTCGAGATCGATGCGTACATCCGACAGGAGGACCTTTCTGGCCGCCTCGAACAGGAATTCGTCGCCTCCCGCCATCGCCTGGAACAAGGTGTTCAGCGCCAGGTCCTTCGTGAGCGCTTCCTCGTTCCAAGGCGGCGGCCGGTCGAAGTCGACATCCTCTTCGCGATGCAGGAGACGGGCTTTCATGAATCGACGCGCTCCTTGATCTTGCCGTAGGTGAGCCGGTACTTTTCCGCGATCGACATCGCGTAGGCCAGACCGTCCGCCGGCCGCCGGAGGATCTTGTAGGTCCGCTGCGCCGGATTTTCGGGGACGACCGTGCTGACCATGCTCACGGTCTGCTCGCCAAGCACCGACAATTCATCGATGAACGTCACCCAGACGCACAACGGGCCCAACGCCGTGATCTTCGCCGCGATTCTCCTGCTCAGGAGGATGGCGTCCCGCAGCGTGGTGGAGGTGAACATCTCATTCATGATGATGATGCTGTCCGGCGTGGCACGCTCGAGGATGCGGTGGACCCTTACGAGATCGTCCTGGAGCTTGCCGCGGAGATCGCGGATGTTTTCTCCCTTTTCGAAATGCGTGAATATCCGGTCGAAGAGGGAGAGTTGCGCTTGCGTACCGGGGACGGGGCACCCCAGGCCGGCGAGATAGTGCAGCTGCCCGAAGGTGCGGGCGAAGGTCGTCTTGCCGCCCTGGTTCGGCCCCGACACGACAATCACGCGCTCAGGGCCCCCGAGGTGAAAGTCGTTGCAAACTACGACACCGTGTTCCGCGATGAGTTTTGCGGCCAGCGACAGATCGAAACCCTGATCGCTGAAGATTTCCTTGCACCCCTGCGCGACGCGGGGATAACAGAAGCTCAATCCCGCTCTCTTGAAGCGGGCGACATACTCCAGGTAAGCGATATAGTACTGGATCTCCCTGTCGAATCGCCTGATCGCGTAATCCTGAAAATCCTTGTTCGCAGTGCAGTAATCGTCGAGCGCCGAGAATGTCGCGGGGTACAACCGGGCGACGAGTGCGAGGATCCGGGCCTCCACGTGGTTCATGTCCGCCAGGTCGGTAAAATGGAAGGTGTACTCCTTGGCGGCTCCCTGCCGGAATCTCTCGAATACCGCCTCGACTTCCGCGCTGTAATCGGGGTCGCCGCCGTAGTGGCGTACTTCGACGCGGAGGCCGTCGATGAGGACGGAGTAACGCATCGCGGAGAGATCGGCACCGAGTTTCCCGGTCTGCTCACGAAGCGAGGCGAACCGCCCGGATGCGGCATATCGGGTTGCGTACTCCCGGAACGCCAGGAGACCACGGGATGCGGGTTCCGCGGAGGACAAGTCCTGGACCAGGCGGATCACGGCATCGCAGTAGATGTTTACCGCGTCGAGGAACCAGCGCTCCTTCTGGAGTTGGTAATGCAGCTTTTCGGCCTGCGCGAGATGTTCCCGCACCGCGCGCATGTCCCGGGAAAATGCGTTTATGCAGTCGAACAGGCGGGGGTTTTCGAGATCCTTCATGATCTCGTGACGCCAGGTGACCGCGTCGACGTCACGCAAGGGCGCAAAAAAGAACGGCTTCAGGTCATACCCCTCCCTGCCGGCCGTGACGGCATCGATGATCTGATCCAGATGGAGATCGGCAAAGTACTCCGGTGCGGTGTGCAGCTCGTCCGGATCCCGGTCCGGAGCATCCCGAAAGAGGATGCTTCGGAAGGTCGCGGGACGATCCGCTTCCGTCGCGAGGCTTCCTCCTCCGGGGTCTTGAGGAAAGGAAACGCCCGGCGGGGTGAGTCCCGGCGGGCGTCGCTTCGTAAGATGATCCACGGGCGCGGCTCCTCCCCAAAAACCGGACAGGAGTCATCAGCCCGTGTGGGCGGTTGACGGCGAACTCCATCGCCGTATATCTATTCCCATACATACCACGGCCGCCCCGCGAAAGGGAAGCCGGGCAAGAAGATTCCGAATCCCCGTCCGGGATTACGGCACCCGCAATTCCATGCGCCCGGAGAGGTCGTCGATGAACTGCCTGGCCACGCGGCCGCTGCGTGATCCCGCGGAGAGCGCCCAGCGCAGCGCCTCCTCCCGCAGCGCCGCCTGCTCCACCGGGAGGCTCCTGCGCCTTGCGTACTCTTCCACGATCGCAAGGTACGTCTCCTGGTCGAACCGGTAGAATCCCAGCTGAAGTCCGAACCGGTCGGAGAGCGAGAGCTTCTCCGACGCCGCCTCCTCGGGATGGACCTCCTCTTCCGCCCCCAGCTCGACCCGCTTCTCCGGCATCAGGTGCCTGCGGTTCGAGGTGGCGTAGATGAGGACGTTCTCCGGCCGCTCCTCCACCCCGCCGTCCAGAAGCGTCTTGAGGCCGCGGTAGTCGGCCTCCCCCTCGTCGAAGGAGAGGTCGTCGCAATAGAGAACGAAGCGGTAGGGGAGCCCCCGGAGCTGCCTCGCGATCCTCGGGAAGGAAAACAGGTCCCACCGCGCCAGCTCGATGATCCGGAGCCCGCGCGGGCCGAAGCGCGGAAGCAACCCTTTCACGCAGGACGATTTCCCCGTGCCGCGCTCCCCCCACAGCAGCACGTGGTTCGCCGGGAACCCGTCCACGAACTGTCCGGTGTTGCGGAGCAGCTCCTTCTTCGCCTCGTCGATCCCGACCAGGGCGTCGAGATCCGCAAGCTGCGGGTGGATCACCGGCACGATGCGGCCCCCCTCCTTCGCCGGCTCCCATCGGAACCCCCAGTGGGCCTGGAACATCGCCGGATCGGGAGGGGGAGTTTCCGCCTTCCCGAGCAACGTTTCCACACGCGAAAGGACGGCCTCGAGGCGCCGCAGCGCACCCTCCCAGGGAGATCCCGCGCCCGGCTTCCGGCTCCCCGCCGGAACCGCCGTATCGGGTTTCTCGAGTCGTCGCATGATGCCCTCCTGTTCCGCCTGCGTATCCAACACGCCTCGAACCAAGATATCCTACTCCCGGCCGAAACCGAAGAGGCGCGGAACGCGGGCGGGAGGGGAGGAAAGGCAAGGTCTTGGATACCGCGATGCTCGCGAAGGGATTCCTCGCAGGGATCGCCATCGCCGCCCCGGTGGGCCCGGTGGGGATCCTCTGCGCCCACCGCGCCCTCTCTTCAGGAAGGGTTGCGGGGTTTTTCTCCGGCCTGGGCGCGGCGACCGCACACGCGGCGTACGGGCTGATCGCGGGGTTCGGGATCGCCTCCCTCTCCGCCGCGCTCCTGCGGCATCAGCCGCTGCTGCGGGGGGGCGCGGGGGTGTTCCTCTGCCTCTTCGGAGCAAAAGTCCTCCTCTCCCGTCCCGCGGACCGCCGGGAGAACGACAGGGGGAGGGGGCTCGCCGGCGTGTACGCCTCGACGCTCCTGCTCGCACTGTCCAGCCCGCTCACGATCCTGACGATCGCGGCGGTCCTCTCCGCCGCGGGGATCGGCGGCACGGCCTCCGGATCCGCCGCGTTCCCGCTCGCGGCCGGCGTGTTCCTGGGCTCGGCGTCGTGGTGGCTCGTCCTTTCGGTCGGCGTGGACGCGCTGGCCGAAAGGGGGGGAGTCTTTGCCCTGCGCGCCGCGAACCGCCTTGCCGGGGGTGCGCTTTCGGGGTTCGGGCTCTACATCCTGCTTCGCCTCCTCGTCAGGGTTTGACCGGGCGGCCGTCCCGTCGCAAGATGGATGCAGATCCCTTTCCCGGGAGGCCCCGCGCCCATGAAAAAGCTCCTGGTGATCCTCGGCGTCCTGTTGGGAATCGTCCTCCTCGCCGGAATCGCGATCGTGCTCCTGGTCAACGTCAACGCCTACAAGCCCCGGATCGAGACCGCCGTGTCCGATGCCCTGGGGATGGAGTTCCGGATCCGGGGGAATGCGAGTCTGCGCCTGCTGCCGTCTCCGGCCATCGCCCTGGCGGATGTGCGGCTGACCAACCGGGGAACCGATCTCGCCGACGCGGGCACGCTCCGCATCGGAATCAGGCTCCTCCCCCTGCTGCACCGCCGGATCGAGATCACCGAGTTCACTCTGGACAAGCCGGTCCTCCGGATCGAGAAGGGGGCGGACGGAAAATTCAACTTCGAAACTCCTCCGCGTCCGGCGAAGTCCCCCGCCGGGGAGGAAGGCCCCTCTCCCGCGGCGCCCCTCGTGGTTGCGGACAGCTCCCTGGAAAACGGGCGGATCCTCTATGTCGACCGGAAGTCGGGAAAAGAGACGCTTCTCGACGGGGTGAACCTCTCCGTGCGGAACCTGTCGGTCCCCACCGGGTCGAAAGCGGAGCCGTCCCGGGGGATCTCCTTCACCGGGAAGCTGATGATCGGCGAGGTGAAGACGAAGGGGTTCACCGTCTCCGACGTGCGGGCCTCGGTGACCGCCGGAAACGGCGTCTACGAAATCCGCCCGTTCACGATGAGGCTGTTCGGCGGGAAGGGAGAAGGGGAGATCCGCGCCGACCTCTCGAAGAGGGCGCCGACCGTGTCCGTGAAGTACAAGCTGGCGGATTTCCGCGCGGAGGACGCCGTCGCGGCCTTTACCCGGAAGAAGACCCTGAGCGGCCCGATGACGCTCTCCCCCGACCTTTCCTTCCGCGGCAAGGAAGCCGGGGAGATGACGCGCACGCTCGACGGCGGGCTTTCCCTGCGAGGCGAGGGGTTGACCCTCTACGGAATGGACATCGACGAGGTGCTGTCGAAGATGAAAGAGGCAAGGAGCATGAACCTGGCGGACGTCGGGGCGTTCCTCCTCACCGGACCCCTGGGACCCGCGGCCATCCAAGGGTACCGCTTCGGCGGGGTGTACGAGTCGGCGGTGGGAGGGGGTGAAACCCGGATCACGCGCCTTGTGTCCGACTGGACGGTGAAAAACGGCATCGCGGAAGCGAAGGACGTCGCTTTTGCGACGAGGAAGAACCGGATCGCCCTCAAAGGGAAGCTCGACCTCGTCGACGAGCGGTTCGTGGACGTCACCGTGGCGGCGCTCGACGAGAAGGGGTGCGCGAAGGTGCGCCAGAGGATCTCCGGTCCGTTCCGGGACCCCCGGTTCGACAAGGTGAGCACCCTGCAATCGGTGGCCGGGTCGATCCTGAGCCTTTTCGAGAAGGCGAAGAAGTTCATGGGGCGCCCGGAGTGCGAACCGTTCTACACGGGATCCGTGCCCGCCCCGGGGTGACGGCCCGGACGCTTTCCCGCCTGGCGGATCCCCGGTGGTGGCCGGGCGGTTCTCCTATTCCGGGGGGACGCAGACGGCGCAGGAAGGGGATCCCCCGCCTTCCGCCAGCCTCCGGTCTTCTTCGCACTGGTACTGCGGGGTTGCGACGCGGGGCGTGCGCTCGTCCCCCTGCGCGAACGCCTTCTCCTTCCAGCCCTCGTCCTCCGACCAGCGGAACGGGAGCTTCCGGACCGATCCGGGCGTTTCCAGGGAGACGAACGCCGAAAGCGCCTCGGACAGGATCCGCCGCTGCAGCTCCGGTTCGTTCGGTTTTCCGGTGGTGTGCCCCAGCGGGTAATCGAGGAACGCGGCCCGGGGCGGGTTTACCGACTTCGTGATGTCCAGCGCGCTGGTCATGCACAGCGTCGGGATTCCCGCCGCCTCCACGTGCCTTGCGACCAGTCCCACGGACTGGTGGCACACCGGTCAGACGGGGACCAGGAGCACCGCGTCGACCCCGTCCTGCCGGAACCGTTCGGCGAGCCGGGGGGCGAGATCCTCGACGACGCGGCGGGCGGAGTAGATCCCGCCCATGAAGGAGTAAAAGCGGTCCGCGACGCTCCCGAGGAACCCCTCCCGGACGAGCCGGCGCAGCGTGTCGATCGGAAAGACGACGTTGGGGTCGGTGCGCGCGTCGGAAAGGTCGTAGGCGAAGTGCGTCGCCCGGAGGGTCTCCGTCGCGGCGTCCGCGGGGATCTCGCGGAGGGAAATGTCGTCCTTGTGGTGGAAGGCGACCTGCCCGGCCACGTAGATCCCCCCCGACGCCGCCAGGCCCAGGCGGCACCGGGAGAGCGGCCCGGGAAGCGGCGTCCAGGGCGGTGCGTCCCCGTTCCGCGCCCATTTGTACTCCGGGTACCCGAGCCTCGCGTAGTTGTCCCGGATCCTCGGGATGTATGCGACGGGCTCCATGCCCCTTCCCCTAATCCCGCCGGTTCCCGATCAGCTGCAGCAGGAAAAGGAAGAGGTTGACGAAGTCCAGGTACAGCGTGAGCGCCCCGAGGATCGCCAGGTTGGCCGCCGCCTCGCCCGCTCCCGATATCTCCACCATCCGCTTCAGCTTCCAGGTGTCGTACGCCGTGAGGCCGACGAAGACGAGCACTCCGAGGTAGGTGGTGATCCAGTAGACCATGTCGTTTTTCAGGAAGATGTTCACCACGGACGCGATGATGATGCCGAAGAGCCCCATCGTGATGAAGCTGCCGAACCCCGTGAGGTCGCGTTTCGTCACGAGCCCGTACGCGCTCATCGCGCCGAACGTCGCCGCGGTCACGACGAAGGTCGAGACGATCGAGGTCGTGGTGTAGACGATGAAGACGGATGCAAGGGTGAACCCGTTGAGCGTGGCGTACAGCAGGAACGCCGCCTTCGCCGCGGCCGGCGACATCCGCATCACCCTTGCGGCCAGGTAGAAGACCAGCCCCAGTTCCGCGAGGATCAGGCCGAAGAAGGCGACCCTCGACCCGAAGACGAACCGGAGGGCCGCGGGGGTCGACAGCAGGAAATAGGCCGCGAGGGCGGAAACGAGCAGGCCGAGTCCCATCCACCCGTAAACCCGGGGGAAGAACGACGACTTTTCCAAAGCGCCCGCCGAGGTCGGGATCGGTCGGGAATGCATATCCATGTCCATCACTCGCTCCTCCTTCAAGTTCCGTTTGACCGGAAACCGCATTTTCTCACTTCCTACTCCAGCAGTCTCCGGGTGATTTTCCAGCCGGCGTAGA
This sequence comes from Deltaproteobacteria bacterium, assembly GCA_021815305.1. Lineage (GTDB taxonomy): Bacteria > Desulfobacterota > Deferrimicrobia > Deferrimicrobiales > Deferrimicrobiaceae > JAKAHC01. Next base: position 174,168 of record JAKAHC010000006.1, on the reverse strand, counting down.
ACCCGAGGATGCTCGCGAAACCGCTCACGAAATACGCGGTCATGAACCCGAACTTTTCTCCCAGCGCCCAGCCGATCCCTCCGAAAACCGTCGCCAGGAGAAGCCCGATCAGGTTTTTCACGGAGCCCCTCCTACCCTTTTCGATGCTTCCGGGCCAGGGCACGCTCCCTTGCCCGTGCGTTCCTCTGGCGGTCCTCCTCCGTCTCCGGGATCAGGAGTTGGCGTCCTGGAGGGTCGTCCCCTGGGCCAGGATCAGGCGGGACGCCGAGACGGGCTTGCCTTCCTCCATGGCTACCGGACCCGGGTCCCGGGCGCGATCGGGCCGTCCACTGTGACCACTGAAAGATTCGGCGGCTCCCCCGCGGCGAGCAACATCCCCTGGGAGACGATTCCGCGGAGCGTCCTCGGCGCCAGGTTCGACACCACCACGATCCGCTTCCCCACGAGGGTCTGCGGGTCGGGGTACGCCTGCGCGATGCCCGCCACGATCGTCCGCGCCGCCGGCTCCCCGATGTCGACGGACATCCTGAGAAGCTTGTCCGCTCCCTGCACCTTCTCCGCGGTCCGGACCAGGCCGACCGAAAGTTCGACCCTCAGGAACTCCTCGTACCCGATCCCGCCCGGCGTCGACGCCGGCGCCGGTTTTGCGTTTTCCCCCGATGGCGCATCCATCGATTTCCCCTTCCCGGAGCGGGAGCGGCCCCGCACCCCTTCCATCATTCCCGGATCTTCCCCGAACGTCAACGCCCTGGAATCTTCGTGGAATCTTCGGGGAGATCGCAGGAAACCCCCGCTTCCCGCATCTAATATCGAAGAATCATCCCTCTCCGGGGGTGCGGAGGTGTCCCGTTGAGCCTGACCTTCGAACTGCTGGCGGTTGCCGCCGGCGCCCTTACCGTGATCAGCCCCTGCATCCTTCCCATCCTGCCCGCCCTTCTCGGCGTCTCCGCGGCGAAGGGGCTGCGGCACCTGCCGTTCTGGATCGTCCTCGGGCTGACGGCGAGCTTCGCGGTCTTCGGCTCCGTTTTCGCGGTGTTCGGAACCTTTCTGGGAGCGAGCAACGCGCTGCTGCGGAACATCGCCCTTACGGTCCTGTTCTTTTTCGGCCTTTCGCTCCTGTGGCCCCGTCCCTGGCGGAGCATCGGGACCCGGATCGGCGCCCTGGCGGGCAAAATCCCCGGCGCCGACCGGGCCCCCGCGGGAAAGGGCGGCGCTCTCCTTCTCGGCGCTTCTCTCGGCCTGGTCTGGGCGCCCTGCGCGGGGCCGATCCTGGGGATCATCCTCACGCTGGCGGCGGTGCAGGGGAGTTTCGGAAGGTCGCTCCTCCTCATGGGGGGGTATTCCCTCGGGGCGGCGATCCCCATGCTCGCCATCGGCTACGGGGGGCGCAGGCTATACGGGAAAGTCGCGTCCTTCGGCAGGTGGGGCGATCTCTCCCACAAGGTCCTCGGAGCGGTCACGATCGTCACGGTCGCGGCGCTGTTCTTCAACCTCGACACGCTGCTCCTCGCCAGGCTTCCCGGGCGGCTTTTCCTCGCGGACAGGCTCGAGCGGGAGCTGTCGCAGGCAAGCCCCGCCCCGTCCGCCGCCTTCACCCGCACCGCCCAGGGTTCCACGGACGGCTCCTCCCTTCCGGTCCTGGGGACGATGCCCGAATTCACCGGGATCACCGCGTGGATCAACTCCCCGCCCCTGACCGCCGCCGGCCTGCGGGGAAAAGTCGTCCTCGTGGATTTCTGGACCTACTCCTGCATCAACTGCATCCGCACCTTTCCGTTCGTCACGAGCTGGTACGACAGGTACCGTAAGGACGGATTCGTCGTGGTGGGCGTCCACACCCCCGAATTCGCGTTCGAGAAGGACGAGGGAAACGTGAGGCGGGCCGTCGCCCGGTACGGCATCCGGTACCCTGTAGCGCTCGACAACCGTTACAGAACCTGGAACGCCTACAACAACAGCGCGTGGCCCGCCGACTACCTGTTCGACGCCCAGGGGCGGCTTCGCGAAGTGCATTTCGGGGAGGGGAAATACGAAGAAACGGAAATGGCGATCCGGGAACTCCTGAAAGAGGCCAGGCTCCTGACCGTGCCGATGGCGGTCGGGCCTGTGCGGTCGAACGTCGACTTCGCCCTGATCGACTCCCCCGAGACGTACATCGGATACGCCCGGTCGGAAAATTTCGTCTCCCCCGAAAAGGTGGCGCGCGACCGGACGCGAACGTACACCGCGCCGGAGCGCCTTGGCCTGAACGAATGGGCCCTGCGCGGAGAGTGGAAGATCCGCCGCCAGTACGCCTCGCTCCGGGCGCCCGGCGGAGAGATCCGGTTCCGGTTCAGGGCGCCGCAGCTCAACCTGGTCATGCGCGCGGCGGGGGAACCGTTGCGGGCGGAGGTGCTCCTCGACGGGAAACCCATCCCCGCCGATTTCCGGGGCGCGGACGTTTCCCCCGACGGCACGGTGACGATCGGTTTTTCCCGCCTCTACAACCTCGTCCGCCTTCCCCCCGGGGAGAAGCGGGAGCACACTTTCGGGCTGGCCATCGCCGACAAGGGAGCCGACCTCTACGCCTTCACGTTCGGCTGAAGCCGAAATCCTTCGGTTCGCGGCGCAGGGCCGCTTTGTCACCCCTCCGCCTGCAAGACCCTGATTTTCATTTCCTCCGGTGCCTCGTCCCAGGAGATCGCCCGCGTGTTGTTGCACCGGCATTGGTAGAGGATGAAGCATCTTCGTCCCTCCACATCCTCCAGGGCTCCGATCACCTCTACGGCGTCCATGTCGGTTTCGATCCGGCCGCAACACGCACACGGTTGGAATCTGTTCGGCGGAAATAGGGACACCGGCGCGCTTCGCTCCGTCTGGGAGGCCGGAACCGCCTCCCGAAGATTTTTCATCCACCAATAGGACGTATCGTCCTGCCTGTCAATCGTTATTCCGTCCGTATTGTCCGATTGCTCCGCCACGGACAAACTCCCTATCATTCACAGGATGTTCCAGCGTTACCGGGAAAACATACGGGAGGTCCTGAAGGCGAAGGGTTGGAGCCGCGCGGATCTCGCCAGAACGATCGGGATCGATTTTTCCTACCTCGACAGGCTCCTGAAAGGGAAGGCTCGCTTCAACGAAGATCATATCGAGGCGATCGGCAAGGCGTTGGGAGTCGTTCCCTCCGGCGTCATGGACCCGATCCCGGTCCGCATCACGTATTCAAGGACGTTCGAAGAACCTCTTCTCCCGCAAAAACGCGAATTCGATTATCTTCCGATCCCGATCGTCGAGCCGAAGGTCGCCGCCGGCAACCCGGAAGTCGTCTCGAGCGAACAGGTCAAGGACATCGTCTTCATCCACAGGCAAGCCCTCAAGCGCCGGAGCGCGCGGGGTTATATCTGCACCGTCGTCACGGGCGACAGCATGGCGCCCGTCATCCGGGACGGGGCCATCGTCTGCATCGACAGCCGGGCAAGACCGGAGGGGAGGAAGGCCCCGAAGGGCTCGATCTGGGCCGTCCGAAAAGGAGAAGGGACCGTCATCAAGCACATCCAGATCGAAGACGGCCTGATCCTGCTGATCTCGGAAAATCCCGCGTACGAGATCGAGACGACCAGCGACCCCGCGGCCGTCATCGGGCGCGTAGTGGGCGTGTGGCAGAACCTGGTTTCCTGATGCCGGGAGTAAAGTGCAGTGGAAACCGCGGCGCCGGGTCGGCCGCCGTGGCGATCACCTCGGCGAGCGGTCCGAACACACGCTCCCGGGGCTTCCCGCACCCGCATCCGAAACGGTGAGGGCCGCATCTCTGCCAACCCGCACGTACGGGTGACGGCGGACGTATTCCTCGTCCCGGTTCGCCCCACCGGTCTCGATCAGACACTGCCCGCCGCCGGACATCGCATCCCGCGCGTTCACGATGCGTCCCACCACCACCTTCCGCGTCGCGTGGTCGGTAATGACGCGGTTCCGGCCCGGATGGATCGGGGAGAGGATCCGGCGATGCCTTCTCGTTTCCCGCCATTCGCGAGCGGGACCGCGGCGCTCCTGAGTTCATGGAGGTTGATCCAAGTCAATGTCGTAGAATGCAAGGAGGGGGGAAACTGGCCCCGGAAACCGGAGCGCGCCGAATCCCGGACACGGGATCAGGCGAAGAAACCCGAAGGAGGTGCGTCATGAGGTACTTGATCCTGGGAGGAGGTCCCGCCGGGATCGCCGCGGCGAAGACCCTGCGGAAGGCCAGGCCGGACGACGAGATCGCCATCGCGACCGAAGAGGCGGAGGCCCCGTACCTGCGGCCCCTGCTGCCGGACCTCATCCTGGGAGACGCGGATGCGGAAGCCCTCCTCGATCCCCAGGGAAAGGATCTCGAGGAAAAAAGGATCCGGAGGTTCCGCGGCCGGGCGGCCACCCGTCTGCATGCGGAGGACAAGAAGGTGGAATTCGCCGACGGGGCGGCGGAGAGGTACGACCTCCTCCTCATCGCCACCGGCGGGAAGCCCGAGGTGCCGCCGGCGCTGAAGAAGGATCTTCCCATGATCCGGACTTTCGACTCCTGGAAAGACTCTCTCGCCATCAAGGAACTGGCGCAACGTCCCGGCGCCGCGGTGGTGTACGGACCCGGCTTCCTGGCGATCGAGGCGTGCCGCGCGCTCCGGAACGCGAAAAGGGAAGTGACCTGGATCCAGCCGGATCTGCCCCGGATCGGGTACCCGATCGCCGGGGAACTCGAGGCGAGCATCCTGGACGATGTCCGGAACCGGGGCGCGCGGATCCAGGACGGGGACGACATCGTCGAGGTGCGGGGGAAAGACGCCGGATCATGCGTCATCCTCACCCGGCGCGGCCTGGAGATCCCCTGCTCGCTGCTCGTGGTCGCCACCGAGCGCATTCCCTCCGTGGCGTTTCTCGCCGGGAGCGGCGTGGCGGTGGGAACCGGCATCCGGGTGGACGAGTTCCTGCGCACGAGCGTCCCCGACGTATACGCCGCGGGTGACTGCGCGGAGTTCCAGGACAAGGCGAAAGGAGCGCTCCGGATCAATTTCGGGTGGCGCAGCGCCGTCCGGCAGGGGCAACTCGCCGGAGAGAACATGGCGGGGGGGAAGAAGCGGTTCTCCGGGAACGAGGAGGACTACTTCTGGGCCCTCTTCGGCTCCCCGCTCCTGGATCGTGTGAAAAAGTGAGGGGCGCGGCGGGGTCCGCGGGCTTTTGCCGGCCGCGGACCGCCGCGGTCCGGGTGAAACCCGCCCTCGTCGCAACCGCGGCTCAGTCGAACGGTCCGGGTTCCTGCAACCTCCGCAGGATTTCCTCCGGGGAAACGTCCGGGTCCTTCGCGCTTTCGTCCTCCGGCCGCCGCGTACCGGCGGAGGCTTTCCTGTAATACTCGATGGCCACGGGCATCAATTCCTCGAGCCTTCGGAGCCGCTCGTCGCCGCTGGGATGGCTCGACAGGATCTCCGACGCCGGTCCGTCCCGTCCGCCCGAAAGGAGCCTGTGCCAGAAACCGATTGCCGCCCTCGGGTCGAAGCCGGCCTTGGCCATCAGCACGAGGCCGATTTCGTCCGCCTCGGCCTCGTGCACCCTGCTGAAAGGCAAAAGGATCCCGAGCTTCCCTCCCATCCCGTAGGCACCGAGAACCCCCCTCTGGACTGCCGGCGAACCGCCGGAAAACACCGCGGAGACGGCCGCGCCGCCGAATTCGAGAAGCCTTGCCTGCGAGAGCCTCTCGGCGCCGTGCCTGGCCAGCACATGCGCCACCTCGTGGGCCATGACGGCGGCGACGCCGTCTTCGTCCCCGCAATACGGAAGGATGCCCGAGTAGAAAACGACCTTTCCGCCAGGGAGCGCAAAAGCGTTCACTTCGTCGCCGCCGATCAACAGGAACTCCCACAGGAAGTCGTTCCTCCCCGTCGCGGCGGCGATGCGCTCCCCCACCCGTCTTACGAGGCGCGCGCGGGAATCGTCGATCGTGTCGGCGCCGCTCTTCACCTCCAGAAAGGCCGCCTCGCCGAGCTCGAGCTCCTCCGCTTCCGTGATGGTGATCAGCTGGTTCCGCTGCGTGTAGGGTGCGGTCGCACAGGCCGCAAGAAGTCCGGAGAACAGGATCCCCAGACCGATGCGGCCCATTGCGGTCACTGCTTGCCGAGGATACGCTTTATGACCTCTTCCGGCGATTCCTGCGCCGGGAGGTCCCGTTTTTTCTCCGGCGGGGGCGCGAGGGCCAGGACGAGGTCGCGCCGGATATCCGCGAAGATGCCTTGCATGACTCCGTTCAGGTACCCGTGGATGCGTTCGATGACGCAGCTTCCGATGATGCACCCGCTTTTGAGATCGCGCGGCCTCACGCCGCTTCTTCCGACGTCGCCTTCCCGGATGATCGTGTTCTCGGGCATCCTGCGGACTTTCAGGTGAAGGACGAACTCGTCGGGCTTGTCCTTGATCGTGGTGAAACAGGCCTTTGTCAGCGCGCCTTCCACGACGATCTCCTCGTCGGTCGCTTCGGAGGGCCCGAACACGAATTTCACCGAGCGGAACGCGCCGGAGGCGGCCATGTCCTCCGCGAGGGCCCGGGACCATTGCGCCGCGGGCAGCGACGACACGCTGAACGCGGCACCCGTATTGAGCGACAACCCGTTGATATCCGTCTTGGCGAGGTTGAAGACGTACCCGCTGAAAAGGTTGCCGCGGCTGGTGAAGTCTTCGGTGCCGTCCTCGAACGCCACGACGGCGACTTTCAAAGGCAGCTTCGGGCCGTCCTGCGCCGGTGCCTCCCTCCGCTGGTAAACGAACCCCGAACTGCAACCGTACAGCCAAAGCAGCGAGACGAATAGCGGCAGAAGCCTCTTCATCGGTGCTCTCCTGTCCCCCCAAACCTTCGCCCCGCGATCCCGCGGCAAGACCGCGGCTACGGACCTCATTTCGTCTTGAGGATCCTGTCGATCGTCTGTTCGACGGATTCCGGTCCCGGCGGTCTCGCTGCTTCCCCTGCGGCGGGCGCGACGGTTCGCGTTCCATCCCCCGCCGAACCCCCGTCCGGGGAGCGGACGCCGGAAACGGCCATACCGGAATCGCCTCCCGGGACGGACGCAAGCCGTTCCGCAAGATCCGCCCCCGCTTCCGCAAACATGCCCTGCATCGCCTTGTTCAGCTCGTGATGATGCCGATCGAGCATGCACTGGATCCCCATCCCGCATCCCTTGTAGAGGCCAACCGGCCATCGCCATTGCCTTGCGACCTGTTTTTCCCAGACAACACGTTTGCCACCGCGCCGCCGTCCCACGAGGGAGAGCGCAAGCTCGTTCTCCCCATCGAACGAGTTGGCCCAGTACGCCTTCGTCACCGTCCCCTCGATCAGCAGTGCTTCATCCACCGCCTCGGTCGAACTGTAGACGAACCGGACGGACCGGAAGCGGCCCGACGCAGCCATGTCGTCGGCAAGCATTTTCGACCAGAGTTCCGGGGGAATGGCGGTGACGGTGGCCTTGATTCCTCCCTTTGCAAGATTGAACACCGTCTCCGTCGAGAGCATGCTCCCCGACTGAACAAAATCCGCCGTGCCGTCCTTGAAGGGAAGGACCGCCAACTTCGCCGGGAGCTTCGGCACCCCCGCCGCCGGCACGCCCGGCTTGTAGACGAACTGCGAATTGACCCCGCACCCCGCCATCAACAGAAGAGCCAACGCGACAAACGGAAACCCCCACCCTCTCGAACGACCACTCATCGGATCGCCTCCCACCACTTGTTCAGTCTCTCCATCTCGGCCGGCTTGGGCATCCCCGGCGGTTCGCCGCGCCGCACCTCGAGCATTTCGCCGGACGCCATGATCACGGAGCCGCCCCCCGGCGAGGCGGCCCGGACGCGGCCGTCGAGGACCACGACGGCCGTCGTGTCCCCGGAGGCGAACACCGCGAGCCGGGCGGATTCGAAGCCGAGGGTCAATGCCCCTGTGGATATCCCAAATCCTCGGGGCCGCCGGCTTTCGATCCCCTCGGCGGCCGGTCTGCGCGATCCGAAATACAGGAGGCCTTTCTCCAGCGTCTGCCTGCACGTGCCGGACGGCCTGCATTCCCCGAGGACCGCCTTCGACTCCGGGCCGACACGGAGGTCGCTCCCGTCCCAAAGGGCGACTGCCGCTCCCCGTTTCCCGGTCGCGACCGCCGCGTTCGCCCCGATCGCCTTCGGATCGGCGTCGCCTCCCCAGAGAACCCCTTCCGCTCCGGCCACCGCCTCCGCCGCGAGGGCCGCTCCGAGCCTGTCGACCTCCTTTTTCCGGGCGGCGACGTAGGCGGCCATCTCGCCGGAAGCGCCCGCGCGGCTCGCCGTTCCGCCGGATCCGGAAAGCTCCACGGCGGCCCGCAGGGTCGCCCGTTCCCGCTCCGCCCGGCAGTAGAGGCCGATCACCGGATCCTCGCACGGATCCTTCCAGGGAGTGAGCGCCCCGGCGGAGAGAAGAGCCTCGGAAAGGCCGCCCATCCGGAACAGGGCATGTTCGCGCCAGGAAAGGACATAGAGGTCGCCTTCCCGGCACCGGAGCATGCCCCCGAGACCTCTTCGGACCACCACGAAACCGCCGCCGCGCATGGCGTAGACGTCATCGCCGTCGGAGAAGTAGAGCAACCCGCTCGCGGCGTCGGCCGCGAGGGAGGGGATGCGGGAAAAACCGGGCAGGATCGCGAACGGCCGGGCGGGGCCGCCCTCCCGGAGGGCGTAGATCCTCGGCCCCACCGAGAAAAACAGCTCCCCGCGCGCGAGAGCCATGGCGTCGATCGGCGCGTCCAGCTCGAGCAGCGGCTTGTATCCCGCGCCCTCCTTGTAGAGGAAAAGCTCCGGCTTTCCGGTCGTGGTGATCCCGCCGAGGTAGGTACGCTCCCCGTCGGAGACGAAGACACGGCTCTTCAGGGGGACATCCAGAAGTTTCCTCGGCCCGCGCCCGTCCACGACATAGAGGACGTCGTCCACGAGAAACTGCAGGTTCTTGCCGGCGAAGGCGAGCCATGCGGGATCCTTGAGGGGCTCGCCGAACAGGGGTCGCTCCGCGCCGGCGTCGAAGATGTTGTCCCCTGTGAGGACGAGCACGGCTCCATCCGGGCCCACGTCGAAGACGAACGGATCGCCGAGAGGGGAGGTGTCGAGCACCTTCCGGACCTCGACCCGCGCGGCCAGGGCTGCAACCGGTGTCGCGGGAAACACCGACAGCGCCAGCAGCGCGCACGCGACGACCCCGCGGCATGCGATCCCCTTACTCATGCGCGCGCCCGGTCCGTCCGAACTGCGGCATGGGAAATTTGCCGGTGACGTCGTCGAAAAGACCGTTCATGAAGTTGAGGGGAACCCGATCCGCCCTCCCGGCCAGCGCCTTCGCCTCGGCTTCGCCGCCGTAGGCGATCACCCCGGGGGCATCCACGACGATCCCCCCCACTTCGTCGGCGGTCGTTTTTACCGCGGTCAGGATCTTGTACCCCGTCGTGAGGGTCTTCCCGAAGGGACAGTGGTTCTCCACGAATTCGGTGACGATATCCTTCGCCAATTCCTTCGGCCGGGACCGGATGAACTCGGTGAGCCCCATTTCCTCGTCCCCCTCCTGATACGCGGACCTTGCCCTGCGCCACCACTCGGGGCCGCCCTGATCCGCGGCATCCTTGAGGAAATCCTTGATCCGGCCGGCCGCCGATTCGTCGCCATCGCCCACCGACAGTTTCGGAAGGGGAACGTCGGACGCCTTGAGGGTCCTCCCCTGGCTCCACTTCCCGTCCCACTCCTCCTTGAGGTCGATCACCTTCGCGTCGAGGCGAAGACCCGGTTCGGGTTTCCTCCGCCGCCCGCCGGTCTTGAACTCCTCCACGAGGGCATGGGCCGTTTCCTCGCCGAGGAAGGAGTGCGAACGGGCGCCGCAATAGCCCCCGACGCCCGATGCCCGGTCGGCTTCCTGGCGGGACGCCGAGGCTTCCCTCCTCAGGTTTTCGGCCCTCCTGAGGTAGAGGTCCGTCTCCCCGAAGGGCTGCGCCGGCGCGCTCCCGGGAAGCCCCCCCATCGCGCCGGCGCTTCGGCTTTCCCGCTTCAGGCGTTCGACATCTCCCAGGACCTCGGTGTTCAGATTCCGGCAAGCCTGCCGGGCCGTCTCCGCCGCCTGGGCGTAGCTCTGCTGAATCTGCCGGATCAGGTTGGCGCTACCGCTGTTGTTGAAGACCGGCATGCCCGGCATGGGAGGACAGGAGATCGAAGGTACGTTGCAAGATCGAGGGGCGTCCAGGCAGGCATCGGCGGCCTGGAGCGTCCGGCTCAGGTTGTTCTCCATCTGGGCGAAGTATTGGCCGAGTCCCGGGACGATTCCCCTGTCCTGGGTAGCGGCGGCCGCTCCCTGCCGGAGTTGCGGCAGGATCGCCCGGACCTGCGCGATCCCGGCCTTGACGGACTGCCGGATCGCGGCCGCGTCGCCGCTTTGAAAGGCATCGCCCCGGAGATCGATCCCTCCCTTCCCTTTCAAAAACCGCTGGCGCTCCGCGGATTTCCGTTCCGCGTCCCGGGCGTCCCGTTCGGCCTTTTCGGCCTTATCGCAGAGACCGTCGGCCCGAACCTTTCCGGCATCGGCCCAAGCGCGGGGCGCGATGGACAGAAACGCCAGGATCAGCGCGAGGCGCCACCTTCCCCCTCTGCCGCCGCCACAGCGCATCGGCGGGTTCAGCGCGCCGACATCGAAGCGATGAGTTCCCGGTTGCTCTCCTTGAGCCGTTCCAGCTGGCGGCTGTCGGCATCGACCTTCCTCGCCAACTCGTCGGCGGCGACGAGCAGGAACTTCGCGTTCGCGATGCCCATCAACCGGTTTTGGGCTTCCATGAGGCGGTTCCCCTCATTCTCGAGCTCGTCGGCCCGCATCTCGAGGGGACCGGCTTTCTTTTCCGCTTCGGATGCGAGCTGTCCCGATTTGGCATGGGCGCTCATGACGGCATTGGCGTCGCTCGCCTGCTGCCCCTGGATCATCTTGCTCGTAAGGGTCGATGCGAGAGCCGTGTTGGCGCTGAACCCTCCCCCGCCCATGCCGCCCATGCTCGACATGATGCCGAACATGTCGCCGAGCATGCTGGACACGGCGGCGCTCTCCTGCGCCTTGCTCCGCAGCATCTCCCCCTTCTTGGAGGACTCCGAGCGGAACCCTCCCGCCTTCTTCCTCAGCTCCGCCGCGGCCGCGTATTTCTTGCTCGCGGCGTCCTTCAGGAGTTCGGCCTTCCGCTTGAGCGCCTCCGCCTCCTTCTTGAGGCTCCCCGCCTCGGCCGCCGGCATGAGAGGCGGCCCGTTTTCGGCCGGGGGCAGAAGGAGCGGGGTTTGGGCGGCCGCCGTGCCGCGGCACCAAAGCAGGAACGCCGCCAGGACGGCCATCGTCAGGTTCGCGCGCTTCATCGTTCGCCTCCCCGCGGGATTATTTTGCGTCGACGCAGTCGATCACGTACGACTGCAGCGGCTTGTAGTATCCGTCGGTCTCGATCAGCATCCGCTTGAGATCGTCCCTGTCCCTCCGGATCACGGTTTGCACCCCCTGGAACCGCTCAAGAGCCTTCTTCGCCGACTGCGATCCCTTTTCGGCGCCGATGTCCAGCCTTCCGAGGGGACCGCTGCCCAGGACCTCCTCGGAGAGCTCGGCGGTTTCGAGATCGTTGGCGACGTTCGAGCTCGCCACGACGGCGGCCTTGACCATCTCGTCGCGCTGCCTGTAGACCTCCCACCGGGTGGCCAGTTCTTTCCTCTGCACCTCGACGGCCGACAGCGCCTGGAGGGCTTCCGCGAGGTTTTCCTCGGCATCGGGCCGGGCCTTGAGCCCGGCGGAAGCACACCGGTCCGGAAGGGCTCCGGAAGCCGCTCCCTTCTCGAGATCGTGAAGCTGGCGCCTCAGGGTATCGGGATCTCCGGCGTTCCCCCTGATGGCGGCGGACAGCGCGAGGGCGCACGCATGCTTCTTGAGCGAAGGGCTCTTCCCGACGGCGTCGGCGAGCGCCTGCTGGAGGTTCGTAAAGACCGGCCGGGGGGCGGAGGGCTTCATCCATCCCCGGACTTCCGCCGCGCGGACGCTGTCCGGAAACCCCGCGACGAACGCCTTGTATCCGTACTGGTTCCCCCACTCCTTCACCCGGCGGAAGGTTTTCTCCTGCAGGAGCTTTCGCCCTTCGCCCTCGAAACGCGACCCGGGGTACCGGTACAGGAAATACTCCATGGCGACCGGGGAGGCGTCCCCGCCCGCGCTTTTGAATTCGAGCTCCTCGAGCCGGTTCCGCACCTCGGGTGCGCCCGCATGCCCCTTGAAGTTGTCGAGGAAGGCGTACAGCGCCTCCGGAGAGGTCTCCTTCTTCGCGGCCTCGAAGGCGAGGTCCGCCACCTTGGCGGCGGTCCGCGGGTCGGGATTCGACTTCATGATCCCGACGCACTCGGCCACGGTGCTCGCCTTCATGATCTGCTCCATTTTCGATTTTCCGGCCATCTCCCGGGCCTCGTCCGCATGGCCGCTGTCCGGGTAGCGGTGAATGAAGTCCTGATATGCCGCGGGCGTATTGACCTCCCTCGCCATGTTCCAGGAGGTGATTTCCGGAGAGGTCGCGCAACCCGTGATGACGACAGCGAGAATCGCAAAACAGGCTCTTTTCATGCCCTTCGCTCCAGAGAGTTTTTTCGCATTTTCCACGAACTGCATTGTCACATCAACCCCGCAAATCATCTGACCCGCACCCCGGCAACCGACCCGCTCCACGCGGGGGTTTCCTCCGGAAGCCCCTGGGTATCTTCTCGCCGCAGCCGGCGCAAACCTTTAACTCTTTTCAGGTCCCGATTTCTCCATCTCCCTCAGCGCCGTGTTTCGGATTAAAATTCTTACGTCCGTCCGGAGTCCCTGTTCAGGGGAATGCAGGCCTCCAGTCCGGAACAGGAGGTTGTCAGTGTTTGATCTTCCCACGTTCAAGATGAGCGAGATGATCGAATGCGGCTCCGTGATCCGCCAGATGGGCGCAGGCAGCCGCTCGAAGAAGCCGCTGGGAGCCCCTTCGTCCCCGCCCAGCGGGATTTTGTCGTCCCGTTCGGGATCCGGTCCGTCCTCGGGTTCGGGGGGATGTTGCCGGACGGAAACCTGATTGCAACCACCATGTTTCCGAAGGTTCGCCTCCCGAGAGAAAAGGCCGACATGTTCAAGACATTGTCGTTGAGCGCGAAACTTGCCGTGCTGCCCTTTATGGACGGAACGATTTTCGCGTAGCGCGGAGAGGACCTGGAGGAAAAGCGATGAAGGAAGGCGACCGGACGAGCAACAACGCCGCCATACTCAAGTCGCAAATCGCATCCATGGAAGAGCTGCTCAAGGTTCTTGAGCAGACGTCGCTGGAGCAGGCCCGCAGCCTGGAACTCCGGAACGTCATCCTCGTGGCGCAGCAGGAAGCCTCGATCGACGGCATCCTGATCGTCGACGAGAACGGCGTCATCATATCGTACAACAAGCGGTTCGCCGATATGTGGGGGCTTGGCCCGGAGACGATCGTTTCCAGGAACCACCTGGACGCGTTGCGCCCGGTTCTGGACAAGCTGGTCGATCCCGACGGTTTCCTCGCAAGACTTCGGCATCTCTACGGGCACAGGGAGGAAACAGGCCGCGACGAGATGACACTGAAGGACGGAAGACTGTTCGATCGGTACTCTTCGCCCATGGTGGGACCCGACGGAACGTATTACGGAAGGGTCTGGTACCTTCGCGACGTGACCGAGCATGTGTTGGCCGACCGATCGCTGAAGGAGAGCGAGGAGAAATTCCGCGCAATCACCGATACGGCCCCCGACGCGGTGATCCTGGTGGACAACGACGAGACGGTCCTGTTCTGGAACATCGCCGCGGAACGGATCTTCGGTTACGCCAGCGGGGAGGCGGTCGGAAAGAGCATCCACGCGTTGATCGTCCCGCCGAGATTCCGCGCGGAACATCTGCGGGGCTTCCGAAGCTTCCGGAGCACGGGGAACGGGCGCCTGATTGGAAAAACGGTCGAGGTGCCGGCGCTCCGGAAAGACGGGACGGAACTGCCCATCGAACTCTCGCTCGCCGCCGTGAAGCTGAACGGCCGTTGGTGCGCGACGTCCATAGCGCGGGACGTCACCGAACGCAAGATGGCGGATGAAACGTTGCGGAAGCTTTCCGTCGCCGTCGAAGGGTCCTCGGACTGGGTTCTCGTAACGAACAGGGACGGCTGCATCGAGTACGCGAACCGGGCCGTCGAAGCGATGTCGGGATACGAAAAAAAGGAAATCCAGGGGCAGACCCCGAGGATATTCAAATCCGGCAGACACGAAGAACGTTTCTACAAGGAATTGTGGGAGACGATCCTGTCAGGCCGGACGTTCCGGGGGATCATTTCCAACCGGAAGAAAGACGGGGGGATTTTCGAGATTTTCCACACGATCACTCCGCTCAAGGACAGAGACGGGAACATAACGCATTTCGTTTCCATGGCGAAGGACATGACGCAACAGAAGATCCTGGAGGAGAGGATCCACCGTCTCGCCTATTACGACGACCTGACCGGGCTGCCGAACCGCGTGTTCCACAAGGAGCTCATGACGAGGGCGATCGAGACCGCCAGGCGGCATAAACAGTTATTCGCCGTGCTCTACATGGACATCGACAACTTCAAGCGGATCAACGATACCCTGGGGCACAGCGCAGGCGATTCCCTGCTGAAATCCGTCGCCCGGAAGTTGTCGGCCTTCCTCCGGAGTTGCGACTATGTGGCGCGTTGCCGGGAAGCGGACTCCGAAGACGTCCTGTGCAGGCCGGGCGGGGACGAGTTCCTGGTGCTCCTGCACAACCTCGGCGAGGCGCAAGATGCCGCAAGGGTTGCCCGGCGCCTGCTCGAAGAGCTGTCCGAGCCTTGGGATCTGGACGGGCGGGAGGTGTTCCTGACCGCCAGCATCGGCATTTGCCTTTACCCGGACGACGGGGATACCGCCGACCTCCTCCTGAAAAACGCGGACGCCGCCATGTACCACGCGAAGGCCGAGGGGAAGAACAACTACCAGTTCTACTCGAAATCGTTGAACGACTCGGTCCTGGAAATCCTGGTGCTCGAAAGCGAGATGCGGAAGGCCCTGGACCGCGGCGAGTTCACGCTGTATTACCAGCCGAAACTCGACGCCGCCGCCAGAAGGATCACCGGCATGGAGGCGCTGATCCGCTGGAACCACCCGGAAAAGGGACTGCTTCTCCCCGGGCGGTTCATCTCCGCCGCCGAGACCAGCGGCCTGATCGTCCCGATGGCGGAATATTCTCTCCGCACCGCATGCGTGCAGTTGAAGAAATGGCAGGAAGAAGGCCTCCGGCCGATCACCGCCGCGGTCAACGTGTCCGCCCGGCAGTTCGATCAAGGGAACCTGATCGAAGTCGTGGACGGCGCGTTGCGGGATGCGGGGCTTTCCCCGCGGCATCTGGAGCTGGAGATCACCGAGAGCACGATCATGCGGAACCCGGACGAGGCCGTTCGTACGCTGCTCGCGTTGAAGGAGAGGGGGATCGAGATCGCGATCGACGACTTCGGCACGGGGTACTCGTCACTGAACTACCTGAAGCGCCTTCCGCTGGATTTCCTCAAGATCGACCAGTCGTTCATCCGGAATCTCGCGTCCAGCCGCAGCGACCAGGCCATCGTCCGGGCCACCATCGCCATGGCGCATAGTCTGAACCTCAGAGTCATCGCGGAAGGCGTCGAGACCCGGGAGCAGATGGACTTCCTTTGCGAGCAGGGGTGCGACGAGGTCCAAGGGTTCCTCTTCAGCCGGGCGGTGCCCCCGCACGAATTCTCGAAACTCCTGGAGATGGAATATCTGTAGCGTCGGCTTCGGGGCGGTTCGGCCTCAACCTTTGTCTGATACGATGTCGTCGCGCGCAACCGGAGTTTCCCCGGCCCCATCCAGCGCTTCCCGCACTTTCCTTGCGAGAACGACGGGGCCGAAGGGCTTCTGGAGGAACGGCGGCTCCGGGGCCGTCGCGACCGGTCCGTGGCCCTCGCCCACGGCATGGCCGCTCATGAGGATCGCCTTGAGGCCGGGATCGGTTCCGCGCATCACGGCGAGGGCCTCTCTGCCGCCCATCTTCGGCATGGCGACATCGAGAAGAACGAGGGCGACCCTCTTTCCTTTCCGGAAGGATTCGACGGCCTCTTCTCCGTTTCGGCTCGCGAGCACCCGGTAACCGTACTCTTGCAGGGCCAGCTCCGCCAGCTTCCGGACCGCCTCGTCGTCCTCGGCCAGAAGGATCGTCTCGTTGCCGCCCCGCACGGCCTCATACCCCCGGGTCGACCTCTCTTCGGGCGGGGCCTCCACGGCGGGAAGATGGACCCGGAACGTCGTACCCATGCCGGGCTCGCTGAAGACGTGGATGTATCCCTCGTGTTTCTTGACGATTCCGTAGACCATGGCCAGTCCCAGGCCCGTGCCCTTCTCCGGTCCTTTCGTCGTGAAGAAGGGCTCGAAGATCCTCTCTCGGGTCTTCTCGTCCATGCCGATACCCGTATCGGTGATCGAGAGGACGACGTAACTCCCGGTCTTCATGTACGGGTACTGCCTCACGTCCTTTTCGTCGACGTACACCGCGGCCGTCTCGACCAGAAGAGTTCCGCCGGCCGGCATGGCGTCCCTCGCGTTGAGGCACAGGTTCATAAGGACCTGCTCAATCTGTCCGCGGTCGGCCCGGACGGCCGGCAGCCCTTCCGCCAGCAGGGTCTTCGTCTCGATCCGTTCTCCCGCCACCTTCCCGATGAGCTTCATCAGCTCCGTCACCACGCTGTTGAGGCCCAGGTTGACCGGCTCGATGGCCTGGCGGCGGGCATACGTAAGAAGCTGCCTCGTAAGCGTGGCCGCCCGTTCCGCGCAACGAAGGATCTCGTCCAGATCCTCCTGGGCGCGGGCGTCGGTCGAGAGCCTCATGCGCAGCATCTCCGCGAATCCGAAGATGCCGGTAAGAGCGTTGTTGAAATCGTGCGCGACGCCTCCCGCAAGCGTTCCCACCGCCTCCATCCGCTGGGCCGTCCTGGCCTGTTTCTCCGCCACGACCAGGTCGGTGACGTCGAGCAGCAGCCCATCGACGTGGAGGAATTCGCCGCGGGCGTCGTATGCGAACTGGCGCCGGTCCGCAAGCGTCCGGTAGGTTCCGTCGCGGTGCCGGGCCCGGTATTGCACACGCAGGACCTTCTTCCCTTCCCGCACGGCGTCCCGGAACGCCTTCTTGACCGATTCGAGGTCTTCCGGATGGATAAGCTCCTTCCAGCTCACGGCGCCGCTCGTCAGGTCCTCGACCGTGAAGCCTACGAGCCGCTCGACCTCGGCGCCCATGAAGCTTACGCTCCAGTCCCTGTGTCCCCGGTAGACGATCCCGGGGACGTTGTTCATGAGGGACTGCAGGCGGCCGGACATCTCCTTCTGGTCGCGGAACACCCTGTCGTGGCGAACGGCCGCGGCGATTCCCCCGGCGATCAGCCCCGCGACGGCGATCTCGTCCTCCGTCCAGCCCCTGCCGTCCGCGCGGCCCAGGAAGAGGATCCCCACGAGCCCTTCGGGATGGCGGAGCGGAACTTCGAGATGTGCCGCCAGCCCGTTTCCCGCCGCCCGTCCCGCTTGGTCGGGGCGGCAACCGGATCGACACACCCCTTCCGTTACCGCGTGCCGGCCGGCCGCGAACGATGCCAGGCGCTCGGGCGAATAACGGGACGGGGACAGGCTGTCGGCGACCGGCGCGAAGCCCGGCTCGCAGTGCTCGGCCGTCCGGTCGGGGTCGCCGAAAATCCGGATCGCGCAGCACGGAAGCGAGAGGACCCGACAGATGTCCCGGGCCGCTTCCGACAGAACCGCGTCGATGTCCGACTCGCCGAGGATCGCCGCGTGGACCCGACCGAGCAGTTCATACCGCTGTGACTGCAGCCGCGCTTGCCTTTCGGCGGCCTCCTTGAGCTCCAGTTTCTCGGCGTAAGCCTTGAGGGCAAGCTGCTGCTCCAGGTTCGTCCTCTCCAGCGCGGATTGTGCGGACTGCCGCCGGGCCACCGTTCTGATCACGGACAGGTAAAGAAGCGGCGCGCTGATCGCCGACAGGATCAGGGCGTCGAGGACGGCCGTTCCGATGCTTTCCGGAAGATCGAGAAAACGGAGCAGGAACATGACGAGGACTTCCGCGCCGGCGACGACGGCCAGGATCCTGACGAACATCTCGTGCCGCTTCATGGTCTCCCCCCCGGGGTCAGCAGTCGGCCGTGACGGCACCGGTCCGTCCCCGAACCGACCGGGCTCCAGCGTTATCCATCGGAAAATCTTCGGGAAAAGTTTAGGGGGGCTTGGGCGCGTCTGCGCGATCGTGATTTGTCAAGTTATGCGCAATTTCTTGTCACGTTATGCGCACGATTTGTCAGGTTATGCGCGACCCGACAGGGACGCTACACTAGATGTCCAGCGACGACACGTTCAGCGCGTTTTGCTCGATGAATTCACGGCGCGGCTCTACCTGGTCGCCCATCAGCCGGGAGAAGATCTCGTCGGCGTCGGTCTCGTCCCCCAGCTCCACGCGCAGCAGGTCCCGCGACTCGGGGTTCATCGACGTCTCCCACAGCTGCTCGGGGTTCATCTCGCCCAGGCCTTTGTAGCGCTGGATCGTCTGCCCCTTCTTCCCCGCGTCGAGCACCTGCCCCAGCAGGCACAGCGGGCCGTCGGCCTGGGGGAAGCTCCCCTCCCCTTCCAGCCGGTACGGCGGCGGCAGCGTCTCGAGGATCTGCGCCGAGAGCGTCCCCGCCTCCCGCAGGTCGACCGACTCCAGCAGGTGCCGGTCCACGAGGCAATCCATCGGCAAACCGCCGCGCTTCCACGTGAGGCGCGCCCGCACTCCCTCGCTGTCCGCGTCCGGATCCGGGTCGATCGCGCACGCCGCGTGCGTCACATCGGGCCGCGAGGTCTTCCACTCCGCGAACAGCTCCTTGAAGAACCGGCCCGCCGACTTCCCGTTCGAAAGCGCCTCCACCCCTTCCGCCGCCCGCGACGCCAGCGACAGGAAGACGAAGGCGGGCAGCCCCCGCCGCTCCGCCCGGGTCGAGATCTGTTCCAGGCGGGAGATCCTGGCGAGCCAGGGAGCGAGTTTCTGCCCCGAGAGCCCTCCCGGACCGTTCCTGCCCAGGACCCTGCGCCCCGAAGAGCCGAGCTCGATGAGGTACCTGCGGAACGCAGCGTCGTCCTTCAGGTAGGTGATCTCCTTCCCCCGGCGGACGCCGTACAGCGGGGGCTGGGCGATGAAGATGTTCCCCCGCTCAAGCAGCTCCCGCATGTTGCGGAAGAAGAAGGTGAGCAGCAGCGTCCGGATGTGCGCCCCGTCCACGTCGGCGTCGGTCATGATGATGACCTTGCCGTACCGCAGGCGGTCCGCCTCGTAGTTCTCCTTGCCGATCCCGGTCCCCAGCGCGGTCACCATCGTGCGGATCTCGGCGGAGGTGAGCATCTTGTCGATGCGCGCCTTCTCGACGTTCAGGATCTTCCCCTTGAGGGGAAGGATCGCCTGGTACCGGCGGTCGCGCGCCTGCTTGGCGGAACCGCCCGCCGAGTCGCCCTCCACGATGAACAGCTCGCAGCGCGCCGGGTCCTTCTCCTGGCAGTCCGCGAGCTTCCCGGGGAGCCCCGCCGCGTCCATCGGCCCCTTGCGCACCAGCTCCTTGGCCTTGCGCGCCGCCTCGCGCGCCCGCGCCGCTTCCAGCCCCTTCTCGATGATCTTCTTCGGGACGGAGGGGTTCTCCTCGAAGCACATCATCAGCTTCTCGTAGACCAGCGAGTCGACCAGCCCCTTCACCTCGCTGTTGCCGAGGCGGTTTTTCGTCTGCCCCTCGAACTGCGGCTCGGGGACTTTCACCGAAACCACCGCCGCGAGGCCCTCGCTCAGGTCGTCGCCTCGCAGATTCTCCTTGAATCCCTTGAGCAGGTTCCCCTGGTTGGCGTACTGGTTGATCGCGCGCGTAAGCGCCTGCCGGAAGCCGGTCAGGTGCGTCCCGCCGTCGTGGGTGTTGATGTTGTTGACGAAGGAGAAGACCGTCTCCTGGTACGAGTCGTTGTACTGCAGCGCGACCTCGATCTGCACGCCGTCCTTCTCCCCCTCGATGAACACGGGCTTGGGGTGCAGCGGCGTCTTGTTGCGGTTCAGGTGCTGCACGAAGGAGACGATTCCGCCCTTGTACTGGAAGTCGTGGGATTTTCCGTTGCGCTCGTCGAGGATGGAGATCTTGAGGCCCGCGTTCAGGAACGACAGCTCCCGCAGCCGCTGGGAGAGAATGTCGAAAGAGAACTCCGTTTCGGTGAAGATCTCCGTGTCCGGCTTGAAGGTGATGCGCGTGCCCGTCTTCCGGGATTTTCCCGTGACCTTCATCGGCGACGCGGTTTCGCCGCGGACGAACCCAATCTGGTATACGGAGCCGTCGCGGCGGATTTCCGCCGAGAGCTTCTCGGAGAGGGCGTTCACCACGGAGACGCCCACGCCGTGGAGGCCTCCCGACACCTTGTACGTCTCCCGGTCGAACTTTCCGCCCGCGTGCAGAACGGTCAGGACCACTTCGGCGGCCGGTTTCCCCTCTTCCGGCATGAGGTCCACCGGGATGCCGCGCCCGTTGTCCTCCACGGTGACCGCGTCGTCCGGATGGATGGTGACGGAGATCGTGTCGCAGAAGCCCGCCATCGCCTCGTCGATGGAGTTGTCCACGACTTCGTAGACCAGGTGGTGGAGGCCGTGGGTGTCCGTGCTCCCGATGTACATCGCCGGGCGCTTCCGAACCGCCTCCAGCCCTTTCAAAACCTGAATGTTTTCGCCGGTATAATCGCCGCCGTTCCCGTTGCGCGGCCGATCTTCCGTCCCGCTGGCCATATCCGCTCCATCCGCCTGTTGGGTAATCTGTATAATTATACTACGATGCCTCGGGAAGGAGGAAGAAAACGCGGGAAGGAGTCCCCCGCGCCCTGCGTGGCGAACCTGCCGTTATATCGAAAGAAATTCCTTAAAAAATCCTCATCGGCATGACGATCGCAAGGAAGGATGCATCCTTTTCCGGGCGCAGGATCACCTGGGAAACTTCGTCCTTCATCTGGAGAACGACGGTTTCCTCCGCGATCCCCGAGACCGCATCCTGCAGGTACCTGCCGTTGAAGCCGATCTTCATCGCCGGCCCCTCGTACTCGGCCTCCAGAAGGTCCCTCGCTTCCCCATGGTCCGGACTGGTCGAGGAGACCTCCAGTTGCTTTCCGGAGAACGAAAGCTTCACGCTGTGCACCTTGTCCGGCGCCATTACGGCCACCCGGCGCAGCACCTCGGCAAACGCGTTCCGGTTCACCGACGCCATCAGGAGATTCTCCTTGGGGACGACCTGCCGGTAATCCGGGAAGTCCGCATCCAGGAGGCGCACCCACACTTCCGTGTCCCCCTTCGCCGCGAAGAGGAACTTCTCGGACGCGAACAGGTCGATCGAGCCCGGGCCGCTCTCCGCGAGCTTTCGGATCTCCTGGACCCCCTTTTTCGGAACGAGAACTTTCCGCGAAGCGAGCAAGTCGCCGATATTTCCCGCCTCGCCGTCGGCCATCGCGAGGCGGTGGCCGTCCGTCGCCACCATCCGGAGCATCTCTCCCGCCTGCGCGTCCCCCTTTTCCATCAGGATCCCGGCGAGGTTGTACCGCGTCTCGTCGGAAGAGGCGAAAGCGACCACGCGCTCCGCCAACTTCCGGAACGTCTCCCCGTCGATGGACACCGGTTTCCCCTTCGGTTTTTCCGGCATGTCGGGGAACTCCTGCGCCGGCAGACCCGCCAGGCGGAAATGGGAACGGCCCGCGGAGATCTCGATGTAGTTCCCCTCTTTCGACGCCACCGTCACCGGGGCTTCCCGGGGCAGCACCTTCGCGATGTCCAGGAACTTCCGCGCGGGAAGGGCGACGGACCCGGGCTCGCCGGCGGTAACCGGCTGAAGGCAGCGGATCACGATCTCCAGGTCGGACGACACGACCGTGAGGTTCGATCCCGTCACGGTCAGCAGCGCGTGGGAAAGCACAGGCATCGTATGCCTGCGCTCCGCAACTCCCTGAATGCCGGTCAGCACGTCGATGAGCTGGTCCTGGTCCACAGTGAAGTTCATCGTTATCCTCTTCTTATTGAAGAAATGAAAAGAATCGCAGCAGCAACAGGGGGTGTGGAAACTGTGGGAATCGTCCGCCCGGGCCGGAACCGCGGGGGATCGGACTGTGGGGAACCCTGTGCGGAACGACGGATGCGGAAGCCCAGGCCTGTGGACAAATCGGATCCCCCATTTTTCTCCACAAGGTTATCCCTCGATTTTCTTCCGAAGGGTGTCCACCGTGTTTCTTAAAGATACATCGTCCGCCAGTTTCTTCTCAATTTTTTTTACCGCGTACATCACCGTCGTGTGATCGCGTCCGCCGAATCGCTGCCCGATGTCCGGAAAGGAGCAACGCGTGATCGATCGCATCATGTACATCGCCATCTGGCGAGGCGCGGCGATCGCCTTGTGTTTCCGGTCGGAACGCATCTCGGTGATCTTCACGCCGTAATGGTCCGCCACCGCCTTCAGGATGCTGTCGGGGGAGATGTCCCTTTCCGCGTTGCTGACCAGGGGAGAGAGAAACGATTTGGCCAGTTCGAGGTTGATCTCCTTGCGCATCAGGGAGGCGTGCGCGCCGATGCGGATCAGGTACCCCTCCAGTTCGCGGATGTTGCTCTTCACGACGGTGGCCAGGTAGAGCGCCACGTCCTCCGGCAGGGGAATGTTCTCGCTCTCGGCCTTGCGGTTGAGGATCGCCACCCGCGTCTCGAGCTCGGGCGCCTGGATGTCGGCCACCAGCCCCCACTCGAACCGCGACTGGATCCGCTCCTCGAGGTCCGGGATCTCCTTGGGGAACTTGTCGCTGGTCACCACGATCTGCTTCCTCGAGGAGTACAGATCGTTGAACGTGTGGAAGAACTCTTCCTGGGTGCGGGTCTTTCCCGCAATGAACTGGACGTCGTCGACCAGCAGGAGGTCCGCGTTGCGGTACCGCTCCTTGAACTCCGGCATCCGGTTCGTTCGGATCGAAGCGATGAGCTCGTTGGTGAACTTCTCCGCGGGGATGTAGCAGACCTTCATCCGGGGGTGCTTCGAGAGCGCCTCGTTGCCGATTGCGTGCAGAAGGTGTGTCTTCCCCAACCCCACGCCCCCGTAGATGAAGAGGGGGTTGTAGCTGTTGCCGGGATCGTTCGCGACCGCGGCGGAAGCCGCGTGCGCGAACTGGTTCCCCGTCCCGACGACGAAACGATCGAAGGAGTAGCGGTGGTTCAGGGGCCCGAAGCTGCGGGCGCGCGAGGCCATGTCCTCGGGTTGCTGGAGAAACTGCGGTGGGGTGACCGGCGGCGGAAGGGTCTCCTCCTCTCCCCCGACGACGATGTCGACGGTGACCTCTTCCCCCAGTTCCTTGCGGGCGAGCTCCTCGATCTGGGAGAGATGGTTCTCCTCGATCCATTGCTTGAAGAACTTGTGGGGCGTGGCGATGAAGAGGACTCCCCCTTCCCGCGCGATGAAGCGCAACGGGCGCAGCCAGGTCTCGAACACCTGGCCGCTCACTTCGCCCTTCAACTGGGCGAGGATCCTCTCCCAGGCTTTGATGGTCATTTCGGGCGCCTTCGGGGAAGGCGGCGGGAATCCCTGGAAAATACCGGATAACCTTTCATTTTTCGATTGTTGAGGTCGCGGGAAGAGGAAAAGTTGCCAACATGTTTATCCACAGTTGTGGAGAACTGAAATATCGATTGAGGTTCGCGGTGTTAGCGGTGTTTCTTGAGGCGATTTCCACGTGATGATTCCATGGTTCCTTCGGATGGGTTCGCGCCTCCGGGCTGCGTTGCGGGTCCGGGTGAGGGGTGGAAGCGTATCACACGCGAAAAAAAGGAATCAAGGAGTTTTTACCGTACGCCGCGCGCGGCGAGTTTCTCCCGGTAAAGGTCCCAGTCCACGGCGACGCGCAACCCTTCCGCGGCGCGGTCCCGCGCCTCCCGGTACCCTTCGGAGCGGAGGAAACGGCGAAGGTCCCCTTGCGCAGGAAGGACCTGTTCCGCCGCCGCCCAGGGCAACGGCGCCCCGGTCCCGCGGTCCACGAGGCACCCTTCGCGGGCCGCATCGGAGGCGAGCACCAGGGGTACCGACGCCAGGTCGCGGGCGATCGCGCGGAACCTTCCCTCCACGGCAGGGTCAAGGTAGCGGAATGCGCGGGAGTAGAACAGCGCCGTGTGGAAATGGTCCGGCACATCCAGGGCGCCGTCGACGGAAAGCTCGCGGGAGAGCGCCTTCAGGAATTCGAGCAGCTCGTCGAGAAGCCCCATCCCCGGCCGTTCCTGGCCCGGGAGCCGGGGGCGGTCCACGGTGAACCTCCCGTCCGGGTTGGAGAGGATGAGCCAGTGGATGACCAGCATGCGGAAGGAGCGGTATTCCGCGAAAGGGCCGATCGGATGGCGCAGGTGGAAGTTCGAGAGCTGAAGGCGCGCCTCCAGGAGGAGCCGATCGCGGCACTCCGGTCCGGAGAAAAGGCAGATGCGCTGATCGGCGGGATCTGCGCACGACAGGGCGAGCGCCGGTTCGGGGAACCCGCGTTCCGACATCCCCCGGAGCAGGCCGGACCGTTCGAGCAGCCCGCGGACCTCCCCCGGACCGTGCCGTCCGAAGAGGCGGTTTTCCGGGTTCTCCCCCGTCAGGTCGAAGAGCACCTCGCTCTCCGTCGGGGAGTGCGCGCCCTTCCCCTCCTCCGCCGACAGGAGCGGCAAGCGGAAGATCCTGCGCAGGTCGAACCGGGGGATTTTCCGTTCGGTCACGCGCACCTCGTGCCGGGAGCGCCGCCCGGGAATATCGGTTGACACGGCGTTCCCGAAAGCCATAGATTATACATTTCCCAAAGATTGGGCGAGTGGTGTTTATGGAAGGAGCGAACGTCCGATGAAACGCACGTACCAGCCGCACAACCTGCGGCGGAAAAGAACCCACGGATTCCGCGAACGCATGTCGACGGCCGCGGGCCGGAAGGTCCTGGCACGACGCCGCGCTAAAGGGCGCAAACACCTGACCGTGGCGGTCAGCGGGAAGAAGTGACCGACGCGCGCAGGGAACACCCGCACCGCTTCCCCTCCGAAGAGCGGCTTCGCACCGACCGGGAATTCCGGGAGGTGGTCCGGAAGGGGGGGCGGGTCACCACCCCGCATTATACGGTGTATCGGGATGCCCTGGGAGGCCGGCGGCGGCAGGTGGGCGTGTCCGCCGGGAAACGGGTGGGCGGCGCGGTCACCCGGAACCGGGTGAAACGCCTCGTCCGGGAATTCTACCGGCTCCACAAAGGCGTCTTTCCGGAGGGGACCCGCACGGCCATCGTGGTCCGGCAAGCCCCCGAAGGGGCGGCGCTCGCCACCGTGTGCGCAGAGCTGCTCCCCGCCCTTCTTCGCCGGTGGGGAGGGAACGGGGGAAGCCTCCCTTGCGGCCACGGCAGATCCTCATCGGCCTTCTGAAGCTGTATCAAACGGCGGTTTCCCCCTACCTCGGCGACTGCTGCAGATTCCACCCAAGCTGCTCGGAGTACATGATCCGGTCGGTCCGCTTGAACGGGGCGATCCTCGGATGCCTCGACGGGATCCGGCGGATCGGGAAATGCCACCCCTTCCACCCCGGGGGCGTCGACGAACCGCGCAGGATCCAATTCTTCGGAATGAGGTCACGATGGAAAAACGGATGATCCTGGCGATCGCCCTGTCGCTCGCCGTTCTCGTGGGATACCAGTATCTTTTCTCCCCTCCTCCGCCCGCTCCCGTCGGGAGAGACAACACCGCCGTTGCGCCCTCGCCTGCGGGGAATGCCTCCGAACCCGTGACGGCGGTCCCCGCGGCCTCCCCGTCCGGGGCCGGCGGGATCGCGCAGGGGAAGGAAGTTCCCGCCCGGTCCATCGAAGTGAAGACCCCGCTCTACACCGCGACGATCTCCACGGCGGGCGGCGGGATCTCCTCTTTCTTCCTGAGCCGTTACAAGGACGTCATCGGGCCCGGCGGTCGGCCGCTGGACATCATCGGGTCGAAGAACCTCCAACCGCTGCCGCTTTCGCCGTTCCTGGACCAGGACCGTCCCCCGCTTTCCTCTCCGCCGGTTTTTTCCTCCGACGCCCCTTCGAAGATCACCGTGAAAGCGGGAGAGAAGAAAAGCATTCTTCTGGCGTGGGAGTCGTCCGCCGGCCTGCGGATGACGCGGGAGTATGTTTTCCACGGCGGCGAGTATCTGTTCGACGTGCGCGTCCAGACGACCAACGGCTCGAAGGAGCCCGTCCGGATCCGGCAGGGACTCGAGCTGTCCCAGGAGTTCCAGGGAGAACTCGCAGGCGACTCCTATTCGGTCAACGGCGTGGTGACCGACACCCCCAAGGGGAGCCTCAACCGGTACAGCCTGAAGGATATCTCCAAGGGGAAGGTCGGGAAGGATCCCGTGCGGTGGGTGGCCGCGGACGCCAAATATTTTACATGGGTCATCCTCCCCGATCGGGAATGGGCCGTGGAGGGTGCCAGGCTTCTGGGCGAGAACGGGGTCCTCGTCTCGGTGGCAGACAACGCAACGGTGCTGCGGACCGGCGACATGGCACAGGCCGGAGCGCAGGTCTTCGCGGGCCCCAAAAAGTCCTCGCGGCTGGAAGCCGTCGGACAGGGCCTCGACGGGCTGATCGACTACGGGTGGTTCGCCTTCCTGGCCAAACCGCTGGTGTTCCTCATGAAGGCGAGCGACCGGGTCACCGGGAACTACGGCATCGACATCATCCTGCTCACCGTCCTCATCAAGATCCTCTTCTTTCCGCTCACGCAGAAATCGATGGCCTCCATGCGCAAGACGCAGGAGCTGGCGCCCGTGCTGAACAAGCTCAAGGAGAAATACAAGGGGGACACGCAGAAGCTGAATCAGGAGACGATGAACCTGTACAAGACGTACAAGATCAATCCGCTCTCCGGATGCCTGCCGATGCTGGCGCAGATCCCGGTGTTCATCGCCCTGTACAAGGGGCTCCTGGTCACCATCGAGCTGCGGCATGCGCCGTTCTTCCTCTGGATCAACGACCTGTCGGCGCCGGAGCATCTCTGGGACCTCCACGTCGCGGGGTACACGCTGCCGTTCCGCCTCCTGCCGCTGCTGATGGGGGTGTCCATGTTCCTCCAGCAGAAGATGTCCCCTACGCCGTCGATGGAACCGGCGCAGCAGAAGGTCATGCTTCTCATGCCGGTCATTTTCACCTTCATGTTCTGGAGTTTCCCGACGGGACTGGTCATTTACTGGCTGGTGAACAACATCCTGAGCATCGGGCAGCAGATTCTGTACAACCGGCAGGTAGAGGCCGCCAAGGCCGCCAAGGCGTAGCCGGCATCCCCGCATCCATCCGGCAGCCGCGGGGGCCGGGCGAAAGGCACGGCAAAAGAAGGGTCTTCACGGTGCAAGCGCTTTCGGGGGACACTCTTGGTCCAAGCCGGGGATGAGGAATCCGGGTACCCCCTGCCCGCCGGCACGCCTGCCCGCGACGGGACGACGATCGTCGCCCCCGCGACTCCGGGGGGCGTGGGGGCCGTTTCCGTCGTCCGCCTGTCCGGCCCGGAAGCGTTTCCCATCGCGTTCCTCCTGACCGGCCTCGATCCGCGAACCACCCCTCCCCGCTCCCTGACCCTCTGCCGCGTGCGGGATGCGGCGGGGGAGATCCTGGACACCTCCCTGGCGGCGTTTTTTCCCGCGCCGCGCAGCTTCACCGGCGAGGACATGGCGGAAGTCCACATGCACGGCAATCCCCCGGTGGTAGAGGCGTTCCTCCGGGAGGCCTGCTCGGCAGGCGCGATCCCGGCGGAGCCGGGGGAGTTCTCGCGTCGTGCGTTCCTTCACGGAAAGATGGATCTCACGCAGGCCGAGGGGCTGGCGGACCTGATTTCCGCGCGGACGGAAGCAGCGGCCCGGGCGGCGTTGCGCCAGATGCGGGGCGGGGTTCGGGAGACGATCGCTCCCCTGCGGGAGAAGCTTCTCTCCCTTCTGGCGCGGCTGGAAGCCGCCATCGACTTTCCGGAAGAGGAGGACGTACACGCGGTTTCGGAAGTACAACTGAAGGAACGGGTATCGGAAATCAGCTATATACTGGAAGAGGTCCTCGGCACATTCGACGCCGGGCGCCGGTTCCGTGATGGGGCCACCGTGGCGATCACCGGGGTAGCGAACGTAGGGAAATCGAGGCTGCTCAACCGGCTGGCCGGGGAGGAGCGCGCCATCGTAGCCGAGTTCCCCGGGACGACGCGGGACTACCTGCACGCGGAAGGCTCGGTGGAAGGCGTTCCGGTGCGGTGGGTCGACACCGCGGGATTGCGGGAGACGGTCGACCCGGTGGAGCGCGAAGGGGTGCGTCGCAGCCGCGACATCATCGCGTCGGCGGATGTCGTGCTGTTCCTGCTCGACGGGAGCCGGGCGGCGGCGGCGGAGGACCAGGCGGCGTACGCGGAAGTGGCGCAACGACCGCACCTGGTGGTGCGCAACAAGGCGGATCTGCCGGAAGCGGCGGCGGAAGGGCGTTTCGAGGGGGCGGGAAAACGGGGGGAGTTGCGGGTCTCGGCGAAGACGGGGGAGGGGATGGAAGCCCTCCTTGCCGCCGTGGCGCGCGAAGTGGCGCCGGGAGAGGGTGGTATACTGGCGCACGCTCCCCTGACTCGCGTACGGCACCGGCAGGCGGTTGCGAAAGCGCTTGCCGCGCTCTCCCGCGCCGGGACGTCGGCCGGAGGAGGATTGCCGCTCGAGTTTTCGGCGGAGGATGTCCGGGAGGCGGCGCGGGCGCTCGGGGAACTTCTCGGCGAGGTAGCGCCGGAGGAAGTGCTGGATGCGATCTTTGGTGAGTTCTGTATTGGTAAATAGTTGATATTCATGATGGAATTCGGATTGTTCCCCGTGGAACACCGGGTGAAGGCGCGATGAGCGGAAGTCCGTACGAATACCCGAAAGAGTACGACGTCATCGTTGTAGGCGGCGGGCACGCCGGGTGCGAGGCGGCCCTGGCGGCGGCACGGATGGGGTGCTCCACCCTTCTCCTGACGATCAACGCGGACACCATCGGCCTCATGTCGTGCAACCCGGCGATCGGGGGCCTGGCGAAAGGGCACCTGGTCCGGGAAATCGACGCTCTGGGCGGGGAGATGGCGCGAAACATCGACGCCACGGGGATCCAGTTCCGGCAGTTGAACACGAGCAAGGGGCCCGCGGTGCGATCCTCCCGAGCCCAGGCGGACAAACAGACCTACAGGCTCCGGATGAAAAAAACCCTGGAGGGCACCCTCGGGCTCGACGTGAAGCAGGCGATCGTGGACGCGGTGGTGGAGGAGGGTGGAGCGGCGGTCGGTGTCGACACCAACCTGGACGTTCGGTACCGCGGGAAGACGGTGATCCTGTGCACCGGGACCTTCCTTAAAGGATTGGTGCACGTGGGCCTGACGAATTACCCGGCGGGGAGGGCGGGGGATTTCCCCGCGATGCACCTGTCGGACTCCCTCATGCGATTGGGGTTCGCCGTCGGGCGCCTGAAGACCGGCACCACCCCGCGGCTGGACGCCAAGACCATCGACTTCTCGAGGACGGTCCGCCAGGACGGGGACGAGCGCCCGGTGCCGTTTTCCTTCGACACCCCGGAGATCCGCCGGCCGCAGCTTCCCTGCTACCTTACCTATACAAACCGTGCGACGCACGAGGCCATCCGCTCGGGGCTTTCCCGTTCCCCCCTGTACTCCGGGGTCATCCGGGGGATCGGGCCGCGGTACTGCCCCTCCATCGAGGACAAGGTCGTACGGTTCCCGGAGAAAGAGCGGCACCAGGTGTTCCTGGAACCCGAAGGGCTGAAGACGTCGGAATATTACCCCAACGGGGTCTCCACGAGCCTGCCATACGACATCCAGCTCAGGATGCTGCGCACCATCCCCGGGCTGGAGACAGTGGAGATTGTCCGGCCGGGGTACGCCATCGAGTACGATTTCGCGGATCCGCTGCAGTTGCACCCCACCCTGGAGACGAAACCGGTTAAAAACCTCTTCCACGCCGGGCAGATCAACGGTACAAGCGGGTACGAGGAAGCCGCGGCGCAGGGGATCGTGGCGGGGATCAACGCGGCACGCCGGGTCTCGGGGAATCCTCCGCTGGTGCTCTCCCGTGCGGACGCCTACATCGGAGTCCTCATCGATGACCTGACGACGAAGGGGGCGCAGGAGCCGTACCGAATGTTCACCTCCCGCGCGGAGTACCGGCTGCTCCTGCGCGAGGACAACGCGGACCTGCGCCTCTCGGGACTCGGGTACGAGGTGGGACTGCTGGCGGAGGAACGGTACCGAAAGGTCCTTTCGAAGCGCGAGGAGATCGGTACGTTCCGGAAACGGATCGAGGAGACGCGGGTGACGGCCGGCCATCCGCTGTGCGCGGCCGTGGAGACGGCGGGGGGCGCGCCGTTGCGTCCGGGGACGACATACGCGGAAGCCCTCCGGCGGCCGGAGGCGACGATGGCGATGCTGCTCGCATGCGACCCGGATCTCCGCGGGGCTACCCCCGGGGTCCGGGAGCAGACGGAGCTTGCCGTCAAATACGACGGATACATCCGGCGGCAGGAGGAAGAAGCCAAAAAACTAAAGAAATACGAAGAGATGACCTTTCCTTCCCGGTTCCGGTTCGAGACCGTCCCGGGCCTTTCCGCCGAAGTGCGGGACAAGCTTGTCCGGGTTCGCCCCGTCTCCATCGGACAGGCACGGCGGATCCCCGGAGTCACCCCGGTGGCGGTGGCCCTCCTTCTGGTTTTCCTGAAGCGGGAAAGGGAATCCTCCCGCTCTCAGGAACCGCAGGGTTCCCCGGCCGGATTATGACGATAACTCCTTGCAGTGAAACAGGTTCCTGGAGATGTTCCACGTGGAACCTCCCCCTCGCGTGACCGGAGAAACGCCGTGGGCGAGCGGCGAGCCGTCTCCTGCCTTGTTACGGGAGATCCTCTCCGAGGCCGGCGTGGAGATCCACGAAAAAATCGCCGGGGGGCTCGCCGCGCACGCGCGGGAGATGCTCCGGTGGAATCGGTCCATCCGCCTCACGGCCATCGTCGACCCGGTCGAGGTGGCGGTCAAGCATGTCGCGGACTCCCTCCTCCTCCTCCGATTCGCCCCTTTCCCGGGCCGGCTCCTGGATTTCGGCTCCGGCGCCGGCTATCCCGGGGTTCCCCTCGCGCTCTGTCTCCCCGGGACGCGGATCACCCTGCTCGAGGCTTCCGCGAAGAAGGCCGCCTTCCTCTCCCGTGTCCGCGGGTTGCTGGGGCTGGAAAACGTGCAGGTCGTCCACGAAAGGGCGGATCCGCGCAAACCGTTTGCACGGCGGCCATTCGACCACATCGTTACCCGGGCGACGGCTTCGCCGGGGCAGGTCCTCTCTCTCCTTTCCCCCTGTCTTGCGGACGGCGGACGATTCCTTTTCATGACGGGGCCCCGGGGAGAGGCAGGGGGAAAGATCCCCGGCGCCGTGACCCGCAGGGAGCGGTTCCTCCTCCCGCGGGGGATGGGAGAACGGGAGATCGTCGAGGTGGAGCCTTCCGGGGCAAGTTGAGGGGCGCTTGGGTGCCTCGTCCCGGGTCCCCGTGTGCGGTGGTGCCCGGTCTTCGGAAATGCGTTTCCCCGATTTTCCCCTTTCGTGGCCGGTTTCCGGCGTGGTACAAGATACAGGCACCGACCCGGCGTACGGGATCTTTCCCAGGGGAAACCCGCCATGGCCCGCATTCTCACCATCGCCAACCAGAAGGGAGGCGTCGGCAAGACCACCACGGCCGTCAACATCGCCGCGTCTCTCTCCGTGATGGAGAAGAGGACGCTCCTTGTGGACCTCGACCCGCAGGCTAACGCCACGTCCGGCGTCGGGGGGACTCCGGGCGGAGATGCGGAACGGAACATCTACCGGGTCCTGATGGGGGAAATCCCGGTGGCGGAGGCGGTCCGGGCGACCGACCTTTCGTATCTCTTTCTTCTGCCCGCATCGTACGACCTCATCGGTGCGGAGATCGAGCTGGTGACGATGGAGCGCCGGGAGCGCCGGCTCGCGGAGGCGCTGGCTCCCCTTGCGGGGGAGTTCGAGGTCATCGTCATCGATTGCCCCCCGTCGCTGGGGTTGCTGACGGTAAACGCGCTTTTCGCTTCAGATTCAGTAATGATTCCTCTTCAATGCGAATATTACGCGTTGGAGGGACTGTCCAGCCTGTTCCGGACGATCGACCGGATCCGTGAAGGGATGAACCCGCTCCTGCGGATCGAAGGGGTGGTGCTGACGATGTTCGACGCACGGAACAACCTGGCGCACCAAGTGGCCGAGGAGGCCAGAGGAATCCTGAAAGATCAAGTGTTTCAAACAGTTATACCACGAAACGTGCGCCTGTCCGAATCGCCCTCCCATGGGAAACCCGCCCTCCTGTACGCCGTGGCTTCCCGTGGGGCGCAAAGTTACCTCGAACTGGCGCGGGAGATGGTGACCCGATGGAACGCAAAAACGACCCCGTGAAGAAGAAGGTGCTGGGCCGGGGGCTCTCCGCCTTGCTGACCCCCTCCGCGTCGACCCCCCCGGCTTCCCCGCCCGCGGGCGGGGAAGGCCTCTTTCAGGTTCCGATGGAGAAGATCCGCGCCGGGAGCCTGCAGCCGAGGCGGACGTTTTCCCCCGAGGCCCTTTCCGAACTGGTCGCCTCGATTCGGGAAAAGGGGGTCCTCCAGCCGGTTCTGTTGCGCCCCACCCCCGACGGGTACGAGCTGGTGGCCGGCGAGCGGCGGTTCCGGGCGGCGGAGGCCGCCGGTCTCCTGACCCTCCCGGCGATCGTGCGCAAGTTCACGGATCGGGAAGCGCTGGAAGTCGCCCTGGTCGAGAACGTCCAGCGCGCCGACCTGAACGCCATCGAGCTTGCGGAAGGGTACCACCGCCTGCAGCACGAGTTCTCTCTCTCCCAGGAGCAGGTCGCGGAGCGGGTCGGGAAGGACCGCGCCACCGTGGCCAACACGCTGCGCCTCCTGAGGCTCCCGGCCCCGGTGCGCCAGGCGGTGGCGGACGGCCGTCTTTCCGCGGGACACGCCCGCGCGCTTCTCGCCGCGCCGCCGGAGCATGTCGCAGCGATCTTCGAAACCGTATTGCGCCGCGGCCTGTCGGTGCGGGAAACGGAACGGCTCTGCGGGGAAGCGGGAAAAAGGAAACCGGGGCGGAAACCGGTATCCGCGGACGCTCCTCTGCGGGACCTGGAGGAGGAGCTGTCCCGGCGCGGCGGCACCAGGGTGCGCCTGCGCGGGACCGCCAGGAAGGGAAGGGTGGAGATCTCCTACTTCTCTCCCGGGGAGCTCGACCGGCTCTGCGGCATTCTTTTCTCCGGGAGATGACATGTTTCCTGTGTTAAGGAAGGCATCCCGGAGAGAACCCGACGTTCCCGAAGGGTCGGGGGGGATATTCCCGCCCGGGGTCGAAATATTCCTTGCATCCGGATCGATTTATGTTATATTGCGCCGATAATCGGTATCTGTGCGATTCCAGTATTATCCGCGAATACGGATAAATTCCGAAGGAAAGGAGTGAGGACACATGCGTAAGTTTCTGGCCATGCTTTCGATGCTCGTGATGGCTGCGGCGATCGGTTTCTCCGCCTGTGCGAAGAAGGAAGAGCCGCCTCCGCCGCCTCCGCCGCCGGCAGCAGCGCCCGCGGACAACGCGGCTCCCGCGGCTCCCGCCGCGCCTGCTGCGCCTGCCGCCCCGGCCGAAGCGCCCAAGAAGTAGCCACCAGGGCGTCCGTTCAAGAGAGGGCGCCGGGGATCTCCCCGGCGTCCTCTCTTGTTTCCGGTTCCCGTTCGCGGTGTCCCGCGCATCCGCCGGAATCCGCAAGAACCCCTTGACACCGCCGCAACGGGCATGGTACCAATTTTCCGTTTCCCTTGCGGAACCCTGCCGTTGACCAGTTCGCCCCCGGGGGAGTGTCGGTTTCCATGGACCTAGTCAGCAAGATTTTTGAAACGTTGGACATCAACCAGATGGCCGTGCTTCAACTGGGCATCGTGATCGTCCTGGCGTTTCTCCTCTCCGCCCTCCTCATCAAGCCGATACTCCGGGTCTTCGAGGAGCGGGAGAACCTCTCCGTGAAGCCGGTGGAAGAGTCCCGGCGCATGATCGCCGAGGCCGAGGCCAAATCCCGCCAGTACGACGAATCGCTTCGCAGGGGCGCCGCCGAGGCGCTCTCCCGGAAGAGGCGCGCGATGGAGGAGGCCTCCCGCGCGGAACGCAGGCAGGTCGAAACCGTCGCCGAGGAGACCGGACGAAAGACCGAGGAACTGAAGGGCAGGATCGCACAGGAAAAGGAAACCGCCGCCGCATCCCTGCGCGCCGAAATCTCGAAGCTCTCCGCGGAGATCGCCGCAAAGGTCCTTGGGAGAGCGGTCGCATGAACCCCCCGAGGAATCCGTTCCCCGTCCGCCGGGCTCCGTTCGTGGTCCTTTCCGTCGCGGCGCTTCTGGCCGCAGGCGCGGTCTTCGCCGCCGAGGAGGGCGCGGCCCATGGCGGAGGCGGAATCCCCTGGGGAGAGATCGCCAAGCAGTCGGTCAACTTCCTCATCCTGGTCGGGGTCCTGGTCTACTTCCTTCGCAAGCCCCTCGCCTCGTTCCTCAAAGAGAGAAGCGAACTCCTCCGCAAATCGATCGCCGACGCGGCGAAAGCGCGCGAGGAGGCGGCGGAGAAACTTTCCGCCATCGAGTCCCGCATGTCGGAACTCGCCGGCGAGATCGCGCAAATGAACGCGAAGACGGACGAAGAGGCCGCGGCGGAGGCTCGCATCCTTCACGACGCCGCCACCGTCGAGATCGCCCGCATCCGCACCCAGGCGGAGTTCACCGGCGAGCAGGAGGTCAAGAAGGCGCGCGAGGAGCTCCGGAAGGAGGCGTCCCTCCTCGCCACCCGCGCCGCCGAGGAGATCGTCCGGAAGGCGGTTTCGCCCGAGGACCAGGAGCGCCTGTTCCGGGAGAATCTGGAGAAGATCGAGGGGATCCTTCGGTGATCGGTGGAAGCCTCGCGAGAAGGTACGCCCGCGCGCTGCTCGACATCGGCCGGGAAGACGGCCAGGTCCGCAGGGCGCTCTCGGAAGCCGAGGAGTTCGCCAGGCTCCTCGCATCCTCCGCAGTGCTGCGCGAGGTGATGGAGGCCGAGCATGTCAACCGCCGGGACAAACAGGCGGCGCTCGACTCCGTCCTGTCTTCGGCGGGTTTCCTCCCCGCCACGAAATCCTTCCTCGCTCTGCTCGTGGACAAGGGCCGGATGAACGTCTTCCCCGAGATCCTGGTCGAGCTCCGCCGTATGGTGGAGGAGCTTGAGGGGATCGAGCGGGTGGGCGTCACCGTACCCATGCCGCTGTCCCCTCCCCAGAGGGATCTCCTGAAAGGGGTTCTCGAGCGGGGAACGGGCAAGAAGGTCGTCCTCGAGGAAGCCGTGGACCCGGCGGTGCTCGGCGGGATGGTCGTGCGGGTGGGCTCCACGGTGTATGACGGCAGCGTGCGGACGCAGATCCACCAGATCCGGGAAAATTTACAAAAGGGGTGACACAGGCCGCCATGAACATCCGCGCGGAAGAAATTACCGAAATCCTGAAAAGCCAGATCCGGGGATACGAGAAGCGGATCGACGTCGCGGAGACCGGGGTGGTCCTCTCCGTCGGCGACGGGATCGCCCGCGTCCACGGTCTCGAGAGGGCGATGGCGGGAGAGCTTCTCGAGTTCCCCGGCAACGTCCGCGGGATGGTGCTCAACCTCGAGGAGGACAACGTCGGCGTCGCTCTCCTCGGCGAGGATCACCTGATCAAGGAGGGGGACACAGTCCGCCGCACCGGCCGCATCGTCGAAGTCCCGTGCGGCGACGCGATGATCGGGCGCGTCGTCAACGCCCTGGGCCAGCCGGTGGACGGCCGCGGGCCCGTCGATACGAAGGACTTCCGGCGCGTGGAGATCAAGGCGCCCGGCATCGTCAAGCGGCAGCCCGTGAAGGAGCCGCTCCAGACGGGCTTGAAGGCCATCGACGCGATGATCCCCATCGGCCGCGGCCAGCGCGAGCTCATCATCGGCGACCGCCAGACCGGCAAGACCGCGGTGGCCACCGACACGATCATCAACCAGAAGGGGACGGGCGTCGTCTGCATCTACGTCGCCGTCGGCCAGAAGCGGTCGACGGTGGCGCAGGTGGTGGAAAAGCTGCGCCAATACGGCGCGATGGAGTACACGATCGTCGTCGCGGCCACCGCCTCGGAGTCCGCGCCGCTGCAGTTCCTCTCTCCCTATTCCGGGTGCACCATGGGCGAGTTCTTCCGCGACTCCGGCCGCCACGCCCTGTGCATCTACGACGATCTCTCCAAGCACGCGGTGTCGTACCGCCAGCTTTCCCTGCTGCTGCGCCGCCCGCCGGGCCGGGAGGCGTTCCCCGGCGACGTCTTCTACCTCCACTCCCGCCTGCTGGAGCGCGCGGCGAAGCTCTCCGACGCCGAGGGCGGCGGGTCGCTCACGGCGCTTCCGATCATCGAGACGCAGGCGGGCGACGTCTCCGCGTACATCCCGACGAACGTCATCTCCATCACGGACGGCCAGATCTACCTCGAGGCCGACCTGTTCTACTCGGGTGTGCGGCCCGCGGTGAACGTCGGCCTGTCGGTTTCCCGCGTCGGAGGCAACGCGCAGATCAAGGCGATGAAGCAGGTCGCCGGGCGGCTCCGCCTCGAGCTGGCGCAGTACAGGGAGATGGCGGCGTTCGCACAGTTCGGCTCCGACCTGGACAAGGCCACCCAGATGCAGCTGGCACGCGGCGCGCGCCTGGTGGAGATCCTCAAGCAGGGGCAGTACCAGCCCCAACCCGTCGAGCAGCAGGTCGTGACGATCTTCGCCGCGACGAACGGCTTCGCCGACGTTTACGAGGTCTCCTCTCTCGCCCGGTTCGAGGCGGAGCTTGCGGCGTTCATGAAGGACCGGCACGGGGCGCTCCTCGGCGAGCTGCGCGACAGGAAGCAGATCACGGACGACATCAAGAAGAAGCTTTCGGCCGCGCTGGAAGAGTTCAAAGGGATCTTCAGGGAATAATCCATGGCGAACCTTCGCGCGATCCGGAAACGGATCAGCAGCGTCAAGAGCACGCAGCAGATCACCAAGGCGATGAAGATGGTTTCCGCCGCCAAGCTTCGGCGCGCCCAGGACGCCATCACGGCCGCGCGGCCCTACGCCCGCAAGATGCGCGAGGTGGTGACCTCGGTGGCCGGCCGGGCGGGAGCCGACGCCCACCCGCTGCTGTCGGAGCGGGAGGGGAGGAAACTCGCGCTGCTGCTGGTCACCTCCGACCGGGGGCTCTGCGGAAGCTTCAACTCCGGGCTCACCCGCGCGGTGTACCGGTTCGTCAACGAGGGCCGCGGGAGGTACGAAGAGATCGTCCTGTTCGTGGTGGGAAGGAAAGGGCGCGACTTTTTCCGGCGCCGCGCGGTCCCGATGCGGAAAGAGTACCTCGGCGTGCTGGGAAGCGTCTCCCGGGGCCACGCGGAAACGATCGCCCGCGACCTGGTGGAGGGGTTCTCGGCCGGAGAGTTCGACGAGGTCCGGATCGCATTCAACGAGTTCCGCTCGGCCATCTCGCAGGTGATCCGGTTCGAGAAGCTGTTTCCCATCGCGCTCGCGGAGGCGGAGGGGAACGCCGCCGGGGCCGAAGTCGACTATCTCTACGAGCCCGACCGGAAGGAGATCCTCGCGATCCTGCTCCCGAAGTACGTGGAGACGCAGATCTTCCGGGTCCTTCTCGAGTCGGTTGCGGGGGATCACGGCGCCCGGATGACGGCGATGGACTCGGCGACGAACAACTCCGTCGACATGATCGCCCGGCTCACGCTGCAGATGAACCGCGCGCGGCAGGCGGCGATCACCACGGAGCTCACGGAGATCGTCAGCGGCGCCGAGGCGCTCAAAGGGTAAACGCCAAGGAGGCTAAGGGGAGATCATGAACAAGGGAAAGATCGTCCAGGTCATCGGGCCCGTGGTCGACGTGCGGTTCGAGGCCGGCCAGCTGCCGGCGCTCTACAACGCGATCCGGATCACCAACCCGAGCATCAGCGACAGGGAGGGAAACCTCACCGTCGAGGTCGCGCAGCACCTTGGGGACAACGTCGTCCGGTGCGTGGCGATGGACTCCACCGACGGCCTGGTCCGCGGCATGGACGCGATCGACACGGGCGGCCCGATCACCATACCCGTTGGTCCCGAAACCCTGGGCCGGATCATGAACGTGATCGGCGAGCCCGTCGACGAGGCCGGCGACATCTCCACCAGGATCCGATATCCGATCCACCGGCCCGCTCCTTCCTTCGACGAGCAATCGACCAAGGTCGAGATCCTCGAAACGGGAATCAAGGTCGTCGACCTCCTGGCTCCCTACTCCAAGGGCGGCAAGATCGGCCTGTTCGGCGGCGCGGGAGTGGGGAAGACCGTCGTCATCATGGAGCTCATCCACAACATCGCCATCGAGCACGGCGGATACTCCGTATTCGGGGGCGTGGGCGAGCGCACCCGCGAAGGGAACGACCTGTGGCTCGAAATGAAGGAATCCAAGGTCCTCGAGAAGGCGTGCTTGGTCTACGGACAGATGAACGAGCCCCCCGGCGCGCGCGCGCGCGTGGGGCTGTCCGCGCTCACCGCCGCGGAATATTTCCGCGACGAGGAAGGGCAGGACGTGCTCCTGTTCATCGACAACATCTTCCGGTTCACCCAGGCCGGTTCGGAAGTGTCGGCGCTCCTGGGGCGCATCCCCTCGGCGGTCGGCTACCAGCCGACGCTCTCCACCGAGATGGGGAACCTGCAGGAACGGATCACCTCGACCAACAAGGGATCGATCACCTCGGTCCAGGCGATCTACGTCCCCGCGGACGACCTGACCGACCCGGCCCCGGCGACCGCGTTCTCCCACCTCGACGCCACCACCGTGCTCTCGCGCCAGATCGCGGAGCTCGGGATCTACCCGGCGGTGGACCCCCTCGACTCCACGTCGCGGATCCTGTCGCCCCTGGTCCTGGGAGAGGATCATTACGCGGTCGCCCGCGCGGTGCAGAAGGTCCTCCAGAAGTACAAGGATCTCCAGGACATCATCGCGATCCTCGGCATGGACGAGCTTTCCGAAGACGACAAGATCCTGGTCGCCCGGGCGCGCAAGATCCAGCGGTTCCTGTCCCAGCCGTTCTTCGTCGCCGAGCAGTTCACCGGCATCCCCGGCAAGTACGTCCGCCTCGAGGACACGGTCCGGTCGTTCAAGGAGATCGTGGACGGGAAGCACGACGACCTCCCCGAGCAGGCGTTCTACATGGTCGGGACGATCGAGGAGGCGATGGAGAAGGGCAAGACGCTGATGGCGACGGCGTAGCGGGAGAAGGAAGAAGATGGCTTCGACGATCCGGCTCGAGTTGGTCACCCCGGAGCGCCTCCTCCTCTCCGAGGAGGTGGACGAGGTCGTCGCCCCCGGGTACGAGGGCGAGTTCGGGGTGCTCCCGGAGCATACGCAGTACCTGTCGATCCTGGACATCGGCATCCTGCGGTACCGGAAAGGGAACGATACCCGGAAGATCGCGGTCGGTGGCGGGTTCGCCGAGGTGACGCCGGAGCGGGTCGTGGTGATGGCCGACACGGCGGAGCGCGCGGAAGAGATCGACGTCGAGCGGGCCCGGCGCGCGCGGGACCGCGCCGAAGCCGCCCTGAAGGACCTTTCGCTGGACGACGAGACGTACATGAAGGCGCACTCGGCCCTGCATCGGGCGATGGCGCGGATGGACGCGGGGTCGTAAGCCACGAACCGCTATTTGCGGAGCACCGCCTTCACTTTCGGTTTTCCCTCTTCCACGCTGACGCGGAACTCCACCTTCTTTCCCCCGGCGGACGCGGAGATCTCCCTCGCGCGCGCATAGAGAGTGTCGCGCAGTGCCGCGATCTCCGCGGGGTCCCCTCCCACGCCGCAGGCGCGCCGCGCCGCAAGGAGCTGTTCCGCAACCTGCTCGATGTGCTCCCGGTCGACCGGCGGCTCGGGCGCCTTCCCCAGCCGGGTGATCGCTCCCGCGGCGTCCCTCCGGGCCCGGCCCTCCTCGAGGTCCCGCAGGATCCGGGTCCAGAGGTGGGCGAACGCCCAGTATTTCCCCTGCAGGTTGCTGAACCGCAGCTGGTCCGAATTGTTGGTGATCGCCCGGCGGCTGAGCGTGACGATCCGGGATTCCAGATCCTTGCGCTCCTTCATCGGCTCGCCGCGACGCTTCCCCTGGAAAAAGACGTCGTACTGGTATTTGAGGTCGACGAGGTCCGCTTCCATCCGGTCCAGGGCGGCTTTGAGGTCGTCCAATCGCGGCGTTCCCTTTCTTCCCCTGGGGAAACCCTGTAGACTTGATAATCGCCCGTTCCAGCGCTTCATTCTACATCAGGGAAAGGGGTATGCGATGAAAGGGGTTTCCGCGGTCATTCTGGCGGCGGGACAGGGGAAACGGATGAAGTCCGCCCTCCCCAAGGTGGCGCACGTCGTCCTGGGGAAGCCGGTGGTCTGGCACGTCGCCCGCGCCGCCCGCGCCGCCGGCATCCGGGAGATCGTCTTCGTCCTGGGGTACGGGAGGGACAAGGTGCTCCCCACGGTGGAGGCGTTCGACGGGAAGGTGGCGATCCAGGAGAGCCAGTTCGGCACCGGGGACGCCGTCCGGTGCGGCATCGCCGAACTGTCCGCCGGCGCGAAGGAGGTCGTGGTGCTGTGCGGCGACGCGCCGCTGGTCCGGCCCGCGACGATCCGTACGCTGGTCCTTGCCCGCCGAAGGAAGCGCGCCGCGGCGTCCGTTCTCACGGGAATCGTCCCGCAACCGGCCGGGTACGGCCGCGTCGTCCGCGCTCCCGACGGCGCGGTGGCGAAGATCGTGGAGGAGAGGGACGCCGACGCCGCGACGCGGAAGATCCGGGAAGTCAATGCGGGGACGTACGCCTTCGACCGGTCGTTCCTCAAGCGGGGACTGCCGCGGCTGGGGGACGTCAACGCCCAACGGGAATATTACCTGACCGACCTCGTGGTGGAGGCGCTGGCGGAGGGGACGTGCGTCGTGCCGGTGATCGCGGGGGACCCCGAAGATGTGCTGGGGATCAACTCCCGGCGGGAGCTCGCGGAGGCGGCCTCCATCCTTCGAAAGAGGAAGATCGATGCCCTGATGGACTCCGGGGTGACGTTCCCGGCCCCTGAGCGGACCTATGTGGAATCGGATGTCCGGGTGGGCCAGGACGTGATCATCGACCCGGGGGTCATGCTCCTGGGGAATACGCGGGTCGGCCGGGGCGCGAGGATCCAGACGGGGTGCGTCGTGGAAGACA
Organism: Deltaproteobacteria bacterium; assembly: GCA_021815305.1. Taxonomy (GTDB): domain Bacteria; phylum Desulfobacterota; class Deferrimicrobia; order Deferrimicrobiales; family Deferrimicrobiaceae; genus JAKAHC01. The sequence continues at coordinate 132,737 of JAKAHC010000006.1, read as the reverse complement.
GCGTCATCGGGGAGGGGGCGCACCTGAAACCGTACACCGTGATCACCGGGTCCAAGGTGGGGAAGAACGCCGTTCTCGGCCCGTTCTCCCACTTGCGGCCGGAATCCGTCATCGGGGAGGGAGCGCACATCGGCAACTTCGTGGAGGTCAAGAAGAGCCGGATCGGAAAGGGTTCGAAGGCGAACCACCTCTCCTATCTCGGCGATGCGACCGTGGGGAAGAAAGTCAACGTGGGCGCCGGGACGATCACCTGCAACTACGACGGGATCCGCAAGCACCCGACGGTGCTGGGGGACGGCGTCTTCGTGGGGAGCGACACGATGCTGGTTGCGCCGGTGACGGTGGGGAAGGGCGCTCTCATCGGGGCGGGATCGACCATCACGAAGAACGTTCCTCCCTACGCGCTGGCCGTCTGCCGCGCCGAGGAGAAGGTGATCGAGCAGTGGGTCGCGCGCAAAAAACCGGAGCTTCTCAAGAAGGCGGGGCTGCCCGTCCCCCCCGTCGACGTCAAGGAGGAGTGAACAGGATGTGCGGCATCGTCGGGTACACCGGCCGGAATGCCTGCGTGGACGTCCTCGTGGACGGACTGCGGCGGCTCGAATACCGCGGATACGACTCGGCGGGGATCGCCGTGCTCACCGGCGGAGACATCGCGATCCGCAAGTCCCAGGGGAAGATCGCCCGGCTCATCGACCGGATCGCCAGGGAGCCCGTCTCCGGCACCTGCGGGATCGGGCACACCCGCTGGGCCACCCACGGCCGCCCCTCCGACGAAAACGCGCACCCGCACCGCGCGGGTCGCGTGGCGGTCATCCACAACGGGATCGTGGAGAACCACCGGACGCTGAAGGATCGGCTGCTTTCCAAAGGGCGGACCTTCTGCTCCGAGACGGACACGGAGGTGATCTCCCACCTGCTCGACGAGTGCGTCGGGGCCGGAATGCCGCTGGAGGAGGCGGTCCGCAGGACCGTGGCGGAGCTTCGGGGATCGTACGCCTTCCTCGCGGTGACGGACAGGGAGCCGGAAACGGTGGTCGGCGCGCGGCTCAACTGCCCGATGGTGGTGGGGCTGGGCCAGGGGGAACATTTCCTCGCCTCCGACATCACGGCGTTCCTTGCCCACACACGGGACGTGCTCTTCCTAGAGGACGGGGAGATGGTGGTCGCGACGCCGGATGCGATCCGGATCACCGACTTCCACGGGCAGCCCCGGGCGAGGAAACCGCAGCAAATCGACTGGTCGCCCGTGATGGCGGAAAAAGGCGGCTATCGGCACTTCATGCTCAAGGAGATCCACGAGCAGCCCCGTGCGATCCTCGATACTCTCGCCGGGAGGATGTTGCCGGAGGAGGGGGAGGTGTTCTTCGAAACCCTTCCCCTCTCGGCGGACCATCTTGCCTCCGTACGGAAGGTGACCCTCGTCGCCTGCGGCACCTCGTGGCATGCGGCGCTCGTGGGGAAGTTCATGATCGAGGGGCTGGCCAGGGTCCCGGTGGAGGTCGACCTCGGATCGGAGTACCGGTACCGCGACCCCGTGGTGGAGGAGGGGACCCTCTGCGTGTCCATCTCCCAGTCCGGGGAGACCGCGGACACTCTCGCGGGGATGCGGGAGGCGAAGTCCAAGGGCGCGACCACCGTCTCCATCTGCAACGTCGTCGCCTCTACGATTGCGCGGGAGTCGGACGGCGTCATCTACACGCACGCGGGGCCGGAGATCGGCGTGGCCTCCACGAAGGCGTTCACCACCCAGCTGGTGGCGCTCTACCTCATGGCGCTCCACCTGGCGCAGGCACGGAAGGTCCTCTCCCCCCGGGAGATCTCGATGCACCTCATCGAGCTGTCCGACCTGGCGCGGAAGATCGAGGAATACGCGAAGCGGGAAGACGAGATCGCCGCCGTCGCGAAGAAGTACAAGGATGTGCGCGACTTCCTGTACCTGGGGCGCGGGATCTCCTACCCGATCGCCCTGGAGGGGGCGCTCAAGCTCAAGGAGATCTCCTACATCCACGCGGAAGGGTATCCCGCCGGCGAGATGAAGCACGGCCCCATCGCCCTGATCGACGAGCGGATGCCGGTGCTGGTGCTGTGCGCCAGGGGGGAAAGCTACGAGAAGACCTTCTCCAACCTGGAGGAGGCGCACGCCCGCGGCGGCCGGGTGATCGCGGTGGGGACGGAAGGGGACGACCTCCTCGCCGGGAAAGCCGAGGACGTCCTGTATCTCCCGTCGTGCGGTCGCTTCGTGCGCCCGATCCTGGAGGTCGTGCCTCTCCAGCTGCTCGCGTACCACATGGCGGTGCTCAAGGGCACCGACGTCGACCAGCCGCGAAACCTCGCGAAATCGGTGACGGTGGAGTGAACGGGTATCCTTCCGGACATCCTTATATCGGATGCCAATAAAGTTCTTACCTTGCCAACAAAGTTTTTACCTTGCCAATAAAGTTCTTACGCGGATAGCGTGTTTCGTCGGGACTACTGCCAATAAGGTTTTTACGCGGCGAAAGGAATCTGAACGTGAATCGTTGCTTCGGGCGAGATGAACCCAAGCAGTCTTTTTGACGGCCCTGAATCCGTAGAACCGCACCGGAGGGGCAAGCGCGCTGCAAAGAGTGTTTCCGGGTAGATGTTATTGCTTTGCCTCCTGGAACAAGAACACCGACGTCCCCGAAGCGTATTCTTCCGTTCGCGTAACACCCGTACAGATAAAACAAAACAGCGGAAAAACCCGTTGACTTTACGTTCCCGTTGACTTTACAACAGCAGTATCGACCACAGGAGGCGCCTAAAGATGGCGACCAAGACTACCACGGTAACCTTCAGAATGGCCCCGGCTGTTAAGGAAACACTGCGTATCAGCGCAGAAAAGGAACGGCGAAGTATCGCAAACATGATCGAGGTGATGATCCTGGAATACGCCAGGACCGCAAAGAAATCGGGCCGTGCCGTTGGTGGTCGCAACCCAAAAATAAAGATTCCCGCGTCAGGAAAAACGAGGAAAACCCCATGAAACATCGACGGGAAGACTCCAAGGCGATTCCCCGGATGGGTTTCCCTGGCAAGAACATCATCGATAAACGCATCAATCAGATCATAGGCATCTTCGGGGACGGGAAGCTCGCGGACGGGAACGAAACATCGGAGGAACTCAGGCATTTCCTCTCACAAGTCCAAAAGGAGAATCTGAAGGCGTACGCCAACCAGTGCGTCAACGAGAAGTTCGATGGAAACGGGTTTGCGCTTCAGGACATAGTCAACGAACTTGGAAAGCGCCTTGGTTTCGATGTCGAATACGGCAGATACCGCGGAGTTCCGGGTAAACCTGGGCACGACGGTTTGTGGTTGGCAAAAAACGGAAGTCATTCCTTCGTGGTCGAATCGAAGGTCACGGATTCTTTCCCCATCAAGGGTAACGAGCTGAGCGAATACCGGGAGAAGCTCATCGAGGAGAAGAGGATCGGGAAGCAGAACTCCTCCATCCTCCTGGTCTACGGAAGAGGAGACCGGGAACGCCTGGTTTCTCAGCTCATCGGTTCGGCGGTGTTCGCCAACATTCAGGTCGTCAGCGTCGTTGGGTTGTTTGATCTCCTCGATCTCAAGGAGAACATCGAGAAAAACGGCGTCAGGACGGTGCATGACCTGCTGAAACCGGTCCTCACGGTAGAGAAGTCCATCGATTTCGTCAGGTCCTGCATGGGGCAGAACGTTAAGCACGACGCGAAGAAGAAAGACGTCCCCGCGAAAGAGGAAATCAAGAAAAAGGCCACCTCGAAGTCCATCTCCGCGTCCGATTACGAACACTGCCGCGCCATTGTGGCCAGGAAACTGAACGTCGATCTGCGTGGACGGAATCGGGTCCTCTATGATTCCGGCGACAAGAACGTGGGCGTCATCTTTATGGTGTCCAAAGTGTACGAGCGGTCCAAGGGGAGGAAATCCTACTGGTATGCCGTGCACCCGAAGAGGCTCGAAGATTTGACGGGATATCGGCACGGCTACCTTGCGTTTGGGTGCGGGTCCAAGGGCGATGTTGTGCTTTTCCCCTTCTCCGATTTTCAGAAAGTGAAGGAGATCCTGAATACGACGAAAAACGAAAACAGAATGTATTGGCACGTGCAGATTCACATGACAGACGAGGGGCTCGTGTTGGGCCCGAAAAAAGGGCACGAAGAGGTGCCATTGGTCCGCTATTTTGTGAGCGGGAAAGCTACTTGAAAAACAATGACGCATTCGATTTCGGAAAACACTGATGGACCGAATTTCCACGGGAGCAAGAAGCACCTTGATGTCCAAGGTGCGCGGGAAGGACACCACTCCGGAGATGGCCGTGCGTCGTCTTACCCATCGGTTGGGCTATCGGTACCGGCTTCACGCGAAAGATTTGCCCGGGCGTCCGGACCTCGTGTTCCCATCCCGTCGGAAGGTGATTTTCGTGAACGGGTGTTTCTGGCACCGCCATCGCTGTCCTTCGGGAAGGGAAACACCAAAGTCGCGAATGGATTTCTGGTTTCCGAAACTCGAAAGAAATCGAGAAAGAGATATCGAAAACCAACGTCGACTACGCCGCATGGGATGGGGTGTCCTTGTGATCTGGGAGTGCCAGACGAGAAGTTTGAGTTCATTGGAAGCAAAGGTGGCCCGCTTTCTCGGTTCGCCACTAACAACGAAGTAAAGTCATCCGTTTCATTGGGAGAGAGAACTTGAGTCAGGATCGGAAAAACGGGAAAACCGGAGAAAAACACCAACTCCGACTTCCGTTTGTCTCCCCAACCGGGGAAGCATCCGACTTTTCCATCCGCAAGGTTATCCTTCGGAAGGCTCCCCGTTATGAATCCACAACTGACTCCTCTGCCACAGCCGTCCTCGAAAGACCTCCGGAACCCCAGAAACCTCCAAGACCGGACCCGAGGAAGGCACCGGTCATGGCTCCCTCGATTGAAAGTTGCGGTATCGACGCCCTCCAGGTGCATCTCGATCCGGAGAGGCATCCTTCTCTCCGCTTTTCGTGCGCCGACAAGTTATTACGGGAGTACGCCGGTCAGATCATTGCGGAAAAGGAACTTGCCGTTGCCTACCCCTGCCTTAGCTGCCGCGGGGGACTTTCTCTTTTCCTTGCGTATATTCCCCTTGCCGTGGAGAAAAATTCCCCGGGCGAAATGCCAGCACCCGTATTGGTCTATCCGGGAACCGCGGAAATGCGGGAGACCTATATCGGATTGACGATCAAGGTCAACGATCTGCTAATAGCCCTGAAGAATCGACGTATGAAGGCGTACTTGGAAACAAAACGATCCGGTTTCGAATTTCCATGGGAAGATCGCATCCGCAAACGCATCAAGAAGGGCGAAATGTCGGCGGACGAGAAACGCCCGCTTCATGCATTTTTCCCCGCTGCGATCCTAAAGGACGATGGAGAGCCAAAGGTGTTCAAGGGACGTGACGGTTTCGGCCGTGGCGATAACGCACCTCCTCCGTTACATTTCGCTACCCGCATCGAACACGTATCTCCAACGATTCGTTACCGGGCCGCTTTCGTTATGCACGACGCCCTCGTGAGTCGTGCGGAACGCAAAAGGCTTTATGAAGGCGTCAGACGAATAAATGCTGACTCCGTGATCCATATGTTCGAAAGTCCCTTTTCGCCGATATTCCGGAAAATGAAGAAACGAGAGGTCAGGTTCTGGAGGATATGCCAAGAGGATTTCCCGCCTGACGGGAAATTGTTCCTTTCTGATAACGAGATTCTTGAAATGTTGGGCACAAAACATCGGATACATGATTTGCCTTCTCCATTGGTGGGCGAGGATATTCGCACCTTGTCCGGCATTTTTTCTAAGTTGAAAAAAATATCCGGTGTTAACAAGGATGTTCATGGAGTCCAATCCGGGCTCTACGGACTTTATCGGCTTTTGTATACGCTTCCCGTTCCGGTTGTGGAGTACGACTCAATATGCGGCAGCTCCGGGTACTCGACAGTTGAGGAACTCATATCAGAGACGAAAATTAAGGCCGAGATACTCGGCCCCGGTGTCCCGAATTCGCTCGTCAACGATTCGGCGCAGATCCTCCGCACGCTCCATGATTCAACTAAAAGCAACCCGTCAAGAGCTCGCGCTTTGTTAACCGAGGCACGACGTGCAGCAAAGGACGGAAGACGGCTAGGCATCGTAGTAAACAACCACCTTATGGATACGGCAATCGGGCGTTACCTGTCCAAAGAGCTAAACTGTGATGCCCTTGCACTGCAAGAGAAAAACATCCACATCGTCCACGTGGGCGCCCTTCGGGCCGTTGATCGGTTCGACACCCTCCTGTTCCCGGGGTATAGAGGCGGGAGGGCTCTGAGGTGGATCGTGTCCGGCCGCGCAAAGGAGATCGTCGTCCTTGCTACGGAATCCGAACGCAATGAAATGAGCCGTGATTTGGAGGACGCAACAGGGGGGAAGGACACTTGGGTCCCCAAGAAATCCGAAGGACCGATGGAACCCGTCGTGGATAAGGAACCCGTGAAGGAACTCGGCGAAATACTCGGAGAGCCGAGGCGAGATCTTCCCTCCATTCCTCTCGATGACGACCGGTATATTCAGGGGCTTATGGATTACACGCCGTCTAAGGGATCCGATCCGGGAAGGATACCAACAGGACCGCGGAAGTGCAGGAAGGTTGTATTCAGGAAGAGATATGCCTTCCTCCCTGCCGAGGATTTCGTCACTATCGTCGGTGACGACGAAACTAAGGAGAAGAAGGCCAAGGATCTCGTTAAAGGGGATGTTGTCGTATTCATCGACCACGCCCAGAGCCGGACAATTTACGACTTGATGCTGGACGAAATCCGAAAATCCCCGGAGTACACGGTGGCCGCGGGGTTTATCCAGGGATACCACCGAAGGTTGAACATGGTATTTCGGGATTCGGGCCTGTCGTACGCCGAGGTGCACAGGCGACTTTCAAAGTTAGGCACTACGGTTGTCGAACCGACGGTCGCCTCTTGGATTCGCGGGAAGGTAATGGCGCCAAGGGAACCCGATAATCTCGGACGGATCTTCAAAGTCTTCGAAATTGAAGACCCTGGGGGGACCATTCGCGAGATGGTTGACTCGTCCGCGCGGAGACTCAGAACCGTCTATCAGCAGTATGCCAAGGCCGTGAACGCATTCCTATACAGGTCGGCGACGGACGATCGGCCCGAAATCGACGATCTTCTCGAAAAATACAACTTGGACATAGCTGCGGTAAGGGAATCGGTCGTAAAGGAAGTTGTGGAAAGCGTGTCGGACGAAACGTTCGAGGTACCCAACTCGACGGCGGGGAAACTCTATGTGCGCTGATTTCAATAAGGCCGGGGACATATTCGTAAAATATTTAGCCAACCGCATTCGCGAGTCCGGCGCCGGAACGGGACCGGATTGCGAGTTAGTCTGGCCCGATCGGCCCAGGAAAATATTCTTCATCGGGCGTCTCGCTCCCGGCGGCGAGCAAGAAGACGAGATTCTGTCCAATGCCGAGGATTTCCTCTCGCGGCTCGACCCGATTTCGATGCAAATGCATTTTCTCCTGCGCGGCGGGAAGGACACTCGGATCGCCGTAAGTCCCCGATTCGTAATATTCGTCCGTGTGTTCCCTGATTTTTCCAGGCAAAAGCGGTTCTCGGACCCGGCGATACGGGCAGGACGCAAAGCATCCGAACTCATGCCCATGTTTCGCCGGATGCACTTGAAGATAGAGCCAGTGGAGTTCCGTCTCGGGGACATACCGGGGAAAGCCATTTCATTTCCGGTGGAATACGGCAGATCGGCGGCGGCAGAGATTCCTGGAGTCTATAAGGGAACAGCCAATTACGCAGTCAGAAAAGAAGATTTGGAATCCGAAGAAGTCTTCACCAAGTTCATCGCGGATCTTCGCGGTGAACCGGCGATCCCGGACATACGGGTGTCTCTCATGCTTTCGGCAACGATGTTGAACGACGGTATCTGGGATGTTTGCGTTGCTTTGGTCAACAGGAGTCCCAACCCCGATCCTTTCGGTATAGCCAGGATTTACGAGGAGGCAATCTTCGACGCCGGGTTTAACGTGAATATAAAGGAAGGAATCGTCCTGCCTTACGAATTTCCGTCGCTACCGAAGAGTTACCGATTCAACAGGCGAATGTACGGTTCCGGAGTGAACTGTACTATCAACTGCGATTTATCGGACGGTGGCGGTCTCCGGATTCTCTCGACCGAAGCCATGCCGACGTACGAGCAGCGGAGATTCGATCACCGGGATCTTGCCGGTATCGAACCAACATTCGCCGATTGCGAAGGAACCGGCTGCGTAGCTCTTCTGGGCAGAATCGCGAAGGCAATGCGCGCGTACGATGAAACGGAATGGGATAGACGGGGCAGGGATCTTAAGGCCAACCTTCCCGGCGGCGAGGAGGAATACAAGGAGTTTCTTAGAGATAGGGAGTTGTTCCAGCAAGAGACGAACAGGTTCGAACGCGGAATCGGTTGCCTTGAGCAACCAGCGGTTATGCGTGCCTTCCGGCTGATGAACATGACATTCCGTTTATTGGGTGCTCCCATTGGCCGGGACCGGTGGCGTCTTTTCCAAATCGTTTTCATCGTGTCCTTGCTCCCCTCCGTCGTCGGAAGAGAGTACGAAAAGTACGCTTTGGCCGAAGAGTGGGATTTTACGGACGTCATCTGGTTTCCCACCGGTGGCGGCAAAACGGAAGCCTACTTGGGTTTGACGGTGTTTGCTCTTTTTTTCGATCGTCTCCGGGGAAGGGAACGCGGGGTAACGGCCCTATATCGGTTTCCGTTACGGCTCCTTTCCCTTCAGCAGTTCCAGCGGATCGTCAAAGCGGTTGCGGCGGCAAACCGGATACGGTCCGCGGAAAAGATCCCCGGAGAACATTTCACCGTTGGCCATTGGATCGGATCGCAGGGTTCACCGAACGAAATCAAGCCGGAAGACCTTCGGCAAATTGAAGACGATGCTAAAACTAAAAAATATCAAAAAATCTTCGAATGTCCCAACCCGGGATGCGGTAGCCGGGATGTGCACATGGAATTCAACCAAAATCTTTGGTCCCTCCAACACGTATGCCCATCCTGCGGGGTTCTTCCCATTTACATCGTCGATCACGAGCTCTACCGACACCTTCCGAGCGTTGTCGTCGGCACGGTAGACAAACTTGCCGTATTCGGCTCACAGCTTCGATTCGGAAACCTGTTGGGATGGACGCGTGCTTACTGCCCCACCCACGGCTATGTTCCTGAAGACAAGTGCGGGGCCCACGGATGTCACACCAAGTTAATCAGTAAACTTCCGATCAAGGACCCGGTTCCATCGCTACACGTGCAAGACGAGTTGCACCTTCTTAAGGAAGACCTCGGTGCTTTCGACTCCCACTACGAGACGGCAATCATGGAAATGCAGCGGGAGGTCCCCGGTTCGAAATATCCCTGGAAGACGATTGCCGCGACGGCCACAATCGAAGAATACGAGCGCCACGTCGAGCACCTCTACCTTCGCCGCGGCCGTCGATTCCCTACGCCTGGTCCAAGCTACGAACAGACGTTCTTCGCTCAGACAAACCCGGATCTGCTGTCACGTCTCTTCATAGGGGTCAATCCTCACGGGTTGACGCACATTAACGCCATGGTTCAGTTGCTCTGGTACTTTCACCGTGAGATATCCGAAATCCGGAAAAAATCGCCGGGGGAATTCCTCGACACCGCCGGTTTGCGCGGCGTTCTCGATGAGGCGTCGGTGCCGTCCTTCCTGGACCAGTACGAAATCAGCCTATCGTACGTCTTGACGAAAAAGTCAGGCGACCAGATGGCGGAATCCCTCGATGCTCAAATCGGCACATACCTTAAGGAGAAGGACCTCCCGGAACTGGTAGGCGAGGTGCTCTCCGGCGGAACGACCTCGGAGAAAATAACCAACGTCATGGACCGGATAGAAAAGTTCGATCTGCTGGAACCGGATTATTGGAAGCGCATACGATCGGTTGTTGCTACCAGCATGATCTCCCACGGCGTCGACGTGGAACGCTTCAATTTCATCCCCTTTTTCGGGATGCCCCGGATGACGTCGGAATACATCCAGGCGTCTAGCCGCGTTGGACGCAAGTTGCCGGGAATAGTTCTCGTGTGCTTTGCCCCCGCGCGTGAACGCGATCGGAGCCATTATCACTTCTTCCGGAAGTATCACGAGTATTTGGAACGGCTTGTCGAACCAGCGGCGATCAACCGTTGGTCCAAGTTCAGCATCGAGAAAACCTTTAGCGGGATCATCGTCGGCCATATCATCAATAGCGCTGCAAGAACCCTGGGGAGGAAGCTGAATACGGAGAAAGCGATCCATGCGAGCACCCCACCGCTCAGCGAGCAGGGGCTCACGGAAAAGATGATCACATATTACGGTGCCGGCAGGCAGCGTTCCGGGGAGTTTGTCTCAATTATTTCCGGAAAGGTCAAAATGTTCTTCAACGGTCTCCGGGCGAATGGCGGTTGGATCGGAAAACGACGGGGCTGGGCTGCCATGCGCAGTCTCAGGGACACGGACCAGGAGGTGAAGTTCTATCCTTCCAGCAGCGGCAGGAACGCGGAGTTATTCGAGTTGCTTCTGAAGGATCGGTTGTGTGGCGGAGAAGTCGACTCGGGTTCGACGGAGGGACCTGTCGATGAGCAGTGACAAACGATTCATGACTCGGGGGCTTGGTCAGGTCCTGTTTAACTACCTTCCCGATGCCACCTTCGACTATGACCGGGGAAGTTGTATTTGTAAGGTTGCCGAGGTGCATATCGACACGGACATTGAGGAAAAGATCGACAAAAGAAGAATTCTTGAGGAGATCAGGGAATACATCCGCCCGTGGGGAGAACATTCGACACTAAAAATCGCGGACACCTTCAATCCGAAGCTCTTCGCGTTCGGCACCCCGCAGGGCGTCCTGTTTAACGTCTACCCGCTCACGTTCGAGTGCCGGAAATGCCGTTCCGCGTTCTCTTATCCCGATCCGAAACAATTCCTCTCCAAATCCGGCAACAGGACGTGCCGCTTTTGTGGCGGCAGGCTCATTCAGATCTACCACGTGCTTGTTCACCACTGCGGAAACATCAAGGCTCTTTGGGTTCCGACTTGTCCGAACCACGGGGTAAGCCCTTCAAGGGTCGTTCTTGATTTCCGGGAAAGCCAAACCGCAAGGGACTTCCGATGGGTGTGCAAGGACTGCAACACGGAACTGAGACCGATCAACAGAACTTGTGAATTCTGCAAACAGGAACCGGGAGCCGAGGAAAAGGGCGAGGAACCCGCTTCCAGGAGAAGCACAATGATGCGGGCCATCCCGCATCGTGCCAACGCGGCCTACTACTCTCACCACATCACGAAGGTCAACGTTGGGACTGAGGACGTGAGAAGTCTCCTGACGCATCCCGACCGTGCGCGCATACTCGTCGAGTCCTATCTTCGGGATTCCTATACAACCAGCGAACTGCTCGAAGGAGTTGATGTCGGCAAAGATCCTCAGGAGAGCATGGCTCAGCAAGTGAGGCAAATGGCATCCGGACTGCCCGATGGGCCGGAGAGGAAGAAACTACTCGACGCTGCGGAGGCAATGGAAAGGCTTGCCGCCGGGCGCAAGGAATCTCCCGGGGATTCAACGAAATACGGATTGTCCGATGAGACGTTCAACGAACTCTTCGAATACGTAAAATTGCGAGGGACTAGGAAATTCCGGGGATTGGACGAAGTGCGGGAAGAAGCGGAAAGACGGCGACCCGGTTGTGGTGCATCGTTCGATTACGTCAGTGATCTATACAGGGGTGCCGGCATCAAGGAAATCCGTCTGATCGAGAATTTTCCGATCCTTACCGCAGTGTTCGGATACACGCGGGTAAGTTTCGAACCGGAATCCCGAATGGGTGATGAAGTTCTGAAAACACGATTCAACAAATTCCAGGCATTGCGGGGGGAAAAGAAATCCCTGAACGACAAGACACCGGTATTCGTCCGAGCAGCCGAAACCGAAGCGATTTTCCTTAGGATCGCGCCTTTGCGGCTTTTGCAGTGGCTGGAGAGTATGTTTCCGGGGAAGGTAGACCCATTTCCGTCGACGGAACAGGACGCGAGATTGTGGATGTTGGTGAATGTCGGCGGAGTCGATCGATTCGTAACTCGTGAAGGAATGAACGAAACAACAAAAGCCGTTTTTGGCCTTATCCATACGATGTCGCACATGTTCATACGCACTGCGTCAAGTCTTGCTGGAATCGATAGGACGGGACTGGCCGAATACCTTTTCCCGAGAATCGGCGCCGCCGTCATCTACAACTCCAACACGATGTTCAATCTGGGCGGTTTGACGACCCTCTACGAGGAGGAACTTCTTGCCCTGATTGAAAAAACGAAACTGGACCCCTTTACCAGGCAATGCGTTTACGACCCCGTGTGCCGGGAACAGTGGAACAGTTCGTGCCATGCGTGCATGCACCTTGGTGAGATGGCCTGCTCCTATTTCAATCGAGGGATGAGCAGGGAATACCTGTTCGGCCCGAAGGGTTTCTGGACACCCTAATGAAGCCTCCGGAGCTTGACCTTGCTTTGCTGTGTGAAGGAGCCGGCATCGACGCCGAGAAGTTACGGGCGGTATTGAACCCACCGTCCGGTTCCACGTCTTTCGGTACCGTTGCATCCGAATTCCCGACCCTAAACAAAGAAGGGGTTTTAAGCATCATATCCATCGCGCAAAAATGCGGGGCGTTGATCCAGATTTCAGGAGAGGGAGCACCTCTCAATTCGAGGCTGTGGAGCCCGATATCGAAGAAGATGGACTCGCTCGTCTCGGACACAAAGGCAATCCTGGGGGCAATCCCGCACATGAAGGAAATGTATGCAAAGGATGTTCGTTTCCGGATTGCCGCGACGATCCCCGGACCGCTACGCGACATGGAGGGGTTTTACCGCTACTTCGAGAACACCGCCCTTGGGATGCGACGCCTAATCTCCGAAGCACAATCTGAACTATACGTCATGGTTCCGTTCATAGACGAAACGGGGTTTGCGACGTTATTGCAGTCCCTAGAATATTCCCTTCGCCAAGGAGTGAGGGTCTCTTTCATCTCCCGGCATCTGTCCGAAGGACAACGAAATCGTATGGTGCTGGATGGTCTTGTGGCCATCTCCACCGGAAACGGCGAAAACTTATGTCTTTACGACGCGAATCTCGAAGAGGATTCCCCCGTTTCCCATGCGAAAGTCATATCGCGAGACGGCGGCGAGGAAGTCTACATAGGCAGCGCAAATCTTACGGCTTCAAGCATGGAAAGAACCATCGAAATTGGCGTATTCCTGCAAGGGTCCGATGCCAAACCGGTTCATGCGTTTCTCGAAGCAATCATGGCGCGATCGGCGAAGAGATGGCCATGAGCAAACGATTTGTCGGCATAGATTTCTTCTGCGGATGTGGTGGAATGACCGCCGGGCTCCTAAAGGCCGGCGTTGACGTCCGTCTCGGCGTCGACATCGATCCTATTTGCAAGGATACCTACGAGAAAAACAACGGAGTTCCCTTTGAATGTGCGGATGTTCGCACGAACCTTCGCACGAGGATTACACGTGCTCTTGAAAAGAAACACAATCGGCCGGTCATATTTGCTGCATGTGCGCCGTGTCAGCCGTTCTCGAAAGTCCGTAAGTCCGGGGTAAAGAAACATCCGGATACAAACCTTCTAAACGTATTCTTGGGCTACGTATTGGTATTCAAGCCGGAATACGTCCTTTGCGAAAACGTGCCGCAGTTAGAGAGTTCTACGAAAGGGAAGCGGATCATCAAAAAGTTCCTGAAGAGCCTCTCTGCTTGTGGTTACAAGTCCGACGTAGGGGTTGTCAACGCGGCGGATTTCGATGTTCCACAAAATCGCTGGCGACTTGTCATCATGGCATCGAGGGTAAGAAACGTCGTTAAAGTACCGGACGGCCCGACGGCCGGCGCGCAACCTGTCGTTCGGGAAGCGATTGGGAATTTCCCTCCACTCTTCGCTGGTGAAAGAAGGGACGATGTCCCGAATCACTGGGCCGCGAAGCTTGAAACGAAAAACCTGGAAAGGATACGCGCCGTGCCCAAGGATGGAGGGGATTTGAGGTCCGTTACCATGCGCCTCAGGCCGCCTTCGAGGAAGAACTTCGGGCACTACGGGCACGGGGGGTTTTTCGATGTCTACGGCAGGATGAAGTGGGATGCCCCGGCGCCGACTCTTACGACCCGATGCAACAGTTACTCGAACGGGCGATACGGGCATCCGGAACAGGATCGCGCGATCTCTATCCGGGAAGCGGCCGCACTGCAAACCTTTCCCGATAATTACGTATTCCATGTGGGTATGCAGAACGATGCCGCGAAGCTTGTCGGAAATGCAGTGCCGGTCAACCTTGCTTTTCACTTGGCGAAATTTTTGCTGAACGGAAGGTAGGATGTTCGCATATATGATCGGCATGGCGGATAAGGATTTACCCCTCTCGTCTCCACGAAGAGCCAACAAACATAACAACAGGTGTATCTAGCTGTATTCTAATGAGATATTCGTTCCCAATACTTTGAAGGAACGGGTTGCGAAAATACAAAGCTGCAGACAATGCTAAATCGAAGAATCCATGAGGCAATCTGACTAGTGAGGTTTATCAAGACCGGTCCAAATGTCCCCGACCACCTGATCCAAGCCCACGAAGATGGCAAGGTGGTGTTTTTCTGCGGATCAGGCATCTCCTATCCAGCGGGATTGCCCGGATTTGGAGGTTTGGTTGAGCAACTGTACGACAAACTCGGGGAGATGCCTTCCCCGGATGAACAGGCTGCATTGAAAGAAAAACGTTTCGACGGAGTAATTGATCTGCTTGAGCGCCGCGTGAACAGTCGAACCCTGGTGCGTGGCTATATTGCAGAGATACTGCAACCTGATTTCTCTCGCAAAGGGGCAACGGATACACACCGGGCTCTGCTATCTCTCGCAAAAAATAACGACGGCAACTTGCGGCTGGTTACCACCAACTTCGACCGCATATTTGCTTACATAGATCCCGGCCTTCCAAGTTGCGCAGCACCTCTCCTGCCGATTCCTAAGAAAAGCAGGTGGAACGGCATCGTATATCTTCATGGCCTGCTGTCTAAAGTGCCAGACCCGCAAGCTCTCAATCAACTTGTGGTCTCCAGTGGAGATTTCGGACTTGCATATCTGACTGAGCGTTGGGCCAGTCGTTTCGTCACCGAACTATTCCGCGGATACACAGTCTGTTTTGTTGGGTACAGCATCAACGATCCGGTAATGCGCTACATGGTGGATGCTCTCTCGGCGGATCGCATGATGGGTGAAACGGCTCCGGAGGTCTTTGCAATCGGTAGTTTCGAGGCTGGCAAGGAAGACATAAGGCGGCAGGAATGGCGTGCGAAGGGAGTAACTCCAATTCTTTACCGCGAGTATCGAGGGCGTAAGGGACACGCGTTGCTGCACCAGACCCTACAAGCTTGGGCTGGGGTCTATAGAGATGGTTTATCGGGCAAGTGTTCGATCATCACACGCGAAGCCGGAGCGCTCCCATCCAGTATCAAGGATGATGGTCAGGTTGAGAGGGTACTCTGGGCGTTGTCCGAGCCATCGGGAGTGCCGGCCAAGACCTTTGCAGATCTTGAACCCGCTCCTCCCATTGAATGGCTGGTGGTGTTTGATGAGATGCGGTATAGGCCAAATGATTTACCTCGTTTTGGGATCTCTCCCATCCCAGGCGGCAAGGACAATATGGCTTTCAGCCTGTTGCGCCGGCGAACGCCGTATGAATTGGGTCCATGGATGTCGCTTATTGATTTTGACGGAAACACCGGAGCTTGGGACGAAGTAATGTTGCAGTTGGCACGGTGGCTGGTTCGTCATCTCGACAAGCCCGAAGTGCTGGCATGGGTGCTACGCAACGGAGCCAAATTACACCCACGTCTACAAATGTTGATCGAGGACCGGGTGTGAGCAAAGGCGCCCTCCCTAAATCTCTGGCTGCCGTGTGGCGTTTGTTTTTGTCCAACCGTGTTGTTGCCACGCGTATCTCAGGTTTTGATTTTCTCGACTGGGTATTGCGGTTTAAGAGAAACGGCTGGAATCCTTTGCTCCGTATGGAACTCATGGTACTCCTGCGGCCAATGGTACGCCTGCGGGAACCGTTTCATTGGCCGGTCGCTGGAGAGCCCATCCCGGAGGAAAGTCGGGAACCGTGTATAAAAGATTTCGTTGATTGGGAAATCGTTCTTCGTGCGGGTGATCACGTTCACACCCCTCTCGAAGGACTGTCTCGGCTTCCCGAATGGCAGGCGGCTTTGGTCGATCTTCTCCCAGACCTGACCGGGGTGCTGCGTGACGTTTGTGATCTAATGCGCGAACTCGGAGAGGCTGATGATAAACACGATGGCTCTTACTCATCCCAACCCTCGATCGGCGACCACCCGCAGAACACGCATTATCGTGAGTGGACTGTACTGATCGAACTTTGTCGTGATGCCTGGCTGGAGACTGCGGCACGCGAGCCCGAAAAGGCCCGTCTTGAACTTAAGCGCTGGCGCGGAATTGCCTATCCCGTGTTCCGTAGACTGAGCTTCTTTGCTGCGGCCAACTCACCGCTTGTGCCGGAGGACGAAGGCTTAGCGTTGCTCTTATCTGATCAAGCGTGGTGGCTCTGGTCACCGGAGACCCAAAGAGAAGCTATACGGCTTTTGGTCTTTCTTGCGCCGAAATTGGAGGCCAAGAAGGCCGAGAAGTTATTCGATGCCATATTGTCGGGGCCGCCACCGGTGATGTTCAAAGATGATGTCGAGCCAGATCGTTTCCAGCGCATTATCGACCGTGAAGTATGGCTGAGATTGGAGAAATGTCGAAATGCAGGGAGTCATCTCTCCGCATCGGCGGAACTTGAGCGACAGCGATTATCCGCACTGCATCCGGAATGGAAGATCGAGCCTGATGAGCGGGACGAGTTCCCAGTGTGGTCTGGAACTGGGGATGAATGGCGGCGACGAGTTGTCCTCCCGAAATTGCTCAAACCACTGGTGAAGGCTTTAATTGAGCGTCCAAAGTCTGACGTATGGTACGAAGACGATTGGCGCGATCGTTGCCGTGCCGACAGTCGGCGTGCCATTTATGCGTTGCTTTACCTGGTGAAAATTGGCGAGTGGCCCAGCGATACCTGGCGTGAGGCTTTGCAGATCTTTGCCGATGAGAAATTATTTCAAGATGCTTGGAAATATTTGGCGCCCATATTGGCACAAGCACCCGAGTCGTTTATTACTGATGTCCGACACACGTTAAGCTCGTGGCTGCAAGCAGCCTCGAAGTATGTGAGTCTGGATGACAACACTTTCTACTTGTTGGTCGACCGGATAATAGGCGGGGCTGCAAGCGAGAGTTCCGCGGAAAACGATGACCCGGTGTCGAGAGCGATCAATCATCCTGTTGGGCAGGTTACTGAAGCCCTAATCCACTTGTGGTATCGGATGAAGCCCGTCGATGCTGGTCGCTACCCGCCAGCAGTGAAGAAGCGACTCGACCGCTTAGTGGAGCACGGCATACCGGCATATAGGCATGGCAGAGTGATCTTGGGCGCCCACCTTGTTGCATTGTTCCGGGTTGATCCGGAATGGACGACCATGAACCTTTTGCCTTTCTTCGATTGGAACAAGGACAAAACGGAAGCACGTGCGGTTTGGGAGGGATTCCTGTGGGCACCGCGTTTATACGAACCGCTGATCGTAAGTATGAAGCCGTTTTTCCTCGAAACGGCTGATCACTACAACGATCTTGGAAAACACGACACGCAGTATGCGTCGTTGTTCACGCTGTCTATATTGGAGTTTAAGGATGTTTTCTCAGTCAACGACCTAAGAGGTGCATTCTCAAAATTGCCCACAAAGGGTGTAGATGCTGCGGCGCGATTTATTGTTAGGGCACTGCGTGATGCAGGCAATAAGCGAGCTGATTACTGGCAGCACCGAGTTAAACCGTTTGTTGCGAAGATATGGCCAAAATCGGCATCCTATCGTTCGGCAAGCGCCTCGGTTTCCTTGGCGCAGGTGTGTGTGGCAGCAGGCGAATCATTTTCCGATGCTGTCAGCAAGGTACTCGAATTATTAGTGCAATCTGAGAGCTATGATCTCGTAGCCCGTGACCTTGCCCAAACCGATATTTGTCAATGCTACCCGAAGGATGCGCTCAAATTGCTGGATGCTATCGTGGATGAGAACGAGAGACACCCGCCACAGGAATTAGAGAAATGTTTAAGATATATCGGGGAATACGCGCCTGACCAAAGGGATACCAAAGCGTTTAGGCGACTTGCGGAGTACCTACGGAGGTATGGATTTACACAGTTATGAAGAGGAGTGAAGATGGTCAGGCCGCCAACCGAAGGTGTTAACAACATGTGGTTGCGTGTTTCCATCCAAAATTTTCAGATAGTATTGCTAATTCTGTTTTCAATTCTCTCTCTTCAAGCATGTGGAACAGCGTTTAGTCGGATAGCGGATGACCTAAATAAGGAAATAGCGGAGAAATCCGAGAGAGACAAAGCAAGGCAATACCAAGATAAATTTCTTTTTGCCGTGTCGTACGATGACCTTCATCTATATGTAGGGATTCGGAAACAAGACGTTCTGGCACAGCTATATTCTGGCATAAGGCTGACAAAGATTAGAGAGTATAGTATACCATCTCATAACACAGGTGGATCTGTTACTAAGCTCACCGTAGAGGACTACTTAGTGGCGCGAAATAAGATTAGCGATCAAATTGAACTTGGTATGATCAGTTTCGTTGACAACAAACTTATGGATTCCACGAGAAACCTAAAAACATATGAGGCATCGGAGGCAATAAAGGCGATAGATTATTTTGGTGATATTGTACTTAAGACAAGGCGCGAGACAACTCCAGACATAATAATGCAAGCAGGTCGACATCATGGGAACGGAATCTCCGTAACATTCATTGCCAAAGATAAGTCAATTTCAAAAGAGATCGCATTGTACCATGTAGTAGATAACGGCCGTGCACTTATTGCAGTAAGAGAAATACTATATGAAGGTTATAGAGCCGATTGAAATACTTACCGAAGATCGTCGTCTTTTTGTCGGCACTCGCGGGCCTGATATGGTCAAGCATACAGATACATCAGTACACGATGGGGAAAAGGACGCCGGACATTCATTCCGATAACATTCAAGCGAAGATCCAAGATTACGATAAAACCATCAGGAAGCGGGTTAACCTCCCGAAGAATAAATCGCCAAAGGCCGAGAAGCTTGCCGTTCCGACAGACACAACACCTAAAGTCCCAGAAGAGATTAAGAACGACCTACTCGGCGGGACTTGTACGTATAGCCTTCAAAACAAGACAGAATACGACCTGATAATTAAGATATTGAGTGATGCCAATAATGAAAGGCTTATCTATATCCCGTCAGGGAAGGAATACACCCTAAAGAATTTGCCTGAGGGAAAGTTCAATATTAAATACACCTATGGGATAGGTTGGGATGCGAGTAAAAAAACATTAACGAAGCCCATTGCATCCATGGTAGAAAAGTCCAAAATTGAGCTAAAATCACAAGATCTCCGCGTCTTGCGTGATGGCGACATCATAAGAACGAAAGTATGCGAAGGTGGAATGGTTTTCAATACGTTAGATCCAGAATATAAGAATGCAACCGCTGCAGGTGCTGCGATACCCTCTTCCGGGCAATCAAGATGATGAGCCCGACAGCGCCTAATAGAGGATGTCTCATGCTCGACATCTTCATTTCCTATTCGCACAAAGACGACGAATTCCGGGAGAGGTTGGAGGTTCACCTCGCACTGCTCAAACGTCAAGGGATCATCCGCGTCTGGCATGATCGGCGGATCGGCGCCGGCAAGGACATCCACAAGGAGATCAGCGAGAACCTGGAGGCCGCCGACGTCTTCCTCCTGTTGGTCAGCCCCGACTTCTTGGCTTCGGATTATTGTTACGATCGGGAACTGGCCCGAGCGATGGAAAGGCACCGTGAGGGTTCGGCGCGGGTTATTCCCGTGATTCTTCGTGTTTGCGACTGGCATGGTGCACCCTTCGGAGATCTTAAAGCTGTCCCGCGGGACGGCCAGCCGATCACGAAATTCGCGGATCGGGACGAAGGGTTCCATGAGGTCGCAAAGGCAATCCGAGATGTCGTGGCGGAACTCGGTGGGACTGCCGAGGCGACGGAAGCCACGAAACAGCCGGCTGGATCCGGAATGGTTCAACCGGGACCAACTTCCGTGGCACCTTCGGGAGGTCTCCGCCTGAAGAAATCCTTCTCCGACTTCGAGAAGGACCGGTTCATCGAGGACGCATTCGAATCCATCGCGGACCATTTCAAGGAGTCGCTATCCGACGTGAAAACGGCGAATCCTGGAGTCGAGACGAATTTCCGGAGGATCGACGCCAATCATTTCTCGGCAAAAGTGTACGTGCAGGGGAAAGAAAGGGCGCGCTGCCGGATTTGGTTTGGGGGGCGTACTTCCCTGATGGACGGCATCCTGTATTCGTCTTCCGACCTCGGGGACAACAGCTACAACGAATCCTTGTCCGTAACCGACGACGGCTACGCTCTCTTCCTGAAACCAATGGGGATGGCGTTTCACTCAAGCGCTGGGAAGGAACAGAAGACCCCGGAGGAGGCCGCGGGATACTATTGGTCTATTTTCATCGAGCCACTACAGCGCTGAAAATCCATTCTCTCAAATAAAGTGGCGCTGTCCTCAGCGCTCCGCCAGCATACTCGCCAATAGTGAAAAAATGTCCTGGAGGGCGGCGGCGTCCATTTGGTCGATCCGCTCGTGGAGCCATCGTTTCCGCTGAGACTCCCCCAAGGGAAGCGGCGACAGGAAAAGCGGCTCGGCTTCCAGGTCCGTGCCGGCGGGAAGGCCGAAATAACGGCAGAGGGCGGTCAGGTTCTTGGTCTCCGGCCGCGCCTTGCCACTCAACCACCCTGAGACTGTAGATCGGCTTTGAAAAATGACCCGTTTTCGGGCGTTATCAACGTCCAACACTGACCCACCCTTTCGAACCGTAATCATCTGTTACCTATAAATATATCCCGGCTTCTCTATGGGTCATGGTTGGACGCCGATCCGGGTCAAACTTGCAGGCTGGTTAACAGCGAGAAACGAAAATCCAAATATAACCATGGTTCGAAGCATCTCCTGGTATTTTCCCGACCCCTTGACTCCGTAGTATGGTACGGGGTGCATCTTACCTATGAAAGAGGCGAGGACCGGGAGATGACATCACCTACGATCGGACAGGTGGCCAGAGCATGCGGGGTGGGAGTAGAGACCATCCGGTTCTATGAACGGGAGGGGCTGGTCCCCCAGCCTGAGCGTCCCGGGGTCGGATTCCGACGTTACCCGCCGGATACCACAAAGAGAATCATCTTCATCCAGCGCTCCAAGGCGCTCGGGTTCTCACTTCGGGAGATCCGGGAACTTCTCTCCCTGCGCGTCGATTCGGCCAGGAGTTGCAACCAGGTCAGGAAGCATGCGGAAGCAAAGATCACAGATATCGAGGATAGGATCGAAATACTCAGGGGAATGAGGCGGGCCCTAGACAAACTCATCGCCGCCTGCGGGAGCCGAAGTTCAACAGGCGAATGCCCGATCATCGAAGCACTCGAAGAGGGAAATCGGACACCTCCTGCAGCGATAAAGGCAGCCGTGAATAGGAAAGGAGCCCGGAAGTGAATACCGATAGCGAAGTGCGAAACGACACTGGCCCCAGATGGGGACTCATCGGAGCCGTCGCCTCGGCGGTGGGGGCCTCCGTATGCTGTTTGGGGCCGCTTCTCCTGTTGGCTTTTGGGATCGGTGGCGCATGGGTCGGCAATCTGACGGCGATGGAAAAATACAGGCCATTCTGGACCGCCGCCACGCTGATTTTCCTCGGACTGGCTTTTCTGAAGGTTTACCGGAAACCGAAGAAAGAACCGTGTTGCCCAGGGGATGCCGGCCGGCCTGAGACCGGGAGGAGGAACAGGATCCTTCTCTGGGTCGTCGCTGTTTTCGTTCTTGGGCTTCTTTTCCTGCCTTACATCATCCCCTATGCGTTCGCGGGAGAAACCGGCGGATCAACGGCCACGCGGCAGGTGACCTTGTCTGTTCAGAACATAACGTGTGCCGCCTGCGCGGTGACGGTGAAGAAGAGCCTGACTCGGGTCGACGGGGTCAAGGTTGCGCTGGTGACATCGATCCCGCCGCAAGCCGTGGTCACCTACGATCCGACTCGGATATCCGTGGAGCGGTTGGTGGATGCCACAACGAAGGCAGGATTCCCGTCAATGATTAAAAAGGAAGGAGGGAAACGATGAAGGTGGAACTGCTCTATTTCGACGGTTGCCCGAACCATGCTCCCGCGAATGAGATGGTCCGTCGCATCCTAACCCGAGAGGGAATTGAGGCACAGGTCGTTCCCATCGACGTTCAGGATGTCGAAACAGCCATCACCCAACGCTTCCTCGGATCGCCATCGATCCGCGTGAACGGGAGAGACATCGAACCGGGCCGGGAAGATGATCCACCGTTCTTCGGTTGCAGGACGTATACCGTGCAGGGAAAGACGGTCGGGGTGCCACCGGAAGAGTGGCTGGCAGATGCGCTCCGGTCCGCGAGCCAAATATGAGCCACGCGGTTGCTCCGTCCACCCTGGCGTCGCGGTAGATCAGGGAGACCCCGTATCCGGAGATGAGATTACGGACCCGCCCTTGCTCCATACAAATGTGGGGAGTATCCTCGATCCATGGTCCGGCACCCTTCCTCCGACCCGACTCCACCCCAGCGAAGGATCCTTGACCATCTCCTGAAATGCGAATCGGAAGGGGGTTCCCAGCCGACCTACCGGGAGATCGCCGCCGCCCTGGGCTGGCGCGCGCCGGGTACGGTCCGGGACCACGTCCAAGCCCTTTCCCGCAAGGGGTTGCTCGTTCCTTCCCGCCTGGCCCGCGGACTGCGCTTGACCGATGCGGGGAGGGAAGCGGCGAGCCGAGGTGATCGTACCGCTCGTCCTCCTCTGCAAACTCTCCCATCCTTCTCGGGGGAGGCGAAAGAAGCTTTCAAGGCGCTTGCACGATATTTCCGGGTGCACCGGTTCCCGGCCGGAACGGTTCTGTGGCACGCCGGGGAGCCGGCCTCCATGGTCGTGGCGATCGAATCCGGAAATGTCAAGATCTACCGGACGTTGCCAAGCGGCGCCACCGCCGCACTGTACCTGTTCGGACCGGGCGAACTGTTCGGGTTCCTGCCGTTCCTGGATGGGAGGCCCTATCCCGCGACGGCGGAGGCCGTCGACGACGTCCGCGCGAAGGCCATGTCCAGGGGGGAGTTTCTCAGGGCCATCCGCGAGGCTCCGGAAGTGGCGATGCCGCTCTTCTCCTTCCTGGGACGCCGCCTTCGGGAAGCGTTCGACCGGATCGAGGTCCTCTCGGCCCGTGGAGCGCTTCCCCGCGTGGCGGCCGCCCTGGCCGCCCTGCTGCAAGAGGGCGACCGCGGAACCACGACGATCGTGTCTCTCCCGGTCCCTTCCGGGGAGTTCGCCCGGGCCCTCGGGATCACCCCGGAGAGCTTCTCCCGCGCCGTCACGGAGCTGGCGGAATCGGGGGTGATCCGCCGCCTGGGGCGGGGCCGGTTCCAAGTGCTCGACCCGCAATCCTTGCGGAACGCATCTTCCCCCGCCCGCCTGTAATTTCTCCCCTAAAATCGACCGGTTCTTGCGTCCGATCAATGCGCCACCGGGCCGGGAAATATATTCTGATGTCAGAATAAATCACCAAGGAGGACGTCATGTTTGACGCGGAACTGTTGACGTCGGGGCTCAAGTTTCACGGGCACAAATGCCCGGCCATGCCGATGGGATTGCGGGCGGGGGTGGCCGCCATGCGGGTCCTTGGAGTCGAGCGGTCCCAGGACAAGGAACTCCATGCGGTCAGCGAAACGGGGGAAGGGCACGCGGCGGGCTGTTTCCTGGACGGCATCATGGTGGCCACCGGGTGCACTTACGGAAAGGCCAACATCGAGAAACTGAGTTATCACAAGATGGCCTTTACCCTGATCGACGTCCGGAGGCAGAAAGCGGTGCGCGTTTCCCTGAAACCGGAATTTTTCCGGGCCGCGCTCGATGGTCCGTTCGTGAGCCAGCGCAAGGCGGGCGTTCCTCCCCAGGACATCGACCCGAAGATCACGGATCCCCTCGTGGAAAGAATCGCGGGACTCCCGGAGGAGAAATTCCTGGCGATCGGCCCGGTCGTCGATTATCCGTTTCCGAAAAAAAAGGGACTCTTCGACGCGAAGCCGTGCGCCAGGTGCGGCGAGCTTGTTTTCACGGACAAGCTCCGGATCCAGGGAGATGCGCTGGTATGCATCCCCTGCTCGGGGTATCAAAAGTAGCGATCGCCATGGATGCGGGAACGGTGTACCTGATCGCCGGTACGGTCACGTTCGCGTTCACGACGGTACTGACGGTCGCGGGGGTTGGGGCCGCGTTCATATTGATCCCGATCTTCCTCTCCCTGGGGATCGGTTTGCACACCGCCATGGCCACTGCCCTTCTCCTGAACGCCCTGGCGATGTTCTTCGCCTGCCTGCGGTTCGTCCCGGCGGGGATGGTCGACTTCCGTGCGGCGGTGCCCATACTGATCGTAGCCACGGTCCTGTCCCCGTTGGGGGCCTGGTCCAGCGCCTACCTGCCGGTGCCTCTGCTCAAGGGGCTCTTCGTGGGGTTCCTGCTGTTCGCTGCCTCCATGATGTTGTTCTATCGGGCGAAACCCCATGAGGCCCGGATCGCCGCCGGGAGGGCCGCGGGGTACGGCGCGGCCGTCGGTGGCGCCGCGGGCTATGTCGGCGGTCTCCTCGGGGTCGGAGGCGGCAATATCATCGTTCCGGCGCTGGTAGGACTCGGGTTCGATCCCAAGAAAGCGTCCGCCACTACCGCATTCATCGTGATCTTCTCTTCGCTGAGCGGGTTTCTGGGGAAGGCATCCATCGGGGGCATGGATGGCCACCTGCTGGCCTGGACGGCCGCCGGATCCATCGCGGGATCTCTTCTCGGGGCATGGCTGATGCAGAAGAAGCTTGCCGCCGGCCAGGTGAAGAAGACGATCGGCATCATCCTGTATGTCATCGCTGCGCAGATGGCTTGGAAACTGGCGGGAGGTTGAACCGTGGCGGAGACTACGATACGAACGAATGCGGAGGGGGGGCTTCTCCTCGCAATCCTTCTGTCCGCCGTCACGCTGGTTCTTGAGATCTCGGGGGGGGGATTCTGTTCGGCTCCCTCTCCTTGCTGTCGGACGCGGTTCATGTGCCACCTGGTGCCAATATCGGGTGGAAGAAAATCGACACCCTAAGGGCAGTCGCCAGGCGGATGGCAGGACCAAGCACATTACCGCGTATTCTGTATGGGGACTTCAACGAGCCGCGTGCGGAACTTCCAGGTGGGGGAGTGGAGAGTGGGGCGGATCATAACCAGTATGCGAGAGAGGATAAGAAGCGCTGGCAGAAAGCTGTGGATTCGATATTCGTCGGCTTGCCGCAGAACGATATGAGGGATGTCTTCCGCGTCAGAAGTATTGTCCCTTTAATATCGTCAAACATCGAATTGACAATCATCGATATTCGTAGGATCATTCCCTTATATCTGCGTTGGGAGGATTCATTGAGGAAGACCGGTTTTGTCTTCCAAGCGGTATGCATAATCATTTTCTGCATTACCGCGGGATATCCCCTGTGGGCCTCCGCGGTTTCCGAGGACGAACTCGTCACTCTGGCGAAATCCGGACGGAAGGTGGTGATCGCGGATTTCGGCCTGGGATTTTGCCAGCAGTGCAAGAAGCAGGCGGCCACCCTGAATGATATTCGGGAATCGTACGGGGACAAGGTGATCATCCGGATGGTCAACGTCGGCAAGGAGCAGGCGCTTACGTCCCGGTACGAAGTGGAATTGATTCCGACCCTCGTGTTTATCGACCCGAAGGGGAAAATCGTTCTGAAGAAGATAGGGCCTCTGGGATACGAGGAAATCCGCGCACAACTCTCCCGGATGGGAGTGGACTGAGGAGAACCCGATGAAGACATTGCAGATCCTTGGCACGGGATGTCCCAAGTGCAAAAAACTCGCGGAGGCAACCGAGGATGCCGCGAAAAACCTCGGGATCGATTACAAACTGGAAAAGGTCACGGACATCACTGCCATCATGTCTTTCGGCGTGATGATGACTCCTGCACTGGCGGTTGACGGTAAGGTCAAGGTGTCCGGGAAGATCCCGTCCGCTGACGAACTCCGGAAGATATTGTCGAACTGAACCGGTCGAGTCATCGGGAGAATAGCGGTGAAGATTAAAACCATTGCCACGTTCGCACTGCTCGCCTTCGTGATCGCGAGCGTCGTTTTCCTCGTCGCGAAGGAATCGAAGCGATCGTCTTCCATTGTCGCATCGTCCACCGGATCGGCCGTTCCCGCGCGTGCCGCGGAGGGTGGAGCGGAAAACGGATCCTCAGGTCAGCCGCTCGCACAGGATCCGACGGTGATCGCGTACTATTTCCACGGAAAGTTCCGGTGCGCCTCCTGCGTGAAGATCGAAGCCCTGTCCCGGAAGGCCGTCACGGAGGGGTTTCCCGAGGAGCTTAAGTCCGGGCGGCTCCAGTTCCGGGAAGTGAACGTCGACGAGGCATCAAACCGGCACTTCATCGCGGAGTACCAGTTGTCCAGCCAGTCCCTGATTCTCGTGGCGATCCGGGACGGGCGGCAGGTCCGGTGGAAGAACATGGAAAAGGTGTGGACGCTCCTTGACTCCGAACGGGAGTTCATCCCCTACGTCCGGGACGGGGTGTCCGGCTTCCTGAAAAGCACATGATCGACGCCGCCTTCCTGGGCGTGGCTTCCGCGTTATGGTTGGGGATCCTGACTTCCATCAGCCCGTGCCCCCTGGCCACCAACATCGCGGCGGTTTCGTTCATCGGAAAGCAGTTCACGAGCGCTCCGCGGGTGGCGTTGTCCGGTATTTTCTATGTCCTCGGCAGGATGCTGGCCTATCTGGGCCTGGGGATGGCGCTGGTCGCCAGCCTCCTGTCCGCCCCGCAGCTTTCCGTCTTTCTGCAGAAATACATGAACAGGATCCTGGGCCCCGTCCTCATTCTGGTCGGGATGGTGCTCCTCGAACTTCTCCGATTCAACCTTGCAGGCGGGGGAGTGGGGGAAAGGATGCGGGAACGCGCGGGAAAGGGGGGGGTGTGGGGGGCCGGGCTCCTCGGGTTCCTGTTCGCACTCTCGTTCTGCCCGGTCTCCGCCGCGCTGTTCTTCGGGAGCCTGATCCCCCTCTCCGTGAAGGATGGATCGCGCGTGCTGTACCCCCTGATGTACGGGGCGGGAACAGGGCTGCCGGTGATCGTCATCGCGATGATGATCGCCTTCGGGGCCAAGTCGATAGGGGCACTGTTCCGGAAGTTGACGCGAGTGGAGCTCTGGGCGCGCCGGATCACGGGGGCGATCTTCATCGCCGTGGGGGTCTACTACTCGCTGGTCTATATCTTCGAGATACTTTGAGGAGAGATCAGGGTTCGCTCCAGCCGCGGAACAGGAGTTCCAGACGACGTTTCAGCTCGTCCCGGACCTTACGGAATGCTGCCAACTTGCTTTCTTCGTTCCCGTTCTCTACTGCGGGGTCCGGCAGTCTCCAGTGAAGGCGCATGGCCTTCCCGAGAAACACCGGGCACACCTCCTCGGCGCAAAGGGTGATCACCGCGTCTACGGTAGATGCTTCGATGGCGTCAAAGCCCTTGGACTTATGGCCCGAGATATCGATGCCGCTCTCCTTGAGGACCCGCACGGCCTGCGGGCGGACGACCGACGGAGCCGATCCCGCAGACGATACCCGAACTCCTGCCGGGGCGAGGGAACGTGCGATCCCTTCGGCCATTTGGCTTCGAGCGGAGTTGGCGACGCATAGGAACAGGATATGTCGCGGACGGATTGCCCGAAGTAGCGCAGCCTCGATCATCCACTCGGGAGGGACCCCTGTAACCCCTTCATACACCCGGCACGCCATCCCCTGGAAATCTCCTCTGCGCCCTTCGATGTCAATCCCGTCGATCCGAATGGAGGGCGATCCGAGAAATTCCCTGGTCCTGGCCTCCTCTTCGGTCCCCACGATGATCGACTCGACCCCCTGGCCTGGAAGTATTCGGTTCACGACCTTCCGGGTCATTCGGAGGGCTTCCTCCGAATGGGGGCAACCGGAGAAATAGAGGACTTCAATGCGCGGTTTCACCCCGAGATCCTTTCCCGATCAGGTCCTTAACGGACGGCGGTTGCTTCTTTGCCGGACGAGGGGCGGCACCGTACAGTCTTACGGCCGGGTAGGGCCATGCCACGTTCGCAGATCACGACCGGCCCGATATCCCTCGCCATGGCGGCCCTTTCCCGATCCTTCAGAATGAGCGGATCGTCGTTCAGCCATTTCCGGATATTCCGGAGAAGCGTGGCGACGTAAGGGTTTTCGCTTTTTCCGTCGAGGGAGTAGTGGATCCACTTCTTATCCCGGCGGTCCTTGATCAACCCTGCGGCCCGAAGGAGGAATAGGTGCTTCGAGATCGTGGATTGGCCCAAGGCGATGACCGCGATGATCTGGCAGACGCACAACTCTCCTCCCTCCAGGATCTTGAGGATTCGGACCCGGGTCGGGTCGGCGACGGCCTTCATGGCGGTTTCGTATACGCGCATGCTCATGTGACTTCCTCCATTTCGACAACTAACGAATTGACATTATACCGCTTCGGGCAAATAATATCCATGGTCACCATCCTACCCGTTTGTGGGATTCGGGAACAAGGAGGAACGAAGTGAGGAGGCTGGAAATTTACGAGCCGCCGCTGTGTTGCCCGACAGGGGTCTGCGGTCCCGCGCCCGATCCCGCTCTCGCGAAACTTCAGGAGGACATCCTCCGCTGGAAGAAAGTGGGGGTCGTCGTCGAGCGGCTCGCGATCAATCAGGTCCCGCAACGATTCATGTCGAATCCGGTGGTGGTCGACCTGCTGACTCGGGAAGGGCAGGAGGTCCTCCCGGTCGCTCTGCTCGACGGGAAGGTCGTCTGCAAGGGGAAATACCCGACATATGACCAGGTCACCCGGGAGGGGATGTAGATGCCGACCTATGCGTACCTGTGCCGCGCCTGCGGCCGTCCGTTCGAGATCCGGATGTCCATCCGGGAGAAAGACACGTGGAAGCCCCGCTGTCCGGTTTGTGGAAGCGCGAAGGTGGAGCAACAACTGTTCGGCTTCTCCGTCGGGGGCGGGGGTGGAGGTGGAGCGCCCGCCCCGGGTGGGTGATGCCCCCCTGGCCGCGGCGGTCGCTGCGGGTGAGAAGTCAGGTGGAGGAATAACGCCAATCGATGAAGGGGATACCTGGACTGATGCACAAATACACGTTCTTTTCCGGCAAGGGAGGGGTGGGTAAAACCACTCTTGCGGCGGCCACGGCCGTGCGCACGGCGCAGGCGGGAAAACGGACCCTGATCGTCTCCACGGACCCGGCCAGCAACCTGGCTGACGTCTTCGAACGCCCCATCGGCCCCCGGGTCACCGAGATCGCGCCGAACCTGTTCGCGCTCGAAATCGATCCGGATACCGCCACGAAAGAGTACGGGGAGCGCGCGCTGGCACCCTTGCGCGCCGTCCTTCCTCCCGACGCCATGAAGGTTCTCGAAGAACAGTTCCGAAGTGCCTGCACGGTCGAGATAGCCTCGTTCGATCGGTTTACCGATTTTCTCAATGACACGGAATTCGACCACGTCGTCTTCGACACCGCGCCCACGGGCCACACGCTCCGACTGCTTGAGCTCCCGGTGGATTGGTCCCGCCATATCGAGGAGGCCGCGCAGGGCAATGGCCAGACTTGCATCGGTCCGGTCGCCTCCCTGCAGGGGGCCAAGGCGAAATACGACCACGCCATCGCCGCGCTCCGGAACCCCAGGGAGACGGAGTTCACGCTGGTCTGCCGTCCGGAACGGACCTCCGTGGACGAGCTGCTCCGGGCCCGGGAAGAACTCCGTACGCTCGGGATCGGCAACTTCCGGATCGTCGCGAACGGGGTGATCCCGGCCGGGGCGGGGGGGCGGTTCGCCACCCAGGCATCGTCCCAGCGGGAGCAGGTCCGCCGTCTTTCCGGGAAGATTGACCGACCTTGCATCGAGGTGCCCCTTCAGGGGGGGGAAGTGAAGGGCCTTTCCGCTCTGGGGCGGTTCGCCGCCATCGCATTCGACGGGAAGAACGATTTCCTCCACGGCGGGTTCACGGGCACCCGCCCTTACACAGGATTTTCTCCTGCGCACGAACTGCGGATGATGGTGACAGGCGCGACCGGAAGCAAGACGGTCGTCCTGACCGGCAAGGGAGGGGTCGGGAAAACCGTCGCGGCGTGCGCCCTGGCGGCGCGCCTGGCGCGGGAGGGGAAGCGGATCCTTCTGGCGACCACCGACCCGGCGGCCCACATCGGGTCGGTCCTTTCGGCGGATGTGTCAAGTGATGCGCGTCCCGTCCCGGGCTACCCCGGGCTGTTCGCCGTCCGCATCGATCAGAAGGAGAGTGTCGAGGCGTACAAGGCGAAGATCCTCTCCCAGGCGGCCGCGTCCGGCCACACCGGCGAGATGCTTGCCGTTGTAAAGGAGGAGCTGGAATCCCCCTGCACGGAAGAGATGGCGGTCTTCGAGGAGTTCTCCGGCCTGGTGGAGCGGAACGATTTCGACATTGTGGTCCTCGACACCGCCCCCACGGGACATACCTTGCGGCTTCTTGAGCTGCCGTACGACTACGCACGGCAGGTCGAGATGATGGTGGCCGTCCGGAAGGACGACGCCGGTGCGACCGGCGCCAAGGGGAAGCTCGACGCGCTCGTCCGGCGTCTGAAGGATCCCCGGGCGACGACCTTCCTCCTCGTGATCTACCCGGAGTACACCCCGATCTTCGAGGCGAAACGGGCGGCCGAAGACCTGAAGGAATCCGGCATCGAGGTGCAGGGCGTCATCGCTAATTTTATTCTCGAAGAGGACGACTGTACGTCCCCCTTCTCCATGTCGCGGTACTTCATGCAGCAGCACTATCTCAAGGTGGCGGAGGAGACGTTCCGGTTGCCGATCTTCAAGGTTCCCATGCTGCCGTCGGAGCCCGCGGGCAAGGATGCCTTGGACCGGGTGGGCAGGGAGTTGCTCGGGATGGAAAACATCGCACTCGCCGTTCTGGAGACGGCGGCGGGAATCGAAGGAGGGGCGAAATGAAGGCGAAGGAGTTCACGACGCAGTTCAAGGCGCTTTCGAAGGAAGACCAGATGGCCGTGCTTCGGCAGATCATGCCGGAGTTCTGCGAGGGCATGATGGGCGACCCGAAGCGGATCCGGGAGATGTTTTCCCTGATGACGGAGGATTGCGGCGAGCCGATGGCGAACATGATCTCCGTGATGGGGATGATGATGGGGCGCAAGGGCGGGGGCTGCTGCGGATGAGCGATTCCCATTCCTCGCATTCGGGGGAACCGCCGATCCCGAAACGGCTGAACGTGTTCGAGCGGTACCTGAGCCTCTGGGTCGCGCTCTGCATGGGTGTCGGCATCTTCGCGGGAAAGATGTTTCCCGCCGCGGTCGACGCCCTCCGGAGGATGGAGTTCGGCAAGGAGAGCCAGATCAACATCCCGATCGCCGTACTCATCTGGCTGATGATCTACCCGATGATGCTCAAGGTGGACTTCACATCGATCCTCGGGGTGCGGAAACGTCCCAAGGGGTTGATCGTCACGCTCGTCGTCAACTGGTTGGTGAAGCCGTTTTCGATGGCGCTGATCGGTTATCTCTTTTTCAAGCACCTGTTCCTGCCGTGGATCGGGCCGGAACTCGCGGACCAGTACCTTGCCGGCACCATCATCCTGGCGGCCGCGCCGTGCACGGCGATGGTCTTCGTCTGGAGCTACCTGACGGACGGGGACCCGGCGTACACCCTGGTGCAGGTCTCCGTGAACGACCTGATCATGCTCGTCCTGTTCGCCCCGATCGTGAAGTTCCTGATCAGCGGCGCGTCCTCGCTGACGGTGCCGTTCATGGTGCTCGTCTACGCGGTCATTTTCTTCATCGTCATCCCCCTGGCCGCCGGGGTCGTATCCAGAACCTTTCTGATCCGCACCATGGGGAGCGACGGGTTCGAGAAGTTCCTGTCGGTTCTCCATCCCGTGACGGTCGTCGCGCTGCTGGCCACCCTGGTGTGCATCTTCGCGTTCCAGGCCGACAACATCACCGCCCGGTCGTTCCACATCCTCCTGATCGCCGTCCCGATCCTGATCCAGGTCTACTTCAACTCGTCGCTCGCCTACGGGCTGATGAAGTGGCTGAAGGTTCCCCACAACGTGGCGGCCCCCGGGGCGCTCATCGGGGCTTCCAACTTCTTCGAGCTGGCCGTGGCCACGGCGATCGCCCTCTACGGCCCCGGATCCGGCGCGGCGCTGGCCACCGTGGTCGGCGTACTGGTGGAAGTCCCCGTCATGCTCTCCGTCTGTTCGTTCTGCAACCGGACGCGCCACTGGTTCCCCGTCGAGACCGGTGCCTGATCCCGCTCCGGAAAGGGAGGCTGAGATGTTCAAGAACCTGTTGATCGCCATGGACCTGTCCCCAGCATCGATTGCACTCCTGCGCTGCATGGGTCCTCTTCGGGGGGCGGGGGCGGAAAGCGTAACCCTCATTCACGTGATGAACATCCGGGATGTGGGGGGACTGTACCTCTCGATGAAAAGCTTCATCGAACCGCTCCTCAAGGATAAAGAAAAACGACTCATGGAGATGGGGTTCCGGACGCGCCTGGAAATCCCCATGGGGGATCCCGCGTACGAAATTAACCAGTTCGCCAAGAAGGCGGACATTTCCCTGATCGTGACCGGAACGCACGGAGAATCTCTCGTGAAGGACATTCTCCTGGGGAGTGTGGTCCATCGCCTGCTGCAACTGGCGGAGAAGCCGGTCCTGCTTCTCCCGATCACCATCCTCGAAGAAGAGGGCGGGGAGAAGAAGTGCGACGTGCTCTCCGGCGACTTCTTCCGCCACCCCCTGTTCGCCACCGATTTTTCCGGATCCGCCGAGCGGGCCTTCCATTACCTGGAGCACATCGTGGCGCACGCCCGCCCGCAGGAGGTGACCCTTTTCCACGTGCAGGACCAGGCACGAATCCACCCTCATCTCGTCCATCGTCTGGATGAATTCAACCGGATCGACATGGAGAGGTTGGATGGACTCGAAAAGCGGCTCGTGGAGTGGGGGAGAAGCATTGTGCGCAAGGAGGTGGAGTTCGGCCGGCCAGGCCCACTGATCGTGGAGAAGATCCGAAAGGGTGGGCACAGCATGGTCGTCATCGGCAGCCAGGGGCGGGGGTATATGGCAGAGGCGTTCCTCGGGCGGGTGGCGAACCACGTGGTCCATCGGTCCACGGTCCCTGTACTCGTAGTGCCGGGGCATCCTTAAGGAGGACATCGTGACGACTTCCCGCGACATTTCCTCGCCGAATGATCGTTCGTTCGCGCTTGGATACCTGCTGCCCGGCGGGCTTCTCCTTCTGTTCTGGTGGCTGCTCTACCGCAACCTGCTGCCGTTCGCGAAGTGGGTCACATATTCCGTCCTTTCATTGGACCCCGTTTCGAGGGTCGGGGCGGCCGTCGAGTTCTTCATCTATGACGGTCCGAAGGTCATTCTCCTGCTGACCCTCGTGGTCTTCGGCGTCGGGGTCCTCCGCTCGTTCTTCACGGCGGAGCGGGCTCGCCGAATCCTCGCCGGTAACCGGGAGTCGGCGGGGAACGTGCTCGCCGCGTTGCTCGGCATCGTGACGCCTTTCTGCTCCTGCTCCGCAGTGCCTCTCTTCATCGGATTCGTCACCTCCGGCGTTCCTCTCGGCGTGACGTTCTCCTTCCTCGTCTCGGCTCCGATGGTCAACGAGGTCGCGCTTGTGCTCCTGTACGGCCTGTTCGGGTGGAAGATCGCCGCGATCTACCTCGTGACGGGGCTCGTGATCGCGATGGTATCCGGCTGGGTGATCGGGCGTCTCGGGATGGAGCGGTACGTGGAAGGGTGGGTCTATGAGGCGATTGGGGGTGCGGACAGCGTCGGGGACGACCAGCGCCTCACCTGGCGGGACCGGGTCCGATACGGGCTCGAAGCCGTTCGGGACATCGTAGGCAAGGTATGGCCCTACGTCCTGGTCGGGATCGCCGTCGGTGCCGGCATCCACGGGTATGTCCCGGAGAATTTCATGGCCGGGATCATGGGCGCGGGCGCCTGGTGGTCCGTTCCCCTGGCGGTCCTGATCGGTATCCCGATGTATTCGAACGCGGCCGGGATCATCCCCATCGTCCAGGCGCTGCTCGGCAAAGGGGCGGCGCTCGGGACCGTGCTGGCCTTCATGATGGCCGTCATCGGGTTATCCCTGCCCGAGATGATCATCCTGCGAAAGGTGCTCAAGGTCCGGCTGATCGCCACGTTCGCGGGGATCGTGGGCTTGGGGATCCTGATCGTGGGGTACCTGTTCAACGCGCTGTTGTAACAGAGGCCGCATCCAGCGCGAAAACCTCCAGGCACCGTTCCCGGTGCGGACGGCATCAGCAACTCAGTCTTTCGAAGTCAGCAACTCCCCCCACACCGGATAGATGTAGATCGGCTTTGAAAAATGACCCGCTTATGGGCGTTATCAGCGTCCAACTCTGACCCACCCTTTCGGACCGTAATCATCTGTTGCCTATAATAATTTCCCGGCTTCACTATGGGTCAAGGTTGGACGCCGATCCGGGTCAAACTTGCAGGTCGGTTAACAGCAAGGAATTATGCAACCCGAGACCTGTTGTCGGGTCGCACATAACCTGACAAATCGTGCGCATAATATGTCAAAAGATCGCGCAAATGTTGGCAAGGTCAGTTGTGGGGAAGATGAGGAAGGTGTAGGCGGAAACTCTCTTCTAAGATTCCAATTTGTCCTCCTGGCCGTCGATCAACGGTCCTTCATCTTCCCGTTCGTAATCCAGCGTACTTCGACAAACCGGGCATTCCCACCAAGGGTTACCCGAACCGTCGTCGACCACCCTCATTATTCCGCAACACTCTGGGCACCACATAATTTTCACCTCCGGTAGTTTGACGGTCAGGTCTCGGGGTTGCCATATCTCCTCCTCGGATCGACCCTCGAAATTTCCATTTTGAGGGTCGACATTCATTTGTGCAACATTTTAAGCATAAAAACATATTGCATGTCAAGATGAAATGTCTAACAATCGTATCATGATGAATAAAGAGCGCTCCTTGGGACTTCGGTTGACCGGTGTCCTCGCGGAGGCATTGGAGAAATACTGCCAGAAAGAGGAACGAAGCCTCTCCAGTGCTGTTCGTTACCTGGTCACGAAAGAGCTTGAGCGATTGGGTTACCTTGTCGAGCAGGTCGAACCTCGCAAGAAACGATAACCGGCATAATCTTGGCGATCGCCTTCATAAGTCGCAATCCTTCAAGGGCATCAGCATTGTCTCCTTGGTGTCGGTGCGGCATTATGCAGTTCTCGTTGCGATTGCCAGAAAAAATCTCTATTTCGCCGATTCCTTCCCACACAAAGATACGCCGGATGGGTCGCTACGGATCGTTCCTTGGTCCGAGTTCCAGGACAGTCGGTGGCCGAAGGGATCGACTATTCGGGGACGTGACCGGTGGGCGTTGGAGGTTGCTTTCGTGACAAGTTGAACACATCAACCCCGTAGCCCCTCTAAAAAATCCTTGAACCCTCTCCGCCGATAATTCCGCATTCCGGGTGTGTACTGATTGTTCTCGCAGCCTTTGTATATTTGGATCGCACGGGTGTCCTGCCGTTGCTACCGACTGCAATCGAGCGCTGGGACGGTTAGCATCGCGATGCTTCTGCCGACGAATAGTTATATGCTATTTTGGTCTTGACTTAGGCACCTCTCCTTTCCATAATGAATAGCGTACAAATAAACATCTGCATTTCCCACGACAGGCAAGAGGCTTGAGAGGCGGATATGGGGAAAAATCGGGATCCCGAAATGATGAGAACTGTTGCTTGGAACATTCAACGCCTCCGAAAGGCGAAAGGGTGGTCCCAGAAAAAGTTGAAGGAGGAGGTGGGGTGGCGGTACCAAGCAATGGTGAGCCAGATCGAATGTGGCAGGACCGGCGTGGGGCCTCAGACGCTACGAAAACTCTCCACTGCTCTTGGAGTGGAACCAGGCGAATTTTACCGGACGATCCCCGCTCAGGATGGCCCTGTAACGGAAAGCGTTGTGTTGAAAAGAGTCTTTCTGAGGGACCTCAGGAGAAAAGAGGACGATCATCCATCATTGCGGTCACAGAACTCAAACGACTTCGATCTTGCACGCAGGGAGACTACCCTTCTCTCCGGGCTCATAACGGAATCCCAGGCGTGGGCGATGAAGCTCTTCCTCCCGAAAGCATCTACCGAGAAGGAGGATAACGATACCATATGTGTCCTTATCGAAGATGATTCGATGAAACCGCATTTTTACATCGGGGATACCATATGCATCGACCGGAGCGACCGGCCACAACCCCAAATGCCGGTGATTGCGGAAAGCGTCTATGCGGTCCGGCTTGAGGACGCGGTGCGCCTATGCCGTCTGGAGGTAAATGAAAGCATGATCGCCCTCCACGACCTTAAACATGGGGGGGAGGATCCAATTTTCGTCGACCTGCGAGCCCACCCCTCGTCGGTCATCGGTCGAGTCGTTTGGGTGTTTAGAGGTCTTTAGCCCGTCGTAGTTCCAGTCTCTTCCCTTTCTATTCCCTGCATTTTTTCAACGAGATGTCTCACGACGCCCACCAAGTTCGCTATATAACTATTATTGACTTGACCTAAGATGCGTTATAACCTATACTGACTCCGTCATCGGGCATGGCCCGAAAGGGGGGTGAGGAAAGTGAATGCAGGTGAGCTGAGCGAACTAAACGGATTTGCCCAGTATATTAGGCAATACCCTTACTGCGGATTATTCCTACTTAATACCTTGCAAAATAGTTTATCGTACCGCTATTATTTGCTTGACTTTAGATATAGTCATACACTACACTGACTCCATCATCGGGCATGGCCCGAATAAGGAGGATGACGGAAGCGAAATGCAGACGACAACAAGAAACGAAATGGCGCGACGCTTTCTGGAAAAAACCACAGCGACCCGACCGGTGAGTGAGATCTCTGGTAGACACGGACGGGACAAGGAGGAAAGGAAGATGACAAGAGCCGACCAACAACTGTCGCTCGCATTTCCCGAAACCAACTTGGAGGAACCATCCCATCAAGGGGACAAGCGCCTTCCTTCAGAATTCACGGAGGTACCGGAGGAATGTCGACCGGAGGTTCAGCGTCGATACAAGTACATAGATGCGATTCGACAGCGGATCGACTCCGGAAGAAAGTTCAAAGGGCTTCGGCGGTTAACAAAGGAAGTCGCGCTAGCCATAGGCGACGTCAACCCGCCTTCCCGAAAGACCCTCTGTCGCTGGTACCGGAGGTTCGTGGCATCTGGTGGAAATATACGAAGCTTAATTCCTCTCGTTCGCAACAGGGGGAACTGGCACCGGCGAATCCATCCCGAAGTCCTCAAAATCATCGGGGACATCGTTGTAGAGCAGTACCTGTCTCCCCGGAGGACAAGTATAAGGACCGCGTGGATATCCATTATATTAAGGATTCACGAGGCAAATAGGTTCAGGTCCCCCGACGACGAGTTGATACCTCCAAGTTATTACAGCGTCCGCCGTGAAGTACGTAGGCTTAACAAACGCAAATGGCTGGCGGCCCGCAACCGAAAAGGGACCGCGGTCCCGCGGGCGAAGGTCGCCAAGCTGAGGCTGACCCCTACGCGACCTCTGGAGCGTGTGGAGATCGGCCACACCCAGCTCGACGTATTGGTAGTTGACTCAAAGATGGGGATGCCGCTCGGGCGGCCATGGCTCTCCATCGCCATCGATCTCTACTCCGGGTGCTGCTTGGGGATCTACCTGAGCTTGGAACCGCCCAGTTATCTCGCCGTAATGCGATGCCTCTTCCACGCTATCGCGCCCAAGTCGGGCGTAAAAGTCCGATACCTGAGCGTTGTGCGTAGTTGGGACGCCCATGGTCTTCCGGAAGCGGTCGTTGTTGCAAACGGGAGGGAGTTCCACAGCAAGCATTTCGAAGATGCTTGTAACCGGTTGGGCATCCTCATCGAGTATGCTCCCGTCCGGCGGGTTTACTGGAAGGGCGCTGTCGAGCGGCAGTTCCGTAATTTCAACGAGTTGTTACCCCACCTGCAGTTGGGGACGACGTTCTCCGACCATCCCGAGAACGCTGACGACCATGCGGAAAAGCGCACCGTCATCGACATGCGCACTATCGACGAACTCCTGCACATCTACATCGTCGACCACTACAACCAGCGGCTGCATCCGGAGACGAAGCAGATCCCCGCAATTGTCTGGAAGCGGGGCATCGAAGCACACCCACCTGCCCTGCCGCCGAGACCTGAGGAACTTGAAATCCTCCTTCAAGTGACAGAGGAGCGCGTCATCTCCCGCTCGGGCATCAAACTCCACGGACTTTTTTACAACAGTGGGGGGCTTGCGCCCCTTTGGCGCGGAATGAGAAAGGGCGAGAGGGTCAGGGTCAAATTCGACCCAACTGACTTGTCGCTTATTCATGTCTTCGACGCGGCGAAAGGCACTGTCATCACGGTCCCAGCGGTCAACCGGGCGTACACGCGGGGACTAACGCTATCGCAGCACAGGGTCGTCATGGAATCTGCCCGGCGTCAGGCCTTTGAAAAGGCCAGCGCTGTGCACCTGGTCCGGGCTAAGCGAAGAATCGTGGAGATCGTCACGCGCGGGCAGGCACAGGCGAAAAGGAATGCGTACAGGCAGGTGCTGGTCCGATACCTGAACCATGCGGAGGTTGGTCAAGGCGCGATGTTGGAGAAGCGCCGTAGGGTACCAAAGCGTGTTGTCTCAAGCTCCGTTACCGCAGGTACGCGCAGCCACACGAGAACTGAGTTGAAAGACGAAGACGTTCTAAAGTCGAGCGCATTGGAAACCAACAACTGCTTATCCCGAAAGGAGGGGAAATAATGAGCGCGAACGGAAACCGCTTCTCAAAGATGTCTATCGATGAACGGATCAAGGTGGCCGAGAAGATATTCATACTCCATCCTCAGCTAAAAAAAATCTTGACGAGGTTCTCCGAGTGTCACAAATCGTTCCGACGCTCTGTGGAACCCCAGTGCCTGTTCCTGACAGCGCCGACCGGGGCGGGGAAAACGACCGTTGCCACTTCTTATGTGGCGAAATTCCCGAGGCGGGTGACAGAACGAGGGACCGTGATCCGCGTCCTTACCTCGGTCGTCCCGGCTATCCCGGGCGTGAAGAGCATCGCCACACGCCTCCTTTACGACCTCGGCGTACCGAATCCCTCCCAAGGGTCCATCGACAACCAGACGTACAGGCTTTTTGAGTCGCTTGCGGACCGTGGCGTCGAGATGATCATCTTGGACGAGATCCAACACGTTTACCGCATAGACCGGCGCCAGGCCCAGATTGCCGTCGACTGGCTGAAAAGCCTCGTGGTTCACACAGGCGTACCCATGGTCGCCATGGGGACACCAGAGTCCGACGACATCCTCCATGCAAACGACCAGTTCGCGAGGCGATTCTCGCGGATGATCTTGGAGCCGTTCGGCTGGGGACCGGAGGAGCAGGAAAACGAGTTCCGGACGTTCCTGGGTTTTCTGGACGAAATGCTGCCCCTCGATTCCCGCTCAGGCTTATCTTCCCGGGGGACGGCGCTACGGATCCACCACGCCACAAAAGGTGTTGTCGGAGACGTGATGGTACTTGTCCGAAAGGCGGCGATTCTCGCCCTCCAGGAAGGTGCGGAAAAAATCACCCTGGACCATCTGACCAATGTGTACGAAGAACGCTGGGGGGTGGCGGAGAAAGCGCGAATGGGAAGCGGGCGCCAGCATTCATTCCGGACCGATGTGCAAGAGCTGGCCGAAGGTCTGCGTACAATGCAGCCGATCTTTAAGATGACAACTGCTGCGGGCGTCCGCATTCGTCCGAAAAGAGACAGATACAGTAACTTGGGCGTCGAATTCATCGACGTGGTTCGGACCGCCGAGTAGGGTCATGGCACGGAAAAAATACGGCATAACGGAGGCCCGTATCCGGACGTACCTCAAGGAAGGGCGCGGCCAGGGGCAAGGGGCAGGGTACAAGCCGTGGCTGCGCACGAACGACGTGCCGTCACTCGGCCGGGTGCACAGGGTTTATTGCCCGAAGACCACGCGTGTGCACCACTTCCTGTCGGACACCGAGTATTTCGCTTTCCTGCACTTCTGGTGGGACGACACCGTGGTCGACATCCGCGAGCAATTCCCCCTCCTCGATCGCGAGGGCACCGGCCGGATCGCGGATTCTCTCGGCGTCAAGCACCCGGTGGACCCGCATTCCCGGGTACCCATCGTCATGACCACGGACTTCCTGCTTACCTTATATACAGGAAGTCTACAGACGCTGAAGGCCAGCGCCGTCAAGCAGGCATCCGAACTCGACAACGGCCGTGTCCTCGAAAAGCTGGAGATCGAGCGCATCTATCTGGAAGAGCGCGGCGTCGAGTGGAGGCTCGTCACGGAAAAAGAGGTCAAAACTCCCGTCGGTCGGAACCTCGAATGGATCTTCCCGTGCTTCGACGAAAGTTGCCTGGGAGATCCGGTTCATACCGCCGCTCTCTCATCGCGCTTCGTGGACTCGATTCTTGGGGCGCCCAACGCGCCGATGTGGTGCATCTGCCAAGAATTCGATTCCGCATTAGGGCTCACGCCCGGAACCGGTCTCACGTTCCTTCGCCACCTGTTAGCGCGGAAGGTGCTGACGGCAGATCTCTCGGCCGGCAAGCTCCAGGATCGTCCGGCCTCATCCTTCGCCGTGAATCCGATGTTCGGGAGGAACGCCCGTGCGTAGCCAGCTAGTGCTTGCGGAAAGGATGCTGCTCCGGGACACGGCGAACGGCGCCATCGACAGGCTGCTTCACGTCGACAGGTCCGGCGGTCGTTGCTGGCTCATCAACACCAGCGACGACTCCTGGCCATATCCGATCCCTACCGCCGTACTGGAGGAACGGTTTGAGAGGGGAGAGTTGGCCGTCGAGCTCGACGACAAGTGGGCGGCGAATCGCATAGGCATGCATGAGACCGATACGGAAGCCGCGAAGCGGCATGAGAAGCGGTACCGGCTTATCGAGCCTCTGGTACGGGGCGAGAACGAGGCTGCGGTATTCATCCCTCGTGTGCGGGCGCAGCTCATCAGGAAGCGGCTTGGGGACTGCCAGACGACGCGCCAGACGCTTTCCGCCCTCCTGAAGGTGTTCTGGAAGCGGGGGATGACCTACACCGCGCTCGGGACGGATTACCACAAGTGCGGCCATCGTGGGAAAGAGCGTAATTTCGAGGGACTGGCGAAGGCCGGACGTAAGCGCCGGATCACCCCCGGAACCGGTATGGGCGTGAACGACGATGTCCGTAAGAAGCTGAAATCCGGGGTGGACTTTTATCTGCGCCGGAAGGACGTTTCTATGGAGAAGGCGTACGACAAGATCATCGACCTCTACTACTCGCACCGCCTTGTCGACGACAACGGCAAGAAATTTGTCGTCCAGGTGCCGGAGAATGAGCGGCCCACCCTACGCCAGTTCCGCCATTTCCTGGAAAACGACGAATCGTATCAGAGTCGCAGAATCCGTCGCGGTGGCCAGAAAAACTGGGACCTAAACGAAAGGAGCTTGCTCGGCACGAACACCGGCGACGTCCAGGGACCCGGCGACCGATTCCAGGTCGACGCGACCGTGGCCGATGTTTACCTCGTCTCCCAGTTCGACCGTCGACGCATCGTCGGCCGGCCTGTCATCTACTTCGCGATCGACGTCTTCAGCCGCCTCATCACCGGCGTCTATGTCGGATTCGAGGGACCGTCCTGGGTCGGAGCCATGATGGTCTTGGTCAATATGGTGACGTCGAAAGCCGATTTCTGCCGCCGGATCGGGCTGGACATCGACGAGGAGGAGTGGCCGTCTTACGAAGCACCGAAACGGATACTCGCCGATAGAGGCGAGCTCGCAAGCGTGGAGCTGGGGAAGAACATAGTCGACAAACTGAGGATCGACATCGAGAACGCAAGCCCCGGGCGGCCGGACCTCAAGGCACTCGTGGAGCGCCGGTTCGGGATCGTTCCGGCCATATTCAAACAGTTCACGCCGGGCTACGTGGAGGCCGATTCCGGGGAGCGCGGCGCGCCGGATTACCGCCTCAACGCGACCCTGAACCTCGCGGAGTTCACTCAGCTCGTCGTCCATGCCGTGATCGAGCACAACAACGAACCGATAAAAAAATATGTTCCGCCCGCCAGGATGATCGTGGAGGGCTTGGAGCCGACGCCGGTCGAATTGTGGAACTGGGGGATCAGACATCTCAGCGGAGCGCTCAAACGTATCAGCGTCGAGGAAATGATGCTCAACGTAATGCCGATGGAGAAGGCCAAGATCACATCCCACGGAATTTTCTTCAAGGGAGGATACTACTCGTCCCCGACGGCGTTGCGTGAAGACTGGTTCGCCATGGCGCGCCGAAAGGAATGGAAGGTGGATGTATCCTTCGACCCGCGCGATATGGGGACGGTCTACCTGCGCGACGTGCACAGCAAGGAATGCCTAAAGGGTTACGAAGAATGCACCCTGCTTAAGCAGAGCGTCGAATTCCAGGGCAAGTCGATCTTCGAGGTCGAAGAGCTTGGAGAACAGAACAAGGTCAATATCGGCGCGGGAGCGGACGGTCGCCGGGCTAAGCGGATCGGGCGTAACCACGAGATGGCGGATATCAAGCAGAAGGCTGAGAAAGAGCTGAAGGCCCTGGGCGCCGATACC
The DNA here is from genome assembly GCA_021815305.1 of Deltaproteobacteria bacterium. Taxonomy (GTDB): domain Bacteria; phylum Desulfobacterota; class Deferrimicrobia; order Deferrimicrobiales; family Deferrimicrobiaceae; genus JAKAHC01. Next base: position 89,682 of record JAKAHC010000006.1, on the reverse strand, counting down.
CGGAGCAAAGCCGAGCGAACCTCGGGCATCCGCGAAAGCCGTACGGATGAGAAGGTCGCACAACGGGAGAGCGAGAAATTCGTTATGGACGAGACACAGTCTAAACGTCCGCCGGCGAACGACCCAGCAACCGCTCCCTACGAGCTGCCCGAGGACCAGGAGGAGTCAGACTCTCTGGAGATCCTCAAAACGAACCGCGCCGAACGCGCAGGAGGAACCGATGAGCACGAAGCCCGTGGTTGAGACAATCAACTGGCCGGAGGCGATCTACCGACCGGCCGATCTGCCGGAGCATGCGGGCAACCCGCTTATCGAGGCGCTGCCGCCGTTCCGCGCGGCCAAGGACGTGATGAAGGCGTTTGGACGTTATCCGCATATTAGCGCCGGGGAACGCCAACTACCCAAGGAAACCCGGATGCAATGTGTTTTACGGCTCGACGAGTACGTCGAACCCCTGCCTAAACATTTCGGGCTCGTCGAACAGATCGGCCTTCTCATTCGGGCAGGATACACCTCCCGCAACCCGCTGGATCCCGGACACAGCAAGAAGATGAAGGAGTACTACCGTCGTGCCATGGGCGGTGAAATTCTTACGATCTCGCCAACCAGGCGTTCCACCGCCCCGAGCATTGCGTTGTTCGGTGTATCGGGAGTCGGGAAATCCACTGCAATCGAACGGGCGCTCGCCTTTTCCCCGCAGGTGCTGTACCACAAGGAGCACGGGTTCTTCCAGATCTGCTGGCTCAAGATCGACTGTCCCTTGGACGGAAGCCTCAAGCAATTCCTACTGGCGATCCTCGACAAGGTGGACGAGCTTCTCGGCTCGAAATGGCGCCAGGCGTTCAAGGGCGCTAAAACCGTCGACGAACTCATCGGACATGTGGCCCGCGTCGCCGTTACACATCATCTCGGTCTCCTCGTTATGGACGAAGTCCAGAATCTGCTACTTGCCAGCGGCGTCGGCCAGGAGAAGATGCTCAATTTTTTCGTCACGCTATCGAACGAAGTCAAGATCCCGTACGTCACGATCGGAACGCCGCGGGGGCTTGCCCTATTGAACGGGGTCTTCCGCGAAGCGCGGCGCGTCAGCGACATGGGGGGCGCGATCTGGGATGCCTTCGGTGAAGGGAAGGAGTGGGAGCACTTCGTCGAGGGTATGTGGGAGTATCAGTGGACGAAAAAGCCGGTCGAACTCTCCCCCGTCCTGAAAAGCGTTCTCTACGACGAAACCCAGGGCGTCACCGCCCTGGTGGTGAGGCTGTTCCAACTTTCGCAGATCGAGGCTATCCGTACCGGGACCGAAACCCTCACGGATGAGCTTCTCCGCAAGGTGGCGAAGCAGAAGTTCCGGTTGCTTGCGCCCATGCTTGACGCCCTCCGCTCCAAGGACGAGAAAAAGATCAGTAAATACGAGGACCTGCTTACGAACGGCCTGAAGTCTCTGGGTCAGGATGTCGATAGGGATGCCCAACTCGCCCTGCTTCAGGCGGCGAAGGCCGAATCGCAGACGCAAGCCATAGCGGAAAAGACGAGAGCGGTATCGGCGCTCGTCGACTTGGGCACGGAGGAAAGCGCGGCCAAGAAACTGGTGGACGACGCCTTCGAACGACAGGGTCTGAAGACTTGCCTCGAAGCCGTTGGCTTCATACTGCGATCGGCCGGTGTCGCCGGGGCGGCCACCGCGAAGACGAAAAGTGGAAACGGGGGCGCCAAAACCGACAAGGCGACCGTCCCGCCGCTTGCGAATCGTTTGAAGGCGGTCGTGGACGGAAACGGAAAGAACGGCAACGGCCATGATGCGCTTCGCCAGGCCGGCATCATTGCCGGTGTTGGTGGAGGAGCCGCCGCATGCTGAGCTATCTGCCGAAGCCATACCCGGACGAACTGTTTTACAGCATCATAGCGCGATACTTCGCGCACATCGGAGGGGCAAGGGGCGCTGGCGTCGAAGAACTATTTGGAAGACGCGGTTCCAGGGCTCAAGTCGACTTGCCCTCCTCACTCGGCTACTTTGCCGAGAATGCGGCGGCGTTATGGGGATTGACCGCGGAGGAAATCGCAGAGAGGTATACGTTGTTTCCTTATTACACGTATTTTGCGAATGAAACGGTGAAGACAAGAGCGCTGGAAGCACTCGTATCCGACAGCGGGATGGGGTTGCATTCGAGGCTGGGAATCAACCGTAGCCGTGTTCGGATTCCCCAATTCCTACGGTATTGCCCAGAGTGCGTCTCGCAAGATTTCGAACTATGGAGTGAAACCTATTGGCGTCGAACCCACCAGCTACCCGGGGTTCTTGTATGTATAGATCACAAGCGCATGCTGGCTAATAGTGCCGTTCCGTATCGACCGATTGGTTTGTGGGATTTCATCGACGCGACAGAAGCCACGCATAACCCGGATGGTTCGCGGCTAGAGTTGTCGAATGGATTTTTGATCAACGCCTGGAAGATTGCCCGAAGATGCGAGGACTTCCTTCTAAGAAAGGAGAACCGGTGGAGTTGCGACGACAGGAAAAGCCAGTACCGAGAGGCTGCAATGAATGTTGGTTTTAGAGGAGAACGTTTTCACGCATACTGCAAAATCCTTAACCAGGGGAAACTTGAACAATCATTTGTCGACTTCTTCGGACGTGAATTTCTCAACGCGATCGAATGCGACGTCTATCTGGGGGTGGACACCAATTGGCTAAGAGAAACCTTCCGGACACGCACTAGAAACCATCATCCCGTTCAACACGCGCTCCTCCAAGTGTTTTTCGAAGAGACGCCGGCGAATGGCAAGCTTTCCCATCCATTCGGCCATGCGCCATGGAAGTGCCCGAATCCGTATTGTGATCAAGACACTGAAAAGTCCATCCGCTCCATATGGGTGAGACCTGATTGCGATGGGAGGCCCGTCGCGTCTGCTTGTTGTCCTTGCGGATTTCGTTTTTCGTTCAGAACGATAAATGGAGAATCCCCTGTCATCGACAAGATGGTGCTTTACGGTCCCACCTGGGCGAAGAAAGCAAAGGATCTGATTGAATCTGGACTTTCCAAGCGTGCGGCATCCCAGGCGTTGGGTGTATCTCAAGGAACCATCGATAATTTTTTAGAAGGGAGAACCAAGAGAGGTAGAAACGACGTGGACCAGGAGATAATTCTCGGTTGGCGTAAAGAATGGCATGCATTACTGGAACAAGTGCCCGGCAGGAGCCGGGATAAGGCACGAACGCTTAATTCAAAACTCTACGATCGACTTCGCCGACACGATTCGGAATGGCTATTTTCTGAGTCTCGACGGTTCGTCCGCGCGACGTGCAATCGGTCCCGTATAGATTGGGAGGCCAGAGACCGGAGCCTAGTCGAGAGTCTAAGATCCGCCGCGAAAGAACTCCGTGAAAGCGTCCCACTCAAACGAGCATCGCGTGAGGGGATCATCAAACATGCAAAACTCAGCCGACTCACATGGAAAAAAAAGGAATGGTTGCCAATGTGCGCCGCTGCACTGCGCGAGTTAGAGGAGTCTGTCGAGGACTTCCGGGCAAGACGTCTCAGGCGGGCCGCCGTCATTGCACCTGAGAGAGGTCTGCCGCTGAAGTCTTGGGCCCTGTTAAAACTTACGGGCTTGAGGGAAAAGAATCTCACACCCCCGTTGGCGAAATTGGTGGAAGAACTCGTATCGTAGTCCGCCCTCGGGAACTTGGAGACAAAGAATCACGGAGGCTCTCTGAATGAAACTCAATGGTATCCCTACAATCAAGCAGTACAAGGAGCAGGCCAGACGCCTGCGCATGTTCTTGCGCGCAGGCGGAATCGAGATCAAACATACCCATGCACTTGAAGCCGTCGCCAAGATGCACGGGGCAAAGGACTACCGATCAGTCATTGCGCGATGCAGCCTCCGCTCACGGGTTTTTCCCCCAGGCACGGAACGGGTCGCCTCCTGCAAATATTCTATATCTGCGGATCCCGTATAACCCCAGGATAATTCCGGTACGAAATTAAAAGCTCTTCTTGGCGTCGCCGGAAATTCGGCTCATAAGGAACAAGCTTGGCGTACCGCTCTGACGCGTGAGACCAACCGTAATTCCAGGCCGCAATTTCACGCCCGAGCGTAAATTCGTCCCGCTTGGGCTCGTAGCCAATGGGTGGGGGCCCATCAATGGCGTGTCCCCACTCATGGAGGAGGTCCCAGATTGCGTCATGCGGACGGTCTAAAGAACTTGCGCGCGGATCGATATGTACGACCCCCCGTCCATTGGAGTGATCCCAAGAGATGCTAGAACGACGATCGCCGGACATAGAAACTCCGACTGCATAGTTTCGGCTGGAAAGGTCCCCATGGACGTGCTCCACGACTTCTCGAAACAAGGCTACGGCCCTGCATTCCTTCTCAAGTTCCATGAAAAAGAGGGTCGACGGAGACATCAAATTTAAGGACCTCGGATCGCTGTCAGGACGACCGACATCTTCGGGACAACAAAGCCTGCACTTCGGCTGCAACCTGATTTCAGCGATCGCTAGGGAACCCAAATCGCAGACGTTCCATCTCCGTAGGGCACCGCCGCACCGGCGATGTAACGTGTACCAACCCAAGCGCAAATTAACGCATCAAGGGCATCTTCAAACCGTTTCAGATGAGATAGTGCCGTCACAGATGATGCAAGCGCAAGTGGTACTCCCGTGGCACCGAGACTGTGCGCAAGCACCGAGTAGATTGCTTGGAACTCGGCCAGGAGGTTTTGCTTGCGCTGAGCTATCGAAACTTTAGGCCAATATCGGGTGGAGTTTCCGACCTTGTAGGGAATGCGATAACTCCGCCCCAGCAGTGCAAGAAGCGCAGGGTGTGGGTACACCTCGATGGTTATTGGTACGGTGCCAGTTTTTGTTGTGCTAGTGGCGAGCGAGTAACCTGCAGACGCAAGATCCCGCATCAGCCGTGCGCCGAGTGCTCCAGGCCGGGATAGGTTTGGGGAGTGTGTGGAGCAGCCACGCCTGCCGAAAGCAGTCGAGATGGCTCTATCAGCTACGCGTCGGCCAACAATCGGTACGGTCGCGACGGGCATATCAACGGCAATGAGGTCAATTTCCGATCTCGAAAGTCTTTGTGCTGCCCTGAGGAGATGTGGGACGTTTGGGGGGCTGCCGTTCGATGTCCCATCTATCCACGTGACCGGACGCCCGCGAGAGAGTGAATAGAATTCGTCGTAACTTGGTGCGATAGCGATGCATCGCCAACCGTGGCGGTCCGACGTGACAAGCGCGACGCCGCTGGGCTCGGTTGCTGTCCACGCGGCGTCGATCCCAAGAATGGTGGTCATCCACAGTTCCTCGACAGATGCCCGGTCCCTTAGGCCATTCCCAACCAAGGTACGACCCAGCACTCAGACCAATAGGTTTATATGTATGATAAATTGCTTCTTGGAAATATGTCGGCACTTTTCGTCAATATCGTGCCGGACGAGGAAATCATGATTTCTGGCACGTCTACCCGCCAATCTTTCCGTTGGCTTCCGGTCCCGGGGTTGCTGCCTGTAAGAACTTTATTGTCACGGAATGTAAGAACTTTGATGGACTTTGCGGGAAATGTAAAAACTATACGGGAATAGGCCCCAGCGGGCGCAACGGAAAATCAATCAGTTGCCCGACCTTGCGGTAACAACTTTATTGGCATCCGATACCTTAGTCGGTCGTCCATCCCCGGGGATTTCCAAGTGAATCATCCTTGAAGATTCCCTCCTGAATCGCCGATAGTACCGACTGTTACGGTTTCGCACGGTGGCCTTTCGCAGGGAAGGGAGTTCTCCGGATGTCCCAACCCCATGGATCCTTTTCGGGCATCCAGCCCCCCCGCCTCCGCGTCATGCCTTTCGTCCTGGCCCTGATGGCCCTCTGGACGGCAATCGTCTTGTTTTCCCTGTACATGAGCATCAGGGCGAGTCGGAAGTTCGTTGTGGAACAGGCGAAATCGGAAGCCCGGGTCACGTTCAACAAGGACCTCGCATACCGCCGGTGGTCTGTCCAGAACGGGGGCGTCTACGCCCCCGTGACGAAGAACACCCTGCCGAATCCGTACCTGTCGGACATCCCGGAACGCGATGTCCGGACCCCTTCGGGCCGCCTCCTCACGCTGCTGGACCATGCCTACATGACGCGCCAGGTGGAGGAGGAAAGACGAGACCAGTACGGGTTCCGGGGGCACATCACGGGCTTGCGGGCGATCCGCCCCCGAAATCTTCCCGACTCCTGGGAATCCGGGGCTCTCCGGTCCCTGCACCGGGGAGAACGCGAGGTCAGCTCGGTCGAAACGATCAAGGGCGAGGCCTTCTTGCGCATGATGCGGCCGTTCCTCACGGAGAAGGATTGCCTCAAATGCCACGCGAAACAGGGATACAAGGTGGGCGACCTCCACGGCGGGATCAGCGTCATGGTGCCGCTTGCGCCGATCCGCGCCAGAAAGCGGGGGGGGATAAGAACGGGGATCTTCCTGCATGCCGGCTTGTGGCTCTTCGGTCTCGCGGGGATCGGCTACGGCGGGTCGAAAGTGCGAAAACATCTCGACGGCCGCGAACGGGCCGAGCGGAAGCTGCGGGAGAGCGAGGACCGGTATCGGGACCTCGTGGACCACGGGAAAGCCCTCATCTGCACGCACGACCTGTCGGGGAAGATCCTCTCCGCGAACCCCTCGGCGGCGAACATCCTCGGCTACGCCCCGGAGGAACTCCTGCGGATGAATCTGGCCGACATCCTGGCGCCGGAAGTGCGCGGGGAATTCGAGGCGTACCTGGAAAAGATCCGGGAGTGCGGCGAGTCGCACGGCATGCTGCTCGTCCAGACCCGCAAGGGAGAGAAACGCATCTGGGAATACAACAACACGTTGCGCACGGTGGGAGTGCCGGAGCCCGTGGTCCGCGGAGTGGCGCACGATATCACGGAGCTCAAGCGCACGGAGGAGGCCCTCCGGGACACCACACGTCGGCTTCAGCTTGCCGCGAACGCCGGGCACTGGGGCATTTGGGAATGGGACGTGCGGTCCGACAGGCTGCTCTGGGACGGCAGGATGTTCGAGCAGTACGGCATACCGGAGGACGCGTTTCCGGCCGGCCTGGAAGCGTGGGGAGAACGGCTGCACCCCGGAGACCGCTCCGTCTTCATGGCGGACCTCCAATCGGCCCTCCGGGGAGAGAAGGAACACGAAGTGGAGTTCCGCATCGTTCAGCCGGACGGCAAGGTGAGGTACATGGAATCCCACGCGATCGTGCTCCGGGATGCGGACGGCCGCGTGACGCGCATGATCGGTCTGAACAAGGACATCACCGAACACAGGAGCCTGAAGGACCAACTGCGCCAGTCGCAGAAAATGGAGGCGGTCGGCAGGCTCGCGGGGGGGATCGCCCACGACTTCAACAACCTGATGACGGTGGTCACGGGGTACAGCGAGCTCCTGCTTGCCCAGCACTCCCCCGCCGATCCGGAGCGGCGGGCCCTCGAGGAGATCGGCAAGGCGGGAAACCGGGCCACCTTGCTCACCAGCCAGCTCCTCGCGTTCAGCAGGAAGCAGGTGCTTCATCCGAAGGTGATCGACCTGGGCGAAGTCGTCTCCGGAATCGAGAAGATGCTTCAGCGCCTGATCGGAGAGGACATCGTTCTGGTCACGACCGCCGGGCCCGGCCTCTGGAAGGTGCATGCCGATCCGTCGCAAGTCGAGCAGGTGGTCATGAACCTCGCGGTGAACGCCCGGGACGCGATGCCGGGCGTGGGGTCGCTTTCCCTGTCCCTCGCCAACGTGACGCTGAACGAGTCTTTCGTGCGGAGCCACGAGGGGGTGAACGCAGGGCAATACGTGGCGCTCACGGTCCGTGACACGGGATGCGGGATGGACAGCCAGACGATCTCCCGCATCTTCGAGCCTTTCTTCACGACCAAGGAGGTCGGAAAGGGAACGGGACTGGGCCTGGCCACCGTCTACGGGATCGTCAAGCAGAGCAACGGGTACATCGACGTGGAGAGCGTGGTCGGAGCGGGCACGACGTTCCGGGTGTATTTCCCGCGGACCGCCGAGGAAACCGCGAAGGCCGGGGAAACGGAGGCATCCCGTGATTCCTTGGGCGGCAGGGAGACCATCCTCGTGGTGGAGGACGAGAAGGCGGTACGGGACCTTGTCGTGGACGTCCTCTCCGGGAAGGGGTACCGGGTGCTCTCCGCCGACGAGGGGAGGGAGGGGTTGCGCCTTTTCGAGGAGCGCAGGGAGCCTGTCGATCTGCTCATCACGGACCTGGTCATGCCCGTGATGGGCGGCCGCGAGCTGGCGATCCGCTTGCAGGACGAAAGACCCGGCATGAACGTGCTTTTCATGTCCGGCTACACGGAGGGAAACGGCATCGAAAGCGGCGGCGGCCGGCCGGGTTTCCGCTTCCTCCAGAAGCCGTTCCTTCCGAACGACCTGCTCCGGAAGGTGCGGGAGATCCTCGACGCGGGCAGGTCGTAGCCCCTTTCGCGCTTCGCTCTCGCGGCCGGAACTACGCCACGCCCGGCGCATCCGGCAAGACGCGGGACCCCCGGACCGTTTTCCCCGCCGCATTTCCGATCCTCCGCGTCGATCTTCCCCGTGCGGAAGAACTCCCTCATTGAAACGTTTCCGCCTTCGTGATAATATCTCATATAGTCAATTGTCCATATGAGGAGGCCGGGATGTCGTTTCGCGATTACGAGATGGTGCTGAAGTCGGTGGCCGACCCCACCCGCGCGCGGATCCTGAAGCTCCTCGAGGGCGGCGAGATGTGCGTCTGCCAGCTCATCGCCGTCATCGGGCTCAACCAGTCCACGATCTCGAAGCATCTCTTTCTCCTGAAGATGGCCGGGCTGGTCAAGGAGCGAAAGGAAGGGAAGTGGGTGCACTACTCCCTGGACGGGTCCAATGGCGCCCCCTACGCGCGGAAGATGCTCCAGACCCTCCGCGGGTGGCTCAACGACGACCCGGTGGTGCGGCGGGACCGCGAAAGGGAGGCGCTGGCCCGGCGACTGGGGCCCGCGACCATCTGCGAACGGGGGATGACCCTCCCGAGGGGCAGGGCATCGGCATGTTGCCCCGCTCCGTCGGAAGAGGCGGTCGGAACGAAATAATCCGGAGGAAGGCGCATGAAGATCGAGATCCTTGGAACGGGATGTGCGAAGTGCCGGCAGACGACCGAGATCGTCCGGCAGGCCGTCGAGCAGGCGGGTGCCGACGCCACGATCCGGAAGGTCGAGGATATCCGGGAGATCATGACGTACCGGGTGATGATGACCCCGGCGGTGGCCATCGACGGGAAGGTGAGGATTTCCGGAAAGGTGCCGACGGTGGACGAGGTCCGATCCCTCCTCCTGCGCGGCGATACGCCATGAGCGGGGGTTGCGGAGGGAAGGCCGCCGGCGGGACCGTGCCGGGAGGGGCGTGCGGAGAGGGGGGGGGAACGGCGGAAGGCGCGGTTCCGGCGGGGGATGACCGGTCCCGGACGCTCGCGGAATATTCCGGCATCGGGTTGCTTGCCCTGGGAACCTGGTGGCTGGTGTACCGGTCCCTTTCCCCGTTTGCGAAGTGGTTCACCTTCTCCCTGTTGGCCCTGCCGCCGGGGCGGCGGCTGACGTCCGCCGTGGAGTTCCTCGTCTTCGAGGCGCCGAAGGTCCTCATGCTCCTCGCGCTGGTCGTTTTCGCGGTCGGGGTCGTGCGCTCCTTCTTCACGCCGGAGAGGGCGCGCCGGATCCTCGCCGGCAGGAGGGAGTCCGCCGGGAACGTGCTGGCCGCGCTCCTGGGAATCGTCACCCCTTTCTGCTCCTGTTCCGCGGTTCCGCTCTTCATCGGGTTCGTCACCTCCGGCGTGCCTCTCGGGGTGACGTTTTCCTTCCTGGTCTCCGCCCCGATGGTCAACGAGATCGCCCTCGTCCTTCTCTACGGCCTGTTCGGATGGCGGGTCGCCGCGCTCTACATGGGCACGGGGCTGGTCATCGCCATGGTATCCGGATGGGTCATCGGCCGCCTGGGGATGGAGGGGTACGTCGAGGAGTGGGTCTACGCTGCGACGGCGGGAGGGGGGGAAGGAGGCGGGACCCCGAAGGTTTCCTGGCGGGACCGCATCCAATCCGGGATCGACGCGGTCCGGGACATCGTCGGAAAGGTCTGGCCGTACGTTCTGGCCGGGATCGCGGTGGGCGCGGGGATCCACGGATATGTGCCGGAGAACTTCATGGCCGGGATCATGGGAGCGGGGGCGTGGTGGTCGGTGCCGCTGGCCGTGCTCATCGGCATTCCCATGTACTCGAACGCGGCGGGAATCATCCCGATCGTGCAGGCGCTTCTGGGCAAGGGAGCGGCGCTGGGGACGGTGCTCGCCTTCATGATGTCCGTCATCGGGTTGTCCCTCCCGGAGATGATCATCCTCCGCAAGGTCCTGAAGGTCCGCCTGATCGCCGCCTTTGCGGGGATCGTCGGGGTCGGGATCCTCGTCGTGGGGTATCTGTTCAACGCCCTGCTGTGAGAAATCGCAAGCCGGGAGGGGGGATGGCCCGCAACGAAGGCCGCAAGGGACATTCGCCGCCTTCACGGAAAAGACACGCATGGGGAAAGGGGCAACGATGAGGAAGGTCATGATTGTCATTGTCCCGGGGATCCTCGGGTTGGCGGTCCTGTCCGCCGCGGCGGCGCCGGCGCGCGGGGACGGGTTGACTCTTCGGGAGTGCCTGCGCGCTGCGCTGGCAGGGAACCCCTCGCTCAAGGAAACCCGGCTCGCGGCAAGCGCTTCGGAACGAGGGGTCGAAAGCGCGGAAGGGCGCCGCTATCCCCGGCTCTCCTTCGATGCGACCCAGGTTTTCCGGCAGGACGCGTTTCCGTATATCCCCGCGCAATCCTCGGCGCTCGCTCCCCGTTTCAGCGATGCGTTCGCTTCGTGGGGGCCGACCCTGACCGTGCCGTTGTATCAGGGCGGCCGGATCGCCAGGGGCGTCGAACTGGCGAAGATCCGGAAGGAGATCCGGGAACATGCCGCCGATCTGACGCGGAACGACCTGATCGCGGACACCGTGAACACGTATAACAAGATCCTCCAGCTCACGGCGTTCCGGGAATCGGAGCGCGCCTCGGTCGCGGCGCTAAAGGAGCAGGAGCGGAACATCCGGCTGCTCGTGGACGTGGGCAGAGCGGCCCCTGTGGATCTGTTGAAGGTGGAGGTGCAGCTTGCCAACGAACGGCAGCGGCTCCTGACCCTGGAGGAGAGCCTGTCGACCCTGGAAGCGACGCTTCGTTTCCTCATGGGGGAGGAAATTAGAGAGAGCCCGGACCCGCTGGTCCTGTCCGATCCCCTTTCCCGTCCGGCGCTCCGCGCCGATTTCCCGTCCGGTATTGCGGAAGCCCATGTCCGAAGGCCCGAATACCTGGTGGCCGCCGGGGGCGTGAAGGAGGCGGTGGCCGTGGAGAGGATCACCTTCGGAAAACTCCTCCCCTCGCTCTCGGCGTCGGCGGGGTATATCGACCAGGTCGGGTTCCACCCCTGGTACCAGGAGGCGAACTGGTCGGTGGGGATCACCCTGAATCTCCCGTTGTTCGACAAGTCGATACGGGCCGACCTGGCCCGCGACCGGATCGGGCGGGAAAAAGCGAAGGAAAGGCTCGCGGCCGTCGATTCCCGGATCCGGCTTGACATCCGGTCCGCCCTTGCCTCGCTTGCCGACAGCGGCAGCCGGATCGACACGGCGCAAAAGGCCGTGGCCCAGGCCGACGAGTCGTTCCGCATCGAACGGTTGAAATACGGAAGCGGCGCCGGGACGATGGCGGACCTGCTCCTTTCCCAGGCGGCCGATGTCACGGCCGCGGCCAACTACACCCAGGCGTTGTACGACTATAACGCGGCCATGGTCGCCTACCGCAGGGCCACCGGCACCCTGGAGGAGTACCTGAAATGAAACGCATCGTCATTTTTATCCTGGTTGCGGTCCTCCTGGTCGTCGGAGGAATCGCGCTCGTAAAGAAGAAGCAGGGGGAGATCGCCCGGTTGGCGAAGCCGCAGACCCCCCCTCCCGCCGTGGAAGTCGCCCCGGTTTCCGAAGGCGATCTGGAGGTCGCCGTGCATTACTTGGGGACGATCGTTCCCTTCACCCGGAGCGACATCTCGTCGCGCATCTCGGGAAACATCCTGGCCATCGCCAAGCGGGAGGGAGATGCCGTGCGCCGGGGCGAGGGACTCGTCACGATCGACGACCGGGAGCTTGCCGACCGGATTGTCGCGGTGAACGCCGAGCTCCTGTCCACACGCCGGAAGCTGGCCGGGGCGCAAAGCGTCTACGGGACGCAGAAGTCCGTCTACGAGCGCGACGTGACGTTGCAGAAAGCCGGGGCCATTTCCCAGGAGGCGCTGGACCGCTCGCGCGCGGCCCGAGACAGCGCGAAGGCGGCCGCGGATGCGTACGAGGAGAGCCTGAAAGGTCTTGCCATGAACACCGCCGTGGCCCGGACGCAGGCGGGGTACGCCCGCCTCGCCGCACCGTTCGACGGGGTGGTTTCCCGGCGCTGGAACGAGCCGGGAGACCTCGCGGTGCCGGGGAAACCGATCCTGACGATCGAGAAGCGATCGCCGTACAAGGTACTGGCCCAGGTGCCCCAGGAGGAGCTGGCCCGGATCCGCCCGGGGACTCCGGTCCATCTTCGAGACGGCGACCGGCGCATCGAGGCCGCCGTCAACCGGGTCTACCCCGCGCTGGGCAAGAGCATGCTGGCCACGGTGGAGGTGGTCACAAAGTCCGCGCCGTTCAACCTCCCCTCGGATGCGACGGTCGGCATGGACCTGGTGGTCCGCCGGATCAAGGGTCTTATCGTCCCGGAGCAAGCCGTGGTTACGGGCCCCAGGGGACCGGTGGTTTACCGGGTCCGGGACGGCGTCGTCCATCTCCTTCCGGTCGAGTTCCTCGGCGCGGGAAGCGGCAAGGCGGCGGTCAGGGGGGAGCTGCATGCCGGTGACCGGTTGGCGGTTGCGCAGGAAAACAAACTGCTCACCCTGGTGGAGGGGAGCCGGGTCACGCCGGCCGGGGCGGGGCAACCCGTGGCGCAGGCGGAGGGAAAACCGTGAGGTTCGTGGAGCGGTACGTCAGGAAGCCGCACCTTGTCCTTTCGGTGGTTCTCCTCCTTGCGGTCGTGGGGGGCATCGGGTATCACCGGATGCCGTTCAACCTTTTTCCCGATACGGACCGCCCCCAGATCAGCGTGATCACGGTCATGCCGGGGGCCGCCTCCAACGATGTGGAATCGGACATCACCCGGACGATCGAGAAGGAGGTCTCCGCCATCGACAGGGTCCGGCGGGTCACGTCCACCTCCAAGGACGAGGTGTCGGTCGTCACCGCCGAGTTCGAGTACGACAAGGGGCTCGACGCCGCCGCGACCGACGTCGCCAACGCGTTGAGCAAGGTGGCCGCCCGGTTTCCCCAGGGGATCCGCCCGCCGCAGATCTTCAAGATCAGCCAGGCGACCCAGCCGACCATGACCCTTTCCCTTACCCCCGCGGCGGGGTACCCTGCGGACCTGCGAAAGATCCGCGAACTGGCCGACAACCCGATCAAGGAGGAGCTGCTGCGGCTGCCCGACGTGGCCAACGTGGAGGTTTTCGGCGCCAACCAGCCGGAGGTGGAAGTCTCCATCGATCCGGACCGCCTCGACCGGTTCGGGGTGAGCATCGGAGACGTCCTCGGAGCGCTGGCGGCCCAGAACCGGAACATCCCGCAGGGGTTGATCCTCCGGAGAGACGGGCAGTATCTGTTCAAGACCGCAGGCGAGATCCGGAATCCGGAAGAACTGAACGACCTGGTGATCGCCCGGAAGGAGGGGGGGACGGTCCACTTGCGGGACGTGGCCCGGGTCCGGGCGGGGGTGCAGGAGCCCCAGTCGGCCTACCACGGCAACGGGGAGGAGGCGATCGGGATCAACATCCTGCGGTCCCAGAACGGCCATACCCTGGACGCCATCCGGTCCGCCGAGTCCGACATCCCGCGCCTGGCGCGGGAGTATCCGTTCATCCATTTCGCGGTGAGCTACACCCAGAAGGACCTGATCGACCGGAGCGTGGAAAACATGCTCGGGGCGCTGCGGGAGGCGATCGTGATCACCATGATCGTCATCTTCCTTTTTCTGGGGAACTTCCGGACGATGTTTCTGTGCGCCATCTCCATCCCGTTCACCTATCTCATCACCTTCGCCTTCATGTGGCTGTTCGGCTTCGAGTTCCACATGGTGACCCTGACCGGGGTCATCCTGGCGGTGGGGATGCTCCTGGACGACGCCATCGTGGTGATCGAAAACATCGAACGGCACTACCGAGAATCCGGGAAGGACCTGACCGAACCGGTGGCGGGCGGCACCGAAGAGGTGATGCTCGCCATCTTTTCCGGCACCTACGCCACGGTGGTGGTGCTGGTGCCGATCATCTTCATCGGCGGGTACGTCCAGACCGTGCTCAGGCCCCTTTCCCTCTCGCTGACCATCGCGCTGATCGCCTCCTATGTCGTATCGGTGACCATCATCCCGATCCTGGCGCCGTACATCCTGAAAAGAAACGCCCGGGAAAACCGGTTCGAGGCCTTTGTCCGGAAAGGGAGCGACCGCTTCGTCAACGCGATCCGCGATTTCTTCGTCGGATCCCTGGGTTTTGCCCTGCGGCATCGCTTCGTCTTCATCCTCGTCGCCTTCGTGATCCTCGCCGTGAGCGGCAAGTTCGTCAAACCGCTGGTCGGCCAGGACGTCATGCCTCCCATGGATACGGGCATCGTGAAGATCAACTTCGAGGCGGACAGCAACTCTTCGCTGCGCCAGGCCGACGCCATTCTCTCCCGGATGGAGGAGATCATCCGGCGGGAGGAGGGGGTGGTCTCCATCAGCTCCACCCTCGGTTCGGAACCGTCGGTGGTCTCCTTCGGCAGCGGCAGGAACCCCCAGCAGGGGAACATCACCGTCAACCTGGTCGACCGCTTCCACCGCAAACAGTCCATTTGGGAGATCGAGGGCGACATGCGCAGGAAGTTCCTCGCCATCCCCGGGATGAAGACGGTGGATGTCTTCGACTACGGCGCCACCCCTCTTTCGTCGATCCGGTCCGCGGTGGACGTGATGGTGAGCGGGCCCGATCCGCAGGTGCTGTCCGGCATCGGCCGGGAGGTCCGGCGCAGGCTGGAGAACGTTGGGGGACTCAAGTCGGTTTCCCTTTCCTGGACCGCGGACAAGAAAGAGGTGAACTTCCTCGCCAGCCGGGAGAAGTGCGCCGTGTACGGCATCTCGCCGCGGGAGATCGCCGCCCAGGTGCAGGCGTCGGTCCAGGGCGGGGTCGCCTCCATCTTCCGGATCGCCGGGGAGGACGGTTTTCTCATCCGGGCAAGATTCGATGCGTCCGGACGCGACAGCATCGCCGGCATGTCTCAATTCACGGTGCGCACTCCGTTGGGGCAAGTCCCCCTTGCGGCCCTCGGAAGCATCACCACGTCCTACGTCCCGATGCTGCTTACCCGGCAGGACATGCGGAACACGATCGATGTCTTCGGGTACCGGGAAAAGGCGGCGGTCTCCCATATCATGGCGAACGTGGGCAGGGCGCTTGCCGGGCTGAAACTTCCGCCGGGGTATTCCATCTCCCAGGAGGGAGACGCCAGGCAGGGGGCGGAGTCTTTCGCCGCTCTGACATCGGCATTGATGATCGGCATGGTGCTTCTCTACTTCTCCCTCGTGCCGGCCTTCAGGTCATTCGTCCACCCGCTGACCATCATGACCGCCATTCCGCTGGCGCTGATCGGCGCGATCTGGTCCATGCTGCTCACGGGCAAGCACCAGTCCACGGCGGCGTTCATGGGCATGATCCTCCTGGCGGGAATCGTGGTGAAAAACTCGATCCTGCTGATCGACTTCATCGATGTCGCCCGGAGGAAAGGGGCCACCACCATCGAGGCGCTGAAAGGAAGCGTCCGGGTCCGCACGCGGCCGATCCTGATGACCGCCTTCGGCACGGCCGTCGGCATGCTGCCGATCGCCATGGAGCGGGCGATCGGCCTGGAGCGCCTCTCCCCCCTGGCGGTGGTCGCCATCGGCGGGTTGATGGTCTCCACGTTCCTGACACTGATCTACGTGCCGATCTTCTACACGATCTTCGAGGATCTTGCCGATTGGCTGTCGCGCTTCACGGAGCGGTTCTTCGGGCATGGAGCGAAACCTCCGTCCTCTCCGGGCCCGGTGGAAGTCACGCCGTAAGCTCCTCGCCGCCTTCCTCACCCGGAGAGAGCCGTACCGTCCCCGGAAAAACCGGAGGGAAAAGGACGACGTTTCGCGGGTACGCGTCGTGAGACGGAAGAGGGGAAAACGGATCTTGACAACCGCCCCCGTCCGGGTTTAAGGTCTGGAAAACGTTTTCCATACCCGACGGGAACGGTTGCATGGCCAAGATCACGGATGTCGCTCGGAAAGCCAATGTTTCCATCACCACGGTATCCCGTGTAATAAATAATAATTCCCATAAAGTCCATCCCGCGACCCGCGAAAGGGTGCTGAGCGTCGTCAGGGAACTGGATTTCCGGCCCAACGCCCTTGCCAAAGGGCTGCACATGAAAAAGACCTTGACCATCGGGATCCTCATCCCCGATATTTCCAACCCCTATTACGCGGAAATCGTTCGGGGCATCCAGAATGTGGCCGACAAGGCGGGGTATTCGGTTACACTCCAGAATACGGACGGGAAACAGGAAGGGATCATCCGGTCCATTTATCTCCTGAGGGAGAAATCGGCCGACGGGGTCATCTTCAGCGGAGGGATCATCACCGGCTACGAAACTCTCTCCATCCTGAGGGAACTGAAAGAACGGGTTGTCGTTATAGGCCGCCATGAAGTGGATTTTCCCGCGGTCATGGCGGACAACATGGGGGGGGCGGCGCAGGCCGTCCGGCACCTGATCGGCCTCGGCCACAGGGAAATCGGTTTCATCGGCGGGTCCGACGGATCGACGACATCGTTGGACCGCCTGACGGGTTACCGGAACGCCTTGGCACAGAACGGGTTGCCGTTCAACGAGAAGTTTGTCCGTCCGGGGAGCTGGAACCCGAAGAGCGGGTATCTCATGGCGAAAACGCTCCTGAAAGGAAAGGAAAGGCCGACGGCCATTGTTTCCGCCAACGACCAGATGGCGTTCGGGGCCATCAAGGCGGCGAAAGAGGCGGGGTTTTCGGTTCCTGAGGATCTGGCGGTGGTGGGGTTCGACAACGTCCCTTTGAGCTCCTACTTCGATCCCCCCCTGACGACGGTCGAAATCCCCATCCAGGACATCGGCGCCGCCTCCATGAAGATGCTGGTCGGGCTCCTTTCCGGAAGCAAATTCGAAAAGAGGAAGGTGTTCCCGACAAAGCTCCTGGTCAGGGAGTCTACCGTCAGGAATCCGCAAATTCGTTTTGATAATCCGAAGGTTCCGAGATGATCTCCGCGGAAAAGGTTTTCCATGAACCCTCCGAATCCGCCGCATCGGAGAGAAAACGAAAAGGAGAAACAAGATGTCGGAGTTGAAGAAGTACGACCTGTTGGAGTTGCCCTGGACCGACGTGGCCAACTATCTGAAAGCGGGCAACGACACGGTGATGATCCCGGTCGGGAGCTGCGAGAAGCACGGCCACCATGTGCCCCTGGGGGTCGATTCCTACACGACCATGGGGAGCGTGGAGAGGGCGGCGGTGAAAGCCGGGGTGCTCTACTCCCCGCTGCTGCCTTTCGGCCTGTCCCCCCACCATATGGGGGAGGCCGGATGGGGGACCGGCAGCATCTCCTTCCCCGCCGAGATCTACCGGGATGTGATTTACTCCATCGGCCGCAGCCTGATCTTCGCCGGGTTCAACAAGCTGGTGTACGTCTCTCACCACGGCACCAACATGGGGGCGCAGGGGGAGGCGCTACGCACCCTCCGGGCCGAAACGGGTTGCTTCTGCGCCTACTACAAGACCCCCACGGAGAGGGAGTGCGCCGTCGTCGCCGACCTGATGACGGGCCCCGCCGAGGAAACCCCCGGCTGGCACGCGGGAGAGCTGGAAACCTCCACCTGCATGGCGTACATGAAAGAGAAGGGGATCGACGAGGGGTCGATCTTCATGGAGCGCGCGAAGGCGGACCGGGCGCACGCCCCGGCGTGGATGGGCCCGGCCTTTTCGAAGCGGGACGGCACCAACACGGTTATCTTCCAGGGCTCGGAGAACATCTTCGTTCCGATGCTCCACCACGAATATTCGGACACGGCCACGATCGGGAACCCGCTGCGTTCCAGCGTGGAGCAGGGGAATGCGGTCTTCGAGCGCATCAGCGACCACCTGGCCGCCTTTCTCGAGGAAGTGAAGAAGTTCGACTTCAAGGTGCCCGACGGGAAAAGGGACTGGCCCGGCCGTTTCTGGAGAGGATAGGCGGGAGAGGCAACCCTTTGGAACCCGTGCGGATATGACCCGGAAGGGGAACATCGCCATCCTGGCGGCCCTGGACACCAAGGGGGGAGAGGCGGCTTCCATGAGGAAGCTCCTCGAATCCCTCGGCTATTCCGCGACGATCGTCGACATCGGGCCACTCGGCCCCCCTCTCGTTCGCCCGGATATCGCGAACGAGGAGGTCGCCCGCCGGGGCGGCATGGAGCTCCCGGCGCTGGTCCGGACGGGCGAGAGGGGCCGGATCATGGAAACGATGGGGAAAGGGGCGTCGGCGCTCCTTTCCCTTCTCTTTTCCGAGGGCGGGATCGACGGCGTCATCGGCCTCGGGGGCAACCAGGGGACGGCTGTTTCCGCGATGGCCATGAGAGGGTTGCCCTTCGGGTTTCCCAAATACCTCGTTTCCACGGTCGCGTCGGGAAACATCCGCCCTTATGTCGGGGACAGGGACATCGGGGTGGTGTTCTCGGTGGCCGATTTCCTGGGGGGGGAAAATCCGGTGACGGCCTCCGTCCTCGCCAACGCCGTGGCGGCGGTGATCGGGATGGCGGAGCACGGCGGCCGGATCGTCACGGATCCGGGAAAGAGGACCATCGCGGTGACGGCGCTGGGGAACACGGAAGCGGCTGCGAGCCGGGCGGTGCGGTCTCTCGGGGGAAGGGGGTTCCAGGTCATCCCCTTCCACGCGTCGGGGGCCGGAGGGTCCGCCATGGAAGACCTGATCGGGGAGGGAATCATCCACGGATTGCTCGACCTGACCCCGCATGAGCTCGCGGAAGAGGTCGTGGGTGCGGGGATCTACATGCCGGTCAAACCCGGAAGGTTGACGGCGGCCGGGGCGAAAGGCATCCCCCAGGTGGTCTCCACGGGGGGGATGGAGTATCTCTGTTTCGGGACGAGGGGTTCCATTCCCGCGAAGTGGCGCAGAAGGAGGATCTATATGCACAATCCCTTCAACGCCAACGTGAAGATGTCCCGGGGCGAAATGGCCCTTGCGGGGAAGGAAATGGCGCGGCGGTTGAACGGCTCGGTCGGCCCGACGGCCGTGTTCGTCCCCCGGAAGGGATGGTCTGTGTACGGGGCGCCGGGGGGACCGCTGCATGACGAAGCCGGGAATCGCGAGTTTCTCAAGGCCCTGAAGACCCATCTCGGGAGCGGTATCGCGGTGGAGGAGATCGACGCCCACATCAACGATGCCGTCTTCGTCGATGCATGCGTCGATCGCCTTGTCGAATTCATGAAAGAAGGCGGGACATGACGAAATGATGACCAGGGAAGCGGAAACCATGCTCCATCTGCGGAAGGAACTGACCGATTTCTCGAAGCGCGCCTTCTACCGCGATCTCGTCGGCGGAGCCGGGGGAAACATGAGTCTCCGGGTCCCCGAAACGGAGAATGTCCTCATCACCGCATCCGGGGTTTCCCTGGCCGATGCGGAACCCGAAACCCACCTGCTGGTCCATCGGGACGGCGCCATCCTCGAGAATCCCTCGAATCTGACCCCGTCGAAGGAGACCGGCTTCCATCTTGCGGTATACCGGCTTCGTCCGGATGTCGGGGGAATCGCCCATGTTCATCCTCCCTATGCGACGGCCTTTTCCAACCGGCGGAAACCGCTTCCCCTGGCCACCATCTCGGGGCGGCTCCTTCTGAAAGAGGTGCCGGTGATCGAATCCGCATCGCCGGGATCCAGGGAGCTCTGCGAATTCGTCAAGGGGGGGGTCTCCGGACACCCCGGCGTCAAGGCGCTGCTGATGGCCGAGCACGGGATCCTGGCGCTGGGCCCCGACATCCGGGCCGCCTACTACATCGCCGATCTCGTGGAGAATACGGCGAAGGTCGCATTCCTTGCGGGGAACATCCGGGACGACGGAGGCGAACGATGAATGCTCCGGCACGGGGAACGGTCCACCCGATTCCGAAACGCATGAAGGCGTGGGTGCTCGACGACCCGGACCGGCTGCGGCTTGTGGAAAAGCCGGTTCCGGAACCGGGGCCCGCCGAGGTGCTGGTGCGGATCGACGCCGTCGCCATCTGCGGGACCGACGTGGAGATCATCACCAAAGGGCTTCCCGCATGGATACGGGGCGGTCTCCCCTTCAACAAGGATTTCACGCCGGGGCACGAGTACATGGGCACCGTGGTCAAGCTGGGCCCGGGCGTGGACGATTACGGTGTCGGGGATCGCGTGGCGGTGGAGATCCACGCCGGCTGCGGCCAGTGCGAGCGATGCCGCATGGGGATGTACACGTCCTGCCTCAATTACGGCCTGAACTACGAGGGACACGACAAGGGGCACCGCGCGAACGGATTCACGACGGACGGCGGCTTCGCGGAGTACGCCGTCAACCACGTGAACACCCTGGTGCACGTGCCTCATGAGATGAGCGACGAGGAGGCGACGCTGATCGTGACCGCCGGCACCGCGATGTACGGCCTCGACGTGCTGGGGGGCCTGATCTCGGGGGAGAGCCTCGTCGTCACCGGGCCGGGCCCGATCGGCCTCATGAGCGTGGCGGTGGGAAAGGCCCTGGGAGCGTCGCCCGTGATCCTCACGGGGACCCGGGACGCGCGGTTGAACCTGGGAATCCGCCTGGGCGCGGATCACGCGATCAACGTGGGAAAGGAAAACCCCGTGGAGGCGGTGAGACGGATCACCGCCGGGAAAGGGGTGCATTACGTGATGGAATGCTCCGGAGCGCCCAACGCCCTGAACGAGGCGATGGACATGGTGAACCGGGGCGGCAGGATCTGCCTTGCCGCCTTTCCGGGCCAGCCGGTGCCCGTGGACCTGGCCAAGCTGGTCCGGAACAACATCTACGTCTACGGCATCCGGGGGGAAGGGAACCGGGCGACCCACCGGGCCGCATCCCTCATGGCGCAGAAACGGTTCGAGGCGAAGCTCATGCATACCCACACCTTTCCGCTGGACGAGGTCCCGAAAGCCTTCAGATATTTCCGCGAGAGGATCGAGGACGCAATCAAGGTGGTCGTAAAGGTCCATTGACGGACACTTCTGCCCGGAGAGGAAGCGGCGCCATGGAGAATTTCTCGATTTACCGGTACATGAAACTGGGGATCGTGCATTTCAAGGCCTTCCCCGTGGCCACGACGGGGGAAGGTCCGATCGTGGAGACGTTGCGCAGGATCGTGGAGGACGACTTCTGGACGGCCGTGGAGGTGGGGTGGATGAAAGACCCCAAGGTGCGGCACGAGGCGCGCAGGCTCCTCGAGACCTCGCACCTGGAGGTCTGCTACGCGAACCAGCCGCGGATGTTCACGAACAAGCTCGACATGAACGCGTTCGATCCGAAGGAAAGGAAGAAAGCGATCAACGCGATGAAGAACGGTGTCGACGAGGCGTTCCAGCTGGGCGCCACCTGCATGCGGGTCTTCTCCGGCAAACATCCCGGAGAGGAGAAGAAGGAAGAGGCGAAGAAGATCCTGGTCGATACCCTGGGGGAAGTCTGCCGGTACACGAAGGAACAGGGGCCCATGGAGATCTACATGAAGATCTTCGACTACGACATCGACAAATGCTTCCTCATCGGCCATTTCCGGGATGCGGCCGACGTGGCGGAGCCGCTGCACAGGGAGTTCCCCCATTTCGGGGTCCTGGCGGACCTCTCCCATTTCCCGCTTCTGCGGGAAGATCCCCGGGAGGCGGTTCCCCTCGTGAAAAAGTATCCCATGCACTTCCATATCGGCAATTGCGCGTTCCGTGACAGGAGACACCCCGGCTACGGGGACCTGCAGCCCCGTTTCGGCATGCCGGGCGGCGAAACCGACACCCCGCAGGTCACGGACTATTTCCGGCTGCTGCTGGATCTGAAGCTCCTGAACCCGGAAAAACGGCCCGTGCTCAGCGCGGAGGTGCGGCCCCTGCTCGCGGAGGAAACGTCGGAAGCGATCCTTGCCAACACCAAACGGGTGATCAAGGAGGCATGGGCGTTCGTATAGGAGGATCTGCGTTTCGGGGAACGAGGGGAATACGGCGAAAAAAAACGGCGCAAAGGAGAAGAAGCGATGAAAAGGAAAGTCGGATCGATGGGCGAAACCGTGATTTCCGCATTCCTGTTCCTTCTGGCCGTCCTGCCGGCCTGGGGAAGCACCCCCGCCGTGGCGGCGGACGCATGGCCCGTGAAGCCGGTCGAACTGATCAACCCCTTCGCGGCGGGGGCGGCCGCCGACATCCAGGCCCGGAAGCTGGCGGAGATCATCTCCAGGGACCTTGGGCAGCCCATGGTCGTGCGCAACGTCACCGGCGCGGGCGGCGCCATCGCCTACAACGAGGTGCACAGGGCCCAGCCCGACGGGTACACGCTCATCTGGTATTCGGGCGCGATCAACACGCTTGCCGCGAGAAAGCAGATCGCCTTCGACTACAGGGACTTCGTGCCCATCGCGGGCATCGGCGCGGAACCGGTGTGCATCGCCGTCGCCAAGGATGCCCCCTGGAAGAACATCAAGGAATTCATCGCCTATGTGAAGAAAAACCCCGGCAAGGTCACGATCGGAAACTCGGGGATGGGGAGCGTCACGCACATGGTGCCGCTGGCGATGGCCGCAAAGGCCGGCCTGCGCGTCATCCACGTTCCCTTCGGGAGCGGCATCGCCGTCGCGTCCCTGATGGGCGGGAAGATCCAGGCGTCCAGCCAGCACCCGGCGGAGGTCTTCAGCCAGGTGAAGGCGGGAGAAGTGCGTATCCTGGCCGTCAGCGGCTCGAAGCGCATCGGCATCTGGCCCGACGTGCCGACCTTGGAGGAATCCGGAATCGACCTGGAATTCGACCAGTGGCGGGGGATCGCGGCGCCCAAGGGCACGCCGAAGGCGGTGGTCGACAAGCTGGCCCCCCTGGTGAAGAAGGCCGTCGAGAGCAAGGAGTGGATCGAGTTCGCCTCTTCCGTCGGATCGACCCCGCAATACCGGGATCCGGCGGCCTTCGGGGCGTTCGTCGCCAAAGTGGACCAGTATACCCGGGAAATCATGGGTAACGCCGGTCTGCTGAAGAAATAGGGCGATTCCCGTGCGCCCCCCCCGTCCCGTCGCGGGATGGGGGCGCACGGGGCCGGCGACACCCGGCAGCCGGGCCGCCTTGCCGCGCATTTCTCCGCACGAGGGTCCTTTGCGATGACGATACGGAAAGAGATCGTGAGCAGCACGGTGCTGACCTTGTTCGGGCTCGGCTTTCTGGGATACGCGCTGAAGTATCCTCTCGACACGTGGGCTTGTCCCGGCCCCGGGGTCTTCCCGGTATCGGTGGGGGGATTCCTGTCGCTCCTGTCGCTATGGCAGCTGGCGCAGGCGCTTCGGAGACGGAAACGCGCGAAGGAAGGGGAGGCTCCCCGGAAGGATCCCGTTTCGGCCAGAGCGTTTTTTCGGGAAAATCCCGGGGAAAGGACCGCACTCGTCCTGATCGCCGGATTCGTCGTCTACATCCTGATGATGCGATGGGCCGGTTTCTTCGTCTCCACGTTCCTCTTCGCCGTTTTCGCAAGCAGGCTCTCCGAATCCCGCGGCTGGTGGGGACCCATTCTGCTGTCGCTGGGGATCGACGTGTTCTGCTACCTTCTGTTCATCGTCTGGCTGAAGCTGAACTTCCCTGAAGGATTCCTGTTTTAGCGAGGAGGCGGGATCCCATGTTCCAGTCGGGCTTTTCGTCCTATATCCTGGTAGCGCTGCAACCCGGGAACGTCCTCGCCTGCTTCGTCGGCGCGCTCGTCGGAACGCTGATCGGGGTGCTTCCGGGCCTGGGTCCCGCGGCGGCCATGGCCATCGCGATTCCGCTGACGCTGAAGCTCGGTCCGACGGCGGGGTTGATCATGCTGGCGGGGATCTATTACGGGTCCATGTACGGGGGCTCCACGACCTCCATCCTGGTCAACGTCCCCGGGGAACCCGCCAGCGTCGTCACGACCCTGGACGGCTACCAGATGGCGAAAAAGGGACGTGCCGGGGCCGCGCTTGCGGTTGCCGCGATCGGATCGTTCGTCGCCGGCTCCTTCAGCGTGGTGGCCCTCCAGTTCTTCGCCCCCCTGCTCGCAAGGACCGCGCTCGCCTTCGGACCCGCGGAATATTTCGTGTTGACGGTGATGGGCATCGCCTTGTTGTCGAACCTGACCGGGAAATCCCGTACCCGCACCCTGATCCTGATGATGGTCGGCCTGATGCTTTCCGCCGTGGGAGTCGATCCGATCGGCGGCCTGGAGCGGTTTTCGTTCGGCATCGAGTCCGCCCAGGGAGGGCTGAGCTTCATCGCCATCACCACGGGGCTCTTCGGCATCGCGGAAGTCCTCTCCGTTCTGGCCGAAGGGGAAAAACCGATGGAGGTTCTGCCCGTCAGATTCCGCGAGCTCTATCCCAACCGGGAGGAGATGAAGCGGTCCGTAGGTCCCATGGCGCGCGGATCCGTGCTGGGGTTCCTGATCGGCCTGTTGCCGGGGCCCGCGGCGACCATGGCTTCCTTCGCCTCCTACGGCCTGGAACGCGGGATCTCCAAAGACAAGGAGAAGTTCGGAAAGGGGGCCATCGAGGGAGTGGCCGGTCCCGAATCGGCCAACAACGCGGCCGCCGGCGGGGCGATGATCCCGTTGCTCTCCCTGGGGCTGCCGTTTACCCCTTCCACGGCCGTCCTGCTCGGGGGGATGCTCCTGCTCGGCGTGACGCCGGGCCCCTTTTTGCTGAAGGAACATCCCGACGTCTTCTGGGGGGTCATCGGAAGCTTCTACCTCGGCAACATCATGCTCCTGATCCTCAACCTGCCGCTGGTGGGGATCTTCGCCAAGATCGTCCGGGTATCCCCGAAATACCTGCTGCCGGTCATCCTGGTGATGTGCGCCGTCGGCACGTATGCGGACAACTCCCAACTCTTCGACGTATGGGTGATGCTGGGCGCAGGCGTCGTGGGGTACGTCATGCGCAAATACGGTTATGAGCCCGCCCCGCTGATCGTGGGACTGGTGCTGGGGCCGGTCATGGAACGATCGCTCTGCCAGATGATGATCATTTCCGTGGGCGACCTGGGCGGGCTTTGGGCATCCACCCTCTGCAAGGTCATGTGGGGCATCGTGGCGATTTCGGTCTTCCTGCCCCTGTTGATCCGCGCCGCGAAGACCGTCCGGAACGGCGGGGGGGGGGAGAAAACGGTCACGATCGGCCCCGGGTGAGGTCTCACGGGTCTCTCCGGGCCCTCGTCGGGCGGCCGGTCGCGGGACGGTGCATCAGAACCCGATCGCGAGGGTGAGGAGGAGATCCTGCTGGCCGGGGTTCACCCGGTAGAGGTTCGCGTTCGAGATGTGGGCCAGCGAGATCCCGGCCCGGAAACGGCCGCCGAGCCGGTAGGCGAGTTCCAGCGACTCCCGGAACTCGAAGGGACCGCCCAGGTCGACGCTGTTTCCCCGGTGGTACGCCCCGATCGCCAGGAGGGGCGTCAGGACGAAATTCCCGTACGCGAAATCCGCGTAGATCCCCGTGTACCCGTACCGGGCCCCGTCGTCGTTCGCCACCAGGCCCGCCGCCGGTCCGACGAAGGCGATCTTCTTTCCGATCCGGAGCTCGATCCTGCCGGCGGGGGAACGTTTGTCGAAATGGTTCCGTACGTTGAAGTACCCCGCCCCGACGTCGAGGTAGTGGGTACCGCCGCCGAGCACCTCGAAGGGGCCGAGGGACGCACCGCCGGATTCCGCGGCGGCCGGCATGCAGGACGCCGCCCAGAGGAACAGCGCCGAAGCCAGCGATACCGCCAACCGGTTTCTCATTTTCCGCTCCTCTCACAATGGGAGAGCCCCATGCCGTCCGCCCGGAAAGGTGCGTGAGGGGAAGGATCCGGCATCGTGTAAGACATTCTCACCTTTCGACGGCGTATCGGCAAGCGGAACGGAATGGAGACGTCCATGACGTTGCGGGAACAGGTCGAAGAGTTCAAGACCTCCCGAAATCGCCCTCCGGAGGGGGAAGCGATCCCCGGGAGGGGAGTGGACCGGATCCGGCCGGAAGGAAGGGCCGGCGGTCTTTCCGTGGGGGAACGCGCCCCGGACTACTCCGTCCGCATGGACCCTGCTGAGATCCTCGGCGCTCTGCGAGGCATCGCCGCCGCCCGCTGATACGGAAGGATCTCCAGTCCGATGCCGTCGGGGTCGCGGGTGGCCAACGCGTCGGGATCGTCCGGGACCGGTTCCGCGGGCATGCCCGCGGAGAGGAGACGCTCCCGCAAGACATGCACCGTCCTTGCCTCGGGCACCAGGATCGTGAAGGAAGCAAGCCCCGCCGTTTCCGGGGGAGGTGCGGGAGCGTCGGTTCCCGCCCAGACGTTCGCGCCGACGTGATGATGGTATCCTCCCGCCGAGAAAAACAGCGCCCCGGGGAGGTTGCGCTGGGTGACCGCCAGGCCGAGGACCTCCGAGTAGAACCGCTCCGTACGGCCGAGGTCGGACACGGCGAGATGCACGTGTCCGACCTCCGTCCCGGGGGCGATCCCCCCGGGGGATTTCCCGTTTTCCGCCTCCGACAGGAGATTCACCACGTCCAGCGGATCGGTGGTCATCCTCACTTGCCCCCCCTTTGCCTGCCACGTCTCCCGCGGCCGGTCCGCATACAGCTCCAGCCCGTTTCCGTCCGGGTCGGCCAGGTAGACCGCCTCGCTCACCCGGTGATCGGCGAACCCCTGCAGCGGATACCGCAGGGTCAGCAGGCGGGCGACCGCCCGGGCGAGACCCTTTCGATCGGGAAGGCGGAGGGCGACGTGGTACAATCCCGTGGTCCCACCGGGTTTTCGGACGGCGCCGGGGTGCTCCTCCAGCCGGACCGGATACGGGAGATCCCCGCCGGCCGACAGGAACGACACGGGCCCTTCCCGTTTCCCCTCGTGGAATCCGAGCGTTCCCTCGTAGAAGGCCAAAGCCTGCGCGCGGGCGGAAACCTTGAGGCGAGCGGAATCGATCCGCGTGTCATCGGGCAGGCGAAACGGGGTCATCCGCGGTCCTCTCTTTGACGGTGGGCGGTTTCGCAGCAAGCCGCACGGAATAGATGCCCCGGAAAGGGAGATGGTGCCCCATTTCCCCCTTTCCGGAACGGAATCGGCGCACAGGGGGTTCCTGAGCCATCCCCCAATGCGGTACCCTGGATCCTTTCCCGACGGAGGCGGCACCCTGCCCTTGATGCTGGACGACCCGATCTTCACCACCCTCGACTCCGACCAGCGGCGCGCCGTCCTGCACGACGGGGGGCCGCTCCTGCTGGTGGCGGGGGCGGGATCCGGCAAGACGCGCGCGATCGTGGCGCGGATCCTGCGGCTGATCCGCGACGGCGTCCCGGCGCGCACGATCCTGGGCATCACTTTCACCAACCGGGCGGCGGGAGAGATGCGGGAGCGGGTGACGAGGGCCCGCGGCGAGGGGCAAGACGCCACCGTGGGGAGCGTGTTGTCCGGCGCTTTTCCCGGAGCGGCCTCCGGAGCGGATCTCCCGTGGCTCGGCACGTTCCACGCATTCGGCGCCACCCTCCTGCGCCGCCACGGGGCGCGCATCGGCCTTTCCCCACGTTTCGTCATCTACGACGTCCGAGATCAGCTGGACGTGCTGAAGCAGATCCTCAAGGAGCAGAACATCGACGAGAAGAAGTTCCCCCCGTCGAAGTTCACCTGGCTGATCGAGCGCGCGAAGCGGGACGGCATCTCCGTGGAGTCGGCGGCCCTTTCCGCCGGCTGGCGCGGAATCTCCATGGTGGAACGTGTGGGGAAGGCGTACGACGAGGCGCTGCGCGGGGCGGGGGCGGTGGATTTCACCGACCTGATCCGGCTGCCCGTAACCCTGCTGCGGGGCGCGCCGGACGTCCTCTCCTCGGTGCGTTCCTCGGTGCGGCATCTGCTCGTGGACGAGTTCCAGGACGTGGACGGCGCCCAGGCGGAACTCACCGAGCTCCTCGCGCTGGGGGCCGACTCGTTCTGCGCCGTGGGCGACGAGGACCAGTCGATCTACGGGTGGAGGGGGGCTTCCGCGGCCCCGATGCTCACCTTCGAACGGCGCTACCCGGACGCGAAGGTGATCCACCTGGTCACGAACTATCGCAGCAGGGCCGCGATCCTCTCCGTCGCCGGCGCGCTCATCGCGAAGAACCGGATGCGCCGCGAGAAGATCATCCTCCCCGCACGGGAGGGCGGCGATCCGCCTTCGATGGCCGTCTATGCCGACCAGGAGGTGGAGGCGCAGGAGGTGGCCGCCCAGGTCGCCCGGGAGGTCCGCGGGGGAACGACCCCCACGGAGATCGCCGTTTTCTACCGCGTGAACGCCCAGTCCCGGGCGCTGGAGGACGCCCTGCGGTTGCTGCGGATCCCGTACGTGCTCCGGGGGGCGCTCTCCTTCTACGAACGGGCGGCCGTGCGCGACGCGGTGTCGTACCTGAAATGGTTCCTGCACCCGGACGACTCGGTGTCCCTCAAGAGGCTTCTGAAGTTCCCCCGGCGCGGGGTGGGGGATGCGACGCTCGCGAAGGCCCGCGAGGCGGCGCGGCGCGAGGGCATCCCGCTGTCCGGGACGCTGATCCGCATCCCGAACCTCGTTCCCCTCTTCTCCTTCCGTGATCTGTGGTTTGCGGAGCTTTCGCAGATGTCCCCCGCCGAGGCGCTCTACGCGCTGCTCAAGGGGGCGGGATTCCTCGACGCCATGGAGTCGGCGGCGAGGGAGCCGGGGGAGGGCCGGGAAGGATCGGGGAAGGAGGAGGACCTCGAAAACGTCCGCGAACTGCTCCGCGTGGCGGAAGGCTTCCCCGGTACGGGCGAGGACGGGTTGCAGGAGTTCCTCGAGAAGATGACGCTGGCGGCGGAGGAGACGGGGGGAGAGGAGTCCGAGGCGGTGCGCCTGATGACGCTGCACAACGCCAAGGGGCTGGAGTTCGACACGGTCTTCCTCGTCGGGCTCGAGGACGGCCTGCTCCCCCACTCCCGGTCGCTGGAATCCTCGGCCGAGGTGGAGGAGGAGCGCCGCCTGTTCTATGTGGGGCTGACGCGGGCCCGGGAGAAGGCGTTCCTGTCTCTGGCCCGGCGCCGGAACCTCTTCGGCTCCTTCCGGGATACGGTTCCTTCCCGGTTCCTGAACGACCTGCCCGCGGCGTCGGTGCGGTGGGAAGACGGCTTTCGGGCGGAAGCGGCGACGCCCGGAAAAGGCTTCCACCGTCCGCCGGCGGATGCGCGCCCCCCCCTGCATCGCGGGGAACCCAGGTACGAGACGGAGATCCCTCACGACCGGCCGCGGAAGGTGCGGCACCCCATCTTCGGAGAGGGAAGGGTCGAGGCGATCGAGGGCGAGGGGGCGGACCGGAAGATCATCGCCCGCTTCCCGGTCTACGGGCTGAAGAAGATCCTCGTCCGGGCCGTGTCGATGGAGTTTTTCGAGTGACCCTTACGAACCGATGAAGAGTTCGAAATCCCCTTCCCTCTCGCCGCCCCGGGGGCGGTCGTAGGGGGTCGGGGAAGCGAGTTCCCTCCTCCGCAGAAGCGCGATCAGGAAGGTCGCCGTCCCCGCCGCGAGCATGGCGATGAGCATCAGGTGGTTTTTCTTCACTTCGTTTCCTCCAGGGTCCGGCGGTCCGGCCCCAAGGCTACCCCATTGTAAGAGAAACGCCCCCTCTTCGCCAAGACCAAAGCAGACCAAAGCCGGGACCAAAGGCACGTAAGGGCGCTCCGTTGCCGCCGTTCAGGGACGCTGCCGTTTCGGGCGCCGGCGGTTCCGCCTTCCGGGCGGCGGACTTGCACCCTTCGGAAGAAACGTGATACTTCTGGGTTTCCGGAAGGAATTGCGGAAACTCCCCCCGGGTCCCCGAATCTTAAGAAGGAGTCGTGCATGCCCGCCGAGCGGTGGAAGGAAGACGAAGTTCTTCTGGAACGGCTCCGCAAGGGGACCCCCGGCGCGGTGGAGGAACTGCTCCACCTGTTCCAGGGGAAGATCTTCAACCTCGCGATGTCGATCCTGAAGAACGAGAGCGACGCGGAGGAAGCCACCCAGGACGTGTTCATGACGGTGATCCGGAAGGCGGACACCTTCAAGGGGAATTCCGCCCTCTACTCGTGGATGTACCGGATCTGCGTCAACACGTGCCTGATGCGCCTGCGCGGCAAGCGGCGGAGCGAAACCGTCTCGATCGAGGAGTTCATGCCGGTCTTCACCGAGGAGGGGATGCACGCCTCTCCGATCGACGACTGGAGCAAGGAAGTCGAACGCAAGGCGCTGAACGAGGAGTTGGGGGAGATGATCCGCAGGTTCACGGGCGAACTTTCCGAGAAGTACCGGGTCGTGTTCGTGCTGAGCGACATCGAGGGGCTTTCCAACGAGGAGACGGCGAAGATCCTCGGGTTGACCGTCCCCGCGGTAAAATCCCGGCTGCATCGTGCCCGCCTCTACCTGCGCGAGCAACTCTCCCGCTACCTGCGGGACGGGAAGGCGGAGTGACGGCATGAACTGCAAGGAGCTGGCGTTCCTTCTCGCGGACTATTTCGATGGAACGATGGACCCGCAGCTCAGGTCCGAACTCGAGACGCATCTCGCGATGTGCGAGCCGTGCATGAAATTCGCCAACACCTTCCGGAAGACGTGCGAGAAGACGGCCCAGCTCCGGAAATCCATCGAACACAAGATTCCCGACGAGGTCCGGGCGCGCCTCGCCTCTTTCGTCATCGCCGCCGTGGAGAAATACCCGGAGAAGATGCAGGAGTACCGGAACCAGGCGGAGCAGGAGCGGAAGGAGAAGGTCCTCTCCCTGCTCCGGGCGGCCGTCGCCGGCCGGCTCTCCTCGATGGCGTCCCTCCTCGTGGAGACCCATTGCGCCGCGTGTCCCGGCTGCAAGGAGTATTTCGGGCGCCTGTCGGAGGCGAAGGCGGGAAGCGCGACCCCCTCGCAGGAGATCGACGCCCACGTGACCCGGTTGATGGAGTCCCTGCCTCCCGACGACGAGTTCTTCCTAGCGTAAAACCCCCGGCGGGGAACGCTCCTTAGTTCCCTCCAAGGTATACTTTCCCTTGTGTTCTCCGTCGTCGGGAGCCCGGATGCTTTTCCCTTTCCCGGTCCAGGAGGTTGTGCGCCGCATGAACCCGTTTCCTTTCAGCGCCCTCGTGGGTCAGTCGCTGTTGAAGAAGGGCCTTCTGGTGAACGCGGTGGACCCGACGATCGGAGGCGTTCTTCTGCGTGGGGAGAAGGGGACGGGGAAGACGACGGCGGTGCGGTCGTTCGCCGCGGTTCTCCCGCCGAAGGAGGTTGCCCTGGGGTGCCGTTTCGGGTGCGTTCGGGGTGCGGTTGCCTGCGACGAGTGCCGGGCGCGGGAGGGGTTGGGGGAGACGCGTTCTTACGAGGAGCGGCCGGTGGAGGTGGTGGATCTTCCGCTGAACGCTTCGGAGGACCGCGTGGTGGGAAGCCTGGACCTGGAGGCGGCGCTGCGGTCGGGTACGCGGAAGTTCGAGATGGGGGTATTGGGGAAGGCGAACGGGAACGTGCTGTACATCGACGAGGTGAACCTGCTGGACGACCACGTGGTGGACGTTCTGCTGGACGTTGCGGTGTCCGGGGTGAACGTGGTGATGCGTGAGGGGGTGAGCTACCGTCACCCGTCGCGGTTTCTGCTGGTGGGGACGATGAACCCGGAGGAGGGGGAGCTTCGTCCGCAGCTGCTGGACCGGTTCGGGCTGTGCGTGGAGATCTCCGGGGAGCGGGACGTATCGCTGCGGAAGTCGATCGTGGAGCGGGTGCTGCTGTTCGAGCGGGGCGACGAGGAATTCCGGGAAAAATGGCGCGCCGAGGATGCCCTGGTGGATGCCGCGATCCGGGGTGCGCGCTCCCGCCTGCCGGGGGTGTATGTCGCGGACCACATCGTGGGGGCGGTGGCCGAGGTCAACACGACGCTCGGGATCGCCGGGCACCGGGGCGACCTGGCCACGCTCAAGACGGCCCGCGCCCTGGCCGCCCTGCGCGGAGCGGAAGCGCTCGCCGCCGCGGATCTTCGCGATGCGATCCGGTTGGCGCTGCCCCACCGCGTACCGCGCACGGGGGTAAGCGCCGCCCGTGCGTACCAGGTGGAACGGCTCCTGTCCTGGGTCTTTCCGGGAGAGGCGGAGGAGGAGGACCGGGGTCCGGTGGTGCCGCTGCCGGGGACGACGCACGGCATGAAACGGGGCGGCGTGATCTTCCGGGCGCCGACGATGTCGCCGGAGGAGCAGGAGCGGCAGGCCATCGTGCGTGCGGGCGCGGCGCGCCATCGGTACGAGGCGGCCGAGGCCGCAACGGGGAAGCAGGGCCCCCCCACGTGCGGGGACCCCGACTGCGACTACTGCCAGGGGTATGCGGAGGATACCGTCGTCATCCCGTCGGATCCCTACGAGATCCGGAAAATCTCCGCCCCGAAGGGGAGGAGATCCTCCGATGCGGCGGGGAAACGGAGCAGGGCGCGGGCGAAGGGGAGCCGCGGTCGGTACGTCCGCAGCGGCCCCTGGGAGAAGGGGAGGGACGTGGCGCTCGACGCGACCCTCTTCGCCGCGGTGTCCACGGGGCACGTCGACCGGGACACGGGCCGGGTGCGCGTCCTCCCTTCCGACCTCCGCGGGAAGCGCCGGGAGCGGAAGGTGGGAAACCTCGTCCTCGTCGTCCTGGACGCCTCGGCGTCGATGGAGACGCAGCAGCGGATGGTGGCGACCAAGGGGGCGGTCCTGTCGCTGCTGCGCGACGCGTATGTGAAGCGCGACCGTGTGGGGCTCATCGCGTTCCGGGACACGGTGGGAGAGGTGGTGGTGCCCCCCACCGGGAGCGCGTCGCTGGCGGCGATGCAGCTCACCTGGCTCGCTTCGGGAGGGACCACGCCGCTTTCCATCGGACTGTTTGCCGCCGTGAAGACGCTGGAGCGCGAGCAGGTGCGCGAACCATCCCGCAAGGCGATCCTGGCGCTCATCACCGACGGGCGCGCCAACGTGGCGTACTTCGGCGGGGAACCGCTGGAAGAGGCGGTGAGCGTCGGCAGGACGATCCGGAAGATGGGAGTCACCTCCCTGGTCATCGACACGGACCGCATGGTTGCGGGGCCGGCGGCCCTGCGCACCGCGATGGAGGAGACGCAGAGATCCGCGAGGACCCGGGGGATCTTCTCCGACGGGCCGGCTCGCACGGTGGCGGACGCGATGGGGGCGAAGTACTATTCGCTGGCGGAGATGAGCCGTGCGGCGATCCTCAAGGCGATCCGCAGCCGGATGGCGTTATGAGGGGTGCCGCGGGAGAAAAGGAGGCGGCCGTGGAAGGAAAACGGATCACGATCGCCCGGCGGGAAATCGAGGCGCGGTACGGGCCGATCGGCGACGGAAAGAAGATCCTCTTCGTCGGCGGGACGCCTATGGCCCTGCCCACCCTTTCCCGCCGCCTGAACCTGCAGTACGGAGACCTCGTCCCCATCGACGCCGGGGAACTTCCGGACGGGACGTACTGGCTGCGCTTCTACGACAACGAGCAGCGCAAGGTGATGGTGGTCGAGTTCGACCGGGAGTACGATTTCACCGGCGAACGGGGAGCCGACATCATGGACTGGCTCGGCGACGACTACTTCCGGATCCGATGGCGCGCCTTCTGTCCCGCGGGCGGCGAGGAGTGGCTTGGGGCGGACGCCTCCCGCGGGAAGGCGGGCGGATGATGACCCGGCACTTTCCTTTCAGCGCCCTCGTGGGTCAGTCGCTGTTGAAGAAGGGCCTTCTGGTGAACGCGGTGGACCCGACGATCGGAGGCGTTCTTCTGCGTGGGGAGAAGGGGACGGGGAAGACGACGGCGGTGCGGTCGTTCGCCGCGGTTCTCCCGCCGAAGGAGGTTGCCCTGGGGTGCCGTTTCGGGTGCGTTCGGGGTGCGGTTGCCTGCGACGAGTGCCGGGCGCGGGAGGGGTTGGGGGAGACGCGTTCTTACGAGGAGCGGCCGGTGGAGGTGGTGGATCTTCCGCTGAACGCTTCGGAGGACCGCGTGGTGGGAAGCCTGGACCTGGAGGCGGCGCTGCGGTCGGGTACGCGGAAGTTCGAGATGGGGGTATTGGGGAAGGCGAACGGGAACGTGCTGTACATCGACGAGGTGAACCTGCTGGACGACCACGTGGTGGACGTTCTGCTGGACGTTGCGGTGTCCGGGGTGAACGTGGTGATGCGTGAGGGGGTGAGCTACCGTCACCCGTCGCGGTTTCTGCTGGTGGGGACGATGAACCCGGAGGAGGGGGAGCTTCGTCCGCAGCTGCTGGACCGGTTCGGGCTGTGCGTGGAGATCTCCGGGGAGCGGGACGTATCGCTGCGGAAGTCGATCGTGGAGCGGGTGCTGCTGTTCGAGCGGGGCGACGAGGAATTCCGGGAAAAATGGGATCGGGAGGATCGCGCACTGCGCGAGCGGGTGGTGGCCGCGCGCGCGGCGCTTTCCGGGATCGATGTTTCCGGAGGGATCCTCGAATCGGTGGTGGGCGTGGTGGCGGAGCTGGGCGTGGCGGGCCACCGCGGGGACATCATGGTGCTGAAGGCGGCGAAGGCCCTCGCGGCGCTCAAGGGGATCCCATCTCCCGACGAGGAGTGCCTCTCCGACGCTTTCCGCCTGGCGTTGCCGCATCGCCTGAAGGAAGACCCGTTCGAGGAGTCCGCCGCCGGGCGAAACCGACTGGAGGGGGTGCTTGCCCGTTTCGGCCGATAGGGCGGGCGGATGCGGCGGCGCGCGAAAGCCGGTGCATTTGCGGCTCGGCGCACCGGCTAATACAGTTCGTATTTCAGCAGGCGGCAGTCGATGGGACCGTTCATCACGGGAATCTTGCGGGATGCCTTCAGGCCGAGGAAACCGGTGAGTTCGGGGTTTCCCGAGAGGAGGAACGCGGTCCAGCCGCGGCTCCGTTTCTTCAGCGCCTCGCCCATCTCCCGATAGAAGGCCTCCGCCTGCGTCCCGCCGGGCAGGCGGGTCCCGTACGGCGGGTTGCAGAGGATCGTCCCCGGTCCCTCGCCAGGGGAGAAAATACGGATCGAACGAGCGGTAAAACGGATCCGTTCGGCCAGTTTCGCGTTTTGCGCATTCCGGATGGCCCAGCCGACGGCCTCCGGGGATACGTCGCTCCCCTCGATCCGGACGGAACCGGAGCGCCGCGCCTCCGCGCGGGCCTCCGCAAGGAGCCTCTCCCACCGCTTCCGGTCGTATCCGAGCAGGCGCTGGAACCCGAAGGATCGTCCCAAGGAGCCGGGGGCGATGTTCCCGGCGATCAGGGCCGCCTCGATCGGGATCGTCCCTGCGCCGCAGGCGGGGTCGACCAGCGGTTCGCCCCCCTGCCAGCCGGCGAGCAGGATCAGCCCGGCGGCAAGCGTTTCCTTCAGGGACGCTTCGGTGGGGTGGGCGCGATAGCCGCGGCGGTTCAGGCTTTCACCCGAGGTGTCCAGCGACACGGAAGCCGCGTCGCGGACGATCCGCACGACGATCCGCACATCCGGCGATGCCGTGTCCACGTCCGGCCTGCGCCCCGTGGCATCCCGGAACCGGTCCACCACCGCGTCCTTGGTCTTCTGCGCGGCGAAGTGGGAATGGGTGATCCCGGAGTCGCGCACGGTGGCGTCCACGGCGATCGTCCGCTCCGGCGCGAACAGCTCGGTCCACGGGATGTCGCGGGCCCCTTCGTACAGGGCGGCGGGAGTCGGGGCGGGGAACCCGGACAGGAGCATCACCACGCGGTTGGCGGACCGCAGCCGGAGATTGCCGCGGTAGCACAGCGCCATGTCGCCGGAAAACGACACGCTCCCGGCGCCGATTCCGACCTCCTCCCCCCCGAGCGCGGCGACTTCGCCCGCCAGCACCTCCTCGAGCCCCTTGAACGTCGTGGCGAAAAACCGGTGATTCCCCATCGGCCCATCATACCCCGCGGCAAGGGTCGAGGGGGACACTCCGGGTTCGGACGGGGGGAAGGGAAGGAGTGTCTCCCTCCACGTTTTGCCTCTCCCCGCGATGGTATGGTAAATTCTCCTTTCGACTTCAACGGGGGGCAATGCATGGCGATCACGCGGGAAGAGGTGCTGCACGTCGCGCGGCTTGCGCGCCTCGCGCTTTCCGACGCGGACGCCGATCGGCTCCGCGAACAGCTGGGGGATCTCCTCGAATACATGAAGCAGCTCGACGGACTGGACACGAGCGGCGTCGTTCCCACCTCCCATGCCGTCGAGATGGGGACCCCGTTCCGCGAGGACACGGTGCTCCCGTTCGGGGATCCGGAAGCGATCCTTTCGAACGCCCCCGACCGCGAGGACGGTTTCTTTCGCGTTCCGCGGATCATCGAAGATTAGGAAGCAAGAGGCGACTATCGCCATGGCCGACGTTCCCGTCCATGAATGGACTCTCCTTGAGGCGGCGCGAAAGGTGCGGGAGAAGGAGATCTCCTCCCGCGACCTGACGGGTGCGCTCCTCGCGAGGATCGAACGGCTGAACCCCGGGATCAACGCGTACATCACCGTGTTGCCGGAAAGAGCGATGGCGCAGGCGGCGGAGCTCGACGAGGCACAGGCCCGCGGGGAGTTGCGGGGGCCTCTTCACGGCGTGCCCATGGGCCTGAAGGACATCTTCTGCACCCGGGGCGTGCGGACCACTTGCGGCAGCCGGATCCTCGCCGACTTCCTCCCTCCCTACGACGCCTGCGTGACCGAGAAGGTGCTTCGGGCCGGGGCGGTCCTTCTGGGCAAGCAGAACATGGACGAGTTCGCGATGGGCTCCTCCACGGAGACGTCCTGTTTCGGCGCCACGCGCAACCCGTGGGACGTGACGCGGATTCCCGGGGGGTCCTCGGGCGGGACGGCGGCGGCGGTGTCGGCGGCGATGGCGTTCGCGGGGGTGGGGACCGACACGGGCGGCTCCATACGGCAGCCCGCGTCGCTGTGCGGCGTGGTGGGAATGAAGCCCACCTACGGGCGCGTGTCCCGCTACGGGATGGTCGCCTTCGCCTCGTCGCTGGACCAGGCCGGGCCGATCACGCGCACGGTGCCGGATGCGGCGCGCATGCTGTCCGTCATCGCCGGGCACGACCGGCGCGACTCCACGTGCGCGGATGTCCCGACGCCCGACTACCTTGCCGCCGTGGACAGGCCGGTCAAGGGTCTGCGGATCGGCCTCCCGAAGGAGTACTTCGAGAGCGGGGGGCTCTCCCCCGCGGTCAAGGCGGCGGTATCGAAAGCCCTTTCCGCGCTCATCGACCAGGGGGCGACGGCGGTCGAGGTTTCGCTGCCGCACACTACGTTCGCCCTCTCGGCGTATTACCTCATCGCCCCGGCGGAGGCTTCCTCGAACCTGGCCCGGTACGACGGCGTCCGCTACGGCCACCGGGCGAAAGGGGCGTCCGGTCTGATCGAGATGATGTCCAGGACGCGCGCCGAAGGGTTCGGCCCCGAGGTGAAGCGCCGCATCATGATCGGCACCTACGCGCTCTCCGCCGGATATTACGACGCGTTCTACGGGAAGGCGCAGAAGGTCCGGACCCTCATCCGGGACGACTTCACGTCCGCCTTCGGGAAGGCGGACGTGCTCCTCACCCCCACCGCTCCGACCCCGGCATTCCGGCTCGGGGAGAAGACGGACGACCCGCTGACGATGTATTTGTCCGACATCTTCACCATCCCGTGCAATTTGGCGGGCATCCCGGGGATCTCGGTCCCGTGCGGCCTTTCCCCGGAAGGGCTCCCCATCGGGGCGCAGCTCCTGTCGAACCATTTCCGGGAGGAGACCCTGTTTGCCGCGGCGGGAGCGGTCGAACGCGCGGTGCCGCTCCCGCGCGTCTCGCCGATCGAGGGATAGCGACGATGGAATTCGAAGCGGTCATCGGCCTGGAAGTGCACGCCCAGCTCCTCACGGAGAGCAAGATCTTCTGCTCCTGCTCCGCGAAGTTCGGCGCCCCACCCAACGAAAACACCTGCCCGGTGTGCACCGGCATGCCGGGAGTGCTCCCGGTCCTGAACCGCAAGGCGGTGGAGTGTGCGATCCGCACGGCCCTGGCCACCTCGTGCTCGGTGCAGCGGAAAAGCGTCTTCGCCCGAAAGAACTACTTCTACCCCGACCTCCCGAAGGCGTACCAGATCTCCCAGTACGAGCTCCCGCTCGCCCTGGGCGGGCACATCGACATCGAGCTGCCCGGCGGGACGAAGCGGATCGGGATCACCCGGATCCACATGGAGGAGGATGCGGGCAAGCTCGTCCACGAAGGGGAGTTCGCCGGCGCGCAGGCGTCGCTGGCCGATCTCAACCGGTGCTCCGTCCCGCTGATGGAGATCGTCTCCGAGCCCGACATGCGCACGCCGGAGGAGGGGGGTGCGTACCTTCGCAGGCTACACGACATCCTCGTCTACCTCGAGGTGTGCGACGGGAACATGGAAGAGGGGTCGTTCCGGTGCGACGCCAACGTTTCCGTCCGGCCGAAGGGGCGGGAGGGGTTCGGGACGAAGGCGGAGCTGAAGAACATGAACTCCTTCCGCAACGTCGAGAAGGCGCTGGAGTACGAGATCCGCAGGCAGGTCGAGCTGATCGAGGACGGCGGCTCCGTGGTCCAGGAGACGCGGCTGTGGGACGCGAACGCGGGCGTCACCCTGTCGATGCGAAGGAAGGAGGAGGCGCACGACTACCGGTACTTCCCGGACCCGGACCTCCTTCCGCTGCTCGTTGCGGACGAATGGGTCGAGGAACTGCGGAAAACCATCCCGGAGTTGCCGGCGGAGAAAGTCGCGCGGTTGTCCGCCGGGTACGGCATCCCCCGGTACGACGCCGGGATTCTCGCCTCCTCGAGGGCGCTCGCGGACTTTTTCGAGGCGGCGGCGGCGCTGTACCGGGGCAACCCGAAGACGACGGCGAACGAGTGCATCCATTGGAAGGACGTGATCCTCTCCGGACGTCTTTCCCCGGGGACGATCGCCCACGCCGTGGAGGACCGGGAAAGCGGGACGATCTCCGCCACCGCCTCCAAGAAGCTGGTGGAGCTGGTCCTCGAGACGGGGAAGCCGATCCGCGCGCTCCGCGACGAGCAGGGCCTCACCCAGCTCTCCGACGCATCCGCCCTGGATGCCATCGTGGACAGGGTGATCGCCGCCAGCCCGAAGGAGGTCGAAAGCTACCGCGGCGGCAAGGCGGGGCTGCTCTCCTACTTCGTCGGGCAGGTGATGAAGGAGAGCCGGGGGAAGGCCAACCCCAAGGTCGTGCAAGAGACGCTGAAGAGGAAGCTGGGATAGGGGATGCCCATGTCCGGAGGGAAGGGGAAAAAGGCGCTGGTCGTCATCGACATGCTGAACGACTTCGTCCGCGCGGGAGCGCCGCTGGAAGTGCCGGACACGCGGAAGATCCTCCCCGGGCTTCGGCGCCGGATCGCGAAAGCCCGACGGGACGGAGAGCTCGTGGTGTACGTCTGCGATTCGCATCGGAAGAAGGACCCCGAGTTCGCCCGGATGGGGTGGCCCTCCCACGCGGTGGCGGGTACCCCCGGTGCGGCCATCGTCCCTCCCCTCTCCCCGCAGCCTGGCGACGTGGTGGTGGAGAAGCGGACGTATTCCGGCTTCTACAGGACCGCCCTCGACGCGGTCCTCCGGCGGAACGGGGTCTCCGGGCTGACCCTTTCGGGATGCGTCACCGATATCTGCGTCCTCTACACCGCCGCCGATGCCGCCATGCGCGGCTATGACGTCACGGTGGACGAGCGGTTCGTGGCGGGGCTTTCGCCGCGGACGCACGCCTTCGCCCTGAACGAGATGGGGCGCGTGCTTGGCGTTCGGGTGGTTCCCCGGGCGCGGATATCCGCCCGCCGATGAATCCTCCCCCACGGCAGGAGGCACCGATGGATCTGATCCCCACCCGCGAGGAGATCCGGCGCGGAGACACTACGGACGTCTACTTCCGCCGGACGATGGAGGTGCTGCGGGTCTCGGGGAGGGACCGCACGCCCGTGGCCGCCGAAGGGATCGTGAAGAGCCTTCCGGGGTCCTACGGTTACGGCATCCTGTCGGGCATGGACGAGATGGTGTCGCTCCTTTCCGGCCTCGGGATCGACGTGGACGCGATGGAAGAGGGGACGATCTTCCACCCCTTCGAGCCGGTCTTCCGCATTGCGGGCCCGTACGGCGCCTTCTGCGAGATGGAGACGGCGATGCTTGGCGTGCTCTGCCAGGCGTCGGGGATCGCGACCGCCGCGTCCCGCGTGAAATTCGCCGCCGGGGAAAAGCAGGTGTTGAGCTTCGGGGCGAGGCGCATGCATCCGGCCCTCTCCACCGTCATCGACCGGAACGCGTTCGTCGGCGGAGCGGACGGCGTGTCGGTGATCCGCAGCGCTTCATACCTCGGGGAGACCCCGCAGGGGACGATGCCGCACGCCCTCGTTCTGGTCTTCGGGGACACGCTCGCGGCGATGCGGGCTTTCGACGCCGCGGTGGATCCCTCCGTCCCGCGCGTGTGCCTGATCGACACGCTCCAGGACGAGAAGTTCGAGGCCGTGCGGATTGCGGAAGCGTTGCGGGAGCGGCTCACCGCGGTGCGGCTGGACACGCCGGGATCTCGCCGGGGAGACTTCCGGAAGATCCTCGAGGAAGTCCGCTGGGAGCTGGATCTGCGGGGCCTCTCCCACGTGCGTCTCATCGCATCCGGAGGGCTCGGGGAGGAGGACGTGCGGGCCCTGCGCGACGTGGCGGACGGCTTCGGCGTGGGGACCAGCCTGAGCAACGCCCCCACGGTCGACTTCGCCCTCGATCTCGTGGAGGTGGAGGGAGTGCCGTTCGCGAAACGGGGGAAGTGGTCCGGAAGAAAGCAGGTCTACGCGTGCGGAGCGTGCGGGAAACGGTCGGTCCTCCCCGAGGGCGTTCCGGCGGCGGGTTGCTGCGGAACCTCTCCGGAAGCGCTGCTTCGGCCCGTGATTCGCGGAGGGAAGGCGCTTTCGGCCCCGTCTCCCCCGCGGGAGATCCGGCAGCGGGTGCTGCGGCAGGTGGAGGCATTCCACGCGCGGGGGAAGACGCCGTGAGCGGAACGTTCCGGACGATCGCCTGGGAGGGCGACGCCCTCCTGCTGCTGGACCAGCGGGTGCTTCCGGTGGTGGAGTCGACGGCGAGGCTCACCGATCCCGTCGCCGTCGCGGACGCCATCCGGACGATGGTGGTCCGCGGCGCGCCGGCGATCGGAGTGACCGCCGCCTTCGGCCTGGTGCTCGCCGTCCAGGCGGCCCGGAAGAAAGGACGGCCGTGGCGCAGGGCGTTCGACGATGCGGCGACCCTGCTGGTCGGGACGCGCCCCACCGCGGTCAACCTGTTCTGGGCGATCGAGCGGATGCGGGGAACGGCGGCGGCGCTTCCGGACGATGCCGCCGCGGCTCTGGCGAGCCTCGAAAGGGAGGCGATCGCCATCTTCGACGAGGATGTGGCGGCGAACCGGGCGATGGGAACCCACGGGTCGAAGCTCCTTCCCGCCCGGGCCGGCGTGCTCACGCATTGCAATGCCGGGGCGCTTGCCACGGCGGGATACGGCACCGCGCTGGGAGTGATCCGCGCCGCCGTCGCGGCGGGGAAGGAGATCCACGTCTACGTTGACGAGACGCGGCCGTTCCTGCAGGGGGCGCGCCTGACCGCCTGGGAACTGATGAAGGACGGCATCCCGTGCACCCTCGTGACGGACAGCATGGCGGGCGCGATCATCGCCGCGGGGAAGATCGACGCCGCCGTCGTGGGGGCGGACCGGGTCGCCGGGAACGGGGACGTGGCGAACAAGATCGGAACCTACACCGTGGCGGTGCTGTGCAGGACGCACAAGGTGCCGTTCTACGTGGCGGCCCCGCTGTCCACGATCGATCCGAAGCTCCGGAGCGGGAAGGAGATCCCCATCGAGGAGCGCGATTCCTCGGAGGTGACCCACCTGATGGGGAAGCGCGTGGCGCCTTACGGGGTGTCCGTGTACAACCCCGCCTTCGACGTGACGCCGGCCCGGTACGTTTCAGCGATCGTGACCGAGAAAGGGGTTCTCACGGCGCCGCTTGCGGGCGCCATCCGGAAGCTGTTCCGTTGACCCCGTCCCCGCGCGAAGGGTCGCACGCCTCCCCCTCCGATCGCCTGGGGGAGATCGGCGTGCGGAACACCCGCCGGTCCCTGGCCCTTCTCGCCGACCTTCTCCGGCGCCTCCCGGGGGAGCACCCCGCCTGGGAGGGCATTTTCGGGGCCGCCGCCTCGGCTCCCGACCCGGACCTTTTCTTCCTCAACCTCTCCCGGTGGGTCGATGCCCTGCCGTCTTCGGATCTCGCGGAGGTGTTTTGCCGCCGGGAGCTCCTTCCGCTGCTCGGGGGGCTCCTGGGCGGGTCGGAGTTCCTCCCCGAGCAGGTGGCGCGCCGCACCGAGATCTTCGCGTCCCTCTTTCTCCAGGGCGGCGCCCTGCGGCGTCCTCCGCGCGGCTTGGTGGAGGAGGAAGCTCTCTCCGCGGCGGACTGCTGCCTCACCGAGGAAGAGCTGAAACGGGAGCTGCGGCGGATCAAGCACCGGGAGGTGGCCAGGATCGCGGCGCGCGATCTGGCGGGCCTTTGTCCTCTCGCCGAGGTGACGGAGGACCTCTCCCGGCTGGCGGAGGCCGCCCTTTCCGCCGCCGCCCGGTTCGCCCGGAGGTCCCTTTCGGCCAGGACCGGAGAGCCGATGGCGCTCCTCCCGGACGGCACGATGCAACCGTGCCGGTTCGTCGTGCTGGGAATGGGGAAGCTGGGGGGGGTGGAGCTCAACTTCAGCTCCGACATCGACCTGATCTACCTCTACGAGTCGGATGGGGTGGTGGCCTCGGTCCGCCCGAACCCCATCTCGGTGCACCAGTACTTCGTCCGGCTGTGCGAGGCGGTCACGCGGATCGTGTCGGAGGCGACGGAGGACGGCTTCATCTTCCGCGTGGATCTGCGCCTTCGTCCCGAGGGCACGCGCGGAGAGCTCGCCAACTCCTTGCGGGCCGCGGAAACCTACTACGAGTCGTGGGGGCAGACGTGGGAAAGGGCGGCGCTTATCAAGGCCCGCCCCGTGGCCGGCGACGTCTCCCTGGGAGAGGAGTTCCTGCGGTCGATCGTCCCGTTCGTCTACCGGAAGTACATGGATTTCACCTCCATCGAGGAGATCAAGGGGATGAAGGACCGGATCAACCTGGTGGCGGCGCGCTCCCAGAAGAACGAGCGGGACGTGAAGCTGGGGCTGGGCGGGGTCCGGGAGATCGAGTTCTTCGTCCAGGCGCACCAGCTCATCTACGGCGGGAAGGAGCCTTCCCTCAGGGTGCGCGGCACCCTCGAGGTCCTCTCCATCCTTTCGCGGTTGCGGATCGTGAGCGAAGAGGAGCGGAAGGAGCTCACGGCGGCCTACGATTTCCTGCGCCGGCTGGAACACCGGATCCAGGCGCACCGGGAGCGGCAGACCCACGTCCTCCCCCGGAAGGAGGAGGACCTCTCCCGGCTCGCGCGCGCGATGGGCCTGGCCGATCCTCCGGCGCTTCTGTCGGAGCTTGACCGCCGCACCTCCGCCGTCCACGGGATCTACGAGCGCCTGTTCGGCGGGGCGCGCAGGGAGGAACCGTCCGGAGTCCCCGCAGAGGTGCAG
This sequence comes from Deltaproteobacteria bacterium, assembly GCA_021815305.1. Classification (GTDB taxonomy): domain Bacteria; phylum Desulfobacterota; class Deferrimicrobia; order Deferrimicrobiales; family Deferrimicrobiaceae; genus JAKAHC01. The sequence goes on along the minus strand of JAKAHC010000006.1, from coordinate 45,680 downwards.
TCGCTCTTCCTTCCCGGCTCCCTGCCGGAGGACGTGGAGGAGCATCTCCGGCGCCTCGGGTTCCGCGACGCCGCGGCCGCGCGGCGGAACCTGGAGATCCTGCGGGACGGCCCCCCCCATGTGCGGATCCCGCAGCGGGCGCGGCACTACCTCGACCGGATCGGCCCGCAGATCCTGCACAGCGCGGCGGTCGCCCCCGACCCGGACCTTGCCCTCACCCACGCCGAACGGTTCCTTACGGCGATCGGCGCGCGCACGATGTTCTACGCGTTGCTGTACGAGAAACCGAAGGTCGTCGATGCGCTGGTGCGGCTGTTCGGCAGTTCGCGTTTCCTCTCCGGCTACCTGCTGCGCCACCCGGAGCTGCTGGACACGTTCCTCCGCCACGACCTCTCGCCGCTGGTCAAATCGAAGGCGGATCTTCGGGGGGAGGTCGGCGAGACGCTGGCGATGTGCGGCGACTTCGAACAGGAGCTCGACGAGCTGCGTCGCATCAAGAACCTGGAGACGCTGCGGATCGGCATCCACGACATGGGGGGGAACCTCTCCCTGGAGGAGGGGACGTTCCAGCTCTCCGCGCTGGCGGAAGTGCTCCTCTCCTACGCGCTCTCTTTCGCGCAGAGGGAAGTGCGCCGCCGCTTCGGCGTGCCCGTGGACGCGGCCACGGGGCGGCAGGCGTCGTTCTGCATCCTCGGGATGGGGAAGCTCGGGTCGGAGGAGCTCTCCTACCACAGCGATCTCGACATCCTCTTCCTGTACTCGGGACCGGGGGAAAACCGGCAGACAACCGGGGAGCCGGACGGACCGGAGTTCCGCAGGCTCTCCAACCACGAGTATTTCGCCAAGGTCGCGCAGCGCCTCATCTCCATCCTCACCACCTCCACCCGGGAAGGCCACGTCTACCGCCTGGATACTCGCCTGCGTCCCTCCGGCAACGCGGGGCCGCTGGTGTCCTCCCTCGACGCCTTCGTCCGGTATCACGAGGCGTCCGCGCAGCTGTGGGAGCGGCAGGCGCTTCTCAAATGCCGGTTCGTCGCCGGAGACCGGGAGTTCGGGAAGAGGGTGGAGGAGAAAGCGCGGGGATTCATCTTCGACCGGCCCCTGCCGGGGAACGCGGCCGAGGAGATCCATCGGCTTCGGATGAGGATGGAGGTCGAGCTGGGGAGGGAGCGGGAGGACCGGCTGGACCTGAAGGTGGGGCGCGGCGGCGTGGTGGACGTGGAGTTCGCCGTCCAGTACCTGCAGCTGGTCCACGGGGGAAGGCACCCCGCCGTGCGGGCGCGGGGGACCCTGCGGGCGCTCTACGAACTGCAGCGGGCGGGGATCATCCCCTTGGACCGTTACGTCGCGCTCGATGAGGGGTACCGGTTCCTGCGTTCGCTCGAAGTCAGGATGCGCCTTGCGCACGACGCGTCCATCGACCGGTTCGACCCGCAGGTCCTGGCCCCGGAGCTTCTCGACCGGTACAGGATGGAAACGGAAAGGATCCGGAAGGTCTACCTGGACCTTCTGGATCTTCCCGGATAGCGGCTAGCCGACCTCGTCGTCGGGAAAGTCGAAGACCGGAAGGCGCCGGATCCACTCGGCCACCACGGTCTGCACGGTACCCGCCGGATTTCCCTCGTTCTCCACGGAGATCATCGCGTTTCGCAGCTCGGTCAGAAGGTGGGCGTTGAACCCCCCCACGTCCTCCCAGCTGGCGTCGGCGTCGTCTTTTTTCTCGTAGAAGTACGCCATCGTTTCCTCTGCAGATTGGACGGAGCGCCGGGAGAAAAGATTCATCGATTCTCCCTCGCCCGTGTTGGGAATAAGAATGTAGTGGCCGGAACCGCCCCTGTCAACAGGGAATGGATCACCCGTAGGAAAAGCCGGGGAGTTTCAGGCGGTTGTCGGGGTCGCGGGTTTCGCCCACCGAGGTGACGCGGATGCCGGCAAGGTCGACCACGGGGCACTTGTACTCGCAGATGCCGCAGCCGATGCACAGGTCCGTTTCCACCACCGGTACCTTGACGGGGACGCCGCCCTTCCCCGGCCGCTGCCGGAAAACGATGGCCTTTTTCGGTGTGGGGCAATGCTCCTCGCAGACGATGCAGGGACTCCCCTGGGCGAAGGGAATGCACCGGGACGGGTCCACGAAGGCCAGCCCGATGACGGTCCTGCGCTTCTCGTCGCCCGGGAGGCTCCGTATGGCCGAGGTGGGACAAACCTGCCCGCAGAGCGTGCAGTTGTATTCGCAGTAGCCGATCCGCGGCGCGAGGACGGGGGTCCACAGTCCCTCCACTCCCGCTTCCAGCAGCGTCGGCTGCAACCCGCCGGTGATGCAGACCTTCATGCATTCCCCGCACCGCACGCACCGGGAGAGGAATTCGTCCTCTTTCCGCGAGCCGGGGGGGCGGACCAGGGAAGGGGCGGGGTGCGCTGCCGCCGGCGAGGTCGAAAGGACCCACGCGGAAGCCGCGCCGAACGACATCGCCGCCAGCACCGCCCTGCGACGGGTGTCCACGCGGTCCCGCGTCCCGCGCGCCGCCGCGAATTTCCACGACAGCGCTCCTTCGGGGCATACGGAAGAGCAGTTGAAGCACGTCACGCACTCCGAGGAGGACCAGTTCCCGCCGCAGTGCGGGTTCGCCCCCCCCGCGCACGCGTCGCGGCACTTCATGCAACGGGTGCAGCTGTCGTCCATCGACAGGCGCAGGAGCCCCAGGCGGGAGAGGAGGCCGAGCAGGCCCCCCAGCGGGCAGACGAAGCGGCAGAAAAAGCGCGTCCGGTACCGGTTCAGCGCAAGGACTCCGGTGAAGAGGAGGAAGAAGAGGAACGCCTGCCCGTACCGCGACGGGTAGAACGACAGGAAGTGGGCCCGCAGGAAGACGTATGCCCCGTCGAACCGGTCCGATACGGGACGAAACGGGAGGGCGTACCCCCAGTCCAGGAACGCCCGCAGGCAGGCATCGACCGCAGGCAGGATCGAGAGGGAGAGGGAGCGGATGAGGAAGGAAATCGGGTCGAGCAGCCCCGAGACCTGAAGGCCGAAGAGGGCGGCGCCCGCAAAGAACAGGAGCGTGAGGAACTTCCACCGGCTTCCCCGCGTCTTCACGCCGCGCTCCGCCGCCTCCGGTTTTCCGGCGAAACTCACCGCGTGGTGCAGGGTGCCGAAGGGGCACACCCAGCCGCAGAACGCCCGCCCGAAGAGCAGCGTCACCGGCAGGAACAGCAGGGCGAGGAAGAGCGCCGCGGGAAGCTTGTGCGCCGACAGGAACGACGTGGCGAACACGAGCAGGTCGGCATCGAGGAAGATCTTCACGGGGTAGGCGAGCTCGTTGCGTCCGCCGTAGTCGGTCTTGACGAGGAGGACGAGGAAGAGGGCGAGGAACCCCGCCTGGGAAACGCGCCGCGCGGTCTGCTTGCCGTCGATGGGGAGGCGCACGCCGTTGCTTCGAAGTTACCGGTAGTCGGGACGGGTCTCGTACGGAAGCGGGTCGGAAACCCCGGCCTCGGCGAAGGCGCGCAGGCGGAGGGCGCACGAATCGCACACCCCGCACGCGGCTTCCCCTTCCCTGTAGCACGACCAGGAATGTTCGAAGGGGACGCCCATCGACTTCCCCATCAGGACGATGTCCTTCTTCTTCAGGTGGAGGAACGGAGCCTTCACCACGATGTCGCTTCCCTCCTTCGTCCCCCGCCGGATCGCCTCGTTCATCGCCTCGTAGAACTCGGGGCGGCAGTCGGGATAGCCGGAAGAGTCGACCGCCACGGCGCCGATGTAGATGTTCTTCGCACCGGCCGCCTCGGCCCAGGAGACGGCGATGGAGACCAGGTGCGCGTTCCGGAACGGCACGTAGGTGAGAGGGACCCCCTCGCGCGCAAGGTCGGCGGAGGGGATGTCGATGTCCGGGTCGGTCAGCGCGCTTCCGCCGATCCGCTTCAGGTACCCGATGTCCGCCACCAGGCGGCGGTGTTCCGGCACCTTCAGGTACGAGGCGATGGCGTGGAAGCAGGTGAGCTCCTTCGCCTCGGTCCGCTGCCCGTAGTTCACGTGGAGGAGGGAGAGTTCGGATTCGCGCTTGCAGAACTCCGCCATCACGAGGCTGTCCATTCCCCCGCTCACGAGGGCGATCCCCGCCGGTTTCGCGGGCCCGGCCACGGTTTCATACCCCACGGCGGTCCGGTCCCCACACGAGCTTGTGAAGCTGGAGCTGGAACCGCGCGTCTACCCCATCCCCCACCATCCAGCCGGCAAGCCTTTCCGGGGGAAGGAGCCCGAAAGCGGGGGAGAGAAGGACGGTCCACCGGCTTCCTCCGCGCTCCCGCGCCACCGTTTCGACCGCGTACCGGTAATCCTCCTCGGAACCGATCACGAACTTCACCTCGTCCCGGTCGCGGAGCCTGCGGAAGTTGTCCCACAGCATCTTCCCGTGTTCCCCGGAGCCGGGGCACTTCACGTCCATGATCCTTATCGCCCGCGGGTCGAGCGGATCGAGGGGAACGGTCCCGTTGGTCTCCACGAGGACCTCCATTCCCCGGTCGAGAAGCGCCGAAACGAGCACGCGGGCCTCGGGCTGCAGCAACGGTTCTCCCCCGGTGACGCACGCGCGCGGGATGCCGAAGGCCGCAACGCGGGAGACCACCTCTTCGGGGGAGAACTCCTCGCCGCCGTCGTACGCGTAGGTCGTGTCGCAGTAGCGGCATCGCAGGTTGCACCCCGTGAGCCGGACGAAGGCAAACGGATACCCGGACCAGGTCGTCTCTCCCTGGATGCTGGCGAAGATCTCGGTGACCGTAAGCATCGGGATATTCTAACACGGCGCCCCGGGACGTCCGGCCGGGGCCGGCGGATCTCCCGGGGCGACGACGGCCGGGGAGCCCCGTTCAGATCCTGTCGAGCCAGTGGTGGAAGAGAGGGATCTTCCCCCGGATGATGTCGAAGAAGGCGGCCTGGATCTGCCGGGTGACCGGTCCCGGCTTGCCGGCGCCGATCTTCCGGTCGTCCAATTCCCGCACGGGAGTGATCTCCGCCGCCGTTCCGGTGAAGAACATCTCGTCGGCGATGTACAGCTCGTCGCGGGTGAACCGCGCCTCCTTCACCGGGATGTCGAGCCGCTGGGCGATCGTGATCACCGCGTCCCGGGTGATCCCGGGGAGGACGGAGGTGAGCGGCGGGGTCTGCAGCGTCCCGTTCCGGACCATGAAGATGTTCTCCCCCGATCCTTCCGCCACGTAGCCTTCCGTGTCCAGGAGCACCGCCTCGTCGTACCCCCCCTTCACCACCTCCCACTTCGCCAGCACCGAGTTGACGTAGTACCCGTTCACCTTCCCCTTGGACATCGCGGCGTTGACATGGTGGCGGTTGAAGGACGACACCTTGGCGCGGATCCCCTTCCTGAGCGCTTTCTCGCCCAGGTACGCACCCCAGGGCCAGACGGCGATCGCCACGTGGACCGGGTTGGTGCGAACGAACAGCCCCATCTCCCCCGCCCCGAGGAACACGATCGGACGGATGTATCCCTCGGTCAGCTCGTTCGCCCGCAAGGTTTTCCGGATGGCGGCGCAGATCTCCTCCCGCGAGAACGGGATTTCCAGCAGGACGATGTGGGCCGAGTCGAAGAGCCGGTCGACATGCTCCTTCAGCCGGAAGACGGCGGACTTGCCGTCCTCGGTCTTGTAGCAGCGGATCCCTTCGAACACCCCCACCCCGTAATGCAGGGTGTGGGAGAGGACATGGACCTGCGCCTCCTCCCAAGCCGCGAACTTCCCGTCGAACCAGATCTTCCTTCCCTTCTGAACCAAGGGCGCCCCTCCCGGACCGATGTGATGTGCTATTCTTGCAACAGCGGGAACCGGTGTCAAATCGCCGTGATCCGCACGCCGGGCGCGCCAGCGATCCGGGGAAAGGACGCACCTCTTTTGTCGGAAACGCCCACCGTCCCCGCCGGAACACCGGAAAACCGGCGGCTCCGCCTGCGGACCGCCCGCTTCTCCCTTGGGAGCGCGGTCACCCTCTGCGCGCTGAAGCTGATCGCGGGGGTTTTTTCCGGCTCTCTGGGGGTCCTCGCCTCGGCACTGGACAACGTGGCGGACATCTTCATGTCCGCCGTGAACCTCTTCTCCATCCGGAAGGCGCTGGACCCGGCGGACGACAGCCACCCGTACGGCCACGGGAAGGTGGAGTCGCTGGCCACCCTGTTCCAGGGAGCGGTGATCGCCCTCACGGGGATCGGCGTGGTCTGGGAGGCGATCCGGCGACTTCGGTTGGGGTTGGCGCCGGAAGGGTTGGGGCTCGACGTGGGCATCCTCGTGATGGTCCTCTCCGTTGCGGCGTCATGGCTCATCTCCGACCGGATCCGCAGGGCGGGGAAAGCCACCGGTTCCACGGCGCTTGCGGCGGACTCCCTGCACTTCCGCACGGACGTCTACTCAGGGGGCGGCATCCTCGTTTCCCTCCTCCTGTACCGTTTCACGGGGTGGAGGTGGCTGGACCCCGGGGTCGCCCTGGCCGTGGGGGTCTATATCTTCGCCGCCGCGGTCCCCCTCCTGAAGGAGGCGGGGGAGGACCTGATGGATCACCGGCTCCCCGAGGGGACGGTGGCGCAGATCACGGATCTCATCGACGCCCACCGCCCGATGGTCGTCGACTGGCACGATCTCCGGACGCGCCGCTCGGGCTCGGAGAAGCAGGTGGATTTCCACGTCGTGGTGTGCCGCGAATATTCCCTGGAGGATGCCCACCGGGTGGCGGACCACCTCGAGTCGGAGATCCGGGACCTTCTGGGTCACGCCCACGTGGTGACCCACATGGACCCGTGCGACGTGGAGTGCCCCGGCCCCCACGAGTGCGCCCGTGTGCGGGAGCGGATCCGCGAGCTTCCCGGCCCCGGGCGGGCGGGAAAGAACGGAACCGCGCCGCGTGCCGGGAACGGCGCGTAGCGGGATTCCGGGGAGTCGCCGAATGCGGGGACAACCGATGCGGGAAAGGAGCGGAACGTGAAATTCGTTCTTTTCGTTCTCGTCGTTCTCCTGGCGGTGGTCGCGGTGTTCGCCGTGCAGAACCCCGGGATCATCACGGTGCGTTTTCTGTCCCTTGCCGGGGACACCTCCCTGCTGGTGGTGATCGTCGTTGCGTTCGGCGCGGGGGTGCTGGCCGGCGCTCTGGCGAGCCTGCCGGCCCTGTTCCGAAGGAAGTCGGAAGTCGCCGCGGCGAAGCGGAGGGTCCGCGAGCTGGAAGCCGAGGTCGCGGCGCTTCCCGGCAGGACGGCGGCTCCCAGGCCGGGAGAGAAACCCGGAACGGGTGCGGGATGACCGGCATCGAGCGGAAGCTTCTCCTGACTCTCCTGGGCTTCTACCGGGAGATCGGCCCGGCGGCGACCCCGGCGTTGCGGGGGCTGGACGAGGAGGCGGGACTGGAACCGTGGGAACTGCAGGAGGCGGTGCGGGGATTGCGCGACAGGGGGCTCCTCGAATATTGGGAATTGCAGCCGGCGGTCCGCCTGACGCCGGAAGGGCTCCGCGTTTCCATCGATCTGTCCGGGGAAGGAACCTCCTGATGGCGGGAGCCCCCCGGGGAGACGGGGAGCTTTCCGCCCGGCTGCGCGGGATCGCCCGGGCGCTGGACCGGCGGTTCGGCCGTCCGGGATCGTGCGGCCACGAAATCGCGCCGGTGCCGAACCTGGTCCTGACGATCCTCTCCCAGAACACGACCGACGCCAACCGCGACCGCGCCTTCGCCGATCTCTTGGCGCGCTTCCCGACGCTTCCCCGGCTTGCCGCGGCGGGCGCGGCGGAGGTGGAGGAGGCGATCCGGACGGGGGGACTGGCGAAAGCCAAGGCGGCCTCGATCCTGTCGGCGCTCCGGCGGCTGAAGGAGGAGCGCGGAGACTACACCCTCGACTTCCTGCGGTCGATGACGCTGGCGGACGCGCGTTCCTACCTCACCTCGTTCCACGGAGTGGGCGTCAAGACGGCGAACATCCTGCTCCTGTTCTGCTTCGGCTTCCCCGCTTTCCCCGTGGACACCCATATCCTGCGGGTGACGAAACGGCTCGGGCTGGTTCCGCCGCCGGCGACCCTTGCGAAGGCCGCCCTCTCCCTGGAGCCGCGCATCCCCCCGGGAGAGCACATGCCGCTGCATCTGAACCTTATCCGCCTGGGCCGGGAGGTGTGCAGGCCGCGCAACCCGCTGTGCCCTTCGTGCCCCCTCCTGTCGCTGTGCCCGGAAGGCCTGCGGCGGACCGGCGGGAAGGCCGGACCCTTATGAAGATCGCCGACACGGTCCGGCTGATCCTTCTCGGCGCCTGGACGCTTCTGCTGGGCACCCCGGCGATCCTGGTCGGGTTGCTCCTCCCGAACCGGACCCTCAAGGGGAGGCTTTTCGGATGGGTGTCCCGCACCTACTCCCGGATCGTCCTCCTCCTGTTCGGAGTGACCCTGGAGACGCGCGGCCTGCCCCGGATCGACCCGTCCGCACCCTACGTGTTCATGTCCAACCACGTAAGCCACATCGACTCCATCGCCCTGGCGATGTCCCTACCCCGCCCGATGCACTGGGTGTTCAAGAAGGAGCTTTCGAAGGTCCCGGTTCTCGGTTGGGTGCTCCTGTCGCTCGGTCAGGTCATGGTGGACCGCAAGGATGCCTTGCAGGCGCGCGGCGCCCTGTACGAGGCGGCGAAAGGGCTTGCCGGGAACAACTCGATCATGATCTACCCGGAAGGCACCCGCAGCAAGGACGGCAGGCTGCAGCCGCTCAAAAAAGGGGGATTCTTCATCGCCGTCCACGCGGGGCTGCCGATCGTCCCCGTGCGCGTGTCGGGGAGCCACGACATCGTGCCGTCCGGATCCGTCCGGGTGCGGCCCGGCCATGTGGTCGTCGATCTGTTCGACCCCATCCCGACCGCGGGGAAATCCGACGCGGACATCCCCGATCTCATGGCGCGGGTTCGGAAGACGCTGCTTTCTTCCTGAACGAGGGATCCGAAGCGAAGAATGCGGCGGCTCCGACCTCGGGTGGGACCCCTCCCGGGACCATCCGCAGTCCGATGGCCCTTTCGCGATCCCGAGGCGATACCGGTACGCGGGGAGAAAGTCGACGATTACGGAGCAGGGGGAGAATCGGGAAGTGTACCGATGCGAAATCGGGGGCTTTCCCCCCCCGCCGGTTTCCGGGAGAATGGGGTCATGAGTCATCGCCGCTTGCGCCTGGCCCTCGCCCAGGTCAACGCCACCGTCGGGGACGTGAAGGGGAACGTCCGGAAGGTCCTGTCCGCCTGCGCCCGCGCGCGGGAGGCGGACGCCGACCTCGTGGTCTTTCCGGAGATGGCGATCCCCGGTTACCCGCCGGAGGACCTGCTCCTGCGCTCTTCCTTCATCGACGAGAACCTCGCCGGGTGGAAGGAGGTTGCGCGAGGCACGAAGGGGATCACGGCGGTCGTGGGGTTCGTCGACCGCGATGCGAAGGGGCGCGCGTACAACGCGGCGGGGATCGCACGGGAGGGGAAGGCGCGCGGCGTCTACCGGAAGATGCACCTGCCCAACTACGGCGTCTTCGACGAGATGCGCTACTTCCGCCGGGGTACGGAGCCGATGGTGTTCCCCGTCGGGCGGTCGCGGGTGGGGATCACCGTGTGCGAGGACATCTGGGTTCGCGGCGGGCCGCTGGCGCGGGAGGCCAGGGAGGGCGCGCGGCTGGTCGTCAACATCTCCGCGTCGCCGTATCACGCCGGGAAGTGGGAGGAGCGGCGGGACCTCGTGGCCGCGCACGCGCGCCGCAGCGGGGTGCCGGTGGCGTACTGCAACCTCGTCGGGGCGCAGGACGAGCTGGTGTTCGACGGCGGGAGCTTCGTGGTCTCGCCGGATGGGAAGGTGCTGGCGCGGGCGGCGATGTTCACGGAGGAGCTGCTGCTGTGCGACATCGGCGGGCCGTCGGAAGGGGGAGCCGTGGCGCCGATCCCCGGCATCGAGGAGGAAATCTTCCGTGCCCTGGTGCTGGGGACGCGCGACTACGTGGAGAAGAACCGCTTTCCCGGGACGATCATCGGTTTGTCCGGCGGGATCGACTCGTCCCTGGTCGCCGTGGTGGCGGCGGAGGCGCTCTCCCCTTCGCGGGTGCTGGGCGTGACGCTTTCGTCGCCGTACACCTCGCGCGAAAGCGTGGAGGACGCGCATGCGCTGGCGGCGAACCTGGGCATCCGCCGCATCGACCTGTCGATCGGGGAACCGTTCGCGGCGCTCGGGAAGACGCTCGCGGAACCGTTCGCGGGGCGCGCGCAGGACACCACGGAGGAGAACCTTCAGGCCCGCATCCGCGGCACGATCCTCATGGCCCTCTCCAACAAGTTCGGCGACCTCGTGCTCACCACGGGGAACAAGAGCGAGATGAGCGTGGGATACGCCACCCTCTACGGCGACATGGCGGGTGGGTTCGCGGTCATCAAGGACCTCTTCAAAACGATGGTGTGCCGCGTGTCCCGCTGGTACAACGAGTGCCGCGGTCGGGCGGTGATCCCGGAGCGGGTGCTGACGAAACCCCCGTCCGCGGAGCTGCGGGAGAATCAGAAGGATTCCGATTCGCTGCCCGAATACGACGTCCTCGACCCGATCCTCCGGATGTACGTGGAGGAGGACAAAAGCGTCCCGGAGATGGTGGCGGCGAGGTACCCGGAAGATGTCGTGCGGCGGGTCGTGTCCCTGGTGGACCGGAGCGAGTACAAGCGGCGGCAGGCCCCGCCGGGGGTGAAGATCACCCCTAGGGCATTGGGGAAGGACCGGCGGATGCCGATCACGAACCGATCGAACGGGTAGCGGAAATCGGGAGAACACCGGGAAGGCGGCCCATGGCGAGAGGCAGGGCGAAGAACCACGAAAACGGCGCGCTCCTCGGTTTCGAAGCGAAACTGTGGCAGACCGCCGATGCGCTGCGCAATAACATGGACGCGGCGGAGTACAAGCACGTCGTCCTCGGCCTCGCCGCCCGGATCGCCCACGGCGACACGTTCCACAACGATCGGAATCCCGACCTGAAGGCCGACTACGTTCTGGCCAACCCCCCGTTCAACGACAGCGACTGGCGGGGGGAGCTGCTGAAGGACGACAAGCGCTGGGTCTACGGCACCCCGCCCGCCGGCAACGCCAACTTCGCCTGGGTGCAGCACTTCATCCATCACCTTTCGCCCACGGGAATCGCGGGGTTCGTCCTCGCCAACGGCTCCATGTCGTCCAACCAGTCGGGAGAGGGAGAGATCCGGAAGAACATCATCGAGGCCGATCTCGTGGACTGCATGGTGGCGCTGCCGGGGCAGCTCTTCTACTCTGCGGCCCGTCTTTCACTGGACGGAGCGCCGGATCCGGGCGCACGTCTTCGTCTGCGTACTCGCCCTGCAAGTCGAACGCTGAATGCGGCGGCAGATGAAAGACGTCTCCTCGGTGCCGAAAGCGATTCGCTCCTTGCAGAGGATCAAGGTCGGCGAGATCGAGGTCGGGGGGAAGACCACCCGGGCGGTGTCACGATCGGTCCCCGAGCAGCAGGCGTTGCTGGAAACGCTGGGCGTTCCGCCGCTCCCGTCGTCAATCTGACAGGAAAACCAAGGTTGTAGTATAAAAAACGGCTGTGCGTCATACATAAGGCCACGATAATAAAGGGCTTATCGAATACAGGGTGTCAAACTTCCGCGGGCCAATTCAACGATGTTGCTCCACCGTCCATAAAGCACGATGTACTGTACAATTTACACCGATCGGTGTTTTATCAAGCAATCAATCCCATCGAAGGCTCTATCGATGGTGAGCGGGTGAATATTGACGACTGGAAATCCAACGTTGGGAAACTCATTGTCGATGCCGAAAAATCAATAAATGTTCTGGCGACGAGCGTTGATTAGTATAATCGCTCATTTTCCTGCGGGCTGAAGCGGAGCGTCACGCGACCTTCTGCTTCCGCTTCTGTGACGAGACGACGATTCTGACGTGGACGCCCGCGTGCGAAAGCATGTCGATCAGGGTGTCGATGCTGAAGAGATGGATCTTGCCTTTGAATAGATCGCTGATTCGCGGTTGAGTCACCCCAAACAGCCTTGCCGCCTCGGCCTGCTTCAAGCCCTTCGCCTTGATGACCTTGCAGAGGTCGATCATCAGGTCCGATCGGATCTTGAGGTGCTCGGCCTCCTCAGGGGGAAAGCCAAGATCCTGAAATACGTTCCCACTCGACGGGGTCAGTTTCATTTTCATATCGCACCTGCCTTCTCTGCGATCATCGTTGCGCTTGGCGGTCGCGAATCAGCTCTCTGTAACGCTTCGCGGCCAGCTCGATGTCCTTCTTCGCTGTCTTCCTTGTCCGTTTCTCGAACGCGTGGAGCACATAGATCGCATTGCGGAACTTGGCAACGTAGAAAACGCGGTGTTCGACCCCCGTGCGAATCCGAATCTCGGTGACACCCGCGCCGACGCTCGGCATCGGCTTCCAGTCGGGTGGCTCCAATCCCTCCTGAACCATTCGAAGACTCTGTCCGACAAGGCGCCGCGCATCTTCCGGAAACGCCCTGATATTCTCGAGGGGCGTTCCCGCCCATATGATCGGCTTCGAGGACACGGCGCAGTATACAAAATCTTGTATGCGCCGTCAATCGCCGCCTGAACGCTTTCCGTTCGCGACCCCGGCCACTTTTCGCTGACCGCCCACACACGGAGATAGGCGCCCAGTTTTTAGCGCCGTCCGGGCCTGTCCCCCAAATCGCGCGAAAAGGGCCTTTTACCTTATAGGAGACCCGTCCATTGGCCGCGGAAGAATTGCCTTGATTTGGGGTACCCCGCGAGGTAGGAGTGTCCATGCAATGAGGGGAAACATGATTAAAAACAATAACTTACGAGGTGGAGAGAAGATGGCGAAGAAGAGCGGATACTCGGCGGGGCCGTTCTCGGTGGACGAGATCGGGTTCATCCAGATCGCCGATGCAAAGGTACTGGCGGCGGTCGCCAGGGGCGAGATTGACCTGAATCGGATCGCCCGGGAGGAGCTGGCCTCCCGGGGCCTGGGCTTGCATGGCGAGTGGGTCGGATTCGAGCGCGCCCGGAAGATCCACGGGCTCGACGAGTAGGGGGACGAGATGGGCGCCGCGAAACACCGCACGTTGGCCCAGGGCGTTACGAGGTGGAAGGCGGCCGGATGTGCCGCTCTACTAACCGGGCGCACGCCAGAGGCCCCGAGATCTGGTTCCGGATCGTCCACGCCGCCGTATCCCGCCAAAATGACACCGACCTGGCGGCCTACCGCGAACAGGGGTTGAAGTCGCGTTTGGCCTCCTGGGGGTTCTCGAAGATTGCGACGTCGGCACCCTGTCGCGGCGAATAGACGCCGACCAGGTCGTGCGCGTCGTCTCGTCGGCCCGGGGCATTCTAAGGCCGGCGGGTTCCAAGACTTCCCGTGTGACCGAGCTCCTCCGCATGGCCATGGAGTGGAGGCGGCAGATCGACGCTGGCGAGGTCCAGAACAAAGCCGAAATCGCTCGACGGGAGGGTACCACACGAGCTCGGGTGACCCAGGTCATGTCTCTTCTCCGCCTTGCCCCGGAATTCCAGGAACAGATTTTGAGCATGCCAGACATCACCCGGAGGTCGGCAATCACCGAAAGGTAGCTACGACCCATGATCATCGAAGCAGAAGGGGCGCGCCACGAAGGGCCAATCGCCCCGTTGATGCCCTGACCCGTCATCCTTCCCGTTTCGTCTTAGGTCGCATCAGCAGGTAAATCCGCCGCATCGTATTCACTTAGGGCAGAGGAGGTCGCGCCGGCGTCCCCCCACATTCCTGCTGAAAGGGAAATAGAAAAGGTTCCGTGCCCGGCGGGACGCCGCCGGGCTACCGCACGAAGACGATCGAATATTTCGCGATCCGCACCAGACCGGGTTTGGCCCCTTTGAACTTCGAGACGTTCCGGGCCTCGGCGAGAAATACGGGGACGTTCTGCGACCCTTTCGCCTTGCTGTGGAAGACCGCCAGGCGCGCCCCTTCCTCGATCACTTCTCTCGGGATTTCCTTGCCGGCGGGGCGCTTGATGAGCACGTGGCTCCCCGGGATCCCCTGTGCGTGCAGCCAAAGATCCTCGGAAGAGGAGAGCTCCTTCACGATCCGGTCGTTCCCCACGTTGTTGCGCCCCACGAGGATCGTGTAGCCGCGGAAGGCGACGGTATCCACCTGCGGTGCGATCGGCCTCGGCGCGTCCCTCCGGACGCCTTTCCGCTTCGCGGGAGGCTTCGCACGGGAGGCGAGGGACGAGGAGAGCTCCTGCCGCACCGCAATCAGTTCGTCCCGCGCATGCGCGGAGGCGAGCTGCGCCTCCAGCGATTCGATGTAGTAGACCCCTTCCGCCACCTCGCGCTTCCGTTTCCGGACGATCTCCATAGCGCCTTTCGCCTTCCGCGCGAGCCGGAAGTACCGGTTCATGTTCTCCACGGGCGATTTCGCGGGGTCCAGCGGGATGCCGTGGAACGATTCCATCCCTTTCCTGAGCTCCCCCAGACTCGCCTTCAGTGTCTCCCCGTGCACGCCCCCGGCAAGCCCTTCCTGGATCCGCTCCTCGTCCCCGCCGACGTTTTCCAGCTTGCGGCGCTCTTTTTTCAGCAGCGCGACGATGCGGGAGGAGAGCTGCTGGCGGAGGACGGCGAGCTCCCGTTCCTCCGAAACGCCGGCGTAATACCGGTCCGCCGCCTCGTTGGCGGTGGGGGACGGCTGAAATTCGACGAATCCCGCCGCGGGGCAGGGGAACGGGAGGATCCGCCGCTTCCCGTTCGGAAGCGTGCCGATGCACGGAGAAAAATCCCCCTCTTCATACCTGCGGACGAGCTCCCGCAACGCCCGGTAGAGGGCCTCGGCGCTTTCCCTGCCGCGCGCCGCCGCCTCGTGCGCCACTTCCCGGCCCAACCCCGTCACGGCCTCCTGCAACGCCTTCGCCAACCCCTCCCATTCCTGGGCATGGATGCGGACGGCATCGTCCGGCGTCACGTCCGGCAGGAACACCCGTGCGGGTTTCGGCAGCGGCCGGTACGGGATCCCCGGGGAGAGTTCGCGGACCCGGCTCTCCTCCGCGGAAACGGCACGCAGCGGCTCGAGGATCGTCCCGTCCCCGTCGACGTAGATCAGGTTGGCGTGGCGTCCGAACAGTTCCGCGTAGAGGGAGGTCCGAGCATGCTCCGCGTCCGGGCGGCCGGAAAGAAAGTCGATCCGCACGGAGCGGTCGTACGGCGCGAGGGAAAACGAAGCGATCCGCATCCCCTCCATGTGCCTGCGGAGATACTGGCAGAATCTCGGCGGGGTGGCCGGGTTGGGAACCTTGCGGGTTGTCAGGTGCAGGCGGCAGACTTCCGGGTCGGCCGAGAGGAGCAGCCGCTTCTCTTCCCTCCCGGTCCAAAGAACAAGGACGATTTCCTTTTCCCCGGGCTGGTGGACCCTGGAGACCAGCGCGCCGGAAAGGGAGGAGGCGAGCTCGGCCACGATCCGCTTGAGGAGGAAGGCGTCCATTCCGGTCCCTATTCTACGCCGGTTGGGGGGGCCGTCGACGCGGGGCTATAATGGCGGGCGGGGAGGAACCACGCCATGCCGTACACCGATGCAGCCGGCTTCCGGATGTACTACGAAACCCATGGGGACGGTTTCCCGCTGCTGCTGGTTAACGGGCTGGGGAGCGACCACATGGAATGGCTGTACCAGGTGCCTGCGTATGCGCCGCACTTCCGCGTGGTCGTCTTCGACAATCGCGGCGTCGGGGAAAGCGATGTTCCTCCCGGCCCCTACACGACGGCGCAGATGGCGGACGACGCCGCCGCCCTGCTGGCCGACCTGGGGATCCCGAAGGCGCATGTCCTCGGCGTCTCGCTGGGGGGGATGATCGCGCAGGAGATGGCGCTGCTGCACCCGGGGCAGGTGGAGCGGTTGGTCCTCGGATGCACCAGCCCCGGCGGCAGGCTCTCCGTCCATCCTTCTCCGGAGGCGATGGCGGCGTTCGCACTGGCGGGAGAGGCGGATCCGGAAGCCGATTTGCGGCGGATGATCCCGTTTCTCTACACCGATGCCTGCATTCGGGAGAGGCCCGGGGAGATCGAGGCTTTCGTGCGGAGGCGCCTGGCGAACCCGGCTCCGAGAGAGGGGTACCTCGCCCAGCTCGCCGCCGCCGTGTCCCACGACGCGTCGGAGCGACTGGAACGGATCCGGGCCGGAACCCTGGTCATCACCGGGGATGCGGACCGGCTGGTCGGTTGGGAGAACTCCCTGCGGATCGCGGGGCGGATTCCCGGCGCAAGGCTGGTTGTTCTCCCCGGGGCGCCGCATCGCCTGTTCGCGGAAACCGCCGACGCCTTCAACCTCGAAGTCCTTTCCTTCCTGCGACAATAGGACCAACAATAGGGGACGCCAACAATAGGGGACGTAGCTACAAATCTCCGATTGGGATTATAGGTTCCCTTTGCGGAGATTTGTAGCTACGTCCCCTATTGTTGGTCCTTCTGTTGTCAGAGGGCGCCGGAGTCGCGCAGGTCCTTCTCGAACCGGGCGGCGTCGAACCGGTCGCCCGACACGATCGTCCCCTCCACGTCCAGCGTGGGGACTCTCCGCATCCCGTCGTTGAGCTTCATCACGATCTCTGCCGCTTCGGGGTGCTGCTCGATGTCGATCTCCTCGTAGGGGATTCCGCGTTCGTCGAGGAACCGTTTGGTCGCCTTGCAGTCACGGCACCACGGGGTGGTGTAGATGACGATTCTCTTCCCCATCTTGGCGCTCCTTCCCTCGAATCTCCGTTACAAAGTCTGCGATTTCCTGGTCGGAAGCGGGCTGCGTTTCCGCCGTTCCCCGACGGAGCGGATCGAATCGAGGTGGAATTTGACGATGTACTCCGCCGCGTCCTCGGGGTCGTCCGTGAGATAGAAAAGGTTCAGGTCCGGGGGGGAGATCGTGCCGTCTTCGATCAGCGTGTGCTCCATCCATCGGAGAAGCCCCTCCCAGTATTTCCGGCCGATCAGAACGACGGGAAACCGGCGGATCTTCCCCGTCTGGATGAGGGTCAGCGATTCGAAGAACTCGTCCAGCGTGCCGAACCCCCCCGGCAGGATGACGTACCCCGATGCGTACTTGACGAACATCACCTTCCGGGCGAAGAAGTGGCGGAAGCTGAGCGATTTGTCCTGGTACCGGTTCGGCTTTTGCTCCTTGGGAAGCTGGATGTTCAGCCCGATCGACAGCCCCTTCCCCTGGCGGGCGCCCCGATTGGCCGCCTCCATGATCCCCGGGCCCCCGCCGGAGATGATGGCGAAGCCCCGCCGGGCAAGGTGTTCCGCCACCTTGACCGCGGCCTTGTACCACGCATCGTCCTTCCTGGTCCGGGCGCTTCCGAAGATGGAGATGGCCGGACCGACGTCCTTGAGTTCCTCGAACCCGTCCACGAACTCGCTCATGATCCGGAACACGCGCCACATATCGCCGCCGGTAAGTTCCTCCATGTTCCCTCCGTCAGGTCGTTTCCGTCGCACCCATCATGGGATGCCTACGGGACGTGCAGGTGTCGCATGGATCGCGGGTCGCTCCCGCTGCGCCCCGTCACTCGCCGATGATCTTCACCAGGACCCTCTTCTTGCGCCGTCCGTCGAACTCCCCGTAGAAGATCCGCTCCCACGGTCCGAAGTCGAGTTTTCCCCCCGTCACCGCCACCACGACCTCGCGTCCCATCACCTGCCGCTTGAGGTGCGCATCCGCGTTGTCCTCGCCCGTCCGGTTGTGGAGGTATTCCGAAACGGGTTCGTGGGGGGCGAGCTTCTCCAGCCATCGCGCGTAATCCTTGTGAAGTCCCTCTTCGTCGTCGTTGACGAAGACCGAGGCAGTGATGTGCATCGCGTTCACGAGGCATAGCCCCTCCCTCACGCCGCTCTGCGCAAGGCACGACTCCACGTCCCCCGTGATGTTGACGAACGCCATCCGTTTCGGAAGATCGAACCACAGCTCCTTCCGGTAGCTTTTCATCGCAGCGAACCTCCCTCACTTCTTCGCCAGCGCGCGGAAGAAGCGCGACTGGACCTGTTCGGACAACAGCGCCTTTTTCACCGGCGGCAGTCCGACGATGATCCTCGTGATCGCGCGCAAGGCCGCGTGATCGAGCCGGTCGAAGTCGTCGAAGAGCAGGTTCTGGAACTTCCCCCGTTCGAGGGACATCACCACCACCCGCTGCCAGGCGGTCTCCGGGACCACCACCCGCTCCTTGCGGGGCGCCATCGAGAGAGCCCCCCGGGCGCATGCGGGCCTGCACACCCCGCATCCCAGGCACACCTCTCGGCAGAGCGCGGCCTTCTTTCGGTTCCCCTCCCCCTCGATCCGTATCGCGGACACGGGACACTTCTTCGCGCAGAGACCGCATCCGTTGCAGCGGTCGGGATCGAACGCCGCCTCGAAAGGAGAGGTGACGACGGCGTCGAACATTCGGAACCGGTTGACGGCGGACAGCATGGCGCAGCAGCATCCGCAACAGTGGCATACATAAGCGGGGCGTCGCCTCACGTTGTCCCCGATGTGGACCAGCCCCTCCGCCCTCGTTCGGGCGAAGATGTCCAGCGCCTCTTCGCGGGAGATCTTGCGCCCCAGTCCGTGCCGCACGACGTAATCCGCGGCGGCGTTCAGGGTCGTGCACACGCCAAGGGGCTTGCCGCACGCCTTCCCTTCGTGTTCCTGGATGTGACGGCAGTAGCAGAGGGAGACCGCCCACGCCTTCGCGCTCCGCACGACCTGCGTGGCCTTCTCGTGGTCGAGGATCTGCGTGAGGTCTTCGGGTTCCACCTGGTCCTCGTGAACCAGGGCGCGTCCGGCCTGGGTCTTTCCCGCGAAGACGGCGCGGGCGAAGTCGGGTTCGTCGTGGGCGTAGGCCACCATGTGACGCGCGATCTCCTTCTGGGGGAGGTCGTCCCGCACGCGCATGTAGGTGAACTCGAAGAAGCCGAGGACGGTGGGGGAGAGGATGTAGGTGGGCTTCCCACGGTGTTCGAAATCCATCACGAGCCCCTTGTCCGCCATGCGTTGGAGGATGGGCCGAAGTTCCTCGGGGGATTTCCCTGTACGGCGTGCGATCCCGGCCAGGTCCGTGAAGCGGATCGGCATCCGGGCGCCGACCTCCGCCTCCTCCTCGGTGTAGAGGCGCGAAAGGATCTCGTAGAGCGCCTGGGCGGGCGGCGCGCCGATGGGGAATCGGTCCAGCCGCTGCTGGAGACGCCCGTACACCCCTTTCCCGCTGCGGATATGTCCCACTCTTTCCTCCTCGGGCGCCCTGTTCCGGGTCGCAAAGCGCCGGTTCTTCCGGAAACGTTTTCTCCGAGGATAGCAGATGCCCCGTTGAACGGCATCCCCGGGTTACGGTACAGTTCAGGGAAACGGCGATTCCGGGACCGCGCGAGCGGCCGCGAACGCGCCCAGGAAGGAGGTCCCCGTGCCCGGTTCCGATCTCTCCGATCTTTTCCGCCGGTACAAGGAGGCCCTCGGCAAGGCGCAGGCTGCGCAGGGAAGAACCGTTCCCGGAGGAGGGAGCATGCCCCCGAAACTCGGATGGATCAAATTCGCAGCGATTGCGGTGGTGGCCTTCGTCATCCTGTCCGGCGCCCTCGTGATCGTGGGGCCCGGCCAGCGCGGGGTGCTGCTGAACTTCGGGGCTGTGTCGCCCAACGTGTGGGACGAGGGCCTGCACTTCAAGGTCCCCGTGTACCAGGAAGTGCAGAAGATGGATGTGCGGGTCCAGAAGGAGGTGACCGAGGCGGCGGCGGCCTCGAAGGACCTTCAGGACACCCACTCCACGATCGCAGTGAATTTCAACATCATCCCCGAGAAGGCGAGCTGGGTGTTCCAGCACATCGGGCTGGGGTACAAGGCCCGGGTGGTCGACCCGGTGACCCAGGAGGTCGTGAAGGCGGTCACGGCGAAGTACACGGCCCTCGAACTGATCACGATGCGGGAGAAGGTCCGGACGGAGCTCAAGGAAATGCTGAAGGACCGGCTCCTGGCCTACAACATCGCCGTGGTGGACGTCTCCATCGTGGATTTCAAGTTCAGCGCCCAGTTCACCCAGGCGATCGAGAACAAGCAGACCGCGGAGCAGATGGCCTTGAAGGCCCAGCGGGATCTCGAGCGGATCAAGATCGAGGCGCAGCAGAAGGTCGCCCAGGCGCAGGCCGAGGCCGAGGCGCTGCGCCTGCAGCGGCAGAACGTCACGCCGGAACTGATCGAACTGCGGCGGATCGAGGCGATCCAGGAGGCGATACGGAAGTGGAACGGGGTGATGCCCAGCGTCACGGGCGGCGCGGTGCCGTTCATCGACACGAAGTCGTACTCCGGGAAATAGCCCCGAAACGCTACATCGACTTCGCGATCCGCCCCGCGGTCAGGCGCGACTGCAGGACGCAGTCGTTGAGGGCGATCCCCCGGTAGGCGTTGCTGTTGAGGTGGATCCCGGGAAGCCCGGCCAGGCGCGCCTCGATCCGTTCCAGGATCTTGCCGTGCCCCACCAGGTACTGCGGGATCCCCCGGTCGTGGAAGAACGTCCTTGCGAGGATCGGTTCGGCGCCGACTCCCATGATGTCCCGGAGTTCGCTGCGCGCCATGGCGACCAGTTCGTTCTCCGGCAGCGCGGCCAGCCCGGGGGCGCGGACGCCTCCGACCATCACGCGGAGGAGCGCCTTCCCCTCGGGCGCGCGGTTCGGGAAGACGCTGGAATCCCACAGCGCCCCGAGGATCTTCCGCCTCTCCCCGCGCGGGATGAGGAAGCCGAACCCGTCGAGGGGGTTGCCGAGCGTCGCCGCGTCGTACCCCAGCGCCGCGACGGTGATCGGGGAATAGGGGATCGCCGCGAGGCTCTCCGCCAGCGCCTCGTCCAGGGACGCGAGAATCCGCGCGGCGGCATAGGCCGGCGTGGCGACCACCACGATATCGGCGGACATCTCCTCCCGCTGCCCGTCCTCCGAGAGCAGGAGGACGTATCCCTCCCCACGACGCTCCACCCGCTCGACGGAGACGGAAAGGTGCAGACCTTCCGAAAGATTCCCTGCCAGCACGTCGGAGAGCGTCTGCACCCCTTCATCGAAGGACATCAGCACCCCGCCGGGTCCGGCCGACATCTCGCTCCTTACCCCCTGACGGGAGCGTTCCCGTTTCAGCGCGAGCATCCCCCGGACGAGGCCCTGGTACTTGCGCTCCAGGTCGTAGATCAGGGGAAAGCACGCGCGCAGCGACATCGTGTCCGGGTCCCCGGCATAGATCCCGGTGACCATCGGATCGATCAGCTTCTCCAGCGCCTCCGACCCCAGACGGCGCCGCGCGAAATCGCCGAGCGATTCGTCCACGTTTTCCGGAGGGCCGGGAGCGAACGGCTCCCAGGCGATCCGCAGCCTTCCCTGGAACGAGAGGAGGTTCGAGCGGAAGAAGGCGGGAGGCGTTTCGGGAAGCCGGTGGAGCGTTCCTCCGGAGAAGATGAACCGCTTTCGGGCGAGGTCCGAAGAAGGGGCGAGCCGGGCCGAAATCCCCAGCTCCTGCACCAGCTCCATCCCGTACGGCTTGTTTGTGAGGAACCCGTTAGGCCCCCACTCCATCCGGAACCCGTCCTCCCGGATCGTGCGCATCTTCCCTCCCGGAACCCCATCCGCCTCCAGGAGAAGGATCTCTGCCTCTTTCCCCGCGTCGGAGAGGTTCCGCACCAGGTAGTGCGCCGTGCACAGGCCAGAGAGGCCGGCGCCGATGACGACGATCCGCGGCATCCTATGCCTCCAGCACGATGTCTTTCAGCGCGGAGATGAACGCGGGCGAGTCGTTCAGCGCGGGGGCACGCAGGAACGACGGTATGCCGGCCTCCCTCGCCCGCGCGGCGAGGCGGATGTCGAGCTCGTGGAGCGTCTCGATGTGGTCGGACACGAAGCTCACCGGGACGACCACCATCGCCCTCACCCCTTTCCGCCCCAGCCGCATCACCTCACCCACCGTGTCGGGTTGGAGCCATTCGGCTCGCCCCGCCCGGCTCTGGAAGGAGATGGCATGCGGGACGCCGGGGAAGTCCTGCATCACGGCGGCCACCGTTCGTTCCGTCTCCGCGCGGTACGGGTCTCCGGAGTCGATGAGGCGCTTCGGCACCCCGTGGGCGCTGAAGAGGAGGAACAGCCCCTCGCTGCCCGCGGCCCGGACCGCAACGGCCACCGTTTCCGACAGTGCCCGGATGTACCCCGGATGATCGGGGTAGGATCGTACCTCCCTGACGGGAAAGGTGCACCCCGCCCACGACAGGCCCCTGCGCAGGTCGGCCAGGCTCGATCCGGTGGTCGCCGAGCAGTATTGCGGATAAAGGGGCAGGGCGATCGCCTGCGCCACCCCGTCCTCCTTCATCTCGAGCGCGGCGTGCCGGGACAGCGGGTGCCAGTACCGCATCCCCACGTACACCTTGAAATTCCCTCCCGTTTCCTTGAGCGCTTCCTGGAGAGCGGCCCGCTGGCGCTCCGTGAGCGCGGCAAGGGGGGATCCGCCGCCGATGTTCTTGTAATACTCCCGGACCTTGCGGGCGCGCAACCCCGAAACGATCCAGGCGAAGAGCGGCTGGGTGACCGGCGCCGCGGGAAGCCGGATCAGTTCCCTGTCGGAGAAGAGCCGGGCGAGAAAGGGGCGTACGGCGTTCAGGGAATCCGGTCCTCCCATGTTGAGAAGGACGACGCCGGTGAGCGGGCCGTTCGGTTCCAACAACGGATCTCCGTGCCTTCTTCTTGGCCTTATGCTTTCCTGCCGAGACGGTGGACCGCCTCGACCATGGCCACGGCGTGCTCGGGGTTGGTGGGCGGAAGGATCCCGTGCCCGAGGTTGAAGACGTGGGAGGCGGCCTTCTCCCCCCGGTGGAGGATGTCCCGCACGCAGTCGTCGATCTTTTCCGGGGGATGGAAGAGCATCGTGGGGTCCATGTTCCCCTGCAGCGCCTTGCCCGGGCCGACGACCATCGCCGCCGTGTCCAGCGGGATGCGCCAGTCCACGGCCACGACGTCGACGGGGAGCGTCCGGATGGCCGGAAGCAGCGTCGCGCAGTCGTTGGCGAAGTGGATCACGGGCACGTCCCTGCGGACAAGCCCCGCCACCACGTGGCGCGTGTACGGGAGGGCGTACTCCTCGTAATCCCCGGGAGTCAGGATTCCCGCCCACGTGTCGAAGATTTGCACCGCTTGGGCCCCCGCGGCGATCTGTGCGTTCAGGTACGCGATCACGGTCCTCGTGATCTTCTCCATCAGGGACCGGTAGACCTCCGGCGCCTGGTACATCAGCTTCTTGAGCCGGACGAAGTTTTTGGACGTGCCGCCTTCCACGATGTACGAGGCCAGGGTGAACGGTGCCCCGGAGAAGCCGATGAGCGGTACCTTTCCCTCGAACGCCTTCCGAAGGATGCGGATCGCCTCCATCACGAAAGGCACCTTCTCTTCCGGGTCGGGGATCGCGAGTGCGTCTACGTCCCTCTGGTTTTGGATGGCCTTGCCGAGCAACGGTCCCTTCCCGTCGTGGAACTCGAGGGGGACCCCCATCGCCTCGACCGGGATGAGGATGTCGGAGAAGAGGATCGCCGCGTCCACTCCCAGGCGCTCGACGGGCTGGATCGTCACTTGGGCCGCCAGCTCCGGCGTCTTGCACATCGTAAGGAACGAGTGGTTCCCGCGGATCTTCTGGTACTCCGGGAGGTACCGCCCCGCCTGCCGCATGATCCACACCGGGGTGATGTCCACCGGCTCGCGCCGGCACGCCTTCAGGAAACGGTATTCCGTCATTGCGGCCTCGTCGCAGGAACAGGGACGGCGTTGCAGGATTCCCCCCCGCCCCGAAGATGTTCGAACCGGACCAAGGGTCCACTTTACATTGTATCGGCGAACCGGAAAAGGGGGCGCAACAAAAGGGGACGTAGCTACAATTCTCTTCGAAGCGGAAGATGAAGCCTCTGCGAGAATTGTAGCTACGTCCCCTTTTGTTGGTGGCGGGTTTTCAGGGGGATGTAGTTACAGAACGGCTCCTCGGCGAGGTAATCCTCTAGGACCGCATCTGCCCGGGCGCGGCAGCCGCCGCACACATTGAGATACTCGCACTCGCCGCACCGCCCCTTGTACTTCTCGAACGTCCGAAGCGACTCGAACAGCTCCGAGTGGTGCCAGATCTCGCCGAACTTCCGCCTCTTCACGTTGCCGGCCGCCACGGGAAAGTAGGAACACGGCTGGACGTTCCCTTTCGAATCGATGAAGCAGATCGACTGGGCGCAGATGCACCCCTTGCCTCCTCCGGTGGAGAAGGTCAGGGACCGCGGCGTGAATTTTTCCCCCTCCTCCTTCATCTTCTGGAGCCGCACCCGGTAATAGTGCGGGGCGCAGGTAGGACGGACAAGCATCTCCGTCTCCTGTTTCTCCATCCGGTAATGCCACTCGAGGATTTCCTCGTAATCCTCCTTGCTGATCAGTTCGCTCATGATCTCCTGGCCCCGGCCCGTGGGGACGATCATGAACATGTACCAGGCATGGGCGCCGATCGATTTCGCCAGCTTGCAGGTGGCCGCGATGTCGTGCTGGTTCCGCTTCGCGAAGGAAGAGTTGACGATGAACTGCATCCCGTTGCGCTTGAAGGTTTCCGCCGCCCGCAGCGTCGCCTCGAAGGCGCCCGGCTGCTTCCGGAAGTCGTCGTGTACCGCCGCGGTCGATCCGTCCAGCGACAGGGAGCAGATCCTGACACCCGCGTCCTTCATCTTCCCCACGATCTCGTCCGTTACCAGCACCCCGTTCGTGGCGATGCACATGCGAAACCCCTTCTCGGTCCCGTACTTCGCGATCTCGAAGAGATCCCGGCGCAGGAGCGGTTCGCCTCCCGAAAGGACCAGGACCGGCGTGGAAACCTCCGCGATGTCGTCGAGGAGGGTCTTGGCCTCCTCGGTGGTGAAATCCGTGTCGTGGGACGTCATGGAGGACGAGGCGCGGCAGTGGATGCAGTTCAGGTTGCACCGCCCGGTCACTTCCCAGGCGATCCATTTCGGAAGGAACGGTTCCTTGGCCAAGGCGTGTCCTTTCGTTTGCGGTAAAAGTCTCATTATACGCCTACTCTCCTGCCCGAATCGTCCCGTGGGCGAGCGGCTCCTCCAGCGCGCATCGCCAGTTATGGCATGATCCCATGTCTGCTATAAAGGATGCAGGAGCGGATCGTTCGCACCGGGGAGGGATGCGATGGGGAACAAGCGCAGGAAGCGGTACCACCCGCCGGGCACGCCGCCCGGAACATTGTCGGCGCATGCCGAGGCGCAGGGCGCGCCTGTACGGATCCACGCCATCCTCTACGACGCGAGGAAGTTTGAAGAACGGGAAGTCTCCCCGGAGGCGATTCCCGCTCTTTCCCCCCCGGAAGGGGGCGTGTTGTGGATCGACGTGACGGGGCTGTCCGACCCGTCCGTCGTCAAGGCGATCGGGGACCGGTTCGGGTTCCACCCGCTGGCGCAGGAAGACGTGCTGAACGTGCCGCAACGACCGAAAGTGGAGTGGTACGGGGACCATCTGCTGGTGGTCCTCCGGGAGGTACGGTACCCGGAACCTCCCGAGCAGATGTCGTTTTTCCTCGGAGACCGGGTGGTGGTCTCCTTCCAGGAACGCGCTGGGGACTCCTTCGAGCCCGTCCGCGAACGCATCCGGCAAGGGCAGGGACGGATGCGGTCCGAGGGAGCGGATTTCCTCCTCTATTCCCTCTGTGACGCCGTGCTGGACGCCTTCTTCCCGACCCTGGAGCGCCTGGGGGACGCCGTGGAGGACATGGAGGAAAAGGTGCTCGTTTCCCCGGTCCCGGAGACATTCCTCGCCATCCGGGCGTTGAAGCGGGAACTCCTCGTCGTGCGCCACGCCGTGTGGCCTGCCCGCGACGCGCTGAACCTGCTCCTGATCGAGGAGCGCGCCCTGATCCGCCCCGGGACCAAGGTGTTTCTCCGGGACTGCTACGACCACACGATCCAGCTGATGGACATGGTGGAGACGTTCCGCGAGATGGCGTCCGGGCTGGTGGACGAATACATGTCCGCGGTCTCCAACCGGATGAACGAGATCATGAAGGTCCTGACGGTCATCGCCACGATCTTCATCCCGCTCACCTTCATCGTGGGGGTGTACGGGATGAACTTCGACACGAAGGCGTCGCCCTACAACCTGCCCGAACTGCGGTGGGCCTACGGGTATCCGGCCGTGCTGCTCCTCATGGCCGTCATCGCCGGGGGGATGCTTCTCTACTTCCGACGGAAGAAGTGGCTCTGAGGTTTTCCGGCCGCGTCGCGGGGAATCCGTCTCCTTGATTTCCGGCGCTCCAGGCGGGAATCCGGCATCAGATCCCCCCCGCAACGCATCCCAAGGGCGCGAACCAACTCGTTCGGAGGAAACCGTGGACCCTTCCCTTACCCGCCGGATCAAGAGCGGAGATCTTATGCCGCCCGCCGCGGCGCTCGTCGGTTTCCGGATGCTCTCCTGCGAAAAGGGGGAGTCCCTCTTCGAAATGAAGGCCGGAACGAAGCACCACAACCCGATGGGTACCGTGCACGGCGGGATCCTGTGCACCCTGGCGGATTCCGCGATGGGGATGGCGTTCGCCTCCACGCTGGAGGACGGTGAAACGTTCACCACCCTGGAGCTCAAGATCAACTACCTGCGCCCCGTCTTCGAGGGGATCCTCGTCGCGAAGGCGAAGGTGGTCCACCGGGGCAGGACGGTGGGGATGGTGGAGTGCGACGTCGCCGACGATGGCGGCCGGCTCGTGGCCAGGGCGGTTTCCACCTGCTCGGTGCTCCGGGGAGAGACGGCGAAGGGAAGGTGAGCGATGGGGGATTTCGTTGCCTTCGTCGCCCGGTACGGCGTGGCGGCGGTGTTCCTCTTCACGTTCCTGGAGAACGCCGGGCTTCCGGTGCCGGCGTTCCCCGTACTGATGATCGCCGGGGCGTACGTTTCCACGCGGGAATCCGCCCTCCCCCTGATCCTGGGAGCCGCGGTCGCGGGGGCGCTCCTGGCGGACGGGACTTGGTACCACATCGGTCGTTGGGGGGGGAGGCGCGTGCTCGGCCACCTCTGCCGCGTCTCGTTCAACCCCGACGCCTGCGTGGAGCGGTCCGAGCTGGGGTTCCGCCGAAGGAGGGGGACCGCGATCCTTTTCGCGAAATTCCTTCCCGGCGTGAACACGATCACCCCCCCGCTCGCCGGCGCCTCGGCGATGCCGTTTCCCTCCTTCCTTCTCCTCGATTCCGCCGGCGCGCTTCTTTGGGCAGGGTCCGGGGTGCTCCTGGGATACGTTTTCGGGGAACGGATCGCGGAGTCGGCGCGGGGATTCCAGGGGGCGCTGGGGTGGCTGCTCCTTGCGGGGCTCGCCGGCACGGTGGCGTGGCGGGCCATCTACAGGTACTGGCTGGTGAAGCGGTACGCCGCGTTCCGCCTCGCGCCGGAGGAGGTGCACCGCAAGATGGAGGCGGGGGAAGATCCCCTCGTCCTCGACCTGCGCCAGGACGAGGAGTACGCCTCTTCCGACCGGATGGTGGCCGGGGCCGTGCGCGTGCGGCCCGCCTCGTTTCACCGGCGGGCGCACCACCTTCCGCGGGACCGCGACCTGATCTTCTACTGTTCCTGACCCGGAGAGGCCACCAGCGCCAGTTTGGCGCGGATCCTCATGCGAAGGGGCTACGACCGGGTCGGCGTGATCCACGGCGGGTTCGACGCCTGGATCCGGCTGGGGCTGCCCACCCAGCCCAAGGCGGCGGAGGAGGCGGCGCTCCAGGCGCCCCTCCCCTGAGGATTTCTCCGTGAACCCACCCGCATGGCCATCCCGCGCATGACCATCCCGATGCGGGTGACCATTCCGCTTGACGGACGGGGAGGCCGGGATTATATTTCTCTGTCTGCCGCGACACGTTCCCTGGTAGCTCAACCGGCAGAGCGGGTGGCTGTTAACCACTAGGTTGCAGGTTCGAGTCCTGCCCAGGGAGCCATGACGTCTCAGGGCCACCTGCGACTTCCCGCAGGTGGCCCTTTCATGTTCTGGCTCGAGATGCAGGACTCGAAGCGAGGCGCGCGCCGACGGTTGAAGGATGAAGGCGCCCTCGGGGAGCCGAGTCCTGCCCAGGGAGCCGGCGAGTTACCGGAGAGGGTGCCTCGGGGTGCGCTCTCCGTTTTTATTTTATTCGCGCCGTTACGTCTTCGTAGACATGTTTCCGGTGACGGATGGCGAGGACGTAGACGATTTCCCCTTCGACCTTGAAGACGACGCGGTAATCTCCTACCCGGAGCTTCCAGTACCCCCCGAGATTCTTCCTCAGCGGAAGGCCGTATTCCTGGGGTGCGGTCATCAAGCGGGTTTCGATCGCCCGCTTGATGCGCTCCCGCATCTTCGCGTTGATCGGCGGAAGGTCGTTGCTCTTGACGTCGGGGTGATACTTGACGGTAAACGCCACGCTATCCCCAGACGTCCTTGTGAGAGAGCGCCCGGGAACGCCTTAGCGTCCTTGCACGCGTTTCCGCAACCCGTCCGAGATTGACGTCTTCCCGAATCTCGATCGCTTCCTTGACGAGATCGCGCACCACCGTCGAAAGCGATACGCCTTCCTCCTCGGCGAGGTGACCGACCGCATCGAACAACGGTTTTTCGAGGACCACGTTGACCCTCGGATTTCTGGCAGGCATCGACATCTCCTCCTTTCGGGACGAGTGTATCACTTTGGGAACACCTTGGGAAGCGTCCTGTTCGGGGAAGGGGACCACGACGGGCGGGGTTTCCCCCGCCCGTCGGCCGTTACGCATCCGCCCGGATCGCACCGGGCGAGCGCTGGGCGGGCGCGGCCTTGCTCCGCAGGCTGACCACGTCGCGTTTGGGTGGTGCACCGAAGAGTCGGGCGTACTCGCGGCTGAACTGCGACGGGCTTTCGTAGCCGACCCCGAACGCGGCGCTCGCCGCATCAAGGCCGTTGTTCAGCATCAACCGCCTCGCCTCGTTCAGCCGCAGCCATTTTTGGTACTGCAGCGGGCTCATCGCGGTGAGCCGGCGGAAGTGGTGGTGCAGGCTCGACGTGCTCATGTGCACGCGTTCTGCAAGATCCTCGATGCGCAACGGCGAGGCGTAGTTCGTCTTCAGCCACTCGATGGCCCGGGCGACGAAGTGGCTCTGGCTGCCGACCGACGCGAGCTGACGCAAGCGTCCCGCCTGATCGCTCGTCAGCAGCCGGTAGTGGATCTCGCGCTGCACCAGCGGCGCGAGCACCTCGATCGCATCCGGCTCGTCGAGCAGGTCCGTGAGCCGCTTGAACGACTCCAGCAGCATTGGCGTGACCGTGCCGAGCGCCATCCCCCTGGCGACCGAGCGATCCTTCGGCGGCGGCAAGTGGCTCTGCGCGACCAGCTCGGCCATCATGCGCAGATCGAGCTTCAGGACCAGACCCAGGCAGGGCCGCTCCCGACTCGCCTTGACGACCTCGGAGCTCGCGGGGATATCGAGCGACGCGATCAGGAAGCGCTCGCAGTCGTAAGCGTAGGTGTCGTCTCCCATCAGCATCCGCTTCGCCCCCTGGACGACGAGGACGACGCTGGGCTCGACGCGGCAGATGCCCGGTGGCGTCGGCGCCTCGCGACGGAAGAACGCGAGATCCGGGATCGGCGTAGACCGATCCTCCGTGCCTTCGGTCCAGCGCCCGATCGTGCGCGCCAGCGCCGCGCGAATCATGTCTGGGGGCAGCCCCGTGTTGTCGTATGTCATGCCGTTTGCTTCGCCTCGGAGAAAAAGGCTATCCCAGGCGCATTTTGATGTCAAGATCCTACGGACAATGGAGAATTAGGCAAGAACGATGGAGGATCGTTCTACCCCCTCCACCGGCCGCGTTGCTAGGATTATCGTATGTCGAACCCGAACCATCGAAGCGAACCGTGAATAGAGGATCCCGGAGGTAACGCATATGAGAAAGGAGAGTCTGATGTTTCGCAACAGATTCATCTGGAGCGCGGTCGTTGCCTGCGCAGCAACACTGGTGAGCGGTCAACTCAGTTTGGTTCGAGCACTTCCCCCAACGAGCAAGGAGACTGCCGTGCAACTGACCCAGGAGTGGGACAAGATCTTCCCCAAGAGCGAGAAGGTGGATCATCAAAAAGTGACATTCAAGAACCGCTACGGCATCACCCTGGCGGGCGATCTGTACCTGCCGAAGAACCGCGCCGGTCAGCGGCTGGCAGCGCTCGCCGTCAGCGGACCGTTCGGCGCTGTGAAAGAACAATCATCCGGCCTGTATGCGCAAACCATGACAGAACGTGGATACATCACCCTCGCGTTCGATCCGTCGTACACGGGAGAGAGCGGCGGCGAGCCCCGCAACGTGCCTTCGCCGGACATCAACACCGAAGACTTCAGCGCGGCCGTCGACTTTCTCGGCCTGCACCCTTCGGTCGATCGCAACCGCATCGGCATCATCGGGATTTGCGGCTTCGGCGGCATGGGGCTGAATGCCGCGGCGGTCGACAAGCGCATCAAGGCCGTCGTCACGACGAGCATGTACGACATGTCGCGAGTGATGGCAAAAGGTTATTACGACACCCGTACCAGGGAACAGCGCGCGCAGATGCTGGAACAGATGAGCCAGCAGCGCTGGGTTGACGCCGAAAAGGGTTCCCCTGTCGCGGGCCCGCGGATTCTGCCCGAGACGCTGGAAGGCATCACCGATCCCGTCATTCGAATGTATTTCGACTACTATCGCACGCCTCGTGGTTTCCACAAGCGCTCGCCGAACTCCAGCGGCGCCTGGACGGCCACCGGTCCGATATCGTTCATGAACTTTCCGCTCCTGACGTACATCGATGAGATCTCACCGCGTCCGATCCTGCTGATCACGGGGGAGAATGCCCACTCCCGATACTTCAGCGAAGACGCCTACAAGGCCGCGGCGCAGCCGAAGGAGCTGATGATCATCACGAACGCCAATCACGTCGACCTGTACGACCGCGTGGACAAGATCCCCTTCGACAAGATCACGGAGTTCTTCGGCAAGAACTTGAAATGATGAGTGTCCGGTCGAGAGGACGCGCTTTCGAGCATCCCGTTAGGCCCCAAGGCGACCTCAACAGTATGTTCGCGGTAATGGGCCGAAAGGGGCCTATTTTGGCCCACTTGGGCGAGATGGACGATTTGGAACCAGACCTCGGGCTCTAGCGCCCCGGGGCGGGTTCGCGTACTGGCACATAAGGGGAGCCAGATCTTTCGATGCCCACGGGGGAGGTTTCCTTCGTGGGCATTTTTTTCCACGGCCTGGCCCTTGGCCGGTTCTCAAGCCTGACTCTAGATCCCAAGTGCTGTCGTTGACAAGTAGAAATGTCCGGTCTATATCTCATATATCCGCAGAAAAGAGCATTCGGTTCTGGTGGACCGGGCCACGGAAAGTGGCCGGGTCGTCCTGTCTTCGGTTGTGGCCATGGAACTCTATGCCGGGGCCAGATCCTCGGCGGAGAAGCGACTGCTGGATCAGTTCGTCGAATCCATGAAGATTTTATCCGCCTACGAAGCCCCGAGGGAGGACGATTGGGCACGGGGCGGTATCCTGGTGGAGCGATTCACGAGATTCCGCGGCAACTCCCAGGTCCGGGATCACTTCCGGGACATTCTTGTTGTTCTTGCTGCCGTTAACAGAAGCGCGGTCCTCGTATCATCGAACGCGCGTATCGCAAATTGGGGGAACTTACTGAAAAGACAAGGAATAACACTTCGCCTCAAGATTTTATAGGATTTGGCGAAGGTCATCGCGTCGTCCGGTGGAGCAAGGACGTGAGAGGCGACGTTTGAGGGGTTGCCAAAACCCCGAAACCGCAATGCACAGACTGTCCAATCACCTACCAGGTTTGTGTAGCGGAATCGATGGTAACGGCCAACGTGGCTCGCAGCCAACTGAACTTCGCTTTCATGAAATCAAAATCAGGTCCGGATGTTATAAAGGTCGCCTTTCCCTTGATCAAAAACCCGGCACCTGCCCCGTGCAAGCCCTTGACCTTGCTGCTTCCCAGCGTAATCAGCACATCGGGGTTGTGGGCAACGTTACCCTCTGTCTTATACGTTCTCCCCCAGGAGGTCCCCCGCCTTGCGGATGTCGAGGGTCAGGATCCGTCCGTCCTCGGTGATCTTCCACAGCTTCACCGAGCCCGCCGTGATGAGCCACATACTTTCGGCCGGTTCGCCCTGCTGGAACAGGTCTTCGCCCGCGGAGAGGCGCCTGCGCACCAGATCTCCGGCAAGGCTCTCCCACGCCTCCGGGGGGATGCCCTCGAAGATCCAGACCTGCCCGAAACAGCGCGGGTGCAATGCGACATCCGGCCCCGCAAGTTTCCGGCATCGGCATAACGTGTTGCCCATCGATCGACCTCCTTCCCGCGCGGGGATCGCGAACTCTGTTGACGAGACAAATTCCGCTTCGTACGGATTACTGGGCCATCACCTTCTCGAAGTTGTCCACGAGGCTCCCGAGCATCTCCTTTCTCGATCCAGTCGGTTGCCGTTCGTCTCTGAAACAGCAATTCTCGCTCTTCCTTTGGGCGCAAAATGGCAAGATCCCAAAGAAAGAAAATGCCATTCATCTCCTAAACAGATATAATATGCTCCCGTTGGAGGGATAAACGGCAAACATCATGAAGCCGGTAGACTACTTCGCCACGCACCCCGTGTTCCGGTTCGAGGACTTCGCGTCCTCGCACCGCGAGGGGGAGGCGCGCAAACCCGAGGCCAGCCTCGCAGTCCTCAAGCAGCACGTGCGCGCCGGGCATCTCCTTCGCGTCCGGCGGGGCCTCTACGCGGTCGTGCCGCGCGGCCAAACTCCTGAAACCGTACCGGTCGACCCGTACGTTTTGGCGAGCCGCCTGGCGAAGGACGCGGTCGTCGCCTTCCACGGCGCGCTCCAGTTCCACGGCAAGGCTCACTCGGTCTTCCGCAGGTATCCATTTCTGACCTGCACCCGCGTCAAGCCGTTCGTGTTCCGGGACTCCGAGTTCGTCCCGGTCCCGGTGAAGCCTCCGCTTCGCAGCTTGTCGGACCTTGGCGGCGGCATCCTTGAGAAGGACCGCGACGGCGCCCCCGTGCGGGTCACCACCCTTGAGCGAACCCTCGTCGACGTTCTCGACGCCCCGCGCCACGGAGGCGGGTGGGAGGAGATCTGGCGCTCGCTCGAGTCCGTGGAGTTCTTCGACCTCGACGCGGTCACCAACTATGTCCTGAAGCTCGATTCGGCGGTGACGGTCGCGAAGGTCGGTTTCTACCTCGAACAGCACCGCGAGGAGCTTATGGTAGAGGAGTGGCACCTGGACCGTCTTCGGGAGCATGCGCCTTCCCAACCGATGTATCTCGAGCGCGGCAAGCGCGAGCCGGGCAAACTGCTTTCCCGATGGAACCTCGTGGTGCCCGCACGAGTGCTCAACCGAACCTGGGCGGAGGTCACATGAATCTGACCCCGCAAACGCTGGCCCGTGAAGCCGCCGCGACCGGTTTCGGCGTGGAACCGCTCGAAAAAGTCTTCCGCCTGATGGCGCTTCTCGATGCCCTGAACAGCCATCCATTCCTGAAAACGCGGCGTCATCGTTGTCGTGCTGCCATCATGCCCGCTGCCTAACTGCGCCCATGCGGAATCCTTACCGGAGCTGCTCGGCAAGGCCGACAAGGATGCCCTCGGGGCCGCGTATGAAACAAAGCCGGTACATGTTCTCGTACTGGGCAACCTCGCCTACGAGCTCAGCGCCATGGGCGCGCAAGCGCGCG
Organism: Deltaproteobacteria bacterium; assembly: GCA_021815305.1. Taxonomy (GTDB): domain Bacteria; phylum Desulfobacterota; class Deferrimicrobia; order Deferrimicrobiales; family Deferrimicrobiaceae; genus JAKAHC01. The sequence goes on along the minus strand of JAKAHC010000006.1, from coordinate 11,911 downwards.
AGAACGTCGTCGATGTCATCGACGGCGAACATGATGCGACGTATACCTAACGTGTTCGCTGGTGCGTTCTTCGGCTCCGCTCTGATTGCCGTCGGCGCGTGGAACTTGGTCAGCTCAACCCGACCGTGGCCGTCCGGGGTCCGCATCATCGCAATCTCGGCCCGAACGTTCTCGAGCCCAACGACAAGGTCCACCCAAGGTCCCTCCACTGGCATCTCGCCCTCCAGTTCCATACCAAGTTCGACAAAGAATGCCTTCGCGGCATCAAGGTCATCGACCACGATGAGAACGTTGTCCATTCGTTTAAGCGTCATGTCGGGGGGTCATGCGGCTTTTTCAGCCAAATAATGAAGGATGACGCAGCCCGTCGAAAGAGAGCGTGCTTCAAGCAATCGAAGTCTTAGCGGATTGTGTACGTCGCCGAAAAGAAGCATGCCGCGGCCATGGATGACCGGTGCAATCGCAATGCGAAACTCGTCGAAGAGTCCTTCGTTCATCAGGGTCCTTGAGAGGTTGGCGCTTCCGAAGACGAACATGTTTCCGCTGCCCTGCTGCTTCAGTCGGGCCACCTCCCCTGCCACGTTGTCCTTCACCAGTGTCGTATTGTTCCAGGTGGCCGTATGAAGAGTGCGGGAACAGACCAGCTTCGGAAGCCTGTTCATGTAATCGGCTATCGCTCCCTGGGCCGTTGTCCAATAGGCAGCCATGCCCTCATAGGTCACGCGGCCAAACACAAGCATGTCCGCCGACCCCAACTGTTCTAGGGAGAATCGCTCAAGTTCCTCGCCCCAAACCTGCTCATGCCAAGGCAAGTCCCAGTTATTGACGCCTTCAAAATAACCATCAAGCGTGATGATATTCCACATGATCAGTTTTCTCATCGCGTGCCTCTATATTCCCGGTGGGGTCTTCTTCCGGGCCGCCCGGGGCCTGCATCACGCCATCCATCGAAACCATCGCGCCGACGATCACTTTTCTCATGGGAGTTCTCCCTGACTCGATCCTGGCTTCGCCAGGCGCTGTTGTACTTCTATCGTGCTCTCTGTCTGCTCAAGGCAGTTGCCCGAGCCCGGCTGCCCGTGCCAACAGAAACAAACCTGCCCCGATGACGGCCGCCCCGATAGCTCGCCCGACACGCTCGCCGGCAGGTACGAGACGTTCCACGGTGATGGCTGCCGCCACGACAGCCATCGCGCGAAGGTCCATGACCCCGATGACCAGCAGGATCGCCATCAAACCGACACAGCAGCGGCTGCAGTGGAGCCCAAGACGCAGGCCGTGTCGCCAGGCCCTGCCAATATCGGCGGGCAATGTATAGCCGCGTCCGGGTGCTTTCCGGCAACAGGCAAGATGATATGCCTTCCACGCGGTGAACTGGAGCGCGCCACCGAGCAGGACCACGATACCGATAGCGAGTGGAACTGCGTGCGCAAATGCCGGGTTCCGCATCGCGACCGCCGCGAGTGCTTCGCCAAGCAGAAAGGCGGCTATACCGAACACTGTCCACAAGAAGAAGTAACCCGCGCCCACAAGCGTGGTCAGCCAACCCAAAGGGATATCGCTCGTTCTAGCGACCGCCCGGCGGTAGCGCCGAAGCATCGGGACCAGGGACGGCAGCATCATCGCCACCATCATCACGATCCACATCCCAAGGAACGACGCCGCGGCGCCAGGCCACGTCTGTCCGGGCATCCGCATCCATACCATCGACATCGTCCATCCGCCGGGCATCGGCATCCCGCCCATCGCCGACATCGATGTGCACCAGACGATCGTTCCCGCCGCACTGGCAACGAAGAGCAGCGCACACACGCCAAGAAACGCTTGCTCGGAGGTGCGATCGAAATCCATGCGCCGTGAGATCTCCTTCCGCAGTTACGCCGCGGCGACTGCTACGCCGCTTTGCGCTTGTCGTACTCATCGTGGCGACGCCACCAGATTTCTTCGAGCCCGTCCTCGTTCCTGCCCCACGGGGCGAGGTCGAGGAAACGGTAAGTCCCCATCAATGCCTCGGTGCCACGGGCGTAGGTGGAATAGGTGTGGTGGACAACGCCGCCCTGGAGCGCGAAGACGCTCATGCCCTCCTTCTGCGGCTCGGCTTTGTCGACGTGCCGGTAGTTGTAGTCGGCACCGTTTCTCTGCTGCTCCTCGGTGAAGGCGACGCCAAAATCGTAATTGAAGTCGCTCCCGAGCGACGAAACCCACGGAAATCGCCAGCCCATTTGCCGCTTGTAGTTCTGGAGCTCTTGTAATGGGGCGATCGATGCACAAACGAGGGTAATGTTTCGGCCATTCAAGTGGGGGATGACGCCGTCGAAGTGATCGGCGATAAGGGTGCATCCGGTGCATCCCCGGCGCTCGGCAGTGAGCCGGAATCCGTAGCCGAACATGAAGTGGTAAACGAGGAGCTGCGAGCGCCCTTGGAAGAGTTCCGCCAGCGACGCGCTCCCCTCATCGGATTTGAATTGATACTCCTTGTCGATGCGAACCCACGGCAGTTCCTGCCGCCGACGCGCCAGCTCGTCGCTGCGCCGTGTTAGTTCTTTCTCCTCCTTGAGCAGCTTGAGCCGAGCTGCGAGCCACTCTTCACGTGTCCCGGTCTTGTGCTTCGTCATCGGTCTTGTCTCCTTCCTTCGGGTTGCCCTTCATCGTTTGTTCCCTTTCGTCCCACCTTCGATCGACGTCCTGCGCAGCCACCGTTAAATGCCTTCATTCGCCGCCCATCATGTACTGTGCCACGGTCACGTACCTTGATGGCCCGGAGGCCAAATAGGCGCCGCCGGCGCGACCTCCTCTGCCCTAAGTGAATACGATGCGGCGGATTTCCCTGCTGATGCGACCTAAGACGAAACGGGAAGGATGACGGGTCAGGGCATCAACGGGGCGATTGGCCCTTCGTGGCGCGCCCCTTCTGCTTCGATGATCATGGGTCGTAGCTACCTTTCGGTGATTGCCGACCTCCGGGTGATGTCTGGCATGCTCAAAATCTGTTCCTGGAATTCCGGGGCAAGGCGGAGAAGAGACATGACCTGGGTCACCCGGGCTCGTGTGGTACCCTCCCGTCGAGCGATCTCGGCTTTGTTCTGGACCTCGCCGGCGTCGACCTGCCGCCTCCACTCCATGGCCATGCGGAGGAGCTCGGTCACACGGGAAGTCTTGGAACCCGCCGGCCTTAGAATGACCCGGGCCGACGAGACGACGCGCACGACCTGTTCGGCGTCTATCCGCCGCGACAGGGTGCCGACGTCGCAATCTTCGAGGACCCCCAGGGGGCCGAACGCGACTTCAACCTCCTGTTCGCGGTAGGCCGCCAGGAGGGCGCAATTCTCGCTCGGCATGGCGGCGTGGACGATCCGGAACCAGATCTCCGGACCCGCCGGGCGCGATCGGTTAGTAGAGCGGCACATCCGGCCATTTTCCGCCTCGTAACGCCCTGATTCGTCGTGGGTTATTTCGGGATGGCCCGGATGGGTCGCGCTACTAACATTCGTAGTGTGGCCAACTCGGGGATCGACGGCGTTGTAATAAGTTGATTTTATTTGGTTAACAGTCTTCCGATGTGCCGCGCGATGTGCCGCTCTACCAACTTCCTTGCGGTGCTGTTGACATCATGTCAGATATGACATACCCTGTTTCTCCATGAGCCCGAGCGACAAGCCGCTGGCGTGGCTGCACGGAGAAATCCACACTCCTCCGTTCTCGAAGGCGGCGAGGCTGGAAGCGGGCTCACTGCTGCGGGCCTTGCAGCGTGGGGACAAGTTGTCGATGCCGCACTCCCGTCCGATGCCGTCCATCGGGCCGCGGTGCCACGAATTGCGGATCGTCGATGAGCGAGTGGATTGGCGGATCGTATACCGGGTGGACCATGATGCCGTCGTGATCGTCGAGGTGTTCGAGAAGAAGACACGGAAGACGCCGCAGTCGGTGATCGACGCGTGCAGACGACGCCTCAGGGATTACGACGCCTGACCGGGAGAGAAGCCATGGACAAGACGAAGAGGAAGCGTTTGGAGAAAAAGGGCTGGCGAATCGGGTCGGCCGCCGAGTTCCTGGACCTGACTCCGGAGGAGAACCGGTACATTGAGCTCAAGCTTGCGCTGGGTGAGCATCTGAAGAGACGCCGACGCAGCCGGAGATTGTCTCAGGAAATGCTCGCGAAGCTCGTAAGTTCGAGCCAGTCGCGCGTGGCGAAAATGGAGGCCGCCGATCCGTCGGTGTCGCTTGACCTGCTTGTCCGGTCGCTTCTGGCCCTGGGATCCTCGGAAAAGGAGCTGGCGAAGGTGATCGCGGCCGCTGGCGGCGCAAGGGGTTGACGGTTAGGGCATCAAGGAGGCGCTTGGCCCTTCATGGCGCGCCTGCTCTGTTCCGCTGACGATAGGCCGCAACCGCCTCTCGGTGACCGCCGACGTCCTGATGATATCCGACATGGTCAGGATCTGTTTCCGGAATTCCGGGGCAAGGCGGAGAAGAGACATGACCTGGGTCACCCGGGCTCGTGTGGTACCCTCCCGTCGAGCGATTTCGGCTTTGTTCTGGACCTCGCCGGCGTCGACCTGCCGCCTCCACTCCATGGCCATGCGGAGGAGCTCGGTCACACGGGAAGTCTTGGGACCCGCCGGCCTTAGAATGCCCCGGGCCGACGAGACGACGCGCACGACCTGGTCGGCGTCTATTCGCCGCGACAGGGTGCCGACGTCGCAATTTTCGAGGACCCCCAGGGGGCCGAACGCGACTTCAACCTCCTGTTCGCGGTAGGCCGCCAGGTCGGTGTCATTTTGGCGGGATACGGCGGCGTGGACGATTCGGAACCAGATCTCGGGGCATTTGGTGTGCGCCAGGTTCGCAGAGCCTGACCTGCCATTTTTTTCTGCCTCGTAACGTCCTGATTCATATTGGATTATTTCGGGGGAACCCGGATGGGTCGCACTACTAACGTTCGTAGTGTGACCCTGTTGGGGATATTTCCAAGATTCGACCTAACCTGTATCGGTTCACACTTTTTCGCCTTTTTGCTCTTGTGTTACAGCATACAAGGAACGATGAGTGGAGATAACGAACTGAGATCGCGTATCGACCTCGTGTATCGATAACGCCTCTCTTGACACGGCCTCTTCTCTGCGTTAGATTAAGACCGGTTGGTATCCTTTTCTTCGCGGGGCCGGTTCATGAGAAAGGACGGCAGCCTCACGCGCCATAACGTCATCGAGAAATCCCTCCAGATCTTCTCGGTGAAGGGTTTCTTCAACACCTCCGTCAGCGACGTCATGGAGGCGACCGGCCTGACCAAGGGCGGGCTCTACGCCCACTTCGACAGCAAGGAGGCGCTCTGGAGCGCCGCCTATGAAAGGGCCGTGGAGATCTGGCGGGGCGTCGTCTTCAAAGGGGTCCGGGACGTCTCCGACCCGCTGGACCGGATCGTCAAGACGATCGAGAACGACCTGCGGGACTATGTTTGCGGGGAGACATTCGAGGGCGGATGTTTCTTCTTCAACATGCTCGTCGAGCTCCCGGGACAGTCCCACACGATGGGCAGCCGCATCGTCCGGGGATTCATGCAGTTCTCGGATCTCCTGGCCTCCTGGATCGAAGAGGCGAACCGGGCGGGCCGGCTCAAGCCCGGGGTCCAGACCCGCGAGGTCGCCGATTTCATCGTAACGTCCATCAATGGCGCCGCCGCCCTCTACGCCGCCACGCGCGACCCCCGTTTTCCCCGCGCGATCGAGCGCCAGCTTCGCACCTACATCGAGTTGTTGAGAGCTTAAGGAGGACGACGGCCCCGGCCGCCCCCGGGCCGCCCGATGGAGTATTGATACCGACCGGTCGCAAGCCAGCGAGTAGCGCTTCTTCGGCATGCCGGCCATGACCCAAGGAGGGATACGGAGATGAAGGAAACGATCCGTCGCTTTGCCCTGGACCTGGGAGTGGACGATGTGGGGTTCGTCTCGGCGCGGGACTACGCGAGCCCCCAGTCGCCGCCGCTGGACACGATCTTTCCGGGCGCCCGGTCGCTCGTCGTCCTGGCCTACGGGGAGCTCGACTCCTGCGACAGCCCCGATTCCCACGTCGCCATGAACGGCCGGATGGACCTCATGGAGTTCTCCCGGTCCTGCAACTACAAGGTGTCCCGCCACCTCCAGAGGACTTTCGGGGCCCGGGCCATGACGGTCCCGGTGTCGTATCCCATGGAGATGAAGGAGGAAACCAAGGGCGCGGTCGGACAGGTGTCGCTGCGCCACGCCGCCGTAACCGCGGGGCTGGGCGCCTTCGGGAGCCACAACATCGTCGTCCACCCCCGCTTGGGAAGCCGGGTCGTCTTCTCGGCCGTCCTCTCCGACCTGGACCTGTCGACCGACCCCGCCCTCGAAAAGAATCCCTGCACCGAGTGCGGCCTCTGCGTCCGAGAGTGCCCCGCAGGGGCGCTGGGCGAGCCGGGCCGGACCGACCTCATGAAGTGCATCAGGAACAGCCAGCCGTACGGGCTGGGCGGGGCCATCCGTTTCTGGAGCCGGTTCGGCGAGGCCGCGGCGGCGGAGAGGAAGGCCATGCTCAAGGACTCCCACTTCTGGCGCCTCTACCAGGCCGGCCACATCGGCCCGCAGTACTTCTGCTTCAAGTGCATGAGCGTCTGCCCCGTGGGGCGGGCGGCGACGGCGTAAGCCCTCCCGCGGCGCCGCGCAGGACCGTCGGTTCACGGACCGGCCGCGTGGAGGTGCATGGGAGTCCGGAAAGGAGTTCTGGCATGCAAGCGGCATTTTCGGAACGCTTCAAGGCCGGCGACTGGAGCGCGCCGGCGGCGCGCCTGGTCGGGATCTACCCGACGGCCGTCGGGAACGGAGAAGCGATCTTCGAAATGGAGGCGAACAGAAGCCATCATAACCCGATGGGAACGGTTCACGGCGGGATCCTGTCCGCCCTGGCGGACTCGGCCATGGGATTCGCCTTCGCCTCGACCCTGGGCCCCGGGGAGTCCTTCACCACCGTGGAGCTCAAGATCAACTACCTCCGTCCCGTCTTCGGCGGGCACCTGAAGGCGACGGCCCGCCTGATCCACCGGGGGAAGTCCATCGGCCTCGTCGAGTGCGACGTCCTCAACGGGGAGGGAAAACTCGTCGCCCACGCGGTCTCCACCTGCTCGGTTCTCGGGGGCGAGATGGCCCGGGGGAGATGACCGGAATGGAGGATGCGGTGAACCGGGTACTGGCTCAATCTAGTGTGCTGCCTCCACTCTATAGCCATGCGGAGGAGCTCGGTCACACGGGAGGTCTTGGGACCCGTCGGCCTTAGAATGCCCCGGGCCGACGGGACGACGCGCACGACCTGGTCGGCGTCTATCCGCCGCCCGTGGCAATTTCCTCGAGTGTAATCGACTCGTAATGCGGTTTCTCCCTTGCCGTCCGGCTACTCGGATTTCAGGGAAGCCATATCGATGGAGAAACGGTACTTCACGTCGGACTTGACCAGCCGGTCGTAGGCCTCGTTGACCTTCCGGATGGGGATTACCTCGACATCGGCGGTTATGTGTTTACACCGCAGAAGTCGAGCATCTCCTGCGTTTCGGGGATGCCGCCGATGTTCGAGCCGGAAACGCTGCGCCGTCCGAGGATCAGGCCGAAGGAGGAGATGGCAAGAGGCTTCTCCGGAGCCCCGACGAGGGTCATGTTGCCGCGGGGGCCGAGTTGGCTGATATAGGCGTTGATGTCGTGATCGGCGGAGACGGTGTCGAGGATGAAGTCGAAGCTTCCCGCGTGTTTCTTCATCTCGTTTTCGTTCCGGGAAATGACGACCTCGTCGGCGCCGAGCCGGATCGCGTCCTTCTTCTTCCCGGGCGAGGTGGTGAAGACGAAGACTTGGGCTCCGAATTGGAAACCGAGTATGCTCTGGATTTGTACATATGACCTCCACTGTCGGATGTGATGTGGTTACTGGCCGGTCAGCGGCTCCGGACTTTCCGGGCCCTCGCCTTATTGCAGATGTTCGGCAAAAAAGACGGTTCACAAACGGGCGGGTGCCCAAAAAGTCCACGGCGGCGCTGAAATCATCGACCGATCGCTTCTGTCGAGTGACCAATGGCGGCAGTTCAGCCCCCGGTCATTTTCTCCAGCGTTTCGGGGTACCGGGCACCGTGCACCGTGATCTTCGATGCGGCGCTATCGATCGTGCGGAGATCATCGGCTGTGAGTTCGAGTGAAACGGCGCCGATGTTCTCGTCCAGACGATGCAGTTTCGTGGTGCCGGGAATGGGAACAATCCACGGCTTCCGGGCCAAAAGCCAAGCAAGCGCGATCTGAGCAGGCGTCGCCATCTTCTGTGTTGCGATCTTGCCGAGCAGGTCGACCAAAGCCTGGTTCGCCTTCCGGGCCTCCGGTGTAAAGCGGGGGAGAATGGCGCGGAAGTCGGTACTGTCGAACGTGGTGTCTTCGTCCATCTTTCCCGTGAGGAACCCCTTGCCCAAGGGGCTGTAGGGCACAAGGCCGATCCCGAGCTCCTCAAGGGTAGGAATTACCTCTTCCTCGGGGCGTCTCCACCACAGCGAGTATTCGTTCTGGAGTGCCGTCACCGGCTGGACCGCATGAGCCCGACGTATGGTCTGTACTCCGGCCTCGGAAAGACCAAAGTGTTTGACCTTGCCTTCCCGGATCAGGTCCTGTACCGCACCCGCCACCTCCTCGATCGGAACCTCCGGGTCGACCCGGTGCTGATAGAACAGGTCGATGCGGTCTGTCCGGAGACGCTTCAGCGACGCTTCGGCGACCTGCTTGATGTGCTCCGGCCGGCTGTTGAGAACCGGCGCACCCTTCGTTCCTCTCGGGTCGACGCTGGTGTCGAAACCGAACTTGGTGGCGATCACCACCCGGTTACGTACCGGCGCGAGCGCCTCACCTACAAGCTCCTCGTTGAGGAACGGCCCGTAGACCTCGGCCGTATCGAAGAAAGTGATGCCGCGTTCCACGGCTGCCCGGAGAAGCGAGATCATCTCCGGCTTGTCCTTGGGCGGACCATACGAAAAACTCATTCCCATGCAGCCGAGCCCGAGAGCCGAGACTTCCAGGTTGCTGTTTCCCAATTTGCGCTTTTGCATGGTTTCTCCTTTCACCGCTCATGCCCATCTTGCGGATGGTGATATTGTCCCCCGGAGCGAACAAGGGGAGGTATACCAATCCCGCTGAATATTTGCCTGATCCTGCGATACCATGGATAATAGTTGTAACGCGAGGTGGGGTCAGATACTATGTGGGCGGAGGAATCGATGAGGAATCATCCGCTAAAGCAGGCATTAGAGGACAACCGCGTAGAAGCTGCGCTCGAAATATTGGGAACGAGCATTGCCCGATGGACCGACAATCCAGACAGCGTCACGACCGCGATCCCGGACTTGTTCCTTTTTCGACGGGATGAACCAACCCCGCCGATGAACGGCATGTACGAACCGAGCGTCTGCCTTATGGCGCAAGGGGCCAAGCGCGTTCTGCTGGGGGACGATACGTTCGTATATGACGCACACCATTTTCTGCTTACCTCCGTGCATCTGCCCACGGTCGTACAGATCATCGATGCCAGCCGGGAGAGACCTTGCCTGGGGCTCATGCTGAAACTGGATCAGCGCGAGATGTCGCAGTTGATGGTGGACAGCCATCTTCCCCCGCCGCGCGTGCGGCAGGCGAGCCGCGGAATGGCGACCGGCGAGGTGACGTTGCCCCTGCTCACGGCCTTCCAACGGTTGATCGACTTGCTTGCCGAACCGGTGGACATTCCGATCCTGGCGCCGATCATCCAGCGGGAAATCATCTACCGGTTGCTTGTGGGCGATCAAGGTGCGCGTCTGCGCCAGATTGCGTCGGCGGGAAGCCAGAGTAACCAGATAGCGAGGGCAATCGAATGGTTGAAGAGCAACTTTACGCGGCCGTTGCGCATCGACGAACTCGCTGCCCAGGTCCGCATGAGCACCTCCACGTTTCATCATCATTTCCGCTCGATGACCGCGTTAAGCCCATTGCAGTTCCAGAAGAAGCTGCGCCTGCAAGAAGCCAGGCGTTTGATGCTGGCGGAAAATCTGGATGCCGCGACCGCGGCGTTCCAGGTCGGGTACGAGAGCCCTTCGCAGTTCAGCCGTGAGTATGGCCGCCTGTTTGGCGCGCCGCCGTTGCGCGACATCGCGAGTTTGCGGCAACCGGCGGCCGGTTAGCGGGGGCAATACCCCGGGAAGGGATTCGGGACCGCCTGCGCCGGCCGCGGGAAGAAGGATAGGTCAACCGCGTAGCGAAAGAACCACTGGAACTCCCGTACCTGACCGTACGGAGTGGACGATCCGGAACCAGATTTCTGGCCCCGCAGCGCGCGATTGGTTAGTAGAGCGGCACATTCGGTCGTTTTCAACCTCGTAACGCCCTGATTCGTCTTGGGTTGTTTCAGGGTGGCCCGGATGGGTCGCACTACTAACATTCGTAGTGTGGCCAACCCAGGGAGCCAGCGATTTTCCGGAGAGCGTGCCTCTGCCACGCTCTCCGTTTTAGGTAATCTTCCCTTATATCCTCCCGGGGGCGCCTTCATCGGCGCAACCTGATCGCCAGCCGACGAAAATCCCGCCGGAACGACGATCCTTGACACGCTTCGTAGATGTCGTTATGATAGTAAATAGGTATTATACGCAGATAGGAACCTGTCCTTGAAAACCGGGAATGTCGAAATCGGGCGGAGGTTCGAGCGGTTCCAGGCCGCATGCCGGAAAGCGGGCGTGAAGCTCACCCACCAGCGCCTCGAGATCTTCCGCGAGATCGCCGGAAGCTCGGAGCACCCCGATGCGGAAACTGTTTACCGGGGCGTCCGTGCGCGGGTCCCGACGGTATCCCTCGACACCGTGTACCGGACGCTCTGGCTCCTCGACGGACTCGGGTTAATCACCACCCTCGGCCCGCGCCGGGAGAGCGTCCGATTCGACCCCAACCTCGCGCACCATCACCATTTCCTCTGCGTGCAGTGCGGACGGGCCATGGACTTCGAGAGCCCGGATCTGAACGCGCTCTCGATACCCGCCTCCGTGAAGAAATTTGGAAGTGTCCTGGCGACGCACGTCGAAGTCCGAGGGGTATGCGCAGCCTGCGCGAAGGAGACCGTCGCCGGAAGGACCAATGTGACAGGCCGGCCACGTCGCAAACCATCAAAACTGTGAAGCCGGCCTACACCGGGAGTTGATTGCAAAGAGCCGAATGAAAGGAGAAGACACATGGCAGCCGAAACCAAGTCCCCGTTCAAACATACCGCTGGCAGCGGCACGTCGAACCGAGAGTGGTGGCCTGATCAGCTGAACCTGAAGATCCTGCGCCAGCACTCGTCCCTGTCCGATCCCATGGGCAAGGGCTTCAACTACGCCGAAGAATTCAAGAGTCTCGACCTGAAAGCCGTGAAGAAGGATCTCCTGGCGCTGATGACCGACTCGCAGGATTGGTGGCCGGCGGACTTTGGGCACTACGGGCCCTTGCTCATACGGATGGCATGGCACAGCGCCGGCACCTACCGCACCGGCGACGGCCGTGGCGGCGCCGGTGCCGGCCAGCAGCGCTTTGCGCCTCTCAACAGCTGGCCCGACAACGCGAACCTCGACAAGGCGCGCCGGCTGCTTTGGCCGATCAAGCAGAAGTATGGCCGGAAAATTTCATGGGCCGACCTCATGATCCTCGCGGGCAACGTCGCCCTGGAATCGATGGGATTCAAGACGTTCGGTTTCGCCGGCGGGCGGGAGGATGTCTGGGAACCGGAAGAGGACGTCTACTGGGGTTCCGAGACCACTTGGCTGGATGACAAACGCTACTCCGGTGAGCGGGACCTGGAAAAACCGCTCGCAGCCGTGCAAATGGGTCTGATTTACGTCAACCCGGAAGGCCCGAGCGGCAACCCGGATCCGATCGCGGCCGCC
>JAKAHC010000013.1 GCA_021815305.1 Deltaproteobacteria bacterium | reverse complement strand
CCGGCTCCGAAGTCATCCTTCAGCTCGTTTCTCCAACGGACGTTCACCCTCTTATTCGACCGGGTCTCTACCGTGTAGGCGGGGTAGTTGAACTGCGAGTTGGGAGCCGGCGCCACCCCGGCGGGTACCCCGAGACCGCTGGCATCCGGCAACGGGTCGGCCGTCGGGCCGTAGCTCCACACCGTCGTCGGCGGATACGCGTCCGTCCGTCCGTTGAGCGCGTTCCAGATCCCGCCCGGCAGGATCTGCTGCCGGAACTGCCGGACCGCGATGTCGTAGCTGTCAGCGGTGCCGCCGTCTTCTCCTTCTTCTCCTTTCTTCATCACCGGCGGAATCACCAGCGGAGTGACGTACTTCGGAACCGCGGCCCCGTCGATGACGCACACCCCGGTCTGTACCTCGATCTGCCCATCCGGGCATGCCGCGAAGCCGGTCCCGATGCCGACGGTCGCGAGAAGCAGTACGGCAAGACCCACTTTCATCGGTTTCATGATCCTCTCTCCTCCTTCCTGGTCGTTGGAAGCTTCGCGACAGGATCTGGTCCGTATCCCTGCCGTGGATTGCGGCGGCGGGAATCCCCCGTCGCGACCGGAAAATATTTCGTCACGTTCGAAACGGAATTCCCCTTTCGCTCTGGCCGGTTGCCGTCCCTCGCCGAAATCGTTTCTACAGGCAACGCAACTGACGTGCCAAGCGGATACCGATTCCGGGCACGAAGGATTGCATCAATGAATCCGGATGCTTACCGAGGATTCCGGATCCTCCGGGCAACGGGGGGGGGAATCCGAGGAGTAGAGAAATTGGGCTATGTAAATTAGAGAATCTTCAAATTCCGCGGGAACCGAAAACGTCGTATTCCTCTCCACGGAACATGGGGCGGGCTAGAGGGCGTACGACACCGATTCCACAGCTTCGTGCGCCCTCCCCCGGGTCCCAATGGCTTTCAAGGCTACATCGAATGATCGCCGATGTGCCACAGTCCCATCATGCCGATGTCCTCGTGCTCGACGATGTGGCAGTGGAACATGGACATGCCGCCGTAGTCCATGACCGGAACCAGCAGCGTCGCGCTTCCCATCTTCGGGATGAGGACGACGTCCTTCCACGCCGGGGCGCTCGTGTAGAGCGACGCGTAGCCGGCGTCTCCCCCGCTGATCGAAAGGACCTGGCACGGATTCACGTGCTGGTGAAACGGGTGGTCCATCATGCTCTGGTTGACGACTCGCCAGATCTCCCACGTGCCGAGCATCGAGTGGATCTCGAACGTGCTGTCCATTCCGGCGAAGGAGATCCCGTTGATGTATCCCTTCCCCTGACCCATGCTCAAGGCGAGCGTTCTCGTCGCCATGGGCATCTCCTGGACCCGCACCGCCTCGGGATCGATGACGGACGGAACGGCGTCCGAGGTCCTGCTTCCCTTGTACGACAGGGTCAACAGCGTCACCTGCTGCCCCATGCTTCCGCCGCCCCGATTGTACGGGAGCGAAAGGAGCCGATAGGACCCGGACTTCCGGCTCGCCTTGACGAGGATCTCCACCCTCTCCCCCGGGGAGAGGAGGATCTGCGGCTGCGGGTACGGCTTGTCGAGCAGCCCGCCTTCGGTCCCGACCACGGAGAGCGCGTGCCCCTCGAGGGACAGCATGTAGAACCGGGCGTTGCTCGCGTTCAGGACCCTCCATCGCTGGACCTGCCCGGGGCGGATGTTCAGGACGGGGTTGACCTGCCCGTTCACCATGGCGGTGTCCCCTACCTTGCCGTGCATGAAATCCATCGTCGAGGTGTACGGTTCCGGGTCGGCGCCGGAAAGGGCGATGTCCTTGAGGATCATCAGGTGCGTCTCGAAGCCGGACAGGACGGGCAGGTCGTCTTCCACGATCAGGGCGCCGGCGAGACCGCCCCAGTACTGCTCGGCGACCGAGCCATGGACGTGGGGATGGTAGAAATTGAGGGTTCCCGCCGCCTGCTTCGAGAGATCGTACTCGTAGTTGAAGGTGTCGCCCGACATGAGCATCCGCATGACGTTGTCCGAATTGCCTTCGGGGGAGACGTGCAGGCCGTGCGTGTGGAGGTTGGTGATGTCCCGGTCGTGTCCGAGGATGTTCGTCCCGAGCATCGAAAGGGAATTCGTGAGGTTGATCTTCAGCGTGTCGCTGTTCCGCACACGGATGGTAGGCCCGGGGAAACCGCCGTTGTAGGTGAGCAGGTTCGCCATGGTCCCGTTGACGTTGACCTGGGTCACCCCGGCCTCCAGGTCGACCTCGACGATGTTCGCTGCGGTGGACTTGTTCCATGCCACGGGGGGGTCCCGGAACAGCGCTCCCGGGGGAGGATCGATGACGCTCGTCCCTCCTCCCATGCCGCCCCCGCCGCCCATCATCCCGGCCGCCGATTTCGCGGCGTTCGCGCCCAGATATCCGGCCCCGACGACCAGCGAGGAGAACCGGATGAATTCCCGCCGGGACAAGCCTTTCCTTCCCATGATGGATACCTCCTTTGTGGAATGAAGCCCCGGCGGAGCATGGCCCGGTGGGACTCCGTGAGTGGAAAAAGCAAGGGACGTGCCGGAGGGAGAAAGAGAGCGGGCCCTGTTTTTCCTTTGGAAATAGACGAGCTACGACCACGAGCCGATCCCGGGAGGGGGAGGAATATAGAAGAATCTCAATGCATGATTATAATATTTCGAAGGGCGGTCGATCCCCGATGCGGGTGCGCTGAATTCAGGAACCACCCTCTCCGGATCGCAACAGGGCCGCCACCCCCGCCCCTGTCCCGAAGCCGGCGAGGTGGCCCGCGAGAGAGTACGGCGCGGGGTTGAGGAGGTTCGACAGGGGCCCCGGGCCCCACCCCCACAGGAAGACGGCGACCGCCCAGGCGCACGCGAAGAGGTAGGCGGGGACCGTGACGACCCGGCCCATCCCGTACATCTCTATCGGCACGTCCGGAAAGAAGACGAGGTAGGCGCCCAGCACCCCCGCCACGGCGCCGGCGGAGCCGAGCGCGGCGGGCATCCCCGCCTTTCCCGCCACGACGTGCGCCGCACCCGCGACCGCGCCGC
>JAKAHC010000005.1 GCA_021815305.1 Deltaproteobacteria bacterium | reverse complement strand
CACACATTCCCACGACCGCGGAAAAGCAAAAAGCGTGACCCGATGGAGCCGTCAGCTTCAGCCGATTGTTAAGCGGCATTGATTCCGCTCCAATTGCATTCGCCTTGGAACCAAATTTCCTGATGCCTGATGCCTTATTCGCCGTTGATTCAATTTCCTTTGACCCTATTTCCTTTGACCTTATTTCAGTTGACTCTATTGCCTTATTGCTTGGCATCTATTGCATTGATGCCGTTGATGCCTTCCCGCATACAGAGTCCGCTTAACGCTCCGCTTAAGCTGCGGACGCTCAGCGAGAAAGTGGCGAGCCGTCAGCTTCAAGCGGTAGTTATGCTGCCTTATCGCTTCTTTGCTCCCATAACTTATACTGACGTATCAATACCACAACAATAAATGTTGGCATAATTAACGTTGCTAGACCTATAGATATTGTTTCGTTTCTTAATAGTTCAGTGGGATTTTCTGCGCAAGATATGTTTGGATCTTCTGAAAAATAGGTTATATCTATCTCCTTCCCAACTTCTATATTATTCATTTTATTGTACCTGCCTTGTACGCCATTATATTTTATGCCTTTGGCCGCAAATGAATAACGTATCGTTTGATGGTTATTAGGTTCCTTTGCAGTGATAATTGCGCGCACAGTCATCCCTGAATTAACAAGTCTCACGTAATCAAACCAGTTAATACTTCCCAAGCCAAACGCGATTGCCATTGCCATGAATGTCCAAATGATACCTATAGCGAGGCGATTCACGTACCCGTCTCCGCGTCAACCTTCCTACATATTTCTTTCCTAATCATAGTCAGCATAACGCTCAGGCTGAGCTGCAGGGCCTCATGATCTCCCACAGGGCAGCCGTCAGCTCCAGCCTGTTGTTAGGCGCTTTCTTTATATATTCTCTTGAATGAAAATTCTTGAATGTTTGCATTTTTGTTCGCGTGCTCAATTGTTATATTCACAATATTTCCACTATCATCCAGATCGATAATTATATTTTCTGTTATTTCCTTGGTTTCCTTAACTACTTTGTCGGTAAACTCAAATATAGCAGTGTCGGTGTCTTCAAAATATTTAATATTCATCTGTATGCCTCCTTATTATTCTTTTTTATAATCACGATCGAAAAATGCATTATGTACCGTCTCTTTGTCCTCAAGAAGTATAACGCGAAGATATTTGTTCTCCTCTTTGATCCAACCCCACCTTTTGATGCGCCCATCCGATTGTACCTTCTCGCCATCAGGCTTTTCAACCACATGCTGAACCCATTCCTCTTTGATTCTTTGTCGATCAGGTCGATTTCTTGTATATATGAAGTATTGGGTATATTTCATTAAGTCTCCTCTCTTTTTGCGCCTAACAACTGATTAGACAGCGGCTGGGGTAATTCTGTATATACAGTTGCGGTATAGTTCCTGTTATTGCAGATGCTGTATATGCGGTGATATTGGGGATGCCGTATAGCATGGCGATTGCATCGTTTTCCCTCCAGGATCCACCATCCCGGAAGGAGGCGCCCCCATGCCTACGGATCAGGACCCGCCCAAGACTCCTGATGATGCGGAAACTCGCGTCGAAGAGGAGTGGTTGGAGCCGTTCCGCCGTGCCCTCGATCTTCACGGCCGGCCTGCGGACAAGCACAAATGGCACATCGGCTGGGTGAGGAAATTCGCGAAACGGACGGCTGGAAGAGCGGTGCGCGAGGTGACCCGGAAAGACGTTGAGGAATTCCTCGCCACGCTCTCCACCTCTCCCGGGATTGCCCCTTGGCAAACCGACCAGGCTGCGGACTCCCTGAGGATACTCATCGGGAGCGTATTCGGTCAAGAGTGGAGCCGGTTGATCCGCGCTCCCGCTTTGCTTCCCCCTGCCGACATCTCGGTTTCGGCCGGAGACGACCCGCTGGATCGCCTGCGGTATACCGTGCGATGTCGAAACTACTCCCTTCGGACGGAGAAGTCGTATGCCTTCTGGGTGAAGCGCTTCCTTTCCTTCTGCCGGGAAGCCGGCGTGGAGCCCGGCGCCGATGCGGTACGAGCATACCTGGAACACCTCGTCATTGCAGAAAACCTTTCGGCGTCGACGCAGTCGCAGGCGCTGAACGCTCTGACATTCTACTTCAAGAACGTCTTGGGCCGACCGTTCGGAGACCTCGGCGATTTCCGAAAATCGAGGCGGCCGAAAAAACTTCCCGTGGTTCTTTCACGCGAAGAAGTCCGGCGCCTGCTGGATGCCCTGGACGAGACGCATCGGCTTCCTGCAGCCCTCCTGTACGGATCGGGGTTGCGATTGCTCGAAGCGTTGCACCTTAGGGTAA
This sequence comes from Deltaproteobacteria bacterium, assembly GCA_021815305.1. Lineage (GTDB taxonomy): Bacteria > Desulfobacterota > Deferrimicrobia > Deferrimicrobiales > Deferrimicrobiaceae > JAKAHC01. The sequence goes on along the minus strand of JAKAHC010000005.1, from coordinate 198,148 downwards.
AGGACATCGACTTCGATCGGCGGCAAATCCAGGTGCACGACGGGAAAGGACAAAAGGACAGGGTGACGGTCCTTCCGGATCGCTGGCGGGACCGGTTTGTCTCCCATCTGGCAGGGGTGAAGGAGGTGTACGAAAGCGACCTCGCCGCGGGGTACGCGGGTTCGACATATCCCCCCGGGCTCGAGCGGAAATATCCGAGCGCGCCCAGGGAGTGGGGGTGGCAATACCTGTTCCCGGCGACGCGTCATGCATCGATCCGTTGACCGGTAAGACGAGGCGTCACCATCTCCACGAGACGTCGCTCCAACGGGCGGTCAAGACCGCCGCCCTCCGCATCGGCATCGCCAAGCCGGTGGGGTGCCACACCCTTCGCCACTGCTTCGCGACACATCTGCTCGAATCGGGATCCGACATCCGGACGGTCCAGGCGCTGCTGGGGCACTCCGACGTGTCGACCACGATGATCTACACGCACGTGCTGAACCGGCCGGGCCTGGCGGTGAAGAGTCCGATGGATCGGGAATGACCCCGGAGAAAGGGGCATCAGGAAGCGTCGGGCCGGTCCCATATCGGAGCCATAAGATCTTTCCGGGGGATTCCTGGATCCCTGGCGAAAAGGTGCCGCGGGCGGTGTGACCTTGAATACCGATCCGTGGATCCGGATGCCGGGGCGGACGTGCTCGTAGAGTTCGAGATCGAAACCCGTCGCTGTTGCCGTCTGACGACGGGCGGTGCTATCTTGTCGGTGTGGACGGAACCACGGGTTCCGTCGGAGGTTTGATGATCGCCACCGTTCTCCATACGGATCTTGCCTGAGGACGCATCGGCGCCGTCGACGTTGACCCCCGCGGCGCATCCCCTCAACCGCTGATCCCTGTTCGCGTGCCCGCGCCGAACCGTGGTGCGCATGCGGCCGGCTGCGCGTGCCTTATGGCCGCGCACATGGAGAACGTCATCTTGCACGAGTTATCCGCTCTGGGCTTCGGCCCCTTCTTCGAACGGCAGCTCCAGTCATCGGATGGCGACAAGGTCATTCCCGCGCGCATCGCTGCCGGGCATCGCGGCGCCTACGAGGTGTGGTCCACGACCGGCTCGGGACGTGCCCGCCTCGCCGGACGACTTCGACTTGAGCTCGAAGATGCCGCGTCCCCCGGCGTCGGCGACTGGGTCGTCGTCAAAGACGCCCCCGGTCCGGACCGCACGACCGTAGTTGAACGCGTCCTGACGAGGCGCACGGTCTTCTCCCGTGGTGCCGCCGGACGCGAGACGCACGCACAGGTGGTCGCGGCCAACGTCGACCTGGTGTTCGCCGTGTGCGGCCTCGACGCCGACTTCAACGTCCGCCGGATCGAGCGTTACCTCGCCCGCATCTGGGCGAGCGGCGCCCGGCCGTCGGTGATCCTCAACAAGGCCGACATCTGTGCGGACACCGGGGCGCGGGTTGCCGAGGTCGAGAGACACGCAGTCGGCGTGCCGGTTCACGCGATCAGCGCGCTCCACTCCGAGGGCATCGATGCGGTGCGCGCCTGCATCCACGACGGCCTGACGGTGGCGCTCGTCGGCTCCTCCGGGGCCGGCAAGTCTACCCTGGTGAACGCGCTGCTCGGCGAAGAGCGGATGCGCACCGGGGCGGTCCGTACGAGCGACGGGCGGGGCCGCCACGTCACGACCCATCGACAGCTCGTCCTCCTGCCCGGCGGCGGCCTGCTGCTCGACACCCCCGGCATGCGCGAGCTGCAGCTCGTCGACGACGATGGCTTGGAAACCGTCTTCGGGGACATCGCGGCGCTCGCCGGTCGCTGCCGTTTTCGCGACTGCCGCCACGATACGGAACCTGGCTGCGCCGTGAAGGAGGCGGTCGATTCAGGAGTTCTGGATGGAGATCGCTTCGAACACTACCGCAAGCTCGAGCGCGAGGCCCAGGCCTACGAGCTGCGCCACGACGAGCACAGGCGGCGACAGGCCGAGCGGGTGTGGGGGCGGCTTTCGGACGAGGTCGCGAAGCTGCGAAGATGGAAGGGAGGCAAGCCGTAGCCGCTCATTATTGCCAGGGCTGAAGCCGCGCCTGTTGCACGGTCATCTGCCTCTCTTGCTCGATGTCGCGGAACAGGCGCGGGAACTTGCGGAAGCTCTCGTCGTCCGGCGCCTCGAGCTGGATGCGGCCGCGTCGGCCTTGCGGAGGAGTTCGGTTATGTGGGGGGTCTTGGGGCCCGTAGGCCGATCGAGATTGCCCCGGGTCAACGGAACGACGCTCACGGACCTGGCCGAGGGCGACTTCCTGTCAACCGATCAAGAGCGTCATGGAGCATATTATTACCGTCACACTTCCGGCAGTGGTTGATCGAGGGAGGCAACTTCTTCGACGCGACGATTTCGGCGAAACGCCGGACGTTTTCCGCGTACCAGGCGCCTCGCGGCGCACGGTGGCCGTACAAGCGGGAACCGGGGTTGGGGCTCCATACAAATGGAACGACATGGGCGCCGAGGGAACTCAGGTCGTCCACCCCCTCGAAGAGACTGTCCGCCGGTTCCAGCCCCATGACGAACACGCCGTAGACGTTGCCCGGTCCGAACACGCGGACTGCCTCGTCCAGTGACTCGAGGAATTTCTTTCGTGGAGTATCTCCCGCCTTGCCCGGGCAGAGTGCCCTGTACATCGGCTCGTCCCAGATCTCGAGACTGAACGCCACCGCGTCGATTCCCGCGTCATGGTACCTTCGAAGGGAAGCGAGGTCTTCGGGAGGTGAGGGCAGCAGCGTACCGGGGATCCGGTCGAGGCCGGTGTGTCTACGGATCGCGGCGAGGATCGTTTCCACCACTTCGACTTCCTTTTCGTTTCCGAAGCACCCTCCCGTCATCAGGATATGCTTCGCCGCTCCTTCCCGGAATGCCGCGGCGGTCGTCTCGCCGATCTGGTCGGCCTGTTTCCGGGTGATGACGCTCCGGTATTTCCTGGAAGTATCCACGAGGTTGCAGAAGAGGCATTCCTTCCGCTTCGAAAAATGGGCGCAGTAGTTGTTGTAGCAGATGAAGAAGCAGTCCTCGCCGCCGATCTGGCCGATCTTCACCATGGGGGTGCCATCGCTGGTCGACCTCTCGTAGAATGATGGCCTCGGGATCCAGGAGACCGGGCCGATGGGCTCGCCGTCCCTCTGCAAGAGGAGTTTTCCGCCCTCGGCACGTTCCACCAGGAACGGCGACCGGCCGTTCTTCCGGAACTGAACCACCGTGCTGTCCCCAAGCAGAAAATCGTCGGGGAGCTTTTCCTCGCCGTGGTCTTCCAGGTCCCACCCGAACAGACCGTGGTTCTGCTCCTTGTAGATTGTCCCAACCCCGTCGAGTGCCTCCGCCGTCGCCCGGACTCCCTCTGTGAGGAGATCCCCTTTCAGCTCCAGCGTGTCTGTTCCATGGACAGGTTTCACCCCTTCTTCCTCTTTGCATCCGGGAGATCCCCGCGGATGGGGAGCCCCGTCTCTCGCTTTTCCGTTTTCAATACGAACCAGGTCTGGACGGACGCGATTTCCTTCATGGGGACGATCCGCTCCATCAGGATCTCCCGATACTGGGGGATATCCTTGGCGACCACTCGCAACAAGTAATCCGCTTTCCCGGTGATGTGTGAACATTCCATGACGTAAGGGTTCTCCCGGATCTTGTTCACAAAAGATTGCGCGATCTTCACCTCATGGCGGGTAAGCGTAACGAATACGTACGCGACCGTGGATTTCTGCAATTTCTCCTCATTGAGGATGGCCACGTATCTCTTGATGACCCCCTCCCTCTTCAATTTCCGAAGGCGCGCAAGAACCGAGGAAGGAGAAAGGCCGACCTTTTCCGCAAGGCGGTTGTCGGGAATGTCCGCATCTTCCTGGAGAATGTTCAGGATTTCGATGTCGATATCATCGAAAGAATTATATTTCATATAATTCTTCATATAACGTGTCACATTCTGTAATGTCAACATAATTCGGAATTATACGATCTTCCTCGATCGGCATGATCGGCGTGGACATCGAATCGGGGCGAGAGAAGGATCCGCCGTTTTCCGGAGGTCGCCCATATACCGGCGTCGGAAAGGCAACTGGCGTCTCCCGTTGAATTTCGTTGGCAGGAAGACGGTGGCGAAAGCGCACGGAGCGAGCGTGAGTGCGATCAGGCGATGCCTCAAGAGATGCCAGGATGATCCTGCGCACTGCACGAGGCGGGAAACGTGGTGTGTCCGTAGACGAAGGCAATGCCGAGGCGATCGTCACGGGGGATAAAGCGATGCTGGCTATCGGGGAATACGAGGGAACCCGGCTCGTGACGCTTGCCGATGGGTGGCCTCCGGCCCATCGCCAGCTCGTCCTCCTGCCCGGCGGCGGCCTGTTGCTCGACACCCCCGGCATGCGCGAGCTGCAGCTCGTCGCCGACGATGGCTTGGAAACCGTCTTCGGGGACATCGCGGCGCTCGCCGGAACGCTCGGGGCGGCCGCCATCCGCCTGCTGGTCCCAAAACTCCCCGTGGAAGTTCCTCCGTGGACGGTCGTCCTGGCCTTCACCTTTTCCGTGTTCGTCGGCATATTCTTCGGGGCGTACCCCGCGCGGAAAGCGGCAGCGCTGCACCCCATCGAGGCGCTGAGGTACGAATGACGGGAGGTATTTCCGGCTACTCCCGGACTTCGAGCAGATGCGTTCCGTGCGATTTCCCCAAATAACGGCAGGCCCCGATGGGAGCCCATCGGGGCCTGTTCGTCAGCGGCCGGATCCCGCTATGCCGCTTTATCCTCCCCGAACGCCTTCTTCAGGGCCGCGATGTCGATTTTCTTCATTTGAAGCATCGCACGCATGACCCTGTCCGCCCTGGCGGGATCGGCATCCGCAATCATCTCGCCGATGGCCTCGGGATCGATCTGCCAGGATACGCCGTACTTGTCCTTGAGCCAGCCGCAATCCTCCTTTTCGCCGCCCGCGGAAAGCTTCTCCCACAGTTCGTCGATCTCCCGCTGCGTCTTGCAGCCCACGGCAAACGATACGGCATGGGAAAACGTGAAGTCCGGTCCGCCGTTCAACGCGACGAACGGTTGCCCTTCCAGTTCGAATGTCACCGTCATCACCGACCCCTGTTTCTTTCCGGTGACCTCCGATCCCGCTTCTCCGTAACGGGAGATGTTCACGATCTTCGAATTCCTGAAAATGGAAACATAGAAATTCGCCGCCTCTTCGGCCTTGTCGTCGAACCAGAGGAACGGGGTGATTTTACGCATATGGTTTCCTTTCCTTACCCGGCCTTTGCCGGGACGCTCACGAGGCCTTGCGCTGTTCGACCTGCGCGCGCACCGTCGGGTTTTCCGCCGCTTTCCGCACGTCCTCCGGGAACTCCGACACTTCGAACACCTGGCGGACCTCGATGACGTCGCCGTCCGCGGCGGGGCAGCGCCTCGCCCATCCGACCGCCTCTTCCATCGATTTCGCCTCGATCATCCAATAGCCGCCGATCACTTCCTTCGCCTCGATGAACGGGCCGTCGGTCACTTTGGGTTTCCCGGCGGCGAACGCGACGCGGGCGCCCCTCGAGTCCGGGTGAAGCCCGTCGAGAGCGATCAGCGCCCCCGCTTTCGCAAGCTCCTCGTTGTACTTCATCATCCTGGCGACGGTTTCGGCGGGCGGAGCGAACCGTTCCCCCGCCTTCTCGCCGGCAGGGGTGCCGGGCTGGTAAACCCGCGGAATCATGAACATCATGAATCGCATCGTCGTGTCTCCTTTCCGGTGGCGAAAATCGTCCTCACGTTAGATGGTCGCCCGGAGGCGCTGGAATTCGTCAGTGAAAGGAATTTTCGGCAGGTTTCGGCCAGGCCTTGCGCATCGCGTCCCCGGCGAGGTCGAAATCACCTGCCATCGGCGTGGGGAAGGCGCTTGCATTTGCGCCAAAGGGTCGCGCGGTGGACGCCGAGGATTTCGGCGGCACGGGTGATCTTCCCTCCGGCCTGGGCCAGGGCGCGCTCGATATCCTCCGGTTCCCTTGGCCCGCCGCGCGGCGGCCGGGCCGGTTCCCGGTATTCCATGAGATGCGTCAGGAACGCCGCGTCCACGGTTTTCCCGGTGCGCACCACGGTCAGCCGCTCGCAGAGGTTCCTCAGTTCGCGCACGTTGCCCGGCCACGGATTTTGGGTGAGGAACGGCGCCGCGTCGGCGGAGAAGACCGTCCCGTCGCTGCCGGACGGGGAAAGGGTGTCGAGGAAATGCATCACCAGCGGCATGATGTCGCCGCGCCGCTCCCGCAGGGGAGGTATGGAGAGGCTGAGCACGTTCAGCCTCCAGTAGAGGTCGCTGCGGAACTTCCCCTCTTCCACCAGCCGGTGCAGATCCCGGTTCGTAGCGCACAGGACGCGGACGTCGACCGGAATCACGCGGTCGTGCCCCAGCCGGATCACTTCCCGCTCCTGGAGGACGCGAAGCAGCCTTCCCTGCAGGCTCAGGGGGATCTCGGAGATCTCGTCCAGGAATATCGTGCCGTGATGCGCAAGCTCGAACAGGCCCGGCTTCCCCTTCCTCCGCGCGCCGGTGAATGCGCCTTCCACATAACCGAAGAGCTCGCTCTCCAGGAGCGCCTCCGGCAGGGCGGCGCAGTTGACGGCGACGAAGGGGCCGCCGCTCCGGTTGCCGGCCGTGTGGATGCTCTGCGCGAAGAGTTCCTTTCCCACGCCCGTTTCCCCGTGGATCAGGACCGTCGAATCCACCCGGGCATACTGTCTTGCCGCTTCGATCGCCTCCATCAGCGGGGGGCTGCCGCCGTAGATGTCTGCGAAGCGGAACTTGGCCACGTGCCCCTGGCTGTAGATCTCCCGCCGGATCCTCTCCTCCATGGACTGGATCTTCGTGATGTCCTGAAAGGTCGCAACCGCTCCGACGACCTCCCCTCCCACCCGGATCGGAATGCGGTTCACCATGATCTTGGAATGGCCCAGGTCGACGAATTCTCCGATCTCCCGGGTGCCGCTTTGCAGGACATCCTTGAAGCCGATCGAGGGGATGACCTGGTCGGCCGGGCTGCCCAGCGCGTCCTCCTGCCGGATGCCGGTCACGGATTGCGCGGCCGGGTTGAGGATCGTCACCTTGCCGTCCCTGTCGACCGCGATGATCCCCTCGTACGAGAACTCCAGCATCGCCTTCAGTTCGTTGCTCCGGCGGGCTTCGAGCCTGCGGGCGTAGACGATCCGCTGCGCTTCCTCGAGGGCGAGGCGGATCGACGAATCGCCCGACCCCAGCCGGATGGTGGGCATGCCCCGGTCCCGGGCGATCCTGGACGTGATGGCCCCGCCGAGTATGACCTGGGCGCCTTCGCGTATCGCCTTTTCCACGAGGAGGGGGGCGTCCTCTTCGGAGGTGACGCTGTGGCAGACCAGGTTGAGGTTCAGGAAGGGGAGGAAGTCGTACAGGTTCTGGATCATGTTGGGGAACGCGACGACGGCGATGGCGGGGTTTTCCGAACCCAGCTCGCTTTTCGCCCTGGCCAGGGCCTGAACGATATCGGTGCTCGTCAGGTGGATCTCGACGATCGGGGTCTTGATGCCGTTCTTCCGCAGCAGCAAGGCCGTCCCGCCGCGCGCGACGAAGACCTCCGCCGACTGGCCTTCGAGCCTTCTTGCAAGCGGTACGGCTTCGCTGAGCAGCGCCTCGACGACCTCGATCCTGCCCGGCTCCGTCGAGAGGATCCGGCGGTACTCTTCCGCCATGGTCCGGTCCGGCGCGATGAAAACGATGCTCATTCCTTGCTCCTTCGAAGAGATGTTGCATTATGTAGCACACGTTGCGCGACATGACAACCGACCGCGACATCCGGGGGAATCCGGCGGGGCGCGTTTGGAAAAATTCGTATTAAATTTCAAATGATTATACTTACGTATTTCGTTTTGCAATTTGGCACAATGTTTGATTGCAGCATAAAGAGCATGTTGCTGTTGCCCACTCCGGGCAGCGTGGCGGAACGAGAGCCGGAAGACTCGAACCCATGCCTTTCCTGGCGGCCTGCCCGGGTTCACGCAGTTTGTCTTGACGCACCGGCAAGGACGATTCCGCAGGAAATTTGTCCTGGATGTGGAAGAATCAGGCTGCCGCCGGCATATCGGCGGAGAACTCCCGAAGATTCGGTATATCCGGAGGCGAAGATGAAAACTCTCAGGCAGGCCGATATCGCAGGGGGTTGTTTCCTCGCGTTCCTTGGACTTTTCATCCTGTACGCGGCGTCGAATATCCGGCTCGGGGTGGAGAGGGCCCTGTCACCACGCTTCTTTCCCTCCGTCCTGGGTTTCCTCATCTTCGCCTGCGGGGTCGGGCTTGCCGTAAAATCCTGGCGTTTCCGGGGAGAGGACCCCGGGATCCACTGGCCGGACCGCCAGGGGTTCGTGATCGTCGTGGTCTCGCTCCTCCTGATTGCGGCGTACAACGCCCTCATGAAACCGCTCGGACTGCCCCTCGCCACGTTCCTGTACGCCGCCGCTTCCATCGGGTTCCTGAAACCCGAAAGATGGGGCGTCGCGATCGTGTCGGGCCTGGTCCTGGGGGCCGTTTCCTACGTCGTGTTCATCCGGCTGCTGGACCTTTCGTTCCCCATGGGTTTCCTGTTCGAATAATCAGGAGGTTGAAATGAGTTTTTCCTTCGAACATCTTTTCCGGGGGTTCGAGATCGCCTTGACCTTCCAGAATATTTTCTGGGCGATGGTGGGCTGTTTCATCGGAACCCTGGTCGGGGTGCTCCCCGGCATCGGTCCCGCCTCGGGAATCGCGATCCTCCTTCCCCTGACCACGGTGCTTCCCCCGACTTCGGCGATCATCATGATGGCCGCCATCTACTACGGCGCCATGTACGGGGGATCCACGACCGCGATCGTCGTCAACATCCCCGGGGAGGCATCCTCCGTGCCGACCGCGATAGACGGATACGAGATGGCCAAGCAGGGGAAAGCAGGCCCCGCCCTCGCCATCGCCGCCATCTCCTCCTTCGTCGCGGGAACGCTCGGCCTGGTCGGCCTCACCTTCTTCGCCCCGCTCCTGGCGGATGTCGCCGTGGCTTTCGGCCCGCCCGAATATTTCGCCCTCATGTTCATGGCGCTGACCCTGGTCATCAGTCTTTCCGGCCGGGCCCTCCTCAAGGGGGTGATCTCCATGGCCCTCGGGCTCACGACCTCCCTGATCGGGCAGGATCCCCTCACCGGGGCCGCGCGGCTGACCTTCGGGTTCCCGAAGCTCCTGGCCGGGATCGACTTCATCAGCGTGATCGTCGGGCTCTTCGCCATCAGCGAGGTGATGGTCAACGTCGAGTCGAGGATCACCGCCATCAGCCAGAAGATCGGCAGCTGGATGCCGACCTGGGCCGACATCCGGCAGTGCACGGGGGCGATGATCCGATCCACGGGCATCGGTTTCTTCCTGGGGCTCCTTCCCGGGGTCACCCCTTCGGTCACGACGTTCGTCGCGTACGACGTCGAGAAGCGGGTATCGAAGACCCCCGAGCGGTTCGGCAAGGGGGCGATCGAGGGCGTCGCCGCCCCGGAAGGGGCGAACAACGCGACCTCCACCGCCGGTTTCGTCCCGCTCTTCTCCTTCGGCATCCCCACGGCGCCCTCGATGGCGGTCCTGCTCGGCGGGTTGATGATGTACGGCCTCCAGCCCGGGCCGATGCTCTTCAAGGAGAACCCCGATTTCGTCTGGGCGATCATCGCCAGCATGTACATCGGCAACGTCATGCTGATCGTCCTGAATCTGCCGCTGGTAGGGATGTGGGCCAGGATCTGCGTCATCCCGTTCTACATCCTGGGGCCGATGATCGTGTTCTTTTCCGTGCTCGGCACCTACAGCATCCGGTTCCAGCCGTTCGACGTGTGGGTCATGCTCCTCTTCGGCGTGATCGGGTACCTCATGCGGAAGTTCGGATACCCCATCGCGCCCATGGTGCTTGCCACCGTCATCTCGCAGATGATGGAAATGTCCCTGGGGCAGTCCCTGCTTATGTCGCAGGGATCCGTCCTCATCCTGTTCACCCGCCCCATCTCCGGCGTGTTCATGGCGCTTGCCTTCATCTCCATCGCCCGCGGGATCTGGCTGCAGATACGCTCGCACGCGCCTGAAGTGGCAGTGGAAGAAGCGGATTGAGGCCGTCAAACGAATTCAAAGACAGGAGGGAATCGATGAAGAGAACAGCCGTCGGCGTCGTCGTTCTGCTTGCCGCCCTTGCGATCGCGGGGGCCGGGGTTTCCAACGCGGCGAATTTCCCCAAAAAGCGCATCACCTACAACATCTGTTTCAACCCCGGCGGCGAGTCCGACATCACCGCCCGCATCCAGGAGCAGGTCCTGAAGAAGAACCTTGGCGTGGACGTGTCCATCCAGTACAAGATCGGCGGAGGCGGGGCCCTCTGCTGGGCGGACCTGGCCCAGAGCGCGCCGGACGGCTACACGATCGCCGGCCACAACCTTCCCCACATCATCCTCCAGCCTCTGGAAATGGGGGATGCCGGGTACAAGACTTTGGAACTCAAGAATATCTACATGTTCGAGAGCACACCGAACGTCCTGATGGTCCGGAAGGACAGCCCCTTCAAGACCCTGAAGGATTTCATCGCGTACGCCAAGAAGAACCCCCCCGGCGTCGTCACGGTGGGCGGCAGCGGCACCTCGTCCGCGAATGACCTGGGAACCGCCGAGCTCAACAAGGCGGCGGGCATCAAGCTGTCCTACGTACCCTTCGGCGGGACCGGCTCCGCCGTGCCGGCGCTCCTGGGCGGCCACGTGACGGCGCTCATGTCCTATTCCCCCATGGCGATCCAGTACAAGGACAAGTTCCGGTTCCTGGCCATCGCCTCGGAGAAGCGGATGGACGTCATCCCCGACGTGCCGACCTTCAAGGAGCAGGGGTACGACATCGTGGAAGGCGCCTACCGCGGCGTCGCCGCCCCCCCGGGAACGCCGGATGCCGTCGTCAAGGTCCTCGCCGACGCTTTCGAAAAGACCATGAAGGACCCGGAAGTCAGGAAGAAGATGGACCATAACGGCTTCAAGACCGAGTTCATGGGGCCCGAGGCCTCCCAGGCCTTCGTGAAGAAGAAGATGGTCGAGTACGAAACGATCATGAAGGAGCTGGGACGCGTGAAGAAGTAGGCGAGGGATGCGGGAACGAAGTTCCTGACCGGGGCCCCTCTCCCGCCGAAAGGGGAGGGGCCCCGGATCTTCCGAAAAAGGGCGAAAAGATGACCACGCGGATTTCCGAGGTAAGGACCGAGTTGCTGCGCATGCCGCTGCCCCGCCCGATGCAGTCGGGATCGTCGAGCGGCAGGAAAGGCGGCCCGGTGAGTCACATCAACATGCCGGTCGTCTTCGTCACCACGGAGGACGGGATCCGGGGGCTCGGGTACGCCTGGAGCCTGCTCGGAGGCGCCACGGCCACCCGCTGCGTGCTGCGGGACGACTTCGCGCAGCTGCTGATCGGCGAGGACGCCCTCGACCACGAACGCCTGTGGCGCAAGCTCTACAAGCGCCTGCAGTCGGTGGGCCGGCACGGGCTGGTGATCCAGGCCCAGGCGGCGGTCGACCTGGCGCTGTGGGACATCAAGGGAAAGGTGGCGGGCCTCCCGGTCCACAAGCTCCTGGGCGGCTGTCGGGAAAGCGCGCCGGTCTACGGCTCGGACGGCGGGTGGCTGTACATGACCGTGCCCGAGATGCTCGCGGCGTTCGAGGGGTACCTCGCCCAGGGGATGATGGGCGTCAAGATGAAGATCGGCCACGAGGATCCCCGGGCCGACATCCGGCGGGTCCGGGAGGTCCGCAAGTCCCTGGGGGACGATGTCTGGATCGCCGTCGACGCCAACCAGAAATGGGATTTCCCGACGGCGATGCGTGTCGGCCGCGAGCTGGAACAGCTGGGCGTCGCGTGGTTCGAGGAGCCGTTGCTGTGCGAGGACATCCCCGGCCACGCCCGGCTCGCCGCCGCCCTGGACATTCCCGTCGCCATGGGGGAAACGCTGGGATCGCGCTTCGAGTTCGAGGCGTATCTGCGGGCCGGCGCGGTCGACATCCTGCAGCCCGACATCGTACGGGTCGGCGGGATCACCGAAACGGTCAAGGTGGTGACCCTGGCCGATGTCGCCCAGCTGCCGGTCGCCCCGCATCACATGATGGAGAGCACGATCCAGGTCGCCTGCGGCGCCATGGCGTCCGGCCCCATCGAGTACATGCCCTGGGTTGCCGGCGCCTTCTCGGAACCGGCAAGGATCGAAAACGGCAACATGTTCCCGCCGAAAGGGCCGGGACTCGGGCTGGAGATCCCCGAGGAAATCATCCGGAAGTACCGGACCGAATGACAAGGAGACGGGAAATGGCAACGGGGAAAAAACACGAGATCGCGGTGATCATGGGGGACGGAATCGGTAAGGAGGTCGTGCCCGAGGGCATGAAGGTGCTGGAGGTCGCCGGAGAGAGGTTCGGCTTCCGGCTTGCGTGGACTCCGTATCCCTGGAGTTGCGAGCATTACCACAGGACCGGGGAGATGATGCCGAAGAACGGCCTGGACACCCTGAGGAAATACGATGCGATCTATCTCGGGGCGGTCGGCTATCCCGGCGTCCCGGACCACGTTTCCCTGTGGGGGTTGCTCGTTCCCATCCGAAGGGGTTTCCAGCAGTACGCGAACATACGGCCCGTCAGGACCATGAAGGGGATCGCGAGCCCCCTGCGGGACATCGAAGGGGGAAAGATCGATTTCATCGTGGTGCGGGAGAACACCGAGGGGGAGTATTCGAACATCGGCGGAAGGATGTTCGACGGGACCGAACAGGAATTCGTGGTCCAGAATTCGGTTTTCACCCGCAGGGGCGTCTTGAACGTGATGCGGTACGCGTTCGACATGGCCCGGAAGAGGGAAAAGAAGCGGGTCACCTCCGTCACGAAGTCGAACGGGATCTCCTTCACCATGCCCTACTGGGACGAGATCTTCCGGGAGGTCGCCAAGGGGTATCCGGACGTGAAGACCGACCAGTACCACGTCGATTCCCTCTGCGCCACGCTCGTGGCCCATCCGGAACGTTTCGACGTGGTGGTGGCGAGCAACCTGTTCGGGGACATCATCTCCGACCTGGGTCCCGCCCTGACGGGCAGTCTCGGCGTCGCGCCGTCGGCCAGCCTGAACCCCGAACGCGAATATCCTTCCACGTTCGAACCGGTGCACGGTTCGGCCCCCGATATATTCGGCAAGGGGATCGCCAACCCCATCGGGCAGATCCTCACCGGGGCGATGATGCTCGATCACCTGGGATATCCGGAAGCGGCGAGAACGATCGAACGGGCCGTGGAGGTCGCGGTGGCGGACCGGAACGTCAGGACCCGGGATCTCGGGGGCGAGGCGTCCACGCGGCAGATGGGGGAAACCATCGCCGAACTGGTGGCGACATTGTAGGATCGGACGCGGTTCCACCGGAACCCGGCCTTCTTCGGGGAGGAGCCGAGCGGGTTCGGACGGTACGTTGCCGACCTCTTCCGGCGTGAAGGCGCCGGGACCATCCTCGAACTGGGGTGCGGACACGGACGGGACACCCTGACGTTCGCCGGGAACGGATTTTCCGTGACGGCGCCGGAGGTTCTCTCGTCCAAAGCGGCCGGGGAGAGCCCTCCCAAGCGGATCGCCACCCGGATTTTCGATGTGAAACAACCGCTGCCCTTTCCCGACGGTTCCTTACCCTCGCCATTGGGTACGAGATCATCGCGGTGCATCCCCTATTCCGCCGTTTCTCCGTCAAAGGGAAACGATGCCGTGTTCCCGCTGCATCGAAACAGGAAGATGACGCCGGTCAAGAGCCGGCCGGAAAGGAGATCCGTCCGATGACGCATAATTTGCCGCCGCTCCCGTACCCTTTCGACGCGCTCGAGCCCTACATCGACGCGAAGACGATGGAGATTCACCACGACAAGCACCACGGGGCCTATGTCACCAACCTCAACAAGGCACTCGAAGGCCATCCTGAGCTTCAAAAGCTTCAGGTCGAGGAACTGCTCGCGCGGATCGGCCAGGTGCCGGAAGCGGTTCGCGCCGCCGTGCGCAACAACGGCGGCGGCCATCTGAATCATTCCATGTTCTGGAAGATCATGAAAAAAGGCGGCGGCGGTGAGCCGTCGGGGGATCTCGCCCGTGCCATCGACGGTGCGTTCGGCAACTTCGGGGAGTTCAAGAAAACGTTCACCCAGGCCGCGACGTCGCGATTCGGATCCGGCTGGGCGTGGTTGCTGATCCGTGGCGGAAAACTGGCCGTCGAATCGACCGCGAACCAGGACAATCCCGTCATGGACGGCGGCAAGGCGTTCTTCGGCCTCGACGTCTGGGAGCACGCCTACTACCTGAGATACCAGAACCGGCGCGCCGACTACATCGAGGCGTGGTGGAACACCGTCGATTGGGCGCAGGTCGCGGTCAACTTCGCGCAGGCCAAGGCGTAGGCCCTGCCTGTACGGTCGTCGAACATCTTGGCGCAAAGGAGGTGATTCCCTTGCCGGATTCGTTCTTCGGTTGACGTCCCCGGGAGGGGAGGATCACGTGCCGTCCTTCACCATTTCCCGCAACGTTTCCAGAACCTCCCGCGCGCCGTCGCGGTCGTCCCGGTCCAGGAGGTCTCCCAGCTTCTGGAGAAGCCGGCGCATCTCGGGATCCCGTTGCGCTTCCTGGAGGGCGGAACCGGACACTTCCTGCACTGCCCGGTGCGGGGTGCGGTTCAGCAGCACGCTCAGGACGTCGAAGCGGTTGTAGCTCCCGGCGACATCGTGGCGCAGCTTCGGGAGGAGGATGTCCTCCAGGTCGATGTCGGCGTAAAGGATGTCCTCGATGCCGGGTTCCAACGGTCCCGCCACCGGAAGGCCCCAGGGGCCGTAGACCGCGGTATGCCCGACGCTCCCGCCGGACAGCAGGGACCGCAGCGCATCCCGGCCGGCGAAATAGCCGATCACCGAATCGTTGATGACCGCGGAGGAAACCACCGTGAAGAGCTTCCCCTCGAAGGAGTGCGCCGCGCTGCGGATCTCGATATCCTTGGCCAGGTTGTAACCGCCCGTGTCCCCCGTTGGCAGGGCGAGGTAGTTGGCCACGTGCACCTGCTCCCCCTCGGCGATGAGGGCGAAGCGGGCCAGGGGGTTTGCGTTCTCCCCGCAGATGAGGGTTCCCAGGCGGCCCAGCGCCGTCTCGTGGACCCGCAGGCCGCTTCCATCGCCGTAGGCCCAGACCAGTTTCTCCGACAACGTGGGAACGAGCTTCCTGTGGCGCCCCAGGAGCTGCCCCTTCGGACCGAGGATCAGATTGGTATTGAACAGGGTGCCCTGGGCGTGGGGAACCTTCTCGTTGATGCCGATGATCAGGTACAATCCCGCATCCCGGGCCGCCCGGGCCAGGCGTTCCGTAGCCTCGCTCGGAACCGGGACGGCCTGCCGGAGCAGTTCCTTGGTATAGCGCAGGGACTCCACGGGAGGCAGGTACCTGGCCCAGTAGGGATACCCCGGGAGGAAGACCTCGGGAAAGGCCACGAGACGCG
Source organism: Deltaproteobacteria bacterium (assembly GCA_021815305.1). Lineage (GTDB taxonomy): Bacteria > Desulfobacterota > Deferrimicrobia > Deferrimicrobiales > Deferrimicrobiaceae > JAKAHC01. The sequence continues at coordinate 182,607 of JAKAHC010000005.1, read as the reverse complement.
CCCCGTTGCTTCCCGCCTCCTGGATCAGACGGCACGCCTTCTCCACCGTGGCCTCCCGGTCCATATAGACCGGCCCCGCCTGCACTGCGGCGACTCGAAATCTCGGATAATCGTTCCGGGTCATGTCCGCCTCCTCCTCCGCACCCGTTCCTATCCATCGTATATGTATACCCATCATCGTTCCGCCCCTGTCAAGGGGGGTGGCGGACAGGGGGGTGGCGGACATCGCGTCGACAGGAAATTTGCCGCGCCTCTCCAGCCTGCCCATGCCGGAGGGATCGCCGTCATGAGCTGTTCCTTTTCCCTTCCCGCCGGGAATCGGGTACCCTGCGTGGGAAGGCGCGTTTCGCGGGGAATGTCGCATGACCATGAAGAAGAAAGGTTTCCCGGACATGCGGCATGACGGGATTCGGTCCTTCATCCCCGGCCGCTGGAAATTCCGGTGGCGCTATTGGCGCAGGCGGACCCCCTGGGACACCCGGGTCACCCCGCCCGAGGTGATGGAATTCATCGCGTGCACCCCGCCGGGGGAAGCGCTGGACCTGGGGTGCGGCACGGGCACCAACGCCATCACGCTGGCCCGGCACGGATGGCGGGTAACGGGCGTGGATTTCATCCCCCAGGCCATTTCCGCCGCGCGCGCCAGGGCGGCCGAAAGCGGGATGGCGATCGATTTCCTCGTCGACAGCGTCACCGGCCTTTCGACGCTCTCCGGTCCTTTCGATTACGCCCTGGACATCGGATGCCTGCATTCCCTGAAGGAGGAGGATCGAAGGCGGTATGCCGGGAACCTGGCCCGGCTTCTGGGGCCGCAGGCCTGGTACATGCTCTACGCCTGGCTGCCGAGGCCATGGAAAGGCGGGGCTGCCGGCATCTCCGCCGAAGAGATCGACTCCCTTTTGGGGCCGGAATTCTCCGAAGTCCGGACCGCGGTCGGGGAAGAGAACGGCAACCCCTCTGCGTGGTACTGGTTCCGGAGACGTTGAAGGCGGCGAACGTCCGGAACCGCCCGCCCGGAAACCCCAGGGCGGTACCGGTCATAAGGATCATCGGTTGGGCGGCCGGGAACGGCTGTATCCACGGACGGGGCGCCTTCATGAAGAGGGTCTCTCCCGTGACGGATATCGGCGGGGGGTTGACTCGCGGATGGAGCAGCGGATCCCGCGTACCATTCAGGGGGAGGCCGGTTCTGGGGGCCCCGGTTCTTGCGTTATCCGCCGTGCGGGAGTATATTCCGAATAGAGGATTCGCTGTTCCACCGACCGTATCGGCCAGGAGAGTGGAATGGAAATTCTCTCTCTAAGGAACGATCTTTCCCCCCTCCCATCGTTGCGGCGGCATTCGGAGAAACATGGTCTATCTTCCCTCCGGATCGTACGGTTCTCTCCTTATCAGGGAAAAGGAGTGGTCATGAAAGTCCTGGCGTTGTGGGGGTTTTTCGGGGGACTGATCGTCGGGGCGCTCGCCGTGGACATTCTTCGGTTCATGAAGAAGCCGCACGCGCTGTCCCTTCGCGAGGCCTCCATCTGGACGCTCATCTGGGTTTCCCTGGCCGCGCTGTTCGGCGCGGCCGTCTTCGCCATCGACGGGTCGGCCAAGGGCATGGAGTTCGTCACCGGGTACATCGTCGAGTGGTCCCTGAGCGTGGACAACCTCTTCGTGTTCCTCATGATCTTCCAGTACTTCGCCGTTCCTGCGGCGTACCAGCAGCGGGTGCTCTTCCTGGGGATCCTGGGGGCGATCGTCCTGCGGGGCGTCTTCATCGCCACCGCGGTGACCTTGCTGTCGTACTTCGCCTGGCTGATCTACGTCTTCGGGGCCTTCCTGATCTACGTGGCGATCAAGCTGGTGCGCGCGGGCGAGGTGCACGTCGAGCCGCAGAAGAACCCTGTGCTCCGGTTCTTCCGGCGCGTCTGTCCGATCGACGACTCCTATCACTCCCAGTACTTCGTGGTGCGCCGGGAGGGGAAACTGATGGCGACGGCGCTGGTGCCGGTCATGATCGTGATCATGACGACCGACATCATGTTCGCCGTGGACTCGATCCCCGCGATCCTCGCGATCACTCGGGACCCCTTCATCGTGTACACCTCCAACATTTTCGCCATCCTGGGGTTGCGGGCCCTGTTTTTCCTGCTGGCGGGGATCATGGGGCTGTTCCGGTACCTGCAGGTGGGTTTGTGCGCCGTCCTGATGTTCATCGGGGTCAAGATGCTGATCTCCGAGTTCGTCCATATCCCCATCGGGATTTCGCTGGGCGTGGTGGCGACGGTCCTGCTGGGATCGGTGGCGATGTCCCTCCTCTTCCCCGCCGCGCAGGAACCCGCGGCCCCGTCCCGTCAGCCCGGGGAAGTACCCCCAAAGGAGGAGAAAAGCGGAAACCGGGTGTCGTGACCCGGTTCGTCACGGAAGGGAAACGAACGGGCATACCGCGGGATCTGTCGCGGCGGATGGAGCCGGAGCGGGCGCGCCGATTTGTCGCTTGACTGCGGTGCGGGTCGCTAATATAGTCGAATAAGAATATTTCTATATGCCATTCAGGCAAGGAGAGTGGCATGGATGTTCTCTCCCAAGGAACGGCTTCCCATCCCCTCCCTTCGTTGCGGCGGTGTCCGGGGAATCACGTCCTTCTTTCCGCCCGCTCGCATGCCGGCCCGCCCGGGAAGGCGCGGGAGGGGAGAACGGCGGCCGCAATCGCCCGAACGGGGGCGCCTCCCCCCTAGAAAGCGGCCCATCCGTACGCATCGGTTGCGGGACGTAAAACGGTTCACCCTTCCAGAAGGTTGCGCCGGAAAGGGGAGATCATGAATGCCATGCTGGTATGGGGGTTCTTCGGTGGTCTGATCGTCGGGACACTCCTCGTGGACATCCTGAGGTTCATGGTGAATCCGCAGGCGCTTTCCCTGCGCGAAGCCTCCGTCTGGACCCTCATCTGGGGACTTCTGGCCGCGTTGTTCGGCTTTGCGGTCTTTGTCGTATACGGTACCTCGAAGGGGCTGGAGTTTGCCGCCGGGTACGTCATCGAGTGGTCCTTGAGCATGGGGAACCTCTTCGTGTTCCTCATGATCTTCCAGTATTTTGCCGTCCCTCCCGAAAGCCGGCAGCGGGTGTTCTTCCTGGGGATCCTGGGCGCGGTGGTCCTGCGGTGCCTTTTCATCACCGACGCCGTGATGTGGATGTCGGTTTTCCAGTGGCTGGTCTATGCCTTCGAAGCATTCCTGGTCTGGGTCGGGATCATGCTTTTCCGTCAGGAGAAAATGGATGTCGGGAAAAAAAGGGATCTCCGTTTCTTCACCCGGATCGTTCCGATCGAAAATTCCTACGACGGGGACAACTTCTTTGTGCGCCGGGAGGGGCGCCTGGCGGGGACCGCTCTCCTGCCGGTCATCCTCGCGATAACGACCGCCAACGTCATCTTCGCGGTGGACTCGATCCCCGCGATCTTCGTCATCAGCAGGGATCCCTTCATCGTTTACACCTCCGTGATCTTCGCCATCCTCGGATTGCGCGCCCTGTTCTTCCTGCTCGAAGGGATCATGGGGATGTTCCGGTTCCTGCAGGCAGGGCTCTGCGTCGTCCTCGTGTTCGTCGGAGTCAAGATGCTGGTCTCCGGGTTCGTGGATATCCCCATCATGGTTCCGCTGGTGGTGGTGTCCACCATCCTGGTGTTTTCGGTCGTGCTCTCCCTTCTCTTTCCGCCGGCCCGGGATCCGGCGGCCCTGTCCGCGCGGCGCGGGGAGTCCGACGGGAAGGAAGGGAGGCGCGGAGATCGGGTGGCTTGAGCGAAATCGTTGCGCATGAGACGTGAACCCATAAATCTTCACCGAAAGGAGTGGTCATGAAAGTCTTGGCGTTGTGGGGGTTTTTCGGGGGACTGATCGTCGGGGCGCTCGCCGTGGACATTCTTCGGTTCATGAAGAAGCCGCACGCGCTGTCCCTTCGCGAGGCCTCCATCTGGACGCTCATCTGGGTTTCCCTGGCCGCGCTGTTCGGCGCGGCCGTCTTCGCCATCGACGGGTCGGCCAAGGGCATGGAGTTCGTCACCGGGTACATCGTCGAGTGGTCCCTGAGCGTGGACAACCTCTTCGTGTTCCTCATGATCTTCCAGTACTTCGCCGTTCCTGCGGCGTACCAGCAGCGGGTGCTCTTCCTGGGGATCCTGGGGGCGATCGTCCTGCGGGGCGTCTTCATCGCCACCGCGGTGACCTTGCTGTCGTACTTCGCCTGGCTGATCTACGTCTTCGGGGCCTTCCTGATCTACGTGGCGATCAAGCTGGTGCGCGCGGGCGAGGTGCACGTCGAGCCGCAGAAGAACCCTGTGCTCCGGTTCTTCCGGCGCGTCTGTCCGATCGACGACTCCTATCACTCCCAGTACTTCGTGGTGCGCCGGGAGGGGAAACTGATGGCGACGGCGCTGGTGCCGGTCATGATCGTGATCATGACGACCGACATCATGTTCGCCGTGGACTCGATCCCCGCGATCCTCGCGATCACTCGGGACCCCTTCATCGTGTACACCTCCAACATTTTCGCCATCCTGGGGTTGCGGGCCCTGTTTTTCCTGCTGGCGGGGATCATGGGGCTGTTCCGGTACCTGCAGGTGGGTTTGTGCGCCGTCCTGATGTTCATCGGGGTCAAGATGCTGATCTCCGAGTTCGTCCATATCCCCATCGGGATTTCGCTGGGCGTGGTGGCGACGGTCCTGCTGGGATCGGTGGCGATGTCCCTCCTCTTCCCCGCCGCGCAGGAACCCGCGGCCGTGTTGAGCGACGAAGCCCGTCTCGTTGGGCAAGACGCAAACGAAGGAAAGGGCGGAGACAGGGTAGCGTAACCCGGTTCGTCACGGAGGCGGGTGAACGGCCATCCACGGCGTCACCCGCCTCTCCTCCCTTGATGCCTGCGACTCCCCGGACATTCGACGCCGCCCCGCTTACGTGCCGACTGGAATGGTTGCAGGCAAATTGAAGTCCTTTGTTGACCTGGAATGTCCGTAGATGTATAGTTATGTCCCATGTTGTCCATACAAGAAGTTGCCCGGGAATTGCGGGTTTCGGAAAAGACGATTCGCCGGATGCTTTGGCGCGGGAACCTGAAAGGGATCCGCGTCGGGGGCCAGTGGCGGTTTCCGATCGAAAATCTGGCCGGCCTGCTCCCATCGGGCGTGTCCGCTCCCCTTGAGGGAAACCCGCCACCCGCTCCGCCTCGTCCTGTCACGATCCGGGACCTGATCGAAGCCGGAGGAATCCATTACCGGATCGCCGGGGATACCCCCCGCAAGGTGTTGCGGGAGGCCGTGGACGCCACCACCTGCATTCCGGCGCGTTTCCGTTCCACCCTGTTCCGGGCGATCTGGGAGCGGGAATCCACCTGTTCGACCGGAATCGGGAACGGCGTGGCCGTGCCCCATCCGAGAGTCCCGTTTCCGATGCCCCAGATGGATGCGCCGTCCCTGGTATCGCTCCACTTTCTGGAGGAACCGGTGGACTTCGGTTCCGTGGACAAGGAGAAGGTCTCGGTGCTGTTCCTGCTCCTCATGAAGACCCCGCAGGAGCATCTCCAGGCGCTGTCCCGGCTGATCCGGCTGCTCCGCGAAGACAGCGTCCTGGCCTTGCTCCGCAAGGCTCCCCTCCGCGAGGCGATCCATTCGGAATTGTCCCGTCTGGAAGAAACCGTGATCCCCGAAGGCCCCTGATCGCCCCCTTTCGTTTTCCCGTTCCATTCCTTCGAAAAGGACCGTTACGACTTGGAAAAAGCCATGGGGCCTCCCGTTTTCGCGTTCGTCATCGCGCTGACCTACCTGATTTCGGGCGCGGCGGCGCTTTGGATCCGCAGTCCGCGCCTCTCCCGCATCATCGGATTCGGAGGGGGCGCTGTCGCCTCCGGCATGGGACTCGTCGCGGCTCTCGTGCGCCTTCTCCAGGGAGAACCGCTGCGCATCGCGCTGCCCGCCCCCGTCCCGTGGGTGGCGTCGGAACTGTATGTCGACGGGCTCTCCCTGTTTTTCCTCGCGGTGATCTTTCTCGTCGGATTTCTCTCCTCCGTGTATGCGATCGGGTACATGCGGAAATACGATGACGAAGGACGCCACCGGGAGAAAACGGCTCCTTTGCTGTTCAACCTTCTCCTGCTCTGCATGGCGGCCGTCGTTTCCGCGGGGGACATGCTCTCCTTCCTTCTCGGTTGGGAAGGGATGAGCCTGACATCCTATTTTCTCGTCGTCTTCGAGCACGAAAGGGCCGAATCGAGGCGTGCCGGGCTCATCTACCTCATCGCGACGCACATCGGGACGGGGGGAATCCTGTTGGCGTTCCTGTTGCTCGTGCAGTCCACCGGTTCGTTCTCCTTCCACGCTTTCGCGCACGTTCCCCTGCCGGACGTGGGGACCCAGGCCCTCGCCTTCGGGTTCGCTTTGCTCGGGTTCGGCACCAAGGCGGGGATGTTTCCGTTCCACATCTGGCTCCCCCACGCCCATCCCGCGGCCCCTTCCCCCGTTTCCGCCCTCATGTCCGGAGTGATGATCAAGATGGGGATCTACGGAATCGTCCGGTTCCTCTTCTACCTGCTCCCCGCGCCGCCGCTCGCGTTCGGCGCGGTCCTTGCCGGCCTCGGATTGCTGTCCGGAATTTTCGGGGTCCTGTATGCGATCGCGCAGCACGACCTGAAACGGCTCCTGGCGTTCCACAGCGTGGAAAACATCGGCATCATCCTCATCGGGATCGGCAGCGCCTCAGCCTGCGAGGCCGCGGGATTCCCGGGTCCGTCCCGCCTTCTGCTCGCCGGGGGGCTCTTCCACGTGCTGAATCACGCCCTGTTCAAGTGCCTCCTGTTCATGGGAGCGGGGGCGGTCCTGCAGGCGACCCATACGCGCAACATCGAGAGGATGGGGGGCCTGATGCGGGGAATGCCGCTGACGGGCATCGCGTTCCTTGCGGGCAGCCTCGCCATCTCGGCCGTCCCCCCGTTCAACGGGTTCGCAAGCGAGTTCGCCATGTACCGCGGCCTGTGGGAAGGCGCGGCGGGCGGAGGCACCCTTGCCGCGATCCTGATCACGGCGATGGCAGGGCTGGCGCTTATCGGGGGGCTGGCGTTCATCTGCTTCGTCAAGGTCGTGGGGACCGTGTTCCTCGGCACTCCCCGGAGCGCCGCCTCTTCCGGGGCGCGCGATCCCGGTCATGCCATGATTCTCCCCATGGCCGGGGCGGCGTTCCTTTGCGCGGCCCTGGGCGTCGTTCCGTTCCTCTACCGGTTCCGGGACTCGGGGAACGTGACCGTCTTCGCGGCGCTGTTCGTGACGATCGGGATCCTTGCATCCGTCAGGGCGGTATCGCTGCGCAGGAACGGGAAACGCGTTTACGAAACCTGGGGGTGCGGATTCTCCTACGCCACGCCGCGCATGCAATACACCGCATCGTCGTTCGCGGACCCGATCCTCCACGTCTTCCGGGGCGTCCTCCGTCCTCGGACGAAGAAGGAGGAGCGGCTGTCGGGGAGGTTCCTCCTCGACCTGGAATACGAAACCCACATCGGGGACCTCTTCGAGAACGGGCTGTATCTTCCGCTCTACCGCCTGTTCCTCCGCTTCGCGTTTTTCGCCCGCCGCCTCCATACGGGCTACATCCACCTGTACCTGGGCTACATTCTCGGGACCATCGTGCTCCTGTTGATCCTGTTCCGATAAGGGAGATTTTTCCATGGAGCTTGCCCTGCAGATCCCCGCGTACCTCGTCCTTGCCCCCTTCCTCGTGGGGATCATCCGGAAGGCCAAGGCGTTCCTGTCCTGCCGTCAAGGCCCCCCCCTGCGGCAGACGTACATCGACCTCTTCAAGCTGTTTCGCCGGGGGATCGTCCGGAGCAGGACGGCGTCGTGGGTCTTCGACCTGTCCGCCCCGGTCATCCTGGGGACATCCGTCGTGCTGGCCGGCGCGACGCCCCTGTTTTCCCGGGCCGTCCCGCTGCCGATGCATTTCATCCTCTACATCTACTTGATGTCCCTTCCCCGTTTCTTTCAGACCCTGGCGGGACTGGACACCGGGAGCGCCTTCGGCGGTCTCGGGTCGAGCCGGGAGGCCACGGTGGCGGCGATGGCGGAGCCGGCCCTGCTGCTTTCGCTTTGCGGTGTCGGGTTCCTCGGGAAGTCGCAACTGCTGGACGGCATGCTGGGAGGGATCCCCCCGGGCAGGATCTTCCTTCGGCCCGAGCTGATCCTCATCGCGGGCACGCTGTTCCTGGTCCTGCTGGCCGAGAACTCCAGGATCCCCGTGGACGACCCGGCAACCCACCTGGAGTTGACGATGATCCACGAGGCGATGGTGCTCGACCATTCCGGCATCGACCTGGGAATGATCCAGCTCGCGGCCGCCCTCCGCCTGACGGTATTCTCCGCCCTGATCACGGGGTTGCTGTTTCCCGGCTCCTTGTCCCTGCCGCCGGTCCTTGCGCTTCCCGCGGCAGCCTTGAAAATCGCCCTGTCCGGGCTGGTGGTGGGCGTGGTCGAGTCCGGGATGGCCCGCATGCGGCTTTCCCGCATCGCGTCCTTCCTCATGACCGCAACCGTGCTCGCCGTGATCGCCCTCGCGGTCCGCTTCGCCCGTTAGGAGGGCATCCGTGAACACCCTGACCGTCCTGCTTCTGCTCCTGGGCATCCACGTCGCCGTGACGGACCGGATCCGGCCTGCGATCCGCTCCCTGGCTCTCCAGGGGATCCTGCTCGGGTTTCTGCCGCTCGCGGACTCCGCCGGCTCCTCGTGGCGGGCGGCGACGCTTTGCCTCGCGACCGTGGGCGTCAAGGGCATCGCCATCCCGGCCATCCTGACCCGTGCCACGTCCCGACTGGGGATCGGGCAGGAGTTCGAGTCGCTCATCTCCACGAAAGCCAACATCCTCACCACGGGGGCCCTGGCCCTCGCGGCCTTCCTTGCCTGTTCCCGTTTCGGGTTGTCCGGCAGCGACGAGCTCGGAGCCGCGGCGGGCCTGACATTGATCTTTTCGGGGTTGCTCATGATGACGACGCGCGTGAAGGCGGTCAGCCAGGTCATCGGGTTCGTCGTCCTGGAAAACGGCATCTTCCTCTTCGGCGCCGCCTCGGGGAGCGAATTCACACTGCCGATCGAACTGGGGATCTTCCTCGACCTGTTCGTTGCGGTTTTCCTGATGGGGATCCTGATGTTCAAGATCCATCGCACGTTCACCCATATGGACGTTCGAAAAATCCATACCCTGAAGGATTGAAAGAACGATGCCTTTCCTGTTCCTGATGCCCCTCGCGGCCGCAGCGGTTGCGCTTCTCGCACGCTCCCCCGGACAGGCCGCCCTGGGAACCGTCATCGGGGCCTCCGGGATCGTCGCCGACGCGGTCCTCATGGCGTCCTCGCTCCCGTTGTCCGGAGGGGGGGACCTGTTCCGGCTCGACGAACTCGGCATGTACTTCCTGTTTCTCGTCGCCGGAGTCCACCTCGTCTGCGCCGTCTATTCCTACGGGTATTTCCGGCGCGAAACGGAACGGGGGCACCTGGGCATGTCCAAGGTGCGGAAGTACCACGTCTGGATCAACCTTTTCGTCCTTTCCATGGTCTCCGTGGTGTGCGCCCACCACCTCGCCCTCCAATGGGTTGCGGTCGAAGCCACGACCCTTTTTTCCGCGCCCCTGATCTACCTCCACGGGGATCGCAAGGGGATGGAGGCCGCATGGAAGTACCTCCTCATCTGCTCGGTGGGGATCGCCTTCGCTTTTCTCGGGATCATCTTCCTGTCGCGCGCCGCAGGGGACTTTCCCCTCACCTACACCGCGCTTTCCGCCGCCGCCGGGAAACTCGACCCGCGGTTCCTGAGACTGTCCTTCCTGTTCTTCCTGGTCGGTTACGGAACGAAGATGGGGTTGGCCCCGATGCACACATGGCTTCCGGACGCGCACAGCCAGGCCCCCGCGCCCGCCTCCGCGATGCTCTCCGGCGTGCTCCTCAACTGCGCGCTCCTCGCGTTGCTCCGGATTCTTCCGGCGGTTCCGGGATCGTACGCTTCGCCCCTCCTGATCCTGTTCGGGATCGCGTCGATCGCCGTCCCGGCGCTCCTGATCGCCGTGCAGCGGGACATCAAGCGGCTGCTCGCCTTCTCCTCCATCGAAAACATGGGGATCATCGTGCTCGGGATCGGATTCGGAGGGGGAGCCCGCCCGGCGGCCCTCCTGCACGTGCTCAACCACTCCCTCGCCAAGGTGCTGCTGTTTCTCGTCGCCGGGGATCTCGTGCTCCGGTACGGCACCCAGCGGATCCAGCGGATCCACGGGATCTTCCGCCAGGCCCCTCTTTCCGGGGTACTCCTGTTCGGTGGGGTCCTCGCCATCGCGGGATCCCCGCCGTTCGGCTCCTTCTGGAGCGAATTCGGGATCCTCGCGGGAGGAATCTCGGGAGGGCGCCTGGCCGCATCGCTCGCCTATCTGGCGCTGCTCGCGGTGATCTTCGGTTCCTTCCTCATGTACGGAAGCGGGATGGTTTTCGGAGACGGGAACCCGCGAAAGCTGAGCGCTCCGGAGCTTTGGTGCCTTCTTCCCGCCTGCGTCCTCCTCGTCTCCTGTCTATGGCTGGGGCTGCATGTCCCCGCCGGGCTCTACCGGCTGCTGGAACGGCTGTCCGCAACGGTCGCGTTCTCCTGACCCATGGAAAGGATTTCGCCGATGTCGTGTGTCCACGCGTTCGACCTGTCCGCCCATCCCCCGCGCCCGGAGGAGGACCTGCGGTCCTTCCTGCGGGAGCAAACCGCGGGTGGAGACCGCCTTCTGGTCTTCTTCGCGGAGGAGCCTTCCCCCGGCCGGATCCTTCTCCACGCGGTTTCCGGGGGATCGGGTCCGGGACGGTGCGTCCATGCCTGCGCCGAGGCGTCCCCGCGCTCCTTCAGGACCTTCACGGACGTATGCCCGGGGACCCACTGGTTCGAGAGGGAAATCTACGACATGTTCGGCATCGTCCCCGAAGGCCACCCCGAATCGAATCCCTTGCGCTTCCACGAGGGGTGGCCGAAGGGTTTTTTCCCCCTCCGCGGCGCAGGTCCCGCTTCGGAACAGCGGCGCGGGTACCGGTTTCTCCGGATCCGGGGGGAAGGGATCCACGAAGTTGCGGTGGGACCGGTCCACGCGGGAATCATCGAGCCGGGCCATTTCCGCTTCTCCTGCGCGGGAGAGACGATACAGAACCTGGAAATCCGGCTCGGGTATCAGCATAAAGGGACGGAATCGCTCCTGCGCGGGAAACCCGGAATGCGGCAGGTCCTCCTGTCCGAATCGATCTCGGGCGACACCGCGGTGGGCCACTCCAACGCCTGCGCCCGCCTCCTCGAACGGATCGCGGGAACGCCCGCGGGGTTTTGGGCGGAGACGTGCCGTTCCGCGGCGCTGGAGATCGAACGGATCGCGAACCATTGCGGGGATCTCGGCGGGCTCTCCACCGACATCGGATACCTTTTCGGAGCCGCCCACTTCGCCCGCCTGCGCGGGACGGCGCTCAACCTGCTGATGCGACTCTCCGGCAGCCGGTTCGGCCGCGGCTTGAACCGGGTGGGGGGGATCGGCCCCCGCGTCCCCGGGATCGACCCGGGCGCGCTGTCTGCGGAGCTGCGGGCTCTCCTCGCGGAAATCGAGAAGGCCGGGGAGATCCTCCTGGATGCCCCGTCGGTCGTATCGCGGATGGAGGGAACGGGGCGGCTCCTCCCCCACACGGCGGAAACGCTGCAGGTCGTGGGCGTCGCGGGGCGCGCATCCGGACGGGACATCGACGCGAGGAGGGATTTCGCTCCCCCCCGTTTTGCGGAACGCCCGCCGAAGGTAGTCGTGGCCGCGGAGGGGGACGTGCTGGCCCGCGCGCGGGTTCGTTACGAGGAGATGCGGTCGTCCTGCGCCTGGCTTTCCGCGGCGCTCGCCTCACCGGGCGCGCCCGATGAGACGTCGCCCTCTCGCCCGGGCCCGCCCTCCGCGCCCGGCGGGAGAGCCCTTTTCGTTTCGATCGAGGAGGGATGGCGCGGCGAAATCGTCCACGCCGCGATCGTCGAAGCGGGCGGGGACATCGCGCGCTACAAGGTCGTGGACCCCTCGTTCCGGAATTGGCCGGGGCTGGCCTTCGCGGTGCGGAGGAACGTCATCTCCGATTTTCCCCTGTGCAACAAGAGTTTCAACCTCTCTTACTCCGGCGCGGACCTGTAGGAAGGAGACCCCCGTGTTCGAATCCGTCATCGGCAGGAAACGCACAGGATGCGTCACCGCGCCCCTTCCCTTCGGCGATCTGCCGGCGCCGTTCCGCGGTGCGCCGGCGATCGGGCCGGAGTTTTCCGGCGGCGCGGCGGCGGAGATCTGCGCCAGGGTATGTGAAACCCGGGCGATCGACCCGGTCTCGCGGACGGTCGACCTCGGGCGATGCATCTTCTGCGGCCTGTGCGAGGAGGCATGCCGGGGGAAGGGCATCCGGTTTTCTTCGGATCCTCACCTGCCCTGCGGAACGAAGGAGCACCTCATCCTCGGGGCGACGCCTCCCCCGCTTCCGAAAGCGGATCGCACCCTGGCGTCCCTCCTCGGCGGATCGCTGCATCTTCGGGAGGTTTCCGCGGGCGGGTGCAACGGGTGCGACCTGGAGGTCCAGGCGACGGGGAATCCCGTTTTCGATCTCCAGCGGTTCGGGATCGACTTTGTGGCCTCTCCCCGGCACGCGGACGGGCTTCTGGTGACCGGCCCGGTGACCCGGAACATGAGGGAAGCCCTGATCAAGACCTACGAAGCCGTCGCGGAACCCCGGCTCGTCATCGCGATCGGTGCGTGCGCCATCAGCGGCGGCATCTTCCGGGGGTCCTACGCGGTGGAAGACGGGGTGGGGGAGGTGATCCCGGTCGACCTGTACATCCCCGGGTGCCCCCCGCATCCCTCCACGATCCTGTACGGCATCCTCGATTTTTTCGGTCGATACCCCGGGAGGAAACCGTCGCGGGGCGGATCCCTGCATGGCGCCGGGGGAGAGGAGGAGAGCGCATGACGGTCCGGGAAGGAGGGGGACCATGGCGGGCGGGCCGCGCGCCGGTTTGCCCGCCGACGGGGAGGGCGGATGCTTCTTGCGCGTGACGGCAAGCCGTCGTTTTCGTAGAATGCCTCAGGACCGGGGACCCCGGTCGGCGGAGCGGGTACAGGGTACCCCGCGGGAGGGGAGCATGTTCGTCGTCCTGGTGCATTACGTCAAACCGTTGGAGGAGATCGACGCCCACCTCGCGGCCCACCGGCAGTTCCTCGAAGAGGGATACTCCAGGGGATATCTGCTGGCATCCGGACCGCGAACTCCCCGCACGGGCGGCGTCATCCTGGCGCGGGCGCCGAGCGCGGAGGAGCTGAGCGCGTACCTGGCCCGGGACCCGTTCCTGCTGGCAGGAGTCGCCCGCTACGAGGTGCTGGAGTTCACTCCGGTGAAATGCGATCCGCGCCTCACGGCGATCTTGAACCCTTGAATCCTGCGGAAGAGGCATCGATTCCTTCGTAGGAAGGAGGATCGGATCCATGCATTACATCCCGCTCGCGCTGCCGTTCTTTTTCGCCCTGTTCCTGGTCTTCGTCTTCCTCGTCGTCCTGGTCGAGCTGGAGATCCTCCGGTACGCCTACGAGGCCGTGGGCGTGAACCGCCGGCATATCTTCCTCCTCCTGCTCTTGTCGTTGCTGGGGAGCTACATCAACATCCCCGTGGCGCAGCTGCCGCCCGAGCATATGGTGACCCACAAGGTGATCGACTTCTTCGGCATGGAGTACGTGGTCCCCGCGGTGACGAACTTCCCGGGAACGATCATCGCGGTGAACGTCGGCGGCGCGGTGATCCCGTTGATCCTTTCCGTTTACCTCATCCTGAAGAACAAGCTCTACCTCCAAAGCCTCGTTGCGGTCGGCCTCGTCGCCTTCGTCGTCCACCGGATGGCGCACCTCGTCCCGGGGGTCGGGATCGCGGAGCCGATGTTCATCCCTCCCCTGGTGACGGTGATCGTCGCGCTGGTCATTTCCCGCCGGCACACCGCTCCTCTCGCCTACGTCGCCGGGAGCCTGGGGACCCTGATCGGAGCCGACCTGCTGAACCTCGGAAAGATCCGGGGGCTCGGAGCGCCCGTGGCCTCGATCGGGGGAGCGGGGAAATTCGACGGGATCTTCCTTACCGGGCTGATCGCCGTCCTGCTGGCGACGCTGGTGCGGAGGAAAGGCGTCCCTCCGGACCCGGGACCGGCAGTTTCCCCGTGACCGGAGGGAAACGCATCGGTCCTTCGCGATGGGCTCTGACCGGCCTGTTCGGGCTGCTCGCGCTGTCGATCGCCTTCGGGGGATACGGGTTCTACCGCCAGGAAACGCGGGCCATCCGGAAGGAAAAATACGGCGATCTGAAAGCCATCGCCGGGCTGAAGGCCGGCCAGATCCTCCAATGGCGCCGGGAGCGGCTGACCGACGCCCGCATGAATTCGTCCGGAATCATCCGGACGGACGTTCTCCGGTGGCTCAAAGCCCCCGGCGCCGTGTCGAGAGCCGCCGTTTTGGCCCGCCTGCAACGGTTCCGGGGGTACGAAGGGTACGAAGACATGATCGTGGCCGGTCCCGACGGCCGCATCCTGCTCTCGCTCGATCCCCGCCTGGCCGGTCTCGGGGCCGATGCGAAGCGGCTGGTCGCCCAGGCGGTCTCCTCGCGCGATATCGCCTTCGGGGATTTCCACCGCAGCTCCGCCTCCGGCCGGGTTTTCCTGGACGTGGCGGCCCCGATATTCGACGAGGGTTCCCGTCCCGCGGCGGTGCTTCTCCTGAGGAGCGATCCGGGGGAGTCCCTGTATCCCCTCATTCAGTCATGGCCCACGCCGAGCAGGAGCGCGGAGACGCTGCTGGTGCGCAGGGACGGCGATTCCGTCCTGTTCCTGAACGTTCTTAGGCACCGTCCCGCCACCGCCCTGACCTTACGTATCCCGTTGTCGCAGGCCGACGTTCCCGCCGTCCGTGCGGCGCTCGGGCAGACCGGGGAGTTCGAGGGGCGGGATTACCGCGGCGTGAAGGTGCTCGCGGACGTCCGGTCCATACCGGGCTCGCCCTGGTTCCTGGTCGCAAAGGTGGACTCGGGCGAGATCCTGGCCGAAGCGAGGTACCACGGCCAGATCATCGGCCTCTTCACCCTGGCCCTCGTCCTGCTGGCCGGCGCGGCCACGAGTCTGTTCTACAAGCACAGCGGCAAGAGGGCCTACCAGGCGCTGTTCCGGGCCGAATGGGAGCGGCGGGAGGCCCTCGAGGAGTTCCGGGCCACGCTGCGCGGCATCGGCGACGGCGTGATCTCCACCGACGGCGGCGGGTGCGTGCGGCAGATGAACCCCATGGCGGAGTCTCTCACGGGCTGGCGCGAATCCGAAGCCGTCGGGAAGCCGCTCGCGGACGTTTTCCGCATCGTGAACGAGCACACAAGGGACGGGGTCGAGAGTCCCGTGGGGCGCGTGCTGCGCGAGGGGCGGGTCGTAGGGATGGCCAACCACACCGTGCTCATCGCCCGGGACGGCGCGGAGCGCCCCATCGCCGACAGCGGGGCCCCCGTACGGGACGAGGAAGGCGTCATCATCGGCGTGGTGCTGGTCTTCCGCGACCAGACCGAGGAACGGGCGGCGCAGAGGGCGCTGGAGGAAAGCGAGCGGATGCTCAAGGAATCCCAGCGGGTCGCCGCCGTGGGGCACTACGTCCTCGACGTCGCCTCGGGAAGGTGGAGCAGCTCGGAGATGCTCGACGAGATCTTCGGCATCGGGAGAAGCCACGTCCGGGACGTCGAAGGATGGCTGGGCATCGTGCACCCCGAACAGCGCGAGGAGATGTCCGCCTACTTCGGGAATCACGTGCTGGGCGGCCGGAACCCCTTCGACAAGGAATACCGCATCCTGAGAGTGAGCGACCACGCCGAACGCTGGTTGCACGGACGCGGCAATCTCGAGATCGACAGCGAGGGCCGACCCGTAAAGATGTTCGGGACCATACAGGACATCACCGAGCGAAAGCGGGCGGAGGAGGAGCGGGAAAAGCTCGAGGAACAGCTCCGGCAGGCCCAGAAGATGGAGTCGGTGGGCAGGCTTGCGGGCGGGGTGGCGCACGATTTCAACAACATGCTGCAGGCGATCCTGGGCCACAGCGATCTGGCGTTGGGCAGACTCGCGAAGGATCATCCTCTTTCCGAGGATCTCAGGGAAATCCGCAAGGCGGCGCGGCGTTCCGCGGACCTGACCCGGCAGTTGCTGGGTTTCGCCCGCAAACAGACGGTCAGCCCCAGGGTCCTGGACCTGAACGAAACCGTCGAGGGCATGCTCAAGATGCTGCACCGGCTCATCGGCGAGGACATCCGCCTGGGGTGGAAACCCGGCCCGGACCTTTGGCCGGTCAAGGTGGACCCGGTCCAGGTGGACCAGGTCCTGGTGAATCTTTCGGCCAACGCACGGGACGCCATCGCCGGTGTGGGATCGGTGACCATCGAGACGGGGAACGTGGTGTTCGATGAAGACTACTGCCGGCTCCATGCCGGTTTCGTTCCCGGCGAATTCGTCCTGCTGGCGGTCAGCGACACGGGCAAGGGGATGGACAAGCAAACCCTCGGGCACATCTTCGAACCGTTTTTCACCACCAAGGAACCGGGAAAAGGGACGGGCCTGGGTCTTGCCTCGGTCTACGGCGTCGTCAAGCAGAACGACGGTTTCGTCAACGTGTACAGCGAACCGGGGATGGGCACGGCCATCAAGATCTACCTGCCCCGGGCGCGGGCCAGGTCCGCGGAGGAACCGGCGCCCGCCGAAAAGAAACCGGCGAAGGGCACCGAGGCCGTCCTGCTGGTGGAGGACGAGGAAGCGATCCTGAAGCTCAGCAGGAGGATCCTGGAAGGGTGCGGCTACAACGTTCTCGCGGCCCGGACTCCAGGGGACGCCCTGTCCCTGGCGGAAGGGCACGAAGGCCCGATCCACCTGCTGGTCACCGACGTGGTGATGCCGGAAATGAACGGCCGGGACCTGAAGGAGAGGATCTCGGCGCTGCGGCCCGGTTTGAAGGCCCTGTACATGTCCGGCTACACCGCCAACGTGATCGCCCATCACGGTGTGCTCGGGGAAGGGGTCCAGTTCCTGCAGAAGCCCTTCTCGGTCAGGGCACTGGCCGAAAAAGTCCGCGAGGTGCTCGATATTTAGCCCGTATTCCTCCGGGAACCCGGAAGCGGCCCCCCGCCCCCGCGTCTCTCCCGTTCGTAGCGGTCGATGTTCGCGATGACCGCGTGCAGAAGGCTCCTCAACGCATCCCGTTCCTCCGCATCGAAACCGGCCTCGCTCGCCGCCCGGATTTCCTTCGCCACGGTGTGGAGTTCCTTCGCCAGCGTCTTTCCGCCCGGCGTGAGGAAGATGCGCGCGCGCCTCCTGTCCCCCGGATCCTCGTCGATGCGCACCAGGCTCCGCTTCATCAGGGCGGTGACGATGCGCGAGGCCGTCGGCTGATCCATCCGGATGTGGGAGGCGATCTCCCCGAGAGAACCTCCCCCGCGCTCGTGGACGGCGACCATGACGAGGAACTGCTGGGGGGTCAAGCCGTGATGGCGCACCTGCGCGGCCACGACCTGCTTGATGCGCCGGCGGACCGCCCCGATGAGGATCCCGATAGGTTCATGTTGTGACAATAGTTGTTTAGGCATATATATAATGGATACATTAACCGCAAGAACCCTTGGCCTGTCAAGGGGGGGATCCCGGGCCCCGCAACCCGGTCTCGAAGAGCGCGGAATCCGGGGGATCCGGACCCGGGCGATGCCCCGCGGGATGGAAGGCATGGAATCGGGCATGGAACCGAAAGAGGAAAAGGGGATGACGCGGCCGGAGGATGGCGGCCCGGGCTCCGGGTCGGCGGGAAAGGGAAATCCCGGAGACGGCGGCCGCCGGCGCGGCGGTCCGCGTGGGGCCGTCCGCCTGCGGGCCGCCCTGGCGCTGCTCGCCGCGGTTCTGATCGCGGTGTTCGCCGTGTACTGGTTCCGGTACAGGCCCTGGGTGCCCACCGATGACGCCCAGGTGGACGGCCACATCAGCACCGTCAGCGCCCGGGTGGGCGGATATGTGACCCGGGTCAACGTGGAAAACAACCGCAGGGTGGAGGCGGGGACCGTCCTGGCGACGATCGATCCCGCCGATTACAGGATCGCCCTGGAAAAAGCGGAGGCGGACTACGCGGACTCCCTGGCCTCCGCGGAAGCGGTTCGGGCCGGGGTGCCCATTACTTCCGTGACCACGGCCAGCCGGCTGGCCGCGGCCGAGGCGGGGGCGGAAAATGCGAGGGCAGGGGTCGTCGCCGCCGAAAGGCGGCTTGAAGCCGCGCAGGCCCTGGAGCGGGAAGCGGAAGCCCGCGACGTCAAGGCGCAGGCGGATCTGAAACGGTACCGGGTGCTGCTCTCCCGGGAAGCCGTGGCGAGGCAGACGTACGATCGGGGAGCGGCTGCCGCGAGGGCCTCCGCCGCCGCTCGGGACGCGGCGCGCGCCTCCGCGCACGCCGCGGGGGAGCAGGTGGTGCAGGCGCGGGGCCTCCTGGCCCAGACGCAGGCGGAGGTGCGAACGGCGCAGACGGGGCCTCACCAGATTTCCATCGTCCGGGCACGCGCCGACAGCGCGGAATCCGCGACGAAGAAGTTCCGGACGGCCCTGGAGCAGGCCCGCCTCAACCTCCGATACACGGACGTCCTCGCTCCCGTATCCGGCATCGTGGGGAACCGGACGGTGGAAGTGGGGCAGAACGTTTCGGCCGGGCAGACCCTGCTCTCCATCGTGCAGGTCGGCGACCTATGGGTGACCGCCAATTTCAAGGAAACCGAGATCCGGGACATGAAGCCGGGGCAACCGGCCAGGATCTACGTGGACGCGAACGGACGCACCTACAACGGTCACGTGGACAGCATCGGGGGGGCCAGCGGGGCGCGGTTCAGCCTGTTCCCCCCGGAGAACGCGACGGGCAACTACGTGAAAGTGGTGCAGAGAATCCCCGTGAAGCTTGTTTTCGAGAAGGGGCAGGACGTAGAGAGCGCGCTGCGGCCGGGCATGTCGGTGCAGCCCGAAGTGAAGGTGAGATGACGGTCCCGCCGGGTCCCGCCGCGGGGGCGGGCGGCCGGGAGTGGCGTCCGGCGGCGAACCCCTGGGTCATCACGGCGGCCGTGATGCTGGCCACCTTCATGGAGGTGCTGGACACCTCGATCGCCGTGGTGGCCCTGCCGCACATCGCCGGAAACCTTTCGGCATCCACCGACGAGGCCACCTGGGTGCTGACCAGCTACCTCGTCGCCAACGCCGTCATCCTGCCGGCCAGCGGGTGGCTCGCCGCGTATTTCGGCCGCAAGCGGTTCCTTATCGCATGCATCGCCATTTTCATGGTGTCGTCCCTGGCCTGCGGCACGGCGGCGAACCTCGGACTGCTGGTCGTCGCCAGGATCTTCCAGGGGGCGGGGGGAGGAGCGCTGCAGCCGATCTCGCAGGCGATCCTGCTGGAGAGTTTCCCCCCGGAGAAGCGCGGGATGGCGATGGCCGCCTTCGGGCTCGGCGTCGTCGTGGCCCCGATCGTCGGTCCCACTCTCGGAGGGTGGCTCACGGACAACTATTCGTGGCGGTGGGCCTTCTACATCAACATCCCCGTCGGGGTGGCGGCCATCCTCATGACGCAGGCGTTCGTCGAGGATCCCCCGTACCTCCGCGCCGCGAAACCCGGGAGGATCGACTCCATCGGGTTCGGACTGATGGCGGTGTCGATCGCCACGCTCCAGATCGTCCTGGACAAGGGGCAGCAGGCGGGGTGGTTCGATGCGACCTGGATCCGCTGGTTCGCCGTCATCAGTGCGGTGACGATGGCGGCGTTCCTCGCGTGGGAACTCCGCGCGAAAGAGCCCATCGTGAACCTTCGGGTGCTGCGCAACCGGAACTTCGCGGTGGGAACCCTCCTGATCACGCTGATGGGGATCGCCCTGTACGGCATGCTCACGCTCCAGCCCCTCTTCCTCCAGACGCTGATGGGGTACACGGCGCTCCAGAGCGGACTGACGGTCAGTCCCCGAGGCCTCGGCGCCCTTGTGATGATGCCGCTGATCGGTTACTTCACGAATGTGATCGACAAGCGCGCGCTGATCGGGTTCGGTTTCCTCCTCTTCGGTTCCACCTCCCTCATGCTGGGGAACGTCAACCTGCAGGCCTCCATGATCAGCGTCGTCTTGCCGATCGCCCTGAGCGGGATCGCCTCCGCCATGATCTGGGTCCCCCTGGCCACCGTGGCGATGGGGACCTTGCGCAGGGAACAGATGGGGAACGCCACCGGGATCTTCAACCTGATGCGGAACATCGGCGGCAGCGTCGGGATCTCCATCGTGGCGACCATGCTGGTCCGTGACGCCCAGACGCACCAGGCGAACATGGTCGCGCACCTGACGCCGAACAACCCGGTGTTCCACACCCGCTTCCTGGCGCTTCAGGGCGCCTTCCTGGCCCGCTTCGACCCGATCGAGGCGTCCCGCAGGGCGATGGCGACGATCTACCAGGAGCTCATGAAACAGGCGAACCTCTGGGCGTTCGTGGACAACTTCCGCTTCGTGGCGTGGGTCTGCCTCGCCTGTTTCACCGCGATCTTCCTTCTGGAAAAGGCCGATTCGCGATGAAGATCGGCGAAGGTTGACCCGGGGGATCGGGATGCGTCCGAAAAACGACAAGGGCAGGTTCGGCATCCGGGTGCTGCTGTCGGTGGGACTCGGGACCTTCATGTCCGCCCTGGACGCAAGCGTGGTCAACACCGTGCTTCCCGTGATCCGGGAGGCGTACCATGCCCCGGTCGGGACGATCCAGTGGGTGGTGACGACCTACCTCCTGGTCATGGGGGGGCTGCTGCTCACCTTCGGACGCATGGGAGATCTTCGCGGGCACAAGCGCCTGTATCTGTCCGGGTTCCTCGTGTTCCTCCCCGCATCGGTGCTGTGCGGAGTCTCCCCATCGGTCGGGGGGCTGATCGCCGCCCGCGTCCTCCAGGGCGCCGGGGCCGCCATCCTCGTCTCCAACGCTCCGGCGATTCTCATGGGAAGCGTGCATCCGTCGCGGCTCGGGCAGGCGCTGGGTCTTCAGGCCGCGATGACCTCCCTCGGACTGGCCCTGGGTCCCTCCCTGGGCGGCTGGCTCACGGACCTGTGGGGGTGGCGGGTGATCTTCTTCCTGAATCTCCCCGTGGGGGCGGTCGCCTTCCTTCTCGGGCTCCGGCATATCGGGGAAGACCGGCGCACGCCGTCCCGGGAGGAGTCGTTCGACGGGATCGGCGCCTCCCTCTTCCTGGGCGCCTTTTTCGCCCTGCAGGTCGGCTTGAGCCGCGGGGATGTCTGGGGATGGGGCTCGGCGGCGACCGTGGGCGCTTTTGCCGGCAGCGGCGCCCTCGGATATCTTTTCGTTCGCCGGGAAGCGGCCGCCGGGTCGCCGATGCTGGATCTTTCGCTCTTTAAAAGCCGTCTTTTTTCGTTCGCGGTGGTCAGCGCGCTCGTGAATTACGTCTGCATGGCCAGCGTCCTTTTCCTGGTTCCCTTCTACCTCATCCAGGGACGCGGTTTGTCGGCGGCGAAGGCGGGAATCGTCATGACCGCCCAGTTTCTGGCGATGAGCGCGACCGCCCCCGTCAGCGGAATGATCGCGGACCGCGTCGGCTCCCGCGCGCCCGCGACGGTGGGCATGGCGCTCCTGGCGGGGGGGCTATTCCTCCTCTCCGCCATGGGCGGAGGGTCCCCTCTCTACCTCGTAGCGATCAGCCTGACGGTCACGGGATTGGGGATGGCGATTTTCGTCACGCCCAACAACAGCGCCATGCTCGGGGCGGCGCCGACGGGGCGGAAAGGGATCGCCTCCGGGATCCTCGCCACCTCGCGGCTCCTGGGGATGGCCACGGGCGTCAGCATCGCCGGCGCGATCCTCGTCGCCGTGGTCGGAGACGGGGCGACCCACGGGATTTCTCCGGATCGCCTGTTCAGGGCGGTCCATCTCGGGCTCTTCGCGGCGGGCGTGATGGCGTCGGCCGGGACCTTCCTCACGGCGGCACGGGGAGAGGGGAGCGCTCGCGGAAGCCGGTTGCCGGAGAAACCGGCTTCCGCGGAAGAGAACGTATAGTCAGGCGGAAGCGCCCTTTTCGGGAACCGAGGTCTCGACGCTCAGGAGCTTCGGCCCCTGCTTGATCCGGAACGCCCCGTCCACGGTCTCCCAGATCCATCCGGAGTAGCCGTACCCGCCGACGGGCCTCGTCACGAAAGCGCCCCGCCACGACTCGCCGCGCGTCTGGTTCAAGGCGATCGTCCCGAACTTCCCGAAGGTGTAGCGGGGGACGGGGTGGCAGTACGGCTCGCCGGCAAGCTCTACGGCCGCCTCTTTCGCCTCCTTTCCCCCGAAGAGCGCGGCGCGCAGCCCGTACTTGTGGGCCTTCGCCCGCGCAACGACCTCTTCCTCCGTGTCGAAAGGGGAGGTGAACGCCACCGGGCCGAAGACCTCCTCCCGCATTCCGAGCATGTCGTCCGTCGCGTCCCGGACGATCGTGGGGTGGACCAGGTCCCCGGTGATCTCCCCGCCCTCGGAGATCCTGGCCCCCTTCTCCACCGCGTCCCGGAGTTGCTCCCGGATCCGGCCCACGGCCAGCGGGCTTGCGACGGGGGAGACATCGGTCCACACGTCCCCGGGGGGTCCGACCGCAAGCTTCCGGACCCGCTCCGCGAACCGCTCCAGGAACTCGCCGTAGATCGACCGGTGGACGAAGATCCTCTTGGGGGCGACGCACGTCTGGCCGGAGTAGGAAAACTTCGATGTCACGAGGTCCCTCATGGCGAGCTCGAGATCCGCGTCCGGGAACACGATGAAGGGGTCCTGCCCCGGCCCCTCGAAGACCATCTTCTTCCCGCTGCGGCGAAACGCATGCTCGTAGGGGAGGATGTTCTCGTCCGAGCCGAAGACCACCACGGCGGAAACGTCCGGGTCCTTCAGCGAGCGCTCCATGAACGCCTTTCCGCTTTCCCGCGTGAACCGGACGTCGTCGCCGAAGATCGGCTTGTAGATGGACTCGGTGAGAGAGGACAGGCCGGATCCCTTCGAGGAGAACTTCACGTTCACGCGGTTTCCCACCATGAAGATCGAGGTGATGGCGGTGTTGAGCCACGAGCTGCCGTTATAGGAGAGCATCAGCGAAACGGAGGAGCCCTCCCCGCCCAAGGGGCGCCTCCCTTCAAGGATCGGCCTCGCCTCGGCGAACATCCTGAGACGATCGATCGAGGTATCCACCTCCACTTCGCTGTCCTTGACGGTGAACTTGATATCGCGGGCCGCCTCCCGCACGATCTGCACCCGATGGGCGCGGAGGCTCTCCGCAAGGTCCAGCAGCTTCCGGTACCGCTCCTCGTAGCTTCGGACCTTTCCGCTCTCCTTGAATACGCATGCGGTTTCCATCGCGGGCTCCTTTACGGCAATGTCTTCCGAAGCTTGTTGAGGATCTTGAGAAGGATCTCCTTCTCCACCTCCGTCAGGGAGGCGAAATATTTCGAGATGCGCCGGAAATGCCGCTCCAGCCTCGGCCGGATGAGCGCAGCCCCGGCCTCGGTGATCCGGACCATCTGGCAACGCTTGTCCCCGGGGTCGTTCTCCCTCCGCACGTACCCCTTCGCTTCCATTTTCGAGAGCATCTGCGAAACGCTTCCCTTGGTGGTGAGAAGCCGTTTCTTCAACTCGGTCTGGGTGAGGGGCCGGTCGGAAAGGTACAACTGGGCAAGAGCGTCGAATTCGGTTTGTTTCAGGCCATATTCACGGAAGAGCTCCGGAGGGTCGATTTCCCGAAAAAGTATCAATATATTCATCCATATATGAGTGTCAACCCCTAATTCCATGCCCCCTCCATTTAGTTTAAATATAAACTAATGTTGCGGAGGTGTCAAGTGCTGGCCCGGAATCTGTCGCGCAACATCCTTCCCGATGAAGTTCAATTCGAGGCGGACCGTGGCGCCCCAGACGGTTTCCCGGCTTCCGTCCTCCTGAAGGGGCCGGCTCACGTCGGGTTCGAACTCATAGTAGAGCCAGGGACGAAGGAAATTGCGCCGATACCGGGCGAAAACCCTGTAGTTCTGCACGACCATGGAGGGGCGGGTCGGACCGGTGGCGCCTGCCCCCACGGTGACGGCGCTTTTTCCGGAGAGCATGCGGAGCAGCGAAAGCTCCGTCCCCCACGTCCAGTCGTTGCTGCTCTGGGTGTAGATGGCGGAGTCGGCCCACCGAAGCACCGTCCGCGGGCCGAGCCTGCGCTCGAAGTCGATTTCGTTCGATTGCCCCAGCCTCTCCCGGGCGTCCCAGAAAAGCGTCCCCGTGTATCTTCCCAGCGTTGCGAAGGCGAGCTGCCGGACGTGCTGCAGGCGAAGCCTGACGAAGGCATCGGGGGGGATCCGGATCCGGAAGCCCCCGCCGAAGTCCACCCCGGTGTGCTCTGTCCGCAGAAGGTCGTAGATCAGTTCCGTGGAAGCCCTGCGGGTCCTGCTGGTGACGTCCAATCCCGGGTTGCCCGGATCCCGGGGGGTCAGGGCGGTCGGGTCCCCCCTGCTTTCCCCGGAGATCACCAGCCGCCATTTTCGGGCCAGATGCGGGAGGCGGATGCTGGCGCGCGCGTGCGTCCGGTACTGGAAGTGCCGGTCCCGGTCCCACCGGAAATCGTTGGTCCACCGCACGGTCGATTCCGCCCTTCCGACGTCCTCCCGGCGCTCGTCGCCGAAGAAGTGGTCGAACCAGGTCACGGTGGCGAGCAGTTCCCGCTCGAGGTTCCCATGGTACCGGTCCACCCAGTTGTTGTCGGGTGCCCACGCGTTTCCCGCCGGGAGGGAACGCTCCTCGCGGTGGGAGGCAGGAACCTCGGCGGCGGGGAGGGATCCTGGCAACGAAGCGAGGAATGCCGCCGGCAAGGAGATGAGGAGAAACCACGATTTCCTCATGGGCGTGGCGAACCGGTTCCCCTTTCCGGGGATTTGGGGCAATCTATCATCTTGCCGGACGCGTGTCTGCCGCAACGATGCAAGTGCGGCACCCTCACGGAGGGTCGCCGAGACAGGGGTCCGGAACGTCCGACACGGGAGGAAACGTCGCATGCACGCGGTTGCCTTCAACGGGAGCGCACGGAAGGACGGGAACACGGCGCTGCTTCTGCGGCACGTATCCGCGGAGCTGGATAAGGAAGGGATACGGACGGACATGGTGCAACTGGCGGGGAAGAGGATCCGGGGGTGCACCGCCTGCTACAAATGTTTCGCGAACCGGAATCGCCGCTGCGCGGTTTCGGGGGACGAGGTCAACGACTGCATCGAAAAGATGGTTGCGGCCGACGCGATCCTTCTGGGCTCGCCCACGTACTTTGCCGATGTGACCTCGGAGATGAAGGCCCTGATCGACCGGGCCGGGATGGTCGGCCGTGCCAACGGCGACATGTACCGGCGCAAGGTGGGGGCGGCCGTGGTGGCGGCGCGGCGTGGGGGCGCGATCCACGCTTTCGACACGATGAACCACTTCTTCCTGATCGAGCAGATGATCGTCCCGGGAGCGAACTACTGGAACATCGGGGCGGGCAGGGAGATCGGCGACGTGGAGAAGGACGAGGAAGGGGTGGGCACCATGCGGACCCTCGGCCGAAACATCGCCTGGCTGCTGAAGGCGATCCGGTCGGCGGGGGAGACGCGGCAGACGCAGGAATCCGTCGCGGAACAGGAGACGTCCCGGAGGACGCCGGGGAGTTCCCGAAATCCCCGGCGCGGGAAATAGGCATCTCCCGCCCTTTCCGGGATATACTGTTTCCCTGCCGTACATATCCCACGCATTCGGCGTGACTCTCCCGCGTGGCGCTGCCGAGCGGGAAGACGCCTTGGGCAAGGAAGATGAAACTTCAAAAAACGCTTTTTATCCTGCTGCTTGCGGTTTGCGCCGTTCCGTACGTCAGCACCGGTCTGGGACTGGCGATGGGCATCGGCCTGAGTTTCCTGGTCGGGAACCCCTGGCCGGAAAAGACATCGGGCGCAAGCAAACAACTGCTGAAGATTTCGGTCGTCGGGCTCGGTTTCGGGATGCAGCTCGCGGAGGTCTGGCGCGTCGGGAAACATTCCATCGTCTATACCTTCGTGGGAATCCTGGGCACCCTGGTCGCCGGCGCGCTCCTCGGCCGCGCGCTTAAAATGCGCGGATCGACGGCCACCCTGGTTTCCTTCGGTACGGCGATCTGCGGCGGCAGCGCCATCGCCGCCATGGCGCCCGTCGTCCAGGCGGAGAACGAGGACGTCGCCGTTTCGATGGCCACGATCTTCACGCTCAACTCGGTGGCGCTGTTCCTCTTTCCCGTCATCGGCCATCTTTTGCAACTGAGCCAGAATGCGTTCGGCATATGGGCCGGGATCGCGATCCACGACACCAGCAGCGTGGTCGGCGCCTCGTCCGCATACGGCCTGGGGGCCCTCGCCACCGGGACCACGGTCAAGCTTTCACGGGCCGTCTGGATCGCCCCGTGCGTGCTGGCCTACGGCTGGATCCGGAAATCGGAGGGGAAAGCGGTTTTCCCGCTGTTCATCCTCGGGTTCATCGCCGCCGCCGCGATCCGTTCCCTGGTCCCCCGGTTCCAGGCGGAGTGGAACGGAGTGGCGGCCGTTGCCCGGCAGAGCCTCGTCGTCACCCTGTTCCTGATCGGGGCGGGCCTGGGGCCCGATGTGCTGAGGAAAGTGGGTTTCCGCCCCATGATCCAGGGCGTCCTGCTATGGATCCTGGTCGGCGTCCTGTCGCTGACCGCCGTCGTGCAAGGCGTCATTCACTGACGGTTCCGCGCCCGGTGCCACGGGTTCCCGGGGGCGGGCAGCGGCTGCTTCGGATAGACGATCGTCACTCCGGGATTGTTGAAATATTTCTCCCCGGGGACGAACTCGACCCGCCCGGCGTGGCGGCCGAGGAACTCCCGGACCGCGGCGCGCAGGTCCCCGCCGCGGCCCGAGGATCCGTACCCGTGGACGACGCGGATCGGACCGGCATCGCCGGCACGAACCCGCGCGTTGCAGTGCGCGACCAGCCGGACGAGGCCCTCTGCGACGGTCAGCCCGTGCAGGTCGATCTCTCCCTCGCCCGTCGGCATCGTCAGAACTTGTACGTCATCCGCAGCGTCGTGCGGTTCCCCTTGGGGCGGTTCTCCACCGACGTTTCCCATGCGGTTTTGAGCCCCATCGAGAAGTTCGGCGAGAAGATCCAGTGCACGGCGGGTCCGATGCCGAGGACCTGCTCCTTCGAATCCGCCACGGAATTGCCGTTCACCTTGTCGTTCGTGAGCTGCTTCAGATAGTATCCCGCCACAGCGCCGCGGAAGTTCTTGAAGAGCTCGTATTCGAACGAGTAGTTGAAATGGAACGCCTGGCCGGGCTGGAGGTCGTTCGCCCCCAGGGCGACGAAGGGGTCGTCGTTCTTGGTGTTGTAGGCGTAGTGGATCCTCCACGAAGTGGAGAACTGCGGAGAGAGGAACCAGGTGAAGGCGTAATACGGCTCGATCGTCCAGAGGTTGGACCCCGGATTGATCAGGTACTTGTTGTCGTATTGGCCGATGGGCATGGTGAGGTCCAGCTCGATCCGCTGCAGGAACGGGCGGCCGAGCAGCTTCGTGTCGAACCACTGGAGGAAGGGGCCCACGACCAGGTCGCCGAACACCGCGGGATTGGTGGACACGCCGGGTCCGGGGGAGCCGAAGGTGCCCGAACCGCTGATCGCGACCACGGGAAGGAGCACATCGGCGCCGATGCTGGCCCCCAGCAGCCGGTGCTTGTAGACGTGGACGAACTGGTTCATCGCCAGGACGTTCGCGACGTTGGGGTCGCCGGGGATGCCGTTTCCGTCCTTGTCCCTGAAGTCGTTCGACTGGTACGCCTGGACGTATTCGGTGAAGTAGGTCCCCGGTCCCGGCAGCGCTCCGTCGAGGATGTCGGTAAGCCCGAGGTTCAAGGGCGGCTGGTTGAACGCGAGCGCGGACGAACCGGCAACACCGGTCGCCAGCGCGGCCAGAAGCAGTGACACGACTACCTTGCGCATCGTCTCCCTCCATGGGTGGAGTGCTGTCCGGCCGCGGCGCCGGACCCTCCATACATACCTGCACCCCCCCGGGCCGTCAACCGTTCCTTTCCCCCGCGCCGGGAGGAACCATGGAGCCTCCGGCCGGTCTCATCCTCGAACACCCTGAGTCGCAGGATCTTGTCGCACAGCCATCGCCCCGCCTCCTCGTCGTCCCCGCGGCCGACCCCCAGCAGCACGAGCAGCCCCGGACCGACGCTTCCGACGATTTCGCCGCCTGCGGATACCGACGCCCGCGCGACACGCTGGACCACCGCTCTCATCTCCCCATTCTACGTTCCCTCTAAAGAACGGCGCACGAAATTCCGATAGAAAGGAACGGAAGGCCATCGCAGGTTCATGGGGGAAAACTCGCCCGTCACCCTGGTTCTCCCTGCGTCGCATGGAAAGGAGCGATCCGTGAAGAAATCCCGCAACACCCGCCAGCGAGGCGTCATCCTGGGGATCCTTACGGCGGGGGCCGTCCATCTCACCGCGGAGGAGGTTTGCCTGGAGGCGCGGAAGATCCTCCCCAGCATCAGCCTCGGCACCGTCTACCGGAACCTCAATTTCCTGCGGGAACAGGGACTGGCCCGGGAAATCCGCAGCAGCGACGCGGGGTGCACCCGGTTCGAGGCGACGCGCGACCCCCATGCGCACTTCCACTGCCGGCGTTGCCACATCGTCCGGGACATCCCGCTGCCGGAAGCGGTGGCCGGGATTCGATGGCCGGAAGCGGGGCCGATCGCCTCCGTTTCGTCCCTCGACCTGCACGTCATGGGTGACTGCCCCGGCTGCGCCGATACGTAACGGGAGACCGCACGGTGCGGGAATCGCAACCCTCCCTGGGCCTCCTGTCCGGCGATTTCCGCGGGATCTTCGAAGCGGTCGGCGACCCCCTCCTCCTGCTGGAGCCGGAAACCGGCGCGATCCTCGACGCAAACCGGCGTGCCGGAGAGTTGTACGGGTACGAAAGGGAAGAGTTCCTCCGGAAGAAGGCCGGGGACCTGTGCGCCGAGGGGGAGGATCCCGGGGAGATCGCGCGGAAGATCGTCCGCGGGGTCGCGGAGAAATCCCCCCTCGTAATCGATTGGCGGAGCCGTGCCTCGGACGGCCGCATCATCCCCGTCGAAATGACCCTCACGCGCAGCCGGATCGGCGGAAGGGACTGCATCGTGTCCGTCGTCCGGGAAACGGAGCCCCGGGAACGGGAGCCGTTGCGCCGGCCGGAAATCCTGCAGTCGGTCATCGACAACCTCCCCGTCATGCTTTCCTTCCACGACGGTACCGGGCGGGTGATCCTGGTCAACGGGGAGTTCACGCGAATTCTCGGATGGACCCTCGAGGAGGCGCGGAAAATCGACCTGATGGCCGAATGCTACCCGGATCCCGCATACCGGAAGGAAGCGTGGATGCACATGGCGGGCGAGTCCCCCGGGTGGAAGGATTTCAAGGTCCGCTCCCGGGACGGCAGGTTCATCGAGAGCACCTGGGCCAATGCGCACCTGCCGGACGGCTCCCGCATCGGAATCGGCGTCGACGTTGCCGGGCGGAAACGCTCGGAAGAGGCGATTGCCGCAGCTCGCGACCGCTTCGAAGAGATGGTGAAGGAAAAAGCCGCGGAGATCCGCGAGAGCGAGGAGAAATTCAACCGGGCGTTCCGGATATCGCCGAACAGCATGGTGCTGACGACGTTGTCGGAAGGACGCTTCATCGAGGTGAACGCGGCATTCGAGGCATTAACCGGTTATCGCCGCGAAGAGCTCCTCGGGCATGCCTCCACGGAGTTCCCCTTCTGGGGTTCCGGCGGGACGCGGGAGTGGATGGCGCAAACCGTCCGCAGGGACGGGAGGATCGGAAACCTCGAACTGCAACTGTTCCGCCGCGACCTGCGTCCCGTCCCGGTGCTTTTCTCTGCGGAGCAGATCCGGATCGGCGGAAAAGCGTGCCTGCTGACGGTGCTCACCGACATCACCGAGCGGAAGGCGGCGGAAGATTCCCTCCGGGAGAGCGAACTGCGGTTCCGGTCCCTCGCGGACCGGTTGCCGCAGATCGTCTTCGAGGTGGACGACAGGGGAAAAATCATCTATGCGAACCGGGTCGCATGGGAAACCTTCCAGTACGGCCGGGAGGATTTCGCGGAGGGATTGACGCTGCTCCAGGTGGTGGAGCCGGCGTGCCGGGAACAGGCGTCGGAGGAATTCCGGCGGGTCCTCGGCGGAGAGACCCTGTCGGGCAGGGAGTACGTCGCGATCCGGAAGGACGGGACGCATTTCCCGGTCCTTGCGTCCGCTTCCCCCATCGAGAAGAACGGGAGAATCACGGGGGTGCGCGGGATCGCGATGGACATCTCCGGACACAAGGCCGCCGAGAAAGCCCTCCGCGAGAGCGAGGACCGGTTCCGTTCGCTCGCGGACCTGCTGCCGCTGAACGTGTTCGAGACCGATGCGCACGGCGTGTTCACGTACGTGAACCGCAAGTTCATGGAAGTGTCCGGATATGATCCGCACGATTTCGAGCGGGGGACGGATGCGTTTCAGCTGGTGCGTCCGGAAGATCACGGGAAAACCCGGGAGGCCCTCGGCAAGGTGCTCGCGGGCGAGACGATCGCGGGAATGGAATTGACGGCGCACAGGAAGGACGGTTCGACGTATCTCGTCGAGGTCCACGCGTCGCCGATCCGGCGAAACGGCAGCATCACGGGCGTCCGCGGAGCCACCATGGACATCTCCGGGCGCAGGCGCTCGGAGGAGGAGCTGCGGCAGGCCCAGAAATTCGAGGCGGTGGGACGGTTGGCGGGGGGAGTCGCCCATCACCTCAACAACCTGATGACGGTCGTGGCGGGATATGCCACCCTCCTCATCGACCGGATGGAGCAGAGGAACCCGTGGCGCCGGGAGGTGGAGGAGATCCGTAAGGCGGGGGAACGGGCCGCCGCGCTTACCGGAAAACTTCTCTCGTACGGCCGCCGTCAGATGCTGCGGCCCGAGTCCGTCGACCTTGGCGCCTTCCTCAAGGAAATCGAAGCCGAGATCCGCCTCACGGCGGGTCCCTGGGTGGGAGTGTCGGTCCTCCCCGCCGCCGACGCGGGTATCGTGCTCATCGACCCGTCCCTGCTTCGGACCACGGTGCTCCAGATGGTCGAGAATGGCCGCGAAGCCATGCCCGACGGGGGAACCCTCGTCGTTCGTGCGGATCGTTCCGACCCCTCGACGGAGGAAGGCCCTCCGATTCCGCGGGGGGACTACGCGATGTTGTCGATCGCGGACACCGGCGTCGGGATGGACCTGGAAACGCAGGAGCACATCTTCGAGCCGTTCTTCACCCGGAAAGGGCTCGCCGAGGGGGAGGGGCTTTCCCTTTCCTCCTCGTACGGGTTCATCCGGCAGAGCGGGGGATATGTCTTTGTCGACAGCGCCCCCGGCAAGGGCGCGAAATTCATGATCTGCCTGCCCCTGGTCCAGGATTCCTGAGGAATCCGGGTGCCTTGTCCGAAAAGGGGGAGGGGGAAACGGGCCGTTCGCACGGTTTCCCCGCGTTGCGCCGGGAGGGAGGGAGATCGCCGGCGCGCATGCCTTGCCGGAAACGACGCCTGCGCGGGAGCATCCATATCCACTGCGGCCCGTCGAGGAGGAAACATGTTGCCGCCGAAGCTTGCGTTGCTGTTTTCGGAAATGGAGCGGGTTCGCGGGGAGACCCTCGCGACCGTGTCCGGGCTCTCCGAAGAGGAGTATTCCCGCGGGGAGGGCGAGGAGTGGTCCCCGGCGCAGATCCTTTCGCACCTCCTGTTGGCGGAGACGGGAACGAGCAAGGTGATCCGGAAGGCGATCAGGACGGCCGGTGAGGGCATGCCGCCCTACCCGGCGGACGACTCGGAACTGGCGGCAAGGGAGTTCCCGGAACCGGACGGCCCCCGGAAGGCGCCGGAATCGGTGCTCCCGGGTACGACGCCCCCCGGGAGGGAGGAACTGCTGCGGCAGGCACGGGAGGTCCGTGAGAGGACGACGGAGACGTTTGCGATGCTGGCCGGCGTGGATCCCCGGGCGGCGACGTTCCCCTCTCCCGCGTTGGGCCCCCTGAACCTTTACGAGTGGCCGGCGGTGATCGTCCTGGCCCACGAAAGGGAGCACCTGGCGCAACTCCGCTCTCTGCTTTCCCGCCGCCGGGGGCGGTCCGCCGGATGATCCTCACGGTGATCCTGTGCCTCCTCGCCGGCCTGGGCGCCGGCGTCGCCATCGGCCTCCTCTGGCCGTTCGGTCCCGCGGCGAGGTCCCGTCACGCCGCGCCGGAAGGCCGCCGGGAGCACGAGGCGGGCCTGGCGTCGGCTTTGGAGCAGGCCGAGGACACCGTCGTCATCACCGACGCGGAAGGGTCGATACGGTTCGTGAACGCCGCGTTCGAGCGGGCCACGGGATACCGGCGCGGGGAAATCCTCGGGAGGAACCCGAGGGTCCTCAACAGCGGCCGGCAGGAGGAAGCGTTCTACCGGGTCCTGCGGGAAACGCTCGCCCGCGGGGAGGCGTGGCGGGGGGTGTTCCTCAACCGTCGGAAAGACGGCACCCTCTTCGAGGAAGATGCGACGATCTCCCCCGTCCGCGACGGGGAAGGCCGCGTGGTCCGGCACATCGCCGTGATGCGGGACGTGACCGAGCAGCGCGGAAGAGAGGAACGGGAGCGGCGCGCCTACCGGATGGAGGCGGTGGCAAGGCTCGCCGGCGGCGTGGCCCACGACTTCAACAACCTCCTCACCGCGGTCATCGGATATGCGGACCTGCTCTCCCTGCATCTCTCCCCCGGGAGCCCTTCGCTGCGCCACGCCGAGGAAATCAAGCGGGCGGGGGTGCGCGCCGCGACGCTCACGCGCCAGCTCCTGGCGTTCAGCCGGCAACAGGTGCTCCATCCGAAGGAGATTGAGATGAACGACGCCCTGGAAGGGATGGAGCCCGCCCTGCGGAAGGCCCTCGGGGACCGGATCGAGCTGTCGATCGCGCGCACCGAGGGGCTGGGAAGGGTGAAGGCCGATCCGGCGCAGCTCGAGCAGGTGGTCGTCACCCTCGTGCTGCGCGCCGCCGGCGCGATGCGCGGGGGAGGGAAGGTCTCCATCGAAACGGCGAACGTCGACCTGGACGAGACGTATTCCCGAAGCCACCCCTTCGTCCTCCCGGGACCGTACGTGATGTTTGCGGTCTCCGATACCGGCCCGGGCATCAGCGCCGAGGAGCAGGCGCACCTTTTCGAGCCGTTCTCCGGCGACATGCTGACGGGGAACGGCCTGGGCCTCTCCTCGGTCTACGGGATCGTCAAGCAGAGCGAGGGGTACATCTGGGCGTCCGGCGAGCAGGGGAAGGGTACGACGTTCCGCGTCTACCTCCCGCGCGTGGAGGCGAAAGCCGCCGGCCCCGCGCCTGCCGCCGTGGAGCGGCTCGACGGAACCGAAACCGTCCTCGTCGTCGAGGACGAACCGGTCGTCCTCGACCTTGTCCGGGAGGTGCTGACGGGCAGGGGCTATACTGTGCTCTCCGCGGCGAACGGGGAGGAAGGGCTTGCGATCCTT
Source organism: Deltaproteobacteria bacterium (assembly GCA_021815305.1). Classification (GTDB taxonomy): domain Bacteria; phylum Desulfobacterota; class Deferrimicrobia; order Deferrimicrobiales; family Deferrimicrobiaceae; genus JAKAHC01. The sequence continues at coordinate 148,940 of JAKAHC010000005.1, read as the reverse complement.
TCGTCCCACCCCTGGCCCATCCACCTCATGGTGAGCGACGTAGTGATGCCGGTGATGGGGGGAGCCGACCTGGCCGAACGCGCCGCGGTGCTGCGGCCGGAGATGCGGGTGCTGTTCATGTCCGGGTACGCCGAGCACACCGTCATACGACACGGCGTCGTCGGCCTGCACGCCGGTTTCCTCCAGAAGCCGTTCACCTCCGAAACGGTGACGCGCAAGGTCCGGGAGGTGCTGGATGCGCCCCGAGCGTCGTGAGCCCCCCGGCCCTTTTTTTGCGGGTTACCGTGCCGTGAGGTAGCGGTCCACTCCTTCCGCGGCCCGCCGCCCCAGGTCGATCGCGCGCACGACGAGGGATGCGCCCATCACGGTATCCCCGGCGCCGAACACCCCGGAGATGTTCGTCATGAGGTTCCTGTCGGTCACGAGATTCCCCCGAGGGTCCGTGAAGACGCCGAGGTCCCGGGTCAGGGGACCGTGTTCCACGTGGACGAACCCCATCGCCAGGAGCACCAGGTCCGCCTTGATCTCGAACTCGGATCCGGGGATCTCGCGGAAGGTTCGGCGCCCCGCCGCGTCGGGCTCCGTCCAATCGAGCTTGACGCACAAGAGCCTGCGGACCTGCCCCTCCTCTCCGACGAACCGCTTTGTCTGGATGCTCCACATCCTGTCGCACCCCTCCTCCTGCGAGCTCGAGGTCCGCAGGATGACCGGCCACGTGGGCCACGGGTTCGTCGGGACGCGATCCTCCGGCGGCTTGGGCAGGAGCTCGATCTGCGTGATCGAGGACGCCCCCTGGCGGCGGCTGGTGCCGATGCAGTCCGACCCGGTGTCCCCCCCGCCGATGACGACGACGTGCTTGCCTTCCGCGGAGATGCGGTCTCCGGGGGGGGGCGGGTCGCCGGCGTTGAGCTTGTTCTGCTGGGTGAGGAACTCCATCGCGAAGTGGATTCCCGAAAGCTCCCTCCCCGGCGCGGGGAGGTCGCGGGGCACGGTCGCGCCGGCCGCGAGAACGATGGCGTCGAAGGTCCGCTGCAGGTACCCCGCCGACACGTCCACCCCCGCGTTCACCCCCGTCTCGAACATCACCCCTTCCGCCTTCAACTGCTCGAGACGGCGGTCGATGACCCACTTCTCGAGCTTGAAGTCGGGGATGCCGTAGCGCAGAAGCCCCCCGACCCGGTCCGCCTTCTCGAAGACCACGACCTCGTGGCCCCGGCGCGCCAGCTGCTGCGCGGCGGGCAGGCCCGAGGGCCCCGAACCCACGACGGCGACCCTCTTGCCGCTCTTGTGCTCCGCCGGTTCGGGCTGGATCCACCCCTCGCGCCATCCGTGCTCGACGATCTGCAGCTCGATGTGGCGGATGGTGACCGGCGGCAGGTTGATCGCGAGCGTGCAGGCGGACTCGCACGGTGCGGGGCAGACGCGCCCCGTGATCTCCGGGAGGTTGCAGGTGGAGTGGAGGAGATCGAGCGCTTTCCGCCAGTTCCTCCTGTGGACCATGTCGTTCCAATCGGGGATCCGGTTCTTCACGGGGCAGCCGTAGGCATGGCAGAACGGGATCCCGCAGTCCATGCAGCGGGCGGCCTGGCGGTTGATGCCGTCCGCGGGAAGCAGGTCCTCGATCTCGTGGAAATCGTGGATCCGCTCCCGCACCCCCCGGTGCGGCGGATCTTCCCTGTCGTATTCCATGAAACCGGTGGGTTTAGCCACGGTAGACCTCCTCGGTCGCGGACACGCTCTCGGAATTGAGCTCTTCCTCCAGCCGCATCCGTTCGAGCGACTTCCTGTATTCGATGGGCATGATCTTGACGAAGAGAGGGAGGCGGGACTCCCAGTTCTCGAGGATCTGTGCGGCGCGCCGGCTCCCCGTGTAGCGGAAGTGGTTCTCGATCATGGTCCGCAGGGTCCGAACGTCCTCTTCCTGCCACACGCTCTCGATGTCCACCATGTCGAGATTGCACCGGGTGTCGAAAAGCTCCGTCTCGTCGTAGACGTAGGCGAGACCGCCGCTCATCCCCGCCGCGAAGTTGTTCCCGGTGGGGCCCAGGACGACCGCGACCCCGCCCGTCATGTATTCGCAGCCGTGGTCCCCCACTCCCTCGACGACGGCCCTCGCGCCGCTGTTGCGCACGGCGAACCGCTCCCCGGCGATCCCGTGGAAGTACGCCTCCCCGCCGGTCGCCCCGTAGAGGACGACGTTGCCGACGATCACGTTCGTGTGGGCGGGGAAGGTCGCCCCTTCCGGCGGAGTGACGATGATCCGGCCGCCGGACATCCCCTTCCCGAGATAGTCGTTGGCGTCGCCGTATACGTGCATCGTGACGCCGGGGGCGAGGAAGGCGCCGAAGCTCTGGCCCGCCGAGCCGTGGAACGTGAGGTGGATCGTGTCGGGAGCGAGCCCCTTCGCCCCGTACCGGCGGGTGATCTCGCCGGAGAGGGCCGCGCCCACGGTGCGGTGGATGTTGCGGATGGGCAGCTCGATCCGCACCGGCTCCTTGTGGTCCATGGCGCGTTTCGCGAGCGCCATGATCTCGTAGTCGAGGGCTTTCGCGACCTCGTGCTCCTGCGGCCGGACGCGGTGGAGCGGGCTTTTCCGCTCGTTGTCCGGGGGGAGGAGCACCGCCGAAAAGTCCAGCCCCTTCTGCTTCCAATGGTCGACCGCCGGCTGGACCTCGAGCATGTCCACGCGGCCCACCATCTCGTCGAGCGTGCGGAATCCCAGCTCCGCCATGTACTCCCGAAGCTCCTGGGAGATGAACCGGAAGAAACGGACCACGTAGTCGACCGAGCCCCCGAAGCGGGCCCGCAGGACCGGGTCCTGCGTGGCGACGCCCACGGGACAGGTGTTCAGGTGGCACTTGCGCATCATGATGCACCCCAGGGTCACCAGGACCGCCGTTCCGAAGCCGAACTCTTCCGCCCCGATCAGGGCGGCGATGGCCAGGTCGCGGCCGGTCTTCAGCTGGCCGTCGACCTGCACCCGGATCCGGTCCCGCAGGCGGTTGTAGATGAGCGCCTGCTGGGTCTCCGCCAGTCCGAGCTCCCACGGGAGCCCCGCGTGCTTGATGGCGGTGAGCGGCGAGGCGCCGGTGCCGCCGTCGTTTCCGGCGATCAGCACCAGGTCCGCCTTCGCCTTGGCGACCCCCGCGGCGATCGTCCCGACGCCGACCTCGGAGACGAGCTTCACGGAGACGTTGGCCGCGGGCTGGACGGACTTGAGGTCGTAGATCAGCTGCGCCAGGTCCTCGATGGAGTAGATGTCGTGGTGCGGCGGCGGAGAGATGAGCGTCACGTACGGCGTGGTGTGGCGGATCCGCGCGATGTCCGGGCTCACCTTGTGGCCCGGGAGCTGCCCCCCCTCGCCGGGCTTGGCGCCCTGCGCCATCTTGATCTGCAGTTCGTCCGCGTTCACGAGGTATTCGGTGGTGACGCCGAACCGCGCGGAGGCGACCTGCTTGATCCGGGACCGCATGCTGTCCCCGTTGGGGAGCGGGTGGTACCGCTCGGGGTCCTCCCCTCCCTCGCCGGAGTTGCTCCGCCCGCCGATCCGGTTCATCGCGACGGCGATCGTCTCGTGGGTCTCCTTGCTGATCGACCCGAAGGACATCGCGGCGGTGACGAACCGGGGCAGGATCTTCTCCACCGGCTCCACCTCCTCGATGGGGATCGGGGTTCCCTTCCGGAACCGGAAGAGGGAACGCAGCGTGGCATGCTGTCTCGACTGGTCGTTGATGAGCGCGGCGTACTCCCTGTAGATTCCGTAGTCGTCGAGGCGGGTCGCGTTCTGCAGTTTGTAGATGGATTCCGGCGTCCACAGGTGCCGCTCGCCGTTTACCCGGACCTGGTACACCCCGCCCACGTCGAGCATGTTGTCCTTGGTGTGCCACTCCCCGTTCGGCGGGAAGGCGCGCTTGTGGCGCTCTACGGATTCCGACGCGATCTCGGCGAGCCCGATCCCGCCGATGCGGGAAGCTGTGTGGGTGAAGTACCTGTCCACCAGATCCTTTCCCAAACCCACGGCCTCGAAGATCTGGGAGCCCAGGAAGCTGCGCAGGGTCGAGATCCCCATGCGGCTGAAGGTTTTGAGGAGCCCCTTCTTGACCGCGGTGATGTACCGGTCCACCGCTTCCCCGGGCAGCAGCGGCTTTTCGAGCATCTCGGATTCGGCAAGCTCCCGGATCGTGGAGAAGACCGTGTGCGGGCAGATGGCGTTGGCGCCGTACCCGATGAGGAGGGCGAAGTGCATGACCTCCCGCGGTTCGCCGCTCTCCAGGACGATCGCCGCCTTCGTCCGCAGTCCTCGGCGGATCAGGTGGTGGTGCAGCCCGGAGGTGGCCAGAAGCGAAGGGATCGGCACACGGTTCGCGTTCATGTTCCGGTCCGTGAGGATGAGCAGCGACGCGCCGCCGCGGATCGCCCTGTCGGCCTGCACGAAGAGCCTCGCCAGAGCCGTCTCCAGCGCCTTGCCGTCCCCGTCGGAGGGAAAGAGCGCATCGATTTCCGCGGCGACGATGTCGGGGTGGTTTGCGTTCCGGAGCCGAAGCATGTCCTCGGGGGTGAGGATCGGCTGGATGAGCTTGAGCATCCGGCAATGCTCCGGGGTCTCGTCGAGGAGGTTGCGCTCCCGCCCGACGAAGCTGTTCAGGGACATCACCAGCTCCTCGCGGAGAGGGTCGATGGGCGGGTTCGTCACCTGCGCGAAGAGCTGCTTGAAGTAGGCGAACAGCACCTGCGGCCGGTCCGACAGGACCGCGAGCGCCGCGTCGTCCCCCATCGAGCCGACCGGCTCCTGCCCCTGGGACGCCATCGAGGTGATGATGAGCTTGACCTCTTCCTCGGTGTACCCGAAGACATGCTGCTTGCGGCGCAGCACTTCCGGGTCCTCCCGGGGGATCTCCGAGGGGACGAACAGTCCCCGCAGCTCGATCTTGTTCTCCTTGACCCATTTCCGGTACGGCTTCTGGCGGGAGATGACCGCCTTGATCTCGTTGTCGGGGACGATGCGCTTCTGTTTCAGGTCCAGCAGCAGCATCTTTCCCGGCTGCAGGCGCCCGCGGCGCACGATCCGGTCCGCCGGGAAGTCGATCACCCCGGTCTCCGAAGCGAGGACGATCACCCCGTCCCGGCTCACGGTGTACCGGGCGGGACGCAGGCCGTTCCGGTCGAGGGTGGCGCCGAGGTACCGCCCGTCGCAGAACACCATCGCCGCCGGGCCGTCCCACGGCTCCATGAACGCGGCGTGGTATTCGTAGAAGGCCCGCTTGTCCTCGCTCATCTGGAACTTCGGTCCCCACGCCTCGGGGATCATCATCATCATCGCGTGCGGCAGCGACCTTCCCGCCATCAGCAGGAGTTCCAGGGCGTTGTCGAAGATCGCCGAGTCGCTCCCCGACTCGTTCAGCACGGGCCGGATCTTCTGGATGTCGTCGCCGAAGAGGGGCGAGGAGAGGATCGCCTCCCTCGCGCGCATGCGGTTGATGTTGCCCCGCAGCGTGTTGATCTCCCCGTTGTGGGCGGCGATGCGGAACGGGTGCGCCAGGTGCCACGTGGGCAGCGTGTTCGTGCTGTACCGCTGGTGGACCACGGCGAAGGCGCTCATGAAGTGCTCGTTCGTGAGGTCCGGGTAGAACTGGGGAAGCTGCGTGCCGGTCAGGAGCCCCTTGTAGACGATCGTGCGGCTCGAGAGGCTGGGCAGATAGAACTGGCTTGCGTCCCCCTCCGTCCAGGAAGCGGCTTCCTTCTCGACGAGGCGCCGGACCACGTACAGCTTCCGCTCGAAATCGTCCCCCTCGTGGTTCCCGCGGGAGAGGAACACCTGGCGGATCCGCGGGCGCGTGGAGCCGGCGAGGTCCCCGAGGACGGAGGGGTCGACCGGGACTTCGCGCCAGCCGAGCACGGGGCACCCTTCCGCCGCCGCGATCCGCTCCAGCGCAAGGACGCACCGGTCCGCGACCTCCTCGGCCATGGGGAGGAAGACCGCCCCCACGGCGTACTCGCCGCGCGCGGGAAGGTAGAGCCCGCCGCCGGGGCAGACCTGGCGGAAGAAGGTGTCGGGGATCTCCACCATGATGCCGGCGCCGTCGCCGGTGGACTTGTCGCCCCCGAGAGCGCCCCGGTGCTCCAGGTTGACGAGGATCCGGATCCCCTTCTGGACGATGATGTGCTGGGATACGCCGTCGATCCGCGCGACGAACCCGACGCCGCAGCTGTCGTGGTCGTTCTTCGGATCGTAGAGGCCTGTGGGACGGGCCACCCCGGCGGCGTTTATCTGAAGCGGAGACGGTTTCACGGTCATGCCGTTCCTTCCTTCGCGGACGCTGTTGTATTCGGGCCGAAACCTATATTATGGCACCGGAAAGAGCTTATGGGGAACGGGAAAGGAGGATTTCCGGCGGAAAATCGAAACGGAGTTTCCCGTTGTCCCTGGGGGGAGGGGAACGACCCGCTGATGACAAGATACCACGACGAGGAATGGGGCGTCCCCGTTAAGGACGACCGGCTCCTCTTCGAGTTCCTCCTCCTGGAAGGCGCCCAGGCGGGGTTGTCCTGGCGCACGATCCTCCGCAGGAGGGAAGGCTACAGGGCGGCTTTCGACGGTTTCGATCCGGAGCGGATCGCGCGGTACGGGGAACGCGACGTGGCGCGCCTCCTGTCCGACGGGAGAATCGTGCGGAACCGCGCCAAGGTGGCTTCCGCGGTCGGGAACGCGAAAGCGTTCCTCGCGGTCCGGAAGGAATTCGGTTCCTTTTCGGTTTTCCTGTGGGGTTTCACCGGGGGAAAGCCGATCCGGAACCGGTGGCGAACCCCGGGGGACGTTCCCTCCGCCACCCGGGAATCCCTGGAGATGAGCCGGGCGCTCGTACGCCGGGGGTTCCGGTTCGTCGGGCCCACCATCTGCTACGCCTTCATGCAGGCCACCGGGATGGTAAACGACCACCTCGTCGGCTGCTTCCGCCGCCGGGAGGTCGCGGGAGGGGACCGACGGCGGACGAGGCACTGAATCCTCCCCGGGCGCGGGGCATCCCTTAAAGGTGGCGGGATCGGTCCGAACCGTCTGTCCCGGGCTGGGGCGGACCCTTTGCGGGAGGAGGGAAAGATGAAGGCGCTCATCCTTTACTATTCGATGTACGGCCACGTCCATCGCATGGCGGAGGCGGTCGCGGAAGGGGTCCGGGAAGTGCCGGGGGCCGAGGCGGCGCTGCGCAGGGTGCCGGAAACGCTGCCCGGGAAAGTGCTGGAGATGATGGGGGCGGTCGGGCCGCAGAAGGCCTTCGCCCACGTTCCGGTGTGCACCGTGGACGAACTTCCCTCCTACGACGCGATCTTCATCGGGACTCCCACCCGGTTCGGGAACATGTGCGGGCAGATGCGCCAGTTCCTCGACGCCACCGGGCAGCTGTGGGCTTCCGGGGCGCTCGTGGGAAAGGTGGGAAGCGTCTTTGCCTCCACGGCCACCCAGCACGGCGGACAGGAGGCGACGCTCCTCACCACCCACGTCACCCTCCTGCACCAGGGGATGGTGGTCGTGGGGTTGCCGTATGCCTTCCAGGGGCAGATGCGCAACGACGAGATCACCGGCGGATCCCCGTACGGGGCGACCACCGTCGCCGGCACCAAGGGGGAGCGCGCCCCCACGGAGAACGAGCTGGCGGCGGCGCGGTTCCAGGGGAGGCACGTGGCGACCATCGCCGCGAAGCTGGCCCGGAGATAGCGCCTTCCCGGGGGCGCGGGGGCGATACGAGGTTCGCGGCGTGTGCCGCCGCGGAAAGGAGCACGGGGCATGCAGCTGGGAATGGTGGGGCTGGGACGGATGGGCGCGAACATGGTTCGCCGATTGATGAAGGCGGGCCATGGGTGCGTGGTGTACGACGCCGACCCCGAAGCGGTCCGGCGTCTTTCGGACGAAGGGGCGACCGGGTCGACCTCGCTCCCGGACCTTGCGGCGAAACTCGCCCTCCCCCGCGCCGTCTGGGTGATGGTTCCCGCGGGAGAGGCCACGGAGCAGACCGTGACGGCCCTGGCGAAGCTGCTGTCGCCCGGGGATATCCTCGTGGACGGCGGGAACTCCCACTACAAGGACGATGTGCGCCGGGCGGCGGCGCTTGCGGGAAAGGAGATTTTCTACTGCGACGCGGGAACCAGCGGCGGGGTCTGGGGGATCGACCGCGGCTATTGCCTGATGATCGGCGGGCCGAAGGAGGCGGTTGCCCGGCTCGACCCCGTCTTCCGGACGCTGGCGCCCGGACGGGGGGAGATCCCGAGGACGCCGGGCCGGAAGGGCGGCCAGGGCGCCGCCGAGGAGGGGTACCTCCACTGCGGCCCTCCCGGCGCGGGCCATTTCGTGAAGATGGTCCACAACGGCATCGAGTACGGGCTGATGCAGGCGTACGCCGAAGGGTTCGACATCCTGCGGAACGCGGGTTCGGGCGAGATTCCCCCGGAACACCGGTACGATCTGGACCTTCGGGAGATCGCCGAGGTGTGGCGGCGCGGCAGCGTCGTGGGATCCTGGCTTCTGGACCTCGCCGCGATGGCGTTGCAGGAAGACCCGGGACTTTCCGGCTACACGGGGTTCGTCCGCGATTCCGGCGAGGGGCGGTGGACCGTCCAGGCGGCGGTCGAGGAGTCGGTCCCCGCGGATTGCATCACCGCCGCGCTCTACGCGCGGTTCCGATCCCGCGAGGAGCATACGTTCGCGGAAAAGGTGCTTTCGGCGATGCGCTACAAGTTCGGCGGCCACCTCGAACGCCCGGCGGGAGGCTGACGCGTGGTGATTCACCCGGAAGCGGGGAAACCGGCCGGCCCGAAGGGGCAGGCCGACATCGCGGGCCTCGTTTCTTCCTATTACACAGGCGCCCCCGATCCGTCCGTCGCGGAGCAGCGCGTGGCCTTCGGCACTTCCGGGCATCGGGGATCGTCCCTTTCCCTTTCCTTCAACGAGGCGCACATCCTCGCCGTCACGCAGGCGATCTGCGAACAGCGGGCGGCCGAGGGGGTCACGGGCCCCCTTTTCCTGGGAAAGGACACCCACGCCCTCTCGGAGCCGGCCTTCCGTACGGCTCTCGAGGTCCTTGCGGGGAACGGCGTCACCGTGATGATCGACCGGGACGGCGGATATACCCCCACCCCCGCCGTTTCCCACGCGATCCTCTCCCGCAACCGCGGCCGTTCGGAGGGGCTCGCGGACGGTATCGTGATCACCCCGTCCCACAACCCCCCGGAGGACGGGGGCCTGAAGTACAACCCCCCCCACGGGGGACCCGCGGACACCGACGCCACGCGCAGGATCGAGGAGCGCGCGAACCGGCTTCTTGCGGAGGGGACGGGCGGCGCGAGGCGGGTGTCGTACGAACGGGCGCTGCGCGCCGGGACCACCCGCCGCCACGACTACGTGGACGCCTACGTCGGCGCCCTGGGCGCGGTGCTCGACATGGAGGCGATCCGCGGCGCGGGGATCCGGATCGGCGTCGACCCCCTGGGGGGGGCCGCGGCGGCGTATTGGGCTCCCGCGGCGCAACGATACGGGCTTGACCTCGTCGTGGTCAACGAAGCGGTGGACCCGACCTTCCGCTTCATGGCGCGGGATCGGGACGGGAAGATCCGCATGGACTGCTCGTCCCCGTACGCGATGGCGGGGCTCATCGCCATGAAGGACCGCTTCGACGTCGCTTTCGGCAACGACACCGACGCCGACCGCCACGGGATCGTGACCCGGAGCGCGGGGCTGCTCCAGCCGAACCACTACCTTGCGGCGGCAGTCGATTATCTTTTCCGCACGCGGTCCGGGTGGCGTCCGGATGCCGGCGTCGGGAAGACGGTGGTCAGCAGCGGGATGATTGACCGCGTGGCCGCGCGCTTCGGGCGGAGACTCGTCGAGGTCCCCGTGGGCTTCAAATGGTTCGTCCCGGGGCTCCTCGAAGGGACGCTGGCGTTCTGCGGAGAAGAGAGCGCCGGCGCATCGTTCCTGCGGAGGGACGGCGCGCCATGGAGCACCGACAAGGACGGGCTGCTCCTGGGGCTTCTCGCCGCGGAGATGATGGCGGTGACCGGGCGCGATCCCGGCGAGAGGTATCGCGACCTGGCGGCGGAGTTCGGCGACCCGGTGTACGAGCGGATCGACGCTCCCGCCACGAAAGAGCAGAAGGCGTCCCTCTCGATGATGTCGCCGCGGCAGGTGGCGGCGACCATGCTCGCGGGGGAGCGGATCGAGGCGATGCTGACCGCGGCGCCGGGGAACGGCGCTCCCATCGGGGGGCTCAAGGTGTCCACGGCCAACGGCTGGTTCGCCGCCCGGCCGTCCGGAACGGAAGACGTCTACAAGATCTACGCCGAGAGCTTCCTCGGCGCGGAGCACCTGCGCCGGATCCAGGCGGAGGCCAGGGACCTCGTCTCCCGGGTGTTCGCCTCGTCGTAGGCTACCTCATGCGCTCGAACCGGCAAACCATCGGCGCCGCAAGGGAACGGCCCACCGTCGTGTGGTTCCGTGGGGAGAGGAAACCGTGATGCCCCGATACGTCGAATACGAGGAAATCCTTTCTACCTTCAACCCCATCGACATCGCCCTGGTCAAATCGTTGCTCGACCCGGAGAGGGTCGAATACTTCTTCCGGGACGAGTTCTTCGGCTACATCCAGCCGTGGGCGCAGCCGGCGCGGCTGATGGTCCGCAAGGAGGACGCCTTCGAGGCGAGGGAGATCCTCCGCGATCTTACGCTGTCCTATGCGGTCTCCCCGGGAGGCGGGGCGCCGGAGGGTCCTCCCGGAGAGGAGCGGGGCCGCGTGATCCGTTTCCCGCGTTCCGGAGGAAACGACGTCCCCGAGGGTGTGCCCGGGAAGCGGCGTGCGACCCGACGGGGAAAGGGGTAGGCGGTGCGCGTCGTCGTCTCCGGCAGCACCGGGCTCATCGGTTCGGAACTTGCGCGTTCCCTGGCCGCCGCCGGCCTCGAGGTGTTCCGGCTGGTCCGCCGCGCTCCCCTGCCGGGAGAGATGGCGATCCGGTGGGACCCGGACCGGGGCGAGGTGGACACCGGGGGGCTCTCGGGGGCGGACGCCGTGGTCCACCTGGCCGGGGAGAACATCGCCTCGGGAAGATGGACGGCCTCCCGCAAAGCGGCCCTCCGCGACAGCCGGGTGAAGGGGACGCGCCTCCTGTGCGAAGCGCTCGCCGGCATGCGGAAGCCGCCGCCGGCGTTCCTCTGCGCTTCGGCGGTCGGATATTACGGCGACCGCGGAGGGGAACTCCTCACCGAAGACAGCCCGCCGGGTTCCGGATTCCTTTCCGGCCTCTGCCGCGATTGGGAAGCGGCATCCTCCCCTGCGGCGGAGCGGGGGATCCGCGTCGTTTCCCTGCGGCTCGGGATGGTCCTTTCGGAGAAGGGTGGGGCGCTCCCGAGGATGCTCCCGGCCTTCCGCGCCGGGCTGGGGGGGGTGCTGGGGAGCGGGAGCCAGTACATGAGCTGGATCGCACTCGACGACGTCCCCGGGGTCGTCCTGCGCGTCCTGTCCGATGAAACGTTGCGGGGGCCGATGAACGCCGTCGTTCCGGTTCCCGTCACGAACCGTGAGTTCACGAAGACGCTGGGGAAGGTGTTGTCGCGTCCCGCCGTGGTCCCGGTTCCGGGGTTCGCCCTGCGCATCGCCGTCGGGGAGATGGCGGACGCCCTGCTTCTTTCGAGCGCGCGCGTAGTCCCCGGGCGCCTGCTCGCGTCGGGGCACGTCTTCCGGTTCCCCGAACTCGAGGGCGCTCTCCGGCACCTTTTGTCCCCGCCGGAAGGGGCATGACGCGGGGCCGCCCCCGCTGCCGTCAGTCGGGGAAGAATTTCCGCCGGAACTCGCGCACGACGAACGCCAGGTGTTCCTTCATCGCGTTCTCGGCGGCATCCGGGTTTCCGTCGCGGATCGCGTGGTAGATGTCCCGGTGGTGGTCGAGGATCGTCTCCTGGTCCTCGCGCGCGGTGAACACTTCCTCCCGGTGGACCTTGACGGAGAAGTCGATCAGGTTGTAGATATTGTCGATCATGTGCAGGTAGATCGTGTTGTGCGTGGCGCCGGCGATCTCCGTGTGGTACTTGAAGTCGACGTCGTACCGGATCTGCCCCTTCGAGAAATCCCGCTCCATCTCCTCGAGGTATCCGCGCATCACCTCCAGTTCCTGCTCCGTCCGGTGCCTTGCCGCCTCGCGGGCGGCCCACGCCTCCATGAAGGCCCGCAGCTCCGCGAGCTCCAGGACGCGTTTGGGGTCCCTCTCGAGGAAGATCTCGAGGGTCCGGCGGATCTCCCGCCCGGTGATGTTGCGCACGATGGAGCCCCCGCCGTGGACGATCTCCAGCACCCCCTGCATCTCCAGTTGCTGGAGCGCCTCCCGGACGGAAGTCCGGCTGACCCCCATCTGTTCCGACAACTCCCGTTCGGAGGGAAGGCGGTCCCCGATCTTCACCACCCCGTCGGCAATGAGCTTCTTGAGCTGCCCGGAAACCTTGTCGGAAACCCTGTCGACGCGGATCGGCGTGAACAGCCCCAGGGGCGTCCCGTTCTGTTTACTGGTCATACCAAATGTATAATCGCGGGATTCCCGCAAGTCAAGGAATGCGTGATTCCGGTGATTCCGGCGGGGCCTTAAGATAAAACTGCTTGAATAACATATGGTTCTTGGACGAATACTGTGCGGGAGATATGCCTTGACGCAAGCGATGGCGGATTGGTAGTTTAGTGGTCTAACCAATTTTTCCTGGCGCGCCGGGGGGATGGTTTGAAAGTGTTGCTGTTCGGGACGTGCCTGGTGGACACCTTCTTTCCCGAAGTGGGGGAAGCCACCCTGCGTTTGCTGCGGAGGTTCGGTGCGGACCCCGTATTCCCGCAGGGGCAGACGTGCTGCGGGCAACCGGCCTTCAACGCCGGGTACGAGGATACCGCCCGGACGGCGGCCGCGCATTTCCTGTCGGTCTTCGACGGGGATGCGCCGATCGTCACCCCATCCGGCTCCTGCGCGGCGATGGTTCGGCACCACTACCCCGAACTGTTCCACGACGATCCCCGGATGCTCGCGAAGGCGCGGCGGGCGGGGGAGCGCACGTACGAGCTTTCCCGGTTCCTCGTCCACGTGGCGCGGGCGCACGAGGCGGGCCTTCGGGGGAGGGGGACGATCACCTACCACGCGTCGTGCCACCTGACCCGGTCGCTCGGAGTCCGGGAAGAGCCGCTGACGCTCCTCGCATCCTTGAAAGGGGCCGCGTTCGTCCCGATGGCGGACGCGGGGCGCTGTTGCGGTTTCGGCGGGACCTTCATGGCGAAATTGCCGGAGATCTCCTGCGCCCTGGCCGAAGAGAAGGCGGCCTCCGTCGAGGCGACGGGGGCGGATACGGTGACGGGGTGCGACTCGGGATGCCTGATGAACCTCGCCGACGCGCTCCGGCGGCGCGGGTCGAAAGTCCGGGTGGCGCACCTCGCCCAACTCCTGGCGGAGGGACTGTGAACCTCGGACAGACCACCCTCCGCTTCCGGCAAAACTCGGTCCGCGCGCTGGAGGACGTTGCGTTGCGGGCGGCGATGAAACAGGCCGCCGACACGTTCGGCGCCAAGCGCGCGGAGGCGTTCGCGCCGGTTTCGGACCTGGAAGCGCTCCGGGACCGGGCCTCCGGGATACGCGACGAGGTGCTTGCGGACCTCCCGCGGCACGTCGAGACCTTCGTCGCCTCCGCGACCCGCGCCGGCGCCACGGTGCACCGGGCGAAGGACGCGGCCGCGGCGAGGGAGATCGTCGCGAAGGTCCTCTCCGACCGCGGGGCGAAGCGGATCGTCAAGGGGAAGTCGATGGTCTCCGAGGAGGTGGACCTGAACGCCCACCTCGAGGCCGCGGGGATGGAGGTGTTCGAGACCGACCTCGGCGAGTACATCATCCAGATGGCGGGGGAGTCTCCCTCCCACATCATCGTCCCGGCGATCCACAAGAACCGCCGCCAGATCGGCAGGCTGTTCACGGAGCGGCTCGGCGTTCCGTACACCGAAGACCCGCAGGCGCTCACGCGGATCGCCAGGGGCGCGCTGCGGGAGAAGTTCCTCTCCGCGGACGCGGGGATCTCGGGGGCGAACTTCGCCGCCGCGGACACGGGCAGCCTCGTCCTGTTCACCAACGAGGGGAACGGACGGATGGTGACCACCGTGCCGCCGCTCCACGTGGCGATCCTCTCCGTCGAGAAGATCATTCCGTCCCTGTCCGACCTCCCGGCGTTCCTCCGCCTCCTGCCGCGCTCCGCGACGGGGCAGGCGATCACCGCCTACGTCTCGGTGATCACGGGGCCGCGCAAACCCGGAGACGCCACCGGTGCGAAGGAGCTGCACATCGTGCTCCTCGACAACGGGCGGACGGAGATCCTCGCCGGCGAGTCGCGCGACATCCTCAAGTGCATCCGGTGCGGCGCCTGCATGAACGTGTGCCCCGTCTACCGGACGGTCGGCGGACACGCGTACGGATGGACCTATCCGGGCCCGATGGGCCTGATCCTGACCACGCTCCTCACGGGGATGGCGAAGTCGCATCCCGTCGTGGACGCGAGCACCCTCTGCGGAGCGTGCGCGGAGGTGTGCCCCGTGCGGGTGCCGCTGGTTCCCCTCATCCTCCAGCTGCGGCGGCGGAAGGTTCGGGAAGGTTTCCCGGATCCGAAGGAGAGGCGGGTGATGGCGTGGTTCGGGAGGGCCGCCGCGTCGCCCGGGTGGTTCTCCCTCGGGCAGCGGCTCGCGGGAATCTTCTGGCCCCTGGTGCGCGCGGTCGGAGGGAAAGACGTCGCAGGGCGGCTTCCCCCGCCCGCGAGGATCCCCTTCCGGAGGAAGGCGCATTGAACGGCGAGGAGAGGGTCCGCCTGTTCCTGGAGAACGCGGCCAAAGCGGCGGCGGGGACGCACCTGCTCCCCGGTCCGGAAGCGCTGCGGGATGTCCTGGCGGGAATCGTTCCGCCGGGGGTCCCCGTGTATTGCCCGGGCCTCACCGCGGCCGAGGAGGCGGTCGCGGACCTCTTTCCGAACCGCGTCGCGGATTACGCGGATGCCGCTGCGACGGTGGAGGAGGTGTTCGGGGCGGTCGCGGAGACGGGCACGCTCGCCTGCGCGAGCGTGGACGGGCGCGCCGTCCAGGCGGGGCTGCTTCCCGCGCACCACGTCGCGATCGTGCGCCGGGACCGGATCTTCGCGGAGCTCGACGATCTCTTCGCGGAGGTGGTCTCCGCGCCTCCCACGAACCTGACCCTGGTCACCGGGCCCAGCCGCACCGCCGATATCGAACTTACGCTGGCCATCGGGGTGCACGGCCCGGAACGGCTCGACATCATCGTCGTGTAGCGCCGCTTCCCCCGCCTAACCCGCCCCGACCCTCGTGTCGGCCATCTGCTCCAGGACGAGCAGGAGCGCCTGCGTTCCGTGTTTCCCTCCGCCGTTCGCCAGCAGCGAAACGTACATCTGGTGGACCAGCGCGAGGCCGGGAAGGGGGAGGTTCATCCGCTTCGCCTCGTCGAGGGCGATTCCCATGTCCTTCACGAAATGCTCCACGAAGAACCCCGGGTCGAAGTTCCGCTGGAGGACGCGCGGAGCGAGGTTCGACAGCGCCCAGCACCCCGCGGCGCCTCCGGCGATGGAGGAGAGCATCGTCTCGAGATCCAGGCCCGCCTTGTGTCCGTAGATCAGCGACTCGCAGACGCCGATCATGGTCCCGGCGATCACGATCTGGTTGCACATCTTGGCATGCTGCCCCGCGCCCGCCGGCCCCTGGAGGACGATCGTCTTCCCCATCGCCGAGAACAGCGGCATGAGGGCCGCAAAGACCTCCGGGTCTCCCCCCGCCATGATGGAGAGGCGCGCTTCGCGCGCGCCTACGTCCCCCCCCGAGACGGGAGCGTCGACGGAGGAAACGCCGCGTGCCTTCGCGGCGGCGTGGATCTCCTTCGCCAGCGACGGCTCGGTCGTGGTCATGTCGGCGAGGATCGATCCCGGCCGCGCGCCGGCGAGCACCCCCCGGGGACCCAGGTAGACCTCCCGCACGTCCGAGGGGAACCCCACCATCGTGAACACCGCGTCCGACGCTTCCGCGACGGCCTTCGGGGAATCCGCCCACTTCGCCCCCTTGTCGAGAAGGGGGCGCGCCTTTTCCCGGGTGCGGGAGTACACGGTCACGGGATATCCCTTCGACAGGATGTTGCCGCACATCGACAGTCCCATCACGCCGGTGCCGATCCACCCGACGCGCGTCGTATCCGGGGATACCTGCATCATGTCCCGCACCTCCGTTCCGAGAAGTGGTTTGCCCCCCGGTACTGTGATTCGACGGCGTCCCCGGGGTTTCCGGGGGATGGAACCTCTTCCCGGTGGGATGCGCCGGGAGTACGGCGCCCCGCGCTTTGTCAGGGGGACCGGACGAACCCGATGGCGAGGTCGGTGACGTTGGTGCCCGTCGGCCCCGTGACGACGAGGTCGCCGAGGGCGTGGAAGAGGGGGTAGGCGTCGTTGCCTTCCAGGTGGTCCCGGGCGGACATGCCGAGCGTTTCCGCGCGGGCCATGGTCGTGCCGTCGGCGTACGCGCCTGCGGCATCCGTCGGCCCGTCGACCCCGTCGGTCCCTCCGGAGAGCACCGCGATCCCCTCCTCACCGTAGAGATCGATCGCCGCCGCCAGGGCGAACTCCTGGCTGCGCCCGCCCCTGCCGTTGCCGCGCACCCGGACCGTCGTCTCTCCACCCGCGATCAGGGCCACCGAACGGCCGGGCGGGAGGGCGATCGCCGCGGCCCGGAGCCGGGAGCAGAACTCCTTGGCGCATTCGCGGGCCTCCCCGCGGAGGAAGCCGGGGAGAAGGACGGTCTCCGCGCCGTCGGCCGCAGCCGCCTGCGCAGCGGCCTCCATCGCCATCCCGTTCGAGCCGACGAGGGCGCACGTGACCTTTTCGAACGCGGGGTCGCCGGGTTTGGGGGTCTCGGGGATCCGCCCCTCCATCCCCTCCACGAGGTGCCGCCGGACCGCCGTGGGGACGGCGTACAGCAGGCCGTGGCGCTCCAGGACCCCGATCGCGTCCGCGTAGGTCGTCGGGTCGGGGGAAAAGGGTCCGGAGGCGATCACCGAGGGGTCGTCGCCGGGGACGTCCGACAGGAGCAGGGCCCACACCGTGGCGGGGTACGCCGCCCGGGCCAGGTTGCCCCCCTTGATCTCGGACAAATGCTTGCGCACCGTGTTGAGCGAGGCGATATCCGCGCCCGCCCGCAGCAGGAGCCGGGACACGGCAGCCTTCTCTTCCGGAGCGATGCCGGGGGCCGGAGAGGAGATCATGGCGGAGCCCCCCCCCGAAACGAGGGCGATCACCAGGTCGCCCTCCCCGGCGTATTCGAGGAGCGTCAGGATCTCCCGGGCCGCCGCAAGGCTCCACAGGTCGGGCACCGGGTGCCCGGCCTCGACGAACCGCACCTTCCCCGAGATCCTTTTTCCCCCCCGTGGGACCGCAAGGACGCCCTCCGCGACGAGATCCCCGAGCGCCGAAAGAGCCGCTTCGCCCATCGCGTTCCCCGCCTTGCCCCCTCCGGCGAGATATACGTTGCGCAGGGAGCGCAGGGGAATCCGCCGCCCGTTTCCGGGGGCGGACAGCGCGAGGAAACCGTCCTCCTTCCGCAGCGCGGAGGCCACGAGGCCCGACGGCTCCACCGCCGCAAGGGCCGCACGGAAGTACCGGGAAAGCCGTTCCTTGCGCCGGGAGGTCAAGGCCGGTCCGCGAGTTCCCGGCGGCAGGGGATGGCGTACGGTCCTTCCTTCACGAAGGCGACGGAAGGCTTCCTCCCTCCCCATTTCGGGTGACGGTAAGCGTACACGAGGGCGTTCTGGACCATCGCCTGCGTCGCCTCCCCGTCCCGCGGGAAGACCCTGGCGGGAAGGAAATCCCAGCCGGCGGTCCCCGGCACATGGCGCTGCTCCCGCTCCGGGATGTAGGAGGTGCAGTAGATGATCCCCTCCTCGCCGACCTTCTGCACGACTTTTCCCCACATCTGCGGCTCCCACTGGTCCTTGGTGAACTTCCACGCGGGGTTCCCCAGCGCCGCGAGGTAGCCTTCGGGTCCCTGCATCTTCAGCAGGTGGAGGAGCGTCTTGTAGGTGGCCGGCCCGACCGGGTCTTCGTCCCGCTCGCAAGCCGCAAGGATGATGAAGCCCCCCTCCCGGACCACCGGGAGCGCGTTGCACGCCGCCTTGGCGTTCTGGTAGTGGTTGATCCCCACGTACCCGCCATGGGTGAGGACGATGTCGTGCTCTTCGTCCACCGGTACCGCCACGACCCTCCGGACCAGTTCCACCGCCTTCTCGTGGGACCGCTCGAGTTCTCCGGAGAAGACGCCGATCAGCTCGAGGCGGCGGTTCAGGACCGTGTTGACGATGAAGTCCACCCCCGTCTTCCGCGCGATCTCCAGCGCCTCCTCGTGGCATGGGTTTCCGGCCAGGACCAGGTTCGTCGCTTTCGGCGAGGAGAGGAACCGCGCGCTGTGGAACCGCTCGATCGTCCTGCGGCTGACGAGGGCGGGGCAGATCGCCTTGCGGCCGGCGGAAACGCCGGCCATGAAGTGGCTCTCCACCAGTCCCGTGGCGATCTTCACGTCCGCTCCGAAGAAGTGCCTGTTGATCTGGATCTCGGTGCCGCTTTGCGTTCTGCCGATGTCCACGAGCATCGATTCGTCGTCGCAGGCGTGGTCGATGATCCGGTACTCCGCCGCCGCCCGTTCGCCGAACATGGAGACCTTTTCCTCCCGGGTGCTGGCCCGGTGGGTCCCCGTGCCGACGAGCAGGGTCACGTTTTCCCGTCGCACGCCGGCGCCGTGGAGGATGGCGAGCAGCGGGTCGAGGATGCCCGCGTCCCCCTTGTAAGGGACGGGCCGAGTGATGTCGGAGGTGGCGATGCAGACGGCGAGATTCTCCGCGGGTTTCCCCTTGGCCTTCAGGATTCCGGGAAGGGGAGGCGTCCCGATGGGGTTCTCGATCGATTTCCGGATCTCTTCTCCCGGATGGGCGAGGGGAGGGAAATCCCGCATTCCCAGCTCCCTGGTGTCGGGAGGGACCAGGATCCCGATGTTCCGGTCGCCGTGCTCGACCTCCACGGTCCTCCAGTCGCTGATGTCCACGCCGCGGACGGCGGCGGCGATGTCCTGTCTCATCTCCCCTCCCCTACATCCCGAGAAACGCCTTCCGCACCATGTCGGACTGCAGCAGTTCCTTTCCTTGCCCGTCGAGGACGATCTTCCCCGTCTGGAGCACGTACGCGCGGTCCGAGATGTCGAGCGCCTCGAACACGTTCTGTTCGACCAGGAGCACGGTCAATCCCTTCTTCGAGATCTCGCGGATGGTGCGGAAGATCTCCGAAACCAGCTTCGGCATGATCCCCAGGGACGGCTCGTCCAGCATCAGGAGCTTCGGACGCGACATGAGGCCCCTGCCGATCGCAAGCTGCTGCTGCTCGCCCCCCGAAAGCGTCTCCGCCCGCTGCCCCTTGCGCTCGGCCAGCCGGGGGAAGAGGCCGAGGACCTCCGCGAGCGATCGCTCGGCATCCGCTTTCGAGGAGAGCGCGTACGCGCCCAGCCGCAGGTTGTCGATCACCGGCAGGCGCCCGAAGAGCTGGCGTCCCTCCGGAACCATGGCGATCCCTTTCCTCACGATGTCGTACGGGGGAACCGCGTGCAGCGGCTCACCGTTGAAGAGGATCTCGCCCGCGCGGGGACGGAGCAGTCCCGAGATTGCGCGCAGGAGGGTGCTCTTCCCCGCGCCGTTGGACCCGACGAGGCTGACCACCTCACCCTCCTTCACGGTGAAGGAGACGT
The DNA here is from genome assembly GCA_021815305.1 of Deltaproteobacteria bacterium. Lineage (GTDB taxonomy): Bacteria > Desulfobacterota > Deferrimicrobia > Deferrimicrobiales > Deferrimicrobiaceae > JAKAHC01. The sequence continues at coordinate 129,120 of JAKAHC010000005.1, read as the reverse complement.
CCTGGACGGCGAGCACCCCGCCCTTGTACCCGATGGAGGCGTTCTTCAGCTCAAGCATGGTAACGTTCCCCCAGGTAGGCCTGGATGACTTCCGGGTTCCGTACGACCTCCGCCGGCGTCCCCTCGACGATTTTCCTTCCCGAGTTGATGACCACCACGCGGTCCGAAAGCTCCATGACCGCCTCCATCACGTGCTCCACGATGATCAGTGTAACGCCCCTCTCCCGGATTTCCCGTATGAGGGCGATCATCTCCCGCAGTTCGACTGGGGTCAGCCCTGCCATCGCCTCGTCGAGCATGAGCAGGGTGGGCTGCGTGGCCAGCGCCATCGAGACCTCCAGCCGTTTCTTGTCGGCGATGGTGAGGTCGGGGCCCAGGGTGTCCTTCCGTTCGTGGAGTCCGGTGAACCGGAGGATCTCCTCGGCTCTCGCCCGCACGTCCTCCCGCCTGTAGGTCCGCAGAAAGGCCCCCGTCATGACGTTCTCCAGGACCGTCATGTCGCTGATGACCTGGACGATCTGCAGGGTTCTCGCGATCCCCAGTTTGCAGATCCGGTGCGCGCCGTACTTCGTGATGTCCCGCCCCCGGAAGAGGATCTTCCCCTCGTTGGGACGGTAGAACCCCGTGATGCAGTGGAACAGGGTGCTCTTGCCGGCGCCGTTGGGGCCGATGACGCTGACGATCTCCCCCTCGCCCACGGAGAAGGAAACGTCCTCGTTGGCGATCAGCCCGCCGAACCGCTTCGTGATCCCATGGATTTCCAGGCAGGGAGTCGTCATTTCGCCCTCTTTCCGATCGACGTCAGCATCCCCCATACGCCCTTGGGCTGGTAGGCCGAGATCAGCATGATGAGCGCCCCGTAGATCATCATGTCCAGCCCCGTTCCCTTGTACCCCAGCCACACCCGGGTGTACTCGGAGAGCGGAACGAGGATCGCCGCCCCGATGACGGGGCCCAGGATCGTCCCGGCGCCTCCCAGCATCGCGACCAGCACGATCTGCACGGAGATCGGGAGGATCAAAACGCTCTCCGGATCGATGTAGAGGATGTACTGGGCGTAGAAGGTGCCGGCCATCGCCGTGAGGAACGCGCTGATCATGATCGCGTAGAGGCGGTAGCGGACGAAGCTGATCCCCATCCCCTTCGCCACCTCGTGGCTCTCCTTGACGGCCCGCAGGTAGAACCCCATCCGGTTCGTCGAGACGTACCGGCACAGGAGGAGCGAGAGCGCCAGGAAGGCGAGCATGATGTAGTAGTAGGGGGCTTTCGTGGTGTGGAACATGAAGTTCCGCAGCGATGCCGGCAGAAGCGGCAGGGAGAGCCCTTCCGCCGCGGCGACGAATTTCCAGTTGTTGAACTGGATCCGCACGATCTCCGCGAAGGCGATGCTCGCGATGGCGAAGTAGTGGCCCCGGAGGTTGGAGCACGGAATGCCGATCGCCGCCCCGGTCAGGGCGGCCAGCGCTCCTCCCGCGAAAAGCCCGATCCAGGGGTTCACGTTGTAGTACATGAGCAGGATCGTGGAGGTGTACGCCCCGATCCCGAAGAAGGCCGCCTGCCCGAAGGAGAACATCGCCGCGTATCCGCCCAGGAGGTTCCACGCCACGCCCAGCATGGCGAACATGAAGGTCATGATCATCACGTGCATGGGGAACGACCCCTTGACGAAGTGCGGGAAGACAAGAAGCGCAGCGAGCACGGCGGCGCCGGGAGCGATCCGGCGGAAGGCGGTTTTTTCCATGGTCACCACCCCAACAGGCCCTGCGGCCGGATCCAGACGGTCACGAGGTACATCGCGAAGACGATCGCGTATTTGTACGCCGGGTCGAAGAAGTACCCTCCGAGGGTCTGCACGATCCCGATCAGGATTCCCGCGACGAAGGCCCCCTCGATGCTGCCGAACCCCCCGAGGGCCACGATGCAGAAGGAGATGAGCCCGAACGTTCCGCCCACCTGTGGATAGATGTAGTAGTACATCGAAAGAAACGCTCCCGCGATCCCCACGAGGGCGGAGCCGATCCCGAAAGACAGGGCGTTCACCCGTTCCGTGTTGATCCCCATGAGAAGGGCGGAATCCCGGTTCATCTCCGTGGCCAGGATCGCTTTCCCTGTCTTGGTCTTCCGGAGGAAGAGGAAGACCAGGAAGGAGACCACCACGCTTCCCGCCGAGGCGATCGCCTTCGGGATGGACAGGTCGACCGCTCCCAGGGTCCACGTTCCGGAGAGGAGCGGATTCTGGATCATCCGGAAATCCGGCGTCCAGAAGTAGACCGCGGCGTTCGCGATGAAGATCGAGACGCCGAAGGTGACGACCAGCTGCGCCAGGCCGGGTCCCGTCATCACCTTGCTTACGAGGAACCTGTAGATGAGCAGCCCCAGGAGAAAGAGCGCTCCCGCGCAGATCGGGATGGAGAAGAGGGGGTCCAGCCCGTAAAGCGTGTAGAGCCAGAAGGAGATGAACATGCCGAGCATCAGGAAGTCGCCGTGGGCGAAATTGATGATGTTCATCACGCCCCAGATCATCGTGAGCCCGATGGCGATCAGGGAGTACAGGAAGCCGATGAGCAGGCCGTTCACGATTTGCTGCGCCAGTTGCTCGTACATGGTTCCTCCCTTCCTGTTCGGACGTCCCGGGAGAGGGGGGGGGCGCGGATCCGCGGCCCCCCCTCTCCCGGCGGCAGCTACTTCCGCCCGGCCCAGGCCGGGAACGGCCAGATCACCTTCGCCGCGGCGGACTCGAACGGCCACACCGTGACGTATTTCTGGTTCTGGATCTGCACCAGGATCCCGCGGGCATAAACGTTCTGGTGGCTCTTCGGGTCGAACTGGATTCCCTTCCACGGGTAGATGAGCTCGCTGCCCGGGATGTTCGTGGCGAGGAGCGCCTTCACGACCGCTTCCGCCTCGGTGGTCTTCGCGCGGTTGATCGCGTCGGCGATCACGAAGGGCGCGCCGAAGCTGCGGGCGGCGTTCTCGCTCATGTCGATGCCGTACTTCTTCTTGAACAGCGCGTTCACCTTGGCGACCAGCGGCTTGCTCTTGGCGAGGTCGAGGGCGAAGGTGGAGCGCACGATGATGCCGTTCGCGTCCGCCTTGACGGCGGGAAGGTACCCGGGCTCGATGTACCCGGCGAACGTCAGGAGCCCCTTCGGGTGAAAGCCCATCTCCTTGAACGTCTTCGTGAACAGGATCGCGTCGGTGATGTAGGAGGCGTGCATAAGCACGTCGGGATTGGCGCGGATGAGCCGGCCCACCTCGCTCGTCACGTCCGTCGCGTTCGCGGTGTAGGAGATGTCGGCGACGACCTTGAACCCGTACTCGGGGGCGAGCGCGAGGACCTGTTTCCCGACGTTGGACCCGAACTCGGTGTTCTCGTAGAGGACGGCGATCGTCCGGATCTTCACGCCCCTGGCCTTCTCGATGTCCTTCAGGAACTGCAGCTGGTCCCGGGCGAAGCCGGCGTCGTGGGGGCTGACCCGGAAGAAATACTTGAGGCCGCGCTCCGTGAGGGTGGGGGAGGAGGAGTCGGAGCAGACGTAGGGGATCCGGAGCCGTTCGGTGGCCTGGCTCGCGGTCTTCGTCACGGCGCTCTGGTACGCCCCGATCATCCCGACGACCTTTTCCTGGGTGACCAGGCGTTCCGCCTCGGCCTGCCCGTTCCTGGGTTCGCCCTTCGTGTCGGCGGTGATGAGCTTGATCTTCGCCCCGCCCAGGTTGGGAAGCCCCGCCGTCTTCGCGAGGGGAAGACTCAGGTCCGGATATTTCCCGTTGATGATGTCCACCGCAAGCTCGGCGCCGTGCAGGCAGTCGAGGCCCGTGGATGCCAGGTTCCCCGTCAGCGGGTAGACGGCGCCGATCCGGATCTCCTTGTCCGCCGCCACACCTGCGGAAACCATCGACAGCGAAAAAACGAGTGCCATTGCGTACGTCAGCCATCGGGTTTTTTTCCCTTGCATGGTTCCTCCTCCTTGCTTGGGGGTTTTGATGCGAGTTGCGCCGGCGCGGGCATCCCGGCGCCCGCGATTCCCGCATGCCGTGCGCCCTACCGGGACCTCCTTCCCGCCGCGTTCCTTCCCGCACCCGCCGTTGCCCGCCCGGGGAACTTGCGCCGGGGCTTCCCGCCCTTCGGTCCTCCGTCTTCCCGGCGATCGTATTCGCTCCAGGCGCGCTTGACCGCCTCGATGTGCTCCATGATCAGCACCTGGGCGGCGCAGCCGTCCCGTTTCCGGATGGCCTCGGCGATCTCCGGGTGGAAGCGGTACGCCTTCTCGATCGTCCCCTGCAACATGTGGGTGCGCTGTTGGAGGTAAAAGAGCAGCTCCTGGATGTTTTCGAGGAATGCCGACAGGAGGACGTTCTTCGACATCCTCCCGATGGCGAGATGGAACTCGAGGTCTTTCTGGGTGTAGGCGACGAAATCCTTCCGGGCGAAGTCTTCCTCCATCCGCTCGATGAGACGGCCGAGCAGGGCGTGTTCTTCCCCGGTCGCGTTCCTGGCGGCGAGCAGGCAGGTGGCCATCTCCACGTATTTCCGGGCATCGAGGATCTCGAGGATGGAGGGGATGTTCTTGTCCAGGAAGGTTCCACCCCCCTGGCGGATGTGCACCAGCCCCATGATGGAGAGCTTCTGGATCGCCTCCCGCACGGAGACGACGCTCATCCCGTACTCCCGCCCCAGCTCCTCGATGGACGGAAGGCGGTCCCCGGCCGCAAAGTCCCCCCGGAAGATCCTGTCGAGGATGATGCGGGCGAGGCTGTCGCGGAGCTTCCTTGGCACTCTGACTCCCGGAAGTCATATGGTGACCATATCATTCGATGTTTGGTGGGGAGGTGTCAAGGGAAAGGCGCGCCCGCCGTCCCCCGGGGGGAACGGGAACCCCTATCGTTTCGAGCGGTTGCGGATCAGATCGCTTTCTGGTACGCGAGCCGGCGTTCGAGCCAGCGGGACAGCTCCGTGAAGGCGAAGCACAGGATGAAGTAGATCACGGCGATGAACAGGAAGATCTCCGTGGGGTAGAGCATCGTCCGGTTGTTCATCTGCGTTGCGACCTGGGTCAGTTCCGACACGCCCACGATGAAGGCCAGCGACGTGTCCTTGATCATCGAGACGAACTGGTTCACGAACGAGGGGATCATGTTCCGAAGCGCCTGCGGCAGGATGATGTGGAGCATCGCCTGCCGGTGCGACAGCCCGGTCGATATGGCCGCCTCCGTCTGCCCTTTCGGGATCCCGAGGATCCCGGCACGCACGATCTCGGACATGTAGGAGGAGGTGAACAGCGTCAGCGCCGTGATGACGGTCCACGACGCCGGCATCCCTCCCCCCAGCAGGGACGGAAGAAGGAAGAACATCCAGAAGATGACCATCAGGAGCGGCATCCCGCGGATCGTCTGGATGACCGCCGAGGACCCCCACTTGATCAGACGGTTCCGGGAGACGCTCAGGAGCCCCAGGATCAACCCGCCGATGAAGGAGAGGAAAAGGGACACCACGGCGAGATAGAGGGTGAGCCCCACCCCGCCGAGCGGCCCCTTGGGGTACCGGCCGAGGAAAAAGTAGGGCAGGTCCTTCCAGACGACGGTGAAGTCGAGCCCGCCGATCATCTCAGCGCCCCTTGATGGGCTGGAGGACCATCCTGTCGTACAGCGTCATCAGCCCCGTGATGACGAAGGACATCGCCAGGTATACCAGCGTGGCCGCGCTGAACGCCTCGAACCCCTTGAACGTGTAGCTCTCCACCTGCCGCGCCTGGTACATCAGTTCCGCCACGCCGATCGTCATCGCCAGGGAAGAGTTCTTCATCAGGTTCAGGAACTGGTTGATGAGCGGCGGAATGGTGAGGCGCACCGCCTGCGGCAGGATGATGTATCGCATCGACCGGATGTAGGAGAACCCGGAGCTGCGCGCGGCCTCCATCTGCTCCTTCGGGATGGAGCGCACACCCGAGCGGATGTCCTCGGCGATGAAGGCGGAGGTGTAGATCGTGAGCGCGATGACGGCCGCCGCGAACTCGAAGTCCCCCTTGACGAGCCAGTCGTTGACCGACTGGGGGAGGATCTTGTACGAACCGAAGTACCAGAAGAACATCTGCACCAGCAGCGGCGTGTTGCGGAAGAACTCCAGGTACCCGTGGGCGAACCAGCGGACGGGCCCGAAGCGGCTCATCCGCATGACCGCGATGACGAGGCCAAGGAGGAACGAAAGGGCGATCGACACCAGCGAGAGCTTGACGGTTACGTAGACCCCGGAAACGAGCCACTCGTAATACTTCCCGCCGGTGACGACCGCCCAGTCGAAATGGTAGTGCATCGGGAAACGGTTCCCGCCCCGCAGCCTACTCCAGGCCCATCCTGTCCGCGGTGATCCTGAACTTTCCGCGGTTGATCGGGCTGTCCGTATTCGGCCCGAACCAGCGGTTCCATATCTTCTTCGCCTCGCCGTTCTTCTCCATCTCGAGCAACGTGGCGTTCACGAAGTCCAGGAATTTCGTATCGCCCTTCCGGACCCCGAGGCCGTACGGCTCGTTGGAGATCTGGATGTCCGGGATCTCGTACTTCCCGCGGGTGGCGGGGTTCTTCTGGAGCTTGCCGAGCTGGCCCGCCAGGATCGACTCGTCGGTGGTGACGGCGATGACCTTCCCCTGCTCCAGCGCAAGGACCCCCTGCGGGTAGTCGTCGAAGGAGAGGATGGTGGCGGAGGGGACCGCCTTCTTCACGTTCTGCTCCGAGGTGGAGCCCTTCGCCGTTCCGATCTTCTTCCCCTCGAGGTCCTTCAGGCTCTTCACCGTCCCCTTCTTCGTGAGGAACTTCTGCCCCGTGAGGAAATACGTGTAGCTGAAGCCGATCTGCTTGGCCCGATCGGGGGTCTTCGTCATCGTGCAGGCATCGATGTCGACCCGCCCCTCCATCAGCATCGGGATCCGGTTCGCGGAGGTCACCGGCTTGTACTCGACCTTGACTCCCAGCTTGTGGGCGATGTACTTGACGAAGTCGATGTCGTACCCGACGAACTCCTTGGTGTTCGGGTCCACGGACCCGAACGGGGGCAGGGAGTCCTTCACGCCCGCCACCAGGACTCCCTTCGCCTTCACCGCGGCCAGGGTGTCGGCGGCAAGCGCGCCCGACCCGAACACCGCGACGACCAGCGCCAGCGCAACGATCAGGAACCCGACTTTTCGCGCCATCTTCTCTTCCCTCCGTTTCTGTTGGGTTTCAGTGCATGGGCGACAGGATCTGCTTGAGGAACTGCTGCGCCCGATCATGCTGGGGGTTCTTGAAGAACTCTTCCGGTTCCGCCTCTTCGAGTACCGTGCCGTGGTCCATGAAAACGACCCGGTGGGAAACCTCGCGCGCGAAGCCCATCTCGTGGGTGACCACCATCATCGTCATGCCGGATACCGCGAGATCCTTCATGACCTGGAGCACCTCTCCGATCATCTCCGGGTCCAGGGCGGAGGTGGGTTCGTCGAAGAGCATGATCTTCGGTTTCATCGCGAGTCCCCGGGCGATGGCGACCCGCTGCTGTTGCCCCCCCGAAAGCTGGGACGGGTGGGCGTTCCGCTTCTCCGCGAGCCCGACGCGCTCGAGGAGCGCCATCGCCTGCTCCTCCGCGGTCTTCCGGTCCAGTTTGCGGATCTTGATCGGCGCCAGCGTGATGTTCTTCAGGACCGTCAGGTGGGGGTAGAGGTTGAACTGCTGGAAGACGAACCCGATCTCGGCCCGCAGCTTGTTGATGTCCGTCTTCCTGTCCGAGAGGTCCATGCCGGCGACGACGAGCTTCCCCTCGTTGATCGGCTCCAGGTCGTTGATGGTGCGGATGAGGGTCGACTTCCCCGAGCCCGACGGTCCGCACACCACGACGACTTCGCCCGGTTTCACGCGCAGGTTGATGTTGTTCAGCACGTGGAGCGGGCCGAACCACTTGTGGACGCCCTCGAACCGGATCATTCAAGGCTCCCTGGGGTTGCACACAAGGCGCGGAATGCGCCCAAAGCGCTCGAACTTTGAAAGTATACACGACTTGGCGCGGAAGAGGAGCCCCCATGAAAAGGGACGGGAACCTGTGTCTCTTGCCCGCCGTCTTCGGGTATCATCCTTCTTTGAGGTACGGCGGGTCCGGAAAGGCATCCGCCGACCAATGGGTGGGAGGGCCGGCGATGAACAGGGGCATGGGCGATGCGCCGCGCTGTTTTCTTGCGGTGGCCGCGTTTCTCGCGGCGGCGGCCTGGTCGGTTTCCGCCTGCGCGGCGGAGGTGCCGAGGATGGAGCCCGAGACGCTCAGATCCTTCCTCGGGCGTGCCGATGTGGCCGTCATCGACGTCCGGCCGGATGCGGGGGACGCCGGGATCCCCGGCGCGGTGGTCGAAGATCCGCGGAACGTCTCCGCGTGGGCGGGAAAGTACCCGAAGGGGAAGAACCTCGTCCTGTACTGTTCCTGACTCCAGGAGGCCACGAGCGCCCGGGTGGCGCTCCGACTGATCGAAATGGGGTACGGCAAGGTATACGCGCTGAGAGGCGGCTGGAACGAGTGGGTCCGGAGGAACTACCCCGTGGAAAAACGGTAGCTCGGGAGGGAAGGATCCCATGGATGATTCCATCGCCCGTTCGATGGGTTATGCCTGCGCCGTCATTTTTCCGCGAAGATTCTCCGGCCGGATTCCGATATGTGGGAACAGGGACCGCAAATCTACCGGAGGTGCGCCCGGAATTGGAGGTTGAGCTGCACGACGCCGAATCCGAGCGGGTCGCACAGCTTCTCGTGGATCTCTCCCGCGTGCACCATTGGAGCGGGCTCTACACTCCCGGGCATCCCTTCCTCTCCGAGCGCATCGCGACCCTCCACGCCACCCTCGTCGCGCAGGTCTCGCGGGAGCCGTCCGCCCTGCTCGTGCTGGGCATCACCCGGGACCGGATTCTCTACCATGACCGGTTTCTCGCCGGCAATCCCCTCTTCACCGGTTTCACGGAGACCCTCTTCCGGCAGCACGTCGCCACCCTGGCGATCGGCGCGGACGTCACGGCGGAAGGGCTCACGACGTTTTTCCGCTGTCTCCGGGACCTGCAGGCGGGGAAGATCGACGAACCCCCGGAGGGGTTGCTGCTCCGCGAAGGGGTCCGCGGGATTCACCTCTCGCCCGTCAATTACAAGCAGGTGCTTTCGCGCGGGGTCCTAGCCCCCGAAGGTGCGCAGCCCGGGAAGGAACGGAAAGAGACACTCCTGCGGATGCTCCTCGCGGCCCACATCGTGAGCGAGGAGGACGAGCGGAAGATCGTCGAGGAACTCGCGGATTTCCCGGACCTCCTCCCCGTCATCCTGCGCAAGGCCGTCGAGGGACCCGCCACCGGCCCGATCCCGGGGTTTGTTTCGCCGGAAGTTCTGCGGAGGATGTTTCGCCGTCTCGGCCAGTCCCTGCGCGTCCTCCCGGAGGCTCGAAGGCGGGAGATCCTCGGGTTCCTGGAGGAGGGGATCGTTCCCCTGGGAGGCGGGCGCGGCGGGGGGCTCGCGGACGACGAGCCCGTTTCCCTGGTCCGGTCCCTGACCCGGTCCCTGACGGACGGATATTCCGACGCGGAGTTCCTTGAACTGCTGTCCGCCCTTCTCTCCCTGGAGGAAAAGGGGGGAAAGCGTCTCCTGCGGATCTTCGAGATCATCGCCTCCGAGCGGGACGTGCAGGGATCCCTCGTCCCCCTGCTGCAGAACTGGGCGCAGGAGAGCCTTCGGGCGAAGAACTATTTTGCCGTCAAGACCTGGGAGACGATCGAGCGCCTGCTGCTCCTGCGCGCGGAGGGGGCCTATAACGAGGAAGATCACGCAAGGTTCCTCGAAGAGCTTTCGACCGCCGGGGGAGAGAAACCCCGCGACGATGCGCAGGGAGCGGAAGCCGGTCCCGGGCCCGGGGTGGCGGCACGGTTCGGAGAGGAGGCCATCCGGCGGAAGGGCTTCGGTGTGCTGGTGGAGCTGCTCCTCTCGGAGAAGCGGGACCCCGATTTCCTCGTCCTTCTCGCCGGCGTCCAGGATGCGGTTCCGGAACTCGTGCGGAAGAAGGATTTCGAACTCCTGGACCGGTTGCTCGAAGCGCTGTCCGCCTCCTGCGAAGCGGCTTCCGCGGAGCGCCGGGAGGCGGCGCGCAAGGCGCTCGACGGCCTGGATTTCCACCGCCTGATCGAGATGTACCTCGCGGATCCCGTCGCCCTGAAGGAGAGGAAGTACGGCGTGGAGCTCCTGGTGAAGTTCGCCACGGTCTCCGCACCGCCGATTCTGGACCGGCTCCTGACGGAGGAGGACGCGGGACGCAGAAAGGCCCTCCTGGCCCTGACGGTGCGTCTTGGGGAGCCGGCGGTCCCCGCGATCCTCGCGCGCATGGGGGACCGCAGGTGGTACTTCACAAGGAATCTCTGCTACCTCCTGGGCGAAATCGGCTCTCCCTCGGGCGTTCCCGCGCTGGCGCGGATGCTCACGCACAAGGAGCTGAAAGTCCGGCGCGAGGCGGTGCAGTCCCTCGGGAAACTCAAGACCTACACGCGGGAGGCGGTCTCCGCCCTGGAGAAGGTGCTCCTCTACGAGCCGTTCTTCTTCTCCTCCCGCGAGGAACCGGTCCGGATCGATGCCGCCAGCGCGCTGTCCCGCATCGGCGGGACGGAGGCGGTCTCCTGCCTCCACCGGGGAAAGATGTCCCGCAGGAAGGCGGTCCGCGACCACTGCGAAGCGCTGTTGAGCGCCCGGAGGGCCTGATGAAGGCGCTGGACACCCAATACTCGATCCTGCTGGATTTCGTCCGGGCGGTGCAGGCGGTGGGGATCTACCCGGAAACGCACTTCCGGGTGCAGGAACCCCTGGCGCGCCTCCACAGGAGCATCCGGGCGGAGGCACGCCGGCTGGGGGGGTTGAACATCGGGTTCTTCGGGGGGCAGGTGGTGATCGACCAGTTCCCCTTTCTTGCCTCCACGCCGGGCTTTGCGCGTCTTGCCGCCAAGATGGCCGCCCGCGGGATCGAGAAGATCGCCATCGGGGAGGCGATCACCCTCCAGGAGCTCAAGCGGTTCGTTTACTTGGTGACCGGGATCGGCGCGGGCGCGGCGGAAGGACCGTGGAAGGACATCGTTTTCGGCAGGATCGAGGGGGCGGCGCAGGCGCCGGACCTTGCCCCTCCCACGGAGGAGATGCTGTCCGCACCCATGGTCCTCGCGGGGGCGGCGGATGTGCTGAAAGACCTTCTCCGGTCCCTCGCGTCGGGGAGGACGGGGGGCGACCTGGAGGAGGGCAGGAACATCGTGGCCGCCGTGATGAAGGGGCTTCGGGAGGAGGAGTTCCTCATCGACCGGATGATCCGGCTCCAGTCCCATGACGACTACACGGTCACCCACTCCCTCAACGTCTGCGTGATGGTGGTCGCGCAGGCCAACCGGCTGCGTCTTTCCGAGGCGGCGATCCACGAAATCGGTCTTGCCGCCCTGCTCCACGACATCGGGAAGGAGCTCGTCCCGGCGGAGATCCTGAACAAGCCGGGGCGGCTCGACGCCGAAGAGTTCTCCAAGATCGCCCTGCACCCGGTCCTCGGCGCGGGGCACCTGCGGAAGCTTCCCCTCGGGACCGACCTGCCGATGATCGTCTGTTTCGAGCACCACATCCGGTACAACGGGTCGGGATACCCCAAGCTCCGGTTTCCGGAAACGCTGCATCCCGCCTCCCTGATGACCCAGGTCGCGGACGTGTACGATGCCCTGCGGACGTACCGGCCCTACCGCCCCAGCCTGGACAAGGAAACGTCCCTTGCGATCCTCCGGGAAGGGCGCGGGACCGAGTTCGACCCCTGCTTTTTCGACAATTTCCTCGCGCTGGTTTCCTGAAGGTACCCCGCAACCGTTCAAGAGCGGGATTCATCCAAAACAACGAGAACAACGAGGCGGTTTCGATGGGTTCCACGCACGGTGCGTCCGGAGACCGGACGGCGAAACGCGGTCGCCGGGGAGGGGAGAAGCCATGGCAAGTCACAGCACGCGTCGCAGTTTCGATTTTCTGCCCATCAACGAGCGGGAAGGGAAACCCCGTTCCCGCGGGATCACGGAGATGCGCGGACCCTATTACGCGCCGGTGGGGAAGCGGTACCTCGAGGACATCCTCGAGACCATGGGTGCGTATGTCGATATCTTCAAGTTCAGCGGAGGCTCGTTTTCGCTGATGCCCGAGGAGGCCGTCCGGGACCTGATCGGGATGTGCCACAGGCATGATGTCCTGGTCTCGACCGGGGGTTTCATCGAAAGGGTCCTGGCCCATGGTCCGGAGCTCACGGACCGGTATCTCGCGGAATGCCGCAGGCTGGGATTCGACATCGTGGAAATCTCCAGCGGGTTCATCGCGATCCCGGACGACGACCTGCTTCGGCTGGTGGAAAGGGTGCGGGAGCTGGGGATGAAGCCCAAACCGGAAGTGGGGATCCAGTTCGGAGCGGGCGGCGCCACGTCCGTCGAGGAGCTCGAGGCGGAGGGGACGCACGATCCGTCGCGCGCGATCCGCCTGGCCCGCCGGTACCTCGACGCGGGGGCGCACCTGATCATGATCGAATCGGAGGGGATCACGGAGAGCGTGCGGACGTGGCGCACGGACGTGGTCTCCAGGATCGCGAACGAGCTGGGTATCGAGAAGGTGATGTTCGAGGCCGCCGATCCCGAAGTGTTCTCCTGGTACGTGAAGAGCTTCGGCCCGGAGGTCAACCTGTTCGTGGACCACTCGCAGGTGGTGCAGCTCACCTGCCTTCGCACGGGAATCTGGGGCACGAAGAGCACCTGGGGGCGCGTGGTGGCGTACAGGGGGGCTCCGAAGCCGCAGGCCGGGGAGATCGGCGGGGTCGCAGAGCGGCATCCGGCGGCGAAGCGGGGCGCCGCATGAAAAGGGGCGAGAGCGCCGCGGAATCCCTGTCCGCCGCGGGGACGATGTCGGAGGGGCTGGCCGCCTTCGTGGAAGGGGCGTCGTACGAGGATCTCTCCCGGGCGGCCCGGCAGACGCTCAAGATCCGGGTCCTCGACGCGCTGGGGTGCGCCGTCGGCGCCCTGGGCGCGGAGCCGGTCCGGATGCTGCGCGAGCACGTCTCCGAGTTCGGCGGATCTCCCTTGTGCACGCTGATCGGCGGAGGGAAGACCTCTCCCGACCGGGCGGCACTCTACAACGGGGCGCTCGTCCGGTACCTGGATTTCAACGACAGCTACCTTGCCCCCGGGGAGACATGCCATCCCAGCGACAACCTGGGGGCGGTCCTGGCGGCGGCGGAGTATGCCAACGCGTCGGGGCGGGAGTTCCTCGCGGCGCTGGCGGTGGCGTACCAGGTGCAGTGCCGGCTTTCCGACGTTGCGCCGGTACGTTCCAGGGGCTTCGACCACGTTACGCAGGGGGCGTTCGCCGTGTCGGCAGGGGTCGCGAAGGCGCTGCGGCTCCCCTCGCCGCAGATCGTCTCCGCGCTCGGGATCTCCGGCACGGCGAACAACGCCCTCCGCGTGACGCGGACGGGGGAGCTCTCCCACTGGAAGGGGCTGGCGTACCCCAACACCGGCTTCGCCGGACTGCACGCCGCGTTCCTCGCAATGCGCGGGATCACGGGTCCCCGGGAGGTCTTCGAGGGAACCAAGGGATGGATGCAGGCGGTGGCCGGGGAGTTCGCCATCGACTGGTCCGATGAGGACCTGGAGCGGGTGACGCGTACGATCCTGAAAAAATACAACGCCGAGATCCACTCCCAGTCGGCCATCGAGGCGATCGTGGATCTCAAGCGGGAGCACGGGTTCCAGGGGTCGCAAGTGGACCGGATCCGCATCGACGTCTTCGAGGTGGCGCACCTCATCATCGGCGGCGGCGCCGAAGGGGACAAGACGGTGGTGCGAACGAAGGAAGAGGCCGACCACAGCCTCCCGTACCTGGCGGCCGTCGCGGCGATCGACGGGCAGGTGATGCCGGAGCAGTTCGCCCCGGAGCGGATCCGGCGCGAGGACGTCCAGTCGCTCCTCCGCGCCGTCACCGTCGTGCCCGATCCGGAGTATTCGAAGCGGTTCCCCGCCGAGCACGCCTGCCTCGTCACGGTGACGCTTCGGGACGGAACGATCTTCCGGAAGGAGAAAAGGGATTACGAGGGGTTCGCGACCCGCCCGATGACCTGGGAGCGGGCCGCGGAGAAGTTCGATGTCCTGGCCGCTCCCGTCATCGAAGACGGCCGGCGGGATGCGATCCGGGACGCCGTCGACCGGTTGGACCGGATCTCCGTTGCCGATCTCGTCCGGCTCCTGGAGTGACGGTTTGCGGTTGGCGCCCGGGATTTCCCGGCGGCCAGGCCGGAACCGCGAACGATACCGCCCATGGCCGGCGCATTCCGGGCTTGCGGCATCAGGAAAGGAGCCGCCTGGAGATCCGGTGGCGGTGACGGGCGATGGCGCGGTACAGGAACCGCGAGAGGAGCCTCGCGCCGGGAAGGGAGAAGAGAGCGGCGGCGCGGCGGTAGCGGCGCGTGCGGCGCAGCACCTCCGGCAGCGCGCGGTCGCCGGCAAGCACGGCGCCGTCTCCCAGGACGAGGTGCATCGCCTGGAGGCACGCGGCCTCCCCGATCGCGGGGAACCGTCTCCGCGTCTCCTCCGACCGGCATGGCAGGAACTCGAAACTTCCCGGTCCGGCGGCGTTCCTGCGCACCCAGTCGACGGCCCCGCGGCACACGGGGCACTCCGCATCGTAGATCAGGACGGCCGCCGAAGCTTCCACCCTTCCATTGTACGCCGCACGCCTGCCCCGCGATCGCAGGGCGGATCTCCCGGGCTCCCGGCGGGGCGGGGTCGGGTCCGAAGGGGAGGCCTGGAGGCCGCCCCCCGTCTCAGCAGATCCGCGGGAGCTGGTCCCCTACGGGATAGTCGACGGCGCGCAGGCCGCCCACGGCGGTGCGCATCCGCACGCCGGGGGCGCCTTCCGTCACCTCGCCGATGACCGCGGCTTCTTTTCCGCAAATGTGTTCGCGCAGGGCGGCCAGGATCTCTTCCGCCGCGTCGCCGTCCACGATCAGGACCGCCTTCCCCTCGTTGGCGAGATACAGCGGGTCGAACCCCAGGATCTCGCACACGCCGCGCACCGGCTCCCGTACCGGCAGCCGCGCCTCCTCGAGAACGAAGCGGGCCCCGGCGGCGGCGGCCATTTCGTTCAGCGTCACCCCGACCCCGCCCCGCGTGGGGTCGCGCATGAAGCGCACCTTTCCGCCGAACCGCCCGACGAGCGGGAGGAGGAGCCCGGAGAGGGGCGCCACGTCCGACCGCACCGGCGCCTCGATGGAAAGCCCTTTCCTTGCGATGAGCACCGCGATCTGATGGTCCCCCATCGTCCCGGTGAGGAGGATCCGGTCCCCGGGCCGGACCTTCCCCGGGGCGGGTTTCCAGCCCGCCGCAAGCACTCCCACGCCGGCGGTGGTGATGAAGATCCCGTCCCCCTTCCCCGTTTCTACGACCTTGGTGTCGCCGCAGGCGACGAATACCCCCGCCTCGGCCGCGGCTTCGCGCATCGACGAAAGCGCCCTCGTGAGCGTGTCCGCCGGCAGCCCCTCCTCGAGGATCAGGCCGCACGAGATCGCCACCGCCTTCGCCCCGCACACGGCGAGGTCGTTGACGGTGCCGCAGACGGCGAGCCGCCCGATGTCCCCGCCCGGGAAGAAGGGCGGCGTCACCACGTATCCGTCGGTGGTGAAGGCGATCTCCCCCTCGATCCGGCCCAGCAGCCCGGCGTCGAGGAAGGGCGACAGGACGGGGTTGTCGAAGTGGCGGGCGATCACCTCCGCGATGAGATCGCGGGTCCGCTTGCCGCCCTCGCCGTGGGAGAGAAGGATCCTGTCGTTCCTCACGGGTCAGGGCGCCCCGTACCTGAAATGGGCGGCGCAGGTCCCCTCGCCGCTGACCATGCAGGGGCCGTACGGCTCCTCCGGAACGCACGTTTTCCCGAAGAGGGAGCAGTCGGCGGGGAGGATCTTTCCCTTGAGGACGTCTCCGCAGCGGCACGCGGACTTCTCCTGCCCGAAGACGACGGGGATGCCGAACTTCCTCTCCGCGTCGAAGGCGGAGTACCGTTCGGCGATTCTCAGGCCCGACCCCGGGATGACGCCGATGCCGCGCCATCCCGTGTCGCACGGGACGAAGGTCTCGCGCAGCATCTCCTGCGCCTTCCGGTTCCCCGAGGCGGTCGCAACGCGTGTGTATTCGTTCTCCACGCGGGCAGCGCCTTCCTTCCTCTGCCGCACCAGCATCGAGATTCCCATCAAGATGTCCAGCGGTTCGAAGCCGGCCACCACGCAGGGAATGTCGTGTTTTTCCGCCACCGCACGGTAGGCGTCCGATCCGATGACGGCGGATACGTGGGCGGGGCAGAGGAACCCCTCGATGCGCACTTCGGGGTCGGCCGCCAGCGCGCCCATCGCTTCCGGGATCGTGCGCACGGACGGCAGCACCGAGAAATTCCGCACGCCGCGCGCGGCCGCCGTCCGGATGGCCCCGCCGATGGCGGGCGCGGTCGTCTCGAACCCCACCCCCAGGAACACGACCTCCCGGTCCGGCGATGCCGCGGCGAGCGCCACCGCGTCGAGCGGGGAATACACGACGCGGACATCGACCCCTTTCCCTTTCTCCTTCTCCAGGGAGGACGATCTCCCGGGGACGCGGAGCATGTCGCCGAAGGAGGCCAGCAGCGCGCCCCGCTCCTTCCCCAGCGCGATCGCCGCGTCGATGTACCCGTCCGGGGTGACGCACACGGGGCAGCCCGGGCCGGAGAGCATCGTCACGGCGCCCGAAAGAAGCGATCGGATGCCGCTGCGGGCGATGGCCACGGTGTGCGTCCCGCATACCTCCATCAGGCGGACGGGGACCTCCGCCGCATCGCGGCGGATCCGGACGACCAGCCCTTTCGCGGCGGACGGGTCGCGGAAGTCGTCAATGTATCTCATTCGTACCCGCGATCTCCCGGAACAGCGCCAACGTCCGCTCCGCCTCCTCCTCCGAGAGCTTCTCGATGGCGAAGCCGGCGTGGACGATCACCCAGTCCCCCGCGGAAACGCTCTCGAGGAGCATGACGGAGATCTCCCTGCGTACGCCCCCCAGCTCCACGACGGCGGCATCGCCCGAAATTTCCAGGACCCGTGCGGGAACCGCGAGGCACATCGTTCCTACCCCCCTGCGACGCGCAGCGCCGCGTAGTACGCCTGTCCGAGGGAGATTCCCCCGTCGTTCGCCGGCACGAGGCGATGGATCAGCGGCGTGAGCCTCCTCTTCCGCAGTCCGGAAAGGACCGAGGAGAGCAGCGTCGCGTTCTGGAACACGCCCCCGGAGAGGATCGCGTGCCGTGCGCCGGAAGTCTCCGCCAACCGCGAAGCCGCCGACAGGATCGCCTCTCCGAGCGTGTCGTGGAAGCGGCGGGCGATCGTACCTGCCGGTACGCGGCGCATCGCGTCGGAGGCAAGACCCGCGACGATCTCTTTCCAGTGTACCGTAAGTTCCCCGTTTTCCCCGGACAGTGTGAACGGGTACGTCCCGCGGGACGTTCGGGAGACGGCTCCCTCGAGGCGCATCGGCGCCTGCCCCTCGAAGCTTGCGCGCGGGCAAAGTCCGCTGATCGCCGAGGCGGCGTCGAAGAGACGCCCGGCGCTGGAGGTCGGAACCACGTTGATCTGTTTCTCCAGCCCATCGAGCAGCAGGCGCACCGATCCCGGGGGAATCCCGGGGAACAGCCTCCCCGCCATGCCCTCCGCTTCCTCCCGCCCGAAGGTTTCCCGCAGCAGGGAGAGGGCGGTCCGCCACGGTTCCCGCACCGCGGCGTCCCCGCCCGGGAGGGGGAAGTAGACGAGGTGTCCCGCGCGCGTCACTTCCATTCCTTCCACGGTGAAGAATTCTCCCCCCCAGATCGCTCCGTCCTCGCCGTACCCCGTGCCGTCGAATGCGACCGCGACGGCCTTTCCGGAAAACCCCGTTTCCGCCAGGACGGAGTACACGTGGGCCTTGTGGTGCTGCAGGGCGAAGATCCGGTCCGCCCCCGAGCGTTCGGCGAACGTCGTGGTGAAGTAGGCGGGGTGCAGGTCGCGGCAGGCGGCGGAAAGCCGCGCGTCGAGGAATTCGCGGAAGAAGCGGTACGCCTCCTCGTAGAACTCCCGCACCGGGGGTTGCTCGAGGTCGCCCAGGTGCTGGGAAAGGTACGACGCGTCCCCCTTGACGAAGCAGAACGTGGCCTTGAGTTCCCCTCCCAGCCCCACGACGTCCGGGAAGGCGCGGGGCAGCGCGACGGGGGCGGGGACGAATCCCCGCGCGCGGCGGAGCGGGTAGATGCGGCTGCCCACGCGTCGCACCACGGAGTCGTCCGACCGCTGCAAGACCTCGCGGTCGTGGAGGAGGAAGAGGTCCGCGATCTCCCGAAGGCGCGACAATGCCTCTTCGTTGCCGATGGCGATGGGCTCGTCGGTCACGTTGCCGCTCGTCATGACCAGCGGCCGGCCGGCGCGCTCCGCCAGGAGCCGGTGCAGCGGGGTGTACGGGAGGAAGGCCCCGACCGTCCGCAGTCCCATCGATACCGCGGGGGCGAGGGCGGAGGACGGGCGGGACGGCGCCAGGAGAATGGGGGCTTCCGGGGCGAGCAGGATCGCCTCGTCGGCCTTCGTGATCCTCGCGGCGGCGCGCACGCTTTCGAGGTCCGGGAACATCACGGCGAACGGCTTCTCCTCGCGGCGCTTCCGGTCCCTCAACAAGCGCACCGCGTCCTCGTTCGTCGCGTCGCAGGCGAGCTGGAACCCTCCCAGCCCCCGTATCGCCACGATCGTCCCGGAGAGGAGCGCCGCCGCGGCCGTTTCCACGGGGTCGGGGGCAGCCACCCGCGCCCCGTCCGGCGCCCTCACGAAAAGTCTTGGACCGCACGCCGGGCAAGCGACGGGTTCCGCGTGAAACCGGCGGTCGAGAGGGTCCTCGTACTCCTTCCGGCAGGTGCGGCACATCGGGAACGGGGCCATGGATGTGCGATCCCGGTCGTAGGGGAGGGAGGCGACGATGGTGAAGCGGGGACCGCAGTTCGTGCAGTTCGTGAAGGGGTAACGGTGGCGGCGGTTCTCCGGTTCGGCGAGTTCCGCAAGGCATTCCTGGCAGGTGGCGATGTCCGGCGGGATGGTGGAAAGGGCGATCCCTTCCCGGAGGCTCGGCCGAATCGCGAAACCCTTTTCCCCGGTGGGCCGCACCTTCCGGACCCGAAAGCGGGTCACGCGGGCCGCGGGGGGGAGTTCCGAGGAGAAGAGGGCGCGAAAGCGGGAAAGCGCCGCCGCGGGACCCTCGACGTGGAGGACGACGGTGCCCGGGGTGTTGGCCACCCACCCTGCCAGACCGCATCGCACGGCGATCCGGTGGACGAAAGGGCGGAACCCCACGCCCTGCACCACGCCGCGGGCCGTGATCTCGAGCGCGGACCTTCCCACGGCGCCGCTATCCCCGCGGGGAGATTGCGAACGAAGCGATTTCCTCCCGCACCTTTCCCAGGATCTCCTCGAAACGCCGCGAGAGTTGCGCCGAGAGATCGAGGCTGTACGTCCCGATGTCGGCGGGTACGATCCCGAGGACGAGAAGTTCCGGAAGGGTCTCGCGCAACCGCATCATCCCGAGGACCCCCGCGAGGTTCAGATCGTGGAGCGACCACCGGGGCGCGCCGCCGGAGGAGAGGTCGTCGGCCAAGAGGCGAACGACCGTGCCCGGCGGGAGGGGAGCGTCCGCCGCGTCGATCAGCACCACGCGTTCTTCCCCCTCGATCAGGTTGAGGAGGGTGGCGCCCGCGACGCCGCCGTCCAGGAACTCCGTCCCCGGCGGCTCTCCCCGGCGGGAGAGCTCGCGGACGACGTGCACTCCGACCCCTTCGTCGCAGAGAAGAACATTCCCGACGCCGATGACGCGCATCCGAAGCCTCCTTGCGGAAAATCCCAGTGTAGCAGAAGGGCGAAGCCGGGGGACGGTGTGGTATTCTTAAACCCGCAGACCCGCGTGGTGGGGGGCGGAAAAGGGATGCGGATCGAGGTGGAGCGTTCTCTCGGACAGTCCGCCGAGGCGTCGGCGCGGGAAATCCGCGCGCTCCTTTCCGGGCGGAAGATCTACGCGCTCAACCTGATCTCCTCTCCGGGTTCCGGAAAAACCTCGCTGATCGAGGCCCTGCTGGGGCGGTACGCGGCGAAGAGCCGGGTGGCGGTGGTGGAGGGGGACATCGAGACCGACATCGACGCCGGGCGGATCCGGAGGCACGGCGTCCAGGTGCGTCAGATCAACACCCGCTCCTCCTGCCACATCCAGCCGTCCCAGCTCCTCTCCGTCCTGCGGGGGATGGACCTCGAACAGACGCGGCTCCTCATCGTGGAAAACGTGGGAAATCTCGTCTGCCCGGCGGAGATCCCGCTTGGGGAGGACACGCGGGTGGTGTTGTTGAGCGTGACGGAAGGGGATGAGAAGCCTCTCAAGTACCCCCTCGTCTTCAAGACCTCCGACCTCCTCGTCATCACGAAGACCGACCTGTTGCCGTACGTCCGGTTCGACGTGGAGCGCGTCCGCCGCGCCGCGCGCACCGCCAATCCCGCCGTCGAGATCTTCGAGGTTTCCGCCGTCACCGGGGCGGGGCTGCCCGCCCTCCTCGACCGGATCGAGTCGCTGCGGGCGGCGAAGAACGGCTGAATGCACGAACTCGGGATCGCCAACGAGACCCTGGACGTCGCCCTTTCCGAGGCGCACCGGCACGCGGCGAAAAAGGTGACGGCGATCCGGTTATGCGTGGGAGTGCTGCGCGCCGTCGAACCCGGGAACCTGTCCTTCCTCTTCGAACATCTGGCCAGGGGGACGCTTGCGGAAGGTGCCCGCCTCGACATCGAAGAGGAGGCGATCCGCGTCGCCTGTCCCGCCTGCGGAGACATGGAAGCGGACTCCTTCACTTCGGTGTGCCCCCGGTGCAAGGGGACCCCCGTCACCGCGAGCGGGGGCGACTCCCTCTCCATCCTGTCGATTGAAATAGATATCTAATACCCGTTCCGATGGTTGGGACAAATGCCGTCTTCGTCCCCGGCGGGAGTTCCCCTTGTTTCGTAAATAATGAAACGATATTTCGTTATGTATTTGTGACTGGAAGCATATTTATCCCAATGAATCTATAAATCGTTGATTCATAGGGATTTATTTTCCTTGACATCAATAGAACCATTTTTTAAATTCGTTCGAACACTCCAGGTTTACCCGTGCAGGAGGCGCAGATGCTCACGAAGCGGGGGAACGGTCTCAGTCGGCGGGATTTCCTGCGGCTTGCGGGGGGGACCCTCGCGTCGTTGGGGATGTCCGGCGCGTTGGCGCCGAAACTGGCCCGCGCCCTGGAAAAAGCCGCGGCGGGAAGGCCCAGGGTCGTCTGGCTTCACTTCGCAAGCGACACCGGGTGCACGGAGTCGTTCATCAAGTCGGACAGCCCGGACGCCGCGGAACTTGTGCTCGACATCCTGAGCGTCGACTACCACGAGTCGATCATGGCGGCCGCCGGGAAGCAGGCCGGGGAAGTCCTCGCCAGGGCGGTGGCGGGGAAGGATTACCTCTGCATCGTGGAAGGCGGAATCCCCACCGTCCCCGGCCACGGGAGGATCGGCGGCCGGGAGATGCTGGACATCGCGAAGGAGGTGTGCGGCAACGCGACGGCCGTGGTCGCCATCGGCTCCTGCGCCGTGGACGGCGGTGTTCCGGCGGCTGCGCCCAACCCCAGCCGGATCATGGGCGTGGGGGATGCCCTCGGGAGGAAGGTGGTGAACCTCCCGTGCTGCCCGGTGAACCCGGAGTGGCTCGTCGGGACGGTGGTGTACGTCCTCACGATGGGCAAGGTCCCCGAGCTCGACGACAAGGGGCGCCCGAAGATGTTCTACGGCCGGAAGATCCACGACAACTGCCCGCGCCGGACCCACTTCGACGGCGGGCGATTCGTGGAGCGGTTCGGTTCGAAGGAAGAGGCCGCCGGGTACTGCCTGTACAAGATGGGTTGCAAGGGGCCCGAGACGTGGTCCGAGTGTCCCAGGACGCGCTGGAACTCGAAGGAGTCGTGGTGCATCGAGATCGGCTCGCCGTGCCTCGGGTGCGCGGAGAACCGGTGGACGGACAACTTCTCCCCCTTCTACGGAAAGCTCGCCGATGTCGCCCTGCCGTACGGCGACCTCACCGCGGACAAGATCGGCGTCGGCATCGCCGTCGCCACCGGCGCGGCCATCGCGGCGCACGCGGTGGTGAAAGCGGCGCGCGGGAAGGCCCCGGACGACGACAGGAAGGAATAGGCCGACGTTTCACGAAGACGAGAGGGAGAGCCCATGGCAAAGCGAGTCGTGATCGATCCGATCCCCCGCATCGAAGGGCACCTTCGCATCGAGGTGGAGGTGGAGAACGGCAAGGTCAAGGACGCCTGGAGCTCCGGGACCCTGTTCCGCGGCTTCGAGATCATCCTTCAGGGGCGGGATCCGCGGGACGCCTGGTTCATCACCCAGCGGATCTGCGGCGTCTGCCCGGTCTCCCACGGGCACACGAGCACCCTCGGGCTGGAACAGGCGTTCGACGTGACGCCTCCGGACAACGCGCGGATCGTCCGGAACCTGATCGAGGGCGGCCAGTTCGTCCACTCCCACATCCTCTGGTTCTACCAGCTGAACGCGCTGGACTACGTCGATGTCGTCTCCGCCCTCCGGGCGAAGCCCGGGGAGAAGTACCTCCAGGACGTGCAGGGGAAACTGAGGAAGTTCGTGGAAAGCGGCCAGCTGGGGCCGTTCGCCAACGGCTACTGGGGGCACCCCGGGTACAAGCTGCCGCCCGACCTCAACCTGCTCGCGGTGGCGCACTACCTCGAGGCGCTCGAGATGCAGAAGGATGCCTCCACGGTGGTCGCCCAGCTCGGCGGGAAGATGCCGATGCACATGAGCACGCCTCCCGGGGGAACGACCTTCACCCCCACCGTCGAGGTGCTCGACAACGTCCTGTGGCGCCTGAAGAAGATCCGGCACTGGGTGGACACGACGTTCCTCCCGGACGTGCTGGCGATCGCGCCGTACTATCTCACGTACGCCGGAATCGGAAAGGGAGTGGGGAATTACCTGGCGTGGGGCGTCTTCGAGGACCCGTCCTTCGATCCGAAGAAGCGGTTGCTGCCGCGGGGGGCGATCTTTGGCGGAAAGCTCCAGGTCGCCGGCGTGGACGGCAAGGACGTGACGGAGTACGTCGACCACTCGTGGTTCACCGCGGAGTGCGGGAACAAGACCCCGATGGAGGGAAAGACGGAGCCGAAGTTCACCGGGCCGGGAGACACGAAATACTCGTGGCTCAAGGCTCCGAGGATCAGGGAACAGCCGATGGAGGTGGGCGCCCTCTCCCGGATCCTTGTCGCGTACGTCTCGGGGAACGCCAAGGTCAGGACGATGGTGGACGGGACGCTCCGGGCGCTGGGACAGGGCGGGCACCCGGAGGTGCTCCTGTCGGTGCTGGGCCGCATTGCGGCGCGCGTCCTGGAGACCAAACTCGTCGTCGATGCGATGATCGACTGGTGCGGCGAGCTCCTGGGAAACCTGAAGGCGGGGAAGACGCAGACGTACGCCCTGAACGAGGTTCCCGAGAAGGGGCGGGGGATGGGGCTGTGGGAGGCTCCGCGCGGGGCGCTCGCCCACTACAATGTCATCGAGGGGAAACGCCTCAAGAACTACCAGTGCGTGGTGCCGACCACCTGGAACGCTTCCCCGCGGGACAACAGGGGAGTCCGCGGGCCGATCGAGGAGGCGCTGGTCGGCACGCCGGTGGCGAACCCCGACAAGCCGCTCGAGGTGTTGCGCGTGGTCCACTCCTTCGACCCGTGCATCGCCTGCGCCGTCCACATCATCCACCCGGTCACCAACGAGGTGAAGGCGTTCCGGGTCGTTTGACCGGAGGAGGAGCCCCATGGCCGAAGAGAGGTATTACAAGCACGACCGCATCGAGCGGTTCACCCACTGGGCGCACATGGCGGACACGGTCGTCCTGATCCTGTCCGGCCTGCAGATCCACTACCCGGGGTTTGCCGTCTTCGGCACGATGCAGACCGCCCGCTTCCTCCACATCGTCTCGGGGTACTTTTTCTTCTTCCTCGGGGCCCTTCACGTATATTTCTTCTTCGCCCTGGGGAAGTGGAAGATCGCCATGCCCCACGTCGAGGATCTCAGGGGGATCGGGCCGGTCCTTTCCCACTACCTCGTGCTCGGCGGGCGGAAACCGGACTACGCCAAGTACAACGCCCTGCAGAAGTTCTCCTACGCGGCCCTGTTCGCCGTCTCCTTCCTTCAGTCGGTCCTCGGGTTCGCCCTCTACTGGCCCGCCCGGTTCGCCGCGATGACCGCGTTTTTCGGAGGCGCGGTGCACGTGCGCATCTGGCACACCACCGTCATGTGGTTGTTCCTCTCCTTCACGGCGGTGCACGTCTATCTCGTCTTCACCGAGGATGCCCGGCTCGTGAAGGCGATGGTGGACGGGTACTATTTCCGGGAGGCGGCCGACAAGGCGGGAAGTTAGCCGATCCGGACCTGTAGCCCGGATTCCGGGGGACTTGCCGAACGGCGCGCCCTCTCCCCCTTTCTCGTGGTAACGTGGAGTGCCCGTCCGGTCGACACGATTTTACCGCGGGGGAA
Organism: Deltaproteobacteria bacterium; assembly: GCA_021815305.1. Lineage (GTDB taxonomy): Bacteria > Desulfobacterota > Deferrimicrobia > Deferrimicrobiales > Deferrimicrobiaceae > JAKAHC01. The sequence continues at coordinate 104,449 of JAKAHC010000005.1, read as the reverse complement.
GCGTTTTGGCGAAACCCGTATCGGATGTCCCCAGCACCGGGCTTCCCGGCCTCGACCGGGTCTTCACGGGACTGCTGCCGGGCGACAACATCGTCTGGCAGGTGGACTCCGTCGACGACTACCTGCCCTTCGTCGGCCCTTTCGTCGCGGACGCCCTCGCGAAGGGGAAGAGGCTGGTCTACTTCCGCTTCGCCCGGCACCCGGAACTCGTCCCCCGGGAGGCCGGCGCGGAGATCCACGCTCTCCACCCCGAAGTGGGTTTCGAGACGTTCACCGCCCGGATCCACAAGGTGATCGAGGAGGCGGGACGGGGGGCCTATTACGTCTTCGACAGCCTGTCGGACCTGGCGGCCGACTGGTACAGCGACCTCATGCTGGGCAATTTCTTCATGGTCACCTGCCCGTACCTGTACGACCTGGAGACGGTGACCTATTTCGCGCTGCTGCGGGATTACCACTCCTTCGACGCGGTCTCCGCCATCCGCGGAACGACGCAGCTCCTGATCGACGTCTTCCGGCACGGCGGCCGGCTTTACGTCCACCCGCTGAAGGTCGACCAGCGCCACTCCCCCACGATGTACCTGCCCCACGTGCGGGAAGGCTCGGAGTTCCAGCCCCTCACGGAGAGCGCCGTGCTTTCGGAGGTCCTCGTGAACCAGGGCCGGCGCCGCGTGGACGCCGTGTCCCGGACCCTCGACATGTGGGACCGCAAGCTCCTCCAGGCCCGCGGGGTCCTCGAGGAGGTCCGCCTCGGCCAGCGCCCGGAAAAGGAGGCGGAGGAAGTCTTCGGCCGGCTCCTGCGGATGATGGTGACCCGCGACGAGCGCCTGGTCTCCCTGGCATCGCGGTGGTTCGACATGGACGACCTGCAGGCCATCCGGAAGCGGATGATCGGTACGGGGCTGATCGGGGGCAAATCCGTGGGGATGCTCCTCGCCCGTTCCATCCTGTGCAAGACGGACCCGCGCTGGAAGGAGCGGCTGGAGAGGCACGACTCCTTCTACATCGGCTCGGACGTCTTCTATACCTTCCTCGTGCGCAACGGGTGCTGGCGGGCCCGTCGCGGGCAGAGGAACGCCGCCACGTTCCTGGACGGCGCGGAAGAGGCGAGGGACCGGATCCTCTCCGGCACGTTCCCCGGCTTCATTCTCGAGCAGTTCGTGGCGATGCTGGAGTATTTCGGCCAGTCTCCGATCATCGTGCGTTCCAGCTCGCTCCTCGAGGACAGCTTCGGCAACGCCTTCACGGGGAAGTACGAGAGCGTCTTCTGCCCGAACCAGGGGTCGCCGCAGGAGCGCTTGTCCGCGTTCCTCACGGCCGTGCGGACCGTCTACGCCAGCACGATGAGCGCCGAGGCGCTCCTGTACCGGTCCCATCGGGGGCTGATCGACCGGGACGAGCAGATGGCGATCCTGGTGCAGCGCGTGTCGGGAGCCGTCCACGGCCACCTGTTCTACCCGCAGGTCGCCGGAGTGGCCCTGTCGTACAACCCGTACGTGTGGAACGAGGAGATCGACCCCGACGCGGGAGTGGTGCGGCTGGTGTTCGGCCTGGGCACGAGGGCCGTGGAGCGGGCCGACGACGACTACACCCGGGTGGTGGCGCTGAACGCCCCGCTGCGGCGCCCGGAACCGGACAGGAAGGGGAGGAAAGGGCCCGGCCATGCCCAGCGCAGGGTGGACGTCCTCGACCTTAGGGCGAACCGGTTCGCCTCGGAGACCATCGACGACGTGGCGGGCGTCTCCTCGCGCCTGCCCATCGACCTCTACGCGACGAAGCGCAGCGCCCTCCTCGGGGGGGAGGACGGGGTCCGCGCCGTCCCGGCGGACGGCTGGGTGCTCACCTTCGACCGGCTCCTCTCCGCGACCCCTTTCGTCGGGGAGTTGCGGGAGATGCTGGGGATCCTGAAGAAGGCGTACGAGTACCCGGTGGACACGGAGTTCACGGCGAACTTCCTGCCGCAGGAGAAGTGCCGGATCAATCTCGTGCAGTGCCGCCCTCTCCAGGTCAAGGAGGGGGGGAACATCGTCGACCCTCCGGGGCGGATCGCGCCCTCCGCCCTGGTGCTCTCGTCGAACGGACCGGTCATCGGCCGGAGTTCCCAGTCGCGGATCGACAGGGTGGTGTTCGTGGACCCCGCGGCCTACGGGGCGCTCCCGGTCCGCGACCGTCCCTCCGTCGCCCGGCTGATCGGGCGGATCGTCCACCTCGACCGGGAGCAGGGGCCGCCGAACCTCCTTCTCCTGGGGCCGGGGCGATGGGGGACGAGCACGCCTTCGCTGGGCGTGCCGGTGTCGTTCGCGGAGATCGACACCGTGTCCGTGGTCTGCGAGATCATCGGCGTGGGGATGAGCGTTGCCCCCGACGTCTCCCTGGGGACGCACTTCTTCAACGACCTGGTGGAGTCGAACATGCTGTACCTCGCGGTGCGCCCGTCCCGGAAGGGGGACGTCCTGAACATGAAATTTCTCTCGGCCGCGCCCAACAGGCTTTCCGACCTGCTCCCGGAGGACGGGGTGTGGGCGGGTGTCGTCCGCGTCATCGACTTCCCCGTTCCCGAAGACGGGCGCCCCCTCTGCATCAACGCCAACTCCTTCCGGCAGAGGGTCGTCTGCCACCTCGCGCCGCGAAAAACCCCCGGGTAGTCACGCGTCTTCCGGAAGGCGGTACCGCGTCGCCCTCCCCGCGCCCAGGCGGCGCAGGGCGCCCAGGGCCACCAGCCGGTTGAGCGTCTGCTTCGCCGTTTCCCTCGGCAGCCGAAGCTTTGCGGCGACGCCCCGGTTGGTCACTTCACGCAGGCGGGCGGCGAGGTCCATCACGGCCGCCTGGTTCCCGGACAGCCTTCCCTCTTCGGGAAGACGGGAGAAACACCGCAGCACCTCCCGCTGCTGGATGGCCAGGGCGTCGAGGAACGCGAACAGCCAGGGGGAGATGTCGGGGCGCGGGAGATTCCGGCTCGCCTGGCTGCGGCGCAGCGCAAGGTAATACTCCTCCCATCGCCCCGCGATCGCCGTCTCCAGCGGTCCGTACGGAAGGTAGCCGTGCCCGCACCGCAGCAGCAGCAGGTTCGTCAGCAGGCGGCTCAGGCGGCCGTTCCCCGCGGCGAACGGGCGGACGGCCAGGAACTCGAGGATGTAGGCGGCGGCGACGAAAAGGGGGTGGAATTCCCCTCCCTCGATGCGGGAGAGAAGCCACGCCGTGAGCGCCTCCATCTGCGCGGGGACCAGGAGCGATCCCGTCGGGCGCAGCGACGGAGGCTCCATCACCCACCGGTGATCCGCCGTCACGCGGGGCGGGCCGGTCTTGTACCGCCCTGCGTGGCGCCGCTCCTCTCCCCCGCCGCGGAAGACCGCCGCGTGGAGGGAGAGAAGCCGTTCCTCCGTGGGAGGCATCGCCGCGTGCCCGTCGAAGATCTCCCGCAGCGCCGCGGCGTATCCGCCCTCCGCCCCGCAGGGATCCGCGCCGGCGATCCGCGCGGAAGACGCCGCGGACGACGCGATCGAATCCTCGCGGATGCGGAGCAGCACGGAAACCGACGGTTTCGGCATCCCGTCCCACCGGCCCCGGAACTCCTCGATCCCCGCGATCCCGCGCAGCAGCCCGTGAAGGGCGCCGGGAGGGATCGCGCGCAGCCGGGCGTCGAAACGGTCTTCCATCCGTTTTCTCCTCGGAACGGTGGGTTATGCCCGATTATACCCGATTATGCTTTTCCCGGTTGACGCGTCCGCTGCGCGGGGCGATGGTGGGGGTGCGCCGCCGGCGCGGCGAAGAAATCCCGAAACGGTGCGAGGAGGATACGAGGATGCCCCTGCTGGAGAGAGTGGAGGCGATCTACCAGGATGTCGTCAAGAGGAACCCGGGCGAATCGGAGTTCCACCAGGCGGTCAAGGAGGTTCTGGAATCGCTGGGACCCGTGCTGGTCAAGTACCCCGACTTCGCCGAGGCCAAGATCATCGAGCGGATCTGCGAGCCGGAGCGGCAGACGATCTTCCGCGTGCCCTGGCAGGACGACCGCGGGCAGGTGCAGATCAACCGCGGTTTCCGCGTGCAGTTCAACAGCGCCCTGGGGCCCTACAAGGGCGGGTTGCGCTTCCACCCGTCGGTCTACCTCGGGATCATCAAGTTCCTGGGGTTCGAGCAGATCTTCAAGAACTCCCTGACGGGGCTTCCGATCGGGGGGGCCAAGGGCGGCTCCGACTTCGACCCGAAGGGGAAGTCGGACAACGAGGTGATGCGGTTCTGCCAGAGCTTCATGACGGAGCTGTGGCGGATCATCGGGGAACACACGGATGTCCCGGCCGGCGACATCGGGGTGGGAGGAAGGGAGATCGGGTACCTCTTCGGCCAGTACAAACGGCTCACGAACAAGTTCGAGGCGGGGGTCCTCACCGGCAAGGGGCTGGTCTACGGAGGGAGCCAGGTTCGGACGGAGGCGACCGGGTACGGCTGCACCTACTTCGTCGAGGAGATGCTCAAGGGGAAGAAGAACGGCTTCAAGGGGAAAAAGGTCGTCGTTTCCGGTTCCGGCAACGTGGCGATCTACACGCTCGAGAAAGTCCACCAGCTCGGGGGCAAGGTCATCGCGATGAGCGACAGCAACGGAGTGGTGGTCGACGAGCGCGGCTTCCACCTGGAGACGGTCCAGCAGCTCAAGGAGGTGGAACGGCGCAGGATCCGGGATTACTGCGACTACCACAAGCATGCCAAGTACCAGGCCGGGGGCAACATCTGGGATGTCCCGTGCGACGTGGCGATGCCTTCCGCCACCCAGAACGAGATCACGGGGAAGGACGCCCGGAAGCTCGTGAAGAACGGTTGCATCGCCGTCGGCGAGGGGGCCAACATGCCTACCACCCCGGAGGGGGTCCAGATCTTCCTCTCCGCGGGCGTGCTCTTCGGGCCCGGCAAGGCCGCGAACGCCGGCGGCGTCGCCACCTCGGCGCTCGAGATGCAGCAGAACGCCGGGCGCGAGGCGTGGGGGTTCGAGGAAACCGACGCCAAGCTGCACCAGATCATGAAGAACGTCTACACGATCTGCTCCGAGGCGGCCGACGAGTTCGGCTCGCCGGGGAACTTCGTGGTGGGGGCCAACATCGCGGGATTCATCAAGGTCGCCCGGGCGATGACCGCCCACGGGCTGGTGTAGCCCGAGGCGCGGGCGACGCATCCCGTGGCGGGGGGAGGGGCGCCCTCCCCCCGCCCTCCGGCCGGTTCCCCGCCGTCGATTCCTCGCGCCGGGGGCGCTTGGACATCTCCCCGGCGATGCGGTACATTGGTTTTCGGGAGGGCCCCGAAGATGTTCGTCGGGAAGCGGATGACCCGGAACCCGAAGACGGTGTCCCCGGACGACCCGCTGTCGGTCGCGGCGAGGACCATGCGGGAGCACCGGTTCAACCATCTCCCGGTGGTGGAGGGAGAGCGCCTGGTGGGGATCCTCTCCGACACCGACCTGCGCAACGCTTCCCTGGAGTCCGGCGAGGGCGGGGAGGCCGCCGGGGGAAGCCGCCCGGTCCGCGAGATCATGCGCACCCAGGTGTGGTCCCTCACCCCCGAGGACTCCCTGGAGGACGCGCTCCTCATCATCTCCCAAAGGAAATTCGGAGCGCTTCCGGTGCTCGAAGGCGACCGGCTCGTCGGCATCCTCACGAAAATGGACCTGCTGAACGCCTTCGTCGACATTCTCGACGTCGACGAGGTCTGCTTCTGCGTGGACGTCGCGTTTCCCCGCAGCCTGTCCCGCTTCGAGGAGTTGATCCGGATCTTCGGGGAGATGGGGATCAGGATCCGCAGCTGCATCATCGCCCCCCAGGGGGAGATCGGCGCGTTGAACGCCCACCTGCGGGTCGATACGATCGACGGGCCCGCGGTGCGACGGGCGCTCCGGAAACGCGGCTTCGAGATCGCCGACCCCGTCTCGACGCTCTGACCGACCGATTCGTCCCCTGCGCACAGCGTGTCTGCCGCCGGCAGGATCGTTTGCCCGGGGATCCGTCAACTCTCCTGTCGCCTCCGTCCCCATGCCTGAGCCGCCCTGTTTCCGCGGCAGGCCCATTGCATCGCATTCGGCCATTGCCCGGGAGGTCAAGGCGTATGACAATGGGGCCGATGGCGACATCCTTCCGAAACGACGGCGACGTCCTCCGATGCCGCTGAGTTGGAACGAAATCCGGTCCCGTGCCCTGACGTTTTCGAGGGAGTGGGCGGACGAGTCTTCCGAGGATGCCGAAGGGAAGTCCTTCTGCGACGGATTCTTCGATGTCTTCGGAATTACCCGCCGCCGCGTCGCGTCCTTCGAAACGAAGGTGAAAAGGATCGACGGGAAAGACGGGTATATCGATCTCCTGTGGAAGGGGATCCTCCTTGTCGAGCAAAAATCCCGCTCCTGTTCTGCCTGTTCGCGGAAGACACGGGGATCTTCGAGAAGCAGCAGTTCCGGGAATTCATCGAGCGGAAAACTTCGGAGGACGGTTCCGACCTGGGGGACCGCCTGACGACGCTCTTCCATGTCCTGAACACGCCGGACGACGGCCGACTCACGACCCTCGACGAGGACATCGCCGCCTTTTCCTACGTGAACGGGCGCCTCTTCGAAGAGCCCCTTCCGCCGGCCGCCTTCGACGCAGGCATGCGCCAGGCGCTTCTGGACCGCTGCGGCCTCGACTGGAGCCGGATCAGCCCTGCGATCTTCGGTTCCCTCTTCCAGTCGGTCATGGATCCGGCGGTCCGCCGCAACCTCGGGGCGCACTACACGAGGGAAGAGAACATCCTGAAGCTCATCCGGCCGCTGTTCCTCGATGCCCTGCGCGCCGAGTTCGAGCGGGTCAAGCGGAACCGCCGCCAACGGGAGCAGGGTCCTCGACGTCTCCACCGTCGTTTGGCTCGACGTGGACCGGTTCCACGGGATCGAGATCGAGGAGTTTCCCGCCCGGATCGCGCAGGTCGCCCTCTGGATGACCGATCACCAGATGAACCTGCGCATATCCGAAGAGTTCGGGAGCTACTACCACCGCCTCCCGCTTCGGACCTCTCCCAACATCGTGTACGGCTCCGGAAAAGGGGACGCCCCCTGTCTCCGCTATATCCCGATGTGCCATCTTGATCCATCATGGATTGCAAGTGGCAGTCTCTTGACGATTCAAGAGGCCACGCTTTTTCATCTCGGCGTACTCTCCTCGACGATGCACACGGCGTGGATGCGGGCGGTCTGCGGTCGAATGAAAAGCGACTATCAATACTCCGCCGGGATCGTCTACAACAACGATGGAAAATTACAGGAAATCGTTGCGGATTTCCGAAGCTATCTTTCCTGAGGAACCACCCGACGGTTCACCCCTTCCCGATCAACCGCCGTAGCACGTACGGCAGGATGCCGCCGTGCACGTAGTAATGCGCTTCCGCGGGCGTGTCGATCCGCGCCAGCGCCGGGAACGTCCGTTCGCCCCTCTCGCCGGAAACGCGCACCGTCACCCGCATCCGGGGGGTGATCTCCCCGGCGATCCCCTCGACGGCGTAGATTTCCTTCCCTGTGAGGCCGAGGGACTCCCGGGTGGCGCCGTCCACGAACTGGAGCGGGAGGATCCCCATCCCGACGAGGTTGCTGCGGTGGATCCGCTCGAAACTCTCCGCGATCACCGCGCGCACCCCCAGCAACCGCGGCCCCTTGGCCGCCCAGTCGCGCGAGGAGCCGGATCCGTACTCCTTCCCCGCGAGGACGAGCAGCGGGACGCCGTCCTTCGCGTACCGCATCGCCGCGTCGTAGATCGTCGCCTTCTCCCCGCCGGGCGGATACGTCGTCCAACCGCCCTCGGTGCCGGGAGCCAGCAGGTTGCGCAGCCGGATGTTGGCGAAGGTGCCGCGCATCATCACCTCGTGATTCCCGCGCCGGCTGCCGTACGAGTTGAACTCCTCCTTCGGTATGCCGTGACCTTTCAGGTACGCTCCCGCCGGGCTGTCCTCGGCGATGTCCCCGGCCGGGGAGATGTGGTCCGTCGTCACCGAGTCGCCGAGCACCGCCAGGACCCGCGCCCCGCGGATCTCCGCGACCGGTTCCGGCGCCGCCGGCAGGTTCTCGAAGAACGGCGGGTTCTTGACGTAGGTGGAGGCCGGTTCCCATGCGAAGCACTCCGACTTCGGGACGGGGAGCTTCTTCCACGCCTCGTCCCCCGCGAACACGGAGGCGTATTCCTTCCGGAACATCTCCGGCTCGACCGCGGACCGCACCGCCTCGGTGATCTCTCCCGGCGACGGCCAGATCTCGCGGAGGAAGACCGGTTTCCCGTTGCGGTCGTTCCCCAGCGGCTCGGTGTACGGGTCGAAGTCGACGTCGCCGGCGAGGGCGTACGCCACCACGAGCATCGGGGAGGCGAGGTAGTTCGCCCGGCACAGCGGGTGGATCCGTCCCTCGAAGTTCCGGTTTCCCGAAAGGACCGACGCGGCCACCAGGTTCCCGCGCCGGATCGTTTCCGCGATCGCCTCGGGGAGGGGCCCGGAGTTTCCGATGCAGGTGGTGCAGCCGTATCCGACAAGGTGGAACCCGAGCGCCTGCAGGTACGGCGTCAGTCCCGCCCGGTCGAGGTACTGCGTGACCACCTTCGATCCCGGGGCGAGGCTCGTCTTCACCCACGGCCGCGTCCGAAGCCCCTTTTCGACCGCCTTCTTCGCCACCAGTCCCGCGCCGATCATCACGGAGGGGTTGGAGGTGTTCGTGCAGCTCGTGATGGCGGCGATCACCACCGAGCCGTCGTGCAGGTCGAACACGCCCTGGTCGAGCCGGACCGACGTCGCCCCGGGCGTCCAGGCTACCGGGCCCGGTGCGCGCATTTCCCCCGCGACGCAGCCGCCCTCCCCCATCCATCGATCCGCGCCGTCGCCCCCGTTTTCCGCCCGCGCCTCCTTCCCCCATGCGGAAAGGGCCTTGCGGAACGCGTCCCTCGCGTCCCTGAGCGGCACGCGGTCCTGCGGCCGGCGCGGCCCCGCCATGCACGGCTCCACGGAGGAAAGGTCGAGCGAAAGGGTGTCGGAGAAGACCGGATCGCGGGTGTCGTCCGTGCGGAAGAGCCCCTGCGCCTTGCAGTACGCCTCCACGAGCCTAACCTGGTCCCGGTCCCGGCCGGTGAAGCGAAGGTAGGAGAGCGTCTCCCTGTCGACGGGGAAAAAGCCGATCGTAGCGCCGTACTCCGGCGACATGTTCGAGATCGTCGCCCGGTCGGCCACGGAGAGGGAGGAGAGCCCCTTTCCGTAGAACTCGACGAACTTTCCCACCACCCCTTTCTTCCGAAGCATCTGGGTGACGGTGAGGACGAGGTCGGTCGCGGTCGCCCCGACGGGGAGCTCCCCGGTCATCCGGAACCCTACCACCTCGGGAATGAGCATCGAGATCGGCTGGCCGAGCATCGCCGCCTCCGCCTCGATCCCGCCCACGCCCCACCCGACAACGCCCAGCCCGTTGATCATCGGCGTGTGGGAGTCGGTCCCCACGAGGGTATCCGGGTACGCCAGCGCGCCGGGGCGGTCTTTTCGCGTGAAAACGACGGGGGCGAGGTGCTCCAGGTTCACCTGGTGGCAGATCCCGGTGCCCGGGGGGACGACGCGGAAGTTGCGGAACGACTCCTTCCCCCAGCGCAGGAACGCGTACCGCTCCCCGTTGCGCCCGTACTCCCTCGCAACGTTGTCGGGAAAGGCGGCAACCGCGGCGAACCGGTCCACCTGCACGGAGTGGTCGATGACGAGGTCCGCCGGCATCAGGGGGTTGACTCGCTTCGGGTCCCCGCCCATCCGCTTCGCCGCGTCGCGCATCGCCGCCAGGTCGACCAGCGCGGGGACGCCGGTGAAATCCTGCAGGAGCACGCGGGCCGGGCGGAAGGCGATCTCGCGGTCCGCCGGCGCTTTCGGCGACCAGTTCGAGAGCGCCCGGATGTCGTCCGCCGTGACCGTGGCGCCGTCTTCGTGCCGCAGGAGGTTTTCGAGGAGGACCTTGATGGAGAAGGGGAGGCGGGAGATCTTCGCCGCGCGGGCGGCGGAAAGCCTGTCCAGCCGGAAGATCTCGTACGTCCTTCCGCCGACGGTCTTGCGGGAACGGGTTCCGAAGCTGTCCGGATGCATGGCGCCGTGACCTCCCGCGCGGTATCTTGGATGATACTCGGAATGGTACCACGCCCGGGAGGTCACCGATCGACGCGCTCACGCTTCTCGGCATCTCGGTGGGGTTGGCCATGGACGCCCTCGCCGTGTCGATCGCCGCGGGGATCGTTCTCGGGACGGTGTCCGCCCGCCAGACGTTCCGCCTCGCCTTCCATTTCGGCCTCTTCCAGTTCCTGATGCCGGTCATCGGATACCTTGCGGGGAGGGCGGCGGGGCCGTGGATCGAGAGCTACGACCGGTGGATCGCCTTTTCCCTGCTCTCGTTCGTCGGGGGGAAGATGGTGTTCGAGAGCTTCCGCGACGGGGTAGGGAAGAGCGGAGGGAAGGACCCGACGCGGGGGGTTTCCCTTGTCGTCCTTTCCGTGGCGACGAGCATCGACGCGTTCGCGGTGGGCGTGGGGCTCGGGGTGCTCGGCGACAAGGGGATCGTCTACCCCGGCGTCGTCATCGGGATCGTGGCGAGCGTCTTCACCGCGGCGGGGCTGCACCTGGGGAAGCGCCTCGGCAACGTTTTCGGGAGGCGGATGGAACTTGCCGGGGGGGTGATCCTCATCGCCATCGGGGTGAAGATCCTCCTTCTCCATTACCGGGGATAGGAAAACCGGGGAGGTGCCCGGATTGGCCACCGGGGATTCTCCCCCCGGCAGGACCCGCGCGCGACGGGAGTCTCCGCCGTTCCGCGGCTTCCGATCCCAAAACACCGGCGGGATGATAAGATGAACCCCCGAAATCCCGGGAACCATCCATATCGAGGCGGGCTCCGGACCGGATCGCGCGCGGACGGGCGGAACCCGCATTCCGCCATGCCGAAAGGGGGGAGTGACCGTGGAAAACGACGGTCTGGAACTTCGCGCCATCAACACCATCCGGTTTCTTGCGGTCGATGCGGTGCAGAAGGCGAAGTCGGGACACCCCGGCACGCCGATGGGGCTGGCGCCGCTTTCCTACCTGTTGTGGACGAGGTACCTGCGGTACAACCCCGCGAACCCGGACTGGCCCGGGCGCGACCGGTTCGTCCTTTCCTGCGGACACGCCTCCATGCTTCTCTACGCCCTGCTCCATCTTACGGGGTTCGAGGTGTCGCTCGAGGACCTGAGGCAATTCCGCCAGTGGGGGAGCAGGACCCCAGGCCACCCCGAGGCCGGGCACACCCCCGGCGTGGAGGTGACGACGGGGCCATTGGGGCAGGGGCTGGGGAACGCCGTCGGGATGGCGATGGCTTCGAGGCTCCTCGCGCAGCGTTTCAACCGCCCGGGGCACGAGGTCGTCGCGCACCGGGTAGTGGCGCTCTGCTCCGACGGCGACCTGATGGAGGGGGTCGCCGCGGAGGCGGCCTCGCTCGCGGGATTCCACCGGCTCGGAAACCTCACGGCTTTCTACGACGACAACCGGATCACCATCGAAGGGTCCACGGACCTCGCCTTCCGCGACGACACCGCGGCGCGGTTCCGCGCCTACGGCTGGGACGTGCTGACGGTCCGGAACGGGAACACCGACCTGGAGGGGATGTCGGCGGCGATCGAAGCGGCGTTCGCGCAAAAGGAGCGCCCTACGCTGGTGGTCGTGCGGACCGCCATCGGGTACGGCAGCCCGAACAAGCAGAACACGGCCGACGCCCACGGCTCCCCGCTGGGGGAGGCGGAGGTCGCCCTGGCGAAGGAGCGGCTCGGGTGGCCCGCATCCCCCGGCTTCCTCGTTCCCGACGACGTGCTGGCCCACTTCCGCGAGGCGCTCCCCCGCGGGGAGCGGCTGGAGAGGGAGTGGCGGCTCGCCTTTGCGGAGTACGCCGGGAAGTATCCGGATCTCGCGATGGAGTGGGAGCGGAGGATGTGGGGGGATCTGCCGGAGGGGTGGGCGGAGGCGATCCCGACCTTTTCGCCCGAAGCCGGTGCGGCGGCCACACGGAGCGCATCCCATAAGGTGTTGAACGCGATCGCGGCGAAGATACCGGAGCTGGCGGGGGGCTCGGCGGACCTCGCCCCCTCGACGGAAACGCACATCGGCTCCGGAGGGGAGTTTCTGCCCGATGCGCCGCCGGGCGGAAGGAACTTCCACTTCGGCGTGCGGGAGCACGGGATGGGGGCGGTCCTCAACGGGATGGCCCGCCACGGCGGGGTGATCCCGTACGGCGCCACCTTCTTCATCTTCACGGACTACATGCGTCCTTCGATGCGGCTGGCCGCGTTGATGCGGTGCCGCGTGGTATACGTGCTGACGCACGACTCCGTGGGGTTGGGGGAGGACGGGCCGACGCATCAGCCCGTGGAGCACCTGGCGTCGTTGCGTGCGATGCCGAACCTCCACGTGGTTCGGCCTGCCGATGCGAACGAGACGGCGGCCGCGTGGCGCATGGCGCTGGAGCGGACGGAGGGGCCGACCGCCATCGTCCTGACGCGGCAGAAGATCCCGGTCCTGCCGCCGGAACGGGTCTTCCGCGACGGCGGCGTCTTCCGGGGCGCCTACGTTCTTTCCGAAGCTCCCGGCGGCGCGCCGGATGTGCTCCTGCTCGCGTCGGGGTCCGAGGTGGCCGTGGCGCTGGCGGCGAAAGAGCTTCTGGCCGGCGAGGGCGTCGCCGCCCGGGTGGTGAGCATGCCGTGCTGGGAGCGGTTCGAGGAGCAGGATGCGGCGTACCGGGAGTCGGTTCTGCCGCCCCAAGTCGCCGCCCGCGTTTCCGTGGAGGCGGGCTCCACCTTCGGGTGGGAGCGGTACGCGGGAAGGCGGGGGGCCTCGATCGGCATCGATCGCTTCGGCGCGTCGGCGCCCGCCGAACGGATCTTCCGCGAGCTCGGGATCACTCCGGAGGCGGTGCGCGACCGGGCGAAGTCCGTTCTGGATGTGGTGAAGGGAGGGCAAGGATCATGAAGAAGAACCCGCTGATCTCGCTGGGAGATGCGGGGCAGAGCCCCTGGCTCGACTACATCCACCGGGGGATGATTTCGTCCGGCGAACTCGCCCGGAGGATCGCGGAGGACGGCATCAGGGGAGTGACCTCCAACCCGACGATCTTCGAGAAGGCGGTTTCCTCCGGGCGCGACTACGACGAGCAGATCGGCGCGCTGGCGCGGGCCGGAATCCCGCCGCTCGAGGCGTACAAGCGGATCGTGACGGACGACATCCGCGCCGCCGCGGACGTGCTGCGGCCCGTGTACGACGCGACGGCGGGAGACGACGGCTACGTGTCGCTCGAGGTGGATCCGGACCTGGCGCACGATACGGAAGGGACGGTCTCCCGGGCGCGGGAGCTCTACGACGCCGTGGGCCGGCCCAACGTGATGATCAAGATCCCCGGCACGCGCGAGGGGCTGCCCGCGGTGGAGGCGACGATCGCCTCCGGAGTCCCGGTGAACGTGACGCTGATCTTCTCCGTGAAGCGGTACGGGGAGGTCGCCGAGGCGTATCTCCGCGGCCTGGAGCGGCTTCTTTCGCGCGGCGGCGACCCGCGGGCCGTCGCCTCCGTCGCGTCGTTCTTCGTCTCGCGGGTCGACACCGCGGTGGACGCCCTTCTTCTCTCCGCGGTGGAACGGTGGCCGGGCTCCCCCAAGGCGCAGACCGCCCTGTCCCTCCTCGGCAAGGTGGCGGTTGCCAACGCGCGGGTCGCCTACGCGGAGTTCCTCCGGATCTTCTCCCGGGAGCGTTGGAGGCATCTCGAGGATCTCGGCGCGCGGAAGCAGCGCCCCCTGTGGGCGAGCACGGGGACGAAGGACCCGAAATACCGGGACGTGAAATACGTCGAGGAACTGATCGGAAGGGACACCGTCAACACGATGCCCCCGCAGACGATGGACGCCTTTCGGGACCACGGTGTCGTGGCGGACGCGATGAAGGGCGGCGCGGACGCCGCCCGTGCGGTCCTGGACGACTACGCGTTGATGGAGACCGGGATCGAGGAAGTCTGCGAGCGCCTCGAGGCGGAGGGGGTGAAAAGCTTCCTCGATTCCTACCGGAAACTCCTTTCTGCCGTCGAGGGACGGCTGCGGGGCGCCGGCGCGGGAAAGTAGGCGCCCGCTTTCAGGGACCAGGAGGGCCGCCATGGGCGTGTCGCCGGAAGCCGAATCCGTCGCGGGGGTGTCCACGGAGATGTCCGTTGCCGTTCCCGATCCCTGCCTCCTGGTGATCTTCGGCGCCTCGGGGGACCTGACCCGGCGCAAGCTCGTCCCCGCCCTGTTCGCGCTTCAGCGGGAGAAGCTCCTCCCCGAAGGATTCTCCGTGCTGGGCGTATCGCGCACTCCTTACACCGACGACGTGTTCCGCGCCCGCCTCGCGGAGGAGGCGCGGGCGGAGCTCGGGGCGGCGTTCGACCCGGCGGCGTGGGAATCCTTCGCCCCGCGGCTCTTCTACCATCCGGGCGACGTTCTGGACAGGGAAGGCTACCCTGCCCTGCGGGGCCGCCTGCGCGCGCTTTGCGCGGAGCGGGGGATTCCCGGGAACCTCCTCTTCTACCTGGCCCTCGCTCCGAAGCATTACGGGGCCGCCGTCCTCGGGATCGGCGAATCCGGCCTCTCCGGTCCGTCGGAGAAGTTGCCCGGGTTCCGGCGCGTGGTCATCGAAAAGCCGTTCGGAAACGACCTCGAGAGCGCAAAGGCCCTTTCCGCCGGCGTGTCGTCGGTTTTCCGCGAGGCGCAGGTCTTCCGCATCGACCATTACCTCGGGAAGGAGACGGTCCAGAACCTGCTCGTGTTCCGGTTCGGCAACGGGATCTTCGAGCCCCTCTGGAACCGGAACTACATCGATCACGTCCAGATTACGGCGGCGGAAGACATCGGCGTCGGGAGCCGCGGCGATTACTACGACGGGGCGGGTGCGGTGCGCGACATGCTCCAGAACCACCTTTTACAGCTCCTGGCGGTCGTCGGGATGGAGCCGCCGATCTCGCTGTCGGCCGACGACGTGCGCGACGAGAAGCTGAAGCTGCTGCGGTCCATCGAGCCCATCCCTTCGGAACGCGCGGGGGAGGCCTGCGTCCGCGGACAATACACGGCGGGAACGATCCGGGGGCATGCGGTCGAACCCTACCGCAAGGAGAAGAACGTCGCCCCCGGGTCGCTGACGGAGACGTACGTGGCGGCGCGCTTCACCATCGACAACTGGAGGTGGGGAGGCGTCCCGTTCTACCTGCGGTCCGGGAAACGGCTCGCGGGGAGGACCTCCGAGATCGCCATCTTCTTCCGCCCCGCCCCGTACAGGCTCTTCGAGCATTCGGCGTGCGGGCAGCCGGGATCGAACCTGCTGGCGCTCAACATCCAGCCCGACGAGGGGATCTTCCTGCAGTTCGATGCGAAGTTTCCCGGCCCTTCGATCCGCGTCCAGCCGGTGCGGTTCCGCTTTTCTTACGAGCAGTCCTTCGGCGCGAAGAGCCAGCCCGCGTACGGGAGACTCCTGCTCGATGCCATGCTGGGAGACGCCACCCTCTTCCCGCGGGAGGACATCGTCGAGGTGTCGTGGTCCCTCCTCGATCCGTTCCTGGCAAGGTGGAAGGAGAACCCCGGCCGGGACCTCTACTTCTATCCCGCGGGATCCTGGGGACCCGCGGAGGCGGACGCCCTCCTCGCGCGGGAGAAGCGGGCATGGCGCACGCCGTGAAGGGGAGCGGCTCCCGGGGCGAAGGCGACCCCGTGCGCGTCTTCGTCCTCTCCTCTCCCGGGGAGCTTGCCCGCGCGGCGGCGGGCCGGCTGTGGGGGATCGCGAAAGAGATGCCGGAGGGCAGGACGGTGCACATCGCCCTTTCCGGCGGGGAGACGCCCCGCCGGGCCTACGGGACACTCGCGGCGGATCCGTACCGCGCGCGCTTCCCCTGGGGGAGAGTCCGCTTCTGGCAGGTGGACGAGCGGTTCGTTCCGCCCGGCGACCCGCGCAGCAACCGGAGGATGATCGAGGAGACGCTCCTCTCCCGCGCGCCGGTGCCGGAAGAGGGTTTCCGGGGCGTCGACACCGCCCTTCCCGGTCCGGACGAGGCGGCGAGGGAGTACGAGGCGGTGCTCAGGAGGGCGTTTCCCGACGCCCCCGGGGGGATTCCGCGGTTCGACGCCGTGGTGCTCGGGGTCGGGAAGGACGGCCACACCGCCTCCCTTTTCCCGGGGAGCGGAGCATTGTCTTCCGCACGGGAGCTGGTCGGCACGTCGACGGGGGGCGACCCTCCCGTCTCCCGGGTGACGATGACGCTCTCCCTGCTGAACGCCGCCTCCCGCATCGTGTTCCTCGTCCAGGGAGGAGGGAAGGCCCGGGTGCTGCACGACGTGATCGCGGCGGCACGGGATCCCGCCCTGCGGTCCCCCGCCCTTCCCGCCTCGCTGGTCGCGCCGCGCAGGGGATCGGCGCTGTTCCTGGCCGATGCGGAAGCGGCCAGGCTGCTGCCGCCGGAATGGAGGACCGCGGGATGATCCTTGCGGGAGATGTCGGCGGAACGAAGACGAACCTGGCGCTTTACCGGCGCGAGGGGGCGATCCTTTCCCGCCAAACGATGGCGACCTACCCGAGCCGGGATTTCCCCGGCCTCGAGCCGATAGTACGCGATTTCCTGAAAGGAGCCCCCGCCGTCGGGCGGGCATGCGTCGGGGTGGCCGGACCCGTCGTCGGCGGCAGGTGCCGACTCACGAATCTCGACTGGGAGGTGGACGAAGCATCCCTCCGGCGTTTTTCGGGCGCCCGGGAGTCGTACCTCCTGAACGACCTCCAGGCGATGGCCTCCGCGGTCCCGTTCCTTCCGCCGCAAGACCGGGGAGCCGTTCAGGAGGGCGATGCCGGGGCGGGGGGGAGCGTGGCGGTCCTTGCCGCCGGCACGGGGCTTGGGGAGGGATTTCTCATCGCTGTCGGCGACAGGTATGTCCCCATGGCATCCGAGGGCGGGCATGCGGATTTCGCGCCCCGGGACGACAGGGAGGTGCGCCTCCACGCGTTTCTGCGGCGGGTCTACGGGCGCGTGAGCATGGAGCGCGTTCTTTCCGGGCCCGGCTTGCGCGACATCTACCGGTTCGTGCGGGAAGAGGAGGGAATTGCGCCGGAAGCCGACCCGGAGGCGGCGGGGGAGGACCCGCAGCACGCGATCGTCCGGCACGGGCTCTCCGGCGGCGGCGCCTGCGCGGAGGCGCTGCGCATGTTTTCCTCCATCTACGGCGCCGTGGCGGGGAACCTCGCGTTGCAGTACCTCGCGACGGGGGGGGTCTGCCTCGGCGGCGGCATCGCCCCCGCGATCCTTCCGGCCCTGCGGAGGGGGGAGTTCCTCGCCGCGTTCACCGGCAAGGGGCGGATGGCGGACCTGCTCTCCCGCGTGCCGGTAAGCGTGATCCTCGATCCTACGGCGCCGCTTCTGGGAGCGGCGGAGTATGCCGCGGGAGGAGGGTGGCTTTCCGTTCCGGGGCGCAAGGGCGCGTGATTTCAGTCGAACCGCCTCCGTGTCCGGGGATATAATCATAATTTTATTTCTTTGAAGGAGGCTGCGGGTGGGCAACGCGATCCCGTTTCCCGAAGGTGTCCGGAGGGGGATTCCGCATCCTCCGCGGAACTACCCGTTGTTGTCCGTGCCGCGCATCGCGAGGATTTGCGCGCTGGGGCTTGCCTTCGACGAACTCCTCGACGAGGTATGCCGGGAAATCCTTTCCCTGAGCGGTGCGGATGGCGGTTGCCTCTACTTCACGTCGGGAGAGGAGGCTCCCGGATCCCCCCGGCCTGTGGCGGGAGCCGGCGCGCTCCCCGGAGTCCGGGAGGCGTACCGCGGCGGCCCGGCGATGGACCGGCTGCTCGACCGCCTGCGTTCGGAGGGCATGGTCGTCGTGGACGACCTTTCCCTCCTGCCGGACCCGGATCCCCTGAAAGTGCTGCTCGGCGATCACCCGGTCCGGTCCGCGCTCCTTGTCGCCCTCAAGTTCGGCACGCGCCTCCTGGGGTTCGTCGCCCTCCACGCGTCCGCCGCTCCGAAAGCATGGGACGACGACGTGGTGCGGGCGATGGAACTGGTGGCGGCGATCCTCTCCGCCGCCCTCGAGCGACGCCGCGCGGAGGACCGGCTGCGCGTCTCCGAGGCGAGGTACCGGTTTCTCGCCGAGAATTCGCCGGATCTCATCTCGCTCCACGCCCCTTCCGGTCGCATCCTGTACGCAAGCCCCGCCTCGCGGACCATGCTCGGGATCCGGCCGGAGCAGATGGAGGGTTCGCCGACCGAGGGGTTCCTCCACCCGGACGACATCGGGAGGTTCTTCGAGGAAAACCGTCGCGTGGTGTCCGGCGGAGCGGAGCCGGCAACCCACCGGTACCGCATGCGGCGCGCTTCCGGGGAATACCTCGAGGTGGAGTCGGTCGCCATCCCCGTGCGGGGGACCGCCGAACCGGAAGGGGGAATCCTCCGGTTGACGCGCGACGTCTCCGAGCGCAGGAGAATGGAGGAACGCATCGCCGAGAGCCAGGCGCTCTCGACGATCGGCATGCTCGCGGGCGGCATCGCCCACGAATACAACAATCTCCTGGCGGGGATCCAGGGGGCGGTGGAGATGCTCTCCATGCTCGTCGGCCAGGACCCGCAGGTCCGCGCATACCTGGACGTGGTGCACCGGATGCAGGCCCGGGCGGCGGAGCTCACCCACCAGCTCCTCGCATACGCCCGGCAGGGAAAATACGCCCCCGAGTCGGTTTCCCTGCGGCAGATCGTGGAGGAGACGCTCCCGGCGCTCCGGGCCTCCCTCCCGGCATGTGTCGAAATCTCCGTGTCCTGCGAGGATGCGCTCCCTCCGGTGCACGCCGACGTGGCCCAGATGAAGCAGGTCGTGATGGGGTTGTGCATGAACGCCGCCGAGGCGATGAACGACGGCGGGAAGCTTTCGGTCGCCGTCCTGGCCAGGCCCGGCGCCGGGCGGATCGCCCTCGAGGTGTCGGACACGGGCGGGGGAATGGACGACCGGGTGATGGACCGCATCTTCGAGCCTTTCTACACCACGAAGGGGGCCGGCCGGGGGATGGGACTGGCGGCGATCCGCGGCATCGTGGAGAACCACGGAGGGGAGATCCGGGTCGACTCCCGCCGGGGGGCCGGGACGACCTTCACCGTCCTCCTCCCGGAGAGCCCCGTTCCTCGGGAGGAGAGGCGCCCCGCGTCCGCCCCGCGTCCGGGCGCCGGAAGCGTGCTGCTGGCCGACGACGAGCCCGACGTGCGCACCGTGGTCCGGGCCATGCTGGAATCCCTCGGGTACTCGGTGATCGAGGCGCGGGACGGGCGGGAGGCGGTCGAACTGTTCCGGGAACGCCACGAGGAGATCGACCTGGTTCTGCTGGATCTGGTGATGCCCCGCCTGACCGGGGAAGCGGCCCTCGCGGAGATGCGAAGGATCGCCCCGGCGGTTCGGGCCATCCTCGCCAGCGGGTACGACGAGAGCGGCCGGATCTGCGACATCGTCGAAGGGGGTTTCGGCGGTTTCCTCCAGAAACCTTTCCGCCGGCAGGATCTCGGCGAGAAGGTGAGCAAGGTCCTCGGCACCTCCGGCGGCCCGGGGACCGGGTGAGGCATGGGCCGCCTGCGCCTGCTCCCGATCCTCCTCCCGGCGGTTCTTCTTTCCGCCTGCTCCCCGAAAGCATACGTGGTGTCGCGGGTTGCCGACGCCGTCTCCTCGGGAGGAGAGGTGTTCGCGCGGGACGACGATCCGGACCTGGTGCGCGACGCGACCCCTTTCGGCCTGAAGGCGATGGAGTCGCTCCTTTCGGAACGGCCGGAGCACAAGGGGCTGCTGACCGCACTGTGCGGCGGATTCACGCAGTACGCGGTCGCCTTCGTCCGCCAGGACGCCGAGGAGGCGCGGGATCCCGCGATGCGGAGGGGGGGGATGGAGCGTGTTGTCCGCCTCCTCCTCCGGGCGAAGGCGTACGGTGTCCGCGGACTGGCGGTGGGCCGCGAGGGGTTCGCGGAGCGGCTCCGGACGGATCCGGCCGGAGCCGCGGCGACGGTCGGCATGGAGGATGTCCCCCTGTTGTATTGGACCTCCGCCGCCTGGAGCGCGGCCGTGGCCTCCTCCCCGGGAGACCCCGCCCTGCTGGCGGACCTTCCCCGCTGCGAGGCGCTGATGCGCCGGGCCCTCGCGCTGGACGAGCGGTTCGGCGACGGCGCGATCCACGAATATTTCGTCGCCTTCGAGGGGAGCCGCCCCGAGGCGATGGGAGGGTCGGTCGCGAAGGCGCGCCGGCACTTCGAGCGTGCGATGGAACTCTCCCGCGGGAGGAAGGTTTCGCCCCTGGTGACCTTCGCGGAGACCGTTTCCGTTCGGACCCAGAACCGGAAGGAGTACCTCGATCTCCTCGACCGGGCGCTTGCCTTCGACGCGCGGGGAGGGGCGCCGGAATACCGGTTGAGCAACCTTGTCGCACAGCGCCGGGCGCGCTGGCTGAAGGGGAAGGCGGATGCGCTGTTCATCGAATAGGCTGCCGGGGGGGGTCGCCCTCCTGGCGTTGACGCTGTTCCTGGCGCTCGCGGTCCCCGCGCGGGCGGCGATGATCGTGAAGATGGCGACCCTGGCGCCGGAGGGGTCGTCCTGGTACCGGGTCCTGCAGGAGATGGGGGAGGACTGGCAAAGGATTTCCGGCGGAGCGGTCACGCTGCGCATCTACCCGGGAGGGGTCGCCGGGGACGAGGACGCGATGATCCGCAAGATGCGGGTCGGACAGATCCAGGCCTCCGCCATCACCGGGATCGGGCTCGCCTACCTCGACAAGGCCTTCTACGCCCTGCACATCCCGATGATGTACGCCTCCGACGAGGAGTTCGACTTCGTCCGCGACCGGTTCGCGCCTTACCTCGAGAAGAGGATGGAGGAGAGGGGGTTCATCGTCCTCAACTGGGGCGATGCGGGGTGGGTCCACTTCTTTTCGAAAACGCCGGTGACCACGCCCGCCGAGGTCAAGTCCCTCAAGCTGTTCCTGTGGGCGGGGGACACCAACCTCGTGCAGCTCTACAAGAAGACGGGATTCCACCCGGTTCCGCTCTCCACGGCGGATCTTCTGCCGGGGCTCGAGACGGGGATGGTGAACTCCTTCTCCAGCACGCCGCTGGCGGCGCTTGCGTTCCAGTGGTTCGGGCTTGCGCCGAACATGGCGGACCTGCGGTACGCGCCGCTGACCGGGGCGACGGTGATCAGCCGGTCCGCGTGGGAGAAAATCCCGCCGGAGCTGCGCCCGAAACTTCTCGACGCGTCGCGCGCGGCGGGGCTGCGCCTCAGATCCGAGATCCGGCGCCTGAACCGGGAAGCGATCGCCGTGATGGTGAAAAACGGCCTGAAGATCCACAAGGTTTCCCCGGCGGTGGAGGCCCAGTGGCGGAAGACGGTCGAGGACGTCTACCCCGAGGTTCGCGGGAAGATCATCCCGGCCGAGGCGTTCGACATGGTAAGGCGGTACCGCGACGCGTTCCGGGCCTCCCGGCCGTCGGGGAAGGCGAAGCCGCGATGAAGACCGGACGGCGGTCCGGCAGCGGGGAAGATGCCCCTGCGCCGCCGCCCGGCAGGCGCGCCGGACCGCTCCGGCGCGCGGAAGACGCGGCGACGGTCGCGATCCTGTGCGCCATGGCGATCCTCCCCCTCCTCGAGATGGCGGGCCGCCGGCTGTGGGGCGGCGGCATCCCGGGGTCCTCGACCCTCGTGCGTCACGGGACCCTGTGGGTGGGACTCCTGGGGGGCGCGATCGCGGCGCGCGACGGGAGACTCCTCGCCGTGGGGTCCGTGCAGCCTTTTCCCCGGGGGATGCGCGCCCCCCTCTCCGTGTTCGCCGGCGGAATTTCCGCGGCGGTGTCGGCCCTCCTTTGCGCCGCTTCCCTCTCCCTGGTCCGCGTGGAATACGGGGACGGCGCCATGGTCGTTCCCCATTTCCCGGTGTGGGCCGCGGAAGCCGTCATGCCGCTGGGATTCGCGCTCGTGGCCTGGCGGCTGGTGCGCGGGGCCTCCGCCTACCGGGGGGGGCGGGTCGCCGCCGCAGGCATCGCCGCCGGCGTCGCCATCCTTTCCTCCTCCTCCGCGATGGCGAGCGGTCCCGTGCTCGCGGCGGTGCTGGCGGCGCTGTTCGCGGCGCTCGTGTGCGGCGCTCCCTTGTTCGCCGTGCTGGGAGGCGTTGCCGTTCTCCTCTTCCGCCATGCCGGGGTGCCGCTGGCCTCCATCCCCGTCGAGGTGTACCGGATGGTCACCTCGCCCACCCTTCCCACGCTTCCCCTGTTCACCTTCGCGGGATACCTGATGACGGCGGGGTTCGCCTCGCAGCGCCTGGTGCGCCTTTTCCGCGCCCTGGTAGGATGGATGCCCGGAGCCGTGGCCGTGGTGGCCGTCCTCGTGTCGGTGTTCTTCACGACGTTCACGGGGGCGTCGGGGGTGACCATCCTCGCGCTCGGCGGGATCCTCTACCCCGCGCTGCTCGCGGAAGCGTATCCCGAGAAATTCTCCCTCGGGCTCCTGACCGCCTCGGGATCGCTGGGGCTCCTGTTCCCTCCCTGCCTTCCCGTGATCCTGTACGCCGTGGTGGCGGGGATCGCGGTGGACAGGATGTTCCTTGGAGGGATCCTTCCGGGGTTCCTGCTGATGGCGATCCTTTCCGCATACGCCGTCCGGACCGGCATGGCCTCCGGAGCGCGCCGCACGCCGTTCGATTCCGCGGAACTGCGGTGCGCCCTCCGGGAGGCGAAGTGGGACATTCTCCTGCCCGTCATCGTCCTCGCGGGGATCTTCAGCGGCCTGACCACGATCGTAGAGGCCGCCGCCGTCACGGTCCTGTACGCGTTCCTCGCGGAGAAGTTCGTCCACCGCGGGGTCTCCATGCGCCGCGACCTCCTGCGGGTCGGCGTCGAGTCCGGATCCCTGATCGGAGGGGTGCTCATCATCCTGGCGGCCGCGATGGGGCTCACCAACTACATGGTGGACGCGGACGTGCCGGCGCTCCTGCTAAGATTCGTCCGGTCGGCGATCCACTCGAAGGTGGTGTTCCTCGTCTCGCTGAACTTTTTCCTCCTGATCGTCGGCTGCCTCATGGACATCTTCTCCGCGATCGTGGTGGTCGTCCCGATCATCGCCCCCATGGCCGAGGCGTTCGACGTCCACCCCGTGCACCTGGGGGTCATCTTCCTCGCCAATCTGCAGTTGGGGTACCTCACCCCGCCGGTCGGGATGAATCTTTTCCTCTCCGCCTACCGGTTCAAGAAGCCCTTCGGCCAGGTGTGCCGTTCCGTCCTGCCGTTCCTGCTGCTCCTGCTCGCGGGTGTCCTCGCCATCACCTACATCCCGGCGCTGACGACGGCTCTCCTGCCGAAGTAGCGAACCGTCGTGGTATAGTGTCGGCTGCGGCGCCCAATGATTCCAAGGAGATGAAGATGCCGAACCGGGAAGAGTGCGTCCTGTACAGCGGCGGGGCCGCCGGCGCCGAGGCGGAGTTCGGCGCCAACGCGGAGAAGCACGGGATCGAGGAGGTCAACTTCACCTTCGAGGGCCGCGCCCTGGCCCGCACCCGCGGTGTCCGCGTCCTGTCGCGGGAAGAGCTGGCGAAGGGAGACGTGAGCCTTTCCTACGTGTCCCGGCTTCTGAACCGGACCTATACGGACGCTCCGACCATCCGGAAGGTGCTCCAGAGCATCTGGTACCAGGTCAACTCCGGCCGGGAGATCTACGTCATCGGGGCGGTGCTGCCCGACGGGACGGTCAAGGGCGGGACCGGCTGGGGAGCGGAGTTCGCCAAGCTCTGCAACAAGCCGATCTTCGTGTTCGACCAGGGGAAGGACGCCTGGTTCACCTGGAAGGAAGAGAAGTGGGTCGGACCCTCCGGCGGGCAGGGGATCCGGATCGGCAACCCCAGCTTTACGGGTACGGGGACCCGTTTCCTCGAAGAGAACGGACGGAGGGCGATCCGGGAGCTGTTCGACCGCTCCTTCGCGTAATTTCCCCCGTTGAATCCGACCTCCGCCGCCATCCGCAACATCGCGATCATCGCGCACGTCGACCACGGGAAGACCACCCTGGTCGACGCGATGCTCCAGCAGAGCGGCATCTATCGCGAGCACCAGGTGGTCATCGAGCGGGTGATGGACTCGATCGACCTGGAGCGGGAAAAGGGGATCACGATCATGGCGAAGAACACCGCCGTGGTCTACCGGGGCGTGAAGATCAACATCGTGGACACTCCCGGGCACGCCGACTTCGGCGGCGAGGTGGAGCGGACGCTGTTGATGGTGGACGGGGTGCTGCTCCTGGTGGACGCCTCCGAGGGGCCTCTCCCGCAGACCCGCTTCGTGCTCAAGAAAGCGCTCGAGCGCGAGCTCCCCGTCATCCTCGTCGTCAACAAGATCGACCGTCCCGATGCAAGGATCGACGAGGTGATCGACGAAGTGTACGACCTGTTCATCGATCTGGACGCCTCCGAGGACCAGCTCGATTTTCCGATCCTGTTGACGAATGCGCGGGCCGGGACGGCGGCCCTCCGCGGGGAGGCCGCGGGGCGGGACCTGCGCCCCCTGTTCGACGCGATCCTCTCCCACGTCCCGCCCCCCGCGGGGGACCCTTCGGGCACGCTGCAGTTCCTCGTGACCAATCTCGACTACAGCGACTACGTGGGACGGCTCGCCATCGGACGGGTCTTCGAGGGAACGCTGCGCGCCGCGGAGATCGTCTCCCTCTGCGGGAAGGACGGGGCGGCGGAGAAGGTGAAGGTGGTGCAGCTGTACGGGTTCGAGGGGCTCACCCGGACGGAGATCCGGGAGGCCTTCGCGGGCGACATCGCCGCGCTGGCGGGGATCGCGGACGTGACGATCGGCGACACGATCTCGGATGCGGAGCGCCCTTCGCCCCTGCCCCGGATCGCCGTGGACGAGCCGACGGTGTCGATGGTCTTCTCGATCAACACGTCGCCGTTCGCCGGGAAGGAGGGAAAGTTCGTCACGTCCCGGCAGCTGCGCGCCCGCCTCGAAAAGGAGCTCCTGGGGAACGTGTCCCTGCGGATCGACTTCTCGGGTGTGGACTCCTTCGTCGTGATGGGGCGCGGGGAGCTCCAGCTGGCGATCCTCATCGAGATGATGCGCCGGGAGGGGTTCGAGCTCTCCGTCTCGCGTCCGGAAGTGGTCACGAAGAAGGAGAACGGGGTGGTGCTCGAACCGGTCGAGGCGCTGTTCGTGGACGTCCCCGATGCGTATCTCGGCGCGGTGACCCAGGCCCTGGGGGCGCGGCGCGCGAAGATGACGAAGATGGTGAACCCGGGGCAGGGACGCGTCCGCCTGGAGTACCGCATCCCGTCGCGGGGGCTCATCGGCTTCCGGTCGGAGTTCCTGACCCTCACGCGCGGCACGGGGCTGCTGAATCACCTCTTCGACGGCCACGAACCGTGGGGCGGCCCGATCCCCGAACGGGTCAACGGCGTCCTGGCGGCGGACCGCACCGGGCGGACGACGGCGTACGCCATCTTCCACCTGCAGTCGCGGGGGACCTTCTTCCTCGGCGAGGGGGAGCAGGTGTACGAGGGGATGATCGTGGGCGAGAACTCCCGGCCCGTGGACATCGACGTGAACATCACCAAGGAGAAGAAGCTCACCAACATCCGGGCCGCGGGGGCCGACGAGGCGCTGCGGCTGGTGCCTCCCCGGATCCTCTCCCTGGAGGCCGCCCTCGAGTTCATCAACGAGGACGAGCTGGTGGAGGTCACCCCTTCCTCGATCCGCATGAGAAAGAAGATCCTGGAGGCCAACCGCCGTCCCAGGAAGAAGGAGTAGGAAGGCGGGGGAAAAAAGTTCAAATCCCGTTTTGAGAACGGTTATCATGGGGGGAATGCCGAACATGGGAAGAACACCGAAAAGGAGCGCCAAGATGCCGAAATCGGCCAAGCCCGGCCCGAAGAAGGCCAACGCGACCCATGCCCTGGCGCGCGCATTGCGGTTCGAGAAGTCCGGGATGCGCTACTTCACCCTTTCCGCGGGGAAAGCCTCCGACGCGTTCGCGAAGAACGTGTTCCTGCTCCTCGCGGAGATGGAGAAGCAGCACTTCGAGGACATCCGGGCGATCGCGAAGAAGCTCGAGGAGAAGGGGAAATTCCCTCCGGTGTCCACCGTTCCCGGCGAGGGGCGGATGCGGCTGTTCAAGCGGGAATATGCGCGGATCAAGCGGGAGAAGACGATTTCCGGCGACGCGGCCGCGGCGATGCGCAAAGCGCTGGGTTTCGAGGCGGAGGGGCGCGAGATGTATCTCCGGATGGCCGCGAGCGCGACGGACGCGCGGGAGAGGAAGTTCTTCAGGATCCTCTCCGGCGAGGAGCAGAAGCATTTCGAGATCATCTACGAGTACCTCGACTTCCTCGAGGACTCTGGGCTGCGGATGCGGGAGTAGCGGTATCCCCCCGCGATGACGTTCCGTCCCACAGCCGTTCGCACCGGAGGAGCCGTGATGCAACGGGAACGTTTGCGTTACCTGCGCCTGGCGGCCGCGGTCATCGCGTGCCTTGCCGCCGGGGCCGCCTGGGCCCAGGCGCCTGCCCGGACGAAGGATCAAAGCGCGGTGGGGGCGCTCCCGCCCGCCCGGGGGGACAAGCTGTTCCCCGAGCCGGCGGCCAGGCAGTACCCCGTGCCGAGCCCGCCGTTCACCCCCGGGATCTTCCCCTGCTCCGAATGCCACAAGGGCATGAAGCCCAACACCAAGCGGCGCGTCCTCACCGAGGAGCACACGAACATCGTCCTCAACCACGCGCAGGGAGAGCGGTGGTGCCTGGACTGCCACGACACCTACGACCGGGACCGGCTGCACCTGGTGAACGGACAGCGGATCCGCTTCGAGGAATCGTACCGGCTGTGCGGGCAGTGCCACGGGGACAAGTACCGCGACTGGAAGGTGGGCGTCCACGGGAAGCGCACGGGGATGTGGAACGGGGAGAAGCAGTACCTGCTGTGCGTCAACTGCCACAACCCGCACGATCCCCGGTTCAAACCGCTGAAACCCATGCCGCCGCCGGTGCGGCCGGGAGACATCCGGTGACCCGCGGGAAGGCGGTGGGGCCTTACGGAGAGGAACGCATGCCGAACGACAGAGACCGCGACGGCCACGCCTTCCGGATGTCGCGGCGAAAGATGCTGAAGGGAGTCGCGGCCGTCCTGGGGGCCATGGCGCTCCCCGCGAAGGACGCCCCCGCCTCCGTGTGGGAAACCTTCTTCCAGAAGAATTTCCGGGAGATGTCCCCGGAGGAACTGAAGGCGGTGGTCGCCCGGCTGGAGAAGGAGTACGGCGCGAAGTACGGGAAGCAGGTCAGGGTAGGGGTCAATCCTCCTCTCGAAGGGGTCCGCTTCGCGTACGGCCTGGACCTGTCGCGCTGCATCGGCTGCCGGCGGTGCGTGTACGCCTGCGTCGGAGAGAACAACCAGTCCCGGAACCCGCAGATCCAATGGATCCGCGTGCTGCAGCTGAACAAGGAGCGCGGCGTCGACCTCGAGGACGCGGAACCGTACTACAACCCGGCGAGGGTCCCCGAGCCGGGGCACTTCTACATGCCCGTCCAGTGCCAGCAGTGCGAGAACCCCCCGTGCGTCAAGGTGTGCCCCGTGCAGGCGACCTGGAAGGAGCGGGACGGGATCACCGTCGTCGACTACAACTGGTGCATCGGCTGCAGGTACTGCATGGCGGCGTGTCCCTACGGCGCGCGCCATTTCAACTGGAAGAAGCCGGGGCTGCCCCCCGCCGAGATGAACCCCGAGACGCACTACCTCGGGAACCGGCCCCGGCCGGTGGGGGTGGTGGAGAAATGCACCTTCTGCATCCAGCGGGTGCGGAACACGCCCGGCCGCTACACCGCCTGCGTCGAGATCTGCCCCGTGGGTGCGCGCAAGTTCGGGAACCTGCTCGACCCCGACAGCGAGATCCGGTACATCATCGAGAACAAGCGGGTGTTCATCCTCAAGGAAGACCTGAACACGCGGCCCAGGTTCTTCTATTTCTACGCCACGTGACGCGAGGGGCGAACCGATGAGGAAAGTCTGGGAGTTCTTCAAGGGGACGCTGGCCCTTGTCGCCAGGGGGAGCAAGGCGTACTACGCCTGGGTGCTGACCCTCCTCGTCTTCATGGGGATCGGGTTCCTCGCCTACCTCTACCAGCTGCAGCACGGGCTGATCGTCACCGCGATGCGGGACCAGGTGTCGTGGGGCTTTTACATCTCCAACTTCACCTTCCTTGTCGGGGTGGCCGCCGCCGCCGTGCTCCTGGTCATCCCCGCCTACGTGTACCACTGGAAGCCGCTCAAGGAAGTGGCGGTCTTAGGGGAGATGCTGGCGGTCTCCGCCATGGTCATGTGCCTTCTCTTCGTCACCGTGGACATCGGGCGTCCCGACCGTTTCTGGCACCTGATCCCGAAGATCGGGATCCTCAATTTTCCGCAGTCCCTCCTCGCCTGGGACGTGGTGGTGCTGAACGTCTACCTGGTCCTGAACCTGACCATCTCCGTGTACATCCTGTACAACCTCTACCACAAGCGGGAGCCGAACAAGTCGTTCACGACGCCGCTCCTGCTGTTCTCCATCCCGGCGGCGGTCTCCATCCACACCGTGACGGCGTTCCTCTACAACGGGCTGGCCGCGCGCCCCTTCTGGAACGCGTCGATCCTGGCGCCCCGGTTCCTCGCCTCCGCGTTCTGCTCCGGCCCGGCGTTCATGATCATCCTGTTCCAGCTGATCCGGAAATACACCCGGATCGAGATCCGGAACGAGGCGATCTTCAAGGTCGCCGAGCTCATCGCCTACTCCATGTTCATCAACCTGTTCCTGCTGGGCGCCGAGGTGTTCAAGGAGTTCTACTCGAACACCGTCCACGTCGCCCCGCTGCAGTACCTGCTGGAGGGGCTGAAAGGGCACTCCGATCTCGTCCCCTACATCTGGACGGCGATGCTTTTCAACGTCACCGCGTTCTTCCTGTTCCTCATCCCCCAGACCCGGGAGAACTTCGTGACGCTGAACATCGGGTGCGTCCTCATCTTCATCGGCGTCTACATCGAGAAGGGGATGGGACTGGTCATCCCGGGGCTGGTCCCCGACACGCTGGGCGAGATCTACGAATATTCCCCCACGGGGATCGAGATCCTGCTGACCATGGGCATCTGGGCCACCGGGCTGTTCGTCTACACGATGCTCCTGCGGGTGGCGGTCCCCATCCTGACGGGGGAGTTCTTCGTCGGCGAGGACGGTTTCAAGCCGGTGATTGTGGACACCGAGTTCATCCGGCGGGCGGACCAACTGGCGGAGAGTTCGTACCGGGACTGACCGGGCGGCGGGCGGTCCGTTTCCCGCTCCTTCGGAAGCGGAACCCGGAGCGTATCCGGTAAAGACGTTTCATATCGGCATATATTTATACGCTGTCTTCCCGGATCTTTCCGTCCAATACGGATTTGTCAAACAAAAACGGTTTGTTGCATCCTTGCCTTTCTACAAACACCGTTTCGGTTGACAGTCCACCCGAATCTGTATATCTTCGTTTGAATTTCGGAAACGTTATCGGGAGGATGCGCGCGCGATGGTCAAATTCCCAGAGAAAATCCCGGACTCCCTGGCCAGGCTGCTCGTCGTCTTCCTGGCGCTGGTCGCCGCGGGGGCGTTCGTCGTGCTCGTGGTCATCCCCAGGCCCATGAAGGACGTCCGTCTCCAGTGGGCGGACGACATCAAGAGGGAACAGGCCAAGCCGGTCCGGTACGCCGGGTTCCACGTCTGCGTGGAGTGTCACGGCGAGATCTACGAGATGAAGAAGAAGGGATATCACAGGGATCTCTCCTGCGAGACATGCCACGGACCCGCCAAGGCGCACACGGAAGACCCCGACAAGGTCAAGCCGGTCATTCCGGCCCAGCGCGCGTTCTGCCCCCTGTGCCACGCCTACAACCCGTCCCGCCCGAGAGGATTCCCGCAGATCAACCCGGTGGTCCACAACCCGCTCAAGGCGTGCGCGAGCTGTCACAACCCGCACGACCCGAAACCGCCCACCACGCCGAAGGATTGCTCCGCGTGCCACGGGGAGATCGCCCGGACGAAGGCGGTGTCCCACCACGTCATGCTCGCGTGCACCACCTGCCACGAAGTGCCCCGGCAGCACAAGATCTCGCCCCGCAGCGTCAAACCGTCGAAGCCGCAGACCCGGGAGTTCTGCGGGAAGTGCCACGCCAAGGACGCCAGGGACAAGATGGCGAAGGACGCTCCCCGGGTCGACCTGTCGGAGCACGGAGAGAAGTACGTGTGCTGGCAATGCCATTATCCCCATTCGCCGGAGGTCGAAAATTGAACGGCAGAAGGACGTTCCTCAAGGGTCTCTTCGCGTTCCTCTTCTCCGGGGGGCTCATCGAGGGGATGCTCAACATCCTGCCCGCCGGAGCCCTCGCCCGGGAAGCTCCCGACAAGGGGAAGTGGTACGGGTACGGCGTATCGGTGGACAAATGCATCGGCTGCGGGCGGTGCATGGACGCGTGCAAGACCGAGAACGATGTGCCCAGGGAACCGTTCTTCTTCCGGACCTGGGTCGAGCGGTACATCCTCCGAAAGCATGGCGCGACGACCGTCAAGACCATCGACCCGGCGGCCGAGGCGCCGCCCGAGGCCGATTTCGACAAGTCGATCCTGCGCAGCTTCTTCGTCCCGAAGCTGTGCAACCAGTGCGCGAACCCCCCCTGCGTCCAGGTCTGTCCCGTCGGCGCGACCTTCCAGACGGACGACGGCGTCGTCCTGGTCAACGTGAAGACGTGCATCGGGTGCCGGTACTGCATCCAGGCGTGTCCGTACGGCGCGAGGTACCTGCACCCCGTAACGCGCACCGCGGACAAATGCACCTTCTGCTACCACAGGATCTCGAAGGGGCTGCTCCCCGCGTGCGTGGAGGTCTGCCCGACCCAGGCCCGCGTCTTCGGCGACCTGAACGCCCAGGCGAGCCCCATGTCCCGCTTCCAGCGGATGAACAAGATCCACGTCCTGAAGCCCGCGTTGAACACCGAGCCGAAGGTCTACTATGCCGGCCTCGACGGAGAAGTCCGATGAACCACGACCTGATGCGGCAGCTTGCGGAGATCCTGCCCCGGATCCAGGGGTTCATCTACCCCAACGAGATCGAGATCCACTGGGGCATGCTGATCGTCGTGTACCCCTACATCACCGGGGTCGTCGCCGGGGCGTTCATCCTCGCGTCCCTGGTGAAGGTGTTCAACGTGAAGGAGGTCCAGCCCCTCTACCGGCTCTCCCTTCTCACCGCGCTGGCCTACCTTCTCGTGGCGCCGATGGCCCTCGTGTCCCACCTCGGGCACCCCGAGCGGTTCTACGAGATCCTCCTGACGCCGAACACGTCCTCCGCGATGGCGATGTTCGGTTTCGTCTACGCCTGGTACCTCATGGCCGTTCTCCTGCTGGAGATCTGGTTCGTCCACCGGATGGACATGATCGCCCTTGCGGAGCAGCACAGGGGAGCGATGCGGTTCGTCTACAGGGCGCTCTCCCTCTATTCCCGGGACACGAGCGAACGGGCGGTCGCGTTCGACCACTCGGCGCTCAAGGTCATCACCATCGTCGGGATCCCGTCCGCCTTCCTCCTCCACGGCTACGTGGGGTTCATCTTCGGCTCGGTCAAGGCGAACCCGTGGTGGAGCAGCGTCCTGATCCCCATCGTCTTCCTCTTTTCCGCCATCGTGTCCGGGATCGCGCTCGTCATCCTCCTCTACATGATCATCAACCCCCTGGCGGGGGGGAAGATCAACATGAAGTGCGTCGACAAGGCGGTCGACTTCCTGTTCTACGCGGTGATCGTCGACTTCTCGCTCGAGATGGTCGACTTCATCCACCGCGTCTACCAGAGCGAAGAGGAGATCAAGATCCTCTCCGAGATGGTGATGAACAAGCTGTTCCTGAGCCTCGTCGTCATCCAGGTCCTGCTGGGGATGCTGCTCCCCCTGACCCTGATCTCGATCACGAAGATCTTCCGGAAACGCTTTGGAGCGAGCGAGGACCTGCGGAAGATGGTCTACTTCCTCTCCGTGCTGCTCATCCAGTTCGGGATCTTCGCCACCCGCTGGAACGTCGTCATCGGCGGGCAGATGTTCTCCAAGAGCTTCCGCGGGCTCACCACGTACAAGATGGAGTTCGGGGGCCTCGAGGGGCTGCTCTACGCCCTCGGGCTGTTGATCCTGCCGCTGGTCATCCTGACGGTGCTCCTCAAGATCCTTCCGCCGTGGAAGGAGATGAAAGAGTTGAGGGGCGGTGCGGCGGGAGGGGGGCTGGAGACGGCGGGTTCCTGAGCCGGTCGACCCCGGGGACGGCTCTCTTCCAGTGAGGGTCGGATCGCGAGGGGAAGCGGTTTCCGGAGCATGGGATATTCTATCTCCCCCCGGCTATGGGGAGCGCTGCAATTCGGGGTACCGGTGGCGGACCCAAAGGCCGACCAGCAGGCTGGCGGCCGCCAGGATCGCGAGGGAGGCCGGCGCGGAGGTCACCGAGGCCAACCCGCCGACAAGGAGGCTCCCCACCCGCATCATCCCCAGGAACAGTGAGACGTAGATCGCCATGACCCTGCCCCGGAGGTGGTCGGGAACCTGCTCCTGGAGCAGGGAGTTCGCCGGGGCGTTCTGCAGGACGAAGGCGAACCCCACCGCGACGAGGAGGAGGGAGGCCGCGACGTAGCCGCGGGAGAAGGCGAATGCCAGGAGGAAGATGGGGAACCCCAGGCTTCCCGCGGTGACCGTCGCTCCTTTCCGGTTCCGCACGTAGGCGGAGGCGGAGAAGAGGGAACCGATGACCGCCCCCGCCCCCGCGGCGGACATGAGCATGCCGTACCCCTCCGCGCCCCGCCCCAGCACCTCCTTCGCGAAGATGGGGATGAGAACGTAGTACGGCATGGCGAGGAGGGCGGAAAGCGAGATCAGGAGCACCACGGCGCCGGAGAGGCGGTGTTCCCGGAGGTACCGCACCCCGCCCAGGAGGTCCCTTGTGGATTTGCGGTCACCGCCGGTTTTCCGCAGGAGCGCCGCGTCCATGAGGAACAGCGCGAAGAGGACGGCCAGGAAGCTCGCCCCGTTGACGAAGAACGCTCCCGCCACACCCGATGTCGCCACGAGCACCCCCGCCGCCGCGGGGCCCAGGACGCGAGCCGCCTGGAACATCCCCGAATTGAGGGCGATGGCGTTGGAGAGGTCCTCCCGCCCCACCAGCTCCACGACGAAGGCCTGTCTCGCCGGCGTGTCCAGCGCCTGCGCCGCCCCGAGGAGGAACGCGAGGAACATCACGTGCCACAGGCGCACCACCCCGGTATAGCACAGGGCCGCGAGCAGGAACGCGAGGACCATCATCGACGCCTGGCACAGGAAGATCACCCTCCGCTTCTCGAAGCGGTCCGCGATGGCGCCGGCGTAGAGCGTGAGAGGGACCAGGGGGATCGCCCCGACGAAGTTGACGAGCCCGAGATCGCCCGCGGAGCCGGTGAGCTGGTACACCAGCCAGTTCTGGGCGATGACCTGCATCCAGGTGCCCACCAGGGAGGTGAGCTGGCCGAAGAACCAGAGCCGGAAGTTGCGGTGTCGCATCGCCCCGAACGTCGAGGCGGTGTCGGCGGCCCGAGGGATCATCTACCTTTCCGGGCGTAGGTACAGGGCGCCCAGCGGGGGCAGGGTCAGGGAGACGGAGTGCGGGCGGCCCATCCACGGCCGTTCCTCGGAGACCACGGACCCGCCGTTGCCCGTGTTGCCGCCCCCGTAGGCCCCGGCGTCGCTGTTCAGGACCTCCCGGTAGCTGCCGCCGAATGGGACCCCCAGGCGGTACGCTTCCCGGGGCACCGGGGTGAAGTTGAAGACGCACACGACGGCATCGCCCGGGTCCTTCCCGCGGCGGAGGAAGGAGACGACGCTGTTGTCCACGTCCCGGAAGTCGATCCACTCGAACCCCTCGGGGCGGAAGTCGACCTCGTGGAGCGAGGGGATGTCCCTGTAGAGCCGGTTCAGGTCCCGCACGAATCGCTGGAGGCCGCGGTGGGTGTCCCACTGAAGCAGGTCCCACTGCAGCGACCGGTCGTGGTTCCACTCCTCCCACTGTCCGAACTCCCCGCCCATGAAGAGGAGCTTCTTCCCCGGATGTGCGTACATGTAGGCGTAGAGGAGGCGAAGGTTGCCGAACTTCCACCGGAGGTCGCCGGGGGGCATCTTGTCGAGCATCGACCGTTTCAGGTGCACGACCTCGTCGTGGGAGAACGGCAGGACGAAGTTCTCGTGGAAGGCGTACAGGAGCGCGAAGGTGAGCTGGCCGAAGTGGAACTTCCGGTGGACCGGCTCCTTCTCGATGAACGCCAGCATGTCGTGCATCCACCCCATGTTCCACTTGAGGGTGAACCCCAGGCCCCCGAGATACGTGGGCCGCGAGACGGCGGGCCAGGCGGTGGACTCCTCCGCCACGGTGATCGCGCCGGGATGGCGCCCGTGCACCAGTTCGTTCATCCGCTTGAGGAAAGCGATCGCATCGAGGTTCTCGTTCCCCCCGTGGACGTTCGGGATCCACTCGCCGTCCTTCCGCGAGTAATCCAGGTAGAGCATCGACGCCACCGCGTCCACCCGCAGCCCGTCGATGTGGTACTTGTCCAGCCAGAAGAGCGCGTTCGCGAGGAGGAAGTCCGCGACCTCCCTCCGCCCGAAGTTGAACGCAAGGGTGCCCCACTCGCGGTGCTCCCCCAGCCGCGGGTCCGAGTGCTCGTAGAGGTGGGTTCCGTCGAAGAGCGCCAGGCCGTGGGCGTCGCGCGGGAAGTGGGCGGGCACCCAGTCGAGGATCACGCCGATCCCCGCCTGGTGGCATCGGTCCACGAACTCCATGAACTCCCCGGGGAGGCCGAAGCGGGATGTCGGCGCGTAATACCCGAGGACCTGGTATCCCCAGGACCCGTCGAAGGGGTGCTCCGCAACCGGGAGCAGCTCGACGTGGGTGTATCCAAGCTCGCGGACGTACGGAACGAGCTGGTCCGCCAATTCCCCGTAGGTGAGATAGGGGCCGCCCTCACCTTCCCTCCGCTTCCAGGAGCCCAGGTGCACCTCGTAGACGGCAAGGGCTTCGTCCAGGAGGTTCCGTTTCGACCGCTCCTCCATCCAGGCCGCGTCTTTCCATGCGTACCCGTCGATGTCGCAGACGATCGAACCCGTGCGGGGCGGGCGCTCGAAGCGGAAGCCGAAGGGGTCCGACTTGAGGAACAGTTCCCCCGTGCCGCGGGCGCGGATCTCGTACTTGTACACCTCCCCGTCCCCGATCCCGGGGAGGAAGATCTCCCAGATGCCGGACTCGCCGCGGTTGCGCATCGGGTGGACGCGTCCGTCCCAGTGGTTCGCGTTGCACACCACCGACACCCGCTCCGCGTTGGGGGCCCACACCGCGAATGACGCGCCCCTCGTTCCCCCCAGGTCGAGGAGGTGGCTCCCCATCTTCCCGTACGAGTCCAGGTGGCTTCCCTCCGCCAGCAGGTGGATGTCGAAGTCGGACAGGACCAGCCCGAAGGCGTAGGGGTCGGCCTGGGTCCAGCGGTACCCGTCGTGCGCGAGGAACTCCAGCCGGTAGGGGAAGATCTCCGCATCCCCGGGGAAGCGGGCTTCGAACACCCCGTCCGGGTGAACGCGGGCCATCGCAGTCCGACGCCCGCCGTCCCCCGTGTCCCGCAACACGTGGACTGCCGTCGCCCGGGGATGGATCACCCGGATGGAGAGGAACCGGTTCCCCTTCTCCCCCGCGACGTGGGGTC
Source organism: Deltaproteobacteria bacterium (assembly GCA_021815305.1). Classification (GTDB taxonomy): domain Bacteria; phylum Desulfobacterota; class Deferrimicrobia; order Deferrimicrobiales; family Deferrimicrobiaceae; genus JAKAHC01. The sequence continues at coordinate 68,620 of JAKAHC010000005.1, read as the reverse complement.
CCAGCACGGAAAAGGGGTCCCAGTGGCGGGCTCCGACGAGGAGATCGATGTCGCGCTTCCGGAGGGTGGTCTTCATGCCCCCTCGATTGTAGCGGGAAAACGACATGGTGAGGCTTGACGCGGGGGGTTCCGTATCACCGGTGCACGCGGAACGTGGTCTCCTCGACGTCCTTTCCGCCGTTGCGGCTCTCCACGGTGGCGATGACACGGTAGTGCCCGGGACGGGCGTCCTGCGGCAGGGTGATGGGGACGACGGAGCGCCACGTGCCGCCCTCGCGCTCGATGTCGATCGAGGTTTCCCCGACCCGGATGCCGTTGAAGAGAATCTCGCGGGTTTCCCGGACGGGCACCATCACATCCTCCCGCGGAGTGAGCACTGCGTACGTCATCCGGATGTCCACGGTCTCGCCGGGGCGGGTCGCCGCCGGGGTGGCGCGCACCCGCTCGATCTTGAGCCGCGTCCCCTTCGCCGCGCTGTAACCCGCGTAGGCCTTGCGGGTTTCGGCGAGGTCCTTTTCCTTCTGGTCGTAGTAGTTGCCGACGATGCCGCCGGTAAGGGCGCCGAGCAACCCACCGACCAGCGCGCCGCGCCTGCCGCCCACGAGCCCGCCGAGGACCGCTCCTCCCACGGCGCCCGCGCCGGCTCCTATGGCGGCTCCCTGGTGCTCCCGGATCCCCTGGTTCGCGGCGCAGCCCGACAGGGTCCAAACGCACAAGGCGGCGATCACCGCGAGGCTTACGATCTTTCGCATGGCGCCCCTCCAAACGGATCTCGATAGCTTTCGACGGTCCTGCCGCCCGCGGTATTCAGGCGCGGCGCGGGTCAAACGGTGAATCTTTTCGAAAGGCCGTCCCGCCGGGCCGCGTGGACCGGGATTCCGTCGAAGCGGTGGGCATCGAGGATCTCCCGGACCGTACCGCGGGCGAGTTCCGGAGTGTTGTGGTCCGCGCTCAGGTGGCACAGGACGACGGCCTTCGGGATTTTCCGGCTTTCCTGGAGGACCCGCACCAGGAATTTGCCGGCCTGCGCGTTGGAGAAGTGCCCCACCGCGGACCCCACCCGCTCCCGGTCGCGCCTGGGACTGCGGTGGAGCATCCCCTCGTCGTAGTTCGCCTCGATCAGGATCAGGTCGCTGTCCACGAATTCCTCGAACAGCCCGTTCTCGTTCTGGCCGAGATCCGTGGCCATCGACACCTGCACGTCCCTCCCGCCGCGGGCGGATGTGAACGCGAAACCGCAGGTGACCCCGTGCGCGTCGTGCGGAACCCGGAACGGGCGGACCGTGACCTTTCCGATGGCGAACGTCTCCCCGTCCAGGAACGTCCGGACGGGCCCGGAAACCAGGGCCCGCGAGAGGACCTTCCTGGAGAACCCCTCCAGGTTCTTCCGGTGCAGGTGGATGGGGACCTCGTGCCTGGCGCAGCATGCCACCGCCGACGGGTTGACGTGGTCGCTGTGCAGGTGGGACACCAGGACCGCGTCCACGTCATCCCACCCGCACCCGGCCTGCGCGAGCGCGGCGGCGAGCCCCCGCTGGGACGACAGCCCGGCGTCGACCAGAAGCGTCGTCCCGGAATGGGACACGATCGTCAGGTTCCCCGAACTGCCGCTGCGCAGCGGCGTTACGTGGAAATCCAAGGGAGACGGTTCCGTCGCCCGGCCCGTTACGGCGCGTACCGCGTGAAGACGAAGTCGTGGTTCCTGACGTTTGCCTTGTGGCACGGAAAACAGGTGGCGTGCACCTTCGCGTCCGCGGGTTTGCCGTCGATGAACCGGCCGAACCCCCATCCGCCGGTGGAGGGATATTTCTTCGAATCCTTCACCATGAACTCGATCCGGGGCGCAACTCCCGGGATGAAGGTCTTGGGAAACTCCGGCGATTTCACGCGCTTCCACGCCAGTTTGGCGAGGATCGTGCCGTCCGGGAAGGGGAGCGTATTCGCCCGGAAGGCCTTCATGGCGATGTCGTTGCCCAGGATCACCCGGATCTCGTCCGTGTCGTCCCGCTGGGACGGCGCGACGACCTGCCAGTCGCGGTACCCCTTCGGGATGGTCACCCCCATGGGCGAGGCAAGCCCGTTTTCGGCGGCCATGCCCGATGGGACGACGGCATTCAGGATCCCCATGGACGCGAGCAGAACGACGACCGTTGCGGCGGTTCGGCGCATGGCATCCTCCTCCGAATGGAATGGGTTGGACAACCGCGCCCATTATACCAGACCGGACCGGCCCCGATGGTTCGAGGTTGGTCGGAGCGCAAAGCGACCGTGACGGGGTATAATCGCGCCCATGACGCCGCCGAGACCGCACGGGATCGCCGCATGAGCCGCCGCCTCCTTCTCCCATTCTTCCTCGCCGTCGCGATCCTGTACTATGCGGCGCTGGGGGTCATCCCGCTGCTGGAGCCCGACGAGGGGCGGTACGCGGAGATCCCCCGCGAGATGCTCGCCGGCGGAGACTTCGTCACCCCGCACCTGAACGGCGTCGTCTACCTGGAAAAACCTCCGCTCTTCTACTGGGGCAACGCCCTTTCCTTCTCCGTGTTCGGGCAGACCGAGTTCGCCGCACGCTTTTTCACCGCCACCGTTTCCATCGCGGGGGTGTTGCTCACGTACTGGATGGGGGCGATCCTCGCCGGTCCGCGAACCGGCCTGTTCTCCGCGATGATCCTCTCCACGTCGCTGTACTACTACGTCATCGGCCGGATCAACACGCTGGACATGACCCTCGCCGTGACGCTCCTCCTCGCCATCTTTCCCGCCTATCTCCACCTTTCGGGGAGGCGGGCGGGCAGGGGGTTCCTGTACCTTTCCTACGCGGGCTCCGCCCTCGCCTTCCTCGCAAAGGGGCTGATCGGATGCGTCTTCCCGGCGGGAATCCTCCTGCTGTGGTCGCTGTTCTCCCGGCGATGGCGGGAGATCCCCAGGGCGCTTTCGCCCGTCGGATTCGCCCTGTTCCTCGCCATCGCTCTCCCCTGGGTGATCCTGGTCCAGCGGGCCAACCCGGATTTCCTCTGGTTCTTCTTCATCCATGAACAGTTCCTCCGGTACGCGACGAAGATCCACCACCGGTATCAGCCGTTCTGGTTCTTCCTGCCGGTCCTCGCGGGGGGGATGCTTCCCTGGCTGGCCTTCGTCCGCCGCGCGGTCCTCGCGGCGCGGCAATCCGCGGAGGAATGGTTCGCAAGGGACGACCGGACGTTCCTCCTCTGCTGGATCCTGTTCATCCTGCTGTTCTTCTCCTTCTCCGACTCCAAGCTCGTGACCTACGTCGCGCCGGTCTTTCCGCCGATGGCGATCCTGTTCGGGCGCGCGCTGGAGATGTGGGTGGACCGGGAGGACGGGAGCGTCCGGTGCCGCACCCCGCTTGCGCTCGCGGCGGTCCTGGCCGCGGGGGTCCTGTTCTTCCCCCCTTTCACCCGCCACAAGGTCGAGCTTTCCCTGTGGGTCCCGATGGCCCTCCTTCCCGCGTCCCTGATCCTGCTCTGGGGCGCGGTCCCCCTGTTCCTCCGGAGGCTTTCGGCGGAGCGCGTCGTCCACCTTTCCTTTCTCTTCCTCGCCCTGTTCCTCATCTCCCTGAACCGCCCCGCGGCGGCGTACCTGGAAAACTACAAGTCCGTGAAGCAGCTCGCCGCGGTGCTGAACTCCTCGCTGCGGGAAGGGGACGTCATCGCGCAGTACCATACCTACCGCCAGGCGATCCCCTTCTACACGAAGCGGCGTTGCGTCCTCGTGGACGAGGTGGGGGAACTCGCGTTCGGAGCGGACCGGGCGGCGGACCGAAGCCGCTGGTTCCTGGACGACAAGGAGTTCGCGGCGCTCTGGAACTCGGGGAAGCGCGTTTTCTGCGTGTTCCCCCGGGACGGCATGCAGGCGATCCGGGAGAAGTTCCCCGTTCATCGGTTGCTCTACCGCTCCGATGAAGGTATCCTCATCGTGAACCGGCTTTAGATCCCCAACCACGAATCCGCGAGGGACCGGCGCACCCGTGAAGATCCGTGACGATTTCCTGCCGCTGTCCCGGCCCGCTCTGGGCGAGGAGGAGGCGGCCGCGGTGGTTGCGTCCCTCCGGTCGGGCTGGATCACCAGCGGCCCGCGGGTGGCGGAGCTCGAGGAAGCCTTTCGCGGGCTCACCGGGGCGCCGCACGCCGTCGCGGTGGCTTCCGCCACCGCCGGTCTCCACATCGTGCTCACGGCGCTGGGGATCGGGCCGGGCGACGAGGTCGTCACCCCCTCGATGACGTTCGCTTCCACCGTCAACCAGGTCGCGCTGCGCGGTGCGACCCCCGTGTTCGCCGACTGCGACTACGGAACGCTCCAGGTGCTCCCCTCCGACCTTGCCTCCAGGATCTCTCCCGGGACGAAGGCGGTCATCCCCGTGCATTTCGCGGGGGCGCCCGCCGATCTCGATCCGATCCGGGCCGCCGCCGACCGGTCCGGGATTCCCGTCATCGAGGACGCGGCCCACGCCGTGGGGACGTCCTACAAGGGCGTTCCCGCCGGGGGGGCGCACCGGGGCATGCCGGGAAACATCGCCGTCTTCTCCTTCCACCCCATCAAGAACATCACCACGGCGGAAGGGGGGATGGTCACCTGCCACGATGACGCCCTTGCGGCGCGGCTGCGCCTGCTGCGCTTCCACGGGATCGAGCGCGACGCCTGGAAGAGGTACGGGAAGGGCGGAACGCCCCACTACGACATCCGGGAGCCGGGGTACAAGTACAACCTCACCGACATCCAGGCGGCCATCGGGGTCGTGCAGATGCGGAGGGTCGCCGACCTGAACCTCCGGCGCGCGGAACTTGCGGGGAGATACCTCGGGTGCCTGCACGGCGTGCAGGGGATCGACCTCCCCCAGGAGGTGCCGTACCCCCACGCCCACTCCTGGCACCTGTTCATCGTCAAGGTCACGGGCATGGACCGCGACCTTTTCATCGGGGAACTTGCGGCGCGCAACGTGGGCGTGGGGCTGCACTTCCCTCCCTGCCACCTTCTCTCCTACGTTATGGGCCGGTACGGGACGGGATACGGGAACCTGCCGGAGACCGAACGGGCGGGAGGCCGGATCGTTTCACTTCCCCTGTTCCCGGGGATGGCGGACGAGGACGTGGAATACGTCTGCGAGGCGGTGAGGGAAATCCTCGCGGAGCGCGGGTGATGATTTCCGTCGTGGTCCCCGTCTACAACGAGGAGCCGAACCTGCCGCTGCTGATGGACCGCCTCGAGGCCGCGCTGGGGAAGGTGGGACGGCCGTACGAGATCGTGTACGTCGACGACGGCAGCAGGGACGATTCCCTCGAGGTCCTCAAGGGGTTCGTCGGCCGGGAAGGGGTGCGGGTCCTCGAGCTCACGCGCAACTACGGGCAGCACGCGGCGATCATGTCGGGGTTCTCCGTGGTCCGGGGGGATATCGTCGTCACGATCGACGCGGACCTTCAGAACCCGCCGGAGGAGATCCCCTCCATCGTCCGCGCCATGGAGGACGGGAACTACGAGGTCGTCGGGACGGTGCGGGAGACGCGGAAGGACTCCGTGTTCCGGAAGGTTCCCTCCCGGGTCGTGAACGCGATGACCCGACGCATCACGGGAATCCGCATGAGCGACTGGGGGTGCATGCTCCGGGGGTACCGGCGCGAGGTGGTGGACCGCATGGTGGAGAGCCAGGAATACTCCACCTTCATCCCGGCCCTCGCGACCCTGTACGCCAAGCGGATGTCGGAGATCCCGGTGGGGCACGAGGAACGGCACGCCGGGGCCTCCAACTACAATCTGTGGAAACTCCTGAACCTCCAGTTCGACCTGCTCACCTCCTTTTCCGAGTTTCCCCTGCGCGTGCTGCTGTACACGGGGACGGGGATGGCGTTCCTGGGCGTGGCCTTCGGCATCCTCCTCGCCGTGATGCGCGTCTTCTACGGCGCCGCGTGGGCGGAGAACGGCATCTTCACCCTCTTCGCCGTCCTGTTCTTCTTCGTGGGAGCCCTCTTCTTCGCCCTGGGGATCATGGGGCAGTACCTCGGCCGCATCTACCACGAGGTCCGCAAGCGCCCTCGCTTCACCATCCGCAAGCTCCACGAGCGGTGAGGGACCATGAGGGCGGTCGTTTTCGCATACCACAACATGGGGATCGTCGGCCTGCGCGCGCTTCTTTTCCACGGCTTCGAAGTTCCGATGGTCCTGTCCCACGAGGACGACCCGAAGGAGAACCGGTGGTTCGCCTCCGTGACGGACTTCTGCCGCGAGCGGGGGATCCCCGTCGTCCACCCGAAGGACGTCAACGCCGCGCCCTGGCCGGAACGGATCCGCGGGCTGCGGCCCGACCTCCTCTTCTCCTTCTACTACCGCTCCATGCTGAAGGAAGAAGTCCTCGGCATCCCGCGGCTGGGAGCGATGAACCTCCACGGATCGCTTTTGCCGAAGTACCGGGGGCGGGCGCCGGTGAACTGGGTCCTCGTGAAAGGGGAAAGGGAGACGGGGGTGACCCTCCATTTCATGACGGTGAAACCCGACGCGGGGGACATCGTCGGGCAGGTCGCGGTCCCGATCGACTTCGGGGACACGGCCCTTTCCCTCTTCGGGAAGATGGAAGGGGCGGCCGCCCGGCTCCTCGGAGATCTCCTGCCGCGGATCGCAGGAGGGGACATCCCCCGCCGGCCCAACGAGATCGCCCGGGGCAGTTACTTCGGCGGCCGGAAGCCGGAAGACGGCCGGATCGACTGGTCCCGCCCCGCGGTGGAGATCTACAACCTCGTCCGGGCGGTCACCCGCCCGTACCCCGGGGCGTTCGCGGAACTCGACGGGGAAAAGCTGACCGTCTGGTGGGCGGTGCCGCTGGCCGGAGACCCGGGCGGAGGGATTCCCCCGGGGACGATCCGGGTTGCGGGCGGGCGCCCTGCGTCGTGTCCCTCGCCGCGGCGGGCGGTCGTGGAGACCGGGGCAGGCGGGTTGCAGCTGGAAGAGATCGAATGGAGATCGCGGACGGCGAAGGGGGCGGAGATCGCCGACCTTCTCGCCGGAGCCGTCGACGGGAGGCTTTCATGAAAGTCCTGATCCTGGGAGTGAACGGCTTCATCGGCCACCACCTCACGACGAAGATCCTGAAAGACACGGACTGGAAGGTGTACGGAATGGACCTTTCCGCCGAGAGACTGGGGAAGGTGGCGAAACACCCGCGGTTCGACTTCGTCGAGGGAGACATCTCGATCAACAAGGAGTGGATCGAGTACCACATCAAGAAGGCCGACGTCGTGCTCCCGCTCGTCGCCATCGCCACGCCGAAGGTCTACGTCGAACGGCCGCTTTCGGTGTTCGAGCTGGACTTCGAGGAGAACCTTCGGATCGTCCGCCAGGTGCACCGGTACGGGAAGCGGCTGGTCTTCCCCTCCACCTCCGAGGTGTACGGGATGTGCGCGGACCCGGAGTTCGACGAGGAGATGTCTCCGCTGGTGCTGGGGCCGATCTGCAAGGAGCGGTGGATCTACTCCTGCAGCAAGCAGCTTCTGGACCGCGTCATCTGGGCGCACGGCCGCCAGGGCCTCTCCTTCACGCTCTTCCGTCCGTTCAACTGGATCGGGCCCAGGCTGGACTCCCTCGAGACGGCCAAGGAGGGGAGCTCCCGCGTGGTGACCCAGTTCATCGCCAACCTGTATCTCGGGGAGCCCATCCAGCTGGTCGACGGCGGGAAGCAGCGGCGGTGCTTCACCTACGTGGACGACGGCATCTCGGGGCTCATGAAGATCCTCGCGAACCAGGGCGGGTGCGCGACGGGGGGGATCTTCAACCTGGGGAACCCGGAAAACGACTATTCGATCAAGGAACTCGCCGGCATGCTCCGGGATCTTTACGCGAGGCACCCCCGGAACCGCGGGAGGAAGGTTCCCCCCATCGTCGAGGTGGATTCCAGGCGGTTCTACGGCGAGGGGTACCAGGACATCCAGACCCGGACGCCTTCGATCCGGCGCGCGGCGGAGTGCCTCGGGTGGACCCCGAAGGTCTCGATGCGGACGGCCCTTTCGAAGACGCTCGACGCCTTCCTCGCCGAGGCCGGCGCAGGGAATTGACGGGGTTGTCCCAGGCCTTTTTTCGACCGGGACCCGACTTCGCTCCGAAGGCCGCCCCGGTTCGAGCTCCGCGCCGCCGGGGTACCCCCGGTGCGGCAGGAACGGGGGGCACTTCGAGGAACCCCCCGCCGCGGGATCCCGTGTCATGAGGGGGCTGCGCATCCTCGGCCTCAAGGTCGACGTCGACACGCGGCGGGGGATGGAGGAAGGCGTCCCGTCGCTCCTCGAGACCCTCGCCGCGCACGGGGTACCCGCGACGTTCTTCCTCTCCTTCGGCCCCGACAACTCGGGGAAGGCGATCTGCCAGCTTCTGCGCAACCCGCGCTTCCTGGGCAAGATGCTGCGCACGAACGCCCCCGGGCTCTACGGTTTCCGGACCGCCCTCTACGGGACCCTTCTTCCTGCCCCGAGGATCGCCTCCGCCCTTCCTTCCCTGTGCCGGACGATCGAGGAGAAGGGGCACGAGGTGGAGTTCCACGCGTGGGACCATCGCACGTGGCAGGACGCGCTTCCCGGGAAGGGAGCCGGCTGGATCCGGGAATGGTTCGCCCGCGGTGTGGCTTCGTACGAGGAGTGCCTGGGACACCGGCCACGGGCCTTCGGCGCGCCGGCGTGGCTCCTGACGGAGGAAGCGGTAGGCGTCTTGCGGGAGTTCCCGTGGGAATATCTGAGCTGCACCCGCGCCTCCGCCCCCTTTTTCCTCGAGGGAACCGGCCTGGTGGAGGTTCCGTCGGACCTTCCGTGCCTGGAGGAGGTGGGGGGGAAACGCGGGGTGCCGCGCATCCTCGCCGCCCTCGACTCCGGCGGCATGCACGTACTCCCCGTGCATGCGGAGGCGGAGGGGGGGATCTGGAGGAACGCGTTCGTAGAGATCCTCGACGGGGCGAGGGATCTCGGCTACGGAATCTTCCCCCTTTCCCGGATCGCTTCCCTGTTCCGGGCCGCTTCCCCTCCCTCCCGCCGCTTCCGCAGCGGGCTTCTCCCCGGCCGCGCGGTCCCCTGCGCGATCTGACCCGGCGAAATTATTTTGTCTTCCCGTATCGCAAAACGGTGTTTTCCGGATACAATGAAAAATTGTGCGGAAATGCAGGGGAGGGGGAGCGTGAAACTACCGGAACTTTCCATCGGCCGGTTCACGGCCAGGTTGCCTATTGTCCAGGGGGGAATGTCCGTCCGCGTTTCCACGTCGTCGCTGGCGGCGGCCGTCGCGAATTGCGGGGGAATCGGGACGATCGGCGGCTCGGGGATCCCCATCGACGAGTTGAAGGAGGACATCCGCAAGGCGAAACGGATGACCAACGGCGTGATCGCCGTCAACATCATGTTCGCCATCCGCCAGTTCATGGAGACCGTCAAGGCGTCCATCGAGGCGGGAGTGGACATGATCGTCACCGGGGCCGGGTTCTCCCGCGACATCTTCAAGGTCGGGAAGGAGCACAACATCCCCATCGTGTCCATCGTATCCTCTCCGGAGTTCGGCAAACTCGCGGAGCGCAGCGGCGCGGACGCGATCGTGGTCGAGGCGAAGGAGGCGGGCGGGCACCTGGGCACCGACCGGTCGCTGCGGGATCTCTTCCCCGAGGTCCGGAAGGTGGTCAAGAAGGTTCCGCTGATCGCGGCCGGGGGAATCACCGACGGGCACGACATCGCGGAGATGATCGGGAAATTCGGCGCCGACGCGGTGCAGATGGCCACGCGCTTCGTGCTGACGAAGGAGTGCGACGTCGCCGACAGCTTCAAGCAGGCGTACTTGAACGCCGGCAAGGAGGACGTCGTCCTCATGCAGTCTCCCGTGGGGCTTCCGGGGCGCGCCATTCGCAACCGCTTCCTGGAGCGGTTCTTCCGGGGCGGGGACGTCTACGACGGGGAATGCCGCCGCGGGTGCCTCAAAAGCTGCAGCCACAGTTTCTGCATCATCGATCGCCTCGACTTGTCTCGCAGCGGAGATTCCGAGGAGGGGCTCGTCTTCGTCGGAGAGAACGTGTGGAAGATCACGGACGTTCCCAGCGTGAGGGAGTTGATCGACCGGCTCGTCGCGGAGGCGGAGAGCGCCTACGCCCCCGCGCACGCCTGACCCCGGTCATCGCCACGCGGCGGAGGGGGAATTGCGCGAGGAGACCGGATACGCCGCGCGGAATTGGCGGTACCTCGGCTACGTCACCCCCAACCCGGCGCTCCAGGACAACCGTTGCCACACGGTACCTCGCCACGGATGCCTACCGGTCGGGCGCTCCGTCATTCGCCTCCTACGAACGGATCGAGGGGGAACTGCTGTCGCGGGAGCGGGCGATGCAGGTGTTGCGGGACAGCACGGTACAGCACGGACTCGTGCTGGCGGCCTTCGGCCTGTATTTTGCCGCCGGGTACGACCTTAGGTAATTTGCATCGGAACAAGATACCTTGCGGAAACGGGTTCCCCGTTCACGGCTTCCGCTACTTCATGGTTCTTCCGGAAGAAAATGCGGAAAATGTAATTGTTTTTGTTGACAGGGAAGTACCTTCCCTGAAATGATCGTTCATGGAATCCAATAATCTGCGGAGGAGCCATGGACAAAAAAATATTGATCGAGCTTACAGCAGAGATCGTTTCCGCTCATGCATCCGTAAACGAGATGGGGAAAGAGGAACTTCTGGACGAGATGCAGGCGGTTTTCCAGAAGTTGCTTGGCCTTGCGGGAAGTGAAGCGGAAGAAGATGAAACGTCATCTCCGGAATTCAAGCCGGCTGTTCCGGTGAACAAGGCGTTCGGTGCGGACAAGGTCGTCTGCCTCGTATGCGGCAAACCGTTCACGACGTTGAAAAAACACATCGCGGTCAGCCACCAGATGGCGCCGAAGGATTACCGCAAGGCGTTCGGCATTCCTTCGAAGACGGCGCTTGTCGCGAGGAAATACTCCGAAGCGAAGAAGAAGATCGCTCTGGAAAAGGGACTCGCCGAGAAACTGGCCGAGGGGCGGAAGAACCGCGGCAGGAAGTGACCGGGGATTTTGGCGGCGCGCCCTCCCGTAAGGACCATGTTCTTTCGAAAGCCCGCCGGCGGCAACGCCTGGCGGGCTTTCCGTATTTTTCGCGACGCAATTTTCCTTTCCCGCCGCCTCCCTCGTAAGGCAAAATGATAACCGGCCCACAACGGCGGAAAGGGGGATGCGAAATGCCGTACGTCGCCAAGGATTTCGGCAGGATTCTCGGCATGGAAGGGTTCAGCGAAACGCTGCTGAAAAACCACTTCACCCTTTACCAGGGATACGTCGCCAACACGAACAAGCTTGCGGACATCCTCGGGGCGATGCTCTCCGAGGGGAAGACCGGCACCCCCGAGTACGCCGAACTGAAGCGCCGCTTCGGCTGGGAGTGGAACGGGATGCGCCTCCACGAGCTCTATTTCGGGAATTTGGGCGGCAAGGGAGCCCTCGACCCCGCATCGAGGCTGGGGAAGGCGGTCGCGGCGGAGTTCGGCTCCGTGGAGAAGTGGGAGGCGGACTTCCGCGCCGCCGGCGGGATGCGCGGGATCGGCTGGGTGGTCCTCTATCAGGACCGCGCGGGAGGACGCCTGTTCAACCAGTGGGTCAACGAGCACGATGCGGGGCACCCGGCGGGGGCGGCCCCCGTCCTCATCCTGGACGTGTTCGAGCACGCCTTCATGGTCGACTACGGATTGAAGAGGGCCGACTACATCGCGGCGTTTTTCAGGAATGTGGACTGGAAGGCCGCGGAGGCCCGGCTTTCCTAAGAAAATGCACGGGCGGGCGGCGAGCGGAATGCCGCCCCGGAGGACGACCGACGGGCTGTTGCCTTGCCGCACATGACGCAATAGCCCGTTTCCCTTCCGGGGGCGGGTAGAGGGACCGTGGATTATTTCGCCCAGGGGAGCCTCGTGGCGGCGGTCGTGGCGCTTGCCATCGCCGTGTACCTTCGTGCCTTCGCGCGGGAGGACCGCGAGGCCAAGGCGTTCTCCGACCTGTCCCTCTTCATTTTCCTGTGGTGCTTTCCCGAATACCTCTGGAAGACCCTCGACTCGACGTTCTGGCACAAGGCAAGCATCGCGGGGGTGATGTTCCTCCCCCCCTTCGCCCTGCGGTATTGTGGAAACGCGGTGCGCACCCGTCCGCGCTGGTTCTCCGTCGCGTTCGTGGCGGGCATGTGGGTCGGCGCCGCGTTCGTGGCGACGATCTTCTACGATCCCGCCTTCGAATCCCCGTGGTGGAACGCGGCCGCCCTCCTGTATTTCTACCCGTACTTCGCGATGGGGCTGTACATCATCGTCCGCCACGGGTTCCGCGACTCTCCTTCCACCGCGGAGCGGAAGAAATACCAGTTCCTCGTCGTGGGGGGCGGCATCGCCTGCGTGGTGGCCCCGCTGAATTTCCTTCCCGGGACGGGGGTGTACTTCCCGCCGCTGGCAGCCTTCGCCGTTCTGGTGTTCTTCTACTTCATGGCCACGGGGATCCTCCACCTCCATTTCTTCGAACTCCCCGACATCGTGGGGCGGGGAATCGTGCTGGTCATCCAGATCTTCGCTTTCGCGGTGGTGTTCGGCGTCCTCGAGGTGGTCTCCGGCAGGAAATTCTGGTTTCCCCTCGCCGGGGTGTTCCTCATCTCGTTTTTCCTCCTTACGTTCTACCCGTACCTGATGCGCAAGCTCGGCGGGATCTCCTCGGACCTCCTCGTGCGGCAATCCCGGAAGGTGCAGTCCGTGCTCTCCGCCGCCTCGCAGAAACTGCCGGAGTCGGGCTCCCTCGGCGAGATCGCGCGGACGGTGGAGGACTCGCTGGCGCTGGTGCCGTTCATCGCCCGGGCGTCTCTTTGGATCCGCCCCGAGGGGGGGACCGACGAGGGGATCGGGGTTTTGCCGGTTCGGCCGGACGAGTACATCCGGGCATTCTCCCGCTTCTCGAGCCGGTATCCCGCCCTGCGCGTCATGGAGCACGGCGGCGCGAAGGCGGCCGACGTGGCGATCTGGGACGACTCCTTCGACGCCTCCTGCCCGATCTTCCTCCGGGGAAACCTCGTCGCCGCCGTACTTTTCCACTGGAGGGACAAGCGGCCTTCATTCCGGGAGATGGAGCTGCTCTTTCCCTTCCTGGACGGCATCGGGCTGGCGGTGGAGAACCTGCGGCAGAAGCAGCGGATCCAGCGGCGGGAGCACTTCGCCACGATCGGGGAGCTGGCGGCGGGACTTGCGCACGAGGTGCGCACCCCCGCCGGGGTGATCAAGGGGGCCGCGCAGTTCCTTTCCCGCGAGGCGGGTGCGAAGGAGAGGGAGTTCCTGGACATCATCGTCGAAGAGGCGGACCGCCTGAACGGAGTGGTCACGGAGTTTCTCGAGTACGCCCGCCCCACGCAGCGGAAGCCCAGGACGATCTTCCTCCGGGAGCCGGCGGAGAAGGCCGCCGCCCTCCTGTTTCGGGAAAGGGGGGAGAGGATGAAGAGCCTTCGCCGCCACATCCTGATGCAGGATCCCTCGCCCCGGGTCAACGCCGATCCCAGCGAGATCGAACGGGTGGTCTACAACCTCCTGACGAACGCCGTCGAAGCGATGCCGCACGGGGGCGAGCTCACCGTGCGGGTGCACTCGGTCGCGGGGGAGGCGCGGATCGCCGTGGAGGACACGGGGGCGGGGATCCCCGACGCGGACCGCCCCCAGCTGTTCCGCCCCTTCTTCACCACGAGGGAGCGCGGCGTGGGGATGGGGCTCGCGATCTGCCGGCGGATCGTGGAGGAGAACGGCGGCTCCATCTCGGTGGAAACCGTTCCCGGCCGCGGGAGCCGGTTCACCGTGAAACTTCCGGAGGCGTCTTTCCGATGAGAGGAACGATCCTGGTGGCGGAGGACGACCGGAACCTGCGCCGGGTCCTGCACGCGATGCTGACGCGGGAAGGGTACGAGGTGGCCCAGGTGCAGGACGGCGCCGCCGCGGTGGAGTGGCTCGCCTCCCTGCGGGCCGACGCGCTGATCACCGACATCCGGATGCCGAAGATGGACGGGCTGGCCCTCTTCCGTCATTGCCGCGAGAAGCACCCCGCGCTTCCCGTGGTCCTCATCACCGCGTTCGGCCGGATCGAGGACGCCGTCGAGGCGATGCGGGGCGGGGCGTTCGATTACATCTCCAAGCCGTTCGACGAGGCGGAGCTGCTGCGCGTCGTCGGGAACGCCGTGGCCTCATCCGCCGTTGCGGACCGGGAGGGTGCGAGCGCTCCGGTGGAGGAGTGGTTCGGCATGGTGGGCAGGTCCCCCGCCTGGATCGAGGTCCGCAGGGTGATCGAGAAGGCCGCGGCGTCCCCGTTCTCCGTCCTCATCACCGGCGAGACCGGGACGGGGAAAGAACTGGTCGCCCGGGCCATCCACAGGATCAGCCCCCGCCGCGACGGGCCGTTCCTCAAGATCAACTGCGCCGCCGTTCCGCCGACCCTTTGGGAAGCCGAGATGTTCGGGTACGAGAAAGGAGCGTTCACCGGTGCGGCGCAGTCCAAGCCCGGCAGGTTCGAACTCGCCGACGGCGGGACCTTCTTCCTCGACGAGGTGGGCGAAGTGCCGCCCGCCGTCCAGGGGAAGCTGCTGCGGGTGCTGCAGGACGGGGAATTTGAGCGGGTGGGGGGCGTCAAGACCCTGACCGCGGACCTCCGTCTCATCTGCGCCTCGAACCGGGACTTGAAGAGGGAAACGGACCGGGGAAGGTTCCGGGAGGACCTGTTCTACCGCATCAACGGGATCCCGGTGCACCTGCCGCCGCTTCGGGACCGCCGGGAGGACCTCCCGCCGCTGGCGGAATACTTCCTCGCGCGTTCGTGCGGAGAGCTGGGAGTCCCCCGCAAGACCCTGTCCCCCGGCATACTGGATTCCATGGAGCGGTACCCCTGGCCCGGGAACATCCGGGAACTGGAGAACGCCCTGGCGCGTGCCGTTGCGCTTTCGGAAGGGGGGGAGATCACGCCCGCCGACCTGTGCCTGGGACTCGCAGCCCCGGAAGGCGCGCCGCCCCCGGCGACCCCCGAGGAACAGCGGTTCCACGAATCCGTCCGGGAGCACAAGCGGGCGGTCATCCGGAAGGCGATCGCGAAGGCGGGGGGGAACAAGACCCGGGCCGCGGAGATCCTCGGGCTCTCGCCGACCTACCTCTCCCGCCTCCTCCGCGTCCTCGGGGTCGAGGGGAGGGGAAACGACGGCGGGTAGATCCCGGGGCGGTCGCGCCGGATTCCCGACGGGGGGCTCACCTTCCGCCGCGCCCCATGGCGCGGATCGCATCGGCGATATCGGCGCTCAGTTTTCCGAGCGCACGGCTGTGCGCCGCCGCCAGGGCCGCGTACCCTTTCTCCTGCACGTCCTCGCGCACCGTGGTCCTGCCCGTGCGCTGCGCACCGCTCTCCGCGTCCCGGACCGTCCAGACGGCGTCCAGGGAAGCCGCGACGCCGGGCGCCGAGTCGAAAACCATCACGTCGACGACGGCGCGATACGTGGCACCCCCGGACGTGGGTTTCGGGAACACGGTCACATGCGGCGTACCCAGCATGGCGGAGAGGTTTTCAGCGACGACCCGGGGGATCTCGCTCTGCAGAGGGGATCCCCAGCGGTGGAACTCGTCGATGGCGACCCGGTTCGGCCCGGTGCGTACGACGATCTGCGGCCGGTCGACGACGGCGGGGACGGATACCGGGCCGACGGCCACGGAGGGCATGGCGCCGCGGGCGCCATGGACGGCGCAGGAACGGCCTACCGCCCCGGGATAGACCGCCGCCGGGGTCTTTGCGCTCGCCGAGGGGCTCAGGGTGTAGAAGTCCGACCGGGCGGAAGCGCACCCCGCCAGTACGGCGGCGAGCGCGCAGAGAACGGCATCGGCTGCACGGTGTCGCATCATGGACTCTCCCGCGGCTTGCCGCGCAAGATTGCGTTGGGGTTCCTCTCGAGATAGTCGGCGAGCACGCGGATCGCCCTGGCGGCCCGGGTGAATTCCCTCAGGGCGTCGCGCAATTCCTGCTTTGCGGGGGCGTCCGGGCCGAGGAACGTGTTGTCCGTGTTCGACAGGGCGCGATGCGCGGAGGCGGCCGCGCGCCGCAGCTCCCCGAGCGTCTTTTTGATCTCCGGGACGATCTCCCCGTCGACGCGGGAAAGCGTCCGGGTCGCGCTCTCCATCGTCCGGTCGAGGGTCGCGAGCGTCTTCCTCGCTTCGGGGAGGGTTTCCCCGTCGAGGCGGCGCAACGTGCGGTCGAGGGTCGAAAGCGTTTCCGCGAGGTCCTTGCCGATCTTCTCCACAGGCACCTTGTCGAGCTTCGCGAGGATGCTGTTGACCTTCGCTTCGATGGTCGCCCGTTTCCCCGGGACCACGGGGAATCGCGGCGGATTCCGCGTCCAGTCGATCTCCGCCTTCGGCGCGTCCGGGAAGAAGCCCAGGGCTACGTACAGTTGCCCGCTGACGAGGTTGCCGCTGCGAAGCTGCGCCCTCAGGCCTTTCTCCACGACCTGGCGCTGCAGGAACGTCCGCCGCTTTTCACCGGACAGGGACAAGGCCCCGGGGGCGTCCGTCTTCTCCGCGTGCGCGAAGAAGCGGGACGGGTAGGTCGCGACCTCCACCCGTGTGCGGATGGTTTGCGTCGGCTCGCTGTAGACGAGGCCGACATCCGTGACTTCGCCGACCGGCAGCCCGAGGAAGTCCACGGGCGCGCCGATCGACAGCCCGCGCAGCGAATCGTGGAAATACAGGGCGAACCGTTCGACCTCCGCTCCCCTCGGGGAGAGCGCGGTATTCCGGTCGTTGGAAAGCGGGAAAACCGCCTCCGAGGCGACCGCGTTGTCTCCCGGCGCACGGGCTGGCGTCTCGAACGCGATCCCCCCGACCAGGAGGGACAGCAGCGACTCGGTCCGCACGGATACCCCGTTGGCCCCGACCGACAGGTCGATGCCGCTGGCCTCCCAGAACCGCGTGTTCGACGTCACGAACCTGTCGTAGGGGGCGTTCAGGAAGATCCGAATGTCCACGGACTTGCCGCCAGGCGCCATGTCGTAGCCGATCACCTGCCCGACGTTGATGCGACGGTAGTATACCGGGGAGCCGATGCCCAACGAGCCGAGGGTGTCGGCCCGCAACACGAATTCCCGGCCCGGCAGGCCGCTCGTGGCGGGCGGGGGTGTTTCGATCCCCACGAATTCGCGCCGTTGCCGCCTGGATTTCCCGGGCTCGAACCGTATGTAGTTTCCGGAGAGCAGGGTGCCGATGCCGGAGATCCCGCTCAGTGTGACGCGCGGCTTCACGATCCAGAACCTGCAGTCGTCGACGATCAGGGGCTCCACCTGCTTTTCCATCTTCGCCGTGACCACGATCCGGGAGTAGTCGTTGGAGAGGCCCACCTCCGTCACCTTGCCGATGTCGACGTCCATGTACTTGATGCGGGTCTTCCCGGCCTCGATCCCCTCGGCCGCCCGGAACGTGATCCGGATCATCGGCCCTTCGTTCAGGAACTGCTGGATGGCGATCCCAAGGCCGACCAGCGCGGCGAGGATCGGGATGACCCAGACGACGGAGAGCCCGACGCGTTTCCCGGGCACTCGCTCGGCCTGGGGGACGTCGGAGAGATCGCCGTTTTCAGTCATCCCCCCCCCGTTCCTCCCCGCCGGAATCCCAGATCAGGCGCGGATCGAAGGAATCCGCCGCGAAAATCGTGAGGATGACCACCGCGGCGAAGAACAGCACCCCGTTTCCCGGCGTCACGGACATGAGCGGCCGGAGCTGGATGAGCGCAACGACGAACGTGGCGACGAACACGTCGAGCATCGACCATCGACCGATGGCCTTCAGCAGGCGATACAGCCGCGCCCGCTCGCGCATCCTCCGGATCGAACCGCGCTGCACGGTGACCAGAAGATAGGCCAGCGCGGCAAGCTTCACCAGCGGGATCATCACGCTGGCGACCAGCACGATCAGGGCCAGCACCCAGGAGCCGGTCGCGTAGAGGCGCAGGACCCCGCTGAGGATGGTGTCGGCCGCGGTGGACCGGAGCGTGGTCGTGGTCATCACCGGCAGGATGTTGGCCGGCAGGTAGAGGATCGACGCGGCGATGACGAGCGCCCACGTGCGCTGGATCGCGTCGCGGCGGCGGAACGCGAGCACTTCGCCGCAGCGCGGACAGCTTCCGGGATTCTCCGGGGAGGCCGGACGGGAGAGGAGACCGCACGCCTCGCAGGAGACGAGCCCCACGCGGGCGCCGGTCGGCAGGGCGCGACTCATCGTTGCGCCTCCGTTCTCCCGGAACCTTCCGGCGGCCACGGCCCGTCCCCGTTCGCCCACCGCACCCGGGCCCAGACCTCTCCAGGATCGAAGGTTGCCGATATCGCCGCGAGCAGAAAGACGAGCGCTCCGACGGCGAAGAATCCGATGCCGGGTTCCACCGTGGCGAGCGACGCGATCTTGACCAGGGCGACGAGGATCCCGAGCAGCATCACCTCGAGCATCGACCAGACCCCGGAGATCTCCGTCCAGCGCAGGAGGGTGCCGACCCAGCGCGGCGCCGGGGGGCGCCGTGCGGCGAGCAGGATTGCCAGGAGGAAACAGATTTCCAGGGCCGGCGCCACCACGACGGCGAGCGCGACGAGGACTGCGGCGACCTTCTCCCCCTGCAGCCACATCGTCCGCGCGCCGCCGAGGATCGTGGTGCTCGTCTCACGGCCTGCGGCCGAGAGCCCCATCAGGGGCTCCACGTTGGCCAGGAAGAGGAGGATCAGGGCGGCGACCGCCAGCGCCAGCGTGCGGTCGAGGGAGCCGGGCTTGTCGGCTCCGAGCGGCCGGCCGCAGCGGGGACAGCGTGCCGATCCCCGGGGGGGGAGGGGCGGGATGCGCTGCACCAGATCGCAGTCGGGGCAGGCGACGATATCCGCGGATCGGGACGCCACTCGGTCACCCTCCGGAGCCAGGCGGTCGGGAACGGCGAACCTTTCGTGCCGGGGAACCATTGTATCCGCAACCCTGCGCGGATGGGGAGGGAAAACCGGTCATCCCCCGGAGCGGGCGAGATCCCTTTCCGTCCCGCCGCTGAGGGAGAGCAGTTCGGCGGGGGTCGTCCGGAACATGTTGTTCGTCTCCCCCGCGGCGGGGTAGATGAACTCGAACCTGCGCAACGACCGGTCGAGGTAGACCGGGATCCCTTCGGGCAGCGCCACCGGGGAGACGGCGCCCACCGAAAACCCCGTGTGCGCCGCCACGTCCTCCGGCCCCGCCAACCGCACTTTCCTCCCATGCCCCAGTTCGCGGACCTTTTTCGGGTCCACCCGGCGGTCCCCCGAGATCACCACGATCACCGGGGAGCCGTCGGCCAGGAACAGGATCGTCTTGGCGATCTGGCCGACCTCGACTCCGAGGGAGCGCGCGGCCAGTTCGGAGTTGTGCGTCGATTCGCCGAAGCGGTGGATCTCTCTGGGCGCCCCGGCGGCCTCGAAGAAAGTCCGCACCTCGCGCTCGCCGCGCGGCGTCATCGCCCTCGTCCTCCCTCCCGGAAGAAGTTGCCGCCATTATACCCGGGACGCCCGCCGGGGTTGGCGTAAAATAGGGCATCGCGGCGGCGTGGGAGGAGCGGGTTGCGGGAGCAGGACGGAACGTACCTCGGTCTGGTCCTGGACTCGATGGCGAGCGGCGTGATCGCCATCGATCGGGAGGGAACGATCCTCGTCTTCAACGAGGCGGCGGAGCGGCTGCTCGGCGTGGAGAAGGAGCAGGTTCTCGGCAGGAATCTGCTCTCCGTCGTGCCGAACGCGGGGCTTATGAACGTACTCCGCACGGGGGAACCGGAGCAGGGGCGGCCCCAGCGGATCGGGGACCTCACCGTGATCACCAGCAGGTCGCCCGTTTTCCGCCACGGCGAGCTGATCGGGGCGGTGTCCCTTTTCCAGGACGTCACCGAGATGGAGAAGATGTCCCGCGAGCTGGACTCCACGCGCGCCCTGGTCCGCACGCTCGAGGAAGTGCTCTCCGGCGCCGGCGAATGGATGGTGGTCGTGGACGGGAACGGGATCGTCACGATGATCAGCGAGGAGTACGCGAAGTTCAACGGGACCACGGTGGCCGAGGCGGTGGGGAAACACGTTACGGACGTCGTGGAAAACACGCGGATGCACATCGTGGCCAGGACCGGCGTCGCGGAGATCGGAGAGCGGCAGAAGATCCACGGGCGGGCCCTGATCGTCAACCGGATCCCCCTGAAGGACGGCGAACGGGTCATCGGCGCTTACGGGCGCGTGGTCTTCAAGACGGTGGGCCAGCTCCGGGAGCTGGCGTCGAAGATGGACCTCCTCGAATCGAAGGTGAAATATTACGAGGAGGAGCTGACGAACCTCCGGGGAGCCCGGCACACCTTCGCGAGCATCGTCGGGACCGGCGCGGCCATCGCCGCCGCGAAAGAGGAGGCCGAGCGGGCCTCCAGAACCGACTCCACGGTGTTGCTGCGCGGCGAGACCGGAACGGGGAAGGAGCTGTTCGCCCACGCCATCCACGAGGCGGGCCCCCGCAGGGCGGGGCCGTTCATCAAGCTCAACTGCGCGGCGGTCCCCGCGGATCTGTTCGAGTCGGAACTCTTCGGCTACGAGGAGGGGGCGTTCACCGGTGCGAGAAAAGGCGGGAAACCGGGCAAGTTCGAGCTGGCCGCGGGGGGAAGCCTCTTCCTCGACGAGATCGGGGACATGCCTCTCCCGATGCAGGCGAAGCTGTTGCGCACCCTCCAGGAGAGGGAAGTGGACCGCCTGGGCGGCACCGTCTCCCGCCGGGTCGACCTCCGGCTGATCGCCGCCACCAGCCGCAACCTCGAGGAGCTGGTGGGGCGGGGGGCGTTCCGGGCGGACCTGTACTACCGCGTCAACGTGATCCCCATCCGCATACCGCCCCTGCGGGAGCGTCCCGAGGACCTGCGCGCCATCGCAGAATCGTTCCTGGCCCTCCTCTCCGCCGACACCGGCGAGCCGAAAAAACGGCTCTCCGGGGAACTCCTCGAGATCCTGCGCGCGCACCCGTGGCCCGGGAACGTGCGGGAGCTCCAGAATGTCCTGGAGCGTGCGGTGGCGATGTCCCCCGGCGAGGCGCTGCTGCCGGAGCACGCCCCGGCCCTGCTCCTCCGGTCGGCCCACGGCGCCCGGAAAGAGGTCATCCCGGGGACCCTGGCCTCCGCGAAGGCGGAAGCCGAGCGCGCCGCCATCCTCTCGGCCCTCGCCGCCTCCGGGGGAAACCGGACAAAGGCGGCGGGGATGCTTCGGATCCACCGCGTCAAGCTGTACGAGAAGATGAAGCGGTACGGCATTACAATCCCTCCCTCCCGCTGATCCCTTTCCCGCCCGCGCGGAACACGGTTCGTCCCCCCGGCGGTCTGCCCCGGGGTACCCGGCGGTTCCTCCATCCTCATCCGCCCCATCCGCCGAACAGGACTTCCAGGCGGCGCCTCAGTTCGTCCCGGACTCTCCGGAATGCCTCCAACTTCCGTTCTTCGCTCCCCGACGCCGCCGCGGGGTCCGGCATACCCCAATGCAGATGCATGGCTTTCCCGGGGAAGACGGGGCATATTTCCTCGGCGCAGAGCGTGACGACCGCGTCGACATTCGCGGGGTCGATCGTTTCCACACTCTTCGAGCGTTGTGCGGAGATGTCGATGCCGATTTCCCGCAACGCTTGGACCGCAAGCGGGTTCACGGAGGACGGGTTGGATCCCGCGGAGGAGACGGTGACTCCCCGGGGGGCGAGAAAGCGGGCGATCCCCTCGGCCATCTGGCTTCGCGCGGAGTTGGCCACGCAGAGGAACAGGATGTGCCGCGGCCGGATCGTCCGGAGGGCCGCCGCCTCGTTCCTCCACGTTCCGGGTTGGTTCTTCACCGGGCGTCGACGGCGGACCAGCCGCGTGGAGTACGGCAGCGCACGGTCTTGCGGCCGGGGAGCGCCATGCCGCGTTCGCAGATCGCGACCGGCCCCAGGTCCCTCGCCATGGCGGATCTCTCAAGGTCCGTTCGAATGAGCGGATCGTCGTTGAGCCATTCTCCCTTTTCCGGGATCTTGAGGATGCGGGCCCGGGTCGGGTCGCAGCCGGCTTTCATGACATCCTCGTAGGAACGCAAGCTCATGTTGCCTCCTCCATTTCGTCGTTTGGCGAATTGACACCGGCCGGTACGGGACGGACAATGCGGGATGACGTTATCCTACCCGTTCCGGGGAAGCGGGCACAAGGCGGATCGGGGCGGGAAAACCGGGAAATCCACGAACCTTCCGCCCAACCCCCTTGACGAGTGCCGCGACCGGAAGCCGGCCGGAAGGATCCGGCGGGAGGGAACCGGAAGGATGAACGAGGAGACGAGACTGGCGCGGTCCGTGGAAGCCGCGCCCCCGTCCGGGCGCGAAGGGGAGGCCCCTGCCGCGAAGCGGCTGAACGTGTTCGAGCGGTACTTGAGCCTCTGGGTCGCCCTCTGCATGGGGGCCGGCATCTTCGCCGGGAAGATGTTCCCCGCCGCGGTCGACACCCTGAGAAAGCTGGAGTTCGGCAAGGCCAGCCAGATCAATATCCCGATCGCCGTCCTCATCTGGCTGATGATCTACCCGATGATGCTCAAGGTGGACTTCACCTCGGTCCTCGGGGTCCGGAAGCGCCCGAAGGGGCTTATCGTCACGCTTATCGTCAACTGGCTGGTGAAGCCGTTCTCGATGGCGCTTTTCGGATATCTCTTCTTCAAGCACCTGTTCCTTCCCTGGATCGGTCCGGAGCTGGCCGACCAGTACCTTGCCGGCACCATCATCCTCGCGGCCGCGCCGTGCACGGCGATGGTGTTCGTCTGGAGCTACCTGACGGACGGGGACCCGGCCTACACCCTGGTCCAGGTCTCCGTGAACGACCTGATCATGCTGGTCCTGTTCGCGCCGATCGTGACGTTCCTGGTCCGCGGGGCGTCCTCGCTGACGGTCCCCTTCATGGTGCTCGTCTACGCCGTGGTGTTCTTCATCGTCATTCCGCTGGCGGCGGGGGTCGCATCCAGGACATGGCTGATCCGGACCAAGGGAAACGAATGGTTCGAGAGGTTCCTGTCGGTTCTCCATCCCGTGACGGTCGTGGCGCTGCTGGCCACGCTGGCGTGCATCTTCGCGTTCCAGGCCGACAACATCACCGCCCGGTCGTTCCACATCCTTCTGATCGCCGTGCCGATCCTGATCCAGGTCTATTTCAATTCGTCGCTTACCTACGGCCTGATGAAATGGCTCAAAGTCCCGCACAGCGTGGCGGCGCCCGGTGCGCTCATCGGGGCGAGCAACTTCTTCGAACTGGCGGTGGCCACCGCGATCGCGCTCTACGGCCCCGGCTCCGGCGCGGCGCTGGCCACGGTGGTCGGGGTTTTGGTGGAAGTCCCCGTAATGCTCTCCGTCTGTTCGGCCTGCAACCGGACGCGTCACTGGTTCCCCTCCGGGGCGGTTGACTGATTCCGCACCGTTCCTCCTTGACGATTATGAACATATGCTTATAATTATGAGGGGAGGTCATGCATGTCCAGGCCGCAATGTTGCCGCAAAATCGCCGGAAGGCCGATCGTCTCGGGTTTCCGTCCGACGGGGATCCCGATCCGCGAGCTGGCAGAGGTCGTGCTTACGCTCGACGAGTTCGAAGCGATCCGGCTGGCCGATCTGGAAGGGTTGTACCAGGAACAGGCCGCCGAGCGGATGAACGTTTCGCGCCCGACCTTCGGCCGCATTCTGGAGACCGCGCACCGCAAGGTCGCCGAGGCGCTGGGCCACGGCAAGGCACTCAAGATCGACGGGGGGACCATCCGGATGGGACGGCTGCGTTCCTCCCGTTGCGGGTGTCCCAGGTGCCGTCGCGCCGCGATCGGGGGGGCCTCCGGCGGGAAGCCGACGCCGGCAGGTACGGAAGTTCCCCCCTGCCGGGGCATGCGGGGGAGGATGGTCTGCGGGAAGGCCTGACCGATTGCGCAGCGAACCCTCATTCAGGAAGGAGCAGGCATCATGAATATTTGCATCCCCGTTATCCAGGACAACGGTCTCCAGAGCCCGGTGAGCCTTCACTTCGGCTCGGCGCCGATCTTCATGGTCGTCGACACGGAGAGCGGGAACCGCCGGGCCATCACAAATCGGAATCTCCACCACGACCACGGCATGTGCCGGCCGCTCGCGCAGCTCGCGGGGGAGAGCCTCGACGCCATGCTGGTCGGCGGTATCGGGATGGGCGCTCTGAACCGGCTGCGGGCTGCGAACATCCGCGTTTTCTTTTCGGACCGATCGACGGTCGAAGAGGCTCTGGCCGCCTTCAAGGCCGGATCGTTACGGGAAGTGGATCCCGCGACAGCGTGCGCCCATCACGGCGACGGGCCCCATCCCCGCGTCTCTTAGGGAGGCGGCAAGGCGGTTCCCGTCGGAGGTCTACTCCGGGCCGGGTTCGTCGGGAGGGGCGATGGGGCCCCCGGCGCTCTCTCTTCCCTTCGCGCCGAAGAACCTGACGTACAGATACAGGTTCAGCGCCATGATGATCCCGTAGGCGAAGAACGGGACCCCGAACAGCGAGGCCTCCATGAGGTAGCCGCTCAGCCCCGTCCCCGCCGAGGAGGCGGCGAGCCTCGCCACCTGGTTGATCCCCAGCGCCCTTCCCATCTCGTCTTCGTCCACGCGTTTGGTCAGCTCCGACTGCTGGATGGGGAGCGCCGCGACGCGCAGCGAAGGGGCGAGGACGTAGATGAGGACGGAGACCGGGAGATACCGCACGACCGGGAAGACGGCGAACAGCACCAGCCCGAGTCCCCTCGTCAGCACGATGCTCTTCACGAATCCGAACCACCGCTCCAGCGCCGGTGCGGCCAGGATCGCGAACGCCCCGAGGACTCCGCTCGCAAAGGCGTATTCCGACATCCGCGATTTCGGAACGTGATAGACGAGGACGAAGAACGGGATCAGGAAAGGGATCACGAGACCCTGGGAAAAACCGTTCAGGAACCCCGTCAGCGTGAATTTGCCGATGGTCGCCCGCGTTTTCAGGCGGCCCATCTTCCCCCTGGCGTCGGGGATGCGGAGTTTCCACAGCCCCGGAATCCCCGAGGCGGATAGGACCGCCGCCGCCAGGAAGGTGTCGCGCACCTCGAAACCTTTCGACAGCAGGGCTCCCAGTGCGGCGGCCACGCCGGCCAGGAAGGTGAAGAGGGAGAAATATCTCGTTCTCTCCCCGTTCGGGGCGAGATTCGCGAGAACGGTGCTCTGGATCGGTTGGACCGCCCCGCCGATTCCGCCGCCTGCGAGCGACCCGGTGGCCGAATATCCGCCAAGCATCGCCGCGGGAAAGATCAGCCAGAGGCTTTGCGAGGCATACACCAGGAACGCGCTCACCGGGAGGAGGAGGCTCGCGAGGATCAGGGTTCCCCGTTTTCCCCAGACGTCGGCGGTGATTCCCGAAAGGTATCCGAGCGCGGCGGTGGCGGCCGTGGCCGAGACGTAGATGAGCCCGATGACGAACGCGCCGTAATGGAGCTGCTTGAGGATGTAATACGGGAAAGCGATGTTGATCATCCCCGCGGCGGCGGAGCGCGTGACCCTTGCCGCGGCGAGGATATACATGTCGGTCTTCTTCATGCCGTCCGTTCGGTTCCGGGGATGACCACAATCCATTATCCCATCCCGCCGGTTCCGTCAAACGGGGAAGCGGGGGGTGGAGCATGTCTTGTGGAAGATTCCGGAGGGTTCGAGGCCGGACAAGAATGTTCCATTTATGGTACCTATACCATTTATGGTTCATATGACGATAAACCTTCCCTGCGTATGAAGAAATTCCCATCCGAAACGCGCAATGCCCAAAAATGTACCTATTATGGTACATTTTTTTTAAAATAATGTTTCCGGATCTTCTTGGATTATGTTTTAATAATCATCACCTTATGAATTATCCCGCTTCTTCTTTTCCTTGCCGGAGTTTGGCTTCGCAATTGCAATACATCGTTTGTCACTCCATGCCGGAGCGGAGGAACGCATGGTGTACAGGGTAGGCGATTCCGCCGAGTTCACCAAAATGCTCTCCGAGGAGGATGTCTACCTCTTCGCCGGGATCACGGGGGACCGCAACCCGGTGCACACGTCGAGGGAGTTCGCGGAAAAGACGCCGTTCCGGAAGAGGGTTGCGCACGGCCTTCTCACGGCAGGCACGATTTCGGCGGCGATCGGAATGAAGCTTCCCGGGCCGGGCTGCCTCTACATTTCGCAGATCCTCGAGTTCAAGGCCCCCGTGTTCCTGGGGGACACGGTCACGGCGCGCGTCGAGATCGTGGAGATCGTCTCCGGGCGAAGGCTGCGCATGAAGACACAGTGTTTCAACCAGGACCGGGTTCTGGTGATCGACGGCGAGGCGCTCATCTCCCCGCCCCGACAGGGGCAGGGAGATCCGCCTCGAACAAACCACTCGAAGGGAGGAGGCGGGGCATGATGCGGAAGACGGCTCTCATGGTGGCGGCGTTGACGTTGCTGGCCACGGCGGCGTCCGCGGCGGGTCCGATCAAGCTGGGGGGGATGTTCCCCCTGTCGGGGCGCGCGGAGGATCTGGGACGCACCTGCAAACTCGGGGCGGAGATGGCGGTCGAGGAGATCAACGCGAAGGGCGGGGTCCTCGGAAGGAAGCTGCAGCTCGAGGTCGCCGACTCCAAGGCGAACGTCCAGGAGGCGGTCAACCTTTCCAAGAGGTACATCCAGAAGGACGGGGTCGATTTCCTGTTCGGGGTGGTCAGTTCCGCCGTGTCCCTGGCGGTGGGGGAGATCGCCAAGCAGGAAAAGGTGATCTTCATGGACACCGTGGGTTCCACGGACACCCTGACCAAGGAGAAATGGAACCGCTACACCTTCCGGTCCGGCGTCTGCAACTCCCAGGAGGCGAATTCCCTGGCCCTCTACGCGGCGAAGAAGTATCCGAAACTGACGAAGTTCTACAATCTCGGGCCCGACTACGAGTACGGACGCACGGAGTGGGAGATCTTCAAGGCGAAGATGAAGCAGGTCAACCCGAAGGCCGAGTTCATCGGCGAGCAGTGGCCGAAGCTCTTCATCCCGGATTACACCCCCTACATCAACGCCATCCTGCAGGCCAAGCCCGACGCGGTGTACTGCTCGCTCTGGGGGGGCGACCTGGTCGCGTTCTTCAAGCAGGCCAAGCCGTACGGCCTCTTCGAAAAGATGAAGTGGATCATCGCAACGGGGGCGGACGTGGCCCTGGTGCGTGCGATGGGGAAGGAGATGCCCACGGGGATCATCGCCGATGCGCGGTACTACTGGTACTGGCCGCGCACGAAGATCAACGAGGCGTTCGTGAAAAAGTACCTCGCGAAGAACAAGGAGTATCCGAGCGCCTGGGCGGAACAGGGCTATGACGGCGTCTACTTCCTTGCTGACGCCATCCGGAAAGCGGGGTCGACCGACAAGGAAAAGGTCATCGCCGCCCTCGAGGGGCTGACCATAGAGGCCCCGCGCGGCAAGGCGACGCTGCGCAAGGAGGACCACCAGATGGTCGCGGACTACATGGTCGGCGAGATCGGCTGGGTCAAGCAGTACCCGATCGCCGTCGTCGTCAACACCGAGGTCTTCCCTGCGAACGAGGTCATCTACTCGATCGCCGAGTGGAAGAAGGCGCAGGAAGGCAACAAGTAACCCGCCTCCCGGCGGGCGGAACACGGCAAGGGGCCGCCCCGCGAGGGGCGGCCCGGACCCATCACCCCGAAGGAAGGAGACGGGAACCGGGATGGCGGCTTTCTTCGACGTGTCGTTCCTCACGGTGCAGGTCCTGAGCGCTCTCCGGCAGGCGGCGTTCCTCTTCCTCATCTCCTCCGGACTGACACTGGTGTTCGGGGTGCTGAACATCCTGAACTTCGCCCACGGGTCCCTCTACATGCTCGGGGCGTACTTCATCTACGCGCTGACCCTCCACCTGACCGGCCCGGCGGGGTTCGTGATCGCCCTGCTCGCGGCGCCGCTGGGGGTGGCCCTCGTCGCGGTCGTCATCGAGATGGGGCTGCTGCGCCGCATCTATATCCAGGAGGAGATCTACCAACTGCTCCTCACGTACGCCCTGGTCCTCATCATCCACGACATGGCGAAGATCGTCTTCGGCCCCGAGTTCAAGTCGATCCCCAAGCCGCGCGCGATCGGGGGAGCCGTCACCATCTTCGGAGGGACCGTCCCCGTCTACACGCTGGTCGTGGTGGTCCTCGCGCCCCTGGTGGCGCTCCTTCTCTGGTACCTCCTCTACAGGACCCGCACGGGGAAGATCGTAAGGGCGACGTCCTCCGACCGGGAGATGGCGGACGCGCTGGGGATCAACATGTCGGCCCTTTTCACGCTGGTGTTCGCCTTCGGCGCGATGCTCGCCGGATTCGGGGGCGCGCTGGCGGGCCCGGCACGCACCGTGTTCCCCTCGGTGGGGACCGAGGTCATCATCGAGTGCTTCGTCGTCGTGGTGATCGGGGGGCTGGGGAACCTGTGGGGGGCCCTCGTCGGGTCGCTCCTCATCGGAACGCTCGAGACGGTGGGGATCATCGTTTTCCCGGAGTTCGAGATGTCCTTCATCTACCTGCTGATGGTGGTCGTCCTGATCCTGCGTCCCTGGGGACTGTTCGGGCGCCCCCTGAAGGTGAAGGCGCTGGCCGAGAAGAACCTGGGCATGGAAGCGCAGGAGATTTCGCCGGTGCACTTCTCGGTCCGGCCCCTCGTGCGGATGATCCCCCTCGTTCTGCTGCTGATCGTGCCTCTCTTCGCCGGCCGGTACTACCAGTACCTGCTGACGCAGATCCTGATCGCGTCGTTGATGGCGGTGGCCTTCAACCTGCTGCTGGGAACGACGGGACTGCTCTCCTTCGGGCAGGCGGCGTTCTACGGGGCCGGCGCGTACACGGTGGGGCTCCTGGCGACCAAGACGGGCATCGGCTCCCTCTCCTCCCTGCTCCTGGCTCCCCTCGTCGCCATGGTCGTCGCGGGGATCATCGGTTTCTTCTGCATCCGGCTCTCCGGGGTCCACTTCGCGATGCTCACGCTCGCGTTCGGCCAGCTCGTGTTCGCCATCATCTACAAATGGTACAACTTCACGGGAGGAGACAACGGCATCCAGGGGATCCCCGTCCGGCCGTTGCCGGGGGGGATCGACATCGGCTCCAACCTGTCGATGTACTACTTCGCCCTCGCGGCGGTGGCCGTCGCCGTGGAGATCCTCCGGCGGATCCGCTCCTCGCCGTTCGGGGCCACCCTCAAGGCGATCCGCGAGAACAACCAGCGGGCGGAGTACCTGGGGGTGAACGTGAAGCTGTACCAGTGGACCGCCTTCGTGATCGCCGGTGCGTTCACGGGGCTGGCCGGCGGACTGTACGCGCTGATGGAGAAGTCGATCTCCCCGGACATCATCCTCTGGACCAAGTCGGCCGAGCCGGTGCTCATGACGATCATCGGCGGCATCTACTCTTTCGCCGGTCCCGCGGTGGGGGCGGTGGTGTTCATCGTGCTGAACTCCTACCTCGTGGCATGGACCGAGAATTGGGCCCTCGTGCTGGGGCTCATTCTCCTGGCGATGGTGCTGATGCTGCCGGGCGGGGCGGTGGGCTTCGTCAACGAGAAGGCGCGGGGAGCCTTCGGAAAGATGGGATGGGTGCGCCGATGGGCCTTCTCGAAATCCGGGGCGTCGTGAAATCCTTCGGGGGCCTGCGGGCCCTCCAGGATGTGACCTTCTCCGTCGGGCAGGGGGAGATCCGCGCGATCATCGGACCCAACGGGGCGGGGAAATCGACCCTTTTCAACGTGATGACGGGGCTGTTTCCTCCGGACTCCGGCGAGGTGGTCTTCGGCGGCGAACGGATCTCCGGAGTGCCGCCGCACCGGATCATCCGGAAAGGGATCGGCCGCTCCTTCCAGATCACCAACATCTTTCCCAGGATGACGGTGTTCGAGAACGTCCAGGTGGCCCTGTTCGCGCACCACCGGAGCAGCCGCGACCCTTTGGGGATGGCGCGCCGTTACCCGTCCGTGGCGGCGGAGACGCTCGACGTCCTCCGCCAGGTGGATCTCGCGGAGAAGCACGAGCTTTCCGCGTCGATCCTTTCCCACGGGGACCAGAAGCGGCTGGAGATCGCCATCTCCCTCGCGTCCCGTCCCAGGCTGCTGATGCTCGACGAGCCGACGGCGGGAATGTCCCGCTTCGAGAGCCGCGAGACGGTGGAGCTGCTGCGCGGCATTTCCCGGGAGCAGGGGTTGACGCTCGTGTTCACCGAGCACGACATGGACATCGTATTCGGCATCTCCGAGAAGATCGTGGTGCTGCAGCAGGGCGCGGTGATCGCGGACGGCACGCCGGCGGAGATCAAGGCGAATCCCCAGGTCCGCAAGGCGTACCTGGGCGAAGAAATCCAGGCGTAAGCGTCAAGGGGCGGGGGGAAACGATGGCGCTGCTTACGCTCGATTCCGTCAATACGTATTACGGGAGAAGCCACATCCTTTTCGACGTTTCCCTCGCGGTCGAGAAGGGCGAGGTCGTCGCGCTCCTGGGCCGCAACGGCGCGGGGAAGAGCACGACCTTCCGGTCCATCATCGGGCTGACCCCTCCGATGTCGGGAGAGGTCCGTTTCAAGGGAGAGAAAGTCAACGGCCTGCGCGCGTTCCGGATCTGCCGAAGGGGGATAGGATTCGTCCCGGAGGACCGGCGCTGCTTCCCCGACCTGACCGTCCGGGAGAACCTTGAGGTCGCGGTCCGGCGCGAGAAGAACACGGTCGACCCCTGGACGGTCGAGCGGGTCTACGCCCTCTTTCCGCGCCTCCAGGAGCGGGAGAAAAACCTGGGCAGCCAGCTCTCCGGCGGGGAACAGCAGATGCTGACCATCGCCCGAACGCTGATGACCAACCCCGAGATGCTTCTTCTCGACGAGCCGTCCGAAGGGCTCGCCCCTCTGGTCGTGGCGCTCCTGGCCGACATGATCCTCCAGATCCGCAAGGAAGGGGTGACGGTCCTGCTCGCGGAGCAGAACCTGAACTTCTGCGCGAAGGTGTCCGACAGGGGGTACGTGATCGACAAGGGGTCGGTGAAGTACGAGGGAACGATGAAAAACCTCCTGGCCGACGACGAGGTCAAGGAGAAGTACCTTGCCGTGTGAAGGGAGTTTCCGGGATTTCGCGCAGAAGGCGTTCGACCCCGCGGAGGTCGCCTCGAAGCCCCAGGCGCTCGCGGGGGTGCGGGTCCTCGAAGTCGCGACGCGCATCTTCGGACCCGCGACCGCCGATTACCTGGGCCTGTTCGGCGCCGAGGTGATCAAGGTGGAGCTGCCGTACCGCGGCGACCTGATGCGGTACGTTGCCCCGGAGGGGTTCTTCTGGAAGGAGATCTCCCCCGCGTTTCTCCCGCTGAACCGGAACAAGCTCCACGTCGGTCTCGACCTGCATCCCGCCGAGGGGAAGGACCTTTTTCTGCGCCTGGCGGAAATGTCCGACGTGGTGGTGGAGAACCTGCGGGCGGGCACCATGGACGAGTGGGGGGTGGGGTACCTGCAGCTCAGGGAACGGAACCGCGGGATCGTCTACGCCGCGAACTCGGGCTTCGGCCAGTGGGGGCCCTGCTCGGAGGGAAGGGCATCCTACGACGCCACCGCGCAGGCGGTCTCGGGTTTCTCCGCCATCACCGGGTTTCCGGACCAGCCGCCGATGAAGGCGGGGTTCTGGGTCGGGGACTACACGGCCGCCCTCATGTCCGCGATCGCGATCCTCGCGGCGCTGTCGGCCCGGAGGCGCACCGGTCAGGGGCAGCTGCTCGACCTGTCCCAGGCCGAGGCGATGATCCGCGCCCTGGACTGGACGTGGCCTTTCGCGGGGCGTACGGGGAAGGACCGGCGGCGGTACGGGAACGTGGACCCGTCCTATCCGCCTTCGGGGATCTACCGGTGCAGGGACGGATTCGTGGCGGTGTCCGCCCGCGACGGCGGGGAGAGGGCATGCCTCGCGAGGGTCCTGCGGACCGACGGCGACGGCGCCCCGGCCGCGGAAGCCGTCGCGGGATTCGCGGGAGAAAGGACCGTCGCGGAGGTGGTTCGCATCGCGGAAGCGGAAGGGTTTTCCGCGGCCCCGGTGCGCGGAGGAAGGGAGCATTACCTCGATCCCCACCTGCGGGCCCGCGGCACCGTCTGCTCGGTCGAAGACCCCCTCTACGGGAGGGTCGACGAGTACGGGCCGGCCCCCAAGCTCTCGGAGAGTCCCGGACGGGTCAAGTGGTGCGCCAAGCCGGTGGGATGGCACAACGAACGGGTGTTCGGGGAGCTCCTGGGCCTTTCCGCGGAGGAGATGGAGCATCTGGCGCGGAAAAAGGTGATCGGGAAGTGGGCGGACCTTCCCGGGGCGCGTCCTCCGAAAGAGGGGATCGCGGGATGAGCGGTTTCACGGAATGGGCCGGTAGGGCTACGCACCCCGAAAGCGCGGCCGGCAAGCCGGAAGCGCTTTCGGGGATCCGCGTGCTCGAATATTGCCCCGGGCACTTCGGCGGGATGGTCGCGGCGTCGATCCTCGGAGAGTTCGGCGCGGACGTCGTCAAGGTCGAACCTCCCGGAGGAGACCCGCTGCGCCGGGTCGCTCCGGAGGGGGTTCTCGTCGAGGGTACGGGCCTTCCGTTCCTCTCGGAGGCGCGCAACCGGAGGTACGTCACCCTTTCCGCCGGCCATCCCGAAGGGCGCGCCCTTCTGCGCAGGCTCGCCGCGGCTTCGGACGTGGTCGTGACATCGGAAGCTCCGGACCGCCTGGAGGAGAACGGGGCGGGATACCTGTCCCTCCGGCGGGAACGCCCGGACCTCGTCTACCTCTACCTGTCCGCATACGGCTCGTTCGGTCCCGATGCGGCGCGTCCCGTCCTGGACAGCGACATCCTCTGCCAGGCCCTCTCCGGCGGGCCCTTCATCGTCGGCGAGCCGGAAACGGGGGAATCCCCGCCTGCGCCGCACCAGGCCCCGACGCGCCTCGGGAATTGGCACGGCTGGTTCTCGCAAGGGTTGTGGGGCGCCTTCGGCGTCCTCGCCGCGCTGCGCTTTCGGGAGGAGACCGGGAAGGGGCAGGTGGTCGACATGGCGGGCGCCGAGGCCATGATGATGTTCGCCGACTACAACATCACCTGGATGCACACGGCCGGCAAGGCGCGCGGGCGCCTCGGGAACTACGACCCTGCGGTGTTCCCGTACACCTACATCCGGTGCAGGGACGGTTACACCTTCATCGCCGCGTACAACGACGAGGCGTTCGAGTCGCTCATGCAGATCATCGGCCGCCCGGAGCTGGCCCGCGACCCCCGGTTCTCGAACCCGGCCGGCCGCGTACGGATCGAGAACGAGAGGGCGCTCCTCGCCGTTCTCGAGGAGTGGTCGGGAAAGCTCTCCGCAGACGAGATCCTCGCGGCGGTGGAGGAGCATACGTCGAAGAAGAGCGGCCCCGGCGCCGCCGTCGTCACCGGCCGGGTCAACCGGCCCCTCGAAACGCTGTCCGAGAGGAATTGGCAGGAGAGGGGATGTTTCCTTCGCCCCGCCATCCCTGGGTACGGGGAACTTTCGCTTGCCGCCCCTCCGTGGAAGATGAGCGGGACGCCGCCGCGGTGGAAGTCCGGGTGCCGGCCTCCGGGAGCGGACAACCGGGACGTCTATGCGGGAACCCTCGGCATGCCGGAGGAAGAGTACGTTCGCCTGGGGGCCCTCGGCGCGATCTGAAGGGGTGCGAAAATAGAGATCCCCCGAAGCGATGGCGGGAACTCCGGGGGATCTTCCTGTTTGCCCGCGGATCTCTTGGTGGGGGATGCGGGCAAATCGCCTCCCCGGGGAGAGGAGGCTGTCGGTTGTTTCTCTCTGACCATCCTTTCGGATCCTTCCCCGGGAAACTTTAGCGGAAATCCCTTCCGGCGCCCGGGGCGATTTCCGTCGGCGCCCGGGCTGGTGCACTTGTAACCATCCCGCATTCCCGGAGGCTCCGGTGGTCGACCTTCCCCTGGTCCTGCGCGACTTGGCAGTGGTCCTCGCGATCGCCACCGCCGCAGCGCTTCTCTTTGGGAGGCTCCACCTGTCCGTGGTTGCGGCGTTCCTCGTTGCCGGCGCCATCCTGGGGCCCACGGGGGCCGGTCTCGTGGCCGAGACGAGGATGGTGGACGCTCTCGCGCAGATCGGAGTGGCCCTCCTGCTGTTCACCGTCGGGCTCGAGATCTCCCTTTCGGGCCTCGGGAAGATGCGCCGGCAGATCCTCCTCGCGGGCGGGGGGCAGGTGGCGGCGACGATCCTCTTTTCCCTCCTCATTCTCCTGTTTGCCGGCTTCCACGCTCCGGAAGCGGTCTTCACCGGTTTCGTCCTCTCCCTTTCGAGCACCGCGATCGTGATGAAGGTGTACGCGGACCGGATGGAGATCGACAGCAGCCACGGGAAGATCTCCCTGGGCGTCCTCCTGTTCCAGGATATGGCCGTAATCCCGATGATGATGCTCATCCCGTCGCTCCGGCAGTGGGAGACGGCGCAGCCCGCGGCCGTGTTGCTCACGCTGCTCAAGGCGGGGGCGGCCGTCGCGGGGCTCCTCGTGCTGGCGCGATTCGTGATCCCGCGTCTGCTCCGCGAGGTCATCCGCCTCAACAGCCGGGAGATCCTGGCGATGACGGTGCTTTGCCTCGTTCTGGGGACGGCGTACATCGCGCAGCTCTGGGGGCTTTCCCTGGCGATGGGGGCCTTCCTCGCGGGGATGGTCATCTCCGAGTCGGACTACGTCCACGAGATCGCCGCACAGATCTTCCCGTTCCGGGACGTTTTCAACGGGGTGTTCTTCATCTCCGTCGGGATGCTCCTCGATCTCCCGTTTCTCGCCAGGAACCTTCCCTTGATCCTGTTCCTGTCGCTGGCGGTCCTGGCGGGAAAGACGCTGTGCGCCGGCGCGGCCATCCGCGCGCTGAAGTACCCGTGGCGCGTGACGGTGATCGGGGCGGTCGGGCTGGCGCAGGTCGGGGAGTTCTCGTTCCTCCTGCTTTCCCATGGATTCCGGGAGGGGCTGGTGGGCACGGCTGCGTACCAGAATCTGCTGGCCATCGCCATCCTGACGATGGTGGTGACGCCCTTTCTGGCGGGGGCCGCGCCGCGGATCGCGGGACTGTGGGAGCGGCATGTCGTCCGGAGCCCCCTCCTGTCCGCAGGCGAAGCCGAACTTTCCCCGCAGCGGCCGGAAAACCACGTCATCGTCGCCGGGTACGGGATGAACGGGAAGAATCTGGCCCGCGTGCTGCGCTCCACCGGGGTTCCTTATATCGTGGTGGACCTGAACGACGCGCTGGTCCGGGAGGGGCGGGAAGCAGGAGAGCGGATGTTCTACGGAGACGTCAACAACCCGGAGATCCTGGACCGCGTCGGGGGGGCCTTCGCCCGGATGCTGGTTCTGGCCATCTCCGATCCGATGGCGACGCGCCGCGCGGTGGCGGTGGCGCGGCGCGCGTACCCCTCCCTCGTGATCCTCGTGAGGACGCGCTACGTGGCGGACGTGGACGACCTGATCTCCCTGGGGGCGAACACGGTGATCCCGGAGGAGTTCGAGACGTCGGTGGAAATCTTCTCCCGGGTTCTCCAGGAGTACCATGTCCCCGACCATGTCGTCCGGCAGCAGGAGGAGTTGATCCGCAGCGGAACGTACCGGATCCTGCGGGAGCGCGTGCCGTCCCGGAACGAAGCGGTGCTGGCGGAGTTCGAGGAGTTCCTGCGGCAGAACGTGATCGAGCTGTTCCACATCGCCCCGGATTCGGTCTGGGCGGGGGCCACTGTGGGGAAGTTGCCGGTGGGGGACGACGGAGGGATCGTGCTACTCGCCGTACTGCGGAAGGACCGCGCCATCATCCAGCCATCCCCCGGGGAGGTGCTTCATCCGGGGGACAAGCTCGTCCTTTTCGGCGGGCATGCGCCTCTCGCGGAGGCGCTCCGCGGATTGTCGCGCACGGACCGCTGACGTCAACGCTCCCCCCCTTCCCCCGCAATGAGCCTCCGGACGCGCCGGATCTGTTCCCCGTGGTCCGCGCCGTCTCCGGGTCCCGCGATGCGAGGATGGGGATATCCCACCCCCCGCCCCGGTGGTAAGATCAACCTGACGGAACTCCGTCGGACGGGAGGACGTAGATGCCTTCTTCCCACCCCGATCTCCAGAAGTATGAAAAAGCGCTTGCACGCTACTTCCAGATCCCCGCGGCCGAACGCAGGGCGAAGGACAGGGAGAAGATCCTCAGGGCGCTCGGGGTGGACAGTCCCCAGGAGTTCCTCGGGATGCACATTCCCCTCTGGGAGGCGAAGCTCGACGAACTGCTGGACCCCGCCAGCACGGACATGCTTCCCATCAGCATCTCCCACTCCTACGTGAACTGGGTTCGCGGCGCCATCCGGATGATGCCTCCCGGGGGGAGAGTGAAGATCTTCTACTCGAAGCTGAGGGTCACGGGGCTAAAGAAAGCCGTCCTTACGCTCCTTCACTCGCTCGCAGGCGAGGCGTACAGGGATTTCGAGATCACCGACGTCGCCCTGGTGGAGAAAGTCCACAAGGACACCCTGTTCGCCGTCGTCACACCCGACCGTAAGGAGTACTCCATCTACCTGTCGCGTTTCGGGTGCCTCGGGGAATACATCTACAGCGGGTTCCCGAGACTGGTGGGGTTGCCCTCCCTGCCCGCGGTGTACCACGTGACGCCGCAAGGAGAGGAGGTGCTCCTCAAGCCGAAGGAGAACGGAACCAACATCTTCCACGACGAGGGCATCACCCCCGCCCGGATCCAGCGGGACGGGGATTGGTGGGTGGAGGGAGCGGCGCGGCAGGACGCTCTGGGGGACTGCATCGGCACTGCGCTCCGTTACGGCCACTACATCGCCACCCCGAAGAAAGAGGTGGTGATGATCGACAACATCGAACTGTTCCACCTGGAAGAAACCGATGTCCGCATCTTCGAGCCGATCTACGAGTTTCTTCCGAAGAAGGCGCACCCGGAAGAGGGGACACGGCGCGACCGGCTCCAGGAAAAGATGCAGTCCGACTATACGCGGGCGTATGACGACCAGATGGAGGTGATCCGCAGGGAGTGGCCGGAGATCGAGCGGTACCTGGTCGAGATGCGCCGGAACATCCACGCATACACGGGCGATACGTTCGAGCTGGTGATGGGCCGGGTCAGGGCCCGGGTGTTCCCGAAGAAGTAGACCTGCGCGAGGACCACTCCAGAAAGACGCGTTCGACGAAGTAGAACCCGGCGGGAAGAGCGCCCGCGATGACGATCATCCTCACCGCCAGGCGCACCCACCTCTCCGTGACGCCGAGGAGGCCCAGCAGGAAATCCGCGGCGCGGGCGCCCGCGCACATCGCCCCGAGGATTCCCGCGAGGAGCGCGGCGCCGAGCAGCAAACGCGACCCCGATCGTCTCTGACGCCTTTCCGTCATCCCCGGCGCGGGCGCCGCCATCCTTCCCCTCCGAACGGGAAAAGGCCGGGAGACGAGCCGCCCTCCGGCCTTTCCGTCGCCTCGCGAGGCGTCCCGTTCACTTCTTCAGCGTCTTGACGAATTCTTCGATCGTCATCGCGGGCAGGGTCATCATCTGGATGGTTCCACGCGCTCCCAGCGCCACCGAGATCCTGGCCATCGTCTCGTTGTTGGGCGCCTCCACGATGTTGATGAAATCGTAGATCCCGAGGACCGCGTACTGTCCCAATACCTTCGCTCCCATCCCCTCGATCTCCTTGTTGACCTCCTTGATGCGTTCCGGTTTCGACTTCACGGTCTTCCGTCCGTCGTCGGTCAACGTGCTGACCAGGATGTACAGGGCCATTCGCGTCTCCTTTCCCCCGGATGAGGTTGTTTGGGATGGTGGCCGCGCCGCGCCGATCGTACGGCCGGATTATATCACCGCTCGGGCGTCGAACCTCCGGGAGGGCGGCGGGCCGTTGGGCCCCTCCTGCCCGTGGTCTTCCGTCGCAGACGGAAATTTGCGCCGCCATGGGCCATTACCTCCCGCGCCCCTCTTCCCGTTCCTCCTCGCGGTGTTCCGTCCCCCCTTCGCGGATCTCCGGACCCTCTCCGAAGCGATCCGGGGCCGCGTACCAGTACGAATCCCCCCAGGGAGAAGGTCCCCACCAGCCATAAGGGTAGGGGCCCCAATCGTAGGGTCCCCCGTACACCGTGACTCTTCTCTTCCAGAGGTGGATTTCCTGAATCGCCACGACCGGGTAGAGATAGGGCTTTTCGCCGACGGCCCGCATCTCTTTCCCGGTGATCTCCCCCGCGATGGTGACCCGGGTCCCCCTGTGGTAGATCGCGGGGTCGAGGTAGCGGGAAGTGGTGGCGAGGAAACGCCCGCGGGAGGATTCCCCGCCCTCGGGGCGTTCCCCGTTTTCGAGCGGGGTTTCCAAAACGGTGAGGATCGTGCCGTCTGCGCGGTTCCGGATCCCGATGACCAACCCGCCCCAGATCACGATCGAACCGGTGTACGCGGAAGGATTCGCAAGTACCATCGGGAACGTCAGCCCGGGCGTGGCTTCGCTTCGGAGTTCGGGAGACACGATGTGGGCGCATCCGGCAAGGGTCAGAAGCGAGAGTGCGGCGCAGGCATGGACGCTGGGATGTCTCATTTTTCCCTTCCCTCCATTTCCCTGTAAGATGTGCGACCATCACGAACCGTATCCGGTTACTTGCCTTTTCCCTCCGGAAGGAGGGGCTGGAGGATCCGGACCGGGACCTTCAGCGTTCTCCCGATGAGGCCCAGGATGTCCGACCCGACGGCCGTGGGGGAAAAGGGCGTCACGTCGGGATCCGCGATGTTTCCCGATACCTTCACCGGGATGGAGACGAGGGTGCCCCCCATGACGTACCGCAACAGGGGGATCACGCGGATGATGGAGTCCACGGTCCGGAACGGGGCGACGAGCAGTTCCAGGTTCGCCCTTCCGCTCACCAGGTCGACGTCCCCGTGCCCGAAGATCTCCAGGGAAGGGCCTTCGATGGCGGCTTCCGTCAGGAAGAGCTTCCCCCCGCGCACGTTTCCCTTGAGGTTCGCGGTTTCGTAGGGAAACCCCTGCTTCACCAGGTCCGGGATCTTCCCGCGGAAAATCTCGGTGACGTTCAGGAGAGCGAACACTTTCGCCAAAAGGGTCATCCGGTCGACGCGTCCTTTTTTCGCGGTCAGCGCGACCTTGCCGTCGAGGGACCCGGCAAGCGCTTCGCCTCCGCCTCCGCCGGTGAATTCCCCCTCCAGGTCGAAGCTGCCGGTGATCCCCACCTCCTTCTCGCCGAGGCACGAAATCGTTTGCGAAAAATCCCCTCCCTTGCGGGCCGGACGGAATGCGATCGACAGATCCCGCGGCGTAACGGAAAGGGACCCCGGGAACGAGATGCCGCACAATGCCGCGTCGAGAACGCGGATGTCGATCCGGGAGGGGGCCAGGGAAATCTCCGCGTGGAACGGCGCCCATCTGCGCCCTCCGTACGTGAGGGACGGGGCGCGGAGCCGGATCTTCCCCCGCACCGGCAGATCGTAGAGGCGTCCCGTTCCGGGGCCTTCCCGCACTTCGGCGAAGAGGTCCTTCAGGCGGTCCCAATCCACTTCGTCGGAGGATACGTCCGTGTCGATGAGCCAGAGGTCTCCCGACGGGACGAGGTCCCCCTTCACGGTGAATCCGTGGCCCCCGAGGGCGAAGACGGATGGGTGTACACGAACTCCGTGCCCGCCCGCGGTCAGGGACACCGAGACGAGCGTGAGGGGAACGGTTCGCTTCCACGGGACCGCGATGTTCCTCCCCTCGAGTCTCCCCGCGGCGGTGGAGCGTCCCAGGTCCCCGGGAACGATGCGCGCCCGGAAATCCCCTTCCAGGCTCCCGCAGCACCACGCGTTGTCCGCAAGGACCTTGTCGAGGGTCTCCCCCCGCACGGTTCCGGAGAACTCCAGGAGGAGCGCACCGCCACGGGGTTCCAGGGAGAGGGAGGCGTGCGACGCCCCGTCCCGGAGGTCCAGTTTCCGGATCTTCAGGGTGTCCCGATCCTTTCGGAGGTCAACGGATGCCGCCGGACCACCCGAAAAATCGAAATCTCCCCGGAACGAGGTCCCGCCCCCCTGTTTCCACGAAAAAGAGGATCCGCTAAGGACCAGGGGTGCCCGCGGGCGCAGTCCCGGAGGAATGCGGAGGAGACCGGAGATCCTGCGAACGGCCTCGGGCCCCGCGTTTCCTCTGGCGCTCCCTTCCACGCTCCTCAGTCCGTCGGCGGTCCCCTCGAATTTTCCGGAGGCGGTCCACGTGGAGTCCAGGAAAGCGGCGCGGAGATCCTCCGAGCCCCCCGAAGCATCGAACCGCCACCCCTCCGGGTCGGCTGCAGGACCTTCCATCCGGGCGAGGGAGACCGCAATGGTTCCCCGTACGTATCCGATTCCCTCGAAGGCCTTCCGCACCCTTTCGAACGAGGAAAGCCATGGGAAGATCCCTGCCGCGTCGATGCGCGCGTTTCCGGAGAGGCTTTCGAGATACGGGGTACCGGGAAGCCGCACCCGTCCTCCGACTCCGGAGAACGAGGACCCTCCGGCCGTCCCGGCAAGATCCTCCCCCCGGATTTCCCCCTCGTCATAGTGGAACGTTCCCCCGCGGAGGGTCAAGGGGAACGGAACCCGAAGATAGCGGCAGGAGAGCGCGAACGACGTCACGTCCACGCGCGTCCGGACCGGTCCCGTCGCGTTCCCGAGGGTCAGCACCCCGTCCGCGCTTCCCTCCACCTCGCGCAGGAGGGACAACTCCTCCCGGAATGGCCCGTCGGGCACCAGATTCTCGAGGAGGGGAGGGAGTTCGGACAGGTCCGCGGCCACGCGGGCCCGCATCCGGAAGGGACGATCCTTGCCGACGAGCCCCAGCGTCAGCTCCCCCTCCGTTCCCCGGGATCTTCCCAGCCTGGCGGAGGCGTTCGATCCCGTGAGGATCCCTTTCTCGACGACGGCCTCCCCGCTGACCCCCTGCAGGCGCAGGTCCGGTCGCGGCACATGGAGCTCCCCCTCCCGGATCTCCCCCCGGATCCGGAGATTTCCGAGCCTGCCGAGGTCGGCCGGGGTGCGCCCGTGTCCTTCGATGCTCACGAATGGGACCCTGCCCGCCTCGATGACGGAGAAGAGATCCCGCACCGCGGGGAGATCGCCGGCAAGCGCCAGGGCCGCCGTCCGCACCGACCGCACGTCCGCTTCCCTGCCCAGGAGCGAAAGGTCCGCGTTGCGGGATGTGCGGTCCACGGAAAGTTTTCCGGACAGGGCGATGCGGGGAGCGTCCAGTCCCAGCCCGGAGAGCGACACCTCGACATGGCCGGCATCCGCGCGGACGGAACCGCCGGCGCGCATCCCCTTCAGTTCGAACGCATGGTTGCCCCGCCGCATCGTAAGGGAAGGGGCGATCCCTTTCGCATCCCCCTCGAAGGTCCGCATCCCCTCCGTCCGGAGGTTCAGGACGAGGTCCCGGACCGTCCCCGCCACGCCGATGCCTGTCTCCGGGAACCACGATGCGACGAGGGCGCCCGGCCGGAAATTCTTCAGGGAGACGGTTACCGCCCCGTGGAGGTCTCCCGCGTCGAGATTTCCCTCGGCGTCGATGCCGTCCCAAAGGCTTCCGGAGCAGGACAGGAGCAGCCGCAACGTTCCCGGGGGCGAGGACACCTGCGCGCGGACGTCACGGAAAGAAACCGGTTCCTCTCCCTCCCGCGAGAGGATCAGCTCCCCCCGCTCCACGCTTACGGCGAGGCCCGGGGCGGCCGATCCCCATGCCGCAAGGAGACGCCTTGTCTCCTCCCGGATCCGCTCCGGGGACAAGGACTCGATCCTCTTCCTCACCCGCCGGGACGCTTCGGCAAGGCGGACCCGGAAGACGGGCTTCTCCACCTGGATCCCGGCGGGAAGAAACTTCCCTTTCAGGAGAGGGAGCAGCGTGGGAATCACGGTGACGGCGCCGATGTTCCCTTCCGCCATGCCCGGGAAGGCGACCTTCGCGCCGCGGATCACGATCCGCGGCCGGGGAAAGACGTGGACCTCCGCTTCGCGGTAGCGGACGGTCGCGCCGGTTCTTTCGGCGACCGCGGTCTCGATCCGGCTCCTCACGGCGTCGAGACCGACCAGTCGGGGAACGAGCAGGAGGGCGGCAAGCAGCAGGGCGGCAAGCAGCAGGGACGCGGCGATCCCCGCCACCGCGATCCGCCGGGAGATGTTCTTTCCGGGTCCGGTCATTGCGTCGTCACTTCCGTCCGGAGACGGCGCGGTTCCTCCAGGAATTCCGGCGTGACGGGCGCCGGCTCCGTGCGATCCATGCCGCGCACCACGCGGTGTCCCACTGCGCGCAACGAGGCGAGGCCGACTTTCTCCCCGATCCTTTCGCAGGGGAACGCCGCCGCCGGCTCTCCGCCGGACAACCCGATCCGGTCGACCTTCCCGTACGGCGATCGCGCAAGCGGTCCGTCTGCCCGATACACCGCGAACCGGATGCTCGACGGGCCGCCGTTGATGGTCAGGACCAGAGGGGCGCCAGGTTTCCGGGGCGAAGCTTCCATCGGCCGGACCTCCAAACGTCAGTGTTCATCATCGCACCTTCCACCGGTGGGGACCAGAGGAGGCGCCGTGCGCTCCCGGATCCCGGCGCCATCGGCGCGTGCCATCGACGCGTTGTATCCGGGCTGTTCCTGCCGGTATCATGTGGAGACGCGGTGCGCGAGGTGCCCGGTCACCACGAAGAAAAGGCCGCGTCGGGTGTGGGGACGGCACCGGGGGAAAACACCCGACGCAGGGAGGGGAATCGACATGTACGGAATCACGGCGCAGGTGAGCCTCTACCCGTTGCGGCAGGAGGACCTCTCCCCATCCGTCGACGCCGTGATCGAGACGTTCGATCGGCACGGTGTCGACAGGCAGACCGGGGCGATGAGCACGGTGGTGTGGGGCGACGACGAGAAGGTTTTCCCCGCGCTCCTCGACGCTTTCCGCGGTGCCGCCGCAAAGGGGCACGCGGTCATGGTGATCACCGTGTCGAACGCATGCCCCTGGCCGGGCAAAGACGCCTCGGGGCGGGAGCCTCGATGACGAACATCGGGCCCTACGAACGGCACGCCTTGGAGTACGACGAATGGTTCCGCGGAAACCAGTTCGCCTACGAATCGGAGCTTCGTGCCGTCAGGGACCTGTTGCCTCGGGAGGGAACCGGCGTCGAGATCGGCGTGGGGACCGGGAGGTTCGCCGGGGAACTCGGGATCCCGCTCGGGGTGGAGCCTTCGAAGTCGATGGGGGATATCGCCCGGCGGCGGGGAATCGCCGTGCTCCGGGGGGTCTCCGAAGCGCTTCCGATCCGGGACGGCAGGTTCGATTTCGCGCTCATGGTCACGGTTCTGTGCTTTTTCGACGATGCGGAAGCGGCGTTTCGGGAAGCCTTTCGCATCCTGAAGCCGGGGGGCTCCCTGGTGGTCGCCTTCATCGACCGGGACAGCCCCATCGGGAAGTCGTACGATGACCGCAAAGGCGAAAGCGTCTATTACCGGCAGGCGACCTTCCGTTCCGCCCGCGAGGTCTCGGCTCTCCTCACGCGCGCCGGCTTCCGGGCGCTCGCCTTCCGTCAGACGATCTTCCGGTCCCCGGGCGAGATGGACGGCGCGGAGCCCGTCCGGGAAGGGTACGGCGAAGGCGGTTTCGTCGTCGTGAGGGCGGGAAAACGAGCCGGGCCAGGGGTCATTTCCATCGGCTGCTGACCCCGGTGAGGTGGTTGGCGGGTCCATGGCCACCCCCTATCGGGAACCCGGTCCGGATGGCCTCGGTGACGTAATCCTTGGCCTGCCGGATCGCTTCCATCGGCGCCATTCCCCTGGCCAGCCCGGCGGCGATGGCGGAAGCGAAGGTGCAGCCGGTTCCCTGGGTGTTCCTCGATTCCCATCGGGGGGATGCAAGGAGAACGAGTTCCCTCCCGTCGTAGACCACGTCCACCGCCCGGGATTCGATGTCCAGGTTCCCTCCCTTCAACACGACCCACCGGCAACCGATGGTTTTCAGTTCCCGCGCCGCGACGCGCATGGCATCGAGGTCCCGGATCGTGCGTCCCAGGAGCGCTTCGGCCTCGAAGATGTTGGGGGTGATGACCATGGCCAGCGGCAGCAGCTCGTCCCGGATCGCCTGCCGGGCGTCTTCCGCCAGCAGGGGATCGCCGCTCTTGGCGACCATCACCGGGTCGACGACCAGATTGGGAATGCGGAACGCGCGGGCCGCTTCGGCCACCGTCCTGACGACCCCCGCGTTGGACAGCATCCCGGTCTTGGCGGCGTCGGCGCCGATATCGGTCATGACGCTTTCGATCTGCTTCCGGACGAATCCGGGGGAGACGTCGAAAATCCCCTGCACGCCCAACGTGTTCTGGGCGGTGAGCGCGGTGATGGCCGACATCCCGTAGACGCCGAAGGCCATGAAGGTCTTCAGATCCGCCTGGATGCCCGCGCCTCCCCCGCTGTCGGAGCCGGCGATGGTCAGCGCCTTCTTCATCTCCTTCGTCCTCCACGGAAATCCCGTGCCGCCCGGAAATGGTCCCAGCCGGCCGGGGTCAGAGCGGCCCTGTTCCCCCGCGCGTCCACCAGGCAGTACCCATCGTTCCGGCCCACGATCCTTCCGATTTCCGTGATCGGAACCCCGGAGGCCCCGGGAAGGGATCGGAGTTTCCTCGCCGGAACGTCGGGCGGTGCGGTAAAGAGCAGTTCGTAATCCTCGCCGCTGTGCAGCGCCAGGTCCAGGACCGACCTCCCGGACCGTTCCGCGATCTCCCCGATATGGTTCGGAAGCGGCAACAGCGCTTCATGGATCTCCGCTCCCACCTTGCTTCGGGT
This sequence comes from Deltaproteobacteria bacterium, assembly GCA_021815305.1. GTDB lineage: Bacteria > Desulfobacterota > Deferrimicrobia > Deferrimicrobiales > Deferrimicrobiaceae > JAKAHC01. Next base: position 23,731 of record JAKAHC010000005.1, on the reverse strand, counting down.
GCAGACATGGTACAGGTCCCCGGCTACTCCGTCGCTCAGGTCGATCATGGCGGTGGGGATGCCGGAGCGGGCGATCCGCCGCCCCAGCTCCACCCGCGGGGTCGGCAATACGTGGCGGCGCACGAGGTCCCCGTATTTTCGGGGAACCTTTTTCCCGAATACCTTCAATGCCTGGAAGCCCGCCCCGGAGGCTCCCAGCGTCCCTGTCACGTAAATCCGGTCGCCGACCCGGGCTCCACCGCGGGTGAGCACCCGGGAAAGGTCGGCCTCGCCCAGCATGGTGATGTCGACGATCAGGCAATCCCGGGTCCGGGCCAGGTTTCCCCCCACGATGAAGGCCCGGTAAGGCAGCAACGCATCCCGCATCCCTTCGAACAGCCGGTCGCAATCGGCCACGGGGAAGGAGGCGGGAAGCCCCAGCGAAACCAGCGCGTACGTGGGTTTGCCCCCCATGGAGGCGATGTCGCTGAGGTTCACGGCCATGGCGCGGCGCCCCAGGTCGTACGGCGTGGTCTGATCGAAACGGAAGTGGCGGCCCTCCACCTGGATGTCGCAGGTCACCAGCAGGGCTCGCCGTTCGTCCATCCGGATCACCGCGGTGTCGTCGCCGATGTCGACGATGAGGTCCCGGTTCCCGGAGACGGGGAGGATCTTCCGGATCCGGTCGATCAGGGGGAATTCCCCGATCTCCCCCACGCTTGCCTTGCTCTTTTTCAAAGGGTTCATCCTTCGTCGTCCAGCAGGCGTTTCAGCCGCCGCGCCGCCAGCGTGATATCGTCCGCGGCCACGATCGCGGAGAGGATCGCGGCGCCGCATGCTCCGGCCTTCCGCACCTCCCGCGCGTTTTCCGGATTGATCCCTCCGATCGCGACGACGGGGAGACGGCATTGCCGGCGAATCCGCGCGATGCGCGCAAGGCCCAGCGGCTCCCCCGCGTCCGGCTTGGTGCCGCGGGCTTCAAACACCGGCCCCACCCCGAGGTAGTCCGCGCCGTCCTCCTGCGCCGCGAGGGCCTCCTCCACCGTTTCCGCGGAAACCCCCAGGATCTTCCGGGGCCCCAGGATCCTGCGGACGACGGCCGCGGGGAGATCCTCCCGGCCGACGTGGACCCCGTCCGCATCGGCCGCCAGGGCGATGTCCAGGCGGTCGTTGACGATGAAGGGAACCTTCGCTTCGCGGGTGAGCTCCCGCAGGGCGAGCGCGGCACGGTAAAACGATCCGCTCGAGGCGGATTTCTCCCGCAGTTGGATGACGTCGGCTCCGCCCCGGATCGCCTCTTCCGCCACCTGGAGATGGGAGCGGCCCCGGCTTAACCGCTCGTCCGTGATGACGTAGAGCCTCCACCGTTCGGGTACGATCGCATGGGTCATCGCGCTACCCCTCGCGCCACGAGATCGGATCCGGCCATTCCTCTTTCCGCCAGCTCGTGTCGAAGAACAGGTACTCGAGGCGGACGCTCGTTTCGTAGAGTCGATACCAGTCTTCCCTGCGTTGCGCCGAAGCGTCCGCGGCGTGCTCGTTCATCTTCCCGATGAGCCAGCCGCCGAGGTCCGCGAACTCGCGGGAGGAATAGGTGTTGATCCAATCCCGGTAGTGCGGGTCCTCCGGGAGCCCGCTCGCGTGCAGCATCTTCCCGATCTCGGCATAGCCGCAGGCGCAGGGGAGCAGTACGGCGAGGATGTCGGCCAAACCGCCCTCGTAGCAGGTCCGCACCAGAAGATCCGTATAGGAGGAAGTGATCATGCTCTTGCGGGTCTTCGCAAGCTCCGCTTCCGGGATGCCGAAGGCGGCGCACGTCTTCCGATGGAGCTCCATTTCCGTGTGGAGCGTGACGTGGAGGAGGGTGGAGAAGGCTTCCATCTCCGGAAGGTTCCGGGACTTCGCGCCTGCCAGCGCAAAGACCCGGCTGAAATCGATCAGGTACGCGTAATCCTGCTTGAGGTAGAATTCGAACCGGTCCCAGGGGAGGGTGCCGTTCCCGATCCCCTTCACGAAGGGATGCCCGAAGATCGCCCGCCAGAGGGGATCGGCCTTCTGCCGCATTTCCCTGTAGAACGAGATCGTCGCCATGGGGGGTCTTCCCCTATTTGCCCCGGGATGCCGCTTTCCCGAAGGCGCTCCAGAAAGGGTCCACCTTGGGATGGATCAGTTCATGCGATATGCCGTTCTCGAACACCCGCATGCCCTGCCGCCGCTCCACGATTTCCCCCACCACGCTGACCGGGATCCCCTTGTCGGACAACCGCCGGACCACTTCCTGCGACTTGTGCGGCCGACAGGTGAGGATCAGCGTCCCCTCGCTGATCGAGGAATACGGGTCGATGCCGAACAGGTCGCACACTTTCCGCACCGCATCCTGCACGATGATCTTCTCCTTGTCGATGACCGCGCCGACTCCCGACGCCTGGGCCACCTCGAACAGCCCGCCCCATACGCCGCACTCCGTCGCATCGTGCATGGCCGTGACCCCGTTTCCCCGCACCCCCGCCTCCACGGCGGTGAGGGCGTCTTCCACCACCGACATCTGCCAGAAAATCTTCTCGGCTTCCCGCGCCGCGTCCTCCCCGTACCGTTCCGCCACCTGCCGGGGAAACGTCACCGCGAACAGGCCGGCCGCTTCGATGGCGGCGCCTTTCGTGATGAGGATGGCGTCACCGGGACGCGCCATGTTGGGCGTGACGTACCGGTCCCCGGGGCCGATGCAGATCACGGTGGCTCCGCCGATCATGGGGTACTCGCACCCCTCGTACCGCCCGGTATGTCCGGTGATGATGGCCATCCCGATCCTGTCGCACTCCCGGTGCATCACCGTCCACATGGCCTCGAACTCGTCCCGGGTGATGGACAGGGGGAGGTTCAGATCCATGGTGATGTAGCTCGGCCGGATTCCCGACGTGGACGCGTCGGAAGCCAGGATGTGGACCGCGAACCAGCCGGACCGCTCCCATCCGTAGGGAGGCACCACGAAAATCGGATCGGTGGTGGCCACCATCACCTGCCCGTTCCCGAGATCGACGACCCCCACATCCACCCCGTGTCGGGGGCCCACCAGGATCTCCGGGCGCTTCCGTCCCAGGTGGGGAAGGATGACCTCGTCGAAAATTTCCGAAGACACCTTGCCGATGTGAGGCATTTCCGCTTTCAAGCCGTCCTCCCGTTACCAGATCTTGTAGGGCAGGTATTTCCCGGACATGGTGACTTTCACCCGGTCGCCCTTGGGGTCTTTCTCCCTTTCCACGTCCATCGTGAAATCGACGGCGCTCATGATGCCGTCGCCGAATTTCTCGTGGATGATGGCCTTCAAGGGATAGCCGTACACCTGCATGATCTCATAAAGACGGTAGATGAGGGGGTCGGTGGGGATGACCGGCCCCAGGCCCTTGTCGGGGAAAGCGGCGAGGAACCGTTCGCACGCGCGCCTGTCCTTCACACCGAGTTTCGAGACGATTTTCGCGGCTTCCTCCGTCGTGGCCCGGGCCTGGCCGTAGAACAGGGCCGCCGCCCACGTTTCGCTGCGGCCCACCAGGTTGCCGACGTCGGCGAAAGAAAGGCCCTTGGCTTCCTTGGCCTCCAACAGCGCTTCGGTGATCTTCGGGGTTTCCATGACGTCTCCTTTCGATCGAGGAATTGCGCGTCCGGGCGGTATCACGCCGGGACGGCGCTTGCTTACAGGAACCTGCCGGGGGAAGGGAGGGGGGGGTACTCGATCACCCGCCCCGCCCCGAGGGGTTTGACCGCCTTGTCGCCGTAACGTTCCCGGAAGCACCGGATGGCCTTTTCCCCGGTGCAGTGCCCGCCGTGGAACGTAAACTCTTCGGTCTTGAAGGAATCCGTGTGCGCGATCGCTTCCGCCAATACCTTGTCGCTCGCCTCCGAAAGGTGGAGGCCCCCCACCACCGAAAGCAGCCTGTCCCCGGGGAACGCTTTTCGAACGGCCTTAAGGATATTGACGTACCCGGCATGGGCGCATCCGAAGACGAGAACCATGCCGCGGGGGGTTCTCACCGCCAGGGTGGCGTCGTCGAGGATCGGGCACGGCCCGGTTCCGTCCTCGTTGAAGAACTTGCCCTCGATCGGGGCGTGGCTCCCCGGCTCCCGGGGGATGTCGGTGAGGAAAAACAGCCCCTCCCCGAGTTTCACGGTGTTGTTGACGGGGTGGAACACGGGGTGGGCGTATTTGCGGGCCGGCGGCGTCAACCCCAGGGGCCGAACGGGCTTGCCCTCCCGCACTTCGTACTGCTTCTGCCAGATGTGGGGATGGCCGTAAATGGGGGGCGCTCCCTTGAGGAGGTGGCAGAACGCCAGGCCGCCCGTGTGGTCGTCATGCCCATGGCTGATCGCGATCCCGTCGAGGGCGTCGAGGTTCACGCCCATCCGCCGGGAGTTCCGCAGGAAAATGTCCGTGGTGCCCGTGTCCACGAGCCAACGGGAACCGCCCCGCAATTCGACCAGAACGGAGAGGCCGTGTTCGGCAAGGTACTCGTCGGACGCGACGGTGTCGTCGCACAGGATCGACAGTTTCAGCATCGGTCACCGGCCCGGGCAGGAATAAGGCAAATTGTCATGGTAGCCCACCCTCCCCGGGGAGTCAAAGGTCGGGCCACGTTGCGTTTCCGGACCACGTTGCGGCCACTCTTCCTCGTTTCCTTTTGACCGCTCCGGGCGGTATTCCCTATACTGGGATCGTCGGCGACCCGTCGTCCATCCTCACCCCGGGATATTGACGGAGATCAAGGTTCCGAATCGAAATCACGATACCCTGTTCACGGATCAGCGGGGTTCCGGCTGGAATCCTCGGGAAAAAAGGGAGGTGCGTGGAATGTTCTGTAATCAGTGCGAACAAACGGCAAACGGCGTCGGGTGCAACGTCTCTGGCGTCTGCGGCAAGAAACCGGAGGTGGCGGTGCTGCAGGACCACCTGATTTACGGTCTCAAGAGTCTGGCGCTGTACGCGGACAAAATCGGAAGAAACGCGGAGATCGACCGTTTCACCGTGGAGGGGCTTTTCTCCACCGTGACCAACGTCGACTTCGATGCGGATCGCCTCGGCGCCCTGATCACGCGTTGCTTCGCCCTGAAGGAAAAGGCCAGGGAGATCGCGGGCACGGCCCTTCCCGGCGCGGTGGCGGCCTGGCGGCCGGCGGGGGATCTCCCCGGGATGGTGCGACAGGGGGAGAGCTACGGCATCAACACCCAGCATGTCAACGAAGACGTCCGGTCCGCCATCGAGATCCTCGTCTACGGGCTGAAAGGGCTGGCTGCCTACACGGATCACGCCATGATCCTGGGCCGGACCGACGACGGGGTGCTGGCCTTCTTCCAGAAGGCGCTGGCCGCCACCACCGATCCCACCTTGGGGCTCATGGATTTCGTCGGTCTCGCCATGGAGTGCGGCAGGCAGAACCTGGCGGCGATGGGGCTGCTGAACGCCGCCCACACGGAGGCGTACGGCCACCCCGTCCCGACCCCCGTGCAACTGGGCACGAAGGCCGGCAAGGCCATCCTGGTCTCCGGCCACGACCTGAAGATGCTGGAAGAGCTGCTCCGGCAGACCGAAGGCAAGGGGATCAACGTCTACACCCACGGCGAGATGCTGCCGGCGCACGGCTACCCCGGGCTGAAAAAATTTCCCCACCTTGCGGGGAACTTCGGCAGCGCCTGGCAGAACCAGGCCAGGGAGTTCGTCAACTTTCCCGGAGCGATCCTCTTCAACACCAACTGCATCCAGAGGCCGGCCGACGTGTACAAGGACCGCCTCTTCACCTGGGGGCTCGTCGCCTGGCCGGGCGTGAAACACATCGACGGGTGGGATTTCTCCCAGGTCATCGACAAGGCGCTTGCGCTGCCCGGCTTTCCGGAAAACCCGGGGCAGGAGATCCTGACCGGGTTCGGCCACAACGCCGTTCTTGGGGTGGCCGACAAGGTCGTCGCGGCAGTCAAGGCCGGCAAGATCCGGCGCTTCTTCCTCATCGGCGGGTGCGACGGCGCCAAGCCGGGGCGGAACTACTTCACGGAGTTCGCGGAGAAGGTCCCGAAGGATTGCGTCATCCTTACGCTCGCCTGCGGAAAGTACCGTTTCAACAAGCTGGAGTTCGGCGACATCGGCGGCATCCCCCGGCTCCTGGACGTGGGGCAGTGCAACGATTCCTTTTCGGCGGTGCAGATCGCCGTGGCGCTCGCCGGCGCCTTCGACTGCGGCGTCAACGATCTTCCGCTCTCCTTCATCATTTCCTGGTACGAACAGAAGGCGGTCGCGGTCCTGCTGACGCTTCTCCACCTGGGGATCAGGAACATCAAGCTGGGACCGATGCTGCCGGCGTTCATCACCCCGAACGTCCTCAAATTCCTGGTGGAGAAGTTCAACATCTCCCCGATCGGCAACGTCGACGACGACCTCTCGGCCGCGCTGGCGTCCTGAGGGCAATACCCGCAACGGGATGCGGCGTGAGGGGAGGCCCTTGCGCCGCATCCCGTCCCCCACGAATATCCCGCAGCGGCCCCGAAGGGGGACGGCGGCGCTTTTTCGGGTTCCGCCTTCCCCGCGGGGAGCGCCTTTGGCGATTCCACCGATCCCTCCCCGAGGCATGGATGGTTCCCCGGCCGGTTCTCTGGTAGGATGGCATATACAACCTGCCGAATACCAAGGGGAAATGAATGAAGGGTCGGGCGGGATGAAAGAGGAACGGTTCGGCGGCTCCTCCCCGGATGCGCTGACGGAAACCCCGGGAAAGGTTCCCGCGGCCCGGCTGTTTCTCCCGTTCCTGCGGTTGGGGGCTACCGCTTTCGGGGGGCCCGCCATGATCGCGCACATCAGGGAAATGTCGGTGAAACGCAACCGGTGGCTGGCCGACGAGACGTTCCAGGACGGCGTCGCGCTCTGCCAGTCGATGCCGGGAGCGACGGCGATGCAGATGGCCGCCTATGTCGGGTTGCGGGCGGGCGGGCTCCGGGGCGCATTGGCGTCTTTCGTCGGGTTCGGGTTTCCGGCGTTTCTCCTGATGCTGGCGCTTTCGGCATGTTACGCCGGATCCGGCGAGATCCCCCCGGTGGCCGCCCTGTTTCGCGGGCTTCAGGTGATGGTCGTCGCGATCGTCGCGAACGCAACGTTCCTGTTCGGACGGGACATCGTGAAGCGATCCGGGGATCTGATCCTGGCCCCGGTTTCCGCCGCTCTCTTCTGGTTCGGTGCGAGCCCCTTCGCGGTCATCGCCGGCGCGGGTGCGGCGGGTGCGTTGATGTTCCGGGGTTCCCCGTTTCCCCCGCCCTTCGGCCGCGGCGGCGGAGACGCCGGAAAGGTGCCCCGGCCTATTCTCGTCTTCCTCGCACTGGCGTGCGCCGGGCTCGCCGGCCTCCGGTTCGCGGACGTGAAGCTCTATCACCTCGCCGCCCTCATGCTCCGGATCGACCTGTTCGCCTTCGGGGGAGGGTTCGCATCCCTGCCGCTCATGTTCCACGAGATCGTGAGCGTGAAGGGATGGCTGGACGGGAAGACGTTCATGGACGGTATCGCCCTGGGCCAGGTCACCCCGGGGCCGATCGTCATCACGGCCACCTTTGTCGGCTACCTGGTCCGGGGTCTTCCCGGTTCCATCGTGGCGACGGGAGCGATCTTCACCCCGTCCTTCGCCGTGCTGGTCTGCGTCGCGCCCTTTTTCGACCGGTTGAAGGGGACAAGGTATTTCCCGGGGGCGACGCGGGGAATCCTTGCGTCCTTCGTGGGGCTCCTGTTCTACATGACGATCCGGTTTGCCGTTGCCGTCCCCTGGGGGCCGGTGAAGGCCGTGTTCGGGGCGGCCACGCTCGTCGCGCTGGCGAGGAAAGCGAACATTCTCCACGTCGTGCTGGTCGGGGCGGTGCTTTCGGTCGTCCTGTTCCGATGACGGAGGGCTTTGCCATGCTTTCGTGGACGGTGTACCTGAAGATCTTTGCCACTCTCCTTGCCGTCGTGGACCCGATCGGTTCCGTGCCGATCTTCATCAGCCTGACGAATTCCCAGGAAAAGCGGGAGCGCTATCGAACCGCCTCCGTCGCGGCGATCACCACCTCGGCGGTCCTGGCCGGCGCATGTCTCTTCGGGGACTCGGTGCTTCGCCTGTTCGGCGTCAACATCGCCTCGTTCCAGGTGGGAGGGGGCATCCTCCTTCTGCTGATGGCCATCGCCATGTTCCACGCCCGGCAGAGCCGGAGCCGCCAGACCCCCGAGGAAGCGATCGAGGCCGGGGAGCGGAGCGGGGTGGCCGTGGTCCCGCTTGCGATCCCCCTGCTTTCGGGGCCGGGCGCCATCAGCACCATGATCATTTACAGCGCCCAGGGACACGGCCCGATCCACACCGCGATTCTGGTCGCGGGATCGTTCCTGGTGGGGCTGGTCGTCTGGGTCTCCCTGCGCCTGGCCATCCCGCTCGAGAGCGCGTTGGGGCGTACCGGCATCAACATCGCGACGCGCCTGATGGCCCTCCTGCTCGTCGCCATCGCGGTCGAGTTCATCGCCGGGGGACTCGGGCGGATCTTCCCCGGACTGCTATACCCCCGTTGAGGAAAGATCTCATCGGCGGATCGTAAAGCGGGATCCGTTCCCGTTGGACCGCAAACCCCGCGCAGACATCGGCTTGGCGTCTCATTTGCCCACCACCCCCCGGATTCCCCGCGAGATCAGGATCTCGATTCCGGCCAGAATCCGCGGCAGCGCGATCCCGGAAGGGGAGGCAAGGTATTTCGGCACCCACACCGGGTCGAACTTCTCCTTGTACTGCCTCACCCCACGGAAGTTGTAGAACTTCTCCCCGTGCCGGAACAGGAAGGTGCCGACCTGGTTCCAGAGGGGGTTCAGCGCCCGGTCCCCCATCCCGGAGAGGGGCGCCATCCCCAGGTTGAACCACCGGTACCCTTCCCGCTTCCCCCAGAGCATCAACTGGAGAAACAGGAAGTCCATCGCCCCGCGGTGGCCACCGGGCAAATATCTCATGAGGTCCGCCGCGATCTCTTCCTCGCCGCATCCCTCGAGGATGTTCGCGAACGCCACGATGCTCCCGTGTTTCCGGACGATCCCCAACGGGAACCTCCTCAGGTACTCCGCGTCGAAATACCCGAGAGAGAATCCCTTCTCCCGCGTATTCTTTCCCTGGAGCCAGGCGTCCGAGACGGTTTTGAGCTCCGGCAACAGCGGACCGATGTCTTCCCCCCGCACGATCTCGAAGGCGGCCCCCTCCTTCCTCGATTTTCTGTCGACCTGGCGGAAATCCGATCGCCCGCTGCCTTCGAGGGAAAACGTCTCCAGGGGGACGCGGGCCTCTTCCCCAAGTTTCAGGGGTGTCAACCCGAGGTCCAGGTAGATCGGGAGGTTCTCCGCCCCCACTTCGTAGAACACGGTCCACCCGTCGTGGAGGTCGCACATCTCGTGGAACCGCCAGGCCAGGTCGGAACGCTCCTCCGCCGGCCCGACGGGATCGCCCAGCGCCACCCAACTGCGCCCCTGCACCCCGTACATGAGGAAGGAATTCCCGCTGCCGCTGAACAGGAACGACTTGTCGCCGAGAAGCCCGAGGTTGGCCTTCGCGTGCGGAGAATTCCGGGCGATCCCCGATGCTTTGCACAACTCCTCTTCCGAGGGTATCGCCGGGCGGGGAGCCGCGGGGTGAAGCAACTTCCCGATGGCGAGGATCAAGGCGGCGACGGAGGCGCCGGCCGTGGCCCGAAGGAACCGTGGGGCGTCCCCATTGAGCACGAAGTTCCACCAGAGCTCATGCGAATACTCCACATGCTTGAAGGAAAAGATACCCAGCCAGACGGTTCCCAGGATCACGAGGAAAATGGCCTCCATCCATTCCAGGGTGAAGCGGTCGCGGAACAGGGAGCCCTTCCGGTAAAAGTGCCTGCGGGAGGGCAACAGCGCGACGAGCATGACGGAAAGGGTGAAGGCTTCCCCGTAATCGAGTCCCTTGGAGAGGGAGAGGACGACGCCCGCGGAAAGAAGCCCGACAGACAGGAAGTAGGCCGCATCCAGGCGCCGCTGCAACCCCCTGGCCAGGAAGAGCAGCCCCACGCCGGCAAGGCTTCCGAGGAAATGGGACAACTCCATCACGGGGAGGGGGAGGAATTCGGCAAGCCAGGCGAGCCGGGAACTCTCTCCGGGGACGGCACCCGAGAGAAGGAGGGTTACCCCTCCGGCGAAGGTCGTGATCGCCAGCACCGTCGGGGTGACCCGGGGGATCCACGCACCGGAAACGCGCGCGGCACGGAGAACCGCCTCCTTCCTGCGAACCGTTTCGTAGGCCCCGATCGCCAGTGCCGCCAAAGCCAGCGGAAGGAGATAGTAGACGGCCCGGTAGCCCAGCATCGCAACGACGAGCGAATCCCGTCCGACCCGGGGAGAAAGCAAGACAAGGAGCGCCATCTCGAAGATGCCCAGCCCGCCGGGGACGTAGCTCAACAGCCCCAGGAGCTGCGCGATCACGTAGGGGACGAGGAACCCGGTGAAGGAGAGGCCTCCCCCGGCGGGAAGGAGCACGTACAGCACCCCGGCCGCAAGGATCCAGTCGAACAGGCCGATGACCACCTGGGCCAGGGCAAGACGAAGGGACGGAAGGGGGATCTCCCACCCGCCGATCCGGAGCGGTTTCCGCCGGAAGGCGCAGACCGAAAGGTACACGGCGACAACGGCGAGGGAAACCGCGCCCGCAAGCCGCAGCACCTCGGGAGAGATGGGAAATCCGCCGGAAAGCAGAAGCGGGCCCGTCAGGAGGCAGAGCCCTCCCGTCGAGAAGAACCCTACCCAGAAGGTGAGACCGCAGAAAGCCACCACATTGGTGATCTCCACGGCGGAGAATCCCCAGAGCGGGTAGAGTCGCATGCGCACGGAACCGCCTGGAACCAGAGAGCCGCCCAGGTTGTTTCCGACCGCATAGCTGAGGAAGGAGACCAGCCCGGTCCTGGAGAGGGGAAGGGGGTGGCGGGCGTAGCGGACTCCGGCGGCGTCGTACCCCATGAGCGCGAGCCAGGCGAGCGCGGAAAGCGCGAGGGCGAGGAATACCCGGAAAAGCGGGAGCGCCAGGATCCCGCGCATGACATCGACGTAACGCACGGTTGCGAGCTCCCGGTGCAGAACCCACAGCGCGAGGGAAAAGGAGAGGACGCCAAGGAAGGGGAGGAATCTCGATGGTTTCAGGATCCGCATCTTCTCCGTCCGGAGGGTACCCACCTGTGCGGTTTCTACAGATGTGGTAGTATGTATCGGTTGTGAAACGTCCGCAGCATAAGAGATCCCGAGATATTGTGCTCATGACCTCTTTTGCGGCTCTGATGCCTTAAAGGAGGACTTATGGGCAAGAAACTGTATGTCGGCAATCTTCCGTTTTCTGCGACGGAGGATTCCGTGAAAGAAGCGTTTGAGCAGTTCGGCACGGTGGAATCGGTGACCATCATCACGGACCGGGACACGGGCCGGAGCAAGGGGTTCGGATTCCTGGAGCTGGCGACACCGCAGGAGGCGGCCAACGCGGTCACCAGGATGAACGGTTCCGACATGGACGGACGGACGCTCAAGGTGTCCGAAGCCGTTGCAAAGGCGCCCCATGATGGGTTTGGGGCGGATCGGGGGCGTTCCGGAGGGGGGCGCCGGTAACGCACGGACATCGCTTCGGCAGGGAACCATCGAGGGCCATGGGGCAACCCATGGCCCTTTCCTTTTTCGGCCCCTGGCAACGGGTCACCCCAGGATCCGGGCCCCGATCCAGAGAGTCAGCAGCGTGAGGGGGATCCCCACCTTGAGATATTCGAGGAAGGAGATCCGGACGGTGCGCTTCGCCCGTTCGATCACGATGAGGTTGGCGATGGAACCGAGCACCGTCAGATTTCCCGCCAGAGTGGACGACATCGCCAGCGTAAGCCAGGCGTGCTCCGGGTGGGCCAACCGGGAAAGGAACGGTTTAAAAACGAGCACCGCAGGCACATTGCTGACCAGGTTGGAGAGGATCACGCTCCACACCGTCAACACCCCGGTCCGGTCCATCTGCAGACGGTTCACCAGCGCCAGGATGTCGCCTTGGAGCAAGGTTTTCTCCACGCCGGCGATGACCACGAACAATCCGGCAAACAGGACCAGCAGGGACCAGTCGATCTCCCGATAGACTTTCTCCGGTTTGACGCGGCGCGTGACGAGCAGGGCCGCGCCCGTCACGACGGCGACCTTGGAGACGGACAACCCCATGAAAAACAGGAGAATCATCGCACCCGCCGCGGCGACGGATTTCCACAGCAGCGCGCGATTCACCCGAACGCGCGGTTTCTCGACCTCGATGCGAGGTACTCCGAAAAATTCCCGGCGGTACATCGCGGCGATCATGGCGACCGTGAGGCCCAACCCGATCGCCGATATCGGGGCGATCGCCGCGGCGAATTCCCGGTAGGGGATCCGCGAGAACGTTCCGATCATCATGTTCTGCGGGTTCCCGGTGATCGTGGCCGCGCTCCCGATATTCGCGGCCATGGCGATGGCCAGCAGATAGGGCACCGGGTTCCGGCGCAGGCGAGTCACGATTTCCAGCACGAGAGGCGTCAACACGAGACACATCGTGTCGTTCACGAAGAAAGCGGACAAGACCCCCGAGACGAAGACGATGGCGGCCAGCAGGGCGAGGGGGTGGTGGGTGTGCTCCACCACCCAGGCGCTTACCAGGGCAAAAAACCCGGAAAGGCGGAGATTCGCCACCACGATCATCATGCCGAACAGCAAGACCAGCGTTTCGTGGTCGACGGATCGGATCGCCTCATCCATGGTCAGCACGCGGAACGCGATCATGAGGCTGGCGCCGAGGATCGCAGCGCCCGTGCGGTCCAGCCGGAATCCGGGCAGCCGTCCGATGGCGAGCACGAGGTAGGTCCCGATGAAAATCAGCCCGGCGGCGATCACGGGAGGAGCCCCTTTGCTCCCGGACGGCGGATCGATCCGGACCGCGAAAGCACGGATGCGATGCGACGGATGCGGTCACGTCGGCGTGCGGCGGAGTCGTTCGGCATGCTTCCCCCATGATGGTTTCTTCCCGTTCCCCGATCAAGGGATTCCTGCAAGGATCGTTTCGCGCAGGGATGGACGGGAAATCCCCCGGGAAAAGTTTGCGGTCCGGAGGACGCATCGGAAGGTGTCAAGGCATACAATCGAATCATGAGGGTGCAATAAATCAAGATCCGAGGAGGTAAGGTGCGATGACGGCAATAGGCGCCAGGAAGATACTCGTTACCGGAGCCACGGGAAAGCAGGGGGGGGCCGCCGTTCCCCACCTGTTGTCCTACGGGCATCACGTAAAGGTCATGACGCGCAACCCCGAGAAGGCGAAAGGGAAATTAGGAACGGGCGTCGAGGTGGTCCAGGGAGACTTCCGGGACCCGGAGAGCCTGGAAAAGGCTGTCGACGGCATGGATGGGGTATTTCTGATGGGGACGCCTTCTGAGGAAGGGGCCAGGGCGGAAACGGCCCAGGGGAAAAGGATGATCGACGTCTGTGCGGCGAAGGGCGTCGGGCATGTCGTGTACTCCTCGGTGTGCTGCGCGAACAAGAAGACGGGCGTCCCGCACTTCGACGGCAAATACGAGGTTGAGGAACACCTGAAGAAAACCGGGCTGCCGTACACGATCCTTCGTCCGGTCTTCTTCATGGAGAATTTCCTGTCGGACGGATACCGTCCTTCCATCGAGAAGGGGGTCCTTACCACTCCGTTGGCCCCGGATCGGGTGCTTCAGATGGTGTCGGTCGCCGACATCGGAAGGATCGTGGCGGAGGCGTTCACGATACCGATGAAGTTCCTGGAACGGGAAATCGACATCGCGGGAGACCAGCTGCCGATGGAGAATATCGCGGAGGAAATCTCCCGAATCGTTCCTCGCCCGGTCCGGTACGAACAAACCCCCGAGGCGGACGCCGAGAAGGCCCTGGGTCCCGACCTTGCGTCCATGTTCCGGTGGCTCGACCGACACGGCTACAACGTCGATCTCCGGCTGTGCCAGGAACTCTTCCGGGGATTCCAGATCCCCATGACCTCGTTGCGGGAGTACCTCGAACGAACCCGGTTCGAATTCCGGCAGGCGGCCTGAGCGGGAAGGAAGAGGGGACTTCGGGTTCCCTCTTCCCCGGGTTTTCGTCAAGAGCGACGGGAGCGGGAATGCCCTGTGGTTATTGCGCCTGGGGGAAGGCGCTTTCTCTTTCCTTCCAGGCCAGGGCATTTTTACTCGGGCCGGGCTTCACGATGGAGAGGGCGATCTCGTCGGCGTGCTTCACGATGACCTTGTCCCCGATTTTCAGGCCATCGAGTTCCTTCTTCGCCTTCTCATGGGCCTTGAAATCCATCGACCCCTTCGGTCCCTTCAGGGTCAGGGTCCCCACCGCCCCGTCCAGGTCCGTGATCGTCCCCGTGAACCATTTCACGCGGGCCATCGGGGCGGATTTTTTCTCTTTTCCCGCGGATTCCTTCTTCGCGGGCCCGGGCGGGGAGGCCGCTTTTTCCCTGGCGCACCCACCTGCGAAGATCGACAGGGCGAACGCTGCTGCCGCAAGTATGGCGAACCGTTTTCTCATCTTCGTTCCCGAAGGAAGGTCAAAAAAGGGCAGGGGGATTGTGTCCCCCTGCCCACGCGTTCCAAAAGCCCTTGTGGGGCCGGAACGGTTCGGGTAAGACCGGTTACTTCTTCTCTGCAGGCGCGGCCTCGGTCTTCTCGACCTTTTTCGCCGCCTTCTTCTCGACCTTCTTCGCCGCCTTCTTTGCCTTGTGGGCCTTCACCTTCTTCGCCGCCTTCTTCTCGACCTTCTTCTCCGCCTTCTCCGCCTTCATCGGCATCGCGGCGTTGTCGGCCGCGAACGCGAAGCCGGTGACGGACAGGGCGAATGCGACCGCGAACAGAACCGAGAGCAGTTTCTTCATCTTCTTCCCTCCAAGGGAGATTGTGATTTCGCGGGGATGAATTCAAGGACAGTGCCAAATCCAGCGTAGAGCGCAACAAGCGGATAATGCAGCTATTTCCTCATCACCTTGGGAACGCCCCCTGTGACGATCTCCCCAAATGAGGCCCCGCTTCTCCATTTGGGGAATCCTTTCTCCCGAGCGAAAACGACGGTTTTCTTGCGCCGGACACCGGCGAACCATGAGCCTCCATGAAGCGCACTTCCCTTGATCGAAGGCGGCAGTGTGGTAAAAAATAAAGGACGATACCAACGACCGGATGGGACATGCGAAACGGGGAGGGCGAAGGAATGGACAGGAGACGGAGAGAAGATTTCCAAGAGCGGTGGAAGAAGTATTTCGGCGGGGAGGATCTGCCCATCGCCTTCTGGTACACTGACGATGAAGGGGTGGCCGATGGGGTGGAGCCGCCGAAAAACCACCGATGCTTTCTTGCGGATCTGGCGAAGGTCCGGCAGGGGAAAAGTCTGCGTTTCGACGTTGCTGCGGTCGGCTGCAGCGGCGGCAAGCGATACCTGGGTTTCACGAAGGACGTCATGCCGCACTTCGAGCACTTTCTTTCGTGCGGCATCCCGGGCGTCCTCGAGGGCGAACGGTACAAAAAATCTCCCGAGTTGGTGAAGGAGTTCGAGCGGCGCTCGCCACCGTTCACGGCACCGGCCCGCCACATCGTCTTCAAGCGATGGGACAAGCTCGGGGAAGCCGATGACCCCGCCGTGGTCATATTCTTCGCCCCACCCGATGTCCTGTCGGGGCTCTTCACCCTGGCCAACTTCGACGAGGCCGACCTCAACGGCGTCTATTGCCCTTTCTGCGCGGGCTGCGGCTCCATCGTCAAATATCCCTTCATCGAAAGGGATGCCCCTCGCCCGAGAGCCGTTCTCGGCATGTTCGACGTTTCCGCCAGGCCCTTTGTCCCCGGCTCGAAACTGAGCTTCGCCATCCCGATGGACAAGTTCGCCGCCATGGTCCGCGACATGGACGAGAGTTTCCTCATCATGAAGTCCTGGAAGGCGGTAAAGGGGCGCATCGGATAGCGGCCGCGACGGGCAGTTCCTTCGGGGCGACAGGAAGTTCCCTGCAAGGACGAACGGCGCCGTCCCCGGAGTCGCTGTTCATGCTGCCGATTCCCCGCCCGCGCATTGCAGTCGAATGCGCCCGCCGGGGGGATCTTCCAGACATCGGAAAAGCCGCAAGCCCCGCGCAAACCAGGGCCGCATCCGGGAGAAAAAGGGAGATCTCCCGGAGGAAAAGTTCATCGGATGGGATCCTGACGGCGATCCTCGTTATCACGAGATCCGCCGCGGGGACCGTCGTAACCCCTGTCATTGCGATTTTCCCGATCGTACCGATAACCTCTGCCGTCCCAACCGGCCCGGTCGTAGTAGAAGCAGCCGGACAGGTTTGGTGCCAAAGAAAGAATCGTCAGTAAAAACAGCAAATCTTTCCGCACTTTCTTTCTCCTCCTTTCCCGGTTCCGCAAATCGGATCGGGAAATCCTTTCGAGCCTTCTCTACGGAACGGTGGGTTGGATGGGAAAATTCAATCCTCGATCGGCAAATCCCCGGCGGCAACGGCAGCCACAAGGGCACCCCGCTCCCATTTCCCTGAAGCCGCTTTTCGCAGCGCGGTGTTGAAAATCCGGCACGCCGATGCCCGGATCGCCCCCGGGGAACGGACAACCTGGTCCGGACAGAACTTGGCTCATCCGAATCTTTTGGCGCTTCCAGAGGATCCGATTTATCCGGGACGCAGCAGGTGCGGGGCAACTATCGATACCGGTCCACAGGTTTCGCAGAGGAGCTGTTGACGCGGGATTTCCTTTACAGTAGGATAACTTTCTTCACAGACGCGCCCTTAGCTCAGCTGGATAGAGCACTTGACTACGAATCAAGTGGCCAGAGGTTCGAATCCTCTAGGGCGCGCCATCTGAAAGTGGTCGAACCGGCGCCCACCCCTCCCTGAAAAGCGGAATGGTCCTTGGGCGCCGGTTCTTTTTCCAGCAGCGCCAGGCATTTAAGAGTCGTCTTCGCCCGCAGGTAGCGGAGTCCATCCTCCGTCTCCATCGGCTCGGTCACGATTTTGCCGAATAGCTTCCTCAGGAGCAGGGCAGACCTTTCGGTCTTTAACTCCAGCACCTCCTTGATCCGGGATACCCGCTCTTCGATCCACTCCTTCGGTGGGGCCTTGAAGAGCCTCGTGTGGCATTTGCCCAAGAATTCCAGATCGGCGCCGAGTTGCTCCACCTTCTTCTCGCATTCCTCCAGGGCGGCCTCTATGGCCTTCGACTGGCGACCCTGGGCGATATACACGACGAGGTTGTCGAGCATCTGTCTTTGTTTCTTGTATTCATCTTCCTTTCGCTTGGCAGCTCCCGGCGACTCGGCGAACTCCTTCGCCACCATCTTCTCGACCCGACGGAACACGTACGAGAGGCTATCCGTATTCGAGATCCTGTTTGTGAGCTCTCCGAGGATCACCTTCTCGACAACCGACTTCCTGACGATGATCCGGTTGTCGCACCCGTGTTTGGCGGCCCGGTGACACCCGTAATATCCGCCGCCTTTTCCGGAGACCTTGACGATGGTGGCCCCGCAGACCCCGCATACCATCGCGCCGGAAAGCAACTCCTGCGGATAAACGCTTACTGCGTTGCCGCGCGCACCCTGGAACCCGTGGCGCTTCCCGCCAGGCCAGGTCTTCTGGACCTCCGCCAGCCGTGCCTGAACACGATCCCACAATTCCTCGGGCACGATCCTGAGCTCCGGGGATTCCTTCACGTCCCACTCGCTCTTCGGTTTATCGTATTGCCGCAACTTCCCGGTCAACGGATTGCGTTTATACCCGGTGCGGTTCCACGTCCAGATCCCCTTGTACTTCTCATTCCGCAGCATCGTGTGGATCGTCTGCGTGCTCCATCTACAGACCTTGTTCTTCCTGCCTCGGACGCCCTCTTCGTTGAGCCGCTTGATGATGCCGAAGATGGATTGCGCGTCCGCGAACTCCCGGAAGACGCGCCGCACCACTTCCGCCTCGGCTTCGTTGATCCGCATCAGGGTTCCGGCGGGTTTTTCCTTGCCCCGATTATCGAGGCGCACTTTCTCCGACGGCGTGGATTCGAATCCAAACGTGCGCTCTCCTACGAAGTACCCATCGTTCTTTCGGCCCTTCATGCCCCGCAGGGTCTTCTCCCGCAGGTCAGCGAGAAACCGCTCGTTGATCATCCCCTGTAAGGGGATAAGCATCTTGGAACGTTCGTCCGAGGTGTCGATATTGTCCGCTGCCGAGAGGATGGTAATCCCGAGGGAATCGAAGAGCGCTACCGTATGCAGCGTCATGAGGTTGCTTCGGGAAAGGCGTGACAAGTCATCGACCAAGACGGCATCGAACTGCCCATCCTGCGCGGCGGTGATGAGGGCCGTAAGCGACGACCGGTCGTTCCTGGCCCCGGAAATGGCATCGTCGTGATAGATATGGTCCTCCAGAACCTCGATCCCGCGCTTTTCCGCAAGGCGACGGCACGAGGCGATCTGATCCGTGATGCTTGTCGGACTGCAGGCTTCCGAACTGTACCTTGCGTAGATGGCCGCCCTCATTTCTGGCCTCCCTTCTCCCAAGCTTCTATATCTATTGGATCCGCCGTCTCTCTCATCCGCTGGACATACTCATGCGCAAGTATTTCGGCGACGTGGTCCAGGAACTCACGGAATTCGGGGTGATCGGACGGGTTCCAGCCGTCGCAAGGCTGCTCAGCCGTCCGATCGCCGATGATTTCCGCTGGTACGCCGCCCATTGCCTCTCAGCCACCCGCCGCCGTCTGTTTCTTCATCATCGAAGGTCGTCGTCATGAAGACGTAACGCCGATTATTAATGCCGTTAATCGGCATTATACACATATATTGCCAATTTATGTCAAGCATTATATGCATATTTCAGGAGAAACGCCGATTATTTGCCAACGTCCTCGGCATATGCCAAACTTGGGACCATGGGCGGACTTAAGGCGAATATCCGGTACCTCCTTTGGAAAGAGGGCGCGAACCGGAAAGACTGGCCATCCAAACTGGGCAAATGGCTCGGCTGTCCTCTCCCGAGAGCAGAGGATCTATTGAAGGGCGAAGGGGAAGACCTTACATTGAAAGAGAAGAAGGCTCTGGAAAAAGCAACGGGGCTTGCCCCTGAAGAACTTTCCAGGGATCTGCTTGAGAAGTATGACGTGGATATCCTCGTTGAAAACATCCGACACATTATTGACGGCCTTCCACATGGGCAGAAGAAAGAGTTTGCTGCCAAACTGGGAGTCGATGTTACGACGGTTTCCCGTTGGATCGGCGGAGCTCAGCGACCGACGAAGAAAAAGTTGGAGGAGATTGGAAAGTATTTCGGTCTGCCGCCCGGAACGAACCTTGATTCCGAAGCGATATTTCTTTGGACCGAGCCAGTTAGCGAGACCCAGATGAAAAACTGGCTTATGGAACAAATCCAACAGATCGATGGGAAAACGCTAAGAGAGGTTTTCCCGGCGTTGAGGAGGTTGCTCAAGAAATAGATCTTCCCTCGTAGATGGTATGACGAGGAAAACGGAGATGCATTTGCAAGCGAGGAAGCGCAGACCAAAGAAATCGGTAGCTGCCTCCATATCCTCACCTTTTACCCCTGGAATTCTCGCCGAGATCTTCAAAACGTCATCGGAGGCCCCCGACAGGCTCTTGTCGCGGGAATCCGGGCGGCTCGAATTCAAGGAATCCTACAACTGGAACTCCTGGCCCGAATACTCAAGGACGCTAGCCGGGTTCGCCAACGCGGAGGGAGGCTTCATCGTCTTCGGTGTTGGGGACAGGCCGCGACGCCTCAAGGGGCTGAGGAGCAATGCCTTTGAAGAAGAGGACTCCGGACGGATAACGGAGTATCTGAACGACGTGCTCTCCCCAGCGATCTGCTGGGAGGCGATGACGCACGTGATCTCCAGCAAGACGTTTGGCTTGATGTACGTCCACCCAGCCGGGCACAAGCCTGTCATTGCCACGAAGTCGGTGGACAAGATCCTCCGGGAGGGCGACATTTTCTACCGCTATCGGGGAAGAACCCAGAGGATCAAGTATCCAGAATTGCATCAACTCCTTGAAGAACAGCGCCGGAGGGAAAGGAACGATTGGTTACGCCATTTTCTAAAAGTGGCCAAGATCGGTGTCGAAAATGCGGCGGTCATGGACCTGGCTACTGGCCTTGTAACGGGACCGCGCGGCTCCTTCGTTATCGACGAGAGTCTACTTCCGAAGATCAAGTTCGTTAAGGAGGGTGAGTTCAAGGAGACCTCTGGGGCGCCGACCCTCAAACTCGTAGGAGAAGTTAAGCCTCTCAAGGGAGGATTCATCCAGCCTGTCCGGACAGTGACCATGACGAAGCCGGTTGTGATCCGCACGCCTGACATCGTGCATGCCTTCATAGATCGTAAACGGGTCGTAGAGCCGGCCGAGTACATCAAACAGTTATGCTTCGAGCCCTCCTCGATGTTGCCAGTTTACTGCTTCATGCGACAGGCGAGCATGGACAAGGACGACGCACTGGAATTGATAATGGGGGTTCGCTCCCGAGGCCCCAGCAGGGACAGGCTAATCGCGAGGCTCAAATCCGACGACGAATTGCTACCATACCCGATACCCGGGCCCATATCTCCTTCAGCGATAAAGAGGGCGGGATTCCGGGAGAGGATCCTCGCGAAGGAGTCGCTGGAAGGCGTTTATCCCGCAGACTTACGGTACGCGATCCAAGCCGTCCGCTCCCTGGTCCAGAAGGAGATCGATGCGGACTTCCTGCTTCTGCTACTGAAGGGATGGTTCGACGTGTATTATGCGGATCGGGAGTCGAACGTTGCCGGGGATCTGAGGCTGGCGATTTGTCACGTGGACAAGGTGCTTAACGACAAGGAAAGCAGATCGTAAGCGTCATAAATATTTAGGGTAATTGGTGATGCCGGGCGGCGCGCCGAATAATGTTGACTTCCCGAAACCAGTGAACTTACTCTTGTATCAACGGATTGTCTATCGGCCATGGATCGAATAGGGCCTCAGGCGCGTAGCGCCTTGATGTCGAAGGTCAGGGGCAAGGATACCGGGCCTGAGATGATCGTCCGGCGGCTTCTCCACCGGCTCGGGTATCGTTACCGACTTCATGTGCGTGAGTTGCCGGGGCAACCGGACTTGGTTTTTCCTTCCCGGCAAAAGGCGATCTTTGTCCACGGATGTTGGTGGCATCAGCATTGGTGTAAGCGGGGGAACAGGAGGCCGGCTACCCGCAGGGAATACTGGCTCCCTAAGCTGGAGGCGAACAAGCGACGGGACGCTGATACTAGATCCAAATTGCGGAGAATGGGATGGCGAACTCTCGTAATATGGGAATGCCAGACCAAGGATTCAGACATGGTCCGAAGCCTCGCGCAGAAGTTTCTCGAAGAATGAGCAAGACCGCTTCCAACGTTTCTTCCCGCCAGCAGGGCGCCGACACCCCTACCTTCCTCGAATTCTTCGCTGGCAGCGGTCTCGTCGCCGAAGGGCTTAAAGGGCGCTTCAAGAGCGTCTGGGCGAACGACGTCTGCGCCCGCAAGCGAGGCGTGTACGTTGCAAATCATGGTCAGGACCACTTCATACTTAACTCCATCTCGGATGTCCGGGGGGACAGTCTTCCGAAAGCGACATTGTCTTGGGCGAGTTTCCCTTGTCAGGACCTATCCCTCGCCGGAGTGATGGACGGCATCGCGGCGGCCAGAAGCGGCCTCGTTTGGGAATGGCTCCGTGTAATGGACGAGATGCCGGAGAAACCGCCGGTCCTCGTCGCCGAGAACGTTATGGGATTGGTGTCCGCCGAAGGAGGTGCGTACTACCGGGCGCTTCACGAGGCATTGAGGGAGCGTGGATACAAGGCCGGCGCAGTGGTGTTGAACGCCGTAAGGTGGGTGCCACAATCGCGCCCCCGGGTATTCGTCATCGCTGTGAAGAAGGAGCTCGACATTAAGAAGTTCTCCGACCCTGGCCCGAACTGGTTGCACCCCTCTCCCGTTGTCAGGGCTGCCGTTGACCTCAAGGATTGGATATGGTGGCGCATGCGGATGCCCGGACCACGTAGGACAGTGCTTGCGGATATCATTGAAGAAGATGCTCCTTGTGACGATACATCGGCCTCTGCCCGGAATATGGGGTTGATCGCGGGGCGGCATCATAAGCGCCTCTTGCAAGAACTCGCAAATGGGTTCAAGGTCGCACCGGGATACAAAAGGACTCGTGGGGGACGGCAGGTTTTAGAGTTACGGTTCGACGGAGTTGCCGGTTGCCTACGTACACCGGAGGGCGGCAGCAGCCGGCAGCTGTTGGTGTTGAGGAAACCGGACGGCAAGCTTGCCACCAGACTGTTGACGGTCAGGGAGACGGCCCGGCTCATGGGCGCGCCGGGGAAGTACAAGATCCCCGGCTCGTACAACGACGGATACAAGGCGATGGGGGACGCTGTTGCGGTGCCCGTCGCGCGCCATCTCGCCGCACATCTTCTCCTTCCTATAGCTGAGGCGTGTGGTGCTTCCCACGCCTGACCTTCACGCCAAACTCGCCAATTTCCATGATTCCTTGACGGTTCACGTGGACAAGGACGGGGCTCCTGTATTCACTAAGAAGGGTACCCCCAAAAAGAAAGAGTTTGGCAGAGGCGGCTTGGCGGCAATGCTCCACGTAACAGAAAGGGCCAAGGAAACAGGGCTACCGATTGATCCCGATAGTCTCGTCACTCAAAGCGGGAAGGGTGGCCAGGTTCAAGGGCTAGGCCGCTCCAGGGTGATGGCCATCTTGGCGAAATACGGAGTTGACCCTGAGTTGGCCAAAGAAGGTGGGAGAACGAATCGAGGCAATGTGGATAACGTGCGGCGATATGCCGTCTTTCTGAATGACCTGAAGGAATCTTACGGGGACGTAGATCTCGACGAAATCCAAAGGTGGTGGCTCGACCGGTTAAGGGATTTTCGCGAAAGGAAGGGGTTTACGCTTAAGTACGATCCGTCGAAATCCTTGCGGACGATCATCCGGGACTTGATGATGCAGGCTTCTGAAAGACAGGGAGGAATGGGCGGGACGAAATACGAGGGGGCCTTGCTCCACCATCTTGTGGGGGCGAAACTGTCTTTGGTGTCTGGGAAAGATATCGAGCATCGGGGATTTTCGGTAGCGGACGCACCTTCGGCGGTGCAAGGAGATTTTGTGATCGAGAAGGTGGCGATCCACGTGACGACCACGCCGGGCGAGGCTCTTATAGCGAAGTGCCGGACAAACATCAACAACGGGTACCGCCCGTTCATCGTAACTAAGTATAAAGGAGTCACCGCCGCCGAGGTGCTCTCCGAAAATGCCGGGCTTGGCCAGAGGATAGAAATCGTGGAGGCCGAACAGTTTATCGCGACGAATATATACGAGTTGGCGCTATTCAATGCGGAGAAAATTCAGATCAAGGTTAACCAACTGGTCGAGAAATACAATGCGGTCGTCGATGTTTGCGAAAGCGATAAATCGCTTCTAATCGTGGAGACTTGACGTCGTCGTGGGCTATTAGCTTCTTACGACTCCACAGGGTATTCCCAGATCCGTTTTCAACCGGTCGCAGGCCTTCTTCGGGATCAATGCGTATTCCGGTGATTCCGGCCGCCTGTTCCGTTGGAACCCGGCCACCTGATCCGGCGGATGCCGGCCGCCTTCCGGAGCGAAGCGACGCTGGCGGTTATGGTTTTCGCATAGTGGCCGGGATCA
>JAKAHC010000011.1 GCA_021815305.1 Deltaproteobacteria bacterium | reverse complement strand
TGATCCCGGCCACTATGCGAAAACCATAACCGCCAGCGTCGCTTCGCTCCGGAAGGCGGCCGGCATCCGCCGGATCAGGTGGCCGGGTTCCAACGGAACAGGCGGCCGGAATCACCGGAATACGCACTCGAACACCCAGCGACGAAAGTCGGTAGCCGTTTCCATAAACAACTGCCTCCGTTTCTCCAACGCGGAGCTCAAACGGAAGCACAGGGTTATAGAGTACATGATTCATGGCGGGATACAGCTGCCGCGAAATCGCTGAACCGCCACGGCCGAAGTCGTACCCAATGTGGACAAACCGAGTACCGTTAGAAATGTGGGCAGCATCAGCATCACAAGCTGAGACGCTTGGGACACGTCCATCCGGGGCTGCGGCGAGATAAGCAAAATAGTCATCTCGTCGGCCTTTTGGAAACACGTGTTTGATGATCGTCCATCCTGCGCCATCGGAATCACCGTCGAGTAAGTCCTTTGCACGGCGCGATATTACCCATGAATATTTGCTTACGGCATACGCAGATGATCCGCCTTGGCCAAATACCCCGATCAAGTACCACTTGTCCGCTTTTGTAGTAGATCCGAGAGAAAGCAGAGTAGAGTGAGCATGAATCGGGGCTTGTCCGATCCCGTCGTCTTCGATGGCAACTGTGAATTCACGGCTGGCTTTATCGAAGATCAGGCGGACGCGTAGCTGTCGCGCCAAATCGCGAGCCTTTGTGCGGATTGCTTTAGATGATTCGGTTTCATCCAGCTTGGGAAGTTGATCCAGGGCAGGCAACCCAAAATATCGCAACACGGCATCGCGAGGACTGACGGGGGCGGTGATGGCAGCGTCCTTCCGTATTTCTCGTTGCCTGGCCATTTCAATAATTGCTTCCATGCCGTTGACGGCGCGCTCTGCGATGGGGTTAACCGGCTGGTTCGCTTGTTTGATCCGGCCTGCATTGCCGCGTTCCCCTCCGACCGGAATCCAGTGAAACTTCCCGGCTTGCCAGCCATTTTCAGGATTGCCTACGTCGTATATGTACTTATCTTCAGGTGTGATAGGCAGTTTTGACAATAATGATTCAACATCGGACAGTGTAGTGGCTTTCAACGCCGCTGAAATGAATTCTTGCGGCTGAACATAATCAGAAAGCGAAGTTGGTTGGACCATGCTGTCTCCCTAAACTTTATTGCCTTGGCAAATTCTTCCAGACGGCTTCCACTGCATTTCGAAAATCGTGCGGCTGTCGAATTGAATAGCCCTGTCGTCCGTGCTGATCGATTAATCCAGCGTGTTTGAGGAGCGCAATTGCAACATACACTTGATAATTCGGTATGTCCTCAGCTTCCCTATCTCGAACGGGCAAGAACACATCTGTCGAAAAGACACGGCCCTCGGCACCCTTCTCATGCATTGCACGAGCCACGGCTTCGACAACGGAATAGGCTGCTTTGTGCCGGTATTGCCTCTTTGCACGTTTCGACCACGCGACCCGTATGAGCTCGTTGTCATTTCGAAAAAAACGGGGATACTCACCCTGCTTGCGGGAAACATGGGACTTCCCTGCCGTCGGCTTTGCTTTTGCGGTTCTGTGCGATCGCACCTGTAATGCTTGCTTTCCGTGCAGCAGTTCGCGTATCGTTTGGGCCCATTCGGCAATACGGACAACGCTGCTATAATCCCCCGACATTGCGGCTTCCGAAACCAAGTCGCGCAATGCCTTCTCCGCTTTAGATAACAAATCGGAAGCACGTTCGGTGTAAGTCGCCATTGCCGTAAAAAAATATAGCGAAACAGAGGCACATTTGTCAACTTATTTTCGCTCTATTATATCCTACACCTCGCGGATATCCTATTCACTCTTCCCGCCGACTATCAAGGAATTCCCCTACACCCCCCAACCCTTCCACCCCGGCATCTGGAGGTCGTTCGGTATTCGGCTTCGCCCTTCTTCTGCCCATTCTCGTACCATGCGGTCTGATGACGGTACCTTTCCATCACGTGGGCCCTGTTCCATCTGAATATCGCCACTCACATAATGCCGGATAACTCGGTCTTACGGCATTCCAACCTATCACCCGCGGCGAGAGGCTCCACCTTGCTTTCCGATAAAAACGCGCCGATTCCCGTTTCATGGTCGGGGCGTGGAAAAAATGCACCGATTCCGGAGGCACGGTATTTACGACCCCCCGGTAAAACGGTATCGTTTAAGATATAGGTGGTAATTGTGGTCAGCGGGTAGGAGCGCCCGAAATTGGAGCTGGTGAGCACAAATACCATAAGGATTATGGACGCTTCCCCGTTTTACCCCGCTTTGATTTGTCTACCCCCCAGATATCGGGTAGTTTCTGGAATATGATCCGGATCGTGTCGGGAAGCGGGCGGGGGTTCACGTGATCCAATTTGACCCCTTCCTGATCCCCCCGGGAAAGGGGTAAATTTGGAGTACCTTCCGAATACCCGTTAGTTTCAGGACATACTCAATCTCGCGTCGGAGAAGACGCAAGGATGGCCCGGGCGGCTCATGGCTTCCCGGGCCTTTCCATTTTGGAGGTGCTTATGCGAATCGATGAACGAACTGCAGGTATCCCGATGACGAATCTGACCCCGCTCCCTCCCGAGATCGGACAGCTTCGGGCTGTCGGAGAACGGGATGTTGTAGCAATCCTTGGCGTAAGCCTTCAAACCCTTCGGAACTGGCGGCACCTGGGCCGCGGCCCGCGATACTGCAAGTACGGCCGCGCCGTGCGGTACCTACTCGCGGACCTGCTCGCCTGGCGGGAACAGCACCGCATCACGCCCCGCGAGGATGCGAAGGGGTGATCTTCTTTCTACCCGGGAGAAGAAGTGCTACCGGCGGGAACCGGGATGGAACGAGGAGGAAGACGCACGTGAGAACGAGAAGAAGGAGGATCTGGCCGATGTGCCATTTTAAGGTCAGCCAATGCCGATGACGATGGAGGCCGCACTGCGGTACGCGGCGCTGGGATACCCGGTCTTCCCCTGTGTCCCTGGGGGCAAGGCGCCCTTGACACCCAGTGGGTTCAAGGATGCGACCACCGATCCGGGGCAGATCCAATCGTGGTGGGAGAAATATCCGGACGCCAACGTAGGAATTCCTACAGCAAGTCTGCTGGTCATTGACGTAGATGGAGCGGACAATCCTTGGCCGGCCGACGCGGAGAAAGCGCTGGACCTCGTCCGTGGCCCCATGTCCCGTACCCCTCGCGGGGGGCGCCACCACATCTTCCGGCAGCCGGTCGGGAAGACCTGGCGGAACACGACCGGGAAGATCGCGCCCAACGTCGACACACGGGCCGACGGCGGCTATATCGTCGCGCCGCCCTCGGTGGTAGACGGCAAGGCGTACCGGTGGGCTGAAACGTTCGAGCTGAACGTCGCCCCTGAGGATGTGCCCGAGCCGCCAGCCTGGCTGGTCGATCTGCTCGACAGCCCGGGCGACCTCTTTGCCCGTGGCGCGAACGACAACGGCGGGGACGGCCAGATCCCGGCCCAGGGCGCCCACGTTTCGCCCCAGGGCGCCGATCTGCCGCCGGAGAGTAACCTGATTCCCGAAGGCCAACGGAATGGCACCCTGGCGCGCCTGGCGGGCACCATGCGACGAGTGGGGATGTGCCAGGAGGAGATCTTCGGTGCCCTCGAACAAGTGAACCGAATCCGGTGCCGCCCGCCATTGCCCATCCGCGAGGTTGAGCAGGTCGCAGCCTCCATTTGCCGCTACGAACCCGATCAAGCGGCCGTTGCGATGGTCGAAGACCATTGGGGGCAGGACCATGCGTGCGAGTTGTCGTTCGACGACCCTGCGTCCGCTTTACCCGATCCCGGGCTTCTCCCGGCGGAACTCATGCGGGTCCCCGGATTCATCTCCGAGGTCATGGACCACTGCCTTGCGATCGCGCCGTACCCCAACGTGGTGATGGCCTTCGGTGGGGCACTGGCGCTTCAGGCCGTGCTCGCGGGACGCAAGGTCCGCGATCCGGCCGACAACCGGACGAACCTTTACCTCCTGGGGCTGGCGCACTCCGCCGCCGGAAAGGATCAACCGCGGAAGGTCAACATGGAAATCCTGAACGCCGTGGGACTCTCCAACCACGTCGGCGGACGTTTCGCATCCGGGGAAGGAATCCAGGACGCATTGTTTCTGCAATCCTGCATGCTGTTCCAGACCGATGAGATCGACGGAATGCTCCAGTCGATCAACAAGGCAAAAGACGCCCGGCACGAGAGCATCATGGGCACGCTGTTGACGATGTACTCCTCGGCCAACTCGGCCTTCCCCATGCGGAGCAAGGCCGGCAAGGAATCGGCGGGAAACATCGACCAGCCGCACCTGGTGATCTTCGGCACGGCGATCCCGAACCACTACTACGAGGCGCTCTCCGAGCGGATGCTCACCAATGGATTCTTTGCACGGATGATCATCCTGGAATGCGGAGCCAGGGGCCCGGGCCAGTATCCCAAGATCCGCGCGCTGCCAGAACGGGTGCTTTCAACTGCGAAGTGGTGGGCCGATTTCCATCCGGGCACGGGGAACCTCGAGAAATGGCATCCGGTACCACGAATCATCGCGCACACGGACGAGGCGATGGAGATCCTCACCCAGACTCGGCTGGAGGCGGAAAGGGAATATGACCGAGCGGAAGCCGGGGGCGACTCGGTCGGGACGACGGTCTGGGGCCGGGTGAGCGAGCACGCCTTCAAGCTCGCGCTGCTCTACGCGGTGAGCGAAAACCACGAGAACCCGGAAATCGGAAAGACGGCGGCCGAGTGGGCCAGCCGCTTCGTCGTCCACCAAACGAGACGAATGCTTTTCATGGCCAAAAGCCACGTGGCGGACAATCCATTCCACGCTGAGTGCTTGAAGTTCCTGCAGAAGCTTCGGAAAGCCCCGGGAGGCGAACTTGCCCACAGCGTCCTCCTGAAGCGGATGAAAACCGATTCCCGCCGATTCGTCACCCTCGTGGAAACACTGCAACAGCAGGGAACGATCACGATCCACGCGCCGGTGAGCACCTCTGGTCCGGCCCGTCGATTCTATCGACTCCGAGAACGGGATGCCATGCAGGATGTCGGCGAGGCGGGAGACTGGAAGGCAAGTCGAGGGGTGAATAGTTTGGTGAACAGTTCGGTGACCGCCGCCGGGGAGGGGGTGAAAAGTGGTGAAAAGTGAGAAGCGAGAATATGGAGAGAGTTATATATATTTCAATACCTTTTGTATTCTCTTCACCACTCTTCACCTTTCACCCCCTCTCGCGCTTATCAGTAATCGCGCCTTATTTGCCCCCGTTTCCGCGTGTGCGCGTGAGGGGGTGGTGAAAGGTGAAGAGTTCGACAACCCCCAATCCGCCATTACCCGATCCCGAGTCGGAATACCTGAAACCATCCACAGACCGCGAATAGGAGGAGTCGGAATGAGACGTTGCGATCCCATGGCCCCCGTGGCGGGGGCTGTATGAACTGCCCCGGGTGCGGCAAGTCTATGTTTCTCGCCGGTACCCTCGGTACCTGGCATGACCATCTCACCGGCCATCAGGTCGTCGTTCATGCGATCTGCCACGAGTGCATGGACAAGTTGGAGAAGGCCACGCCGGAGGAGCGGGCGGCGTTTACCCAAATGTGCGAGCGGGCGACGGGTAAAGAGAGGTTGAACTGACGGTGCCCCCTGGCGGCCATAGGTACTTCCGGGGCCTATTGGAAGCGGGTGACGCGCGACCGCGGTCTTCGGCTAGCGATAGGAAAAAATTCTTCCGTTGCGTTTCTCTTTGGGGGTCCGACCTTTGAAAAATAAGGAGAAAACCTGACTTGCCGCGAAAAGGAATGCGACGTACGCGGAGGCATTTCGTCGACGTGACGACCCTGGCGCTCGAATTGGGCATTTCCCCCCGCAGGGTCCAGCAACTAACCCACGCCGGAATCCTTAAGCGCCTTCGGCCGGGGGTGTACTGGCTCGAAGGCAACTTGATCTTCTACGAGGTCTACCTGAAGAAGTTCAAGGAACGAAAGGGATACACGCCATGGGCCGGGTTCCACGACGACTACCTCGGCGGATGGGTCAGGACGCGATGAGTTCGCGCGATGCGACGAACTTTCCTTTCCTTCCGCCGGCGGAAACGGCGTGAGACCCGGCGACGGGCAACGGTGGCAACAGACGTAGCAGTGGCAAGAAAAAAACGCTCCTCGCGAGCGAGCCAGGAGGCAAAGATGAGCGCACTACGAGCAAAGCCATGGGCACCGGAAGAAACTGAACTTCTCGGAGGGGTCGCCCTCTCCGAGCGTGAAAGAAAGCGTTACAACATCGGCAACTTCATTCGGGCCGCTATCGACGATCGCAGCTACAAGGGGATCGAGACGGAGGTTTCCGAGATGATCGCCAAAAGGTGCGAGCGGGCACCCCGCGGGATTTATATCCCCCTCGATCTTTTGGTTCGGGCGCCGCTCCATCAGGGGACCTTTTCCGCCGGTGGAGCGGCGGTTCAGACCTCGGTCATGCCGTTCGTCGAGGTTCTGCGGAACAAGACGGTCGCGATGAAGGCGGGCGCCACGGTGCTCCCGGATCTCAAGAGCAACATCGCAATCGTGAAACAGACCGGGGATTACAGCAACGGGTGGACGGTCGAGGCGCCCGGGACCGATATCACGCCGGACATCCCGACTTTCGGCCAGGTCACGCTCTCGCCGAAGATCGGGTACGGGGCGACGCAGGCGACAAGACAATGGCTCGAACAGGCAGACAACCCGCTCTTAACCGATCTACTCCTCAATGGCCTGGCCAAATCCTTAAGCGTGGCGCTCGACCGGGCGGCGTTCTTCGGCAGCGGCGCTTCGGGGCAGCCGAAGGGCCTCTTCAACCAGACCGCCATCGGATCGGTGGCCGGGGCGTCAATCGACTGGCAGGGGATTACTACCTTTGAGAAGAACACTCTCGCGGCAAACGCGAACGAGGAGACGTTCGCCTACGTCGCCCATCCCGACACCCGGGACCTCTTAAAGAACCGGGCGAGGGGAACGTACCTGGGCTTCATCGTCAACGAGGAAAACAAGATCGGCCCGTATCCGTGCCATGCGACAGCCCAGGTTGACGCCGGGAACATCGTGGGCGGGGACTTTTCACAGCTCGTCATCGGAATGTGGGGAGGACTCGACCTGGTGGTCGACCCGTTCATCTTCAAAAAGCAGGGGCTCGTCGAGTTCTTCGGGTTCCTGTACGCGGACGTCGGCGTTCCCTTCCCGTCGGCGTTCACCGTAGCCACGACCGTGAGCTGATTCGATAACACCACACGAAGGAGGCTGAAATGGAGAGATTTCCAGTCGAGGCACCGAAAATCGTCGAGGTACATCTCCTCAAGCCCGTCGGGATCGCGGGAGTGCACATGCCTGCCGGTGCCGTCGTAAAGGTGCCCGAAGAAGATGCCCGGCAACTCGTGGGCTGGGGCCAGGCGGCCTACTCCCTGCCGGATCCGGTGGCCGCGGCGCAGGCAGAGGAGAAGAGGCGCCAGGAGGCGCTGCACAGCGGCCCGGTCGAAGTGAGGATCCTGCGCCCCTGCGGGATCAATGGGGCCCACGTTGTGCCCGGGGAGATTGTCCATATTCCGGAAAACGATGCTGACTACCTCGCGGGGTATGGGATCGTCGAGCGACTTTCCCCGCGGCCTGAGGAGGCGGAGTTTAACGCCCAGCTTGAGGAAAAGGTCGGCTCGATCGTGACGAAGCTTCTGGAGCAGAGCAAGGAGAAGGCCCGGGCGAAGTGAAGGAAGGCGGCGGCAACCAGGGGCTCACCGATTTTGGTGAGCCCCCCGTTTTTTTATATGTGATTCGTTTGCATAGCGGCGGGCAGGTTGAAAGAAATATTTGAGGAGCAATCGATGGACATGCAAACGCTCTGGAGGGCCGATGACGTCGCAAAATACCTCGCCGTCCCGATCTCGACGGTTCGGTACTGGACGAGCAAGGGGTTCATCCCCCACATCAAGCTTCCCGCCGCCGTCCGATTCGAGCCTGACGTCATCGTCGAGTGGACACGCGCCATGGCCAAAGGGACATCGGAGGCCAGGAAGCCGGAAGAGATCGCCTCGGAGATCCTTTCCACCCACCGGATACGCCTTGCAAGAACCCGGAAAACGAGCAAGGCTTGAGGAGGGAAAGGAGGTGATGGAGTCTAAACGCCGTTACCTGCCGTTGGGTGACCGACGGAGGTAAGCCGTGTCCTTACGGAGCATCGGCAATTCGTACATGGTGGATTTAAGCGACGGCCGAGGTGGAAGGATCCGGAAGATGGTCGGCTGCTCCAGGTCCGTCGCGGAGCTCGTGGAGCAGGACCTGCGCGTGAAGATTGCCAAGCAGGTCCACCTGGGAATCTACGATTCGGTTTCGACCACGTTTAAGGAGTATGCCGAACAGTGGCTGGAGCGGAAAAAGAAGAAACTCGCCCTGTCCACCTGGCGGGACTATCGGTCCATCATGGACCTCTACGCCATCCCGCACTTCGGGAAGATGCCGATGTCCCGCATCGCGGTCCGCGACGTCGAGGATTTCGCGGACAGCCTCGGCAACCTCTCCGGCAAGAGAAAGAACAACATCTGCGTCCCGGTGAAATGCCTCTTCAACGAGGCGAAGAAGCGCAAGGACATCAACGAAAACCCGTTTTCGGAAATCGAGAAGTTCCGCGAGGAGAAGGTGTTCGCCGATCCGTTCTCCATCCAGGAAATGCGCCTCTTCCTGGAGACCGTGGAGCCGGAGTATCAGGCGTATTTCTTCACCTGCTTCTTCACCGGGATGCGCCCGAACGAAATGCTGGCGCTGAAATGGGTCAACGTGGATCTCATACACCTCAAGATGATCTCGGTGAAGGAGGGCCGCGTTCAGGGCAAGGAGGGCCCGCCCAAGACCGACTCCTCGTACCGGGACATCGACATCCTGCCGCCGCTGCTCGAGGTGCTGAAGCGGCATCGGGCGATGTCCCCTCCCGACGCCGTCTACGTCTTCACCAGTCCGAAGGGGGCCCCGCTGGATGTAAACAACCTGCGCAAGCGCACCTGGTATCCCACGCTCGACAAGTGCGGCCTAAGAAGACGCACGATGTACCAGACGCGCCACACCTTCGCCTCGCTGATGCTCTCGGCCGGCGAAGATCCCCTGTGGGGCGCACGGATGCTGGGCCACACGAGCACCGAGATGCTCTACCGGCATTACGGCAAATACATCCGGAACCGGATGCGCAAGGACGGAGGGCGTTTCTTGGCAGGCTTGCGGGAGGCAGGATGGGAAACGGAGACGCCTGCAATTCCGGCCGAGTGTTTTACGGCAGAATTACGGCAATCCAAAGAAAAAGGGCTACGGGAAATTCCCGTAACCCTTTGATTTGTTTGGTAGCGGGGCCAGGATTTGAACCTGGGACCTTCGGGTTATGAGCCCGACGAGCTACCGGACTGCTCCACCCCGCGGTGTGAATTGTGAAATATACCCCTTGCATCGCATCATGTCAACCAGCGAATGAACAGCCGCAAATGACACCAGCGAATGTCTCGACACCCGCGAGCGTATCCCCGCAAACACCCCGGAGTATTTCGCTGGATATTCCTCCTGCGGGCGCCAAGCGTAGCGCGGGCATCCCGGAAGGAAACCGGTACGTTCTTCGCCGAGGCGCGATACTCTATTCGTGGTGCCCGGTGTACGGAAGAAACGACTATGCGACCGGCGACCCGCCGCTCGACGAAAAAGGAGGACCGGCGTGAAGGCAGTCCTGATGAGAGGAATCGGCGGCGTGGAGGTGCTTCATATCGGCGAACACCCGGATCCTGTCCCGAAGGATGACGAACTGCTCGTGCGGGTCCGCACGACGGCGCTCAACCGCGCCGACCTGCTGCAGCGGCGCGGGATGCATCCGCCCCCGAAAGGCGTTCCCGACATCCTCGGACTCGAGATGGCGGGCGAGGTCGTCGGGACCGGCCCCGCGTGCGGGGACTTCAAGGTTGGTGACCGGGTGTGCGCGTTGCTGCCGGGGGCCGGCTACGCGGAACTCGCCGCGATTCCCGTCGGGATGGCGATGCGCATCCCGGAAAACCTGTCCTTCGAGCAGGCGGCGGCGATTCCCGAAGTGTTTCTCACCGCGTACCAGAACCTGTTCCACGTCGCGCGCCTCGTACCGGGTGAAGTCGTCCTGGTGCACGCCGCGGCGGGCGGCGTGGGGACGGCGGCGATCCAGTTGATCCGCGAAGCGAACGCGGTCTCGCTCGTCACCGCGGGATCCCGCGAGAAGATCGAGTCGTGCCTGATCCTCGGCGCGCGGGCCGGATGGAACTACAATGGCGGGCCTTTCGCTCCCTGGGTCGCCGGGCAGACCGGGGGGCGCGGGGTCGACATCGTCCTGGATTTCGTGGGCGCCTCGTACTTCGAGCAGAACCTCCAATCGCTGGCCACGGACGGGAGGATGGTCGTCATCGGAACCATGGGAGGCGCACAGGTCGAGAAGTTCAGCCTTCGCGCCCTCATGACGAAACGGCTCCAGATCACGGGCGCCGCGCTGCGCTCCATGGATGTCCCGCGCAAGGTCGCCCTGACGCGGAAGTTCGCCGAGTTCGCCCTCCCCCGTTTCGCCGACGGCAGGCTCGTGCCGCGGGTCGATACGGTCTTCGACTGGAACGACGTGGCCAAGGCCCACGAGCGGATGGAGACAAACGCGAACATCGGCAAGATTGTCCTGAGGGTGACGAAGTGAGACCGGAATAGGGAGGGAGGTTACCTTTTCCCGTACTTTTCCGGTATGCGGGGACCTTTCTTCCAGGCAGGCTTGGGTTGACGCGGTTTTTTGCGCTCCGTGTCGCGGGCTTCGCGTGCCGCCCGTTCCCCGACGACCGCCTTTTTGCGGGCCGCTTGCGCGATCGCATCCTTTACGGTCCTGCGCTTCGCCCGGTCGGCGGGCGTCTCAGTGCGCCTTGGGTGGCGCGGGACCTCGGGAGGCGGTCCCTGGCCGGCCACCTCCTCCGATCGACGGTCCATGTAGTCGGAGAGATCCCGCACCTCCTTCGGGGTGAGGTACCGCCACTCCCCCGGTTCGACGCCGGACAGTTCCAGCGGGCCGATCGCGGTGCGCCGGAGTTTCGTCACCCGGTGGCCGATGGCGTCGAACATCTTGCGGACCTGGTGATGCCGGCCCTCGGCGATCCGGATCATCACCCACGCCTTGCCGGACTTCTTGTCGAGGAATTGGACCTGCGCGGGGTTCGTCATCTTCCCGTCGACGGGCAAACCCTTCCGCAGGACCGCGAGTTCCTGCGGCCGGGGGACGCTCATGAGCTTGGCGATGTAGGTCTTCTCCACGCCGAACCGCGGGTGCGTGAGGCGGTAGGCGAACTCGCCGTCGTTGGTGAGCAGAAGCAGGCCGGTCGTGTGGAAGTCGAGGCGGCCGACGGGGAAGACCCGGCTGGACATCTCGCCGATCAGCGCCGGTGCGGTCTTGCGCCCCTCGCGGTCCTTCATCGTGGTGACCACGTTGTCGGGCTTGTACAGCATGATGTAGACCTTCTCTTCCCGGACGGGGACAAGCGTCCGGCCGTCCAGGCGGACTTCCTCGTTGGCGGGGTCCCAAAGGGCACCCGGATCCAGGACCGGGACTCCTCCCACGGTGACGCGCCCGTTGCGGACCATCTCGTCGGCCACGCGGCGGGAGACGCCGGCGGCCAGGGAGATGTAGCGGTTCAGGCGCTCAGTCGCCATCGGCGGGCCCGTTCCCCTCTCCCGCCTCCTTCGAGGCGGCCTCCACCAGGTCGGCGTCGGAAACGTCCCCAGGGATGCCCCCCTCCGGGGGGAGCACTCCCTCCCCGGCGGAAGCGGTCCCCTCGAGGCTCTCGACGAGTTCGTCGCGGGGCGTCTCTGCGGCAACCACCCAAGGCGTGGCGTCATAAAGTCCCGGGCGGGCCCCTTCCACCGGCGTGGCCGTGGAGGCGGCCAGGAACTCCTCGATCTCCCGCATGGAGGGCAGATCGGAGAGTGCCCCAAGGCCGAAGACCTCCATGAACTCGCGCGTGGTGCTGAAGAGGAACGGTTTCCCGGGGACGTCCTTCTTCCCCACCACCTTGATCAGGCGACGGTCCATCAGCGTCCTGATCGACCCGGCGCAGTCCACGCCGCGGATCTGCTCGACTTCCTGCCGGGTCAGCGGCTGCTTGTAGGCGATGATCGCCAGCGTCTCGAGGGCGGCGCGGGAGAAGCGCGGGGGCTTCGTGTCGAAGAGCTTGCGCACGTGTTCCTGATTCGCAGGATTGGTGCGCAGCTGGAGACCCCTGGCCACCTCTTCCACAAGGATCCCCGAGACGTCGGCGGGATACTTCGTCCGCAGAATTCCGAGAACCTCGCGCACCTCGGCCTTGGACAGCCCCCCCAGCAGCTGCCCGACCTTGTCGAAGGAGAGGGGCTCGCCGGAGACCAGGAGCAGGCTCTCCAGGATCGAGGCGGCCCGCGCCAGATCGACCTGCGTCTCCCCTTCCCCGGGTTCGGAGAGGTTCAGCAGTTCGTCGACGCTGATGGGCTCCGCGGGAACCTCCACGGCGGGCGGCGCATTTGCGGTCGCCTCCTCCGCGAAAGGGTGGTCACTCTGCGTCGGCGGATTCGGGTTCCGGGTCTCGTCCATTTTCGCTCTCCCGTACGGCGGGCACGATGCTGATCAGTCCCAGGGGATTGGCCTGGTACACGCGGATCGTCTTCATGCGGACCAACTCCAGGATGCCCAGGAAATAAGATACGATCTCGTTGCGCCTCTTGCACATCGCCACGATGCTCTCGAACTTGAGGCTCCCCTCCTCCCGGATCCGTTCGAGAAGGAAGTTGATGGCGTCCGCGATGGTGATCCGCTCGACGAAGACCTCGTGGGCTTCCCGGGCGGGCATGCGCGTGAGGACATCCTTGAAGGCGGTGATGAGGTCGGCCATCGACAGCTCGGTAATGACGACCTCCCCCTCCGGGACCTCCTCCCCGAGGAAATCGCGGACGAATACGTCCCGGCCCAGCACCGGGCGGTCGCCCAGGCGGGCCGCCGCCTCCTTGAACCTCTCGTACTCCACCAGGCGACGGGACAGCTCCTGGCGCATGAATTCGGGGTCCTCTTCGCCCTCCTCCTCGTCCTCGTGGCGCGGCAGGAGCGACTTCGACTTGATGTAGAGGAGCGTGGAGGCCATCACCAGGAATTCGCCCGCCACGTCCAAGTTCAGCGTCTGCATCACGTCGATGTAGGCGAGGTACTGCTCGGTGATCTTCGCGATCGGGATGTCGTTGATATCGAGCTTCTGCTCGCGGACCAGGTGGAGGAGCAGGTCCATCGGCCCCTCGAAGATGTCGAGGCGCAGGGGGATCTCCTGGGCGGGGCTGACCGGCGATCCGGATGTCCCCCGGGACTCCCCCTGGAGGGTGTCGACCGTCTTGTTCTCAGATCCTGACAGCTTCGCGGACCTCCTTCATCTTGGCGGATGCGGTTTCCCTCGCCTTGCGAGTCCCCTCTTCGAGGATGTCGCGCACGGAGACGGTGCTTCCGACGATCCGGACCCTTCTCTCGCGGATGGGTTTCAGGACCTTCTCCATCCCTTCGAACATCCACTTCTTGCACTCGATGCAGCCGATCCCCGCGGTGCGGCAGCCGACATCGACCTTCCGGACCGTCTCCTCGTCCGAGAAGATCTTGTGGTAGGAGAAGACGTTGCAGATCTCCGGGTTGCCGCAGTCGGTCCTCCGCTGGCGGGCGGGGTCGGTGACCATGGGCTTGACCTTGGCCCACACCTCTTCCTCCGTGTCGGAGAGCAGGATGGCGTTCCCGTAGCTCTTGCTCATCTTCCGGTTATCGGTGCCCATCAGCTTCGGCGTGTCGGTGAGGTACGCCTCGGGGATCGTCAGGATCCCCTTGTAGAGGAAGTTGAAGCGCCGGGCGATCTCGCGGGTGAGCTCCAGGTGCGGGACCTGGTCGATGCCGACGGGAACCAGGGAGGCATCGTACATCAGGATGTCGGCCGCCTGGAGAACCGGGTAGCCGAGGAAACCGTACGTCTGCAGGTCGCGGGTGGTCTGCTCCCGCAGCTGCTCCTTGTAGGTCGGATTGCGCTCCAGCCACGACAGCGGCGTGATCATCGAAAGGAGCAGGTGCAGCTCCGCGTGCGCGGGGACGTGGCTTTGGGTGAACAGGGTCGCCTTCGCAGGGTCGATCCCGGAAGCCATCCAGTCGATGACCATGTCGTCGATGCTCTCGCGGATGATGGAGGTGCGGTCGTATTCCGTGGTCAGCGCGTGCCAGTCGGCAACGAAGAAGAAGCAGTCGTGCTCCTCCTGAAGCTTCTTCCAGTTCATGAGCACCCCGAGGAAGTGCCCCAGGTGCAACTTGCCGCTCGGCCGCATGCCGCTCAATACCCGTTTCCGCAACGCCTTGCCTCCGTCGGTTCGGGATTATCCGCCAAGGATGAAGGACGAGATCAGTTGTACGAAGTGCCAGATTATACCAACCGGACCGAACATGAGAAGGGCAAGTACGATCAGCATGCCGTACCGTTCCACGGACGCCAGTGCCATGGAGGCGCGGGGAGGCAGGAGCCCCACGGCGATCCGCCCCCCGTCCAGAGGGGGTACCGGGATCATGTTGAAGGCGGCCAGCAGCGCGTTGAACTGTACCGACACCACGCACATGAGAGTGATCGGGACCAGGATCATGCGCGCAAGGCCGGGCGTTGCGGCCCCCCCGCCCTGCGTCATCGCCTCGACCAGCAGCCCGGGATCGAAGAAGGTGATGATGCGGAAGATGATGCCGGAGATGACGGCAAGGATCAGGTTCATCACCACGCCGGCGGCCGCCACGTAGATCGGGTCCCGTTTTTGATCGCGCAGAAGCCGGAAATTGACGGGAACCGGCCGGGCCCAGCCGAAGATGATCCCGGTGCCCATGAGGAGCAGGAGACCCGGGAGCAGGATTGTCCCGATCGGGTCGATGTGGGGGATCGGGTTGAGCGTCACCCGCCCCAGCATGTAGGCGGTGGGGTCCCCTTTCTTGTTGGCTACATAACCGTGCGCCGCCTCGTGGAAAGTGATGGCGATGATCACGGGGAGTGCATAGATGGACAGCTTGTGGACGAATTGGGCGATGTCGGGCAAAGGCATCCTCTCTGTATGAAAAAGAAAAACATTTTACCATCAACATGGGACGGCAACAAAAGGGGACGTTGCTACAAAGGGGACGTTGCTACAAAACTGCGATGCAGGGGGGTTTCCCGAACAGGGAAATTTCCATTGGCAGTTTTGTAGCAACGTCCCCTTTTGTTGCTTGGCAGTTTTGTAGCTACGTCCCCTTTTGTTGCCCCTTCTGCGGGAAACGGGAGAGGATGAAGGAGGTCTCCTCGGCCTTGCTGCGGAGGTCGCCGGCGAACCGGCGCTCCAGGACGGCGTCGAAGATCATTTTGAATTGCGGGCCCGGAGCGTATCCCATATCGAGGAGGTCCTGTCCCCGAAGATGCGGGCGGATGTTCTTGAGTTGGGTGAAATACAGGGATATATATCGTTTGATATCAGCATGTTTTGAGCGGGCCATCAGGTAGAGGATCACCTCGTTGGGAAGCGCGGACAACACGTCGTAGATCATCTTCCGCGAGATCGACGGCGTGGCGATCAGGCGCTGCACCACGCTCACCCCCACATCCTTGCATACCCGCACCCACTCCCGCACGCGGGAGCGCACGCCAAACTCCCTCGCCAGCCGCTTCCCTTCTTCCGGCGAAAGCGGATCCAGCAGTGACAGGAACAGGACCGCCCACTTCTCCACCTTCTCCTCCAGATACAGGAGGGAGAACCAGACCAGCACCTCTCCCGTTTCCTCGAGCAGTGCGATCTGCCCCTTGTCCAGCGTCAGGGCCGGGTGGATCGAAGTTCCCAGCTCGAGCTCCGGCATGCGGCGCAGGATAGAGATCGGATCTTCTTCTTCAAGAATCAACTCCAACTCATCGAAAAGACGTGGTTTTGGTAGCCTGCGAACCAGGTCGAGCCGAACCGCGTTCCGGATGAGGTTCAGCGTGTGCCGGCTGATCGCGAACCCGAACCGGCGCTCGAACCGAAGCGCCCGCAGGATGCGCGTGGGGTCCTCCACGAGCGACAGGGAGTGGAGCACCCGGATCACCCTCTCCTTGATGTCCCGCTGCGCCCCGAAGAAATCGATCAGTTCCCCGAACCCGCCGGGGGACAGGCGCACGGCGAGCGTGTTGATGGTGAAGTCGCGCCGGTACATGTCCTGCTTCAGGCTGCTGTACTCCACGGTCGGCAGGGCCGCCGGCTCGAGGTAATACTCCACCCGGGCGGTGGCCACGTCCAGTTTGAATCCGTCCGGGAAAACGAGCACCGCGGTGCCGAACTTGTGGTGCGGCCGGACGCGCGCGCCAAGCGCCGCCGCGAACGCCTCGGCGAAGGCGATCCCGTCCCCCTCGACCACGATGTCCACGTCCAGGTTCTCCACCCGCATCACCAGGTCCCGGACGAACCCGCCCACCGCGTAGGCCTCCATCCCGAGCCCTTCGGCGCACTCCCCCGCCCTCGCAAGGAGCGACATCACGGGTTCCGGGAGACGCTCCCGCATCAGGTGCGTAACGCTCTTGGGCCGCGCCATCGCCCCTTCCGCGGAAATGTCCTCCTCGGTGTCCGGGCGCTCCACGTCCCGCACGTCGTACAGGAAGCGCAGGAGGCCCGTCCGCGTGATGATCCCGAGGAGTTCCTTCCCCCGCACCACCGGGACCAGCCGCTGGTTCTTCCCGATGATGACCTCCTGGATCCGCTCGATGGAGGCGTCCGGCTCCACGGTATCGAAATCGGTGTTCATGTACTCCGCGGCCGTCTCCTCCCCCAGCCCGTGGTAGACCGCCTTTTCCACCACCTGGCGTGTGATGATCCCCGCCACCTCCCCCTCGCGCATCACCGGCACGGCGTTGATGTTGGAGCGGGAGATCATCCGGTGAACGTCGTAGATCGTGCTCCCGGCCTCGGTGCTCCGCGGGGGAGCGGCCATCAGGTCCCGCGCGGTGCGGTGCGGGATGACCTCCTCCGCAAGGACGCGCAGCATCTTCTCCCGCACCTGGAAGATCGTGGCGTCCTTGACCGAAGCGGAGGCTGCGTAGGGGTGCCCGCCGCCTCCGAATTCCCGCATCACGGCCCCCACGTCAACCTCGGGCTTGCGACTCCGTCCCACCATGACCACGCGGTCGCCCATCTGGCACAGGACGAAGAGGACGTTGACCGCCTCCATGTCCCTCAGCTTGTGCACCAGCACCGCGAGGTCCCCCACGTATTCCTCGCGACGAGCCTCGGCCAAGACCACCTCCACGCCGTGAATCGTGTAGGAGCGCGCCCCCTGCATCAGGTCGTACAGAAGGGAGATCTGCGCGGAGGTCAGGTCCCTCGCCAGGATGTCGGACACCGTCGCAAGGCTCGCCCCGCAGGAGAGCAGGTGCGCCGCGGCCATGTAGTCGTCCACGGTGGTGGAGGGGAAGATGAGGGACCCCGTGTCCTCGTAGATCCCCAGCATCATCACTGTGGCCTCGTCCGGGGAGATCGGGACCTCCCGCTCCTTGAGCATCCCCACGAGGATCGTCGTCGTGGAGCCGACGCGGCGGATGATTTCCACCGCCCCCTGCAGGTCGGACTCCTCGTCCGGGTGGTGGTCGTAGACGTGGATCGACACCCCGGGGCGGCCCACCAGCTTCGCGAAGATCCCGATCCGGCCGCTGTTGCGGATGTCGACGAGGATGAGGCGGGTGACCTTGTCGAGGTCGATCTCGCGCGGCTTGCGCATCGGGAGCGTGTAGAAGGCGGACCGGACGAGGAACCCCTTCACCGACTCCTCCTGGGAGCCTGGGAGGACGCAGACCGCGTCGGGGTACAGCTTGTGCGCGGCCAGCATCGACGCAATCGTGTCGAAGTCCGCGTTCACATGGGTGGTGATGACGTCCATACGACTCCAAGTATCGGCATTTGCGGAAGGGGAGTCAAAGACGCCCTTTCAGCGCTTCCCCCCGGGTAGCGGCAGGGCGGTTGCGTACTTCACCTGCTTTAGGGCGAAGCTGGACCGGATGCTGGCGATCCCCGGGATCCGCGTGAGCTCATCCACGATGAACCGCTCCAGCGCCTGGACGTCCGTCACGACCACCCGGATCAGGTAGTCCGCGTCGCCGGTCATCAGGTAGCACTCCATCACCTCGGACCGCTTCCGGATCGCGTCCTCGAAGATCTCCAGCGCCTTTTTCGATTGCTTCTCGAGGCTGATCTGGATGAAGACGCTCACGTTCAGGCCGAGGGCCAGGGGGTTGAGGAGGGTGACGTAGCGGCTGATGACTTCGTCGCTCTCGAGCGCCCTGACGCGGGCCAGGCAGGGGGACGGGGAAAGATGCACCCTCCCCGCAAGCTCCACGTTGGTGAGCTTGGCGTTCTCCTGCAGTTGCCCCAGGATGCTCACATCTATCGAGTCAAACTTTCTTGGCGGCATAATCAACACCCTATCCGGATAATTACAACATATTATGCCGAATCGCACCGCTCAGGTCAATCGATACGGAACCCCGTGCGGCGCCCGCCGCCGCATAATGGGGAGAACGACGAAACCGAGGTGCGACATGCCCGAAGACCTCCTTCCCCCGAGACCCTCCCCGCAACTGCCGCCGGAGGACGCAGACCCCCGGGAAACCGCCGAGTGGGTCGACGCCCTCTCCGGCGTGGTGCGCGAGGCCGGCCACGCGCGCGGCCTTTTTCTCCTGAAGCGGCTGGAGGAGGAGGCGCAGCAGATGGGGATCGTGGCCAACGTACCCCCGTACTCCGCGTACCGGAACACGATCCCCCTCGACCGACAGGGAGCCTACCCCGGCGACCTGGCGATCGAGGAGCGGATCACCTCCATCAACCGCTGGAACGCGCTGGCGATGGTCGCCCGCGCCAACCAGGCGCACGGGGAGCTGGGAGGCCACATCGCCACCTACGCCTCGGCGGCCGAGATCTTCGAGGTCGGCTTCAACCATTTCTTCCGCGGGCCGGGGGAGGATCGCCGCGGCGACCTGGTGTTCTTCCAGCCCCACTCGGCTCCCGGCATCTACGCCCGCGCCTACTTGGAAGGGAGGATTTCCGAGGATCGGCTCGCCAACTACAGGCGGGAGGTCGGCGGCGACGGGTTGTGCTCCTATCCGCACCCGTGGCTCATGCCGGACTTCTGGCAGTTTCCCACCGGCTCCATGGGTCTTGGCCCCGTCACCTCGATTTACCAGGCGCGCTTCCTGCGCTACCTGGAGCACCGTGGGATCGCCGACGCGGCGGGCCGGCGCGTCTGGGGCATCTTCGGCGACGGCGAGATGGACGAGCCGGAATCCGTCGGGGCGCTGACCCTTGCCGCAAGAGAAAAGCTCGACAACCTGACGTTCATCATCAATTGCAACCTCCAGCGCCTGGACGGGCCGGTGCGCGGCAACGGGCAGGTCATCCAGGAGTTCGAGTCGCTGTTCACCGGGGCCGGGTGGAACGTCATCAAGGTCCTGTGGGGATCGGACTGGGACGCGCTGTTCGCCCGCGACGTCCGCCACGCGCTGCTCCGCCGCTTCGCCGCCACGGTCGACGGCCAGTACCAGACCCTGGGCGCCAACGACGGCGCCTACAACCAGGCCCACTTCTTCGACCCGGACCCGGAGCTTCGCGCGCTGGTGGCCCACATGTCGCCGGCGGAGATCGACGGCCTCACGCGCGGCGGGCACGATCACCGGAAACTGTACGCCGCCCTGCGCGCCGCCCGGGAACACGCCGGACAACCCACCGTCATC
This sequence comes from Deltaproteobacteria bacterium, assembly GCA_021815305.1. Taxonomy (GTDB): domain Bacteria; phylum Desulfobacterota; class Deferrimicrobia; order Deferrimicrobiales; family Deferrimicrobiaceae; genus JAKAHC01. The sequence goes on along the minus strand of JAKAHC010000011.1, from coordinate 43,923 downwards.
CTCGCCAAGACCAAGAAAGGGTTCGGGATGGGCGGGGCCGGCGAGTCGCGCATGACGGCCCACCAGCAGAAGAAGCTGGATACGGAGGCATTGCTTGCGTTCCGCGACCGGTTCCACCTTCCGCTGCGCGACGAGGACGTGGCCGGCATGCGCTTCTACCGCCCGTCCGGGGACAGCCGCGAGATGGAGTATCTGCGGGAACGGCGCGCAGCCCTGGGAGGGTGGCTCCCCTCCCGCCGGGGGGATGCACCCCAGGCGACGCCCCCGCCGCTTGCGGAGTACGGGCATTTCGCCCTGCACGCGGGGGGAAAGGAGATGTCCACCACCATGGCCGTGGTGCGCCTCTTCTCGAACCTGCTCAAGGACCGTGGGCTGGGCCACCGCCTGGTCCCCATCGTCGCCGACGAGGCGCGCACCTTCGGCATGGCCGGGCTGTTCCGCCAGGTGGGGATCTACTCCTCTGCGGGCCAGCTCTACGAGCCGGAAGACGCCGAATCGATGCTGTCCTACCGCGAGGCCAGGGACGGGCAGATCCTGGAAGAGGGGATCAACGAGGCGGGGGCGATGTCCTCCTGGATCGCCGCGGCAACCTCCTACAGCGTGCACGGGATCCCCATGCTCCCCTTCTACTTCTACTACTCGGTCTTCGGGTTCCAGCGGGTCGGGGACCTGATCTGGGCGGCGGGGGATCAGCGGGCCCGCGGCTTCCTCATCGGCGCCACCGCAGGTCGCACGACCCTCGCGGGAGAGGGGCTGCAGCACCAGGACGGGGCCAGCCACGTTATCGCCGCGACCGTTCCGAACTGCCGCGCCTACGACCCGGCGTTCGCCTGCGAGCTGGCGGTCCTCCTGGACCACGGCGCGCGCGCGATGCTGGACCGGCAGGAGGACGTCTTCTTCTATCTCACGGTGACCAACGAGAGCTACGCGCAGCCGTCGCTTCCGGAGGGATCGGAGGAAGGCATCGTCAAGGGGATGTACCGGTTCGCGGAAAACGGGGTGGGGGACGCAAGGGGCCGCGTTCGCCTCCTGGGGTCCGGAGCCATCCTGCGCGAGGCCCTCGCCGCGTCGGAGATGCTCGCCCGCGACTGGAGGGTTGCAAGCGAGGTCTTCAGCGTCACCAGCTACGGGGAGCTCTCCCGCGAGGCGCGGGAAACCGAACGATGGAACCGCCTGCACCCGGAGCGGGAAGCGAGGCACAGCCACCTAGAACGCTGCCTGGAGGGAGCGGACCCGGTGATCGCCGCCAGCGACTACGTCTGCGCGTACCCCCAGATGATCGCTCCCTACGTGGAGGGGAGGTTCGTCGCCCTGGGCACGGACGGCTTCGGGCGCAGCGACACGCGATCGGCGCTGCGCAGGTTCTTCGAGGTGGACCGCCGCCAGATCGTCGTCTCCGCGCTCCAGTCCGTCGCCCGGGACGGCGGAGGAATTTCGCCCGCCGAGGTGGCCGACGCCATCCGCCGCTACGGCATCGACACCGAAGCCCCGGATCCCTGGAACCGGTGACCTGGAGGAGGATCCTTGTGGAAGCGTTGAGCGAAATCCTCATCCCCCACCTGGGGGACTTCGACTCCGTGCTGGTGATCGAAGTACCGGTTACGGCCGGCGACAAGGTGAACGGGGGCGACACGCTGGTCACCATGGAGTCGGAAAAAGCGACCCTGGAGGTCCCCTCTCCCGCTGCGGGAGTCGTGAGGGAAGTGTCGGTCAAGGCGGGCGACACGGTATCCGAGGGGACGTTGATCCTCACTCTGGCCGTCGAGGGCGGCTCCGTTGCGGCGCCGCGGGCCGGAGGCGGCGCGCCCGCCGGTCCGACGCCGCATGCCGCCGCCTTCATCGCGCCCGCCGGCCCCGATCCGGAGGCGGGGGTAGCCGCTCCCGTCGCGGAGCTTCCCGCGAACGTTTTCCGGCCCCCCGCGCCGACCGTTCCTCCCGAAGAGCCCCGCCGCTCTTGGGCCCACGCCGGCCCCTCCGTTCGCCGTTTCGCTCGGGAACTGGGGGTCGACCTGGAACGCGTCCATGGCAGCGGCCCCCTGGGGCGCATCCTGCAGGAAGACGTCCGACGCTACGTCCGGAGCGAGCTTGCACGCCCTCGAAGCCCCGGCGATTCGGCGGCGGAGGTCCCGGGAACGGAGCTCCACCTGTTGCCGTGGCCCTCGGTCGACTTCGGCAAGTACGGCCCCACGGAATCCCGGCCCCTTTCGCGCATCCGGAAGATCACCGGCGCGAACCTGCATCGAAACTGGGTGATGATTCCCCATGTCACCAACCACGAAGAGGCAGACATCACCCGCCTCGAAGCGTACCGGACACGCATCAACGGGGAACGGGGGAAGGAGGGATTCAAGGTCACGCTGCTCGCCTTCCTGATCGAGGCGGCGGTCGCCTCCCTGAAAGCGTTTCCCGAGTTCAACGCCTCGCTGGAACAGGGGAACCTGATCCTGAAACGGTACTACCACATCGGCTTCGCGGCGGACACCGCCGAAGGTCTTGTGGTGCCGGTGATCCGGGACGCCGACCGGAAGGGCGTGGTCGAGATCGCGGGGGAAGTTGCGCAGCTCTCGTTCCGGGCCGGGGAAGGGAGCCTTTCTCCGGCCGACATGCAGGGCGGCTGCTTCACGATCTCCAGCCTCGGGGGGATCGGCGGCACGTATTTCACACCGATCCTCCGCGCCCCCGAGGTGGCGATCCTTGGCGTGTGCCGCGCCGCCGTCCGGCCGGTGTGGGACGGCAGGCGGTTCGCCCCGCGGCGGATCCTGCCGCTCTCGCTGTCGTGGGACCACCGGGCCCTCGACGGAACGGCGGCGGCGCGCTTCTGCGCGTTCTTCGCGCAACGGCTTGCCGACGGGGCGCCGGAATCGCCGTCGCCGGACCCGTCTTCCGATCCGCCGGAACCTTGACGGTCCGGCCCATGGATACGGCAACCGGTGATCGACCGCCGGGACCCGGACTTCGGGCCCGCGGATTCTTCAGCCCCGGGGATGGTGCTTTCGGTGGACGTCGCGCAGCCGCTCGGGGGTGACGTGGGTGTAGATCTGGGTGGTCGCGATGTCCACGTGCCCCAGCATCGCCTGGACCGCCCGCAGGTCGGCGCCGCCCGCCAGGAGGTGCCCCGCGAAGGAGTGACGCAGGGTGTGGGGGGAGATCCGATCCTCGATCCCCGCGGCGAGGGCCCAGAGCCGGATCCGGTTCCAGAGGGTCTGGCGGGTGATCGGCTTCCCCAGGCGCGAGAGGAAGACGGCGTTGATCGCCTTCCCCTTCAGGAAGTGCGGCCGCGCCCGCTCGATGTATTCCGCGAGGGCCGACAGCGCGGCGTCGGCCACGGGGACCACGCGCTCCTTCCTCCCCTTCCCCAAAACCCGCAGGAACCCGGCGTGCACGTCGACGTTTTCCAGCCGCAGCGAAACCATCTCGGATGCGCGCAATCCCGAAGCGTACATGAGCATCAGCATCGCCCTGTCCCGGATCCCCTCGTGGGTCGCGCCGTCGGGGGCATCGAGGAGGCTTGCGACCTGCGTCACGGTGAGGTACCTGGGCAGCGGCCGGCCGAGCTTCGGCGCCCGCACGTCAGCTATGGGGCTCCCCGGGAGACGCCCCTCCCGGACCAGGAAACGGTAGAAGGAGCGCAGCGTGGAGACGTGCCGGGCCGTGGACCGGGCCGACAACCCCTCTTCCCGGAGCCCCGTGAGCCAGGACAGGTAGTCCCCGCGGCGGAACGTTTCCACGCCGAGCCCGCGGCGCTCGAGAAACTCCAGGAACCGCCTCAGGTCGGAGCCGTACGCGTCGAGCGTGTTCCCGGAAAGGCGCCGTTCCGTCGCGAGGTGCAGAAGGAACTCCTCCGCGAGGGCGTCGTTGTCCATCAACGCGGCTCCGGCAGCGGAATCGGTACGATGCGGGGCTCCATCGTGTCCAGTTCCACGACCGCGCACGTGGGCTTCCCGCGCATGAAACCGCAACCCTCCCCCGGGTTGAGCACCAGGGCGCGCCCCACGCGCATCGTGAGGGGGCGGTGCGTGTGGCCGAACAGCACCAGGTCGAAGCGCCCCCGCTCCCCCAGTTCGGCCTCGAGATCCCGGTAGGAGTGCGCCATGAGGATCCTGCGTCCCGCCACCTCCTCGATGTGGGGGCCCTGGCGGAACGCCCCGCGGGTCGCGGCCTGCAGGCCGTCGCGGTCCGTGTCGTTGTTCCCGAAGACGCACACCAGCGGGATCCCCAGGTCCGGGTAGCCGTCAAGGAGTTCCGGGGAGCAGACGTCGCCCAGGTGAAGGAGGATGCCGATCCCCTCCGCACGGAAGAGGGCCAGTGCCCCTTCGGCGGCCGGCCGATAATCGTGGGTGTCGGAGAGGATTCCCGCCTTCACCGGCGTCTCCCCTTCACGCCCCGATTGCCGCAAACAGCGCCTGGCGGATCTCCTCCTGCCGGGCCGGGTCGACGATCTTCCCTCCGTCCCGGTCGGCGATGTAGAAGACGTCCGCCACCTGGTCGGCCTTCGTTGAGATCTTGGAAAGGTGGATGTCGATCCCCAGCGCTGCGAGGGCGCTGGTGATGTCGTAGAGAAGCCCGATCCGGTCGTAGGTGAAGATGTCCACGACCGTGTAGCGGGACGAGACGTCGTTGTCGTACTTCACACGGGTCGGCCGGTACCTGGGGATCCTGTCGCGCACGAACCGCGGGACCCGCGGCTCCGCAAGGAGCGCCTCTACGGTAGTCTCCCCGCGGAGCACGCGAACGACGTCCGCGATCACCCGCCCTTTCTTCGCATCCCCCGAGAGGCTCTTCCCGTTGTAGTCCACGTAGAACGTGTCCAGCGCCACGTTGTCCCTGGTGGTGGAGATGACGGCGTTCAGGATGTTCAGCCCGTTGGCCGACAGGGTCCCCGCGATCCGGGCGAAAAGCCCCCGGTGATCGGGGGACACGACGATGAACTCCGTGGTCGCCGTCTCCGGCAGGTCGATCGCCTCCACGATGGGGGCACTCCCGTCGAAGAGGGAGAGGAGGCGGAAATGCTCGGTGAGACGTCCGTCGGGAGTCGACATGATGTACCGGTCGTCCATGCGCGCGACGAAGGCGTCGACGTCGTCCGGCGGCTTCCCGCGGAGGCACTCCCTCACCTGTTCGCGCCGGCGGTCGGCCTGCTCCTCGAAGGGGCGCTTCAGCACCCCCTGCTCAAGGACGTTGCGCCCCTTGTCGTACAACTCCGCCAGGAGCATCGCCTTCCACTGGGTCCAGACCTCGGGAGCCACCTCCTTCATGTCGGCGTACGTCAGGAGGTAGAGCTGGTCGAGCCGGGAGACGGTCCCCACCGTCTCGGTGAACGAAAGGATCAGCTCGATGTCGTGCAGGTCGCGCCGCTGGGAGACGTTCGCCATCAGCAGGTGGCGCTCCACGAGGAACACGAGGTCCGCGATCTCATTCTCCGCGAGGCAGAAGCGCGCCCCGATGCGGGCCACGATCTCCGCGCCGATCTTGCTGTGCCCGTGTCCCCTCCCTTTCCCGATGTCGTGGAACAGGATCGCCAGGTTCAGCAACGCAGGGTTCTGCACGTTTTTCCAGATCCGGTAAAACCTCTCCTCCTCCTCCGTCCGATCCGCACGGGTCTCGAGCCGGGCCAGCACGCTGGCGCACCGGATGGAGTGCACGTCCACCGTGTAGATGTGATAGATGTCCCGCTGCACCCTGCAGTAGAGCGGGGCGAACTCCGGGATGTACCGGGAGAGAAACCGGCTCTCGTTCATGGCGTAGAGCGTCTCGTGCAGGTGGACCGGGTCGGAGAGGATCGTCAGGAAGAGCTTCGCCGCCTCGCGGCTCTCGCGGAACGCCGCACCCACCGCGGGGAGCGCCCGCTGGATCGTCCGCCGGGCCTGGGGGGAGAGGGTCGCTTTCGTCCGCTGCATCGCCCGGAAGAACTCGAGGATCCGTATCGGGTCCCTCTCGAGGGACGTGCGGTCCTTCACCTGAAGCTTCCCCTTGTAGAGGATCCCCCCGTCGCCGACCAGCTTGCGCTTGAGGAAGAAGAACGGCTTGTGGCCCCCCTCTTCCGGCAGGAAGCGGTCCACCTCTTCCAGGATCTCGTCGGTGAGCCTTGAGGCGGAGGCGGCGTGCATGTAGTACGTCCTCATGAACCGCTCGACGCCCTGGCTCGCACCCTGTCTCCGGTACCCGAACCGTTCGGCGAGGGTCTCCTGCGCCTCGAAGGTGAGGACGTCCGACTTCTTCCCGAGGAGATAGTGCAGCTCGTTGCGCACCCGCAGGAGGTAGTCCGTCACGTGGCGGACCGCCTCGACCGCCTGGACTCCCATCACGCCCTTCTGCCGGAGTTCTCCCAGGTCGTGGCTCTTGTACTTGATGCGCGCGGCCCAGACCGCGGTCTGCAGGTCGCGCAGCCCGCCGCACCCTTCCTTGACGTTCGGCTCGAGCAGGTAGACCGTGGATCCCATCCTCATGTGGCGGGCCCGCATCTCCCCGATCTTCTTCTCGATGAACTTGTCTCCGGAGGTGAAGTAGAGGAACCGCTCGAGCTCCTTCGACGCTTCCGCGAAGAACGACTCGTTCCCGACGATGAAGCGGTAATCCATGAGGGAAGTGCGGATGGAATCGTCGGACGTTCCCATCCGGATGGTCTCCTTCACATTGCGTACGCTGTGGCCCACCTCCAGACCCAGGTCCCACAGGGGATAGAGCATCCACTCCGTCATCGCCTCGACGTACCGGTCCACCTTGTACGGATGAAGGAAAAGGAGGTCCACGTCGGAACGGGGGCACAGCTCCCGGCGGCCGTACCCCCCCACCGCGACCACGGCCATCCGGTACCGTAGGTCGGGCGCCGAGGACAAAAACCGCGCCCTGGCCCGATCGTGGAGGGCGGCAAGGATCGTATCCATGGCGTCGGACAGCCGCCGGCAGGCGGTGCACCCCATCCGGACGTGCTCGCACGGCTCCTTGCGCAGGGCAAGGTGCGTCTCGGCCAGATACGCCTTCAGGCGGTCGAGGCACTCGCGGTCGGAGAGGCCGGGCCGCAGAAGATCCCGGGTGAGGGAAGGAAGCGACACGCGGGACCGCTTCAGGAGTCGGAACGGGCGAGGGCCCCGTTCTGGCCGTAATACCGCACCGCCTCCACGACCCCGTCGGCGATCCGCTCCATGTAGGCGGGGTCCCGCAGACGCTCCTCCTCGCGGGCGTTGCTGATGAAGGAAGATTCGACCAGCACCGCGGTCATCCGCGCCCCCACCAGTACGTAGAAGGGAGCCTGCTTCAGGCCCAGGTTCTGCACGTTCCGGTAGCGGGAAGAGACCTTCCGGAAGATGGCGTCGTTCAAGGTCTTCGCCAGCCGCAGCGACTCGTTCTTGCGGTTGCCGGTGAACAGGTCGTCGATGATGAACTTCACGCCGGAGAGCTTCGCGACCGGGACGCCGTTCTCCCGCGCCGCGACTTCCAGGTCCTCGCGGTTGGATGCCCCCCGGGAGAGGACGTACGTGGAGACCCCCTCGGCATGCCGGTTCCGGCTGGCGTTGATGTGAAGGGAGACGAAGACGTCCGCCTGCCACTTGTTCGCCATCGCGGTGCGCTCCTCGAGGGGGATGAAGACGTCGGTGTCCCGGGTCATCCGAACCTCGTACTCGCCGATGCGCGCCAGCTTCTCCCGGACCATCCGTCCGATGGACAGCACCACGTCCTTTTCCTTCAGGCCCGTCGGACCGACCGCACCGGAGTCCTTCCCTCCGTGCCCGGGATCGATCATCACGCGGACCCGGTAAGGCTTCGGCGGGGGCTGGGGCGCGAAGAGCACCTGCGACGGCGCCTCGGGAGACGCGAGGGCCGGAGGGGAGGCGGGGGACGCCTGCGTGGCCGCCTCCGCGCCGGGAACGGGGATCTTCCCTTCCCCGTCGATGTCGACGATGATCCGGAACGGGTCGTCGAGGGCGAAGACCCGGTACGTGCTCGCCCGCTCCAGGTCGATCACCACGCGGACGACGTCCCTGCTGAACCGCCCGGCGCGGACCTGCCGGAGCAGGCCGTTGTGGACGTCGACCGGATTGTGCAGGATGTCGTTCTTTATCCCCGCGCCCCGGATGTCGATGAAGATCCTCGGCGGGAGGCCCCGCTTCAGGTCGGCCGGCAAGGTGTCCGCCTGCCAGGAAACCTCGTCTCCCGTGTAGACCGCGACGCGGGTGTAGATCTCGTTGGTCCAGGCGTGGATTTCGGAGAGAACGGGAGAGCCGGGAGTCTTCGGGACACCTGCAGCGAACGCGGAAGAAAGGACCGTCGCGCAGAGGACGGCGGCGGAAAGCAGCGCCGCCACGACGTGTCGCCGCGAGAAGGTCACGATGTCTTCTTCCCCAGCCTCTCCTTCCACGCCGCAAGGCGCATGAGGGCGTCCAGAGGGGAGAGACGTTCCGGATCCGCCCGGCGGATCTCCTCCAGAATGGCGTCTTCCTCCCCGCGTTCCCGTCGCGCGAAAAGCTCCATCTGGGCCGCGTCGGCTCCCTGGGCGCCGTGCGCCCCTGCGAGCGTCGGCAGGCCGTATTCATTATACTCGGCGGACTCCAGGTTTTTCAAAATATCCCTGGCACGGTCGATCACCGCGGGCGGGAGGCCGGCCAGGCGCGCCACCTGGATGCCGTACGACTTGCTTGCGCTCCCCTCGTCGATGCGGCGCAGGAAGATGATGTCCCCCTGCCACTCCCGCACCGCCACGTGGAAGTTCCGTGCGTCTGGGGACGTGGTTACGATGTCGGTAAGCTCATGGAAATGGGTCGCGAAGAGGACCTTCGGCCTCTCCGGGGCGTCGTGAAGGTGCTCCGCCACCGCCCACGCGATGCTCAGCCCGTCGTAGGTGCTCGTCCCCCGGCCCACCTCGTCCAGGACCACCAGCGTCCGGTCGGTGACGCCGGACAAAATCCTCGACGTCTCCCGCATCTCCACCATGAAGGTGCTCTCCCCGCGGGACAGGTCGTCGGAGGCCCCGATACGCGTATAGATCCGGTCCACCACGCCGATCTCGGCACGGTCTGCGGGGACGAACGACCCCGCCTGGGCCAGGAGGACGATCAGGGCCACCTGGCGGATGTAGGTGGATTTCCCCGCCATGTTCGGCCCGGTGATGACCAGAAGGCGCGCCCCCCCCGGGGACAGCCTGCAGTCGTTCGGAACGAAGGCGTGCCGCCCCAGGATCTTCTCGACCACCGGGTGCCGGCCGTTCTCGATGACGATCTCCTTCCCCCCGTTCACGCGCGGACGGCAGTATCCGCCCGTGGCCGCGGACTCCGCGAAGGACAGGAGCGCGTCGAGCTCCGCGACCCCCTCCGCCGCCGCGAAGGCCGCCGGAAGGTATCCCTTGAGCGACTCCCGCAACGCGAGGAACAGCTCCTCCTCCAGCGCGTTGCGCTCCTCCCGGGCGCGAAGCACCCGCGACTCGAACTCCTTGAGATCCGGAGTGATGAACCGTTCCGCGTTGACCAGCGTCTGCTTGCGGATGTAGCCTGCGGGCACCTTGTCCAGGTTGGCTTTCGAAACCTCGATGTAGTAGCCGAAGACGCGGTTGTACCCCACCTTGAGCGTCTGGATGCCCGTGGCCCGGCGCTCGCGCGCCTCCAGCTCCGCCAGCATCCCCTTGCCGTGGGTCAGAAGGCGGGTGAGTTCGTCCACGCGGTCATCGTACCCCGCACGGAAGACGCCGCCTTCCCTGTACCCGGCGGGGACTTCGTCGGCAAGCGCGTTCGCGACGAGCGCCGCCGCCTCGGCATGGTCACCCAGCCTCTCGCGCAGCACAGCGAGCCGGCTCGCACGCGATTCCCCGAGAGCGGCCGCAAGGGTCGGGAGGGCCAGCAGGTTGTCCCGCAAGGCCGAAACGTCGCGGGGGCCGGACCGGTCCTGCGCCAGCCGGGAGCAGAGGCGCGACAGGTCCCCCATCGCATCGAGCCCGGCGGAGAGGGACTTGCGCACCGCGTGCCCATCGAGCAGTTCCTCCACCGCGTCGTGCCGTTCGGCGATCCCCGCGGCGTCCACCAGCGGGGCGGCGAGCCAGGAGCGCAGCATCCGCGCGCCCATCGGCGTGCGGGTGCGGTCCACCGCCCACAGGAGGCTTCCCTTTCGCTCCCCGGCCAGGTTCGAGAAGATCTCCAGGGTCCGCACGGCCGTCTCGTCCATCGCGAGGTAGCGCCGCCCCTCCCGCTCCGAAAGCCTCGCGATCTCGGAGAGGGCCGCCGGCTGGTGCAGATGGAGATAGTAAAGGACGGCGCGCACGACCCCTCCCGCAGGGTGGTCCGGGGCGGGGATCCCCTCGATCTTCCGGGCGGGCGAGAACGCCGCCACCGCGGAGGGGGAGAGCAAGGTCAGCAGCTTCCCTTCCAGGAGACGTTTCCCCCGGGAGCCGGACGGCGACCCCTCCCCCTCGATGGCGACGAACTCGGCGGGGGCCAGCGGAAACAGGGCGTCCGCCAGCGCGTCCTCCGTTCCGCACGTCTCGTAGAGGAACTCGCCGGTGGTCGCGTCCAGCGCCGCGCAGGCGAAGGGCGGGGAGAAGCGGACGGCAGCCAGGAAGTTGTTCCCTCGCGCATCCAGGCACTCCTCGTTGAAGACCAGCCCCGGGGTCACGACCTCGGTCACCTCGCGGCGGAAGATCCCTTTTTGCCCGGGCTCCTCCACCTGCTCGCAGATGGCCACCTTGCACCCCTCCCGTATCAGCTTCGAGAGATACGCATTGCGGGCGTGGTGCGGCACGCCGCACATCGGGATGTTCGACTCCCTGTCCCGGGAGGTCAACGCGATGTCGAGGAGCCGGGAGGCCCGGATGGCGTCCTCGAAGAACATCTCGTAGAAATCTCCCATCCGGAAGAAGAGGATGCAGTCCCGGTACCGGGACTTGATTTCCACGTACTGCCGCATCGCGGGGGTCAGCTGGAGGCTCATCGGAGACGGGGGGGAAGGAACAGGGTTACGGACGCAGGGAACGGAAGACCGGCAACAGGCATTCGCGGGTGGAAAGGAGCGACTCGGGGAGAACCCGCGTGTCGTGCACCGATGTCATGAAATTCGTGTCGCCCCGCCACCTCGGGACGAGGTGGACGTGGAGGTGGTCGGCAACTCCCGCGCCGGCGACCTTCCCGATGTTCATCCCCACGTTCATCCCCTCGGCGCGGAACGATTCCTTGAGCGCCCGCGCCCCGAGAGAGACCAGCGAGAACAGCTCCCGCAGCTCTTCCGCCTCGAGCTCCCACAGGTTCGCGACGTGTCGCCTCGCAGCGATCAGGACGTGCCCGTTGTTGTAGGGATACCGGTTGAGGAGGGCGACGGTGCACGGCCAGACTCCCAGGAGAAGCCTCTCGGGGTCCGCCTGATCGGCCTCCGGCACGCAGAAGACGCACCCCCGGCCCCCCCCGCTCCCGCCGTCCTGGCGGACATACCCGATCCTCCAGGGGGAGAACATGCGGTCCATGGCAGCCGCTCAGGCGTTGACCATTTCCCGCAGTTCCTTGCCGACCTTGAAGAAGGGAATCCGCTTTTCGGGGATGGAGACCTTCTCCCCGGTCTTGGGGTTGCGCCCCTCCTTGGCCCTGCGGACCCGCACCGTGAAGCTGCCGAACCCGCGGATCTCGATCTTCTCCCCTCTCTGGAGGGCGTCCTTCATGTTGTGGAACACGGTGTCGACGATGACCTCGCACTCCTTCTTGGTGAGGCTCGTCAACGACTCCGACAACTTTTCCACCAGATCGCTCTTGGTCATTCCCACGTTCCCTCCAGACGATTATTGCGCCGAATAGTCCAGGCGCAGACGGTTTCCGGACAGTTTTTCGTCGATCAGGGTGCGTGTCTCCTCCTTCAGCAGGTCGAACAGCGAGATCTTCTTCTTCGGGGGAGTGACCACCTTCGGCTCCCCGGCGATCTTCCCCAGCCTGCCCGCCTCGGCGATCGTGTCCTCGAGGCCCCCGAGGGCGTCGACCAGTCCCAGCGCCTTCGCCTGGGCGCCCGTGAACACCCGGCCGTCCGCGATCTTCACCACGTCCTCCCGGTCCATGCGGCGCCCCTCCGCCACTGCGTCGACGAACTGCTGGTGGACGTTGTCCACCACCGTCTGGAGGAGCTGCCGCTCCTGCGGGGTCATTTCCCGCAGCGGCGACCCCATGTCCTTGTACTGGCCGCTCTTGACCGTCATCCCCTTGATGCCGATCTTCTCGATCAGGTCCTTCACGTTCACGAAAGGCATGATGACGCCGATCGATCCGGTGATCGTTCCGGGGTTGGCGTACACCTTCTGGGTGGCGCAGGCGACGTAGTACCCCCCCGAGGCGGCGAGCGCCCCCATGCTCGTGAGCACCGGCTTCTTCGCCCGCACCTTCTTCACTTCCTCATAGATTTCCTGGGACGCCGCGACGCCCCCCCCGGGGGACTCGATCCGGAGGACGATCGCCTTCACCGAGTTGTCCTTTCCGAATCTCTTCAGATTTTCGACCAGGGGCTCGGAGTCGGAGATCAGGCCGGTCAGCGGGATGACCGCCACCCGCTCCCCCTTTCCCCACGGAAAGCCGCCCATCCGCGAGACGGCCATCAGCAGCACGAAGAACGCGGCAAGGACCAGGAGGACCGTCAGGCACCCCCGCAGGAAGGGCCGGCGCTTTCGAACGGGGGGCGGGGTGAGGTAGCCGTCGTTCATGAGGAAATCAGGCCCCCTGGTCGCCGTTGGGCTTCAGCTTCGCGAGGAGCGCCTCTCCGAGGGCGCCGATGCTCTCGTTGGAGGGGTCGGACGGTTTCCCGAGGTACGACTCCATGTTCTTGCGGTCGAGCTCCTCCTGGTAGCCGCGGATGCTGAGGGAGACCTTCTTGTTCACCCGGTCCACCCCGAGGACCACCGCGCCCACCTCGTCCCCCGCCTTGAGGACCGCCGCGGGGCTTTCGATCTTCTCGCGCGAGATCTCCGAGACGTGGACCAGCCCCTCGACCCCTTCGGCGATCTCGACGAAGGCGCCGAAGTCGGCCACCCGGGTCACCTTCCCGGTGAGCAGGTCGCCTTTCCGGAACCGCTTCTCGATGCCCGTCCACGGGTCCTCGCCCGTCTGCTTGATGCCCAGGGAGAACTTCTGGTTCTCGGGATCGATCTTCAGGACCTTCGCCTGGATGCGGTCGCCTTTCTTGAACAGGTCGGATGGGGACTTCACGCGCGTGTTCCAGGAGAGGTCGGAGACGTGGACCAGCCCGTCGATCTCCCCGCCGATGTCGATGAACAGCCCGAATTCGGCGATGTTCTTCACCACCCCCTCGACGACGGACCCTTCGGGATGGCGCGCCTTGAGATCGTCCCACGGGTTGGACTGCAGCTGCTTGTACCCCAGCGAAACCTTCTTGTTCGCCCTGTCGACCTTCAGCACCTCGACCTCGATCCGGTCTCCCGCCTTCATCAACTCGGAGGGGTCCTTCAACCGTTTGCTCCACGACATCTCGGAGATATGGAGAAGGCCTTCCACGCCCTCCTCGAGTTCCACGAAGGCGCCGTACTTGGTGGTGTTGGTCACCCTCCCCCGGACGCGCATCCCCGGCCGGTACCTCGCCTCCAGGTCGAGCCAGGGATCCGACTTGGTCTGTTTGAGCCCCAGGGAGATCCTCCCCCGCTCCCGGTCGAAGCGGATGACCTTGACCTTCAGGAGGTCGCCCACCTTGCAGACGTCGGAGGGGTGCCCCACCTTTCCGTAGCTCATGTCGGTGACGTGCATCAGGCCGTCGAGGCCCCCGAGGTCCATGAAGACGCCGTAATCGGTGATGTTCTTGACGCGCGCCTCGACCGTGTCCCCCTCCTGGATGTGGTCCAGGAGTCCCTTGCGCTGCTCTTCCCTCGCCTCTTCCAGGAAAGCGCGCCGGGAAACCACCACGTTGGTCTTCTTGCGGGAAAACTTGAGGATCTTGAACTTCCCCTGGATCCCGATGACCGGGTCGCTGTCCCGCACGGGCCGCAGGTCCACCTGGCTCCCGGGGAGGAACGCCTTCACGCCGATATCGACCGTGTAGCCGCCCTTGACCTTGGCGACGATCGCCCCCTGCACGGGGGTTCCCTCGTCGAACGATTTCTGCAGGTCGTCCCACACGCGGATCTTGACGACTTTCGAACGGGAGAGACGGATGAACCCCTGGGCCTGGTCGTACCCTTCCGTCATCACCTCGATGGGGTCGCCCGGTCCGATCGAGGAGCGCTCCTCCTCCGTAAGGTCCTCGAGCGGGAGCATTCCCTCGGATTTCTTGTTGATGTCGACCGCCAGGAACTCCTTGAGGACCTTGATCACCTTCCCGTGGATGACTTGGCCCTCGCCGCTGCTTTCGAGGCTGTCGGCGAACATCCGTGCGAAGTCTTCCTCTCCCGACCCTCCCCCGGCCTGGGCCGGCGAATCGAGGTTCATGCTTTCGGGCAAGTCGGGTTTGTTGGTGGGTTTGTCGTCCATTCCGGGCTCCTGTGGTTGGATTGCGAGCTAATACTATACACCGTAACTCCTTATCGGTAAAAGGACACTTCAGTTTCTTCTCCCGACCAATGCTCCTTGAGCCGATCCACGAACCCGTCGATGATCCACTGCGGGGTGGAAGCACCCGCGGTAACTCCCGCGGAGCCCGCTCCCTCGACCATCTCCGGTTTCAGTTCCTCCGGGGCCTCGATGTGGCGGGTCCTGGGATTGATCTCCCGGCAGATCTCGGCCAGGCGGCGGGTGTTCGCGCTGTTGTACCCCCCCAGAACGAACATGGCGTCCACCTTCCCGGCAAGCCCGGTGGCCTCCCCCTGCCGCAGGGTCGTCGCGTCGCAGATCGTGTTGAAGACCCGCACTTCCTTGAATCGCTTCGTCGCCGCGGTGACGAAGGCCGCCAGTTTTTCGAAGGATTGGGTCGTCTGGGCGACGATCCCCACCTTGCGGACTCCCTTGGCGGCGTCCAATTCCGACAGGGAAGTGAAGACCGGGATCCCTATCTCGATGTAACTGATGATGCTTTTCACCTCCGGATGTTCCCGGTCGCCCACGACGACGACCGCGTACCCTTCCCGGCTCAAATCCCGGGCATGCTCCTGGGCCTTGGCGACGAAGGGACAGGTGGCGTCCACGATGGAAATCTTTTTCCCTTCAAGAGATTTCCTGTCGGATCTCGTGACGCCGTGGGAGCGGATGATCGCCTTCCCGCAGGAGATCTCGTCGACCGTTCCGACGACATGGACCCCTTTTTGCGCCAATCGATCGACCGCCTGGGGGTTGTGGATGATGGGGCCCAGCGAGTGGATGCGGTCGTCCTGCCCCTTTCCTCTCCGCGCTTCCTCCGCCGTTTTTTCGGCGATGGCGATGGCGCGCTTGACCCCGAAGCAGAATCCCGCGTACCGGGCGACGAGGATCCGTTTCATCCCGCATGCCCATGGATCCGGCGCCTCATCGCCTCCACCACCTCGTCGACCGAAAGGGTCGTCGAGTCGATGTAGATCGCCCCGTCGGCGATCTTCAGGGGGGAGTGGCGCCGCGTGCTGTCATGGGCGTCGCGGCGGAGGACGTCCCGGAAGACCTCTTCGAAGGTCTGGCCGCCGGAGGACCCGGTTTCGCTGTGTCGCCGCAGGGCGCGCACCGCCGCCGCCGCGTCGAGGAAGAATTTCGCTTCCGCGTCGGGAAACACCACCGTCCCGGTGTCCCTCCCCTCGAGGACGACCCCCCCGTCGCGCCCCATCTCCCTCTGCTTCGCCACCAGCGCTTCGCGGACCGGCCCGTGCGCCGATACCGCCGAGGCGCCCATGCTCATCCCGGGTGTCCGGATCGATTCGGTCACGTCCTCGTCGCCGAGAAACACCCGCCGCGCCCCGCCGGCGTTCCGGAAGGAGAGCTCCATGCCCCGCGCCAGCTCGCCGAGCCGGGCCGCGTCGTCCCACGGAACCCCCGCCCGCTCCGCCGCGAGGGCGCATGCCCGGTACATCGCCCCCGTGTCGAGCCGGACCATCCCCAGAACTTCCGCCAGCCGCTTCGAAACCGTGGTCTTTCCCGCCCCCGAAGGGCCGTCGATGGTGATCACCGGGCGCCGCCTCACCGCGTCAGCCTCTCCAGCAAGGGCTGGAACCCCGGGAAGGAGGTGTCGATGCACGCCGTGTCGGGGACGTCGAAGGGGACGCCGCCCGCTTTCCCCATCGCCAGGAGGGCCATGGCGATCCGGTGGTCCCCCCGGCTGTCGAGCGGGCCGCAGGGGCGGATCGCGGCGGGCCCTTCCACCCACAGGCCGTCGGGGTACTCGCCGCAGGCGACGCCCAGGGCGGCGAGGTTCGAAACGATCGCGCTGATCCGGTCCGACTCCTTGACCCGCAGCTCGGCGGCGCCGCGGACCTCCGTCCGCCCCCGCGCGAAGGCGGCTGCCACGCACAGGGCCGGCACCTCGTCGACGAGCCCCGGGATCTCCCCGGGATCGACGCGGACCGCGACGAGTTCCCCCCCCCGGGCGACGATGTCGGCGACCGGCTCGCCCCCCTCGGAGCGCTCGTCGGCATACCGGAGGTCCGCCCCCATGCGGCGCAGCACTGCGAGAAGCCCCGTGCGGTGGGGATTCACCCCGACGCCGCGGACGGTGATTTCCGACATCGGGTGGACGGATGCGAGCACGAGGAAGAACGCCGCAGAGGAGATGTCCCCGGGGACGGCGACGTCCAGGGGAGAGAGCCGTTCCGCGGGCCGGACGGTGACCGCGTTCCCCTCCCGCGCGATGTCCGCGCCCATCGCCCCGAGCATCCGCTCCGTGTGGTCCCGGGTCGGCAACGGCTCCATCACGGTGACGGGCGCATCGGCGTACAGGCCGGCGAGCAGCAGGGCGGACTTGACCTGCGCGGACGCCACGGGCATCTCGTACCGGATCCCCCTGAGCCCTCCCCCGCGGATGCACAGGGGCGGCAGACGGTCCCCGTCGCGGGCCAGGATCTTCGCCCCCATCCGGACCAGGGGGCGGATCACCCGGGCCATCGGGCGACGACGGAGATACGGATCCCCCGTGATCACCGAGAGGAACGGCTGGGCGGCGAGGATCCCCGAACCGATGCGGATCGTCGTTCCCGAGTTCCCCGCGTCGATCACATCGGGAGGCTCGGAAAGCCCCCTCATCCCCTGCCCGCCGATCCGGAGCTCGGTGGGCGACACGGCCTCGACCCGCACTCCGAGAGACCGGACCATCGAGACCGTCCGGAGCGTGTCCTCCGCGTGGAGGAACCCCCGCACCCGGCCGGTCCCCGTCGCGATCGCCGAGAACATCGCCGCGCGGTGGCTGATCGACTTGTCGCCGGGGACGGAGACCTCCCCGCGGAGGATCGGGGGGCCGCTCACGGCGAAACCAGCGCGTCGCGGGTTTTTTTCGCCCGGCGGAAATATTCGAGGAGCCCCGAAACGTCCCCGCGGGCGATACGGCGCTCGAGGAGGTCCAGGTTCCTGCGGTAGTGGACGACGGCGCGCAGCACTTCCGCGCGGTTCTGAAGCACGATGTCCTTCCACATCTCCGGGTTGCTCGAAGCGATGCGCGTGAAGTCCAGGAAGCCCCCGGCGGAGTACCCCAGCGGGACCCTGGAGGGGAGGGTCGCCACGGAATGGACAAGGGCGTACGCCACCGCGTGGGGGAGGTGGGAAACGTAGGCGAAGACGTGGTCGTGCGTTTTCGGGGGCATCCGCAGGAGGACCGCGGAGCCCGCCATCTTCCAGAGACGCTCCACCCGCCGCATGGCTCCCTCGTCCGTACGCTTCGTCGGGGTCACGATGAACGACCGCCCCCGGAAGAGGTGCGGGTCCGCGGCGGAGAACCCCGATCGCTCCGTCCCCGCGATGGGGTGTCCCCCCACGAAGAACGCGCCCCGGGCGACGGCGCGGTTCCCCTCCCGGACGATCCCGGACTTGACGCTCCCGGCATCGGTGAGCACCGCCCCGGGACGCATCCGCGGTCCGAGATCCCTCAGGGCTTCCACGGCCCGGAGCACCGGGATGCAGACGACCACCATGTCGCAGTCGGAGAGCTCCCGCTCCGCGCAGCCCCGGGCGATCGCCCCGGCTTCCAGGGCCAGCCGGACGTGTTCCCGGTTCCGGTCGCACCCCCACACCTCGGGGGCGCCGCGCTTCCCCCGCAGTGCAAGCCCCAGGGAGCCGCCGATCAGTCCCAGCCCAAGGATCCCCAGCCTTCGCCCGGCCACGGGTTAGAGGTTCCTCCCCACCGCCTCGGCCACTCTCCGCAGCCGCAGGACCATCTGTTCGAACGCATCCGGCTTGAGCGACTGGGGACCGTCGGAGAGCGCCATCGAAGGCTGGTGGTGCACCTCGATCATCAGCCCGTCCGCCCCCGCGGCGATCGCCGCCGCCGCCAGCGGCTCCACCAGCGTCACCTTTCCCGCGGCGTGGCTCGGATCCGCGACCACGGGCAGATGGGAGAGGGACTTGACCACCGGGATCGAGGACACGTCGAAGGTGTTCCGCGTCGCCGGCTCGTAGGTGCGGATGCCTCGCTCGCAAAGGATGATCTTCTGGTTCCCCTCCGAGGCGATGTACTCCGCCGACATGAGCCACTCCTGGATCGTTGCGCTCATCCCGCGTTTGAGGATCACCGGCTTGTCGAGCTTGCCGACCTCGGTGAGGAGACGGAAATTCTGCATGTTCCGCGCACCGATCTGGATGACGTCGGCGTAGCGCGCCACGAGGTCCAGGTCCCTCGGATCCATGAGCTCCGTGGCCACGGGAAGACCCGTCGCCTCCCGCGCTTCGGCGAGGTACTTCAACCCTTCCTCGCCCAGCCCCTGGAAGGCGTACGGGGAGGTGCGCGGCTTGAACGCGCCGCCGCGCAGGAAGGTCGCGCCGCAGGCAGCGACGCGCTCCCCGATCCCCACCATCATGCCGCGGTCCTCGACCGAGCACGGCCCGGCGAAGAGGGCGAGCCGCTTCCCCCCCACGGTCTTTCCGCGGACGGTGATGACCGTGTCCTCCTTCTGGAACTCCCTGCTCACGAGCCGGAAAGGGGCCAGGATCCGGAGGACCTTGTCCACGAAGGGCAGCCCCTCGAACGACGCGGTGTCGATCTTCCTCTCGTCGCCGATCGCTCCGATGATGGTCCGCTCGACGCCCCGCGATATGTGCGCGCTGAGGCCCTTGGCGCGGATCGTGTCCTCGATCTGCCGGACCTCCCCCTCGGTGGCACCGGCGCGCAGAACGATGATCATGCGCAAACTCCTTTCACGAAACGGGATCCTCCGGGCGGTTCCGCGGACTCGCGGTCGCTATACGGCCCGTGGGTACGATCCCAGGATCTTGAGGTAGTGGGCCCGCATCTTGAGTTCGTCCAGGGCCTTCGAGACGGACCCGTCGGTGAGGTGGCCCGTCATGTCGAGGAAGAAGAGGTACTCCCACGCCTTCTTCTTGACGGGGCGGGATTCGATCTTCGTCAGGTTCACGCTGTATTTCGAGAAGGGCTCGAGCATCAGGTACAGGGCTCCCACCTCGTCCCGGGCGGAAAACAGGATCGACGTCTTGTCGTCCCCCGTGGGAGCGGACGCCCGCTTCCCGAGGATGATGAAGCGGGTGAAGTTGTTCGTGTTGTCCTGGATCCTTTTCCGGATGGCCGCAAGTCCGTAGATCTTGGCGGCCGCCTCCCCCGCGATCGCCGCGGCCGACGGGTCGTCGGCGGCCAGTTCCGCGGCCCGCGCGGTGCTCTCCACGTCGAAGACGGGGACCTTGCGCATGTTGCGTTCCAGCCAGGCGCGGCACTGGGCGATGGCGTGGGGATGGGAATAGATCTTCTTCACGTGGTCGAGGTCGCCGGTGACCGAGAGCAGGGCGTGGGAAACCTCGACCAGGATCTCCCCGCAGATGAGGAGGTTGCACTCGACGAACATGTCCAGCGTGTTGCTCACGATCCCCTCGCTCGAGTTCTCTATGGGCACCACGCCGAAGTCGGCCAGGTTCCGCTCCACCGCGTCGAACACCTCGGAGAGGTTGATCTGGGGTACGTACTGCGCGCTCTCGCCGAAATGCTTGAGGCAGGCGAGGTGGGTGAAGGTGGCCTGGGGGCCGAGGAACGCGACGGACAGGGGCTTCTCGAGCGAAAGGGACGCGGAGATGACCTCCCGGTAGATCGCCTTGAGCCCCTCGTTGGGAAACGGCCCGGGATTGCCGGCGGTGAGGCGCCGGAGGATCTCCACCTCCCGTTCGGGAACGTGGAACGTGAGGTTCTCCTGCGACTTGATCCGGCCCACCTCGAGGGCCGCCGCCGCCCTGCGGTTCAGGAGTTCGAGGATCCGGTCGTCGAGCGCGTCGATCTCGGAGCGGAGTTCCTTGAGGCGGTCCCGCGTCAACTACGCTCCCCCGGCCTTCCGCTTGATCGCACCCATCTCGCGGAACTTCCTGTACCGCCGGTCGAGCAGCTGCGGCAGCGGCATGGAGACCAGGGGGAACAGCGTCTCGACCAGCGCGGCCTTCAGCGCATCGGCCGCCGCCTTGTGGTCCCGGTGCGCCCCGCCCAGCGGCTCCGGGACGATCCGGTCGATCACCCCGAACTTCTTCAGGTCCGGGGCGGTGATCTTCATCATTTCCGCCGCGACCTCCGCCTTCGCGGTGTCGCGCCAGAGGATCGACGCGCACCCCTCGGGGGAGATGACGGAGTAGACGGCGTGCTCCATCATGAGGATCTCGTCGCCCACGCCCAGCGCCAGCGCGCCGCCGCTTCCCCCCTCGCCGATGACCGCCACCACGATGGGTGTCTTCAAGTGCGCCATTTCCAGCAGGTTGCGCGCGATCGCCTCGGACTGCCCCCGCTCCTCCGCCCCGATCCCGGGAAAGGCGCCCGGCGTGTCGATGAAGGTGATGACGGGCAACCGGAACTTCTCCGCCATCTTCATCACCCGCAACGCCTTGCGGTACCCTTCCGGGTTCGCCATGCCGAAATTGCGGTGGATCTTCTCGTTGGTGTTGCGCCCCTTCTGCTGCCCGATGAGGAGGACCCGCTGTCCCTCCAGCTCGGCGAAACCGCACACCACCGGAGGGTCGTCGCGGAATGCCCGGTCGCCGTGGATCTCGAGGAAGTTCCTGAAGCAGTGGCCGATGTAGTCGAGCATGTACGGACGGTTCGGGTGGCGGGCCAGCTGGGTGATCTGCCAGCGGGTGAGGTTGGAGAAGACCTCCTTGCGGATCTTCCCGATCTTCCTCTCGAGTTTTCCGATCTCTTCCTTGACGCCCTTGTCCGTCCCGTCGTCAAGGCGCTTGAGCTGGTCCAGCCGGTTCTCGAGGTCGACGATCGGCCGCTCGAAATCGAGGTATTGGAGGATCATGTCCCCCCCCCTGCAGAAGTGGCGTAATCCATTATCCTACTTTGAATTTCCGTCAGAACAAGTACATTTTGACCTTTTCCCTCGCGCTCCGGAAGGACTCCTCCGGAGAAAGGCGCAAAGCCTCAGGCTCCGCGGACAGCCACGTCACCTGCCGTTTGCCGTACCTCCTTGTGTCCCGCTTCACCGCGTCGATCGTCTCGCGGAGGGGAACCCCGTTCCGCAGGTGCGCGACCGCATGGCGATACCCCAGCGCTCCCATGGGCTTGAGATCCCGCCCGTATCCCCGGTCGAGCAGTCCCCGGACCTCTTCCAGGAGCCCCTTGGCGAACATTTCCTCGGTCCGGGCGTCGATCCGCCGGCGCATCGTCTCCCGGTCCGGCCACAAGGCGAGGAACAGGTGCCGGTATTTCCCGGCGCCGCCCCATGCCGAACGTGCGCGGCCGGGGGGAACACCCGTGACGGCGAAGATCTCGAGGGCGCGGACGACGCGGATGCGGTCGGAGGGGTGGACCCGCGCCGCGGTTTCCGGGTCGACCCGGGCCAGCTCCGAGTGCAGCGAGCCGCCGCCTTCCTCCGCCCATCTCCGCTCGAGGGACCGCCGCACCTCCGGGTCCGACGGGAGCGGATCGAGGCCGCGCAGCAGCGCGCGGATGTACATCCCCGTCCCCCCGACCACCATGGGAACCTTCCCCCGGGCCAGGATCCCGGCGATCGCTCCTTCCGCTTCGCCCACGTATCGGCCGGCGTCGTACGTTTCGTCCGGATCCGCCACGTCGATGAGGTGGTGGGGAACTTCCCCTCGCTCTTCGAGGGAGGGCTTGGCGGTGCCGATGTCCATGTGGCGGTACACCTGGAGGGAGTCGGCGTTGACGATCTCCAGCGGGAAGACCCTCGCGAGAGAGAGGGCCAGCCCCGACTTCCCGGAAGCGGTGGGGCCGGAAAGGACGACGATGCGGGCGGCGGTCATCCCTTAGCGTCGGAACATGGTTTCGAGCTGCGAACGGGTGATGCGGACCCACACGGGGCGGCCGTGCGGGCAGCTGTGGGCGGCAACCGCCTCGTCGAGCTCCGAAAGGAGGAGCCGCGTGCGTTCCGGACCCACGCGATCGCCCCCACGGACGGCGGCGTGGCATGCCATTCTCCAAAGCTCCCGGTCCCCGTCGAAGAGGTCCTTCGGGGGGGTCTCCTGCTCGCGGAGCGACTCGCAGAGATCTTCCCACCAGCGGCGCGCGTCGAACCGGGGCAGAACCGCGGGACCGCCTGTGAGAAGGATCTTCCCTTCCCCCGCGGGTTCGAAGGCGAACCCCGTGCGGGAAAGGAACGACTCCAGTGCGGGACGTTCCCCCTCCCACACCCCGGGGAGCTCCACCTCCACCGGATGAAGCCATCGCTGCACCGGGGCCCCCCCGCCGAGGTACCGGTCCTTGAGCCGGGAAAAGACGATGCGCTCGTCCGCGGCGTGCTGGTCGATGAGAACCAGCCCTCCCTCCCCCTCGCACACCAGGTACGTCTCCAGCGCCTGCCCCACCGGGACGAGGGAAGAGAAGAACCGCTCCCGCGACCCCCTTTCGCCCGCCGGCGCGGCGAAAGGCAACTTCCCCGTGGGCGTCGTGCCGTCCCCGGGTTCCGGCGGCGGAATTTCCATCGGCGCCGGCATACGGAGGGGCGTCCCTTGTTCCCCGTACGGACGGCGGGACGGCATTCCTCCCCGCGGAGCGGCCGGCTCCGCCCCGCCGGGGATCTCGCCCAGCGCCCGGCCGATGGCGTGGCGCGCCAGTTCGTACAGGTCCCGCGGGTAACGGAACCGGACCTCGGTCTTCGCCGGGTGAACGTTCACGTCGACCTCGAGAGGACTGCACGTGACGAAGAGGCAGGCTACCGGCAGGCGGTCGACGGGGAGGATTCCCCGGTACGCCTCGCGAACCGCGGCGTAGAGCCCCCGGTCGCGGAACCGCCGCCCGTTGACGAAGAACCAGAGGCCCGACCCACCCGCGCGGGAGAGTTGCGGAAGCCCCGCGAAGCCGCACACCCGGAAGAAGGCCGAGGAGAAGTCCACGGGCGCGAGGTATTGGGCGTCGTCGCCGGCGTGCCGTTTCGCACGGTCCAGGGCGGACTCGTGGCCCTCGTACTCGAGGGTCCCCTGGCCCTCGACGAACCGGAAAGAGATCCCCTCCCCGGGAACGGCCACGCCGTGGAACACCTCCCGCAGATGGGACAGCTCCGTGCGCTCGCTCTTCAGGAACTTGCGCCTCGCCGGGACGTTCCGGAACAGGTCGGTCACGGTGACCGTCGTGCCGGAGGGAGCGCCGGCATCGCGCAGGGAGATCACCACTCCTCCGTCCACCACGACCTCCGAGGCCGCCGGACGATCGGGCGGCCTTGTGACCACGGACAGGCGCGCCACGGAGGCGATCGAGGGAAGCGCCTCCCCGCGAAACCCGAAGCTGGCGATGTGGTCGAGGTCGTCCGAAGAGGAGATCTTGCTCGTGGTGTGGCGGCGCACGGCGAGCTCCGCTTCCTCACGGCTCATGCCGCACCCGTCGTCCGTGACGCGGAGGGTGTACGGGAACGGCCCGGAAACCTCGGCTTCCACCCTCCCCGCCCCCGAGTCGACCGCGTTCTCGAGGAGCTCCTTGAGGACCGACGCGGGGCGTTCCACCACCTCTCCCGCGGCGATCCGGTTGACCACGTCGTCCGGCAGGGACCGGATGCGGAGGGACAACTACCTCCTCCTCTTTCGGGCCGGGGCGTCCTCCCCGATGCGGATCTCCGCCCGCCGGATGCCGGCGACCCGTTCCTCGAAGGCCTGCCGGCGCTTCTCGGATCCCTTCTCGCCCATCAGCGCCCTCGCGATCTTCTTCCCTTCCTCCACTCCGGGCTGGTCGAACGGGTCGATCCCGGCGCACTCCCCGACGATCGCCGTCACCCACTCCCAGAAATGGAGGAAGGCCCCCACGTGCTCCTCGTTCCGCTCCCCGATCTCCATCCGCACGATGGGCCGCCCCGCGGACCAGAGCGCGCCGATCGTCCCCTCGAACTCCGCGTCGAACAGGTCCCGGAGGGGCCGTCCGCCCAGCATCGTCATGGCGGGAGCGAAGCCCGCATCCGGCACGCTTCCCCTCTCCCTTCCTTTCATCCAGCGCACGAACGTGAAGACCTTGTCCGAGGGACCGTCCTGGTAGAGCTGCGCCTGGGAGTGCTGGTCCGTCACCCCCACGGCCCGCGCGGGCGTTTGCCCCACGGAGGTGCCGTCCTTGCGCTTCTTGCCCAGACTCTCCGCCCAGAGCTGCTGCCACCACTCCGCGACGCGGGAGAGCCCCGCGCCGTAGGTGAACCACACCTGGATGTGCTTGGGGTTCTGCAGCAGATAATGGGTGTAGACCGCCGCCGCGAACCGCACCGGGTTGTCCGTCCCCTTCGTATGGAGGAAGACCGACTCCATCTGGGCGGCCCCGGAGAGCAGCCGCTCCACGCGCACGCCCGCCGCGGCGAGCGGCACGAGTCCCACCGGAGAGAGGACGGAGAAGCGCCCTCCCACGTTCGGGGGCACGAGGTAGCTCTTCAACCCCTCCGCGACCACCATCCTGCGGAAGACCCCCTTCACCGGGTCGGTGATGAGGATCAGGTGCTCCTTCCATTGCGGTCCCACGGCCTTCTTGAGGGCCGCGATCGTCATCGAGAGCTGCGCGTTGGTCTCCGCGGTTCCCCCCGACTTGCTGATGGCCGCCACGACGGTCCTCTTCATGGGATGGGCCCGCAGGAGCGGAATGAACTCGTCCGGATCCACGTTGTCGGCGACGGAAAGCTTCATGCCCCTGCGCGCCGCTTCGCCCCCCACCGCCTCGTACACCGCCCGGGTCCCGAGCGCCGACCCGCCGATGCCGAGCACGAGGATGTGGGTGTACTCCTTCGAAAGCGC
Source organism: Deltaproteobacteria bacterium (assembly GCA_021815305.1). Classification (GTDB taxonomy): domain Bacteria; phylum Desulfobacterota; class Deferrimicrobia; order Deferrimicrobiales; family Deferrimicrobiaceae; genus JAKAHC01. Next base: position 18,724 of record JAKAHC010000011.1, on the reverse strand, counting down.
CGACGCGTCCCGCGCGATCGCCCTGGCCTCCTTCACCAGGAACGGCAGATCCGGAAAGCCCACCTCCCCGCGCTCGTGCTTTTTCTCGATCTCCTGCACGGCCTTGTCGACTTTCCACATCGCCGCGCGGAAGGCGGGGGCGCCGATCCCGTCCCCGCCATGCAGGTTGCTCTCCCCGACCAGGGAAAAATCGAACCGGAACCGGATCCCGTCGCCCATGCCGCCCTCCCCTGTTGTCCGATGCTCCCCGCTTCTCACGCCCCGGCCGTTTCCTTCTCCTTCCCGGTCCGGAACCTGGACTCCATCCCCTTCAGCCGGTCCACGATCCCGCCGTACTCCAGCTCGCTGTACGGCAGCATCGCGGGGCCGAAGAACCCCTGCCGCCGCAGCTCCTCGGACTTCGCGGATACCCGCGTCCGCACGTACTCCCAGTACGGATGGTCGAACGCGTCCGCCGGCTCGGTGAACTTCCCGTTCTTCACGGAAAAGGCCAGGCACGACACGATGGGCGGTCCGTCGAAGAAGGACGTCCCCGTGTTCCTCGGCACCGGCATCAGGGCCCCGTGGTGGCTCCCGCGCATGAACCCGGCCACGAAGTGCCCGATCGTGAAGGGGGCGAGGACCTCACCCGTGGCGGGGAAGTTCCCCTGCGTCCGGACCAGCATCACCGGGTCGTCCTTGCCGGTGTACTTGCCTGCGATGTTGTGGAGCCGCGTGGTGCTGACCGACACCGCGATCTCCCCCGTCGCGCGGGACCGGATCGATTCGACCACGAAGCGCTCCTGGTCGCGCAGCAGCGCGGCGATGTCGTAGAGGTCCTCGGGCGCGGAGAGGTCGATCACCCTGTCCCCTTCCGTGTGCGCCACGTCCATGATGCGGAAAGTGAACCCCTTCCCCACCTTCGGGGAGAGGATGAGGCCCGATGAGACCATCGGGTCCGCGAAGGCGAGGTAGCACGGAAGGTTGTATGCGCCGGGATCGGTCTTGTCCGCGGCGAAGAGGAGGAACGGTTCGTTGGGGCGCTCCTCGACCTCCATCTCCGCCACCGCGGGTCCCATTCCCTTCACGTTCCCCGAGAAGGAGTCCTTCAGGAGGTCCTGGCCCGCGCCGTACAGCCCCTGCGCCTTCGCCACCTCCGTGCCCGCGAGGAAGGCATCCCAGGCGAGCTTGTGCACCCGCGCGTCCCCCACCCTGCCCCGGTGCGACATGAGGATCGCCACGTCGTCCCCCGTGAAGCCGATATACGCGTCGATCAGGAACCGTTTCCCCCCCTCCGACACGGTTTCCCGCACCGCCTCCAGCAGTTTCGCGCTCGGCCGGATGTGGCCCCCCACGGAGCCGATATCCGCCTTGATGACCGACAGCGTCACGTTCATCGGACACCCCTCCCTTCCCGGCTTTCCAAGCCGTCTGCCTGTTCGCGGTACCATTCGACGAACCGTCCCACGCCCTTTTCGATGGAAACACGGGGGTCATAGCCGATCTCCGCCCGCGCCCGGGAGACGTCGGCGAACGTAACAGGGACATCGCCCTGCTGGGGGGGGAGATGACGGCGTTTCGCGCTCCGCCCGCATGCCCGCTCCAGCAACCCCACGAGATCGGTCAGGGAGATCGTCCCGGACTCCCCGAGGTTGTACACCCTGTAGCCGGCGGGCGCGGAGAGCGCCCCCAGCACGCCGGAAACGATGTCGTCGATGTAGGTGTAGTCCCGGCGGGCGGACCCGTCCCCGTACAGCTCGATCTCCTTCCCTTCGAAGATCCGCCGGGTGAACTTGTGGATGGCCATCTCCGGGCGCTGCCTCGGCCCGTACACCGTGAAGAAGCGCAGCGAAACGATGTTCATCGCGTACAAGTGGCAGTAGGTGTGGCAGAGAAGTTCGCCCGCCTTCTTCGTCGCGGCGTAAGGGCTCACCGGCCGGTCGACGAAGTCGTCCTCCGAGAACGGCACCTTCTCGTTCCCGCCGTAGACGGAGGATGAGGACGCGAAGAGAACCCTTCGGACCCCCCGCTCCCGCGCCCACTCGAGGACGCGGATGGTGCCGTGCACGTTGACGTCCGCGTACCCCGCGGGATCGGCGACCGACGGCCGCACCCCCGCCTTGGCCGCCAGGTGGATCAGCACGTCGGCACGCGCGCCGCCGCCCCACCGCGCAAGCGCCGGCGCATCCCGGATGTCGCCCTCGGTGAAGGTGAATCCCGGCTCGCGGAGAAGCCCCTCGAGGTTCCTCTCCTTGACGGATCTCGCGTAGAACGGATCGAAGTTGTCGAGGCCGTGGACCCGGTCCCCGCGGGAGAGCAGCGTTTCCGAGACGTGGGAGCCGATGAAACCGGCGGCGCCTGTGACGAACACGGTCCGTGGCAATCTTTTCACCTCCCGGTTCTGGATACCACCCCCGCGTTTCCCTTTTCATACTATCGCAGAACCGGTAAGATCCCGGAATCGTTTTCAAGTCGCGGGTTCGATGCGGAACCCATTGGAGAGGCATCATGTTCAGCAGATCGTGCATGGCGAACCGCGAGGCGATCTACGCGGTCCTCGCACCCGCTTCCGCGCGGGAAAACGTCATCACTCCCGCGGCCGGGACGGGCTTTGCGGCGGCACCGGGGCTCCTGGTGACGACGGCCCGTGCGGTGCGCGGCGAAACAGACGCGGGCGGGCCGCCCCGCGCGGAAGTTGCGGTGATCCGCGCCCCGGACATCGGGAAGAAGGCGGAAACGGCGGTGCTGCTCGCGGTGGACCCCCGCAACGACATCGCGCTGCTCCGGATTCACGCGCCGCGCTCCGCCGCCAGCCTGAGGATGCTCCCCGGTCCGGTGCCGGTCGGCACGCCGTGCGGGGCTTCCGGCTTTCCGCGGATTGCGGTGGGCGCCGCGCCCCGGATCGGCGTCTCGCTCATCGAGCTGTTCCAGGGAGGGAACATCTCCGCCTTCGTCGGCGCGAACGGCGGGGACGGGGATGCGGCAGGGTATTACGAGACGGACTCCCCGATGTACGGGGACGCCTCCGGATGCCCCGGCTTCGTCGCGTCGGGCGAAGTGTTCGGCATGCACCTCCGTTCCGTTGCCGGGGCGCCGGAGGACGGGAAGGCGGACGGCGCACGCCCCGGCGTCTCGCGGTGGATGCCGTCCATGGAGATCATCGCGTTCGTGAAGGGCAACGGATTGTCGCCCGCCCCGTGAGGATTGGGGTGGATTTTCGCGGGAACCGGTCGCATATAATTCTCCTTGTATCCGGGTATCTCCGGCTTTTTTCCCGGTCTCTTCGGCTCTTTCGTGCGGCGGCATAGCCAAGTGGTAAGGCAGAGGACTGCAAATCCTTTATCCCCCGGTTCGAATCCGGGTGCCGCCTCCATTTCCCGACCGAGAGCGGGGACGGTCCTGCCTGGGCAGGGACGTCCCCGTTCGCGCATCCCCCTCCTGTAGAAACGCGGGCGTTCTTGTGGCATGGTGGTGGTGCGCCCGGGTGGCGGAACTGGCAGACGCACGGGACTTAAAATCCCGAGGCTGAACAAGCCGTGCGGGTTCGATTCCCGCCCCGGGCACCAACATGGAATCCTCCGCCGACGGGCCTCCGTTCCCTCCGTCGGGACCCGGCGTCAGGGCTTCTTCAGGCTTGCGATATCGACGACGAAGCGGTACCGCACGTCGCTCCGGACCACGCGGTCGTACGCCTCGTTGATCCCCTGGATGGGGATCACCTCCACGTCGGAGGCGACGCCGTGCGCGGCGCAGAAATCGAGCATCTCCTGGGTTTCGCGGATCCCCCCGATGAGCGAGCCGGCGAGCCTTCTCCGCCCGAAGATCAGCGACCCCGCGGAGAGCGCCGTCGGCTCGGGCACCCCCACCAGGACCATCGTCCCGTCGCGGCGCAGCAGGTTCAGGTAGTCGTTGTAGTCGTGCCTTGCGGAGACCGTGTCGAGGAGGAAGTCGAAGCGGCCCGCGTTTTTCTTGAACACCTTCTCGTCGCGGGTCGCGACAAAGTCGTCCGCACCGAGTTGCAGCGCATCGCCGCGCTTGTTCTGCGAATGGCTGAGCACGGTGACCTTCGCCCCCAACGCCCTGGCGAGCTTCACGCCCATGTGACCGAGGCCACCGAGTCCCACCACGCCGACGCTGTCGCCCGCCTTGACGCCGAACCGCCGCAGCGGGGAGTAGGTGGTGATGCCGGCGCAAAGGAGCGGCGCGGTGCGCTCCAGCGGCAACCCCGCCGGGATGCGCAGGACGTAATCCTCGTTTACGGTGATGCGCGTGGAGTAGCCTCCGAAGGTGGGCGTCTTGCGGTCGCGCTCATACGCGTTGTACGTCAGGGTCATCCCCTCCGCGCAGTATTGCTCCTCGCCTTCCCGGCACGCCTCGCATTCCCGGCAGGAATCGACGAAGCAGCCGACACCGACGATATCGCCCACCTTCCATTTTCCGGCCCCGTTCCCCACACGGACCACGGTGCCCACGATCTCGTGTCCCGGGACCATCGGAAAGATGGAGCCTCCCCACTCGTCCCGCACCTGGTGGATGTCGGAGTGGCAAACCCCGCAGTAGCGGATGTCGATCTGCACGTCGTGCGGTCCGGGCTCCCTGCGTTCGATGGTATGCGGCGCAAGCGGCGTCGTGGGGGAAAATGCGGCGTACGCGGCGGTCTTCAGCATGTTCACTGCCTCCTTCGGCAATGGGGAATGGGCTCCGTTGCCTTCAGATGCGGGATGGAATCCACGGGTTGCATGATCCGCCCGCGGAACGCAATGGGTCAGGGGGTCACCGGGTTCGCCATGGGGAGGCGAACGATGAACCGCGACCCTTTGCCGGGCTCGCTGTCCACCGAGAGGGTCCCTCCCACCCTCTGCACCAGCCGCGCCACGATGGAAAGTCCCAGCCCGGTTCCGGCCACCCCGGTGGCCTTGGCGGCCGCGGTCCTGTAGAAACCGTTGAATATCCGGGCCATCTCCTCCTTCTCGATGCCGATTCCCGTGTCCCCCACCCATGCCTCGACCCAGCCGTTTCCCCGGCGCATGCCGAAGACGACCTTTCCGGAAAAGGTGTAGTTCACCGCGTTGGTCAGAAGATTGGAGAAGATCTTCTCCAGGTCGCCGGGCTCGGCAAGCAGGAGGCAGTCTTCCCCATCCAGTTCCTCGACGAAGGAAAGGCCCTTGGCGCGCGCCTGTTCCCGGGCCGTGTCGATGACCCGCCGAATCGACTCCGGCATGCGGACGGGTTCCAACGCATCCGGTTCCTGGAAGCGATGCGCGGCAGCCGAGTCCAGGAGATCGCGGACCGTGTCGAAGGAATCCTGGATCCTGCGCCTGGCGCGGGCGAGCAGATCCTGTTGCGCCTGGTTCAGCGGTCCCGCGAAAGGCAGGGCCTCGATCGCCCCCTGGGCGGCGGCGAGCGGGGCCCGGAGCTGATGGTGCGTCGTGCGGGCGAACCAGACCCGCTCCTGGTCCAGCGCCCGCATCTCCCGGAAGGTGTGGGCGTTCTGCAGGGCGAGGGCGCCGAGATTCGCGAGGTTCTCGAGCAGCCGCTGCTCCGGTTCGCTGAACACGTGCGGCTCCCCCGTGTAGACCCGGATGACACCGAGCGTGCGGTTCTTCGCCCGGATCGGACAGGAAAGCATCGAACGGAGTCCCTCGCGCCGGGCCTCCTCGCGGTACTGGAACCGGCTGTCTTCCGTCACGTCCTCGACCTGGATCGTCATCCCCTTCAAGACCTCGGAATCGACCGAGCTCTTCTCCACCTCCACCGGCCCCTTGTTGATGTAGGCCTGGCTCACGCCGTACGAGCCCCCGATGGACAGCTTCTTTCCGCTCCTGTCGAAGAGCCGCAGGAAGCACGCCTTCGCTCCGAACAGCCGTGTGGTGTTCTCGGCGACCAGGCGCAGGACCTCGTCCAGATCCAGCGTGGAGTTCACCAGCTGCCCGATCCTGTACAGCGACTCCATCTCCTGGCAGGAGCGGTTCAACGCCCTGCTCGACCGGGACAGGGCTTCCTCCTTCTCCCGCAGCCGCGCCGTGATGGAGGTGGCCAGGTATGCCGTCACGAAAAAGAAGAACGTGAGGCCCATCCAGATCTTCAGCAGGCCGGTCGAATCCGCCGCCGTGCCGCCCAGGACGGGAGTGTGCGCAAGGAATGGGGTGAATGCCGTCGCCATCGCAAGGGCACCCAGGAGGAGGCTCGCCCCGAAAGCCAGCAGGTAACAGGCCCTGCGCGAAAGCAGGATGGAGCCGATGATGAGATGGAAACCGTATCCGAGGCTGACCGGGCTGCCGATGCCGCCGGTCAGGTACACCGTGCAGGTCAGGGCCGCCCAGTCGAAGGCGATCTGCAGGTGGATCGCCCGCCGCAACCGGGAAGGCGCGGCGGCGATCCCGTGCCGGTTGACGTGAAGGACCAGGTTATAGGACAGGACCGCGAATCCGACGAGACAAAGCGGGAGGAACGGGAGCGGTATTCCCAGGAGGCGGGGGGCGAAACCGGTCCCCGCGAGGATGGCGATGCCCGCCAGCCAGCGCAACCGGATGAACCAGTCGATCCGCTCCTGCAGCTCCTTGTCGAGCGGCAGGACAACGGGCTCGACGGCCGCCGGATCCATCCTCGGTCCCGCCCGCGGGGACGGATCCCGTCTCACGATGCGGGTCCCGGAACTTTCAGCTTCGCCCGCAGGAGCCCCAGGAGGATTTTCGGATCGACCGGCTTCTGGAACACGCCCGCCAGGCCGAGGCCGTCGATGTCGGTCGCCCCCTGGAGATAATCGCCGGTGGAGCTGAGCATGAAGATGGGCACCCCTCGGTCCAGTTCCCGCATCTCCTTCGCCAGCCGCGCCCCCGCGTCGATCTCCTCCATCATCAGGTCCAGTATGACGAGATCGGGCCTGGCCCCCCGGAAGGTTTGGAGCCCCTCCTTCGCGTCGGGAGCCGTCACCACCGCGTACCCCCCGGATTCCAGAACGACTTTCAGGGACGCCAGGACATCCGGGTCGTCATCGACGCAGAGAACGACGAACTTTCCGTTCCGCATGCTGTGCCTCCGTCCGATCATATCAGCATTTCCGCATCCCTGGTCGCGGTCCCGCCGCCGGTGGCTCCGGACCGGCCGCCACGCGGTCATCCGCGTTCCCGGCGAGGAACCGCGGCAGAAATTCCATTGCGGCTCCGAGCCCCTCCCGGGCGCCTTCGCTCATGCCTTCCCCGAACCGGCCGAGGTCCACGGCGCGCATCCCCAGCAGGTACCCCTCCGGAGAGGCGTTGAAGCAGGAGCGGGCGATGTGGAGAACCTCGCCGGGCGCCACGCTGTGGGAAGTGAACCTTCCGGCCGGGATGGGCGAAACCGGCCGGATGTAGAACGGGGCCCCGGCGTTCGCGTCCGCGTCCGCGAAGATCACGATGTCGTGCTCCGCGGCGAGCGCGGCATGTTCGATCGAAAGCTGGTAGTCGGTCTCGACGGTGACCCCCGGAATGCGCAGGGCTTCGAGCCGCTCGGCCAACGCCGGGCCGAGGCCGTCGTCGGCCCTCCCCGGGTTGCCGTACCCGATGACCAGTATCCTTTTCCCCGTCATGGCACCCTCGCGGACCGGTGTTCCCGGGACCGGGACGGAGGCGCGGCTCTCCTATCCGCCGCCGCGCACCCGCCTGTCCACGACGACGCCGTCGGCGTCGTGAAGCTCTACGATCAGCGGCATTCCGCCCACGGCGTGCGTTGCGCAGGAAAGGCAGGGATCGTATGCCCGGATCGCCACCTCGATGTGGTTCAGAAGCCCTTCGGGAATCCCGTCTCCGCCGCGGAGATGGTCTTTCGCCACCCTGGTGACCGCGCGGTTCATCGGCTCGTTGTTGTGGGTGGTGGAGACGATGAGATTGCACAGGGTCACCTCGTCGTTCCGGTTCACGCGGTAGTGATGGAAGAGCGTCCCGCGCGGAGCTTCGATCACGCCTACCGTTTCCTCGCGGCGCGGACCGGTGACGACCAGATCCTCTCCCTGGAGATCCGGGTCCTCCAGGAGAACCCGTATGCTCTCGATGGAATGGAGAAGCTCGATCATCCGCGCCCAGTGATAGCACATGGTGACGTTGTTCGGCCGTCCCTTGGTCAGCGACAAAAACGTCCTGCGGGCCGCCTCCGCCTCGGGCGTGTCGATGAAGCTGCAGGTGTTGAGCCGCGCCAGCGGCCCGACCCGGTACCAGCCCTGCTCGGGCCCCAGTTTCTTCAGGAAGGGAAACTTCATGTACGACCAGGGGCGCACTTCCTCGCCGACGACCTCGAGATACCGCTGGTAGTCCACGTCGTCGACGAGCCGGTTGCCGTCCTTGTCCACCGCGCGCAGAACCCCGTCGTAGAGATCGAGGGCCCCGTCCGCCCCGCGCACCAGGGACAGGTGGTTGGAGTCGAACGATCCGAAGGGGGTGAGCTCGACGAGATGGTCCATGGTGAAATCGCGGGCGATGGCCAGGGCGCCGCGGGCCCACGCAAGCATCCGCCCGGCATCCCTCAGGAGCGCATCCCGCTCGGACAGGGAAAGGTTCTTGTTCACGCCGCCCGGGATGGCGCCGGTCCCGTGGATCTTCTTCCCGGCCGTCGCCCGGATGATCTCCTGGCCGTACCGGCGCATCATCACTCCCTGGACCGCCAGGTCCGGATGCCTGGCCGCGACCGCAAGCACGTTGCGCTGTTCCACGGGGGCGCTGAACGCGCTCGCCGCCGTGCCGTCCGTTCCGAACAGGAAGTCGGGGCTCGCGAGGTGGAAGAAGTGGAGGGCATGGCTCTGGAACATCTGGCCGTGGTGCATGAGCCGCCGGATCTTCTCCGCGGTGGGCGTGAGCCGCTCGCCTCCCACGATCCGGTCCATGGCTTTGGCCGCCGCCAGGTGGTGGCTTACGGGGCAGATCCCGCACAGGCGCTGCACGATCACCGGGACTTCCCAATAGGGCCTGCCGAGGATGAAGCGTTCGAAACCGCGGAACTCGACGATGTGCAGCCTCGCCTGCTCCACCTCCCCGTCGCCGTTCCTGTGGATCGTGACCTTGCCGTGCCCCTCGACGCGGGTCAGCGGGAGGATCGTGTGCTTCCGGATCGTTTCACTGGTCGGCATCGTGCGGTTCCCCCCTAGTCGTACTTCAGGCGGTTGTAGACGGGCGCCACGGGCTTTCCCGTAAGGAGCCCGACCAGGGCGTCCCAGATGGCGTCCGCCGGGGGGGGGCACCCCGGGATGAAATGGTCGATCCTGACGACCTCGTGGCACGGGTACAGCCGGTTCAGGAGAAGCGGGAGTTCCGGATCGTTCGGAACGGTCCCCGCGGGGTTGTAGACTCCCGGCGATTTCAGGTAGGCATCCTCGAGGCATTCGCGCAAGGGGATGTTGTTCCGCATCGCGGGGATGCCTCCGTTGATGGCGCAATCCCCGAGGGAGACCAGCACGTCGCACTGCCTGCGGAACCGTTCGAGCACGTGGACGTTCTCCTCGTTGCAGCACCCGCCCTCCACGATGCCGACGGCGCAGCGGCCCTGGAAATCCTTGTAGTCGTTGATCGGGGAGCGGTCGAACTCGACGAGGTCCGCCAGCTGAAGAATCCGCTGGTCGATGTCCAGGATGGACATGTGGCAACCGAAACACCCCGCCAGGCTGACGGTCGCGATGCGCGCCTTGCTGCTCATCCTATTCCTCTCCCGGGCTTTCGATGTCCTTCCCGATCGGGATTTCATCGTAGGGCCGCCGGCCCACCGGCACCGCATAGCCGACGCGCTTCCTCATCAGGGCCCCCACCGGACAGGATGCGACCGCCTCGTCCGTCACCCGCAGGTCGGTGGCTGCGAGAGCCTCGCCGTCGACCTGCAGCCGTTTCCTGCAGCCGCGCTCGACGAACTGGAAGACGTTCTTGTGGTCCAGGTCCTGGGAAGCCCGTACGCAGCGGCCGCACAGGATGCAACGGTTGTGGTCCAGGTAGACATCCGGGTGCGAGAGGTCGATTTCCCGCTTCGGGTAGAGGTACCGGTACCTGGGTGCAGCGATCCCGAACCGGTAGGCGAGCGCCTGCAGCTCGCAGTGGCCGCTCTTCTCGCAGAACATGCAGAAATGGTTCCCTTCCACGAAGAGCATGTCGATGATGTTGCGCCGGTATTCCCGGATCTCGTCGGACTCGTTTTCGACGATCGCTCCCTCGGTGACGATCTGCACGCACGCCGCCTGGATGCGGCCGTTCACCCGCACCGAGCAGACGCGGCAGCTGCCGTGGGGGACGAGGTCCTTGCAGGCGCACAGCCGCGGGATGTAGACGCCCGCGGCTTCCGCCGCCTTGAGGATGGTCTGCCCCTGCTCGGCCGTGGCGGTTTTCCCGTCGATCGTGAATGTGACGCGGCTCATCGCCGTCCTCCCGGGATCAGACGTATTTCGACTGCCGGCCGGCACGCAGCTCGGCGTCGACGACTGCCTTGGAAAGGTCGAACTCCGGCAGCAACCCCGGTTTGCGCTCCGTCACGAGCCCCGAGTAAAGATCGCCGAAATTCTCCAGGGCCCCCAGCACCGGGTTGGGGGCGGCCTGTCCGAGGCCGCAGCGGCTCGTGCGGATGATGAAGTTCGACAGGTCTCGCATGCCGGCAAGGTCGGACGGTTCGCCCGCGCCGGCGACCACCTTGTGCACCGCTTTCTTCAGGAGGATCAGCCCGACCCTGCATGGCGTGCAGTGGCCGCAGCTCTCCTCGATGAAGAAATCGAGATAATGTTCCGCGATCTCCAGCTTGTTGCGGGCGCGGTTGAAGATCATGATCGCACCGCCGGTGGCGAGGTCGTCGTAGCAGATCCTGCCTTCGAAGCGCTCCGGCCCGATCATCCGGCGGCACGGCCCCCCGATCAGCATGGAGCCGGCGTTGTCCGCCTCGGCCATTTCGATCAGTTCCCTCGCGGTGATCCCGAACGGCACCTCGTACACCCCGGGCTTCCGGCAGTCCCCGGAGATGCTCAGGACCTTCGTGCCGGTGGTCCGGGAGGACCCCATCGCCGCGAACCACGGCGCGCCCTCGACGAGGATCCTCGAAGCGCAGCAGAATGTCTCGACGTTGTTCACGATGGTGGGGCAGCCGAGGTACCCATGCTGGGGTGGGAACGGGGGCCGGTTCCTGGGGTCGCCGCGCAGCCCCTCGCACGAACTGATGAGCGCGGTCTCCTCGCCGCAGATGTAGGCGCCTGCGCCGAGCTGGATGCGGACATCGAAGTTGAAGTCTTTCCTGCCCAGGAGATTCCTGCCCAGAAGCCCCCGTTCCCTCCGCTGCTCGATGGCGTTCGTAAGAAACGGCAGGAGATAGCGGTATTCGCCGCGCAGGTAGATGATTCCCGTTGCGTTTCCGGCGGCATACCCCGCGATCGCCATCCCCTCGAGCAGCAGATCTGTGCGCTCCGTGAGGAGGACGCGATCCTTGAAGGTTCCCGGTTCGCCCTCGTCCGCGTTGCACAGGATGTAGCGCCTCTCTCCCGGAGCGTTGCGTGCCATTTCCCACTTCATCCCGGCAGGAAAGCCGGCGCCGCCGCGGCCGCGCAGCCGGGACTCCTTCATTTCGCGGATCACCCCTTCGGGCCCGAGCTCCAACGCCCGGCGAAGCCCGCTCCCCGGCACGAAATCGGCGAAGAGGACGGCACCGCGATGCCGGATGTTGTTGCGCACCATCGAGCGCACCAGCGGATGGGCGTTGTTCCCGTCGCCGACCATCGTGACCAGCTGGTGCGGATCGAGGTGGCGCCTCAGGTCGCGGACCAGCTGGCGGGCGCGATCGGGAGTCAGGTGCGTCACCACGACATCGTCGATGAGGGCGGCCGGGGCCTGGTCGCTCATCCCGATGCACGGGGTGCGGGTCAGCGTGATGGCGCCGTCCGCCGTCGTTTCGCCCATGGTGACGCCGAGCTCCTTCGCCATCGCCACGGCCACTTCCTCGTAGCCCTTCATCCAGTCGACGATGTCGCTGCAGAGCCGGATGACGACCCTGCCCTGCGGCTTCACGGAAAGGAACGCGTAGAACGTCACCACGCTTTCGACCTCGACCCGGTGCGTGCCGAGCGCGCGCGCGATTTCCTCCATGGCATCGGGCGAAACGCATCCGAACCGGGCCTGGACCTCCAGGACGATGTCCATCATGCGGGTCCGGTCGTTCCCGAACTTCCGGCAGATCTCGCCGGTAACCTTCGCCGTCGCCTGTTTCACTTCCGCCTCCCATGGGGTGGGCTGAAGTCCCCTCCGCGCCGTCCTCGACCCGCCCGCAACCCGTATACTGTATACGGTCTGACAATCCTACCAAATGGTGGACCATGTCGGATGACCTGTCAACAGATATATGTTCCAGATATATGTTCCAGAGAGGGAGCGATTTGCACCGCCCGCCGGCGCAAGCGCATGATTCCGCAATCCCGCGGACAGGCGGCGATCTTCTGGCGATCTTCTTGACCGTCACATAAGTATCCAATATAATGACATTTTTCAAGCCATGCAGGAGGATTGCCATGAAACGAAATCTGCGAACGTCCGTCGCTCTTGCGTGCCTTCTCTTCTCCCTGTTGTTCCTGGGCGCGCGGGAGGCCCGGCCCGCGAACGGAGCGAAGGCGGCGCCGATCCGCGCGAGGATCGGAGTCATCTCCATCCTCACCGGACAGGGTGCCGGATACGGCGAAGCGATCACCGACGGCTTCAAGCTCGCCCGGGACGAGATCAACGCGAAAGGAGCGGTGAACATCGAGCTGGTCATCGAGGACTCCGGCGCGAAGCAGGAGCAGGCGCTCGCCGCGGCGCAGAAGCTCATCAATTCCGACCGGGTCGTGGCGATCCTCGGCCCCACCCTTTCCAACGAGATGAAGGTGGTCGGTCCCGAGGCCAACGCCAGCGGCGTCCCGATCCTGGGGACCTCCACCACGGCAAAGGGGATCCCGCAGATCGGGAAGTATGTCTTCCGGAACTCCCTTCCGGAGTCTCTCGCGATCCCGGCGTCCATCGGCGCGGTCGTGAAAAAGTACCATGTAAGGAAGGTCGCCCTCCTCTACGGGAACGACGACGTGTTCACCAAGTCCGGGTTCGACACGATGAAGGAGGTCTCGGGAAGGCTCGGGCTGAAAATTCTGACCGTCCAGGAGTTCCAGAAGGGGCAGGCGGACTATAAGGCGCAGCTGACCAGGATCGCCTCCCTCAAGCCCGACGCGATCTTCTGCTCGGCCCTGTACGAGGAAGGCGCGGTCATCCTCTCCCAGGCAAGGAAGATGGGGATCTCCGTTCCCTTCGTCGGCGGGAACGGCTTCAACTCGCCGAAGGTCGTCGAGATCGCCAAGGGAGCTGCGGAAGGGCTCGTCGTCGCCACCCCGTGGTTCGCCGACCGCGGCACACCCAAGGTGAAGGCGTTCGTCGCGAGGTACGGGAAGGCGTACGGCAGGAAACCGGACCAGTTCGCCGCGCAGGCGTACGACGCCCTCTACATCCTGGCGAACGCCCTGGAGAGGGCCGGCGCGGCGGACCGCGGCAGGCTCCGCGACGCGCTCGCTGCGACCCGGAACTTCGACGGCGTCCTCGGGAAATTCTCCTTCGACGCCGGCCGGGACGTCGAGATGCAACCCGTCGTCCTGATCGTCAAGGACGGGAAGTTCCAGCCCTTCCACTGACCGGGCGGAAGGCTTCGGCGGGCGTGTTCCTCGAGCAACTGGTCAACGGGGTCACTTTGGGCAGCATCTACGCCATCGTCGCGCTGGGGTACACGCTCGTCTTCGGCGTCCTGGACATCATCAACATGGCTCACGGCGAAATCTTCATGTTCGGGGCGTTCGTCGGGATGCTCATCGTGAGCAAGGCGGGCGCTCCCCTCCCCGTGGCGTTCCTCGGCGCGATCGTCGTCACCGGGGCGATGGGCCTTCTCCTCGAGCGGTTCGCCCTGCGGCCGCTCCGGAAAGCCCCGGGCGTTTCGAACCTCTCCTCCCTCATCAGCACGATCGGCGTCTCGATCCTTCTGGAGAACGTGGCCCAGAAGGTTTTCGGGGCGGGGAACCATCTCTTCGAGACTCCCTTCGCGGAGATCCGCTTCCGGGTCGGCGGGGTCACCGTCTACCTGGTGCAGGCGCTGATCCTGTTCGTCTCCCTTGCCCTGATGACGGGGTTGGCGCTGTGGCTTGCCCGCACCCGCACGGGGAGGGCGCTGCGAGCCACCGCCGAAAATCTCGCGACCGCCGGGCTGCTCGGGGTGGACACGAACCTGATGATCACCGCGACCGTCGTCATCGCATCGGCGATGGGCGGCGTCGCGGGAGTGCTGGTGGGGATGGCGTTCAACTACATCAACAACCAGATCGGGCTTTCGATGGGCCTCAAGGGGCTTGCGATCATCATCTTCGGCGGCATGGGGAGCGTCTACGGCGCCATGGCGGGAGGACTGATCCTCGGCATCGCGGAAACCCTCGTGGTGGCATACGGAGACTCCGGCTACAGGGACTCCATCGCCTTCCTGACCATCATCGTCGTGCTCCTCATCCGGCCGCAGGGGCTGTTCGGGCAGGCGGCGCCCGGGATGCGCCGGTAGCATGGGTCCGGAATGGATCAACCCGTACCACCTCCAGGTGGCGTCGTTCGCCTTCATCAACGTCATCCTCGGCGTGAGCATCTACGTCACCCTGGCCACCGGCCAGCTCTCGCTCGGGAACGCCGGGTTCATGGGAATCGGCGCGTACGCCGCGGCTCTCCTCTCCACGCGGTACGGTTGTCCCATCCCCGCGGGGATCGTTCTCGGCGGCCTTTTCGCGGGCATCGCGGGGATCCTCGTCGGGATCCCGTCCCTGCGGCTTTCGGGGGTATACCTCGCGATCGCCACACTGGGATCCGGTGAGGTTCTCCGGGCGGTACTCGTCAACTGGGAATCCTTGACGGGGGGCGCCGTGGGAATCGCCGCGATCCCCCAGATGGGCAGGGTCCTGCTCTCCCGCGCCCGGGAGGCGGGCTTCGCACCGGAGTCGATCGGGCTGAGGAACAACCAGTTCATCGGCATCTCGGTGTTCCTGATCCTCTTCGTGTGCGCGTTCCTCGCGGTCCTTTTCTTCCTGCGCCTGGGGCGCACCCGCGTGGGGAGGGCATACGCCGCCATCAAGCTCGACGAGAAGGCGGCGGAGGCGGCGGGGATCCCCGTCACCTACTACAAGGTTCTCGCCTTCTCCCAGGGTGCGATGCTTGCGGGATTCGCGGGAGCGCTGTACGCCCACACCACGTCGTTCGTGAGCCCGTCGGACTTCACGTACCATCGCGCGGTGGAGATCCTGGTGTTCGCGGTCTTCGGGGGCAGCGAGCACCTGCTGGGCCCCGTCTTCGGCGCCGCCTTCCTCACCATGCTTCCCGAGGCACTGCGCTCCGTCAGCGATTACCGGGACATCCTCTACGGGATCCTGCTGGTCCTGACGATGGTTTTCCGGCCGCAGGGGGTCCTCGATCCCCCGCTGCTTCGAGGATTCGCGCGTTTCCGGCGGAAGGGGAAGGCGTGAGCGATCTCCTCGAACTGCACCGCATCGTCAAGACCTTCGGGGGGCTCTCCGCCCTCGGGGACGTGTCCTTTTCCGTGAGGGAGGGCGAGATCCTCGGCATCATCGGCCCCAACGGGGCGGGGAAGACCACCCTGTTCCACGTGATCACCGCCATGCTCCCCCCGACCCAAGGCGAGGTGCTCCTCGGCGGGGAGCGGATCGACAGGTTGTCTCCGCACGCGATCGCCCGGAGGGGGGTGAGCCGCACCTTCCAGAACCTCCGCCTCTTCTCCACGATGACGGCGGCGGAAAACGTGATGGTGGGCCGGCACTGCCGCAGCCGCGCCGGGGTGTGGCGGAGCGTTCTGCGGACCCGCGGGCAGCGTGAGGAGGAGCGCGGGATCCTCGGGAAAACCCGGGAACTGCTCGGCCTGGTGGGGATGGGCGGCATCGATGCGGAGCAGCCGGCGGGCAGCCTCCCGTACGGGCACCAGCGCCGCCTGGAGATCGCCCGGGCCATGGCGTCCGGGCCGCGCATCCTCCTGCTCGACGAGCCGGCGGCGGGAATGAACGAGTCCGAGACGCAGGAGATGTCCCTCCTCATCCGGCGGATCCGGTCGCTGGGGGTGACGATCCTCCTGATCGAGCACGACATGTCCCTGGTGATGAAGACATGCGACCGGCTGGTGGTGTTCAACTTCGGGCGGAAGATCACCGAGGGCCCGCCGGAGAAGGTCCGGGACGACCCCCGGGTCATCGAGGCCTACCTCGGGGCATCGGAAGGGGACGGAAATGCTTGAAGTCCGGGAAGTGGAAACCTTCCACGGAGATATCCAGGCGCTCAAGGGGGTATCCGTATCCGTCCCGGAGAAGTCGATCGTGAGCATCATCGGCGCCAACGGTGCCGGGAAGACCACGCTGCTGCGGACGATCGCGGGCGCACTCGCGCCCCGTTCGGGCACGGTCTCCTTTCTCGGCGAGCCGATCGCCGGCCTTCCCCCGCACCGAATCCTGCGGCGGGGCATCGCCCTGGTCCCGGAAGGGAGGGCGATCCTGGCGCGGCTGACCGTGCGGGAGAACCTCGAGATGGGGGCGTTCGTCCGGAAAGACCCCGGCGTGGCTGCGGACATGGAACGCCTGATGGACCGGTTTCCGATCCTCCGGGAACGGCAGGGGCAGCTCGGGGGGTCGCTTTCCGGCGGGGAGCAGCAGATGCTCGCCATCGCGCGGGCGTTGATGTCCTCCCCCAGGCTCCTGCTTCTGGACGAACCGACCCTGGGGCTGGCGCCCCTGGTGGTTTCCGAGATCTTTCGAACCATCCGGCAGATCCACGCCGCGGGGACGACCGTCCTCCTCGTGGAACAGAACGTCAAGCAGGCGATGAAGGTCTCTTCCTGCACGTATGTCCTGGAAACCGGAAGGATCGTCCTTTCGGGGCCGTCCGCGGAGTTGCTTGAAGAACCGAGGATCAAGGCGTCGTACCTCGGGCAGGGGTAGGACACTCCTCCAGCCGCGCTACCGAGGAGCTCCAGGAGTGTCTCCTTTATCGCCCCCCTCCGGCAACGCCTCTCGCTCCGCGCGTTCCACGTCCACCCGCAGCAGGAGAACAAGCCCCGCGACGAAGAACACCGCCAGGGAGAGGATCGCGACGCGGTAGCTCCCCGTGAACTGCAGCGCCAGCCCGAAGAAGAGGGGCCCCAGCCAGCTCGTCCCCCGTTCGCTGACTTCGTAGAGGGAAAAGTATTCGGACTCCCGGTCTTTCGGAACCATGCGGGAAAACAGCGACCGGGAGAGGGCCTGGCTTCCGCCCAGGACTACGGCGATGGCGGCGGCGAGGGCATAGAACCCGGCTTCGGAGCGCAACCACGCGTAGGAGTATACCAGCGTTCCGGTCCAGAGGACGAGGCTGACGGCCACCGCGCGCTTCGCCCCCACGAACTTCGCGAACGTGTTGAACAGGAGGGAGCCGAGGAAAGCGACGAACTGGACCATCAGGATCGCCGCGGTCAGGGTGGACACGGGGAGCCCCAGCTCCTCCTGGCCGAACTGGGAGGAGAGGGAGATCACCGTCTGGACGCCGTCGTTGTACAGCAGATAGGCGCCGAGAAACAGCAGCAGCTGGGGGTGGCCTTTCGCCTTCCGCATCGTTCCGCGCAACTGGTGAAACCCGACGGTAACGATCCCCTCCCCCGGGGGCATCGTCCGCACCGGCCGACGGCTCCGAAGCGTGGCGAAAGGAACCAGGGAGAACAAGGCCCACCAGGCGCCGGCCGAGGCCAGGCTGATGCGGACCGCATCCCCCGTCGAGAGTCCGATCTCCCCCGCACGGGAGAAGAGCAGGAGATTCAGCGCCAGGAGCGCCCCTCCCCCGAGGTACCCCAGAGCCCAGCCGACCGAAGAGACCGAATCCCGATCCTCCGGAGGGGACAGGTCGGGAAGGTAGGCGTTGTAGAACACCACGGAGGCGCCGAAGCAGACGTTGGCGGCGACGAACAGACCGCCGCCGAGCAGGTACCGCGTGCCCTCGAGAAAGTAAAGGCCCATGGTGGCCGCGGCCCCGCCGTAGGCGAAGAGAAACAGCATCCGCCTCTTCCGGTGGGAGTAGTCGGCGATCGCCCCCAGCAGGGGCAGGACGAGGACCTGCAGGAAGACGGAAAGGGAGACGACATACGGGAAGAACGACCCGGCCAGCACGGGGATGCCGAAGGGGTGGACGAACCCCGAACGGTCGGCCGCCGCGCGCGTGACGGCGGTCAGGTACGGCCCGGTGAAAACGGTGACCACCGTCGTGGAGAAGGCCGAGTTCGCGAAATCGTAAAAGTACCAGCCGACCCGCTCCCTCTTTCCCTCTACGGGCAGCGCCGCCATGGTCCCCCACCCCATACGAAAAACCCCCGGCGACATGGTGCCGCCGGGGGACTGCGACCGATGGAGCGGGCGACGAGATTTGAACTCGCGACTTCGACCTTGGCAAGGTCGCACTCTACCGCTGAGTTACGCCCGCGTAGATTCAGAAGTATGCGAAATGAGGAGGGTCCCTGTCAAGATTAACCTTACCGGAACCCGGAAATCTTTGGCACCAACGTGGCACCGCGCAATCCACTCCCCAATGCCACAAAGCATTGAGTTCGCATTAAAAGCCAGCCAATGTGCGTATTCCGGTGATTCCGGCCGCCTGTTCCGTTGGAACCCGGCCACCTGATCCGGCGGATGCCGGCCGCCTTCCGGAGCGAAGCGACGCTGGCGGTTATGGTTTTCGCATAGTGGCCGGGATCA
>JAKAHC010000010.1 GCA_021815305.1 Deltaproteobacteria bacterium | reverse complement strand
ATGGACGCACCGCTAGTGTACCAGTTGTTCCGCCAGGAGCATCGCTGGGTAGCTATGTGCGGAAGGGATAACCGCTGAAAGCATCTAAGTGGGAAACCCGCCCTGAGATGAGGTCTCCCGGGGATTTGATCCCCCTGAAGGGCCCTTGTAGACTACAAGGTTGATAGGCCGGGGGTGTAAGCGCGGCAACGCGCTCAGCTGACCGGTACTAATCGCCCGTGCGGCTTGACCACTATTCAACGGATGAAAGAGTTCGGACGCGCTCGAAGATCGGTTGGCGCACAGGTTGTGCGAGCAACAGGAATCCACCTTTCGGTGGCGATGGCGGAGAGGCAACACCCGTTCCCATCCCGAACACGGAAGTTAAGCTCTCCAGCGCCGATGGTACTGCGGGGTTACCCCCGTGGGAGAGTAGGTCGCCGCCGAATTTCATCTTGGGGCCCTTGCGCCGGAAACGGAGCAGGGGCCCTTTTTTGTGAAGCACCCATTTCCGGTCGACGGAGCGGTACCGCCATGTCCGGCCACAACAAGTGGAGCACGATCAAGCACAAGAAGGGGAAAGCCGACGCGCAGCGCGGCAAGGCCTTCACGAAGATCACTCGGGAGATCATCACCTCGGCGCGGATCGGGGGCGGCGATCCAGGGGGCAACGCGCGGCTGCGCGCGGCGATCCTGGCTGCGAAGGCAGTCAACATGCCCAACGACACCGTCAGTCGGGCGATCAAGAAGGGAACCGGGGAACTCGAGGGGGTCTCGTACGAGGAGTACATGTACGAGGGATACGGCCCCCACGGCGTGGCGGTGCTCGTGAAGGTCCTGACCGACAACAAGAACCGCACGGTGGCCGACATCCGGCACATCTTCACCAAGTACAACGGGAACCTCGGCGAGACCGGCTGCGTGAACTGGATGTTCAGCAAAAAGGGAACGGTCAGCGTTCCGAAGGAAGGCGTGGACGAAGAGAAGCTGATCGAGATCGCCCTCGAGCTGGGGGCGGACGACGTGGCCAACGACCCCGAGTCCCACGAATACGAGGTCCGCTGCGAGCCGGAAAGCTTCGAAAACGTAAGGAAGGGGCTGGAGGAGCGGGGCGTGAAGGTTTCCGCTTCCGATGTCGCGATGGTTCCCCAGACCACGGTACACCTCGAAGGGAAAGGCGCGGAGACGATGCTGAAGATGATGAACGCCCTCGAGGAGTCCGACGACGTGCAGAACGTGTGGGCCAACTTCGACATCTCCGACGAGGATATGGAAGCGTTCGGCTGATGGACGGGGGACACTCCTTCAACCGCAGGACCTGCAACCTCAAGGGACGTCCCCCCAAAGCGACTCCTCTTCGTTCGTTACTTTTCCCGTTCCCACGGTAAACCCTGATGCGAACGGTTCGACGGATCATCGGGATCGACCCGGGATCGTTGCGCACCGGGTACGGGATCGTCGATGTCCACGGGAGCGCCGTTACGGCCGTGGCATGGGGGGTCATCCGCATGGACGGCAGGGTTTCCTTTCCCGACCGGCTCGAGAAAATCCGCAAGGAACTCTCCGACCTGATCCTCCTGCATCGGCCTGACGAGGCGTCGGTCGAGAAGGTGTTCCTCGCGAAGAACGCCTCGGCCGCCCTCAAGCTCGGGCAGGCCCGGGGCGCCGCGATCGTCACCTGCCGTGCGCACGGCGTGGAAGTCCACGAGTACAGCCCCAGGGAAATCAAGGTCGCCGCGACCGGGTACGGCGCCGCCTCCAAAGAGCAGGTCGCGGGGATGGTGTCCCGCCTCCTCGGGCTCCGCGGCGCCGTCCCCTCCGATGCCTCCGACGCCCTCGCCATGGCTTTCTGCCGCGCCGTAACCCGCGACCTGGGGGAATGAAGGGAAAAGGAAAGCCTCGATCCGCCAATGGGAGGAGTTTCTATAACGTTGTTATTATGGTTTATTATTGCTTAACATCGGAAAAAAATTTCCTTGATGGTCTTATCCAGTAAGGATAACGTTCCGTATCTGTATAATTAATAACGTTATTTTATTTTCGTGCGGTTTGGCCTGCAGATTGCATCGGCTATCGTTATCAGGGCATCCTCCCTTGGATTTCAATGGGAAAGGAGTGCATATGAAGAAGCTGTTGGTACTGGCGTGTTGCGTGATCGCCCTCGGATGGGCGGTGCAGTCCCGTGCGGCAACCATATGGGCAAACAGTGCGACCGTTGGTCCGGATATTGTTCACGTATTGGACATCACCGGAGCCACCGGCACGCAGACTAGTACCTACAATGTATCCACCGGAAACGGTCGTGGGGTGGTGGTCGTTGGCAACGTCATCTACACGACCGAATCCGGGCCGAGCGGAAACATTTTCGGGGGAAGCAACCAGATCTACATGACGGACAGAACGACAGGGTTATCCCTGGGTTCGATTACCGTGGCCGGTCTTCCGACCCGCGCCGCCATGTCCACGCTCGCCTGGGACGGATCCGCCTTCTGGACGTCGGAGTACCTCGGCGGGAATCACGGATACCGGATCGACCTTTCCGGGAACATCATCAAGACGATCACCCTTGGCAACGCATCGTTTAACATGGATGGCATGGAATACTTCAACGGAAAATTGATCGTCAACCGCGGCGATACCGTTGGACCGTACGATATCTACGATCTGGACGGCAATCTGCTCCAGGCGGCGTTTATCGCCCCTGGAACCGCCACAACCGGCATCGCTTTCGACGGAACGGACTTTTTCACATCGAACATCAATAACAGCACGTTGTCCCGGTGGAATGGGACGACGGGGGCTTTCATCGAAACCATTACTTTGTCGGGCGGCAGCTTCCTCATCGAGGATCTTTCCGTCGATTACTCCACGCGGCCGGACACGGGCGGCGGCAAGGTTCCCGAGCCCGGGACCTTGATCCTTCTGGGGAGCGGCCTGGTAGGCCTCGTGGGCTTCGGCCGGAAGAGGATGACGAAATAGCGGCCATGTAACCAACAGGATTCGCCCGAAAGGACGGGGCACGTGCCCCGTCCTTTTTTTTTTTGCGATACCTGGCCGGACCTGGCGGATTCTTGCCCGGATTCCCTTGCGATAAGGGAAGCACCGGACCCGAGATCATGGACGGCGTTTCTTCCGGTCCGGCAGGATCCGCGCTGCCGGGAGCGTTCCGGATCGTGGCCCGCGACACGGGCCGGTGATATGATGGGAACGCGATGATCGACCACCTTCGAGGGCGCCTCGCCGGGGGCGGGAAGGATTTCGTGGTGATCGAGTGCGCCGGCGTGGGGTTTCGCGCCTACGCCTCGGCTGCCACGCGGAAAGATCTCCCGCCGGAAGGAGAAAACTGCTTCCTGCGGACGTACCTGCATGTCCGCGAAGGGGGCGGGGAACTGTACGGTTTCTCCACGGAAGCCGAGCGGGCGATTTTCCTCGCGACGATCGGGGTGAGCGGCGTCGGTCCGAAGTCCGCGCTCGCCGTCCTGTCGGTTCTGGGTGTCCCCGGCGTGCTTTCCGCCTGCGCGAAGGGAGACGCGGCGTTCTTCGCGCGCGTGCCGGGAATCGGAAAGAAACTGGCGCAGCGGATCGCCCTGGAACTGCCGGATCGCCTGAAGAAAGTGTCGGTGGAGTACGCCCCCGCCGGCGATGAGGCCCTCGTCGGCGCCGACGGGCCCGAGGCGCAGGCGGCGGAAGCCCTCTCCGCGTTGGGATTCTCGCGGGGAGAGGCGCAACTGGCGGTGGCGGGCGCGCGGAAGGAGAAAGGGGGCGACCTCCCCGCGGACGCGCTGCTCCGGGAGGCGCTCCGGCGACTTTCCGGCGGGCGCGGATAGCCGCAAGGAGACGTTCCGGGCGTGGGAGGGGCGGTGGACGGACGGATCGTGGACCCGAACAACGGCGTTGCGGACCCCGCGGTCGACCTGTCCCTGCGCCCGAAGCGGCTCAAGGAATTCATCGGGCAACCCCCGGTCGTCTCCAACCTCGAGACCTACATCCACGCCGCGAAGGGCCGCGGGGAACCCCTCGATCACGTGCTCCTCTCCGGCCCGCCGGGGCTGGGCAAGACCACCCTGGCCCACATCATCGCCAACGAGATGGGCGTCGGGATCCGCACCACGTCGGGCCCCGCGGTCGAGCGGAAGGGGGACATCGCCGCGATCCTCACGGCGCTGGAACCCGGGGACGTGCTCTTCATCGACGAGATCCATCGCCTGAGCCGCGTCGTGGAGGAACTGCTCTACTCGGCGATGGAGGACTTCGCGCTGGACATCATCCTGGGGCAGGGGCCGTCGGCGAAGTCGATCCGCCTCGCTCTCCCCCGGTTCACCCTCGTCGGCGCGACCACGCGCACCGGACTCCTCACCTCTCCCTTGCGCGACCGGTTCGGCGTTCCCTTTCGGCTGGAGTATTACAGCCAGGAGGATCTGGAAAAGGTCGTTCACCGGTCCGCAGCATCGCTTTCGATCCCCGTCGCCGCGGAAGGCGCCCGGGAGATCGCCCGCCGGTCGCGGGGGACGCCCCGGATCGCCAACCGGCTCCTGCGCCGCGTGCGTGATTTCGCGCAGGTCCTGGGGGAGGGGGTCGTCACCCGCGAAATCGCCGACAGCGCGCTCCTGCGGATGGAGGTGGACCGCGAGGGGCTCGACGTGATGGACCGCAAGATCCTGCGCGTGATCCTCGAGAAGTTCCAGGGGGGGCCCGTCGGCGTGGAGACGATCTCCGCCTCGGTCAGCGAGGAACGGGACACGATCGAGGACGTGTACGAGCCGTTCCTTATCCAGCAAGGTTTCCTCAAGCGGACTCCCCGGGGGAGGGTGGCGACCCCGGCCGCCTACCGGCACCTGGGCCTGAACCCGCCGTCGCGCTCCGGGCAGGAGGATCTGTTCGGAGAGGGCCGGTGAGCCGAAGGGAGGGTTCGATGAGACGGACCGCATCGTCCCTTTTCCGGTTCGTCGTGGGAACCCGGGCCGCGTTTCCCTGCCGCGCCGTGCCGCCCGGCCTCCTTGCGGAGGAGGCCGACGCTTCCCCGTGATCCCCTTGATGGGCAAGTTCCTCATCATCGGAGGGTTGGTGATCGCCGGGATCGGCGTCGTGCTCCTGTTCGCGGACAAGGTCCCGTGGCTGGGGAGGCTCCCCGGCGACATCACGATCCGCAGGGACAACTTCACGTTCTATTTCCCGATCGTGACGAGCCTCGTCCTCAGCGTCGTCCTGTCGATTCTTTTTTGGCTGTTCCGGAAATAGCATTGCGGCCTCCGGCCCCCCCATCTGTTGCGTAGCCGCAGCATGCGGGTATAATGGCCCGGGAGGTGGAAGTGCGCGTCCTGGTGGCTTTTTTCACGCTGTGGCTCCTGTTGCCGGCACCGGGACGTGCTTTCGCCGATCCGAAACCCCCAACGATCACGGACATCACCGGGACGATCCGGGGCAAGGAAGCGCGGGTCCGGTTCGTACTCCTCCACGCGTTCCCTCCCGAGATGGTCGAAGCGCTCAAAAGCGGAATCCGGATCACCTTCAAGATCACCATCGAGGTCGAGCGGGTCTACCGGGGGTGGTTCAATCAGACGATGGGGAAACTCCGGTATGCGCGTTCCGTACGGTATGACGCCCTCTCCCGGGTCTACCGGCTGGACAGCGACGACGGCAGCGAACTCCTGCCGGACATCCACGCCGCCCTCGGCCGGATGACCCGTTTCGAGGTGAGCGTCCCCATCCGGGGAGAAGTCGAAAAGGGGAAGCCGTATCGCGCCCGCGTCCGCGTCCGTCTGGACAAGGTGGGCCTTTCCGAGCCGCTCCGTTCTATCTTCTTCTTCTCCTCGCTGTGGGACGTCGAGACCGACTGGACCCGCGGATACCTGGCGACGCCATGAGTTCCTCTTCAAGGGAAAATCCGCCTCCGCGCATGGATGCGGAGCGCACCAAGAGGCGCAGAGAGCGATGGGCCATCGGCATCGTCGCGGTCTGCGTCGTTCTGCTCACGTTCCTCGAGGCCTACATGGCGGCCGTCGGCGGTGCGGTCGCCTTCACGAGCAACATCGTCATCTTCGCCCTGATCAACCTGAACGTCGTCTTCGTCGTCCTGCTGATCTTCCTCGTCACGCGGAACGTCTTCAAGATCATCCTCGACCGGCGCCGGAACATCCTGGGCGCCAAGATCCGGTCCCGCCTGGTTCTGATCTTCATCTCCTTCTCCCTCATCCCGACGATCCTGCTGTTCATCGCTGCGGCGAACATCACGACTACGAGCATCAAGTCGTGGATCGGCGGGCGGGTGGGGCAGGCGCTCAGCGGGGCCCTGGACCTCGCGAGGAAGCAACTGGAGGCCGAAGCCGTCGCGCTCCTTCCCCTTGCGGACAATGCCGCGGCGAGGCTTACGGAGGCCGGGAGGGAGTCCGACGCCTATCGGATCCTCGTTTCGGTGCGTCCCGAAGGCGCGAAAGCGACGGCGTTGCTGTACGTGAAAGGGGGCGCCGCGATCGCGCAGGCGGGGGAGATCCCCGGGGGGATCGAGTCGGAAATCCTTTCCCGTCTCAGGGGGATGGAGGATTCGGAGGAGAAGAACGGCTCCCCGACCCTCATCGGGGAAGGGTATGCGGCGGTGTGGCGGCGGCTCACCGGAGGCGGTTACGTGGTGGCGCTCACGGAACTCCCTCCAGAGGAGGTCGAGTGGGTCCGGAACATCGCGAAGGCGTACGACGAGTACCACCAGGTTCGGCTCCTGGACGACCCGATCCGCGCGAGCTACATAGGGATCCTCATCCTGATCACGCTCCTCATCGTCTTCGCCGCCTCCTGGATGGGGATCTACCTGGCCCGGCAGATCACCGTACCGGTCCAGATGCTGGCCGAGGGGACCGAAAAGGTTGCCCAGGGAGACCTCGACGTCTCCCTCGACTACAAGTCCAAGGACGAGTTCGGAACTCTCGTCGCCTCCTTCAACAGGATGACCGGCGACCTCAAGGCGATGAAACGGAACCTCGAGGAGACGAACGCGTCCCTCACCCGGACCTACGAGGAGCTTCACCGCAGGACCCAGTTCATCGTGACGATCCTCGACAACATCTCCACGGGGGTCATCGTCATCGACCGCCACGGCCGCATCGCGATGATCAACAAGGTGGCGGAGCGCCTGCTGGGGATTCCCACCGACCATGCCCTCGGCCGCCTGTACCGGGACGTAGTCCAGGAAGAGCACTACGAGGCGATCCGCGGGATCTACCGGCAAGCCGGGGATGCGCCGGGGGGCCAGATCGAACGCCAGGTGGAGCTCGAAGTCGCCGGGAAGAGGATCACTTTCCGCGTGAGCCTCACCGCCCTCCGGGACGAGGCGGGGGAGTACATGGGACTGGTCGCCGCATTCGACGATCTCTCTCAGGCGATGCGCCTGCAAAGGATCCTTGCCTGGCGGGAGGTTGCGCGCCGGATCGCGCACGACATCCGGAACCCCCTGACGCCCATCCAGTTATCCACCGAGCGCATGCAGCGCAGATATGCCGCGGAACACGGCGACGACCCGGTGTTCGCCGAACTGACCCAGGCGATCCTCTCGGAGGTCGGCACGATAAAGCACCTCGTCGAGGAGTTCACCCGGTTCGCCCGGATGCCCACCCCGCATCTTGCGGAAGGGGACCTGGCGGAAGAGGTGCGGCCGGTCCTGGAAACCTACCGGGCGGCCCACCCCGACATCCGGTGGGAGTTCCGCGTAGGGAAGATGCCGCCGGTCTGGTTCGACCCCTCGCAGATCCGGCGCGCGGTCACCAACCTGGTGGAGAACGCCATCCATGCGGTAGCGGGGCGGGGGAGCGTGGAGGTCGACTGCATGTACGATGCGGGCCGAGGGACGGCGCGGCTGATCGTGTCGGACGACGGGCCCGGAGTGCCCAGGGAGGACAGGGACCGCCTCTTCGAGCCGTACTTCTCACGCAGGGAGGGAGGCACGGGACTGGGGCTGGCGATCGTCAGCGCGATCGCGAACGATCACGGAGGCACTGTCCGCGTGAGGGACAACTCGCCGCGCGGGGCCGTCTTCGAGCTGGAATTTCCCGCAAGACGACAGGGGAAGGTGTAGGGGAAAACGGTGCGGACCGTCCTTGCGGTCTACGACGATGCGTGCATCCCGGGGAAGTTCCTCGAGTCGGAGCGGTTCGGCATCGGGGATTTCCGGCAGGCCCCCTCGCCTTCGGGAAGAAGTATCCCTGCCGCAAACTCCGGGAGAACAACCGGAACGTCAGCCGCACGGCGGAGAAGCCGGGGCTGGACCGCATTCGCATCCACCGGGAGATGAAACTGCTCGGGATCTCGACGGAAAGTCCAAGGCGGTAGCGGCGGAATGGGACCGGACCGCTTCGGGAAATACCGTGTCCTTCGAAAGATCGCCTCCGGAGGGATGGCCGAGGTGTACCTCTGCCGCATGACGGGGGAGGAGGGGTTCCGCAAACGGGTCGCACTGAAGGTGATCCATCCCCGCCACGCGGAGGACTCCCGCTTCCGCGACCTCTTTGTCCGGGAAGCTCGCCTCGCCGCGTCCCTTTCGCACCAGAACGTCGTCCAGGTCTTCGACTTCGGGAGGGAGGGGAGCGACCTCTTTCTCGCGATGGAATACGTGGAAGGGTGGAACCTGGCCCAGGCCGCGATGCAGGCGAGACAGCAGGGAGCGCCGATCCCTCCGGGCGTGTGGCGGATCTGGGTGGAAGGGATGTGGGCGGGGCTATCCTACCTGCACGGGAAAGATGTCGTCCACGGCGATCTGAGCCCCGGAAACATCCTTCTCGGCAGGTCGGGGTCGGTGAAACTGACCGACTTCGGCGTGTCCCGCGCCATGGGGGAAGACGGGGGGGCGACGGGGCTGCGTGCGGGGAAGTCCGGTTATCTTTCCCCCGAACGGGCCCGGGGGGAGGAGGCCACCGACTCCTCGGACCGGTTCGCCGCGGGGGTGATCTCCGTGGAGCTTCTTCTGGGGCGCCGTCTATTCGATGCCGACGGGCCGAAAGAGGCGTTGGATCGCGTGCTCCGGTTCGACGAGCGCTCCCTGGAAATGCCCGGGGTTTCCCCCGGCGCGGCGGACATGTTGCGTCGGGCGGTCGCGAGGACCCCGGAGGACCGGTACCCGTCCGCCGGGCGGTTCCTCGAGGACCTGGCGAAAGTCGGCCCTCCCCGGGCGGCCGCCCCCGCGCTGGAGGATTTCTGGGACGTCCTGTTCCCGCCTTCGGCGGAAGAGGAGACGGCGGGGTTTCCGGCGGAGAATCCGGGACCGCCGGGGGGTATGGTGCAGGAACGGCGGGAATGGTACGGCATGCGCGCCAGGAAGGTCCGGGCGGGAGCCGCCGCGGCGTTCGCGGCGATGACGATCGGCGGGATCTTCCTCTGGAGAGAGGTGCGGCAACACACCGGGGCGGAACCTCAGGCGCCCCCCGCCCCGGGTCTCTCCCTTTCTCCAAAGGATCCTGTACCGCACGACCTGCGGGGAGACGGCAACGCCGTGCCGGCGGCACCCGGCAAAGCCGAGGCAGACACCCCCGCCGTGGAGCGCGCTCACCCCGAGCCGTCACCGTCGGTACCGCGGTTCGGGAACCCCGTGCTCCCGGCGTCTGCCGCGTCCGAGAGGCGATCTCCTGCGTCGGATTTCGTTCGCGCCGCCGTCCCTGCCGTCGAAGCGATGCCCCAGGCACAACCCCGAACCGTACGGATCGAGACGGACCCACCGGGGGCGACGGTGCTTTCGGAGAGCGGTGCGACGCTCGGGAAGACGCCTCTCTCGATCGATCCCGCTTCCCTGGGAGGAAAGGGGATCGTGTTGGAAGGAGACGGATATGAACGGATGGCGATCCCCGGCGGTGCCCTCTTTCGGGAATCGACCCTTCGCACGGAGCTGGAACCCGTGGTCGGCACGGTGGAGGCGATCCAGGCGATCCCGTGGGCCAAAGTCTATCTGGGGGAGAAGTACCTGGGGGAAACGCCGTTACGGTCGGTGCGGCTCCCGGTGGGGGAACGCCGATTGCGCTTCGTGAACGAACCGCTCGGCGTGGACAAGACGGAAAAGCTCGTGGTTCGGCCGGGAGGCAACCCCAAGGTCATCGTCCCGATGACGGAGACGGGGCTGCGGTAATCCGGGGGATCTCCCTTTTTGTGGCCCGTGCGCTCCCCTTTCTTCGATTTCGTGTCTTCCACTGTCGTGTCAGGCTTCTGTAATAGGAGGTCCGGCCCGCGTGGCGCTTTGCGTGGGCGATGCGCATGGAAAGCAGCAGGCGGTTCCCCTCCGCAAGGTCGGCATGCGTTTCCGTCGAGGAGGGATTCTCCGCCGCTCGGGAAACCGGGGGCGGGGGAAAAAGAAACGCGCACAGCAAGAGGAGAAATATCCCGCATCCCTTCCCGCGATTCACCGGATCACCCCCAAACCCGGTTCCACAACCCCAGAAGGATGGGGGACAGGATGATGAGGAAAACGGCCGGGAAGATGAAAACCACGAGGGGGAAGAGCATCTTCACACCAGCCTGCTGCGCGATCGTTTCCGCCCTGTGTCCCTGGTTCTCCAGCATCCGCCCCGAAAGCTCCCGCAGGCTGCGCGAGAGACCGATCCCGAGCCGTTCCCCCTGAAGGATGTGGTTGAGGAAGAGACGATACTCTTCCAATGGAACCCGCCGCTTCGACCGGTCGATCGTTTCCGCACGGGGAACTCCCATCGATCGGGCGCGGACCAGTTCGGCAAGTTCCCGTGCAAGAGGTCCCTCCGGTACGGAAGAGGTCGCTTCCTGGAGGGCGGACGAAGCCCCCATTCCGGATTCGAGCAGGAGGGAAAGGAGAATGGATGCCGTGGGGAGGTCCCTCTGAACGGAGAGGAGCGCGCGCCGCGATTCGTCGCGGAAGGAGAACCATGCGACAGCCGAGCCGACGAGGAGTCCCGCAACCACGCATTGGGCCGACCCCCACGCCGTTCGGTCCAGGCCGACACCGGCGAGCAGGAGGGCCAGGAAAGCGGATTCCCCGGCGATCCAGGGCCGCAGGGAGTTCACAAGGCACGCTCCCGGGAATGGCAAGAGATTCCCGTCGATCAGCCGTTCCGCCATCCTCCGGTGCGCGGACCGGTACAGGGAAACATCGTCGGTACGAGGTCGATTCCGAAGAAAGGGCGCAAGGGAGTACCCCAGTATCGACCAACCGGCAAGAAGGGGAATGCCGATGAGGAGGAGATCCCGGATCGTCATGGACGCACGGAAAGGATTTTGCGGATGGTGAGCCAACCGAGGGCCAGCAGCAGAGCCGCCGCGAAGACGACGGTTTTTCCGTGCGGGGTGCCTATGAGCGCGGGGAGGAAACCGGGATCGATCCTGGACAGGATCAGGGCGAATACGGGAGGGAGAAGAGTCAATACGATTCCTTGCAGCCGGGCCTGAGCGGTCATGCTGCGGAGTTTTTCCTCCCCCCGGGCCCGTTGCCGGAGGATGTCGCGAATCTGCTCCAGGAGAGCCGCCACGTTGCCGCCTCCGGGGAGGGCGGCGCGCAGGGGGCGCACGAACAGCGACACTTCATCGGCGGCGATCCGTTTCTCCCAGCGGGATAACGCTTCGGTGAGCGGGGCGCCGAGCCGGTTCTGCTGAAGCACCCAGGACATCTCCTCGCGGATCGGACAGGGAAGGAGGGGGACGGTTTCCGCGAAGGATTCCGGGAGGCTGTACCCTGCCTTCACATGGCCGGCCAGGAGGTCCAGGAGGGCGGGGAGACGTTCGAGGATCGCCTTTCTGCGGCGCGAGCGGTAACCGCGGACGGCCAGACTCGACAGGGACAGCGGAAGGATTCCCGCCGCGGTCGCAACCCCCCCGGACTTCGTCATCCACAAAACGATCGCTCCGCAAAGAAGGCAGGACAGAACGAGGGCACCCACGATGCGGAGCGGGGGAAGACGCAGGAACTCCTCACGGAGGTTTTCGGAATGGCGATTCGCCGTATCCAAAATGTACCGACGCGCTTCCGGTATCGCCGACCCGAGGAGGAACCGGACGATCAGCGCGGCTCCGAGGAGAAAGGACGCGGATTCCGGGACGGTCATTCCCATGGTCTTCCCTCGTCCGGGAGGAACCGGGAAGGGACGCCCGTGGGAACCAGTCTGCCTCCTCCGGGGTTCCCGTGGCCGCCGCCCTCCCACCGGTAGATTTCCTGCAGCAGGATCTGCGAATCGTTCATCCCCGACAGCTCCGTGATCGAGGTGACCGCTCTTCCCCCGCCGCCGATCCGGGAGGTGTGGACGATGATATCGATGGCCGATGCGATCTGTTCGCGTATCGCCCGTGCGGGGATCTCCACACCGGAATACAGGACCATGGTTTCAAGGCGCCGGAGCATGTCTCTCGCCGTATTGGCATGGCCCGTGGTGATGGACCCGTCATGCCCGGTATTCATCGCCTGGAGCATGTCGAGAGCTTCTCCTCCGCGGCACTCCCCCACGATGATGCGGTCGGGCCGCATCCGGAGGGAGTTCCGGACGAGGTCGCGGATGGTGACGGCGCCGCTGCCCTCGATGTTCGGGGGTCGGGCCTCCAGTCGAACCACGTGAGGTTTCCCGAGGCGGATCTCCGCGGCGTCCTCGATGGTGATGATCCTTTCCTCTTCCGGGATGAACCGGGAGAGGGCATTGAGGAGGGTGGTTTTCCCCGACCCCGTCCCTCCGGAAATGATGAGGTTCCGTCGGTGGAGGACGGCATCGCGCAGGTATCGGACCGCTTCCGCGGTCAGCGTTCCGATGCGCACCAATTCTTCCGTGGAAAACGGTTCCCGGCGGAACTTCCGGATCGTAAGGCAAGGGCCCGAGAGACTGACCGGGGGGATCGTGGCGTTGACACGGGAACCGTCGGGAAGCCTTGCATCCACGAATGGGGAAGATTCGTCCAACCGTCGGTTGACGCGGGAGATGATCCTGTCGATGACCGCGCGCAACGACTCCTCGGAGAGGAACTGCCGTCCGTAGGGGGTCACTTTCCCCTCGCGCTCCACGTAGATCGTCTCGAATCCGTTGACCATGATCTCCGACACGGAGGGGTCGGAGAAAAGCGGCGTGATCGGACCATAGGCGAATATCTCGTCCAGGATCTCCCGGGACAGGTCGCCCGTGGTATCGTCGTCCATCCGCAGGCTCCGCATCTCCGCCAGGAGATGATCCTCCGCCCGTTTTCTCCAAATTCCGATCCCGTCTGCGAGGGGCAGCCCCGATTTCCGGATGTCCAGCTTTTCAAGCACCGATTGGTGGAGCGTGCTTCGAATGTCGCCGTGCACCTTGGAGCCCTCCTCAGTCCATCAGCCGGAATCGCATCCGGTCCTCTTCCATGCGCCATTTCCTCTCCCAATCCCCGGCCTGCTCCGCGGCGCCTTCCGTCACCTCGCTGGGGGTGATGAAGACCGCCAGCTCCGTCAGGTTCTCGCGGAAATTTCGCGACTTGAACAACTCCCCCAGGATCGGGATCTGCCCGAGAAGGGGGACCTTCGCCACGTCTTTCGCCATTTCGTTCTTGACCAGTCCCGACAACATGACGGTTTGTCCGGGGGACGTGGAGAACAGCGTCGAAACACGGCGCGTGAGGAAGCCGGGTACTTCCGAGGTGCCGCTGCCGTGGTCCACCGTGCTGACCTCCGCGGTCACCTGCGTCCGGATTCTGCCCCCCCGGTCCATGGTGGGATGGATCCGGAGCACGATCCCGTACGTCTTCCACTCCACCGTCCTGGTTTCCGGCGTCACGATTACGATGGGAATTTCCCCGCCGGCAAGGAAGTTGGCATCCCCCCCGCTTTCACATGCCAGGCGGGGGTTGGAGAGGATCCTCGCTTTCCCGCCGGCCATCAGAAGGTTCAGGCGGGCCTCGAAATCGGAACCCACCGAGATCGCCCTCCCGTTTCCCGGTCCCGCCGCGGCCGTTCCCTTGGCCGTGAGGGTATCCGGCCATCGCATTCCCAGCTGGGCTGTTTCTCCCCTGTTGATCTCGAGGATCTTCAAGTCGTACAGGAGGAGCGTCCTTTTTTCCTCCGGGAGGACGAGACGCAGGTGAACGCCGGGGTGGCTGCGGGCGTACTCCTCGAAGATCGCCCTGTCCCCCGCGGTCGGAAGGGAACCCCCTACGATCACGGAATCCCCGGCCGCAATGACCGAAAGCCCCGGAAAGGCGGAGGCGAACTCCCTGGCATCCTCCACGAGCCGAGGCTTCCGTGATCCCACCTCGACGCGCCACTCCGTCCGCTTCCCTTTCTCCCAGAGCACCAGGTCGGTTTCTCCGATCTTCTTGCCGACAAGGAGGATCCCTTCCCCTTTCGGGAGCGGTTGAACTTCGGCGATCTCCGGATCTCCGATGGAGAGGCGGGATACGCCTTCCCGTTCCAGGATCCGCTGGAAACCCGGCCGGACCCGGATCGTTTCCGCCATAAGAGCTCCCTCGCCCCAGGACGCGCACAGTATGGCTGTCGTTCCGACAAGGAAGGCCCGGGTGAGCCTCAATCCGCGACCTCCTTCCCGGCCGATGAGGACAGGGCCCGGATTCCGCCCTTCCACACCTCGACCCGCAAAGAGGATCCGCCGTTCCTTGCGGGACGGGCGGCGGGAACGACGTTGTCTTCGGAATTCCGAAGAAACCAGTGGAGTCGCCCTTCACGTGCCGCCCCGGCGATCCGCGCGCCTTCGCTGGGGGTGACCATCAGGGTGATGTTTGACGGATCGGAGGGGGCGGCGGCGTGTGCGATGCCGTCGTAGTCGCGGTCCACCGCGAGCACAGGGATGTCCGGAATCCATCTTCCAGGGGCGCCGCCGGAACCGATGGGGTCGAGGAGCAGGTCCACGCGATCTCCGGGATGGATCAATCCCGAAAAGGTGGAAGAACCGTCGACGGCGAGCGTAAGACCCCTTCTCCCGGGGCGGATCCTGTGGGAAAACGTTTCGGTATCGTACGGTTCTTCCACATCGGTCCACAATACCGGTTCGCCCGCTTCGATGGCGGTCCTCGCCCTGGCGTCGAGAAGGAGTTCGAACTCCGATGCCGGAACATTCCTCCGTCCGACACCGGAGGAGGGGATGGACTTCTTCGCCAGGTTTTCTTTTGCGAAGGATGCTCCTGCCGGGATCGGGACGGCCGCCACGACGATTTCCACGGGATTCGACTGCAGCCGTATCGTCCTCTCCACCGCGGCGATCCTTCTCCCCGCCGACAGGAGCGCGACGGCGGTCAACATGACGCCGGCGGCAAGGGGCAGCAGCCGCCTGGCCCTAACGGGCCAATTCGCGGAAAAGAAGGAATTTGCCTTCCGCTTCATCCAGGCAAACAATCATCGTCTCCTTCCCGCAAGTGGATTGAAGGATGGAGGGATTCCCCGTGGGAGCCTCCGGCCCCAGAAGTTTCCATCCGGAGGCAAGGAGGCGGTACCGCACGGGTCCCCCTTTCCGGAATCGGCCCGTCGCAAGATCTACCGGGCCCCGTTCCGAATCCATGCGAAGCGTATGTTCCACGGCCAGTCCCGCAGGCGGCCTCGGCGGAGAGGGAACCCGTGGGGGTGCCGCCGCGAGCCGTTCCGGGAATACGGCATGACCTGTTCCGGAATCGTCCTGGCGCAAGAGTTCTCCCGGAAGATCGATGCCGGCTTTCCCCGGTCCAAATCGAAGGTGCGTTGCGCCCCGCGCGATCGCGCCGTCCGCATCGAAGGATGCCCCGTCGACCGTCACGCGCGTTGTCCCTCGACCGGCTTTTCGCCGGATGTCTCCCCGGCCGGCGGCGCACACCGCAACGAGCGCGACCATGCCGATCGCGGTTCCCAAAATCGTTTTCCGCGTCAACGGAGCCCTCCCGACAGGAGAATCCCCTGAACGGTCCGGCGGACCGACCTTCCGGAGGAGGAATCCCTCTCCCAACAATCGACGGCGGCGTCCCTCTCGATACGAAAAAGGTGATCCGGCGGATCGAGGAACCCCCCCACCGGGTCAGCGGGACAGGAAATCTCCGTCATCGCGGTGCTCCTCCCGGACACCTTGCCGAACAGCGGGATCCGACCGATCAGCGGTGCCGTGCCGGCGCTGAGGAGGACGGAACGGGCTTCGGGGGCGACCGTACGGGACAAGGGGGTTTCGATGCCGGGTTGTCCTCTGCCCGAACGGAGGAGATGCGTGTGCGTCGCGGACTCGGCTGCGGACGACAGGGAGAGGTGTCGATAGCACCAGTATCCAGCCGCCAGCAGGATGAGGAGGAGCGGGAAGAGGAGAACGGTTTCCAGAAGGGATTGTCCGCCGCAAAGGCGGTGGTGCGCCTTCACCTGGAACTACTTTCGACGAGGCGGGATTTCCAGGTCATCTCGGAGGCCCCCCCGCCGTAAGGCGCGGCGTCCGCCTCGGCGAAGATTTTTGGCGGTCCTTCCTTCCCCAGGAAGGGGATCGGCAACCCTGGGACCGTCTGGAATCCGGTGAAGTGTACGCGCTGGCGGACCTGAAAATCCTCCTCGGGAACCAGCATCCGGATCGGACCTCCGGCGCTTCCGGCGATTCCCGCCACGGCGGAGTCCAGCGCCGAAATGACGGTTTTCATGGCCCCTTTGAGAAAACGGATCTTCTTCAACCGGTTGAGGGCGCCGGAGATCGGCGTCATTGCCTCCGAGAGATGGACCGGAGGACCTGGCGTCAGGTGGAGCTCCAGCGTGTTTTTCCCGTCGTGGGGGCCGCGGGGATCTGTCGGGGACAGGATCCCGGCAAGGTTGCGCTTCCTCATGAGGTCGGCGGTTTCCGCGAGCACGAGGTACGGAGCGGCTTTCCGGATCTTTTCGCTCCAGGAGACGAGTTGCCCCGCGATCTCCCAATATCCCGAAATCAGCCTGCGGGCCTGGCGGGTATAGGACAGGAACGCGGGAAGCCCGGCGCCGAAGGCTGCGGCGATCGCCAGGGAGGCCCAGACGATGCAGGTGTATCGGATGATGCGGAAGCATTGCGTCGCCCCGTCGTTCAAGGCGGCGATCAGGTTCAGGCTTCGAGCTTCCCATGTGGCGGCGGACAGGGCGACCGCATCGGCGGAGGCGGCCGATGCGACTTTCCACACCGCGATGTGGTGTATCTGTATCGCCGAGAAGGCG
This sequence comes from Deltaproteobacteria bacterium, assembly GCA_021815305.1. Taxonomy (GTDB): domain Bacteria; phylum Desulfobacterota; class Deferrimicrobia; order Deferrimicrobiales; family Deferrimicrobiaceae; genus JAKAHC01. Next base: position 59,402 of record JAKAHC010000010.1, on the reverse strand, counting down.
ACCGCGACGGCCGTCGCGATGGTCACCAGGAAAAGAGCCGTCGCCTGCCCGCGGTTGCCCGCCCGGGCATGGCGGAACTGCCGTGCGAAATGTCCGATCATGTTCACTCCACCGTGACCCAGCGGGTGGCATGCAACATGAGGTAGAAATGGTCCCCCACGCGGATCTTTTCCCCGGGAGAAAGCGCGTACAGGATCCGGTCGATCCAGGGAACGACCAGTTCCACGCCGTGGGTGAGGCGCACGCACAGCGCATCTCCGGGAGAGGCGCGGTTCGCCCCCCGTTCGCCGTCGTAGGTGATGTCGAGAGCGGTCATGGCGGCTGTTCCCAGAGCCCCCCCCGGTCGGTTCCGGCAGATCCGGAACGCCTCGAGGAACGCGGTCTCGCGGGCTTTCCGGAAATCGACGCGGGCCGAACGGGCGAACGCCCTTGCGGCGAAGTGCGCGGCCGTGTCGACCGCGCCCTTCCCCGCCCAAAGGAGGGACATCTGGAGAATCGCGAGAAGGAACAGGAGAAGCAACGTTCCCGCAAGAAGGAACTCGATCATGGCGGCTCCCCCGTTACTTCGAGCCGGCATAGGTCGAGAGGTTTTTCTGGTTGGCTTCCTTTTCCGCGGCGCCCGCGAGCGATTTCACCTTTCCGGTCTCGCTGCCCGCCATCGCCCTGACGATGGCGTGGAACTGGTTTCGAAGCTGGTTACCGAAGATGTTGACGATCCCGATCCCCGCGATGGCGACAAGAGCGACGATGATGATGTATTCCGTCAGCCCTTGGCCCTTCCGGTTCTTCCGGAGATTCGTTTCCATCGGCCCTCCCCCTTGTGGATTCGTTGGGAGAAGGTAACGCAAGCGATGTGCCCCGGATGCTTGTGTGGGTCGGGTGAAATAGCGCGGAAGAATCTGCAGTTACACGACGGGAGACGGAAAGGGGAAAACGGCCGCGTGCCGCAGGGTCCGAGGATCGGATGGGGGGTTCGATTACCGGTCTGGATCAGCCGGGCTGATGGCGTACTTCTTCAGCTTCTCGAACAGCGTGGACTTGGCGATCCCGAGCTCTTTGGCCGTCCTCGTCTTGTTCCCCCCTTGACGGGCGAGCTCGGCGAGGAGGTTCACACGCTCCGCCCGTTCCCACCGGGAGAGCCCCGGGGGGAAATCGTGCTCCCGGCCGGCGGGTGCGTCTTTCACAAGGAAAGAGAAATCGTCCGCCGAAAAGCGCGCGCCGTCCGTCATCACCACGGCGCGCTGGACGGCGTTGCGCAGTTCGCGGACGTTTCCCGGCCACTCGTAGGCGACGAGAAGTTCGAGCGCCTCCGGGGTGAGTTCCGGAAGGGGGCGCTGCGACCGTGCCGCCATCTCCCGAAGGAAGTGGCGGGTAATCGGAGCGATGTCCTCGCGGCGGCTGCGCAGGGGAGGGATCTCGACGGTGACGGCCCCGACCCGGTAGTAGAGATCCTCGCGGAACGCCTTCCTTCCGATCTCCTCCCTCAGGTTCCGGTTCGTGGCGGCCAGAATCCGCACGTCCGCCGTGAGCGTCTCGTTCCCCCCGACCCGCTTGACCTCCTTCTGTTCGAGAACACGTAAAAGTTTCGGTTGAAGAAGAAAGGGCAACTCGCCGATTTCATCAAGGAAAATCGTGCCTCTGTGTGCGAGTTCGAACGCTCCCTTACGCTGCGCCGTCGCCCCCGTAAACGCCCCCTTTTCATGCCCGAACAGCTCGCTTTCGATCAGATCGGGGGAGATCGCCCCGCAGTTGACGACGATGAAAGGCTGGTCCCGGCGGTCCGATGCGTCGTGGATCCCCCGCGCCACGAGCTCTTTCCCGCACCCCGTTTCTCCCTCGATGAGGACCGGGACGTCGGAGGCGGCCACCCGGCGGATCGTGGAGACCAGTCCTCGGATGGGGTGGCTCTCTCCGACGAGGCCGTACGGCGCAAGCCGGGTTTTTGAGGATGGCGCCGGGACAACGCATCCGGTGACTTCTTGCCGGGACGTGCGGAACGGCGCGCCGTCCCCCGCGGAAGGGGATATGGTGGGTTCTTCCCCGGAGGGAGGCAGGGGGGCGCCGCGGTGGAAGTGGATCTGGAAGGGACCCACGTGAAACGTCTGGCCGTCCTCGAGAGGAAGCTGCGTCACCCGTTTCCCGCCTGCGTGCGTGCCGTTGCGGCTGCCCAGATCAGCGAGAAAATATTGCGCTCCGACCCGGAAGATTCGGGCGTGGAGCCTCGAGACGGAAGGGTCGGGCAGTTGAAGCTCGGCTTCCCGGCTCCGCCCGATCCGGACCTCGCGCAGCCCGAGGCGCACTTCCACGCTCATGCCGTTCGATATGGATACCGATAACCTCGCCCCCGGATCGGCCTGGATCATGGCTTCCCTCCTGATATTTCCCTTCGGACTAGCAAGCGGGATGCCGGGGAGTAAGGTTTCCTCGCGGATCGGAGGTGACGCCGGCTTGAGGCGAAAAGCAGCAGAAGCGCAGGCAACAGGAGGGCGGATGCGATGTCCCCTGCCTTGGCGGAAAAGCGGTCCGGAGGGGCCGCGTTGCATCCTCCGCCCCCTCCGGAAGAGGGAGAAGGGGTCGTTACGGAAACCTCGGCGGAGTAAGCGTTGCCGGTCGCGTTGAACGACTGCACGCGGTAGAAATACGTGGTTCCGGAGAGCACCGAATTGTCGGTGTACGAGGCAGTGCCCGGCGGCAGCGGGGGGGAAGTGATCACCTCGTACGTGCCGGAGGCGCCGGTCTTTCTCTCGACCCGGAACCCGGTCTCGTTCGTCGACTGGGGGACCCAGGTAAGCCGCACTTCGAAAGGCCCCGTCGCCGTGGCGACGAGGTTTGCGGGTGCGGCGACGCCGGAGAGGCGGAACGACCCCCACCACGTGCCCCATCGCCCAGGGTTGGACGGATCCGGCGTGGAAGAGGAGACCCGGGCGTACTCCTGGATCGACCAGAAGGTGAGGTCGTCCGACGGGTCCACCACCGTTGCGCTGAAGTCCCCCCACCGGCTGTCGGTGCCGCGGAGGGGTTTCGAGTACGCATCCTCACCGCTTTTCAGCACTCCCACCGGTTGGGTGAAACCCGCCGCATCGGAGGCAAACCGCGCGGTGTAGTAGCCGCCGGGGAATTCGGTGGCGGAGGACCCGCTGAAACCGATCGCGATGTCGCCGTTCGCGTTCACCGCGATCGAGGGGTAGTAGTAGAACCGCGCCGGGTCGGATACCCTTCCCTGCTGCACCAGGGAGGGAGGGGACGAGGGAACGATTTCATACCATGCCGCCTCGGTCCGGGTGTTGGCGCTGTCCGACACCGTGTGCGTGGCGTACAGGTGTCCGTTCCGGAAGACCGCGTTGAGGATCCGGGTATCGCCGGTGTCGATCCGGGTCTGCGGCGCGACCGGCAGGGACTGTACGACGGGGTACGGTGCCACGTTGACGGAACCCAGGAGTACCAGCGCGGCCGGTGTCCCTCCGATCGTGTACACGTCGAGGGACCTGCTGCCGCCGATGACGGTGTTCGATTCCGTGACGAGATATTCCGGCGATGCGCTTCCGAACGTGTAAGCGGGCTGGAGGTTGAAACGCGAGATCGTGAACTCCGTCCACGCAAGCGTCGTCGCCTGCGGCGAGGGGAGCAACTGCGCCTTCGGGATGCGCAACATCTTTCCCTGCCGGAACACGTTGTCCGCGCCGAACAGGTTCGCCGTGATGTAGACGTTGTTGTCGTCGACCCCCAGTCCCGGATAATCCGCCCAGGTGGCGCCCGTGGGATCCGCGGCGATCGCCCAGGTATTCCAACCCGCAGTGGGATCGGAGGACCGCGACACGGCGATCAGGATCCAGGAGTTGTCCGTCGGGAGGCTCCCGTCGAGGGTGACCGCGAGGAACCGGCCGCTCCCCGCGTCGTAGAGGACCTTCGGATCGAAGACGGTCGGCGATACCGAGTTGTCGGGAAGGTTGCCGGCGGAGATCAGCGGAAGCCAGAAGTCGCGAAGGGAAACCCCTGGGTTGAGAAGCGTCCCCGTCTTGGTGAAAAAGCCGACCTCCGAGTTCAGGAAACTCACCAGGTGGCTGGGGCCGGCCGCCCCCATCGTGTCCGGCGGGACGACCGTCAGGTCGTCCACCAGCCCGATGAACGAGGAGAGAAGCGAAGGCGCGCGGGGGGTCGGGGCCAGGGGCTCCGGCGGCAAGGGGGAAACCTGCAATGCGCCGGGAATGGGGCCGAAACCGTCCGTGGGAAACTGCGGAAACACGGATGGGATCTCCACGGGTGCGGGGCCCCGGAGAAGCGGCACGACTCTCGGCGAAACCGGTGCGGAAGTCCGCGGCGACAGGGATCGGACGGCGCGGCCCGCGAAAGAGGCGAGGAACGACGCGGAAGGTACCGCATCCCGGTGCGCGATTCCTTCCGCGTTAGCAGGGCCGCTTTGCGCGAAGGCGTTCGTGGCGCCGCAACCGGCGAGCAGGAGGGCCATTGCGACAACCCACCGGGAAGCGGGCCAGGATATCAACGGGGATCCTCGGGTGTCCGGATCCTGTACGGCGGTCTTTTCCCGATGGGAACCGCCCTCTCCCCACCGGAGGAGGGAGCGGGGGCCGTTGCGTTGTCATGCGCCGCGCCGCCGGTTTCCGCATGGGGCACCGGTGCGGTCTTGGTAAGGCCTTCCCGCGAAGCGTTGCCCCCCGTCTCCGCCTTCTCCAGGTAAGCGATTCGGTCGTTCGAAAGCAGTTTCGGCACGCCGGATACGGGCCCGGAGACGACCCAGGTCGGCCCGGCCCGCGTGACGATGCGGAACCCCGACGCGGCGACGTGCCGCTCCTCCGCTTTCCCCGGCACGTCCCGGAAGCGCACGAGCAGCGGCGTGTTCTCCGCTTCGGATCCCGCCCCGTAGCGCGAGAGGAGGTCGATCTCCAGGGCAGGGTCGAGGCGCGCCAGCAGCCCCTGGGGGCCGAACCAGGCGAGCCGCGCGAGGGAAGGGTCCCCAAGGAGCGGAAGGACCCGCCCCGGGGAGAGGAGGAGGATCGCCGCCTTGCCGAACTCGTCCAGGATCGGGATGGATGCCTGTTCGAGCGCTGCCGCATGGTGGAGGAACGCGTCGTCGCGGAAGACGGCGATCGCCGCGAACGGTTCGTCGCCGCCGCCCTGGACCGCCACGCGAACCGGTTTGTCCGACTTGGCCCGGAGGAGCGCCTCGTCAGCAGGGGGAAGCGGGGGGAGCCTCCCGGAAGGGCACCCCGTCGCGCTCAGGATCGCCGCGAGGAGAAGGACGACGGGAAGGACCGCCGGCCTACGACTTCGGCGTTTTGGGGGTAAGGTATTCGACACGGAGGGTGACATCGAGGTACCGGGGGTCGTCGTAGCGGCTCTTGAGGAGCGAGGAGCGGACGACGGTCGGCAACGCCCCTCCCGACAGCTGTTGGAGCGCCTTGACGGCTTCGAGACAGGTAAGGTTCTCCAACTTCACGTCGAACGACTCCTCGCGGAACGACTCGCCGTCCCGCGCGCCGCTCGATTTGACGCTGAACGCCGACTGGGGAATTCCCGCATCCTGCAGGGCGGAGGAGAGGCGGATGAGGGGAGACTCCTTGCGGTTGGCCGCCGCGAGTACGACGCCTCCCCGCTGGCGGATGTCGCGCTGGAGGCGCTCGAGCTCCGGTTTCGCCCTGCGCACCTCGGCGAGATCGCTTTCCGCTGCAGCCGAAGCGCGGCCGAGGGATTTCAGGCGCGCGATGCCGGGGAACACCACGAACGTGAGGAGCAAAAGGACGGCCGCCGCCGCGCCCCCGAGGACGAGGACCCTTTTTTCCCTGTCACGAAACACGCGGTTCCGCCTTCCGTTCGACGAGGATGGTGAAGCGCACGGAAGTTCCCTGGGGGCTCCCTTCGGACTCCTGGACGGTCACGGCGTATCCCGGACCGAGCGTTCCCGACAGCCCGGCGCGATACGTATCCACCAGCCTGGGGTCCTTCGTCTCTCCGGCGAGCCGCATGCGCGGCCCCTCGATCTGCACTTCCCTCACGGCGATTTCTCCCTGCGGAAGCGCCTGGGAGGCCCACATCAGGAGGTCGGCGGGCGGCGGCGCGTCCGTTCCCAACTCCTTCTGCTGGCGCTGGAGGGATGCGAGCTTTGCCCGGATCTGGGCTCCCGCCTGCACGACGTTGCGGATGTCCGGTGCGGCTTCCGCGAACTCTTTCCGCACCAGCGCACGTGCGCGCGCAACCTTCTCGCCCTCCGTCCATTTTGCGAATTGCAGGGTCCCGAGCGCCAGAAGGGCGGCGACGCCCGCTGCGATCGCCGCGATGTACCGCCTGCGTCCCTCCCGTTCCTTCTCCGCCGCCGCTTCCATCGAGGTGCGCAGCGAGAACCCGCCTGCGACTTTCGGAAAATGCGGCGCCAGCGCGGCGCCGCAGGCCGCCAGGTGCGCAGGGGGAAACCCTTCCGGAAGGTCACAGGCCGCGGCATCGGGCAGGCCGCCCGCAAGGGCCGGGGGAAGGTACCCGAAAGAAAACGTCTTCGCGGTCACGTCTCCGTTCTCCCGGGAAGCCTCCCGCACCGCCGAGAGGAGTTCGGCGGGGTCCTCCGCCATCGCGGAGGGGAATTGCCGCGCCTCCCGCACCCCCTCCCCGGAGGTGCGCAGCAGGAGGATGTCGGAGAATGTCGAAAGAAGGACAGCGTCTTCGGGGATTCGTCCCTCGGCCAGGAGCAGGAGCGACACGTGGTCGGTGATGACGCGGTCCACGCGGATGCCGGAAGCAAGGAACGCCTCGACGGTTTTCTCCACGAAGGAGCGTCGCGCCGCCACGGCGAGAAAGGTGCCCGGGGCCCCCGGAGCGGAGGGCAGGAGGTCCGAAAGGATCTCGTCGTCCTCGATGGGGAGGTTTCCCTCGAGCTCGGCCAGGTGAATGGCGCGCGCCCTGGCGAGATCGTGCACCGGCAGCGTCACCGGCCGGAGGTAGGTGAGGGGGGGGGGAAGCGTGATCACCGCCCCGGGGAGGTTGTTCCCGGGGAACGCGTGGCGGAGCTCGGCGGCGAGGGCCGTCGCCTCCTCCGTGCCCCCGAACGGTTCCCGGCAGGGCACCGCGGCGGAGGCAGCCACGACGGGAGCGGCGGGGGGGCCGTCCAGCACGACGGCGTGCCATCCTTCCCGTGATATGGAGATTCCGACGGTGGGCATGTCCTTCTTCTTAGAAGAACTGGAATTCGGCCCTGGGCGCCGCCAGGGAACCGACAATCCTCAGATTAGCATTCTTTGCGTTTTTCGCCAGCATGTCGAAAAGCATGGCGACCCGGCCCTCGAAGGGATTCTGCACGCGGAGGTGGAACGTGACAAGGGCTTGCCGCGGTACGAGGAACCGCGTGATCTCTCCGGTGCCGTCTACCCGGGACCCCTCGTAAGTTCCCAGGACGCGGGGTACGTGCAAAGCGTCCCCCCGGACCAGGAACGAAAGATCCACGTTGTCGATGCGCGCTTCCCGGATCGGCGAATCCGGCGAGGGGACCGGAAACTGCAGGAAGTCGAACGTACCGGAGCCCTCCGCAGCCAGTTTTCCCCCGGTCATCCTCCAGCGGGCATCGACCCGCCGAACCGAGAATCCCGCCCCGGAATCCGAAAAGACCGGGAGCGGCAGATCCCTGGAGGAAACTCCCGTGAGGGTCGCCCGTCCCCGGCTCGGATGCCAGAAGGCGGGAGAAAACCGGAAGTCCGCCGTGGCGTTCCCGCGCACGAGGGTCAGGTGCGCCGGGAGCCACCGGAACAACCCGGTCCACTCCCACGATGCGGTTGCCTCGTCCAGATGGATCGGAGGGGTCCCTGCGATGGCGACGGACACCCCTTGCAGGCGCACTCCGAGCGGGAAGGCGATGCGGCTTTTCCGGGCCGTGAGGTTGACGCCACCGGCACGAAGGATGGGCCGGACCATGGACAGGACGAAATCGTCCGGAAGGGTCATCGCCACCGCAAGGCCGAACGCGGCCAGGAAGAGAACCGCGCCCAGCGCCGTGCCCGCAAAGCGCCCCCTGGATCGCCCGCTACCTGGCAAGGGCCTTCCTTGCGGCTCTCCGCAGCAGGAGCAGGACCGCGGGAAGGAGCAGCAGGGCCGCCCAGGGGATCTCCCCGTTCCTCTCCCCCGGGCCGGCGACCGTGGAGCAGCCGGTGCTGGCGCCGACCAGATCGGTGGAGGAGAGGGCGCTGGTGACATAGAGGTTGTGCGCCCCGGAAACGACGTTGTCCTGAGCGGACCAGAACAGGAACGCCCGCGTGTTCATGTGCACGAAGGCGGTTCGGGTGTAGTCGCCGGGGAGGGTCGTGGCGTAAGCGAGGGTGCCCGTCCCCACCGGTTCCCGGGGGGAGCTCAGAACCGCCTCGGTCGTCGGATACCCGGTGATCGGTGCCGTGGTGACCCCCAGCAGGTCCATCGTGTAGTACGACCCGGCGCTCCCCAGGTTGCCGGGGGCCAGGAAGCCGTAGCCGGAAACGTGGACGCGGTTGGAACTGTCGATGGCCGCGCCGGGGTGGTAGGCGGAAAAGGTGTCCGCCAGCGGCGAACTTCCCGGTGGGGAAACGAGGAACGTCTGGCCGGAAATGAGGTTCCCGGGGCCGACGGGGTTTCCGTCCGGCGTGACCGCGTCGGGGGCGACCATGGCGACCCCCACCGTCGTCGCGAGGCCGCTGGTTTCCAGCGGATCGTCCGCGGCGACGACGAGGACCGAGTTGGTCCGTGGGATGCCGTTGTTCGCCGGCAGGAGCACGCTGGGGAATCCCCACCGGAAACCGCCGTAGAGGATGCTGGTGGCGCCGATGGCGAGGTTGTCGATCGCGCCGGCTTCGTGCACCATGGCGTAGTAGATGTCGGAAGGCGTTCCCAGGGCGTTGTTGGCGGCCCAGGCGATGTGGGTGCGGTTCTGGCTGTCGACGGCCAGTCCGGGGAGAGGGGTGATCCCCCGGGTCTGCGCCGTCGGCGTGAGGAGGATGGGCGAGCCGACCAGGGACGCGTTGTCCACCGCGATGCGGGCGCAGTAGACGTTTCCGGCGGTGTTGTCGGTGTAGGCGACGCGGGCCGCGCGTTCCGGCACGACCAGCCCGAAGGACGGGTCGATCAGCCTGCCGGCCATGCGCCCGGTCACGGGATCCGTGATCTCGCGGACCGTCTGCGTCTGGACGGCGTTGTTTGCCACCGTCACGAGGGCGAGGAAGAGCTTGTAGTCGGTCGCGCCCGCCGGGATCGCCTGGAACACGATCACGACCTGGCCCGGGCCGAGGAGCTGGACCCGCGGATGCCGCGCGTCCGTGTACGCGGCTCCGTTGTCGATGGCGACGGCCGGGGTGATGAGGACCTGGGCCCGCGTGGTGGCCTGGTTCGTCAGATCGGCAGCGCCGTTGATCGCCGCGTAGTACAACGAGAACTGTCCGGTGCCCGCGGCATCCCCGATGAAGGCGACGTGCACGGTGGACCCGTCGAGGACGCCCGTCGGCTGGTCGAAGGTGAACGCCCCGGTCCCGCTCTCGTTCACGGGAAAGATTAGCTCGGCCCGCGCGCTCGTGGAGAGAAGCAGGGCGGCGAGTGCGAGAAGGTAACGGGTTCGGCGGAACAGGTTCATGCGGTTTCCCCCCGTTGCTGCGGGTAGTCTACTCCAGGCGCCAAAAACGCCATTGTATCTCATTTCCCGAACGGAGTCCGATGGCATCCACCGTGCGGGCCGTCCCGGCGACGGTCCCGATCGAGCGCACGTGGAAAACGGTGGAGCGGACGTCGATGTAATTCTGCAGGAGCGTCTTGCCGTAGAGGTCCGCGAAGAAGGGGGAGACGTTCTTGATGTCCGAGACGCTCCTGAAGGGATGGTCCCTCCGGTAGGCGATGAGCTGGTCCGCCTCGGCCGGACCGATTTCCCCCGCCCCCGCGATCGACCCGGCCGACAGCGCCATGATGACCTCCTTCGGCGCGGTGTTGATGTTCACCTTGGCGGAGGAGAACACGGTGACGAAGGGGCGCAGCTTCTCGAAAACCTCGCCGGTGACCCCCTTCACGAGCCGCAGTTCGTCCACCGTGTCGAACAGGTCGTTCTTCGCGCTGTAGGGGTAGGGAAGCCCCTGGTAGTAGGCGGTCTCCGCGCCCCCGACGCGCGGAGAGTCGTCCGCGTCCAGCCAGTCCACTACGGCGTCCGCGACCGCGCCGTCGATCCCGAGGATGTCGAGAAGGCGGCGGAAGATCGCGAGGCGCTGCTCGTCCGGCGCGATCCCGTTCGGCATCACGAGCAGGTTGAGGTCGATCTTCCGCTCCTCGTCCTCCACGGTGACGTTGATGACGCCGTTCCCCAGTTCGATGGGAGGCACTGGCCGGGACCAGAACTCGTCGAGCGTATCGTAGCTGTTCTCCCGCGCGTCCTGCCGGAGGGCGATCCGTGCTGCCCCGGTCCCCGCCTCCGCCAGAAGCCCGCATTCGATCGAGTCCCGCCCGTAGGCGCCGGTCTGCGCCGCACGCGCCCCGATCCGGAAGATCTCGTTGGCGAGGGCTACGATCAGCACGAGGACGAGCAGGGTGACCAGCAGGGCGATTCCGTCTTCGTTCCCCCGAAGCCGCTTCATGGGCCGGACGGGCGCCGCCGCCCGGAGTACGTCAGCACCCCTTCCTGGCCGGAGAGGGGAATGGGGATCTCGCGCCGGTACGTGTTGCCGCTGCCGTCGGTAAGCGTCACGGCCGCCTTCGCCGGAAGGGACGTTGCCGGTTTTCCCGACGACGGCCACTCCTTGACCCAGGCGGAGCCGTCGTACAGTTCCACGCGGAAACCGCGGAGCCCCTCCGCGACCAGCGCCTCCCGCAGGGGGATCTTGTTGCCGATGAAGGGGAGGTCGGACTCCTCCCGGTAAAGATCCAGCGTGGTACCGTCGGCGCCGACCTTCGGGTAGTACTTGATCTTGACTACGTCCGCGGGGGGACGGCGGCCGTCCGTTTCCGGAAGCTGGAAGGCGGTGAATACGAGCGTCGCCGCGGGATTTCCCGAGAACCGGTCCTCCCGGCAGGTGAGGCCGGAGTCCTGGCGGACCGACGATGCGAAGGCGTCCTGCAGGTCGGTGCCGATGCGGTCCATCGTGAGCCGGATCTGGCGGAAATCGCGGGATCGCCCGAAGAGGATGTCCCGCGCCCGCACGGCGCCGGTAAAGGCGGACAGGAGAAGCAGCATGACGACCGCAAGGATCGCCAGCGCAAGGAGGATCTCGATGAGGGTGAACCCTCCGTAACGCCGCGCGGGCCGCATCACTTCACCGCAATCCCGTATAGGGTGACCTGCTCCGCCCCGCTGTCCGATCCCCACGTGACGGTGACGTCCACTTCACGGGCGTCGGAGTGCGCCGCCGCCCGGACGGTGCGCTTCCACGAGTAGGCGTCCATCGGCGGGGCGAACTTTCCTTCGGACTCTCCGGTGTCGGGGAAGGTGGCGGTGGCTTCCCGGACGAGGGCCTCCGCGAGATAGGAGCAGACGGTCCAGTGCTCCGACCGTCCCTCCGCGGCGATCGCGCCCGCGATGATCCTGTAGGCAAGGAGGAGCGTGGCCGCCAGGATCGCGAGGGAGACCAGCACCTCGATGAGGGTGAACCCGCCCCTGCCCACCCCATTTCCGCGCGAGGTGTCCCCGTCAGCCATTGTCCCTCACCGTGCCTTCCGTGACCTTCATCGAGCCGTTGAACGGGTTGAGCCGGAGGGTCCACCGGGTGGGGTGCGCTTCGTCGCCCGCATCCCGGAAGTAGATCCAGGCCGTGGGAACCCGCCCGCCGGGGAGGTAGCGGATCTCCGTCGGGATGTCCAGAGGCCGGTCTTCCCCCTCGATGCGGATTCCGGTCACCGTGAGCCTCGGGCCGAACTCGCGCGGGTGCGACGCATCCGCGTTGCGGTCGGGCAACCGGAACTCGTAGGTTCCCGCCGCCGGGTTGAGGACCAGCCGGGTTTCCCGCTTCTCGAAGAGGGAGAGGTCGTACGCGGCCTCGGATTCCGCCGAGAGGTCGCGGAACACGGCGTCACGGCCGGGGTCGCCGATCCGGGAAAGACGCGGGATCGCGATCCAGAGAATCAGCCCGAGCACGAACAGTACGACGGCGAGCTCGATCAGCGTGAAGCCGCGGTTACTGCGCATCCCACGAGTTGATGTCCGCATCCTCGCCTTCGCCTCCCGGCGCGTTGTCCGCGCCGTAGGAGCTGATGTCATAGTCGCCGTGCGTCCCGGGGCAGACGTAGACGTAGGCATTTCCCCACGGGTCTTTCGGCACGCGGTCCAGGTAGCCTCCCTTCCGGTAGTTCTTCGGGACCCGTCCCCCCTCGGGAACGCGCACCAGCGCTTCCAGACCCTGGTCGGTCGTCGGGAAGAAGCCGTTGTCCAGCTTGAACAGCTCGAGTGCCTGCTGCAGGTGCTTGATCTGGACGCGCGACTGGGTCTTCTTGGCTTCCTCCGTGCGGCCGATCAGCTTGGGCACCACCAGCGCGGCGAGCAGTCCCAGGATGACGATGACGACCATGATTTCGATGAGCGTGAAGCCCCCCTTGCCGCGGAGCCTCTTCCCGGGGATTTTCCCATCCATCGCGTTCCTCCTATCGGACGATCTGTGAGATGTTGAGCAGCGGCAAGAGGACGGAGACGACGATGAAGGCGACCACCGTTCCCATTACCAGGATGATCATGGGTTCGAGGAGGGAGAGAAGCCTGGAGAGGCGGGCCTCCGTCTCCTCGTCCATCGCGTCGGCCGCCCGGAGCAGCAGTTCTCCGAGCGCCCCGCTCTCCTCGCCCACCGCCACCATCTGGACGAGGGTGAGGGGAACCTCGGGGTGAGGCTTTAGCGCGTCCGAGAGGGTGGACCCTTCCACGATGCGGTCCGCGGCCGCGGAGATGTCCTCCGCGATCACCACGTTTCCGACCACCGGGGCGACGATGCGCAGCGCCCGGTCCACCGGGATCCCTCCCGAGACCAGCGTGGAAAGGGTGCGCGCGAACCGGGAGAGCGCGGACAGGTGCGCAAGCCGTCCCGCCAGGGGCAGGCGGAGCAGGAAGGCGTCCCGGGCGCGGCGGCCGCGTTCGGTGGCTATGTATTTCCGCGCCAGAAGCGTCAGCGCTCCCGCGAGGAGCAAAAGCGCCCACCAGCCCGCGGAGAGGACGTCGGTCACCGCGATGAGGATTCTCGTCGGCAGGGGGAGGGCGGCGCCGAGGTGGGAGAAGATCCCCACGATTTTCGGCACGACGAAGGTCAGCAGGAACACCACCACAAGGGATGCGACCACGGCCATCAGCAGGGGGTAGGTCAGCGCGGCACGGACCCGGTTCCGGGTCCGTGCCTGCTCTTCGAGGTGGTCCGCCAGCCGGGAAAGCGCCAGCGGAAGCGTCCCGCTCTCCTCTCCGGCCCGCACCATGCTTGCGTAAAGGTCGGGAAACGTTGCGGGATGGGCCTCCACGGCGCGCGCCAGGGAAGATCCCTCGCGCACGGTGTTCTGGATGCTCTGGAGGATCTTGCGGCTCTCCGGGTCGTCCACCTGCGAAGACACCGACTGGAGGGCGCCGACAAGCGGAACGCCCGCCCCTACGAGCGTGGCGAGCTGACGGGTGAGGAGGGGGAGAAACTCCTTTCGTCCGAGCAGGGAGGGAAGGGCGATCCCTTTCCTTTCCCGGGCGCTCTCCACGAGCGTCTCGGGAAACACTCCCTCCTCGTGGAGCTTCTTCCGGGCCAGGGCGACGCTCTCCGCCTCCAGGGCTCCCTTCCGGTTTTCGCCCGCCCGCGTGATCCCCTTGTAGCGATATACCGGCACGTAGCGCCTAATCCTCCTGCGTTACGCGGAGGACCTCCTCCACCGAGGTTACGCCCTCCGCCACCTTCTCCGCGCCCGCGGCGAGGATCGTCCGCATGCCGCGGGAGACGGCGAGGGCACGGATGCCGTCCGCGTCGGCGCGGGTCAGGATCATCGACCGGATCGCTTCGTCGGCGGGCAGGATCTCGTAGAGCCCCGTACGCCCGGCGTACCCCGTGTTGAGGCACTTCGCGCACCCCGCGGGGCGGTAGAAGGGGACCGATGGGGAGGCTGAGAGCCCGATGCTCCGGGACTCCCCGGCGCCGGGCTCGTAGGGGACCTTGCACTCGGGGCAGAGGCGGCGCACGAGGCGCTGCGCGATCACCCCCGAAAGGGAAGACGCCACGAGGAACGGTTCGATCCCCATGTCGACCAGCCGGGTCACGGCGCTTGCGGAGTCGTTGGTGTGCAGCGTGGAGAGGACGAGGTGCCCGGTGAGGGAGGCCTGGATCGCGATCTCGGCGGTCTCCGCGTCCCGGATTTCCCCCACCATGATGATGTCGGGGTCCTGCCGCAGGATCGATCGCAGGCCGCCGGCGAAGGTCAACTGGATCTTCGGGTTGACCTGGATCTGTCCGATGCCGCGGATCTGGTACTCCACCGGGTCCTCGATGGTGATGATGTTCTTGGTGCCGGAGTCGAGGCGGCGCAGCGCCGCGTACAGGGTGGTGGTCTTCCCGGACCCCGTCGGGCCCGTGACCAGGAGGATGCCGTTCGAGCGGGCGAGAAAGCGCTCGAGGGAGGCCAGGTCGCTGTCGGCAAGCCCCAGGTCGGTCAGTCCGAGGAGGATGTGGGTGCGGTCGAGGATGCGCAGCACGGCCCGCTCTCCGAACGAGGTGGGGACCGTCGAGACGCGGATGTCGATCTCCTTCCCTCCGAGCCGGATCCGGATCCTCCCGTCCTGCGGCAGGCGGCGCTCCGCGATGTCCAGGCCCGCCATGACTTTGACGCGGGACACCGCGGGGGCGTGCCACTTCCTGGGGGCGGTGACCATCGGGTAGAGGATTCCGTCCACCCGGTTGCGGACGACGAGCTCTTTCTCGTACGGTTCGAAATGGATGTCGCTGGACCGCTCCCGGATCGCCCGGAACAGGACGGAGTGGACGAACCGGATGACCGGCGCCTCGTCCGGGGAATCGAGGAGGTCCTTGGTCTCTTCGATGGTGGCCGCCACGTCGATGTCCCACTCGCCCGACAGTCCCTCGGCGATCTCCCGCTCCGGGGCCTGGACCCGCTCGTACGCCGCGTCGATGAGGGGGAGGATCTCCTCGCCCGCCGCCGGGACGACCCGCGCGGGCCCGGCGAGGAACCGCATCTCGTCGATCGCCTCCCGGGCCCCGGGGTTCCCCGAGACCAGGACCAGTTCCCCGGACGCCGTACGGCAGGGGAGGAGCAGGTTCTTCCGGGCGTACGTGATCGGGATCTTCCCGACCAGAGAGGTTTCCGGGATGAACTCCGCCATTTCCGTCCCTTTCCGGGGTTTCGAGGCCCCGGTCACGGCTTCCTTTCCGGGTTCGGGTCGGGGAACGTGCTCTCGACCTCCTTTTTCTGCCGGTTGAAATCTTCGGTCATCTTTTTCTGCTGCTCCTGCGATGTCGGCGCCATCTGTCCCGGCTCCCGGATGATCTGCGGGGTGAGCAGGATGAGCAGGTTCGTCTTCTGCCGCTGCACGGACTTGAACTTGAAGAGGTTGCCGAGCAGCGGGATGTCCCCAAGGAGCGGGACCTGGCTGTTCGTGGTCGTGTAGGTCTCCTGCATCATGCCGCCCAACACCACCGTGTCGCCGTTTTTCACGAGCACGCTTGTCTTGGCGGACCGTTTCGTGGTCGTCGGTCCCACCTGGCTCGTGTTCAGGAGGGTGTCCCCGACGATGGCGGACGACTCCTGGTAGAGCTCGAGACTCACGAAGTCGCTCTCGTGGATGTGCGGGGTCAGGCGAAGGGTGATGCCGACGTCCTTGCGCTCGACGGTGTTGATGACGTTGGCGAGGTTCGTGGTGTCCCTGGACTGGCTCGTGATGAAGGGGACGTTCTGGCCGACGATGATCTCCGCCTCCTTGTTGTCGAGGGTGAGCAGGTGCGGGGAGGAAAGGATGTTCACGTTGCTCGCCGTCTGCGCGGCGCGCAGGATCGCGGTGACCGCGGGGATCTTCGTCCCGTTCGGCAGGGTGACGTTCCCGGCGATCCCCCCGGCGATCAGGCCGGTGCCCGAGAGGACGAGGGGGTTCCCGGTCGCGAGCGCGGTGAACAGGTCGTTCACTCCGCCGGTGAACCCGAAGTTCGTTCCGCTCAGGACCGCGCCGTTGCTGCCCCCGGTCTGCACCGCCCCGCGGAACTCCGCGCCCAGGTCCCGCTCCTTGTTGAGCGTGACCTCCATGATCACCGCCTGGACGTACACCTGCCGGCGGCGGATGTCGAGCTTTTTGACGACGTCGACGAGCGTCTGGTAGTCGTTCGGGGAGGCTACGATGATGAGGGAGTTGGTCGCCTTGTCGGGCGTGACCTTCACGCCGCCCTCGAGCTCCGCGGAAAGGACGTCTTTCACGGTCGGCTGCCGGGCGCCGGGCATCACCGGGGTCGCGACGGGGGTGGGCTGCTGTCCCGGCCGCTTCTCGGACAGGGACGCGAGGACCTTGGCCACCTCTTCCGCGTCCGCGTTCTCCAGATAATACACGTTGATCTTCCCCGCGCCGGCGGAGACGGGGACGTCGAGCTGCTGCACCAGGTTCGCCACTTCCCCGAGGACCTCTTCCGTGGCGAACACGATCAGGCTGTTGGTGCGCGCCTCGGGGATGAATTTCGTCTGAACGCCGCGGCGCCGGGAAATGCCCCGGGGCCTGCCCCGGGTCGGGGTCGCGGAAGGGGATTCCTGGAACAGGCTGTCCAGCGTCTTCGCCGTGTCGGCGGCGGAAGCGTACGTGAGGTGGAAGACCTTGAGGTTCCCCGGTGTTCCCTCCACGTCGAGCTCGGAGAGGATCTTGAAAAGCCGGTCGACGTTGGAGCGCGAGTCGATCAGGAGGAGGGTGTTGGAGGAACCGAACGCCGACACCAGGCCGTCCTTGGAAACCAGCGGGGTGATCAGCGGAACCACCTCCGCGCTGTCGAGGTACTGGAGGGGGATGAGGCGGGTGATGAACTCCGCCCCCGGCATCCCATGGGTCTCCCCCGTCGGGATCGTGTCCTGGCGGGCCTCCCGCGCGGCGACGATCTTGATCGTGTTGCCCTGCTCCACCGTGGTGAACCCTTTGACCTGCAGCACGGAAAGGAAGACGTTGTACGCCTCGTCCACCGTCACCTTCCGCGGGGAGATGATCGTGATCTTCCCCTGGACCCTTTCGTCGAAGATGAAGTTCTTCCTTGTCTGCTCGCTCATGAACTTGATGAGGACCGGCAGTTCGACGTCGGTGAAGTCCATCGAAAGATAGACCGGGGAGGCGCCTGGTTTTTCCGGCGAAGCCCCGGCGGCTTTCGCGGGCGGCGGCGCGGGCCTTGTTTCGGCGACGGGAGGGGGCTGGACCGGCGGTGCGGCCGCGGCGGGAGGAGCCTGCTCCGGCGGCGCAGCCCCGGGCGGGGGAACCGCCGCGGGTGGGGGGACGGCCGGAAGAGACGGGACCGCGGGGGCGGCCTGGAGGTTTTCCGGTTGCGCCGCTCCGGGCGGGGGTTCCGGCACGGTCGGCGGATCGGCGGCATGCGCGGCGGCGCACAGGAAAAGGAATGCGGCGGTCAATAGGGCCGTGAATCGCATCGGGGTCTCCCTGGTCATCGGACTTCGTATGTCAGCGTGTTTTTACGTCCCTGCCGGAGGATGTTCACGGCCACCGTCTTCTCGTCCTTGAGGTTCTGGAAGATGGTGTACATCTTCTCGGGGGAGGAGAGCTCGACGCCGTTGACCTGCTGCAGGACGTCGCCTCCCTGGAATCCGAGCTGCTCGAATGCCGTGCCCGGACGAATCGCGGCGATGCGATACCCCGCGGACCTGTTCCCCTCGAAATAGGGAACGATCCGGACCTGGGTCATGAACTGGTTGATGTTCTTCGAGATCTGGTCGATCCCCGCCTCGTCGATGGTGAAAGTGGAATCCCCGAGGCGCGTCACGTGGAGCGGACCGGGGGAAGGAGCGGCGGCGGGCATGGCCGCCGCGCGGGCTGCGGGAACCGGCGCCTCGGGAGGGGCGCTCGCCCGGGTGCGGCTTCCGACGGGGAGGAGCTCCAGCATCTGCCGTTCCCCGCCCCTCGTGATCCAGACCTTGTCCCGCTCGATGGAGGTGAGGAACGCGCCGGGCTCCACTTCCTCGTTCTCCCGGAACAGCCGGGGTTCCTTCATGCCGTTCGTCCAGAGGGCCGCCCGCCGGGAGGACGGGTCGGGGGAGGTGATCGTGCCGACGAGGACGAAGTTCGAACGGACCGCGGGCTGTGCCCCCTTCGCGCTCACGGTGGGGAGACGGGAAGGGATCTTCATCCCCTGCGACGGGGCGAAGAGGTTTCGCCACTGGTCGAGGGGAACGGAGGAGGCGGGCCGTACCGGGGCCGCCGCGGAGGTTCGGAGGGGAGCCTTCGGAGCGTAGGCGCGCAGGGACACGTATCGCGTCAACGCGACGCCGAGGGAAACTGCCGACACAACGATGGAAACCCCCACTACGGCGAGGTAAACCGGTTTGCGCATCCTGTCCCCGGGTAGGGATGATAAAACTTAATTTTCGCTCGTTTCCATCCGGTACGTCAACCTCCGGACGGCGTACAGTATACCCCCGATAGGCGGCGAGGGAAAAACAATCACGCGCAACTCACCTAACTTCCCATGGAAAAACAGAAAATTCGGAATCATTCGCCCTGTCCGGTTTCGGATTCCGACGGGCGGCGATGCGCCCCGAGGTTTTGACACGGCCCCTGCGGCATGCTAAATAGGCATTCATGCCGAACCCTGCATCCAAACCGCCGGCGCCTCAAGGCAGGGAAACCTTCGATTTTCTCCGCGAGATCGTCCGGAGGGACACCGCCGCGGGCCGTTACGGCGGGAAGGTCGTTACGCGTTTCCCGCCGGAACCGAACGGATACCTGCACATCGGTCACGCCAAGTCCATCTGCATCAATTTCGGCATCGCGCGCGATTTCGGGGGCGTCTGCCACATGCGGTTTGACGACACGAACCCCGAAACCGAGGACATGAAATACGTCGAGTCGATCCTCGCGGATGTCCGGTGGCTGGGATTCGACTGGCAGGACAAGCTCTTTTTCGCCTCGGACTACTACGAGCGGCTTTACCGGCTCGCCGTCCGCCTGATCGAGGACGGCAATGCATACGTCGACAGCCTGGACGAGGAGGAGATCCGCAGGCACCGGGGGACGGTGACGGAGCCGGGGCGGGAAAGCCCGTACCGCAACCGGTCCGTCGCGGAAAACCTGGACCTTTTCGCCCGGATGCGTGCCGGAGAGTTCCCCGACGGGGCGCATGTACTGCGCGCGAAGATCGACATGGGGGCGAAGAACATGAAGATGCGGGACCCGCTCCTCTACCGCATCCGGCACGTGACGCATTACCGGACGGGCGACCGCTGGTGCATCTACCCGATGTACGATTTCGCCCACCCCCTGTCCGACGCCATCGAGAACATCACGCACTCCATCTGCACCCTCGAGTTCGAGAACAACCGGGCGATCTACGACTGGCTCGTAGACCGCCTTTTCCCCGAGCCGCGTCCGCGCCAGTACGAGTTCGCGCGGCTGAACCTCGACTACACGGTCATGAGCAAGCGCAAGCTGCTCCGGCTCGTGGAGGAGGGCGACGTCGCCGGGTGGGACGACCCGCGCATGCCGACCCTCGCCGGAATGCGCCGGCGCGGGTACACCCCGGAGGGGATCCGTCTCTTCACCTCGCGCATCGGCGTGGACAAGGCCAACAGCCGCGTCAGCATGGAGTTGCTCGAAGACGCGATCCGGGACGACCTGAACGCCCGCGCGCCGCGCGTCATGGGCGTCCTGCGGCCGTTGAAGGTCACGATCGCAAACTGGCCGGCGGGGAAGGTGGAATGGTGCGAAGCCCCCTACTGGCCTCACGACATCCCCCGGGAGGGAACGAGGGCGGTTCCGTTGACCCGGGAGGTGTTCATCGAGCGGACCGACTTCAGCGAGGACCCTCCACCCGGCTGGATGCGGCTTCGTCCCGGCGGCGCGGTGCGGCTTCGGGACGCCTGCATCCTGCGATGCGAGGAGGCGGTCAGGAACCCGGCGACCGGGGAAGTGGCCGAGTTGCGATGCTCGTACGATCCCGACTCGATGGGGAAACCGGCCGGCGCCGGGAGAGGCAGGACCGCGGCCATCCAGTGGGTCTCCGCCGGGCACGCCGTGCCCGCCGCGGTGCGCCTGTACGACCGGCTGTTCACCGCGCCCGATCCCGAGGAGGCGGAAGAGGGCAGGACGTTCAAGGACTGCCTGAACCCCGACTCCGTGGAAATCCTTACCGAGTGCCTCCTCGAACCCGTGCTGGCCGGCGCCAAACCCGGCGAGCGGTTCCAGTTCGTCCGCCACGGCTACTTCATCGCCGACCCCGTCGACTCGAAACCGGATGCCCTCGTGTTCAACCGCATCATCGGCCTGAAGGACACCTACAAGGGGGACAGGACCGCATCGGCTGGCGGTGGGAAACCCCGGGGGGCGAT
Source organism: Deltaproteobacteria bacterium (assembly GCA_021815305.1). Lineage (GTDB taxonomy): Bacteria > Desulfobacterota > Deferrimicrobia > Deferrimicrobiales > Deferrimicrobiaceae > JAKAHC01. Next base: position 38,933 of record JAKAHC010000010.1, on the reverse strand, counting down.
GCCTGCCCGGAGGACGGCGTCGCCGAAGGGGGATGCCGGCCCTTCCAGGGGGACGATCTCCGACGAGCGGGTCCGCGCCAGGGCGGAGAACCCTTTCCTCGCCCGGCGGTACGAGGAGTACGTCGCCGACCTGGGGCTTTCCCCCGAACTGGCCGACGTGCTGACGGGGGATGCGGAGGTGGCGCGTTTCTTCGATGCCTCCGTCCGGGCGCACGCCAACGCGAAAGCCGTCGCCAACTGGGTGGCCAACGACGTCCTGCGGGAGCTCAAGGGGAGGCCCGTCGGCGAACTGCCGTTCCGGGGCGGGGAGCTGGCGGAGCTGGTCCGGGCCGTGGAGGCGGGGACCATCACCTCTACCGCGGCGAAAGCCGTCTTCGCGGAAATGATGGCAGGCGGGGGGCCGCCGCTCGCGATCATCCGGCGCATGGGGCTGGACCGGTCGGTATCCGATGCGGACCTTGCGGCGGCGGTCGACGCCGCGGTCGCCGCGATGCCGGACAAGGCGGCCGCGTACCGCGAGGGGAAGACCAGTCTCCTGGGCATGTTCACCGGGCAGGTGATGAAAGCCACCGGGGGGAAGGCCGACCCGAAGGCGGTGCAGGACCTGATCCGACGCAAACTGGGGTGAGCCGCCTGCCGGATCGAGACCCGAAGGGGAGCGGGCTCCCGCCGGCGACCCCCGGACACCGCAACCCCGCCCTCCTCGTCTTCGCCCTGTGCCTCGCCGAGTTCTTCAGCATGGCGGGGTTCTCCACCTTCTCGGCGCTGCAGCCTCCCCTCGAACGTCTCTGGGCGCTGTCGAGCGTCCAGTCCGGCTGGATCAACGGGATCTTTTTCGGCGGATACACGCTGTGCGTCCCGGTCCTCGTGTCGGCCACCGACCGCATGGACCCGCGGCGGATCATGATCGCGGGCCTCCTGCTGGCGACCGTCTCTTCCCTCGGTTTCGCGGTCCTCGCCGGGGGGTTCCCGTCGGCGCTTGCGCTGCGCGCCCTGGCGGGGGCCGGGCTCGCCGGCACCTACATGCCCGGGCTGCGGGCGCTGACCGATCATTACCGGGGGGAGAGGTTGTCCCGGGCGGTGTCCTTCTATACGTCCACCTTCGGCATCGGGGTGGCGATGTCCTACTTCGCGGCGGGGGAGATCTTCGCGCGCGGCGGCTGGCGGGCCGCCTTCGTCGCGGCGGGAGCGGGGAGCATCGCGGCGCTGATCCTCGTGACGCTGGCCGTCCCGGCCGGCCGTTCCGCGGCGAAGGGGAAAGCGCCCCTTTTCAGGATCTCCGACCTCAAACCCGTGCTCCGGAATCGGACGGCGATGGCGTACATGCTCGCCTACGGGGTCCACTGCTGGGAACTCTTCACGTTCCGCAGTTGGATCGTCGCGTTCCTGGTCTTCCGCAACCGGGCGTTGCCCGACCGATGGGGTCTCAGGGCGACCACGATCGCGAGCGTCATCGGCTTCATCGGCGTGCCTTCGAGCATCCTCGGCAACGAGTTGGCCGAGCGGTGGGGGAGGAGTCGTACGGTCACGGGCGTGACCGCGGTGACGGCGTTGGCCGCCGCCGGCGCGGGGTTGCTCGCCCCGCGCCCGACGTCGTGGCTTTTGCCGCTTCTCCTGCTCTACGGTGTCCTCATCATGCTCGATTCCGGGACGCTGACCGCCGGAGCCGTCGACGCCGCCGATCCCGGGCGCCGCGGGGCCACGATGGCGGTGCATTCCACGATCGGGTTTTTCGGGGCGTTTCTCGGACCGTTGGTCTTCGGCGTCGTCCTGGACGTGGCCGGTGGAGGCGCGAACCCGGTCTCGTGGGGAGTCGCCTTCGGACTCCTCGCCCTGGGGGGCATCCTCGGTCCCATGGCGGTTTCCCTCGCCCGCCGTTCCCACGGCTCCCGCGGCATGTGATGGAACTGTCTCCCCGTCGACCTGCATCTAATGGCACAAAGCCCAGGGAATCCGGATAGAGGGATGGCGGGGCAAAGACCCCGGACAAGCGAGGAACTGCATCCATTGTCGATGCGTTACGGTGTGGCAGCTGTTCGGGGGATAACCGTCGTCGCGACGGTCGCCGGTCTTTTGTGGACCGGATGCGCGGTCGGCCCGGAATTCCGGGGGCCGAAGGCTCCGGGCGCTTCCTCCTATACGGCAACGCCTCTGCCGGCGGAGACCACCGGGGCGCCGGTGGACGGCGGCGACTCCCAGCGCTTCGTGTCCGGCATGGAGATCCCGGCACGATGGTGGGAACTGTTCCGTTCCGAGCCGCTGGATCGATGGATCCGCAAGGCGCTTGCGGACAACCCGACGCTCTCCGTGGCCGAGGCGACCCTGCGTCAGGCCCAGGAAAGCCGGCGTGCCGTATCCGGTGCGCTTTTCCCGAGCGTGGACGGCTCCGTTTCGGCTGCCCGGCAGAAGATTTCGGGAGCCTCGATCGGGCAGGCGAACGGGCAGTTCAACCCTTTCACCCTCTATAACGCCTCGGTGAACGTCTCGTACGCACCGGACCTGTTCGGCGGGACGCGGCGGGAATTGGAAGCCTTGCAAGCGCAGGTCGACTACCGGAGGTTCCAGCTCGAGGGGGCCTATCTCACCCTCACCTCCAACATCGTGACCACCGCGGTCCAGGAGGCTTCCCTGCGCGGGCAGATCGGAGCCACGCAGGAGATCCTTTCGACCGAGGAGCAGCAGCTATCGGTCGTTGAGAACCAGTTCCGGCTGGGAGCGGTGGCGCGCTCCGACGTGCTCGCCCAGCGCGCGCAGCTTGCGCAGTCCCGGGCGGCCCTGCCGCCGCTGGAAAAGCAGCTCGCCCGGACCCGCCACCTGCTGGCGGTCCTCGCCGGCAGGTTCCCGGGCGACACGGCGGATCTTCCGGAATTTCACCTCGACGACCTGAAACTGCCCGCGAAACTGCCCGTGAGCCTGCCCTCGTCGCTGGCGCGGCAACGCCCCGACATCCGCTCGGCGGAGGAGTTGATGCACGCGGCGAGCGCGGCGGTGGGGGTTGCCACGGCGAACCTCTACCCCCGGATCACGCTGACCGGCAGCTACGGATCGGATGCGTCGCGTCTCGGCGACCTGTTCGGCGCCGGCGCGTCCGTCTGGAGCCTTGGGACCGGCCTGTTGCAGCCCGTCTTCCACGGCGGGGCGCTGGAGGCGGACCGACGGGCGGCCGTCGCCGCCTACGACCAGGCTGCGGCGCAGTACCGCGAGACGGTCCTGCAGGCGTTCCAAAACGTTGCCGACGTGCTGCGCGCGCTGGAGTTCGATGCCCGCACGCTGCAGGCGCAGGCGGAAGCCGAAACCGCCGCGAGGGACACTCTCGACCTGGCGCGAAAGCAGTTCCAGCTCGGCGCGGTGAGCTATCTCGCGCTGCTCAACGCCCAGCGGCAATACCAAACGGCGCGGATCCTTCTGGTCCAGGCGCAGGCGGGGCGGTATGCCGACACCGCCGCGCTCTTCCAGGCCCTCGGCGGGGGATGGTGGAACAAAGCCTCGCCTTCCGGTTCCGCGTCCAGGGACCGTTGATGGAGAGCATCCTGGTCACCCCAAGGAGGATCCCCCGATGATTCGGCGCATGTTCCTGATGCTGCTGGCGGTCGCCGCCGTTTTCGGCGGCATCTTCCTCTACCGTTCCCACACGGCGAAAAGGATGCGGGAGGCCATTGCCGCCGGCCTGTCGCCGGCGGTGGTGGTCTCCGCGGTGAAGGCGGAAGCCTCGGTCTGGCAGCCCCGGCTCAAGGCCGTGGGGAGCCTGCGCGCGGTTCGGGGCGTGGACGTGACCACGGAGATCGCCGGCCTGGTGCGCGCCCTGCATTTCCGTTCGGGGGACGACGTGCAGGAAGGCCGGCTCCTCGTTGAACTGAACGCGGACACCGATGTCGCACAGCTGCGCTCCCTGCAGGCCGGGGCGGAACTGGCGAAGACGGTCTACGAACGGGACACGAAGCAGTTCGAAGCGCACGCTGTGAGCCAGGCCGCGCTCGATGCCGACGCCGCAGACCTGAAGAGCCGGAGGGCGCGGGTGGCGGAGCAGGCGGCGGTCGTCGACAGGAAAACCATCCGGGCGCCGTTTTCCGGCCGCCTGGGGATCACCACCGTCAATCCCGGGCAGTACCTGAACCCCGGGGACAAGATCGTCACCCTTCAGGCGCTCGATTCGCTGTATGTCGACTTCTCCCTCCCCCAGCAGGACCTCGGGATTGTCTCCCTGGGGCAGAGGGTCGTGGCCACGACGGACACCTATCCGGGCCGCGTCTTCGCGGGCCGGGTGACCGCCATCGACCCGAAGGTGGACCCGGCCACGCGGAACGTCCGGATCGAGGCGACCCTCGCCAATCCCGGCCACAAGCTCCTGCCGGGAATGTACGCAACGGTCGAGGTCCGGTCCGGCGCTGCGCGGTCCTACCTGACGCTGCCGCAGACGGCCGTGACCTACAACCCGTACGGAGAGACGATCTATGTCGTTCGGGAAAACGGCAAGGCGCCGGCCGGCAAGCCGCTCCTCGTCGCGCGGCAGACTTTCGTCGCCGTCGGCCCCACCCGCGGCGACCAGGTCGCGGTCCTCAAGGGGATCAAGGAGGGGGACCTGGTGGTGACGAGCGGACAGCTCAAGCTCAAGAACGGCAGCCCGGTCATCATCGACAACCGGGTGCAGCCTCTGAACGAGGCGGCTCCGGACATCAAGGATCAGTGATGCCGCGTTTCACGGATACGGCGAAACACGGATGTCTGCCGCGCTTCGTTCGGACATGTCGTAGTGTCCGCGAACGGATGCACTGAGGAACCGCATGCGATTCACCGACATCTTCATCCGCCGGCCCGTGCTCGCCACCGTGGTCAGCATGCTGATCCTGGTGCTGGGATTGCGCTCCATCGGTCTGCTGAAGGTCCGGCAGTATCCGGTGACGCAGAACGCGGTCGTCACGGTGACGACCGTGTTCACCGGCGCAGACCCCGCGCTCGTGGCGGGCTTCATCACGACGCCGCTGGAGAACAGCATCTCGCAGGCCAACGGCATCGACTACCTCACGTCCACGAGCACGCAGAGCCTGAGCACGATCCAGGCGACCCTGCGCCTGAATTACGATTCGAACAAGGCGCTCTCCGAGATCAGCACCAAGGTCAACGCGGTGGTGAACCAGCTTCCGCAGGGGACGCTTCAGCCGGTGATCACCATCGCCATCGGCGAGCCGTTCGACTCGATGTACATCGGTTTCTACAGCAAGGCGCTCCCGACCAACAACATCACCGACTACCTGATACGGGTCGTGCAGCCGAAGCTGCAGGCGGTCGATGGCGTGCAGACCGCCGAGATCCTCGGGCAGCGCCGGTTCGCGCTGAGGGCGTGGCTCGACCCGCAGCGGATGGCGGCCCTGAAGGTGACGGCCTCGGACGTGAGGGACGCCCTTGCGTCGAACGACTTCCTTTCCGCCGTGGGGCGCACCAAGGGGCAGATGGTCACGGTGGATCTCACCGCCGACACGAGCCTGCACTCGGTGGAACAGTTCCGCAACCTCGTGATCAAGGCGCAGAACGGCGCGATCGTCCGGCTCGGGGATGTGGCCAACGTCACTCTGGGGGCGGAGGACTACAACACCGCGGTGGCGTTCGACGGGGAGAGCGCCGTCTACATCGGCATCAAGGTCGCCCCGACCGCGAACCTGCTCACCGTGATCAACGGCGTGCGGGAGGTCTTCCCCTCGGTCCGGCAGCAGCTGCCGGAGGGGCTCCACGGGCGGGTCGTTTTCGACGCGACGAAGTACGTCGACAGTTCGATCCACGAGGTGGTCACCACCCTGGTCGAAGCGCTGGCGATCGTGACCGTGGTCATCTTCCTGTTCCTGGCGTCGTTCCGGTCTGTGATCATCCCTACGGTCGCCATGCCGCTGTCCCTGGTCGGGACCTTCTTCATCATGCTGGCGCTCGGGTACACGATCAACCTGCTGACGCTTCTGTCCCTGGTGCTCGCCATCGGGCTGGTCGTCGACGACGCGATCATCGTTGTGGAGAACGCCAATCGCCACATGGAAGACGGCATGGAGCCCCTGTCCGCCGCGATCCGGGGGGCTCGGGAACTGGCCGGCCCGATCCTCGCCATGACCGTGGTCCTGATCGCGGTCTACGTTCCGATAGGCTTCATGGGGGGGCTTACCGGGGCGCTGTTCACCGAGTTCGCCTACACGCTCGCCGGCGCCGTTACCGTGTCGGCGGTGGTTGCCCTCACGCTCTCGCCCATGATGTGCTCGCGCTTCCTGAAGTCGCCGGCTTCCGGCGGGCAGGGGAGGTTCGTGGCGTTCGTCGACCGGCGGTTCGAGGGGTTCCGCCGAACCTACGAGCGCCTTCTCCACGGCTCGCTCGATTTCCTGCCCGTCACCGCGGTGTTCGCCATGATCGTCCTCGGGAGCATCTATTTCCTGTACGCCGGCTCGAAGAGCGAGCTTGCCCCGCAGGAAGACCAGGGGATCATCGTCTCCCTGATCACCACCGCCCCCGACGCGACGCTGGAGCAGACCCGGCTGAGCTCCCGGCAGGTGTTCAAGATCTACAAGGGATTCCCGGAGACGGACCACGTCTTCCAGCTCGACGGGGCGGGCGGACTCAATTCGGGGATCGCGGGGATGGTGCTCAAGCCGTGGGACGAGCGCAATCGCACGTCGATGCAGCTGAACCCGCTGGTGCAGCAGCGTCTCTACGGCATCGCGGGGGCGCGCGTCGCGGCGTTCCAGCCGTCTCCTCTCCCCGGCGGGGGGAGGGGGCTTCCGGTGCAGTTCGTGATCGGGACCACCGAGCCTTATTCGCGGCTGAACGCGGTCTCGCAGGAGCTCCTCGACAAGGCATACGCCAGCGGCAGGTTCGCGTATCTGGACACCGATCTCAAGCTCGACAAGCCCCAGGTCGCCGTGGAGATCGACCGCGACAGGGCTGCGCAGATGGGACTCACGATGCGCGACGTCGGCGGGGCGCTTGGCGCCATGGTGGGGGGCGGCTACGTGAACTATTTCGGTCTCGCGGGACGGTCGTACAAGGTGATCCCGCAGGTGATGCGGCGGGACCGTCTCAACGCGTCGCAGTTGCGCGACTATTACATCAACACCGCGAGCGGGGGGTCGGTGCCTATTTCCACGATCGTGCGCCTCAAGACCACCGTCGTTCCGGAATCCATCAACCATTTCCAGCAGCTCAACTCGGCCACGATCTCCGGGGTGACCGCGCCCGGAGTCACCCTGGGCCAGGCGCTGGACACGCTCAAGTCCCTTGCCGGGGAGGTCCTCCCCCAGGGATACGGCATCGACTACGCCGGCCAGTCCCGGCAGTACGTCCAGGAGTCGAGCGCCCTGCTGGTGACGTTCTTCTTCGCGCTCGTCATCATCTTCCTCGCGCTGGCGGCCCTGTTCGAGAGTTTCCGCGACCCCTTCATCGTCCTCATCAGCGTGCCGATGTCGATCTGCGGGGCCCTGATCTTCATCAGCCTCGGGGTGGGCGGCGCGAGCCTGAACATCTACACCGAGGTGGGCCTGGTGACGCTGATCGGGCTCATCAGCAAACACGGAATCCTGATCGTCCAGTTCGCCAACGACCTGCAGCGGGAGGGGCGGAGGAAGCGCGAGGCTGTGGAGATGGCCGCGGGCATCCGACTCCGGCCGATCCTGATGACGACCGCCGCGATGGTCCTGGGAGTGGTGCCGCTGGTGATCGCCTCGGGCGCCGGAGCGGTGGGGCGCTTCAACATGGGGCTGGTGATCATGACCGGGATTTCCATCGGAACGCTCTTCACGCTCTTCGTCGTGCCCGCGGTGTACATGCTCCTCGCGACCGACCACGCAAGGCATCGGTCCGCCGGGGCGCCCCCGGAGGAAGCGGCCGGAACCTGAGGATCGACGGCCCCGTGTTCCCGCTCCATCTCCATGCACGATTCGCAGATGGAGTGCGGAAACACGACGTCTCTCTGCGATCGCGTTCCGGGGGAGGGGTCGACCTGTCCTGCGCCGGGACCGCCACATTCCCCGCCGCCACCGATATACTGACTCGGTGACGGAATGCGACCCGAAACCGAAGGTCCTTCTGCCGGCCCCCCTGAGTTACCTGGGGCGCCGGCTGCTGCGGAAGCTCCTCGACCGCGGCGACGTGCGCCTGCGCGTTCTCGTGGCGGACCGCCGGAACCTGGGAGACGCGGCGGAGGAGATCCCGGAAATCGTCGTGGGAGACCCGCTGGATCCGGAGGTCCTGCGAAGGGCGGCCGAGGGGATCGACGTCGCCTTCTACCCCGTGCGCTTCATCGATGCGGACCCGGTGTTCCGGCAGCGAAGGAAGGTCTTCCCCGCGCTGTTCCGGGACGCCTGCATCCGCGCGGGCGTCGGGCGAATCGTTTTCCTTTCGGCCTACGGCCGGGACCCGGGGAAGAACGAATACCTGGCCGAGCACGTGGAGATCGGCGAGACGCTCGGCGCCTTTCCCGACCGCATCCGCGTGGTGTGGTTCCGGGCCGGGTTCATCCTCGGGTCCGGGAGCCTCCTTTTCGAGGCGCTTCGCAATCTCGCCCAGAAGCTGCCGCTTCTCCCCGCGCCCCGCTGGATGGAGACGAAGGTCACCGTGATCGGCGTGCGGGACGTCCTGGAGTACCTCATCCGGGCGATCCGCGTCCCTCTGGAGCGTTCCGTCGAAGTGGAGATCGGTCTGCCGTCGGAAAGCGTCCGCGACATGGTCGCCGCCACCGCACGGGTCATGGGATTGAAAAGGGCGTTCCTCCCGCTTCCGTTCGACGCGCCGCGGCTCTCGCCCTACCTCCTGATGGTCCTGACCCCGTATTCCGCCCGGATGGCCTCGACCTTCCTTCGGATCCTCGAAGCGATGGGGACCCCGGCGGGCGGGATGTCGCTTGCGGCCGCTCAGGAGCTTTTCCCCGATATCGAACCGGCGCCGTTCGAGGTGGCCGTCGCCCGGGCGATCGACGCGATCGAGCACGAGCAGGTGCTCAGCCGCTTCACCGACAGTCTCGGCCGGATCCCCCGCACCGACGCGGAAGAGGAGATGACCCGCGCGGTCTTCCGCGATGTCCGGAAGGAGAGCTTCGAAGGGACCGCGCCGGAGGAGATCTTCCGCGCGGTCAAGTCGATCGGCGGCAAGCGCGGCTGGTTCACGTTCGACCTGCTCTGGAGGATCCGCGGGGCCGCGGACAAGCTCGCGGGGGGGTACGGCGCCTCGATCGGGCGGCGCGCCGAGTCGGACCTGCGCGTGGGCGATATCCTCGATGTCTGGAAGGTGATCGATCTTCGGGAAAACCGGCGGCTGCTCCTGGAGGCGCAGATGCGGGTCGCCGGAAAGGCGTGGCTCGAGTTCCGCATCGAGGGGAACACGCTCGTCCAGACGGCGTACCATTACCCGAAGGGGCTGCTGGGGCGGCTGTACTGGTACTCCATGTTGCCGTTCCACGCATTCGTCTTCCGCGACATGGCCCGGGGCATCGTCCGGCGTGCCCAGGCGGGCGACGGGCGGGCGCCCGTCCCGGGGCCGCGGCCGGGAGAGGCCGGGAGCGCGCCGCCGGCGATGCGGCTGGGATCCGGCTCCCGCGTCGCCGTGCTGGGCGGCGGCCCGGCCGGCTCCTTCTTCACCTATCTCCTCCTGTCGATGGCGCAGAGGGAACGGATCGACCTGCACGTCGACATCTTTGAGTCGAAGGATTTCGACACGCTCGGGCCCCCCGGCTGCAACATGTGCGGCGGGATCGTCTCGGAGTCCATGGTGCAGTTGCTGGCCACGGAGGGGATCGAGCTCCCGTCGACGCTTGTGCAGCGCGGGATCGACTCCTACGTGCTGCACATGGACGTGGGAAGCGTGCGCATCGACACCCCGCGGCGGGAGAAACGGATCGCGGCGGTGCACCGCGGGTGCGGTCCCCTGGGCGCCGCGGGGAAAACGTGGGAGAACTTCGACCGATACCTCCTGGGGCTGGCCGAGGGCCGGGGAGCGGCCGTGATCCGGGACCGTGTGACGCACGTGCACCGGGAGAACGGGCGGCCCGTCGTTGGAACCCAAGGGGGCCGCACGGGCGCGTACGACCTCCTCGCGGTCGCTATGGGGGTCAACACCGCGGGGCTCAAGCTGTTCGAGAACCTCGACCTGGGGTACCGGGTTCCCGGGACGGCCCGGGCGTATATCTGCGAATTCCCTCTCGGGCGCGAGGCGCTGCGCACCCATTTCGGGAATTCCATGCACGTCTTCCTGCTCAACCTCCCCCGGCTGGAGTTCGCGGCGCTCATCCCCAAGGGGGAGTACGTGACGGTCTGCCTGCTCGGAGAGGGGATCGACAACGAACTCGTGGACTCCTTTCTCGACGCCGCCGAAGTGCGGCGATGTTTCCCCCCCGGCTGGACCGTGCCGAAGGATTTCTGCCGCTGCTTCCCCTCGATCAACGTTCGTGGCGCGGGCCAGCCGTTTGCGGACCGGATCGTGTTCCTCGGCGACAGCGGCGTTACCCGGCTCTACAAGGACGGGATCGGCGGAGCCTACCGGACCGCGAAGGCCGCGGCCAGGACGGCCGTTTATTGCGGATTGTCCGCGCGCGATTTCCGGCGGCACTTCCTGCCGGTCTGCAGGGCGCTGACATGGGACAACGGCATCGGGAAGGCGATTTTCCAGATCACCCGGTTGATCCAGAAGGCGCGGCCCGTGCGCACCGCCATTCTGCGGACGACCACGGCGGAGCAGCAAAGGGGAGCGGGGTTGCCACGAAGGATGAGCGGCGTGCTGTGGGACACCTTTACCGGAAGCGCTCCCTACCGCGATGTCTTCGCCCGCATGTTCCACCCCCGCCTCCTGGGCAGGTTGGCGGTCGAGACCGTATCGGGGTTGGTTCGGCGCGGGAAACACACCACATCCCCGTAGGGCAAGGCGTTACAGCGCCTTGAATTCTTTCCACGGTCCGGAAAGCGATCATCCGGGAGAGACCTCTTACCGCAAGCGGGGCGGATCCCCGGTGTTCGCAGCGTATCGCCTAAACGTCGTTATAGGGATTTGGGGCGGGATCCCCTGGTTCCGCCCTTGCCGACTTGACAGCGATGTCAAGCCCGTCCCATGATATAAAACAATGTTAGGAGATCCGGTGTCTCCTTATCGTATCCAATAGGGCTTCCATGCGACTGCGGACCTGACGACATGGCTGTCGATCCCGTGAATCCTCCTGCATCGAAAAATGCCATTTTGGAAGCCGGATACCAGGTGCCCCATCTGCTGGTGAACGCCATCTCGGAACGCAAATCGCAAATTCTGACCTCCGTGTTTCAGACAATCCGCCAGGCGGATCTGAAGAACGAATACAAGACCCTCATGGCCGATTCGGAAGAAGGGAAACGGCGGACGGCGATGGTGGTGGGATTGATCCAGAGGGCACTGTGCGGAGATATGAAACCGCTGATCGAGGATCAAGTCCGAACGGGGTATATTCGCCTTGTGCAAAAGGTTCCACTGCACAATACGTTGAAGGTTCATACGATCATGGAACAGGCGATTACACGGGAATTCATCAAGCATTATTCCGATTATTCCAGCACGGAAATGAGCCTGAAAGATCTACACGAAGACGTGACGGTATTGAATTTCGTGTACGACAAGGTGAAAGAGACGGTAATAGAGTCCTATCTCAAGACAAGAGATGAAATCATCGAAAAGCGTAGTAAACAGATTGAAGGTTTGTACCGGCTTCGGACCACATTGGATGAAGATTCGAATATCACCGAGTTCAGCCAGATGTTCATAAACGAAGTCTCCAACATTTTGGGGGCAACACATGTCGTTCTGACAATAGACAGGAAGATGAATCGACGCTTCCTGCCGGGGATTCAGGTAGGAAGTTCCGCAGTCGCCCTGGATTTGTTCGTGCGGGAAAGCATGGGCGAAATCCTGAAAAAAATGGTGCAGATGCGCGCTCCCTGTTTGATAGACCATCATGGCGGGAACCATTTCCCGATCAATCCCGAGAGCATCGATACGATCCCCAGTGGTTATTGGCTCGCGGTTCCGATTTTCACGGAAAGCCGGTTCTACGGATTCCTTTCCATCAATACCCGGCAACTTAACGGCCAGTTGTTCGGGACGGATTCCTACGTTATCTTGTCGCTGGTGTTGAAAATCGCGCAGGCCATGGAAAGGAATCAATATCTTATCGAGTTACGGAAAAGCCAAAAACGGCTTCAACATTTAACAAGCAGGATCATCTACACACAAGAAGAGGAACGTAAAAAGATTTCCGCTGAAATTCACGATACGATTATCCAAAGGCTTACGGGAATATGGTTTAAATTATTGTATCTTGAGGAAGTAAATCCAGGCATAAAAAATACAGACCCTGATCTTTTTAATTCGTTAAAATACTATGTTAACGATTCAATCAAAGAGGGGCGAAGAATCGTTTATGGTTTAAGGCCGTTAATGTTAGATGAACTTGGAGCACAGAAGACGATAGAAGAATATATAAAGAATTTCATGTTGGATACTGCGATCAAAGTGGATCTTGATTTTAAAGGCGATTTTTCAATGCTGTCTTCGGAAAAACAGACAAGTATGTTTCGTATCCTTCAGGAAGCGATGGAAAATATCAAAAAACATTCCAATTCCAAAGATGCCAGAATCCACATGAAATGCACGGAAAAGAGAATGTATTTTTCCGTGGAGGATTACGGGACCGAGGAAGCAAGGCATCTGCCCAAGAAAGCGGAGATTCGACAAAGCCATTTCGGGCTGAGCATCATGGAGGAAAGGGCGAAAGCGTGCGGCGGCAAGTTGAAGTACGGTTTCAAAAAAGATGGAGGATTTCTCATCCAGGGTACGATTTCCTATCGGTAAAACGGTACTCCATGGAGGACGGATTGATTCGAATCCATCTGGTCGACGATCATGATGTGATCCGGGCCGGGTTGAAACAGATCCTGGAGCTGGACAAGGAGATCCAGGTCGTGGGTGAGGCATCCCGGGCGCTCGATGCGATTTACGCGATCGAGAAGTCCCCACCGGATGTCGTCTTCATGGACATACGGATGCCGGGGATGAACGGCATCGAGGCGACCCGGATCATCAGCGAAAAATTTCCGATGGTCAAGGTGGTCCTGTTGACGAATTTCAACGAGGAGGAGTACGTCATCGAGGGCCTGAAGGCCGGAGCGGCGGGGTTTCTCCTGAAAAACATCGGAAAGGAGGAGTTGCACAAAATCGTGCACTCGGTGCACGACGGCAAATCGGTCCTGGACCCTTCGGTCACGGTCACCATCATCAAGGAGGCGCTGAAACCGGCGAAGGGAAACCGGGCGGAACAGGTTCCGCAGGTGGAGGACAAGTTGACGACCCGGGAATTCGAGATCCTCGATCTGATCAGCAGAGGTCTCAGCAACAAGGATATCGGAGCGAAGTTGCACCTTTCGGAATACACGGTGAAATTCCACGTCAAAGCGATTTTCAGGAAACTGGGCGCCAGATCGCGTTCGGAAGCGGTCTACAAAGCGGTGAACAGCAGCCTGATTTCCCAAAAACCCGGCGCGTAATCCCCGCCGGGAACTCCGGGCCTGCCTCGTTCCGGGCCCGCCGGCGCGGTGGCGTACCTCTCCCTTCCCCGAAACCGGACATTCCGCCACCTTTTCCGGACCGATAGCAACTTCCGGGCAGCCGCTCCCTCCGCCAACGGGAAACTTGTGGAGATGCGGTAGTCGATGTGCGTATCGTCATCACCAAAGACAGGAACATCCCTTTCCCGCCCCTTCCCGGGTTGACCTCGTCGGAGCACGCGATCCCCGGGAGATCCCGCCGGAATGGAGGCATCGCATCTCCCTTTCGAGATCCCGATTCTACCCTTAAGCGGGATTGTTCGTGGATTTACGCCGGCTTATAAAAAAACTGCGGTCGGTTCCCTGTCCGGAGCTCCATGTCTTTCCTCAGGAAGAGGGGTTTCCCGGGCGGGGTCATTGCAGGAAATCGGGAGGACGAGGGAATGCAAGAGGCTCGCAAATATTTCAACATGGGGATCGAGCCGCTCCTGAATACCCGCGGCATGCGCGACATCCAGTGGGAAAGGCTTCCGGGTGCGATCCGATACTGCTACGAGAACGTACCCTTCGAGCGCCGCCGCATGGAAAAGGAAGGTGTCAAACCCCAGGACATCCGCTCCCTCGACGATTTCCAGCGAGCCCTGAAACCGGTGGGACAGGCGGAATTCCGGCAGGTCTACGAGGAATTCCACCTCGATATGGACAAGGTATGGATGCACCTCTTCGGCAAGGATCGGATGGACGACCTTTTTCTGCTGACGACCACTTCCGGGACCACGGGCGTCCCGACGCCCTACCCGGTATTCCACAAAACGACCGAAACCATGGGCGAGTTGTTCGGACGCATCGGGTGGCGGATCGGGATGAGGGCCGGGGACAAGCTGGCCGTATGTTTCGGGCTGAGCATGCACGCCGCGGGAACTCCCCATCTGTTCTGGTTCAAGCGGAACCGCGGCGTCACGCTGATACCCATAGGGGCCGAAGCCGGGACCGAGCGCATCCTCCAGTTCATCAAGCTCTTCAAGGCGAACATGTTTTCCGGCACTCCCTCGCTGGCGCTCCACCTCATCGAGCGTGCCCCCGAGGTGCTCGGCGCGCCGGTCCGCAGCCTCGGGCTCAAGACGCTTCTCCTCGGGGCGGAACCTGGGGCGGGGATCCCCGAGATCCGAAGCCGGCTGGAAGAGGAATACGGGGCGAAGGTCCACGACGTGGGCGCCGGGTACGGGGTTTCGTGCGACCATCCCGAGTACCAGGGGATGCACTGGGTCGCCGACGACCATTGCCTGTACGAACTGGTCGACCCGGAAACGTTGCGTCCCCTTCCGTTGGAGCACGGCGCCACCGGGTTGGCGTGCTTCACGCCGCTGGCGCCGGAGGCAGGCCTTTTCTTCCACCACTTGCGGTTCACCTTGAACGACATCCACCAGGTCTTCACCGATCCCTGTCCCTGCGGGTTCAGCGGATTCCGGTACAAGATCGTCGGCCGCGCCGACGACATGCTGAAGGTCAAGGGGACGCCGGTGTATCCCGTCGCCATCCAGGGGGTGATCAACGGTTTTGTTCCCAGGATCACGGGCACGTTCCGCATCGTCCTGACCGAGAAACCTCCAAGGGTCGTCCCCCCGCTGAAGCTCACCGTGGAGCACGGGGAGGGCGTGCGCGAAGAGGAGTTGCCCGGACTGGAGAAGGAGATCGTGGAGAAGATGCACCACGTGCTCCACATACGACCTTCCATCTCCTGGATCCGGCCGTTCAGCCTGGAACGGGCTTCGAAGAAGACCCAGCTCCTGGAGAAACGGTACGAATCGTGACCGACCCGGTAAACCGATAGATACGTGGCTGGAAGGAGCAGTCCATGCGGGATGTCGCCGTGATCGGAATTGCGATGACAAGGTTCGGGAAGTTCCCGGGAAAGAGCATCAAGGACCTGGTGCGCGAGGCGGTGCTCGGCGCCATCGACGATGCGGGAATCCCGAAGGGGGACATCGGGGCGGCGTACGTGGGCAACGCGGCTGCGGGGCTCATGACCGGGCAGGAGATGATCCGGGGCCAGGTGACGCTCAGCCCCCTCGGCATCGAGGGGATCCCCGTCTTCAACGTGGAGAACGCCTGCGCCAGCTCCTCGACGGCGTTTCACCTCGGCTGGGCGGGAGTGGCTTCGGGGATGTACGACTGCGTCCTGGTGGTCGGTTTCGAGAAGCTGTACGACGAGGACAGGCTCCGGTCGTTCCGTGCCCTTTCCTCCGGCATCGACGTGGAAACGGGGAGCACCTTCCTGCGCGACTTCGCCGCCAGGAAAGGGAGGAAGGCGGACATCCTCCGGGAGGGAAGCGGAACCCGCCGGAGCATCTTCATGGACATGTACGCCTTCTACGTCGCGCCCTACATGGAAAAGTACGGGTTGACGCGGGAGCATTTCGCCGGGATCGCGGTGAAGAACCACAGGAACGGCTTCCTCAACCCGCACGCCCAGTATCAACAGGTGGTGACCCTCGAGGAGGTGCTCGCCTCGGGCGAGGTGGCCTATCCGCTGACCCGGATGATGTGCGCCCCGATCGGCGACGGCGCGGCCGCGTGCATCCTTTGCTCCCGTTCCCTCGCCGCAAGGTTCACGTCCGCTCCGGTCTGGGTCGCCGCCTCGAACGTGGGGAGCGGGTCCCTGTCGGCGGAAGAGGAGGCGGTGGCCCAGGTGATGGCCCCGGAGACGTTCCGGCGGGCCGGGATCGGCCCGGAGGAAATCGACGTCATCGAGGTCCACGACGCGACCGCTCCCTCGGAGATCATGTCGCTGATCCAGCTCGGGATCTGTCCGGGGGAGGATGCCTGCAAATGGATCGACGAGGGATGCCTGGAGATATCGGGAAGCATGCCGACCAACACTTCGGGCGGCTTGGAGACCAAGGGGCACCCCGTCGGAGCGACGGGGGTCGGCCAGATCCACGAGATCGTGGCGCAGTTGCAGGGCCGAGCCGGAAGCAGGCAGGTGCGGGGCGCAAACACGGGAATGACCCATAACGGCGGGGGAATCCTGGGGGCGGACGCCGCCGCCATGGCCCTTCACATCTTCAAGCGGTGAAATACGGCGGCGGAAACCGCTTTCCAAGGAGAGCGGCGGGGAGCGGCGGCGCAGGATAACGAGGCGGAGGGGCGGGGAAATGCCGTACTTCGACATGAATCTGGAATTGACGTGGGAAGACAAGGAGATCAAGGCGACGGCGCATAAGTTCGCAAGGGAGGTCATGCGGCCGATCGCCCGGGAAGTCGATCGCATGACGGCGGAGGAAGCGGCCGGCAAGGAGTCGCCCCTCTGGGAATTCCTGCGGCAGGCATATGCGCTGGGGTATCACAAGGCGCTGTTTCCCGCCGAGCTCGGAGGGCTGGGGTTCACTCCGCTGCAGGGGCATATCCTGAACGAGGAAATCATCTGGGGGAGCCTGGGGCTTTCGGGGGTCCTCCTGCTCGCCTCGTGGCCCTTTTTCAAGGTCCTCCAATCCGGCGACAAGGGCCTCATCGACGAGTTCGTGGTTCCTTTCTGCAGGACGAACGAGCCGGACATCACGGCGTGCTGGGCCATCACGGAACCGGATCGCGGGTCGGACTCCATCAACGTGAACGAGAGCTTCTTTACCGCCCCGGGAGCGCGCGGCAATGTGCAGGCAAGGCGGGACGGGAACGAATGGGTCATCAACGGGCAGAAATCCGCCTGGGTGTCCTGCGGGCCCATCGCGACTCACGGCATGATCAACGTCCAGACCGATCCGGCGCTGGGGCTGTCCGGCGGCGGCGTGTGCATCCTTCCCCTCGACCTTCCGGGCATCTCCCGGGGAAAAGCGCTCGAGAAAGTGGGGCAGCGCGACCTTCCGCAAGGGGAACTGTTCTTCAACGATGTCCGGATTCCCGGGAGGTACATGTTCGTCGGGCCAGATCGATATTCGACGTGGACCGCGAACAACCTCGCGTTCGGCAATGCGGCGATGACCCTCTTCGCCATCGGGTTGGCCCGGGCGGCCTTCGACGAGGCGCTCGCGTACAGCAAGGAGAGGGTGCAGGGCGGCAAGGTCCTCATCGACCATTACTTCACCAAGGTACGGATCGCCAGGATGTTCGGGAAGGTCGAAGCCATCCGCGCCACGAGTCGCGCGGTATGGAACCTCGCGGTCAAGGTGTACCCGCCATTCCCCGAATATTCCTACAGCGCGAAGGCCATATGCACCGAGATGGCCCGGGAAGTCATCGACGAGGCCGTACAGTTGCACGGCGCCAACGGCCTGACCAGGGAGTACATCATCGAAAAGTTCTGGAGGGACTCGAGGGCGTTGACGATCGAGGACGGGGAGAACAACACGCTTTGTGCGATGGCCGGATATTTCCTGAAGGAGACGTACCCGAGGAGCGACGGAAGGCAGGGCGCCGGCTGACGGGGCGAAGTCCGCAGGATGCCGCACCGGCCTTGCACCGGCGGGTCCTGTCGGGAACCCGCGGAGATATCGCTCTTCTCCCCGATCGCCATCTCCGCCCTCCTTTCGAGCGGGAAGAACGATTCTTTCGCCGGATGGCACCCGCCCCCTCTTGTGGAATAAGGTTCCGGATGCGCGAGTTGCTCGAATCAGAGGTGGCCGATGGTATTGCCGGATATTCTCCGGAAACAGGTGGAGTCCAGGGGCGACTCCACCTTCCTCCGTTTCAGGGATCGATCCGTATCCTTTGCCCGGATGGAGGAAACAAGCAACCGGGCGGCCAACCTGCTGAGGGAGATCGGCGTACGGCGGGGGGACAAGGTCTGCCTGATGATTTCCAACCGGCCGGAATTCCTCGAGCTGTGGTTCGGCATTTCAAAGCTTGGCGCCATCATGGTGCCCGTGGACACTTCCCTGAAAGAATACGAGGTTTCCCATATCGCCGGCCATTCGGATGCGACCGTTCTCGCGGTGGAGGATTCCGCATTTTTCGCGGCGGAACACTCCGTTCGCAACTTGCCAAAAATCCGGGGGAAAATATGGATCGGCGGTATCGGCGGAATTCCTCCGGGTTTCCTGGATTATCACGAAACGATCATCGGCCTCCCCCGGACGTTGTCTCGCCCTCCGGTGACGGAGCCGTCGGACGTCATGTCCATCGTTTATACGCCGGGCACCACCGGTGTACCCAAAGGGGCGATGTTGTCCCAACGCAATTATCTCCATTCCGGGAGAATCTGGGTCGATTCCGTGGTCCGGGCCGCGGCGGGAGACGTGTTCTACACATCGCTTCCCCTTTCCCGGGTCCACACACAGACGCTCACGGTCGTCGGAGCGATGACCAGCGGATGTCCGCTGGTGCTGGGCGAGGGGTTTGACGCTTTGACCTTTGTCGATGACCTTCGACGTTGCGGGGCGACGGTCTTCGCCTGCACGGGTTCGATGATCGCCTGCCTGATGCATACGGCTCCGCGGCCGGGAGACGCGGAGAACCCGGCCCGGCTGGCCTTCGGCGGGGGATTGCCTGCGAGGACAAAACACGACTTCGAGGAACGGTTCGGCGTAAGGGTCGTGGAAGGATTCGGCCTGACCGAAATCGGGGGGATGTGCATCGCGCACTTCGGCGGAAGCGCGAAAACGGGTGCGATCGGGAAACCGCTCCCCGGTTACGACGTAAAGGTCGTCGATGAATTCGACGAGGAGCTGCCCACGGGAATCTCCGGGGAAATCGTCCTGCGCCCCAGTGTCCCGGAGGGGGTTTTCCTCGGTTATTACCGGGAGCACGATCGGACCGCGGAGAACATGCGGAACGGATGGTTTCACACTGGAGACCGCGGGTACACCGATGACGAGGGGAATTTCTATTTCCTCGACCGCAAGGCGGATTGTATCCGGAACCGGGGGGAGATTTTCCCGAGCATCGAGATCGAAAGAATCGTGAACGACCACCCCAAGGTCCAGGAATCGGCGGCGACGGGGATCCTTTCGGAGCTGGACGAGGAGGACGTGAGGGTCTTCATCGTCCCCCGGCCGGGGGAGACTCTCGCCCCGGGAGAGATCACGGAATGGTGCGCCGCAAGGTTGGCCTCCCGGCTGGTGCCCCGGCATGTCGAGTTGGTCCGGGAACTGCCGAAGACGTCCATCGCGGGGATCCGGAAGCATGAACTGCGCAGTCGTCCGGTGGCCGCTCCACGGGGATGAAGGGAATACCGGAACGGCCGACGGGCGATCTCGCGCCCCCTCCTTCGAGGCGCAATTTCTATCCGTCCGCAGGATTGTTGCGAATCAATCCCCGTTCTATACATGGATGCGCACGGTATCCCCAACAACAATAGGGGACGTTGCTACAAAACAACAATAGGGGACGTTGCTACAAAAAACCCGCGCGAAAGTTGGTATGAGAAACATTTCTGAAAATAGAGACGTAAGCGTTGTTCTTACGCGCGAGGGAGCGTTTCGTTGCAGCAGCGCAAGCGGGAAAAAAGAAAAGGGGACAGGGAGGGAGGTATGAGGAAACGGGCGGGACAATGGTTTTGGATGTCTCTGGTCGCCGCAATGCTTATCGGCTCTTCCAGCGGTTACGCGTACACGTTGCTGGATGGAAGCCTGGAGCTCAAAGGTTACCTGCGCGACATCACCGCGGTGCGAACGGAAGATCCGAAGCAGGGCCTTGGGGGAGAGCAGTTCAAGAAGGGGGAAGTGGAGCTGTCCAAATCGTTCCTGCAACTGGAAGGGACCTATACCGTCAGCCCCGACGTGAAGGTCTACACCCGCTGGCGCGGATCGTACGACGCATCCTTCGATTTCAAGGGGCTGGACAATTTCTCCCGGGCGGTCATCGACGATCAGCGACAGGAGAACGAGGTCAGGGAGTTGTACGTGGATGTCCGCAAGGGTCCGCTCTTCCTCCGCCTCGGCAAGCAGCAGGTCGTATGGGGGGAATCGGACGGGTTGCGCCTGGCCGATATCATCAACCCGCTGGACTTCCGGTGGCATTACTTCCTTGAAGACTGGCAGGACATTCGCCAGGGGCTTCCGATGGTCCGCGCGATCTACGGGGTGACCCCCAAGACGGACCTCGAATTCGTCTGGTCCCCGGTTACCTTCAAACCGTCGAAGTGGGCGGGGAAGGGCACCTATTGGGAGTTCCCCGGCGCCGGAATCGGCGGGCTTCCGGAGAAGAATTACAGCACGAGCGTGAACAACGGCTCCGTCGGTGCGAAGATCAAGACCACGATCGGTTCCGGGTTCGATGTTTCGCTTTACGACTATTATCACCGCAACGAGAACCCCTCGGCGGAACTCACGGACGCCGGACTGGATTTCGCCCATCCGTACGTGAACTCCATCGGCGGAACGTTCAACACGTTCGTCGATCCCATCAAGACCGTGCTGCGCGGCGAAACGGTTTTCAACATCAACGAGCCGCAAACCGATTTCACGAAACCCGACTTCATCGCGAAGCAGAACACGATCGCCTTCATGCTCGGGGCGGACCGTCCCACGTACCTCCCGATCAACTCCGAGTCGTCCATGCTGAGTTTTCAGGTTTTCTACAAAAAAGTCCTCAACCCCGAGTCGACAACCGTCATGTTCGGGGATTCCGCCGCTCCCGGGCAGAAATCCGCCCAGACGATGTTATCGGGCTTTATCACGACTTCGTATGTGTACCTCATCCCCAATGCCGTCCTCACACCTTCTATTTTTGTTTTCTATGACACCATCGGCTCCGGTTGGGCCCGACCACTGCTCAACCTGAAGTATGGGGATAACCTCAGCGTTTCCCTGGCCTACAACAAGTTCTGGGGCCATGCGGACGGCCGCGGATATTTCGACCCGTTCAGCGACCGGAGCGAGGCGTACATCGATGTGAAGTATTCGTTCCAATAGATTCCGGATCCGTAGACGACCCAGGGAGGAAAAAATGAAGAAATACCAGCAAGCGCTTTTCGCGATCGCCGTCGCCGCTTTCCTGATGATGCCGCGCTCCCCGGCGTATTCCGCGGAGGACAAGAGCTACCTCGGCGGGGAGGTGAAGTATTCGATCACACACGCGAATGTCGAAAAATACAAGGACAGGTTGCCTCTGGGGCTTTACACGCTCATCAAGGACTGGGGATACAAGGCCAACGTGTACGACACGGTCCACGATTACGAGTTCCCGAAGGTATACGTCGAGGCAACGGAAAAATACAAGGGTACGGCCAGGGTAAACAAGGACGGAGGCCTGGAGAACTACACGGCGGGCCTTCCGTTCCCCGACCCGAAGACGGGCGCGGAAGTCATGTACAACTACGAATACAAATATTCGGGGGACGATTTCTTCTGGACGACGTACGACATCGAAGGCATCAGCAGCACCGGGAAGATCAAGCTGATCAAGGGATACTACAAGCGCCTCGCGTACCAGGGGCGGCTGACGATCAATCCCAAACCCGTCATCCCGAACTCGGAGCACGTGGAACTGAAGGAGATCTCGGGAATCCTTTACCCCGAGGACATCGCCGGGTTGGCGTTGCTCACCGTGCGTTACCAGAATGCGAAAAAAGGGGATGACGGGTGGATGTACATCCCGACCATCCGCAGGGTCCGCCGCATCTCCGTGGCGCAGCGCGGCGATACCTTCGGGGGGACGGACTTCACGTGGGACGACTACCGGGGATTTTCGGGCAAGGTGTCGGACTACAACTGGAAACTGATCGGAAAGAAGGAAATGATCGTTGCGTACCATCCCCTGACCAACAATCCCAAGACCATCGGAAAGTTCCTCGACCCGGACAAGGCAAGGTATGAATTGAAGAATGTATGGATCGTCGAGGGAATCAACAAGGACAAGGATTACGTGTACGGGAAAAGAAGGGTTTACGTGGACGCGGACAGCTGGGCGGTAAGCGCCAACGATCTGTGGGACAAAAGAGGATCGCTCTGGAAATACAATGAAACCGGGTTGACCGTGAAGAAAAAAGATCACGTCATGTTCAACTATTACCAGAACATGTACGACCTGATCGCCAAGAGGTGCTCCCTGGCGTACAACGCGATCCTGAAAACCAACATAGGACTCACGGAAGAAGACTTTTCCACGACGAAGCTCCAGGAGTTGACGAGATAGCCCGGAGAGGGTACTTGCCTCCTACGGTCCCCTCCTGGGAGGCAGTGTGCCGTCTCCCCGAGAGGAGCGGGAAGGGGAAGCGGATTTTCCCCGAGACCCTTCCCGTTTCCTCCGGGTCGAATCCCTCCGCCGGCCTGCCATCGGGAAAACCGGCATCGGCCGGAAGGAGAGGGAACAGGGGGGCCGGATTTCGGATGTTCGATACGATGGATCTTCTTCCGGGAGAGGAATGCGTGTCGACGCGCAGCGACAACAGGAAGCTCATCGAAGAGGGCTGGTTCCGGGATTTCGGAGACGGGTTGGCCCTCGCGGGGGGGCAGTGTCTCGCCTGCGGCGGGATCTTTTTCCCCGAGAAGCCGGTCTGCCCGAACTGCTTCGATCCGGCCAGGAAGAAGGTCCCGTTGAGCCGGAAAGGGAAGCTTCACACGTTCGCCCTTTCCCACATGGGTCCGGGAGGGATCCCCACGCCGTTCGTGATCGGTTTCGTCGAGTTGCCGGAGGGGATCAAGCTTTTCTCGCTCATCACGCAATGCGAGCCGTGGGACAAGGTGCTCAAGGTGGGCATGGACGTGGAAATGGTGATCGAGACGATCCGCCGCGACGAAGAGGGGAACGAGATCGTCGGCTACAAGTTCCGTCCGGTCCCGGAGGGGAACCCGTGAGAGAGGTCGCCATCGTGGGCGTCGGGGGGATGCGGTTCGGGAAATACGCCGACCGGTCGATCCGGGCGTTGGGAGAGGAGGCATGCATCAACGCCATCCGGGACGCCGGCATGAAGCCCAGGGATATCCAGCTCGCCTATGCCGGGAACCTTGCGCAGTGGGAATGGGGCCAGGGGCTCCTGATCGGCCATTCCGTGCTCCGCGAGCTGGGCCTGACGAAGATCCCCATCTCCCGCGTGGAAAACGGCTGCGCCACGGGATCCTGCGCCTTCCGGGAGGCCTGGTACAAGGTGGCGACCGGCGCCTGCGATACCGCGCTGGCCTTCGGCGTGGAGCAGATGACGGTTACGGGTTCGGAGAAGATCCTCAACGTGTTCACCGGGCGGCAGCACGCGGAACGGGACGGGGACATGGGCAATTCGGCGCCGGGGCTCTTCGCCCTCATGGCCCGAAGGCACATGGCGGAGTTCGGGACGACCCGGGAACAGATCGCAATGGTGGCGGTGAAGAACCGGAGATACGGAGCGCTCAACCCCGAAGCCCAGCTGACCGACCCCGTCACGCTCGAGGAAGTGCTGAACGCGCGCATGATCTGCGACCCCCTGACCCTGCCCCAATGCTGTCCCAGGGGGGACGGGGCCGCGGCCGTGGTGCTCTCGGCCGCCGGGATCGCGCGAAGGTTCAACTCCGCCCCCGTTTCCGTGGCCGCCTCGGTGCAGGTCTCCGGGAGCTACTCCGACGCGGGCAGCTACACCTTTTTCGACACCGACGTGCGCGCCGCGGAGGCGGCCTACCGGATGGCGGGCCTCGGCCCCGGGGACATCGATCTCGCCGAGGTCCATGACTGCTTCAGCGTCGCGGAACTCGTCCATTACGAGGACCTGGGATTCTGCCGAAAAGGGGAAGGCGGCCGGTTCGTCGAGGAGGGGCAGTCCGGAATCGGCGGGAAGACGCCGGTGAACACGAGCGGGGGACTCCTCTCCAAGGGGCACGTCATCGGCGCGACGGGGATCTCGCAGATCGTGGAGCTTGTCCGCCAGCTTCGCGGGCAGGCGGGGAAGCGGCAGGTCGAAGGGGCTCGCGTGGCCCTCCAGCACAACGGCGGCGGCTTCATCCACACGGATACGGCCAGCTGCTTCATCCACATACTGAAAAATTGAGCATGGGGCGGGGTTGACCGGCGTGCCGACGAACCTTTCCGGGCGGACCTACCGGAACATGGAGATGGAGCCGCTCCTCAACACGCGGGAAATGCGGGCGCTCCAGCTGGAGAAGCTCAGGAAGCTGGCTGCGCGGCTCTACGAGGGGAAGCCGTTCTGGCGGGACCGGATGAAAGGAGCCGGCGTCCGGCCCGACCGGATCAGGACGCTGGAGGATTACGGCCGGAGCGTGCCCGTGTTCGACAAGGTCCAGCGCCGGGAACTCGCGGAGGCGTGCGGGATGGACATGACCCGCGTCGTGGACGCGACGATCGGCGTCCCGATGGAGAACCTCGTCCTGATGGCGGCGACGTCGGGGACCACCGGGGAACCGACTCCGTATCCCATGACCGCGCGCGACATCGACTGGCTGTCGGAAAACCTCGCCCGCATGTTGTGGCGGATCGGCGTCGGCCCCGGGGACAGGATCGTCCACGCCTTCGGATTGAGCATGTGGCTGGCGGGGGTTCCGTACCTCCAGTTCTTCCAGAGGAGCGGAGCCTGCCTTTTCCCGGTGGGAGCGGAAGGGGGCACGGAGAAGATCCTGAAGTTCGCTAGCCTCTTCAAGGCGAACGTCCTCGCGTGCACCCCGTCCCTGGCCGAGCACCTTGCAGCGAAGGCGCCGGAACATCTCGGCCGCGCCGTCGGCGAACTGGGCATCAAGCGGCTCTTCTGCGGCGGCGAGCCGGGCGCGGGAATCCCGGAGGTGCGCCGCAACCTCGAGGCCGCTTACGGCGCGAAGCTTTCCGACAGCGGGGCGGGCTTCGGGATTTCGTGCGACCACCCCGAGTACCAGGGGATGCACCACGTCGCGGACGACACGGTTCTCTTCGAGCTGGTGGATCCCGAAACCTACGAGCCGGTGCGGTTCGAGGACGGCGCCAGGGGGTTGCCGGTCTTCACGACGCTGGAAGGGGAAGGGTTCCTCTGGTTCCGCGAAACCATCGGAGACGTGTGCCAGGTGTTCACCGAGCCGTGCCCCTGTGGGGCCACCGGCTTTCGGTACAGGATCATCGGCCGCTGCGACGACATGCTGAAAGTGAAGGGCATCATCGTTTATCCCGCGGCCATCGACGGAGTGATCTCCGGCTTCACCCCCCGGGTCACGGGGGAGTTCCGGATCGTCCTTTCGGAACCGCCGCCGAGGGTCGTCCCGCCGCTGTGCCTGAAGATCGAGCGCGGAGAGCACGTCGCGGAAACCGATCTTCCCGCCCTGGAACGGGAGATCCAGGAAAGGATGAAGAGCCGGCTGAAGGTCACGCCGCGGATCCAGTGGCTTCCTCCCGGCGCCCTGGAACGGTCCATGAACAAGACCCGGTTCATCGAGAAGAACTACAATGGGAAATGACCCGCGCCGCGCGCGCGGGGCCGGAAGCATCCCCGGTACGAGGGAAAGGGAGAGTCCATGGGAACAGAGAAGGCGTTCACACCCGTAGCCATCGGGTCGATGGTGCTTTCCAACCGGATCGTCATGGCCCCGACGATCCACGAGATGTGTTACCGGGGGCACCCCACGGAGGCGTACTTCGCCATCAACGACACGTACGCCAGGAGCGGGGTGAGCATGGTGTGCGTCGGGGGGGCGACCGTCGATCCCGGCCCGACGGGGGAAGTGTTCCCGAACGCCCTGTCCATCGCGGACGACGAATGTATTTTCGGGCTGCAACGGCTCGCGGAGGGGATCAAGGTCCACGGGGCCAGGGCATGCCAGCAGATCTACCATCCCGGAAGGGCAGCGGCCCGGTACTGGGCGCAGGCGGACCCGGGGATGCTCCCGTGGGGCGCCTCGGCCAAGGTGCCCTTCCTGGCGGCGCCCAAATGGGAGCTGACGAGGAAGGATGGGACGTGGCATGCCGCAAACACGATGCCGCCCGCTCCGGTCCGGGAGATCTCGCAGGAAGAGATCGAGCAGGTGGTCCGGATGCACGTGCTGGCGGCCCTGCGGGCCAAGAAGGCAGGGTACGACGCCGTCAACCTCCACTTCGCCAACGTGACGCTCATCATGGATTTCATCTCCCCGTACACCAACGTGAGGACCGACGCGTTCGGCGGCGGCTGGGAGAACCGCATGCGCCTGCCGTGCGAGATCGTGCAGGCGACCCGGGCGGCGGTGGGCAAGGGGTACCCGTTGATCGTACGGATCGCCGCCGACCAGGGGCTGGGGGCGGCCGGGATCCGGTTCGAGGACACGCTCCGTCACGTGGTGCCGCGGCTCGACGAAGCGGGCGTCGACGCGATCGACCTGTCGGCGGGCGTGCTCGACCATACCCCGCACCGGATCATTCCTCCCATGTACGACGCGCGGGGAACCTGGCTGCACCATTCCGAGGCGGTCAAGAAGGTGACGAAATTGCCGGTGATCGTCGCGGGGCGGCTTTGCGATCCGCGGATGATCCTGCGGGCGATCGAGAGCGACCGGTGCGACGTCGCCGCTCTTTCCCGGCCCCTCATGGCGGATCCTCTCATGCCGAGGAAGATGATCGAAGGGAGGCCGGACGACGTCCGGATGTGCGTCGCATGCGGATATTGCATGACGGAATCGGGCTGGACCAAGTATTGCGCGATCAACGCGGATTCGGCGAGAGAGCTGATCCTTCCGAAGGTCGCGCCCGCCGCCCGGCCGAGGAAGGTCCTCGTGGTCGGCGGGGGGCCGGGAGGCATGGAGGCCGCGCGGGTGGCCCGCGAACGGGGACACGACGTCACGCTCTGCGAGAAGGAGGACCGGTTGGGGGGCACGCTGCGCGTGGCGGCGGCCGCTCCCCTTACGCGCGAATGGAGGACCTTCACCCGGTGGCACACGCGGCAGATCGAGAGACTCGGAGTCAAGGTCCGCCTGAACACGGAAGTCACGAGGGAACTGGTCGCGGAAATCTCCCCCGACGCCGTGATCGTGGCGACCGGATCCTCTCCGAACCGGGAGATCGAGGGGGCGGACGAGCCGATCGTCATAACGGAGGAGAACGTCCTGCTCGAAGGGGCTGCGACCGGGAAGAGGGTCGTCGTCGTCGGCGGGGCGTTCTGGGACGTGGAGACCGCGATCACCCTGGCCGACCAGGGGAAGGACGTGACGGTCATCCGGGAAGCGGAGACCGTCGCCATGAACCGGCTCGGTCCCATCCGGGCGCTCCCCATCCTCTTCGGGATGCTGCAGGAGAGGAACGTGAAAGCGATGTTCTCCACGAAAGTCTTGCGGATCGAGAAGGCGGGCGTGCTGGTTTCCGACGCCGGGGGAAACAGAAGCCTCGTCGGGGCCGATACGGTCGTGCTCTCCCTGGGAAGGACCGCGAATCGGAGACTGATCGACGAACTCCAGGGGATCCCGGCGGAACTCCACGAAATCGGGGATTGCGTCAGCCCGCGTTCCGTGGCGGACGCCGTGTACGGGGGAAGGCTCGCCGGAGCCAGGATCTGACGGGAACCCGGGCGGAAGCGCTCCCGGAAATACTTCCAACGAAAGGTCGACCGATGCCGGCATTGGTGAACAGGGACGCGTGCGATGCATGCGCGGGGCGGGAACGGCAGGAATGCATCTTCAACTGCCCTTACGATGCCATCCGCCTGGCCGGCGGGAAAGCGGAGGTCGACGGGGACCGATGCGATGAATGCAAGATCTGCATCGAAGTGTGCCCCGTCAGGGCCATCGTGCTGGAATAAATCCGCCGGCAACCGGGTCGGCTCGATCCGGGGGAACCGTCTGCGAAGGCTCCGAGATGCATCGGGACAGCGGGATCACGCGGCCTGCCCCTCCATCCCTGGATATCTATAACTAACCGTAATCACAGGATAAATGTTGTTCTCCTTTGGAGGAGCGAGAACAGTCCTTAAGAGGGATTGTTGGGAATCTCGGGCGGGATCATGATGGGCCGGGGTACAGGCGGGCGAATCCATGCAAGAGGTGGGGACATGCGAAGAAAGGGGCAATTCATTCCGTGGGCAATCCTTTTTTTCTGGTACGTTCTCGCGATGGTTTCCCTGCCCGCCCAAGCCATGGAAACCCCATGGAAATACGATTACTTCGATAATTTCTACGATGTGGCGTCGGCCACACCGAAGTTTTTATGGATCGTCGGGAACAACGGCCGGATCCTCCG
Organism: Deltaproteobacteria bacterium; assembly: GCA_021815305.1. GTDB lineage: Bacteria > Desulfobacterota > Deferrimicrobia > Deferrimicrobiales > Deferrimicrobiaceae > JAKAHC01. The sequence continues at coordinate 10,389 of JAKAHC010000010.1, read as the reverse complement.
TTCCTCCGATGGCGGGAAAAATTGGTTTCTCCAGACCAGCGGCATCAAGGAGAACCTCTTCTCGGTAAGCTTTGCCGACGCCCGGCGCGGCTGGTGCTCGGGAGGCAACGGAACCATCCTCCACACCGAGGACGGAGGGGCGACGTGGGTTCTCCAGGCGACGGGGACGAAGTACCCGATCTTCAAAATCCAGTTCCTTTCGGAGAAGGTGGGGTTCGCCTGCGGGTATTACGGGCTTTTTCTCCGTACGGCCGACGGAGGCAAAACATGGGAGAACAAATCGGTCGGCGAGGATTTAGCCCTTCGGGGGATGAGCTTCGTCAACGAGAAGACGGGTTTCCTCGTCGGAGAGTTCGGGACGATCTTCAAGACCGTCGACGGCGGCTCCTCCTTCTCGCGTCCCGTCTCGCCGGTGACCACGACCCTTTTCGCAGTGGATTTTTCCAATTCGAATTCCGGGTATGCCGCGGGGATCGATGGGAGCCTCATCGCGACAAGCGACGGCGGAAGGACATGGCGAAAGGAGGACAGCGGCACCAGGGACCATCTCATCGGGATCCGCTCCAACGGCCATGTCGCCGTGGCGATAGGGCTTCGCGGGGCCTTGACCGCCCGGAATTCCGGCGGGAGATGGGCCATGATCGACACCAAGACCCTGAACTGGCTCTCGGGGATCCTGCTGGAGGGCGATGGGAAAGGGTTTGCCGTGGGCGCGCACGGGACGATTCTGCGCCTCGAGGACATTCTTGACAAAGGCAGGGCGAAATAATGGACAAGAAAGTCGCATCCGTCATCTTGAGGCTCAGGGTTCCTTTCCTGGTGCTGGTGTCCCTCTTCACCGTATTCTTCGGGTGGAGGGCGACCCACCTGAAACTTTCCTACGATTTCGAGAAGCTACTCCCGCGGAGCCATCCGTATGTGAAAACCTACAAGGAGTTCCAGGAGGTCTTCGGGGGGGCGAACCTGATCACCATCGAAGTCGCCGCCAAGCAGGGCGACATCTTCAACTACGAAACGCTCTCCAAAATCCGCCGGATCACCGACGACATCCAGTTCGTGCCGGGGATCGACCGTTACAAGGTGATCTCCATCGGGGCCAAGAAGGTCAAGGAGACGAAGGCCACCGCATGGGGGATGGAAAAGACGCCGTTCCTCTGGCCGGAAGTCCCCAAGACCCCCGAGGCGATCACCGCCCTGCGGCGGGCCTGCATGTCCGACGATGCCGTTTTCGGGGTTCTCGTCTCCATCGACGGGAAAGCGGCGCTGATCATGGCGGACGTCTACGAGAAGGGGGTCAACTACCGGCAGGTGTATTCCGGGATCCGGAAAATCGTCGACCGGGAGATCGACGCCAACACGGCCATCTACGTCTCCGGAGAGCCCATCGTGGTCGGAGAAGTGATCAAGGTGATGCCCAAGATCCTCTGGCTCTTCGGTTTCTCGATTCTCCTCGTCCTCGGGATCCTCTACCTGCACTTCATGAACCTGAGGATCCCCCTTCTGCACATCGCCATCTCCGGGGCCACGACGGTCTGGGGCCTCGGCCTGATGGAGGTCCTTCACTTCACCTTGAACCCCATGACGACCATCGTGCCTTTCCTGGTCCTGGTGATCTCGGTGAGCCATTCCAACCAGATGATCATCCGGTACGTGGAGAAGTCGGTCCTGCGGGGCCGCGGGGGAGTCCATACCGCCGAGGAGGCCCTCGGGGAGATCATGATCCCGGGGATCGCCGCCCTGGGTACGAACCTTGCCGGGTTCGGAGTTCTCGCGATCATTCCGATCGGCGCCATCCAGGAACTCGCCATCACCGCCTCCCTGGGCATGATCTGCGCGGTCCTTCTCGACATACTGGCCCTTCCGATCCTTCTCTCCTTCATGCCCCGCCTGGCGGACGATCATAAGGACAAGCACGTGGTCGGGGGGTTGTTCGAGAGACTGCTGACGAGGATATCCCACTCGATTTTCAACAAAACCGAACGTGTGGTGGTCCTCGGGGTCATGGTCGTCCTGTTCGGGGCGGGGGTCTACTATGCGCGCCACCTGGACATCGGAAGCCTCCACCCCGGCTCTCCTCTCCTTTGGGAGGACTCCCTGTACAACAAGGACACCAAGAAGATCAACGAGGACTTCTTCGGCACCGACGCCCTGTCCGTGGTGATCCAGGGAGACAAGGGGGTCCTGAGGGAACCCGAAGTCCTCTCGCTCATGGAGAAGTACCAGCGCTTCATTACGGGCCTGCCGAAGGTCGGGGGTGCGATTTCCCTTGCGGACGTCGTCAAGGCCGTGAACCAGAAGGTCCACGAGGACGATCCGATGTGGTACGTCATCCCGTCCACGCCGAAGGAAGTGGGGGCCGATTACTACCTCTTCTACTCGGGGTCCGACCCGGGAGATTTCGACATTTTCGGCAGCAACGATCTCGACAGCGCGAACATCCGGGTTTTCTTCAAGGACCACACCGCCGACACGATCCGGCGGGCGCTGGACGAGACGAAGAAGTTCTTCGCGGAAAACCCTTCCGACAAGATCCACGTTCGATTGGCCGGCGGGATCATCGGCGTCCTGGGAGCCATCGACGAGGTCCTCGGGAAGTACCACATCGAGTCGACCCTGTTGTGTTATGCGATCATCTGTCTCGTCGCCGTGCTGACCTTCCGGAGCCTCCTGGCGGCGGTCCTGATCTGCGTTCCCCTGGGGATGGTGTCCGTGATGTCGTTCGCCTTCATGAAACTTCTCGAGATCGAGCTCGACGTCAATACGCTCCCCGTGGCCGCCCTGGGCATGGGTTTATGCGTGGACTACGGAATCTACCTGTACGGGAAGATCCGTTCGGAAACGCACGGAGGGGGGACCTTCCGGGAAGTGCTCGATCGGGCGATGGTCTCCTGCGGCAGCGCCGTGATCGTCACCGGGACGACCTTCGCGGCCTCCGTTATCCTCTGGTTGTTCTCGGACCTTCGTTTCCAGGCGACGATGGGGATCCTCCTGGCCTTCATGTTCCTGATGAACATGGTGGCCTCCGTCCTCGTGCTGCCGATCCTCATCGATTTGGTCAGGCCGAAGGACGTCTTTTCCCCTCTCGCCGACGGAATGACGGAAAAGGTGCCGGCGGAGGGCGCATGCGGCGTCTCCGCCGATTGAGCGGACGCGGGGGGAAAAGTCGCGCGAGATGGTGGAGAATGGGTGGACAGGATCGGGACCTCGTCGCGGGAAACGTCTTCCCGGCTCGGACCGGGAATAGGGGGGCGAACCGTGGGGAACATATTCATCACAGGAGGCAGCCGCGGAATGGGCCGTGCCGTGGCGCTCAAGTTCGCGAAGGAAGGCCACAACGTCGCGATCACGTACGAGAAGAACCGGGAAGCGGCCGAAGAGGTGGTGTCGCAGGTCAAGTCGCTCGGGAGAGACGCCATGGCGGTTTCCATGGATATCGGACGCCCCGAGGCCATAGACGACGCGTTCGACGCGTTCGAGAAGCGTTTCGGAAAGATGGATTACCTGTTCAACAACGTGGGGGTGTTCCTGGGGCTCAAGCCGCTGACCGACCAGACCTGGCAGGATTGGGAAAGGATCCTGCGGGTAAACGTCATCGGACAGTGGTACTGCACCCGGCGGGCCGTCCGGAACATGGCGAAAAACGGCGGGGGGGCCATCGTGTACAACTCCTCGATCTCCGGCACCGTCGCGTTTCCGAACGCGGCGGATTACGCCGCCTCCAAGCACGCGGTCGTGGGGATGGTGAAGGGGCACGCGATCGAGTGTGCTCCCCTGAAAATCCGGGTGAACGGGATCTGCCCGGGATTTTTCCGCACGGACATGTTCGACGAATATTTCGGCGCCGCCGAGGAGTACCTCTCGAAATCGAAGATTCCCGCGAGACGGATCGGAAACGTGGAGGAACTGGCGGGTCTCGTGTATTGGCTGCTGGTGGAGGGAACATACTGCTGCGGCGAAAACATCGTGTTCGACGGCGGCATGACCATCGGTCCCATGGCCGTTCTCGAATAGGATCGCCGGGGCCGCCGCAAGGCGGGGTAGACCGCAGAATCCACAGGAGGTTCAGGGGAATGTCCGGGAAAAGGATCTTCACGAAAGAGGAGTTGGCCGAATTTTCGAAGGATTGCATGGACCTCGCCCTGGAGGCGCTCGAAAAGGGAGACGTGGAAAAGGCCAAACACTGGTGCAGGAAGCAGAAGGAGACGAAGGACTGCATCCACGACCTCTACCTGCACTGGATCACCGGGCTGCTTTCGACGATCTACGACCGGTGGGGGGAGGATGCCGCCGTCTCCGTCCTGAAGGAGACGTCCTGCCTGGGGCCCTCCGGATGGTCGCGCCCCTTCCTCGACGCGAGGGCGAAAATCATCGAGGAAAAGGGGATGCGGGGGTGGATCGAATACATCATGGACGTCTGGCGGCAGCACACGATGCACACGCCCCCCGGGATGACCATGGAGGAGGACGACGAGAAGTTCATCCTGACGATGAATCCCTGCGGCAGCGGCGGCCGCCTGGTCAACATGGGTGCCTACGACGGGCCCTTCGCCTACCGCAAGCTGAAGAAAGCCGGCCCGCATACCTGGGGAGAAGAGAACGTTCCGATCTATTGCGCCCATTGTCCCATCGTCCACGAGGCGTATCCGGTGACCGTCGCGGGACCGGGAGCGCAGTTCTGGATCCACGCATCGCCGTTCCCGAAAAAACCCGGGGATCCTTGCATCTATCACATCTACAAGGATCCGGCGAAGATCCCGGCGAAGTACCTGGAGCGGATCGGCATGGGAAAAGGCAAATGACGGCGTCGGTCCCGACGGGGCGAAGGGAAGTGCCGATCGAAAGGAATGCGGGCCGAATGGGGTGACTGCGATGAAGGGGAAGGGGAACCGGACGTTCACGGACGCGCAGCTGGAGGAGATGGGGAAGAACTTCAACCGGCTCGCCCTGGAGGCGCTGGACAGGGGCGACATCGAGCAGGCCAGGCGTTGGATCAGGAGAAACGAGGAGACGAAGGAATATATCCACGACATGTATGTGGCGTGGGTGCCGAGGCTTCTCTCCATCATGCACGAGCGGCTTGGCGAGGAGCAGTTCCCCGGGATCCTGAAGGAATCGGTAAGGTCGTTCATCGAGCCGCTCTTCGCCTGCAAGCGGAATCTGCTGGAGCGGGGCGGGATGAAGGCATGGATGGAATTCGTGGTGGACGTCTGGCGGCAGCACTGCGGCTCGTGGAGCGTGACGGAGGACGACGAGAAGTTCATCATGACGCAGAAGCCGTGCGGCAGCGGCGGACAGATGGTGGACCGGCGGGTGTACGACGGCGCTTCGGGCGAGCGGAAATACGCCAAGGCGGGATTCCATACGTTTTCGAAGGGCGGCATGCCCTTGTATTGCGGCCACTGTGTCTGGGGCCACATGGTCCTGCCGATGGAGGCGACCGGGGAACCGTTGTGGTGCCACGACCACGAGAAGCCGTTCCCCGTCTCGCCAGGCGACCCGTGCGTCCACTACTTCTACAAGAATTCCGTCGACATCCCGGAGAAATATTACGATATGGTCGGGATGAAGAAGCCCGAGGGGAAACGGTGAGCTGCGCGTAGACGCGCGCGTCCCGACAATGGAGGCTGCGCCGCTGTGCCAAGGGCATTGACGGGGAACCGCAATGCCCTTTCTTGCGGAATGGAGAACGGGAAGCGACGGGAGGAGGTCGGCAGATGGGAGGAAAGGTCTGCGTCGCGGGCGTGGGGATGGTCCCATTCGCGAAGCCGGGGAAGAGCGACTCGTATGACGTGATGGGAGCCCGGGCGGGCCGGGCGGCCCTCGAGGACGCGGGGATCGGCTACCCGCTGGTGGAGCAGGCGTACGCGGGGTATGTCTACGGCGATTCCACCTGCGGGCAGGCTGCGGTGTACGCCATGGGGCTTACGGGCATCCCGGTGGTGAACGTCAACAACAATTGCGCCACCGGATCGACGGCCCTGTTCCTCGCCCGCCAGGCGGTGGAGAGCGGAGCGGTCGAGTGCGCCCTTGCCCTGGGGTTCGAGCAGATGACGCCGGGCGCGCTGACCGAGCGATGGTCGGACCGCCCCACCCCTCTCTCCCGGTTCATCGACGCCTTGCGCCGTCTCGGGCAGTGGGACGATGCGCTTCCGATGGCCCCGCAGCTTTTCGCCGCGGCCGGCCGGGAATACCGCGACAGGTACGGGACCGGACCGGAACCGTTCGCGAGGATCTCCTGCAAGGCGCGCCGGCACGCCGCCAACAATCCGTTCGCGATCTTCCGGCAACCGGTTACGGTCGAGGAAGTCCTGTCTTCGCCGATGGTCGCAGAGCCGTTGACGCGCCTCCAATGCTGCCCGCCGACGTGCGGAGCGGCCGCTGCGGTCCTCTGTTCCCCCGCGTTCGCGAAACGGCACGGACCGGACTCCCGCGTTTCCATCGCCGCGCAGGCGATGACCACCGACAGGGAAGATTCCTTCGGCGGGAGCCCGATGCGCGTCATCGGCTACGGAATGACCCGCGAGGCCGCGGGCAAGGCGTACGCCGCCGCCGGGATCGGTCCGGAGGAAATCGACGTCGTGGAACTCCACGACTGCTTCACGGTGAACGAGCTCATCAGCTACGAGGCGTTGGGGCTCACCGCGGAGGGGACGGCGGAAAGATTCATCTCCGAGGGGGGCAACACGTACGGAGGAAAGGTGGTCACCAATCCCTCCGGCGGATTGCTTTCCAAGGGGCACCCCCTGGGGGCCACGGGGCTGGCCCAGTGCGCGGAGCTCGTATGGCAGCTGCGGGGACAGGCGGGCGCCCGGCAGGTAGAGGGGGCGCGCCACGCCCTCCAGCACAACCTGGGCCTGGGCGGAGCCTGCGTCGTCACCCTCTACGCGGCGGCATGACCTTGGAGGAAACCCCGGAAGGGAGGAGGCGCCCGTCATGAGGAAGCTGGAAGGGAAAGTGGCCCTGGTCTCCGGGTCGGGCCGCGGGATCGGCCGCGCGATCTCCCTGAAACTTGCCGGAGAGGGCGCGCGGGTCGTGGTCAACGACCTCGACGCGGCCCCCGCCGCGGAAACCGTCGGGGAGATCCGGGCGCGCGGAGGCGAGGCGGTGGCCTGCCCGGGGAGCGTCACCGAGGATGGGTTCGGGGAACGGTTCGTCGGGACGGCGATCGACCGTTTCGGCGGGATCGACATCATCGTCAACAACGCCGGCTACACCTGGGACGGCGTCGTCCAGAAGATGACGGACGAGCAGTGGCAGGCGATGCTGGACGTGCACCTCACGGCGCCGTTCCGGATCCTGCGGGCGGCGAGCGCGTTCCTCCGCGAGGCGGCGAAGAAAGAGGCGCTGGAAGGCAGGGAGGTGTTCCGGAAGGTGGTCAATATCTCTTCCGTCGCAGGCCTGGGCGGGAACGCGGGGCAGGCCAACTACGCGGCCGCCAAGGCCGGGTTGAGCGGCCTCACCCAGACGCTGTGCAAGGAGTGGGGACGATACAAGGTCAACGTCAATTGCGTGGCGTTCGGCCTGATCCGGACACGTCTGACCCAGCCGCTCTCCGACGGGGAAGCCAGGATCACGGTGGAAGGGAAGGAGATCCGTGTCGGCATCCAGCCTGTCTTCATCAAGGCGATGGAGGACCAGATGATCCCCCTGGGGAGGGCCGGCACGCCGGAGGAGGCGGCCGATGCCGTGTACCTCCTGTGCTCCCCGGAGTCCAATTACATCAGCGGGCAGACGTTGGTGTGCGGCGGCGGGCTGAAATGGTAGCCGGGGGGGCGGAATGATCTGCCTGGACCGGGTCGGGAAAACGAACGGGACGACGGTGCACGAATACACCGAGCGGGACGTCATCCTGTACCACTTGGGGATCGGCGCGGGCGCCGGGGACCAGGAGTTCGTTTACGAAGGGGTGCACGGAGGTCTGAAGGTCTGCCCGACTTTCGCGGTGGTACCGATGTTCGAGCCGATGCGGAACCTGCTGCCGCAGTTCAACGTTCCTTTCCGGAGCATACTCCACGGCGAGCAGTGGATCTCCATGGAGCGCCCGATCCCGCCCCGGGGGACGTTTCTCACGAAGGCATCGGTTCCCGCGGTCTACGACAAGGGCAAGGCCGCGCTCCTCATCGTCGAGACGGAGACGACCGACAATGCGGGGAAGCCGCTCTTCAGGACGAGGGCGTCCCTGTTCTGCCAGGGGCTGGGAGGGTTCGGGGGCGACCCGGGGCCGAAGTCCCAGGCGCCCGATCCGCCGAAGGACCGCGGGCCGGATTTCGAGATCTCCCAGGACACGCACGAATCGCAAGCGGTCCTGTACCGCCTCTCGGGGGACCTGAACCCACTCCACGTGGATCCCATGGCGGCTTCCTTCGCGGGGTTCCCCCGCCCGATACTGCACGGCCTGTGCACCTTCGGATTCGTCGGCCGCGCCGTGCTGCGGGGAACCTGCGGGAACCGGGTCGAGCGTCTCAGGGAACTCGGCGTCCGCTTCACATCGCCGGTATATCCCGGCGAGACGATCACCACGCAAGGGTGGGATACGGGCGGAGGGATCCATAGGCTCCGCGTCGCCTGCAAGGCGCGCGAGGTCCTCTCCAACGCATACGCTCTCGTAGAGGAGGTCTGAAGGGATGTATCTGGAAGAGCACGCCATATTCCGGTCCGCGTTCAGGAAATTCCTTGCCCAGGAGGTGATCCCCCACCTTCCCGTGTGGGAACGGGAAGGGATCGTGCCGAGGGACGCCTGGAGGAAGATGGGGGAATCCGGCTTCCTCTGCTCCTGGCTGCCGGAGGAGTACGGCGGGAGCGGCGCCGATTTCCTGTATTCCGTGATCATCACCGAAGAGCTGTGCCGGGCCGGGGCGATCGGTTTCATGGCGCCGCTCCACAGCGACATCATCGCGCCGTACATCCATCACCTCGGCACGGACGAACAGAAGCGGCGCTGGCTTCCGGGATGCGCCTCGGGGGAGATCGTCCTTGCGATCGGAATGACGGAGCCCGACGCGGGATCGGACCTGGGCGGCCTGAAGACCCGCGCGGAACGGGACGGGAACGAGTACGTGATCAACGGCGCCAAAACGTTCATCTCCAACGGGATCCGGTCCGATCTGGTGATCGTCGCGTGCAGGACGGAGAAAGGCGCCAAGGGTTCCCGGGGAATCAGCCTGATCTGCGTGGAGAGGGACTCGCCGGGTTTCCAGCGGGGCAGGAAGATCGAGAAGATGGGGTTGCACTCCCAGGACACGACGGAGCTGATCTTCGAGGATTGCCGGGTTCCGGCCGGCAACCGCCTCGGCGCGGAAGGGAAAGGGTTCCATTACCTGATGGAGCACCTGCAGCAGGAGCGCCTCGTCTGCTCCGTGATGGCGCAGGCGATGGCGGAGGCCATGCTGGAGATGACGGTACGGTACACGAAGGAGCGGAAGGTGTTCGGGAAGCCGATCTGCAGCCTGCAGCACAACGCCTTCAAGATCGTCGAGATGGCCACGGAGATCGAACTGGGCAGGGCATTCCTCGAACGGCTGATCGGCAAACACATCCGCGGGGAGTCCGCCGTGACCGAGGTCTCCATGGCCAAGGGATGGATCCCGGAAATGGCCAACCGGGTGGCGTACCATTGCGTGCAACTGCACGGCGGGTACGGCTACACGGAAGAGTACCCGATCTGCCGCTTCTCGCGGGACGCCCGGGTCATCGCGATCTTCGCGGGCACCACCGAGGTCATGAAGCACATCATCGCGAAAAACATGGAGCTGACCTGACCCGCGATTCCCGCCTCGACGGAACGGCGATGGCCGGGGCACGGCCGGCTCTTTTCCCAAGGCGGGGGCCCGGCAGGGGATCCACGGCGCCGGCATCCGATCCGTCGGCGCAGAAAGGAGCGGGGGGCGGCGCCGCCCCCCGGGTGACGGGTTCCGCGACGCCCCGTGCGCCGCGGGCGCTACAACCCTTGGCCTTCCGTCTCGCCCGGAAGGTCCGTACCGGCCGCCGCAAGATCCCGCCGGATCCTGCACTCCGGACATCGCAAGGCGTAGCCCTTCAGAAACTTCGCCGTCGGGATGATTTTCCTCACGCCGCAGAGGATGCACTGGCACAGGCAATACGGCGTGCCGTTTTCCTTCTCTTCGTGGAGGATCCGCCAGGTCCCGATGGTCATCCCGGTCAGGTCCGGGACCCGATGCCTGCGGATGGCCCTTCCGTCGGCCTCCGCGGCGGCGTCCTTGCGCACGGTCCGGAGCATCCCCGGCTCCTCAGGAATTCACCGCGATTTCCATGTAGGACTTGATGGCCCTCCGTGCGACCTTGGTCCTGTGGGCGGAGCGTGCGACCTCCCGGGCGACGGTGGGGGCGACCTTCCGGTTGAACATGGAGGGGATGACGTAGTCCTCGGAG
>JAKAHC010000012.1 GCA_021815305.1 Deltaproteobacteria bacterium | reverse complement strand
GATGTAACTCACGACGGGGATATTCTCCCACGCCGGGATCGCCCGGCCGCAGCCGGGGCAGCGCGACCGGGGGGAGACGATCGACTCTCCTCGCGGCAGGCGGTAAATCACCACGTTCAGGAAAGATCCGATGCACGCCCCGACGAGGAACGCCGCCGAAACGGCGAGGATAACGACACCGGCGGGCCCCGCGGTCATTTGAAGTCTTTACGGGCGAAGAGGAGGCAGGAAAGACACAGAACGCATGCGGCGTAGGCCACCAGGTACCCCGCCGCCCATCCGAGGATCGAAAACGATTTCAGGCCCCCGTACGCCACCTCGTTTTTCCAGTTGAAGTTCTCGAGGTTCGGAAGAAGGTAGAAGATGAACCGGCTGGCCCACCGCACCGCTTCCACCTTCGACTGGTCGCCGAGGACGTAGAGGTACTTCGTCAGATGGCCTACAAGGAAGAGGGAGAGGGTGAAGATGGCGCTCAACACCGGCGTGGTGAACGTCGAGAAGAGGGAGGCCAGGCACGTGAGCAGCACAAGCTCCATGTAGATCCCCGCGGAGGCGATGAAGATCCCGACCTCCGCCCTTCCTCCGTACCGGTAGGAAAAGTGCACGAGGAAAAGGACCGTCGCCATCGCCAGCGTCGTGAGCAGAAGGGTGACGCTTAAACCCAGCGTCTTCCCGAAGATGAACTCGAAGCGCCGCACCGGCTTCGACAGGAGGATGTAGATCGTCTTCCGTTCCACTTCGTTGCTGACGAGGGTGATGCCGAGGAAGACCGCCATGATGACGCCGAAAATGTGGATGCTGGCCAGCCCCACGTCAGCGATGATCCGTGCGAAGTCGCCCACCGACAGGTCGGCGAGGAAGAAGGTCATGCCGATGACGAAAAGGGCGAAGGCCAGGATCGCGTAGAGGATCTTGTTCCGGATCGTCTCCCGGAAGGTGTTGGCGGCGATGGAGAAGATTCTCCGGAGCATGTCAGGACGTCGCCCCCGTGCTGTCGGAGCCCCCGACCCGCTCCATGAAGATCTCCTCGAGTCCCTTCTTCACCGGGACGCAGGAAAGGACCGTGCCCCCCTCGCGTAGAAGACCCGCGATCCACCGGTTCGCCTGTTCGTTGTCCGCCGCCCGCAGCACGAGGAGAGCGCCCTGCGCGTATCCGGCATCGGGAGGGATTCCCGCCGCGGCGAGGCGGTCCGCCGGGAGAACCGGCGACACGACCAGCTCGATGTAGAGCGTCTCCGCCCCGATCAACTCCTCCACCCGGCCCTCCGCCACCTTCCGGCCCTTGTGCAGCATAATGACCCGGTCGCAGAGGGCCTCCACGTCGGAGAGGATGTGGGAGCTGAAAAACACCGTCTTTCCCGCCGCCTTGAGATCCCGGATGATCCCGCGCACCTCCATCCGGCCCATCGGATCCAGGCCCGACATCGGCTCGTCGAGAATGACGAGCTCCGGGTCGTGCAGCAGCGCCTGGGCGAGCCCGAGCCGCTGCATCATCCCCTTGGAATATTTCCGGATAGCGGTATCCCTTGCCCCCGAAAGCCCGACCCGGGAGAGGAGCTCCGAAGAGCGGGACTCCGTGTCCGCGCGGGACATGCCGCACAGTTGGCCGCAAAGCCGGAGGAACTCCCCGCCCGTGAGGTATTCGTAGAAGTACGGCTGCTCGGGCATGAAGCCGATGCGGCGGCGAACGTCGGCCCCGTCCCGGACCTGCCCGCCGAACAGGGTCACCTTCCCCGCGTCCGGGAACGCGAGGCGGTTCAGGATCTTTATCGTCGTGGTCTTCCCCGCGCCGTTGGGCCCGAGAAACCCGACGATCTCGTTCGCATGGACCTCGCACGAAAGATCCGACAGCACGCGGACCGGCTTTCTCCAGAAGCCGGTCGGGTACGATTTCGACAACCTCTCGATGGAAAGGATCGGTCCCTGGCGGATCATTTCTTCTGGAACACCCGGAGCCGCTGCGAAACCCGGTCGCTGCGCACCTTTCCCCCCGGCTCCACGAGGTATCTTCCCCCGTTCGGCTCCTCCGGTATGCCCGGCAGGATCCCCGCGCGGACGAGATCCGACAGATCCCGCGGGACGGTCCCCATCTTCTCCCGGTACGTTTCCACCGCCCTCTCCAGCGCCTGGAGATCCCGCTCGACGGTCACTTCCCGGATCCGGCGCGAAAGGACCGCCCGACGCGCGGGATCGCTCTCCTGCCGGACAATCGACGCCAGCAGGGAAAGGGCGACCTCCGGCTCTCTAGCCTCCGAAAGCATCCGGGAAGCGAGCCCCGGCAGATACGCCGGGCTCCCCGGGAGACGCGCCGCCTCCGCCGTCGCCCGTCCCCCCGCGACCGCGTCACCGAGAGAGAAGTAATACGTGAATCCCATGTAGAAGGGGAACCTCCAGTCGGCGGGGTATTCCTTCTTTCCCCGTTCGAACACCTCCAACGCTTTTTGCGCATGGTCCGGGGACTCTCCGAGGACGAGGCCTCCGAGAAGATAGGGGATTTCGAACTTCGGGTCGAAGTTCGAAACGCCATCCAGAAGTTCGTACAGGCGGTCGTAGTCCCAACGGGTCATCTTCCGGTTTCCCGCCACCTGGACCCCCTCGAGCCAGGCGACGTCGGCCAGAACGTTCCGGAACCCGAATGCGAACTCCGGCCTCCGGCTGACCGCGGCGAGCAGGCCCGGCCTCTCCCGGACCTCCCGGCCGGATTCCGGCAGAGCGCGCGAGGGGAGCAGACGCCAGGAGAAACCGATGGAAACGAGGAGCGCGAAGGCGGCTACCCACCCCCACGCTCCTCTTGATGCCTCGTTCATTCAGGAAGAAACCTCTCCATGTTTCGTATGCAGTGGTCAATCCTTTTCAGGTTCTCATCAAGGAATCGGTCTCGGGCGTCCAACACGTGGATACGATACAGCGGGTCCCCGAGGGGCGCAAGATTGTACCCGATAACACCAAGGGGCGCCGAAGCGCCCCTTGGTGTTCCCCCGGCATTCGGGGAGTCGATGCGATGAACCCGGATTATGTTCCGTCGACGGTCCAGACGAGTTGCCGAAGCTGATTGATCGACCAACCATCCGAATAGGTCTGGGTGCTGATTTTTCCACCTGCACCCGCGGAGAAGGTGGTGTTATCAAACTTAGGGGCCACAGGAACAACAGCATTCCCGTTAACATCCTTCGCTCCATTGAGATTTACCGTCCAACTGGTAGGCACAGGAGCGTTGGCGACCAAGGCCCCGCGGTTATCGGAGTTGTTGTCGGACCAACCGGTTGTGATGTTAAGGCAGAAATGGTACCGGGGAGTCCCCGAGGGAGACCAGTTGATCGAATCGAAATTGCCGTACGAGTTCTGTTCGCCGAAATAGGAGAGCTCGCCCGTGTAGATCGCTCCAAGGTTGGTTTTAGCCTCCGACATCTTCGACTTCGCCTGGAACTTGAGGAAGTTCGGGATGGCGATGGCCGCCAAGATGCCGATGATCGCGACGACGATCATCAGTTCGATCAGGGTGAACCCCTTCTTGCCCTTCAACATGCTCATCATTCTGATCTCCTCCTTTCGGGTCTGGAGAGCGGTATTGTTGCCTCCCTTATCGCAAGGGTCGGGCCAAAACTTTAAGACAATCTTCGAGGGGGGCTATTCGATCCCGTGCTTCTGCAACCGGTACCGGAGCGACCGAAATGAAATGTTCAACAATTTCGCGGCTTCCGTTCGATTTCCACCCGTTTTTTCCAATGCGTTCAGCAGGTGGATCTTTTCCAGGCGGTCCATCTCCGTATCGAGAAAGAGCCCTTCTTCAGGGAATAATTCTTGATTATTGCCTGCGCCCCCCGCCTCCTGGGTGACAAATTTTGTCACATTCGGAGGGAGGGAGCCGACCGAGATGACATTTTTTGTCTCCATGATCGTCGCCCGCTCGAGGAGGTTTTCCAGCTCCCGCACGTTTCCCGGGAAGTCGTAGGCGAGCAGCGCCCGCATCGCCTCGCCGTCGATCCGCGCCATCGGCTTGCCGTGTTTCTCCGAGAATTTCAAGAGGAAGTGGGCGGCCAGCGCCGGAATGTCCTCGCGGCGGTCCCGCAAGGGGGGGACGAACACTTGAATGACGTTGAGGCGGAAGTAGAGGTCGTCCCGGAACCGCCCCTCCACCATCTCCCGGTGCAGGTCCCGCTTCGAAGCGCAGACGATCCGGATGTCGATGGAGATGTCCTCGTTCCCGCCGACCCGGCGGAACGTCCGCTCCTGGAGGGAACGCAGCAGCTTGCCCTGCATCGGCTGGGGAAGCTCGCCCACCTCGTCGAGGAAGAGGGTCCCGCGGTGCGCCGTCTCGAAGAGCCCCTTTTTCGTCTGCACGGCCCCGGTGAAGGCGCCGCGAACGTGCCCGAACAGCTCG
>JAKAHC010000004.1 GCA_021815305.1 Deltaproteobacteria bacterium | reverse complement strand
TGATCCCGGCCACTATGCGAAAACCATAACCGCCAGCGTCGCTTCGCTCCGGAAGGCGGCCGGCATCCGCCGGATCAGGTGGCCGGGTTCCAACGGAACAGGCGGCCGGAATCACCGGAATACGCAAGACCGGTCGTCAAGGCAACGGAGTTCCAGGTATCGTTTGGCCTGAAGTTCACGACCCGTCCCGCGGCGTAACGGCGCTAGCCGAGCAAGAACCTGCACCGGATGCTTTCAAAATCCGGCAACCCGACGCTGGAGAACTTCTCCGCGGTCCTCGGCGCGATCCGGAAATTTCTCTTCGTGGACGTCCGCGCGGTTGTTTCGAAGGCGACGGCGTAAATGACTGCGGATGTGTTTACCGCGTAACGCGTAGGACCAGGTTCGAGTCCCAACTATTTTATGGAATAGTGGTGCGGCAACGATCTTGTTGCCGCGTTGACATTTGTCTGATACAATTAGGACAAAAGTGGAATGATATGCAGCAGGGAGGATCATATGGGTTCGGTTGAGTACAAGGAGGTTGCCGAGGTCCTCGGCGGACGAAAGGTCTTCGGGAAATCCCGGTGGTCCACTCTGGCGTGGACCGTGCAAATCGAGAAGGGGTTTCCATTCCATGCGCTGGAGCATCTCAAGGAGGCCTTGATGCTGAGCGATCGGGAGGTATCAAGTGCCCTGGATGTGAGCGCCAAGACCGCCTCCAGGTGGCGTCACGCCGAGAAGGCCCGGCTTCCCGTCTCCGTAAGCGATCGTATTTATCGTTTTGCGCGGCTCTTCGCGCTCGCCGAGCATGTCCTGGAGGATAAAAATGCAGCCCGGGCATGGTTGCGCGAGAAGCAGGTGGGGCTGGGGGGGCACTCCGCGATCGAACTGATGCGCACCGAGGCCGGCGCGCGGGAGGTCGAAAGTCTCCTTGTCCGTATCGAGCACGGCGTCCTGTCGTGATCGTTGCCTGGCGCCTGTCCAAGGCCCGCCACGCCGCGCACGCCTTCGACGGGGAAGGAGCGCGGCTGGAGGGAGGACGGTGGAATCCGAGGGGGATCCCCGTCGTTTACCTGGCCGACCATCCCGCCTTGGCGGCCTTGGAGGCGTTCGTCAATCTCAAGGCCGCGGCGGCGAAGATCGACTTCGTGATATTTCGAGTGGAGATTCCGGCCGAAGTGCCGTTGCTGGAACTGGCCATCGCAGATCTGCCTTCACGCTGGCGCGATGAGCCGCCAACTCAGGAGACGATGGCCATCGGGGAGAAATGGATCCGTGAGGGAAAAGCGGCCGTCCTCAAGGTTCCTTCAGTTCTCGTTCCCGGGGCGGCCAACTTCGTCTTGAACCCCCGTCATCCGCTGGCTCGCAAGGTCCGTATCGGCGTAGCGGAGAAGTGCAGCTTCGATCCGAGAATGTGGAAGTGACACCGTGTGCGAGTACAACTCGCTGTGTCTTGGTCCGGAGGCGTCGGACTGCATCCTGTATCTTGATCGCCGAAATCGCGTCACAACTGCATGACCTGAAGATGAACCAAATGTCCGCGGCATACTCTCTGGAGAAGCCGGAACCGCTGTTCTTCCTGAAGGACGGCAAACCGCTGCCGGTGCCTGACGAGCACGCGCCGGAGTTCAGCGCCCATGGATTGATGCGAGGCCCGGTCACATTTCGGGGACATGCCCAGCCCTTCCCCATGAAGGGAACACCGCCGCTCCTGTTGCGGTTGAGATCTCTGCGACTCGCAATTGAATGACGACAGCCTCTACCATGGCGCGGAATATGCCGCGGTTTTCATGAGGGATGTCACGCTCATCCTGCAGGAGTACGGCCATTAGGCAAATCAGCGGCCCTGCGGATGGATGGCTTAAGATTTCCTCTCCGTGAGAACGTCCTTCTGGACACAACGGCCGTCATCGAAGCCCACAGGCAGGGGGTTTGGGAGCCTCTCGTGAGCGGATTCCACCTTGCCACCGTCGAAACAGACCGGCGCCGTGCGGTTTTGCGGGACGATGCGTCGGAAAAGGGTTACGCAGCCTTCCGGATCATCGCTTTCGCCTTCTCCCGCAGATCCTCCGTGAGCTTCATGCGATGGGCCGATTCCACGTGCTCGGCGAACTTTTTCAGGACCTCTTCCTCCGATTCGTCCCGCACGACGAAATAGCACTTTTCCGTAACGTTCCAGCAGCTTATCAGTTTATTCATGGGTGCCTCCCTGTGTCTTGTCCCGGGCGGACAGGGTTGTCCCCCCTGTCTTTCCTACGATGCGCGTACGGGTTCCCTCGTTTCTCGCACCGCCCATTCCGGGAAGCGAGACCAGACCGGATTCTCCCCTCACCCTGCGGGAAAGGCCAACGTAAACCCTTCTCGATTGTGGAAGTCCGGACGCGGGCCGGGGTGGGCAAGCGCCCAGTGGCTGATTCCGCCCGTCGCGGTCCGGAGGACGGCGCAGACGGCAACCTCGATGGCCTTGCCGGGCGGGAGGATCGTCCCGAACTCCAGGTCCAGGGCAAGTCGGAGGGAGTTCCCGGCATCCGTCCGGACACGGAAGGGGAGTGACGTGCGGGCCGGCTCCTCCTCCATGCCTTTCCGGTACGACGTGAAGCGGTAGACATTCCAGGGACCCGCCGGCGAGAGGTTGAATTCCCAGTAGCGCGGGGAATCCTTTTCCGCCAGAAAGAGTTCCAGGCAGGTTTCTTCCCAGAGGCGGTCCCTCCTTTCCCGCGTCTTTTCCGGCGCGGGGAGGACGACCTTCGACAGATCGCCGAAGACCGTGCAGCCGAGGTGCAATGCGTCCGCACGCCGCCGGATCGTCCCCGAGATCCCGATGTCGGGCCGGTCCTCCTTTCGGAACGGCTTCAGGGAAAAGCGCCGGAGGTTCACTCGTAAAGAAGGTGGCGGGAGCGCCGCTTCCTGAAAGCCCGTTCTTCACGCGTCCATTCCGCCGTGAGGTGGCGCCAACCACGGCCGCGTTCGATCGCCCTCCGTTCGCGATCCGAGCCGCACAGGAGGTCGAACGCGGGAAGGTGCTCCACGAACTCGTAGGCTTCCGTCCGCCAGCGGAAGCGTCCGGGATCCTGGGCGCGCGCCGCGGCGATGCAGGCCGCCCCGGTGCGGAAGGGACGGAACGCCTCGCGGTCGATGACGACGACCTCGACGCCGTGGCAACGCACTCCGGCATGCTTGTCCCAGGTCGGAACGAAGCCGGCCGGCCGGAACCGGACGCCCGGCAGCCTCTCCGCCCCGAGCGCCTCCGCCAGCCGCCCGGCATCGAGCCACGGCGCGCCGAACAGCTCGAACGGCCGCGTGGTGCCGCGGCCCTCGCTCAGGTTCGTGCCTTCGAGGAGGCACATCCCGGGGTAGACCAGCGCCGTGTCCGGCGTCGGCATGTTGGGCGACGGAAAGACCCACGGGAGCCCGGTGTCGCGCTGGAACATTCCCCGCCGCCAGCCGCGGCAGGGGATCACCTCGAGCGCCAGGTCGAGCCGCCGCTCCTCCCGGTACAGCCCGGCCAGTTCGCCGACGGTGAGCCCGTGGCGGACCGCCACGTCGTGCACGCCGCAGAAACTCTCGAAGCCGGGGCGCAGGGCGGGGCCCTCCACCGAGCGTCCGCCGATCGGGTTCGGACGGTCGAGGACGAAAAAGCCGAGCTTCTCGCGGGCCGCGGCTTCCATGCAGAAGAGCATGGTGGCCTGGTAGGTGTAGCAGCGCGCCCCGACGTCCTGGATGTCGAAGACCAGCGCGTCGAGTCCGCGCAACGTCCCGCCGGCCGGTCGAAGCGACTCGGGGCGGTTTCCGTACAGCGAGTGGACCCGCACTCCCGTCCGCCGGTCGCGCTCGTCCCCCACGGCGGCCATGTATTGCAGGTCGCCGCGGATCCCGTGTTCCGGGCCGAAGAGCGCGGCGAGCCGGACGCTCCGCGCTTCGTGGAACAGGTCCGCGGCATGGCGCAACCGCCGATCCACCGCCGTGGGGTTGCACACGAGCCCCACCGAAAGCCCCCGCAGGGGGGCGAAGCGTTCCCCTGCGAGCACGTCGAGGCCCGTTACGACCCTCTTTGCGCCGCGCCCGGCGATCTTGCCGATGCTTCCCATCAACGGGGAAGATACCACATCCCGCACAAGGGGACGGCCGGTCCGTTCCCGCCCCGGGGACGCGATCCACAAAAAAACGGGTGCGCCGGACTACGCGGCGGCCCGGTACGCGTGCGCGAAGACGGTTTTGGCGAACTCCTCCAGGGTCGTCGGCGTCGTGCTCTCCGCGTTCCGCTCCCGGGTGGAGCGTATGGTTCCCTCGTTGAAACCCCGATCCATCTCGAGCATCGCGTCGACGGCGCTTTCGGACATCCCCATTCCCGTCATCGCCTTGCGCGCCTCCTCTTCGGAGAACTGGACGTATTTGAGGTCGGGGCGTCCGATCGCTTGGCCGAGGATCCGGGTTGCCTCGGACATCGTCAGGTCACGCGGTCCGAGAAGATAACGGACCGCGCGGCCGGTGAAGGTTTCGTCCCTCAGCAGCCTGGCGGCAACGTCCGCGATGTCCTTCGTCGCGACCATGGGGATCTGCGCGTCGGGTCGGATCGGGCTCCCGTTGATCCCCCGCTCCCGGAGGACGGGGAGGCTGAAGAGGTGATTTTCCATGAAGTAGCCGGGCCGAAGGTGCATCGCCGCCGTTGCCGTCAGCGTGTCGATCTTCGTTTCCAGGCCGTGCAGCCCCAGGATCGGCCCCGTACCCCGGGACAGGTGCGCCCCGACGCTGCTCAAGGTGACGACGCGCGGTACCCTGGCGTCCGAAAGGGCCGACACCAGGGATTCCCCGAGCCGGTCCTGGTATTCCCGCATATCGGAGACGTTGAAACTCGTCGGGAGCATCACGAACACCGCGCGAGCCCCCGTGAAGGCTTTCGACAGGAACTTCGCATCCCCGATGTCCCCCGGGAACGGCTCCGCCCCCCTTGCAGCCAGAGGGCCCAGGCGTACCCGTTCCCTCGCGATGCCCCGAACCGGTTCGCCGGCGGCAAGCAGCGCCCCGGCGACCTTGGAGCCGACATTTCCGGTCGCTCCGCAGATCACGAACGGTGACTTCATCGTGTGCCTCCTGTTCCGTTGCAGAGGATTTCCCGTAACGTAAGATTCCCCGCGCGGGAGACGGGTTCCGCCTCCGCATCTTCCCGGGGGAAACTCCGCTTCTTGAGGGTGAGGAAGGTCCCGTCAGTGCGCGGCTTCCGTCCTCCTTACGTGCGATGCCGTGACGAGGCTGAACTTGAGGGTCTCCATGCACTTGAAGACCGCCGACATGTGGATGACGTAATCGATCCCCGCCCACCGGATTTCGTCCTGCGTCGCCCGGGTCGGATGTTCCGTCATCAGCACCTTCACCGCCGTTTTCTGCCGGTCCTGGATGATGTGGAAAAACGACAGCGCGTCCGTTTCTCCCACACGGTGGCCGCACAGGATGATGTCGAAGTTTTCCTGCATCACCGCGTTGGCGGCTTCCGAAAAGTTCGCCGGGGCGACGACTCGGCAAGCGTCGTCCCGCAGGAAAGCGGACAGCGTGTTGCGGAGAGCGGGCTCTTCTTCGAACACGAGGACGTTCAGCATGGCTCCCCCTTCTCTTCCGGTTTTTTCCCCATGCCGGGACCTTGTCAAAGCAGCAAAATGCGTGCCTCGAGCGGGTTCCGCTCCGGTTTGGGGAGAAGCACGTGGAAAATCCGTCTCATTCACCGGGTAGACGCGGAAGGGGCGGGGTGCAGGCGTGGGAGAATTGTGAGTCGGTGCAACAGATTTATGAAATATGCGTTTTTTGCACCTGCTTCCTTCTCTGGTAGCGGAAGGTGTAATGGTTGATCCCGAGAAGCGCCGCGGCCTGGGTTTCGTTCCCTCCCGTTCTGGCGAGCGCCTCCTCGTAGTAGTGGCGCTCCATCGCCGCGATCATCCCGGGAAGGTCGATCCCGCCGGGGGGAATGGGCGAATATCCGGACGAAGTCCCTCCGCCGGAGGGCGGGTTCCCTGCCGCCTGCAAGGACAACCCCACGTCCTCCAACCGGAGCTCCGGTCCCGACCCGACGAGGATGCCCCGCTCCACGAGGTTGCGCAGTTCCCGCACGTTTCCCTTCCAGTGGAAACGCCTCAGGGCCTCCTGCGTCTCCGCCGAGATCCCGGTGAACTCCTTCCCGAACTTCCTTCCGAATTCGTGGAGGAAGTGGAGGGCGATCGGCACGATGTCGCCGGGTCTCTCGTTGAGGGAAGGAACACGGAGCTTGACGACCGCGAGGCGATAGTACAGATCCCTGCGGAACCGGCCCGCTTCGACCTCCTCCCCGAGGCTGCGGTTCGTGGCCGAGACCACCCGGGTCTTCACCGTGAGTTTCCGCGTCCCGCCGACCCGGTAATATTCCCCCTCTTCGAGGAACCTCAGGAGCTTCGCCTGGGACTCGTGGCTCAGATCCGCGACCTCGTCCAGAAACAGTGTCCCCCCCGAGGCCTGCTCCACCATGCCGCTTTTCCCCGAAGCGCTGGCTCCGGTGAACGCCCCTTTCTCATACCCGAAAAGCTCGCTTTCGATCAGTTCCTTCGGTATGGCGGCGCAGTTGATGCTGACGAGCGGTCCCCGGAAGTTGGGGCTCCTGTAATGGATGGCGCCCGCGATGATCTCCTTCCCCGTTCCGGTTTCCCCCTCGATGAGGACCGGAGTGTCGGGGCTCTTCGCAACCGCGGTGACGAACTCCATCACGCCATGGATCATGTCGCTCGTCCCGAGGAACGCGGGGAGATGATCGAGGAGGAGCCGCTCCTGCAGCGCCTCGACCTCCTTCTTCAGCCGGATCGTGTCGAGGGCGTTCCGGACCGCCACTTCGATCGTCCGAAGCTCGAGCGGCTTGACGATATAGTCATACGCCCCCGCCTTCATGGCGGAAACGATCTTTTCCACTTCCTCGAAGGCGGTGATGACGATTACGAGCGTTCCGGGCTGGCGCTCCTTGATGAGTCTGAGGGCATCGATGCCGTCCATGTGGGGGAGGCCCAGGTCGAGGAGGACGAGGTCCGGGGGGCGCCCGGGGAGAGCTTCCAGGGCGGCTTCCGCCGTGGCGAACGATTCCACGTCGAAACCGCGTTCGAAAGAGGACGTCAACGCGTCACGGACCAGCTCGTCGTCGTCCACGATGAAGAGACGAAAACGGATCACGGGCGGCACCTCCCGCATTATCCTGTTTTTATAATATAAAATCGCAAACAAGCCATCGGGAAAAGTTCCGTTGGGCCCCCGCGGGAGACGGAGAGCATCGTGTCGAACCCGAAGAGGGCGGCGATCCTTTTCCGGAGACTCCGGGGGGTGTTTCCCTCCGGAGGGAGGGGCGACGGCCGGGGCTACTTCGAGGGATCCGGGTCGTGCCACCCTTCCTCGCCGGCAAGCTTTGCGGCTTCCCCGGGCCCCCAGCTCCCCGGTTCGTACAAGGATACGGGGATCTTTCCGCCGAGGATCGGGTCCACGATGCGCCACGCCTCCTCGACGTAGTCTTCCCGCGCGAATCGGAAAGGCTCCCCCCGCATGGCGTCTCCGAGAAGCAGGCCGTACGCTCCCGTCTCGTACATCTCCGCCCCCGGCACCCGGTGGACCAGCAGCTCCACCTCCTCGATGGCCATCGTCTCGCCCGGCCCCTTGATGTTCGCCCCGACGGCGATGGCGAAATCCGGGGTGATCCGGAACCGGAAATAATTCGTCTTCGGGAGGAGCGAACCGTACCCAGGGGGTTTTCGCAGCCGGACGATCGCCTCGGTGCAGGTTACGGGAAGGCGCTTCCCGGCGCGGATGCGGAAGGGGACTCCGTGCCAACGCCACGAATGGACGAACAGGCGCAGCGCGGCGAAGGTCTCCGTCGCGGAGTCCGGGGCCACGCCGTCCTCCTCGTGGTATCCCCGGAACTGGCCGCGCACCACGTCGCTGGGCCGGAGCGGGCGGATCGCCTTCAGGACCAGGACCTTCGCGTCCCGGACGACCTCCGGTCCGGCGCCTTCGGGCGGCGGCTCCATCGCGAGGTTCGCCAGCACCTGGAGAAGATGGTTCTGGACCACGTCCCGGATCGCGCCCGTCTGGTCGTAGAACGCTCCCCTCCCCTGGACCCCGAACTCCTCGGCCATCGTGATCTGGACGCTCTCGACATGGTCGCGGTTCCAGACCGGTTCGAGGAAGGCGTTGGCGAAGCGGAAGAAGAGGAGGTTCTGGACCGTGTTCTTCCCGAGGTAGTGGTCGATCCGGAAGATCGACGTTTCGGGAAAGACCTTGTGGAGGATCTCCTGGAGGTTCCTGGCGGTGGAGAGGTCCCTGCCGAACGGTTTCTCGACGACGACGCGCGCTCCGCGCGCGCAGCCGGAAACGGCCAACTGCCGCACGACGAGACCGAAGAGGGCCGGCGGGATCGCCAGGTAGTGAAGGGGACGCTTCGCCTCGCCGATTTCCCGGCGCAGCGAAAGGAAGGTCGAAGGGTCCTCGTAATCCCCGTCGACGTACCGCAGGAGGGCGGACAGCCTCGCGAAGGCTTCCCGGTCCAACCCCCCGTGTCGCTCCAGGCTGTCCCGGACCCTGGCCTTCAGGCGGTCCAGGTCCCATCCGGCCTTGGCCACCCCGACCACCGGGACGTCCAGCTCTCCCTGCCGCACCATCCTCTGCAGCGCGGGGAAGATCTTCTTGTACGCCAGGTCGCCCGTGGCCCCGAAAAACACCAGCGCGTCGGACGGTTTTGCGCTCATGCCTTCCCCGATCCTTCTTTGAAGGAACGCTTCGCGTCCCGGGTTTTCCCCGGGGGCCCTCCTCACTCCGCCCCGAGGGCCTTGGCCGCTTTCCGGACGTCCGCCGCCTTGACCCACAGGATCGCCCCGTACCGGCCGCCCCCCGCGGCGACGGCGTCGAGCGCCGTGATGTTGACTCCCGCGTCCGCCAGCTTCGACGCGATACCGGCGATCACGCCCGGGCGGTCCTGCCCCTGGACCAGGAATGCCGTCTTCTTCGTCACCGCGAGCCCGGTCTTTTTCGCCGCCCTCCGGAAGGCCGGGCCGTTCTCGGGGATGAAATCGAGCTGGGCCTTCCGTCCCCGGGGAAAGCCGGTGAAGAAGAGGAGGTTGATCCCTTCGCCGTGAAGCGCCGAGAGGATCCTCGCCCCCTCGCCTGCCTTGTCCCGTACCTGCGCCTTGAAATAGTCGATCTTGCGGATGATGTGCGCCATGGTCTCCTCCCGGTCGCCCCGCGTCGGGGGCGCGTCTGCGTCGTCAGAACTTCCGGAACATCTCCTTCCTCGTCCCGCACACGGAACACCGGTCCGGGGCTCCCGCCTCGGTCGTATGTCCGCAGACCGAACAGACGTGGATGTCCCCGATCGGGAGATCCTTCCCCGAGCCAGCCGCCTGTTTCGCGCGGGCATACAGCTTCGCGTGGATCCTCTCCGCCTCGATGGCGTAGCGGATGGTCGTGAGAGCGCCCTGCTCTCCCTCTTTTTCCGCGGCGGCCCGGAACTCGGGGTACATCTTCTCCACTTCGTAGGTCTCCCCGGCGACGGCCGAGTCGAGGTTTTCCGCCGTGGGCCTGACCCCGGAAACGACGTTGTGGTGCGCGGTCGCGTGAACCCGCTCCGCGAAGGAGACCGCGGAGAAGAGGCGCGCGATGTTGCGCAACCCCTCCTTCTCCGCCCTGTCGGCGAAGATCATGTACTTCATGTGCGCCTGGCTTTCCCCCGCGAAGGCCGCCTTCAGGTTCTCCGTCGTCTTCGGCCCCATGACGTTTCCCTCCTTCCGAGAAATGGCCCGCCGATCCTGATAATGTACCTCAATCGCTCCCCGATCGAAACGCATGGATGGAAGAGGGCCAACCGGGGAGAACGGAGAGGGCGCCGCCTTCAGGATGCCCGGGTGGCGATGCGGGGGAGTGAGCGGATGCCGGCGCGTCACTTCAGAAATATCGTCGTGATCTTTCCGTCGGTAAAAAACGGGTCTCCAAGGGAATTCCGCCCCGTCATCGGGGGAACGAATCTTTCGCTCCTGAACGAAGAAACCACCCCGGCGGCGAGCAGATCCCGGAGCAACTCCTCCCGCTCGGCGTCGAGCTCCGGACCGATCCGGTAGAAGATCCACCACTTCACGCCGGCGTCGAAAACCGCGGTTCCGACATAAACGGAACGTCCGTCCGTCGTCCGGATGTCGGTTTTCCACAGCCTCGCCTGGTGCCGTTGCCTCATGGTGCGCGCAGGGGTCGGTTTCTCGAAGGCCAGGTCGTCGACATGGCGGTTCCAGAACGATGGGGCCACGGGTCCGTCCGGGGAATCCGTGTTCGAAATCAGCGCTCCCATCATTTTCAGCATCGTGTCGACCCGCAACGGGGCGGCCGCCACCCAACCGGCCTTGAGGAACGCATCCGCAACGGTCTTCCCGCCGCGGGCGACGATGACCACGCTCAACGGTTGCCGCCGGTCGCCGGCGATGTCCTCCGTGTACGCCGGCAGCGGGGGGTCCAGCCGGACCGGGATGTCCGCGGCCGCAACGACGGTTACGGGGCGGGGCGGCGGGAAATACGGGGCGGGGCTGTAGTGGAGACCGGAATAGAGGTAAAAGGCGAAGCAGGCCAGCAGCAGTCCCGCCGTCACCGGTTTCCCCGCGGTCTGCGCAGGAAGGCAGGCCCCGGGAAGCGGCCCTTTGCGGAGTTGCGATTCGGACATGCAGATGCCGATGATCAACCACAACACCCCCAGAAGGTATCCTCCCAGCACGTCGCTAAGGTAATGGACCCCAAGGTAGAGCCTGCTGAACCCGATCGCCGCCATGAGGAACATCCCGAGGAACAGGATGTTCAGGCGCCTTCCCCACGATGCCGCTTCGCGCCACAGATAGTAGGCGACGAACCCGTAGAGAGATGCCGCAACGGCGGAATGGCCGCTCGGGAAGGCGAAGGACATCTCCGCATAGACGCCGATTCCCGGCGGTCTTTGCCGGTGAATGGCGATCTTCCCCAGGAGGTTGAACATGCCGCTTCCCGCCACGGTCACGATCAGCGGGAGAACGAATTCCCGCTGTTTCCGGAGGAGAAAGACGACGACGAGGAGCAGCATGACGCACAAGACGATCCTGGCTTTGGCGAGAAGGGTGATCCAGAGGAAGACCTTGACCAGCAGGGGATCACGGAAGGCAAACAGGAGATTCTCGAGGCGGGTGTCGAGCGCGACGATGGGGTCCAGGGACAGCACGTCCTCGATCACCCCTGCAAGGAGCAGCAGGACGTAGAGGAACACGATGCCGAGCATGGTGAGGGGCAACCCGGAAAACCTCGTCCTGTCGAGCCGTTTCCCCATGAAGGCGAAAAAGGCGGGGTATTTCGCTACGAGGTTCCGCACGCGGGGGTCCCCGGAGATCGCCCCGCCGGCCGACGCAAACAGCGATCCGGCGAAATCGACGGCCTCCCTTCCCCGTTTCTCGAAGAACCTCTTGACCCACCAGGCGCAAAGCGCCAGCAGCAGCGTTGCCGCCAGCACGACACCGAACCGCGTCGACCAGATCTCCACTGCCCGCCATGCCTGCCCCAGAAAATACCCGGCCAGCAGGTGGGTGGCGGCCCAGAGGATCCCGCTTGCGACGTTCCAGAGGTAAAACCTCTTTGCGTCCATCCCGGACATCCCCGCGACGAAGGGGATGACGGCCCGGATCAGGCCGACGAACCTCCCGAGGAAGACGCTTTTCCCCCCGTGGCGGGCGAAAAAATCCTTCCCCCTCTCCAGAAGGGCCGGCTTGAAAATCCGGTTGTCTTCCCGGAAACGGATAAAGCTTCCCTTGCCCATCCGGAAACTGATGCCGTCTCCGAGGATGGCCCCCGCGGCGGCGAACCAGACCAGGTCGCCAAGGTCGAAATACCCCTTGGCCGCCAGGGAACCGGCGAACACGACGAAAAGGGCGCCGGGCACCACGACCCCCACGAAGGCGAGAGACTCGAGGAGGGAAAAGAGGAGGACGGCCCAGTAGCCGAGCAGACGGAAATGTTCGATGGCGGGCAGGAGGGTTTTGAGGGATTCCATTCATTCCCTGCCGGATCGGAGGATGCGCACCACGCTTCCGTAGAGACGGAGCAGGGGACGGCATGCAAGATCTTCC
The DNA here is from genome assembly GCA_021815305.1 of Deltaproteobacteria bacterium. Taxonomy (GTDB): domain Bacteria; phylum Desulfobacterota; class Deferrimicrobia; order Deferrimicrobiales; family Deferrimicrobiaceae; genus JAKAHC01. Next base: position 284,955 of record JAKAHC010000004.1, on the reverse strand, counting down.
AGGGGCCGGGCCGAGAGTCGGACGGCGGCCGCGGAAACCGCGGCCGTCCCGAGCCCGCCGAGCATGTCGAAGGGGAAGTGCACCCCAAGGTAGATCCTTGCCCAGGCGACCGGCGGGGCGGCCAGAAGCAGGAGCGCGCCGGTGCGGCGGGTCGCCCGGTCGAACGCAAGGGCAAGCCCCACCGCGCAGAAGACCGTCACATGATCGCTCGGAAACGAACTGTCGGCCGCATGGGAGAGATAGGCATGGCCGATTCCCTCCATGAAGGGGCGAGGATGGAAATAGACCAGGCCGATCACCTGGTTCATCCCCAGGGCGAGCGCGGCGGCGGCAACTGCGAACAGAAGTCGGATCCGGGCGGCGTCCGCCCTGTCGGTGAACCAGAGCAGCAAGAGGGTGAGCGGCACGAGAAGGACGGCATAGCCGGCAACGAAGGAGGCAACGGCAAGGCGCGGGCCGGTAAGCCCGGCGCCGGCGTTGATCATCGAAAACAGTTGTCGGTTGAGCGGTTCCACGCGGATATCTTAACAGGAGTTGCGGCGCCGGAAGGTTTCCGGAAAGACAAGCGTTTCGAAAAGAGGGGGGATGGGACGGGACGGATGGGGCACAATATACAGGATCAGGGAGCAGGAACACGGGAGGGGAGCCCATGCGGAAAACGGTTCTTACGCTCGAAGACGCCAGGAAAGTCGCGGCGGCGGCGGTCGCCGAGGCCGGGAGAAACCGGTGGACCATGGCGATCGCCCTCGTCGACGACGGGGGGCACCTGGTCTGCTTCGAGCGCATCGACGGGACCCAGGTCGGGAGCGTCGACGTCGCCATCGGCAAGGCCCGCACGTCGGTCTTCTTCAAGCGGCCCACCAAGGCGTTGGAGGACGCCGTCGCCAAGGGGAAGATCGGATTCCTGACCTTCCCCAACGCCATCCTCGTGGAGGGCGGTGTGCCGATCCTTTCCGACGGGAAGGTCATCGGGGGGATCGGCGTGAGCGGGGCCACGTCGGCGGAAGACGCCCAGGTGGCGGCGGCGGGGCTGGCCGCCCTCGAGTAGCCCCAAGCCGGCGGCGCAACGTGCGGAACGGGAACGGAGGGCCCCCGCGGGAACGACGGCATTTCCGGAGGTGCTTCCCGGCATATGGCGGCTCCGGTCCCATCATCACCCCGACCGCCTGGGGTTGGCCGCGTGGCTCACGGAGGTCGCCGGGACCCCGGTCCTCGTCCGTCCGGAAGGGCGAAGCGCCGGGGATCAGCGGCTTCTCGCCGGCTCCCGCGCGGGGATCGCTTCCACGTGCCCGGTCTGCACGAACCTGGAGAGCCGGTCCACGTTCACGACGAGCTGCCGTCCCTTTTTCAGATATCCCAGCCGGCGGAACCTCCCCAACTGGTTCGTCACCGTTTCCCGCGTCGTGCCGATGAGGTTGGCCAGGTCCTCGTGCGTCATCCGGACGCCGATCACCGTCCCTTCCGGTGTTTTCCTCCCGTGCTCCTCGGCCAGCCGCAGGAGCGCGCGCGCGAGACGGTGATATGACCACGTGTGGCCGTACTCGGCGAAGGTCTGTTCGACGCGCATCAGCCGGTGCGACAGGAGGCGTACGAAGTTCAGCGACACCCTGGGGATCGTTGCGAGGATCTTGAGGAGATTCTCCTTCGGGAGGACCGATACCACCGCGTTCGTGGCCGCCACTGCGGTGAAGGCCCGCTGCTCCTCGGAGAGAAGGAGCTCGCCGAACACCATATCGGGCTTGAGGAGTTGGAGGATCGTCTCCGCCCCCTGGTCGGAGAGGGAAACGAGGCGGACGAGCCCTTCCCGGACGATGCAGAGGTTTTCCGCGGGGTCCCCCCGGGAGAAGATCGTTTTCCCCTCCGGGAACCGGCGCTCGCTGCACAGCGCGTTCACCCTGCGCGCCTCCTCGTCCGTGAGGCCGTGGAGAAGTTCGACCGCGGTCAGGAACATCATCGCCATGGCGTTCCCCTCCTTGACCCGCCCCGAGGAATCTTGCCGGAAGATCTCCATTGGATGTCGCAAACCCCGGAAAGACTCCCGGGGGCGCCGCAGGGGAAACGGACCCTGCCGGGCCTGCCCCCCGCCTTTTCTTTACGCGCCGCATTCCCCCGCCGCTATCCCCCGCTTGTCCCCTATCCGGCGGGGGTGTTAAATGAAGGGGATGATCCCCTATTTTCCCCAGCCGGAGATCCACCTATTCGGGCCGGTCACCCTTCACGCTTTCGGGGCGCTCGTCGCCCTGGCGGTGATCGCAGGCTGGCTGATGACGGTCTCCCGGTGCCGCAGGAAGGGGCTCGACCCCACGGTCTGCGAGGACCTCCTCACCTACGTGATCCTCGCGGGATTCTTCGTCGCCCACCTTTACTCCGTCCTCGCCTATTTCCCGGAGCAGGTCCTCAGGGATCCGCTCCTTCTCCTGAAGTTCTGGGAAGACATCAGCTCCTTCGGCGGGATCGTCGGCGGGGTGTTCGGCCTCTGGCTCTATTTCCGCCTGACGGGGAAAAGGATCCCGGCGTTCGACCGCATGAGGTATCTGGACGTCATCGCGTATGTGTTCCCGTTCGCCTGGGCGATCGGCCGCCTGGGGTGCACGGTCGCCCACGACCACCCGGGCACGATCACGACCTTCCCGCTGGGGATCAGCCTGGCGACCCCGCAGGCCCGCGCCTACATCACCTACTTCTACGGAGCGGCAGGGCGGCTGGCGGAGCTGCCGGACGCGGCCACCCTGTCGAAGATGGCCTTCAACGATCTTGGGTGGTACGAGTTCCTGTACACGCTCCTGGTGATGGTGCCGGTGTTCCTCGCGCTGGACCGGAAAGAACGGAAGCCCGGCTTCTTCGTGATCGCCTTCCCGCTCCTCTACGTCCCGGCCCGTTTCCTTCTGGATTTCCTGCGCATCAGCGACGCGCGGTACGCCGGCCTCACTCCTGCCCAGTACGCCGGGGCGGCGGTGTTCCTCGTGGCGCTCTACTTCGCGGTGCGCGGGGGTTTCCGCCTCGAAAAGTAGCCGCTTTCCGTCTCTCCGCAAGGTCCTCGACCCTTTCTCCCCCCGATCCGCATCTAAGCAGGAAGCGGAAGGAGGGATGACATGTCCGCATGGATCCGGCGGATCGACACGATGGTGCCCGGCTTCTCCTTTTCCCAGGAAGAGGCGATGGTCAAGATGCAGGGGTGGGCGAAGAGCGAACGGGAGCGTCGCCTGGTCCGGGCCGTCTACAGGAACTCCGGCATCGACCGGAGGCACTCCGTCGTGCGCGACTTCGACGGGGAGGGGGAGGGGGCATTCTTCCGGCGCGCCCCGGACGGGACGCTCTCGCCACCCGGAACCGCCGCCCGCAACGACATCTTCGCCGCCGAGTCCCGCGCCATGTCGGTTTCGCTGGCGCGGAAAGTCCTCCGGAACTGCCCCGGGATCGATCCCGCCGAGGTGACGCACGTCGTGACGGTTTCGTGCACCGGGTTCTACAACCCCGGCCCGGACTATCACATCGTGCGGGAACTGGGGCTCTCCGATGCCACCCAGCGGTACCACCTCGGGTTCATGGGATGCTACGCCGCGTTTCCCGCGCTCCGGATGGCCGCCCAGTTCTGCGAGGCCGATCCGCGCGCCGTCGTGCTTGTCATGTGCCTTGAGCTTTGCAGCCTCCACCTGCAGCTCACGGGCTCGGAGGACAACCTTCTTGCGAACTCGCTCTTTTCCGACGGGGCGGCCGCGGCGGTCGTTTCCTCCGGCGAGTCACCGCCGGGAAATCCCGCATACCGGATGGAGGGGTTCCGGTCGGGCCTCGTGCCCGCCGGAGAGCAGGACATGGCATGGCGCGTGGGAGACCACGGCTTCGACATCGCCCTGTCGAGCTATGTGCCCAGGCTGATCGGCGCGAATCTCCAGGCGATGGTGGTGCCTTCCCTCGCCGCCTGCGGCTTGTCGGTGCGGGACATCGACACATGGGCGATCCATCCGGGAGGCAAGGCGATCCTCGACCAGGCGCAGCGCGGCCTGGGCCTGGCCCCCGAGCAGGTTCGGGCCTCCCGCGAAGTGCTGCGCGCCTACGGGAACATGAGCAGCGTATCCATCCTGTTCGTTCTCGAGGAGATCCTGCGTTCCGCCGCCGGCACGCCGGGCGGGCGCGTCTGCGCCGTCGCCTTCGGCCCGGGCCTGACCGTGGAGCTTGCGGTCCTTTCGCCGGTTCCCGTCGCCGCGGGCGCAATGCGCCCCGTTGCCGCAGTCTCGCCGGCATGAGCGGGCGGTTCCCCCTGAAGGCGCGGGAATGTCTCGGTTCCCCCGCGCGGAAGCGCGCCTATAACGAACTCCACTTCGCGGAAACCGCGCCCCGGTACGATCTGGCGACCCGGGCGATGTCCCTGGGGCGGGACGCCGCCTGGAAGCGGCGCCTCGTCGAGGCACTGCCCGAAGACCCGTCGCCGCTCTGCGTGGACCTTGCGTGCGGTACGGGCGACGTCTCGTTTCTCCTCGCGGAGCGGTACCCCCACGGATCCGTGATCGGCGTCGACATCTCCCCGCAGATGCTCTCCATCGGAAGGAAGCGCAACCGCTACGGGAACGTGCGGTTCACGCGGTGCGACATGTGCGTCCTCCCTTTCCCCGATGCCTCCGTGGACGTCCTGACGGGGGCGTACGCGCTGCGGAACGCTCCCCTCCTTGGGGAGGCCCTTGCGGAGGCGCGCAGGGTCCTGCGCCCCGGCGGCACGGCGGCGTTCCTGGATTTCGCGAAGCCGCCGTCTTCCTCCTGCCGTCCGCCGCGGTACTGGCTGCTCCGGGGGTGGGGGGGGCTGTGGGGACTCCTCCTCCACGGGAACCTGGAAATCCACGGCTATATCGCCGAGAGCCTGATCCGTTTTCCCGATCGCGAGGGGCTGCGGCTCCGGCTCCGGGAGGCGGGGTTCACGGCCGCCTCCTCGCGGCGCTTTTTCCTGGGGATCCTCGAGTTGGTGGTGCTGCGCCGGGGGCCCATCCCGTGCGCCGGGAGTATAATTCCATGATAGGGAAGGTGACGGCACCCCGGCGGACGGGTCATGGCCCGGAGGAGGTGGAATCATGGAACTGGTACTGACCGACCCGGAAAAGGTCGTCCTGCGGGAGACGCTGGAGAAGGCGATCCACGACATGCTGATGGAGATCGCCAACACGGACAACCGGAAGATGCGGGAGGGGCTGAAGGCGCGTGAGGAGATCCTGAAGCGGCTCCTTGCGAAACTCTCCCCCACCGAGCACATGGTCGCGTAGGCGGAAGTCCGCGGACCCTGCCGGAGCCGCCCGGAGAAGGTTGCCGGCGCTTCGGCAGGGTCCCAGGCGCGGCCCGTAACTGCGGAACGTGCCGGAGCTTCCTTATGCCGGACTCCCTCCCTTCCAGCGCAGGGGATTCGCGATTCCCGCCCGATTCCGACCTTCCGACGGGAGAATACGCCGTGACGACCGCCAAGCCCGCGCTCGAATCGCTCATGGAGATCACCCGCCGCCCGCCCGTGATCTTCGTCGAAGGGAGGGGATCGTGGCTCTTCGACCGGGAAGGGCGCCGTTACCTGGATTTCGTCCAGGGGTGGGCGGTCAACTGCCTGGGGCATTGTCCCCCGGAGATCGTGGACGCCGTGACGGCGCAGGCCCGGCGGCTCATCAACTCCAGCCCCGCTTTCCACAACGAACCGTCGGCGCGGCTGGCGGAGATGATCACGCGGAACAGCTGCTTTCAGAAGGTGTTCTTCGCAAACAGCGGCGCGGAGGCGAACGAGGGAGCGATCAAGCTCGCAAGGAAATGGGGCGCGAAATTCCGCGGGGGGGCCTTCGAGATCGTCACGATGGAGCACTCCTTTCACGGGCGCACGCTTGCGACGATGTCGGCCTCCGACAAGCCCCAGTGGAGAAACCTGTACGAACCGAAAGTGCCGGGATTTCCCAGGGCGCCGCTGAACGACCTGCCCGCCGCGGCCGCCATGATCACGGAGAAAACGGCCGCTGTGCTGGTCGAGCCGATCCAGGGGGAAGCGGGGGTGATCCCCGCGACCGACGACTACCTGCGGGGGCTTCGAACGCTCACGCGGGAGAGGGGGGTCCTCCTCATGGTCGACGAGATCCAGACCGGGATGGGGCGCACCGGGAGGCTTTTCGCCTACGAGCACGCCGGGATCGAGCCCGACGTCATGACCCTTGGAAAGGGGATGGGCGGAGGAGTCCCGCTGGCGGCGCTGGCGGCGAAGGAGGCCGTGAGCGTCTTCGAGCCGGGAGAGCAGGGCGGGACATTCAACGGGAACCTCCTGGTCACGGCGGCAGGGTGCGCGGTGATGGAAACCCTCACCCGGCCGGGGTTCCTCGAAGCGGTCGTGTCCGCCGGGGAGCATCTCCGCGGGCGGCTTGCGGCTCTGTCGGCGAAACGCGGGTTGGGCGAGGTGCGCGGGAGAGGCCTCCTGCTGGCGCTCGTCCTGGGAAAGGACATCGCCGCCTCCGTGGTCGAGCGGGCGCTGCGCCGCGGCCTTCTCATCAACGCTCCCGTTCCCGATACCCTTCGGTTCATGCCCGCCTTGACCGTCTCCCGCGAGGAGGTGGACGAGATGGTGGAGGTTCTGGATCTCATCCTCCGGGAAAATCCCCCTTATCCGGATCCTTGAAACCCGCATTCCCCTCCGGGCCCCTGCTGCCGCGACGGATACGGACAGGCCCGCCGCGTGCGCTCCCCCGTGCTCCGTCCGGGGATCGACTTCCTCCCGAAGCCGTACGGCCCGGTCTCCCTCGCCTGTCGGCTGCGCCCCGTGCCAAACCCGTTTCCGGATATAATGTCCCCGCAGAGGACGCGAGGATTTCGCGCGTTCCGATCGGAGGGCGCGGGGGAGCGATGGCGGAACCGATGGGCGCAAAGAGAGCCGACGGCAGGAAGCCGGGGGAGTTGCGGCCGATCGACGTGACGATCGGGGTGCAGAAGCACGCCGAGGGCTCCGTGCTCTTCTCCATGGGGGAGACCCGCGTGGTGTGCGCGGCGACGGTGGAGGATCGCGTGCCGCCCTTTCTCCGCGGCGGGGGGAAGGGATGGGTCACAGCCGAGTACGCGATGCTCCCGCGTTCCACGAACACCCGGGTCGCCAGGGAAGGTCGCACCGGGAAAGTGCAGGGGCGGACCTACGAAATCCAGCGCCTTGTGGGGCGCGCGCTGCGTGCGGTGACCGACTTCGAGGCGCTGGGGGAACGCACGGTCACCATCGACTGCGACGTCCTCCAGGCCGATGGAGGGACCCGCACCGCGTCCATCAACGGGGCATGGATCGCCCTGTGGCTGGCGTGCCGGAAGCTGGTTTCCGCGGGGCAGGTGCCGCGCAACCCCGTGTTCGACCACGTGGTCGCGGTGAGCGTAGGGGTGGTCGGGGGGCGGGTCGTAACCGATCTCGACTATTCCGAGGACTCCGCGGCGGAAGTGGACATGAACGTGGTGATGACGGGGGACGGTCGACTCATCGAGGTCCAGGGGACGGCGGAACGCGCGCCTTTTAGCCGGAATCAGCTCGACGCGATGCTCGACGCCGCCGGCGCTGCGGGGAGGAAGGTGCTCAAGGCGCAGCGGCGCTGGACGGGAGGGAAAGGGACGTGAAACTCCTGATCGCGACGAAGAACCGGGGAAAGGTCGTGGAGATCCGGGCGCTCCTCGGGCTGGGGCTGCAAAAGATCGTGGAGGTCGTGACGCTTGCGGATTTGCCCGACACCCGGCAGCCGGCGGAGGACGGGAAGACCTTCGCGGAGAACGCCCGCCTCAAGGCGCTCCACTACGCCCAGGCGTACAGCGTCCTCTGCGTCGCGGACGACTCGGGGCTCTCCGTGGAGGCCCTTGGGGGGCTCCCCGGTGTTCGTTCCGCCCGGTATGCGGGCCCGGGGGCCACGGATGCGGCGAACAACGCCCACCTGCTCCACGAGCTTGCGCGGTTCCCCCGCCCCTGGAAGGCCGCGTTCGTCTGCGCCGCCGCCGCCGCCCTTCCCGGCAGGGTCGTCGCCGAGGCCGCGGGGAAGGTGGAAGGGGAGATCCTCCCCGAGGCGCGGGGCGCGGAGGGGTTCGGATACGATCCCCTGTTCCGCGTTCCCCCTCTCGGGAAGACGATGGCGGAACTCCCGACGCAGGAGAAAAACCGCATCAGCCACCGCGGGCAGGCGATGCGCGGGCTGATCGCGGAGATGAAGGCCGCCGGGGTGCTCCTGCAATAGCGGGATGCGGAGCCCCCCGCTACGGGACCTCCCGTTCTCCCTCCTGTCCCCGGGGCGGACCGCGCTTCCCGCCCGCCCCGGAACGCGCTAAACTACAGGCCCAACGCGCATCCGTCGGGACGTGGCGCAGCCTGGTAGCGCATCTGCTTTGGGAGCAGAGGGCCGCCGGTTCGAATCCGGCCGTCCCGACCATGTTCGGATCCCCCGATTGCGCTGTGGGCCTGTCATTCTGTCCCGGACGGCCGGGGTTACGCCGTCCGGCGGCCGAAGGTCGCCCCGCGGATGGGTCGGGAACCGTCCGCCGGGCATCTAACGCAGTGAGATGAGCCTGGATCCGATACTGGAAGATGCCGTCCGCGAGAAGGGGCTCGAGATCTTCCGCCTCATGGAGGCCGGGACCCCGGCGGTGTTCCACCGGAGATTCCTGGTGGAGAGAATGCTGGAAGGGGCGATGGACCGCCCCGGGTTCAAGGTCGCCCTCTTCCGGTTCATCGACGTCCTTCCCGCGCTGACCACGACGCGGCAGATTACCCGGCACATCAGGGAATATTTCCTTTCCGGGGATGCACGGATCCCGGGGATCGCGAAGACGCTGCTTTCCTGCGCCGCTTCGGGCCCGGCGGGGCCGGTGGCGGGTCGCCTCATCCGCGGGAACATCACGCGTTTCTCGAAAAACTTCATCGCAGGAGAGGATCCCCGCGACGGGATCCGGACGCTTCGCAGGATCTTCCGCGAGGGGAGGGCGTTCACCGTGGACCTCCTGGGAGAAGCGGCGGTGTCCGAGGCGGAGGCGGAGACCTGCCGCGACCGCTACCTGTCCGCGGTGGAGACGTTCGGAAAGGAGGTTGCCTCCTGGCCGCCGGGGGACCCGGAACGGGAAAAGCGCTTTCCCCGGCTGAACCTCTCCGTCAAGATCAGCTCCCTGTACTCCCGGATCGGACCGGTGAATCACGACGACAGCGTCGAACAGGTGAAGCGCCGCTTGCGGCCGATCTTCCGGAAGGTTCGGGACGCGGGGGGCGCGGTGCACGTCGACATGGAGACCTTCGCCTTCAAGGAGATCACGCTCGATGTCTTCACGGGCCTCCTCGACGAGCCGGAGTTCCGGGGGTGGGAGCACGCCGGGATCACCCTCCAGGCGTACCTTGCGTGCGCACGGCGGGACCTGGACCGGTTGATCCGCTGGGCGAAGGAGCGCGATCGCCGCATCCAGGTTCGCCTGGTCAAGGGGGCGTACTGGGAGTACGAGAAGACCGTCGCGCTGCAGCGCGGATGGCCCGTGCCGGTCTACGGCGTCAAAGGCCACACCGATTGGAGCTACGAGAAGTGCGCCGAGACGGCTCTTTCGAACCACGATGTCCTCTCCCTTGCGGTGGCCTCCCACAACGTGCGCTCCATCGCCAAGGCGCTGGTTCTTGCGGATCGGCTGGGGGTGCCCGCGGACCGGTATGAATTCCAGACCCTCTTCGGAATGGCCGAGCCGGTCAAGCGCGCCCTCGGGAAGATGGGGTACACGGTCCGCGAATACGTCCCCATCGGGGAACTGATCCCGGGGATGGCGTACCTGGTGCGCCGCCTCCTGGAGAACACATCGAACGAGGGCTTCCTCCGGAAAACGGCAGACGGCACCGAGTCCAGGGATGCGCTCCTCGCGGAGCCGGAGCCGTTCGTCGATGTGTCCGGCCCCGTGAAACCTCCCGGCGCCGCGGGATTTCCCGGGCCCGTCCCGTTCGCGAACGAGCCGCCGCTTGATTTCTCGATCGGGACGAACCGGGCGGCGTTCCATGAAGCCTTGACGAAGGTGCGGAAAGAGGCGGGGAAAGAGCGCCCGGCCGTCTACGGCGGCCGGGAACACCGGACGCGGGAAAAACTCGTATCGCGGAACCCCCACGACCCCGGGGAGGTGGCGTGCGTCACCTCGTCGCTGACGCGGGAGATGGCGGACGAGGCCGTCGCGGCGGCCATGGGGGCGCAACCCGCGTGGGGAAGCCGCGCTCCGGAGGAACGCGCGGAGGTCCTGTTCCGGGCCGCCGGGATCGCGCGCAGGCGGCGAATGGAGCTGGCGGCCTGGGAAGTTTTCGAGGTGGGGAAGAACTGGGCGGAAGCCGACGCCGACGTGTGCGAGGCGATCGACTATCTCGAGTATTACGGCAGGGAGATGGTGCGCCTGGGGAAGCCGATCCGGATGGGCGATGCGCCGGGCGAGGTGAACCGGTATTTCTATCGCCCGCGGGGGGTGGGTCTGGTCGTCGCCCCGTGGAACTTCCCGCTGGCCATCTCGATGGGGATGACCTCCGCAGCCCTGGTCGCGGGCAACTCGGTGCTCTACAAGCCTTCCAGCCTGTCCCTGGGGATCGGGTGGCTCGCATTCGAAATCCTTCGAGAAGCGGGGATCCCCGACGGTGTGCTCGGATTTCTCCCCGGCCGCGGGTCCGTGGTGGGGGACTACCTGGTCGAGCATGGGCACACCGACTTCATCCTCTTCACGGGCTCGCTGGAAGTGGGGCTTCGGATCGTCGAAAAAGCGGGGAAGACCCAACCGGGGCAGAAAGGGCCGAAGAAGGTCGTCATCGAGACCGGCGGCAAGAACGCGATCATCGTGGACGGCGACGCCGACCTCGACCAGGCGGTGCCCGCCGTGGTCCTGTCGGCGTTCGGATACCAGGGACAGAAGTGCTCCGCATGCTCCCGGGTGATCGTACTTTCGGAAGTCTACGACCGGTTCCTTGCGCGGCTGTGCGAGGCCGTCAGGGGGATCTCCATCGGCAACCCGGAGGACCCTGCGAACTTTATGGGCCCCGTCGTGGACGAGGCCGCGCGGAAGGGTATCCTCGAGTACATCGAGATCGGGAAAAGGGACGGGAGGATCCTCGTCCAGGTTCCCGTGCCGGATGCCGGATCCTACGCGCCGCCCACGGTGTTCGTCGATCTTCCTCCCTCATCGAGGGTCCTCCGGGAGGAGATCTTCGGCCCCGTACTGTGCGTCGTGAAGGCGGACGACATCGACGCGGCGATCAAGGCGGCCAACGACACGATCTACGCGTTGACGGGGGGGCTTTTTTCCCGGAGCCCTGCGAACATCGGGAGGGTGGCCCGGGAGTTCTCCACGGGGAACCTGTACATCAACCGGGGAATCACCGGCGCCATCGTCGGCAGGCAACCGTTCGGCGGCTTCCGGATGTCGGGTGTCGGGTCGAAGGCCGGCGGCCCCGACTACCTGCGGCAGTTCCTGGAGCCGAGGGTGGTGACGGAGAACACGTTGCGGCGGGGATTCACCCCGGAAGACGTGCTGTAAGCCGATCAGGCCCCGGCGAGTCCGCGGACGAACGCGGCCATCTCCGCGAGCGTGCTCTCGCGGCATTCACGGTGCGGACTGTGGCCGCACCGCGGAAGGATGCACCGGCGGACCGGCCCGCCGCACCCGCGCTCGATTGCGTCGACCTGGCGAAGGGTCCCGTACGGATCGTCGATTCCCTGCACCACGAGCACCGGGACCGTGACTTCGGGAAGCCGGTCCTCGATGTTCCACGCGCGGAAGCCGGGATCGAGCCAGGCCCGGTTCCAGCCCCAGAAGGCGCAATCGACGTTCCCGCCGTGGTACCGTTCGAGTTTCGTCCGCAGGTCGCCTTGAAGGTACTCCTCGCGCGTCCTCTCGATGGAACGCACGGTGATCTCCTCGCAGAACACGTGCGGGGCCTCGAGCAGCAAGCCGCGCACCCTCGGCAAGGCGCGCCGGGTGGAAGCGTGGAGCAGCGCGATGGAGCCCCCGTCGCTGTGCCCTACGAGGAAGGCCTCGCGGACCCCCGCCGCATCGAGCGTTTCGGGAAGGACGTCGAAACCTTCCCGGTGCATGTACGTGAGCGGCCGCGGCAGGGGAACGGGATCGGAGCCGCCGTACCCGGCTCGGCTGTAGACGAGCGCGCCGCACCCCGTCTTCCGGGCCAGCGTTTCGGGGAAATCCCGCCATGTCGCGGCGCACCCGGTTCCGTCGTGCAGGAAGACGAGCGTTGGAGCGTCCTCCGGCCCGGGGCCGCGCCAGGCGAATTCGAGGCGGTCGCCGCCGGCGAAGAGGGTTTCGAGAGGGGCACCCACGGATCCATCCTACCCCATCCGCCGGACTTTATCGCTCCGGACGGCGCTGCTCCGGTCCGCGTTTGCCCGGTTTGCCGCCCCCGAAACCGCCGTTCCATTTCGACTCTTTCCGCGAGCGCCCCGGACGTCCGTCGGCACGTCCGGCCGCGCCGCCGTATCATCTGCCCCGCGGGAACACCTCGTCCGGATGGACCAGGGACAGCGCCGGCACGCCGTGGGCGCGTCGCGGGTCGAGGTCCGTCGGCGGTCCGGGGTTGCGGGCGGAGCGGTATGGGTGCTCCGCAACCACCTGGAGATGTTTGCGGATCAGCCGTTCGATGCCGGCGAGAAAGGGGCGCTCCTCGAAGGAACAGAAGGACAGGGCGATGCCGGATGCGCCTGCGCGCCCCGTGCGCCCGATCCGGTGGACATAGCTTTCCGGTTCATTGGGAAGGTCGTAATTGATCACGTGGGACAGGTCGGCGATGTCGAGGCCTCTTGCGGCGATGTCCGTCGCCACGAGCACCCGCGTCAGGCCCCGCTTGAAACTGCCCAACGCCTTTTCCCGGGCATTCTGGGACTTGTTGCCGTGGATCGCCTCGGCCTTGACCTTGTGTCGGGATAACTGCGTCGTGACCCCGTCGGCGCCATGCTTCGTGCGCGTGAAGACCAGCGCGTTTTTGACGGAGGGATCCGTGAGCAGGTGCTTGAGCAGTTCGATCTTGTCGTGCTTCTCCACGAAGTGGACCCGCTGTTCCACCGCCTCGGCCGGGGTCGCCACCGGCGTTACCGCCACCCTGACCGGGTCGCGCAGGATGGTATCGGCCAGCCCCTGGATCTCCCGGGGCATCGTGGCCGAGAAAAAGAGCGTCTGCCGTTTCCCGGGCAGTTGGTCGATGACCCGCCGGATGTCCTGGATGAAACCCATGTCGAGCATCCGGTCGGCTTCGTCCAGGACGAAGGTGCCGACGGTGCGCAAATCGACAAGCCGCTGGGACATGAGATCGAGCAGCCGTCCGGGAGTGGCCACCAGGATGTCGATCCCCCGCTGCAGTGCCTGCGCCTGCGGGTGCTGGCTGACGCCGCCGAACACGACGGCGTGCTTTAGCCCCGTGTACTTTCCGTACGCGCCGAAGCTCTCCGCGATCTGGGAGGCCAGTTCCCGCGTCGGCGTCAGCACGAGGACGCGGATGGGCCGCCGTCCGGGTCCCTTCCATGGCGCATCCTGCAGGCGGTGGAGGATCGGGAGGGCGAAGGCGGCCGTTTTCCCGGTGCCGGTCTGGGCGCAGCCGAGAAGGTCCTTCCCCTCGAGGACGAGGGGGATCGCTTTCTCCTGGATGGGGGTGGGGGTGGTGTAGCTCTTCTCCGCGACGGCGCGGAGGATCTCGGGCCGAAGCCCGAAAGTCTCAAACGACGCTCTTTCCCTCGATGTTTCCTGTTCCGCCATTTTCTCTTCTTCTCCTTCGGGTTTTCACCAAGCACAACCGTTGGGCGGGCGGTTCGCCCGTCCGATCTTCCGCATGGTGAAATCTCGGGAGAAGCTTCAGCGGCCCGGCCGGGGCGGCGGGCCTGCTTCTTCGAAAGGACCCTGGGGGAGAGGATTGCGTCTCGGAGTATTTGAACTGCCGTCACAGTATCACTTCGGTACCGGAATCGCAAGCGGAGTCTTCCCTCCAAGGGAACGTCACCTCACAGGGCAGGCCGAGTCCGTCCCGGCGCCGCTTCCCCGCCGATCCGCTTTCCTGCAGGCGATCTCCCACAGTTTTCTGCCGGCGGCCGGCGACAGGCCGAGGTTCCACAGCTCCTTCGACAGCTGCGCGAGGGACCCATCCCCCGCGACGTACCCGTTGACCCTCGCCACGGCCGTGGAAGCGACGAAATCGCCCTCTTTCGGGTAGATGGCGCGGAACTCCCTTTCCAAATCGGGGTAGTTCCGGAGGGCGTATTTCTGATGATACCCTTCCGCGGGGTAGAACACCCCCGCGGGGAGGATCTCCGTGTAAACCTTCCCGTGGATCCGCTCCGCCACCCGGTCGCGCGACGCGACCGCCTCCCGCCGCTGCTCCTCGTCGTGATAGAAGACGACGGCCCGGTACTGGCGCGTCCAGGGGCGATCCCCCGGGTGGTGGCTCGCCCAGAAGACGTCCAGCAGCCGCGCGTAGCCGATGCGCACGGGATCGTAATCGACCTCCACGGACTCCGTGTGGTCCCCCAGCAGGTGGTACGTCGGGTTCTTCGTCGTCCCGCCCGTGTACCCCACGCGGGTCCGGATGACGCCGGGAAGACTCCCGAACCGGGAGTCGGGTCCCCAGAATCACCCCAGTGCGAACGTCGCCGTCGCCGTCTTCGCCGGCGCGGCCGCGTCGATGGGGGGAATCGCCGCGTCGTGCCCTCCCACGGGGCGGACCGCCGCCCCACAGAAGAACAGCGCGCCGGCAGCCCAGGCGGCGAAATCCCGCCGACCGATGCTCCCTGTCTCCATGACTTACCTCCCGGCCTTGGCGGCCCGATTCGGTTCGGCAACGTGTTCTGTCGGGGGCTCCGGGCTCGCGGGGGGCTTCCACTCCGCTACGCTCGCGACCTTCGCCCGCTCGCTGCGATTCCGCTCGACGAAACCGATCAGTGCCTCGCTCCATACGCCGCTTCGTGGAACCCCCCGCTGCGCCCTGCGCCCGGCTACATTACCGTATTTGTGAAACGCAGCATTTGGCGGCCCGATTCGGTTCGGCAACGTGTTCTGCCGGGGGCTCCGGGCTCGCGGGGGGCTTCCACTCCGCTCAGGAGACGATGCCCAGCTGCTTCATCCGCCTCCAGAGCGTGACGCGGCTTACTCCGAGCAGCGCCGCCGCCTCCGCCCGGTTCCAGCGGCACCGCCCCAGGGTTTCCCGGATCCTTTCCGATTCCCTTGCCGCCGTCCCGCCGGGAGAGCCGCGCATCCCGCTTTTCGCCACCCTGTGGCGAATCTCCGTGGAGAGCGCCGATTCCTCGATGAGGTTTCCCCTGCAGCAGATCTTCGCCCGCTCGACGGCGTTCTCGAGTTCCCGCACGTTGCCCGGCCACGGGTACTCGAGAAGCGCCTGCATCGCCAGCGGGGAAAACGTCTTGGCGGTGCACCCCTGCCGGTCCTGGGACCGGGCCAGGAAATGTTCCGCCAGGAAGGGAATGTCCTCCTTGCGTTCCCGCAGGGGCGGGAGGGTGATGGACACCACGTTGAGCCGGTAATAGAGGTCGTCCCGGAATGCGCCCTTCTCCATGCGCCCTTTCAGGAACCTGTTGGCCGCCGAGATGATCCGCACATCGGCCTTCCGGGTCTGCGTCTGGCCGACCCTCTGGTATTCCCGCTCCTGGATCACGCGCAGGAGCTTCGCCTGGAGGTGCGGGCCGATCTCCGAGATTTCGTCGAGGAGAAGGGTGCCGCCTTCCGCCATCTCGAACCTTCCCATGCGGTCCTTGACGGCTCCCGTGAACGCCCCCCGCACGTGCCCGAACAGCTCGCTTTCCATCAGGTTCTCGTTCAGGGAGGCGCAGTTGACGCCGAGGAACGGTTTTTCCGACCGGGCGCTCAGCCGATGAATCGCCCTCGCGGCGAGCTCCTTTCCCGTACCGCTTTCCCCTTCGATGAGGACGTTGGCGTCGGAATCGGCCACGGTCTCGATCAGTCCGAAGATCTCGTGCATCTTCGGGTTCTTGCTCACCATCCCCTGGAATTCGCGCACCTGCGCATGGGGGAAGGGGATCGAGTGGAGCCCACGGAGGTCCCGGAAGGAGCAGATCCCGCCGATGGGGCGTCCCTCCTCGTCCCTCAGCACCGCGGTGCTCGAGGCGATGGGGACCACGGACCCGTCTTTCGCCCGCAGGTTCACCTCGGCTCCGCGGATCGTCTCCTCCGTGTGCATCGACCGCTTCAGGGGACAGCCCGCCTCGCAGAAGTCGGAGCGCAGCACTTCCGTGCACTTTTTCCCGAGGACTTCGTCCGCCGCGTACCCGGTGATCCTTTCGAGGGTCCGGTTGAAGGAGAGCAGCCGCATGTCCTTGTCCACCGAGTAGACGCCGGAAGGGATGTTGTCGAGAATGGTGTCGATCTTGATGCGCTCCCTGCGGTACATGGAGCTCGTCCTTTTCAGGTTGTCCTTCAGTTCCTTGAGCTTGGTGATGTCCCGGATCACCTCGACCACCCCGATCACCGTTCCCGAGAGGTCCCGCAGGGGAGTGAAGTTGACGCAGGCGCTCATCTCCTCGCCGTCCTTTCCGCGGACCTCCACGTCGAAACGATCCTCCGGACGGCCCGTTTCCAGGACCTCCGTGAACGGACATCCGTTGTCGCAGATCGACTCGTGCACCACTTCGCGGCACGGTTTCCCGGCGATTTCATCGAGGCGGTACCCATGCTTGGCGAGAAACGACCGGTTGGCGAACAGGACCTTCCCTTGCGGCGAGAGGGCCAACACGCAATCGGAGATCGATTCGATGAGCAGATTTTCGAAGAGATCGGTGGTTTCCATGGCTCCCCCTGGCCGAAATGTTTCGCCATGGTAACACGCGTTGCATTTTGTTTCAACCGGTGATTTCATCACAATGCATTGAAATGAAACCGGTTGTACCCAAATATGTTCCCGCCAAACCGTTGTTTCATTTACCGTTGAAACAAAGCGAAACATCCGGGGAAGCAATGGGTGTGGATCCAGGGACAAAACCCATTGATTTCTTGTGGGTTATCGCTATATGGAGACGTGGCATGCTTTTCGCCTGTGTCCTTCCTGCCGGGTGGGGGGGCGACCTCCGCCGGTACCAAGGAGGGAAGACATGGGCAGGCGGTGTGGTTTCGTGTTGGCGGCAATCCTGATGGCAACCCTGGTTCTCCCGCAGGGGGCCCGCGCGGCAGACGAGGAGATCCAGAAAAAACTGGACGCCCTGTCGAAGGAGGTGCGGGACCTGCAGCAGCAGGTGACCCAGACGAAAAACAAGAAGTCGCTATCCGACTGGCTGACGATCGGGGGCGACTACCGGTTCCGGGTCGACTCCCTGTCCGGCAAGGTCCCCAACTACTACGGGTTTGCGAACATCGTCGCCTGGCAGATGGGCGGCATGGTAGGAGCTCCGCCGCTCTCCCAGGCGGAGACGGTCAAGAACGACGTGCTCTACACCAACCGGTTCGGCCTGAACTTGAAGGCGAAGGCAACGCGCGACGTCAGTTTCACGGCGCGTCTGCTCATGTACAAAACGTGGGGGAACGGCGACACCGCGGCGACTTCCGGCACCTTCTTCGCGGACCGGATCGGCGTGTTCGACGGGACGGAAGGGCACGTCCCCGGCGACGGAAGGCTCACCGTGGACCAGGCGTACGCGACCTGGTCGAACATCCTCGATGCTCCCGTCTGGTTCTCCGTCGGGCGGCGCCCCTCCACGGGGGGCATCCCGTCCCACCTGCGCGAGAACCGGGAGAAGCCCGGCAACGGCGGCATCCCCGCCCTGCTGGTCGACTACGCGTTCGACGGCCTGACGCTGGGATGGGCGCCGGACGTCGAGGCGCTTCCGGGCGCGTACGCGAAGTTCTGTTACGGCCGGGGGTTCGAGAACGGCTATACGAGCCCGTTCACATCGAACAACAACCTCAAGGACACGGACATGATCGGCGTATCCGTCGTCCCGTACGACACGGACCGCCTGTACCTGAACCTGCAGTACAACCGGGGGATGCACATCTTCGATTTCCCGGTCTTCGCGTCCTCCACCCTCGGCCCCTTGAGCCCCCACACCGATCTCGGGGACATCGATTGGTTCGGCGCGACGGCCCTCAGCACCCTGAAGCGCGTCGGCCCGGGAACCCTCAACGTGTTCGGTAGCGTGGCCCTGTCCAAGACCCATCCGAACTCGAACACCGTGGTGTTCGGCGGCATCGACACCGGCGCCGGGCTGATGTACACGGGGCAGGCCGAATCCAAGACGGGCGGGGCGATCTACGCGGGCGGGAGGTACGATTTCCCCTCCACGCGGACGAAGATCGGCGCGGAGTACAACTACGGCTCGAAGAACTGGATCACCTTCGTTCCCGCCGGGGACGACATCTGGACGAGCAAGCTGGGAACCCGGGGCAGCGTCTACGAGGTATACCTGATCCAGGAGATCAACGCCGCCCCCGTTTCCTCCTATTTCTCGAAGGCGTTCTTCCGGTTCGGGTACCAGTATTACGACTTCGACTACACGGGGACCAACAACTGGGTCGGCGCGCCGGTGAAGATCGCGGATCTCGCGGCGAGTCCCATGAACGCGCAGATGCTGACCCCCATGAAGAGCGCACAGGACATCTACGGCACGTTCGAGGTGAAGTTCTGACAAATGAGGCGTGGAGGGCCTTGGGCGGGAACGCCCAAGGCCTCCACGGCTGCACAAGGAGAGCGCAATGAAACGGTTCGCGGTCGTATTCCTTCTGTTCGCGGTCGCCCTCGCGGCGACGGTTTTCGTTCCGGCTTCCGCTTCGGCGGACGAGATCAAGATGATCGGAGTGATCACGAAGATCGACATCTCCGGTCCCGACGCCGCCACGGCCACGGCCACCCTGAAGGACAACAAGGGCGGGGGCCTGGTGACCGTGATCGTCAACGACGAACTGACGCTGGACAAGTTCAAGGACCACCGGATCGTCGTCGGCGACGAGATCCGGCTGAAGTACGAGGTCAAGGACGGCAAGAACGTAAGCAAATATTTCCGCAAGACTGCGGGATGCTGACAACGGACGGGCCGGGGAAATCCCTTCGCGCCCGCGCAAAAGGAGAGGGGAGCGTGAAACGGTATCCGATCGTGTTGTTCCTGTTGGCGGTGACGGGTTCGTTCGCCCTGGCGAAGGAGCATCCCGGGAAAGCCTACATCGAAAAGAACGGCTACCATGGGCCGTCGACCTGCGAGGCGCAGGGGTGCCACCCGGGGACGGCGAAGATGTTCCTCGGCACCGTCCACTGGAAGCACGCTTCGCCGGTGGGGAACGTGGACAACCTTACGCCCGGGAAAGAGTACGGGATGAAGAACCGCATCTACACGATGTGCAACGGGAACGACATCGTGAACAACCTGAAGGAGATCCCGCCGAACCCGAAGACGGGGAAGACGAAGTTCACCGGGTGCAACACCTGCCACCCCGGGAACCACATCAGCGACGTGGGCAGCACGGGGAAGGACGCCGAGAACGCCATAGACTGCCTCGTGTGTCACTCCTTATCCTACGACTTCCGGCTGCGCCAGCCATACAAGGATGCGGCGGGACGGGTCGTGATGGGGCAGGACCGCAGCGTGAAGGCGGCGCTTTCGGTGGGGAAGCCCGGGGTCAAGAACTGCATGGTGTGCCACGAGGCGGCCGGGGGAGGAGTGCTCATCAAGCGCGGGTTCGCCTTCACCAAGGAGACCGACGTTCACGCGGCGAAGGGCATGGTGTGCGTCGACTGCCACGCGGCGAAGGACCACAGGATCCCGACGGGATTCGATCCGAACAACTGGGCCAGCGACGGGGTACGCGTATCGTGCGGGGATTGCCACGAGGCGTCACCCCACCAGGACAAGGATCTCAACCGCCACGTCGCCCGCGTCGCATGCCAGACGTGCCACATCCCGAAGACGGGCGGGGCGCTCGCCAAGGATTTCACCCGGTGGACCCAGGGGCCCGACGGCTTCTTCGAGCCCACCACGCTGCGCAAGGAAGCCAACGAGACCGCGCCGGTGTATGCCTGGTACAACAAGACCGTCACCAACACCCCGACGTTCATCGGCCCGAAAGGGAGCCGCGGGGACAAGGAGAGCAAGATCTACCCGTTCAAGATGTACGAGGGGAAAGCGTACTTCGACCGGAAGACGGGGAAGCTGCTTTCCATGGATTTCGCCCCGCCGATGGCCACGGGCGACACCCTGGCCGGAGTCGCATCGGCGGCGAAGACCCTCGGAATCCAGGAGTACGATCCCGTTCCCGGCTGGCAGGTGATCTACTTCGGAAGCAGCCACCTGGTGACGAAAAAGAGGGCGCTTTCTTGCGAGAACTGCCACGCACCGAACGGCGTGCTGAATTTCAGGGCGCTGGGGTACACGGAGGAAGAGATCCGGAAGCTGACCTCCCCGGAACTCTACTTCGACAAGATGGCGGAGAAGCAGAAGGAAGACTGGTAAGGAACGTGACATCTTCCCGGCGGGGGCGGCCATCGCGGAAGAGGCCGCTTCCGCCGGGTGGGTCCGCAACGACGGGCCGCGAGGATCACCCCGGGAACCGCACCTGTCCCCGGGACTTCCGTTCCATCGGCAGCAGGCTGCTGTAGAGAAAATCGTGCAACGGGGTGGGAACGCCGGCCCGTTTGCCCAATCGGACCACGGCCCCGTTCCACGCCTCCAGCTCGGAGGGGTGGCCCCCCATGATGTCCCGCTGCATCGACGTGGTTCCTTCCGGCGGAAGCGTGTCCAGGAAGCGCATCGTCCGGTCGATGACCGTTTCGTCCAGGGAGATCCCCCTTGCGTGCGCCACGCCGAGGATTTCCCGCATCCCCTGGTAGAGCATTCGTTTCGTTTCGGGGATCGTCCGGAGGAGGCCGATCGGGGCACGGGTCACGGCGCCTACGCCTCCCACCGGGACGATGAACAGGAATTTTTCCCAGAGGGCGATACGGGTCTCCGGGGCGATTTCCGCCGGGATGCCTGCGCGGGACAGGGTCTCCTTGAGCATCAGGGAACGCTCGCTCCCGCGGTTGTCGAGTTCGCCGAACCGGATCGACGCCGGTCCGCCGAGGTGCCGGATCCGTCCCGGCCCGGCGGTGAAGCTGATGATGTTGGCCGATCCTCCCAGGACGACCGAGGGGCCCAGAACCGCCGCAACCTGGTCGGGCGCCTCCACGCCGTTTTGCAGGGTGAGCACGGAGGTTTCCGGCCCGACCATGGGGCGCATCGCCTCCGCAGCCTCCGGGACCTGCCACGCCTTCACCCCGACGATGACGAGATCGACGCGGCCTCCCTGCGCCGGGTTCTCCACGGCCTGCGCCGGATGGATCACGAAGTCGCCGTTCACGCTTTCCACTTGCAGGCCGTGTTCCCGGATCGCGCGAAGGTGTTCCCCCCGGGCGAGGAACAGGACGTCCTCTCCGGCCCGGGACAACCTCCCTCCGAAATAGCCGCCCACGCCGCCTGCTCCGAAAATCGCGATGCGCATGGATCCTCCCCGGTGGGACCGCGTGTTTCGCCATTCCGCTTTGCTCTATGACGATCGCGTCGGGGAAAGGGATTCCCTGGGGAAAGGCAAAGGCGAAGCCGTCCGCCGAAATGGGGCCGGAACGCGCGGTCCCTCCCGGGGATCGTGGAGACCCGGGGTCGCGGTTCCCGCCCGCAACCCCTTCTCCGCACGAAGGGGGATTACCCGTCTCGAGGGGCGGGTTTCCCCTTGGGAGCGGCTTCCGGCGTCGACACGCAGCGGTAATGCCGCCCCGTTTCGGCGGCGGCCTTCCTCTCCGACAGGAGGTCCTGCGCCGCCTTGTTGGCCGCATCGAAGTCCGGATCCAGCCATTGACTGCTGTAGTACCCTTCCTTCAATTCATGCGACACATGTTCCAGGGAGACCTTGGCCTTGGCAAGGGCGCGGGGAGAGCATTCCTTCGCCCCGAGCCGCTCGGCCTCGTCGATCTTGGCGGCGATGGCCCCCGCCCGCGCCACCGGATCGGTCGGCCGGGTCTGCAGGGCCTGCATCGTCGAGCATCCCGCCGCGAAAAGGGCGGCCGTCGCCAGGACGCAGCGGATCCTCAATTGACACCTCCTTTTGCCACTTCGATGGCCTTGGCGGAATGGGCTTTCGATTTCCGGGCGAATTCGTGCACGCTTTTCACGCAGGCCTCTCCCAACTCGTGTTCGGCCAGTCGGAGGTACTCCTGCGCCATGTAATAGTCGTAAGGGGCTGCAAGTTCCCCGCCGGAGGTTTTCGCCTCCTGGAAGGATTCTCTTGCCTCTTTGACCGCCTCCGCCCTGGCTGCCTTGGCCTGCGCCTGGGGGGATTGCGCGTTCTGGCGGAAGTCGTTCGTCCCCGCGCACCCGCTCCATGCCAGGAGAAACATCGAAACCGCAACGGCGGCTGCCGCTCGTGTTCTCAATTTCCACCTCCCGAAAGCTCCGCTGTGCGGGACAAAGGCAGCAATGACCGTGCCCACGGCGAAAGATGGGATTAGTTTTTGTAAAACAAGGGTTTATTCACGCAGTCACCGCTTCGTTCCATTACGAAATTGTTCATGCTGTCGAGAGGGATTACGAAATTCTCCGCAGGTTCGCCCGGAGGGAAAATTCGAAAATTCTGCTATCCTGATCCGCATCGACCAAGGAGGTTCGCCATGCCCCAGGCCAGCAGGACCCCGGATGTCCGAGGCGCAACGCACCGATGGAAGTTCTTCCGTGCGGGAGGATTCGACCAGGCGCTGCTCGAGACGGGCGCGGACCTGGCGGCGCTGGAAACACTCGACCAGAAGCTCTGGGTGGCCCTGAGCTGCCCTGTCCCGGGAATCGAGTTCGACCGGAAGACCCTGGACCTGGTGGATTCGGATGCGGACGGACACATCCGCGCCCCGGAGCTCCTTGCCGCCGTGAAGTGGGCACGGACGGTCCTCACCGACCTCGATTTTCTCGTCAGGCGGCGGGACCGATTGCCGCTCTCGGCCATCGACGGCGGTACGGAGGAGGGGAGGGCGGTGCTTGCCGGGGCGAAGCTCGTGCTTTCGGTCCTCGGGAAGCCGGGCGCGGAAGAGATCTCCCTGGAGGATGTCTGCGACACCGAACGGATCTTTTCCCAGGCGCGGTTCAACGGGGACGGGATCGTGCCTGCCCATGCGGCCGAGGATCCCGCGCTGCGCTCCGTGATCGAGGATGCGATCGCATGCCTCGGGGGCCGGAACGACCGGGGCGGAAAGCCCGGGGTCACGGAGGAAACGATCGAGGTTTTCTACAAGGAGGCGCAGGCGATCGTCGACTGGTGGGACGCCGCGGGAAACCCCGGGACGCTCCCGTTCGGGGAGGCGACGGCGGCGCGGCACGAGATCCACCATGCGCTGAAGGCGAAGATCGAGGACTACTTCCAGCGGTGCCGTCTCGCGGCGTACGACAGCCGGTCGGCTTCCCTCACTTGCCCGTCGGACGCGGACTACCAGAAGCTTGCGGCGATGAGCCTCGGTGGGGACCTGGAGCCGGTGATGTCGTTCCCCCTGGCCGTTCCCGCCGATGGGAAGCCGTTGCCGCTGTCCGCGGGGCTGAACCCGGCGTTTTCCGGCGCAGTGCGGCGGTTCGGCGAAGAGGTGGCATTGCCGGTTCTGGGGGGAATGGACGCCCTTACCGAGGAGGCGTGGAGGACGCTTTGCGGCCGTTTCGCGCCGTACGAGGCGTGGATCGCGTCGAAGCCCGCGACGGCCCTGGAGAAACTCGGCGAAGAGCGGGTGCGGCGGATCCTGGCCGAGGACGGCAGGGCGGCGCTGCTGGACCTCGTGGCGCAGGACAAGGCCGTGGAACCCGAGGTGGCGGCCATCGCTTCGGTGGAGCGGCTGTTGCGCTATTGCCGGGACCTTCACCTTCTGATCAACAACTTCGTCTCCTTCCGGGATTTCTATACGCGGAAGGGGAAAGGGAGCTTCCAGGCGGGGACCCTGTACCTGGACGGGCGCAGCGCCGACCTTTGCGTTCCGGTCACGGACGTGAACCGGCACGCCGCCATCGCCACCCTGAGCCATGTCTGCCTCGTCTACTGCGACTGCACCCGCAGGAGAGGCGAGGAGAAGGCGACGATCGCCGCCGGCTTCACGGCGGGAGACTCCGATTTCCTCACGGTCGGACGCAACGGGGTGTTCTACGACCGCAAGGGGCAGGACTGGGACGCGACGATCCTCCGGATCGTGGATCACCCGATCAGCATCCGGCAGGCCTTCTGGGCCCCCTACAAGCAGCTTGCCCGGGCGATCGGGGAGCAGATGCAGAAGATCGCGGCCGCCCGCTCGAAGGCGGCGGAGGAGCAGCGGACGGCCCGGATGATCGCCGCGGCGGGGCAGGCCACGGCGGCGAAGGCGGCGGCCCCCGCCCCGCCCCCCTTCGATGTCGCCAAATTCGCCGGCATCTTCGCGGCGATCGGCCTTGCGGTCGGCGCCATCGGCGCCGCGCTCGTTTCCGTGGTGTCGGGCATCCTGCGGCTCGCGTGGTGGCAGGTTCCGCTCGTTTTCCTGGGGATCCTCCTGGTGGTCTCCAGCCCCTCGGTGCTCCTTGCATGGCTCAAGCTGCGCAAACGGAACCTGGGCCCCATCCTCGACGCCAACGGATGGGCGGTGAATGCCCGCGCCAGGATCAACATTCCGTTCGGCGCCTCGTTGACCGCCGCCGCGAAGCTCCCCGAGGGCGCGGAGCGTTCCCTGACGGACCCGTTCGCGGAGAAGGGGAGGCCGTGGATCCTGTACCTCCTCCTGCTGGCGTTCGCGGCGGCCCTGCTCCTGTGGAGGGCGGGATACCTCAGCCGGTGGCTGGGGGGTTGAACAGCGGCGACATCCGGACCAGTTTCGCGGCGAGGGTGGAGATCTCCTCCCGCAGTCCGGCGGGGAGCGCCAGGACCCAGCGCCGCGGGATCGCCGCGAACCCGTAGCGGGCGCCGGCGATGGCGCCCGCGATGGCGCCGGTGGTGTCCGCGTCATCCCCCCGGTTCACGGTGCGAACGAGGCACTCCTCGAAACCGTCCGTGGAGAAGAACGCCGAGAATACCGTCCGGAGGGTGTCGGCGACGAACCCCGTCGCCTCGCCGTCGTACCCCTCGAAGAGGAACTCCGGGTGGGCGGCGGCGAGATCCTCCGCGGCGGCCAGCAGTCCGCTCCGGGGAGATCCGAGGATTCCCCGCTGGATCAGCATTCCCACGGCGACGCAGGCGGCGTCGGAGAGCGGGTGGTTGTGGGTGAGGCGCGCCTGCTCCACGGCGCACCGGGAGAGGAACCGCTCGCTCCCCAGCGTGTAGAGCGCCACGGGGGCCATCCGCATCGCCGCCCCGTTTCCCGCGTCCCATTCGTTGGGGGGGGTCTCGAGCCGCCGCGTTTCGAGGTACTCCCGGATCCCCCGCCGGCAGGTGGCGCCCACATCCGCGGGGTTTCCGGAAAACCATCGGGCGAACCGCTCCGCGATGGCGGAAAGCTCCCATCCCCCGCGGTCGGCGATCGCCCGGGCGATGCAAAGCGACATCTCCGTATCATCCGTGACCTGCCCGGGGGCGAGCTTGAGCCATCCGCCGCCGGTGATCTCCTTGTGGACCCCGAAACGCTCCCGGATCTGCGCGGGTTTCATGAACTCCGTGGTGGCGCCCAGCGCGTCCCCGACAGCCACCCCGAAGAGGGCGCCCCTGGCCCGGTGGACGATCCCGACCGCATCCCGAGGGTCGTGGCCCCGCATCCTCAGTAGCTCCTCACCGTCACTTCATATTCGCCCCCGATCACCAGGGCCTCCTCCTCGCCCTTGGGCAGAACTCCCGGGAGGATGTCCGAGCGGAAGAAGATCTTGGGGGCCGGGACTTCGGCCTCGAGGAGGTGGCTGCCGAACTCCCATGCGTGCTCGATCCGGGAGGAGAAGGAGTTCAGGTTGTTCAGTCGGACTACCGCGTGTTTCTCCCCGGGCTCCCCGAGGAAGCGGTAATCCTCGATGTTGCGAACCCCGCGGTACAGAGTGAAGGTGGAAACGCCTGGCTGCCGCCGGCGCAGCTCGTACTGGACGAATTCGTAGACGACGTCCAGCTGGGACTCGATCGCGTTGGAGGAGGCGCTCTCCCGCATCCGCTCCGCAAGATAGAGGAGGTACCGCTCCGAGGCGACCCCCTCGATGAGGCCCGCGTGGAACGTGGGCGCGATGCCGAACCGGCTCTCCACCCAGCCCTTGAGCACGGCCCCTTCGGTGGAGCTCGCGTCCGCCATCCAGCCGCGGAGAAACCGCAGGTAGCTGTTCCGAAGCGAGCGGCGGGCGGGGCGGGAAGATTCCCGCCGCCACCCTCCGATCCGGAAGACCATGCCCATGTAGTCCCGGAAGCGCCTGACCCGCGCCGCGGGGTCCGCAAGCGCGTCGAGGCGATCGAAAAGGGACCGATGGGTCCGTCGTACGCCCTGGATCTCCAGGGGAAGGGGGTGCCGGTTGAACCGCGGGGAAGCGATCACCCAGGGGGGGTGCTCGCAGAGGTTCACGGAAAGGGTGGGGAAATTCATCCACCCATCATATCGCCCTGCGCCGGCCCCCGGAAGTGCCGCTTCCTCCCCGGACTATTTCACGATCTTCCAGGTGCCGTCCGACTGGCGGCACGCGGTGCCGTACGCCTGCTGCTCCTCCCCGCCGATGACGACGGTCTGCTGGTACTCCCGGCAGTACCGGCCGCTTTCGGTCCTGTAGGTGCGCTTCGGCGTGATCGACCCGTAATGTCCGGTGTTCGGGTTCCGCCATTCTCGCGGTCGATTGTCCCGGTTGTCCTCCAGCGCGACCTGCGCGGTCCGTTGCATCTCCATCTGGTCCGCCCGGTCGAGCTGGCGGCCGATATCCTGACCCAGCAGAGCCCCGGCGATGCCGCCGATCGCTGCGCCGACGACCCTCCCCGTTCCGCCCCCGAACTGGGACCCCAGGACGGCGCCGCCGACGCCGCCGAGGACCGTGCCCGCACCTTCCTTCGGCCCCATTGTGGAGGCGCACCCCGAAAGCGCAAGCGACAGGACGATCGCACCGACGATCCACGATTTCATGCCCGTTTCCCCCTTTGATGCCCATTGTTGATACCCTTTTTGCTTCCCGGGTATTCTTCGGCTATTGTGGATTAGACGATGGAAACGGAGGAAAGTTCAATAGTGAACCGGAATTTTATCGCAAAATGCGGGGAAGGGGCGGGGGAGGCTGCGGGCCTGGGGTCGAAGTCCCTCCAGGCGCGGGTTTTTTTTCTGGTGGCCGCCACCTTCGCGACGATCTACCTCACCCAGCCGGTGCTCCCGGTGCTCCGCCGGGAATTCGGCATCGACGCGGCGCGCGCCTCCCTGTCCGTTTCCGCGGTGATCTTCGGGATCGCCCTGTCGACGCTCCCCTTCGGGCGGCTGGTGGACCGGTTCCCGGCGCGCCCGATCATCCTTTTCGGCGGAACCTTCGTCTCCCTGTGCGGGTTCCTGTGCGCGGCCACGCGGAACTTCCCCCTCCTGGTCGCGGCGCGGTTCGCGCAGGGGCTGTTCATCCCCGCGCTCACCACGTGCCTCATGGTGTACCTCGTAAGGCGCCTGCCCCCCGAGCGCCTGAACATCGCGATGGGTGCGTACGTCTCGGCCACCGTGGCCGGGGGGTTGGGCGGGCGGCTCCTCGCCGGTTTCATCCACCCTCCCCTCCACTGGCGGTACGCCTTCGTCACCGCGTCGGTCCTGCTGCTTGCGGGCACCGTGGACGCGGGGCGGTGGCTCCCCCGGGAGGAGGCGGGGCAGGAGGTCCCGGAGGAGGAAGCCGGTTTCGCGGCGCTGCTGTCGCGGCATGATCTGCTGCGGCTCTTCTCCGTGGGGGCCGCCGCGCTGGGGGCCTTCTCCACCGTCTTCAACTACCTTCCCTTCTACCTTGCGGGGCCTCCTTTCCGGCTCCCCACCCAGTACATCACGATGCTCTATCTCTCGTACCTCGTCGGGGTGGGGATCGGGCCGGTCGCCGGCAGGCTGGGGAACCGCCTCGGGAACGGGTTGACGATGGCGCTGGGAGCGGTGGTGTTCGCGCTGTCCGTCCTTTGCGCGCTGCTGCCTTTTCTCGCCCTGGTGGGGGTGTCCCTCGTGGGAATGTGCGCGGGGTTCTTCGTCGTCCACACGGCGGCGGTCGGCGCGCTGAACCGGAAACTCACCGCCAGCCGGGGGCGCGCGAACTCCCTCTACCTGCTGTTTTACTACCTGGGCGGCACCGCGGGGATCACGGCGGGCGGGTACGCATACCAGCGCTGGGGGTGGAGAGGGGTGATCGCCCTGGTGGCGTCCCTGATGCTGGTCCCATTCGCCGCCGGTCTCCTGGAGGCGAGGGCCGACTCCGGGCGGCAACCCGCCTCCGCCGTGGCTACTTCACCGCCCCTACAGTGAACCCGGCGATGAACCGGTCGACGAAGAAGTTGTAGAGGACGGCGATGGGGAAGCTCGCGATGAAGCACGCCGCCATCATCGACCCCCAGAAATAGACGTCCCCGCGCACCAGGAAGGTCGGAACCCCGACGCTCACGGTGAACTTCGACGACGAGCTGATGAAGGTGAGCGCGTAGACGAACTCCTGCGTCACCAGCGTGAAGCTGAAGATGATCGTGGTGAGCAGCCCCGCGATGGAAACCGGAAGGACCACGCGCACGAACGCCCCGAACCGGGAGAGCCCGTCGATCATGGCGGCCTCCTCGATGTCCGGCGGGATGACCTTGAAAAACCCCATCAGCAGCCACGCGCAGAACGGCACCGTGAAGCTTGGGTAGACGACCACCAACGACCACAGGGAGTCGGTCAATCCCAGGTAGCTGATCACTCTCGAGAGGGGGATGAAGAGGATGGTCGGCGGAACGAGGTAGGTGAGGAAGATCATGATCCCGAGCCGCTCTCCGGTCTTCCCCGACAGGCGCGCAAGTCCGTACCCGAGGGGAACGGCGAGCAGGAGGGTGATGATCACGACGAGGATCCCCACCCACGCGGTGTTCCACAGCCACTTCGTGTACTCCGTCCCCTCGAAGAGCATCTTGACCTGCACCATTGTCGGGGGCAGGTTGAACACGAACGGGTTGTTGTTCGGGTTCATCAGGTCGAGCGTCTGTTTGAAGGCGGAGATCACCATCCAGAAGAAGGGGAACGCCGCGAACAGCACGAACGCCGAGATCGCTCCGAAGTGAACCACCCGCCATGCGGGTGAGGTGACGGTTCCGCGTTTCGCGCTCATCGTATCAGGTAACCTCCGTTTTCCGGGCGAACCGCAGGATCAGGATCACGCACGCCGCCAGCACGGGAAGGAGGAACAGGGCGATCGCGGCGCCCCCGCCGAGGTCCCCGCCGTCGATCCCGGTGAAGAAGGCGAGCGTCGCCAGCACCTGGGTCGTGTCGAAGGGGCCCCCGCGCGTCAGCACGTAGATCACGATCATGTCGGTGAAGGAAAAGATCAGGCCGAACAGCAGCGCCACGAGGGCGATGGGGCGCATGAGGGGCTCGGTGATCTGGACGTAGCGCCGGAGCACGCTCGCGCCGTCCACCAGTGCCGCCTCCTGGATATCCTTCGGGATGCTGCTCAAGCCCCCCAGCAGGATCACCGTGGCCAGGGGGAGGAGGCGCCACACCTGGACCGTGATGACCGACGCCATGGCCAGGGTCGGCTGGCCCAGCCAGACCGGCCAGGTCCTCTTCCCGAAGATCCCGAAGTACTGCGCGGTCCAGTTGATCACGCTGTAGACGGAGTCGAACATCCAGAGCCACCCGATGGTCCCCAGGGAGATCGGGGCGACCCACGGGAGGAGGATCAGCAGCCGTACGAACCATTTTCCGCGGAAATCCTTAAGGAGAGAAAGGGCGAGGATCGTCCCAAGGACCATCACGATGGCCATGGAGACGACGGCGAAGAAGATCGTATTCCAGACCGCCCGGATGAAGGTCGGGTTCCCGAAGGCGTGCCGGAAGTTGGAAAGCCCGACGTAGGAGGGCCACCCCGCGCTTCCTACAGTCACGTTGCTCACGCTGTAGTACAGGGCGAGAAGCAGCGGCAGTCCGACCAGCGCCGCGATGTAGAGGATGGCGGGGGCCATCATCACGCGGCCGAGCCACTTCTCGTTGTCGGCGAGCGCGCCTCCGGACCCGGCGCGGCGGGCCGGGTCCGTGGGAGGCGAAGCGGCGGGTTTCACCGGCGCACCCAGAAAGGACGCGGCTCCGTGCGGCGGCCGGTTTCCTTGTCGAAGAACTTGATTTCCTTTTCCTTCACCGCGAATTCGTACACCTCGCCCGGGGTGAAATCCATGTGGACCGTGAAGGGGACGCTCACGATCACCTTCTCGTTGGGAAAGGTGTCGTGGAGGGAACCGTAGAGGAGCCGGGCCGACCCCAGGTCCTCGACCCGGTCGATCCGGAACCAGAGGGGGACCAGCCCTTCCTGCGACTCGTGCGCCAGCAGGGGGAGAAACCGCTCCGGGCGGAAGCCGACGGTGCAGTTGTCGCCGCGCAGCAGGTTCATGGGCGGCGAACCCAGGAACCCCGCCACGAAGGTGTCTTCCGGTTCGTCGTACACCTCCTGCGGGGAGCCCACCTGGCGCACCTTGCCTCCGCTCATCACCACGATCCGGTCCCCCAGCCCCATCGCCTCGATCTGGTCGTGGGTGACGTAGATCGTCGTGGTGCCGATGCGCCGCTGGAACTGCTTCAATTCGTCGCGCGCCAGCGTCCGGAGCTTCGCGTCGAGGTTGGACAGCGGTTCGTCCAGCAGGAAAAGACTGGGTTCACGGACAACCGCGCGGGCCAGCGCCACCCGTTGCCGTTCTCCGCCGGAGAGCTCGCGAGGCTTGCGCTTGAGGAACCGCTCGATGCCGAACATCGCGGCGGCGCGCTCCACCCGTTCCGGGATGGAGCGTTTTTCCACTCCCTGCGCCTTCAGGGGGAAGGCGATGTTGTCGTAGACCGACATGTGGGGGTAGAGGGCGTAGCTCTGGAAGACCATGGCGATCTTCCGGGCGCGGGGGGGCAGGTCGTTCACCACCTGCCCCCCGATCAGGATATCGCCCCTGGTCTGCCGTTCCAGCCCGGCGATCATCCGCAGGAGGGTGGTCTTGCCGCACCCCGAGGGGCCCAGCAGGACCAGGAACTCTCCCTCCTGGATGGACAGATCGATCCCGTCCACCGCGTGCACGTCGCCGAACCGCTTTTCCAGTTGACGAACCGTTACCGTTGCCAAGTTGCCTCCCCTAGATGAGTCCTTTTTCCTTCCACTTCGCCCAGATCTGCCGGCACTTCGCGGTGGCTTCCTTGATGGCCGCCTCGGGGGTGGAGGTATTGGTCGCCGCCTTCGCGAACATCGTGTTGATGACCCAGGTGTTGAACGTCTCGTCGATCGCCGCCGATGCATACCCGGGGTACCCCACGTTGGTCGCCCAGTCCAGGACGTCGGAGAGGACGGCGTACTTGTTCGGGGGTGTTGCTCTCGGGTCGTTGGAGATCAGCTTCTGGAGATCGGGCACCGTTTTCGGGAAGCATGGGAAGTTGTAGAACTCGCTGGCGAGGAACGCCCCGCGGAAGGCGTTGATGTAGTCGACGAGGAACTTCTTCGCTCCGTCGACGTTCTGGGCGAACTTCCAGACGACGTAGCAGTTCATCACGTGCTCGGTCCCCATCCTGCGGACCGGGCCCTTGGCCGCCTTGGCGAGCCAGATGTCTTTCCCGATCGGCATCTTGTCGGTTTCCGCCTGCCGGGTGACGGAGATGGCGTTGAGCACCAGGGAGACTTTTCCGGCAAGCATCGCCCGGTTGTTCGAGGAGGGGTCCCAGGAGAGCACCTCCGGGGTCATCGCCTCCTGGTAGAGGGCCTTGGCGAACTTTACCGCTTCGAGGGTCTGCTTCGAGTCCAGGATCAGGTTGCCCTGCGCGTCCTGCACGGAGGCCCCGAAAGAGTACATCAGCTCGCGCATCGCCATCGCCGTGTCCAGTTCGGCCGACATGCCGATGCCCACGGGAATCCCGTACTTCTCCTTGATCTTGCGCCCCCCGACCCGGACGTCGTCCCAGGTGTCGGGGTACATGCCGATTCCGTCCCACAGGTCCTTCCGGTAATTGATCGGGTCGGGGACGAAGCTGTCGGAGAAGGCGAAATATTTCTTCGTCTTCGGGTTGTAGGTGCTGTGGACGGCGAGGGGAAGCGCCTTGCCGTGCTTCTTCTCGACCTCCTGGTAGACCTCCTTCATGTCCACCACCTGGGTTTCGTATGCCGACGGCGGAGCGAGGAACAGGAACAGGTCGTGGCCTTTCTGCCCGCCCACCTCCGCGGCGGCGCGGGCGTTGATTCCCGCCAGGCCGATGTTGTCGACGATCACCTCGGTGTTGTTCTTTGCACCCCACTCCTTGACGTAGGTGTTGTTGAACCAAACGTCGTAGGCGGGGACGAAGTGGTTCCACTGGAGGATCTTGAGCGTCTTTTTCGCGGCGTACGACTTGCGGGGCAGGAGGAGGGGGACCCCCAACCCCGTCGCCGCAAGCCCCGCACCGGTACCCTTGAGGAAGTCACGCCTGGTGAAACCACGTTTTGCCATCGCTTCGTCTCCCTTCCCCGGTGCGCGAAGCCGCGCCTTCCGGATTGTGCGGTTTTCCCTCCCGGCATTTCGTCCCGCGGCCCGATTTGCGTGCGAATATGCGCCTTTTCACGGAAGTAAGCGATACGATGCGTCGCGCCACGGGAAGGTTGCACGATCGCACGGTCGTGTGTAAGCGCAAAACAGGTTTATAATTGTTTCGGTTGCAGGAGTCAACCTCAAAGCGCGGAGAGGGCGGGAAAAAAAGGAGGATCGACCATGGGGAATGTGGTTCACACCTCCCGGATCTCCATCGTCCGGGAGAAGGGGCCGACGCGGATCGCACACATCGAGGGGTTTCCGGAGCCCGTGTACTACGGGGTGCACGGGGGAATCAAGAAGTTCTACAAGGTGGAGCCGGAAAAAGAGCACGCGGCCACGCTCGACCACGTCGTGGGGGCGGTGGCGGCCTGAATGATGGGGACACTGGCCACGGTGCTGGCCGGCAACAAGATCCCCACGTTCGGTGACCGGTTCCGGGCCGACGTGGAAGGGGACATCGAGGACGTCGACGGGGTGCTGCGGATCACGCGGATCCGGGTGCGATACACGCTCAAGGTTCCCGCGGGGAAGGCGGAAGAGGCGCGGGAGGCGATGAAGGTCTACCTGACGCGGTGTCCCGCGGCGATGAGCGTGCGGGGCTGCATCGCGCTCGAGGACGCGCTGGAGGTGTCCGAACTCGCGCAGTGAACCTTGCCGGCGCGTCCGATCCCGGCCCGGCGGACCGCGCGCCGGGCCGTATCCTTGTCCCGGGGGTGCGCGAACCCGCCGTACCCCTTAAGCCCCGAGGCTCTTTCCGGCGAACGCGGCCGCCGATCCTTAGTATAATCCGGGGATACGACCGTCCGGAGTTCTTCGATGCCGTTGCCGTATCCGATCAGGGTGGGCCCTCTCCGCCTGCACCCTTCCGTCTTCGTGGCGGAAGGGGCCAGGATCGTGGGGGACGTTGCGATCGGGGAGGATTCGAGCGTCTGGTTCAACGCGGTGATCCGCGGGGACATCCTCCCGGTCCGCATCGGCAAGCGCACCAACATCCAGGACGGGTGCGTGCTGCACGTCAAGGAGGATTTCCCTCTCACGGTGGGGGACGAGGTGACGTTCGGCCACGGCGCGACGGCGCACGGCTGCGTCATCGAGGACCTGTGCCTGCTCGGGATCGGGTGCATCGTCCTCGACGGGGCCGTGATCGGCCGGGGGAGCGTGATCGGCGCGGGTGCGATCGTGTCCCCGGGAAGGGTCATCCCGCCGAACTCGCTCGTGATGGGCGTCCCGGGAAGGGTCGTCAGGGATCTCGGTCCCGGCTCCGGGGAGAAGAACAGGGTTTTGTCCGACCATTACGTCGGGTACGCCAGGGCGTACCTCGGGCGGGGGGAGTGATGGAGCGCGTCCGGGAGATATTCCATGCGGATCGGTTGATACAGCATTTCGGGATGAAGCTGATCGAAGCGCGGGAAGGGTATGCGAAGGTGTCGGTCGCCGTCGAGGAGCGCTTTCTGAACGCGCATAAGATCGGTCACGGAGTGCTGCTGTTCGCGGCGGCGGATGCGGCGTTCGCCCTCTCGGTGAACGCCGTCGTCGACGCGGTGGGCGTCCAGTGGAGCCTGAACGTCTTCCGTGCGGCGAAGCCGGGCGAGACGGTGATCGGGGAGTCGCGCATCGTCCACAAGGGGCGGCAGTCCATGGTGTGCGAGCTCACGGTGACCGCGGGCGACGGAAGGGTGCTGGCCCGAGGGCAATCCACGGCACTTCCCGTCTCCCGCGAAGCCTTCGCGGAAGGGAACAAGGGGAAGGACGGCTGATTCAGCCTCCCGGCACCCCCCGGGGGCTCTCCGCGGGGTGCTGCGGCGCGAGCGCCTCCATCCAGTACGACTCCAGCATCCGGGCCAGGCGCGGCAGCGGCGCACGGATGAGCCCGGTCATCTTGAGCCGGATGGCGCCGTAGAACGAACCGCGGAGAATCTCCGCGGTGTCCCGCACCGGGAAGGGAAGGTGAAGCGTCCCGTCCGCCTTCCCGCGGGCGAGGACCCTGCGGAAGAGCTCCGTGATCCGGTCGAGCTTCTTCTTCTGGGGGGAGCCCTCGGCGAGGGGCCCCGCTGTGAGGTCGGCGGGGAAATCCCGCAGCAGGATGAGGTACCGCTCGCTGTGGCGGGAGACGTAGTCGAACTGGAACCGCGTGAGCGCGGAGAGGGTTTCCCGCCCCGTCGCTCCCCGGGCCAGCAGCTCCTCGATCCCGGCGAGATACCCTTCGATCGTCTCGTCGAAGATCGTCAGGAAGATCCCGTCCTTGCTCCCGAAGTGGTGGTAGATCGTCCCTTCGGCGACCCCCGCCGCGCGTGCGATCTCCGAGGTCGTCGCGTTCCCGTACCCCTTCTCCGCGAAAAGGCGGGAGGCGGTGGCGAGGATCGCCCTGCTCCTTGCGGTGTCCGACATCCGTGCGTTTCCTCCGCTCTCCCGTTCCTTCAGTGCCCCACGACGGGGGGCGCCTGGTGCGCCGGCCTGCGCAGCAGCAGCAGCATCGGCAGGACGCACGCCATCAGCACCGACAGGATATAGAACGCGTCGTTGAACCCCATCATCGTCGCCTGACGGACCACTTCGCGGTAGAGCCTCGCAAGGGTCGCGTTCCCCGCGACGGCGTCGGGGATCCCCCGGGAGGGGAGCAACGCCTGCCCCTTGGCCACCGCGGACCGGAAAGCCGAATCCAGCGGGGTCATGTGCTCCACCAGGTAGCTTTGGTGAACCTGGGCCCGGCGGGCGAACATGGTCGTCGCGAAGGACACGCCGATCGACCCCCCCAGGTTCCGCAACAGGTTGTAGATGCCCGTGGCGTTCCCCATCTGGGGCTTCGGGATGGAGGACAGGGTGAGCGTCGTGAGGGGGATGAAGAGCAGCCCCATGCCGAAACCCAGGTAGATCCGCGGCCAGAGCAGGGCGTTGAAATCCGCTCCCAGCGAGAAGTTCGACATGTCCCAGGTGGAGAAGGCGCACACGAGGACGCCCAGGGCGAGCGGGTATTTCGGATTGTGCCGCCCGATGAACCTTCCCACGAGCGGCATGGTCAGAAGCGTGGCCACCCCGCCCGGCGAGAGGACCAGCCCGGCAAGCGTCGCCGTGTACCCGAGGAGCAGCTGCGCGTACAGGGGAAGGAGGACGATGCTCCCGAGCAGGTTGAAGAAGGCGATGAACATCACCGCGTTTCCGCTGGTGAAGGAGATGTTCCGGAACGCCCGCAGGTCGACCACGGGGTTCTCGGCGAGGAACAGCTCCACGATCACGAAGAGCAGGAGGGCGAGGACCACGACGGCGAAGAGGACCAGGATGAAGGTGGAATGGAACCAGTCCTCCCTCTGCCCCTTGTCGAGCATGATCTGGAGGCAGCCGACCCACACGGCGAGCAGGGCGATCCCCCACCGGTCCACCTTCTCCCCGAACTGCCGTTTCATGTACGGGGGGTCCTTGATGAACATCGAGATCATGAAAACGGCGAGGAGCCCGAACGGGATGTTGACGTAGAAGATCCAGCGCCAGGAGAGGGTGTCCGTGATGTACCCGCCCATCAGCGGGCCGGCGATGGGACCGAACATGGCGCCGACGCCGAAGATGGCCATCGCCATCCCGTGCTCCTGCGGCGGGAACGTCTCCAGGAGGATCGCCTGCGAGATCGGCTGCAGCGCCCCGCCGCCGATCCCCTGGAGGACGCGGAAGAACACGAGCATCCCCAGGCTCGTCGAGGAGCCGCACAGGAACGAGGCGGCGGTGAACAGGAGGACGGAGAAGGTGAGGTACCGCTTCCGCCCGAACGTGCGGGCGAGCCATCCGGTCATCGGGATGATGATGGCGTTGGACACCAGGTACGACGTGAGGACCCACGCCGCCTCGTCGATCCCCGAGGAGAGGGATCCGCGGATGTGGTCGAGGGAGACGTTGGCGACGCTGGTGTCGATGATCTCGATCAGCGTCGGAAGCATCACCGTGACGGCGACGATCCACTTGCCGTCGCGGGCCGCGCCGACGGCGTTGCCGATCCTCCCCGGGTCCTTCTCGCCGTTCACCGGCCCCTTACCGGACGAGCACCGTGGGGACCACGGACATGCCGATCCTCAGGATGTGTCCCGGGTCCTCCCCGCGAGCCAGGAGGATCTTCACCGGGATGCGCTGCACCACCTTCACGTAGTTGCCCGTGGCGTTCTCCGGCGGGAACAGGGAGAAGGCGGAACCGGTACCCGCCATGATGCTGTCCACCTTCCCCTTGAACTTCCTCCCGCCGAACGTGTCGACGCGGATCTCCACGTCCTGTCCCGGGCGGATCTTCCCGATGTCCGTTTCCTTGTAGTTCGCCAGGATCCAAACGTCGCCCAGCGTCGCCACGGCGAGGAGAGACTGGCCCGGGGAGACGATCTGCCCCACTTCCACGCCCTTCCGCGTGACGTACCCGTCCGCCGGGGCGCGGACCTCGGTGTAGCGGTGGTTGAGCTTCGCCTCGGACAGGGCAGCCTCGCGCTGCCTGACCTGGGCCTCCCGCTGGACGACCCGCGCCTGGCGCTGGACCACCACGGACCGCCGCTGCGAGAGGACGGCGGCGCGCTGGGCGATCAGCGCCTCCTGGGTGGGAATCGCCGCCTCCGCGAGCCGGAACTCCTCCCTGGCCAGGTCGTTCTGCGCCCGCGCAACTTCCTCGCCGGTCTGCGACTTCTCGAACGTCTCCCGGCTGACCGCCTGCTTCGCGAACAGCTTCCTCATCCGGACCGCGTCCCTCGACGCCTGGGCAAGGCGCGCCGAAGCGAGTGCGGTCCTCGCGCGGGCCGCATCGACGCCCGCCGAAAGCTGCGCGAGCAGGGTCTTCGCCCCCTCGAGGTCCCGCTGCGCGGCGTCCACGTCCGAACGGGCGGAGTCCAGGTCGGCCCTCGCCGCGACGAGGTCGGCGTTTCCCCCCGAGAGGGCGGCCGCCGCTGCGGACTCCCGGACGGCGAACGGCTCCGGGTCGATGAGGAGGAGCGGGTCCCCCTCCTTCACGTACTGGTTGTCCCTCGCCTTTACGTCCACCACCTTCCCCTGGATCCGGGAAGAAACCATGTGGATCCGCCCGTCGATGTATGCGTCGTCGGTGCTCACGTGGGTCCGGCGGTATTCCCAATAGCCGAAGCCGGCGAGGACGATCGCCACCAGGACGACGAGGAAGACGAGGATCGCCTTCTTCCTGCGGCCGTTGTTTTTCGGGGTTGCGGTTTCTGCGCTGTTCTCCGTCATGAATCCCCCTGCCGGTCAGCGGCCCATCGCGCGCAGGAGCGTCGCGAGGGAAACGCTGTAGTCGTACTGGGCGTCGATGGCGGCGGTGTCGGCAGTGGTCATCTGGACCTGCGCGTCGATCATCTCGATGATGTCTCCGACGCCCACCTCGTACCTCGCGGTCGCGAGGCGGAGGTTCTCCTCGGACGCGTCCCGCTCCTTCGTCCGCGCCACGATCCGCTCCGCGGCCTCGCCGACGCCGTACCCCGCCTGCTCCACCTGCAGGCGCACCTGCCGCCGCGAGTCGGTCAGGCCGTGGCGGATCGAGGCGAGGGATGCCAGCGCCTCCCTGACCTGCTCCCGGGTCAGGAACCCGGAGAAGAGGGGATAGGTGAGCGTCACGCCCAACAGGTAGTTCTCCTGGAGCGGCATGTCCTCGGCGGCGTAGCCGTACCCCGCCGAGCCCGTCAGGGACGGCAGGTACCCTCCCCGGGCGTACCGCACGGAATACGCGGCGGCGCGCTCCTGTTCGCGGAGGGATTTCAGCTCCGGGCGGTTCTTTTCCGCCTCGGCGACCCAGTCCGCAATCGTTCCGGGGATCTTTTCCGAGGCCAGGGAATCGGTCAGGATATAGTCCGCCGGCCCCTCGATCCCCATCCGGTTGAGGAGGGTGATCCGCGCTACCCGCAGGTTGTTTTCCGCCTGGGTCAGTTGGGCCCGGGCGTCGTAGAGGCTCGCCTCCGCGCGGATGGCGTCGATCTTGGCCCGGATGCCCGCCTCGTAGAACGCCTGCGCCTGCCGCAGGAGCGACTCCCGTTGC
Organism: Deltaproteobacteria bacterium; assembly: GCA_021815305.1. Classification (GTDB taxonomy): domain Bacteria; phylum Desulfobacterota; class Deferrimicrobia; order Deferrimicrobiales; family Deferrimicrobiaceae; genus JAKAHC01. The sequence continues at coordinate 246,350 of JAKAHC010000004.1, read as the reverse complement.
CGCAGCGTTTCGCGGCTGACCTCCAGGGAGCGGACTGCGCGCAGCACGTTGAAGTAGGCCACCTTCGCATTGTACCCGACGTCCTCGCGGACCGAGGTCCCGTCCTCGCGGGAGGCGGACACGAGGGCCGCCGCGCGGTTCACGTCGGTCCGCGTCCGCCCGAAATCGGTCAAAACGACCGAGAGGTCCGCCTGGAGAAACTCGCTGCGCACCGTCGCGCTCCGTTGCGCCTGGACCGAGAACGCCCTTGTGCGGGAGACGCCCGTGGAGAGGTCGATGAAGGGGTACCACGCGGATTCCGCCTGCCCCCTTCTTGCGGCGGCGGCGGCGGTCTGCGCGTCGGCCTGCCGCACGAGCGGGTGGTGCGAGACGGCGATTGCGGCGACCTGCTCCAGCGTCCAGGTCACGGCGGAGGCGGAGGTCCCCGACGGCGACAGGGCGGCGTTGTCGGCGGCGCCCGCCGCGGCGGCGAGCGCCGCGAGGATGAGGAACGAGGCGACGGTCCGGGTGCGGATGTGTCGGGTCACGGAATCCTCCGGGATCGCTTACCGAGTGGGCGCTCGGTCAAGGCCACCCCATCGTAGGGGGGCCTGCCGAGGCTGTCAAGAGGCGGGTGGCGCGGCGGAGGACACTTCTGCCCTTGCCTCCGCCCTGGAGATCCCCCTTCCGTTCTCGTCCCCCGTTTTCCATGGGAGGGGGAGAAGCAGCGCGAGGATCGCGCCCGTGGCGGGAAGGAGGTTGATGAGGTGCGTGGCGGCGCCGACGCCGTAATGGTCGGCGACCACTCCGAGGAGCGTCACGCCCACCCCGCCGGTGCCGATGGCGAACCCTGCGATGGCGCCGGAAGCGGTGGCCATCCTCCGGGGGAACATCTCCTGGGCCATCACGATGGTGACGGCGAAGGTGGATACGATCGTGCAGCCCAGCAGCGCCGCCATGACGAATACGAGCCAGCCGGAGGACCACAGGAAGACGAAGAGGAGGGGCACCTGGAGCGCCGTGGAGACGAACAGCAGCCGGCGGTGACCGAAACGGTCCGCCAGCGGCCCCCCGAGGAGCGTGCCCACCGTGCCGGCCCCGAAGAAGAGGAAGAGCAGGGTGGCGACGTATGCCGGATCGCTCGCGAGTTTTTCCTTGTAGAGGAACGGGATGTAGGTGGCGAGCCCCAGCTGGGTCCAGGAGCGCATCACCACGATGAGGATGAGGAGGGAAACCGCGTACAGCGGTTTCTTGACGTCGCTCATCGCGTTCGCCTGCGGCGCGGCGGAGACCGAATGGATCCTGCGGCGGATCGCGGGAAGCACGGGGAGGAAGATCAGGGCCGCGGCGGCGGCCGGGAGGAGGAGGACCGACGCTCCGCGGAGGCCGTGCCGCGAGACGAGGAAGATCGCCAGGGGGCTGCCGACGGCGATCCCTAGGTTCCCGCCCACGGAGAAGAAGGACATCCCCGTGGCGCGCCGCTCCGAAACGATGCACGCCGTCGCCTTGAATCCCTCGGGGTGGAACGCGGCCGTTCCCAGACCGGTGAACATGACGAAGGCGACGAGCCACCCGAACGAAGGGGAGAAGGGCACAAGAGCGATCCCGACGCCGGAGACCAGGCACCCCAGCGCGAGGAGGACCGGGAGGGGATGGCGGTCGGTGACGTAGCCGAACAGCGGCTGGATCACCGAGGAGGTCATGTGGGCCGCCATGAGGAGCGACCCGGCGGCGGCGTACGACAGGTCGAAACGGTCCTTCAGGAACGGAAGAAGGGCGGGGAGGGACCCCTGCACGATGTCGGTGCACATGTGGCCGAAGAACAGGACGCCGAGGAGGAATGCCGGGGAGGTCAAAGGTACATTCCCTCCGAGAGGTCCCGACCGCCCAGCAGCAGCATGACGAGCCGGTCGACTCCGAGCGCCGCGCCCGCGCAGGGGGGGAGCCCGCGCCGGAGAGCGTCCAGGAATTCCGGATCGAGGGGGAGCCGTTCCCCCGTCAGCCGACGGTGCCGTTCGGCGAGATCCAGCAGGCGCGCTTCCTGTTCCTCCGGGTCGGTCAGTTCCTCGTAGCCGTTGACCAGCTCCACGCCCCCGGCATATCCCTCGAATCGCTCCGCGACCTCCGGCGCCCCGGCCCGCCGGCGCGCCATCGCCCCGAGCGCGGCGGGGTATCCCGTGAGGAAGCACGCCCCCAGGGCGGCGGCGTGGGGCTCCGCGACCTCGAGATAGGCGCGGAAGAACAGGTCCTCCCAGGATTCGTCCGCACCGGCGCGCACTCCGAGCCGGGACAGTCCCTCGCGCAACCCCGCGGCGTCCGTCATCTCCGCCCCGATCCGTTCCCGCAGCACGGAGGAGAGCTCCCGCCGTTCCCACGGCCGGTCGACGGGGATCTCCTTCCCTCCCCGCTGAAGCGCCTCCCTGCCGTTGATCCGTCGGGCCAGTTTCCGGACCAGTTCCTCGACGTCCCGGATCACGTCGTCGGCCCCGCCTCCGACGCGGTACCATTCGAGCATCGTGAACTCGGGGGCATGCAGCGGCGACCCCTCGCGGTCACGGAACACTTTCCCGAGGAAGAAGATGTTTCCGGATCCCGCCGCGAGGAGCTTTTTCATCGCGAGCTCGGGGGAGGTGTGCAGGTAGAACCGCGTGCGCTCTCCGGACGCGTCGGCGATCCGGACGGGGAAGATGTTGGGGTCGACGTTCGGGTACCTTTGCGCGAACGGCGGGTCCGTCTCGAGGAACCCGCGGTCCCGGAAGAAGGAGCGGATCCCCTCGAGGACCCGCGCGCGCGCGCGGAACGATCCCCACGAGAGGCCGCCCTCCGCCAGGCGCCTCCACGTCTCCCCGTGTCTTTGCCCGTTCCGCATTCGTATCTGTTTACTCCCGATCGGGATCCCCCAGCGGACCTCCCGCCACCTGACGGGGAGATTCTTTCCCGCTACTTCCTGAGCTTCGTCGCCGCCGACTTCACCCCCTTGGCCAGCTCCTCGAGCGCCGTTTCGGCGCCGGAGTGCAACTCTCCCCACGCCTCGCCGCTCGCCTTCCTCATCTGGGACAGCCTGCTTTTCGCCTTCTCCTGGAGCGTCTTGAGCTCCCCGACCTGCTCCTGGTACCGGGAACGCGCAGATGCGCCGAGCCGGTCGGCCTTCCTGCCCAGGTCCTCGATCTCCATGCCCCACTCCCGGATCTTCCGGTCGAAGCGCTCGTAATACTCCTCCCGGGAGACTCCCGGATCCTCATACGTCAGGACCCGGATGATCCCGATCGACTCCCCCTTCGACCCCGTGGTCACGGCGTCGCTGACGGAGACCACGGTCCGGATCCCCTCGGCGGCCAGGAAGTCGTTCACCGCCCGGTCCAGTTCGTCCAGCTCCTGCTTCGTGTGGAAGATCTTCATCGTGGAAGTAAAGGTCTTTACGCGGATCATGGAGGCCTCCTTTCCTTCGATCCGGAGTTCCGACGGTCCCCCCAGATGTCCATCGTACCTTAAGCCCGGCTCCTGCTGCGCGGTTCATTTCCCCTGGAAGCGGGTTCCTCCCCTCGTCCCCGCGAGCCTCGCGGTCCCGGAATCGCGTTCCCCCCTGCGTTTGCGCCGGCCTGCCACTATAATGGAGTTTCCGGTCCGGTTCTCCCGGCTCCGCGGGGCGGCCGCGCCGTCATTCGACCCGGTGTCCGGGGGGAGACCCCCGGCCGGGAGGAAGGAGTTTTTCCATGGCGACGATGTTTTCGAAGATATGGGACCGCCACCTGGTGACGGAACGCGACGACGGCAACGTCCTGCTGTACATCGACCGGCACCTCGTGCACGAGGTCACCAGCCCCCAGGCGTTCGAGGGGCTTGTCCTCGCGGGGCGCTCCGTGCGGCGGACGGGAGCGATGCTCGCCGTCCAGGACCACAACGTGCCCACGACCCCGGATCGTTCCACGCGGATCGACGACCGGGAGAGCCGGGAGCAGATCCGGACGCTCCGGGAGAACGCCCTCGGGGCGGGGATCACGCTGTTCGACATCGACGACCCCCGGCAGGGGATCGTCCACATCATCGGGCCCGAGTCGGGGCTCGCGCAGCCGGGGATCACGATCGTGTGCGGCGATTCCCACACGGGCACCCTCGGGGCGTTCGGGGCGATCGCCTTCGGGATCGGGACCTCCGAGGTCGAGCACGTCCTCGCGACGCAGACGCTGTGGCAGAGGAAGCCCCTCCAGATGCGCGTCGTCGTTTCGGGGGCCCTTGCGCCCTTCGTCACCCCCAAGGACATCATTCTCGCCGTGATCGCGAAGATCGGCGCGGCGGGGGGGACGGGGCACGCCGTCGAGTTCGCCGGGGACACGATCCGGCGGATGTCGATGGAAGGCAGGATGACCATCTGCAACATGACGATCGAGGCCGGGGCCCGGTTCGGCCTGATCGCGCCGGACGAGGTTACGTACGCCTACGTGAAAGGGCGGCCCCTGGCTCCGGGGCCGGAGCACGAGGCGGCTGCGATCGCCTACTGGGAAGGGCTGCCGTCCGATCCCGGCGCCGGGTGGGACCGCGAGGAGGCGCTTTCCGCCGACGCCCTCGAGCCGCATGTCACGTGGGGGACGAGCCCGCAGGACGCCCTCCCCGTGGGAGGGAGGGTTCCGGACCCGGAAGCGCAGCCGGATCCGAAGGAGAGGGCGAGGATGCTCCGGGCGCTGGAGTACATGGGGCTGGCGGCGGGGACGAAACTGACGGACATCCCCGTGGACAAGGTCTTCATCGGCTCCTGCACCAACGGCCGCATCGAGGACCTTCGCGCCGCCGCGCAGGTGGCCAGGGGGAAAAGGGTGGCGAAAGGGGTGACGGCGCTCGTGGTCCCCGGATCGGGCCTGGTGAGGAAACAGGCCGAGGCGGAGGGGTTGGACCGGGTCTTCCTCGAGGCCGGCTTCGAGTGGCGCCTTCCGGGGTGCTCGATGTGCCTGGGCATGAACCCGGACAAGCTCAAGGCGGGCGAGCGGTGCGCGTCCACCTCGAACCGGAACTTCGAGGGACGGCAGGGGCCCGGGGGGCGCACGCATCTGATGAGCCCGCAGATGGCGGCAGCGGCCGCCGTCACGGGGAGGATCGCGGACGTGAGGGAGGTGGCGCGATGAGGGAGAAATTCGTCTCGATCACCACGGTGGGCGTCCCGCTGGACCGGGGGAACGTGGATACCGACGCCATCATCCCCGCCCGGTATCTCAAGACCGTGAAGCGCACCGGGCTGGGGGAAGGGCTTTTCTTCGCCTGGCGCTACGACGCCGACGGTTCGGCGCGCGCGGACTTCCCCCTGAACCGCCCGGAGTACCGCGGGGGAAGGGCGCTGGTGGCGGGGGAGAACTTCGGGTGCGGCTCTTCCCGCGAACATGCCGTGTGGGCACTGATGGACTTCGGTTTCCGCGCGGTGGTCGCCCCGAGCTACAGCGACATCTTCCGGAACAATTGCCTGAAGAACGGGATGCTGCCGGTGGCGCTCAAGGCCCCGGAGGTGCGGGTCCTGATGGACGCCCTGCTGGCCGCCCCCGGGAGCGAGATCGCGATCGACCTCCCGGAACAGTCCGTCACCGGTCCCGGAGGAATCTCCTGCCGGTTCGAGATCGACCCGTTCGCGAAGTCCTGCCTCCTCGAGGGGCGGGACGAGATCGCGTTGACCCTGACCTACGGCGCGGAGATCGCGCGGTACGAGCGTGAGCGGAAACAGGTCACTCCCTGGCTCTTCCGGGACGTCCCGGAATGAGTGCGGACCGACCCTCCCCTCCCCGGCGTTTCACCGCGGCCCTGGTCCAGATGGCCGTGGGACCGGACCCGGCGGAGAACCTGGATCGGGGCGTCGCGCGGGTTCGCGAGGCGTCCCTCCTGGGGGCGGACGTGGTCTGCCTCCCGGAACTGTTCCGGTCTCGCTATTTCTGCCAGCGGGAGGACGCGGCGTGTTTCGACCTTGCGGAACCGTTGCCGGGACCCACGACCGACGCCCTCTCGGCTGCGGCGCGCGAGCAGGGGGTGGTCGTCGTCGCGCCCGTCTTCGAACGTCGCGCCGCAGGCCTGTACCACAACAGCGCCGCGGTGATCGACGCCGACGGCTGCGTGGCGGGGATCTACCGGAAGATGCACATTCCGGACGACCCGTCCTATTACGAGAAGTTCTACTTCGCCCCGGGGGACCTGGGGTTTCCCGCCTTCGACACCCGGGCGGGGCGGATCGGAACGCTCATCTGCTGGGACCAATGGTACCCGGAGGGAGCGAGGATCACGGCGCTCGCCGGGGCGGCCATCCTGTTCTACCCCACGGCCATCGGCTGGCACCCCCGCGAGAAGGAGGCGCACGGCGCGCGGCAGATGGACGCCTGGCGGACCGTGCAGCGGGGCCACGCGATCGCCAACGGGATGTACGTCGCGGCGGTCAACCGGGTGGGCACAGAGACCCCGGGAGACGGCGGGGCGGGGATCGAATTCTGGGGTTCCTCCTTCCTGTGCGACCCGCAGGGGGTGGTGCTCGCGCAGGGGTCGACGGACCGGGAGGAGATCCTCGTCGCGGAGGTCGACCTCGACCGGATCGAGGACATCCGGCGGAACTGGCCGTTCCTGCGCGACCGGAGGATCGACGCCTACGGCCCCATCGGCAGGCGGTTCCTCGACGGGGGTCCGTGGGAGAAGGAGCGTTGAGCGGAGGGGGTGGGACCGCGGCGCTCCGGGTCTTCCGGATGCCGGCGGAGTGGGAGCCGCACGAGGCGACCTGGCTCGGGTGGCCCCGCAACGCCTCCGACTGGCCGGGCAAGTTCTCCGTCATCCCGTGGGTCTACGGAGAGATCGTCCGGAAGATCGCCGCGGGCGAGGTCGTGCGGATCCTCGTGGAGAACGGGGAACGCGAGGCGAAGGCGGCCCGCCTCCTTCGCCGCGCCGGCGTGGATCCCTCCCGCGTCGAATGGTTCCGTATCCCGACGGACCGGGGCTGGACGCGCGACTTCGGCCCGATCTTCGTCCGTGACGGGGAGAACCCGGAGGAGCTCGCCGTGGCGGGGTTCCGGTTCACCGCGTGGGCGAGATACCCGGACTGGCGGAGGGACGCGGAGGTGCCGGAGCAGGTCGCGGCCTCCCTGGGGCTGCGCCTCGTCCGCCCGGAATCGGGGGGACGGGAAGTCGTCCTGGAAGGGGGGGCGATCGACGTCAACGGGAGGGGAACGCTCCTTACGACCGAGGAGTGCCTCCTGGACCAGCGGACCCAGGTCCGGAACCCGGGGATGTCCCGCGGCGAGATCGAGGCGGTGCTCCGCGTCACCCTCGGGACGACCCACGTGATCTGGCTGGGACGGGGGATCGCCGGGGACGATACCCACGGCCACGTGGACGATTTGTGCCGCTTCACGGGGCCCCGCACCGTGGTCCTCTGCAGGGAGTCCGACCCGCGAGATCCGAATTACCGGCCCCTGGAGGAGAACCGGGAAAGGCTGTCGGGCGCCCGTCTCGAGGACGGTTCCCGCCTCGAGATCGTCCCGCTGCCGATGCCGGCCCCGCTGCATTTCGACGCCCTCCGCCTCCCGGCGAGCTACGCGAACTTCTACGTCTGCAACGCCGCCGTCCTGGTCCCCACCTTCAACGACCCCAACGACCGCATTGCCCTGGGCGTCCTCTCGGAACTGTTCCCGGACCGGCCAGTGGTGGGGATCCACGCGGTGGACCTCGCCTGGGGGTTCGGTACCCTCCATTGCATGACGCAGCAGCAGCCCGTCCGCGGGGTTGCCGGGGAGGGAGATCCTTCTTGAAAAGGCCGTTCCGGATTCTCGGCGCTGCGCTGCTCCTCGTGGCGTCCGCAGCCGCGCCGGGGGTCCCTTCGGACGGGCGGACGGTGGCGGGAACGATCGTCCGGCTCGATCCCGTGGCGGGGACGCTCGCGGTGCGGGACGCGGCCGGCGCCTCCTGGAGCTACAAGGTCGACCCGGACGCCGGCGTGGACCTCGGGAAGTTCCGCATCGGCGACCGGGTCACCGTGACGATCCGGCGGCCGACGCCCCTCAATATGACCACCGCCGCGGACCGCCTGCGCAAGGGGGACCGCGTCGAGAAGGACGCATACTGAATGCCGTATGCGGAAGGTTGCGGCTGCATACCCGGAGGCGAGGGAAAGGAGGGGAATCCGTGAGCAAATGGGTGGTCCTGTGCCCCGGATGCGGGAAGGAATTCAAGATCGACGTGGAGGACACCCCGGAGCGGTGCCCTCACTGCGGGAACGAGGGCGACTTCGAGATCGTGGACGAGGACGACTGATACGCAAGGGGCGGCGGTTCCGATGATGTCGGCAAGGGATGGATCGGGCGACATGGACAGAGCGGCCGGCGCGCCCCCGATCGACATCCTGTTGATCCACCCTCCCGCCGTGAAGCCGGCGGAGCCGCCCTTGGGAACGGCGGTGCTCCTGTCCCGCCTTCGCGGCCGCGGCGTCCGCGCCGAAGCGGTCGACGCCAACCTCGAGGCGTACCTCCACCTGCTGGACGGGCCGCGCATCGAGGCCGCGGCGGGAGCGTCCCCGCCGACGGCCCTCCACCGCGCAGCGAGGAACGTGTCCCGGTCCCTCGCGTTCCTGCGGTCCCTCCCCGCCGCCGGCTCGTTCCGCCGGTACGTTTCCGCCGTCCGCCACCTCGACGCGGGGCTCTCCGCATACCGCGGAGAGAGCGGCTCCGAACGGCTGACCCTGGGGGACTACGCGCACGGCGGCCTGTCGGAGTTCTCCCCCGCGGACCTGGCGCGCGTCGCATCGGGTGGGGAGAGCACCCTGTTTTCCCCCTATTTCCGCAACGATCTCCTGCCGAGGATCGCGCGGATGCGCCCCCGGGCCGTCGCGATCTCCGTCCATTACCGCCACCAGGTGCTTCCCGCCTTCGAGCTGGCGGGCATGGTGCGGGCCGCCCTCCCCGGGACCCGGCTCTACGGCGGCGGGGGGATGTTCAGTTCCTGGAAGAATGCGCTGCTTCGGTCGGGGCTCCGACTTCCCGCGTTCGACGGGATCGGCTTCGGGCCGGGGGAAACGGTCCTCTCCTTCCTCGTGGCCGGCGGGTTCGCGGACGCCGGGTACCACCTTGAAGCGGGGGGAGAGGTCGAGTTCCATCCCGACTACGGATTTGCACCGCTTCCGGACTACCTTTCCCCGGAGCCGGTGCTCCCGGTGGCGTCGTCCCGGGGGTGTTACTACCGGAAGTGCGCTTTTTGCCCGGAAGGGGTCGCTCCGACCCACCCGTACGCGGAGTCGGACCCTGCGACGTTTCCCGACCTGCTCCTCGATATGGCCCGGAAGTACGGCGTCCGGCGATTTCACCTGACCGACAACGCGATTCCCGTGCGGGTCCTCCGGTCGGTCGCGGAACGGGGGGAACGGCTGCGCGGCATTTCGTGGCATGGCTTTGCGCGGTTCGGGCGGGAGCTGCTCGACCCGGGGTTCGCCGCGTCCCTCGCCGCGTCGGGGTGCTCGATGCTCCAGTTGGGGCTGGAGAGCGGCTCCCAGGCGCTCCTGGACCGGATGGGGAAAGGCACGCGCGTGGAAGAGGCGTCGGCGATCCTGCGGAACCTTTCGCGGGCGGGGATCGACGCCTACGTGTACGTGATGCTCGGGGCGCCGGGGGAAACGGAGCGCGACGCGGAGCGGACGCACTCGTTCCTCTCGGAGCACGCCGGGGAGATCGGGTTCCTGAACCTTTCGATCCTGAACCTGCCCCGGGACGCCGCGTTTGCCGATCGCGGGGGGGACGGATCCACCGCGGGAGGGGAACCCCGCGGGGAGGACGATCCCCTCGGGCTGTACAGGCCGATTCCCGAAAGCGGGGGGTGGGGGAGGGCGCAGGCCCGGCGGTTCCTGCGGCGGAGGCTTCTTTGCGATCCCGCGATCCGGGCGATCGCCGCACGCACGCCCCCCTGGTTCACATCGAACCACGCCTTCTTCTTCCGGCGGGGGGCGGCTCAGGCCCCCTGAACCACCCGCGCGTCCGCCACGGTCAGCCCCCGCGGGTGGACGATGACCGGGTTCATGTCCAGCTCCTCGATCTCCGGGTGCGACCCCAGGAACGCGGAAAGCTGCAGCAGCAGCGCCCGCAGGGCCGCGAGGTCCGCCGGGGGTTTGCCGCGAAGTCCCGTCAGCGCCCGGTACCCCCTGATCCCGGCGATCATCTCCCCTGCGTCCTCGTCCGAGAGCGGAGCCACGCGGAACGTCACGTCCCGCATCACCTCGACGAAGATCCCCCCGAGGCCGAACATCACGGCGTGGCCGAACTGCGGGTCCCGCGTCACCCCGACGATCACCTCGTGGCCCGGCGGCGCCATCGCACAGACGAGCGCCCCCCCGGCGCGCGCGCCGGCGCGCGCCTCCGCGTCCCGGATCCCCCGGAAAGCCGCGCGGACGCCCTCCGCATCCCCGACGTTCAGGAAGACTCCTCCGACGTCGCTCTTGTGCGTGACCTCCGGCGAGTTCATTTTCACCGCCACCGGGAAACCGATCTTCCGGGCCGCAGCCTCCGCCTCCTCCCCGGTCCCCGCGGGAAGGAACCGCGTCACCGGGAACCCCGCGGCGGAGAGAAGCCCCATCGCATCTTCCGGGGAGAGAGACTTCGCCGCCGGCGCCGCCGCCTGTGCCGTATCGCCCACGGAGAGAGGGAAGCGGTCCCTCCGGAACCGGGCGTGACAGGAAAGGGCCGAGACGGCGCGCTCCGGCGTGGGAAAGACGGCGATCTTCCGCTCGTGGAACCGCACCCGCTCTTCGCGCTCCACCTCCGCCCCGCCGAGGTACGCGACGAGTTCGCACTTCCCGGGGCGGACCACTTCGGATGCCCCGGGGATCGGGTCGCCGAAGATCGTCATCACCACGTCGTACTCCCCTTCCGCCGCTTCCAGCACGCTCCGGTAGCGCGCGGCATCGGTGTCCCCGGTGAGGTCGAGCGGGTTCCCCACGATGCAGTGAGACGGAAGGATCTCCCGCAGCCGCGCGGAAAGCGCCTGGGACAGCGGCGTGACGCGGAAGCCCCTTTCCTCGGCGGCGTCGGTCGCGATGATGGCGGATCCCCCCGAGCTGGTGACGATGAGCGTCCGCGGTCCGGCGGGGGGAGGGAGGTACGCGAGCGCCTTGGCGAAGTCGTACAGCTCCTCGAGGGTTCCGGCGCGGTGCACGCCGAGCTGGCGGAACACGGCGTCGTAGACCTCGTCCCTCCCCGCCAGCGAACGGGTGTGGGACTCCGCGGCCTTCCTGCCCCGCTCGGTTCGGCCCGCCTTGAAGATCACCACCGGCTTGGGGCAGGCGCGGACGGCGGCCCCGAACTTCCCGGCGTCACGGACCCCCTCGATGTACAGCGCGATCACCTTCGTGTTCGGGTCCTCCGCGAAGTACCCGATCAGGTCGGCCTCGTCCACGTCGGACCGGTTCCCCATGCTGACGAACGCGGAAAATCCCAGGCGCTCCTCCGAGGCCCAGTCGATCAGCGCGGCCCCTACCGTCCCGCTCTGCGAGATGATCGCCATCTCTCCCCGCCGGGTGATGAGGGGCCAGGAGGCGCACAGGCCGTGGTAGGGGTAGTTCACCCCCTGGCAGTTGGGGCCGATCACGCGGATGCCCGAAGCCTTCGCGGCCTGCGCCATCTCTTCCTGCAGCGCGGCCCCCGTCTCGCCGGACTCCGCGAATCCGCCGGTGATCACGACCGCGGACCGGACCTTCCGTCTCCCCAGTTCCCGCATCGTGCCGGGGACGAGCTTCGCCGGGATGATCACGACCGCGAGGTCGGTCCCCTCCGGGATTTCGGCGGCCGATTGCAACGAGGGGACGCCCAGGATCACCTCCCCCTTCGGGTTCACCGGCACGATCTCCCCGGCGAACCCCGCCTCCTTGAGGTTGCGGAAGATCTGGAATCCCATCTTGTCCGGGTTTCCGGACGCGCCGATGACGGCGATCCGGGACGGGCGGAACAGGGGGGAGAGGGAAGAGGGCATGGGCGCCTCCCGAGGGTTCTTCGAAACGGGCCAAGGCTAACAGTAGCAAAGTGGGAGGCGCCCTGTCACGGACGTCCTATTGCGCGGTGCGCGCGTTGTGCTTTTTCCGGAAGATGTTCCGGCTGGCGCGGTCCTGCCTCCTGTGGAGCCTGGCGCGCTCCCCGGGGGTGATTTTGCCGTCCGCTCCGGCCCGCCGCTCGGCCCGCTCGATCCCCGCCTGCTGCCGTTCGAGATTCATCGTCTCCCGCGGGGTCAGCTGCCCGCTGGAGACCCCTTGGCCGATGCGCTCCTGCTGGATCTGCCGGCGTTTCTCCACCCCCGGCATGCCCGGGTCCGCGGCGAACGCGGGGACGGTCAGCAGGATCGCACCGAGCGACGCAAGAGCAAGAACCGTTTTCTTCGACATGGGTTGTTCCTCCGCTGGGATTGCGCGCAAATCGGCGCGCTTTCCCCGTGAAACCCCGGATGGCGGAAAAAGTTTCCGCACAGGGTGTGCGGACGATTCCGGCGCGGCCTGCCGTGACCGTCGGGCGCTCCCGCGCCGCCCGCGGCGGCCGGGTGGACGTTCTCCAGCAGAAGGGTTTTCATCGAGACCTCCGGAAACTATAGTATTCCGGGAAGGAATCGAAAGCATGAGCGGTTGAGGTGCGTCCATGTCCTTCGACGAGCGGCTCGAAAATGTCTTCCGGCTCTCCCGCGCGCTGGAGAAGCACAAGCGGGAGATGGTGTCCATGGCGGTGAAAGACCTCCTCTTCACGGTGAGGGACAGCGCGAGGGAGGTGGACATCACCGTGGACAGGCTGAGGATGTTCGGGGAGGCAGCGCCGTCCCTGCGGGACCGCGGGCCGCTGGGAGGCAAGGGATCCTCCGTCTCCCTGATGCTCTCCTACAACGGCAGCGCGTGGCTCAACACGGCGATCACGTCGATCTACCTGGTGGGGAACCGGGTGAACGTGAAGTTCTCCTCGAAAGGGGCCGAGGTGATGCGGCTCACCGAAGAGATGTACCGGCCGATCTTCGGGGACGCCGTGACCTTCTACCGCGGCGGGGGGACAAAGTTCCTGGAGGCGTCGCTCGCGGACCCCGGCGTGTCGTCCGTCGTCATCTTCGGGTTCGACGGGAACGTGCTTCCATACGAGGAGGCGTTCCGGAGAAGCGGAAAGAAGCTCGTGTTCGAGGGGCCGGGACAGGATCCCTTCATCGTCTTCGGGGACGCGGATTCCGATCTGGCGCTATCCGACCTCATGACCGCGAAGTTCATGTATTCCGGACAGACGTGCACCGCGCCCAAGCGCATCTTCATCCACTCCTCTGTCTACGGCGAATTCCTCGATCGGTTCGCGGACCGGGTCCGCCGCCTGCGGGTGGGCGACCCCTCGGAGGACGGGACGGACATCACGCCGGTCGCAAGCGACCTTGCCGTGGAGCGGATCCGCAGGCAGCTTGCGGATGCCAGGGCCAGGGGGGCCGGGATCGTGGTCGGCGGGGAGGTCCGGGGAAACCTCGTCTTCCCCACCATCGTGAAGGGCGCATCCGACGACATGCTGGGAATGCGGGAGGAGGTGTTCGGACCCGTGGCCTTCACCACCCCCTTCGACACGGAAGAGGAGGTGTTGCGAAGGGCCAGCGCCCACAAGTACGGCCTGCGGGCCGCCGTGTTCGGAGGGGAGTCCGCCCGCAGGGTCGCCGACGGGCTCCGCGGGGAGGCGTATTGCCACCCCGTGGAACGGATCTCCTTCGGAAAGTTCGGAACGGTGGCCCTGAACCAGACGCGCGCGGAATCGTGGCGCGGCGCCTTCGTCACGAAGGCCGTGGGCGGGTACGGCTACTCCGGCTGGATCTGGGAAACCCTCGGGGGGGCCTTCCGGACCAAGCAGGGGCCGAAACTGCTCAGCGTCGAGACCTCGGTTCCCTGAAGCCGTCCCGCAGGCGGAGTCTCCGGGCAAGCCATGCCGCGGGAAGGCTATGCATGCCCCGATCCGCCCGCGAGTTCCCTTACGAGGTGCCCGACCACCGTCTTGGCGTCTCCGAAGACCATGAGCGTGCGGTCCATATAGTACAGTTCGTTGTCGATCCCGGCGAAGCCGGGGCTCATGCTCCGCTTGATCACCATCACGGTGCGCGCCTTGTCCGCGTCCAGAATCGGCATTCCGTAGATCGGGCTGTTCCTGTCATGGCGCGCCGCGGGGTTGGTGACGTCGTTGGCGCCGATGATGAGGGCGACGTCGGCCTGCGGGAAGTCCGAGTTGACATCCTCCATCTCCGCCAGCCGGTCGTACGGGATGTCCGCCTCGGCGAGGAGGACGTTCATGTGCCCCGGCATCCGCCCGGCGACGGGGTGGATGGCGAACGTGACCGAAACGCCGGCTTTCGTCAGGACGTCGTACAGTTCGCGGACCTTGTGCTGGGCCTGGGCCACCGCCATCCCGTACCCGGGGACCACGATCACCTTGCCGGCGACCTGGAGAATCCCCGCGGCCTCCTCGGGTGTGGCGCTGCGGACCGCGCGCGTCTCCGCCGCCGGGGTCGCCTGCACCTGTCCGAAGGCTCCGAACAGCACGTTGCCGAACGACCGGTTCATCGACCGGCACATGATCACCGAAAGGATGAGACCCGAGGAGCCGTCCAGCGAGCCCGCGATGATCAGCAGTTTGTTGTTCAGTACGAATCCCATGGCGGCGGCCGACAGACCCGCGTAGGAGTTGAGCAGGGAGATCACGGTGGGCATGTCCGCGCCCCCGATGGGAATGATCAGCAGCACTCCGAAAACCAGGGCGAGAACCCCGAAGACGGGAAACAGCCAGGCGGCCTCCGGACGGATCACCAGGTACACGCCGGCCGACGCGGCGAGGACGAACAGGGAGAGGTTGAAGATGTTCTGGTGGCGGTAAGTGACGGGTCGCGTCGGAAGGATCTCCTGGAGCTTTCCGAAAGCCATGAGCGACGCGGTGAAGGTGAGGAATCCCAGCAGCACCTCGAGGCTCAAGGCCCCCATGGTGAACCTGTCGATGGCGGGAGCCCGGAGGTAATATTCCGCCGTCCCCACCAGCGCCGCCGCCAGCGCCCCGAAGGCGTGGGAGAGCGCGGTCCGCTGAGGCACCGCCGTCATGGGCATCAACGCCATGGGGATGCCGATGGCCGTGCCCGCGACGAGGGCGACTGCGATCCATCGGTAGCTCGCGATCTCGGGCTTGAGCAGCGTTCCGATCACTGCCAGCGCCATCCCGGCCGCTCCGACGATCACCCCCCGGCGCGCCGTGGGAACCGCGGAGAGCCATTTCAGGGCCAGGATGAAGGAGACCGCCGCCGTGAGGTAGAGCAGCGGGACGACCCGGTCGATCATCGCTTGTCCTTCCCGCTTTTCCTGAACATCCGCAGCATGCGGTAGGTGATGAGGTATCCGCCGACGATATTGATCATCGAGCACGCCACCGCCAGGGTGCCCAGGACGGTGGAGAGGGGGGTCTTCTGCTCGCCGGCCACGAGGATCGACCCCACGATCGCGATAGCCGAGATGGCGTTGGTCAGGGACATCAGCGGGGTGTGCAGCAGCGGAGAGACCCGGCGGATGACCTCGATGCCGAGGAACGTGGCCAGCACGAAGACGTAGAGGCCCAGTTCGAGATCCTGGCTCATCGGCATGCGCTCCTTATCCCAGGGGTTCCTTACCCGGACCGGACCTCTCCGGCGTGCGTCACGAGGGCGCCGCGGAGGATCTCATCCGCAAGATCGAGGACGAACCGCCCGTCCTTCCAGAACGCGGCGACGAACGAGGCAAGGTTGCGCGAATACAGGGTGCTGGCGTGCCAGGGCATCTCCGCCGGCAGGTTGAGGGGGCCGAGGATCGTGACGCCGCCGACCGTTACGGTTTCCCCCGGGCGGGTCAGCTCGCAATTTCCTCCCCCCTCCGCGGCGAGGTCCGCGATCACCGATCCCGGCTTCATCCCCCGCACCATCTCCGCGGTGATGAGCCTGGGAGCCTTCACGCCGCCGATGAGCGCCGTCGTGATGACCACGTCCGCGGCGGCGCACCGCGCGGCGAGGAGCGCCGCCTGCCTCCGGGAATACTCCGGGGAAAGCTCCTTCGCGTACCCGGAAGCGTCCTGGGCGGCTTCCTCGGTCTCCACGCCCGCGAAGCGCGCCCCCAGGCTCTCCACCTGCTCCCGGGTCGCCGGACGCGTGTCCGTCGCCTCCACGACGGCGCCCAGGCGGCGCGCCGTGGCGATGGCCTGGAGCCCCGCCACGCCCGCACCGATCACGAAAACCTTGGCGGGGAACACCGTGCCTGCCGCGGTCGTGAGCATGGGGAAATATTTCGGAAGCAGGTTCGCGGCGATCAGCACCGCCTTGTATCCGGCGATGTTCGCCATGGAGGAAAGGGTGTCCATGGACTGGGCGCGTGTGATGCGCGGAATCCGGTCGGTGGCGAACGCGGTGATCCCGCGAGCCGCGAGCTTCTCCACGACGTCCGGGTGGCGCGACGGCAACAGCGTGCCGAGAAGCATCGCCCCTTTCCTCATCATGTCCACTTCGTGCTTTCCGAGGGACGAGCGGTGCGCGGGGGGCAGCACTTTGAGGACGAGGTCCGCCCCCCCGAGCAGTTCCGGCGCGCCGGTCACCATGCCGGCGCCGGCCTCCCGGTAGGCATCGTCGGGGAAGAACGCCGCTTCCCCTGCGCCGCATTCGACGGTCACCGCGATCCCTGCCTTCACCAGCCTCGCGCACGACTCGGGGACAAGGGCGACCCGCCGCTCTCCCTCGCGGATTTCCCTCGGAACCGCGATCTTCATGGAATGTCCTCTTTCCCCATGCCCCGTTGTATTCTGTATTGGAGATGCGCGGATCCTCGCGTTCGATGCGGTGGATTCCGGGGGAAAAACAGGGGATGACCGGTCCGACAGGGCTTCGGCGGGTTTAGGATGATCCTCGTGGGAAAACTGGGGAACGGCGGTCGGGAAGTCCGGGGGGCCTTGGGGAGACGAAGGAACCTGTTCCTGGCGTCCGTCGCCGTCGTATCGCTCCTGGCTCCCTATGCAAGGTACGAGGAGGTTCGCGCGATGAACGGTTTTTCGCTTTCCAGCCCCGCGTTTCCCCACAACGGGGCGATCCCGTCGAAGTACACCTGCGACGGCGCCGACGTGAACCCGCCCCTGACGTTCGACGGGGTGCCGGGAAACGCGAGATCCCTTGCGCTGATCGTCGACGACCCGGACGCGCCGCGGGGCACCTGGGTCCACTGGGTCGTATGGAACATCGCGCCCTCGACGGGCGGGATCTCCGAGAACGCCGTTCCTCCGGGCGCGCTGCAGGGGACGAACGACTTCCGCGCGCAGCGGTACGGAGGGCCTTGCCCTCCCGGCGGGACCCACCGGTACTTCTTCAAGCTCTACGCGCTCGACGCCCCGCTCCCTTTGGAGGCCGGAGCCACGAAAGCCCGGCTCGAAGAGGCGATGCGGGGGCACATCCTCGAGAAGGCCGGGCTGGTGGGGCTGTACGGAAGGAAATAGCCCGGCCGCGGGGGAGAGTCCGCGGAACCGGAGGAGAGCGGCGCACCCTTGACCGTTCCAGCCGTGTTCGCCCTCGGAGGGCTGCTGCGTCGCATCAGCGGGGCGATCGCCATCCCCCCGCTGCGGGCACGATGCGGATGGCCGAGAACACGCGGACCCTCCTGACGCTGGAGGCCGCCATCGGCGATGCTCTCGCGGCGGTGCTCGTGTCCGTGCCGATCCGGTAGATCCGCAGCCCTTCCCCGGACCCGGACCGAAGGCCGCAAGACGAAAATCGCTCCATCGGGGTACTCTACTCGAAGATCCGTTTCCCCCGGAGCGAGGTACAATCGACCGGGGGAATCATGGGAAGGATCCTTGCGCTGCCCAGGCCGGACGCGGTCATCTTCGACTTCGACGGGGTGATCGTCGACACGGAGCCGCTGCACTACGAGGCGTTCCGGTCGGTCCTCTGGCCGCTGGGCATCGGGTTCACGTGGCAGGAGTACGTGGACACGTACATGGGGTTCGACGACAGGGATGCCTTCCGGGAAGCCTTTCGCGCCCACGGCAGGGCGTTCGACGACCTGCGCATGGCGCAGCTTGTCGCGGCGAAATCGAAGGTGTTCCTTGCCGCGGTCCGCACGGGGGTGAGCGCCTACCCCGGCGCCGTCCCGCTGATCCGGTCCCTGCACGCCGCCCGCATCCCGCTGGCCGTGTGCAGCGGGGCGCTCCGGTCCGACATCCTCCCTGTCCTGGAGCGGCTCGGACTGACGGCGTGCTTCCCGCTCATCGTCACGGCCGACGACGTGCGGAAGAGCAAGCCCGACCCGGAATCGTACCGGCTGGCTTTCCGGAAGCTGGCTCTCCTGCATCCATCGCGGATCTCCTCGCCGGACCGGTGCCTGGTCGTGGAGGACACCCCCGCCGGGATCGAGGCCGCCAAGGGGGCGGGGATGACCGTGATCGCGGTGACCAA
The DNA here is from genome assembly GCA_021815305.1 of Deltaproteobacteria bacterium. Classification (GTDB taxonomy): domain Bacteria; phylum Desulfobacterota; class Deferrimicrobia; order Deferrimicrobiales; family Deferrimicrobiaceae; genus JAKAHC01. Next base: position 227,945 of record JAKAHC010000004.1, on the reverse strand, counting down.
CAGCTACCCCGGAGAGGCGCTCGCCCTCGCCGACTCCATCGCCGGTTCCCTGGAGGACGTCCGCATCCCATGAGCCGGCGGAAGGCCCTGCTGTTCCTGGTCCTTGCGGCCTTGGGCTGGAGCCTCGGGGGAGTCCTCATCAAGGGGATCGCCTGGAACCCGATGGCCATCTCGGGGGTGCGCAGCCTGGTCGGGGCGCTCCTCATCCTGGCCTTTTTCCGGAACATGAGGATCACCGGATCGTTCCTCCAGATCGGGGGAGCGCTGGCGTATGCGGGGACGGTCATCCTGTTCGTCCTGGCGAACAAGATGACCACGGCGGCGAACGCGATCCTCCTGCAATACACGGCGCCGGTCTACGTCGCGCTGTTCAGCCCGTGGTTCCTCGGCGAGCCTGCGCGCCGCAGCGACTGGGCGGCGATCGCGGTGGTCCTGGGGGGGATGGTGCTCTTCTTCATGGACAAGCTGACGCCCGCAGGCCTCTGGGGAAACATCGCGGCGCTTGCGAGCGGCTTTTGCTTCGGCTGGCTGGCACTTTTCCTGCGCCGCCAGAAGGGCGCCTCCACGATCGAGTCCCTCTTCCTCGGGAACCTCATCGCGGCGGCGGTGGGACTCCCGTTTCTGTTCGGCCCCCCTCCCGATGCCCGGGGCGTTGCGGCGCTCCTTCTTCTGGGGGTGGTCCAACTGGGGGTACCCTACATCCTTTACGCTCTGGCGATCCGGCACGTCACCGCCGTCACGGCCGTCCTCGTTCCCATGATCGAGCCGGTGCTCAACCCGCTGTGGGTTCTCCTCGCCACGGGGGAAACGCCCGGGCCGCTGTCGATCGCCGGGGGAATCGTGATCCTTGGAGCCGTCGGTGCCCGCTCGATCCACCAGGCCGTGCGCGACCGGGCCTGAAGGTGCGGCCGCGCCTCCCCTTCAACCCCTGGCCAGGTACAGGGTCTGGGTCGGGTAGGCGAATTCGATCCGGCGCTTCTCGAACTCCTCGTAGATCCTCAGGTTGACCTTCTGCTGGATGTCCATGTATTTCGTGTAGTCGTTCCCCTCGACGTAATAGACGGCCTCGTGGATCAGGCTGAAATCCCCGTAGGCGAAGAAGTGGACGCGGTCCAGGGTCGTCCCCTCGACCTCTCCGAAGATGTCCCGGACGATCCCGGGGATCTCCCGGAGGCGCTCCGGGGGAGTCCGGTACGTGACGCCGATGCGGAAGACCACGCGGCGCCTCGCCATCCGCTTGTAGTTGCGCACCCTTGAGTCGGTGAGATCCTTGTTCGACATGATGATCTGCTCCCCCCCGAGGCCCGCGAGGCGCGTGGTCTTGAGCCCGAGGCGGTCCACGACGCCCATGAAATCCCCCACGGTGACGAAGTCGCCGACCTCGAAGGGCCGGTCGAACAGGATGATGAAGTAGGCGAACAGGTCGCCCAGGATGTTCTGCGACGCGAGAGCCACCGCGACCCCGCCGATGCCGAGCCCGGCGACCATGGTGGAGATCCTGAACCCCAGGTTGTCGAGCATGAAGAGGCCGCCGGTGACCCACACCAGCACGGTCACGAGGTTCACAACCCCTTTCAGGGCGCGATCCCGGGAGGAGTCCTCTCCGCGCTTTCGCAAGTGATCCGCGAAGGCGTACCGGAGCAGCGACACGGCGAACCGGACGGCGATGAGCGTGAGGAGGATGATGCCGCCCGTGTCGAGGATCCTCTCGACCCGGGGGGTGAGCTTCAGGGAACGCAGCGCGGCCTCCACGATCCCGAGATAGGCCAGCGGGATCCCCGTCCTCGGGATCTGGTCGACAAGAAAATCGTCGAACGTGAACGGGGTCTTTCCAACCAGCGTCCGCAGGCGCCGCAGGCCCAGGCCCTGCGCGACCCGGACCACGAAGACCCCCGCCGCGATGAGCGCAAGGCAGACCAGGTACTCCGAGACCCGGTTGTGGTAGAACTCCCTCCGAAGGATTTCGTCCAGCATGCTCCCCTCCTGCCGCCGCGGTACGGTCTTCCGCCGCCGTGTCGTCCGAAGTAGACTATCCCAATGCCTTGCCGGAGATCCACCCCCGGAATCTGCGCGCGATCGCGGCGGCGGGGGACCGGGTCGGGTATCACCGGACATAACGATTACGAAAACGGGGGTCAGCCCTTTTCGTTTGCGAAGGGGGCACTTTCCCGGAAGAATTTGCATCGTACGGTGTGGGCGATCCCGGGAAGCCCGTGGGTGCGCCCGGACAAGTTCCCGTCTTCAAGACCAGCGGAAAAGGAGCGTGAAGCGTATGAAAAGAATCGTTCAGGTGATCGTCCCCGTTCTTGTCCTTCTCCTGGCGCTCCCCGCGCTGGCCGCGCGCGCGGCGAGCGAGGAGACGGCAAAGGTGGAAACCGCCGCCGACGTGCTCGCCAAGATCATGGAGATCCCGGAACAGGCGATACCGCCCGCGCTGCTCGCCAACGCGCAGGGGATCGCGATCATTCCCGGCGTGATCAAGCTCGGTTTCGTCCTGGGCGGCCAGTACGGAACGGGCGTGCTCGTCGTCAGGGAAAGAGGCGGGGCGTGGAGCGACCCGGTGTTCGTCACTCTCATGAGCGGGAGCGTCGGCTGGCAGATCGGGGCGGAATCCACCGATTTCGTTCTCGTTTTCAAGACCCACCGCGGGATCGACGGGATCGTGCACGGGAAATACACCCTTGGCGCCGACGCGGGAATCGCCGCCGGTCCGGTGGGTCGCCGCGCGACGGCGTCCACCGACATCCAGCTCAATGCCGAGATCTACTCCTATTCGCGCAGCCGGGGTCTCTTCGCAGGGGTTTCCCTGGAAGGGTCTTCCCTCCAGGTCGATCACAAGCGCGACGCGGCCTACTACGGACTCGAGGATATCCGGCCTTCCGAGATCTTCTCCGGAAAGGGGTTCAAGGTTCCCGCTTCCGCGGAGAGGCTCAAGAGGGCACTGGAGAAGTATGCCCCTGCGGGGCGGTAAGGCGGGTACTTCTGCCGTACGGGAGGACCAAGTGATCGGGGGGCGGGGTGTGGAGGAAATGCCCTCCGGTCCGAAGCCATGGGAAACCGCCCGGGGCGCTGCGGAATTCCCCCTTGCGGATTGGTTCCTGCGGGCGTTGATCCTCATCGGCATCTGCGGCATCTTCTACTACATCTTTGCCGTGCGGGTCTACCAACCCCTGCTCCATTCCGCCGAGAAGCACCACTGGGCCGGCTTCCTCGTCCGGCCGAGCATTCTCTGGGCGTTGATGGGGGTCTTGATGCTCTGTTTCCGCACTCTCCTGTGGTTCAGCTACCGGCCGAAACCTGCCGCGGACATGAGGACCGCCCCCGCCATGACCGTGATCATCCCCGCCTACAACGAGGGGGCCATGGTCGCGAAAACGATCGCTTCGGTGGCCGCGGCGAAATATCCGAGGGACCGGCTGGAGATCGTCGTCATCGACGACGGCAGCAAGGACGACACGTGGGAGCACATCGAGGGCGCAGTCGCCCGGTGCGCGGACCGTGTTACCACGGTCCGTTTCCCCCAGAACCGGGGGAAGCGGGCGGCCCTCGAGGAGGGGTTTCACCGCGCCCGCGGGGAGGTCGTGGTTACGATCGATTCCGACAGCGAAATCGATTCCGACACGCTGCTCGCGATCGCGGGGCCTTTCCGGGATCCGAAAGTAGGGGCCGTGGCAGGGAAAGTGCTGGTCCACAACCGCCGCTCCGGAGTGATCCCGCGGATGCTCCACGTCCGGTTCATCCTGTCGTTCGACTTCCTCCGGTCGGCGCAATCCACCTACGGAACCGTCTACTGCTGCCCGGGGGCTCTCTCCGCATACCGAACTTCCGTGGTCCGGGAGGTGCTCCCTTTCTGGCGAGAGCAGAAGTTCCTCGGCGTGGAGTGCACCTACGGGGAGGATCGGGCCCTGACGAACTTCATCCTCGGAGAGGGGTACGACTCCGTGTACCAGGGCACGGCCCGGGTGAGAACCCTGGTCCCCGAAAACTATGGGAAGCTCTGCAGGATGTACCTCCGGTGGGACCGCAGCTACATCCGGGAGGAGATCCGTTTCGCCCGCATCGTCTGGAAACGTCCTCCGGTCAAGGCGCTGATCGCGGCGCTGGATGTGACGATCACCAATCTCCGATATCCCGTCGGATACGCCACCATGGCGCTTCTTGCCGTGTTCGCCGTCGATGACCCGACGACGATCCTGCGTGTCCTGTCCGCCATGGGGATCATGACTTCGCTGAACATGCTCTACTACCTGCGGAGCGAGCTTTCCTGGGATTTCCTGTTCGGCATCTTCTACGCCTACTTCTCCTTCTTTACCCTCTTCTGGATCTTCCCCTACGCGTTGCTGACCGTTCGCTCCCGCTCCTGGTTGACCCGATGAAAGAGGGCCCGCGGGTCTTCGTCCCCGCCATCGCGCCGTCTCCGGGCGCGGACCTTGCGCCCTGGTGGTTCCTGTTCCACGGCGACCGCCTCCTGGTCGAAACCCGCGGCGAGGGGTTCGCCCCGCCGCGATGGCGCGACCCGGGCGAGCGGGGAGTCCGGCCGGTGCGGACTCAATACCTGGGTGCGCTCGACGGAGCCCCATGTTTTTCGGGGGAGCTGTCAGAACCGGCGGAACCGGAGGGCACCGCGTACCGTTCCCTGCGTCCCCTGCTGGGGTCGCTGCCGGAGGAACTCTTCTCCCTCGCCGGCCGGGCGTACCAGGTCATGGACTGGGACCGGATGCACCGGTACTGCGGGAAGTGCGGCGGGCCGACCGATCCCCAGGAGGAGGAGCGGGCAAGGAAGTGCCCGTCCTGCGGGCTCCTTTTCTACCCGCGCGTCACCCCCGCCGTCATCGTCGCCGTGAGGCGCGGGCGGAAGATCCTCCTCGCCCACGCCCGCCGCTTCCCCGCGGTCTTCCACAGCGTCCTTGCCGGGTTCGTCGAACCGGGGGAAACCTTCGAGGAATGCGTTCGCCGGGAGGTCATGGAAGAGGTGGGGATCCGGGTGGCGAACCTGCGATACTTCGGCAGCCAGCCGTGGCCTTTCCCGCACTCGCTGATGGTGGGATTCACTGCGGAGTACGACGGCGGAGAACTGGTGCTCGAGGAAAAGGAGATCGTGGATGCCGGTTGGTTCGGGCCGGAGGAGATCGCCGGTCTGCGCATCCCCGGCCGCGGGACCATCGCGCGCCGGCTGATCGACGGCTTCCTCGACGCGTGCGCCCCGCGGAAGCGGTAGGTGGGACCGCAAGGGTCCCTTTGCTCGAAAAGCGGGGAAGGATGCGCCTGCCGGCGAAGAGGGCCGGTTCCCGGTCCGTTTCGCCGGCAGGCGGACAATGGCGCGCGCTTCGCGCGATTACGAGTGGGGCAGCAGCTTCTTCCCGTGGACTCCGTTGATCAGGATGGCGGAAGCGATGTACCAGGCCACCAGTCCGGTGAAAAAGATCTCCCATCCCGCAGCCGCAGCCGGCACCACGCCGAGGACAACGCCGTCCAGAAGGAGGAAAGCGACGAGAAGGAGGGCGAACAGGCCTGCGAGGTGATTCCCCACCTTGAACGACGCGGCGAAAAAGGACAGGGTGAAAAGGGTCCACATGAGGAAATACCCCAGGAGGTCGTTGGGGCCCGTCGCGACGCCGGTCTTGGGAAGAACGTAGTCCAGTACGAAGAGGGACCACCAGAAAGCCCCGTATGCCATGAACGCAGACCCGCCGAAAAGATTTCCTTTCCTTAGATCGATGACGCCCGCGACGAACTGCGCGGTGCCTCCGAAGGCGATGGCCAGCGCCAGCGTCGCTCCGGCCCCCCAGTACCCCGCATTGTGAAGCCCCGTGGCCATCGTGGTGGTCGCGAACCCCATCAGTCCCACGACCGCGGGATTCGCCCACCATTCCTTGTACATCCCGGGCTCGACGGATATCGTCGGCTCCGGGGTTTTCCCGAAATCCGGTCTTACCTCCGCTAGCTGTACCATGGTCATTCCTCCCTGGGCGCGGACGGGGGATTCCCTCGCCCGGCCGTACCGTTCCGTTCCGTCATCCCCCGGACGGAGTTTCACAGTCTTGCCCCCGGTACCGTACCTCACAGTTCCCACTATAGGTCCCGCGTCCCGCCCGATCTGTGGTACCTTTCACAATTCCTTTCCGGGCGCGCCGAAGGCGCGGATGAGGATTTTCAGGGCCGCGGCGTTGTTCCGCTCCGCGTCCCTTGCGGCGAACAACAGGGTCAAGGTCTCCCCCCGGGCGCGCCGGGAAAGCGTCCGCAGGTCCTCTTCCTTCCCCGCCTCGCGCAGTTCCCTGCGATACGAATCGAGGAATTCCTCCCACCGGTCCGGATGAGTGTGGAACCGGCGGCGAAGTGCGTGGCTGGGAGCGACGTCGCTTCGCCACTCGTCGATGCGGGCCTCCGATTTCGCGATCCCGCGGGGCCAAAGCCGGTCCACCAGGATCCTCGTTCCGTCCGTCGGGGCCGCAGCATCGTAGACGCGTTTGATCCGGATCATCCTTCCTCCCTCACCGGGCTCTCCCCCGTTTCCCTCCTCCTTGCGCTGTGCCCGGTATACCAGGCCGGGTCCATCGGGTAGACGTCTGGGTCGAAGATCACGGCGGAGAAGTGCCACACCAGGACCGCAAGGCACGCCGGCACGGTTCCGTCGAGGCGATCGCCAAACCGTACCGGATGGGCGAGCTTGGGCGGGTCGTCCTCCCTGGCCGGCGGCTCCCTTCTTCTCTCAGGCGGCCGTGCGCTTGCCCGCCCGTCCCCTGGCTTCCGAAAGCGCCTGCAGGATGGTGCGGCAGAAGGCCGGCAGGTCGCCGGGCTTCCGCGATGTGATCAGGTTGCCGTCCCGCACGACCTCGCTGTCTTCGTACGTGGCGCCGGCGTGCACCAGGTCGTCCTTGATGGCGATGTAGCCGGTGACCCTTTTCCCTTTCAGGATGTCGGCCGAGGCCAGCATCCAGCCGCCGTGACAGATCGCCGCGACCACTTTCCCCCGGCGGTGCGTTTCGCGAACCAGGTCCACCATGGGTTTGTGGACGCGCATCCGGTCGGGCGCGTACCCGCCCGGGATGACGACGGCGTCGATCCCGGCAACGTCGACCTGCTCCGCGCTCCTGTCGGCTTTCGCCTCGTAGCCGTGCTTGGAGGAGTAGGTGTGCGCCCCCGCGCCGACGATCGTTACCTCCGCCCCCGCCTCCCGGAAACGGAGCACCGGATACCACAGCTCCAAGTCCTCGTAGAGATTTTCCACAAGAACCGCCACGTGTTTCCCTTTCAAATCCATCGTTCCTACCTCCTGTCCGGGCGTTTCGGTCCGCGAACGCCGCAGGCGTTTGTTTCTTCCCCATTTGGAGACGGTTCCGCGGGGGGAGGTTTCGCCGCGCGGATGCATCGGGATCGCCCGTGCGCGGGCGGATCGCCGCGGTTTGGTTTTCCGGGAGGAGACTCCCGGGGGGGCTTGAACTAAAATGGGAAGCACCGAACCCGCGGGAGAGGAAACCATGAGAGCCCTTCTTTGCACCGCCTTCGGACCCCTGGAACATCTCACGGTGCAGGAGGTCCCCGCCCCGCGCCCCGGTCCCGGCCAGGTTCTCCTGGACGTCAAGGCCAGTTCGCTGAACTTCCCCGACGCCTTGATGGTGCAGGGACTCTACCAGGTGAAACCTCCGCTTCCCTTCTCGCCCGGCGCGGAACTGGCGGGCGTGGTCGTCGAGGCCGGCGACGGGCTGCGCGGCTGCGTGCCCGGCGACCGGGTCATCGCCATCGTCGGCTGGGGAGGATTCGCCGAAGAGTGCGTTGCGGACGCAGGCCGGCTGGTTCCGTTGCCCGAGGGGATGGACTTCGAGACGGGGGCCGCGTTCCTCTTCACCTATGAAACGGCTCTCCATGCCCTCCGGGACTCCGGACGTCTCGCGGAGGGCGAAACGCTGCTCGTGCTGGGTGCGGCCGGAGGCGTCGGCCTGGCGGCGGTGGAGATCGGCAAGGCCATGGGCGCACGGGTCATCGCCGCCGCCTCCAGCCTGGAGAAACTGGCGCTGTGCCGGGAGCGGGGCGCCGATGCCACCATCGACTATGCTGCGGAAAACCTGCGGGACCGCGTAAGGGAACTGACGGGCGGGGAGGGAGCGGACGTCGTCTACGATCCGGTGGGAGGGTCCTGCACGGAGGCCGCCCTGCGGGCCACGGCCTGGGGGGGGCGCCTCCTGGTGATCGGTTTCGCTTCAGGGGACATCCCGAAGATTCCCGCCAACCTGGCCCTCCTCAAGGAGCGCGCCGTCGTGGGAGTCTATTGGGGGGAATCGGTGAAACGCGACCCCGAGGGGCACCGGCGCAATGTGCGGCAACTCCTGGAGTGGTTCGGGGACTGCAAGGTGAAACCCGCCATCAGCGGGCGGGTGCCATTGGAAGAAGCACCCGCTGCCATGAAACGGCTGGTCCAACGACAGGTAAAGGGGAAGATCGTCATTCTGCCGGAAGCATGACAAGGCGGGGAATCCACAGGGGTTTCCTGTTTTACATCCCCACAACTCATTGAATAAAATGCCATTTGTAATATTCGATATTGACGGGCTTGCCGTCGGGGGGGTAAACATATCCCCATGCGCATTGCGGTTGCGCAGTTCCCGTGCGGAGGGCAAACGATGACCAGCAGGAAACGTTTCTACTACAGCATGGCCACGACGGCAGCCATCGTCGCCGCCGGCCTTGCGGTGCTCCTCTCGTTCGTGACCCACGTCTGAAGCCTGAACAAGGAAGGGGTGCGCGCCCCTTGACGGGTGCCGCCCCTTCCGCCTCCCTTCAAAGACGGATCAGGAAATAGAGGCCCAGGGCGGTCAGGGCGAGCCCGTACCATCGCTCGAGCCGCGCCGCCTGGGTCCGGATCGCCACCTTCGCGCCCAAGTACGAAAAGGGCACGGATCCCAGCGCGATCAGCCCGGTGACCGTCCATGAGATATGGCCCAGATACGCATGGACGACCGTTCCGGGCAGGGCCAGGACGGCGGACACGGCGAGCGAGCACGCGAACGCCCTCTTGACGGGCAGTTGAAGAATCCGCGCATAGCTGGGAGCAAGCAGGAATCCTCCCGAGTTCGCCAAGAGCCCGGAGATCAGCCCGACGCCGGCCGCGACCAGCGAAAGGCGCACCCTCCAGTAGGAGGGCCGATCCTCCTTTCCGGGGTTTGCGGTGTTCTCCCCGGATTTCCGTTCCTTTGGCGCGAGCAGGAAGGAAATGCCGAACCCAAGGACCAGGATCCCCGTGAGAATCAGGAGCGGCCGGGCGCCGGTATACTTGGTGAGGTACGAACCCAGGATCGTCGCGGGAACTCCCACCCCGATGCTCCACCAGACGATTTGCCAGTCGAGGAGGCGCGACCGCCAGTATGCCAGGGATGCGATGAGCGTGCCCGGAACGGTCGCCGGCAGGGGAGCGGCCACGGCGATGAACCCCGGGAAACCGATCAGTCCCAGCAGCGGGGTCGCCACCGCGCTGCCGCCCTTGCCGAACAACCCTCCCAGGAAGCCGATGAGGATTCCGACGAGAAAAGCTCCTAGATGCAGCATGGCTGTCCTTTCGATGTTTTTTTCGGGTGTTTCCTTAAGGCACGGGGTGGAACACCGGGGTCATCCGGTGCCCGATGCAGGGAATTCCCCCAGGATCTTCCGCAACAGCGCCCCGGCCGCTTCGGCGGGCCCGGTCCTCTCGAAACCCGGCACGGCCAGGCGCGTCCGGAGCTGCCCGACGAACGTGCCCGTACGGAAGGCGGCCTCGAACGTCCTCAAGGCGAGCGTTTCGTGGAGTTCGCGGTATTGCGGGGGGCCGAAGATGTTGGCGAAATAACTGTGCCCCAGTCCCGTCGCCGTGGTCGTCCCCTTCGACATGGCCGCCCCGTCCCGGAACACCCGCAGAGCGGCATCCGGCGTGGCCAGGGAATTGATGAGGGGGTGGAACTCGTCGACCTGCTCGTAATTGTTGGCATACAGGATGTAATCCACCGGATAGCCGTGGAGGACCTCCCCAAGGTAAGTGACGGGGATGAGGACCCTTGCGTTGGCCTTCTGGGGGCTCATGATGATGGCGCGGTCCACCTGGCCGAAGGCATACCCCCGCTGCAGGTCGTCCATGCGGATGAAGGCGCCGATCTCCGTCCCGTAGCCGGTCACCCGGCCGTCCTCCCCGACTTCGAGGGATCCCATGTCGTCGGCGATGATCGTGATCCCCCGGATGGCGTCCTTGCCGAGAAGGCGCAAGGCTTCCAGCGTCTCCGACTTCCCCGTGGCGGTGTCTCCGATGACGAGGATGTTCGCGGTCATCCGGTTCCGGAAATGGATCCGCGCCATCGCGCCGTGGAAGGGCATCCGTCCCCGCTTCATCATCAGGATGTTGTGCAGGGTCAGGGCCATCTTCTTCAGGTATCCGAAATAGCCGAAACGGGTTTCCCCGGGGATGGCGGCCGTCAGTGCGCCACCGCTTTCGTCGTCGTGGAAGACGGTGGGGAGCTCGCCGTAGCCGGACAGGTGGGGCGGATCGACCCCGTAGAGGAAGACCGCGTCGGGGCCCGAGGCGATCTGATCGTCCGTGGCCAGTTCGAACAGGTTGGCCAGGGAACAGCCCAGCCCCATGAACATCCGGTGGAAGTAGATGAACACCACCACGGGACCCACCTGGGCCGGGTAGCAAAGCCACTTCCCCTCCTCCAGGAGCAGCCCCTGCAGCGGGTCGGTGCCGATGCGGAGGAACTGGCCGGTCCGGCGGTTCTCGGGGGGGTCGATGATCAGCGGCGGGTTGATCAGCACCTGCCGGATGAAGGGGATCCCGGTAAGCGCCTCGGCCGCGGCGTTCCGGGGCTTCCACTTCTTCTGGACGGCGATCAGCCCCACGTCCGCGCCGGCCGATACCTGGCGATAGATCCTGCAATGGTCCCCCGTGATGTTCTCGCAGATGTCCCTGTACAGGCCCCTGGTCAGGTCCTTGAGCCGCTCGGCGGTCACGGTGAAGGTCCGGTAGGGGCGGACGTCGTGGCTTTGGGGACCCTGCTCCGAGTGGCATATGAGGTACCGGTCGAAGGATCGCCAGAAATCGTAGAATTTCTCCATGAAAGCGTGAAGGGAGCGGGGATTTTCCGCGTACGCTCTCGCAGCAGGCATGACCTTCACCGCGTGCACGAGGGGAGTTTCCGACAGGTACCGCAGCAGCGTCAGGAATTCCGCTCGCCCTGCGTCGGAGCCGATGTCGGGCGCCAGGTCGTCCAGGATCGGATCTTCTTTCGCGATGAGGTGGTCGAGGAACATGTTCAGAACCGCCTGGAAAGCCCTGCTGGAAATGACCTCGGCGGTGGTTCCGCACAGGATCCCGTCCGTGTGCAGGATGATCTGGCTCCCGTCGAAATGCAGTTCCCTCAAATACTGGTCGTTGATCGTTGTGCGCCGGTCGTTCATGGGGTGCGCGTCTCCTCCGAATCCGCTTTGCCGTCCGAGGGCTATCCAATTATATAGACCCGCCCCGGCGCATCGGTCCAGTCCATTTCTGTTTTCGCGCCTCGCCGTCCGGGAAGCGGCGTGCACGTTTCCGATTCCCGTCCACTCCGGTCCCTGCTCCGGGCCGCGCGCCGGCTTTTGTACCTCCATCCGGGTCCATCGGGGTAGAATCGGTGGTGGTGCCGGGCAGGAGCCGTTTCCCCGGGGGATGGAGGGCCGATGAAAACACGGTCGCTGCGGGTGATCGTGCCGGCGATCGCCGCTCTGGCGCTGGTCACGGCGTTCGTTGTCCACTTCCTGACCCGGAGCGGGGGAGTTCCCGCTCTCCGCGTCACCGGCATCATCGACGGAACCGAGGCGAACCTCTCCTCCAAGGTGTCCGGCAGGATCTCGGAGATCCGCTGCCGGGAAGGCGACAGGATCCTGGCCGGGCAGCGGGTGATCTCCCTGGAGAGCGGCGACGTCAGGGCGTCCGTGGACCAGGCGATCGCCGGGGTCGAAAGGGCGAGGGCCGATCTCAAGGCCGCCGAGGCGGCGGTCGGCGGGTCCGTGGTAAACATCCGCAGCGCGGAGGCGGACAGGAAGAGCGCGGCGGCGGATGCGGAGAAAGCCCGCGCGCAGATGGCGGAATCGAAGCGGGAGGCCGAACGGAGAAGGGAGCTGTACGGGAAGAACCTGATATCGCGGGAGTCCTTCGACCAGATGGCGGCCGCATCCGATGCGGACGCGGCGTCGTACGATTCCGCGAAAGAGAAGGTATCCGCGGCGGAATCTAGGGAGGAGTACGCGGTCAGCCAGCGGACCGCGGCGGAGAGCCGGAGGAATTCGGCGAGGGCGGCCCTGGGGGAGGCCTCGGCGAATCTCGCGTTTTATCGGTCCAGGCTGAACGACACGATCATCGCTACGCCCGTTACGGGCACCGTCATCTTCAAGGCGCATGAGAAGGGAGAAACGGTCAGCCCGGGAACGGCGATCCTCACGGTCGTCGACCTTTCCAGCCTCTACGCGAGGATCGACGTGGACGAGACGAAGATCGGCAGGGTGATCCTGGACGGCGCCGCCTTCGTCACCGTGGATGGCGTGCCCGGGAAGGTCTTCAAGGGGAAGGTTTCGGAAATCGGGCGCTACGCGGAGTTCGCCACGCAGAGGGACGTGATCCGGGGCCGGGAGGACATCAAGACCTTCCGGGTGAAGGTCGCGGTGGAGGACCCTTCCGGCATCCTGAAGCCCGGGATGACGGTGGAGGTCGCGATCCCCGGGAAGCGCTGACGGGGCGGGAGATCATGGCCATGCAGGGAACCAGGGCGATCGCGGTATCGGAGATCACGAGGAAATTCGGCCCGCTCACGGCGGTCGACCGCGTGAGCTTCGATGTCGGGGAGGGCGAGTTCTTCGGATTCCTCGGTCCCAACGGCGCGGGGAAGACGACCCTGATCCGGATGCTCACCACGCTCCTCGTCCCGACGGGCGGCAACGCGGTCGTGTCGGGGTGGGACGTCGCGAGAGAGCCCGCCGAGGTCCGGAAGCGGATCGGCGTGGTGCCCCAGGCGATGACGAGCGATCTCGATCTCACGGGATACGAGAACATGGACCTCTACGGGCGGTTCTACGGCATACACGCCAGGGACCGGAAGGAGAGGATCCGGTCCCTCCTCGACATGGTGGGGCTTGCGCAGAGGGCGAACGACCTGGTGGCGACCTATTCCGGGGGGATGAGGAGAAGGCTCGAGATCGCAAGGGTCCTCGTCCACAGGCCCGCGCTGCTTTTCCTGGACGAACCCACGATCGGGCTCGACCCCCAGTCGAGGCACGTGGTGTGGGACTTCCTCCGGAAGTTGATCGAGGGGGACTCCATGACGATCTTCCTTACGACCCACTATATGGAGGAGGCGGAGACGCTGTGCGGGCGGGTGGCGATCATCGACGCGGGGAAGATCATCGCCATGGGGAGTCCCGCGGAGCTGAAGGCGGGGATCCCCGGCAAGGACATCGTGTCCCTCGCCGTGGGGAACGCCTCCACGGAACTGGCCGAGGCGCTCGGGGGATTGCCCTTCGTGCACGAGGTCAGGCCGGAGGACGGGGTCTTCCGGATTTTCGTCGACAGCGGGGCGAGGAACCTTCCGGCGCTGATCGACGCGGTCAGGGCGTCGGGCGGCGCCATCCTCTCCGCCACGGTCCACGAGCAGTCCCTTGAAGACGTCTTCATCCACTACACGGGCAAGTCCATCCGGGAGGAAGAGGCGAGGAAAGTCAGCTTCTTCGTCGGCGCGGGCGTTCCGCAGAAGCTGGGATGATGATCCGGTTTTTCGCCGTCGTCGAGAGGGATCTCCTGAAGTTCAAGCGCAATCCCGTCGTGCTCGCGATGAGCATCCTGATGCCCGTGATCTACCTCGTGATCCTCGGGAACTCCTTCCAGGGGAAACTGACGGATCTCCCCGTCGCCGTGGTGAACCAGGACCCGGGCCCCTACGCCAAGCGCATCCTGGAAAATCTCCGGGCGATCCAGGCGGGTCCCCGGACGTTCTCGCTCCTCGGCATGTCGGACCAGGGGGAGGCCGTCAAGGGGGTGAAGGAGGGACGCTACAAGGCGGCGATCATCATCCCCCCCGATTTCAGCAAGAGGGTGGCCCTTTCGGCCCGCCCCGAGGTGGGCCTCTTCCTCGACAACCCGGACAACATCTCCGCCGAGACGATTCGGAACCTTTTCGGCGCAGCGATCCTCTCCATGCGGTCGGAGTACGTACCGATACGGGAGAACGCGGGGGAGGCGCACCTGAGGGACATCAACCTCTTCCCGAAGGTCGACTACTACCAGTCCCTGGTGCCGGGCGTGGTGATCATGGCGATCTTCCTCGGAACGTTGACCACGGGAGTCTTCAACCTCGTGATGGACCGGTTCCTGGGCATCGAGGAGAGCTACCTCCTCACCCCCCTCACCAGGGCCCACATCGTGAGCGGCCTCGTCGCCAGCGGGCTTTCGATCACCACGGGGATCGCGTCGCTCATCCTGGTCGTGAGCATGCTGATCACCGGCATTCCCCTGTCGAGGGCCCTGGGCCAGATCCTGCCGCTTTTCCTCGTCATCGTCCTTGCCACCCTCTGCCTGCTGAGCCTCATGTTCGTCATCCTGGGGCGGGCGGGGCACCCGAGGATCGTCGGGGTGCTGAGCGGGTTCCTGAACGTCATCCTCTTCTTCCCGAGCGGCGCCGTCTACCCGATCGCGAGTTTCCCCGGATGGCTGAAAGCGTTCGCGAAAATCAACCCCGAGGCGTACGCCGTCGACGCCCTCAAGGCGATCCTGTTCCGGAATGCGGGCCTGGCAGGCGTCTCGGGGGACATCGCCTTCCTGGCCGTCTTCACCGCCGTCACGCTGACGTTCTCGATCCTCGCCTTCAAGCGGACGCTGTAGCTTCCCGCCGCCGCGCGTTTCCCGATTTGTTCGGCAAGAAGAAGGTCGGACCGGCCCGGACGGAAAATCTGTTTGACATCCGCTGGGGTGTGGCCTCGGATGAGGGAGTCGCGGAGGTGGGGCATGGCGGGCGGTGGAAATCGGCCAACAGACCATGGCGGATCCGGTCACCTGGCTGATAGGCATCGGAGCCGTCGCCGCCGTTTTCCTGCGGTGCAACCCCGTGCTCATCATCCTGGCGGGGGGGTGATCGGTTTGTTCGTGGCCTGACCCGGATCTCCCGTCTCCGGGTACGGTCCGTTTCCTTATTCCGCCGGAGATCTCCCTTTCGCCAGCGTCTTCCCGAGGAACGAGGCTGCCGTAACCAGCGCGGAAGAGATCAGGATCATGATGATGCCCAGGGCGGACAGCCTGCCCCACAGGCCGTCCTCGGAGAATCGCAGGATCTGCACCGCGAGCACTTCCGATCCCGGCCGGGAGAGCACCACCGAAACCGTCAGTTCCCTCATGAATATGCTGGCCATGAGGATCCATCCCGACAGGATCCCGGGGATCAGAAGAGGGATCACGATCCGGCGCATCGTGGTGAAGGAACTCGCCCCGCAGACCTTGGAGGATTCCTCCAGGTGGCTGTGGATCTGGACGAATGCGCTGGAGAGCGGCCGGATCCCGTACGGCAGGTAGACGGCGATGTATCCGATCAGGAGAGCCCATATCGTGGCGTAGAGGGGCGTCCGGACGAAAAACCACATGAACCCGATCCCGATGACCATGCCGGGAAAGGAGAAGGACAGGAAGCTCAGCGATTCCAGGACCCCCGCCGCCCTGGTGCGCACCTTGACGATCACGTAGGAAACGAAGATCGACAGGATCACCCCGAGGGTGGCCCCGACCAGGCCGAGCATGACGCTGTTTTTCAGCGCAAGCAACGATATCGGGTCCTCCAGGACCTCCAACCAGTTCCGCCAGCTCATGAGCGAGAACGCTTTTGCGCTCGGCACCATGACGTAGGGAAGCATGGACGTGTAGAAGAGCACCAGCACCGGCAGCACGATGAGCACGAAGGAAATCAGCCCGACGAATCCCAGCAAGGGATACTTCGAGCCCTTCAGGTCGATGATCGCGGGTTTGAACCCCCGGCTCGATATCGTGACGTAGCGGTCGCTCTCCGAGGTCAGGTATCGGTACAGGTAGATCAGGAGGATCGCCGCCGCGAGAGCGCTCATTCCCACGGCGGCGGCCTTGCCGTAGTCGGCGGAGAACCCCGTGGAGATGATCCGGTAGATGTGCGTGGCCAGGACGTAGATCCTTCCCGGCATGCCGATGACCGAGGGGACGGAAAAGGAGGCAAGGCACCGTACGACGACGAGGATCACCGAGGCCAGGATGGCGGGCCGCAGCACCGGAAGCGTCACCCGGGTGAACGTCCGCAGCGTGCCCGCCCCGCACACCCTGGAAGACTCCTCGAGCGAAACGTCGAAGGCGCTCATGGCGGGCGCGATGATCAGATAGGATACGGGCAGGTCCAGAAGCCCCTCGACGAGGATCATTCCCGGCAGCGAATAGATGTCGAAAAACGCCTTTTTCAGTTCGAACAGCTCCATGAGATAACGGTTCAGGATCCCGTTGCTGGGGTTCAGGAGGAGAACCCAGCTGATCGAAAAAAGGATGTGCGGGATCATCATCGGGATGATGGAGATGACCCCGAAGAAGAACTTGAAGGGGATATTGGTCCTCGTGTACATGTAGGACAGAAAGAGCGCGAGCGCCGTGGCGACGGCCGCCGACCCCAACGTGAAAACCAGGGTATTCAGCAGGACCGCGGAGAGCTCCGGGTCGGTATACGCCTCGACGTACTTGCTCAGCGTGAAGCCGCTGAACGTTCCGAAGCCTTCCGAGAAGCTCCCGAAGATCAGCATCAGGACCGGGCTGATCGTCAGGAACCCGACGATGACGATGAGAATCGGCGTGAGAGCGGACTTGTTCCCCATGGCTTCGTCTATGCAGGCAGCAGGAAGCAGTGGTCGGCGTCGAAGGAAATCTGGATGTCGCCCCCTTCCACGGCATCGACGGTGGGGGGAACGGTTGTGGTGATCCGCGTGTCGCCGATCCGGATCTCGCCCTCGTATGCCTCGCCGATGAAGAGAAGCGTTTCCACCTTCCCGCGAAAGACGTTTCTCCCCTCCGTCACACCGCTGGTGGTCAGTCGGATGAACTCGGGACGCACGCACAACATCGCGTTCCGGCCGGGCGCGATGTTCTGGTTGTTCAGGCCGGCGATCGCACCGATATCCGTATCGATGATGCCGTGAGCCCCCTCGAGCGCGACCACCTTCCCCTTGATGAGGTTGGCACGGCCGATGAAATCGGCCACGAACCGGCTGTCGGAGCGGAAATAGATCTTTTTGGGGTCGCCCACCTCGATGATTCCGCCGGCGCGCATGACGGCGATCCGGTCCGAGAGGGCAAGCGCCTCGACCCGGTCGTGGGTCACGTATACCGCGGTGATCTTGAGCCGCGTGAGGAAGCTGCGCAGCTCCTTGCGGGTCTCTTCCCGGAGCTTTGCGTCCAGGTTGCTCAAAGGCTCGTCGAAGAGGATAACCTTGGGTTCGGCGACCAGCGCCCGCGCAAGCGCCACCCGCTGCTGCTGCCCGCCGCTCAGTTTCGTGGACGGGCGGTTTTCGAATCCGGTCAGCTGCACGAAGTCGAGAAACCTCGCCACCCGGGTCCGTATCTCCTCCATGGGCACTTTCCGGCTTTTCAAGGGATAGGCCACGTTGTCGAACACCGTCATGTGCGGCCAGATGGCGTAGGTCTGGAACACCATTCCCAGGCCCCGCTTTTCCGGTGGCACGAAGATGTTCCTCTCCCGGGAAAACACCACGTCGTCCCCGATGGCGATCTCGCCGGAATCGGGCGACTCCAACCCCACGATGCACCGCAGCAGCGTCGTCTTGCCGCATCCGCTGGGGCCGAGAAGGGTGAAGATCCGGTTGGCGGGGATGGTCAAGTCGATGTGATCCAGCGCCCGGATCCCCTTCCCTCCCGAGCTGTAATCCCTGGTAAGTCCCTTGATCCGTATCTCCATGGCCTCCTCGACCGAAAAAATCCCGGGACGGACGATGCCGGTCCCGGGAAGGATCAGGTTCCCGACTGCTTTCGAAGCGGACGGTGCGCTTACCGGGCGAAAAAGATCTTCTTGAACTTCTCTCCCCAGGACCTGATCTCCGCATCCGACAGCTCGCGGATGGGGACGACCTTGGCCTTCGCGATTCCGTCGATGGGAGGGTACACGCCGGGAGCCAGGACGTACTCCCCGACCTTGTCGGCGAGGAGCTTCATCGCGTCCTTCGAAAGCCAGTAATCCATGAACAGCCGGGCGGCGTTGGGATGGGGGGCTTTTGCGGCGATCGCTACGCCGCGGGGCGTGCCGAGAAGGGTGCCGGTCCGAGCCCAGTCCAGCGGCGCCGGAGCGTGGGTGATGATGTACTTGGGCATGGAGATGGCCAGGAGCTTCTCACCGCTTTCGACGGGCCCCGGGGTGGGGCTGAAGGATTTCACGAACATCGGCCGGTTGGCGGCAAGCCCCTCGACGAAATCCATCCACGCCTTGTCGGACGGGAAGACCTTCGCTTCCTTCAGCCCCACGAGCCAGGTGATGGTGGTGGCGTGCGAGGACGGGTCCGGCATGACGATCTTGTCGCGCCATTTCGGGTTGGTCAGATCCATGTACCGGGTGGGGACGTCCTTGGGTTTGACCAGGTCCTTGTTGTAGATCACCGCGACGTACTCGATGCCGAACTGCATGATGGTGTCGTCCTTGCGCGCCCATGCGGGATACCCGGCGGCGGAGGGAGACCGGTACGGCGTGAGCACCCCCTTTCCCTTCAGCATCTCCAGGATCGGCAAGGGCCCCTGGAGCAGGTCGGCCTGCAGCTTGCCCGCCTCGAATTCCGTCAGGACCGTGGCGAGATACTTGGCTGTGGAAACGCGCACGTAAACGCCTTCCACCCCTTTGGCGGAGGTGAACGCCTGCATGATCGGCTCCACCGCCGTGATGTTGGCGTAAAAGTTGGCTTTCCCTTCCTTTTTCGCCAAGGCGAGATCGGACGCAAAGGCGGACGGGACCAGAACGACGCTCAACAGCAGCACGACCCATTTCTTCATGATCTTCTCTCCTCTCCGCAAGCTTGCGCCATCATGATGGACCGAAAGGTGCAACGCAATGGACGCCTGGCTCCACCCTGCGCCGATTCTTCCGTATATCGCCGCATGCGCCCCCTGTCAATGATAACGGTCTCCCGGAGGATGTAACCATTCCGGAGGATGTAACCATTCCGGAGGCTCCTCCGCCTTCCCTATTCAGAAAGAGCACATATTCATGGAGGGAGAGCATGAGAAGAACCGCCGTTATCGTCGTAGCGATATTGGCTTTTTCATCGGCATTCGCCATCGGCAGCAGGCCCGTACTCGCCGATTCCGGTCCGCCGTGCCGGCAGATGCGGGGGGATCGGCACCCGTTCGCGAAATGGGCCTGGAAACTCGATCTCACCAAGCAGCAGAAACAGGAAATCCGCGGGATATTCAAAGAGAACCGGCCCAAGTTCCAGCCGATCATGGACAAGTACCTCGCGGAACGGCGGGACATGAGGGCGCTGGTCCAGGCGGGAAAGATCGATGAGCCGGCAATCCGCCAGCAGGCGACGAAACTCGCCAGCACCGAGGCGGACCTGGCGATCCAACGCGCGAAGATGTCTTCGCAGATCCGTGCCGTGCTCACCCCCGCGCAGTTGGAGAAATTCAAGGCCCTCCAGGCGGAACGGGACCGCAGGATCGACAGGTTCCGCGATCGGATGAGCAGACGGCTGGATGACGCCAACCCGGTGAACCCGGAGAAGTGACCCTTTTCCAGACACCATCAATCCGTACCACGACTTCCGGCAGGCTTTCGGCGGATAATGGGTTAAGAGAGGCACCGGTTCCCGGGAGGAGGAGGCCATGGATGCGGATTTGATTCTCACCAGAACGCTGGGACGGATCGGCGTCATCACCTTGAACCGTCCCGAAGCGAAGAACACGTTCACCATTCCGTTTGCCCGCCAGCTCGACCTTGCGCTCCGGAGCATGGACCAGGATCCGGCGGTCCTGGTGGTCGTCGTGAACGCCACCGGCAAGCATTTTTCCACCGGCATTTCCCTGGATCAGTTCGACCGCAAGTCCCAACGGGAATACCGGGAATTCCTCTACCAGATCGACGCGTTCTACCACACGCTGGCGCGGATGAAAAAGGTCACCATCGCCTCGGTGAAGGGTTTCGCGCTGGCAAACGGCGCGGGGCTGTCCTTCGCCTGCGACCTGACGATCGCCGCGGAAACGGCGATCTTCGGCACCACGGCGATCAACGTCGGCCTTGTCTGCCTCGGGCCGGCCGCCCCCATGGCAAAGATCCTCGGCAGGAAAAAGACGATGGAGATGGTACTGACCGGCGACATGATCAACGCGGCGGAAGCCGAGAGGCTCGGCCTGGTGAACCGCGTCGTGCCGGCGGACCAGCTGGAGTCCGCCACGATGCGGCTTGCGGAAAGACTGGCGGGGAAAAGCCCGCTGGCGTTGCGGATCGGCAAGGAAGGCATAAACCGGCTGCACGATGTACCATACCACCAGGGGCTGGACGCCATGGATGACCTGTTCGCCACGCTCTGCGCCACGGAAGACGCCGTGGAAGGGGTCCAGGCATTCCTGGGGAAGAGAGCGCCGGTCTGGCGGGAACGTTGAGCTGGGGGATCGCGGGGAGTACATTGCCGGAAGAGACGCAATCCGAAGGAGGGCGAAATGGAAGTCCGCAGCAAGGTCTTCACCTATCGCACGGCGGTGAAATGGACCGGTCAGAAAAAAGGAGAGGCGTCATCGCCGGGCAAACCCGCCGTCCCGGTGGCGACTCCGCCGGAATTCAAGGGGCACGAGGGCATCTGGTCCCCCGAGGATCTCTTCGTCGCCTCGGTGAACGTGTGCGTCATGACGACGTTCCTTGCGTTCGCCGAGCGGGCCGGCCTGTCCTTCACGGGGTACGAGAGCGAGGCCGAAGGCCGCCTGGAATTGGTGGACGGCAAGTTCCAGGTGACCGCGATCACGTTGAGGCCACAGGTGACCTTGCAGGCCGCCGAGGATTCCGGGAAGGCCGGGGAGCTGCTGGCCAAGGCCGAGGCCAACTGCCTGATCTCCAACTCGATCAAAACGAAGGTCGCGGTCGAGCCCGTTATCCGGTAGCGGCGCCCGGGCCCTTTGTGTTTCCCCTGCGGCTCCCGGGCGCTCGTCCTCCCGGCCGGCGCCATGCGATTTTCGGGATGCTTCCGCGGCAAAGCGGCAGGTCGGGCGGATCCTCTCCGGGGATTCCGCCCCGCCCCGCCTTCGTTCCCGCCTATTGCCGGTACAGCAACTCGTAGGAGCGGTACTTTACCGCCTTCTGCGCCCCCTTCGCCTCGTCCGAGCCCATGTCCTTCAACGAATTTAGCCTGTCCCGGTATCCGTTGGTCCTCTCCATTTCCGCCCGCACCGCAGGAGACGGCGGCGCCGCGGCCAGTCCCGCGGCCGCCTTTCCCAGCAACTCCTGCGCCTTCTCCTTTTTCCCCTGGTCGGCCAGCCGCGCGGCTTCCTGCACCATCGCGCCGGATTGAGCCACCGCCTTCTTCTCCTGGACCGACCGGTCGAACCCTTCCCGGTAGCGCGCCTGGTCCCGGACCAGCTCCAGGGACACGGGTTGCGGCGCCCCGGTCACGGATTTCCCGGAGACCGGGTCGCGGTACCGTACCGCCACGTCGCCCACTTCGCGCAGGCCGGGCGTGTCTCCGGACACGTTCAGACCGGCGAAGAGGGTCCGGCGTTCGCCCGCCGAAAGGTCCCCCAGCCGGACGACGTTCGCGTCCCCTTCGCGCCGCCATTCGCGCCCCAGCACCGACCCGAAACGGCAATCCTTCCTCAGCCGGATGATGATCTCTACGTCGGTTGCGGCCGTCCGGGACGCCATGTGGAACTCGGAAGAAAGCGCCGCCACGATTCGTTCCGGATCGCCGAGGTAATGGTAATTCCCTCCTCCTCCCCCCGCCGTCATCGCGAGGAGCTCTTCATCGAAATCGTTTCCCACGCCGAACGTCGAAACGGAGATCCCCTGTTCCGACATCGCCGCCGCTCGCTCCCGCAGGGCGGTGCGGCTGACGGTTCCCAGGTTCGCCAGCCCGTCGGAGAGCAGGAGCACCCTGTTGAGATACCCCCTCCGCCGGGCGGATCGCGCCTGGCGGAATCCTTCTTCCAACCCGCCCGAAAGGAAGGTCCGCCCGCCGGGGTAGAGGCCGTCGACGATCCGGTGGAGCCGTTCCCGGTTGCCGTCCACGCGTGCCGCGGGCCAAGGCACCGCGACCTGGTGGTCATACGCCACGACGGAGAGGATATCGTCGTTCGCCATCCGATCGATCAGCTGGTGGGCGGCGGTCTTTACGTATTCCAGCTTGCGCGCCTCCCCCATCGATCCGCTGCGGTCGATGACCAGCGAAAGATTCAACCTGGGCCGGTCGGCCGGGTACGGGACATCGGGGGCGATCACCTGCACCTGGAGGGTCCCGTCGCCGGGCCCGGGGATGAGGACCGTCCGGTTTTCCGGCCGGACGTCCAGCCGCAGCGGCGCCGCCAAGGAGCGGGAAGGCGCCAGCGCCAGCGTCACCAGGACGATGGCCATCCCGCCGAGAATCGTGTGGATCCGGGTCGTCTGCATGTCGTTCCTCCTTTTCACCGAGGGTGATTTTTCCGCATCGCTGTCGGCAATACCCGGCCCGACGCCTTTTTATTCCCGGGCGGGAACGGATTCCTGCGGGAATAATCCCGGCATTCCTGTGGTATAGAGGGTATGGGATGGAAACGGATCTCGGGGAAGAGCGGGACGAGCGGCTGGCCGGCCGGGCGGCGACGGGGGACCGGCGCGCGTTCGATGCCCTGGTGACGCGCCATCGGGGAGCGGTCTACCGCATGTGCTGGTCTGCGACCGGGAACCACGCCGACGCCGACGACGCGGCCCAGGAGACGTTCCTTCGGGTCTTCCGCTCCCTTTCGTCCTACGATCCGGAACGGCCGTTCCTGCCCTGGCTCCGGAGGATCGCCTGGAACTGCGGGCTGTCCGTGCGGCGGGACGGGCAGGCGGGCCTGCCGAAAGTGTCGGGGGAGGAGC
Organism: Deltaproteobacteria bacterium; assembly: GCA_021815305.1. GTDB lineage: Bacteria > Desulfobacterota > Deferrimicrobia > Deferrimicrobiales > Deferrimicrobiaceae > JAKAHC01. The sequence continues at coordinate 204,867 of JAKAHC010000004.1, read as the reverse complement.
TTCCCGACCCGGCCGATCCGGCGGGCGGTCCGGAAGACGCGGCTTCGGGAAACGAGGAAAAGCGGCGCGTGGCGGAGGCGATGGCCGGTCTTCCCGCGGAGCTTCGGACCGTCCTGGTGTTGCGGGCGGTGGAGGGGCTCTCCTATGCCGAGATCGCCGAGGCTGCGGGGATCCCGGCGGGGACGGTGATGTCCCGGCTCTCCCGGGCGCGGGAAAGGATGTTTGCCGCGCTCGGCGCGCGGGCACGGGGAGGCGCGTGATGGATTGCCGCAAGGCGCAGGAGATGCTTTCCGCGTATCACGACGGGGAACTGTCCGCCGCGGACCGGGCTCAGGTCGAAACCCACCTGCGCGGTTGCCCGGGTTGCGCGACGCTTCTCGAATCGATGGCCCGGATCGACGCCGCCGCCGAGATCCCGGACCCCGGGCCGGAGTACTGGGAGCGGTTCAACCGAAGGGTAGGAGATCGGATCGGGCGGGAGGAGAGCGGGCCGCGGGGGACCGTGGTTCCGCACCCGAAACGGGGCTGGGTGCGGCAGCAACTGCGGTACCTGGTTCCCGCCGCGGCTGCGGCCGTGCTGGCCGTGGTGGTGTTCCGCAACCTCGGCCACGGTCCGGGCGCCCCCGTTTCTCCCCCCGCTCCTCCGGCGATGGAGTCCGCCCGGGTTCCCGCTCCCGTCGAGGCGCCGGCGCCTCCCATTCTCCGGGAAGGAAAAGAGAGGGCCGCGCCGACCGGGTATCCACGGAGCGCGGAAGGGAATGGCGTTGCCGGCATGTCGCGCAAGTTCCGGGCGATGCCGGAAACCCCCGCGCCTGCCGGGGCGCCGCCGGAAACCGGATCTCCCGGGTCTGCGGTCGGTGCGGCGAAAATGAAGGATGTATTTCCGGTGGCTCCCGAACGGACGGCGTCGATGGGAAAGGCGTCGGAGGGAGCCTCGGCCCGGAAAGGTCAGGCCGCCGGTGCGGCGGCGCCGATGGCATCCACGGGGGAACGGATGGAGGTTGCCGCGAAGGGAAAAGGGGATTCAGGAAATGCAATGCCCGCCGTGGGGTGCGAGGAGGCGCGGGCGCTGGCCTCCGAGGAAAGGCTCCGGGAGGCGGAGGCTGCGCAGCGGGCGTGCCTGGCGCGGGATGCTTCACCGGCGGCACAGGAGGGCGGGTTGTTGTTCCTGGCGGAACTGCTCGACCGGCAGCACAGGTCCGCGGAGGCGGATACCGTGATTGAGGAGGTGCAGGAACGGTTTCCGGGGAGCCGGCGGCTGGAATCTTACCGGCAGCGCAGGGAGCGGGTGCGGAAGGGACAGGTTCCGGTTCCGCCGGGGCGGTAGAGAATAACTGGCGCGCCTGGAGAGATTCGAACCGCCCGAGCCTCGGCGATCCACGCCATCGGCCTTTGCGGCGGCCTCGCCGCCTGCGCGCTCCCGTGCGTCGCGCTGTTCCTCGCTATCCGCTCGGCGGCGGCTCGGAGTTCGAATCTCCGATGGGAGATGAGGAAAAGACTGGCGCGCCTGGAGAGATTCGAACTCCCGGCCCGCTGCTTAGAAGGCAGCTGCTCTATCCACCTGAGCTACAGGCGCGTGGGGTAAGTATACCAACCAGTCCGCAGATTGGCACCCATCTCCGGGCGATCTCATCTTACTATTTACCGATGATGAACAAGGAACCGCAGAAACCGCAGGACCCTCCCGCGGAGCGTTCTTCCGCAGGGGCGAACGTGGCCGCGCAGGATGCCGCGCCGGGGGCGGGACAGGCACGGTGGACCTTTCCGGTGGAAGGGATGACGTGCGCCTCGTGCGTGGCCCGGGTGGAGCGGGCGATCCACAAGGTCCCGGGAGTGCTGGGCGCGCGCGTCAACCTCGCCGCACGGACCGGCACCGTGGAGTACCTCCCCGGCGTGGCCTCCCCGGCGGATCTGCGCGCGGCGGTGGAGGGCGCAGGCTACTCGGTCCCCGAGGTCCGGCCCGGGGAGGATCCGGTGGAGAGGCAGGAGCGGGCGCAGCGCGAGGAGGAACGGCGCCTGCTCTCCCGGTTGCGCGTCGGCGCGATTCTCGGCGTTCCCCTGCTGGCGCTTTCCCACTGGGACATGGTTTTCGGGGCGGGAAGGCTCGCGCTGCCCCCGTTCGCCGCGGCGGTCCTTCAGTTTCTGCTGGCGACCCCGATCCAGTTCTACGCGGGATCCCGCTACTACCGCGGCGCGTGGACCGTTGGCAGGCACGGCTCCACCGACATGAACACCCTCGTGGCGCTTGGGACCTCCGTCGCCTACTTCTACAGCGTCGTCGCGACGTTCTTCCCCGGCCTGGTCAGCGCGGAGGGGCTTGCCGTCCACCTGTACTTCGAGACCTCCGCGGCGATCATCGTCCTGGTCCTGCTCGGGCGCTATTTCGAGGCGAGGGCCAGGGGCAGGACCTCCGACGCGGTGAAGAAGCTGATCGGCCTGGCGCCGAAGACGGCCCGCGTGGTCCGGGAAGGGGAGGAGATCGACGTCCCGCTGGATTCGGTCGCGCCCGGGGACCGCGTGGTCGTCCGGCCGGGGGAGAAGATTCCCGTGGACGGCACGGTCGAGGAGGGAAGGTCGGCGGTCAACGAGTCGATGCTGACCGGCGAGCCGATCCCGGTGGAGAAGGGGCCCGGGTCCGCCGTCACCGGGGGCACCATGAACCTCAACGGACGCCTGGTGTTCCAGGCGACGCGCGTCGGGAAGGAAACCGTCCTCGCGCGGATCGTCGCGATGGTCCGGGAGGCGCAGGGGAGCAAGCCGCCGATCGGGCGGCTGGCGGACGTGATCGCCTCGTACTTCGTCCCCGCGGTGATGGGGGTGGCGGCGCTCACGTTCCTCGCGTGGTATTTCCTGGGGCCCGCGCCCCGCGTCACCTACGCGCTGGTCAACACGATCTCCGTGCTCATCATCGCATGCCCCTGCGCCATGGGGCTGGCCACTCCCACCTCGATCATGGTCGCCACGGGCAAGGGGGCGGAGATGGGGATCCTCGTGCGGGACGGCGCGGCGCTGGAGACCGCCCGAAAGGTGGACACGGTCGTCCTCGACAAGACGGGCACCGTCACCCGGGGGAAACCGGAACTGGCGTCGGTCCGGCCCGCGCCGGGTGGAGGGTTCGAGGGGGAAGCCGGGAAGCGGGAGATGCTGCGTTTGGCGGCTTCCGCGGAGGGCGGCTCCGAACATCCGCTGGCGGAAGCCGTGGTCCGCGGGGCGAGGGGAAGGGGGATCGCCGTCGCTTCCCCCCAGGAGTTTTCCTCGGAAGCCGGGCAGGGGATCCGGGCCCTGGTGGATGGGCGCGTGATCCAGGCGGGAAATGCGGCGTGGCTAGACCAGGGCGGGATCGACACCTCGGCGCTCCGTCCCCTTGTCGTCGAGATCGCCGCGGCGGGCGGGACTCCCATATGCCTCGCCGTGGACGGCCGCGCGGCGGGCGTGCTCTCGCTGGCCGACGAGATCAAGGAAGGGTCGACGGAGGCGGTCCGGAGCCTCGAAGGGATGGGTCTGTCCGTCGTGATGCTTACCGGGGACAACCGTCGCACTGCGGAAACCGTCGCCGCGAAAGCGGGGATCGGGCGCGTGATCGCGGAAGTGCTGCCGGACCGCAAGGCGGACGAGATCCGAGCGCTCCAGGGCGAGGGGATGACGGTGGCGATGGTGGGGGACGGGATCAACGACGCGCCGGCCCTGGCCCAGTCCGACGTGGGGATGGCCATCGGCACGGGGACCGACATCGCTCTGGAGTCGGGAGACCTGGTCCTGATGGGCGGCGACCTGCGCGGCGTTGCGACGGCCATCGCGTTGAGCCGGGCAACCTTGAGAAACATCAAGCAGAACCTTTTCTGGGCATTCGCCTACAACGTGGTGCTGATCCCGGTGGCGGCCGGTGCGCTGTACCCTCCCTTCCACCTGCTGCTCAACCCGGTCTTCGCCGCCGCGGCGATGGGGCTGTCCTCGGTCACCGTTGTCGGCAACGCTCTGCGGTTGCGGCGGTTCCGCTCACCGGCATGACGGCGCCGAAGATCGTTGAATCGCGGCGCCGGGAATGTCGAAAGGGCGGAAACATTTTGCTCGTTGACCGGCGTGGACCGGGTTTGTATAATCTCCTTTCGCCTTCGGGGCGAGGGTGGTGAGTGTAGCTCAGTTGGCAGAGCACCAGACTGTGGCTCTGGCTGTCGTGGGTTCGATCCCCATCACTCACCCCATCTTTTTCGAGCGCCTGTAGCTCAGGGGATAGAGCACCGGCCTCCGGAGCCGGGTGCGGAGGTTCGATTCCTCCCAGGCGCGCCAGTTTTTCGGTCTTTCCCAGCGTGGGCCATTAGCTCAACCCGGCAGAGCAGCTGACTCTTAATCAGGAGGTTGAAGGTTCGAATCCTTCATGGCCCACCACGAAAATCAAGGGGTTAGACCACATCGGTCTAACCCCTTTTCATTTCCGGGTGCGCCTGGGGTGTGTTGCTTTGCGCGAGCTTTGGCAGTAATTTGCGCGCAGTTTGTCAGCATGGCGCCGAGCATTTTGGGTTTGACGTACCTGCAGATCCTTTCAACGTCTCGGGCGTCAAACCAGAATTTTCTGTTGGGTAAGCTGCGCGGGGTTTCCCGGCTCGGGGTACCCATCTCCACCTCCGCAAGGTGGTCCCGCAAAGTGGATCCCGGGGGAAGCGGGTGCGGTTCCCGCTTGTCGCCTCGCGAGGGCTATCCCCCGGAAGTCAGCTACATCAGAATCCAATCCGCCGGCGCGGCGCCTTCGGCGGCGCCATGAGCGCCCGGATCGCGTCGAAGATTGCCTTGATCTTCGTGTCGTGGACGGCATACTTCCGTTCCAGGTCGCCCATCTTCCGGGTGAGTTCCCGATGGGCTCCGATCGCTTCCCGCATCTTCACGAAAGCCCGGACGCTGTAGATGCTCATTTCGATTGCACGGGGAGAATTGAGGACCGATGCGGCCTGGATGGCCCCGTGTTCCGTGAAGGCGAGAGGGGATGCCGTGGAATGTTTCAGCCGGGCGAACCGGTCACAATTTGTGACCAGTTCCGATTTCTCGGGGCCGTGAGCCGGAAGGCGAAGTCCTCCGGGAACCTTTCGGCATTGCGCTTTACGGCCTGGTTGAGCGCCTTGGTCGGCACGCCGTACACTTCCGCAAGGTCGGCATCGACCATCACGCGATTTCCGCGAATCGTGAGGATGCGGTTTTCGATCCGCTCTGCGGGAAGAGTCATCCGTTTTCTCCTTCGGCCCTATTATCGATGAGAGAGGCGACAATCGATGTCGCCTCTCTCGGGTGCGCCTGGGGTGCGGAAAGTGCGTTTTCGCTGCCTCATTCTGCCACGTTCTGCAACGGCAAATCATGGAAATAATTGATTAATGGTACCTCCTTGGGCTTCTCTTACTCAGGAGGTTGAAGGTTCGAATCCTTCATGGCCCATCAGAAAAAACAAGGGGTTGGACCGTATCGGTCTAACCCCTTGTTCGTGCGATGAATAGACAGCCATTTGAATTGTTTGTATTCACGGGACTCCATCTTGCGAGTTGGCTATTAGTTTCTATTCTTTATTCTGACGTATTATTTTTTCTGGATATTTGCTTCGCTTATGTTTTTCAGAATTTTCAATTGATTTTCCAGAGCTTCTAAAGCGATATGTAATGCATGTTTGGTATTATCACAAAAAGTAATCCTGTGGTCTATGGTTTTTGTTATTATATCTTTGGACTTTGATATTTTCGACAACACGTCCTCGGGTTGGTCATTTAACAAAGAAAGTAACATGGAGTAAAATTGGCCATAGCATTCTGATAAATAGGCTTGCATTTTCATGCCTACTTTATCCATGTCGGCATAATTCCTGTCTCCCTCAGGACCCATACACCAGACTTCATCATATGGTTTGCGATCTTCAATCGATGAATGATTCAGCATGAAATGGGTAAGGGAGTCCTTGATTTCTTTTGCCCTGGGGTAAAAATAATTCAATATCTTTTCCAATGGGTGCCCCTTCGGAGGTTGTAATTTGGAGGCAAACCGCCACCGACCTGTTTAAACAAGTAAGGTTATGCCTTTCGTATGACAATGGCAATAACAAATCACGGCAAAATTCCGTAAAGCATGATGCGTCGAAGAATTGCCTGCGTACAGGGGGACGCGTCTTGGAGAAGCTGTCAGCCCTCGAAATCAGGGGGTTCGCAAGAGGTAGATCTTCCGCAAACGATCCATCAACCGATGGAACTCCTCGTGCTTGCCGTGGCCGACCCTTTCTTCTTCCACCTTGTCGAAATCCGCCAGGAGCTCCCGTTGCGTTTTCTCCGGGATCCGGCGGTCCGCCAGAGGGTACAGGATCCCGTTTTCCTTTTCGATATGGGCCCGCAGCAGACCGATGTAGCTACGGGCGTTCCGCACGAACTGCGGGGAGGCGCTTCGATCTCCCCGGCCGAGTTTTTCGGCCGCTTCGCTCATCCCCCCGATGTATTCCCGTCCCAGCCTGTGTTCGGCGAGCATCCCCCCGATCGGACCTCCCTCCCCCGGGACTCCCGCCCGCTCCATGGCGGGAAAGAGGAGGTCTTCCTCCTTGGCGTGATGGCATTTGTCGACGAAGACCTTGAGAAATTCCAGGATCCGCTCCAAATGCCCCTGGTCCACCGGTTTGCCCGATTCGAGGAGGTCGCAGATTTTCGCCAGGATGTCCAGCATCGACCCGATTCCCGCGTGTTCCTCCCGCAACTGTTCCGTGGGGGACATCGCCGCACTCCGTTCCCGGGCAGCCGGGGATTCCGCCGCCCGCTCCATTACTCTTTCTCGAGGACGATCCGCAGCAATTCCAGCGTGTTTCTTTTCGCCTCTTTCACGGACTGCCTGGAAGCCTTCGCCGCTTCTTCGAACGTCTTGTCGGTGATGTTTCCCGGATTCCCCATGTCGTTATCGGGCAATCCGCATCCGCAGTTGTAGCACATGGAATCTTCCTCCCGTCGGCGGTGTTCCCCGTCTCGAAACTGGGACGCCACATCCCTAAGGATCGTTTCCTTGGTCCGTACGCACTGCTGACAATGCCGCCATCGCCTCTGCCGCGTTCCCGCGGCATGGGGGCCGTATCCCTCGCCCCGCCGAAGAGGGAGGGGGACCGGAAAAATAATTCGGCTTTGTTCGATCTTTCACAAACGTCCCCCTGTCCCGTCGATATCTTACGGTCGGAAGGAAGGGGGTGACCATCATGGAAGGCATCGCACTGGCGACGGAGTTCATCGGATCGGTCTTCGCGTACCTGGGCGGCGTTTTGCTGCTCGCGTTCGTGGCGAGCGGAATCCTGTTTGGCTACATGGCCGGGGAGGAGAAAAGCGGCAAGCGTTTGTACTGGGCGGAGTGGCCGCTTCCCGAGGCAGGGGAAACCGCGGTGGAGGAAGAGTACCGCATGGCCGCTTGAAGGGACGCATGACGCGGGATCGGGGGGCTGTCCGGGCCCCCCCGATCGGGGTGGAATCGCCCGGGGAAACGGAGGAGGTGGCCGCCATGAAATGGATCCGGGAGGTACTCCCAAGGGGAAACGAGGCGATATTCGCCTCAGGACTGCTCCTGCTCTACGCGTTGGAGCTGTTCCTTTCACCGGACCCGAAGTGGACGTTGTGGGCGGCACAGATGGCGATGGGCATCCTGTACGTCCCGGGTCCCCCGACGCTGCAGGGGATCGCGCAAGGCCAAGCCGTTCAGGCCATGTCGGCGGCCGGAGCGTTCGGTTGCCTCCTGGCGGCGGCTGTCCTGGCGTTCCGGTCACCGTACTGCCGGGGCTGGTGCTGCCCGCGATCGGAGCATGCGGTATCCTCCCGGACCGCATGGCCGACGAGGAAGCGAGCGGGAAACGGATTTTCCGGGCGGAATCGCCGTTCACCGACGTGAGCGGCAGCGAGGCATCGGTGGAAGACATTCCGTATCGCCGGGCGGCGTGACGCCGTCGCGGAACGTTCCCGGCGGGAAGATCGCGGGGTAGCGCATTCCTCCGGGCGCGCCGGCGAATCCCGTCCGGCGTCCTTCGTTTCACGGCCTGCAACGAAGCTCGGAGCGGCCCTATCCCATCATCGGCCGGGGCGGACCAGTATGGCGCGATGTGCGGATGGTTTGCAGGATATTCCGGGAATCAGAACCGGGTCCTGAGACCCACGACCAACCCGTGCGGAAGAACCTGGACGATGATCGGTGTTTCCCGGCTGTGAGCGAACCAACCGGATAGCCCCCCGACCGCCCACCCGGCAAGCACATCGGTTTGCCAGTGCGCCTGGTTCTTGACCCGCGCAACGCCCACATACAGCGGCAGGAGCAGCAGACCGTAGGCGGAAGGATGCTCGTTCGCATATTCCAGGACAAACGGGGTAACGAGGGACGCGGAGAGCCCTGCCTCGGTGGACGGGAAACCGTAATTCGATCCGTGGGCGAACCATTCGTTGGGGTTGCCGGTTTCGCTCGGCCGCTTCCGGGTGAACGCGTACTTCATCGCGGTAGTCGAACCGACCGCCAGGAGTTGAGAGTCCATCGTCTTCCACAGGGTCTTGCCAAGCCGGGACTCCGAGCCCTCCCAGAGCGCACCCCCGAGATCCGCCACGCTGAGAATGCCCAACAATCCCCGATAGACGTCGGGATTCCAGATTCCCGACTCATCCTTGTGGACACGATGATCGATGACGGACCAGCCACCGGCATAACCTGTGGCGGGTACGCACAATGCCACCACCAGGCCCACCGATACCAGCAACGAACGGGCACGCCGCATGAGAACCTCATCGAGGCATTTTCGGAACTTATGATTCGAAACAAGATATCATACCGCCCGGCGCCCGACATTACCCGAGCCGATGCCCATTCGCGGGCTCGGTGGAAAACGGCTGCCGAAGCCGCCCCGGACCGATCCCGTGTGCGAGGTATTCGACGGCGCGATCGACCGGTGCGTTCGCGAGGGGAATTCACCCGCCGCAGCTCAATGTCCCCGGAAGTTGATCTCCGGATGGACGGTCTTCTACGGCTGGAGTCGATCGTCGGACATCGTACTTCGGTTCGCGCTGCGGCGCCGGCAGGCTGCGGCGCGGCATGGCGCGATACGGGGAAATCCGGGATTTCCCCCGGGTCTTTCCGCCCTATCCGGCATCCAGGACTTCCCGTACCTTGGCCGCAAGCGTCTCCCTTCCGAACGGTTTGGAAAGGAAATGCGTCCCCTCCTTCAACACGCCGTGCGCTCCGACCGCATCGTCGGGATACCCAGACATGAAGAGCACCTTGAGCCCCGGGTGGGACCGCTGGAGATCCCGGGCGAGGTCCGGACCGCTGCCTCCCGGCATGACCACATCCGTGATCAGGAGGTCGAGCGCCCCCCCGTGCGTCTCGATGATCCGCCTCGCCTCCGAGCTGTCGCAGGCTTCCAGCACACGGTACCCGAAGTGCTCCAGGAACTTTCGCACCAGCAGCCGGATCGAGGATTCATCCTCCACGACGAGGACGGTTTCGGAGCCGCCGCGGGAAACCGCCGGGGCCGGCGGGACGCCGGAGCTTTCCGTTTCCTCCGGGACGCCGGGAAGGTAGATCTTGAACGTCGTGCCCCTCCCGGGCTCGCTGTAGGCCCAGATGTATCCGCCGCTCTGTTTCACGATTCCGTACGCGGTCGACAGGCCGAGTCCCGTTCCCTTTCCTGCCTCCTTCGTCGTGAAGAACGGTTCGAAGATGTGTTTCCGCGTCTCCTCGCTCATGCCGGCGCCCGTGTCGCTCACCGCCAGCAGGGCGTAGGACCCCGCCGACATGGTGGCCTCCTCGTGGCGTTGCGGCTCCCCGAATTCCTTCCTGTGGGTCTCGATGACGAGTTTCCCGCCGTGGCGCATGGCGTCGCGCGCGTTGACGACGAGGTTCATGATGACCTGCTCCAGTTGTCCCGGGTCGATCCGCACGCGCCCCGTGTCCATCGAAAGGTTCAGCAGGAGCTCGATATCCTCTCCCATCAGGCGCTGGAACAGGTTCTTGGCGTTGAAGACGACCTCGTTCAGGTTCACCACCCGGGGCTGGAGAACCTGCTTCCGGCTGAAGGCGAGAAGTTGGCGGGTGAGGTTGGAAGCCCGCTCCGCCGCTTTCCCGATCTCCTCCAGTTTGGGGCGAAGGGAGCTCCCGCCGTCCATCTGCGCCAGAAGGATCTCGGTGTAGCCCAGGATCACGCCAAGAAGGTTGTTGAAGTCGTGGGCGATGCCTCCCGCCAGCCGTCCCACCGCCTCCATCCGCTGCGCGTGCCGGAACTGCTGCTCCAGGGAGAGACGCTCCGTCTCGTCCTCGACGAACACCTCGAAATGCGCGGGGGAACCGTCGTCCTTGCGGACCAGCCTTCCGCCGACGCGAACGCGCAACCTCCGTCCGTCCTTCCGCTTCCACTCGACCTCGATGCCCGCCGACGACGAAGGGCTCGACCCGATATATTCTTCCAGGACGCCCTGCCGCTCCTCGGGGTGAACGTAGACCTCCGTGGCCAGGTTCGCCTTCAGCAACTCTTCCTCGGACCCGTACCCGAGCATCGTAACGAGCGCGGGGTTCACCATGAGAAACCTGCCTTCCGGGCTGGACTGGAAAATGCCGAAAGGCGCGTGCCGGACGACGTTGCGGAAATTCTCTTCGGATTGCATGAGCGCGATCCGGGCCTGTTCCCGTTCCGCCCGCCTTCTTCGGATCGCGCTCGTCATCCGGTCGAAATTCCGGGCGAGGGCGCCGAGTTCGCCCCTCGCATAGGGCGGCCCGAGCCTCGTCTCCGCATCCCCTTCGGCAAGCCGGCGCGCGGCTTCGAGGAGATCCCGAATCGGGCGCCGGATGAGGACCCCGCTGGCGGCCCACACTACGGAGAGGACCAGCGCGACCAGCAGCCCCAGGATCGCGATATTCCGTCGGAACAGGCTGTCGACCTTCCGCAGGGCGGTGGTTTCCGGAAGGTCGAGCACCACGTAGATTTCCCGGCCGGCCAAGGTTTTCGGGACTTTTGCGATCGCGTACAGGGTGCGCGCGCCGGCCCCGTTCTTTTCCACGGCCATCCCGCGGTCCGCCGCCATGAGCGGCCGAACGAGGTGAAACTCGGGGTACGTTTTGCCCAACAATCCGTTTTCCTCGGGGTACCGCGCGATCACTTTCCCCGAGGTGTCGATCTTCGAGAGCGCGGCATCCTTCGGCAGATGGATTCCGACCTCCTCTTCCAGTCGGCTGAAGGTGGTGAGATTCAGGGCGGCGAAGACCACCCCCCGCAGGCGGTTCTTTCCGTCCTTCATCGGATAGGCGAAATTGATGCCGGGAAGGTGCGTGACCCGGCCGATCTGGTACGTGCCGTAGGCGAAATCCCTTCTCTCCACCGCACGACGGAAGTAGTCGCGGTCCGCGATGTTGACGGGGGCGGTCAAGGGCAGGGCGCTGCAGACGACGTTTCCCGACGCGTCCGTGACGCCGAAGTTCGTGTATTGCGGAAACCGTTTCAGCAGGTGCGCGAGCATCCGGCCGCAGGCGGGGTCGGCAGGAACGCGCACCAACGGGAATTGCGCGAGCGTGACGAGAAGGGTGCGGGCTTCCCCGATCCTCCTCTGCTCCTCGACGGCGACGAGGTTTGCGGTCCGCAACACGTCCGTTTTCACCGGCGAGAGTTCCCGGGCTCGTTCCTTGGAGAAGGTGTGGAGCAGCATGCCGAACGCCGGTACGGCGGCCAGGAAACAGACAAGGAGAAGACGCGTGCGCAGACTCAGGAAACGGGACACCGCCGAAAGATACCTCCAATATGGGTTGGGGAATGAGGGATACCAAATCTCCCCTGTGTAATTTTAGCACTGATTCCTGTTTCCCCGGATTTTCCACCTGCGGAAACCGTTTCCGCGCCGGGGACACCGCCGGGCGAGTCCCCGTGTGGATCAATCTTTGCTATCATGACTTCCAATGAAAGCCCATCTGCCCCAAGGTTCCGTCGGGTTCGTCGAGGAGAAACGCTTCGTTTTCGCGGAACCGCCCCACGAGATGCCGCTGGAAAGCGGCCAGAAGCTCGGCCCCATCGTCATCGTCTACGAGACGTACGGCAAACTCGACCGGGAGAGGAGCAACGCGATTCTCCTGCTTCACGCCTTCTCCGGGAGCGCGCACGCCGCCGGGTTCCACCCGGGGGAGGATCCCTCGAAGGACAAGCCCGGATGGTGGGACTTCCTCGTCGGGCCGGGCCGGGCGCTGGACACGGAGAAATATTTCGTCATCTGCTCGAACGTGATCGGCTCCTGCTACGGCAGCACGGGGCCGGACTCGGTGAACCCCGGGACGGGGAAACCGTACGGGCTGTCGTTCCCCGTGGTGACGGTCGGAGACATGGTGCGGGCGCAGCGCCACCTGATCGACCACCTGGGGATCCAGCGTCTTCTCTCGGTGATCGGCGGCTCGATGGGCGGGATGCAGGCGCTGCAATGGGCGGTCGACTACCCCGACCGCGTAGCCTCCGCCATCCCGATCGCGACGACGGCGCGGCATTCCCCCCAGCAGATCGGCTTCAACCACGTCGGGCGGGCCGCGATCCTCTCGGACATCCATTTCAACGGCGGGGACTACTACGGGACGGGGAAGGTGCCGGAGCGAGGCCTTGCCGTGGCGAGGATGGTGGGGTTCATCACCTACCTGTCCGACAGGAAGATGCACGAGAAGTTCGGCCGGATGAAGCAGCTTGCGGCGAAGGGAGGCGGCGCGGGACCGAAGAAGTGGGGGGAGGGGACGATCGGCTACCACTCCGCCATCGAGTTCCAGGTGGAGAGCTACCTCAAGCACCAGGGGGACGTCTTCGTCTTCGACCGGAAATTCGACGCCAACTCGTACTTGTGCATCACCAAGGCGATCGACATCTTCGACATTTCGGAGCCCTCGGGGTACCTCGCGAAGGCGTTCTCCGGCGTGAAGGCGAAGTTCCTGATCGTATCGTTCGACACGGACTGGCTCTACCCGACGTACCAGTCGCAGGAGATCCGGAACGCCCTGCTGCAGAACGGCCTCGCGGTGGCGTGCCTCGAGCTTTCGACGATCCACGGGCATGACGCCTTCCTCATCGAGTACGAAAAACCCCCCGAGGGGGGGAAACCGGGCGTGAAGAACAAGATGGCCAAGGTGATAGCGGATTTCCTCGCCAACGTCGCGTCGCGGCCCTTAAAACCCGGAACGGGAGGGACATCATGCTGAGGAAAATCTTCCTTGCGGCCCTGGTCGCCGCTCTTGCGGCGGGAGGATCCGCCTGCACGGTGATGCAGAGCACCTACCAGAAGAAGGCGGAAGAGGCGGAATCCCTGCGGAAGCGGTACGACGCCCTGCAGAACCGGTACGAGAAGCTCCTCGCCGAGAACGCGGGGCTCAAGGAGCGCAACGCGAAGCTTGCGGCCGACCTCGAGGAGATGGCGCGGAAGCGCGACAAGCTGACCACCGACCTCGCCTATGTCACGGGGCAACGGGACAAGCTCGCCTCGGACAGGGAGGAGCTCGACAGGATCCTGCAGTCGAAGTCCGATTCCCTCTCCCAGACGATCTACGAACTGCGGCACCGGATCGCCTCCCTCGAGGAAGAGAACGGGGACCTCAAACGGCGGCAGGCCGCTCTGGAAAAGGCCAAGCAGGAGCAAGTCGAGAAGGTCAGCTCCACCTACCGGAACCTTCTGGAGAAGATGCGGACGGAGATCGCGCAGGGACAGGTGACGATCTCGGAGCTCAAGGGAAGGCTCACGGTGAACATGGTCGACTCGATCCTGTTCGATTCCGGGAGGGCCGAGGTGAAGAAGGCGGGGATCGAGGTCCTGAAAAAGGTGGTCTCCATCCTCGCGGACGTGAAAGACAAGGAAATCCGCGTCGAGGGGTTCACCGACAACGTTCCGATCACGGGCGCCCTCGCGAAAAAGTACCCCACCAACTGGGAGCTCTCCGCCGCGCGCGCCATCAACGTGACCCGGTATCTCCAGGAGCGGGGGATCGACCCTTCCCGGCTTTCGGCGGTGGCCTACGGGGAGTACAACCCGGTGGGCGACAACGCTACACCGGAAGGCAGGGCGAAGAACCGGCGGATCGAGATCGTCCTTGCGCCGCGGGAGTAGGCGGGCGGCGGGGAACCGGGGATGATCCGGAAAGCGCTCCTTCTCAAGGTGCTCGACGCCGCGTACATGCAGCGGTGGAACGACAAGATCCGCCCCGTCGAACTCATCGAGCTCGACAAGCAGGCCCACAAGATGATCGTCGCCTACTTCCTGGCCCGCGTGGAGGAGGAGGGCGGCGCCGCGGTCCGGTGGACCAAGATCATCGAGGCGGGGACCTTCGACCTCCTGCAGCGGATCGTGATCACGGACCTCAAGCCCCAGATCTTCTACAAGATCAAGGCCGACACGAAAAAGTACCGGCTGCTCAACGAGTGGGTGTACGAGGAGCTGCGTCCCCTCGTCTCCCCCCTGGGGAAGGCGTTCTGCCGCAGGTACCAGGACCACTTCGTCGAGAGCGAGGACGTGTTGGAGCGGCGGATCCTCAACGCCGCCCACTACTATGCCACCCGCTGGGAGTTCCAGATCATCGAGCGGACGAACCCCGGGGGGTACGAGATCGACGACATCCGGAAGGACCTCGACGGCAAGATCGCGGGATTCGACGACCTGAAGGGGATGGCCCTGCTTTCCGCGGAGCGCCGGTACCGGAACTTCATCGACCTGTGCGGGCAGCTGCGGTTCCAGTACCGCTGGGCCCACCTCCACCGGATCCCGAGAACCTCGGTCCTGGGCCACTCCCTGTACGTCGCGCTCCTCTCCTACCTTTTCTCCCTGGAGATCAAGGCGTGCTCCCGGCGGTGCGTGAACAACTACCTCACCGGGCTGTTCCACGACCTGCCGGAGGTTCTCACCCGCGACATCATCTCGCCGGTGAAGCGGTCCGTGGAGGGTCTGAGCGAACTGATCAAGGGATACGAGAAAGAGCTGCTGGACAAGGAGGTCTACGGGCTGCTCCCGGAGGGGTGGCACGCCGACTTCGAGATGTTCGCGGAGCACGAGTTCGAGAACTTCGCCACCGTGGACGGGAAACTCCGGCGGGTTCCGGCGGCGGAGTTGCACGAGAAGTACAACGAGGACGCATGCAACCCCAAGGACGGGGAGCTCGTCAAGCGGGCCGACCACCTCGCCGCGTTCGTCGAGGCGTACGCCGGCCTGCGGAACGGGAGCACCAGCCAGGACCTGCAGTACGCGAAGGTGAAGATCCGCTCGCAGGAACAGCACGCCCAGTACGCGGGGCTGAACTTCGGGGAGATCTACTCCGACTTCGACTGATTCCGCGGGGAGACGTCATCCCGATGGCGCGCTCCACCGGTCGTACCGGAGGAGGAAGAGCAACCCGGGGATCGCCGCCAGGGCGCTCACGGCGAAATACGTCTCCCATCCGTACGTCTTCGCGAGGAGGCCGGTGGGGGCCCCGGCGACCACCCGCGTGACCGCCATCAGGCTGGTGAGCAGGGCGTACTGGGTGGCGGTGTACCGCCTGTCGCACATGCTCATGAGGAACGCCGCGTACGCCGCCGTCCCCATCCCGCCGCACAGGTTCTCGAGGCCGATCGCCGCCACCATCATCGGATAGTGGTGCCCAAGCCGCGCCAGCAGGAGGAACGAGAGGGTGGACACCGACTGCAGGACGCCGAAGATCCAGAGGGACGACTTCATCCCGGCGCGGGCGACCACCGCCCCGCCCGCCAGGGTTCCCGCGATGGTCGCGGCCATCCCAAGCCCCTTGGTCACGGCGCCGATGTCGGTCTTGGTGAACCCCAGCTCCAGGAGGAACGGCGTGGTCAGCGCGGAGGCAAGGACGACGTCGAGCTTGTAGAAGACGATGAACAGGAGAATCCCCGAAGCCCCCCTGCGGGAAAGGAATTCGAGGAACGGCTCGACCACCGCCTCCTTCAGCGTCCGGGGGCGTTTTTCGGAGAGCTCCGGTTCCGGGGCGAGCAGGGACGAAGCGATCCCGACGGCGAGCGACCCCGCCATCAGCAGGTAGACGAGGCGCCACGGCATCCGGTCCGCCAGGATCAGGGCAACCGCTCCGGAGGTGAGCATCGCCACCCGGTACCCCAGGATGTGCACCCCCGCGCCTGGCCCCAGCTCTTCGGGCAGAAGGATCTCTGTGCGGTAGGCGTCGACCACGATGTCCTGGCTCGAGCTGAAAAACGCCACAAGGAACGCCAGGGCGGCCAGCACGCCGGGGTGCGCCCTGGGCCGGGAGAGAGCCATCGCGGCGATGACGAAGAAGAGCGCGATCTGGGAAACGAGCATCCACCCGCGCCGCCTTCCCAGGAACGGCGGCACGAAACGGTCCATCAGCGGCGCCCAGAGATACTTGATGGTGTACGGCAGGCCGACGAGGGAGAACACTCCGATGACCGCCAGGTCGACCCTCTCCGACACCATCCATGCCTGCAGCGTGGAACCGGTCAACGCCAGCGGGATTCCCGAGGAAAACCCGAGGAGCATGACGAAGAAGATGCGCCGGCTGGAGAATGCGTCCAGGATGGCGGACATGCCGGTTATCGTACCACCAAACGAACGATGTCCCCTGAAGCCCGCGGGAATCGTCCGCACCTGAATCGTCCGAACCTGTTGACAAGGTAATAATTGGGAATATAATCCCAATTATTGTGGAAAAGAAAACCGCCATATACTCCGCCATCCTCCGGATCCTCCGGCCCATGATTCGCCTGCTCCTTCGGCACGGGGTTCCCTTCGGGACATTCTCCGACCTCGCCAAGCGGGTCTATGTGGATGTCGCCCTGGAGGAGTTCGGTATCCCCGGCCGGAAGCAGACCCACTCCCGTGTGTCGGTCCTCACCGGACTCTCCCGGAAAGAGGTCCTTCGGGTCACCCGGCTGGATAAGCCCGACGACAGGGAAACTGCGGACCGCTACCACAGGGCCGCGCGCGTCATCGGCGGATGGGTGCGGGATGAGCGGTTCCACGACGGTTCCGGAAACCCGGCGCCGCTTCCGGTCGATGGGGAGGGGGCCACCTTCCCGGGGGTGGTGAAGGAATACAGCGGCGACGTTCCTTACCGGGCGATCCTCGACGAGTTGCTGAGGGTCGGCGCGGTGGAGCGCCGGGACGATGGGAAGGTCCGACTCCTCGCGCGGGCCTACATCCCGGTTGCCGGGGACGAGGAGAAGCTCGAGATTCTCGGGACGGATTCCGCCTGCCTGATCGAAACGATCGATCACAATCTGCAGGCGGAGCCCGGCATGGCGTTCTTCCAGAGAAAGACGATGTACGACAACCTGCCCGAGGAGGCGGTCGAGGAACTCCGAAAAGATCTTGCGGCGCGTGCGGAAAAATTTCTCGAGCAGTCGGACCGCAAGCTGGCGGAGCGCGACCGAGACGCCAATCCGATGTCGATGGGTACGGGCCGGCGCAGGGCGGGGATCGGAATCTTCTGGTTTGAGGATGAGGTGAAGATCGATGGATGCGGAGGGAAGACCTTCCGGCCTTGGGCAAGTGAACCCATCAACCGACTCCGGAATCCTTTCCAAGAGGATTTGGGGGGAAAGAGGAAGAGGAGGACAAAATGATGAATCCGGGAACGAAGAGAATGTGCAGGTTGGCGACCGCGGCCGTTGCCGCGCTGGTGCTGGTAGGGTGCGGCGGGAGCGGAACAGGGGGCCTCAGCTCCACCACCCGTGGGCCGATCACGGGGTTCGGCAGCGTGTGGGTGAACGGCATCGAGTTCCATACCGGTTCCGCGACGCACCGCAGGATGCTCGACACGGCCGAAGATTACACGGGCGCCATCCAGGATTGCACCGTGCTTGGCGTGGGCATGATCGTCACCGTCCAGCACGGGGACGGGGACGACAACGCCACGGAGATCGAGTACGAGGACAACCTTCAGGGGCCGGTCCAGTACCTGAACCTCACGGATAACACGTTCGAGGTCCTGGGGCAGAAGGTGCGCTATAGCGGCACGACGAATATCAAGAACGGGCCGATCGACAACGGGTCCGTGGTGGAGGTCAGCGGGTTGACCGCGAGCGACAACGTGATCGACGCCACGTACGTCGAAGTCAAGGCGGGCGGACACGATGAGTACGAAATCAAGGGGTATGTGTACAGCGTCGGCATGGACAACACGTTCCGCCTCGGGCCCCTTCCCGGGGTTTCCACGGTCACCGTGGATATCACGGGGGTGACTCCCCACGACATCCCGGGCGGGATCCTTGCGGCCGGGAAGTTCGTGGAGGTGAAGACCCGGTCGACAGCCACGGGGAGGTTCCCCAACGCGACGATCCAGGCCACGGAAGTGGAAGGAAAGGAAGACATCGGGCATAGCGAGGATCGCGAGAATCCTTCTTGACGAACGGCGACTTCCCGCGGTCCGACCGCGGCGGGATAGATCGGGATACCGACGGGGGACCGGGTCGCCTGACACGGTCCCCCTTGTGCCAGCCACCGGAGAGAGGAGATGATCATGGGAACCCGGAAGGATAAAAGTTCGAAGGGTTACGGGGTCCGGTTTCCCGCGGCGACCCTCCTCTCTCTCTTCTCTCTTCTGTTCCTCCTCTCCTGCGGTGGCGCGCTCGTCGCTGGGGGCGGAATCGGAGGAACGGGCATCGGGCCTGTGACGGGTTTCGGGAGCGTAAGGGTAGGCGGGGTGGAGTTCTTCGACGACAACGCCACGGCGGTGATCGACGACGAGGAGAGGGGGATCGACAACGTCGTCGAGGGGATGATGGTAACGGTCCGTGGCACGATGGACGCGAATTTCCGGTTGGGGACGGCGGTTACCATCACGATCGAACGCGAGGTGCGCGGGCCTGTCGATGACAACGGGGCGGCACTCGACAACAATACGCTGAAGGTGCTCGGACAGACGATCCTCACGAGCCCGGCCACCGTATTCGTGGCATTCGGCGGCGGAGAGATCGATCTCCGGCAGATCAAGGCGGAGCTGGACGCCGGCCTGCACCCGGAGATCGAAGTGCACGGGATGGTCGACGACCTTGGATTCATCCACGCCACGTTCATCGGGCAGGGGCGGGACAATGTCGTGGCGAACGACAACGTCGAGTTCCGCGGAAAGATATCGAATCTGAACAGTGACGGCATGAGCTTCAGGATCGGGGAGCAGGTGGTCAACTACGCCGCCATGCCGTCCTCCGGGCGGCTGAACTGGCCGCCGATCACCGGTCTCTCGGACGGGTTGATCGTTGACGTGCGTGGCCGGCTGGACGCCGTCGGCGGCGGGGGGATTGTCCGCGCGGAGCGGATCGAAGTCAAGAAGCCGGTGATCGGGAACCCGCAGGACCGGGTCAGGGTGGAAGGGTACGTCGTCAGCGGGACGGCTTCCGGTTTCGTCATGACGGTTCCGAACGGCACGGTTTCCGTGATCAGCGGCGTTGTGCCGTCCGGTGGACCTTTCGGCATCGGCCGAAGGGTTGAAGCGAGGGGGGTGGTCATGGGAACCATCGTCCAGGCTTCCTCCGTAAAGGTTCTCCTACCCAACGATGTCCTGATGGAAGCCTCTCCGACGGCCCTTCCCGGCGACCTGGGAATGACTTCGACCACGATGAAGATGCTGGGGAAGGTCGTCGAGACGAACGGTCTCACCCTGTTCAAGGATGAATCGGGCGGCATTCGATCGAATTTCGACCTGACGAAACTTTTGCGGACGGACCGTGTCCGTGTGGTCGGATTCTTCGACAACAGCACGGCGCCGGGGAAGGTCGTGGCCGCGAGCGTGGAGCGGATCGGCGGCGGGGTCGCAACGGGGGCTCCCGTGACGCTGCAGGGACCGATCGGCGAAAGCGCTCCTGTGAGTCCCAACCGGATCACGATCATAGGGATCCCCGTCAGGACGGGGGTGCGGAACAACACCGATTATTACAAGGCGGGAGATGTTCCGACCGATCAGGCCGGTTTCTTCGCGAGTCTGTCCCAAGGGACGGTGGTGAGGGTGACGAACGGCTTGTTCTCGGAATCCACGCAGATGATCGACGACCCCGATCCCGCGGCGGGTTTCGGAAGGATGGTGGTCGAGACCGAGGTGATCAATGACTGAATCCGGTCATCCGTCCGGTCGGCGATGATAAGAACCACTTCAGACGATTTGCACGCTGGACCGGACATGGCCAAGGATCGCCAGACAGGAGGGGATATTCTTTTCCCTTTCGAATAACCGTCCATCGGGACCGTGCTTTGGAGAGGTGGGTTGCTGAAAGCCGTACCGAAAACCGTACCGAAAACCGTTCTTCTCTGTTTTCTCTGCGCCTGCTGGGTCCTTCCAGGCCTTTTCAACCATGAACCGTGGAAGGCGGACGAACCGTATTCCTTCGGAATGGTGTACCACATCCTTCAGACCGGGGACTGGGTGGTCCCGACCGTGGCCGGCGAGCCGTTCATGGAGAAACCGCCCCTCTATTACCTGACGGCCGCCTTTTTCGCGCGTCTCTTCTCCCCCGTGCTCCCGCTACACGATGGTGCTCGTCTTGCGAGCGGTTTCTTCCTCCTCCTCGCGTTCCTGTTCGCGGGGCTCGCGGGGAAACGACTGTGGGGCACAGGGCAGGGAGTGACGACCGTCGCCTTGCTTCTCGGGTCCGCGGGCCTGTTGCTGAATGCCCACCAGTTGATCACGGATACCGCACTGTTCGCCGGCTGTTCGATCGCGATCTTCGGCCTCGTCCTTTCGGAAGAGCGGCCGATCGCGGGTGGGGTATGGCTGGGGCTGGGAGTCGGCATCGGGTTTCTGTCCAAGGGGCTTCTTGCTCCGGGGATCTTCGTCCTGGCGTCGCTCATCCTTCCCGTCCTCTTTTCCCCGTGGAGGACCTGGAAGCACACACTTTGCCTCGGTGTCGCCATGCTGACGGCCTTCCCTCTGCTGGTGATCTGGCCGCTTTCCTTGTATTCCCGGTCGCCCCAGTTGTTCGGAGACTGGCTGTGGGTGAACAATCTCGGCAGGTACTTCGGGTTCGCGCATCTTGGCCCTCCAAAAACGGGAACCTATCTCCTGTTGCTCCTCTATTTCGCGTTCCCCGCGTATCTCCTTGCCGCCTGGACTCTTTGGCGGAAAGCGCGCGGCGGAAGGCGGGAAATTACGTCTATCGCGGTTCCCCTGGTGGTGTTTCTCGTGACTCTGGCGGTACTGGATCTGGCATCGGACGGCCGCGACCTGTACGCGCTCCCGTTGTTGCTCCCCCTTTCGATGCTGGCCACCCCGGTCGTCCCGACCCTTCCCCAGTGGTCTTCCGCGATCCTGGACAAGCTGGGCACGGCTGTGTTTCTGGTCGTGATCCTGACGTTATGGGTCGGGGGATTCGCCTTGAACACGGGGCATCCGATGGCGCTTGCCGACTGGCTGCATCGCACCCATCCCGCGTATATTCCTTCCTTCCGTCCGCTTGCCTTCGTCGTTGCGACCTTTTTCACGGTGTTATGGTTCCTCCTCGTTCCTCGAAACTCCGGAAAACCCGACGGAGAGCGCGCCGTGCTTTCCTGGGCTACCGGCATGTCGCTCGCCTGGGGGACCGCGATGGCGATCCTGCTGCCGTGGCTGGACGCGGGTAATTCCTATAGGGAGATGATGATCTCCATGGGAAAGACCATTCCACCGGGGATGCAAGATATCGTCGGGATCTCGATTGGGGAAAGCCAACGTGCATTGCTCGATTATTACGTCGGAGTAAAGGTTCAGCGGTTCGACCAGAAGGACCAGGATCAGGACGATCTTCTGCTCGTGAAAGACAGTCCCGGCGGGAAAGAGCACGTCGATTCCGGCTGGAGCAAGATCTGGGAGGGCGCAAGACCGGGCGAGACGAAGGAGGTCTTTCGCCTGTATAGAAGGAACGAATAGTACTACTCCGTTAAGTATATGATCCGTTATCCCGTATCAAACAGTGGTGGAGTGCCGGAATCAGTTGAAAATTGACCAACTGGAATACCATGGTAGGGTGGAGGCGGGCGAGAGAGGCGCCGCCGCGCCGCGCAGATCCGGTCCGGGGGGGGGGAAGATGAAGAATCGGGCGGGCACGGTGATCCCGTCGGGGGTCGCAACGCTGTTTTCCCTGTTCGTCCTGACCTCCTGCGGCCCCGGGGTGGACCTCTCCGGGGGGAACGCAGGCGGGACGGCCATCGGCCCGGTCGCCGGGTTCGGCAGCATCAGGGTCGAGGGCACCGACTTCTCGGGGGACAACGCCGCGACCATCGTCGACGACCAGGGAAGGGCCATCGACAACGTCGTCGAGGGGATGATGGTCGCCGTGCGCGGGACCATGGACTCGACGTTCCTGGCGGGAACGGCGGGCACCCTCACGGTCGAGCGCGCGGTGCGGGGGCCCGTCGACGACAACGGCGTGTTCCTGGACAACAACACGGTCCGCGTGCTGGGGCAGACGGTCCTAGTGAACCCGGGGACCGTATTCGTCCGTTTCTCCGGCGGGGAAACCGATCTCTCCACCCTGAATGCCGACATGGACAACTCCTATCGCCCCGAGCTGGAGGTGCACGGCGGGATGGACGGCCAGGGCGTGATCCACGCCACGTTCCTCGGCCGGGGCCGGGACAACGTGGTGGCGAACGACAACGTCGCGCTGCGGGGGGCCGTCGCGGGGCTTTCCGCGGGAACGACCACGTTCCTGATCGGGACCCGGCAGGTAAACTATGACAACGCCGTGCGAGTGGCGTGGCCCGCCACCGGGATTGCGAACGGAGACTTCGTCGACGTGCGCGGCCCATTGAGCGCCGTCGGAAGGGGCGGGGTCGTGCGGGCCGACCGGGTCGAGATCCTGACGCCCGGCCTCGGCAACCCGGGCGACCGTGTCAAACTGGAGGGGTACATCGTCGGCGGATCGCCGGGCTCCTTCGTCATGAACACGCCCGGCGGGCCGGTTTCCGTTCTCGGAGCCGTTCCGACGGGGGACGCGTTCGGCATCGGGCGGCTGGTCCGGGTGAAGGGGACGGTCAGCGGGTCCTCCGGCAGCGGGGTGCAGGCGATGTCGGTCGACCTCCCGTTTCCCAACACGGTGCGGATGGAAGGTTCTCCCACGGCGATCACTCCCTCTTCGAACACCATGACCCTCCTGGGGAGGACGGTCGAAACGAACGACTTCACCCTGTTCCGGGACGCGACCGGAGCGGTCCGGCGGGGCTTCGGCCTGGGGAGCCTCGCCCTGAGCGATACCGTCCGCGTCGTCGGGACGTTCGACGCGACGGTGCTTCCCGGCAAGGTGGTCGCCTCGACGGTGGAGCGGCTGAGCGCCTCGCCGGCGACCCGGGTCACGCTCCAGGGGCCGATCTCCGATTTCGCGCCGGTCTCTCCGCCCCTCCTGACGATCCTCGGCATGTCGGTGCGCACGGACATCGTGAACACGGAATACTTCGATCTCGGTGGCGTGGCGTTCCCCGGCCAGTCCGGCTTTTTCCAGGCGCTCGCCAACGGCACGGTCGTCAAGGTGACGAACGGGGTTTTCACCGGGGGCCCGCCGAGGATCGATCCTCCGACGACCGGGGCGTTGATGGAGGTCGGGATCGTGCAGGTGAACCGGTGAAGGTCCCCGGCCGCTCTCTGGTATGATGGCGGAATCCACGGACCAGGCGGGGGGAAACATGGGTTTCGACGCGCAGGCGTTTCTCGAACGGTATGCGGGAGCATACAACGACCGGGAGCCGGAGGGGCTGCGCGCCTTCTTCGCCCTTTCCGACCCCCGGTTCGCGGTCTTCGAGGATTTCACGGGAGAACTGATCGAGGGCGAGGCGTACTCCGCGATGCTGGAGGCGGCGTTCGACGCCAGGGGGCGGATGTCTTTCGAACTGCTTCGCTGCGACGATTTCGGCGCGGTCGCCGTGGTCCACGCGCTCCAGAAGATTTTCCTGGAGGACGAGGAGGAGGGGATCGGGGAGGCGCGGATCCGGGCCACCCTGTGGGTCAAGACCGACGGCGACGCCCCCCGGATCGTGTCCGCCCACTTCTCCGCCACGCCCTCTGCGGCGGAGGAGTGCGGCGCGGACGGCTGCGGCTGTTCGGGGCGGATCCTGGAGGGGTGATGGGGATCGCCTCCGCTCTCCTTCTGGCGCTTCTCGCCGCCGTTCTCGGCGGCGCGGTCGGCTGGTTCCTCCGTTCCCCGCGCGAGCGGCACGCGGCGGAGATGGCCAGGGCGGAGTCGGCCGCGGCGGTCGCGGCCCTCACGGAGCGGTTGCAGGGGCAGGAGCGGCTCATGGAGGAGAAGATCTCCGTCCTGAACGAGGCACGGGAAAGGTTCCGGGAGGCGTTCCAGGCCCTCTCCTCGGAAGCGCTGGAGAACAACAGCCGGTCGTTCCTGCACCTGGCGAAGGCCACGCTGGGGACGTTCCAGGAGGGCGCGCGCGGGGATCTCGAGATGCGGCAGCAGGCGATCGACGGACTCATCCGGCCGATGCGGGAATCCCTGAAAACGGTGGACGCGAAGATCGCCGAGCTCTCGCAGGCGAGGGCCGTGGCGGACGCCACCCTGGCGGAGCAGGTCCGTTCCCTCATCGAGACGCAGGGGCGCCTCCGGGA
Source organism: Deltaproteobacteria bacterium (assembly GCA_021815305.1). Lineage (GTDB taxonomy): Bacteria > Desulfobacterota > Deferrimicrobia > Deferrimicrobiales > Deferrimicrobiaceae > JAKAHC01. The sequence goes on along the minus strand of JAKAHC010000004.1, from coordinate 180,342 downwards.
GGAGACGGCGAACCTCGTGAAGGCCCTCAGGGCGCCCACGGTCCGCGGCCGGTGGGGGGAAATCCAGCTCAGGCGGGTGGTGGAGATCGCCGGGATGCTCGCGCATTGCGACTTCGTGGAGCAGGAGAGCGTTTCCACGGAGGACGGGCGCCTTCGCCCGGACATGGTCGTCCGGCTCCCCAACCACAAGAACATCGTCGTGGACGCGAAGGCCCCCCTTTCGGCATACCTCGATGCGCTCGAGGCGCAGGACGATGCCACCCGGGCGGCGCGGCTCAAGGACCACGCCCGGCAGATCCGGGCCCACCTTTCGGCTTTGGCCTCCAAGGCCTACTGGGACCAGTTCGCCCCGGCTCCCGAGTTCGCGGTCCTCTTCCTTCCCGGCGAGACGTTCTTCAGCGCGGCGCTGGAGCAGGACCCCGGACTGATCGAATACGGGGCGTCGGAGCGGGTGATCCTCGCGACCCCGACGACCCTCATCGCGCTCCTCTCGGCGGTCGCCTACGGCTGGCGCCAGGAAGCGCTCGCCGAGAACGCGCAACAGATCAGCAGGCTGGGGAAGGAGATGTACGACCGCCTCGGAAAGTTCACCGAGCACTTCGGCCGGATCCGCGACGGGCTGGACAAGGCGGTATCGGCGTACAACAGCGCGGTGGGTTCGTACGAATCGCGCGTCCTCCCGGGGGCCCGCAGGCTGCGGGAGCTCCGGGTGACGGCCGACCGCGAGGACATCGATCCCCCCGCCATCGTCGACCGCGCCACCCGGCCGGCGCCCGCCGGGGAAGACGACACGCCGGCGTCGTCATCCGAGGGATGATTCGCCCGGAAGAACCTGCGGGCCGCCGTTACGGGGGAACGACGCCGAGGGAGGAGAGCTCCCGGAGCAGCTCCGCGTGGCCGGTGTAGCGGATCCCGCGGATCCCGAGCGCAGAGGCGCCCTCCGCGTACTGCCCGACGTCGTCGATGAAGACGCACGTCTCCGGCGGCAGGGAGAGCTTGCGCAGGGCGTCCCGGTAGATCTCCGGCTCCGGTTTGCGGGCGCGGACCTCGAAAGAGAGCGTGACGGAGTCGAAGAGGGGAAACACCGGGACCGTCCGTATGTGCATCCGGTAGTGCAACTCGTTGGTATTGGAGAGCAGGCCGAGCCTGTAGCCCCCCTTGAGGGACCGGATCAGCGCCTGGGTCGCCGGGATGGGGGTGAAGATGTCGGAGAATCCCTCGGCGAACTCCTCTGCGGAAACGCGCGCGCCGGTCCTTCCCGTGACCTCGCGATAGAACTCCTCCGAGGAGATCTCGCCGCGCTCGTACCGGGAATCCAGCCCCGAGACGTAGATCATCTCCCGGAGCCTCTCCACGTCGATCTCCGACCAACCGTGGAGCCTCGCCAGGAACTTCCGCACGTCGAACGAGCAGATGACGTTCCCGAAATCGAAGATGACGCCGCGGATCATTCCTTGCCTTTCTTCCGCTCCTGGGCGCGCAGTTCGACCCGGCGGATCTTCCCCGATGCGGCCTTGGGGAGTTCGTCCACGAAGGCGATGTCCCTGGGGTACTTGTACGGCGCGGTCACCTTCTTCACGTGTTCGCGGATTCCACCACCGCCGGGTGCTGGAGGGGGGCTATTTCCCCCGCACGCTGCGGGCGCGGTTCTGCGCGTACGCATCCCGCACGGCGATGTAGGGGTCCAGCGCCGGTTCGGTGAGATCCTCGTATTCCCCGATCCGCAGCGACAGGTTGTTCTCCATCTTGTACGCGTCGACGCCGACCGCCGCTTCGGTCGGCTGGAGGTAGCTGATCGGGTCGAGGAAGGTGTCTCCTGCGCGCCCGGCTCCGTCCCGCAGGGTCGTGGGACCGAGGATCGGCAGGACGAGGTACATCCCCTGCCCCAGGCCGTATTTCCCCAGGGTCTGTCCCAGGTCCGCATCTTTCCTGTCCAGGTGGAAACCGTCGTGCGCGGGATCGAAGAACCCCGCCATGCCGATCGTGGAATTGATCGTGAACCGCGCAAGCTCCGTGCCTGTCGCGCGGAGATTCCCCTGGAGGAGGTTGTTCGCGACCCGGATGGGAGTGGCGAGGTTCAGGAAAAAGTTGCGCACCGCGACGCGCACGCTCTGCGGAACGACGTAATCGTATCCCTTCGCCACAGGCTTGAGGAACCAGTAGTAAGCCCTGTCGTTGAACACGAAGATCGCCCGGTTGACCGGTTCGATCGGGTCGGCGATCTTCACCGCGGGGGGTTGCTCCACGACCCCCGAATCGAGGGGTGATTCCTGTCCGGCTGGCGCGGCAACGTTATCGGAGGGATTTCCCGGTCCCCCGACCGCGATCCCCGAGATCCCGAAGAGCAACCCGGCGGCGAGCCAGGCGGCGGTCCAACGGCGCATCACCCCGGTTCCCCCTCCTCCTGATCTTCCCGTTCCTTAGTTTCCGCAAGGCTTCCCGCCGATTCAAGAAAAAGCAACTGTTCGCCGCCCCGTGCTATCTATAAGGGAGGCACGGAAGGGCTGGGGGCTTTTCCAAGGAGGGCAGGGCATGCTGTTCAGGGTGGCGGAGTGGTTGGGAGGCAAGGCGCTCGGGGCGACGCGCCGGCTCGGCCGGACGGGCGTTTTCCTCTCGTCCGCGGTGCGGAACGCGGTGGTCCCGCCGTACCGGGGGCGGGAAATCGTGAAGCAGATCCACTTCATCGGCGTAAAGTCGCTCTTCGTCATCGTGCTGACCGCCGCCTTCACGGGCATGGTCCTTTCGCTGCAGGGATACTACACTCTCCGGAAGTTCGGTTCCGAGGGACTTCTCGGAGCCGTGGTCGCGCTGTCCCTGATCCGGGAACTGGGGCCGGTCCTCACCGCCCTGATGGTCACCGGACGCGCCGGCTCGGCCCTGACGGCGGAGATCGGGATCATGCGGATCGGCGAGCAGATCGATTCCCTGGAAACGATGGGGATCGACCCGGTCCGGTTCCTCGTGGCCCCGAGGTTCGTTGCGGCCCTGGTATCGGTCCCCCTGCTCACGGCGATCTTCGACGTCGTCGGAATCTACGGCGGGTACCTCGTCGGGGTGAAGCTCCTGGGGCTCGATCCGGGGCAGTATTTCGGGCACATGAGAAGCAGCGTCGAACTGGTCGACGTGATCAACGGCGTCTGGAAATCCATCGCCTTCTCCCTGTTGATCGTGTGGGTGTGCACGTTCAAGGGGTTTTTCACGGAACGGGGGGCGGAGGGCGTGAGCCGGGCGACCACTTCGGCGGTCGTCATCTCCTCGGTGCTGGTGCTGGTCGGCGACTACGTCCTCACCTCGGTGCTGCTGTGAGCGATCCCGGCATCCCCTGCGAACCTTGTTCCGTCGGTCCTCCCGGGGATCCGGAGGGCGAGCCGATCCTGCGCCTGGAGGGGGTCGAAACGGTCCTGGAAGGGAAGAAGGTGCTCGACCACATTGATCTCGACGTCCCGCGGAACCGGATCACCGCGATCATCGGCCTCAGCGGAGCCGGGAAAAGCGTGCTGCTCAGGCACATGATCGGCCTGATGAAGCCCGATCGGGGCCGGGTGCTGCTCGACGGGGCGGACCTGATGAAATACTCCCGGAAAGAGCTGTTCGAAGTCCGGAAACGGTTCGGCATGCTCTTCCAGTCCGGGGCGCTGTTCGACTCCCTGGACGTGTTCGAGAACGTCGCGTTCCCCCTCCGCGAGAAGACGAACCTGGACGAGACCGGGATCCGGGAACGGGTCCGGGTCATCCTCCGGAAGGTGGGGCTGGAAGGTTCGGAAGAGAAGTTCCCCGACGAACTCAGCGGGGGGATGGTGCGGCGCGTGGCGCTCGCCCGGGCCATGGTGATGGATCCCGAGATCATCCTCCTGGACGAACCCACGACCGGCCTGGACCCGATCATCCGGAACTCCATCCTCAACCTCATCTGCAGGACCTACCAGGACCACAAGTTCACGATGGTGATGATCAGCCACGACATACCGGACATCTTCCACTGGTGCCACCACGTGGTGGTGGTGCACGGAGGGAAGGTGATCGAGGCCGGTTCCCCCGAGGCCGTGAGGAATTCGACCAACCCCTTCGTCCGCCAGCTTGTGGAAGGGGACATCCACGGGCCGGTCCAACTGATGTAAGGAGGCCGCATGCGACGCGCATACCTGGACACGGCAGTCGGACTGTTCCTCATTGCGGGAGTCTTCTGCCTTGCGTACCTCTCCTTCCGCCTGGGGAAGCTCGACCTGATCGGGGGTAACAGCGTGCCGGTGACCGCCCGGTTCAGTTCGGTGACGGGACTTACGGCGGGAACCGACGTGGAGATCGCCGGGGTGCCGGTGGGGAGGGTCGAATCCATCTCGGTCAAGGATTACCAGGCGGTCGTCCTCATGCGGATCCGGAAAGGGATCGGGCTGCCGGAGGACACGATCGCGTCGGTCAAGACCCGGGGCCTCATCGGGGACGTGTACATCAGCCTCTCCCCCGGGGCGTCGGAGAAGATGATCCCGCCGGGGGGCAGGATCCGGCAGACCGAGGCGGCGGTGGACCTCGAGGGGCTGCTGGGACAGTTCATCCACGGCAGCGCGCAATGAGGCGGCGGTCCAGGAGGGAAACGATGGGTTCCGGAAGAGGGTGGACGATTCGGCTGGGCGCCGCGGTCTTCCTGGCGCTCATCGCCATGCCCGCCACGGCGCGGGCGGGGGATCCGACCGACCAGATCCGGGCGGCGATCGAGAAGGGGATCTCGGTGGTCCAGGATCCGAAGCTCCAGGGGAAAGGAAAGACGGGGGAACGGCGCGCCCAGCTCCGGCAGGCGGTGGCCCCCTACTTCGATTTCCGGGAGATGGCGAAGCGCTCCCTCGCCATCCACTGGAGAAACCGCACCCCGGCGGAGAAGGAGGAATTCACCCGCCTCTACGAGCAGGTCCTCGAGAATTCCTACGCAGGAAAGATCGAGTCGTACCACGGAGAGAAGATCCTCTACGGCAGGGAGACGGTGGACCCCCCGTACGCGGTGGTTCGCACCAACGTCGTCACGGCGAAGGGGCAGGAGATCCCGGTGAACTATCTCCTCCTCCGGGAAGGCACCCGTTGGAAGATCTACGACGTCGTGATCGAAGGGATCAGCCTGGTCAACAACTACCGGTCGCAGTTCTCGAGCATTCTCGAGCGGAATTCCTTCCCGGAGCTGATCCGGAAGCTCAAGGCGACCGTCAACCGCCTGGAGAAGGGGTGAGGCGTTTGCGCGGGAACATCCTGTGGCCCATCGGGCTGGCGGGGGCATTGCTCCTCGCAGGCTGCGTCGCGAACCGGGCGGTGGTGACCGGGGACCCGGAAGATCCGTACCCCCCCAAGGGAGGGCTGAGGGCGGGGGACATCTACCACATGCCGACCGGGCTCCGGATCTCCGAGGCGGGGCTGATGGACATGCTCGCCGGGGCGCGCCTGGTGTGCGTGGGGGAGACGCACGACAACCAAAGCGACAAGCGGGTGGAGCTGGCCGTGATCCGGGAGATGTACCGCAGGTTCCCCGGCAAGGTGGCCATCGGGATGGAGATGTTCCGCACGCCGCAGCAGGGAGCGCTGGACCGGTGGGTGAAGGGGGAGCTCACGGAGCTCGAATTCCTCAAGGAATCGAAATGGTACGAGACGTGGGGGTACGATTTCTCCGCATACCGCGACATCCTCCTCTTCGCGCGGGAGAAAGGCATCGACGTGATCGCTCTGGATCCTCCCCGGAAGCTGCAGGACGAAGTCAGCCGCTTCGGGGTGGACAACCTCCCCGCGGATGAGGCGAGGAAGCTTCCCGCGATCGGCGAACCCGACCCCTACCAGAGGGAAGTGCTGAGGGCGGTTTTCGCCGGGCACGAGGGCCACTCGGGGGGGGAGGCGGGGTTCGATTCCTTTCTCCGCGTGCAGCTCCTCTGGGAGGAGACGATGGCGCAACAGGTGGTCGATTACCTGCGAAGCCCGCGCGGGGAAGGGAAGCACATGGTGACGATCACCGGCGGGTGGCACGTTGAGTATGGCTTCGGACTCCCCAAGAAGGTGATCCGCCGCATGCCGATGCCGTATGCGATCCTCCTGACGAAGGAGATCAGCACGCCGGAACAGAAGGAGGGGCGCCGGATGGACGTCGATCTGCCGGAGCTCCCGCTGCTGCCCGCCGACTTCCGCTGGTGCGTCCCCTTCGAGAGCCTGGAGGGGAAGAAGGTCCGGATGGGCATCCGGATGGAGGAGAAGGGAGGCCGGCTCCTCGTGGCGTCGGTGGCCAAGGGCTCCCCGGCGGATGCGGCGGGGATTGCGAAGGGGGACGAGCTTGTGGCCTTCGACGGGAAGCGCGTCATGGACACCACCGACGTGCTGTATCTGGTGGGGAAGAAGCGGGAAGGGGACACCGCGAAGGTGACGATCCTGCGCAACGGGGAGCGGAAGGTCGTGCCGCTTACGTTCTTCCGGATGCCGAAGCCCAAGGCCCGGTGATCCCTGCCCGCGCCGCGGGCCGGTGCGGAGATCCGGGTGTTTTTTCCGCGCGGCGGAGTATACTTGCCGTGAGCTTTGCCGAGGGAAGGGAGGTCGACGTGCCGTTCCTGATGCGCATGGTCGCCAATGCCGTCGCGATCCTCCTTGTCGGGTACCTGTTGCCGCAGGTCGTCTCGGTCGACGGGGTCATGGCGGCCCTCGCCGCGGCCTTCGTCCTGGGGTTGTTCAACGCCGTCGTCCGCCCCCTGTTCGTGCTCCTGACCCTTCCCCTCACGGTGCTCACGCTGGGCGTATTCCTCCTGGTGATCAACGGGCTCCTCCTGTGGATGGTTTCGGCATTCGTGCGCGGTTTCCACGTGCACGGCTTCCTGGGCGCCGTGGTCGGCTCGATCCTCCTTTCCCTGGTTTCCTGGATTCTGACGCGGGCGGTCCCGTGAGCGTATCGCTGACCTTCCTCGGCGGAGCGCGGGAAGTCACGGGGTCCTGCATCCTCGTCCGGTCCGAGAGCGCCCGCTTCCTCGTGGATTGCGGCATGTTCCAGGGCGGGGGAGAGAGCGACCGGAAGAACGCGCGCCGGATGCCGGTCCCGCCGGAATCGATCGACTTCGTCCTGTGCACGCACGCCCACATCGATCACACGGGTCTCCTCCCCAAACTGGTCCGCGACGGGTTCCCCGGCCCGGTGTACTGCACCTCCGCGACGGCGGACCTTCTGTCCGTGATGCTCCCGGACTCGGGACACATCCAGGAAAGGGAGGCCGAGTGGCAGAGCCGGAAACGGATGCGCGGCGGGAAACGGGGGGTCACGCCCCTCTACACGGAAGAGGACGCGAGGGCGGTCCTCCCGCGCCTCTTTTCCGTCCGGTACGGCGAGCCCTTTTCGCCGGCTCCGGCGGTCTCCGCGCGGTTCCTCGACGCCGGGCACATCCTGGGATCGGCGATCGCCGAGGTGACCGTCCAGGACGGGGGGAAGGGGAAGCGTCTGGTGTTTTCCGGGGACCTCGGACACCGGGGGTTGCCGATCGTGCGGGACCCGACGCCCGTGCCGGGCGCGGACGCCCTCGTCATCGAGTCCACCTACGGGAACCGGGTCCACAAGGGGATGCAGGAGAGCGTCGAGGAGTTCTTCCACGCCGTGGACGACACCCTGCGCCGGAAGGGCGGGAACGTCATCATCCCTTCCTTTGCCGTGGGCCGGGCCCAGGACATCCTCTACCTGCTCGCCGACCTGACCCGAAAGGGCCGCCTGGCGGGGATCACGGTCTACATCGATTCGCCGCTTGCCTCGGAGGCGACGCGGATCACCCTTCGCCATCCCGAGTGCTTCGACGAGGAGACCCGCGCGCTCTACGCGTGGACGGAGGCGCACCCGGACGCGCTCAGGATCGTCATGGTGAAGAACCCGGAGGAGTCGCAGGCGCTGAACTCGATCCGGGGCGGGGGGATCATCATGGCCGGCAGCGGGATGTGCGACGCGGGAAGGATCAAGCACCACCTGAAGCACAACCTTTGGCGGAAGGAGTGCAGCGTCGTCATCGTGGGGTTCCAGGCGCAGGGGACGCTGGGGAGAAAGATCGTCGAAGGGGCGAAGCGGGTCCGCGTGCTGGGGGAGGACGTCACCGTCGCCTCGGACGTGTACACGATCGGCGGGCTGTCGGCCCACGCCGACCGGGAAGATCTCCTTGCGTGGGCGGGGAGATTCGAGGCGCCCCCGGGGAACGTCTTCGTGGCCCACGGCGAGGAGTCCGTCTCCCTCGAATTCGCCGGGACGCTTCGCGGGAAGCTGGGGTGGAGCGCGCAGGTTCCGTCTCCCGGCAAGCCGCTCCCGGTGTGAGGGTCCTGCCGTGAAGCGAATCTCCCTTCTCCTCCTCCTGCTGCTGGCGGTCCCGCCCGCGGGGGGATTCGCGGCGGACCCCCAGGACGCCATCCTGCACGAGATCGGTGTGGACGAAAAACCCGGCGCGCAGGTCCCCCTGGACCTTCCGTTCACGGATGCCTCGGGGAAAGCGGTCCGGCTGGGGGATTACCTGCGCGACGGCCCGGTGATCCTCACTCTCAACTACTACACCTGCCCCATGCTGTGCCCCTTGACGTTCCGCAGCCTCGCCGCGATGATGACGCAGGTGAAAGGACTTTCTCCGTCGAAGGACTACCGGGTCGTCACCGTGAGCATCGATCCCGGAGAGATACCGGAGATCGTCCGGGCGAAGGCGAACGAGACGCACGCCCTCGTGCCGGGGCTTTCGGATGCGGACGCGCGCTGGCCGTTCCTGTACGGGGGCGCCGAATCGATCCGTCGGCTGACGGAGACCGTCGGTTTCCGCTACAAGAAGGTGGGGACGGGGTTCGCCCACCCCTCCGTGCAGATCGTCCTCGCACCCGGCGGCAGGGTATCCCGCTACCTGTACGGGTTCCAGATCGCCCCCCGGGATTTCAAGCTGGCCCTTCTGGAGGCGTCCGGAGGAAAAATCGGCGCCTCGTCCGCGGCGAACGTGATTCTCCTGTACTGCTTCCATTACGATCCGGTGGGGAAGAAGTACGCCCTGGTCGCCATGAACGTGATGAAGCTGGCCGGCGCGTTCACATTGGTCTTCCTGGCGGGGCTTTTCGCCGTTCTGTGGGGAAAGCGCGGGTGGAGGGGGCCTGCCGGGAGAAAGGGAGCGTGATGGGGAAGGTCTTCGCGCTCGGAGCCGCATCCGGGCAGGCGGCGCAGGTCGACGCCGTGTTCCTGATGATCCTCGTCATCGGGATTTTCTTCTTTCTCCTCACCCAGGGTCTGCTCATCTACTTCGCGGTGAAGTACCGGCGGCGCAGTCCGGACCGCGACAACGAGACGCCCCGGATCACGGAAAACCGGGTCCTGGAGTTCTTCTGGATCCTGATCCCCTCGATCGTCGTCGTGGTCATCTTCTATTACGGCTGGAGGGTCTACACGAATCTCCACGAGCCCGAGGCCGGGGCCGTCGAAGTGTACGTCAACGGGCGGCAATGGCTGTACGAGATCAAGTACCCGGACGGGCGGACGGCGATCAACGAGATCCGCGTCCCCGCGGGCAAGCCGGTGAAGTTCATCCTCTCCGCCTCCGACGTCATCCACGGGTTCTACTTCCCGGATTTCCGGGGAAAGATGGACATGATCCCCGGCAGGACGACCGTGCTCCGGCTGCAACCCGACCGCCCCGGGCGGTATCCGATCTTCTGCACGGTCTACTGCGGCACCGGCCACTCGAACATGATGGCGCGTCTGATCGTGATGCCCCCCGCGGAATACGCAGAGTGGGCGGCCCATGGGGAAAAGGAGGGCGGCGAGGGGAAGGAGCACGAACCCCTGGCCGTCCGGGGAGAGCGGATCGTGAAGAACGCGGGTTGCCTCAACTGCCACAACATCGAGGGTCCGGTGAAGGTCGGTCCCGACTGGAAGGGGGTATACGGCAGGAAGGTCCTCCTCGAAGGCGGGAAGACCGTGACGGCCGACGAGGATTACCTCAGGGAGTCGATCGTGGACCCCGGCGCCAAGATCGTGAAAGGGTTCCCCAACGTGATGCCCACGTACAAGACCACGCTGCCGAAAGACGACATCGACGCGGTGGTGGCTTACCTGAAGACGCTGAAGTGAGACGGCGGGAAGGGCGGAGGCCGTGAACGGAGAGCCCGAAACCGGGAGAGGGTACCTCGAGGAGCGCGGGTGGCGATCCTGGGCGTACACGATGGACCACAAGCGGATCGGCGTGATGTACCTCTGCACGACGATCGCCTTCTTCTTCATCGGCGGCATCTTCGCCCTGCTGCTGCGGCTGGAGCTCCTTTCCCCCCAGGCGAAATATTTCAGCGACCACGCCTACAACGTCTTCTTCACCCTTCACGGCGCGATGATGATCTTTCTCTTCATCATCCCCGCCATCCCCTCGGGCCTGGGGAACTTCTTCATCCCGATGCACATCGGCGCGCGCGACGTGGCGTTCCCGCGCCTGAACCTCGCCAGTTACTGGATCTTCGTGGCCGGTTTCCTGGTGGTCATCGCCTCCCTCGTGTCGCCGATGGACACGGGATGGACCTTCTACACGCCGTATTCGGCCAAGACGGGGGCCGCGGTCGCCACCCTTTCCTTCGGGATCTTCCTCATCGGGATGTCGTCCATCCTCACGGGGCTCAACTTCATCGTCACCATCCACATGATGCGCGCTCCCGGGATGACGTGGCACCGGATGCCCCTGTTCCTCTGGGGGATGTACGCCACCAGCATCATCCAGGTGATCGCCACGCCGGTGGTGGGAGTGACCTTCCTGCTCCTGGCCATGGAGCGCATCTTCGGCGTCGCGTTCTTCGACCCGTCCAAGGGAGGGGATCCGGTCCTGTTCCAGCACTTCTTCTGGTTCTACTCCCACCCGGTGGTCTACGTGATGATCCTCCCCGCGATGGGGATCATCTCGGAAGTGATCCCGGTCTTCTCGCGCAAGCCGATCTTCGGCTACAAGGCCATCGCCTACTCCTCCCTGGCCATCGCCTTCCTGGGGTTCCTGGTGTGGGGGCACCACATGTTCACCTCGGGCATGTCCCCGCTGGCGAACGCGTTCTTCTCCTTCCTGACCTTCTTCGTGGCGGTTCCCACGGCGGTCAAGGTGTTCAACTGGATCGCCACGCTCTACAAGGGGTCCATCACGTTCGAGGCCCCGATGCTGTACGCCCTGACCTTCATCTTCCTGTTCGCCGTGGGGGGGCTCACCGGGCCGTTCCTCGGGGCGCTCGCCACCGACGTGCAGCTCCACGACACGTACTTCGTCGTGGCGCATTTCCACTACACGATGATGGGCGGCACGGTGATGGGGTTCTTCGCGGGCCTCCACTACTGGTTCCCCAAGATGACGGGGAAGATGCTCAACGAAAAGGTGGCGCGGATCGCCTGGGCGCTGGTCTTCCTCGGTTTCAACGTCACCTTCTTCACGATGTTCATCACCGGCTTCGAGGGCATGCCGCGGCGCTACGCGGAATATCTCCCCAGGTACCACGTGGAGAACGTGATCTCGTCGATCGGCTCCGCGATCCTCGCCGTGGGGATCCTGGTGATGTTCTGGAACTTCCTCCAGGGGATCCGGAAGGGACCGCCTGCGCCGGGGAACCCGTGGAGGGCGCTGACCCTCGAGTGGCAGACCTCCTCGCCGCCCATCACGGAGAACTTCCCGGAGATCCCGGTGGTCACCGACTGGCCGTACGGGTACGGGGAGCCGAAGGGGCGGACCGCATGACCGGCCACGTCGAGGAGCGCACCGACCCCCGCGTCGCCTTCGAGGCCGCCAAACTCGGCGTGTGGGCGTTCCTCGCGACCGAGGTCCTGCTCTTCGGGGCGCTCTTCACCGCCTACACCGTCTTCCGGATCCAATACCCGCAATTGTTCTACGAGCAGCACCTGAAGCTCAACCGGATCCTCGGCACCGTGAACACGCTGGTCCTGATCTCCAGCAGCCTGCTGGTGGCCCTCGGCGTCAACGCGATCCGCAGGGGCAAGACGCGCTTCATGGTCATTTGCTACGGGGCGACGGTGCTCCTGGGGGCCGTCTTCCTTTGCGTGAAGTACGTCGAGTGGACCGAGGAGTTCCACAAGGGGCTGTACCCGGGAACCAACATCTTCTTCTCGCTCTACTTCATGATGACCGGCCTGCACGGCATCCACGTCCTGGCCGGCATGTGCGTCCTTGCGTACGTCGCGGTCCTCGCGCACCGGGGCCGCTTCTCGGAGAGCTACTACACCCCGGTGGAGCTGTCGGGACTGTACTGGCACTTCGTCGACCTGGTGTGGATCTACCTGCTGCCGCTGCTCTACCTGATCGGGTGAGGGGGACATGAGCCAGGAATCGACCGGCTCCCGCCGGACCTACTTCATCGTCTACGCCGCGCTGGTCGCGCTGACGGTCGTCACGGTCCTGGTCTCCTACGTCAACCTCGGCCTGATGAACGTGGTCGTGGCGTTGGCGATCGCCTCCGTGAAGGCGTCGCTGGTGGCCCTCTTCTTCATGCACCTCAAGAGCGAGGACCGGCTGGTGTGGGGATTCGCCCTGGTGCCGCTTGCCTTTCTCGCCCTCATCATCGGAGGGACGCTCCTCGACACGATGTTGCGATGATCCCCCGCGGCGTGGGATCATCTCCCATATCCGCATTCCGGGGAGGGACACCGATGCTGGGAAGGGCGACCGTGGGGCTTCTGTTCCTTCTGCTCGTCTGGGGGAACCTCGTGGCGGGGCTCAAGGCGGGGCTCGCGTGCCCGGACTGGCCGCTGTGCCACGGGCAGATTCTCCCCCCGTTTCGCTGGGACATCTACATGGAGTTCCTCCACCGCGTCATCGCCGGCGTGACGTCGGTCGCCCTGGTCGCTCTCGCGTTCCGGCGCTACAAGAGGTACGACGGGGCCGCACGCGCCGTTCCGGTCCTCGCCCTGTTCCTGCTCCTGGCGGAGGTGGGGATGGGAGGGGCCGTCGTGCTCCTCGAAACCCCCGTCCGGTTGACCACGGTCCACTTCATGACGGGAGTGATGGTGTTCCTGCTCGCCTTCTACATGATGATCTTCGACGGGGAGCGCGAGCGCCCCGTCTTTTCCCTTCGCGGTCCGGCGGCGGTCTTCTTCTGCCTCGCCGCGCTGATCTACACCCAGTCCGCCCTGGGCGCGTATGTCCGCCACCTCGACGCAGGGCTTGCGTGTCCAGATTTCCCCACCTGCCTGGGGCGATGGTTCCCGCCGTTCCTCGACGGGAGCGTGCTTGCGAGCTATTCCCATCGGGTGGTCGGCGGACTGATCTTCTTCACCGTGCTCACCCTGTATCTCTTCATCCGACGGGACGCGCGGCAGAGGCGCAACCGTTCGCTGGCCCTGTCCCTCCTGGCCCTCGTGGTGTTCCAGGTCGCGGTGGGAGCGGTCGTCGTGCTCTCGGGACTCTACTTCCTGGCCACGGCCGTTCACCTCGCGGTGGCGCTGGGGATGCTCTCGGTCCTGGCCCACCTGTGGGCGAACGCCGTCCGGGCGGAAGGCGCGACGCTATCCCTCCCCCCCCTCTGACGCCGCCGTCGGGCGGGGCGGAGGGAGCTTCCCGAGGGCGACCCTCCGCCATCCTCCTGGTCAAACCCGGGATCGTCGCCGCGGTGACCCTCGCGGGCCTCTCCGGGATGGTCCTCGCCCGCCGGGGGTTTCCGCCCCCCGGCAGGGCGCTCCTCGCCATCTTCTGCATTCTCGCCGCCGCAGGGGGATCGTCTGCCGTCAACGCGGTCCTGGACGAGGAGATGGACGGGAAGATGCCGCGTCTTTCGCGCCGGGTCGCCGCGCTTCGCGCTTTCGGCCGCGGGAAGGTCCTCGCCACCGCGCTGCTGGCGGTCGCAGTCTCCCTCGCCCTCGCCGGCCTCTTCCTCAACGTGACGACGTGTCTGCTCCTGGCCGCCGCCGCCGGAGGGTACGCCGTCCTGTACACGCTTCTCTGGAAACGCCGCTCTCCGTACGGGACGATCCCGGGCGCCGTCCCCGGGGCACTGCCGGTCCTGATCGGGTACGCCTCCGTGCGGCCGGACCTCGGGGTGGACGGGCTGATCCTCTTCCTGTTCCTCCTGCTGTGGCAGCCGCCGCACTTCTGGGCGCTTGCGCTGCGCCACCGGGAGGAGTACCGGGCAGCGGGCGTCCCGGTGCTCCCCGTCGCGTACGGCGAGCCGTATACCAAGATCCTCATCTTCCTGTACGCCGCGGCGCTTCCCCCCCTGTCCCTTTCCCTCTGGGCGCTGGGATACCTTTCCTCCTCCTATGCATGGGTTGCTCTCGCGCTGGGGGCGGGTTTCCTTACGGTCTTCTACCGCGACACGGTTGCGACGCGGCGCTACGGACGCGCATTCGCCGCCTCCATCGTCTACCTGGTCCTCCTGATGCTTTCCCTCCTCCTGGACCTTCTCCTCCGGTAGCCGCGGGCGGGATACGCGCCTGCGGGAGCTTGGGGGGAAGGAACCGGTTCTCCGCGGGTTCCCGCTGCGCCGTTTCCCCGGGTGCGCTATGATTTAAAGGGCGATTTCATCCGGAGCAACCCGGGGGGCGGGCATGAGTCTTCTGGTCGTGGGTTCGATGGCGTTCGACAGCATCAAGTCTCCGTTCGGAGAGGTGGAGCGGGTGGTCGGAGGATCGGCGACCTACTTCTCCCTCGCGGCAAGCTACCTGGCTCCCGTGCGCCTGGTTTCCGTCGTGGGGAGGGATTTTCCGAAGGAGACCATCGACATGCTCCGCACCCGCGGGATCGATCTCCGGGGGTTGAAGATCGCGGAGGGCGACACCTTTCACTGGAAAGGGTATTACGAGTACGACCTGAACATCGCCCACACGGTGAAGACGGAACTGAACGTGTTCCAGGACTTCGCCCCGGTCCTGCCGGACGCCTACAGGGAAACGCCGTACGTGTTCCTCGGCAACATCGACCCCCGGCTCCAGCTGGACATCCTCGCGCAGATCCGCAGCCCGAAGCTCGTCGCCCTCGACACGATGAACTTCTGGATCGAGAAGAGCCCAGGGCCGCTTCGCGAGGTGATCCGGAACGTGGACATCGTGGTCATCAACGAGGCGGAGATCCGGGAGCTCACGGGGGAGTTCAACCTTGTCAGGGCGGCCCGCAAGGTGATGACCATGGGGCCGGACAGGGTCGTCGTCAAACGGGGGGAGTACGGGGTGCTGCACCTGTCCGACGGGGAGATCTTCGCCGCGCCGGCGTACCCTCTCGAGACGATCTTCGACCCTACCGGGGCCGGGGACAGCTTTGCCGGCGGCTTCATGGGGTATCTCGCTTCCCGGGACGGGGCCGCTCCGACGGAGATGGACTACCGGCTGGCGACGATGTACGGCAGCGCCATCGCCTCCTTCACGGTGGAGGCGTTCAGCACGGAGCGGCTCGAGGGGCTTACCCGGGACGACATCGCGACGAGGCTGGAGGCGTTCCTGGCCCTCACCCGGTTCACCGTGTGAAATCGCGGAACGGGGAAACCGGGGGGACGCGCCGTCCCGTCGGAGCGGGATCCTTTTGTCGTGGAGGCGTGAAGCGGAACCGTACAGGAATGCGTACCGTCTAAAGGGAGGCAGGGAGGTTTATCGTCGATGCCGAAAATGACAGCAGCCGCCCGCATGGCCTGGGAGATCGGCGCCGCCGAAGCGGCCCGTGCGCGGCACCCTCTGATCGAGCGGGAGCACATCGTCGTCGGAGTCCTGAGCCTCCGGAAGGTGCTTCAATACCTGAACTTCACTCACGTCGAGTCGCTGCCGGTGGAGTCCATCCGGGAGGAAGGGGGGGAGATCGAACGGATCCTCGGCCGGCTGGGAATTACGAGCGAGACCTTCCGCCGCGGTGTCCGTTCCCGGCTGCGGCCGGGAACCGCGGTTCACGAAGAGCCGGTGGTCCACCGGAGCGAAGAGTGCAAGCAGATCTTCCGCAGGGCCGGGGAGCTCGCGGAACCGGCGGAGGCGGAGGAGGTTTCCACCCGCCACCTTTTCGCCGCGATCCTCGATGATCCGGGCCCGGTCGTATCCGCCGTGCTGGCGGGCGCGGGGATCCCGCCGGACCTGTTGCGAAAGGACCTGCTCGGGGGCAGGGAGCCGTACCGCGAGCCGAGCCACGTAAGGGACGATGCGGGCCCTTATCAACCCGCGGAGGAGATGACCCCTTCCGAAACCCCGCTCCTGGACCGGTATGGACGCGACATCACGCGCGCCGCGAGGGAAGGCCGCCTCCTGCCGTTCGTGGACTCGGACCGGACCCGCAATACGCTGCGCCAGCTCATCAAGGTCCTCATGATGCCCACCAAGAACAACCCCGTCCTCGTGGGCGAGGCCGGGGTCGGCAAGACCGCCGTCGTCGAGGCGCTCGCGGAACGGATCGCGATGGGGCGGGACCGCAAGGTCCTCGCGGGCCGACGCCTGGTCGAGCTGTCGATGGCGGAGCTGGTGGCGGGGACGAAGTACCGCGGAGAGTTCGAGGAGCGCCTCACGCGCCTGATCGACGAGGTCCGGTCCCACCCGGAGGTGCTCCTTTTCATCGACGAGTTCCACACCGTCGCGGGGGCGGGGCGGGCCGAGGGAGCTCCGATGGACGCGGGGAACATCATGAAGCCTGCGCTGGCCCGCGGGGAACTCCGTTGCATCGGAGCGACGACGAACACGGAATACCGGCGCAGCATCGAGAAGGATCCGGCGCTGGAGCGCCGCTTCCAGGCGATCCAGGTCGTGGAGCCGGGAAGGGAAGAGACGCTGGCGATCCTCGAGGGATTGCGCGCCCACCGCGAACGCCACTTCGGGGTGACGATCGTCGACGAGGCGCTCTCGGCGACCGTGGACCTCGCCGTACGATTCGACCCGACGCGATTTCTCCCGGACAAGGCGATCGACCTGCTGGACCGCGCCTGCGCGGAGTGCCGGGTTCCCCTCCTTTCCATGGCGGCGCACTCCGATCGGTACGATCCCGTCGGCGTGGCGGTGGTCACGCCGGACTACGTGGCCCGCGTCGTCGCCGAGAAGATGGGAATCCCCATCGAGGTTGCCCGGGGGGGGCTGGGCGGGATCTCGGAGTCGCGCATCCGCGGGCTTGCGGAATACCTGAACCGACACATCGTCGGCCAGGAAGAGGCGATCTCGCGCGTCTGCAAGCGCATCGTCCTGTCCCATGCCGGGTTCGGGAACCGCCGCCGCCCGATGGGCGTGTTCCTCTTCCTCGGCCCTTCCGGGGTCGGGAAGACCGAGGTGGCCCGCAGGATCGCCGAGTACCTGTTTCCCAACGAACGCGCCTTCATCCGCCTCGACATGTCGGAGTACCAGGAGGAAACCAGCGTTTCCCGGCTCATCGGCGCGGCGCCGGGGTACGTGGGCTACGAGGAAGGCGGGCAGCTCGTTGCGAGGCTGCGCACCACGCCGTACTCGGTGGTCCTCCTCGACGAGGTGGAGAAGGCCGCTCACCGGGTGTTCGACCTGTTCCTCCAGCTGTTCGACGAAGGGAAGATCACCGATGCGCAGGGACACACGGCGGATGCCCGCCACTCCATCTTCATCATGACGGGGAACATCCGCGTCCAGAAGGAAATGGGGTTCCTCGCGGGGGAACCTTCCGTTGCGGCCACCGGCGCCCTCGCCGAGGTCCGCAGGCGGTTCCGGCCGGAGTTCCTGAACCGGGTGGACGAGCAGATCGTGTTCCGGGCGCTCGCCCCGGGGGACGTGCGGAAGGTGCTCGAGGTCCAGCTCGCGGAGCTGGCGGAGGGGCTTCTCGCCGACCATGGCGTCCGTCTCGACGTGGCGGAGGATGCGGCGGCGTGGTTGGCCGAGGAAGGGTACCACCCGGAGTACGGCGTCCGCGAACTCGGGCGAGCCGTCGATCGGTGGATCCGCGGTCCCATCGGCGCCATGAGCGCGGAAGGTCTGCTGGGGCGGAAGGCGGCGGAAAACGCTCCGGTCATGGTCCGCAAGACCCCCGAGGGGATCCGGGTCGAATAGCCCCCCGCCCTCCCTCCTGGAGCGGCGGACGGATTCCCCGCGGGGGTGGTGACCCTGCGCGGCGGTTACCTGCGCGATCATCGGGACGAAATCCTTCGGCTTGCGCGGAACGAGGAACAGAGGGCCTGCGGAATCAACCCGCTGGAACGCATCATGGAAATCCGGGAGGACGGATCCTCCCTGGAACTCCTGACCACCGACGGAAAGCTTGCCCAGCGGATCGGGCGGGAGGTCCGGAAGGCGTGCGCCGGGACCCTCGCCTACAAGCGGTCGGAAGATACCAAACTGCTGCGGGTCGTCTGGGTCCGTGACGGCTGACGGCCGGAAGCACGGGCACCGGAACCGTTTTCGCGGCCGATATCCGATGACCCCGCGGGGCGATGCCGCGCCGGGTCCGCGGGATTCCTTTTCCTCCCCGGGTTTGGACGGCTCACCCGACGGATTCTTCCTGATTTTTCAGTAAACTTCCCCCTTTTCTCTGCCGATGAGAGCTTCTGGCGGGACCCCGGGAGACCGGGACCCTGGGGGGGAGCGGTGAAGTTCTGGCGGTTGTTGGCACACGGGGAGTTCCGGCAGGCGTGGGGGATCCTCGCCCGCCGGCCGGATACCGAGCATGAGCAGGCGCTCGTGCGGTCTGTCATTACAGCCTTGGTTTTCATTTACCTTTACTGTCTGTTGCGGAAGGACGGCCATGTAACCCCGGAAGAGTACCAGCTTATCTGGGTAAGTGCGATTTACCACCTCATTTCGCTCTGTCTTTTCATCCTGATCACGTTTGATCCCGCAAAGTCCGTCTGGCGACGCGTCATCGGGGCCTTAGGCGACTTGTTCCTCACGGGCTACGGAATAAGTGTTGTTGGTGATGCGGCTGGCCCCCTCTACGTTATTTTGTTGTGGGTGATTTTCGGCAACGGATTTCGGTACGGAAGGAATTACCTGCTGTTCTCTTCCGCTGTCGGTACAGTCGCGTTCGGAATTGCGATCTACTGCAACGCGTATTGGAGGGAAAGGCTTGTTCTTGCTGTCGGTCTACAGGTTGGACTGGTCATACTCCCCCTGTACGTTTCGGCGCTGCTGAAGAAATTGACGGCCGCTGGCAAACGGGCCGAGGAGGCCAACAAGGCGAAAAACCGCTTCCTTGCGAACATGAGCCACGAGATGCGGACTCCTTTGAACGGCATTATCGGGTTGATCGACCTGCTGAAAGAGACGCCCTTGAACACGGAACAAGGTGAAATGATCAGCACGGTGGATGCTTCCGCTCGGACCCTTCTCTTCCTGATGCAGGATCTGTTGGACCTCTCCAAGATCGAGGCGGGGAAGGTGACCGTTCAGGCAAGCGATTTCGACCTGCACGGTCTCGTGAGGAACACGATTGCCATCATGGAGCCCCTGGCAAGGGCCAAAGGGCTGGAAGTGTTCCTCGACGTTCCGCCGAATGTGCCGTATCTGCTACGAGGGGATCAGCTCCTCCTGCGCCAGGTCATCCTGAACCTTCTCGGGAACGCAGTGAAGTTCACGGAGCGGGGGGAGGTGGGGGTCCGGGTCTCTTTGGAAAAGGACGCAACGACCGAGGCGACGATCCGGTTCGAGGTCGCGGACACCGGGATCGGAATCCCGGCGGAAGCCCAGAAGCGCATTTTCGACCGGTTCGCCCAGGCCGACGATTCGATCACGCGCCGGTACGGGGGCACGGGGCTTGGGACGACGATCTCCAAGGAGATCGTGGAGATGATGGGGGGCGAGATCGGAGTGCGGAGCAATCCGGGGCAGGGGAGCACCTTCTGGTTTACTGTCGTGATGAAGAAGCAGGGAAGCGGCCAGGGAGAGGGTGCCGCCGCGAACGCTCTCTCCGAGCGCCGGGCGCTGATCGTGTCCGCGGATGCGTCCATCGGCGAAGAGGTGATGGGTCATCTTTCCGCGTGGGGTGTCCGTACGGCGATGGTGGCCCGTTCTGCGCAGGCGTTCGCGCAGATCGTTTCCGCCGCCAATTCAGGAATTCCCTTTGATTTCATCATAGTGGCGGAACGCGGCCTCGATATGGACGCGCTTGGGTTTGCGCGGGCGATCAAATCGGATCCGACGATTCACCACCACCAGTTGGTCCTGGTGACCGATGGAACGGTCGAGGCGAACGAAATCATGAAGAGAATATACAGCGCGACGCTTGCGCCTCCAATAAGTAAGACATTGCTGTTCAATGCCCTGCACTTCTCCCGACCGGAACTTGCGAGCCGCACCCCCGGAGTTCCTCACCTCGCAGACCGGCATAGACAAAGGGAGGGCGAGGAGAGACGTCTCCGCGTTCTCGTAGCGGAAGACAATCCGACCAACCAGATGGTCATTTCGAAGATCCTGGAACGGGCGGGGCATGAGGCCATCCTTGTGAATGACGGAGAACAGGCCCTCGAAGCGCTGAAATCCCGGTCGTTCGACATCACCCTGATGGACCTTCACATGCCGGTGATGGGAGGAATCGAGGCCGCGAAACTTTATCGCTTCATGAACGGGAACTCGTCCCGGATGCCGATTGTGGCGCTCACGGCGGACGCCACCCAGGAGGCGAGGGCGGAGTGCGAAGAAGCGGGGATGGAGGCGTGCCTCACAAAGCCTATCGAATCACGGAAACTCCTTGAACTGTTTAATGAATTAGTGCCTAAAGCTGGACATTCACGGAAGACTGCCGAAGAGAATGAACATGGGAACGCTGTGGTCGCGGAGGGATTGAAAAAAGGGGAAGATATTCTGTGTCTTGATCCGAAAGCACTTCAGGAGTTGATAGACCTTGAGGGAAACACCGATTTTGTCGCGCGTCTAGCGTGGACTTTCCTGAAGGGGGCAAAGGAGAAAGTCCGTGACATGGAGCGTGCGATTGACAGAAATGACGTGGAAGGTGCCCGAGAGGTGGCTCATGCGCTGAAGGGAAACTCCGGGCAGATCGGTGCGCTGGCTTTGGTGCGGGTGTGCGGCCATTTCTCAGGCATCTCGGGGCCGGAACTCGAACGGAACGGGAAAACCTATCTCGAGGAAATGAAGGAGGAAGTCTCTCGGATCCGGGTGGCGCTTGACCGGTTTCTCGAGGGCCGCAACGCCGCGGTTTCGTAACTCCGTTCAAATACCTTATCGATGTCGGGATGCAAACGGAGACCGGATGACTTGTTGTGAATTTCGCCCTTGGGCCTTCATCAAACGATCCATCATCCGGATCTCCCTGGGGGTGATCTGCAATGCGGTATTTATCCAGACCTCGACCACTTCCAGAAGTTGTTCGTAGCTGACCGCCTGCAACTTCCTGCGCACCCTCAGTATCGCCTCGTGCGCGTTTCGTCGCGCGGACTGCCGCAGGATATATTCATAAACCGCGTTCTCCCCGCGTCCGTTTTCGGCCAGGATGTCCACCACCCCCTCTTCGTGCAACTGTTTCGCAGAGTAGAGTTTTCCGTTGAGGAGCATCTTTTCCGTTCGAAGCATCCCGACCCGACGTTGGAGGAGATTATAAGCCCCCATCCCGGGGAACAGATTGAACAGGACCTCAGGGAACCCCATCTGGGCGTTGTGTTCCGCGATGATGATGTCACTAGCCAAGGCTGCTTCGAAACCCCCTCCGAGCGCATCTCCCTGGACCAGAGAGATCGTTGTGAGCGGAAGGTGGAAACCGATCGCATGAGGGTACAGAACATCGATGCATGCCTTCGCATACCTGCGGAGCGTAATAGCATCTCGATTCGTAATGCATTGAATGAACAGGGAAAGGTCTCCGCCGAAGTTGAATATCCCGGGAGTTTTTGATGCCAAGATCACATACCTTACCCTGGCTCGCTCCCCTTCATCTGCGTCTACCAGGCGTTCCAATACTTGCTGAAACCTGCGCAGTTCATCCAACACCTCGAACGTGAAGCACGCGCGAGGTTTTGGGTCGAGAAAACACCACAATGCCCCATGTTGAGAATCGAATCTCGTCGATATATGGGAATACGGGTTGGTATGGGCCGGACTTGAAAGTGTTACTACACTCATCGCGTGTAACCCCTCCATTCGTCCCGATTTTCCGCTACCCGAATACGCGTGAATTGTAGCACGTCATACGGCAAGTGCAAATAAAACGTTCTTTGCATTAACGCTCTTTTCAGGACCTCATAATTGTTCCTTCCGGGAAAAACGGCTATTGTTCCATTGGACTCTTTTTGCGGAGGGAAACAGTTTGCTTGGGGGGGGCGCTCCCGGTGTTCACCGGAAAATGCGGGATAAAGTTTTCTCCGCGGGCGTCGCATGGTTGCACACCGAAATGTCGCCAAGGAGGGGGTTTCGCATGAAGGACACGTTGAAGGTCGGGCTGGAGCACGTCCACACGTACCGCGTTCCGGAAAACAAGACGGTCCCTCACCTCTACCCCGAGTCGAACCTGTTCCGGGAGATGCCGAAGGTCTTCGCTACCGGGTTCATGGTGGGGCTCATGGAATGGGCATGCCTCGAAGCGATGGCGCCCCACATGGAGCCGGGGGAGGGGAGCGTGGGGACGTCGATCCACGTGACCCACACCGCGGCGACCCCGCCGGGGATGACGGTGACGGTCCACGTCCGGTGCATCGGCGTGGACGGCCGGCGGACCGTGTGGGAGATCGAGGCGAAGGACGACGTCGAGGTCATCGGGAAAGGCACCCACGAGCGCTTCTCCGTGGATTTCGCGAAGTTCAACGCCCGCGTGGCCAAGAAAGCGGGCGGCGCGTAATTCCTGCGGGCCGGGCCATGGGAGCTTCGCTTTCTCCTCTTCCGGGTTCCCGCCCCCGGCGCATACTCCCCGCGGTCTCCCCCGCGTGAGCCGCAGAAACGTCCCCGTTGACATCCGGCGGCGATTATTGTACTTACCGGTAGGTACATAAAACGGGCCGGCCGAAAAGACCGGGGGAGAAGATGGCGAAACCGGCGGGAAAGGACCGGACGGAGGCGGGCGAGGTTCGAAAACGCCTTCTCGCGGCAGCCACGGATCTGTTCGCCAGCAAGGGGTACGCCGCCACGACGGTCCGGGAGATCGTAGCGCGGGCCGGGGTGACCAAACCCGCCCTGTACTACTACTTCCACAGCAAGGAGGGGATCTACCTCCACCTGATGCGGGAACCCCTGCGGGGGTTCCTCTCGCATATCGGGTCGGTCCTGTCGGGGGGCGGGACGGCGCGGGAGCGCCTCGCCCGGCTCTGCCTTTGCGCCTATGACGACTTCGTCATGAACCTTCCCCTCGCCCGGGTCATGTACTCCATCTACTACGGACCGCCGCAAGGTGCCCCCTTCGTGGACTTCGACGCGGCCCAGCGGCAGTTCCAGGATTCGATCACCCGCGTGCTGGAGGAGGGGATCCGGCGCGGAGAGTTCCGGGGAGGGAATGCGTCGGACATGATGTGGGCCGTGGTCGGTGCGGTGAACGTGGCCATGGAGCTGGAGCTGTGCCGTCCCAGCCAGAGCGTCGGCCGAAAAGGGATCGAGCGGATGCTGGAGATCCTCTTCGGCGGGATCGCGCGCCGCAAGGGCGAAGCAAAGGGAAAGGGGAAACGGGCATGAGGAAGGGGCTTCTTCGCGGGACCGCGCTGCTGATCCTGCTGGCGGGCGCGGCGGCCTGCTCCGGCAAGGGGCAAGGCGTTCCGGGGAAAGACACAGGCGGCGGGAAACCGCCCGTGGCCGTCGATGCGGAAAGGGCGAGCCTGGGGGACGTCACCGAGGGGATCGACGTCGTGGGGACCCTCTCCCCGAAATACCAGGCGGAGATCAAGTCGGAGTACGGGGGCCTCGTCACCGACATCTATGTGAGCGAGTGGGCGCGCGTCCGGAAAGGGGACCCGCTGCTCAAGGTCGACACCCGGGAAGGCGAAGTGACCCTGCGGAAGGCCAAGGCGGCTTTGGAGATGGCGAAAGCCGCGTTTCTCGAGGCGGAAGCCGCGAGGAATCGCGCGGACCGCGAGGAGGAAAGGTCGATGCGCCTGGCGGAGTCCGGGCTGGTCACCCGGCAGGGGCTGGAGGACGCCCGGACGCAAAGGGAGGCGTCCCGCGCGAGGAGCGATGCGGCGAAGGCGCAGGTGGCGGCGGCGCAGGACGACGTATCCCACGCCGAGACGCGGCTCACCAAGGCGGTGATCCATGCCCCGTTCGACGGCACGGTGGCGGAGCGGCTTGTGAACGTCGGGGACCTGGTGGGCGAGTTGCAGAAGGTGATCTTCCGCCTCGTGGACAACCGCCTCCTCCAGGTGACGATGAACGTCCCTTCCGCGGAGATGGCCGCCGTGCGCGCGGGGCAGCCGCTGGTGTTCTCCACGGACGCGTTCCCGGGCAGGCGGTTCTCGGGAAGGATCACCTACGTCAACCCCTCGGTGCGGCCCGAAGACCGATCGGTGCGGGTGCTCGCGGAGGTCCCCAACATCCCGGAAGTGCTCAAGGGCGGCCTCTTCGTGGAGGGGCGGATCGTGACCGGCGCGCGGAAGGGCGTAGTCCAGGTGCCGAGGGATGCCCTGCAATCCTGGGACGTGGCGGGCCGCAGGGGGGAGGTCTTCGTCGTGGCGGACAACGTCGCCCGCCGGAGGGATGTGACGACCGGGGCCGTGCTGGCGGGAGTGGTGGAGATCCCCTCCGGTTTGCGTCCCGGGGAGGCGGTGGTCACCCGCGGCGCCTTCAACCTGAAGGACGGCGATCCCGTGAGGGTCGCAACCGTGGAGGGGAAATAGCCGATGTTTCTCTCGGACCTCTCCATCCGCCGACCCATCTTCGCGTCCGTCATGATGCTCGCGCTGGTGACGCTCGGGATCTTCTCCTACAAGCGGCTTGCGGTGGACATGTTCCCCGACGTCGAGATCCCCGTGGTCACGGTCGTCACGAAGTTCCCCGGCGCCTCCCCGGAAAGCGTCGAGCGGGAAGTGAGCAAGCGGATCGAGGAGGCCGTCAACCCGATCGCCGGGGTCAAGAAGGTCCTCTCCATCTCCCGCGAGGGCGTCTCCACGGTCGTCGTGCAGTTCCAGCTCGAGGTGCGGCTGAACGACGGCGCCCAGGAGACGCGCGCCAAGGTGGCGGCCATCCGGGGCGAGCTGCCCCAGGGGATCGAGGAGCCGATCATCCAGAAACTCGATTTCGCGGCGGCCCCCATCGTCTCCCTGGCGGTGCGGTCCGACGCCCTGTCCCCGAGGGACTTGACCACCCTCGTCGAGAAGAAGGTCAAGCGGCGCTTCGAGAACATCCCCGGCGTCGGGAAGGTCGACCTGATCGGCGCCTCCAAGCGGGAAGTCAACGTGAGGATCGATCAGCCGCGGCTCGAGGCGCTCGGGATGGGCGTGGACGAGGTGATCTCGGGGCTGCAATCGGAAAACGTGAACACCCCCCTGGGCAGGATTACGCGGGACGGTTCGGAGTTCCCGCTGCGCATCTCGGGAAAACCCGTGGAGGTCCCGCAATTCGCCGATATGGTCATCGGAGGGCGCAACGGCAGGCCGGTGAAGCTGGGGGAGGTCGCCGAGGTGGTGGACGGGATCGAGGAGCAACGGTCCCTGGCGCTGGTCAACGGCGTTCCGGCGGTCGCTCTCAACATCCAGAAGCAGTCGGGCGCCAACACCGTGTCCGTGGTGGACGCCGTGAAAAAGGAGATCGGGCGTCTGCAGCCGGATCTTCCCGCGGGGACGCGGATCGAGATGGTGCGGGACGCCTCGACGGAAATCCGTGATTCCGTGCACGACGTCCAGGTGACGCTGGTCCTGGGGGGGTTGCTCACCGTCTTCATCGTGTTCTGCTTCCTCAACTCCTGGCGCTCCACCGTGATCACCGGGCTCACCCTGCCGATCTCGGTCATCTCCTCGTTCATCGTCATGAACTTCATGGGGATGACGCTCAACGTGATGACGCTCATGGCGCTCTCGCTGGCCATCGGGCTCCTCATCGACGACGCCATCGTCGTGCGGGAAAACATCGTGCGCCACCTGGAACACGGCCAGGACCACTACGAAGCCGCCGCCGCGGGAACCTCCGAGATCGGCCTGGCGGTCCTGGCGACCACCTTTTCCATCGTGGCCGTTTTCGTCCCGGTGGCGTTCATGAAGGGGATCGTCGGCCGCTTCTTCTTCCAGTTCGGCATTACCGTGGCGTTCGCCGTCCTGGTTTCCCTGTTCGTTTCGTTCACCCTGGACCCGATGCTCTCCTCGCGCTGGCACGACCCGGACATCGACCGGACGGGAAGGAGGCACCTGCTCGCCCGCATTCTCGACCGGTTCAACGACGGGTTCGACCGCGCGGCCGACCGGTACCGCGGGGTGATCTCGTGGGCGCTTGGCCACCGCAAGACGATCGTGTTGCTGGCGACGTTTACGTTCGCCTGCGGCCTGTTCGCCTTCGGATCCCTCAAGACCGAATTCTTCAGCCCGGTGGACCGGGCCGAATTCCAGATCAACTTCAAGACCTCCCCGGACGCCTCCCTCCAGGAAACACGGGGGCGCATCGACGCCGTTCTCGCGGAAATCCGCCGGATCCCCGAGGTGCGCAGCACCTTCGCGACCATCGGTGCGGGAGACACGGGGACGGTCCGGGACGGGATGGTGTACGTGAAGCTCGGGGAGAAGCGGGACAGGAAGCGCCGGCAGGACGCGATCCAGCAGGAGGTCCGCAGGCGGCTCGATGGAATCCCGGGGATTCTCCCCGCGATCGTGGAGGTGGGCAGGGTCACGGGGGACAAGCCGTTCAACGTGGCCGTGCGGGGCGAGGACATCGATCTCCTGAAGAAGTACGCGGCCGCGCTGAAGGCGGAGATCTACAAGATCCCCGGGATCGTCGACCTCGAGGTGACGCTGGAGCACGACATCCCGGAATACCGCCTGAAGGTGGACGGGAAGCGGGCGGCGGACCTGGGAGTGAACACGGGGGGGATCGCGCGCACCCTGGGCGCCCTGGTGGGCGGACAGGCGGTGACCACCTACGAGGACCGGGACGGCGACGCGGTGAACGTCCGCGTGCGGCTCCCGTCGGACCTGCGGAAGGATCCCTCCCAGGTGGAACGGCTCCGGCTGGCGGTCAGCCGCCCGGAAGGGGTGGCCCTCGTGCCGCTGGGCGCCGTCGCGCGGTACGGCTTGAGCGACACGCCCTCCGAGATCGACCGCCAGGCCCTGACGCGCGAGGTGGTCCTCTCCGCGAATCTCGACGGACTGCCGCTGGGAGAGGCGATGAAAAAGGTCCGGGAGGTCTCCGCGCGCATGCCGATGGCGCCGGGGTACAGGGTGGCCTTCACCGGGGAAGGAGAGGACATGGTGGAGTCGTTCGGGTACATGGCCGAGGCGCTGTTGCTCGCGGTGATCTTCGTCTACCTGATCCTCGCGGCGCAGTTCGAGTCGTTCATCGATCCGCTGGCCATCATGCTGTCCCTTCCGCTCTCCATCGTCGGAATGGCCGGGATGCTGTTGTTGACGGGGGACACGATCAACATCATGTCCCTGATCGGACTCATCATGCTGATGGGGCTGGTGACCAAGAACGCGATCCTGCTGGTGGACTTCGCAAAGGTGCTGCAACACCGGGGAATGGACCGCACGGAGGCCGTGATCGCAGCGGGGCGGACGCGGTTGCGGCCCATCCTGATGACCACGCTCGCGATGATCTTCGGCATGCTGCCCCTGGCGCTTGCCATCGGGGCGGGCGCGGAGGAGCGGGCGCCGATGGCGCGCGCCGTCATCGGCGGGCTCATCACGTCGACGATGCTCACGCTCCTCGTGGTCCCCGTGGTGTACACCCTCCTCGACGATTTCGGGGACTGGGCGCGGCGGAAGGTGAAAGGAAAGTCCCGTACGGCCGCGGCAGCGCTCCTCCTGGCGCTTTGCGCGGGGACCGCGGCCCTTGTCCCCCCCGCCTGCGCCGCGGAGGGTCCCTCCGGGGTGGAGGTGCTGACGCTGGAGGACGCCCTCCGCGCGGCCCTTGCGAACAACCGGGACCTGAAGAAGGCGGTCGAGCAGCGGGCCCGCCTGACGGGGAAATACGTCGAGGAGCGCGCCGCCGCCCTCCCCCAGCTCCTCGGAACGGCGGGAGCGCAGCGGGCCTTCGACGAGACCCAGGCGGTGTTCGGCATCCCCCCCGGCAGCAACCGGTACGCGGTGCAACTGGAAATGTCCCAGCCCCTCTACTCCTCGGGCGTGGTGTCTGCGGGAATCCGCGCGGCGAAAGTGGGTTTGGCCGCAGCGGACGACCAGGTGCGGACCGCTCGCCTGGGCGTCCTCCGGGAGGCGTACGCGGCGTTTCACGACGTGCTCCTTTCGAAGGAACTCTCCCGCATTGCGCTCGGAAACCGCGAGCAGAAAGCGAGGCACCTCGACGAGGCGCGGAAGCGGTACGCCGCGGGGACCGCAACCGACTACGACGTGCTGGCCTCGGAGGTCGCGCTGCAGAACGCCGAGCCCGAGGTGCTGCGCACGGCGAACCTCGTCCGGATTTCCCGGGAACGGTTGCGCTTCCTCCTCGGGCGGGACGGGCGGGATGTGGACGCGCAGGGGGACCTGTCCGTGGTCGTCGGTGAACCCCCCGATTACCGGAAGGCCCTCGGGACGGCGATGCGGAGCCGGCCGGAGCTCGCGGACCTTCGGCACCGGCTCGGGATCGCCGGGGAACTGCTGACCATCGCGCGGGCGGGGAACAAGCCGCGGCTTACCTTCCAGTCGGCCCTGGGATACCAGGACCTGGATCTCGGCGCGTTCGACGTCCGGGGAAAGTCGTGGTCGGCCGGGGTGTTCGCCTCCTGGTCCCTGTTCGACGGATTCCGCACGCGGGGGAGGGTCGCCCAGGCCGGGAGCGACGTGAACACCCTCCGTATCGAGGAGGCGCGGCAGCGCGATTCCATCGCCCTCGAGGTGCGCAACGCCGTGAACGCGGTGCGGGAAGCGGGGCAAACCGTGGAAGCGCTATCCGGAACGGTCGGCCAGGCGGAGAGGCTCGTGGCGATGGCGGAAACGGGGTACGAGTACGGCGTGAAGACCCGCCTCGACGTGGACGACGCGCAGTTCAACCTCACGCAGGCGCGGGGGAACCTGGCACGCGCGCGGCGCGACTACCTTGTCGCGGGGGCGGATCTCCGCCGCGCGACGGGAACGCTGGGGGACAGGCTGGTTGCCCCGCACGAGCAGGGGCACGGGTTCGTGCCGGCCGGATCGCCGATGGAGCTGATCCGGGAGGTGCTGGAGGGTCGGCCCGCGCTCCCTTGAAGGGGGCGGGAATGCGGACGGTCCGAAAAACCGTGGAGATCTACTTGAAGCGCCGGGTCAGCTTCCCCCGAAGCCGAAGGACCGCCTGCGCGTGGAGCTGGCACACCCTGGGTTCTCCCAGGTTGAAGATGCGGCTGATCTCCCGGAGAGTCAGGTCTTCGTAGTAGTAGAAAGCGATCAGGTGCCGTTCGCGCTCGGGAAGCATGTCGATCGCCTTCCCCAGCACGTCTTTCAGTTCCCGCGTCAGCTCCTCTTCCCGGCTTTCTTCCATGGCCGACTCCGCCAGGACATGCCGCAGCCCCGCGACGCTTTCCTCGTCCTCGTCCTGAAGGGTTTCCAGGGAGAACACGTTCATCCCGGTGAACATCGCCAGCTGTTTCCTGAGCTCGTCCACGCTGATCCCGAGGTCGCGCGCCACCTCGCCCTCTTCGGGGGGGCGGCCGAGCAGGTTCTCGAGGCGGTTGTACGCATACTGGAGCTGGGTGGCGTGCTGGCGCGCGGACCGCGGGAACCAGTCCATCTCCCGCAGATAGTCGAGCATCGCCCCCCGGATGCGGAATTCCGCGTACGTCTTGAATTTGATCCCGCGGGCCGTGTCGAACCGGTCGAGAGCGTCCAGCAGCCCGACGACGCCGGAGCTGACCAGGTCGTCGGTCTCGATATGCGGGGGGAGGCGCAGTTTCAAGCGCGCGGCGTGGATCCGGATGCTGGGCAGGAACTCCTGCACCGTGGCCTCCCGGTTCGGCTTGCGCGATTTCCGGGGGGAGGTCCGGGGAACTTTCGTCCTGCAGGGGGCTTGTACTGCCTGGCTCTGCACCATGGGTCGGCCCTCTCCTTTTTTGGGTGCGTGGCGTACCGTGCCCCGGGAAAGAGCAACCGCCGTGCCAGGAAGCGAAATTTTTCAACTTATTGATATTCAGTGTTTTTTCGTTTAGCGATGAGGAGGGAAAAACAGGAGGGCCGTCAAAATTCCCGAAATATCGTCAGATCCTTGACGCTTTGTTGTCCAGGACGGAGCGCACTTTTCGCGCGAGCGTCTCCCTCTCGTACGGCTTCTGCAGGAAATCGTTGAATTCTCCGGACACGCGGGCCCCCGACGTTCCTTCCGCGGCATGGCCCGAACAGAGGATCACCCGGAGACCCCGGCGGATCCCCCGCAGGCGCCGCAACGTCTCGGCTCCGTCCATCCCCGGCATGATCTTGTCCAGGATCACCAGGTCCACTTTCCCCGGCGCGGACGTGAGGATCTCGATCCCTTCTTCTCCAGAGGTCGCCGGAAGGGGAGTGTACCCCAGGGAGCGGAGCATATCGCACAAGAGGTGGAGGGGAATGTCCTCGTCGTCGATGACCAGGATCGTCTCCCTGCCCTGGGGAACGTGCTCGGGTTCGCGGGAAACCAGGGGTTCTGCGCGGTCCTCGGCGATGGGGAGCAGGATCCGGAATCTCGTCCCTGCGCCCTCTCGGCTCTCCATCCCGATGAAACCGCAATGGGTCCGCACGCAGCTGTACACCATGGAGAGGCCCAGCCCCGTTCCCTCCCCCGGCGCTTTCGTCGTGAAGAAGGGGGCGAACACCTGCTCCCGGATCGCTTCGGGGATGCCGCTACCCGTGTCCGAAACGCACGCGGAGATGTACCGTCCCTCGGGGACCAGTACGTCGTTCACGTAGACCATCCCGTCGGAGACGAAAGGGGTTGTGGAGAAGGTCAGGATCCCGCCTCCGGGCATGGCGTCTCCCGCGTTGACCCCAAGGTTGAGGAATGCCTGCACGAGGGCACCCGAATCCCCCATCACCGTTTCCGGAGGGGCCTGGAAATCGGTGCGGATCTCCACGTTCTTGTTGACGGAGCGGGACAGGATGCCCACCGCCTCCTCGATGACGCGGCGGATCTCCACGGGGCGAAGCTTCGGTGTTTCCCGGCGGGAGTACGCGAGGAGTTGCCGGGTCAGCTCCGAGGCCCGGCGCGCGGAACGCTCGATGTAGGAGGCCGCCCCGTACCCATCGCTTCCCTCGGGGAGAAAGGTCTTGAGGAGGGAGGCGTAGCCGAGGATCCCTGTGAGGAGATTATTGAAATCGTGCGCGATTCCCCCGGTCAGCCGCCCGATGGCTTCCATTCTCTGCGCCTGCGCCAGCTGCTCCTCGGTCTGGCGGAGGCGCGCCGCGGTTTCCTCGAGCACCCCGGCCCATCTCGCCATTCCGCCGCGTTCCACGGCATCGAAGTACAGCTCCAGCCGGGAGGAAACGCCGGCCCGGTCCTCCGCCGGGAACGCCGTTGCGTCCGCCGTCGCCCGGAGCGCCCCGAGGACGGCCCGGGTCAGCTTGAGGAAATCGGCGGGGGAGCATCCTCCGCGGAAGAGGCGGTCCGCCGCCTCCATCCAGACCGAGGGGCCGGCTCCGGCTTCCTGGAGGGAGAGGGAACGGAGCGTGCCGAGAACGACGGCGTTCAGCGAAAGGTCGGAGAGAGTGTCGACGATCGAGCGGGGGAGGGACCGGTCCAGCGGGTTCCGGATATCGCCGACCCGTGATTCCATTGCGGAAAGCAGCGCGCCCATCTCCGCCATGGGTTCCAGAGTACCCCAAGCGTGGAAACGCGGTCAACCCGGGGGGCCGGCAGCCCCCGCGTCGAGGTTCTTCCTCTTGAGCATCTCCACCAAGGTCGTGCGTTTCAGGCCCAGCAACGCGGCCGCGCGGTTCTTGTTCCCCCCGGACAGGTGGAGCGCCTGGCGGATGAGGGCGTTCTCGAAATCCTCCGTGGCGCTCCTGATGTCGAGCCCGCTCTCTCCGAGGACCGGCATGGCGGTCTTGAGGAATCCCTCCGCCCGCCGGATCTTTTCCGGGAGATCCGGCGGTTCGATCCACCCGGATCCCTTGAGGACGACGACCCGCTCGACGAGGTTCTCGAGCTCGCGAACGTTTCCGGGCCAGGGGTACCGGTAGAGGATGTCGAGCGCCTGGGGGCGGATCCCCTCGAGGAACCGCCCCTTGGGCCGGCCGTATCGCTCGATGAAATGCGCAATGAGAGCGGGGATGTCCTCCCGGCGCTCCCGCAATGGGGGGATGCGGATGGGAATGACGTTCAGGCGGAAGTAGAGGTCGTTGCGGAACCGCCCCTCGGAGACCTCCTCTTCCAGGTCCTTGTTGGTGGCCGTGATCACCCGGACATCCACGGGGATGGGCTTGTTGCCGCCCACGGGGGTGACCCACTTCTCCTGCAGGACCCGCAGCAGTTTCGCCTGGAGGCTCGGGCTCATCTCCCCGATCTCGTCGAGGAAGATCGTCCCTCCGTGGGCCGCCTCGAACTTTCCCGCCCTCGTCGCGTGCGCCCCCGTGAACGCCCCCTTGACGTGCCCGAACATCTCGCTCTCCAGGAGTTCGCCGGGGATGGCGGAGCAGTTGACGGGAACGAGCATCCGGTCGGCCCTCGGGGAAAGGTAATGGATGGCCCGCGCCACGAGTTCCTTCCCGGTCCCGCTCTCCCCGGTGATCAGCACCGTGGAGTCGGTGTCGGCCACCTTCCGCACGAGGGAAAGCACTTCCTTGGCCGCTTCGCTGACGCCGATGATGTTCTCGAGGCCGCTCCGCCCGCGGGCGAGGACGCGCAGGCTCGCGTTCTCCTTGCGCACGCTGGTCAGCTCGAGGACCCGGCCGACGAGGTGGACGACCTCGTCGGCATCGAACGGCTTGGTGATGTAGTGGAAGGCCCCCATCTTCATCGCGCTTACGGCGGATTCGACCGTGGCGTGGCCGGTCATGAGGATGACCTCCGCGCCGGGGCGTGCCTTCCGGGCATGGGCGAGGACGGCGAGCCCGTCGACCCCGGGCATCTTCAGGTCGGTCAGGACGACATCCACGGGTTGCTGATCGATGATCTGGAGGGCTTCCGTCCCGGTGCGCGCCTCGTGGACCAGGAGGTCGGGCCGCTGGAACACCTTTCGCAACAGACTGAGGTTGACCTCGTCGTCCTCGGCGATCAGGAGCGATTTTCTCATCGATCCAAGTGTACCCAAACGGCGATGCCGGGTAAAGTTTCCCCTGCCGCCGGTCGATAAGGGGAGTGGACGGTCGAAGAGCCGGCGGAGAGGGGTAAAGAGACAGGTGAAGGCCTCGGACCGCGGAAACTGGGGAGAACTGTTCGCCGAGGCGGGACGGGTGGTGGACGTCCTCTCCGCGATGCGGATCCGGAGGATCGAGGAGATCCGCGCCGCGCTCAGGGAAGGCACCTACCGCGTCGAAGGGCGCCGGGTAGCCGAGAAGATGGTTTCCGACGCGGTCCGGGAACTCCGCGAACGTTCCCGCCCGTCGCGCTGAACCCACGCAAATTCTGTTGCCTCGTTTCGTGCCGTTGGCGTATCTTCCGGAAGGGGGGTGCGTTCATGCGCGTGATGATCGACGGCAGCGACGTCACCCGGGACCTTTCCGGGCTTCGCACGTTCGCCGACATCCTGTCGGAAACCGCATCCCGGGCGGCCGCATCCGGCCGGATCGTGCGAAGGATCGAGGTCGACGGCAGGGAGATCTCCACCCGGGTGGAGCGGGAGATGGCCGAACGCCCGGCCGCGGAGACCGGCGAAGTCCGCGTGTACACCACCACGCCGGAGAAGCTCCTGCGGGAGGCCATCGACGGGGCGCTCGACCTGTCCCTTGCGATCCGCCGCGACGTCAAGGCGGTGTCGTCCTCCCTCCAGTCCGGCGACGTCTCCTCGGCGAAATCCCTGTACGTTTCCTGCGTGGAGTCCCTCGGGACGTTCTTCCGGCTGGCGGGCGCGGTGTTCAACGGTTTCCGGAGCGGCGCATTCTCCCTCTCCGGGAGATCGTCCGCCGCGGACGGCGAGATGCCCTCCCCCCCCGCCTCGACCGCGGAGATCCTGCAGCGGCTCCTCGAGGCACAGCAGGCGGAGAACTGGGGGAAGATGTCGGACCTCCTCGAGCGGGAGATCGTCCCGAACCTGGAGGAATGGTCCGCCTTCTTCACGGCCATGCGGGGAAGGGGCGCGAAGTAGCGCTCCGCGGCCCCGTTGGGGTAGAATTTCCATGGGGCGGTTGCCGCGCAGCGAATTCGACCGGGCGCTCCGGCTGGCGCTTTCGGAGCTGCCTCCCATGTTCCGGGACGCGCTGTCGAACGTGGCCGTGGTCGTGGAGGAATGGCCTCCCGGCTGGCTTCTCGACGAGCTGAACATTCCCCCGGGGGACACGCTTTACGGTTTCTACCACGGGGTGCCGCTCCCGGAACGGTCGATCCTCGACTCCGGAAATCTTCCCGACAAGATCTCCATCTACCGGGGCCCCCTTGCGGGGGATTTCCCCGGCCGGGAGGAGCTTCGCCGGCAGATCCGGATCACGCTTCTGCACGAGATCGGCCACTACTTCGGGATGGACGAGGAGGAACTCTCCCGCCTGGGGTTCGAGTGACCCGCAGAGATTCCACGTTGGGAGGCCCGGGATGCTGTTTCTTCGACGCGAGTATTACGACGGTGCCGAACGCCCGGAGCTTGTCCTCCTCCACGCCGAGGCGGTTTCCGGCCGGCCCGGAGCGGAAGCCCCTTCCCGCTGTACGCGGGTCGTTGTCCCCGCGGGGGAACACGGCAGGCGGGTGGGGTATATCCCCCTTCCCGAACCGCGGGAAGGAGACCGCACCGTCGTCCGGTACCGGTTCTCCATCTGCCGGGGCGGTGCGGAGTGGTACTCCCCGCACTACGAGGCCGCAGTCCCCTCGGACGACCTGATCTCCGATCTCTACCACGTCCCCGAGGAGGTGCCGGGGAACCTTCTCCCCGCGGCGGGGAGGGGATATTTCCGCACGGTCCTGCCCTTGGCGGCCGGGGAGCGGCCCACGGGAGTCTTCCGCTACGGCTTCGGCGCCATGCGGAAAAAACCGTCGCCTTCGCTGTGCCGGGCCGCGGTCGACGCCGGGGACGGTCCGGCTCCCGTCGTGGAGGTCCCCGAGTCCCTCTCCGTCCTCAAGAACCGCCCGATGCCGTACTACCTCTACCACGTGTCCGGGGACGGGGCGCTGCGCGCGAACAAGATCGCCTGCGCCCGCATCGCGATGCCGGACCCCGGTGGCGACGTGGTGTCCGCAAGGTTGATCTGGGGGGACACCGCGTGGCGGGCGACGAACCTCTCCCTGATGGAGGCGAAGGGGTACCCGGCGGGACCGGGCGCGGCCGCCGGCGAGTTCTTCGCCGGCGACCGGGAAGCGTTCTTCGCGGCCCGTTCCGAAGGCCTCTCCCGCATCGCGGGGCCGCGCGTCTTCGAGGCGTTCGTTTTCGGTCCGTCGGGGGAGAGGGTGGAGTATTGCCTCCACACCCTCGGGCGCCGGGGGGATGGCGCGGTGGCGGCGCAGTGGCGGAACCGGGAAGGCGGAGGGAACTGGGAAGTGGTCCTTTGAGGGCGCTTTCTACCGGATCGCCTTCATCGCGGAGAGCAGCGCGGAGATCTCTTCGCCGGTTCCCACGGTGATGCGCAGGCAGTCCGCGAGGCGGGGGGTGTCGAAGTACCGCACGAGGATTTTTCGCGCCTTCAGGGCTTCGTAGACGGGGCGGGCCGATCTTCCGCCATTCCGCCGCGCGAGAACGAAGTTGCTCTGCGAGGGATACGGGGTGAAACCCGCCGCCGGCAGGGCGGCGCAAAGGTCCTGCCGGGTTCCGCGGATCCTCGCCGCGTTCCGCTCCATCCAGGCGATATCGGTGAGCGCCGCCGTCCCGGCGGCGATCGACAGCCGGCTCATGTTGTAGGAATCCTTCACCTTGGAAAGGCCCTCGATGATCCCCGGATGGGCGAACGCCAGCCCGACCCGCATCCCCGCCAGCGAGAACGACTTGGAGAACGTCCGCAGGACGATCACGTTCCCGCGCTCCCTCGCGAGGGGGAGGGAGGTCTCGTCCGCGAAATCCGCGTACGCCTCGTCGATGACCAGGACGCCCCGGACGGCGTCGGCGAGCGCGGCCAGCTCCCGGACCGGAACGGCCGTTCCGGACGGGGAGTTGGGGTTCGCGACGATCGTCACGGGCGCTTTTTTCGCGGCGAGCGCCTTCGGCAGCGAGTAGTCTTCCGGGTACGGCACCCCGACGACGCGTCCCCCCTGGATCCGGACCAGCGTGTCGTAAAGCGTGTACGTGGGCGTGGGGCACGCGAGGGCATCCCCCTCTCCCACGAAAGCCCTCGCGACCATCGCCAGCAGGTCGTCCGACCCGTTTCCCGCGAGGATCCGGTCCGGGTCGAAGCCGTACGTCAGTGCGGCCTGGCGCCGCAGCCCGTTGGCGCCGGGATCGGGGTAGAGCCGCAAGGAGCCGCCGAGCTCCGCGAGGATCGCCTTCCGCACCTTGGGAGAGGGAGGGTAGGGGTTCTCGTTCGTGTTCAGCTTGACGAAGCCCGGCTCCTGCGGCTGCTCGCCGGGGACGTACCCCTCCATGCGGGCGATGTTGCGGCGGAACGTGACGGTCACCTTTCCCCTCTTTTCCGAGTGAGCCGCGCGCCCAGCCGTTCCCAGGCGGGTACGGATCGCCTTACCGTTTCCGGAGAGAGGCAGTACGCGACGCGGAAATGGCCGCTCCGCCCGAAGCCGGCTCCCGGGACGACGAGGAGGTTCTCCTCCCTGGCCGCGGCGACGAAGGCCATCTCGTCGGGCAAGGGGGAACGCGGGAAGAGGTAGAACGCGCCGCCGGGGGGAACGACATCGATCCCGGCGCGCGCGAGCGCGTCGAGAAGGACGTCCCGGTTGGCCCGGTACACCGTGATGTCGGCGGGCTGGTCCTGGAACTCCGCCACCGCTCGCTGGAAAAGGGAAGGGGCGTTCACGAAGCCCAGCACGCGGTTGCAGAAGACGCACGCCTCGGAAACCTCCGCCGCGTCCGCGGCGCGCGGCGACACGGCCAGGTAGCCGATGCGTTCGCCGGGGAGGTTGAGGTCCTTGGAGTGGGAGTAGGCCACGATGGTATTCCGGATCCCGGCGGCCGGCGGGGCGAACGACGCCCCCTCGAAGACGATCTTCCGGTACGGCTCGTCGGAGATGACGTAGATCGGAGCGCCGAACCTCTCTTCCGCGCGGGCCAGGATCCTGCCGAGGGCGGCTATGTCCTCCTCCGGGTATACGGCGCCGGTGGGATTGTTCGGCGTGTTGAGCAGGACGGCGCGGGTCTTCGGGGTGAGCGCCCTCTCGACGGCGGGCAGGTCGAGCTGGAACCGCTCGTCCGTGTCCACCGCCACGGGAACGCCGCCGGCGTTGCGCGCGTAGAAGAGGTACTCGACGAAATAGGGCGCGAGAACGATGACCTCGTCCCCCCGGGAGAGCACCGCCCGGAGGGCCACGTTGACGGCACCGGCCGCCCCCACGCTCATCGTCACCAACCCCTCCGTGAACGGAAGGCCCGTGGAGCGCGCGAGAGAGCGGGCGACGGCCCGGCGGACTTCCGGCACCCCCGCGTTCGGCATGTATTTGTGCAGGCCGGCGGGAGGGTCCGCGGCGAGCCTTGCGATCTCGTCGGCGACGGCCTTGGGGGGATCGCCGTACGGATTCCCGAGGGTGAAGTCGAACACGTTGTCTTCGCCCCGTTCGGCCTTGAGGACCGCGCCCTCCTCGAACATCTTGCGGATCCACGACCCCTGGCGGATCGCCTCCCGGATTTCCGGTCCCGCGGGCATCGACTCCCTCCGTCCGCTTCCTTCCTTCCGCCTTCACGTCGCGGCAGGGAAACACGATACGCCACCTCCCGCCGGCGCCGCAAGGGGCGAAGAAGGTCCGAAGGGGATGGGACCGGTTGAATCCTCGCCTGCCTTGTCATACAGTGGGAAAGCGGCCGTGGGCCGCCATTCCGCGAAGTTCCGGGGGAAAGCCGTGATACGCAACTTCTCGAGGCTGCTTGCGCTGTTCGTTCCGTTGATGGTCCTCTCCTCCTGCGCAACGGGCAGCAGGCTCTATGTCCCGGGGGACCTCTCCCGGCCCGGTGGGCCCGCGGCAACCCCTCCCGGCGCGCCGCAGGCCGCGGTGATGGACTTCTCCTATGCCTCCTCCGGTTCCCCCGGCGTCGTCGGGAGGGACTACGACCAGGTGCGCGAAATCATGTGGAAAGGCGATCCGGGGAGGGCGATGGCCGATCTCGTGGCCGACGCCCTGATGGAGAAGGGTGTCCCCGTGGTTCGGGTCAGGGGCGGCGCGGACGTTCCCCCGGCCGTGCCCGTGCGGATCTCGGGAAGCGTCCACCGGTTCGAGGTGGATGCCCGGAGGAGCGGCATGTTGCACGTGGAAATGAACGCAACCGTCTCCGTTGCCGTTTCAGCCGCCGGTTCCACCCTGTCCGCGCCGTGGGTGAGCACGATCACCAGCAGCACTTCCCTGGGAGACGCCTTCGTCACCCCGGATGGCGCCCGCGAGGCGCTGTTTTCGGCCGCCAACACCGTCGCTTCGGAAGCGGGACGGAAGCTGATCGAGGCCGGGATCGTTTCCCCGTCCTCCCCACCGTCCAAGGAGGCGGCCGGGACTTCGCGATGAAGGTGCGGGACAGGGGAGAGGTTTGAGCCTCCGTATCTCGTCCCGGGTGGAGGAAGTCCCGATCGAGGCGTGGAATGCGCTCCACGCCCTGGGCGCCCGTCCGTCGCCGTTCCTGTCCTCCCGCTTTCTTCTCCCGTGGTATCGCGTCTTCGGACAGGGGTGCGATTTCCGCGTGGTCCGCTGGGGGCGCCGCGCCGCGGGCGCCGACGAGGGGCTCCTGTTCCTTTGCCGTTGCGAGGGGACCGGGTGGAACTTCCTCGGGAGCGAGCAGGTGGCGGATTATCTCGATGCACTCGTCGTCCCCGGGGGCGAGGAACCGTTCTGGAGGGATCTCCTCGCTCTCGGGATGCCGGAACTGGGCGGCGGTCCGATCCGGTTCTCCGGCCTCGTCGAGGG
This sequence comes from Deltaproteobacteria bacterium, assembly GCA_021815305.1. GTDB lineage: Bacteria > Desulfobacterota > Deferrimicrobia > Deferrimicrobiales > Deferrimicrobiaceae > JAKAHC01. The sequence continues at coordinate 141,314 of JAKAHC010000004.1, read as the reverse complement.
ATCCCCCGCACTGGCGATCCTCCCGCGGCTTTGCCGGGAAATGGGGCTCGGCTGCACGGTCGAGGTGATGGACCGGGCGCCCCACGTTTCCCTGCCGGGCTCCTTCAAGGAGTACCTCGATCGGCTCGGGAAGAAGGAACGGCACGAGCTGCGCCGGAAGATGCGGCGGGCCGCGGAGCTCCTCCCGGGATGTTCCGTCCGGGTGACGCGCACGGCGGAGGATCTCGTTGCCGACCTCCCTTCCTTCATCGATCTCCACCGGAAGAGCCACCCCGACAAGGGAAAGTTCATGGACGACCGGATGGCGGAGTTCTTCCGCGAGGTGGCGGAGGGGTTCCTCGCCGCCGGCCAGCTCCGGCTTGCCTTCCTGTCGGGGGCCGGGGGGGATGTGGCCTCCGTGTTCCAGTTCCGGACCGGCTGCGGCCTGCTCCTCTACAACTCCGGCTACGATCCGATCCGGCGGGCCGCCAACCCCGGGCTTGTCCTCATCGCGAAGTGCGTCGAGGATGCCATCGCCGAAGGGGCGCCCGAGTACGATTTCCTGCGCGGGACGGAGCGGTACAAGTACGACCTCGGCGGAGTGGACCGGTTGGTGTACCGGATCGTGGTCTCCCCGTGACCGGGCACCTCCTCGTCTCCTACCACACCTGCCCCATGGAGGAGCCGGGGGAGGGTTTCGCGGGGGGCATGAACGTGTTCCTCCGGGGGTTGCTCCGGGGTCTCTCGCAGCGGGGGATCGGCACCGACGTCCTGACGCGCGCCACGGGCGAGACCGTGGAGGTGACCGACCCGTTTCCCGGCGTGCGGATCTTCCACGTTCCGTGCGGGTGGAAGGAGCCCCCGACGCGGCAGGGTGCCTGGGATTCCCTCGGCCGGTTCGCGGAGGGAGCGCGCCTGCTGATGCGTGGGGAGCGGATCTCGCCCCGCGTCGTGTCCGCCCATTACTGGATGTCCGGTTCGGCCACCGGGAAAATCGCCGACGCGCCGATGGTGCTGTCCTATCACACCGTGGAGGCGCGAAAGGCTCCGCGCCGCCCGGCGGGGGGCGATCCCCTCTCCGCCGTGCGGAGGAGGGAGGAGGAGAGGCTGGCGCGGATGGCGGCGCGCGTGGTGTTCTTCTCGGAATACGACCTCGAGCGGAACCGCTCGGTTTTCCCCGGCCTGGGGGAGAAGGGGATCGTCATCGCCCCCGGCGTCGACGACCGGTTCCGGCGGTTGCTGCCCCTGCAGGTCGCCCGGGCGTACATCGGTCTGCCCCTCTCCGGGGCGATCTTCCTTCTTGCCGCCCGCGGGGATGCGGGGAAGAACGCGCGGGTCGCCCTGGACACGTTCCGGGAGGTGCGGGGCCGTTGGAAGGGGGAGGTGTCCCTTGTCGTCGCCGGCCAGAAAGGGGAGGACGGCGGGGGTGTCCGCTTCCTGGGCTCCGTTCCCCACGACGGCATGCCCGTCCTGTTCGCGGCCGCGGACGCCGTCGTTTGCCCCTCGATCTATGAATCGTTCGGCCTTGTCCCCCTCGAAGCCCTGTCGGCGGGCATCCCGGTCCTGGCGCCGAAGGGGACATACTGGGGGGAGAAGATCGACGCGGAGGGAGGGGGACTCGCCTACGCTCCGGAAGGGCCGGATGGGCTGGCGGACGCGATGTTCCGCCTGCTTTCCGACTCTTCCCTCCGGGCGCGGCTGTCGCTGCGGGGGCCGGAAGTCGCCGCGCCCTTTACGTGGGAGAGGTGCACGGAGACGTGGGCCGGGCTTCTTTCGTCCGTCTCCACGCTTCGTAGTCCGCGATGACTTCCTCGAGGTCGCGACGCGCGTCGTCGTCGGCGCACTGCACCGGGGGATGCTTCATGAAGTAGGCGGACGGGGCCAGCAGCGGACCCGAGAGCCCCATGTCCCTCCCGAGCCTGCAGAACCGGATCGCGTCGACCCCCACGCCCGCGCTGTTCGGCGAGTCGGTGACCGAGAGGCGCATCTCCACCTCGATCGGCAACCCCCCGAAACCTTCCCCCTCGATCCGCAGGAAGCACAGCTTGTTGTCCATCTGCCAGGGGACGTAGTCGGAGGGACCGATGTGCACGTCGTCGGGAGCGACCGCGTGCGACACCGCGCTGGTCACGGCCTCCGTCTTGGAGATCCTCTTGGACTCCAGGCGGCTCCGGTTGAGCATGTTCAGGAAATCCGTGTTCCCCCCGGTGTTCAGCTGGTACGTGCGGAGGAGCCGGACCCCGCGATCCGAGAAGAGGCGGGCCAGGGCGCGGTGGACGATCGTCGCCCCAAGCTGCGACTTCACGTCGTCGCCGACGATCGGGATCCCGGCGTCGCGGAACCGCTCCGCCCACGCCGGGGCGGACGCGATGAAGACGGGGATGCAGTTGACCATGCTCACCCCCGTCGCAAGGCACGCCTCCGCGTAGAACCGCGTCGCCGCTTCCGATCCCACGGGCAGGTAGTTCACGAGGATCTCGGCCCCCGATTCCCGCAGGACCCGCACCACGTCGGAGGGCGGCTCGGAGGAAGGCAGGAACGTGCGGTCCTCCGGGTAATCCGCCATGTGGGGGGCGACGCCGTCCAGCACGGGCGCCATTCGGACGGTCGGGCCTCCGGGGGGCATGTTCCCGTGGAACCGCTTCGTGCAGTTGGGAGGGGAGAAGATCGCCTCGAAAACCGACCGCCCCACTTTCCGCCTGTCGATGTCGAACGCCGCGACGACCTCGATGTCGCCGGGCAGGTAGCCGCCGATGTCGTGGTTGATGAGCCCCGGAACGAACTCTCCCGGGGGAGCCCCGGCGGTGTTCCGATAGAACTCGATGCCCTGCAGCAAGGCGCTGGCGCAGTTCCCCACACCCGCCACCGCGATCCGGATTCTCCGCATGTGTTACGAGCCCCCGTCCTTTTTTTCCTCGTTCCCGCCCCCGTTGGATTCCGGGGGTTCCCGCCCGGTTTCGCCGGGTGGTTCCGTCCCCTTTCCGGGGAGGGACAGTTCCCGTCCGCACTCCCAGCACCGCGGGGGGACCCCGCGCACCGCCAGGCGCTCCGTGGAGATGAAATTCTGCGCGGAGCAGAAGCCGCAGTAGGCGATCATCGGGTGCGATTGTAACCCGTGGCGGGATTGTTGACAAAGGCGAATGGGGGAGACTATGATTTCGCCATGCAGATAGAAAAGGGAATCGACAAGATCGTAAAGACCCTCCGCGTGATGATCCTCGACAAGCCGGGGTACTTCGGCAAGGTCGCCACCGCCGTCGGCAACGCGGGCGGTTCTCTCGGGGATATCAAGCTCGTGGCGGAGGGCCTGGAGTACAACACCCGCGACATCACGATCTTCGTCGACAGCGAAGCGCAGCTCCAGGGGGTCCTCGACGAACTCGCCAAGGTCGAGGGCGTCATCATCTCGGACATCATCGACCCGGTGCTCGAACTGCACCGGGGAGGCAAGGTCTCCATGAAATCCCGGAACCCGGTCAAAAGCATTTCGACCGTCCGGAAGATCTACACCCCCGGGGTCGCGAAAGTCTGCCAGCTCATCCAGCGCAAGCCGGAAATGGCGCGCGACTACACCGGCATCTACAACTCCGTGGCGATCGTCACCAACGGCACCGCCATCCTGGGGTTGGGAGACATCGGCGCGGTGGCCGGCATGCCGGTGATGGAGGGGAAGGCCGCGCTCTTCGACGCGCTGGTGGGGATCAGCGGCGTCCCGATCCTCATCCAGTCGAAGGACACCGAGGAGATCATCCGCACGGTGGCTGCGATCGCCCCCACCTTCGGCGCGATCAAGCTCGAGGACATCAAGGCCCCCGAGTGCTTCGAGATCGAGGACCGCCTGGCCGGGATGCTGGACATCCCCGTCCTGCACGACGATCAGCACGGCACATCCGTCGTGGTCCTCGCGGCGCTGCTCAACGTGAGCCAGTATGTCGGGATGAAGGTGGAGGACGACACGGTCGGCATGGTGGGGCTTGGGGCCGCCGGGATCGGGATCTCCAAGCTCCTGATGGCCTACGGCGTCCGGAAGATGATCGGCACCGACATCAACCCCGTCGCCAGGGAGATCTTTTCGAAGACGGGCGGCAGGCCCGTCGGCCTTCCCGAGATCATGGCGCAGTCCGACATCGTCATCGCGACGACCGGGGTGCCGGGGCTCATCAAGAAAGAGTCGGTCCGGAAGGGCCAGGTGATCCTGGCGCTCTCCAACCCGAACCCCGAGATCTCGCCGGAGGATGCGCGCGCGGGGGGGGCGTCGTTCGCCGCGGACGGACGGAGCGCCAACAACGCACTGGCGTTCCCCGGGGTGTTCCGCGGGGCGCTGGACGCGCGGGCCCGCAAGATCAATTACCGGATGAAAATCGCGGCCGCGAAGGCCATCGCCTCCTGCGCTTCCGCCGGCGAGCTGCTCCCCTCCATCCTCGACCGGGAGATGCACGCCAAGGTTGCGGAAGCGGTCGAGCGCACCGCGTTCGAGACCGGCGTCGCCACCTCGCGGACGGAAGAGCTCGAAGGAACTTAAGTCCCCTCCCGCCATGGACGCATCCCTGCTCCGCGGCGGCCTTCTCGTCGTTTTCGGCTACCTGATCGGTTCCGTGCCGTTCGGCATCCTCGTGGCGAAGGCCTTCGACCGGAGCATGGACCTCCGGAAGGCAGGCTCCGGCAACATCGGCGCGACGAACGTGGCCCGAACGCTGGGGAAGGGTCCGGGCGCGCTGACCTTGCTGCTGGACGCGGGGAAAGGGCTGTTCGCCCTCGCGCTGACGCGCCTCCTGATGGAAGGGTCCGCACAGGCCTGGCTCGCCCTTGTGGGCGGCGCCGTGTTCCTGGGCCACATTTTCCCGGTATACCTGCGCTTCCGGGGCGGGAAAGGGGTCGCAACGGCGCTGGGCGTGGTCGTGTTCCTGTCGCCGGAAACCGCCTTCGTCCTCGTCGTCCTCTTCGTCGTGGTCGTCTACTTCACGCGGTACGTCTCGCTCGGGTCCCTGTGCGCGGCCGCCGGGCTCCCCATCGCGATGGCGTTCCTGGGAAGGTCGCGGGACTACGTGACCCTGTCCCTCGTGATGGGGTTCCTCGTGATCTACACCCACCGGGAGAACATCCACCGCCTCCTTGCCGGGCAGGAAAGCAAGTTCGGCTCCGCCCGGAAGGGGTGACGGAGGTCCGTCATTTCCCGAAGTCGACTTTCGGGACCTCCTTCGCTGCGCCTTCGGCCTCGAAGAACGGCTTGGGACGGAAGCCCGCCGCTCCGGCGACCAGGTTGTCGGGGAACACGCGCAGGGACGTGTTGTAGGCGCGGACCGCCTCGTTATAGCGCATCCGCTCCACCGAAATGCGGTTTTCCGTCCCGGAGAGCTCGTCCATCAGACGGGTGAACGTGCGGTCGGCCTTCAGCTGCGGATACCGCTCGACGACCACCAGGAGGCGGGAGAGGGCCGAGGAGAGATCCGCGTTGGCCTTCATCGCGTCCTCGGGAGTGCGCGCCCCGGCGAGCTTCGCCCGCGCGGCGGCGACGTATTCGAAGACCTCCTTCTCGTGCGTGGCGTATCCCTTCACGGTCCGCACCAGGTTGGGGATGAGGTCCCCCCGGCGCTGGAGCACGTTCTGCACCTGTCCCCACTTTTCGTTCACCGCCACGTCCTGCCGCACGATCGTGTTGTACGCGCCGACCCCCCTGATCGCGAGAAGGACGGCAACGACGGCAACGCCGATCCAGAGTTTCTTCATCGCATCGCCCCTCCGGGAAATGGAGTCATTGTAGCAGTTACCATCCGCCGCCCGCGCCTCCTCCACCCGACATCCCGCCGCCGAACCCTCCGAACCCGCCCCCCCCGAATCCGCCTCCGCCGAACCCGCCGCCGAACCCCCCGGGGAAATAGAATCCCCCGCGCCTCCCGCGGAACGGACCGGCGAACAGGGAGCGCAGCACGATCAGCACGACGATGGGGAGGACGAGCATCAGGGCCGGAAACCGCTGCCCCCCCGGGCTCCGTCGGGCCTCCGGTGGAGGCGGCGCCGTCTTCCCGCCGCTCAGGATCGCGCCGACGGCGCTCACCCCGTCGAAGATCCCCTCGCCGTACCTGCCCTCCCGAAACGCCGGGACGAGATACCGGTCGCGGATCTCCCCCACCTTGCCGTCCGGCAGGACGCTCTCCACCCCATAGCCGGTGGCGATCCACAGTTTCCTGTCCTTGACGGCGACCAGGAAGAGGACGCCGTCGTCCCTCCCTTTCCTGCCGATCTTCCACCGGTCGAAGACCGCCTGGGCGTACTCCTGCGGGGAAAGGCCCTCCGTGGTCGGTACGGTGAGGACGGCCACCTCCGCGCCCGTCCGCTGCTCGATCTCGCGGCACAGCGCGTCGGTCTTCGGCCCCCACGTCCCGAGGACCCCCGCCGCGTCGGTCACGTATCCCGAGGGCGGCGGGATGACCGGTCCGGACGCCCCTGCGGGGCAGGCCAGGAGGGAAACGGCCAGAAAAAGGAGAACTCCCGCGGTTCGGCGCATCTTACCGGGCGTTCCCTGCGGCGCCGGAGTCCGCGACCCGGCAGATCCTCTCCACCTCCTCGAGGTAACCCAGGAAGGTGTCCTCCGCATGTCCGGCCAGAGACGCATCGTCCGCCGCGTCGAGAATCTCCCGGAGGCGGGGCAGGGAGAGGCCGAAGCGGGATTCCATCTCCGACAGGATCTCCCGCTTCCCGTGCGGTGCGCCGCCGGGAGAGAGGAGCAGCAGGCCCCGGGCGACGACGACGATCGGCCCCGCGGTGCGGCGCATGAGGCTCGCGAGGGCGCGGCCCCCCTGCGAGGAAAGGTACATCCTGCGAAGGGCGAGGAGCTTTCCCTTCATCTCGAACTCCACCTGGTGGCGGAGGTTCGCGGTGTCCACCTCGATGGGAGCCAGGACGTCCCTCCCGGAGAGAACCTTCCTGCGCTCCTTCATTCCGAGGAATTCGAGGGGGAACACGTCCACGGATTCCGCCAGGAACGTTTCGGTGAAGATCGGAGGGGGCGCGATCCCCTGCTTCGTGAACCGGGGAGAGGCCGCCCGGTACGCGGCGAGCGCATCGCGCCGCAGGTTCCGGACGACGATGAGGACGTGGATTTCCCCTCGCTCCACGGGCGGGTCGGCGGCGTGCCCCCCGTACAGCGTGAGGGAGATCAGTTCCTCCCCGAAGATCGACTCCACCGCGCGGCGGTACGCATCCATGCCCTCGTTCCCCACGGTCCCTCCTCGCGGGATCTGCCCAAGGAACAGGCACCCGTTGTCCACGGATTGTGCACCATTGTAGCACCGGCGGGGAAGCGGAGGGATCGCCCCGAAGGGGGCGATTCGCCATCCGCCCGGTTTTGAAATGGAAACATGAGATTCCCGGGGGATCCTCGCGGCGGTCGCATGCATGGTACGGGGGTTGCTTCCTTCCGAAGAGGAAGGAGGTGACCCAATGAAGAAGATCGAGGCCATCATCAAGCCGTTCAAACTCGACGAGGTGAAGGAGTCCCTGAACGACATCGGCGTGCAGGGGATGACGGTGTCGGAGGTCAAGGGATTCGGCCGCCAGAAGGGCCACACCGAGCTGTATCGCGGCGCCGAGTACGTGGTGGATTTCCTCCCGAAGATCAAGCTCGAGATCATCGTCCCCGACGACCTGGTCCCGCAGGTGGTCGAGGTCGTGGAGAAGTCCGCGCGCACCGGCCGCATCGGCGACGGGAAGATCTTCGTCACGAACGTGGAGGAGGTCGTGCGCATCCGCACCGGCGAGCGCGGGCACGACGCCATCTGATCGCTTCGCAATCCGTCCCACCAATTCCTCAGGAGGAACCGTAATGAACGCGAAGGAAGTCCTGGCATTCTCCAAGAGCAAGAGCATCGAGATGGTCGACCTGAAGTTCATGGACTTCGTCGGCACGTGGCAGCACTTCGCCGTGCCCGTCTATGAGCTCAGCGCGGACAGCTTCGAGGAAGGGTTCGGCTTCGACGGATCCTCCATCCGCGGCTGGCAGCCGATCCACGCGTCCGACATGCTGGTCGTCCCCGACGCCGAAACGGCGGTCGTGGACCCGTTCCTCACCCGTCCGACGCTCTCCCTGATCTGCAACATCGTGGACCCGATCACGAAGGAGAACTACACCCGCGACCCGCGCAACATCGCCCGGAAGGCCGAGGCGTACCTGAAGTCCACCGGCATCGCCGACACGGCGTACTTCGGTCCGGAGGCGGAGTTCTTCATCTTCGACGACATCCGGTTCGCCACCGCGTCCAACTACGGCTACTACTTCATCGATTCCGACGAGGGGATCTGGAATTCCGGGCGCGAGGAGGGACCGAACCTGGGCTACAAGCCGCGCCACAAGGAGGGTTACTTCCCCGTCCCGCCGACCGACTCCCAGCACGACCTGCGCGACGAGATGGTCCGCGTGATGGAGCAGGTGGGGCTGAAGATCGAGGCCCAGCACCACGAGGTCGCGACCGCGGGCCAGGCCGAGATCGACCTGCGGTTCGACACGCTGGTCAAGGTCGCCGACGCGCTGCAGTGGTACAAGTACATCTGCAAGAACGTGGCGCGAAAGGCCGGCAAGACCGTCACCTTCATGCCGAAGCCGCTCTTCGCCGACAACGGCTCCGGGATGCACACCCACCAGTCCCTGTGGAAGGGCGGGAAGCCGCTCTTCGCCGGCGAGGAGTACGGCGGGATGTCGAAGATGGCGCTCTGGTACATCGGCGGGATCCTCAAGCACGCCAAGGCGATCTGCGCGTTCAGCAACCCGACGATGAACTCCTACAAGCGGCTGGTGCCGGGGTTCGAGGCGCCGGTGAACCTGGCGTATTCCAGCCGCAACCGGTCCGCGTCGGTCCGGATCCCGATGTACTCCGCCTCGCCCAAGGCCAAGCGCCTCGAGTTCCGCACCCCCGACCCGTCCTGCAACGGCTACCTCTCCTTCGCCGCGCAGCTGATGGCCGGGCTGGACGGCGTCCAGAACAAGATCGACCCGGGGCAGCCGCTGGACAAGGACATCTACGCGCTGTCGCCGGAGGAGCTGTCCGAGGTGCCGACCACCCCCGGTTCCCTCGAGGAATCCCTCAAGGCGCTGGAGGCCGACCACGAGTTCCTGCTCAAGGGCGACGTGTTCACCATCGACGTGATCGAGAAGTGGATCGAGTACAAGATCGAGGCCGAGGTGAACCCGGTGAAGCTGCGGCCGCACCCGCACGAGTTCTTCCTCTACTTCGACTGCTGAGCGGTCCGAAGTCGAAGGGAGGTCAGGCCCAAGGGGCCCCGGCGACGGGGCCCCTTTCCGTATCGATCATGTCCAGCTCCCCCGCTCTCCGCGCCAGATTTCGTGGAGGTGGGGGATCTTCGTCCAGAGCAGCCCGAAGAACAGGACCGAGAGGATCAGCAGGAGGATCGTCCCGATGACGGCCGCCCACGGGATCCACGCGTGCACGCCTCCCTCCCGGGCCAGCCGGGCGAGATGCGCGGCGTCCGCGGAAGGGTTGTCCGCGAAGGAGGGCGACCGGGACTCCCGGATCTTCCTGTCGGCCTGGCGGAAGTAGAGGTAGTCCCCCGTCACCGCGCGCGCCATCGCCCAGAGCAGCGGCACGAAGAGGGTCCAGCCGAAGAACACGCTCAGCGCGAAGTCGACGGCCGCCCACAGGTACATCTTCCGGTAGAGGTACCACCAGACCCCGGCCATGCATGCCATCCAGTTCCAGGAAAACGCGAACCGCGGCGGCTCCGTGCGGGTGAAGCGCTCGAAGCTTGCCCGGTAGGCCCCCGCGTTCGGCCCGATATACGCGGTGAGCTCCTCGGCGGAGAGGGGGGTCGGGGTCGGGCTGTTCCATTCCATCGGCTCCTCCTTGTCCCGCGGGACGATATCGGTATTATATAAGGCGATCCCCGAAGGGTGGTGCGTCACAGTGCGGCGTGCGCGCGACATTTTCCGCCCGATCCTTTTCGCGGCGATGGTCTTTTGCGGCTGTTCCGGGTCCGGCGGCGGCTCCCTCGCGGTGCGGCTGGAGTATCCGGCTCCGCCGGGGGCGTCGGCGGCGTCCCGGGCGGCGGTCCGCGCCCCGTCCTATCCGGCGGATCCTTCCGACCGGATCCTCGTCCGCGTGCTCGCCCCGCACTTCCCCCCGATGGAGGCGTGGTTCAACCGTTCCGACGGCCGCGGGGAGATCCGGGACGTTCCTCCCGGGACGCGTATCACCGTGGAGGTCGACGAGTACGACAACACGGCGGTCACCCTCGGCACGTCCGCACCGCTGTTGGGGCGCGGCTGGAGCAACGGCATCGCGCTCTCGCCCGGGGAAGTGAAGACGGTCCCGGTGCCGATGTACGCCAGGGGAACGATCGTGACCGTCTGCGGCGCTCCCCCCGTGAGCGGCTCCGGCACCCCCGGCGACACGGGGGACGGAGGGCTCGACAACGAGGCGCTGCTCCGGAACCCGGTGGCGGTCAAGGCCGGGCCGGACGACGCGATCTACATCTCCTCTTTCGCGACGACGTACGGGCGCGTCCGGAGGATCGACCGGTACGGCTACATCTCCCATTTCGCCGGGAGCGGACCGCACGGCCCCATCCTCCCGGGAACGGCGGCCGCTTCCTCGCCGATCGACGCCGTCTCGGACATCGATTTCGATCCCGCGGGGAATCTTTACCTGTTCAACTACTGGAACCAGATCGTCCGGGTGGACAACGGTGTCGTGGCGAGCGTCCCGTATGACAACGGAGTAGCAAATCCTGCGGCCAGGCTGGATATTGCTGTTGTCGATAATGGATTTCTGTTTTTCGTGGATTACTTGAATCCGAGAGTGTTCCAATTGATCGGCTCGTCGAAGTCTGATTTTGTTTCCGATAACTTGCCGTATGACACCACAGAACCGATCTCACGGTGGAATTACCCGCTCCGTGCCCCCTCCAGCATCGCCTATGCGCCGAAGATGGACTCGCTGGTCTTCGCCGACACGGACAACGACCGGATCATGCGGGTTTCGCTCCTCGACGGGAACATCTACTACCTGGTGGCCGACGCCGGAGGCACGCCGTTCTCCGAAGGGATCGATTCGCTGGCGATGTCGCCGTCGAAACCGCGGGTCGTCGATTACAACCCGATCACGGGGAAAATCTTTTTTGTCGAGGAGGGGACGAACCGCGTGCTCCACATGGACGTGGCCGGGAAAGTCCGCGTATTTGCGGGCACGGGGACGCTCGGTTTCTCGGGGGACGGAGGATTGGCGACCGAAGCACAGATGAACGACCCGCGCGCCGTCACCGTCGACTCCCGCGGGAACGCCTACATCGCGGACTACGGCAACCACGCGATCCGCATGGTCGTCGGCGGCGCCCTCCCCTGATCCCACGCAGGGGGCATACGGAAACGAGGGGTATGTCCTGTAATTATTGATGGTACTTTGCCATCAATGTAACGATACCTCCCCCCCTGAATTATCTCCCTCGAAACCGGGAACTCTCAGTTCCTCGCGTTTCCTCCCACAACCCCACCACTTTGCTCGCCCGGCTCCGGATTTGCATTGATTTTGCCCCATGATCGAAGAACTCTTTTCATCAAGGTCGTTCTATTCGACGTTCGCGGTCTTCTTCGATTATCCGAACGATCCTCTGCACCCCCGGCTCGTCGCGCGAATTACCGGGCTCGACATCAAGTGCGTCCTTCGCCAATTGTCTCGGCTTGAAAAATGCCGCGTCATTGGTTCGCAACAGAGGGGGAAGGAGAAGTGGTACCGGTTGCGGGACGGGTTCCCCTTGCACGAAGAATTCTCTGAAATATTCCGGAAAACGAGATCCACGCGCCTGTACCCGGGATTGCAGGCTCCGTACGACCCGCTGGGAATCATCGAGGATCTGAGGGATGAAGGGGTCTGATCTTTCGCCGGCTGGGTTGTTTGCGTGTCCGTAGAGAGGTCGTATACGTCCTGGGAATACGCCGCCGGAAGAATACTACGAGGACGTGAGACTACCGATCTGCAGCAGGACGGGGTGCATCCCCGGGCTCCTTCGGCGCGACCACCATGTCGATCAGCAGCAGGACGACCCCCACGGAGATGCCGATGTCCGCGACGTTGAAGGTGGGCCAGTGGTGGCTGCGCCAATGGAGGTCGAGGAAGTCGACGACGTATCCCAGGCGCATCCGGTCGATCAGGTTCCCCAGCGCCCCCCCCATGATCAGCCCGAGGGCGAAAGGGGCCACGCCCTTCGCCGGGAGGTACCGGATGTACGCGAAGACCGCCGCCATCGCCGCCAGCGTGGCCAGGATCAGGACCGGGTGGACCCACCGGTGGTCGAGGTTGGACAGGAGACTGAAGGCGACCCCCGTGTTCCTGACGTGCACCAGGTCGAAGAAACCGGGGAGGACGTCGAAGGGCTCGTAGAGCGGAAGGTTCCGCACCGCCCACACCTTCGTCGCCTGGTCGATCGCCGTCAGCGCCAGCGCCGAGACGGCGGGAACGGCGAATTTCCGCAGCGTCGTCAACGGACGGCCGCCGTCACGTCCGGACCGCCGCGGCGCACCGCGCGCACAGCTCCGGGGTCCCGGCAAGGGTCCCCACCTCCGGGGCGTGGTTCCAGCAGCGCCCGCATTTCCCCCACGGCGCCTTCTCCACCCGGATCCTGAGCCCGGGCCACGCGGCGCTTTCGTACGTCCCCGGGCCGGAGACGTCGCCGACGTCGATCCCGGAGACGATCAGCGCGTCGCGGACCTCCCGGGCGTGCGTCGCGAGCAGGTCCGCGAAGGGGCCGGGGTCGATCCGCACCAGCGCGTCCTGGTCGCTGCCGATCGTCTTCTCCCTCCGCGCCGCTTCCAGGGGTTGGGCCGCCTCCGAGCGCAGGGCGAGGATCCTTTCCCACCGCGCCGAGATTTCTTCCGCGCCCGGCATCCCTCCCGGCTCGGGAAGGTCGGCGAGGAACACGCTGTCGGGCTTCCCGGGGCGGGCGGGAAGGTAGCCCCACGCCTCGTCCGCCGTGAACGACAGCACCGGCGCGATCAGCGTAAGGAGCCCCTCCGCGATGCGGAAGATCGCCGTCTGCGCCGAGCGGCGTTTCGGGTCGTCCGCGGGGGCGCAGTAGATCCGGTCCTTGAGCGCGTTCAGGTAGAAGGAGGAGAGGTCCACCGCGCAGAAGTTGTTCACCGCGTGGAAGATGACGTGGAACTCGTAGCTTTCGTACGCCTTGCGGACCTTTGCCGTCAGCCGGTCGAACAGGACGAGGGCGTACCGGTCCATCTCGTCCATCCGGTCCCCGGGCACCGCGTCCTTCTCGGGGGAAAAGTCGCTCACGTTGGCCAGCAGGAACCGGATCGTGTTGCGGATCTTCCGGTACGCCTCCGTCAGCCGGTCCAGGATGTCCTTGGAGAGCCGGACATCGTCCCGGTAATCCTCCGCCGCGACCCACAGGCGCAGGAGCTCCGCCCCGTGCTTCTTGATGATCTCCTCGGGGGCGATCACGTTCCCCCTGGACTTGTGCATCGCCTCGCCCCTGCCGTCCACGACGAACCCGTGGGTGAGCACGGCGCGGTACGGGGCCCTGCCGCGGGTCCCCACGGAGGCGAGGATGGAGGAGTGGAACCACCCCCTGTGCTGGTCCGATCCCTCGAGGTAGAGGTCCACCGGGAATCCCAGGTTCTCCTTCCCCTCGCACACGCAGGCGTAGGAAACCCCGGAGTCGAACCACACGTCGAGGATGTCGGTCTCCTTGGCGAACGCCGACCCTCCGCAGGAGGGGCACTTCGTCCCCGGCGGGAGGAGTTCGGCGACGTCCCGGTCGAACCATGCGTCCGCCCCCTCCTTCTCGAAGAAGCCCGCGACGTGGTCGACCATCCCGCGGTCCAGCAGGTGGCCGCCGCACCCCTCGCACCGGAAGAGGGCGATCGGCACCCCCCAGGAGCGCTGGCGCGAGATGCACCAGTCGGGACGGTTGGCGATCATGCCGTCGATCCGGTCCTGCCCCCATTCCGGGATCCATCGCACCTTCCGGATCTCCGCGAGGGTCTTCTCCCGGAGCCCGGTCCTGTCCATCGAGATGAACCACTGCTTCGTCGCGCGGAAGATGACCGGGTGCTTGCACCGCCAGCAGTGGGGGTAGGAGTGGGTCACCTTCCCCTCCCGCATGAGGGCGCCGGCCTCGGCGAGCTTCGCGTTGACCCGCGGGTTCGCATCGAAGACCTGGATCCCCTCGAAGAGGGGGACCTCCTTCGTGAACCTGCCGTCGTCGTCCAGGGGCGCATAGATCGGGAGGCCGTATTTCAGCCCCGTCTCGTAATCCTCCCGCCCGTGCCCGGGGGCCGTGTGGACGCACCCGGTGCCCGCCTCCAGCGTCACGTAATCGGCGAGGACGAGGATGGAGTCGCGTTCGAAGAGGGGGTGCCGGCAGCGGAGCCGCTCGAGGTGCCCCGCGCGGAACGTGGCGATCCCGGACGGCTGGCCCAGCCCCGTCTCGGCCGCGAACCGCTCCGCCAGCCCTTCCGCGACGACGTACGTTTCTCCCCCCGATTCGAGGGCCGTGTATTCGAAGTCCGGGTGGAGGGCGATCGCCAGGTTCGAGGGGATCGTCCATGGGGTGGTGGTCCAGATGACGAAGAACACCTTTTTCCCGGCCAGCAGCGGGTGGATCTTCTCCGGCGGGTCGACGAAGGGGAACTTCACGTAGATCGACGGGGAGGTGTGGTCGGCGTACTCGACTTCCGCCTCGGCCAGCGCCGTGCGGCACGAAACGCACCAGTAGACCGGCTTGGTCCCCTGGTACACCGACCCGGCCTCGAGGAACCGCCCCAGCTCCCGGAGGATCCCCGCCTCGTAGCCGAAGGTCATCGTGCGGTACGGGTGCTCCCAGTCGCCGAGCACGCCGAGGCGCTGGAACTCCTCCCTCTGGATGTCGATGAACTTCGTCGCGTATTCCCGGCACAGGCGGCGTTTCACCCCCGTGGGGATCGCCTCCTTCTTCGCCCCGAGGGATTTGTCCACCTGGTGCTCGATCGGGAGACCGTGGCAGTCCCATCCCGGGACGTAGAGGGAGAGCGACCCCGCCATCGTCCGGTACTTCACGATAATGTCCTTGAGGATCTTGTTCAACGCGTGCCCGATGTGGATGTGCCCGTTGGCGTACGGAGGGCCGTCGTGAAGGACGAACGTGGGCCTTCCCTTGCGGTTCTCCACCATCCTCCGGTACAGGTCCGTCTTTTCCCAGCGGGCGAGGGTTTCCGGTTCCCTCTGGGCGAGGTTGGCGCGCATGGGGAAGCCGGTCTGCGGCAGGTTGAGCGTGTCCTTGTAGTCCATCGGCTGCGTCTCTCCGTCGGTGTGGAAAACGCTTTTATACCACGGGGTCCGCCTACTTGAACAGGTTGCGGATGTACTCCCCGATGCCGCGCAGCCCTTTGCGGAGGGTGTCCACCACGGGGTTCACCGGGTGGAGGGGGCACGTCTGCGTCGGGGCCGTCCCCGCGAGGTACGCCTCCCGGAGCGTTTGCGGACACGCGCTCGTGGCGAGGTATCCCGATTCCGGGTCGATCTCCGCGAATTCGATCCCCTCGGGAGGGCGCAGGGACACCGGCCCGCCCTGGGGGTACATGGCCCGCAGGAAGCGCGCCCAGATGCGCAGGGCGCCGGCGGCCCCGGTGAGCCCCGTGTCCGCGCCCGAGTCGTACCCGACCCACACGGCGCACACCACGTCGGGGGTAAAACCCACGAACCAGGAGTCGCGGTTGGCGTCCGTGGTCCCGGTCTTTCCCGAGGCGGGGAAGTACACCCCCAGCGCCCGGGCGGACTTCGCGGTTCCCCGCTCCAGGACGCCCTCCATGGCGTACTCCGTGAGGAACGCCGCCCGCGGGTCGATCGCCCGCTTCCAATGCGCTTTCTCCGCGCCGAGGATCTCCCCGTCCGCCGCCGTCACCGAGAAGAGCGGGAACGGATCGAACCGGGTCCCTCCCGAGGCGATCGTCGCGTACGCGTAGGCGAGTTCCATCGGGGTGACCTCGAAGCTGCCGAGCGCCATCGAAGGGACGGGAGAGAGGGGGCTCGTGATCCCGGCGAGGCGGGCGGTCCGCGCCACCTCGGGCAGACCGACGTTCATCGCCAGCCGCACGGCGGCCGTGTTCACGGAATCCTCGATCATCCGGCGGACCGTGATCGTGCCGTACGCTTTTCCCTCGAAATTCGAGGGAGTCCAGACGCCGCCCGGCACCGGCACCGCCAGGGGGCTCCCGGACACCATCGTGGAGAGCGTCGTCTTCCCTTCCCCGCGCGTCGCCTGTTCCATCGCCGCGAGGAGGACGAAGGGCTTGAAGGCGCTTCCCGGCTGCCGTTTCGCGTCCGTGGCCCGGTTGTACTGCGTCTCCCCGTAGCCGCGGCCTCCCACCATCGCGGTCATCTCCCCGGTCGCGGGGTCCACGGCGACCAGGGCCGCTTCCAGGGGTTCCCCGGTGGGGGCTTTCCTCGCCGTCTTCCCGATCTCGGCGAGCCCTTTCGTCACGGCGTCTTCCGCGGCGGCCTGCTGCACGGGGTCGAGGGTGGTGTAGAAACGGTACCCGGTCCGGTAGAGCTTCTCCCCGCCCAGGTCGTCCTCGGTGACCCGCTGGATGTAATCCGAGAAGTACGAGGCCAGGTTGACCGGGGCGGCCCGGGGATGCGTGCGCACCGGGGTGCGGACCGCCCGCTCGAATACGCTTTCCTGGAGCATGCCCAGCCGGCGCATCCGCGCGAGGACGGCGTTGCGGCGCTCCTTCGACGCCGCGGGGGAGCGGAGCGGGGAGTACCGGTTCGGCGACCGGATCATGCCGGCCAGCAGCGCGGCCTCCTCCGGGGAGAGCTCCGACGCCGGCTTCGAGAAGTAGTAGTTCGCGGCCTCCTCCACGCCGTAGATCCCGCGGGGGCCCTCCTGCCCGAAGTAGATCTTGTTCAGGTACATCTCCAGGATCTCCCGCTTCGAATACCGCGCTTCGAGGATGAGGGCGATCTCCACTTCCCGCAGCTTCCGCCAGATCGTCTTCTTCGGGGAGAGGAAGAAATTCTTGGCCACCTGCTGGGTGATCGTGGACCCTCCCTGCGCGAACCGGCCCTCCCGGATGTTGGCCAGCACCGCGCGGGCGATCCCGACCAGGTCGATTCCGAAATGGGAGTAGAACCGCGCGTCCTCGGCGGCGATCACGGCGTTCTGCAGCACCTTCGGGATGGAGGAGAGGGGGACCACCGTCCGCGCCTCCATGCGGGGGCCCAGGATGCGGGAGATCTCTTCCGGTTCGAGGTGGACCCGGTCCAGCGGCGCGCGGGCGGGGGTGGCGATCGACGTCACGCGCCCCCCGTCGACGCCGATGTCCACCGGGCCGCCGTTGCGGGGAGTCTCCTCGACCCGGTAGTCCCGGATGAAGATCCGGACGCGGCCGGGTTCCTCGGAATAGGTGCCGGCGGCGGAGGGTCTCCCGGAGACCTTCCTGTAGCCGAGCGCCCGCAGGCGTTCGGAGAGCCGGAGGTTTCCGAGGCTGTCCCCGATCCGGATCTCCGCGGGGCGCCCGTAAAGGATGGAGGGGATCTCCCAGGCGTTCCCGGCGATCCCCCGTCCGACCTCGTAGTACATGTACCCGGCGTGGAGGAGGAGGGCCGCGAACAGGGCGGGGAGGATGTACTTGCGGATCAGAGCGTCCTTCCCGCCGCGTCGATGAAGGGGAGGATCCTCGCCATGGCGTCGGCGAACCTCTCGAAGGTGAGCGACTGCGGCCCGTCGGAGAGCGCCTTCTCCGGGGTGGGGTGCACCTCGATCATCAGCCCGTCGGCCCCCGCCGCCACGGCGGCGCAGGCCATCGGCGTCACGTAGTTGGCCACCCCGGTGCCGTGCGAAGGATCGGCGATGACCGGGAGGTGGGTGCGTTCCTTGAGGACGGGGATGGCGGAGAGGTCCAGGGTGTTCCTGGTGGAGTCCTCGAAGGTGCGGATGCCGCGCTCGCAGAGGATCACCTGGCGGCTGCCCTCGGAGAGGCAGTACTCCGCGCTCATCAGGTACTCGGAGATCGTGGTCATCATCCCGCGTTTCAGGAGGATGGGGCGCTTCGACTTCCCGATCCGCTTCAGGAGCGTGAAGTTCTGGACGTTGCGGGCGCCCACCTGGAGGATGTCGGAGTATTCCGCGATGATCCCGACGTCCGCGGGGCTCATCACTTCCGTGACCACCGGCATCTCCGCGCGGTCGCCCGCCTTGCGCAGGATCTTCAGCCCCTTGAGTTCCAGCCCCTGGAAGGCGTACGGGGAGGTGCGGGGTTTCCACGCCCCCCCGCGCAGGACGTGGGCGCCCGCCTTCTTCACCGCCACCGCCGTGTCGACCATCTGCTGCAGGCTCTCGACGGAGCAGGGGCCCGCGATGACCAGCAGCTGCCTGTCGCCCACCGTGACGCCGGGGGCGATCTTCACGACCGTCCTCTCCGTCCTGACCTCGCGGCTGGCGAGCTTGTACGGCTTGAGGATGGGAACGACCCGCTCCACGCCGGGGAGCGACTCGAGGGACTGGAGGACGAACTTGCCGCGCTCGTCGCCGATCGCGCCGATGACGGTCCGTTCCTTCCCGTAGATCGGGTGGGGGGTGTACCCGAGTTCCTTGATCCGCGCGATGACGGAGCGGATGGCCGTGCGGCCGGCACCCTGGCCCATGACGATGATCATGAATATCTCCCTTGGAAAAGTCGTATAGATGGCATCAGGGGATTCCATATTATATTGGATTTTGCAGGACGAAGGAGGAGAAACCATGAAGAGAATCCTTGCGTTGCTCGTTGCCGGCCTGGTGGTCGCCGTGTCCGTTCCCGCCCGGGCCGCCGATTACGACCGGTACGAACGGGGTTACCGGTACCGCGAACCCGGGGAGTACCCCCCTCCCCCGCCCCGCCGGGGAGCCGAGGTGCCCCCGCCGCGGCACGCGCGGTACGGGCAGACGTACGTGTTCGGACACGTGGGGCTGTTCGAACCCAACAGCGACACGGACGGGCTCGACGGGTACGATACGGGAGGACACTTCGACGTGGGGTTCGGCTCCCGCGTGTCGCCGTTCCTCGCGATCGAGGGGGCGGTGGGCGCCTACGACGCCAAGCGCGGCCCGGACGAGGCCACCGTCGTGCCGCTGACGATCGGCGTCCGGCTGATCGCGCCCAACCCGATCATCGAGCCGTACCTCGGAGGCGGACTGGGGCTCTATTTCTCGCGCCTGAAGGAGGAGGCGTTCACGGGATTCAGCGGCATCGACGACACCAGTTCGGATTTCGGGGGGTACCTGTCGGCGGGGGCCGACCTGTGGCTCAATCCGCGGATGGCCCTGAACTTCGAGGGGAAATACCACATCGTCAACCCGTCCTTCCAGTCCAACGCCGGCAATTCCTTCGACGTGAACATGGGCGGATGGACGGCCAACCTCGGCCTCCGGCTCTCCTTCTGAGACGGAGCGCGCAAAGCGAGACGCCCCGGTTCCTCCTCCTCGGGGGATCCGGGGCGTACGCCCTGCCCGCGGGGGCGCTGGGGAAACTCCTCTCCTCGCGCCGCGTGCGCACCCCGTACGGCCTCTCGAACCCGGTCCATCGCTTCGAGAAGGACGGCTTCCCGTTCTTCTTCCTCTCCCGCCACGGCGAGCGCGGGTACGAGATCACGGCGCCGTACGTGAATTACCGGGCGAACGTGTACGCCGCGAAGCTCCTGGGCGTCACCCGGATCATCGCCTGGACCGGCCCGGGAGCCATCTCCCGGAAATACCGCCCCGGCGACCTGGTGTTTCCCGACGACATCATCGATTTCACCCGGACCCGTCCGTCCACGTTCTACGAGGGGAAGGGAATCGGCTTCCTTCGGCAGCACCCCGTGTTCTGCGAACCCCTCCGGGAGGCGTTGCTGCGCGCGGCGGGAAGGGGCGGGCGGGGGAACCGCGTCCTCGGCGGAGGAACGTACGTCTGCACCGAGGGCCCGCGCCTGGAAACCGCCGCCGAGATCCGGTTCTTCGCGAAAGCCGGGGCGGACCTCGTAGGGATGACGCTGTGCCCGGAGGCGTTCCTCGCGCGGGAGCTGGAGATCTGCTACGCGCCCGTGGCGTACGTCACCAATTACGCGGAGGGGGCAAGGCGGTTGCCGTACCGGCGGGGCGCGCTGTTCGAGGGGATGCTTCCCGCCTCCGGGGCGGAGGCCGTGGAAGCGGCGAAGAACCGGATCCCGGCCATGGCGATCGCGGCCGCGAGGGCCCTCGCGGGTGGGGAAAGGGATTGCCCTTGCGCCGTTTCGATGGAAAGATACCGGAAGAGGGGCGTCATCGGCGCCGATTTCCGCGAATGGGTGGCGCCGCCGGGAGGAAGGGGCCGTTGAAACTCACGGACGAACAGCTTCGGCGCATCGGCGCGACGATCCTGTCCCGCTGGAAGGCGAAGGGGCTGGTCCGGCCGAAGGCCGGCGACGAAACGCTCGCCGCGCGGATCGCGGCGGAGATCCGGGAAGACATCCGGAGGGAGGAGGAACTCGACCGCGAGACGGAGGCCCTGCTCGAGAAGCACCTTCGCCAGGCCGAGCATTCGCAGGCCAACAGCCGCATCCTTTTCCAGAAGATCAAGGAACGGCTCGCCGGAGAGCGAGGGATCGTCCTGTGAGGGGAGGAACCCCGTGCGCCTGACCGAGGCGCGCATCTCCCACCTTTCCCACCGGATCCGCAAAGCGCTCCGGCAGGGGGGGCTGGCCGATTTTCCCGACGAGCCGGCGGCGCACCGGGAAGCCAAGGCGGTGTTCGACACGTACGCGCGGGCGGAGGAGGAGGCGGACGCCTTCGCGAGGGAAAAGGTCTCCCGGCTCTCCCGGCGGGTGCCCGAGGGGGGGAGGGAGTGGGAGGTCCTGTACCGGAAATATTTCGAGGAGGAGATGGCCCGGAGAAAACTTTAAAACAACCTCTCCACCCGTTTACCTTCTGTAATCAAGCGAATACAGTGATTTTTGTTTTTCCGCCGGAATGATCCCTTCCCCACTTGACATCTTGCGCGCATGGCCGTATATTGCACGTTAGCACTCATAAGAGAAGAGTGCTAACAGCCGGCAGGCGATCCAAGCATACTTCAGAGGGTGGAAGGAGGAGGAAGCATGAAAGTCAAGCCGTTGCAGGATCGGATTCTGGTCAAGCGGGTGGAGGAAGAGGCCAAGACCAAGGGCGGGATCATCATCCCCGATACCGCCAAGGAAAAGCCGCAAGAGGGATTGGTCGTCGCCGTCGGTCCCGGGAAGGTGACGGACAACGGGACCCGGGTGCCCTGCGAAGTGAAGGCGGGCGACCGGATCCTTTTCGGGAAATATTCGGGCAGCGAGATCAAGGTCGAGGGCGAGGAGCACCTGATCCTCCGCGAGGACGACATCCTCGCGGTCCTCGCGAAGTAACCGGCACCACCCACACGGGAACATTCCAAAGGAGGAATACGAGATGGCGAAGCAGCTCAAGTTCAGCGAGGATGCCCGGGCCAAGATCAAGGTGGGCGTCGACGCTCTGGCGGACGCGGTCAAGGTGACCCTGGGTCCCCGGGGCAGGAACGTGATCATCGAGAAGTCCTTCGGTTCCCCCCTGGTCACCAAGGACGGCGTCACGGTGGCCAAGGAGGTCGAACTCCCCGACAAGTACGAGAACATGGGCGCCCAGATGGTGAAGGAGGTCGCCTCCAAGACCAGCGACGTGGCGGGCGACGGGACGACCACCGCCACCGTGCTGGCGCAGAAGATCTACCAGGAGGGCTCCAAGCTGGTGGCCGCCGGGTACAACCCGATGGACCTCAAGCGCGGGATCGACAAGGCGGTCGAATCCGTGGCGGCGGAGCTCAAGAAGCTCTCCAAGGCGACGAAGGACCCCAAGGAGATCGCGCAGGTCGGCACCATCTCCGCGAACAACGACGAGACGATCGGCAACATCATCTCCGAGGCGATGGCCAAGGTCGGCAAGGAAGGCGTCATCACGGTCGAGGAGGCCAAGGGGATGGAAACCACCCTCGAGATCGTCGAGGGGATGCAGTTCGACCGCGGGTACCTCTCCCCCTACTTCGTCACCGACCCGGAGCGGATGGAAGCGGTCCTCGAGGACCCGTACATCCTCATCCACGAGAAGAAGATCTCCAACATGAAGGACCTGCTCCCGCTGCTCGAGCAGATCGCCCGCAGCGGCAAGCCGCTGCTCATCGTGGCCGAAGAGGTCGAGGGCGAGGCGCTGGCCACCCTCGTGGTCAACAAGCTCCGCGGCACCCTGAACGCCTGCGCGGTCAAGGCCCCCGGCTTCGGCGACCGGCGCAAGGCGATGCTCGAGGACATCGCGGTCCTCACCGGCGGGAAGGCGATCGCCGAGGAGATGGGGATCAAGCTCGAGGCGGTCACACTCTCCGACCTGGGCCGCGCCAAGCGCGTGGTGCTGGACAAGGACAACACGACGATCATCGACGGGGCGGGAAAGAAGGCCGACATCGAGGCCCGTGTGAAGCAGATCCGCGCGCAGATCGAGGAAACCACCTCCGACTACGACAAGGAGAAGCTGCAGGAGCGGCTGGCCAAGCTCGTGGGCGGGGTGGCGGTCATCAACGTGGGCGCGGCGACCGAGTCCGAGATGAAGGAGAAGAAGGCCCGCGTCGAGGACGCGCTCCACGCGACCCGCGCCGCGGTGGAGGAGGGGATCGTCGCCGGCGGCGGCGTCGCCTATATCCGCGCGGCCGTGGTGCTGGAGAACATGAAGCTCGATCACGACCAGCAGGCGGGGGCGGACATCGTCCGCAGGGCCCTCTTCGAGCCCGCCAAGCAGATCGCGATCAACGCCGGCCAGGACGGCGGCGTCATCGTCGACAAGATCAAGAACGGGAAGGGGAACTACGGGTACAACGCGGGGACGGAAGAGTTCGAGGACCTCATGAAGGGCGGGATCCTCGACCCGACGAAGGTCACGCGCGTGGCGCTGCAGAACGCGGCGTCGGTGGCGGGCCTCATGATCACCACCGAGTGCGCCATCGCCGACAAGCCGGAGGAGAAGAAGGAAATGCCGCCGATGCCTCCGGGCGGCGGCGGGATGTATTAGAATAGGTACCTCGCGGGAGCGCTCCCCGGGCCCCCACGGCCCGGGGAGCGTTTCCGTTCAGGGATCCGGGATCACGCAAGGAGGAGTCGGACGTGCCCATCTACGAATACCAGTGCAGGAAATGCAAGAAGGTGACCGAGACGCTGGAGGTCGCCCACGAGGGGCCTCTGCGGAAATGCCCGGCCTGCGGGGGCAGGGTGGAGCGGCTGGTGTCCCCCGGGGCTTTCATCCTGAAGGGGTCGGGTTGGTACGCGACGGACTACGGCACGAAGAGCAACGGCAACGGGAACGGCAAGGGGAAGGGAAAAGGGAAGAAGGAAGGCGAGGCCGCATGCCCCGCCGCGTCGGGGGTCGCGCCGTCCCCCGCCTGTGCGGGGTGCCCGAAATCGGCGAAGTGATCCAGGTAGTCCGGCCCCCGGCTACCTTCCGGCCTTTTCCATCCGGCCTGCCCGCTTCACCGCATCCGCCCGGCCCGGAAAGCCGACGGAGAGGGAGATGGCTTTCTTGAGGGACGCCAGCGCGTCCATCCCTTCCTTGAGGTTTCCCGAAGAGACCAGGACCCACCCTCACCAGCTTTTCCGCCACCTTCACGGCGCTCTTCCGGTCGCCCTTCTGGTGGTAGGCCAGGCTCAGCGCTTTCAACAGGGAGGGGTTCTTCGGGGAGATCTCCAGCCCCTTCCGGAACTGCACGATGGCCTTGCCGTACTTTTTCGCGTATCCGTAGTAGCTGCCGTACCGGAAGTACGCCGCCGGGTTCTTCGGGTGGGCGGCGATCATCCCGGCGAACGTCTTCTCTGCGAGGTCGAGCTTCCCCTCTCCCCAGGGAGTTCTTCCGTAGGCACAAAAGGAATGAAATTGAGGAAATTATTTCCCGATTCGGTGACTTATTTGTATCGCTGATGATTTATATGTGGATATACCGCCGGAGGAGACATCCCGGATTCCCTTCGTGGTGGCTTCCTGAGGGCTTGTCCCGGCATGCGGCAATGGTGTACATAATAGAAACTCCTTACACGGGGGCACGCTCATGTCCGCCAAGCTGATCGACGGGAAGGCCATTGCCGCCTCCGTCCGCGCGAAGGTCAAGGAGCAGGTGGCCGAATTCACGACGCGAACGGGCGTCCGGCCGGGGCTCGCGGTCATCCTCGTCGGCGAGGACCCCGCATCCCAGGTGTACGTGAGGAACAAGGGGAAGGCGTCCGCGGAGGCGGGGTTCCTTTCCCGCCAGATCGATCTCCCCGTCTCCACCTCCGAACGGGAACTGCTGGACCTCGTGGAGCGCCTCGACGCCGACGACACCGTCCACGGCATTCTCGTCCAGCTGCCGCTGCCCGCGCACATCGACGAGAAGAAGATCATCGAGGCGATCGATCCGGCAAAGGACGTCGACGGCTTCCACCCCGTGAACGCCGGGCGTCTCTTCACGGGCGGGACCTCCTTCCTGCCCTGCACTCCCTACGGCATCCTCACGATGCTCGACCACGAGAACGTGGAGCTCAAGGGCAAGCACGCCGTGGTCGTCGGGCGGAGCAACATCGTCGGCAAGCCCGCCGCCATGCTGCTCCTGTCGCGGCACGCGACGGTGACGATCTGCCACTCCCGCACGCAGGACCTTCCCTCGGTCGTCCGCTCCGGCGACGTCGTGGTGGCCGCGGTGGGAAGGGCGGAGATGATCCGGGGCTCCTGGATCAAGCCGGGGGCGGTCGTGATCGACGTCGGGATGAACCGCAACGCCGCCGGGAAGCTGTGCGGGGACGTCGCGTTCGAGGAGGCGAGAGAAGCGGCGGGGGCGATTACTCCCGTACCGGGAGGTGTCGGTCCCATGACGATCGCCATGCTCCTCCAGAACACCTATGAGGCGGCGGTGCGCCGGTCGGCCGGGGGGCGGCGGTGAACCCCCCGCAGGACCGCCGGTACTCCCGGTTCCACGTGTGGGCGCTGCGTGGAGATCTCGGCGATGTGCGGTCCGGCCTGACCCACGTCCCCGGCGTGTTTCTGGGCGACGCGGTTTCCGTGGACCTGCCCTCCCCCCGGACCGAGATTTTCGCGGGGGAGCCGATCGGCCTGGTGGAGTCCTCTTCCACCGTGTTCGAGTTCCTCTCCCCTCTCACGGGGATCGTCGTCGACGTCAACCCCGAAGCGGAAGGCGCGCCCCAGAAGGTGACGAAGGATCCGTACGGGGACGGGTGGCTTTTGACGATCCGGCCATCCGCACCCGAGGAGCTCGATGCGCTCCTATCGGCGGAAGAGTACGTCCGGTTCGTAGGGGAAGGGTGACCTTCCTTCCGGTTCAGCGGATCCCCAGCGCCCCTCCGTTGGTGTAGAGGAACCGCCCGCGGATCTCGAGGCGGGGGATCTTGTACCGGACGGGAATCGGGTCGAACGGCGCGGCCGTCCGGATGGAACGGATCGCCTCGTCGTCCAGGATCTTGTGCCCGGAACCGCGGATCAGCTGCAGCGATTCCAGATTCCCGTTGCGGCCGATCACGAATTCGATCGTCAGGTCCCCCTGGATCCCCGCCACCGCGGCTTCGTAAGGGTATTGCCACACCAGCTCGATCTTCCGCTTGATCGAGGCGAAGTACGAGATGTATTGCACCTCCGGCGCGTTCAGCGGCGTCAGGCGGAACCCCCCGCCCCCTTCTTCCGTGATCCCCTCGTTCCCGGAGGGCTTCCCCCCCGTGCCCACCGAGGAGCCCGACGTCCCTCCCCGGCCGCGGCCTCCCGAAGGCTCCTCGCGCGCCATCACCATCTGCCCGAGGGAGGGAGTCAGGTCGCGAAGGGACTTCACCTGCCCTGACGGGCCGGAGGGCTTTTTCCCCGAGGGACCCCCCGGAGGAGAGGGTTCCTTCGGGGCGGGAGCCGAGGGCGGCGCCGCCTTCGCCGTGCGGGCAGGGGACTCCTTGCCCGAAGGCGCGGGGGGCTCGTTCGTCCTGCCGGGCGGCACCTCCTTCGGGCGCTGCGGTGGAAACGCCTTCTCGGGGGGAAGGTTCGGATTCACGGGGAGGTCGGGGACGCGTCCTTCGAGCACCCGCTCCGGGATCGGGACTCTCCGCTCTTCCCTGCGCGCCGACGGGGGGGGCTGGGCGGGGCGCCTTCGCTCCTCCTCGAGGATGCCGGGCTTGGGCGGGAGGAAGTCCGTGGACCGCGGGATGTCCGCGAGGTCCACCACCATGACCTCCTCGGGCTTGCGTTCCGTGGAGGGGAGAAGGTATGCGATCCACAGGACGAGCAGGTGCAGGAGCACGGACAGCCCCGTGCATGTCAGGAAAAGCCTCCGGCGCGGCATAACGTTTCATTATAGCAACCCGCCGCCGCTTTCCAATTTTCCGCCGGGACGATACGATGGAACAAGATCCGGTTCGAGGCACAGGAGACGGCAGCCATCATCCCCCTTCGCGACACGGTCCGGCCCTCCCGCCTCCCCGCCGTCAACTACTTCCTGATCGCCGTCAACCTGCTCGTGTTCTTTCACCAGATCTCCCTGGGAGAGAATCCGCTTCCCTTCATCGAGCGGTACGCCGTGATCCCGGCGCGCTTCCTCGAAGGCGGATACCGGTCCTTCGACGGGCTGCTGACCCCCGTGACGGCCATGTTCCTCCACGGCGGGTGGATGCACATCCTCGGGAACATGCTCTACCTCTACGTTTTCGGCGACAACGTGGAGGACACTCTCGGCCATGCGGGATACCTCCTGTTCTACCTTGCTTGCGGGGCGGTCTCCTTCGCGGCGCAGATCGTAAGCCTTCCGTCTTCCACGGTGCCGACGCTGGGCGCATCCGGGGCGATCGCCGGCGTGCTCGGCGCCTACTTCCTCCTCTTCCCCCGGGCGCGCATCGTCACCCTTCTGCCGATCTTCATCTTCTTCACGGTGGTGGAGATCCCTGCGGTCGTGTTCCTGGGCCTCTGGTTCCTGATCCAGTTCCTCGGCGGCGCGGCGACCCTCGGCCGATCGATGTCCGCGGGAGGCGTCGCGTGGTGGGCGCACGTCGGTGGATTCCTGGCGGGAATGCTCTTTCTGAAAGCGTTCGCGAAGCGCGGGAAGGCCGGAGGAATCACGGTGGTTTAGCCCTTGACACCGGCGCGCCTTTCGGAGTTAATGAAATCAACTCAAGGCGGTCCAACCGGCGTTTTTCCGGGGTTCCCGGGACTTTATAAAAACTCGAGGGGGTCGGAAGATGACGAAGGCGGAACTGGTCGAGGCCGTTCGCGCGGAGGCGGGGATCGGTAAAGGGCAGGCGGAGGCCGCGGTCGAGGCGTTCCTCGGCGCCGTCACCAAGAGTCTGAAGAAAGGCGACAAACTCACCCTCACCGGTTTCGGAACCTTCAGCGTCAGCAACCGCAAGGCGCGCACCGGGCGGAATCCGCAGACGGGGGAAACGATCAAGATCAAGGCGGCCAAGGTCCCCAAGTTCACCGCTGGGAAGAGCCTGAAAGAGGCCGTTGGCGGGAAAAAGAAGTAAGCCGCTCCCGGCATTGCGTCTTCGGTTATCTTCTCGCCCCGGCCGACCCGAAAAACCGGCCGGGGCGTTTCGCATCCTGGGGGAGCCATGTTCGCCGGAATCCTCTTGCCTTCCGATTTCTCCGACTGCTCGGCGGAAGCGGCGCGCGCGGCGCGGAAGCTGGCGGAGCATTTCGGGTCCCGGATCACCCTTTTCCACGTCCTGGACGAACCGGCCGCGATGGACCCGATGTTCCGCGGCGAGGTGCCGCTGGAGCTGCTCCGGGCACGGATGGAACAGTACGCCCGGGAGGGGATGACCGCGTTCCTCGCGGCCCATTTCGGGGGTCTTCCCGGCGTGGAGACGCAGGTCGCCTCCGGAGTGCCCTACCGGGAGATCCTTCGCGCCGCCCGGGAGACCAGGGTCGACCTGATCGTCATCGGGACGCACGGCCGGACCGGCGTGGAGCACGTCATCTTCGGCAGCACGGCGGAAAAGGTGGTCCGGATGGCGTCGTGCCCGGTGCTCACCATCCGCCAGGGAGGCAAGGAGTTCATACGCCCGTAATCCCTTTCATTTCGTGGAGGAGGAACGTGGAATGACGATGATCGTCGATGTGCACGGAAGGCAGGTGCTCGACTCCCGGGGGAATCCGACCGTGGAGGTCTGCGTGCTCCTGGAATCCGGGGCGGAAGGGACGGCCATCGTGCCTTCGGGGGCATCGACGGGCACCCGCGAGGCGGTGGAGCTGCGGGACGGGGATCCGAAGCGATACCTGGGAAAGGGCGTGACGAAGGCGGTCCGGAACGTGAATCGGGTGATCGCACCCAGGCTCATCGGGTACGACGCGGTGGACCAGGTCCGGGTCGACCGGATGCTGATCGACCTCGACGGGACGGAGAACAAGGGGAAACTGGGCGCGAACGCGATCCTGGGCGTGTCGATCGCCGTCGCCCGCGCGGCGGCGGAGGCGTGCGGCCTGCCCCTCTTCCGGTACCTGGGCGGCGTGGGGGCCTGCACCCTGCCGGTTCCGATGATGAACATCCTGAACGGCGGCTCCCACGCGGACAACAACGTGGACCTCCAGGAGTTCATGGTGATGCCCGTGGGCGCGAAGACCTTCGCAGACGCCCTCCGGATGGGCGTGGAGACGTTCCACCACCTGAAGAAGGTGCTGAAGGGGAAGGGGCTGAACACGAACGTCGGAGACGAGGGCGGCTTCGCCCCCTCGCTGCGCTCGAACGCCGAGGCGATCGAGGTGATCCTCGAGGCGGTGGCGAAGGCCGGGTACAGGGCGGGAAGGGACATCTGCATCGCGCTCGACGCCGCGGCCTCCGAGTTCGGCGAGAAGGGGACCTACGTCTTCCGGAAGTCGGACGGCTCGAAGCGGAACGCCTCGCAGATGGTGAGGTTCTACGAGGACCTCTGCCGCCAGTACCCGGTCATCTCCGTCGAGGACGGCTTCTCCGAGGACGACTGGGACGGGTGGAGGATGTTCACGCAGGCCTTGGGGAAGAAGATCCAGATCGTGGGAGACGACCTGTTCGTGACCAACCCCGGGATCCTGCGGAAGGGAATCGAGAAAAAGGCCGCGAACTCGGTACTGATCAAGCTGAACCAGATCGGAACGGTTACCGAGACGATCGAGTCGATCGAGATGGCGAAGCGGGCGGGCTGGACCGCCGTGGTGTCCCACAGGTCGGGGGAAACCGAGGACAGCACGATCGCCGACCTGGTCGTGGGGCTGTCCACGGGACAGATCAAGACAGGCTCCGCATCGCGGACCGACCGAATGGCGAAATACAACCAGTTGCTCCGCATCGAGGAGGAGCTGGGGTCCGCGGCGCGGTTCGACGGGAGGGGAGTGTTTTATAATATATGAGATGAAACGGCGGTTTGTCGCACTCATCATCATGGACGGGTGGGGCCATCGCGACGACCGGGAGGGCAACGCGGTCGCACTCGCCGACACGCCTTTCTTCGACCGTCTCTGGTCCGGTTTTCCTCGGACGCTGATCCACGCGTCGGAGGAGCGCGTGGGGCTGCCGGCGGGGCAGATGGGGAACTCCGAGGTGGGGCACCTGAACCTGGGGGCGGGCCGGGTCGTCTACCAGGACCTCGTCCGCATATCGAAATCCATCCGGACCGGAGAATTCTTCCGCAACCCGGTCCTTGTCGCCGCCATGGACGCGGCGAGGGACGGGGAGAAGGCGCTGCACCTCATCGGCCTGCTCTCCGACGGCGGCGTCCACTCCCTGCACACGCACCTCTACGCCCTCCTGCGGATGGCGAAGGAACGCGGCGTCCCCCGGATATGCGTCCACCCGGTCTTCGACGGCAGGGACACGCCGCCGCGGAGCGGCATCGACCATCTGAGGGGGCTGCTGGCGGAATCGGCGAAGGTCGGCGCGGGCGAGGTGGCGACCGTCGTCGGCAGGTACTACACGATGGACCGCGATAACCGGTGGGACCGCATCGAGCGCGCGTACAAGGCCATGGTGCGCGGCGAGGGCGCGCCCTTCGAGGATCCCGTCGCCGCCGTCGCCGCGTCGTACGCGGCGGGGAAGACCGACGAGTTCATCGAGCCCGTGGTGATCGTCCGGGACGGCCGCCCCGTCGGCAGGATCCGCCAGGGGGACTCGGTGATCTTCCTGAATTTCCGGGGGGACAGGGCGCGGCAGATCACGCGGGCGCTGACCGAGGACGGGTTCGACCGGTTCCCGCGTCCCGAACGGCTTTCTCTCGGGTATGCCTGCATGGCCTCCTACGACGAGACGTTCGGGTTGCCCGTCGCATTCCCGGCGCAGACGCTCGACAACCTCCTCGTCGGCGCGCTCGCGGGCGCCGGCATGCGGAACCTGCGGATCGCGGAGACGGAGAAATACGCTCACGTGACGTACTTCTTCAACGGCGGGGAGGAGAAGCCGTATCCCGGTGAGTCTCGGGTCCTGATCCCGTCTCCCTCCGTTCCCACCTACGACCTGAAGCCGGAGATGAGCGCCTGCGAAGTGGGGGAGCGGGCCGCGGTGGAAGTCTCCTCCGGAAAGCACGACCTGATGATCCTCAACTTCGCCAACGGGGACATGGTGGGGCATACGGGGATTCTCCCGGCGGCGATCCGTGCGATCGAGGCGGTGGACCGCAACCTCCGGCGGGTCGTGGAGAGGGTGTGGGAAATCGGAGGAGTCGCCCTGGTGACCGCGGACCACGGGAACGCCGAGGTCATGATCGACCCGGGCACCGGGGGCCCTCATACGGCGCACACGACGAATCCCGTGCCTCTGGTCCTTGCGGACCCGCAGTTCCGCGGGGGGAGGCTTCGGGAAGACCGCGCCCTGGAGGACATCGCCCCGACGATCCTCCACTACCTGTCGGTACCGGTCCCTCCCGAGATGACCGGCGCCGACGTACGGGAGGCATGACGTGGGTACGCCGCGCGAGTCCCGCCGGTCGATACTGGTCGTCAGCAACGACCCGGCGGTCCGCGACATGCTGGCGGCCCTCCTCTCCGAGGAGGGGTACCACGTGGCCCTTGCCGCCAGCGGCACGGAGGCCCTGAAGATCGCCGCGAACTCGACCCTCGACCAGGCCCTGGTCGAACTCTTTCTGCCCGACTACTCCGGCGTGGAATTCAAGCGGAGGCTCTCCCGCGTCTCCCCGAACACCCGCGTCGTCGTGCTGTCCTCCTTCACCACGATCCGCAGCTCCGACGACGTCCTCCGGTTCGGATCCTCCGATTTCATCCTCGACCAGCGGGAGATCCTCGAACTGCTTCGCGCGGAGGGGAAGGCGAAACAGGCCGATGCGCCGCAGGCTCCCCCGGAGGACGCCTCCGGCCGGCTGCGGAAATGCCTGATCGAGACGATCGACGTCATGGTCGGCCTCCTGGAGGTGAACGATCCGTTCTTCGGCGGGAACTCCCACATCACGATGGAGTACGCGCGGTCCGTCGCCGAGGAGATGAAGCTTGGCCAGGACACCATCGACGAGATCGTGGTCGGTTCGCTTCTTCACGACATCGGCCGCGTGGGGATCAAGAACGAGATCCTCGTCGGGAAGCGGGAGATCTCGGAATCGGAGTTCAGGACGATCCGGTCCCACTGCGAGAACGGGGCGAAGATCCTCGATGCGATCGACTTCCCGTGGAAGGTGCGGCCGATCATCATCCACCACCACGAGCGCTACGACGGGAAGGGGTACCCCAGCGGCCTGAAGGGGCGCGAGATTCCCGTGGGCGCGCGGATCCTGGCCGTGGTGGACGCCTTCGCCGCGATGACCGCGCACCGGCCCTACCGCAGCCGCAGCCTCACCAAGGACGAGGCGATCCAGGAGCTCCACAAGAACGTGGGGGCGCAGTTCGATCCCGAGGTGGTCGAGGTGTTCTCCGCCGTGGTGGACCGGAAATTCTTCTTCCGGGGAATGGGACCCAAGCCGCGGATTTTGATGGTGGACGACGAGGTGGACTACCTGACGCTGCTCAAGCTCAAGCTCGTGAACGAGGGGTTCGACATCACCGCCGTGGACAGCGCCGAGGATGCCCTGGCGGTCGTCGGAAAGGACACGCCCGATCTGATCGTCTCCGACGTCCTCATGCCGGGGATGGACGGCATCGAGATGTTCCGGAAGATCCGCGAGTCGAACGCCCCCTACATGGACACACCCCTCATCTTCATCAGCGGGAAGGACGATGCCCAGGTCAAGGTGGACGCGCTCCACCTGGGGGCGGAGGATTTCCTCGTGAAGCCCGTGGACCTGAAGGTGCTGGCGGCGCGGATCCGCAACATCATCCGCCGCGACGCCAAGTGGCGCAAGTGGGGCGCGGGATCCGTCCAGGCCACCGGCGTGATGGGGGACCTGAAGAACCTCGGCATCCCGGATATCGTCCAGACCCTCCACCTCGGCCTGAAGACCGCCTGCGTCCGCGTCAAGGGGAAGACCGGAGAGGGCCGCATCTACTTCGAGAACGGGCGGATCCGCCATTGCGAGCTGGGCACCCTCTCGGGGGAGGCGGCCTTCTACGAAATGCTGCGCTGGCAGGAAGGTCCCTTCGTCATCGCCCACAGTCAGACCACGAAACTGCGCACGATCGAGATGGACGAGATGCAGCTCATGATGGAGGGGCTGCGCCGTCTCGACGAGGCGAAGAAAGAAGAACCGGCCGGATGACCCTGTTCGGCAGAGACCGGCGGAGGAAGGAGCGAACCCAACCCGTGGCCACCGTCGTGTTCACCGTCCGGAGCGGGAAGGACCCCAGGCGCGTATCTTCCCCTGTCACCGCAACCCTCAGGGATTTCTCCGCGTCGGGGATGTCGGTGGTCACCCCGAGGATCGCCCCCGACGGGATCCACATCATGTACGACACGCTGATGACCTGCCGGAACCAGATCGACGCCACGGTCTTCCCGGAAGGGCTGCCGCCTGTGCGCGTGCAGGGAATCGTCTCCTGGTTCCGGGGCGTCGAGGTCCCTCCGGGCTTCTATATCTTCGGGATGAAGTTCGACCGGGAGGCGCCCTCCATGGAAGAGCTCAAGCTCCCGGGTCGCGACGAGCCCTCTTCCGATCGTTGAGCCATCCGTCCGAATCGTCTATACTATGAGTTTCCGCGGATTCCGTGACAGCGAGAGTGGCGGAATGGCAGACGCGCCGGACTTAGGATCCGGTGGGCAACCGTGAGGGTTCAAGTCCCTCCTCTCGCACCAGAGATAACGGCGCAAGACCAAGAATAATCAAGGGGTGCATGGAAGCGATGAAAACGCGCGTGGACGCCGTATCCGGCGTGGAGAGGAAGATCATGGTCGAAATCCCGGCGGAGGAGGTTTCCCGCCGGATCCGGGAAGAGTTCGCAGAGGTGCGGAAGATGGTCCCCCTCAAGGGGTTTCGGAAGGGGAAGGCGCCTCTCGAGATGGTGAAACGGCTGTTCCGCTCTTCCGTCGAGGCCGAAGTGTCGGAACGTCTCGTGAAGGAATCCCTGACCGAGGTGGTCAAGGAGAAGGACCTGAAGATCCTCTCGATGCCCGGCGTCGAGAAGGGAAAGATGGTCGAGGGAGAGGATTTCGTCTTCTCCGCCACGGTGGAGGTGGTTCCGGAAGTCGATGCGAAGGATTACAAGGGGATCCCCGTGGTCCGGGTGAAGGGGAACGTGACCGACGAGGAAGTGGCGACGTCCATCGAACGCCTTCGGACCCCCTATGCCAGGTTCCAGCCGGAAGAGGGGCGCAAGGCGCAGACCGGCGACCTGGCGGAGTTCGGGTTCACGGCGACCTCGGGGGGCGAGACGGTGGACAGCAACGATTCCGTGTCGATCGTCCTCTCCAACGGCATCCCGTTTGGGAAGGAGTTCGAGGAGAAGATGCTCGGGGTGGCCGCCGGGGACGAGCGGTCCTTCGAGATCGCCTACCCGGAGGATCACCCCGTTGCGAAATACGCCGGGAAGACGGTGGCCTTCGAGGTGAAGGTCGGCGGGGTCCGCGAGAGGAAGCTCCCCGAGCTGGATGATGAATTCGCCAGGCAATTCGGGGATGTGTCCGGAATGGACGACTTGCGGCGGAAGATGCGGGAGCGCCTCGTCGCGGAAGCCGGGCAGCGGTCCCGGCGCGGGGAGGAGGAGCACATCCGGAGGGGGCTGGTCGAACGGAACGTCTTCGATGTCCCCGCCACGCTGGTGAAGCGCCAGACGGTCGCGATGATGCAGGACACCCTCCAGCGGCTGGCGTCCCAGGGAGTGGACCTCAAGAAAATCAACATGGATGTCGATAAGATGTCCGAGCGGATCGCGCCCGGCGCGGAGCGGATGGTGCGGGTGAGCCTCCTCCTCGACGCGATCGCGAAGAAGGAGAACCTCGATGTCCCCTTCTCCGAGATCGACGCGGAGATGAAGGCGATGGCCGCGGCCGCCGGGCTGGAATACGAAAAGGTCCGGGAGATGCACAGTTCCGAGGAGCAGATGGACTCCCTCCGGGACAGGCTCCTGGAGCGGAAGGTCATGGATTTCCTGCTGGAAAATGCGGAAGTGAAAGAGGGGGATCCCGAATGAGCCTTGTTCCCATCGTCGTCGAGCAGACCAGCCGCGGCGAGCGTTCCTACGACATCTACTCCCGGCTCCTGAAGGACCGGATCGTCTTCATCGGCAGCCCGATCGACGACGACATCGCCAACCTGGTGATCGCCCAACTCCTCTTCCTCGAAGCCGAGGACCCGGACAAGGACATCAATCTCTACATCAACTCGCCGGGAGGCGTGGTCACCGCGGGCATGGCCATCTACGACACGATGCAGTTCATCAAGCCTCCGGTGGCGACCGTATGTCTCGGCCAGGCGGCGTCGATGGCCGCGGTGCTGCTCGCCGGCGGGGCGGCCGGGAAGCGGACGGCCCTTCCCAACGCGCGGATCCTGATCCATCAGCCGATGGGGGGAACCCGCGGGCAGGCCACGGACATTAAGATCCAGGCGGAGGAGATCCTCCGGATGCGCGAGCACCTGAACATGATCCTTTCCCGCCATACGGGGCAGCCCCTGGAGCGGATCGCGCTGGATACCGAGAGGGACTACTACATGTCCTCGGAGCAGGGGAAGGCGTATGGTATAATCGACCAGGTAGTAGCCAAGCGCAGTTCGGCCCCCAAACCACTGGTCGACTGACGGAGGCCTCCTTTGACCCGGAAATTCAACGACAAGGCGAACCTTCTGGTGTGCTCTTTCTGCGGGAAAGCGCAGAACGAGGTGCGCAAGCTCATCGCGGGTCCGACGGTCTACATCTGCGACGAGTGCGTCGAACTCTGCAACGACATCATCTCCGAGGAATACGAAGTCGAGGGGAACCTCGAGGAGAAGCGGCGCCGCCTTCCCAAGCCGACGGAGATCAAGAAGACCCTGGACGAGTACGTGATCGGACAGGAGCGCGCGAAGCGGGTCCTCTCGGTCGCCGTCTACAACCACTACAAGCGGATCGAGGCCCGCACCGGCGACGGCGTGGAACTCCAGAAATCGAACATCCTTCTCCTTGGCCCCACCGGCAGCGGCAAGACCCTCCTGGCGCAGACGCTGGCGCGCATCCTCAACGTGCCGTTCACCATCGCCGACGCCACCACGCTCACCGAGGCGGGGTACGTCGGAGAGGACGTGGAGAACATCATCCTTTCCCTGCTGCAGGCCGCCGACTACGACGTCGAGAAGGCCCAGCGGGGGATCGTCTACATCGACGAGATCGACAAGATCGCCCGCAAGTCGGAGAACCCGTCCATCACCCGGGACGTATCCGGGGAGGGCGTGCAGCAGGCCCTCCTCAAGATCCTCGAGGGGACCATCGCCAACGTGCCCCCGAAGGGAGGCCGCAAGCATCCGCAGCAGGAGTTCATCAAGGTCGACACGACGAACATCCTGTTCATCTGCGGCGGCGCGTTCGTCGGGCTGGAGGGGATCGTGGAACGCCGCACGGCGAAGAAGACCATGGGGTTCGCCGCCGACATCGTTTCACGGAACGACCGCAATCTCGGCAAGCTCCTCGAGCTCACCCAGCCGGAGGACCTGATCCGGTTCGGCCTCATCCCCGAGTTCGTGGGGCGGCTTCCGGTGCTGGCGACGCTGCACGAGCTGGACCGGGACGCGCTGGTCCAGATCCTGACCCGTCCCAAGAACGCGCTGGTGCGCCAGTACCAGAGGCTGTTCGACTTCGAGAACGTCAAGCTCGAGTTCACCGACGACGCGCTCGGCTCCATCGCCTCGCAGGCGATCGAGCGGAAGGCGGGAGCGCGCGGGCTGCGGTCCATCCTCGAGCACATCATGCTCGACGTGATGTACGAGATCCCTTCCCAGAGCAACATCAAGAAGTGCATCATCAACGAGGACGTGGTTCAGGGGAAGATTCCTCCGGAGATCGTGCAGGGGAAGAAAGCGGAACTCGCATAGGGCCGGGGGGATCTCCGTCGATGGAAGACCGCAAAAAAATCCTTCCGCTGCTCCCTCTGCGGGACATCGTCGTTTTCCCGCACATGGTGGTCCCCCTGTTCGTCGGGCGGGACAAGTCGATCGCGGCCCTCGAGGCGGCGCTTTCCTTCGACCGGCTCATCTTCCTTTCCTCGCAGATCGACCCGTCGACGAACGAGCCTTCCGAGGAGGAGATCCACCGGATCGGCACGGTCAGCCACGTCATCCAGCTGCTGAAGCTCCCCGACGGCACGGTCAAGGTGCTCGTGGAGGGACGGCAGCGGGCGAGGATCCTCCACTACCTCCCCAACGACCGGTACTTCCAGGTCAGCGTCGAGGAGACGGCCCCTGTGTCGTTCGCCGGGCCGGCGGCCGAAGCGATGGTCCGCAACGTCCTGTCCTCCTTCGAGAACTACGCAAAGCTCTCCAAGAAGGTCCCCCAGGACCTTCTGGCGCAGGTCTCCGCGATCGATGACCCGGACCGCCTCGCCGACACCCTCGCGGCGCAGATCAACATCAAGGTGGCCGAGCGGCAGGCGGTGCTCGAGATCGAGTCCGCCGAGGAGCGGCTCGAGAAGCTGCTGATCCTCATGGAGGCCGAGGTCGAGGTCCTCGAGATCGAGCGGCGCATCCGGGGACGCGTCAAGAAGCAGATGGAGAAGACGCAGCGCGAGTTCTACCTGAACGAGCAGATGCGGGCGATCCAGAAGGAGCTGGGCCAGGGCGAAGAGGGGCGTTCCGAGCTCGACGAGCTCGAAGAGAAGATCAAGAAGCGGGGGATGGGCAAGGAAGCGTACCAGAAGGCGCAGAAGGAGATCAAGAAGCTGCGGATGATGTCCCCCATGTCGGCGGAGGCGACCGTCAGCCGCAATTACATCGACTGGCTCGTCTCCATCCCGTGGCAGGAGCGCACCGAGGACAAGCTCGACATCACCGAGGCGGAGCGTGTGCTCGACGAGGACCACTACGGGCTGGAGAAGGTCAAGGAGCGGATCCTCGAATACCTCGCCGTCCGCAAGCTCGTCGCCAAGCTGAAGGGCCCGATCCTGTGCTTCGTGGGCCCGCCGGGCGTGGGGAAGACCTCGCTGGCCCGCTCCGTCGCGCGTTCCATGGGCCGGAAGTTCGTCCGCATGTCGTTGGGCGGCGTGCGGGACGAGGCGGAGATCCGCGGGCATCGGCGCACCTACATCGGGGCGCTCCCGGGCAAGATCATGCAGCAGATCAAGAAAGCGGGCACGGTCAACCCGGTTTTCCTTCTCGACGAGGTCGACAAGATGTCCGCGGACTTCCGCGGAGACCCGTCGTCCGCGTTGCTGGAGGTCCTGGACCCCGAGCAGAACTCCACGTTCAACGACCACTACCTCGACGTGGACTACGACCTGTCCGACGTCTTCTTCATCACCACGGCGAACATGCTTCACGGCATTCCCGCGCCGCTCCAGGACCGCATGGAGATCATCCGCCTTTCGGGGTACACGGAGGTGGAGAAGCTCCACATCGCGCGGGGCTACCTGATCCCGAAGAAGCTGGAGGAGCACGGGCTTTCGAAGGAGAAGGTGGCCTTCAGCGACAAGTCCGTCCTGCAGATCATCCGGTACTACACCCGGGAGGCCGGGGTGCGCAGCCTGGAGCGGGAGATCGCCTCGGTGTGCCGCAAAATCGCCAGGGAGGTCGTGAAGGCCCCGGAGAAGGACCGGATCGTGGTGACCCCCCAGGCGGTCCGGGGGTACCTGGGCGTCACGCGCTACCGCTACGGCGAGGCGGAGGAAAAGCAGTCGATCGGTGTGGCGACGGGGCTTGCATGGACGGAGTTCGGCGGGGAGCTGCTGGTGATCGAGGTGGTCCTCATGCCCGGCAAGGGAAACCTCAAGGTCACGGGGAAACTGGGCGAGGTGATGCAGGAGTCCGCCCAGGCCGCCCTCTCGTACATCCGGAGCCGCGCCGAGCTGATGGGGCTGGACAAGGACTTCTACCAGAAGCTGGACATCCACATCCACGTCCCCGAGGGAGCCACCCCGAAGGACGGCCCCTCGGCGGGGATCACGATGGCGACGGCGCTCGCCTCCGCGCTGCTGCGGGTGCCCGCGCGCAACGACCTGGCGATGACGGGGGAGATCACGCTTCGCGGCCGGGTGCTGCCGATCGGAGGCGTGAAGGAGAAGCTCCTGGCGGCGCACCGCGGAGGGATCAAGACCGTCATCCTGCCGCTGGAGAACGAGAAGGACCTGGCCGAGGTCCCCGCCAAGATCAAGAACCACCTCGATATCCGCTTCGCCCGGCACATGGACGACGTGATGGCGCTGGCGATCGAACTGCCGAAGGAGCGCAAGGTCCCGCCCGAGGAAGCGGGGAACCCGCCCCCGGTGCCGCCGGGGGGCGGCGCGCCGGAAGGGGATGTGGTAACTCATTAGCGGGGACACTCTTTCCCTTCGTCCACCGGCAGATCAAGAGTGCCCCCGTCTACCCCGAGACGATGCGGGTGCCGGAACGCGCGGCGAGTTCCTCGGCCTCCTCCCTCCCGATCAGTTCGGGAAGCGGCAGGAGGCCGGTGGATTTCGGGAGACGCGAGGCGAGGCGCACGGCGGTCTCGGCGAGCAGGATCCCCCCCAGGCTTCCCTTGGGGTCCTCCACGCGCGCGTAGGCCCCGCCCCGGGAAACCCCTGCGGCCGCGGCCGGAGACCCTGGCGGTCCGCCCATCGAGCCGCGCAGCCACAACAGCATCGCGGCGGAAAATTCTTTTCCGACCTCCCCCAGCTTTCCGATCGTGCCGGCGAGGAGGGCGACCCGTTTCGCCGCTTTCCCCTCGGGGACCCCGATGAGGGTGTCTCCCCCCGTCGTGAAGTACACGCCGGCCGGCGCTCCCAGCGGGGAGGCCGCGGCGCGGAGGGATCCTTTTGCGATGGCGCGGCGGAACGCATACCCGCCGAACCTGTCGGGAGAGAAAAACAGGAACCGGGCAGGTTCCTGCGCCGCAACGCTCTCCGCCGGAGCGCCGGCCGGGAAAAGGAAGTGCGCCGCAAGCAGCTCCGTCCACCCCGGGGCCATCCCGCAACCGACGACCGCCGGAAGGTCCGCCGCGCGGAACGCCGCGTCGATCTCCTCCCGGTCCGCAGCGGGAAGCGCGCCCTCCCCGACGGACGCGGCGGCGACGCGCATCGCGGCGCAGGCGAGGAGCACGGGCTTTTCGTATTCGGAGCAAGGCCCTACGGCGTTCGCAACGGCGTCGATCCCCTCCAGGAGGCGCGAGAGCTCCAGCGGCCTGCCGACGTCGGCCATCGCCCAGCGGCACTTCGGCGAAAGGGCCCTGGCCATCCGCTTCGCGTCGCGGATGACGTAGTCCACCAGGATGAGCTCTCCGACCTCGGGACGGCGTGACAGTTCGACGGCGGCGACCCTGCCCATGAAGCCGGCCGCGCCCAGGAGGGCGATCTTCATGTGGGCATCATACCAGACCCCTTCGCACGGTTGACAGGCGGGGGAAGCGCCTGCTACGGTGAACTCCGCATCGTGGCGCGCAGGCGGGCGGATAGCTCAGGTGGTAGAGCATCGCCCTTACAAGGCGAGGGTCACAGGTTCAAATCCTGTTCCGCCTACCAGTTCCAGATCAAAGGGTTACGGCGATATGCCGTGGCCCTTTTTTCCCCCCCAAGCGCGGTCATCGTTCCGCTACTCATCCGTTCCTCTTTCCGGCGGCATTTCCCGAAAATGGCAATTTCCATGGAGCCACGTGCAACATGGCATGGCCGTTGGATTCCCTTGTCGCGGTCTGGTACATTAACAACATCGCCACGAGAGGACCGAATGAAGACAGCGCTCAAGCACACCGATATCGAAAGCGTCGTCACTCACGAATCCTTTCTGCCCGCGCCTCTTCGGAATCTTGCTAACCCCCAAACGGAAATTCCACGCATTGCCAAAGACAATGCCTTGATCTCCCTGATCGAGCAAGCGGTTGGCCGAATTCCGACCGAACACTGGATTCGGAATTCGGACGCAAGAACGATGGATTTCCTGGCCCCGGAGAGTGTCCACCTGATTGTCACATCGCCGCCCTATTGGACGCTCAAGGAGTACCTCCATTCCGAGGGGCAACTCGGCGACGTGGAAGATTATCACCGGTTCCTCGGCGAACTGGACAAAGTATGGCGGACTTGTTTCCGGGCGCTCGTTCCGGGTGGTCGCCTCGTTGTCGTTGTAGGTGACGTATGCCTCTCGCGTCGCAAGAACGCCGGAGAACATACCGTGGTCCCGCTGCACGCGTCGATCCAGGAGCACTGCCGGGAGATCGGGTTCTCGAACCTGGCTCCGATCATCTGGTACAAGATCGCCAATGCGGTCTACGAGGCCGAAGGAAACGGCGGCGGGTTCCTCGGAAAGCCTTATGAGCCCAACGCCGTCGTGAAGAACGATATTGAATTCATCCTGATGCAAAGAAAGGCGGGGGGCTACAGAAAGCCGTTCGTGGCCACCCGCGTTCTCTCCGTCATCCCGGCCGACAAGCACAAGGTCTGGTTCAGCCAGGTCTGGTCCAGCCTGACCGGCGCGTCCACTCGCCATCATCCTGCGCCGTTTCCCCTCGAGATCGCGGAACGGCTCGTCCGGATGTTTAGTTTCGTGGGCGATACGGTACTCGATCCCTTTACGGGGACGGGGACGACGAACGTCGCCGCCGCCAGGTGGGGACGCAACAGCATCGGTGTCGAGGTGGACATCCACTACTGGAAGAATGCTTGTGACCGATTCTACCGGGATACGCACAGTTTGTTCGGAAAGGCGACACTTCATGAAATCGGGAGAAAGGGTGGACCTCCGTAACCGCCTCCGGGATGCGGTGAGGTTCTACTGGCAGACCAGAGCGAAGCAGAAAGAGAACCAGGGGGCGGGATCGGGGACCAAGGATTACGGAAACCGCTCCGCCGTGACGGGCGGCGCTCAAGCGGACGGATTCATCAAGCTCGTCCGCGCAATCCTTCGGGAGTGCGGCCTCCCGAAGGCCTCGGTCCATACCAGAAGCACAACGCTCCCCGGGTATTTTCGTCCCACCAAGGAATGGGATCTTATCGCTGTCGACAGCGGCATTCTCCTCGCGGTCATCGAGTTCAAAACACAGGCGGGTCCCTCGTTCGGGAACAACTTCAACAACCGGGTCGAGGAGGCCATCGGAAACGCCACCGACATATGGACAGCCTACAGGGAGGGCGCTTTCAAGCTCTCCGGCAAGCCGTGGCTCGGGTATTTCATGATGCTTGAGGAAGCTCCGAAGAGCACGACTCCCGTCCGGTTTTCATCACCCCATTTCCCCGCCTTCGACATATTCAAGGGCACGTCCTACGCCGACAGGTACAGGGTCTTCTGCGAACGCCTGGTTCGCGAGCGGCTGTACGACTCGACGTGTCTCATCCTGTCGACGCGAAAAGGAGGTCTTCGGGGCGAATATTCGGAGCCGGTCGAGGAGCTTTCATTTCCGAACTTCGCTGCTTCCCTGATGGGTCATGCGATCGCCTTCGCGAAACGAAAGGGCAAGACAAGACATATCGTATGAGTGCCGGTTTGTTTGATGCCTCGGGAGGAGCATAAAGGTGCCGCCGCAACCGCAAATACCGGTCACCCAGCGGGCGTATACGCTTCGACTCCGCGGTTTGAAGAAGGATGATACCGCTTGGAAGGATGCGCTGTGGGCGACGCACGAGGCGGTCAATCGCGGTGCGAAGGCATTCGGGGACTGGCTGCTGACGATGCGCGGGGGACTATGCCACACCCTCGTGGACGTGAAGATTTCCGCCAAGGGCAAGAAGCAGGAGAGAGATCCCTCAGAGGAAGAAAAACGGTGTCGGCGGGTCTTGCTCGCGTTGTCATGGCTCAGTGTAGAGGACGAGCACGGTGCTCCTGCGGGAAACGGTGTACGGGTTGCCACTGGACGCGACACGGCGGCCATACGTGGCGAAGCGGTCAAGAAAGCACTGGGCGACATACTCGAGAAGCGGGGGATCAAGGGGCCGGAGATCGAAGTGTGGCTGCGGGACTGCGGGCCGTCGCTTGAAGCGCGCATCCGAGAGGATGCGGTTTGGGTGGATCGTAGCCGCACATTCGACGAAGTCTGCTCGCGATGGAGTTCGGTGACCCGAGAAGACGCTCATGCAGTGTTGGCCTGTTTCTTCGGTGACACCAACGAGTACCTGAGCCTTCCCGTCCCCGCGAACGATGAAGACCGCGATTTGCCCGTGGCGGCGAGCGGCGATCAAGACGTCGAGTTTCGGAACATCGCCAGGGGATGGATCAGCTTCAACTTTGGCACGGGCCAGAAGAGCGACAACACGAACATTGCCATTCGGTTGGCCACACTCGCCGGGATGAAGCTTGAGCGGTTCGATGGGAAAAAGGGAAGCGACCTTGCCGAGGCGATCGCGGAGAAGGTCAACGCGGCTGCCGCCGACAAAGTTGACGAAA
Source organism: Deltaproteobacteria bacterium (assembly GCA_021815305.1). Taxonomy (GTDB): domain Bacteria; phylum Desulfobacterota; class Deferrimicrobia; order Deferrimicrobiales; family Deferrimicrobiaceae; genus JAKAHC01. The sequence goes on along the minus strand of JAKAHC010000004.1, from coordinate 98,478 downwards.
CTCTCGACTCGATTCGAGCGGCTGTGGGGTGGAAGACAGGGCGGCCATCAAAGGGACGACTCGCGATTGAAACCGCTTGCCGGAAGGCCCGCCTTACGAGGGCGGATCTCGAAGCGCTGACGACGAAGCTGGGAGAGGAGGCCGAGAACAAGAAGAAAAGCGCTGGACGGCGCGTGTGTTCCTGGGTGAAGGACTTCCAGCAGGACTTGGAAACCGCCATTGGGTTCAAGTACGTCACGGGGCGCGATCTGATCGGCGAGTACTCTACGATGCTGGACCACGCCGCCCGTCGCGTGGCGATCGCGCACTCGTGGATCAAACGGGCGGAGCAGCGTCGGCGCGAGTTCGAGGAAGACGCGAAGGGTCTCTGTGCGCTCCAGGAGCGTGTCCTTTTGGCGGTGAAGTGGCTCGATCAGTTCTGCGCCGAACGATCGGCCACGTCGGGGGCGATCGCGGAAGGTGGGTACCGCATCCGCAAGAGGGCGGTCGAAGGGTGGGCCCGCGTAGTCAAGGCGTGGGCGCGGCCTTCCTCCAAGACGGAGGACGACCGGATCTCCGCCGCCCGCGAGCTGCAGGCCGACCCGGAGATCGACAAGTTCGGCGACATCCAGCTCTTCGAAGCTCTCGCTGTCGACGACGCTGTCTGCGTGTGGCGCAACGGGACCGAGCCCGATCCCTCCATCCTGATCGACTACGCCGCCGGTACCACCGCGAAGCACGACCAGAGGCGTTTCAAGGTTCCGGCCTATCGCCATCCCGACGCTCTCCGGCACCCCGTCTTCTGCGACTTCGGCAACTCGCGGTGGACAATCACGTTCGCCTGCCACAAGGCGGCAATGGTGCGCAACGGCGAAAAGCATCTCGCCAAGGACGACGCCGAGTGGATCAAGGAGCACCACGGCCTGCGGATGGGCCTGTGGGACGGCAACACCGTTGACGACGTCAGCTTGCGATGGTCCTCCAAGCGCCTGACATCTAACCTCGCCCTGGACGGTGCCGGGGACACGAACGCGTCCGATGTGACGCGGGCGGATCGCCTCGGCCGGGCTGCCTCCGGCGCGTTCGGGCACGCTGCCATCATGAACGTGTTCGCGGAGGCAGATTGGAATGGGCGGCTCCAGGCCCCACGGGCCCAGTTGGACCGGATCGCCAGGCTTGAGGACGACGGCAAACGAAAACAAGCCCGGGCTCTGCAGCGGCGTCTGCCCTGGCTCGTATCGTTCTCGCCGCGCCTACGTCCGTCGGGTCCGTTCATCAAGTATGCCGCGTCCCAAGATATCGCCCCAAACCGCAAGGGGGAGTACTACCCGAATGCGCCGGCGAACAAGGGGCGCGCGAGGCTGGCTAAGCTGATACTTGCACGTCTCCCCGGTCTTCGCGTACTTTCCGTCGACCTGGGCCATCGTTTCGCAGCCGCGTGCGCCGTATGGGAGACTATCCCGCACGCCGCGTTCAAGAAGGATATCGCGGGCCTTAAGGTACTCGGAGGCGGTTCCGGCGGGAGTGACCTCTACCTTCATGTTGAGAAATCCGGAGAAGACGGTAAACCGCGGACCGTCATCTACCGTCGTATCGGACCGGACACGCAGGACGGCACATCGCATCCCGCTCCCTGGGCCCGCCTCGACCGGCAGTTCCTCATCAAGCTCCAAGGCGAAGAGGAGCCCCCTCGTCGGTCCGCACCGCAGGAAGCGGACATGGTCCGTGACTGGAAGATGAAACTCGATCGTGTCCGCGATGGGATGCACGATCCTCTGCCTCACCGGATCGATCTTCTCATGTCCGATGCGGTGGCGACGCTGCGGCGCGCCCTCCGCCGTCACGGCGACCGCGCGCGCATCGCCTTCAATCTGACGACTACCGAAAAGCCCACGGCGGGTGGAGGGCGTCAACATCTGGACCGTGCGGGGCGAGTCGAACTTCTCATGCAGACGCTCACACTTTGGCACGGGCTGTTCAGCGGAGAGCAATGGGAAGATCCGTGGGCGGCCGATAAATGGAGGAAACACGGGCTGCCGGAGATTACGATACCCGGTGCCGCGGAAGACGTACTCGGTGCTGCGCGGCGTCCACGACGCGGCGCTCTGGACACCGTTCTTAGGCCCCATGTTGAGCATCTGGCGGATCAGGATTTGTCGGAATGGTCTGCGGCGTGGACGACCCGGTGGAGGCAGGATGAAAAGATATGGTCGGGCAGGGACGGCATCCTGCGGGCGATGAAACGCTGGATCGCTCCGCGCGGCCTGCGCCCGCTTCCGACCGACGACAACGATACGTGCGAACGCAAGAAGGTCGCACGTGCCGGTGTCCGATACGTCGGCGGGCTTTCCATCATCCGCATCAACACGATCTCTGGACTGTACCAGCTCCTGAAGGCATTCAAGATGCGGCCGGAGCCCGGCGATTTGCGCAAGAACATCCCGGAGAAAGGCGACGACGACCTTGCAGACTTCAACCGTCGCCTGCTGGACATGCGCGACCGTCTCCGCGAGCAGCGGGTCAAGCAACTCGCCAGCCGGATTATCGAAGCTGCACTGGGCATCGGGCGCATCACGATTCAGAACGGATGCAAAATGCCCGCGCGTCCGCGCGTGGCCGTGGATTCTCCCTGCCACGCGGTCGTGATCGAATCCCTCACGTATTATCGCCCCGACGATCTGCGCACCCGCCGTGAGAACCGCCAGTTGATGCAGTGGTCCAGCGCCAAGATACAGAAGTATCTCAAGGAGGGGTGCCATCTCAACGGCCTCCATCTCCGCGAAGTACCCGCCAACTACACGAGCCGGCAGTGCAGCCGCACGGGCCTTCCTGGAATTCGTTGTGATGATGTGCCGGCGGGAGAGTTCCTGGTCGCTCCTTGGTGGAACAAGGCCGTTGCCGCAGCACGGAAGAAACTCGAAAAGAACGGCGCCGGCGCCAAGGACCGTTTCTTTGTAGATCTCGCCGATCGACTCAAAAAGCTTCGGTCGGAAAATAAGCCGCTACCGGCTACCGTCCGTGTCCCGCGACAGGGCGGCAATCTCTTTGTCGCTGCTTCGCTGTCGGATGCCCTTCGCAGCAATGGTCAGGTGGGCCAGAGTAGTACCGATCGTCGAGCGGTCCAGGCCGACCTCAACGCGGCCGCCAACATCGGGCTTCGCGCTCTGCTCGACCCAGACTGGCCTGGACGTTGGTGGTACGTGCCCTGCAAGGCGGGCACATCGGAACCGGCCTTCGATCGGGGGAAGGGAAGCGCGGTGTTTGGCGCAGTGAAGCGTCTCTCCACAGAGGGTGCTGCCCCCGGGGAGCGCCTGGGGCAAGGGATGGAAAGGGGCAAAGCTCAAAAGGAGATCGAAAACCTCTGGCGCGATCCCGCCCCCGACGTGCTGGCCACGGGGCAATGGAAACCGACACGGACCTACTGGCATGATGTGGAGACCAGGGTCGTCGAGTTGCTTCGGAGACGTGCAGGACTGTAGGTATGATCAAACTCGGAACGGCGGACCGGGATGGTGTGATCCCCCCCTGAAGAACGTCGCCGAAAGGCATGAGCGGAGCCGCCTATGGATGAGAGCCTCTGGCCGGCGCGCAACGTCGCCGAGCACGCCTACTGCCCCCGCCTTTTCTACTTCATGCAGGTCGAAGGCATCTTTCTCCCCAGCAGTGACACAGAGAAAGGTGTCGCCGTTCATCGCCGGGTGGACAAGCCCAGCGCAGCTCCGGAAAACGATGGCGAAGATGCCAATGACTCCGGCCGCCCGAGGGTGGTGCGAAGCCTGGCCCTGACGAGCCATACGCTTGAGCTGACCGCGAAGCTGGACCTCGCGGAGATATCGGGACAAGTCGCCGTTCCCGTCGAATACCGCAAGGGTCGGTCGAAACGCGCCACGATGGCTCCGCCGCCGGACGACCCGGGGGAGGCCGAGGACCCGCCTCTCTCACGGGCGGAAGCGTGGCCTACGGACCGCGTTCAGGTGGGTCTTCAGGCCGTCCTTCTCGAGGAGGCCGGCTATACGGTGATGGAGGCAGTCATTTATTACGCGGAGGAAAAGCTCCGTCTCGAGGTCGCGGTCGACGCTGCCCTCAGAGCCGAGGCCCTGGCGACCCTGGAGGCGGCGAAGGAGTGTGCGAAGGGCTCGCGGCCTCTTCCGCTGGTCAACGATCCACGATGCGTGCGCTGTTCACTCCAGCCCATCTGCTTGCCTGACGAGGTCAACCTCCAGCGAGCGCCGATGTCGGCGGACGAGCTGACGCCGAGGAAGATCTGGCCGCCGCGTGATGACGGTATCCATATCGTCGCTCAGCAGAGCGGCACCAAGATCGGCGTCATTGGAATGACCCTAAAGGTATCGGACAAGAACGGGGAGACGGTAAAGACGATTCCTCTGGCCAACATGGAGAGCCTCTCCCTCCTCGGTTCGGTGCAGATGACCACTCAGTCGATCCACGCTCTCGCCGATCGAGGCATCCCGATCGCCTTCCTCTCCGCGGCGGGCCGGATGGTCGCCGTGATCGACCCGATGGACTCCGTCAGCGCCGAAGTCCGACGATCTCAAATCCGAAAACTCGACCGATCGGAGGTTTGCCTCGAACTCGCGCGTGCTCTTGTCGCGGCCAAGATCCTGAACCAGCGAACTCTGCTCATGCGGAATCACGGCTCGCTGCCCGCGAATGTGACGGCGGACTTGGCAAAGGAGGCCGAACGCGCAACCTCCGCCGAATCACTCGACGCGGTGCGCGGCCATGAGGGTCAAGCGGCCGCCATTTACTTCGCTCACTTCGCCGGGATGTTCAAGGGAGAATTGGCAGCCGAGTTCGACGCGAACGGCCGAAAGCGCCGTCCGCCGCCGGATCCGATCAACTCGTGTATTTCCCTGGGATACTCGATGCTCACGCACGAATGCGTCGCGGCGCTCCGTGTCGCGAGACTCGATCCCTCAATCGGTGGCTTTCATATTTCGAAGCTCGGTCGGCCTGCGCTTGCCCTGGATTTGATGGAGCCATTCCGGCCGCTGATCGCGGACTCCGTGGCGATCGCGGCATTCAATCGGGGGGAATTGACGGATGGGCATTTCCTGCGGACCGCGGCGGGTTGTATGTTGACGGACGCCGGCCGAAAGGCCTTCTTCGGGGTGTACGGGAGGAGGATGGAAACGGAGGTGAGGCATCCGGTTTTCGATTATCGCCTGAGCTACCGGCGAATGATCGTCCTCCACGCCCGGATGGTATCGGCCTGGCTCATGGAGGAGACTCCATCGCTGGCGTTCCTGACTACACGGTAACCCGGGAGGCCCGATGCGGCGTTGCTACCTCGTCTGCTACGACATCCGGAGCCCCAAGCGGCTGCGGCGCGTCCACAAGGTGCTCAAAGGGTACGGAGAGGCCTGGCAGTTCTCGGTGTTCTTCTGCTTACTCAAGGATATCGACCGTGTTCGTCTGCAGTCGGACCTCGAAGAGCAGATGAACCTGAAGGAAGATCAGACGATGATCGTGGATCTCGGGCCGAACGAGGAAGAGGCCCGAAAGGCTGCGACCGTGATCGGGCAGGCGCTCCCCGAACAGGACAGCGGTACGGTCGTCGTTTGACGGAAGGCCGGGGGCGCGATATACTTTTTTTGCCTCTACAGGAGGTCGAGAAAGCCACGGTACGTGTCTTCCCCTTCGATGGGCTTGGCACCGTGGGGTCGATCAGTGATACGCCAAAAGGCGCAGGTTCCTTGACAAAGAAGTCCGCGAGCATGGAGGTGGTGCAGGAGGGTCCAGGGGACGCTCGCATCGATTCAACTCGCTGATTTCGAAGGAGTTCGGACCGCATGCATCTGGACGTCGAGCAAGGTGGCCATCCGAAATCGGGCCGTGCTCGTACGACGGCCTTCAACCGCTTGTACAGCAAGAGGTTTGCAGGGCGGGGGCGGTCCGCGACGGAGCGGACCTGATCGACGGACACAGGTTCAGGCGCGCAACAAGAGCCGGCACCTGGGCGCGGTCCGCGACGGAGCGGACCTGATCGACGGACACGCTTTCAAGGTTGCATTTTCTTGTACCGCCTTACGCGGTCCGCGACGGAGCGGACCTGATCGACGGACACTCCAAAATCACGAGCCCATTGTCAAGGGAAGCCTTGCGGTCCGCGACGGAGCGGACCTGATCGACGGACACAGTATGATGTGGACTTGAGGGGGTAACGGCTGCTCGCGGTCCGCGACGGAGCGGACCTGATCGACGGACACGATTTCGAGAAACAAACTTTCCAACCAAAGGGGCGGCCGCCCGAAATACCTTCTCATCGCGTCCTCACAAAGCCCCCGATGTGGTCATCGTGGAATCCTGCCCATGGCGAGTAGCCCTTCCGTTCCCGGAATTTCTTGAGATAGACCTCGTAGAAGATCACGTTCCCTTCGAGCTAGTACACCCCCGGGCGCAGGCGCTGTAGAACTCCGGCATGGGTGAACTGCTGGACCCGGCGGGGGAAAATCCCCAGTTCGAACGCATCTTCCGCTTTGTGATGACTTGCATTCATCACTCATGAATCCTCTGGGGAGTTTCTGGATTATAATGGCAGGGAACAGGCCGCCCCGTTCAACGGACCGCAAGTCGAACCTCGCCGCAGCGCATCGGGAACCCGGAGGTCGACATGGCAGCCGATAATGTTCTCCTCACCGAAATCGTCAAGGGGATTCTCTTGCTGGGGGCACGGGTGGGCGAGCAGATCCCGGTTCCCAAGGTCCACTCCATCCTCTGGGGGATGCGGTCCAGCGAGAAGATCCTGGCCGGTCTCTGGTTCTCCATCACCGGAGCCATCTGCTACTCGCGGCAGGTCGAAACCGCCATGAAAGAGCTTGCCGCGCAGGGCGTGCTGCATCTCGATGGAGATTCGACCGCCGTGGTCAAGAGCGTGCAGGGGAGGCACGGCTGGTTTCTGAGGATCTTCCCCGGGAAGCAGTATCACAGCGTTCACAGGGTTTCCCGCCTCTTCCACCAGCGCCTGAACGGCGAGGAGTGGGGCCGCCCTCCCCGTTAGGTGCCGGGCCCTCCTTCGTTCCCTCGACGATCGGCGTCGTTCCCTCCCTCCGCCTCCGATGAACCGACCGGAAGAATACGGGATTCCCATGGCAGAATGAAAAGAGGGACGGGCGCGCTGGCGCGTGCGAGGCCTGAGCGCGTTTCCCGAAGGAGGCCTTCATGGAGGCGGGACACGAAGCACCCACCGGAGAGTCGCAGGCCCGGCGCCTGGAAGTCGTGGCGGAACGGTTGACGGAGCTGTTGCGCCGTCCGGAGGCGGCCCGTTTCCTGCGGGCGGCGCCGGGAGAGAACGAATGGTCGTCGGCGCAGGTCCTCGGGCACACGGTGGAGATGATCCCCTATTGGATGGGCCATTGCGAGGCGATGATCGCGGCGGGAGAACCTCCCCACACGTTCGGCCGCACGTTCGACGCGCCGGAGCGGGTTGCGGGGATCGGGCGCTTCGCCTCCGGGAATCCGGAAGAGGTCCTGCAGGCGCTGAACGGCGCGGTCCGGGCGGCCGCAGGGAGGATCCGAGGGATGTCTGAGGAGGAGCGACGCAGGAAAGGCGTGTACACCAAAGGGGGCGAGTTCACGGTCGCGGAGGTCATCGAACGGTTCCTCGTGGCCCACGCCGAGGATCACCTGGCGCAGGTGCGCGCGGCGCTGGGGGCGTGATCCGCCCCGGTTTTCCCGCATCCACGGAAGGGAGGATGGGAATGACCCACAAGAAAATCTCGATGGTACACGACAAGAAGGTCGCCCTGGTGGCCCACGACAACAAGAAGCGGGACCTGGTGGATTGGGCAAGATACAACCGGGAGCTCCTCGCGCACCACAAGGTGTACGCGACGGGGACCACGGGCCAGATTCTGGAGCGGGAGCTGGGTTTCGAAGTCACCAAGCTGCAGAGCGGACCCCTGGGGGGGGATCAACAGGTCGGCGCGAAGATCGCCGGGGGAGAGATCGATTTCCTCATCTTTTTCTGGGACCCGCTGGAGCCGCAGCCGCACGACCCGGACGTCAAGGCGCTCCTCCGCATGGCGGTGGTGTGGAACATCCCCATCGCCTGCAACCGCGCCTCGGCCGACTTCATGATCTCGTCCCCCCTGATGGACGAAAATTACGAACGGCTCGTTCCGGATTACGACGCGTACCGCTCGCGGTGGATACCCAACGAGTGAACGGAACGGCGCATCAGCAGCTCGGCAGTTCTTCCGTTCCGTTCGCGGCCGCTCCCGCCTGCACGGGGGGCGCCAGCCGCACTTTCCTGCTCTCCATCGAGACCGCGACGATGCCGGACCGGGTGACGTCCACGTTCCCGAAAGCGCGCATCGCGTCGATGAACTCCTCGACCTTTTCCGGCGAGCCGGTGCACTCCAGCCCGAACCCGTCCTGGGTGGCATCCACCACCCGTGCCCCGTAGATCTCCGCCTCCTTGAGGACCCCCGTGCGGTTCTCGGAGGCGGCCCGGACCCTCACCAGCGCCATCTCCCGGGAGACGGCCGCGCCGTCGGTCAGGTCCGCCGCCTGCAGCACGTTGATCAGCTTGTTCATCTGCTTGATGACCTGGCGGCGAAGCTCCGGGTCGATGTCCACCACGATGGTCATGCGGGACTGCGTCGGGTCGAGGGTGCGCGCCACCGTCAGGCTGTCGATGTTCCACCCGCGGGCGCTCAAGACCCCCGTGACGCGCATGAGGGCTCCCGGCTTGTTTTCCACCAGCAGCGAGATCACCTGGAGCATCGCGTCTTCTCCTCTCCGTTCCGTTTTCCTATACCGCCGCGGGCCTCGGCGGTCCGAGCACCATCTCGTGGATCGCGCCCCCCGCGGGCACTATGGGGTACACGGACTCGAACGCCGAGACCTTCACGTTCAGCAGGTAGGGCCCCGGGTGGTTCACCGCTTCGCCCATCGCGCCTCGCAGCTCCTTCGGGTCCTCCACGGTCCTCCCCGGGAACCCGTAGGCCGCGGCGAGCATCGCGGCGTCGGGGAACGCGTCGAGCGTGACGGAGGAGAGCCTGTTGTTGTAGAAGAGTTCCTGCCACTGGCGAACCATGCCGAGATACCCGTTGTTCACCACGACGATCTTGATCGGCAGTCCGTTGGACGCGATGGTGGAAAGTTCGGGGATCGACATCTGGAAACCGCCGTCTCCCACCAGGGCGAACACCCTCTTCCCGGGGTTCGCGATCTGGGCCCCCACCGCGGACGGGATGCCGAAGCCCATCGAGCCCAGGCCCCCGGAATTGATCCAGAGCCGCGGTCGTTCGAACCGGATGAACTGGGCGGCCCACATCTGGTGCTGGCCGACGTCGGAGCACACGATCGATTGGCCGCCCGAGGCCCGGTCGACCTCCGCCACGAGGTGCTGGGGAAGAATCCTGTCTTCGGAGACCGGGGGGACGAGCGGATGTTCCGCCTTCCACGCGGCGATCTGCTCCTTCCATGCTCTTCGGGACGGCGCCTGGCGTTCCTTCTGGAAGGGGGCGAGTTCCGCCGCCGCCTGGTTCAGCTTCTCCAGAACGCGCCCGACGTCCCCGACGATGGGGAGGTCCGCCGCCCGGATCTTCCCGATCTCCACCGGATCGATGTCCACGTGGATCACCCGGGCGTGGGGTGCGAAGGCGTCGAGCCTGCCCGTCACCCGGTCGTCGAAACGCACCCCCAGGGCGATGATGAGGTCCGTGTGGGTGAGCGCCATGTTGGCCGCGTAGCCGCCGTGCATCCCGGGCATGCTGATGAAATCGGGATGGCTGGAGGGGAGCCCCCCGAGCCCCATCAACGTGCACACGGTCGGGGAGCCGACCGCCTCCACGAGCTCCCGGAGCGGTCCCGACGCGTTGGCGGCGATGATCCCCCCTCCGGCGTAGACGACCGGACGCTGCGCCTCCCAGATCATCTGGGCCGCGCGACGGATCTGGCCGAGATGCCCTTCCGCGGAGAACTTGTATCCCGGGAGGTGGATCGTGGACACCGGGGCGTAGTGCGTGTTCCCGATGAAGACGTCCTTGGGGACGTCCACGAGCACCGGACCCGGCCTACCGCTCGCGGCGATGTAGAACGCCTCGTGGATCGCCTGGGGGAGATCGTTCGCGGTCTTCACGAGGAAGTTGTGCTTGGTGCAGGAGCGGGTGATCCCGAAGGTGTCGGCCTCCTGGAAGGCGTCGCTCCCGATAAGCCGGGTCGAGACCTGCCCCGTCAGCGCGACGACCGGTATCGAGTCCATCAGCGCGTCGACCAGACCCGTCACAAGGTTCGTCGCCCCGGGGCCGGAAGTGGCGCAACAGACGCCGACCTTCCCCGTGGAGCGCGCATACCCTTCCGCCGCGAAGCACGCGTTCTGCTCGTGGCGCACCAGGTAGTGCTTGATCTTCCCGTCGCGGAGGACGTCGTAGAAGGGGAGGGTCACGCCTCCGGGATAGCCGAACATGCACTCGACGTTTTCCCGGAGCAGGCACTCGACGAGGATTCCGGCGCCGCTCATCAGGTTCGACATGGTTCGTCCCTTTCCGGGAGTGGGGATGTACTCGCCATTTTACCGTGATACGACGCAGGCTTGGACTTGTTGGTTCCATTTTCCCAGGGGGGGTTCCCCCGGGCGCGTCCGGTTGACAGGCAAGGTGGGGTCGTGTATAAGTTTCCTTTGCCCAAAGGGGTGGTAGTTAAGCTGGTTATAACGCCGGCCTGTCACGCCGGAGGCCGCGGGTTCAAGTCCCGTCCACCCCGCCACTGAAACGAACAGCCCCCCGGAGCCGGCCTCCGGGGGGCTTTTGCATCTCCCTCCGCCGCGAGGGATCCGGACCAGGAGGACCCGAACCGTTGTTGACGGTCACCAACCTCTCCAAGGCGTACGGCAGGCAGACCCTGTTCGAGGGGGCGTCGTTCCAGGTTCCCCCCGGTGAACGGGTGGGCGTGGTGGGCCGCAACGGGACGGGGAAGACCACCCTGTTCCGGATCCTCCTGGGGGAGGAGGCGGCCGACTCGGGGACGGTGACCGTTCCTGCCGGATACCGCATCGGGTACCTCGCGCAGCATCTCCGGTTCGGGCACCCGACGGTCCTGGGGGAGGCGGCCTCCGCGCTTCCCTCGCGGGAGGACGGCACGGACGAGACGTACCGGGCCAAGGCGGTCCTTACAGGGCTCGGTTTTTCCGAGGACGAATTCCATCGGGCGCCCGTTTCCCTTTCCGGCGGGTACCAGGTTCGCCTCAACCTCGCACGCACCCTCCTGGCCGGCTCCGACCTGCTCCTGCTGGACGAGCCCACCAACTATCTGGACGTCGTCTCCATCCGGTGGCTGCGCCGCTTCCTGTGCGGCTGGAGAGGGGCGCTCCTGCTGATCACCCACGATCGGGATTTCATGGACGGCGTCACGACCCACACGATGGCGATCCACCGTGGCCGGGTGCGCAAGATGGCCGGCGGGACGGAGAAGCTTTACGGGCAGATCCTCCAGGAGGAGGAGATCCACGAGCAGACCCGGAAAAACGACGAGCGGAAACGGAAGGAGTCGGAGGCGTTCATCTCGCGGTTCCGGGCGCAGGCCACAAAGGCGCGCGCCGTGCAGTCGCGCATCAAGGCGTTGGCGCGCCACGAGCGGCTGGAGAAGCTTTCGGAGATCCGGGACCTCGACTTCCGGTTCGCGGAGGCCTCTTTCGCCGGGAAGTGGATGATGGAAGTCCGCGATCTTTCCTTCGGATATGAAGTCCGGCGCCCCCTCATCGAAGGCCTGACGTTCCCCGTGGCGAAGGGGGACCGGATCGCCGTCGTGGGGCCGAACGGCCGGGGCAAGACGACGCTGCTCCGGCTCCTCGCCGGGGAATTGGCGCCGGTATCCGGCGTCGTGGAACCCTCGGCGAACGTGCAGGCAGGCTACTTCGGGCAGACGAACGTGGACCGGCTGCACCCCGGGCTCACGGTGGAGGAGGAGGTGCGCCGGGCGAACCCGTCCCTCACCCGGACGCAGGTCCGGACCCTCTGCGGCGCGGTGATGTTCGGGGGAGGGGCTGCGGAGAAGAAGGTCTCCGTGCTCTCGGGAGGGGAGCGCAGCCGCGTGCTGCTCGGGAAGATCCTTGCCGCACCGGTCAACCTCCTGCTGCTCGACGAGCCGACGAACCACCTCGACCAGGAGTCGGTGGACGCGTTCGTCGAGGCGGTCACCGCGTTCAGGGGAGCGGTGATCCTCGTCACCCACATCGAGCGGGTCCTGTCGGCGCTGGCGACGAAACTGGTCGTGTTCGACGGCGGAGAGGTCAAGGTGTTCGACGGCGGCTACCGGGACTTCCTCGACCGCGTCGGCTGGCAGGCCGAGGCGAGGGAAGGCGTCACGGCCCGGGCGTCCGCGGAGCGGCCCGCGAAGGGGCGCGACGCGCGGAGGCAGCGCGCGGAGATCGTCGCACGCCGGTCGAAGGAGATCGGCGTATTGCGGAAAGCGATCGGGGCGATCGAAGCCGAGATCCTGACGCTGGAGGACCGGATTCCCCGGGACGAGGAGGCGTTGATCTGCGCGTCGAGGAGGAACGACGGCGCCGCGATCCGGACCCTTTCGTCGGCCGCCGCCGCGGACCGCAAGCGGATCGAGGCGCTCTTCCGGGAGATGGTCGCGCTCGGGGAACAGCTGCAGGAGAAGGAACGGGCCTACGCTTCGGTCCTCGGGGACGGGGGCGGGTGAGGTGTTCCGCGCGTCAGTCGTCCTTGCGGATCCGGACCACCTGGCTTACTCCGGGCAGGGCCTCCACCTCCCGCGGATCCAGCGAGTCCGTATCGCCGATGACCCCGATGATGGTCCGGTTGGCGCCCGTGGACTGGTGGATGTCGAAGCCGTGGTTGATCAGGTACCCCTTGATGGCGTCCAGCGCATCGTCGGAGGCATCTTTCTTGGTGATGATCAGCATTCCTCTTGTCCTTCCCCCTGCGACATGATGCGCTCCAGCCGCCGGGACTCGTCGACGACCCTCTCGAACAGGCGGACGATGGCGCCGTCGTCCAGGGGGCCCGGGTTGTCGCCCTTCATGCGGGCGAAGATGCGCTTCTCCCGGGCCGGGTCGAATACGGGCAGGCCCGCTCCCTTTTTCCGGTGGCCGATCTCCAGGGCCAGCCGCGCCCGCTCGTTGAAGATGCGCAGCAGAACGTCGTCCAGAAGATCGATCCGTTTCCGTATCTCGTCGATTTCCACGCGCAACCCCGCTCCAGGCGATTCCCGCCGCAACATCGTCTCCGGTGCTTCAATTCACAAATACGGCAGGATTCGAGCGCCGCTGCATCCGCCCCGGCTTCGTTGCGATCCCTCGCCGTACTTGCCCGGTACGCCTCGGTCGCGCGCCTTGCCGGATGCGGCGAAGTCGATGCTCCCGGTGCGTTACCGTATTTATGAACCGGAGCCTCCGGGCCTTCTGATACGATGATATCTTCTTCCCGCTCCCTTGGGAACGCGGGGGTTTCAACCATTCGAAGCGGAGGGCCCATGCCATCGTTCGACATCGTGTCGGTGGTCGACATGCAGGAAGTCGACAACGCGGTCAATCAGGCCGTCAAGGAGATCGGCCAGAGGTACGATTTCAAGGGCTCGAAGACCGAGGTCCGGCTGGAAAAGGACGCCGTCACGCTGCTGACCGACAACGACTTCCGGCTGAAGGCGGTCGTGGACGTGCTCCAGTCGAAATTCGTCAAGCGCGGGGTGTCCCTGAAGTCCCTCCAGTACGGGAAGGTGGAGCCGTCCTCCGGCGGCCGGGTCCGCCAGGTCGTCACCATCCAGCAGGGAATCTCCAAGGAGAAGGGAAGGGAGATCGTCGCCCTCGTCAAGGGCACCAGGCTGAAGGTCCAGTCGCAGATCCAGGACGAGCAGGTCCGGGTCACCGGGAAAAACATCGACGACCTCCAGGAGGTCATCGCCCTGCTGAAGTCGAAGGACCTGGACGTGGAGATGCAGTTCGTCAACTTCCGTCCATGACTCCGGGCGGTCACGAGATCCAGCGGGCGAGGCCGAACGCCACGGCCGCCGCGAATCCCCCGATCAGCGCAGTCTGCGCTCCCCCACGCAGCGGGTGGATGCCGGTGAGGCGCCCCTTGATCGCACCGAAGACGAACAGCGCGAGGAGGGTGACCAACGCGGAAACCCGCAGGCCTGCGGATACCGTGTGGGCCGACACGTAGGGGAGCAGGGGGATCAGTCCCCCGGCAACGTACGACAGCCCGATCGTCAGGGCGCTCTTCACGGCCCTTCCCGGGTCGGGGGCCTCCAACCCGAGTTCGAAGCGCATCATGAAATCCACCCACCTGCCGGGGTCGGAACGGATGGCGGCGACCACGGGAGCGATCTGGTCGTGGTTCATCCCGTATTTTCGGAAGACGCCGGCGACCTCTTTTTCCTCGTCCTCCGGCATCTCTTCGATCTCCCGGAACTCCCGGGCGCGCTCCGACGCATAATGCTCGCGGTCGGTGCGTGCGGCCAGGTACCCCCCCAGCCCCATCGCGATCGAACCCGCCGCGATCTCGGCGGCGCCTGCGATCACGACCAGGTTGGTGGAGGTCACCGCCCCGGACAGTCCCGCCGCGAGGGCGAACGGCACGGTAAGACCGTCCGCCATGCCGATGACGACGTCCCGGACGGATTCCGACGAGGTGAAATGCTTTTCCTGGTGCAGGGGGTGCGGCATGTCGGCCTCCCGGAAACGGTGGGTGCCCTGCCGTTCCGGCCGGCAGAGATCCGCGAAACGTTCCTGTAAGAGTATAATGAAGCCATACCGGTTGCAGTCGGGAGGGCTCCATGTTCGAAGGCCTGTTCCAACCCGTGCATCTGCTCTTCATTCTGGTCATCGCCCTCGTGGTGTTCGGCCCGGGGAAACTGCCGGAGCTCGGAGCCGGGCTGGGGAAGAGCATCCGCGAGTTCAAGAAGGCGATGAGCGACGAGGGGCAGGAATCGAAAGTTCCGCTGCCCGGGGAGGAGAAGCCGCCGGGGGCGGACGCAGGCGCGGCGGCGGGCGGCCCAAAAGGCGCGTAGCGTATTCCCGCGGTGCCGTCCGCGGGCCGTCCGTTCCTGAATAGTCTGCACACTCCGCAGAGAATTCTTCGGGCGACCTTCGGTCCGCGGTTTGCCTCCTTCGTTCGAATCCTTGAAAATCAGCAGGTTGCGAACGGATCACCGGTTGGCACATACGGTGCAAAAGAGCAACCCCAAACGGGTTGCCTGGGAAAGCCCGTTCAACACAACGACAGGAGGAAAAACGAATGAGGCATTTCCTTGCAGGGGTGGCGGTAGTCGCACTGGCCGGGGGACTGGTTCTCGGGACATCCCGTGTGGTGCTGGCGGACAGCGAAGGGGGAGGAGTGCACGGCACGACGAATCCGTCGGAGTGGACCAACTTCGGGGAGTGGACCAACTTCGGGCCCAATCTCGCGGGTCCTCCCTCGAGCGCCTTGGATCAAGCGGACCAGGCGACGGTTCGCGGGCCGGTGCAGGCCGGTGCGTTGCCGGATCGACATGTCCGGCAGGAGCGGAGCCGGTGGCTGAACATGGACGTTGCCGTGCAGAACGCGTTGCCGGAACTCAGCGGTCGCTCCAACATCCAGGCCGGTCCGTAGCGGTGGCAGGGTCGTCGAGGGGGAAGGAGCGACGCCGGGGAGGATCTTCCCCGGCGTCGCTCCGTGGATAAGGGGTACGACTACGCGACAGGCCCGGGGAGCGAGGCCCCGGGGGAACCTCACCGCCGGGACGCGGCTTTGCGCAACGCGCGGTCTTTTTTCGACATGCCCCCCTGTTCCGCGGATCGGATGTATCGCGGATGTCGTGCATCTCTACAGCATCCGATGTGCGATTTCGAAGATCCGCGCGGACGGAAGCGCCGGTCCGGCGCGGGGACGGCTCCATGCCGCGGCCTGGCGGGTCAGCGGTTGTCGGAACCCGTCTTCCGGAACCGTTGCACCGCCTCGTCGATCCCCTTCCGGAGATCCCGGATGGACTCGTCGACGCCCTTCTTCAGGACGCCCCAGCTTGCCGCCCCAGCTTCCCGGACGCTCCGGATCCTCTCCCTGGCGCTCTCCGCTTGGGATTGCAGCGATGCGACCTGCCGCACGAACATCGCCCTCGCCTCGGCCGATGTCGACTCCGCCCTTTTCCGCAGGACGTCGATCTCTTCATCCAGGCGCGACAGGCGTTCCTCCACCTTCTTCAAGTATGCGTTCCGTACCATGTCGGTTCTCCTTCCCACTGAGCTTTAGATGCGATTCTTGAGGCAAAAGCACCGGGACGGCGAATCTGCCTGTCGATGGACCACATGGGAAGCGCGCCTGTCCGCCTCACCCTTCCGTTGCATGGGGCCGGACCTGACGGGGGATCCGCCGCCATCCGGACGGAATACCGGTTCCTGCCTTGGGGAATTGTAAGATTTTCGTTGACAGGTATCCGCTCCATCTATAATCTATCAAAACTATAGATTTAATAGTTTATTGAAATAGAGGATGCGAATGCATACGATCTCGAAATTTCCAGGCAAGGCCGATGTGATCGCCCGCACCCCGGATCCGGCGGTGCGCGAAATGCTCCGTCACATGGAGCAGGCCGGCATCGAGACCGCGTTCGACCGCTTCGACGCCCAGAAGCCGCTGTGCGCTTTCGGCCTGAACGGCACGTGCTGCAAGAACTGCCACATGGGGCCGTGCAGGATCACGCCCCGGAGCCCGCGCGGTGTGTGCGGCGCGGACGCTCACCTGATCGTGGCGCGCAACCTCCTGCGCTGGACGGCCGCCGGAGCGGCGGCCCACGGAGCACGGGGCAGGGAAGTGATGCTGGCGCTGAAGGGGGCGGCGGAGGGATCGCTTCCCCTGCCCATCCTCGGGCCGGAAAAAGTGGTCGCCACGGCAAGATCGTTCGGGGTCCACGACGAGACGAAGACCGTACGGCAGATGGCCGGCGAGATCGCCGCGATCCTGTTGGAGGATCTCTGCCGCACGCTGCCGGGGCCGCACAGGACGCTGAAGGCGCTGGCGCCGCCGGAACGGATCTCCGTCTGGAAGGATCTGGACATTCTCCCGATCGGCGCTTACCACGAGGTTTTCGAAGCCCTGCATCGCACGACGACCGGTACCGACGGCGATTGGGAGAACGTCACCCGGCAGATCCTGCGCTGCGGCCTTGCCTTTGCCTGGAGCAGCGTGGCGGGGTCCGCCATCGCCATGGACTGCCTCTACGGCCCGCCCCGGCGGAGCAGGATCCGGGTGAACACGGGCGCCATCACGCCGGAGACGGTGAACATCGCCGTGCACGGCCATTCCCCGGTGCTGGTGTCCGCCATCGTCGAGGTCGCCCGGAGAGACGACAGGATCGCCGAGGCCAAGGAGGCCGGAGCGGAAGGGATACGGCTCTACGGCGTCTGCTGCTCCGGACATTCGGCCCTGGCCAGATTCGGCGACATCACGCCCCTGTCCAGCGCCATGGGGGCGGAGCTGGCATTGGCCACCGGCGCCCTGGATCTGTGGGTGGCCGACGTGCAGGACGTCTTTCCCGGCATCATGGACGTCGCGGCCTGCTTCCACACCCGCGTCGTCACCACCAGCGATTCGGCCCGCCTGCCGGGCGCGGAACACATCGCCTTCGACCATCGCCACTCCAATCTCGGCGAGGCCGCGGACCTGGCCGATCGGATCGTTCGCCTCGGCATACGGGCGTTCGGCGAACGCCGGGCCGGAAAGGTCTTCATCCCCCGGTTCCACGCGGATGCCGAGGTGGGTTTCTCGGCGGAGAACGTCCTTGAGACCTTCGGGGGCGCAGGCGCGCTCCTCGCGCACCTGGAGAGCGGTCGCATCCGAGGCGTCGTCAACCTGGTGGGCTGCAACAACCCCAAGGTGGTCTACGAAGAAGCCGTCGTCAGGGTGGCCGAGGAGTTGATAGCCCACGATATCCTGGTTCTTACCAACGGCTGCGCCGCGTTTGCCCTGCTCAAGACGGGTTTCTGCCTTCCGGAAGGTCTGGCCGGCGGCGGTCGGGGCCTTGCCGCGGCTCTGGGACCGCTTGGCCTGCCGCCGGTGCTGCACATGGGCGAATGCCTGGACAACGCGCGGGCCTCGGCTTTCTTCCGCGCGGTTTCGACCGTCTCGGGCGAGCCGCTGAAGCGCCTGCCCCTGGCTTTTTCCAGCCCCGAGTGGTCGAACGAAAAGGGCATCGGGTCCGCCCTGGGCTTCCGCCTGCTGGGGCTCGACTCCTATCATTGCATCGCCCCGCCGGTGGCCGGCTCGAACAAGGTGTCGCGCTTTTTCTTCGAAGGCACCCGCGAGACCCTCGGCTCGGTGATGGTGGTGGACCGGGACCCGGCGTCGCTGGCCGGCAGGATGATCGCCGACATCGACGCGCGCCGCGCCGCCCTGGGTTGGACGGCGAGCGCGCCGGCCCCGGCGCGGCGGCTTTCGGCGATACGGAGAGAAGCGGAACAGGCCGGGGTTTCGGGAGACCGCCCTGCAAACCCGGGTCATGACAAGGAGGATCACCGCCATGAATAGACGCGCATTCCTGAAACACACGGGGATGGCCCTGTTGTCGGCCCCCCTGCTGGGCGCCGCTCCGCGCTTCGTCGGAAATGTCCTGGCCGGCGGCGCAAAGGTCGACCTGAAGATCGGTTACCTGCCCATTACGGACCACCTTCTGATCGTCTCCGCCGAGCGCGAACCGTTCCGCACGGTCGGACTTCGGCCCGTGAAATTTTCCTCCTGGCCGGAAATCGCGGGGGCCCTAGATGCCGGCGCGATCGACGGAGCGTTCCTGCTGGCCCCCATCGGCCTGACCCTTCGCCGGAAGGGGGCGCCGGTCAAGGCGGTGCTGCTGGGGCACCGCAACGGCAGCGTGATCACCGTCGGGAACGACGGCGGGATCCGTCGCATCGAGGACCTGAAGGGGAAAACGATCGCCATCCCCAGTCCGTTTTCGACGCACAACATCCTGCTGCGCAAGCTGCTGGCCGAAAGGAACATCGATCCGGCCCGCGACCTTCGGATCGTCGACATGGCGCCGCCCGAGATGGTCAATGCCCTTGCGACCGGCAGGATCCAAGGTTTCATCGTCGCGGAACCGTTCGGCGCACAGGCCGAAGCGCAGAAGGTGGGCAAGGTCCTGCTCCTGTCGAGGGACATATGGAAGGACCACATGTGCTGCGTGCTTCACCTGCGGGAACAGGTCATCGCCGCTCATCCGGAGGTCGTCCAGGAACTGGTTTCCGGCATGCTCCGCACGGCGGCGTTCATCGGCGCAAACCCGGCAGCGGCGGCCAAGGGATCGGTCCGCCTGATGGGCCAGACGGCCGGGATCGTCGAGAAGGTGCTGACCTCGCCCCCGGGGCGCCTGACGTTCCGGAACCTGGCGCCGGCCGTTTCCGATTTCGCCGCCACCCAGGAGTACATGATCCGGTTCGGCATTGCACGGGACAAGGTCGACCTGGCCGGGTACCTGGACGGCCGCTTTGCGCGCAACGCGCCCTGACCGTGCTTGCAGGGCTGAAAAAAAACGCGGCGCCCGTCGCCTCGCTTGCCGCCTTCGCGATCGTCTGGCAGCTTGCGGCGCGACGGTACCCTCCGGAGCGGTTTCCCGCGGTCACGGACGTGCTGCGCGCCGTGGCGGAACTGGCGGACAACGGCACGCTCTGGAGCGACATCGCGGTAAGCCTGGCCCGTTTCTCCGGCGCCTACCTTCTGGCGGCGGGGACGGCGGTCCCGCTCGGTCTCTTCCTGGGACGCTTCCCGCGTTTCCACAAGGCGGTGGATCCGCTGGTCCAGGTCCTGCGCCCGATCTCGCCCATCGCATGGTTCCCGCTGGCGGTGCTCTGGTTCGGCATCGGAAACGCCCCGGCGGTATTCATCATCTTCCTGTCGGCTTTCTTCCCGATCTTTTTCGCCACCGTCGGCGCGGTGCGGGCCATCCCGCCGGTGTACCTGAAAGTGGCCGCCAACTTCGGGGCGAATCCGGGAATGACCTTCCTGCGGGTGATCGTACCGGCGGCCTTTCCGGGAATCATGGTCGGGCTCCACATCGCCGTGGGGACCGCCTGGATCCACCTGGTGGCCGGCGAGATGCTGGGGGCGCAGTCCGGCCTGGGCTTCATGATCGTGGACGCGCGCAACTTCCTGCGCACCGACCGGATCATGGCGGGCATGCTCCTGGTCGGGGGCCTGGGCCTCTGCATCTACCGGGCGATGCGAGCGCTGGAGCGGGGCTTCGGCCGGCGCTGGGGGGCAAGCCCGTGAGCGGCGGGCGGGGCACGGCGGAGATTCGGCTGCGGGGGGTGGAGAAGCGTTTCCGGACGGCCCGCGGCGAAGAACAGGTCGCGTTGGCCGGGGTGGACCTGGACGTCGCCGGAGGAGATTTCGTCTGCCTGGTCGGACCCAGCGGTTGCGGGAAGAGCACCCTGGTCAACCTGATGGCCGGTTTCGAACGGCCGACCGCGGGCCGCGTGGCGATGGACGGCGCGCCCGTGAACGGTCCCGACCCGGACCATATACTGATTTTCCAGGATTACGGCCTCTACCCGTGGAAGACGGTCCTGGAAAATGTCCTGTTCGGCCTGCAGGCCCGAAAGGTATCTCCCGCCGACGCCCGGGAGCGGGCCAGGGAAGCGCTGGAGATGGTGGGCCTGGAAGCCGCCGCCGGATTGCACCCCCACGAGTTGTCCGGCGGGATGAAGCAGCGGGTGGCCATCGCCCGCGCGCTGGCGGTAGAACCGAGCGTCCTCTTCATGGACGAACCGTTCGCCGCGCTGGACGCGTTCACACGCCTGCATCTGCAGGAGGAGCTGGTGCGCATATGGGAGGAGCGGCGCCCCACGGTGGTATTCGTCACGCACGATCTGGACGAGGCCATCTACCTGGGCCAGCGGGTGGTCCTGATGGCGCCCGGACCGGGACGTATCCAGCGGATTCTTCCGGTCGGTCTTCCCCGGCCCCGCGAGCGCACCCGTGCCGACTTTGCCGGCGTCCGGAGGGAGCTGTTCGAGGCGTTTCAGCTGGTGCACCGGGATGCAGCCGGCGAGCAGGAGTACAGTATCTGATGCCGCAGCATCCTTCCTATATTTCGTCCGGAGTCGCCTCGGTGCCTGTCCGGACGCGAAACACCTTTTCGACCGGCGAAATCGCGACGAAACCATCGCCTTGTGCGCCGGTACGGGCTGTTTCCAGTACCGCATGGGCGATCTGTTCCGCCCGGTGTTTCTCGGCGAAAATCTCGATCCGGCTGTGCGTGATCAGCCAGTCGTGCGTGAAGAAGTTGGCGTACTCGCCGTAGCCCTTCACGTTGCTTACGCTCAGGCCTTTCACGCCCATTCGCTGCAGTCGTTCCTCGACCCGTTCGAGCGCATGGCTACGGATGATCGCGGTCACTTTTCTCAGTTCCACTCCTCCATCACCTCCTTTTCCGCTTCCGGAAATTCCTCCTGGATTCATCGCAGCACGAGGCGTGCCAGGGTTCTTGTTGAAAATCCCGTGGAATTGCCGATAGTTCCAAAAGGTACGGATCGGTCTTTTCCATAAATTACAGAGTATTCTCCCTATGGGTGGAGAATAATCTCCGGCGCCGGGAATGTTACCGGAAATTTATTCCCCGCGGCGTCGGAAACGCCATCAACTCCCGTAACTGTGGAGCCCCGACAGCACGAGGTTGACGCCCAAATAACAAAATACCGTCGCTGCGAACCCGGCAATCGACAGGATGGCCGCACGCCTGCCGTGCCACCCCCGCGTGATCCGGGCATGGAGGTAGGTTGCGTACACCAGCCACACGATCAGGGACCAGGTCTCCTTGGGATCCCACGACCAGTAGGTTCCCCAAGCGTAATTCGCCCAAGCCGCGCCCGTGACGATCCCCGCCGTCAGGAACGGGAAGCCCCAGATGATCGCCCGGTAGATCAGGTCGTCCAGCGTTTTGCAGGAGGGGAGCAGACCGGCGATCCCATCGTTGATCTTCGCCGCCTCCTGTTTCGATTTGAGCAGGTACATGAGCGCTGCTCCGGAGGACACGGCGAACGCCGCGTACCCGACGAAGCAGGTGATGACGTGCGCGTGGAGCCAGTACGACTGCAGGGCCGGCACCAGCGGTTCGATGCTGCTGTCGTTCTTGATGGCGAACAGCATGGTGAAGAATGCGATCGGCATTACGAAGGCGCCGAAGGTCCTGTTGGCGTACTTCCGCTCGACGACCAGGTAGAACAGGTTCACGGACCAGGCGAAGAAGACGAGCGACTCGTAGAGGTTCGTCACGGGAATGCGGCCGATCCCCATCCGGTACGACTCGTACCAGCGAACTCCCAGGGCGGCGGTGGACACGAAGGCGGCGAGGAGACAGGTCCGGCTGCCAAAAACGGCGATCTTCTCGTTCTTTGCATAGAGGGCGCTGACGTACAGGGCCGACGCCGCGCCGAACAGGACCGTGGTGAGGTTGAACAGGATGACGTTGCTCATTTTTCCACCGCCTTGACGCTGGTCTGTATTTTTTCGAATTTCTTCTCGAAGGCAATCCGGTTTCGGCTCGCGGAGCCCGCGAGGACGACTTCCACGCGACCGTCCTGCCTCCGGGCCAGGCGTATCCACACCCGCTGGTGGGACAGGAAGAAGGCCATGGAGATCCCGATGACCATCAGGGCGCAGCCGAGCCAGACGACGTTGACCCCGGGGTCCCTCGCCACCTGAAGTCCGGTGAACCTCTTGGAGGCCAGGCCGCCGAAGGAGAAGACCACGGAATCGTTCCGCTGCCGGTCGAGGTCGGCCCTCCCCTGAAAAAGCCAGAAATTCTCGGCGGGCTTTCCGGGTTTCTCGACGACCACCTGGAGCGCCGGCCCGTTCCCCTGGAAGTTCTCCTCGTAGTTCACGCCGCGTACGATGCCGTACCCGTCGACCGGAACGGGTTCGTTGGCCGCGAGGGCGAGCGCGCCGATCGGGGTGCCGTCCTTGCGGGAGACCGCTACTTGGGCCGTTGCGCCCCCCGTCTGCCCGTAGCTCGACTGGTAGAACCAGATCCCCTTGTACTGGAGCGGGTCGTTCACCACGATCGTCTTCCGGAGCACTTCCCTCCCCCCCTCGATGACGCTGAGGTCGGACATGTACGCCTTGGGCTGGCCGCCGGGGTACGTCTCGAGGCTGAAGGAATTGCATCGGACCGTGAACCCGAGGTCCTGCGTCCGGCTTCCGCCGCGAACGGGGACCCGGGAGACCGACTCCCCCTCGGGGATGTTGACGTATCCCTTGAATCCCGCCACGTTCCCGAGGATCGCCCCGATGAAGATGATGACGATGGAGAGGTGCGTCACGTAGACGCCGAACCGGGAGGCCACGCCGGTTTCGGCGTACAGGTGGACCTCGCCGCCTTCTTCGGTGACCTTCGGCCTCGCGAAGGCGGCGGAGAGCGCCCAGGAATACTTTGCCGCCCAGTCCGAAATCGTCCCCTTCTTCTTCCACCGGTCCGAGAGCGACAGCGTTTTTTCGAGGCTTCCGTCGAGCTTCGTCCTCGGGTTCCGCACCGTCTTGAGCATCTTCGGGAAGCGGTCGATCGTGCAGCAGGTCAGGTTCACTGTGAAGAGGACGAGGAGGGCCAGGAACCACCAGGAATGGTACATGTCGAACAGGTTGATCCGATTCATCAGGGCGAACGCCCAATCCTCGTAGATCTGGTGGTATTTCGCGGGGGGCAGGTTCTGCTCGATGATCGTGCCAAGGATCGACGTGGCGGCAAGGACTATCAGGGTGACGATCGCCAGTTTGACGGAGATGAAGAAGTTCCACCACCGATCCATCGGGGATGGAGTGTGTTTTGCGGGTACGACCGGGGGCACTTGCCCCGTACGAACTTCCGAAACGGCTTCCATGGGGACTCCTTCCGTCGATGAAACGCGAAATAGGATTACGACGGGGTTGGCATGCGCACCGGCTCCCGCAGGAACCGACGGCCAAGGGACGGAGAAGAGGGGTTACGCTATGGGGGGTCTGAGAAGAGAGAAAGAAGGCGCTTCGTAGAGCGTCGTGTACTCCGAGGGCGCAAAGCGTCGGCTACAGTCGTTCGGGGAAACGAATACAGGGGACGACCCGATGCAAGGGGCGAGACAGGACGGGCAGAGCGAGCATTGCTTGTCTCCTGCCCCATGGCTCGCCGGGGAGGGGCAGTCGCATTCGTCTTCGGGGATCGCGAATGATGTCGCCGCCGTTTCGCACAAGGACGGACAGGCCGCGACGGACTTGGCGGGGCGTGGTTCGCACGCCGCCTCGACAACGGGCGCGAACATCTGGAGCGCCAGCGCCGC
This sequence comes from Deltaproteobacteria bacterium, assembly GCA_021815305.1. Lineage (GTDB taxonomy): Bacteria > Desulfobacterota > Deferrimicrobia > Deferrimicrobiales > Deferrimicrobiaceae > JAKAHC01. The sequence goes on along the minus strand of JAKAHC010000004.1, from coordinate 74,234 downwards.
AAGGACGATTCCCCACAGGGAGATTCGACCGAACATGCATCGAATTCTACATTTCTTCGCCTCCGCGCGTCTACCGAAATCCGTTCCGGAATTTGTTCTTGACAAGCCACGCGGAAATCATTAACGTATGAACAGATGTGCAGCAAAGAGAGGGTTTCATGGGGCACAAAGACGCGGATGTATGCGAAATCTATTACGTAAACGAGGCCCACGTGCGCAACGCCCGCCAAGCCCTCTCCCCGGAGCGGGAGATCCTGTCGCTCGCGGAGACGTTCCGTACGCTTGGAGACCCAACGCGCGTGAGGATCCTGCAAGCCCTTTCCGTTGAGGAGCTTTGCGTGTGCGACCTGTCGAAACTGTTGGGGATCAGCGAGTCGGGGACCTCTCACCAGCTTCGGGTCTTGAGGAGCCAGAAACTTGTCCGGTACAGGAAGGAAGGCAAGATGGCTTTCTATTCGCTCGACGATGCCCATATCGACAGCCTGATGAACGAAGCGTTGCGCCACGTCCGCGAGGGAGCGGATCAAGCGAGGGAGAGGGCGGAGCGGATCCACGAACGCGCCGGGCAATAGGGCAATTTTTTTTCTTCCTACACATGAATGTATGCTCATGTGTTATAAGAATTTCGCGAAGAAGGGAGCGAGGCATGGGAAACGTAAAGGGACAAGCGATTGCGGGTTGCTCCTGCGGCGCGGTGTGCACGTTGGCATCGCGTCGCGTATTCCGCGTGGGGGGAATGGATTGTGCTCATGAATCCGGGCCGATCCTTTCCGCGCTGTCGGGCATTCCCGGAGTCGGCAAGGCGGTTCCTTCCTATTCCGATTCCACTTTGACGGTGGAGTTCGATCCGCACGCAGTATCCTCGGAGCGAATCGTGCAGGCGATCGGAGAAGCCGGGTTCCGCGCGAACGTCGACGATCGTCGACAAGATGACGTTCCCTTTTGGGAGCGATACGGGCGTCTCGTGGCAACCTCCCTCTCCGGGGGATCGCTTCTCGTCGGGCTGGTCCTGCAACTTCTGCTCGGTCGTCTTTCCGCGGCGAAGCCGTTCCTCCTCCTGGCGACGGTTGCGGGGGGATGGTACGTCTCCCGCCGGGCGTGGCAGGCCCTTTGCCATCGTCAAGTGGAGATGAACGCGCTGATGGCCGCCGCTGCGGTCGGCGCCCTTCTGATCGGGGAGTGGGCGGAGGCGGGATCGGCGATGTTCCTGTTCTCCCTGGCGCAACTCCTGGAGGCCCGCAGCATGGACCGCGCCCGCAACGCCATCCGGCGCCTCCTCGACCTCTCGCCCAAGGAGGCCACCGTCCGCCGTGATGGCGGGGAGGCCAAACTGCCCGTCGACCGGATCATGGTCGGCGATGTGATCGTCCTGCGCCCCGGGGAGCGGGTTTCCGTGGACGGGATCGTGCTGGAAGGGAGCTCCATGGTCAACCAGGCGCCGATCACGGGGGAATCGGTACCGGTGGCGAAGACGCCCGGTTCCCGCGTACTCGCGGGGAGCCTCAACGGGCGGGGGATGCTGGAGGTCCGGGCGGAGAAGCCCGCTTCGGGCAGTTCGATAGCCCGGATCATCCATCTCGTCGAGAACGCCCAGGCGCAGCGCGCCCGGAGCCAGACCTTCATCGACCGGTTCGCTCGGTACTACACCCCCGCGATGACTGCATTTGCCCTCGCCCTTGCTCTTGTGCCTCCGGTCGTGTTCGGCCGGCCTTTTTCCACCTGGTTCTACCGGGGACTCGTGGTCCTTGTGATCGCATGCCCCTGCGCCCTCGTGATCTCGACGCCGGTCTCCATCGTCTGCGGGCTCACACGGGGCGCCCGCGAGGGGATCCTGTTCAAAGGCGGGGTGTATCTCGAAGAATTCGGCAGGATCCGGACGTTCTTTTTCGACAAGACCGGTACTCTGACCCTGGGCAAGCCCGAAGTCGTCGCCATCGGGACCGTCCACGGCCGGTCGGAGCGCGAGATCCTTTCCGTTGCCGCGTCGGTCGAATCCCGGTCCGAGCACCCTCTCGCCGAAGCCATTCTCGATCTTGCGAGAAACAGGGGGATCATGCCGTCGGCGGCGACCGACGTGCAGGCCGTGCCCGGCATGGGGATCCGGGGGCGGGTGAACGGAGAGATCTTCCGTGTGGGCAACCCTTCCTTTTTCAGCGGGATTTCCGGGATCACCGGTCCGGACCCGGAGGCCGTGAAGGCGTGGGAGAAACAAGGAGCCACCGTGGTCGTTGTCGGAAACGAAAAAGAGGCGTTCGGGATGATCGCCATTCAGGATTCGGTTCGGAAGGAGGCCGCGGACGGTCTTGCCGAGTTACGCAGTCTCGGGGCGACCGATCTGGCGATGCTGACCGGAGACAACCCCGGGACCGGAAAGGCCGTCGCCTCGCGGCTTCCCATGGATGCGGTGCATGCGGGACTTCTTCCGGAGCAGAAGATCGCGCTCGTCCGGGAGGTCGTGGGGAGCGGGAAGAAGGTCGCCATGGTGGGCGACGGCATCAACGACGCCCCCGCCCTGGCGCAAGCCACCGTGGGGGTGGTCATGGGGGCGGCCGGGACCGACGTGGCGCTGGAGGCGGGGGATGTCGTCCTCATGGGGGACGACCTGCGGAAGATTCCTTTCGCCGTCCGTCTGGGGCGCCGGACGTTGCGGGTCATCCGGTTCAACGTTGTCTTCTCCCTGGTGACCAAGGCCGTGTTTCTCGTCCTGGCCACCCTGGGGATGGTCACACTCTGGATGGGGGTCGCCGCGGACATGGGAGCGTCGCTGTTCGTCATCGGCAACAGCATGCGGCTCCTTTGGGGGTCGAACGGATCCGGGAGCCATGCCCGTATCGCGAACGAGGAGGGATCTCCCGCGTAAAAACCGCAGCCGTCAACGCCAATTGCCGCCGCCAGGCGTCCGAGGCCGTGCCGGTGAGGACATCCTTCCGAAGCGGATGGCCCTCGGGGTGCAGTCCGATTGCAAGGTGCGGCTGCTCCAGCGGTTCCCTTCCTTCCTCTTCCGGATCGGGTTGCCGCAGATGGCGGTGGACCGGGCGATTGCGAGTGCAATCTGCGTGCGTCGGGGAGCGTAACGGATTTCGATGATGTCCGTCTTTCACGGTGACAAGGGGAGGTGTGTGGACGAGAAGATCCCGCCGCCGGTGGTCGAGGCGGGCCGAAACGGAGACGCGGGTGCGCTGGCGACCATCTGCGAGAATCTCTATCCGCGGATCTATCGGTATCTCTCCTACAAGGTCGACGATCTCCGGGATGCCGAGGACCTTGCCGGCGAGGTCTTCGTGCGGATGCTGGAGGCGATCCCGGGGCAGACGGGGAATCTGGAGGCGTGGCTTTTCCGGATCGCCGGGAACGTGCTTACGGATCATTACCGGAGACGGGCCGTCCGGTCGGATACCGTCGGCCTCCCCGAGGAGATCGCCGGCGGAGAGGATCCGGCGGTGGCCACCGAAAGGAAACTCACCGGGGAGCGGCTGAAACAGGGCCTGCGGGGCTTGACCGAGGAGCAAAGGGAAGTGGTCATCCTGAGATTTATCCTGGGGTACGGGCACGGCGAGGTGGCTGAAATCATGGGGCGTTCGGCGGGCGCGATCCGGGCGCTCCAGTTTCGCGCCCTGTCCGCCCTGAAGGTCGCCCTGGGGGAGAGAACATGAAGAGAACCCCCGAGGATCTTCTCGACATCTGCCTGGAAATGGCACGGCGCGGAGAGGACTGGAGGGTGTTCCTCCTGACGTATCCCTCCCATTCGGCAGTAGTGGAGTCGCTGATGGCGCTCGCCCTCGATGTCGAGAAAACGGCTGGTCCTCCGGACGCTCCCGCTCCCGGGGCTTCCGCGGCTCTCCTCAGGATGGGAGAGGAACTGGCAAGGCGCGAACGGAAGCGGGAGGAAACCGCTCATCGCGGATGGGGCCGGATGTGGGGATCGGCTTGGGCGAAGGCGGCATTCGCGGGGATCGTCATGCTCCTCCTCGGAGCCAGCTCGGTCGAACTCTCCGCCCGGACCGTTCCGGGGAACTTCCTTTACCCGGTAAAGATCCTCACGGAAAGGGTGCGGTTCGCCCTGACGGCCGATCCGGAAGAGCGGGTGGAACTGCGCCTTACGTTTTCGGAAAGGCGGTTCGCCGAGGTCGTCAAGACATTGCAGGAAGGTCACGGTGCGGACAGGCAGCTGGTGTCCGCGATGCTGGACGAGGCCAAGGCCGCGCTCACCGGCACGGCGAAACTGCCCGAATCCAGGTCGACTGCGTACAAGGCCCGGATCGCATCCCTTGAGGGGATTCAGAGGGACCGGCTCCGCTCCATGGAAGGCACGGTGCCTGCTGACCGGCGCAAGGACGTTGTGGAGGCGATACGGATGTGCGACGACGGCTGGGCGCGGATGCGCGAAACGATGTGCGGCCCGCAAACGAGAGGATCGGGGCACGGACCCGGGCGCGGAATGGACGGACGGAGGATGGGCCCGCGGAACGACTGGTGCTGGTAATGACTTGCGTAACGGATTTGGATGTGGGCCGTCTTTGGTTGCATCACGACTTCACGATCCGCGGGAGACGGGGAATCCGGCCTGCGAAATCGGGAAAACGGGGGAGAAGATGAGAAAGCTGATGGTGGTTCTGGTCGCAGTGTTGGGACTGGCGGGTGTGGGCGCGGTGGCCTCGGCGCACATGCGGGGTGGAGAGGATTCCGGCTCGCAAGGGTATGGCCCGGGATACGGTGGAAATTGCGGCATGGGACCGGGGTGGATGTCCCAAATGGGACGGATGTCCCGCATGGGGCGGATGTCCGACGGTCGGATGCCCTACAGGGGGTGCGGCTGGTACCCCTCCGCGAGGGGCACGCACGCGGGACCCGACGCGACGAACCCCCGGCACGGCGCGGAACCCGACGGTGGGCAGCAGGCTTCGCCAGGCAATCCCTCCCGGGATACCGGATCGGGGCGGTAGAGCTGCCATTCATCGTCCCGCTCGGAGCGCACGGCACCGACCAGACGGATGATCGCGTCGTGGGAACAATGGTCTATACTACCGGGGGAAATTTCTCATTCGGGGAGGGCGGTCCATGATATCCGGACGGTGGTTTCCTATGATCGCCCTTTCTCTTCTCCTTGCCGGTCTCCCATCGAGCGGATATGCTCATGAGCCTTCCGGCCGCCACGGTGGGCCTCACGACGCCGGCGAGGGCGGAGAGGCGATGAAAGCCCAGCACGGGCGGATGGCCGCGTTCCGGTCCGGCATGCGGACCCTCCGGGAAGAGATCGGCAAAGGAAGTGCGAAGACGGCTGCGGAGCATGTCTCCCTGCTGTTGCGGGCGATGGACGGTTACGAGAACGATGTCCCCCACAAAAACGCGTCCCGGATCGGCGAATACCGTCGGCTGTACGCCGAACTGGGAAGGAGCGCGCGAAAACTGGAGCTCGTCCTTCAGGCGAACGACCTGAAGAGGGCCAACGCCGCCTACGGGAAGGTCCTGCAGATCTGTGCCGCCTGTCACAGGAAATTCCGGGACTGACGCCGCGGATCGGCAGGACCGGCCCCTTGCGCCCGCCGTCCCTCTCCCGGCGCGGCTTACACAGTGACGACAGATACACGTGGGTGTCGAGGAGTACTCTCACTCTTCCCCCTCGAATGTGTTGATGACACCGGGCGGAAGCGGATCGTCGAAGTCGCGGCCACCCGCACTTTCCCTTTCAGATACCCGGGTCGACGGGAAGGCGGCTCCCCCCGAAAGGCGACGAGCCGCGCCACAGGACGGTTCGCCCGGGCGATCACGATCTCGGCGCCCTGCTGGTGTCAACCGGAATCGCCGCCGGGAAACCTCCTTTGCCGAATGAACCCGCCGGTGGCGGAAATTTTCTTCATGGTGGGAGAGGGTCGGGGTCCGGCAGAAATTCCTTGTCTGGAATTCTTCATGGTTTCCGGGACGATATCTGTAATAACCTCGCCGATCCGATAACCGGCACGCAGTATGCTCTTATCGTCCATTCAGGAAGGACCAAGAAAAGGAGGACACGAAATGTGGGAAGCCTACGGATGGCTGATCTGGGTCGCGTTGGGCGGATTGTTTCTCTACCTGATGTTCCGCCACGGCGGGTGCGGGATGGGCCGCTCGGGACATGACGGACGTGGAGGGCATGAGGAGCACGGGACCGGCGGGCACGTCGGGCACGAAGGCCCTGCGCAGGAAACGGGAAATCCGCGGAGCCGGAAAGGCGGAGGCTGCTGCTGACCGCGGTCAGGGAAGCGGGAATGGAGATTAGTCTATCCTGTTGAAGAATATTCTGATGCAACAGCGGTTGCTCTCCGACCCGGCCAGGGGGGTGTGGCGATAACTCGGCGATATATTGTTGGTTTCCTATCCAATTGTGTATCGGCATGACCCTTGCGGGAATATCTTGCAGGGTTTGGCGTCCGGCATTCAAAGTGGGGGCGGGACAGCGGGTAAGAGGAGCAAATTGCATGCAAGACCATCGGGCGGACGGTACGAGATGGCGGGAATCTCAAGGAGGCGCCTCAACCGCTTCACCGAGGGATCCTGTTTGCGGCATGACCGTCGCCCCAGGCAGTCCGCACAAGTTGGTTCACGCCGGCAAGGGCTATGCATTCTGCAGCGAGGGATGCAGGGCCAAGTTCCATGCGGATCCCCGGAAGTATGCCGGTCCCGACGAGTCGGGCGTATCCCCCGCCGGAAGCGGCGTGGAACCGCCCGGTGAGAAAAGAGGGGGCGGCTATACCTGCCCGATGCACCCGGAAGTACGGCAGGACGCACCGGGAAACTGCCCGAAATGCGGGATGGCGCTGGAGTTCCGGGGGGTACCCACCGGGGACGAGGAGAACCCGGAACGCATCGACATGACCCGGCGATTCCGTGCCAGCCTGGCGCTGACGGTGCCGGTCCTCCTGGTCGGCATGGGGCAATATCTTCCGGGGAACCCCTTGGAGCGCATCTTGTCCCCTCGCGCATCGGACTGGTTCGAACTGGCGCTTTCCACTCCCGTCGTCCTGTGGGGAGGCTGGCCCTTTTTCGTGCGCGCCTGGCAGTCCGTACGGAACCGCGGCCTGAACATGTTTACGCTGATCGGACTCGGTGTGGGCGTGGCGTACCTCTATAGCCTGGTCGCGGAACTGCTTCCCGGCATCTTCCCCGCTTCTTTTCGGGGCGAGGGGGGCGAAGTCGCCGTCTACTTCGAGGCTGCGGCGGTCATCGTGACTCTCGTGCTGCTCGGACAGGTACTGGAGCTTACGGCGCGCAGCCGGACCGGTGCCGCCATCAAGGCGCTCCTGGGCCTTGCCCCGAAGACCGCCCGCCGGGTCCTGGACGACGGCTCCGAGGAGGATGTATCCCTGGAGTCGGTACGCCCCGGAGACCGGTTACGCGTGCGTCCCGGAGAGAAGGTGCCGGTCGACGGCATCGTCCTCGAGGGGGCCAGTGCGGTGGACGAGGCGATGGTCACGGGGGAACCTATTCCCGTGGAGAAAGGGCCGGGCGACCGCGTGGTCGGCGCGACGGTCAACGGTACCGGGTCCCTCGTAATGCGGGCAGAGCATGTGGGCTCCGAGACCGTGCTGGCCCGGATCGTCCAGATGGTAGCGGAGGCCCAGCGCAGCCGCGCGCCGATCCAGAAGCTGGCGGACCAGGTTGCAGGCTACTTCGTTCCGGCGGTGGTCGCCGGCGCCGTGGTTGCGGCCATCGTCTGGGGGTTTTTCGGTCCGGAGCCGAGGATGGCGCATGCGCTGGTCATCGCGGTGGCCGTCCTCATCATCGCATGCCCTTGCGCCCTCGGTCTGGCGACGCCGATGTCGATCATGGTCGCAACGGGAAAAGGCGCGACCGCGGGCGTCCTGTTCCGAAACGCCGAGGCCATCGAGATCATGCGCAAGGTGGACACCCTCGTGGTCGACAAGACGGGAACGCTCACCGAAGGGAAACCGAAGCTGGTCACGGTATATCCGGCCAAGGGATGGGACGCACAGGCTCTGTTGCGGCTGGCCTCCGGTCTGGAGCGTGGCAGCGAGCACCCGCTGGCCGCCGCCATCGTTGCGGGTTCGCTGGAACGGGGGGTCGAACCGGCGGACGTGGAGGCATTCGAATCGGTGACCGGCAAAGGGGTGAAAGGACGCGTGGACGGCCGTTCCATCACCCTGGGAAACCTGAAGCTCTTCGAGGACCTGGGAATCGATCCGGGGGAACTGGCCGGAAAGGCCGAAGCGCTGCGCAAGGAAGGGCAGACGGTCATGTTCGTCGCTGCGGACGGCAAAGCCGCGGAGCTCCTCGGGGTCGCCGATCCGATCAAGGGCACCACGCCGGAGGCGATCCGGTCCCTTCACGAGGAGGGGATCCGGATCGTGATGCTCACCGGCGACAGCAGGACGACGGCCGACGTCGTCGGAGAGAAGCTCGGCATCGACGAGGTGATGGCCGACGTCCTTCCCGGCCGGAAGGCCGAGGTGGTGAAGCGCCTGCAGGACGAGGGGCGGATCGTGGCCATGGCGGGGGACGGCATCAACGACGCGCCGGCGCTGGCGCGGGCCCAGGTGGGGATCGCCATGGGAACGGGAACCGATGTGGCCATGGAAAGCGCCGGGGTGACGCTGGTCAAGGGGGACCTGCGCGGCATCGTCCGGGCGCGGAAGCTCAGCAGAGCGACCATGCGGAACATCCGTCAGAACCTGTTTTTCGCCTTCGTCTACAACGCGCTGGGCATACCCATCGCGGCGGGGGTGCTCTACCCGGTCTTCGGAATCCTGCTCAGTCCCGTCATCGCCGCCGCGGCGATGAGCTTCAGCTCGGTCTCCGTAGTCGGCAACGCGTTGCGGCTCCGTGGGGAAAAACTGTGAGAGAAACAGGCGTGCGACGGCGTATACGCTCATCGCAGGGAAGGTGAGACATGTACGCAGGCCAGGGAATGACGCACATGGGGGGAATCAGCATGATGCTCGGTTGGGTTCTGGTCATCGGTCTGGTAGCCGTGGTGATCTGGTTGCTCGTATCCGGGCAGCGCGGCGGCCTTCCCGAAACGGATGAGTCGCCCGAGGTCCTCCTCAAGCGCCGGTATGCGCGGGGAGAGATCGACCGGGAGGAGTATATGCGACGGCTGGAGGACCTGAGGAAGTAACAAGAGCGAAAGTGCGCCTCAGGGAAATGGTGATTTGTCGAAGGAGGTTATCGTGAATCCGACGGGTCGTTCCACGGAAGGTTTTTCTTACCGGCTTCCCGCGGGGATCGCCTTGGCGGCGTTCCTGGGTATCGCAACGTTTTTCCTGTGGGAGGAGCATAGGGCCCACCTCCTGGGGGCGCTTCCGTGGGTGCTTCTCCTGGCATGCCCGGTGATCCACCTCTTCATGCACGGCGGCCACGGGCACGGAGACGGCGGGGGTGGCGCGCCCGGCGAGGAGAACCACTCGGTGTCGCACGGAAACCACGGACAGGGAGGATCCCAATGAAACACGACGCTTCCTCCTACGGACTGTGGGCGCTTGTCCTGATCAATTCGGCGGTTTTCATCCTCTTCGCGTTCAGTTTCACGAAGCCCGCGACCCGTCGTGACTGGAGGTCTTTCGGGGCATTCTCCGCTTTTATCGTGGCGCTCTTCGCCGAGATGTACGGATTCCCGCTGACGATCTACCTGTTGTCCGGATGGCTCCAAACCCGGTATCCCAAGCTCAACCTGTACTCCCACGAGTCGGGGCATCTCTGGAACACTCTCCTCGGTTTCAAGGGCGACCCACACCTGAATCCGATCCACATCCTCAGCAACCTCCTGATCCTGGCGGGGTTCCTGATCCTTTACTCCGCATGGAAAGTGCTCTACGCGGCACAACGGGAGCGGCGGCTCGCCACAACGGGCCCTTATGCCCATGTTCGCCATCCGCAGTACATCGGGTTCATAACGATCCTGGCGGGGTTTCTCGTGCAATGGCCGACGCTGCTGACGCTGTTGATGTTCCCGATCCTGGTGACGATGTACGTGAAGCTGGCCCGACGGGAGGAGAAGGAAGCGAAAACGTTCTTCGGGACCGAGTGGGACGCCTACAGCGCCCGCACCCCCCCGTTCCTTCCGCGGTTCACGCCGCGAACGGACGAGTCCGGGGCGTCACAGGAACGGTGAGGAAGATGGAGACGGGAAGAGAACGAAATGCTCGCCTGGTGGACGAGTCCGCATCCGGCGGAGATTTTCATGGCGGGAAGGGATACCCGCCCCCCTCCTGGAGAGGCTGGGTGATCTCCATCATCGTTGCCGTGATTCTTTCGGTGACCGTAACGTTCCTGCTTGGGGGATCCCATGAAAGGAAACTCGCTACGGTCCGACAGGGATGCGGAGGGGGGGAATGCCTGCACCCTTCCGGCGGGGAAGCGAAGCCCGGGAGATGAGTTCGAACATCCTCTTCATCGATGATGACCCGGCAGGGCGGGAGGTGGCCCTCTTCAATCTGCGGAAGGCAGGTTACGAGGTGGCCGCAGCCTCCGACGGGGGGGAGGGGCTCTCGCTGTTCTCCTCGACGAAGTTCGATCTGGTCGTTACCGATATCAAGATGCCGGGGATTTCCGGGATGGAGGTCCTGCGGCGGGTCCGCAAGCAGGCTCCGGACGTCCCCGTTCTCGTCATTACCGCCTTCGGCAACGTGGAAACGGCGGTCGAAGCGATGAAGGCGGGAGCTTACGATTTCATCGGGAAGCCGTTTCACCGGGACCAACTGCTCCTGGCGGTCGGAAAAGCGCTCGAACGGTTGCGCCTGACCGAGGAAGTACGGGAACTGCGGAACCGTACGAGCGGGGTGGCGCGCGAGATCGTCTGCGCCTCCGCCGCGATGCATCGCGTCCTGGAAATGGCCGACCGGGTGGCGGCCACAGATGCCACGATCCTGATCACCGGCGAGAGCGGGACGGGAAAGGAATTGATCGCGCGGCGCATCCATGTCCGATCGACGCGGGGGGAAAATCCGTTTGTGGCGGTCAACTGTGCCGCCATCCCTGGAGAACTTCTGGAATCGGAGCTCTTCGGACACGCCCGTGGTGCGTTCACCGGCGCGGTTCGCGATCGTTCCGGTCGCTTCCGGCAGGCGGAGGGCGGAACGCTCTTTCTCGATGAAATCGGAGAAATCCCCCTTTCCCTGCAGGCGAAACTCCTGCGCGTCCTTCAGGAAAAAGTGGTGGATGCGGTCGGTAGCGATGTGCCGGTTCCCGTGGATGTCAGGATCCTCACCGCCACGAACAGGGACCTGCAGGACCGAATCCGGGAGGGGGGGTTTCGGGAGGACTTGTATTACAGGCTCAATGTGGTGGAACTACGCGTTCCTCCTCTGCGGGAGAGGAAAGAAGATATCCCCCTCTTGGCGGAACGTTTCATCAAAGGATTGGCCGAGGGCAGGGAACTGGTCGTGCCGCCCCAAGTCATGGAGAAACTCTGTTCCCGCTCCTGGCCGGGAAACGTGAGAGAGCTCAAAAACGCCTGCGAGAGGATGGTGATCCTGTGCCGGGGGAAGGAAATCTCCATGGAAGATCTTCCCCCTCTTCCCGGGTCACCCCCACCGGACGGATCTTCCATGGGGGGTGAACACGGCACCGAAGACTGGCCGCCCCTGCCACCCGAGGGGCTTTCGCTGGTGGACCTGGAGAGGAAAGTGATCGAGAGGGCACTCCGGTTGAAAAGGGGCAATATCACCCAGGCGGCTCTCTATCTTCGGATACCGAGACACGTACTGGTCTACCGGTTGGAGAAATACGGGATCGAACGGGGAGGATGAGGAAAGAAGAACGCCCGAAGTCCCTGACGGATACTCTCCATCCACCTGAAGAATATTCCCCAATCCACAGGCCGCAAGAACCTTGAGGAACGCAGGGCCGGCTGCTATACGTGTTTCATTCCAACGGATTGGGGCTGCTTGAAACGAGTGGCACGGCCGGTGCAAGGGTTGGCCCGACACTACACTCCCGGAGGTTGGTTCGGAATGAAAAAGAACCACGGCTTGAGGGCAGGGATCGGCATCGGGATCCTTCTGTCTGCCGCCATCGCCATCGCGACTCAGGCGGGATTGCTGGACGGAATCTTCAAAAAATCACCCGCAGATGCGGCGAAATCGGCGGGGGTGTCGGAAACCGAGGACCAGGTGAAAATTCCCCTCACCGCTCTCGCCTCCGGGAAAGTGCTCTTCCTCGAAACGGAGTTCGATGGACGCAAGCTTTACTATTTCGCCCTGAGGGGTTCGGACGGCGCGTACCGCGCCGCCCTCGATGCCTGCGACGTCTGCTTCGGGAAAAACCGCGGCTACCGGCAGGAAGGGGACCTCGTGGTGTGCAACAACTGCGGGCAGACGTTCCCCTCCGACCGGATCGGTGAGATCAAGGGAGGGTGCAACCCCCACCCGCTGGCCCGCAGGGTGGACGGCGGTTTCCTCGTGATCGAGAAGGGCGACATCCGGGCGGGAAAGGATTACTTCCCCGGGAAGCGGGTCTGACCGAAATGAATATCCGGAAGTTGGCTTGGAAGAACCTCTTGCGGCGCAAATCCCGCGCACTGTTCACAGGGTTGGGGATCTTCCTGGGGATCGGGACCTTCGTGGCCCTGGCGTCGCTTACCGGCCAGATGCGGCAGGCGGTGCAGGACAAGCTTGACCGGTTCGGGGCGAATATCCTTGTGGTCCCCCGGACGGACGAACTCTCCCTGGGTTTTGGCGACATCTCTCTCGGGGGCACGCAGGTGGCCCGCGCCAAACTGACGATGGAAGACGAGAAGGCGATCCGCTCCATCCCCCTCAAGGAGCGGCTGCGGCTCGTCGTCCCGTTCTTCCTGACCGCGGCCGATGCGTCGGGGAAGGATATCGTGTGGATGGGGATGCCTGCGCAGGAGATCCCTTCGGCGCGTCCGTGGTGGAAGGCGTCGGGCTCGATGAAGCTCGGGAAAGGGGAGGTCCTCCTGGGATCCGAAGCGGCGGCGCGTCTGGATATGGGTCCCGGGGGGACCGTGACCTCCGGGGGCAGGACGTTCCGCGTGGCCGGGGCGCTCGCACCCACGGGGGAGAAGGAAGACGGGATGGTGATTTCGGGAATCGACGATGTGCAGGCGCTGGCAAGGAAACCCGGGGCGGTGACGTTCTACGAGGTGGCGGCCCTTTGCAAGGATTGCCCGGTGGAAGACATCGTGACCCAGATCGGGGGGGCTCTCCCCGGGGCGCGGGTCTCGGCGATCCGCCAGGTGGTGGAAAGCCGCAAGGCGGCAGTCGACCAGTTCCGCAGGCTGGGGCTCGGGGTCTCGGCCATCGTCCTGGCCATCGGGGGGCTGATGGTATTTGTCACCGTGATGGGGAGCGTTCAGGAGCGAACCCGGGAGATCGGAGTGCTGCGGGCCGTGGGGTTCCGACGGAAGGCGATCCTCTCCCTTCTCCTCTGGGAGACCGGGTGGATCTCCTTGATTTCCTCCGTCACGGGAGCGTCGATCGGCATTGCGGCGGCAATCCTGGTGGCGCCCCTTTTCGGGATGGCGAGGACCGGAGCGGCGTTGCCACCCGCAATCCTCGGTGTGGCGATCGGGATGGCCCTGGGGTTGCTCGGCGCCGTGCCGCCAGCTCGCAAGGCGGCGGCGCTCTCTCCGACAGCGGCGATCCGCAGCCTGTAAGATCAGGAGAAACGATGGAACCCTTGATCCGGCTGGAAAGCGTCGCGATGCTCTACGGCGACAACGGGACGAGCGCGGCGGCGCTTCGCGGCATCACCTTGTCGATCGAAAAAGGGGAGTACGTGGGGATCACCGGCGAGTCCGGGGCGGGCAAGAGCACGCTGCTCACGATTCTCGGGGGTCTCCAGGTTCCCACTTCGGGGTCGGTACGGTTCGACGGCGTGGACGCGCGTTCCCTTACGCAAGATCAGCTTGCCGATCTTCGCAGGGAATCCATCGGGTTCGTCTTCCAGGCGTACAACCTCCTTCCGTATCTCACGGCGCGGGAAAACGTGATGGTCCCGATGTCTCCCGTACGCATGGGCTCGGGAGAAAAGGAGGAGAAGGCGAATGCGCTGCTCGCATCCGTGGGGCTCTCCGGAAAGGAGCACCGGCTTCCCTCGGAGCTCTCCGGGGGGGAATGCCAGCGCGTTGCGATCGCCCGTGCCCTGGTCCACGACCCTTCCGTTCTGCTCGCGGATGAGCCGACCGGAAACCTCGACACGGCGAGCGGTGAGCAGATCCTCGACCTGTTCTCGGAATGGAATGCGCGGGGGAAGACGGTCCTGATGGTAACCCACAACCCGGCGAACCTTGCGCGGGCCACGCGGTCTCTCCGGTTGCGCGACGGGCAGGTCGAGGAAGACCGGGCGTTGCGGTTTCTCCCCGCGGGTCCGGCGGCGGTCTGAGCGCAGGTCGGCGGACGAAGAAAGGACGGGGCGATGGAAGGGGAAAAGGGGCTGCAGGGAGAGGTGGAACCGGGCGCGGCCGGGGATCAGCCCGGGGAGGAAGGCCGCCACGGGCCAAGCTGGAGGGTATGGGTGCTTTCCAGCCTCGTCGCGGTGGTCCTGTCGGTGACGGCGACGCTGCTTCTGGGCGGCTCCGGCGTTTTCCGGACGGATCAGGCAGGGGCGCCGGGGGCGGCCGGGAGCGGATGCGGAGCCGGAAGCGGCTGCTGCCCGCCGGCGTCCGGCAAATGATCGCGGAGTGGGGTAACGATGCGCCGGCACAAGGAACGTGGTGAGGCTCATGCCCGCGCCGATGGGCATCGTATATAAAATAAGGTAAATTCATGAGCGGCGGGCACGAAAGGGAAAGGAACCGGGGCGAATGTCGATGATATGCCATCCGGCGGCGGGATTCGGCCGGGCATGGGCGCGGCGGGGGATCGCCCTTCTCCTGATGCTGGGCGTGCCGGTTTGGGGAGGGATTGCCCGGGCGGAGGAGCGGCCACGTCCGGCGGCTTACTACATCGACGCCGCCCTTGCGGGCAATCCGTCGCTTTCGGCGATGCGGGAGCGGATTCGGGCGAAGGAGAACGCCGCCGTGAAGGCCGGGGCCCTCGACGACCCGAAGCTGTTCGTCGGCGTGAACAGCGTTCCGATCCGCACATGGAGCTTCCGACAGGAGGACATGACCAGCAAGGAGATCGGCCTCTCCCAGATGTTCCCGTGGCCCGGGATGCGGAAGACCCGCACGGAGATCGCGCTCCGCGAGAAGGAAGAGGCGGAGTTCACTCTCGAGGAGATGCGGAACATGCTCCGGACGGACATCAAGATGACCTACGCGGAGCTTGCCTCGGTACGGCGGCAGGCGGAGGCGGTCCGCAGGTCGCAGGACGTCCTGAGGGACATCGTGGGAGTGACGCAGGAGTTGTATGCCGTCGGGAAGGGGAGCCAGCCCGACGTCCTGCGCGGGCAGGTGGAGTTCGGGCGGATGCGCGAGATGCGGATCGAGCTCGCGAACCGGGAAAGGGTTCTCTCGGTGCGCCTGAACACCCTGGCCGCCCTGCCGCCGGAACGTCCCGTGCCGCCGCTGGAGGCGCCGAAGGAGTTTTCGCCCTCCTACCGGCCGGAGGAGCTGACGGCGATCTACAAGGAAGCGCGCCCGGCGCGGAAAGCCGCCGAGGAGCGCGTCAGGAAGGGAGACGCCGCGGTTCGGATGGCGAAGCTCGAGGGGAAGCCGGAATTCGAGGTTTCCTTCTCCTACATGCAACGGGACAACATGCCCGACGGAACGAGGCGGCCCGACATGTTCTCCTCGATGGTGGGCATGACGCTCCCCATCTGGCGGAAGGAGAAGGTCGATCCGGGGATCCGGGAGATGGAGGCGGAGAAGGGGATGGCCGCCAGGGAGCTGGCGAACCTGGATCTCGAGACGTCGAACCTCATCGCCCGTTCCCTCGCGACGCTGGAAAGCCGGCACCAGGCGGCGGTTCTCTACCGGACCACGCTCATCCCGCAGGCGGAGCAGGCGTTCCAGGCGACCGCCGAGTCGTACCGCGTCGGGAAGGCGGACTTCCCGATGCTCATGGATTCGGTGATGGCGGTCCTTTCCTTCCGCCGGGAATATGCTGCGATGGTGGGGGATCTCCACATGGAAAAGGCCCGCCTCGAAGCGGCGGTGGGCAAAGAACTCGACGGAGAGGGGCGATGAGCGACGAGACGAAGAAACCCCGGGTGCCCTACTACATCGCGGCGGCGGTCCTGGTCCTGGCCTTGGCGGGCGCCCTCGCTTTCTACAAGGTGCCGTCGTTCCACGCGCTGTTTTTCCCGCACGCCGCCGGCTCGGCGAAGTCCGAAAAAACGGTGTACACCTGCCCGATGCACCCCTTCATCGTCTCCGACAAACCGGGGGCATGCCCGATCTGCGGGATGACGCTCGTGATGAAGACGGTGGCCGCGGCCCCCGCCGAAGCCGCCGCGGAAAAGGGCGGACGGAAGATCCTGTACTGGACGGACCCGATGATCCCCGGCGATCGGAGCGACCACCCCGGCAAGTCGCCGATGGGGATGGAACGCGTGCCGGTGTATGCGGACGAGGCACAGGGGGCGGGCAAGCAGGGGGCGCCATCCTCCGCGGAGGCGCAGGTCCTCGGAATGGTGTCGATGAACCCCACCCAGCGGCTCATGGCCAACGTGGCGACGTACAAGGCAGCGTGGAGGGAATTCTTTCTTGACACTCTCGCGGTGGGAAAGGTGTCGTGGGACGAACGGAAGATCGCAAGGGTCTCCGCCCGGATCGGGGGACGGGTCGAGAAACTGTACGTCGATTTCACGGGCGCGAGGGTCGTCAAGGGGCAACCGCTCCTGGAAATCTACTCCCCGGAGCTCGTCTCCACGCAAAAGGAATACCTCCTGGCCCTTGCGGGCGTGGAGCGCATGAAGGACAGTCCGTACGAGGACACCCGGCAGATGTCTTCCGGGCTCGTCCGGGCGGCCCGGACGCGCCTCAAGCTCTGGGGCGTCACCGACGGGCAGATCGCGGATCTCGAACGGACGAAGGAGCCGAGGATCGTCTTCACCGTCTTCGCGCCGGCCTCGGGGACCGTCACGGAGCGGCTCGTGACGGCGGGCCAGTACGTGGGCGAGGGGACGCCCCTCTACTCCATCGCCGACCTCGACCGGATCTGGGTGCAGGCGGAAATCTACGAGCCGGAGATCCACAAGGTCCCGGTGGGAACGCCCGCGGTCGTGACGACGGAGGCGTATCCGGGCAAGAAGTTCCGCGGGCGGGCCGCATTCGTCGAGCCGTTCCTCAACCCGGAGACCCGCACCGTCAAGGTCCGGGTGGATCTGCCCAACCCGGGCGGGATCCTCAAGCCCGACATGTTCGTGAACGTCGCCTTCCGGGGGAGGAAGGGGAAAGTGCTCGCGGTCCCCGACTCCGCGGTGCTCGTCACGGGCGAGCGATCCGTCGCGTGGATCGAGGTTTCCCCGAACACGTTCGAGCCGCGGACGGTCCGGGTGGGGGACAAGTCCGACGGATATTACGAGGTGCTCTCCGGCCTGAAGGCGGGCGATTCGGTGGTGACTTCCGCCGGCTTCCTCATCGATTCCGAGAGCCAGCTCAAGGGCGGTTCTTCCGACCCCCATGCGGGGCACGGCGCGTCGGAACCCGGGAAGGCCTCCTCCCCGGGCGCCGTCGCGCCCGCAACGAAGCCGCCGAACGGAGCCGCAACCGGTGACCACACCGGCCACGGCGGGGAGCAGGGACGGCCCGGGCGATGATCAACCGGATCATCTCGGCGTGCCTTCGGAACCGGTTCCTGACGATCCTCGGGGCCCTCGTGGTCCTCCTGTGGGGGATCTGGGCGCTGCTTCGCACCCCGGTCGACGCCATTCCCGACCTCTCCGACAACCAGGTCATCGTCTACACGATGTGGGAAGGGCGCTCCCCGAAGATCATCGAGGACCAGGTGACGTATCCCCTGGCCACCAACCTCCAGGGGCTCCCTTACGTGCGCGCCGTGCGGTCCACGACGATGTTCGGCGCCTCGATGATCTACGTCATCTTCGAGGATTCGGTGGACCTCTACTGGGCGCGCAGCCGTGTGCTGGAGCGGCTGAACCAGCTCGGGGACCAGCTGCCCAGGGGGGTGACCCCCGTCCTGGGCCCCGACGGCACCGGGGTGGGGCACGTCTTCTGGTACACGCTGAAGAGCGACAAGTACGACCTCGGGGAGCTTCGCGCCATACAGGACTGGTACCTGCGCTACCCCCTCCAGGCGGTGCCGGGAGTGGCGGAAGTGGCTTCCATCGGCGGGTTCGTGAAGCAGTACCAGATCGATCTCGACCCGGTGAAACTCCTTGCGTACCGCGTACCCGTCGGAGCCGTGACGGCCGCGGTTTCCCGGTCCAACCGCGAGGTGGGCGGCAACGTCATCGAGGGCAACTCGATGGAGTACCAGGTCCGGGGGCGGGGATACCTCCGGGGCAAGGAAGACGTGGAGAACATCGTGGTGGCGACCTCGCTTTCGGGAACCCCCATCTACGTCAAGGACCTGGGCGTGGTGCAGATGGGAGGGGCCAGCCGGCGGGGGCTCCTGGAGGAAAACGGCGAAGGCGAGGTCGTCGGCGGAATCATCGTCATGCGGTCCGGCGAGAACGCGAAGAAGGTCATCGACGGCGTGAAGGAGAAGCTCAAGGATCTCACCCCCGGCCTGCCGAAGGGGGTGACGATCACCACCGCCTACGACCGGAGCGACCTCATCGAGCGGGCCATCGACACCCTGAAGCACGCCCTCGTCGAGGAAGTGATCCTGGTCACTCTCGCCCACATCATCTTCCTGTGGCATTTCCGTTCCATCCTCATCGTGACGGCCCCGCTGCCCCTGGCGATTCTCGTTTCCTTCATCTTCATGCATTACGTCGGCTTGAACTCCAACATCATGAGCCTGGGGGGAATCGCGATCGCGATCGGGGTGCTGGTCGACGCCGGCATCGTGATGACGGAGAACGTCATCCGCCACGCGGAGCGGGCGGGCGAAGGGTACGAAAAGAACATCCTCTCCATCACGGAAGAGGCGGCCCACCTCGTGGGACGGCCCATCTTCTACGCCATGGCGATCATCATCCTGGCCTTCGTGCCCGTCTTCGCCCTCACCGGGCAGGAGGGGAAGATGTTCCACCCCCTGGCCTTCACGAAGAGCTTCGCCATGGTGGGGTCGACGATCATCGCCGTGACCCTCGTTCCGGTGCTCTGCTCCTTCCTCATCCGCGGCAAGCTCCACAAGGAAGAGGACAACAAGACGATGAGGCGCCTGATGAAGGTCTACAAGCCGGCGCTCTCCTTCGCCCTCGACAACCGCAAGAAAACGGTGGCGATCGCCCTGGCTCTCTTCTCGGTGGCGGTGTTCCTGACGACGAGGATCGGGAAGGAGTTCATGCCGCCGTTGAACGAGGGGAGCCTCCTCTTCATGCCGGTGACGCTTCCCAATATCTCCATCAACGAGGCCAAGCGCCTCGTTACGGTCCAGGACAGGATCATCAAGGACACCCCGGAGGTCTCCTACGTCCTCGGGAAGGTGGGACGCGCGGAAACCTCCACCGACCCGTCGCCGGTGTCGATGTTCGAAACGATCATCCTGCTCAAGCCCCCGCAGAAGTGGCGCCCGGGGATGACCCAGGACAAGCTGATCGGCGAGCTCAACGCGAAGCTGCAGATCCCGGGGGTGGGCAACGGCTGGACGATGCCGATCATCAACCGGATCAACATGCTCTCCACCGGCGTGCGGACCGACCTCGGGGTGAAGATCTACGGGGACGACCTCGACAAGCTCTCCCGACTGGCCGTGGAGGCGGGGGAGATCCTGAAAAAGGTGCCTGGGGCGGTCGACGTCGTGGCGGAGCGGACGCTCGGGGGGACGTATCTCGACATCGAGCCCGACAGGGAGGCGGCGGCGCGGTACGGCCTGAACGTCGACGACATCAACGACGTGATCGAGACGGCCCTGGGAGGCGCCACCGTCACCCGGACCGTCGAGGGGCGGCAGCGGTTCCCGGTGCAGGTTCGGTTCCTTTGGGACTACCGGCAAGACATCGAAAGCATCAAGCGGATCCCCATCCCTCGAGGTGCCGTCGTGACGGCCGCCACGGCGCCTACGGCCGCAGGTCCGCCATCCGCCGGCGGCGGCATGGGCGGAGGCGGCGGCATGGGCGGAGGCGGCGCCGCCCCGGCGGCCTCCGGAGGCCGTTCCATGGGATCGACGGCGCCGGGGTTCGTAACCCTGGGCCAGGTGGCGAAGATCTCGGTCGCTCCGGGCCCGGCCATGATCTCCTCGGAGAACTCGTTCCTGCGGTCGGTCGTCTTCCTCAACGTCCGCGGACGCGACATGGGGGGATTTGTCGACGAAGCGAAGGCCTTCCTGGAGAAGAACATGAAACTTCCTCCGGGATACTTCCTCGAATGGTCGGGACAGTACGAAAACCAGATCCGGGCGAAGAAGACCCTCATGGTGGTCGTGCCCCTGGTGTTCCTCATCATCTTCGTGATGCTGGTGATGGTATACCACTCCGTCAAGGAGGCGCTCCACGTGATCCTGGCCGTGCCGTTCGCTCTCACCGGAGGGGTCTACCTCCTTTACTTCATGGGATACAACTTTTCGGTCGCCGTGTGGGTCGGGTTCATCGCCCTCTTCGGGACGGCGGTCCAGACCGGCGTCGTGATGGTGATCTATCTCGAGGAAGCGGTGGAGCGCGTCAAGAAGCGGGACGGACGCCTGACCCTGGAGAACCTCCGGGAGGCGGTCGTGGACGGGGCGTTGTTGCGGCTGCGGCCCAAGGTCATGACGGTTTCCACGGTCGTGGCGGGGCTGTTGCCGATCTTTTGGAGCACGCGGACCGGATCCGAAGTGATGAAGCCGTTGGCCACCCCGGTGCTCGGCGGGATGGTGTCGTCGCTGCTGCACGTCCTGATCGTGACGCCGGTCATCTTCCTGTGGCTGCGGGAGCGGGAACTGCGGAAGGGCGAAGCGATGCCGACTTCGCTCGATGGAGACGGAACGGCGCCGTAGAAGGGGAGAAACGGAGGGGCCATGCGAAGCCGTACCGCGTACACGCCGCGTGCCATCGGCCTGGCTGCGGCCGCGCTGCTTGTCGTCATGACGATGCCCGCGTCTTCGTCACCGTCGGAGCCGGAGAAACGCCCGGTCCGCACCACGAAGGCCTTCGACGCCGAATTCGGCGCGCTGCCTCCGATGCTGGCGCCGGCTTCGTCCTACGCCACGGTCGCCTACTTCCCGTCCGCGAAGGCGCCGGGACAATATCTGCCGGTTCCCATCTTCTCCGCCGCGCCGGGGAAGCAGGAGTATCTCACCGTGCGGACGGTAGTTCGCGGAATCGACCAGGAGGAGTTCGACAGGGAGGTGGCGCTTCCGTTCCCGAAAGGATCCGACCTTCTGTCGCTTGTGCACGAAGGAGGGAAGACATGGGTCCGCGTGGGGGGAACCTTCCGCGCGGCCTCGCTGTCGGCGAAGGATGGGCAAAGGGCGGCGACAAGCGTGGCGCTCACAGTGGCGCAATTCGGAAGCGTTTCACCGGTAGACCTGACCGACGCCCGGGGGACGGTGCATTTCGCCGGCCGGGCTGCCGGGGCGCGGGCGGTCGATCCCGGCAGCCCCCGGGCGCTCGGGCTGCTCGCCGTCGCGGACACCAAGGGGAGCGCGCCGACGGTGTTGTCGGTCCTGTTCGACCGTCCCGTGTTCGTGGAGGAGGTCTCCTTCTACCCCCAAGGAGCCGCTGCGCCGTACCCGGGGAACGCCTACTCCACGGCGTTCGGAATGAGCGTGGAGTTCCGCCCCGATCCGAAAATCGCCTTCGACCCGAAGGGGCGATACCGGGTCCGGTTCACGGTAAGGGACGGCAAGGGAAGGAAGGCAAGCGAAGACCGGCAGTGGATCCCGAAAGAAGTCGTACGGGATTGACGCGGGAAACCGACGGAAGAAAGGAGCAACATCATGGGAATGAGGAAGCGGGTCATGTGTTCGGCGGTGTTGTCGGTCCTTGCCCTGGCGGCGCCGGCCCTGTCCGCGGAGACGGGCCATCAAGGCATGCCGGGGATGAAGATGGAAGGGCATGGAACGATGATGATGCAGGGGCAGGGGATGCAGGGCGGCCACGGCATGATGAGGATGGGCAAAAGGATCTTCTCCGGCAGGATCGGACCGTGGCGCGGCGAGGCTCGCATCATGGACATGAAGGCGCAGATGGAGGCCTCCGGGATGAAGATGCAGGGGGCCATGGCGAATTCCCACCACATCGCGTTGTCGCTGACCGATCCCGGGACGAAGAAACATGTCACCGAGGGGAAAGGGAAGGTCACGGTGATCGGACCGGACAAGAGCATGGCGACGACGGATTTCATGGCCATGCAGGGGCACTTCGGGGCGGATGTCGACCTGCCGAAGCCCGGGAAGTACACCTTCAATGTGGAGATCGAATCGGGAGGAAAGACCGGAACCGCCACCTTCCACGACACGGTGAAGTAAGGGGGCGAGCGATCGGGGAAGGGGCGGTGGCGGACCTCCCCTTCCCCGCGCCTCCGTTCGCCCGCCGGGAAAAGCCGCCGCCGGTTGCGCCGGCCGCGCCCGCAGGTCCCCCGGTCCCGCCTTGGGGCGTTCTCCCGCAGACGGATTTTCCCTGTGCATTTTCTTGCCTGCTCTTCCGATACGCAAAGAAG
The DNA here is from genome assembly GCA_021815305.1 of Deltaproteobacteria bacterium. Taxonomy (GTDB): domain Bacteria; phylum Desulfobacterota; class Deferrimicrobia; order Deferrimicrobiales; family Deferrimicrobiaceae; genus JAKAHC01. The sequence continues at coordinate 51,628 of JAKAHC010000004.1, read as the reverse complement.
CGGGGTAGGCGAAGCAGGAGCGGGAATTCAGGGGGGATCCGGTGTGCAAGGGAGCCGGTCTGCGGGGACGGGAGCGAGGTCGCGCGCTGCGGCGCATGCGGGGCGCGCGGGGATTCACCCTCGTCGAGATCTCGATCCTCATCCTCATCGTCGGAATCGTTGCCGCGATCGCCGTCCCCAACGTCCTGCACTACCTCGAGAAGAACAAGGAAGCGACCGCCGTCTCCGACATCCAGACCATCGCCTCGAGACTCCAGTCGATCATGCTGGAAGATCCCACCGCCCTGCCCGCCGACCTGGCCTCCATCAACTTCGGCAACGTATTGCCGCTGATCGATCCCTGGGGGAATCCTTACCGCTATCTGCCCCTCTACGGGCGACCCGAAAACCTGAACGGTTCGCGCAAGGACCACAACCTGCATCCCATCAATTCGGATTTCGACCTGTACAGCATGGGTCCCGACGGGCAGACCCGGCGGGCCCTGACCGCCGCGCCGAGCAGGGACGACATCCTTCGCGCCAACGACGGCGCCTTCATCGGCAAAGCGTCGGCGTATGACCCGTAGTCGCCTCCTACTGCGCTTTCCCCGTCTTCGCCCTTCTTTCGAGCGCCGGATCCTCCTCGTGCTCGCCCTTTGCATCGTGGCTCCCGGCGCCGTCTTCGGTTACCTCTCGCTTCGGAAGATGGAAGACAGGTTCCGCCAGGAAACGATGTGGCGGATGCGCCTCCAGGGCCGCGCGGTCGTCGTGTCGGTCCACAACGGGTTCGATACCGTGGAAACCGAGGTGAAACTCGCGGCCGGCTTCCTGGAAGAGGGGGCGGCACGCTCCCTCCGCCGGCCCCCGGAATGGAACCGGTTGTTGCGCAACGGACATCTCCTCGGGGTGACGCGTTTCCGCAAAGGCTCCCCGCCGGAAGTGCTGTTCGGAAATCCGTGCCCTCCCCTTTCCCAAACCGACGCATCGCGCCGCCACCTCGCCGCCGGGAAGAGCGTGGTTTATCTTCGGCAAGATCCCGGCGGATCTTCCCGGATTTTTCTCGCCCGTGCGATCGGCGGGAACGGCCCCCGGGAGGACACGCTTTCCTGCGAAGTGAACGCGGACTACCTGTGGAACCGGGTGCGGGAGACCGTCCCTCCGGTGTCGGAGGTCGCAGTGCTTCCGCCCGGGGAAGGAGCGCCGCTGTTCCGGACCGGGGCACTGCCGGTGCCGGTTGCGCTCCTCAAGCGGATCGAACGGGAACGGCGCCATGGGCCCGCCGGGACCTTCGAATGGGGAACGGGAGCGGAAGCGACGCTGATCGGCCACGCCGCGGTATTTCTCAGGCCGGTCTTTCTTTCCGACGACTGGACGGTGGTGATCAGCCAGCCCGAGTCGGAAGCGTTCGCCGTGGCGAAACATTTCACGCGGGTGCTTCTCCTGTCGATCGCGCTCATCATGCTGGTCGCCGGCCTGTTCGCCCACATGCAGATCCGCAGGAACGTCGCTCCGCTCGCCGTGCTGGCGAACGGAACCCGGCGCATCCGCGGGGGCGATTTCGACAGCCGGGTCGAAATCGGGAGCGGGGACGAGTTCGAGGAACTGGCCCTGTCGTTCAACACGATGGCGGAGCATCTGGGCAAGCAGTTCCGTGACCTTACGGAAACGAACCAGCGGCTGGAAAGGGAGATTGCCGAGCGGAAACAGGCGGAGGAGCAGGTCCGCCAGTTGCAGAAAGTGGAAACCGTGGGGAAACTCACCGGGGGGATCGCACACGACTTCAACAACATCCTGACGGTCATCAACGGGTACAGCCAGATCCTGCTTCAGGAACTCGGAGCGGACGATCCCGTCCGGAAGCGGGTCGAAGGGATCTACGATGCCGGGGAGCGCGCCTCGCATCTCGTCAACCGCCTCCTGACGTTCAGCCGCAAGCAGATCGTCGAGCCGAAGGTGGTAAACCTCAACAAGATCCTTTCGGGAATGGACATGATGCTTCCGCGGCTGATCGGGGCGGACGTCGTCCTGACCGTGAACCCGGCGGAGGACCTGTGGAACGTGAGGATCGACCCCGGGCAGATCGAGCAGGTGGTGGTCAACCTGGTCGTAAACGCCAGGGACGCGATGCCTTCCGGCGGGGAAATCACGATCGATACGGCGAACCGGGTCGTCGACGGCGTCTCCGCGGCCGCGGGGCCGCATCACATCGAGGAACCCGGGGAGTACGTGATGTTACGGGTAAGCGATACGGGGAGCGGAATCGACGAGTCGGTCCGGTCCCGCATCTTCGAGCCGTTCTTCACGACCAAGCCCCCCGGGAAAGGGACGGGGCTCGGCCTGTCGACCGTGCACGGGATCGTCAAGGAAAGCCGGGGGCGCATCTTCGTCGACAGCGAGGTCGGGAGGGGCACGGTGTTTACGGTCTGTTTCCCCAGGGAAGAAGCGCCGTCGGAGGAACTTCGCATCTCCGGGAAACGCCCGGCGGAAGACTGGGCCGGCTCGGAAACCATTCTGCTGGCGGAAGACGGGGACCTGGTCCGCGACCTGGTCCGGTCCATCCTTGCGGCCAAGGGGTACAAGGTGGTGGAGGCGCGCGACGGGAGAGAATCCCTCGAGACCGGAAGCACGTACGCAGGCGAAATCCACCTGCTGGTGACGGACGTCGCGATGCCCCATATGCCCGGGTTCGAGCTCGCGAGGCGTTTGGCGAAGATCCGCCCCGGGATGAAGACCCTCTACATGTCCGGGTACATGGAAGATACCGGCAATGGCCGGGAGGAACTGCCTCCCGGAGCGGCTTTCTTACGGAAGCCCTTCCGTCCCGAGGCGCTTGCGCGGAAAGTTCGCGAAGTGCTCGACGGGTGATCCCGGCCCCGGGATCTTCCCCTCCCCGAAGGCGGATCGGATCGGGCCTGGAGCGGAAGGGGCCGTGCCGTTTCCGGCGGGCCCGTCCTCCTTGTCCCGTTTCCCCAGCGAACCGGCGTACACCCCGGCCACGACGAGGATCCCTCCCGCGACTTTCGTCGTCCCGAGGGGCTCCGAGAGGATGAGAGCCGCGAGCAGCACGCCGAAGAGGGGAACGAGGTTGACGAAGACCGCCGCCCGCGCCGCGCCCAGCTCCGCCACCCCGTCGTACCACCAGACGAAACCTACGACGGTTCCGAGAAGCGCCAGCTGGAGCACCGAGGCCCAGCCGTAGGCCGTCAGGCGGGCCGCGTCCGACAGGTGCGCGCCGCCGAGCGCCGCGGCGGGGAGGAGGAGAAGCGCCCCGAAGAGGGAGGCGTACGCCGTCGCCGTCAACGGCGGGAGGAATGCAAGGACCTTCTTGCCGAGAATGGTGTAGAGCGCCCACGCCACGGGAGCCCCGAGCAGCAGGAGATCGCCGTGGTTGAACGAAAGGCGGCGGAGAACCTCGGCCGAACCATCCGTCACGACCATCGTCACGCCGCCGAGCGCCAGGAGGAGCCCACCCACCTGGACCGTCCGGATCCTCTCCTTGAGCCACAACGCGGACAGGACGGCGGTCAGCAGGGGGTTGAGCGCCACGATGAGCGAGCCGTTCGTTGCGGTGGTGAAGGATAATCCCGTAAGGAAAAGGCAGTTGTAGAGGAACACGCCGGTGGCTCCCAGGGAGAACACCCCGGCCCACTGCGCCCCGCCCTTCGGAGTGAAAGCGCTCAAGGGGGCTCCGGCGCGCTTTCCCTTCCACGCCATCAATGCGAAGAGGACGACCGTCGCGATGGCGAACCGCAGGAATGCGACGAAGAGGGGAGGGGCCTCGCGAACCGCCCATTTCCCTGCGACGAACGTCCCTCCCCAAAAAAACGTCGTCACCACGAGCTTGAGGGTAGTGACTCTGGTACGTTGCATAGAGACAGTGTAATGGTTTCCCCAGGAGGGGAAAGGGGGGTATGCGTTATGGCGCTGTCCGACAGGAAGTGCATCCCCTGCCGGGGTTCCGTCGATCCTCTCTCCGCGGAAGAGGCGACGCGCCTCCTCCGGGAGACGCCCGGGTGGGCCCTGGACGTGGACGGGACGCGGATCCGGAGGAAGTGGAAATTTCGCGACTTCGCCACGGCGATGGAATTCGCCCGGAAAGTAGGTGAGTTGGCGGAGGAGCAGGGGCACCACCCGGACCTGTCCTTAGGGTGGGGATATTGCGAAGTGGTTTTCCGGACCCACAGCATCCGGGGACTTCACGAAAACGATTTCGTGATGGCCGCCAAGGTGAACGCGCTGGATTGTCTATAGGATCTCTACGCCCACCGCCAGGCGCTCGCCCGTGACCGATACGTTCACCTTTACGGCGGAACAGGGAATCCGGTAGCGGCCGGGAAGGGGGGCGGCTTCCCAGGGCACGGCCCCGAGGGCCGATTTCAACGCGGCGGATTCCGAACGGATGTCGACGCTTCCAGGCGCCCCGGAAGGCCGAATCCCTATCAGGACGGTCGCGACGCCGTCACCCCGCAGGGCGGCCGGCGGCACGGTCGAGCGCAGGATCCCTTCGAACTCCTTCGGGGCGCTTCGGCGGTACATCATCGTTTTCGCCGTCATCTCCCGGATGAATGCCATTCTGGCGAAATCCCCGACCTGGAATTCCCTCCTCGGGGAACCCGCCGGCAAGGCGTCTCCCGCTCCTTTCACCGTGGCGGCGATCCCGCCTGCCTCCCCTGTCGGGTTCCCGTTCCCGCCTTTCTCCGCCGCCGCGGCTGCGTGCCTGTTTTCCGCGGATTGCGGAGGACGGTCGCCTTCGGGAAAGGCGCGGAGATTTACCAGCATCACATCCCCTGTCGCGGCGGCGGAGGCGGTCGAATGCGCGATCCGGTGAGCGGACACGGCCCCGAACAGCACCGCCAGATGGGCGGCCGCGGAGAGCGCGATACATGTCTTCATTCGGGCGCACATATCCGCATTCTTCTTTCGGCGGGGACCCGCGGATACTTTAGCCCGACGGGATCGGTAGGGACCGGGGCGATCGATAAGGATTAAAGTTCCCCGGGCAATTTCCGATGAATACGGCTGCGGTCCGAATCCACCTTTTCCTGCGGGAGGCGAAGATGCGTCGAAAAAGTCTTTCCTGGTTGGCGATGGCGGTCCTTGTCGCGGTGTTGGGTTTTTCGGGTTGCGGCGGCGGCGCCACTCCGGCTTCTCCTGCTCCCTCTGCGCCTACGGGCACGGTCGATGGCAACGCGCGGTAAACCACGGCGGGAACCTGCAAGGAACCACGAATCCATCGCCGGAACGCCGGAAGGCGGCTCCGGCCCAGGGAGAAGAACCATGGGAAACAAGGGAACACTTGGTTTCACGGCGGCTCTGTTCGCCATCCTTCTGGCGGCAAACGCCTTCGCCGTCGGCACGCCTTCCACCGACCCCCTTGCGGCCAGCGCTGCGTACACCATCACCATCAGCAAGCTGACCTCCGCGGGCGCGCTCGAGGACCTCGAGACGGTCAACGGCACGACCGATGCCGCCGGGGTGCTCTCCTTCACGCTGACCCGGGTTCCGACGAAGGATGAAGCGAACTTCATCTTCATAACGATCCGGGACGCCGGCGGCGCCGTCGTCCGCCAGGGCATGGCGCCGGCCCCTCCCCCGGACGACAACAACGCCACCGGATTGAACTATCTTTCCACGACCCAGGCGCAGGCCCTGATCCGCGCCGCCGCCGTCAGCGGTTCCGACGACCCGATCGTGGCCGCGTACCTGTTCATCATCCTGCGGTCGCCCGACGTCACCTCGGCCGACATCGACAACATCGCCTACCTGGGCAGGGACGCGCTGTCGAACCCGACGCTCGGTTTCGAAAGCTACCTCCTGTCGAAAGGGGTTTCGGCGGCCAAGCTTGCGGACCTGAAGAAATGCCTCATCTACAATCCCGACAACAACGCCAAGACGCTGCGGAACTTCACCCGCAACTTCTTCAACGCCGTCGCGACGGCCGACAGCGCCGCCGCCTCCTCCGAGATGCAGAAGGCGGGCGGTTTCATGGCCGAGGTCTTCCTCGACGCGGGGACGTGCGCGGGCATCGACGCGGGACAGATCCTGGCCGCGCACAACGCCGCGGGCGACGGCGCGCAGGCGGGCGGCCACATGGGCGCCCTGTCGGCCGGCCTCCAGGCCTCCATCGAGACGGCGATGAGCACCTTCGACCGGCGGATCTCGATCATCCGGATTTCGACCGACTACACGAACGCTTTGAACGGATTGAGCGCTACGGGAGCCCAGGTGACGCAGTACCTGAACGGGGTGTCGGGACTGATGAGAACCTCCGCCCAGGTCGACCAGCAGTTCTCCGGCTATTTCATGGACCGCGCGGGCTATCTCTCCGCCCATCCGGGCCTGACCGACAACGATGTCCAGGCGGCGATGAACGATGCGTACAACGCGGGGTGGCAGCAGTTCCAGACGGACATCGCTGCCGACAACACCTCGATCGACGCGATGAAATCGCAGTTGCTCGCCGCGAACCCGTCGCTCGTCCTTCCCCCTGATTTCGGGCTGTATTACGACCAGACCGGGACCCCGAAGAACTGGCCGGTCCCGCAGGTGGTCCTTGTGAGCTGGCTGGCCGGCACCACGTTCGACTACGGGCCGCGGGACAACACCGCAATCCCGCAGATGATGCGGCAGTGGATGGGAACGTGCGACAACACCGCCTTTTGGGACCAGTCGTCCTGCGCGGGCCACGGATACACATGGACTCCCGGCAGGCACACCTTCAACACCCAGTCGGGCGTTTTCGACGCCTACCTTGCGCTGCAGGAAGACCTGAACATTCTCCAGATGAAGCGGAACGAGATCTGGAACGGAGGCGGCCGGCCGACGGGGGCCGAGCGCGCCGCGAACGAAGAGGCATTCCTTGCCGAGGTGCAGGCGGCACAGGGGCGAATCAGCGGCGTCAAGTCGGGCAACGCGATCACCGACGCGGAGAAGGACGCCATCGTGAAGCTGCTGCTGCCGCCGCAGTTTTAACCCTCCGACCGCATTACCGGAGCAGGAGGGGAGGAAGCGGGCAGGAGGCGGTACCCAACGGAAAGGGCGGGGGAGAAAGCTCCCCCGCCCTTTCGTTTCGGTGCGCCGGATCCCTGCGTCAGCCGGAGCAGGCGATCTGCTGGAAGAAGTCGTTCCCCTTGTCGTCCACCAGGATGAACGCCGGGAAGTCGACGACCTCGATCTTCCAGATCGCCTCCATCCCCAGCTCGGGGTATTCGAGCACCTCGATCTTCCGGAGGTTCTCCTGGGCCAGCAGGGCCGCGGGTCCGCCGATCGTACCCAGGTAGAAGCCGCCGTGCTTCCTGCACGCGTCGGTCACGGCCTTGCCGCGGTTCCCCTTCGCGATCATGACGAGCGACCCGCCGTGGGACTGGAACAGATCCACGTAGGAGTCCATCCGCCCCGCGGTGGTGGGGCCGAAGGAACCGGCCGCCATCCCCTTGGGAGTTTTCGCAGGCCCCGCGTAGCAGACCGGATGGTCCTTGATGTATTGCGGCAACCCCTCCCCGCGGTCGAGCCGTTCTTTCAGCCTCGCGTGGGCGATGTCCCGCCCCACGATCACCGTCCCCGTGAGGGAGAGCTGCGTGGTGACCGGGTATTTCGAAAGGTCCGCGAGGATCTCTCTCATCGGTCGGTTCAGGTCGATCTTCACCACGCCGTGCTCGTGCTTCCCGCGGTACCTCGCCGGGATGAGCCGCCCCGGGTTGCGGTCGAGCTCCTCGATCCAGATCCCGTCCCTGTCGATCTTCGCCTTCACGTTCCGGTCCGCGGAGCAGGAGACGCCCATTCCCACCGGGCAGGAAGCGCCGTGGCGCGGCAGGCGCACGACCCGCACGTCGTGGACGAAGTGTTTCCCGCCGAACTGGGCGCCGTAGCCGGATTTCCGCGCCGCGAGGAGCAGCTTCTCCTCCAACTCGAGGTCGCGGAACGCCTGCCCCCCCGGGTTCCCCTTCGTGGGCAGGTGGTCGAGGTACCCGGTGGAGGCGAGCTTCACGGTTTTCAGGCAGGATTCCGCGGATGTCCCGCCGACGACGAACGCCAGGTGGTACGGGGGGCAGGCGGCGGTTCCCAGCGTCTTCATCTTCTCCACGAGGAACTTCTCGAGGGACGCAGGGTTCAGGAGCGCCTTGGTTTCCTGGTAGAGGGACATCTTGTTCGCCGATCCCCCGCCCTTCGCGACGAAGAGGAACCGGTACTCCATGCCTTCGGCGGCGTAGAGATCGATCTGCGCCGGCAGGTTGGTGCCCGAGTTGACCTCCTCGTACATGTCGAGGGGGATCGTCTGCGAGTACCGGAGGTTCTCCTCCGTATAGGTCTTGAACACTCCTTTCGAGAGATACTCCTCGTCCCGCGCGCCGGTCCACACCCGCTGTCCCTTCTTCCCGACGATCGTCGCGGTGCCCGTGTCCTGGCAGAAAGGGAGGACGAAGTTCGCGGACACCTCGGCGTTGCGCAGGAACGCCACCGCCACGCCCTTGTCGTTCGAGGAAGCCTCGGGGTCGGACAGGATCGCCGCCACCTGCTCGTTGTGGGCGGGCCGCAGCAGGAAGGAGACGTCGCGCATCGCCTGGTTGGAGAGGAACGCAAGCCCCTCCGGGTCGATCTTGAGGATCTCCTTCCCGTCGAATTTTGCCACGGAGACGAAATCCTTCGTGAGGAGGCGGTACTTCGTGTCGTCCTTTCCCAGGGGGAACGGGTCTTGGTACGAGAACTCCGGCATCGGTTTGCTCCTTCCGAAGGCGGGTTGGGGGGGGTGAATCCAAAAAAAAGATAGTCCCGCCCGCAGGAAACGTCAAGAACGGGGGGAAGACGTCGCGGGGGGATACCGGGTGGGGGATACCGGGTTGCCCCGCCGCATCGGGGGTGCGAAGATGGGACGATGGTCGCGGAGAACGGGAAAGACCCCTGGTGGGTCTACATGATCGCGTGCCGGGGGGGGAAGATCTACACCGGGACGGCGCGGGACCCGGAGGCCCGGTTCCGGGCGCACCGCGCCGGCAAGGGGGCCGCATTCACGAGGGCGAACCCCCCCGTGAAGCTCCTCCGATGCGCCCTCCACCCCAGCCGCCGATCCGCATGCCGGGCGGAGGCCGCGTTGAAGAAACTGCCCAGGGAGAAGAAGGTCGCATGGGCAAGAGGGGACGAAGGGTGAACGTGGAAAATACTGTTGACACTATATAGTGTTTACAGTAAAAATGAGTGTCCATGGGCAGCGAACTTCTTCAGGCCATGGATGCTCTCCGGGAACGGGCCGATCTTTCCATCGAGGAACTGGTCGGACTGATCGCCCGGTGGACGCCCGCCGTCGCCGGGCGACAATCCCGCCACAAGGTCACGGAGATCCCCACGGAGCGGACGATCCGTTACTACGTCTCCGCCGGGCTGGTCGACCGTCCCGTGCGCTACGAAGGGACGCGCGCCCTGTACGGGTTCCGCCATTTCCTCCAGGCACTCTCCATCAAGGCGCTCCAGGCGCGCTATTTTCCCCTCCGGAAGGTGAGGGCCGTGATGTCCGACCGGCCCGACGGCGAACTCGAGGGAGTGCTGCTGCGGATGGAAGGGGAGCGGCGGGAGGAGGCGGAGGCGCCGCCGGGGGAGAAAGAGAGGATCTCGGCCGCCGCGGATGAGACCGTCAACATCGTCGTCGGGGAGAGGAAACGGTTCGGGGACCGCCCCGCCGGCAACACGAAAGGGAGCGAGGGGCCGATGCGAGGGCACAGGGTCAGGAACAAGTCGCTGCGGGAGAAGATCACCTACGCCACCGACGCCGCCGAGCGGATCCGGAACGGCTACAAGGTCGGCATGAGCGGGTTCACGGGATCGGGGTATCCCAAGCTCGTCCCCCAGGCGCTCGCCGAGCACATCCTCCGGGAGCACAGCAAGGGGGGGAAATTCCGCATCTCCGTCATGACGGGCGCCTCCACCAGCAGCGAGCTCGACGGGGCGCTGGCGATGGTCGACGGCATCGAGTTGCGGATGCCGTACAACTCCGACCCCATCGCGCGGGAGAAGATCAATTACGGGAAAATGGAGTATTTCGACTTCCACCTGGGGAGCGTCGCCCAGTACGTGAAGTGCGGTTTCTTCGGCGAGCTCGACCTGGCGATCGTCGAGGTCGCGGGCATCACCGGGGACGGCAAGCTCATCCCCTCCACCTCCGTGGGGAACAACCAGGCGTTCATCGACGCGGCGCGCGAGGTCATCCTCGAGGTGAACAACTACCATCCCCTGGAGCTCGAGGGGATGCACGACGTCTACGAGCCGGAGATGCCGCCCAACGTCTCGCCTATTCCGATCCTGAAACCTTCCGACCGGATCGGCACCCCGTACCTCTCCTGCCCCGCGGAGAAGATCAAGGCGATCGTCGAGACGAACCACCCCGACCGCACGACGGTCTTCAAGGAGCCGGACCGGGACAGCAAGGCGATCTCGGAGCACATCCTCGACTTCCTGCGGCACGAGGTGTCGAAGGGGCGGGTTCCGAAGAACCTCCTCCCGATGCAGTCCGGCGTGGGCAATGTCGCCAACGCGGTGCTCTACGGACTGCTCGACTCCGAGTTCGAGCACCTGACCGCCTACACGGAGGTCATCCAGGACGGGATGCTCGCCCTGATCGATGCGGGGAAGATCGACTTCGCGTCGGCCACGGCCCTGTCGGTCTCCCCGGACGCGGTGGAAAGATTCAAGAAGAACATCCGGTTCTACAAGGACAAGATCCTCCTGCGGCCGCAGTCCGTAAGCAACCACGTGGGCGTCATCAAGCGGCTGGGAGTGATCGCCATGAACGGGTGCGTCGAGTTCGACCTGTACGGGAACGTGAATTCCACCCACGTCAACGGGACGCGCATCATCAACGGCATCGGCGGCTCCGGGGATTTCGCGCGCAACTCCTTCATCTCCATCTTCACCACGCCGTCGGTGGCGGGCAGGAACGCCGGCATTTCCTGCGTCGTCCCCATGGTGTCCCACGTGGATCATTGCGAGCACGACGTGGACGTGGTCGTCACGGAGCAGGGGTTGGCCGACCTCCGCGGGACCTCGCCGAAACAGCGCGCCGTCCAGATCCTCGAGAAGTGCGTCCACCCCGACTACCGGCCGATGCTCAAGGACTATTACGAGCGCGCGTTGAGCGGTTCCCCGGGAAAGCACACCCCGCACCTGATGGACGAGGCGTTCGCCTGGCACCTCCGGTTCCAGCGGACCGGCTCCATGAAAGGATGACGGCGTCCTCCCCCGGCGCTTGCCGGGGCTTATAATTGTCCTCAGGGGAACGCAGCAACCCTTTCGTCCAAGGAGGGAAAAAGAGGATGCCGCGCGTAGCGCGTGTCAACAAGGGGGAGTGCATCTCCTGCGGCGTGTGCATCGACACGGTGCCGTCGGTGTTCCGGTTCGACGCGGACAACAAAGCCGAGGTGTACGACCCGGCCGGGGCGGAAGAATCGGAGATCCAGGGGGCCGTCGACCTGTGCCCCGTGGCGTGCATCTACTGGGAAGAGGAAGGGTGACGCGGGGCTACTTGCGGCCCCACCACGCCTTGAGACGGTCGCCGATCACCTTCTCGTGCCCCGCCTCGGAGGGGTCGTAATACTTCCTGCGGCCGAGCGTCTCGGGGAAGTAGTTCTCCGGAACGAACGCGTCGGCGAAGTCGTGCGGGTACCTGTACTCCTTCCCGTAGCCCAGTTCCTTCATCAACCGCGTGGGGGCGTTGCGCAGGTGCGCCGGAACCGGGTGGCTTCCCCCCGCGTCCACCTCGGCCCTCGCCCTCGTCCATGCGATGTACGCACGGTTGCTCTTCGGGGCCGTGGCCAGGTAGAGAGCCGCCTGGGCCAGCGCCAGCTCCCCTTCCGGGCTGCCCAGCGTCCGGTACGCCTCCGCGGCCGCAAGGGCGATCTGCAGGGCTCCGGGCGCCGCGTTCCCCACGTCCTCCGAGGCGAACCGGATCATCCGACGGGCGATGTACAGCGGGTCCTCTCCCCCCGCGAGCATGCGGGCGAGCCAGTACAGGGCGGCGTCCGGGTCGGACCCCCGCAGGCTCTTGTGCAGGGCGGAGATGAGGTTGTAGTGCTCCTCGCCGTCCTTGTCGTAGAGGAGCGCCTTCCTGCGCAGCGCCTCCTCCGCGGTTTCCCTGTCGACGGCGGGAAGCCCCTTGTGCTCCGCGATGGCCACCGCCGCCTCCAGGGCGTTCAGCGCTACGCGGGCGTCGCCGTCGGCGATCCCCACGATGTGGCGCAGCGCGTCCGGTTCGAGGAACGCCTCCGGCTTTCCCAACCCCCGGTCCGCGTCGGTCAACGCCCGCCGCAGGATCTTCTCGATGTCCGCCGGGGAGAGGGGGGCAAGCACCAGGACGCGGGAGCGGGACAGGAGCGCATTGCGGATCTCGAAGGAGGGGTTTTCCGTGGTGGTTCCGAACAGCGTGACGGTGCCGTCCTCCACGAACGGCAGCAGCGCGTCCTGCTGCGCCTTGTTGAACCGGTGGATCTCGTCGATGAACAGGATGGCGGGGCGTCCCGCCCCCGTCTCTCCGGAGGCGCGCGACCGCTTCAGCTCCGCCAGCGCTTCCCGGATCTCCTTCACCCCGGAGAGGACGGCGGAGTAGGGGAGGAAGACCGCGCGGGTTTCCGCGGCGAGGATCCGGGCGAGGGTCGTCTTCCCCGATCCCGGCGGGCCCCAGAAGATGAGGGAGGGGAGAGGCCGCGCGGAGAGCACCGAGGAGAGGAACTTTCCCTTTCCCAGCAGCTCCTCCTGGCCGACGAATCCGGAGAGGGTGATCGGGCGCGCCCGGTCGGCCAGGGGGGAGCGCATTACCTGTGCCCCCTGGGGGCGATCGCCCCGGACCGGCGGAGCTTCCGTCTCCGGCGTGCCTTCCGGAAACCCGCAAGGCCGTACAGGACGACAGGCAGCCCCAGGACCGCGACGAGCCACCACGCTCGAACTACACCCAGGGCGGTGACGGCCAGCCCGGCGCAGATCCAGAGGGCCGCCACCGTCAAGGGTGCGTTGGCGGCGGTGGAACCCGAGAGGTTACTTCCGATCGACCCCCGGGTTGCGGGGCCCCGGTCCCGCCGCCGCCCGGAGTCGAAGAGGTGGTCCGGCAGTTTCAGGCGGGCGGACGAAGGACGTTCCACAAGCATGAAGCGGACGGAGGTTTCCCCGGTCCCGGATCTCTTATCGCGTCTGGCGGCCATCGGGTTCCATTGTACAGGAAGGCGCCCGTTCCGATAGGGGAAGGATGAATTCGCTGCTTTTTCTTTTCGTTACGATATATTATCCTGATTCCCGATGAAGTGCGCCGGGATCATCGCCAAACACACCGACCCGCGGGCCGAATCCATCGTTTCGGATCTTTGCAAATGGCTGGACAGCCGGGGGAAGGGCGTCATCCTCGACCGGGAGACCGCCGCTCTGGTCGGCCGCCCGGAGTCGGTCGTCCGCGCGAAGATGCCCGACCATTGCGACTTCCTGATCGTGATCGGCGGAGACGGGACGCTGCTGTCCGCGGCGCGCGTGGTGGGCACGACGGGCAAGCCGATCCTCGGTGTGAACCTCGGCTCATTGGGTTTCATGACCGCGATCACCCTCGACGAGATCTACCCCGTCCTGGAGAAGATTTTCGGGCACGACTTCGACTACGACGAGCGGATGATGCTTGTCGCCCACGTCCACCGGCTGGGAGAGAGGGTGGCCAACTACACGGTCCTGAACGACGTGGTGATCAACAAGGGAGCTCTCGCCAAGATCATCGATATCAAGGCCACCGTCTCCGACAACTACGTCTCCACCTTCAAGGCGGACGGGCTCATCATTTCGACGCCCACCGGCTCCACCGGCTATTCCCTGGCGGCGCAGGGGCCGATCATCCACCCCGCGCTCCACTCCATCCTCATCACGCCGATCTGCCCGCACACCCTGACGTTCCGCCCCCTGGTGGTGCCCGACAGCCTGGTCGTGCGCGCCGAGCTGTGCTCCAAGGAGACGGACGTGTTCCTCACCCTCGACGGCCAGGTGGGGTTCGGGATGCGGGAGGGGGACGTGATCGAGGTGAGGAAGGCCGATGCGCTGCTGCGGTTTTTCCGTTCCCCCTTCCGGGATTACTTTACCGTCCTGCGCACCAAGCTGAAGTGGGGAGAGCGGTGACCGTTCCCTCCCGATGCTGATCGAGCTCGCCGTCCGCAATCTCGCCATCTTCGAGGATGTCCGCGTCGCCTTCGACGGGGGGCTGAACGTCGTCACGGGGGAGACGGGCGCGGGGAAATCCATCCTGGTCGAGGCGATCCGGTTCGCCCTGGGCGAGAAGGCGGACCCCCTGGCGGTGCGGACGGGCGAGGATGAGGCGGAAGTGTCCGCCCGGTTCGACCTCTCCCGGCGGGAGGATCTGCGCGACCTGTGGGAGGAGGCCGGCCTGCCCTGGGAGGGGGAGGTCGTCCTCCGCAGGGTCCTCCCCGCCTCCGGCCGCAGCCGCGCCTACCTGAACGGCCGCCCCGTTGCTCAGCCGGTGCTCGCCTCCCTGTCGCCGCTCCTGCTGACGATGGTGGGGCAGCACAGCGTGCCCGAGCTGCTGTCCCGCGCCTCGGCGCTGTCGGCGATCGACGATTTCGGGGGGACGGGGGTCCTTGCCTCCGAAATGAGGAAACGGTATCGCCGCGTCGCCGCGCTGCGCCGCCTGGCCGAGGAGGCGGCGGCGCGGGGGGCCGGCGCCCGCAGCCGGAGCGAGACGCTGGACTACGAGATCTCCGAGCTCGACGGGGCGGGGCTTGTCCCCGGGGAGGAGGAGGAGCTTGCCGCGGAGCAGTCGCTGCTGCGCAACGCAGCGAAGGTCCGCGAGGCGCTCCAGGCGTCCGACGACGCCCTGTCTTCCTCCGAGAACGCCTCCCTCTCGACGATGGCCTTCGCCCTCTCGCGCCTGCGGGAGGCCGCGGCCCTCGACCCCCGCCTCACCTCCGCCGCCGAACGGCTCCGCTCCCTGCGCGAAGAGCTTGCGGAGCTCGGAAGGGATCTGGTCTCCGCGGGAAGGAGCGCAACGGAGGATCCCGAGCGCAGGGAGCGCGTGGAGGAGCGCCTGAGCCGGATCCGGCGGCTGCGCCGGAAATACGGGAAGGACGTCCCGGAGCTGATCGCCCACCTCGGCGCGCTGCGGGAGGAACGAGGGTGCCTCGCCGGGGCGCTCGCCGAGGAGGGGCGGCTGCGCGAGGAGCTCGGCGGGGAAGAAGAGGAAGCGGTGAGAGCGGCGAAGGAGCTCTCGCGGCTGCGCCGGAAGGCGTCGGAGGCGATGGGGCCCGCCGTGGAGGGAGAGCTGATGGAGGTTTCGCTCCCGGGTGCGCGGTTTTGCGCGGAGCTTTCCTCCCGCGCCCCCGGTCCGGCGGCGCTTTCGGCCGCCGGGTTCGACGAGGCGGAGTTCCTGTTCTCCGCGAACCCAGGGCAGGACCCGCGGCCGCTGGCGTTGACGGCGTCCGGGGGGGAGCTCTCCCGGGTGATGCTTTCGCTGCGCAACGCGGCGTCGCGGGGGGGGGGAGGCCGTACGCTGGTGTTCGACGAGATCGACACGGGAATCGGCGGACAGGCGGCGGAGCGCGTCGGCGCGCGGCTGAAAAGCCTCTCCGCCGCGTCCCAGGTGGTCTGCGTCACCCACCTTCCGCAGGTGGCCGCGTTCGCGGATCGCCACCTCCAGGTCGTGAAGCGCCCGTCGGGGAACACGGTCGCCACCGGGGTGAAACCGCTGTCGAAACAGGATAGGATAAGGGAACTCGCCCGGATGATCTCCGGCGCGGAGATCACCGAACAGGCGAAGGCGCACGCCAGGGCCTTGATCGAGAGGGCGGCGGGGAAATGATCCGCAAGGCAAGGATGTCGGACGTGAAGTCGATCCAGAACCTGATCGCCGAGTTCGCCCGGAAGGGGGACATGCTCCCCCGGTCGCTGAGCGACATCTACGAGAACCTGCGCGATTACTTCGTGTTCGAGGAGGACGGCGGAACCGTGATCGGGTCCGCGGCCATACACATCATGTGGGAAGACCTGGCGGAGGTGCGCTCCCTCGCGGTCCGCGACGGGAGCATGCGGCGCGGGATCGGGACGCAGCTGGTGGAGGCGTGCATCTCCGAGGCGATCGTCCTGGGGATCACCCGGGTCTTCGCGCTCACCTACAAGCCGGAGTTCTTCGAGAGGCTCGGGTTCCGGAAGGTGGACAAGGCGGAACTCCCCCACAAGATCTGGTCGGACTGCCTGAAGTGCGCCAAGTTTCCCGACTGCGACGAGATCGCACTGGTCGCCGATTTCTCGGGGAGGTTGCGTGTCTGACGCGCGGTTCGATGTCGTCCTCCGGGAAGTCGCGCGACGCGGAGGGGGCGATGCGGAACTGTACGCGGAACGGACGCGGACCCGCCGCTACGAGGCGCGCGAAGGGCGGCTCGACGGGATCGCCTTCGCCGACACCCTTGCGCTGGGACTGCGCGTGTTCCGCGACGGCCGGATGGGGTTCTCGTACGGGTTCCGCGGGGACGGCTCCGATCTGGCGCGCATGGTGGAGGAGGCGGTCTTCTGCGCGGGCGCCTCCGACCCCGATGGCTCCTACGGCCTCCCGGAGGCCGCCGGCCCGTTTCCCGAGCTCCGCTTGTACGATCCCGCCGCCGAGACCGTTCGGGAAGAGGAGAAGGGGGAGTTCGCACGGAGGCTCGAGGCGGACGTCCTCGCACGCGACCCGCGGATGAAAAGGGTGCGGTCGGCCGTGCTCCAGGAAACCGTGGCGCAGGTGTCGATCATGAACTCCCGGGGCCTGTCGGGGGACCGGAGGGAATCGCGCTACTCCGCGCATGTGGAAACGGTGGCGGAGGAAGGCGGCGAGGGGCAGACGGGGGACGGGTTCGGGTTCGCGCGCTCGCTCGGAGGGCTCGACGCCGGGGCGATCGTGGAGGAAGGCGCACAGCGTGCGCTGCGGATGCTTGGGGCCGTCCGCCCGGAGACGGGGAAGTACCGCGCGGTGATCGAGAACGGTGCCGCGGCCGAGCTTCTCCAGGTGCTGGCTCCGTCGTTCCTCGCATCGCAGGTGGTGAAGGGGAAGTCGATGCTCGCAGGGAAAGCGGGGCAGGGGGTGGCGGCGGAAGCGGTCACGATCGCGGACGACCCCCTTTCCGCCGCGGGTTCCGCGGCGGAGCCGTTCGACGCCGAGGGGACCCCCGCCCGGACGTTGGAACTTCTGGCGGCCGGGGAGCTGCGCGGCTTCCTCGCGGACGCATACTGGGGAAGGAAGCTCGGGACCGGATCCACGGGTGCGTGCCGCAGGCCCTCGGCGAAGTCCCCTCCCACCGTCGGCGCCTCCAACCTGTGCATCCGGCCGGGGAAGCTCCCGCTCGCGGCGCTTTGCGAGGCCGCCGGGGACGGCATCCTCCTGACCGAGTTCCTGGGGATCCACACGGCCGATTCCATTTCCGGGGACTTCTCCGTGGGGGCCTCGGGGATCCGCATCGCGCGCGGGCGTCTGTCGGGACCGCTTCGGGGCTTCGCCGTTTCCGGCAACCTCCTCGCGATCCTGGGGGAAGTCGATGCGGCGGGAAGCGATTTCCGCTGGTTCGGCAGCCTCGGAACCCCTTCCCTGCTCGTGGGCGGGATCATGGTGGGGGGGGACTCCTGACGGATGGGCAAGGCGCCGCTTTTCATCTTCGACCTGGACAACACGCTCTACTCTCCCGAACTGCCGCTGTGGAGGATGGTGGACGCCCGGATCGAGCAGTACGTCCGGGAGAAGCTTAAGACCGACCTCGACACGGCGCGGAGCGTTCGCATGCGGTTCCTCGCCGAGTACGGGTCCACGTTGCGGGGACTGATGCGGCATCACGGCGTTCCCCCGGGCGAATACCTCGAGTACATACACGACCTGCCGATCCCCGAGATCGTGCCGCCGCGCCCGGAGCTCAAGGCGATGCTCTCGGAACTGCCCGGCCGCCGCGTCGTGTTCACCAACGGTTCGGAAGATTATGCCCGGCGCGTGCTCGACGCGCTGGGGGTCGAAGCGATGATGGAACGGGTTTTCGGTATCGAGTTCATGGAATACATCGCCAAGCCGTCGCCGTACCCGTACACGAAGCTGTTGCGGGCCACGGGGACCCGTGCGGAGGATTCCCTGTTCTGCGAGGACAGCCGGCGCAACCTGCTGCCCGCGGGCGAGATGGGGATGTTCACCGTGTGGGTGGGGGACGAGGAGCATTACAGGGCGTCCCGCATCCCGTCGGCGCCGTCGGTGCAGTCGTTCCGGCCGCACGCCGTCGTCGGAGACGTGTGCGATCTGCCGGGGGTGCTCCACGACTTCCCGCCGATGGCGCGGGGGAACGGCGACGCGGCCAGAGGGGTGCGCCGGAAGGCGGCACCCCGAAAACATGATGGAGGAAACGAATGACGGAAGCGAAGGGAAAACGAAGATACTGGCGACGGGGCCCCCGGAAGAGGAAGGACGGCCAGGAGGCGGGGGCGCCCGCGGCAGAGGCGACTGCGTCGGCGGGCCCGGGGGAGTCGCCGGAGGGTGCGGAGGAACCTCCGATCGGGCCTCCGGCGGCGGAGAAGGCGCCGGAGACCGCGGGTGCGGAAGGGGGCGGCACCGAGGACGGCGGCCCGGATGCGGACGCCGTGGAGACCACGGCGGAAGGAGCGCAGGCCCCGAAAAAGGGGCGCCGGCGGACGCGCAGGCGCGGGAAGAAGACGCCTGCCGCGGCCCCGGAAGCGGCGGCGGAAACGGACGCGGTCCCTCCGGCGGAGCCGGAGCCGCCCGCGGCAGCGGAGCGGAAGCCGTTCTGGGAGGCGGGCGAAACCCACGGCGTCGCGCCTTTCTATACGGAACCGGCAGGGGCGGAGGTTCCGGTGGTTCCCGAGGAGGGGGGAGCGCCCGAGGGCTCCTCGACGCCGGGAGAGACACAGGGAGAACCCCAGGGCGAGCCCGGCAGGAGGCGCCGCCGTCGCCGCCGCCGCCGTCGCGGCAAGGGGAAAGGGCAGCCCCAGGGGGCGGCGGGATCGACCGGAGCTGCGGTCGCCGGTGTGGGCGAGGAGGGCGGCGAGGAGGACGAGGCCGCCGGGGGAATTTTCGCCGCGGCGGGGCTGACGGAGGTCGAGGAGCCGGAAATCCCCGCGGAAACCGGACCGGAGGGAGAGGAAGAGGAGCCCGAAGGCGATGACGAGGCGGGCACCGGGGCGAAGAAGGTGATGCTGATCGACGGCCTCCACGCCGAGGAGAACCGGGTCGCCATCGTCGCGGAAGGGGCCCTCGACTACTACGAGGTCGAGAACCAGCGCAGGAAGGCGTTCAAGGGGAACATCTACAAGGGAAAGGTGGTCAACATCGCCCACGCCATCGAGGCCGCTTTCGTAGAGTTCGGCGGGGGGCGGCACGGGTTCCTCCCTCTGAACGAATATTGCGCGGGGGCCCTCATGGACCACCTTGGCACGTGGAACGAGGGGGACAAGCGTCCGCCGCTGCGCCCCGGGATGGAGATCCTCGTCCAGGTGACGAAGGAGGAGTCGGCCATCAAGGGGGCCGCCCTCACCTCCTACATCAGCATCGCGGGCCGGTACATGGTGATGATGCTGGGGATGAAGCGGTACGGCATCTCCAAGAAGATCACGGGAGAGAAGGAGCGCGAGCGCATCCGCAAGCACATGGAGAAGCTCGATTACCCGGACCACCTGGGCTTCATCGTGCGCACGGTGGGCGCGTCGCGGCCCCTGAAGGACCTCAAGGCGGACCTCCAGAACCTGCTCAAGCTGTGGGACCGCACCGTCGCGGGAGCCCGGGCGAACAAGGCGCCGTCGCTCCTTTACGAGGAGCAGGACATCGTCATCCGCACGCTGCGCGACAACTACTCCGCGGACGTGACGGAAGTTCTCATGAACTCCGAGGACGCCCACCGCAAGGCTTCGGCCTTCTTCGACGTTTACTACCCCAAGCAGAAGGGGAAGCTCAAGCTCTACCGCGGCAGGCGCCCCCTGTTCATGAAGTTCAACCTCGAGGAACAGGTGGAGCGGGTGTCGATGCGCAAGGTACCGCTCCCTTCGGGGGGGCACATCGTGATCGACCGGTCCGAGGCGCTGTGGTCGATCGACGTCAACTCCGGCCGCTCCTCCAAGGATCGGGACATCGAGGACACGGCGTACCGCACGAACCGGGAGGCGGCGGCGGAGGTCACGCGGCAGATGCGGCTGCGCGACATCGGCGGCCTCATCGTGGTGGATTTCATCGACATGGAGAGCAAGGCGCACAACAAGGACGTCGAGAAGATCCTGAAGGACGGCCTGAAGAAGGACAAGGCCAAGAGCGACGTCACCTCGCTGGGGAAGTTCGGCCTGGTGGCGATCAGCAGGCAGCGGATGGGGATCTCCTTCTACGACGTCCTCCTGAAGGGATGCGAGGTGTGCGGCGGGACGGGGGTGGTGCCCACGAAGGACGCCTCCGTGGTGCGCCTGATGCGACGCCTGCACGATGAACTGTCCCGGGAAGGCGGGGGGAAGGAAGAGCCCAGGGAGGTTTCCGTGCGCGTGGCCCCGGGGCTGCTGGAGACGCTTCTCAACCAGAAGCGCGACGACATCGGGCGGATCGAGCGGCTGTGCGGGGGGAAGGTGGTGTTCCACGCGGACGCCGCGCTTCCCCCGTCGGCGTTCGCGCTGGGGAACGGTACGGCCGCCTAGTGGCCGCGCCCGCGGGTCCGATGCGCGCGTCCGTCCCCGGCGACCTCTTCCGCGTCCTGGCGCGGCGCTACGTCCGCGTCTCCCTGTTCTACCTGTGCCTGGGGCTTCTGCTCGGCGCGGCGATGATGTATTTCGGGAACGACAACTTCCAGTTCGTCCACACGCACGGGCTGCTCGTGGGTTTCGTCCTGTTCGCGGCATACGGGGCGGGCTTCGGGTGGATCGGCGGGAAGGCGGACGCCGGGCCGCTGCGGGGGGTGTCCCCCGCGGCGGCGGGCGTCCAGTTCTACCTGGCCAACGCGGGGCTGATCGGCATGCTCATTGGCTCGGTGCTCCCCGTGGGGCTGGGGCTGGACCGGGTAGGCGCCCTGTTCGGAATCCTGGAAGCGGCGGCCGGCATCCTCTTCGCCCTCCTCCTCGGCCGTACCCTCAAACAATCGAGAGACCCACAAAAGGGGACGTTGCTACAAAACGATGGAAAGGGGACGTAGCTACAAAATTCAACGCGGTAACGGAAGACACTGGCTGGAATTTTGTAGCTACGTCCCCGGCGTCGGCGCGTATTGTAGCAACGTCCCCTTTTGTGGGTCTCCCTTTGTGGGCGTCAGAGCAGGGGCTCGCCAGGCCGGTACATCCGGAAGCCGTACCCGCCGTCCGCCTTGACGTAGAAGTATCGCCACCGTTCCTTCCACGACGGCAGGACCGCCAGGACCTTCGTCGCATCGTCCAGCGAGTACCGCATCAGCCGCTCCTGGTGGAAATGCCCCAGGATCACGAAGTTCACCCCGTTGCGGAACATGCGCATCGCAAACTCCCGGCTGTCCTTCTCGGGGAACGTCCCCTTGTGGCGCCGGTTGGAGCGACGGAGTTTCCGCTCCAGGCGGTCCGCAAGCGGCAGGAAGAGGGAGGGGGGAAGGTGCGCCACCCCCTGGTTCGCGAGGCGGCTCTTCGAGATCCCCTTGAAGAAGCGGTAGGAGAAGTCCGCGCGGTTCACCGCGTCGCCGTGGGAAAGGTAGAGCCGCTTCTCGCCGACGGCCGCCTGCATGTCCCCCTCCGAGACGACGTCGAAGGTGGTCCCCTCGTGGTCCTCCTTCAGGTAGAAGTCCCGGTTTCCTTCCACGTAATACATGCGCAACCCTTCCCTGCGAAGTTCCCGGAGGCGGTAGATGACCGGTTTCTGGAAGGCGAAGGTCAGGCCCGGCGTGCCGAACCAGAGGTCGAAGATGTCCCCCAGGAGAAACAGGGGGATGCCGTCCTCCGCGGCCCTTTCCGCGAGGGCCAGGAAGTTCCGGCTGTGGATGTCGTCCTGGTTGAGATGGGCGTCTGCGAGGAAGATCGCGTGGTCCGGGCAGATCGGGAAGCCTTTTTCCATAGTGAGGTATTAAGATATCACAAGAGGTTCCCATCGAGGTTCCGTGATGACGCTGCTTTCGGGGATCCGCGTGCTGGACCTTTCGCTCCAGCTTCCGGGGCCCTTCTGCACGATGATGATGGCGGACTACGGGGCGGACGTCGTCAAGATCGACGAACCGGAGCCGCGGGTTCGCAATCCCTTCGCCGCCGCCGAGCCCGGCACCGGCCCGCTGGACCGGTACCTGAACCGGGGTAAGCGCAGCGTCACAATCGACCTGAAGTCGGAGGACGGAAGGGAGATCTTCCGGAAGCTTGCCGCCACGGCCGACGTCGTCGTGGAAGGGTTCCGCCCGGGGGTGGTCGCTCGCCTCGGGGTGGATTACGGGACCGTCTCCTCAGCCAATCCCGGGATCGTGTACTGCTCCATTTCGGGGTACGGACAGGACGGCCCGATGAGTGCGGTGCCGGGGCACGACGTGAATTACCTCTCCTACGCGGGCGTCCTCGGGCTTTCGGGGAGCAGGGACGGTCCGCCCTCGCCGTTGCCGGTCCAGCTGGGGGACGTCTACGGAGGCTCCATGATGGCTCTCTCCGGGATCCTGATGGCGCTCCTGTCCCGGCAGCGGACGGGAAAGGGGGCATGGCTCGACATCTCCATGACGGACGGCACGCTGGCTTCCCTGGCCATCCCCGCGTCCTCGTGGATGGGCGGGGGGATCCCCCAGGAGCGTGGCGACATGCCGCTTTCGGGGATGTTCCCCTGCTACGGCGTGTACCGCTGCGCCGACGGCGGGTTCGTCGGCCTCGGGGCGCTCGAGCCGTGGTTCTGGAAGAACCTCGTTACCCGGCTGGACCGCCGGGATCTCGCGGGGCGCCAGTACGCGGCGGGAGAGGAGTCCGAGGAGGCGCGACGGGAACTCCAGGCCATCTTCCTCGGACGCACGAGGGACGAGTGGATCCGTTTCTTCGAGGGGGCCGACATCTGCATCTCTCCCGTCCTCTCGCTCGCGGAGGCGCTTGCGCACCCCAACGCGGCCGCGCGCCGCATGGTCGTCGACGTGGAATCTCCCCTGGGCGGGGCGGAACGGCAGATCGGCCTTCCCATCAAGATGGCGGGGAGGGTGGAGGAGGCGCCGCGGAGGGCGCCTCTCCTGGGGGAACATGACGACGAGATCCTGGCCGGGCTCGGTTACGGGGCGGAGCGGATCGCCGCCCTGCGGGAGGCGGGCGTGATCCGGAAGCGGTGACCCTTCGGAGGAAAGGGAGGGGGATACGATGGACTCCATGATCTCGGTGATCCGGCCCGACGGCACGGCCGACCCGGAGCAGGACCCGGGGCTGCCGGAGGAGGATCTGCTGCTCCTCTACCGGAAGATGGCGCTCCTGCGGGCGTTCGACGAGAAGGCGATCGCGCTCCAGCGCGCCGGCCGGATCGGCTTCTTCGTTCCTTCGGCGGGGCAGGAAGCCTGTTCCGTGGGCGCCGGCCATGCGCTTCGCGACGGGGACTGGATCTTCCCTTCGTACCGGGACCACGGGATGGCGCTGATGCGGGGATGCCCCCTCGAGACGCTCCTCGGGCAGATCTACGGAAACGCCGCCGACCCGACCCGGGGCCGGCAGATGCCCAGCCACTGGTGCGACCGTTCCATCCGCCTCGTTTCCGTCTCCTCCCCGGTGGCAACACAGCTTCCGCAGGCGGTGGGGGCCGCGTACGCCGCGAAGCTGCGCGGCGAGAAGGTGGCGTCGATCGCCTCGTTCGGCGACGGAGGGACCTCGACGGGCGAATTCCACGCGGCGATGAACTTCGCCGGGGTCTTCGAGACCCCCACGGTGTTTTTCTGCGAGAACAACCAGTACGCCATCTCCGTTCCCGTGTCGCGCCAGACGGCGGCCTCGTCGCTGGCCGTCAAGGCGCAGGCGTACGGCTTCCGCGGCATCCGCGTCGACGGTAACGACGTCCTCGCCGTGCGAAAGGTCGTGGGGGACGCGCTCGCACGAGCGAGGGACGGCAAAGGGCCGACCCTCATCGAAGCCCTTACGTACCGGATCGGTCCGCATTCGACCTCCGACGACCCGACGATCTACCGGTCCGCGGAAGAGGTGGCCGCGTGGCGGGAGAAGGACCCCATACGGCGATTCGCCGCGTTCCTTTCGGGACGCGGGCTGATGGACGACGCTTCCATCGATGCGGCGGCGGCCGAGGCGAAGGAGGCGGTGCGGAAAGCCGTGGAGGTCGTGGAGGCCGCCCCGCCCGTGCCCTTCGAGAGCCTCTTCGAGGACGTCTACGCGGAATTGCCGTGGCACCTGGCGGAGGCGCGCGACGCGCTTCTCGCGGGAAAGGAGTGACGCGATGCCGCAGGCCACGCTGCTCCAGGCGATCCACGACGCGCTCCTCGAGGGGATGGCGCGCGACCCGCGCGTGATCCTCCTGGGCGAGGACGTGGGACGGGAAGGCGGCGTCTTCCGGATGACGCAGGGGCTGATGCGGCGTTTCGGCCAGGAACGGGTGATCGACACACCGCTCAACGAGGGCGGGATCATCGGCATGGCGATCGGGATGGCCCTGAACGGCATGCGCCCGGTGGTGGAGATCGAGTTCGCCGACTTCATCTATCCCGCGTTCGACCAGATCGTCTCCGAGCTCGCAAAGATGCGCTACCGGTCCGCCGGCCAGTTTACCGCCCCGGTGGTCGTGCGCACCCCCTCCGGGGGCGGCATCAAGGGGGGACACTACCACTCCCAGAGCCCGGAGGCGTATTTCGTCCACACTTCGGGCCTCACCGTGGTGATGCCGTCCACCCCGGCGGACGCCAAAGGCCTCCTGGCGTCGGCGATGGGCGGCGAGGATCCCGTCATCTTCCTCGAACCGAAGGCGCTCTACCGCACCGTGCGGGGAGAGGTGCCGGAGGGAGAGCACCGGGTACCGATCGGTGAAGCGCGGATCGCGCGGTCCGGGGACGACCTGACGCTGGTCGCGTGGGGAGCGATGGCGCCGGTGGCGGAAAAGGCGGCCGGGCTCGCCGCGGCGGAAGGGGTAAGTGTCGAGGTCATCGACCCGCGCACTCTCTGGCCGCTGGACATCGGCACGATCGTAGGGTCGGTGAACCGCACAGGCAGGGCGGTGATCCTCCACGAGGCCCCGCGTTCGTGCGGTTTCGGGGCGGAAGTCGCCGCGCTGATCCAGGAACGGTGCTTCCTGCACCTGAAGGCGCCCGTCTATCGCGTGGCGGGGTTCGACACGCCTTTCCCCTACGCCCTCGAGAAGTCGTACCTGCCCGACCCCCGGAGGGTGCTTGCCGCCGTCCGGGCGGCGATGGCGTTTTGACGGGCGCGGCGATGAGGAGGGTCCGCCCCGACCTCATCCTCGAAGCGACCAACGTCGGGATCCTGTGCGCGGACCGGCGGGGCCGCATCCTCTACGTCAACGACGCCGCCTCCTTCCTCCTCGGGTCCCGGAAGGAGGATCTGCTCGGCCGTGAGATCGACGACGTCTCGATGGGGGCGGGGGAAGCGTTCCGGGAGATCGTCCGCACCGGCAAGCCGCAGGCGGGGGTGAAGATCCGCACCCTGGGAGGGACGGTGATCGCGGACCGGAACCCCGTCTTCGACGGCGGGAGGGTGACCGGCGTCGTCAGCGTGTTCAAGGACATCTCACGCTACGAAGACACGGCGAAGGAGCTCCAGGCGTACCGGGAGCTGACCAAGCAGCTGGACGCCGTCATCCACTCCTCCTACGACGGCCTGTACATCACCAACGGCAGCGCCGATACGCTCTTCTTCAACAAGGCGTACCTCCGGGTCTCCGGGCTCACCGCGGAGGACGTGGAGGGGAAGAACATGCGGGAGCTCGTCCGGCGGGGAACGATCAGCCAGTCGGTGACGCTGGAGGTGCTCGAGAAACGGCGCCGCGTGACCATCATGCAGGAATTCCGGACCGGAAGGACCGCGATCGTCACGGGCAACCCGGTCTTCGACGAGAGCGGGAAGATCATCCTCGTCGTCACCAACGTGCGGGACATCACGGAGCTCCACGAACTCCGGGAGCAGGTCCAGGAGAGCCGGACGCTGTCGAAGCGGTACCGGGACGAGCTCAAGAAGGCGAGCCTCGCGGGTGTGGACCGCAACGCCGTGGTGTTCCGCAGCGAGGCGATGGAGAACTGCATCCAGCTGGCGGTGCGCGTCAGCGACGTCACTTCCCCCGTGCTCCTCACCGGCGAGTCCGGCGTGGGGAAGGGGATGCTCGCCCGGCTCATCCACAACCACGGCGCCCGGAAAGGCGGGCCGTTCCTCCACGTGAACTGCGGGGCGATCCCGGCGGGGCTGATGGAGTCGGAGCTCTTCGGCTACCAGAAGGGCGCCTTCACGGGCGCCTCCGAGGAGGGGAAGCCCGGGATGTTCGAGATGGCGGACCGCGGGACGCTCTTCCTCGACGAGATCGGCGAGATCCCCCTCCCCCTCCAGGTGAAACTCCTGAAGGCCCTCGAGGCGAGCGAGGTGCGACGCGTGGGCGGCACGCGGGCGCGAAAGGTCGACGTGCGGATCATCGCCGCGACGAACCGGGATTTGCGGGAGATGACGAGGGCCCGCCGGTTCCGGGAGGACCTGTTCTTCCGGCTCGACGTGTTCCCGATCCGCATCCCGCCCTTGAGGGAGAGGACCGAGGACATCCCGCCGCTGGTCGACCGGATCCTCGCCGAACTCAACCGGCGGTACAAGAAGATCAGGCGGGTCCGGCCGGAGGCGCTGGACCTGCTCGCGCGCCACCCGTTCCCCGGGAACGTCCGGGAACTGCAGAACGTCGTGGAGCGCGCGTTCATCCTCGCCGACGGGAAATGGATCGGGGCGGAGCATCTCCCCGCGGAGATCCAGGGGGCGGCCTCCCCCGGCGGGGGAGAGCGGGAAGCCGGCGGCGACGGGGAGGGGCCCCTGGCGAAGACGCTCGAAAAGGTGGAGAGGGGCATTTTGGAGCGCCTCCTCTCGGAGTGCGGGTCGACGTACGCCATGGCGGAGCGCATCGGGGTGAACCAGTCCACCGTCGTCCGCAAGCTCCGGAAACTGGGGATGCGCCCTCCCTCCCGGGGGAATCACCGTAAAGAATAATGCGCTGACGCATTATCCCCTCACTGGGCCGTTGCCGGCAGCAGGGAACCCGAAAGGTGAAAGCCCATGGGAATCCGAGGGTTCGGGGTTTCGTTCCCCGAATCGACGATTTGGAACGGCGTTTGCTTTCCATCCCCCATCCGGCAGGGAAGAATAGGCATGGCGAAAGGCGCCGCTGTGAAGGCCCGCATCCCGGCAAGTCGGGAACGGCAGGAACCCGATGCCGCCCTCTCGCACGTGGAGGGTGTGGCGTACCGCTACGTCCTCCGGTTACCGGTCCCCGAGGACGCGGGAACCGTCCTCCGCTTCCTTGCGGAGGTTTCGATTCCCCTGCGTTACCTGCTCCTGCTGCCGTCCGACGCGCAAAGGGGGCACAGGGCGTATCTCGGGCTCGGGTCGCAGGACGTCGTGGACCTGCCCATGCGGTTCGCATCGCAAGGGATCCGGATCGAGCGCGGAGAGGAAATGGAAACCCATCACCGTTGATGCGATACTGCATGAATTAATGCGATATGGCATCACGAGACCACCCGAGGGAGGAGCCATGCAAAAGAAAGGGATCAACCGACGGCAGTTCCTCAAGCTGACCGGGGCCGGTTCCCTGGTCGCCGCAGCGGGCACCATCGGGGGAGGGCTCACCCTTCCCAAGGGGCTGTGGGCCGCCACCCCCGCGATCAAGGGACCGATCAAGATCGGCTACCAGACGGTGCTGTCCGGGACGCTGGCCGGCTACGGCGAGTTCCACAAGATGGGCCTGCTGATGGCGGTGGACGAAATCAACGCCAAGGGCGGGATCGCCGGCCGGAAGGTGGAAGTCGAGGTCCGGGATTCCACCCTCAAGCCCGACGACGCGATCAAGAACGCCCGCTACTTCGTCGACAGCTGGGGGGCGGACTTCCTCGGCGGCATCGACTCCTCAGGGCAGGCGCTGGCGTTGGCGCCCCTGATGGACAAGCTCGACCGGGTCCTCATCGTCACCCATGCCGCGACGGAGAAGCTCACCGAGGACTTCGTCTACAGGAAAGGCGTCCGGCAGATCTTCCGGAACTGCATGCCCACCTATAACGACGGGAACGCGGCGGCCTTCATCGCAAAAGACTTCCCCGCCGTGAAGTGGGCCACCGTAAGTCCCAAGTACGAATACGGATTCACCTGCTGGAAGATGTTCCGGGAAACGCTGACCAAGCTCAAGCCCGGCGTTTCCTTCACCGCCGAGTCGTGGGCTCCCTTCGGGACGACGGACTTCCGGTCCCACATCAACACCATCCTCGACGCGAAGCCGGACGGCCTCTACTCGACGGAGTGGGCGGGAGAGCTCATCAGTTTCCTCAAGCAGGCGAAGGAGGCGGGCCTCTTCGACAAGATCAGGTACGTCATGCTCCCCGTCGGCGCCGCGATGGACGTTCTCGAGGGGATGGGCAAGGACATGCCCGACAACCTCTGGATCTCGGGCCGCTACTATTTCCAGTACCCCAACAACAAGACGAACAACGAATGGGTGGCGCGCTTCCGCAAGCGGTGGGGCCATTACCCCGCGTACGTTTCCGAGACGGCCTACTCCTGCGTCTACGCGATCAAGGAGGCGGTGGAGAAGGCCGGCTCCAAGGACACCGGGGCGGTCATCCAGGCGATGGAGGGGATGGGGATGAACTCCCCGGCGGGCCACCGGGTATTCCGCAAGGAGGACCATCAGGCGATCTACGACGTCCCCTGGGGGAAAACGAAAGCGGACCCGAAGTTCCCGTTCAAGGTCATGGGGGACATGAAGGTCCTCCCCGCGAAGGAATATTTCAACCGGCCGCCCTTCGAGGGACCGGGAACGACTCCGCCTTTCAAATGATGCAGTCGGTCGTGCACACCGTCCTCGCGGGCCTGTCCGCGGGGATGTTCATCTGGCTGGTGGCCAGCGGCCTCACGCTGATCTTCGGCGTGCTGGGGGTGCTGAACTTCGCGCATGGGAGCTTCTACATGCTGGGGGCCTACATGTGCTACACGGTCCTCCGGTACGTGGGGCCGGACTTCTGGGTCGCGCTGCTCATCGCCCCCTTGAGCGTCTGCATCATCGGGTACGTCGTGGAGAGGTGGTTCCTGCGATACGTGTACCACCTTGCGTTGCCGTACCAGCTGCTGCTCACCTTCGCTTTCGTGCTGATCTTCGACAACCTCGCGAAGATGGTCTGGGGGGCGGGCTCCGTGACGCCCCCCGACCTTTCCACCCTCAACGGGACCGTGTCCATCCTGGGACGGAACTTCCCCGTGTACAATCTCTTCATCATCGGCGTCGGCCCCCTCGTCGCGGCGGGGCTCTGGCTCTTCCTCGAGCGGACCTGGTACGGGCGGATCATCCGGGCCGCCTCCTCCGACCGGGAAATGGCGGCCTCGATCGGCGTATCCGTACCCGCGCTCTTCACGGCGGTCTTCGTGTTCGGCACGTGGCTGGGGGCCCTCGGCGGCGGTCTCGCCGTCCCGTACGTGGGGCTGGTCACCACGGGGATGGGAGAGACCATCATCATCGAGGCGTTCATCGTCGCCGTGATCGGGGGGCTAGGCAGTCTCAAGGGCGCGTTCCTGGGGGCCCTGGTCCTCGGCGTCCTCACGGCGTTCGGGACCCGCTTTTTTCCGGCCTTCGACATGTTCCTCACCTTCATCCTGATGGCCGGGGTGCTGCTGGTGCGCCCCCAGGGGCTCTTCGGGACGGCGCGGTAAGCGCGAGGATGACGGAATCCAGGATCCGATACGCGGTCCTCGCGGCCCTCCTCCTGGCGCTCGCCGCGGTGCCGTACGTCTCGGGGAAGTTCTTCGTCTACCTCACGATGCGGGTGATGCTCCTCGGGATCTTCGCGGTGGGGTTCAACCTGCTGCTCGGGCAGACCGGGCTCCTGTCGTTCGGCCACGGGGCATTCTACGCCGCCGGGGCGTACGGCCTGGGGCTTTTCGGCGCCTACGTCACGCCCAACCCCCTGCTCGGCGTCGCGGTGGGAATCGCGGCGGCGGCGGTCGTCGCCCTGCTCGTGGGGTACCTCTGCGTCCGCCACACCGAGATCTACTTCGCCATGCTCACCCTTGCATGCGGGATGATGGTCTTCTCCTTCGTCTGGAACGCGCGGTCGATCACCGGGGGGGACG
Organism: Deltaproteobacteria bacterium; assembly: GCA_021815305.1. Lineage (GTDB taxonomy): Bacteria > Desulfobacterota > Deferrimicrobia > Deferrimicrobiales > Deferrimicrobiaceae > JAKAHC01. Next base: position 21,415 of record JAKAHC010000004.1, on the reverse strand, counting down.
ACGGGTTCATCGGGATCATGCGGGCCCCGGTCACCCTCTTCGGGGGGCTGCGCCTCCCCATCGGGAAAGACTCGCAGTTCTACTACTTCGTCCTCGCGTTCTTCGTCCTGGCCGTCTGGGTCGCGCACCGCATCCGGATCTCCCCCTTCGGGCTGGTCCTCTCCGGGATCCGGGAGAACGCGCGCCGCACGGAGTACGCGGGCATCCCCGTCCGGAAATACCGCCTCTCGGTATTCGTGGTCAGCGGAGCCTTCGCTGGGCTGGCCGGGGCGCTGGAGGCGCTGCTCGAGAGCAACGCCCGCCCGTTCATGGCGCACTGGACCCATTCGGCCGAACCCGTGCTGGTCAGCCTGCTGGGGGGCCTTTCGTCCCTGTTCGGCCCCATCGTGGGCGGGGCGTTCTTCATCGCGATGCGGGAGATCATCCAGCGGTACACGGAAAACTGGATGCTCGGATTCGGGGTCGTGCTCCTCGTCGTCATCATGGCGTTCCGCGGCGGCATCATGGGCGCCGTGGAGAACCTCTTCGGGCGTCGCTCCGCTGGCGCGGGGAGGTGACGGGTGGGCGAGACGCTCCTCACGACGCGCAAGCTGTCGAACCACTTCGGGATGGTCTGCACGGCGCGGGAGCTTTCCCTCTCCTTCGAGAAGGGGGTGGTGACCTCCATCATCGGGCCGAACGGCGCCGGGAAATCCACGCTGATCAACCTGCTGACGGGCCACCTCCCGGTGCAGTCCGGGCGGATCGATTTCCTCGGCCGGGAGATCACCCGGATGCCCATCCACCGGAGGGTCCGGATGGGGATCTGCCGCTCCTTCCAGGTCGTCAACGTGTTCCCGGGGCTGACGGTGGAGGAGAACGTGATGATCCCCGTTTTGTCCCGCTCCATGCGGGCGTGGCGCCCCATCACGCGGGTTTCCCGGGACGCGGCGGGGCGGGAGGAGGCGGAGGCTCTCCTCGAAAAGGTCGGTCTCTCCGGCGTGCGGGGGACTCCCGCGTCCTCGCTTTCCCACGGCGACCTGCGGCTTCTCGAAGTCGGGGTCGCGCTCGCGGCGGCCCCGACGCTCCTGTTCCTCGACGAGCCCACGGCGGGGATGAACCCCGTGGAGAGGGAGCGGCTTCTGGGGAACGTCCGGACGCTCTCCCGCGAGGGGAAGACCACCTTCGTCCTGGTCGAGCACGACATGGACGTCGTCTTCTCCCTGTCCGAGCGGATCCTCGTGCTGCACCGCGGCGAGCTCCTCTGCGACGGAACGCCGGAGGCGGTCCGGTCGGACGCGAAGGTCCGCGAGGTATACCTCGGGGAGGACGTCTCCGATCTTTTCCGGTACACGCGCACGGAGGCGGAGTGACGCCGTGATCCTGGAGCTCTCCCGCATCGACACCTATTACGGCACAAGCCACATCCTCCAGGGGGTGGATCTCTCCGTGCGGGAGGGGGAGGTGGTCGCCCTCCTCGGCAGGAACGGCGTCGGGAAGACCACAACGCTGCGATCGATCATGGGCCTGTCCCCTCCCAGGCGAGGTTCCGTCCGGTTCTCCGGGAGGGAGATCACCGGCCGCCCCCCCTACGAGGTGGCCCGGTCGGGCGTGGCGTACGTCCCCGACGACCTGCGGATCTTTCCCGACCTGACCACGGAGGAGAACCTGGAGATCGCCCGGAGGCTCTCGCCCCGGAAAGGGTACTGGAACCGGGACCGGGTCTTCGACCTGTTCCCCAAGCTCCGGGATCTCTCCGGCCACAGGGGCATGAACCTCTCCGGCGGGGAGAAGAAGATGCTGGGGATCGGCCGGGCGCTCATGGCCAACCCGTCGCTGATCCTTCTCGACGAACCTTCGGAGGGGCTGGCGCCGCTCGTGGTGGCCAACCTGGTGGAGGTCCTGGCGACGATCCGCGGCCAGGGGGTGACGATCCTGCTTGCCGACCAGAACCTCAAGTTCTGCCGCCGGGTGTGCAACCGCGGGTACATCCTCGAGAAGGGCGCGGTCCGCCATTCCGGCGGGATGGAGGAGATCTGGGCCGACGAGGAGATCATCCGGAAGTACCTGGTCCTCTGAGAGGACGCTCGGGGGAAGCGATGGGACTCGACCTGTTCGACCTCACGGGTCAAGTGGCGCTGGTCACGGGCGCATCGAAGGGGCTGGGACGCGCGATGGCCGTGGGGTTGGCCAAGGGCGGGGCGGACCTCGCCCTTTGCGCCCGCGACGCCCCGACCCTTTCCGTCACCCGGAAGGAAACGGAAAAGCGCGGCGTGCGCGCGGAGATCTTCCCCATGGACGTGCTCTCGCGGGACAGCGTCCGCGAGGCGGTTTCGGCCGTGATCGCCGCTTTCGGGAAGATCGACATCCTGGTGAACAACGCGGGGGTCAACGTTCGCAAGACGACCCTCGACCTTTCCGAGGAGGAGTGGGACCGGGTCCTCGACACGAACCTCAAGGGGTACTTCCTCGTCGCCCAGGCGGTGGCGCCGCACATGATCGCCAGGAACCGCGGCAAGGTCATCAACATCTCCTCGATCTTCGGCGCCGTCGGGATGAACAACCAGCTTGCGTACGCCTCCAGCAAAGGGGGGATCGTGCAGATGACGAAGGTGATGGCCATCGAGTGGGCCCCCCACAACGTCACCGTGAACGCCATCGGCCCCACCTATTTCGAGACGCCTCTCGTCGCGACGCTGCGCAACGACCCGGAACGGTTCCGGTTCATCAACGAACGGACCCCGATGGGGCGCTGGGGACAGCCGGAGGAGCTCGAGGGGACGGTCGTCTTCCTGGCCTCGAAAGCGTCCGATTTCATCACGGGGCAGACGATCTACGTCGACGGCGGGTGGACGATATGGTGAGCGGGCCAGCGGACTTCCGCTCCATCGGCGACATTCCGTTCCTCCTCGGGAAGTCCCAGGGGGAGAAAACGGCGCTGCGCTTCCCTCCGGACGGCGCAATGACCTATGCGGAGCTTTCCGACCGGTGTCTTCGCTTCGCCGCGTTCCTGCGGTCCCGGTCCGTAGCGCCGGGGGACCGTGTCGCGATCCTCCTGCAGAACGTGCCGGAGTTCGTCGTCGCCTACTTCGGCGCCATCTCCGCGGGGTGCGTGGCCGTCCCCGTCAACTACCGCCTGGCTCCCCCCGAGATCGCCTACATCCTTTCCGACTGTTCCGCCGCGGCCGTAATCGCGCCGCCGGACCGGCTCGAGCCGGTCCGGTTTCTCCCTGGGGCGGGCAGCGTGCGGGACTGGTTCGCGGTCGACGGCGGGGGGGAGGGGACGATCCCTTTCGGGGAAGCCCTCTCCGCCGATCCCGCACCGTCGCCCGCGCCGGTTTCCCCGGACGACGTGGCGGTCCTTCTGTACACCTCCGGGACCACGGGGTTCCCCAAGGGGGCGATGCTCTCCCACCGGAACACCCTGTTCAACGTCGATTCGTGCCGCGCCGCGCTGGGGTACCTCGGGGACGACGTCGGTCTGCTGACGCTGCCCCTGTTCCACGTGACGGGGCTCAACTCCCAACTGGTGGCCCTGATGGCGTGCGGCGCGACGGTGGTTCTCCAGAAGGAGTACGACACGCGCCAGGTGCTCGAGCTGATCGAACGGCACCGCGCCACCGCCCTCTTCCTTGTTCCCGCGATCTACAAGCTCATCACCCTGCGGGCCGACGCGGCGCGGTTCGACCTCTCGTCGGTGCGCGTGGCCGCGTACGGCGGCGCGCCGATGGCGCCGGAGACGATCCTGTCGCTGCGCAGGATCCTCCCCGCAAGGCTCCACAACTGCTACGGGCTCACGGAGTGCTCGTCCCTGGGGACCGTCCTCCCCTCCGATCTCGCCCTCGCCCGTTCCGAGTCAGTCGGGTTTCCCGTCCCCGGAACGGCGGCGGAGGTCCGCGGGGAAAAGGGGGAGAAGCTGCCGCCGGGGCAGCCCGGGGAGCTGTGCCTCAAGGGGCCCCATATCGTCAGGGGGTATTTCGGGGCGCCGGGGAAGACCCGCGATGCGATCCGGGACGGGTGGCTCCTGACCGGCGACATCGCGAGGATCGACGACGAAGGGCTCGTCTACATCCTCGACCGGGCCAAGGACATGATCAACCGTGGCGGCGAGAAGGTGTTCGGCCTGGAAGTCGAGAACGTCCTCTACGGCTATCCCGGGGTGGCCGAGGCGGCGGTGTTCGGCATCCCGCACCCCGTTTTCGGCGAGGTGCCCGCCGCGAGCGTCGTCCCGCTTCCGGGGGAGAGCGTCGACCCCGAGAGCGTGAAGGAATATTGCAGGGAACGGCTGGCGGATTTCAAGGTGCCCGTGTCGGTGCGGATCACGGACCGGATCCCGCGCAATCCCGGGGGGAAAGTGCTGAAGAAAGAGTTGCGGAAAGATTGGGAGGAACGCTCCCGGGAGGGTGCAACATGATGAACGGAACGCAGTACCTGGAAAGCCTGAAGCGACGCAGTCCGAGGATCTTCTACCGCGGGAAGCGGCTTGCGAACCCCTACGACCATCCCGCGCTGGCGCCCCACGTCCGCACTGCGGCCGTGACGTACGACCTCGCGGCGAACGGGAAGCACGACGACATCATGACGGCGACCTCCGCTCTGGACGGGACGAAGATCTCCCGGTTCACCCACCTGTTCTGGAGCGTGGACGACCTGATACGGAAGATCGCCATGCTGCGGCTGATCGGCCGGGAGACCGGGACCTGTTTCCAGCGGTGTGTGGGGGTCGACGGGATCAACGCGATCTGGTCGGTGACGTACGAGATCGACCGGGCGAAAGGCACGGGATACCACAAGAGGTTCCGGGAGTTCCTCCTGCGCCTTCAGCGGGAGGACCTCATGTCCGCCGGGGCGATGACCGACCCCAAGGGGGACCGTTCGCTGCCGCCATGGCAGCAGGCCGACCCCGACCTGTACGTCCGGATCGTCGAGCGGCGGTCCGACGGGATCGTGATCCGCGGCTCCAAGACGCACATCACGGGCGCCGCGAATTCCCACGAGATCCTCGTGATGCCCACGCTGGGGCTCCCCCCTGAGGGCGCAGACTACGCCGTGACCTGCGCCGTGCCGATCGACGCGCCGGGCGTCACCGTGGTCTTCGGCCGCCAGACCAACGACGAGCGGAAGGAAGAGGAGGGGCGGTTCGACTGCGGCACCCCCTTCGGAATCGTCGGAGGCGAGAGCACCCTGATCTTCGAGGACGTCTTCGTCCCCGATGAGCGCGTATTCATGGCCGGGGAGGGGGAGTTCGCCGGAGCCCTCGTGGAGCGGTTCTCCGCGTGGCACCGCGCCAACTACGGCGGCTGCAAGGGGGGGAACGCGGACGTCCTCCTCGGCGCCACGGCCCTCCTGGCGGAGATCCACGGAACGATCAAAAACGCCGTGGTCCGGGACAAGCTCACCGAGATCGTCCACCTCGTGGAGACCAACTACGCCGGAGCGGTCGGCTCCTCCGCACTGGCCAGGCAGCTGCCCGCGGGGAACTGGCTGGTGGACCCGCTGCTGGCGAACACCGTCAAGCAGAACGTGACCCGCTTCGTGTACCAGGTCGCCCGGCTCACCCACGACATCGCCGGCGGGATCCTCTCCACCCTGCCTTCCGACGCGGACTTCCGCAGCGGGGAGATCGGCGGCCTGCTCGAGAAATATTTCGCGGGGAAACAGGGGTTCTCTACCGGGGACAAGCGGAAGCTGATCCGCTACATCGAGGGGATGACTTCCGTGGCGACGCTGGTGGAAGCCCTGCACGGAGCCGGCTCGCCGCAGGCCCAGCGGATCGTCATGCTCCGCCAGGCGGACCTGCCGGAGAAGGCGCGCCAGGCGAAGAAGGTCATCGGCATAAAGGACGGCGATCCGAAGGACAAGTGAAACCGGCGCGACCGGGGAGGCGGACATGGAAATGGAAACCATCATCCCCCTGGCGATGTCCCGGCTGAAGTTCGGCGCCGGCGCCACGGAGGAGCTGGGGTACGAGCTCAATGCCCTCGGGGCACGGAAGGTTCTGCTGGTGACGGACCGCCGCCTGTGGAAACACGGCCTGATCGACAAGGTGAAATCCCTCGTCGAGAGCGAGGGGATCGCCCTGTCCCTCTTCGACGAGGTCCGCTGCGAGCCGACCGACGAATCGATGCGGCGGGCGATCGAGGCGACCGCGGGTCTCGAATTCGACGCCATCGTCGGGCTGGGGGGCGGAAGCGCTCTCGACACCGCGAAGGCGGTGAACCTGTACCACACCCACCCGGCCGACCTGTACGACTACATCAACCCGCCCATCGGGAAGGGGAAACCGGTACCGGGGCCGCTCGCGCCCCTCATCGCCCTTCCCACGACCGCGGGAACGGGAAGCGAGACGACCACCGTCATCGTGATGGACCTGCTGGCGCTCCATCTGAAAACCGGCATCTCCCACCGGCATATCCGGCCCACCGTGGCCCTCGTGGACCCGGTCAACTCCCTGTCGGCGCCGGCGGCGGTGACGGCATCCACAGGGCTGGACGTGCTGACCCACGCGGCGGAGTCGTTCACCATCAAGCCCTACGACATGCGCCCGAAGGCCAAGGATCCCGCGTCCCGGCCCCCGTACGTCGGCGCCAACCCCATCTCCGACCTCTGGAGCGAGAGGGCAGTGGGATGGGTGGGAACGTACCTGCGGAGGGCGTACTACAACGGGGCCGACATGGAGGCGAAGAGCCGCATGGCGATGGCCGCGACCTTCGCCGGCATCGGCTTCGGGAACGCGGGGGTGCACATCCCCCATGCGCTGGGATATCCGATTGCGGGGATGGTGAAGGGGTGGACACCGCCGGGGTACGACGCGGCGGAGCCCATGGTTCCCCACGGGCTGTCGGTGGCGCTCCCCGCGCCCGCGAGCTTCCGCTTCACGGCGCCCACCGACCCCGGCAAACACGCCCGCATCGCATCGCTGCTGGGGGTGGACACGGCGGGGATGTCGCCGATGGAGGCGGCCCGCAAGGTCCCGGACGCCTTCATCGAGCTGATGCGGGACATCGGCTGCCCGAACGGGCTTTCCGCCATCGGGTACACGGAGGCGGACATCCCGGCCCTCGTCGAAGGCGCATGGAAGCAACAGCGGCTGCTCGTGGGAAGCCCGCGGCCGGCGACCCGGGAGGACCTTACGCGCATCGTGGAGGAGTCCATGCGCCTCTGGTAGGGCGGGCCCCGCTTCCCTGTCTTTTCCCGCGTTCCCGCCGGCAAGGCGTTTCCGGATCGGCGGCGGTCCGCGAACCGGTTTCCCGGTCGGATTTTGTGTAGTGGATCCTCCGGGAATCGGAATATCATTTCCCTTTAAGGTCGATTCCCGCCGGGAGGGACTTCGAGGGCCATGCCGCTGGAGTTGAAGCTTCCCGACATCGGGGAAGGGATCGCCGAAGGGGAGGTCGTCCGCTGGCTCGTCGCCGAAGGGGCGCAGGTCAAGGAGGACGATCCGCTGGTAGAGGTCCTGACCGACAAGGCCAACGTGGAGATCCCCTCACCGGTCGGCGGGACCCTCGTGCGGATCCTCTCGCAGCCCGGCCAGGTCGTGAAGGTGGGGGAGCCCCTGGCCCTCATCGAGCCTTCCGGCGCGAAGGCGGCGCCTTCCGCATCTCCTTCCGGCGGGGTGCCGCGCGGCGGGAAGGAGGTCCTGGCGACCCCGGTCGTCCGGAACCTGGCGAAAACGCTCGGCGTGGACCTGGGCGCCCTGTCCGGGAGCGGCCCCGGCGGTCGCGTGACCGAGGAGGACGTGCGGCGCGCCCCGGGCGGGAAATCCCCGGCCTTCCCTCCGTCGTCTGCGGCCTCCCTCGAAGAGCGCGTCCCGTTCCGCGGGAAGCGGCGCATGATCGCCCGGAAGATGGTCGAGGCCAAGACCCGTGTCCCCCACGCCCTTCTGGTGGAGGAGGCGGACGTCTCGGCAATCATGGCGGCGCGCGCCAAGCTCCGGGAGGCCGGCGAACGGGAGGGGGTCCGCATCACCATTCTGCCCTTCCTTATGGAAGCGGTCGCCGGGGCCCTTGCGCTGCACCCTGCCCTCAATGCGTCCCTGGACGAGGAGCGGGAAGAGATCCTCCTCAAGAAGGTGCACGATATCGGGATGGCGGTGGACACCGAGGACGGGCTGGTCGTCCCGGTGGTCCGCAACGCAAGCGCGAAATCGATCATCGAACTGGCGCGGGAGATCGAGCGGCTTTCGGAGGCGGCGCGGGGAGGGACCCTTGTCCTTTCCGACCTCTCCGGCGGCACGTTCACGATCACCAGCGTCGGCTCCATCGGAGGGCTGTTCAGCTATCCCATCATCAACGTTCCGGAGGCGGCCATCCTCGCCGCGCACAGGATCGTGACGCGCCCCGTGGTGCGGGACGGGGAGATCGTCGCCCGCGACATGATGTACCTGAGCCTCTCGTTCGACCACCGGATCGTGGACGGGGGAGAGGCGACGCGGTTCCTGAACGAGGTCGTCCGGCGCATCGAGTCTGCGGCGGTCTGACGGAAAGGACGAACCGATGAAACCGTTCGACCTGGTGGTGATCGGGGCCGGCCCCGGCGGTTACGTGGCGGCGATCCGCGCGGCGCAGCTCGGGATGAAGGTGGCGGTGGCGGAGCGGGACAAGCCGGGAGGGGTGTGCGTCAACCGGGGGTGCATTCCGTCGAAAGCCATCCTGACCTCGGCGGAGCTCTACGACGACATGAAGCACGCGGCCTCCTTCGGTCTCCGGTGCGACGGGCTGTCCGCGGACTACGGCGAGGTGATCCGCCGCGGCCGCAAGGTGGCGGACCGGATGTCCCGTGGCGTCTCGTTCCTCTTCAAGAAGAACGGGATCGAGCTGTTCCCGGCGGAGGCGAAGGTGACCTCCCCCACGACGGTGCGGGTGGGTGGGGAGGAGCTCCAGGCGAAGAACATCCTGGTGGCCTCCGGCACCACGGTCCGCGGGCTGCCGGGGATCGAGCCCGACGGGCGGGTCATCCTCACCAGCGACGACGCACTGGCGCAGGAGGAGCTGCCGCGCTCGGTCATCGTTTTGGGCGGCGGGGCGGTGGGAGTGGAGTTCGCCTACATCTACCGGGCGTTCGGCGCCGAGGTCACGATCGTGGAGATGGAGGACCAGCTCCTGCCCCGGACCGACCGCGAGGTGGCGAAGGATCTGGAGAAATCGCTCGGCAGGCAGGGAATCCGGGTGATGACCTCCGCTCCCGCGAAGAAGTACGATGCGGCCCGGCGGACGCTGACCGTGATGGCGGAGGGGAAGGAGGAGGCGATCACCTCCGAGAAGCTGCTGGTGGCGGTGGGGCGCAAGGTCCTCTCCGGGGACCTGGGCCTCGAGGCGTGCGGGGTGGAGATCGAGAAGGGGTTCATCAAGGTCGACGACCGCCTCCGGACCGCCTGCCCGACGATTTGGGCCGTCGGGGACGTGGCCGGGGGGATGATGCTCGCCCACAAGGCGTCCGCGGAAGGGGTGGCGGCGGTGGAGGCGATGGCCGGCAGGGACGCGCGGCGACCCGACCCGGACCGGATCCCCGCGTGCGTCTACTGCCGCCCGGAGGTGGCCACGATCGGCCTTTCGGAAGAGGAGGCCGGGCGCAGGAGGATCGACTTCAAGGTCGCGAAATTCCCCTTCACGGCGCTCGGCAAGGCGGTCGCGTCGGGGCACACCGAGGGGTTCGTCAAGATGATCTCCGAGACGAAGTACGGGGAAGTGATCGGATGCCACATCCTGGGAACGGGCGCCCCGGACATGATCGCCGAGCTTTCGCTGGCCCGGTCCCTGGAGGCCACCTTCCACGAGATCGGCAGGACGGTCCACGCGCACCCCACGCTCCCGGAGGCGGTCCGTGAGGCGGCGCTGATGCTGGGCGGCGAGGCGATCGACATCTGACACGCGAGGCGAGGGCGACATGACCGAGCAGAAGGACCGGGAACTGTACTACTGGCTCCGGCTGATCCGGGAATTCGAGGACCGCATTTCCGCCATGGACAAGCAGGGGAAGCTGATGGGCGGCGTCTACTCGGGGAAGGGGCAGGAAGCGGTGACGGTGGGTTTCTGCCACGACCTCCGGTGGGACGACTGGATCTTCCCTCTCCACAGGGACCTGGGCGCGTTCCTCGTCAAGGGGGCGGACCCCCGGCGGCTCATGGCGCAGATCTTCGGAAAGCGGGACGGTTTCGCCAAGGGGAAGGACTCCTACCTCCACGGCGGGGACCTGGGCAACGGGATCTTCGGAGCGACCTCCATGCTCGCGGCGACCCTGCCGGTGGCGGCGGGGATGGCGTTCAAGTTCAAGATCCGGAAAGAGGACCGCGTTGCGATCGCCTTCTTCGGGGAGGGCGCCAGCAGCCGCGGGGACGTGCACGAGGCGATGAACTTCGCCGGGGTCCACAAGCTCCCCGTGGTCTTCGTGTGCGAAAACAACTTCTACGCGTACTCTACCCCGAACGAGTTGCAGTTCGGCGTGGACAACGTGGCGGACCGCGCGGCGGGATACGGATTCAAGGGCGAGGTGGTGAACGGGAACGACCTTCACGCCGTGATGGCGACGGCGAGGAAGGCGATCGACCGGGCGAGGAAAGGCGAGGGACCCACGCTGGTGGAGTGCAAGACGTATCGTTACCACGGCCACTCCGAGCACGACAGGGCGGACTACCGCACGGAGGAGGAGGTCATCACCTGGGAGAGCCGGGACCCGATGATCCTCTGGGAGGTCTACCTCGAGAAGAAGAAGTACGACGTCGAGGCGATCCGGAACGAAACCGCCGAGCGAGTGAGGAAAGCGGTGGATGATGCCGTCGCCTTCGCGGAAGGCAGCCCCGCGCCCGAGGGGCCGGAGGCGATGGAGGACCTGTACGCCATGCCGATCGACACGGAGGCCCGGTAAACCATGCTGGTCACCTACATCGAAGCGATACGGCAGGCGATGGACGAGGAGATGGACAGGGACAAGAACGTCGTGCTCCTGGGGGAGGACGTGGGCCTCCTGGGGGGCGCATTCAAGGTGTCCGCCGGGCTCCTCGACAAGTACGGCCCCGACAGGGTGGTGGACATGCCGATCTCCGAGTCGCTGATCATCGGTTCCGGGGTGGGGCTGGCGGTCCAGGGGATGCGGCCGATCCTGGAGATGCAGTTCATCGACTTCATCTCCTGCGGCTTCGACCAGATCGTGAACTCCGCGGCCACCCTCAGGTACCGCCACGGCGGACAGACCGCGTGCCCGATCGTGATCCGGGGGCCGTCGGGAGGCGGCGTCCACGGCGGGCTCTACCATTCCCAGAACCCGGAGGCGTGGTTCTTCCACGTGCCGGGCCTGAAGATCGTCGCCCCCTCCACCGCCTACGACGCGAAGGGCCTGATGAAGGCCGCCGTCCGGGACGACGACCCGGTGATCTACTTCGAGAACAAATTCCTCTACCGGCGGATCAAGGAAGAGATCCCGCCCGAGGAATTCGTCGTTCCCATCGGGAAGGCGGCGCTTCGCAAGGAAGGGGGGGACCTGTCCGTGATCACCTACGGTTCGCCCGTGCACGCCGTGATGAAGGCCGCGCGGGACATGGCGAAGGAGGTCGACATCGAGGTGATCGACCTGCGGACCCTCCTGCCGCTGGATATGAATGCGATCCGCGCATCCGTCCGGAAGACGGGCAAGGCGCTCATCGTCCACGAGGCGAGGCAGACCGGCGGGATCGGCGCGGAGATCGCGGCGCGGATCGCGCAGGAGTGTTTCGAGGACCTCGACGGCCCGGTGATGCGGCTGGGGGCGAGGGAGGCCCACACCCCCTTCGCCCCGGCGATGGAGGATTACGTGCTCCCAAACCAGGAGAAGATCATCGAGGCGATCCGGACGCTGGCCGCCTACTGACACGGCGCTACGAAAGGGGACCGATACATGCTGGTCGACGTCGTCATGCCCCAGCTCGGGGAAAGCGTGGTGGAAGGAGTCGTGGTGAAGTGGCTGGTCGCGGAGGGGGACCTGGTCGCCAAGGACCAGCCCATCGTGGAAATCTCCACGGACAAGGTGGATGCGGAGATCCCGTCGCCCGTCGAGGGCCGGGTGGTCCGGATCCTGGCGAAGGCCGGGGAGACGGTGCCGATCCTGACGGTGGTGGCGAAGATCGATACGGACAAGGGGGCGGGTGTTTCGGCGCCCGAGGAGGCGCCCAAGTGGGACGAGGAAACCGAAGGCGTCCCAGGCCACATGGCCCGCAAGACGGAGCCGCCCCTTCCTGCGCCACCGAGGATCGAGCCGTCCGCGCCGCCGCCCCTCCCGCCCCTTCCGGCGAACGGCCGGATGCGGATCACCCCGGTCGTGGCGCGCATGGCCGCCGAGCACGGGCTGGACCTCTCCCGGATCCCGGGGACCGGGATCGACGGCCGCGTGACCCGCAAGGACGTCGAGTCGTACGTCGCCGGCGGCGGTGCGGCCGCCCCGAAGGGCGCGCCTCCCCGGCCGGAGAAGATGTCGCCGGCCGCGCCCGCGGAGGGGGACCAGGCCATCCCGTGGACGCCCATCCGGAAACGGATCGCCGAGCACATGGTGGCGAGCAAGCATACCTCGCCCCACGTCCACATCTTCGCCGAGGCGGACATGCACCGGGCGGTCGCCCACCGGACGAAGATGAAGAGCCGGGGGACGACCCTGACCTACCTCCCCTACGTGATCTACGCGGCGGCGAAGGCTCTGCGGGAATTTCCCGGGATCAACGCCGTCGTATCGGGGGAGAGCACGATCCTGAAGAAGGACATCCACATCTCCGTCGCGGTGGACACGGAAAAAGGACTGCTCGTCCCGGTTTTGCGCCACGCGGACAGGAAATCCCTCCAGGAGCTTTCCGCCGAGGTGGAAAAGTTCGGTGCCCTTGCGAAGTCGGGGAAGATCTCTCCGGATGACCTTGCCGGCGGGACGTTCAGCGTCACCAACCCCGGAGCGAAGGGGAACCTCTTCGGCACCCCGATCATCAACCAGCCGCAGGTGGGCGTCCTGCGGATGGGACAGATCGTCAAACGCCCCGTGGTGGCCGAGGTCGACGGGGAGGACTCCATCGTCATCCGCCCGATGATGTTCCTGTGCATGGCGTACGACCACCGCGTCATCGACGGGGTGGCCGGCAACGGTTTCCTTTTCCGTGTCCGGGAGATCCTCGAAGCGGGAGACTTCGACTAGGCGGGGCCGCCCACCCATGGAGACGATCTGGCTGGGCGAGGTCGAGTACCGCCGGGCACTCGAGATGCAGCTGTCCCGCATCGAGCAGCGCGCGAGTGGCGAAGTCCCCGACGCCCTCCTGCTCCTGACGCATCCGCACGTGTACACCATCGGCCGGTCCGGCAGCGAGGAGAACCTGCTCGTTCCCCGGGAAACCCTCTCCGCGGAGGGAATCCGCGTCGAGCATGTGGGGAGGGGGGGCGACATCACCTACCACGGTCCCGGGCAACTGGTCGGGTACCCCATCTTCCGGATGGAGAAGCCCGACGTGCACCGGTTCGTCCGGTCCATCGAAGTCGCGCTGATCGAGGCGATCGAGGGGTTCGGCATCCACGGGTCCCGCATCGAGGGGCTGACCGGCGTCTGGGTGGGGGGCAGGAAGATCGCCTCCATCGGGGTCGGAATCCGGAAGTGGGTCACCTATCACGGGTTCGCCCTGAACGTTTCGACGGATCTTTCCTATTTCCGCCGCATCCACCTGTGCGGGCTGGTCGGCAGGGAAGCCACTTCCATCGCGGAGGTAACGGGGAACGCTCCCGCGATGGAGGAGGTCCGCGATGCCGTTGCCGGCTCGTGCGGCAGGCTGCTGGAGGGGTTCTCGTGACCGAAGGCGCAAGGCGTCCCGACTGGATCAGGGTCCGCGCGCCGTACGGCGAGCGGGTGGAGGCGGTGTCGGCGGCGCTCGCCCGGCACGGGCTGCGCACGGTATGCCGCGAGGCCCGGTGTCCAAACGTAGGGGAATGCTGGGGCGGAGGGACCGCGACGGTGATCCTTTTGGGAGGAGTTTGCACGCGGGGGTGCGCCTTCTGCAGCGTGACCGCGGGGACGCCGGCCCCCCCGGATCCCACCGAGCCGGACCGGGTGGCTCGGGCGGCGGCGGAGCTCGGGTGGCGCCACGTGGTCGTGACTTCCGTCACGAGGGACGACCTCGAGGACGGGGGGGCGGGCCACTTCGCGCAGGTCGTCGGGGCGTTGCGCCGCGAGGCGCCCTCGGCCGCGGTCGAACTGCTCGTCCCGGATTTCCGGGGGGACGAAGGCGCGTTGCGGACGGTGGTCGACGCCGCGCCCGACATCCTTGCGCACAACGTGGAGACCGTGCCCAGGCTCTACCCGGTCGTCCGCCGGGGAGCCGAGTACGGGCGGTCCCTGGAGCTGTTGCGGCGCGCGGCGGAGATGCGGCCATCCCTCCCGCTCAAGTCGGGGATCATGGTCGGCTTCGGGGAGAAGGAAGAGGAGGTGGTCGCGGTCTTCCGGGATCTTTTCGGTGCGGGTTGCCGGTCGGTCACGGTCGGGCAGTACCTTCCGCCTTCGCGGAAACACCTCCCGCTGGCCGGGTACGTCACCCCGGAACGGTTCGCCGCACTTGCCGCCGAGGCGAGGAGAATCGGCTTCGAAACGGTCCTGTCGGGGCCGCTGGTGCGGAGTTCCTACAAGGCCGGCGGATGACCGAGGCGAGGCGTAGCATCCTCCATCTCGACCTGGATGCCTTCTACGCGTCCGTGGAGGTGCTGGACCGGCCGGAGCTCCGCGGAAAGCCCGTCATCGTGGCCGGCTCCGAAAGGCGCGGGGTCGTCACGGCCGCGTCGTACGAGGCGCGCGGGTTCGGGGTCCGTGCCGCGATGCCGACGGCGACGGCGAGGAGGCTCTGCCCGCAGGGCGTCTTCCTGCCCGTCCGCATGTCGCGGTACCGCGAGGTGTCCGAGAAGGTCTTCGCGATCTACCGCCGCTTCACCCCCCTGGTCGAGCCGCTCTCCATCGACGAGGCGTTCCTGGACGTGACGGGCTGTGAAAAGCTCTTCGGATCCGCGGAGGAAGCCGCCCGGAAGGTCAAGGCGGCCGTGCGGGAGGAGACGGGGCTGATCGTGTCCGCGGGGGTGGCTTCGAACAAGTTCCTCGCCAAGATCGCGTCGGACCTCGGGAAGCCCGACGGGCTCATCGCCGTGCCGCCCGGCGCCGAGCGGGGATTTCTCGACCCTCTCCCCGCCGGGAAGCTGTGGGGCGTGGGAAAAGTGACGGAAGAGACGCTCCGGCGGCGGGGGATCCTGACGATCCGGGAACTGCGCGGCCTCTCGCTGGAGGAGATGGCGCGATCCTACGGGGCGCACGGCGAGCACCTGTACCGGCTGGCCCGCGGGATCGACGACCGCCCGGTGGAGACGGAGCAGGAGGCGAAGTCGGTCGGACACGAGGAAACGTACGAGCACGACCTGCGGAAGCGGGGGGCGATGCGGCGGGAGCTGCTTTCGCTGGCCGACCGGGTGTCCGCGCGGCTGCGCCGCCACGGGGTCAAAGGCCGCACGATCACGTTGAAGGTGAAGTACCACGACTTCGCGCAGGCGACCCGGGCGGCCACGCTTGCGGACCCGACCGACGACGGCGGTACGATCTATCGGTGCTCCGTGGTGCTCCTGGAGGAGACCGAGGCGGGCCCGCGGCCCGTCCGCCTTCTGGGGATTTCGGTGTCGAAGCTGTCGGCCGGCCTCGCGGCACTCCCGCCGGCCGGGATGGAGCAGTTGCCGCTTTTCGGGCGGCCGCTCCCCGAGAGGAAGGACCCGATCCGGCCGGCGGATCCCGGAAAGAGGGAGAGGCTTAACCGGACCGTGGACCGGATCCGCGGAAAGTTCGGGCCGAAGGGAATCGTCCCCGGGGCGCTTCCCGCCGAAAGCCCCCCGAAGAAATGACCGCCGATGCTGCTTCCCGTGCGATGCGCACAGGAGGCTCTCTGACGGCCGCGACCCGGAGGGTCGCCTACGACGCCCCCTTGCCTCCCTTCCCCTTGCGGAAGTCGTGGCAGTCCGGGCACGCCTTCGGCGCGTTGTGCTCCTTCATGTCGCTGTGGCACTGCAGGCACGTGTCCCGCCCGGTGACCGCCCACGTGTGAGGCTTGTGGCAATTCTTGCACTCCGCATCGGGGTGTCCCCCCTTCCTGTGCAGGCCGTACAACGTGCCGTGGCACTCCTTGCACGAGGTGAGGGGCTTCACCTCGCCCACCTTCTGGTGGCAATCCGTGCAAGCCATCTTCATCATCGGGGCGGAGGTGTCGAACTTGTGGCACTCCGCGCACTCGGAAGGCGGACGATACCCGGCCGAGTGGCAGCGGTTGCAGAGGATGCGGGCGTGCTTCCCCACGAGCGTTATGGGGTGCCACGGCATCTTGCTCTCCGTGGAGACGCTCCCCAGGGGGAGGAGCGGCCCCCGCTTCGGCATGGTGTGGCACTCCGTACACTCCATGCTCAGGACCTTCCCCTTCTCCGACACGTGTCGGCCGTCGTGGCAGCGGAAACATCCCGGCCAGTTCCGGTGCCCGATGTTGGTGGCGTACGTCTTCCAGTTCACCTTCATGTCGGGGAAGACGCTGCGGTCGTAGATGCCGATCGCGGTTTCCACGGCGTTGTCCACATCGGCCTTGCGGGACTGGAAGATGGAGGGGTATTTCTCGCGGTAGAACCCCTCGATCTCCTTCTTCAGTCCCTCGCGCGCCTTCTCCCGGGTGGGGTAGTCCCGGACCAGGGCGTCCACGACCACCTTTTTCGCCCACGGCAGCGTGCGCTGGATGAGGCCCGTCGTCATGGCGCGGTCCACGGCGGAATCCGGCGGAGGAAAGATGTGCGTGGGCCGGTTGTGGCAATCCATGCAATCCATCAGGTCCATTCGGAGCGTCTTGAGCTGCTCCTTGGTGCCCTTGTAGTCGAGGCTCGTGTAGACGTTCTCCAGTTTTCCGCTCGCGTCGCGCACTTCGACATACGGGATCTCCTGCTTCTGCCGGTCGGTGGCGGTGTAGCTGACCCGGTTCTTGATGATCATGTGCCAGTGGATTCCGGCCGTTCCGCCCAGCGAGGAGCTTCCGCCCCCCGTCTTCACCCCGAGGCTGATCTGTTCCGCGGAGTTCTCCTCGTTGTAGCGGAAGTGGGGGATCTGCATCAGCTGGGTGCCGAAGAACTTCGCGGGCCAGTGGCACTCCTCGCACGTCTCCCTCGCGGGACGGAGGTTCTCGATGGGTTGCGGGATCGGCGTCGGGTACGAATTCGTAACGACCGCCAACACCTGCCGCACCCCCGAGATCTTCGCCTTGACGTACCATGCGGCGCCGTGCCCCACGTGGCAATCCACGCAGGCCACCCGCGCATGGGGAGAGGCGAGGTAGGCGGTGTATTCTGGTTGCATCACGGTGTGGCACAGAGTGCCGCAGAAGGAGACGGATTCCGTGTAGAGGAAGGCGTTGTACGTCACGAAGGTCATCAGGATCGCTACTGCCGTTCCCCCGAAGGCGACATAAGTGAACCGCTTGCGGTGGATCGGGTCGTTCAGGTCGAGGCGCGGGTAGGGGAGCGCGACATCGCTGCCCGACCGGAGGCGCCGGATGCCCTCCCGCCGCATCCCGTACAGGAAGACGGCCGCGCCCACGGCGAAGAACGTCGGGAACACCATGTAGGTGAAGATGCCGAGGTAGGGGCTGGGCCGCTTGAAACTGTAATCGAGGGCGAGGGCGAAGACGATGAGCAGCAGGCTGCCGCACGAGATGAGCGCACCGAAGAAACTGACCGCATTCCTGTACAGGCCGCCACGACTGATCCGTTCTTCTTCCGCCATTCTCGCCCCCGGGAAATGGTTTGTGCAGGTGAGGTTACATGGGTGAGTTCACAACGTCGCTGACACGCTAGACTACTATGCCGCCCGCGGTTTGCAAAGGAAAACATGGGCCGAAATCTCCAACTTGATTTTCGAGGCGTGGCTGGATAATATTGTTTTTCCCTGAAGTGCGCCGAAGTGGTGGAATTGGCAGACACGCCATCTTGAGGGGGTGGTGGGGAAACCCGTGCGGGTTCAAATCCCGCCTTCGGCACCATCGCAATAAACAAAGGGAATCCGGATCTATGCCGGTTTCCCTTTTTTCGTCATGTGGAAGTTTTGTGGAAGTCAGAATTGAACGCGACCAGGTGCCGACGTCGGAAGCTGCGGAGGTGCAAGGATGCCGTCCTTGGCCACTTGGGGAAGAAGGAGCAGATTCAGGTATGAAGGGTCCGTCGATACCGGGACGGACATAACCTATGGACAAGGTTGGAAGGTGCGTGTGGAAACCGACCAGTACGCAGCGCTTCGCCGCCATTTCGCAAATCGAGTAGTCCCCGCCGGCACTTCGAAAACCGATCCTCCTCCCGGAAGCCTTGGTGCGTGGCTCCAGGAAAATGTCACCCGAACCGCCATCGCTTCTTACGTTGCGCCAATTCTCGTCGAAGAAGGCTACGCCGAGAGAGTTGGGGAGCATGATATTCGCGTCTCACGTTGAATACTGCGTCGGCGGAGGTGGAAACCCGTGCCGGATGGAATCGCGAGACGAATAACGCGGGCGGCTCATCGGGCCAAACGAGGCGGAACGTCCTCGTCGGAGCAGGATTGCGAATCACATTTCGTTGCTTGAGCAACTTGAGCAAATTGCGCTGATCCCAAGTCGCGCGGGGCACACACACAAAATAACAGCGCCCACTCCTTCGAGCGGGCGCTGCAAACTTCCGCGTGGGGTAGGTGATGCTCGGTATCAACGGAGCGAGGTTTATCACCCGATCCTACACCGAGGTCCCTACCTCACGCTTGCAATATATGATATCACAACGCGCTGTCAAGATTTTTTTGCCGTCAGTCAGACGGCAACCAATGCCACTGGCTGAATTTCGGAAAATGCTTTGTTAGAGTCTTTTTGTGGAACTGCTTCCAGTATTTATGGTCTCCAAGGCGAATCTTCTTTCCAGTAGGAAACTGCTCTAATACCGATCCTAAATGTTCCACAACTATACTTGAGCCGGTAGATCGTTCTGTACACAAGCTTCGGTATATTCCACCGGTTAGTAGATCACATAATTGCAGACATTGTTGCTCGTCATGCCAAGACTTGGCATGAATAAATCTTCTAATCCACGGACTAGTTCCAGCATAATTATCCGTAAATCTCATCTTAAGATCATCTAATACGTCATATTCTCTAACGATTCTAAGCTCGTCCAAATACAAATCTGTGTTACATAAATTAAATCGTTCGTGATGAAGTAATAACTCGCACCATTTCTTGTATGCACGGCGTTTTTTTAATGCCTGTGATTCAAATGGGTTGCCGAACTTGCTGCTGTCCCATATGGACCAATCCAATACAAAGGATCGAAAATAACAATCGTGCTTGACGAATTCTTCCGCGAATCTCTTGCCCACTTCTACGCGTTTACCAGGGCCACGGCACTTCTTCAGACTGAATTCTGCATACCTCGCAGCTCGGTTAGCTTTAGCGTTGAAATGCTTTTCCTCTTCCTGAACCTTCAACAGACTTGAGTGAAGTCTTCCGTGTTGTTTGACGAAAAGCATCCCGATTACAAGCCATGGCGCGTCGTCGTGCGTCCCGGCCTCGTCCACATATATATGCGTGACGTGGTTCGCCATGCGAAGAAATATAACCGGAACAGGCATTCTTTTCAAACCGAGCGATCACGAGACGTCTATGACGACGAAGTGGAGAAAGGCAACTCGGACCTCAACTGACGGAAATCTTGGCGTTGGCCGTCGTTCCTGTAGGTGAGAGGAGTTAGCGTTGCGGGATTTCGTGATCTCTTTCCCGGAAAGAAATCGGAGATTTGCTCTTCGTACGCACGGCGGCGGGGGGATCGCGATCTTGTTGAGCTTGGCGATCTGCTCCTGGATGTGGGGCTTGGCGATATCCACGTAGATCATCGTGGTCTTGATGTCCTTGTGACCCATCGCCTTCTGAATGGCGAAGGGGTTTGCACCTGCCATCGCCATTTGGCTTCCAAAGGTGTGCCGCAGCCCGTGAATCGGAATTCGATGGATGCCTGCCCGATCGCAGGCGTCGTTCAGCCCGATGCGGATATCCACCAGGTGCCCCTTTCGCCCCGGGCAGACGAGTGGCGACCTGATCTCCCTTCTCTCGTTTGTCAGGGAACATGGTATCTGAGGTCTTAGGGGACACGAAGATTTACGACCCTGTGTAGAGGCGGTGATTAGGCTTGAGGTGGGATACTTTCCGGCATCAAGGACGCAAGCCGGAGGCCACCGATGCCGAAGCACCTGCGCAGGGAGGAGATCGTGACGATCCAGGTGTTGAACGAGAAGGGCGAGAACAATTGCCAGGTGGCTCGGCTCCTGGGGGTGAGTGAAGGCACCGTGCGGTATCCCTTGGGTCGGGCGGCGTCCGGGGCGGTGGATGAACGGCAAAACAAGCCGCTCAAGGCGGAGGCCGTGATGGCGGCAATCGAGGCGTGGTTTGCAACGGATCGCGATACCGTCAAGCGCGAGCTGCAGGACGACTTCAGCGTGAAGGTATCTCTCCTGAATGTCTCGACGAGGCGCCTGGCGATGATCGCGCCCAGCGGCTACCCGAATTACCTGGGCGCCACGGATGCGTAGCGGGAATACGGGTTCATTTCGCTCCCAACGGGGCTGATGGAGAACGAGGACGAAGGGTACTTCATCTGGTGAGGTGAGCAATGCCCTACAGTGCGCTTACCGATTCGGAGATCCAGCCGGGCGAGCCGATCTCCCAGTCGCTGATGCAGAAGATCAAGGGCAACTTCGACAACCACGAGGCCAGGATCGCCGGAGGCGGCGGCGGAGCCTCCGCCGGGGCCGTGGGGGAGATCCTGAATGGGTCCCTGGAGGCGGATGGCGACGGGGACGGCGTCCCGGACAACTTCCTCGTCAACTACTATCCCGGCGGGACCGGCGGGTACGACACGACCGACTACGCACACGGGACCAAGTCGTGGCGGTTCGACCTGCACGGAGGTGCGAACACCGGCGGCGGATACCTGGAAACGGACTACATCTTCGCCAACCGGTTCTTTTTCAAACCGATCTGGCTGGCGTACAAGACCAGCGCCACATCGGGCACTCCGCGGGTGCAGGTCGTCGCTCGGTGTTTCAACAAGACCAAGGCCTACCTCGGGGATGTGGTCCTCTGGAACACGGCCACGCACCTCTCGGGTTGGAGCCTTGTCGTTATCCACCACATCAACAGCGCCTATAACGACACCGAATACGTGAAGTTGCGGTTTGTCGGGGGAGCCGTCGACCCGGCGGGAGTCGTGGGATCGGTCTGGTTCGATGCCATCGGAGTCGAAGGATACGGTGCGTATTCCGGTGATTCCGGCCGCCTGTTCCGTTGGAACCCGGCCACCTGATCCGGCGGATGCCGGCCGCCTTCCGGAGCGAAGCGACGCTGGCGGTTATGGTTTTCGCATAGTGGCCGGGATCA
>JAKAHC010000001.1 GCA_021815305.1 Deltaproteobacteria bacterium | reverse complement strand
TCGTATCGTCTCAAGGAAAAACTCAAGGCCGGCCTCATCCGAGCCGAGGAACCAACTGCCGAATAATCCGGAGGGGTGGGTGAGTTTTCAATTCCCGCAAAGGGTGAAATTTGGATTCCCGTTGACAGAAGCCATTACTGGCACACGCCCCAAGAGGGCGGCAAGGTGGACAAGGAGCACCCGACCCAGTTCGGACGCGCCATGAACCAGCTGGGCATCGAGATGATCCCCGCCTACTCCCCGGAGGCCCGGGGCCGCTCCGAGCGGATGTTTGGTACCCACCAGGACCGGCTGACCAAGGAGCTGGCGCTCTACGAGATCACGGAGATGGCGGCGGCCAACCGGTACCTTGAGGAGGTCTATCTTCCGGCGTTCAACGAGGAGTTCGCGCATCCCCCTCTGGAGGAAGGGTCCGCGTTTGTACCGTGGATCGGCGGCAACCCGGACGAGATCCTCTGCGAGCAGCACAACCGGCAGGTCGGAAGGGATAACTGCGTGTCGTTCGAGGGGAAAAAGCTCCAGATCCCGGCCGACAAGCACCGCTGCCACTACATCAAGGCCAACGTCAGGTTCCATCGCTACCCCGACGACACCTTGGCCGTCTTCCACGGACCGCGACGGCTGGCCGACTACGACAAGAATGGGAAACCGGTGCGGGAGGGAAAAATCAAGGCCAGTGCGTGAAATCCGCTGCGCACCTAACGGGCCAAGGAAACCGAACAGCTCAAAACCGACTTCCCAAGGCGAAATCAAAAAGCGGACAATCTATATGCTACAAAACCGGACATTTCTACTTGTCAACGACAGCGTTGGCGCAGTCAGGAACGGTGAATACATTTACCCCACTTCGCAGCTTTTTTCGTCATCCACAGGTTGACCCCAAGGCGATCGGCGATGCTGGTGTAGGACATCCCTAACCTACGGAGATTCAATACTTTTTCTGATACCTTCATGTAAACTGGGATTGCGTCCTCGTCCGTCAGGTCCACCTCGATGGGGATCTCGGAGGCGGTTCGAATTCTTTCAGATGGGGCGCGCCACTCTTTTCCCATCCCGCGACAAGGAGGATTCGAAGCCCGGCCGCCGCCGACCGAACAGGGAGGGAAAGGGCGACGCACGGGAGCCCGTCAGGCGGACAGGCCGCCGGGAGGGCGTAGGCCTGGCTGGCCGGCCCTACTCCCGGACGAAATACGCTCCCTGGGGTACCCCGCGAAGGAAAGCCTCGGGGCAAGCCTCATCGGCGAATCCTCTAGGCGCGCCACTTTTCCCTTTAACAATCAAAGGCTTGCGTAGCGCCATTTTGGCGCTCTCTCCTCGACCCGTGGTCTGGTTGCGCGGGGGTTGCGGAATCGGCCCGCCTTCCGCCGTAGTCCGCGCTACCGAAGGACATGTTCTCCCTCGATGAGGACCACCCTCTCCCGCTTCGCCACGTCGAGCATCGCGGGGGTGAAACCGCTGCGGCTGCACAGGATGAACCGTTCGTTCCTCTTGCCTTTGTGCCAATCCACCCGTTCCGATTTCCGGCGAAGGTCCTGGTAGACGTCCGTTCCGACCTTCCTGCCACTCCATTTGCACTCGCCGAACCATACGGTCCTGCTCTCCTCGTCCAGGGCAACGAGGTCGATCTCCTCGTTCTTCGACCACCAGCGGCCCAGGGACGTGACCGGTATCTCATCCCGTTTGACCATGTCCAGGAAGATCTCCCGGGAGATCGACTCGTAGGATTTGCTCACGTGCAGGTCGAGGGTGTCCTTGATTTGCTTGAGGACGTAACCCTCGTTGCCGAGCTCCAGCCGTCCCCGGTTCGGGAGGACGTACTTGAACCAGAAAGCGAAGAAGCGGTCGTGCAATCGGTACAGACCGAGCCGGCTCTTGTCGGGAGACTTCTCGGTGACGGGGACCTCCTTCTCGACAAACCCCAGACTCCTCAGTATGTCGAGGTAACGGGAGAGGTGGGCCTTGTCGAATCCCGTGTCGTTCATGATCTCGGAGAGCTTTCTCTTCCCCTGCGAGATTGCCCGGAGGATGACGTAGTAGTCCCGCGGTTCACGGAGCTCCTCCCGGAGAAGGAACTCCACCTCGTTGTGAAGGAAGGTATTCCGGGAGAGGATCAGTCCGGCGATGTTGTCCAGGACGCTCTCCTTCGAGTCGACCAGCTCCAGGTAGGCCGGGACCGTCCCGAAGGTGGAGTAAATGCCGGCACGCTTGCCAAGGTCCGCTTTCGGGAAGAAGTACCGCAAGGCGCTGAACTTCAGTTCCTCGACTTTCAGGGAGCCCGTTCGGCGCCCATAGAGGGGTGCCTTCGAAAGGAGCACCTCCCGCTCCATCATCCCGATGCTTGATCCGAGGAGGATCAGGAACATTTGCGTCTCCCCCAGGTAGGTGTCGATCCCCTTTTGAAATATGGAGGAGATCGCCCGGGAGGCGTTCACCAGATACGGAAATTCGTCGATGGCGAGGATCAAGCGTGTCTTCGCACTCTTTTCCGCGATGTAGCGGAAGAACTGCTCCCAATCCCGAAATCCCCCCTCGACCAGGACCATCTCCTTGAAATATTCCCCGACGGCCCTGCCGAGGTTTTTGAGCTGCTCCGGCTCGGAAACAGTATCGGCGAGAAAATAGATGGAGGGTTTGTCCTTTATGAACTCCCGTACGAGGCGAGTCTTGCCCACCCGGCGCCTTCCGTAAAGGGGGATGAACCGGAACGACGTTTTCGCGTATTCCCGCTCGAGGAAACCAAGCTCGTCCTGCCGGTCGACGAACCGCATGTCCTCCTCCGTAGGCGGCGTCAATAGGAGCCGCCGCGTGTATAATCCTGTTTAGTCTAAACAGGATTATACTATGTCGCTGCCGTCCGGCAATGCCCTTTTTTGTCTGGTTGATGTGGCCGAACTGACTGGCTTGGAGAGGTGGAGCCCGGTTGGCGATAGAAAATATTTTTCGCATTTTGCCTTGCAAGTGCCTTTGCCCATTCCTCCTCGACAATCGCTTCGCGCGGGCAGTCGTACCGGACATTGCCCTGGGATTCCCCTCAAGGGTTCGTCCTCGGGAATATATCCAGTCTTTCTCCAATATCCGGAACAGCCCCGAAATAATATCGTCTGTTTTGCTTCCTCCTGGTCAGATATCCTCTCCGTTCAAGATCGAATAAATCGGCCCTTGCAGTGGCCCTGACGATGTTGTGTGAATTCTTGTGCGATTCGATGGTATAGGCCGCGTCCTGATGCTTCAGGGCGTGCTGGAGAAGGGCCAGTTGGCGATAGTTCAGATCGGGAATTTTCCGTAACAACGTGATCGCCTTGCGCATTTCTTTTTGCTTGCGTGCCAGGTAATGGTGCAACTCCTCCAACGCCAAGTGGATCGCCTTCAGATGATAGGCAAGGAAATACGTGGCGTCGTGGTCGTCATGTTCGGAATACAGGTAGGCTCTTGCGTATTGTTTGACCGATTTCAGTATGATTCTCGAAATGCTGAGGTACTCGAACAACCAGTAGTTATGGGTAAGCATGTACCAATAAAACACTGCCCTCGCTGTTCTTCCGTTGCCGTCAACATAAGGATGTTCATAGGCAAGCCAGAAATGCAGCAGGACCGCTCTGACCACCGGATGAATGAAAGGTTCGCCGCTCTTGTCGTTTGCAAACGCCAGAAACTTTTCCATTCGTTCGGGCAGTATCCGGGCCTGTGGCGGGACGTGCAGGGTTTGACCGTCACTTTCGTCCACCACGACGATAGAATCCTTCTCGGTACGAAACCGCCCCGCGGCGGCGGGATTGTCCAGCGTCCCTTCCGTTAAGGATTCATGAAGTGAGTGGAGAAGGTCGATCGAGAGAGGTTGTCCGATGAACGACTTTATTTTGCGGATCGTATGATAGTTGTTCAGGATCATCTTCTCGGCTTTGTTTTTCGGTGGCCGCCCTTCGCGCAGCATTTCCTTGGCGACTTTCCGCGTCGTCGAGGCACCCTCGATCTGGCTGGATGCGATGGCTTCTTCCATCAGGGAGCTGATCAAATATCGCTCCCTGGCTTCGGGAGATAGTTCCGGATTGTCCACCAGGATGCTGCCACCGGCATTCTGATCGATGAAATGCAGCTCTTTGAGAACCGAATCGGGAAGCCAGAATCCGAAGTGTCCCCCGCGAGGATCAATCAGCGGGATCTGTTTTATGTTTTGCGTGCGAGAGATTTTGATGAGAAACCAGAATTCCTCCGGGGATATCGTGGTTGGGACTTTCAGGTATTTCGCTTTTTCCCAATGAAGATAGTCATGATTGGCCTTCTCGACGCATTGTCGTGCTTCTTGGGAAGTCAGCAAGGAAACCAGTTTTTGAGGATTGCGAGCAAAAACATCACGCCAATTTGGAGTGGATTCGGGAAGTTTCACAGTTCACCTCGTCGAATTTCGTTCATACAGGCGCTTCGTGTTTGATGTCGATTCGACGTCAATTTACGTCAAATTGATGTTTCCTCTTTGTCATGATCAATGAAATGTCAATTTATGTCAAGTTGACATTTCTGGCAAGGGCGAAGGACAGGCAGGGATGTGTCGGAGTTAACCTTTATGCTGGATATTGCCCCGCCGCGCCGCTCTTTTCGCCATCCACAAGTTGACTCGAAGGCGCTCGGCGATGCTGGTAAAGGGCATCCCAAGCCTTCGGAGATGTAACACTTTTTCCGAAATCTTCATGTAGATTGGAATGGCGTCTTCGTCCGTCAGGTCCACCTCGATGGGGATTTCGGAGGCGGTTCGAATTCTTTCAGATGGGGTGCGACGTTTATATCTTTAATAATCAAATAGTTGCGTAGCGCCATTTTGGCCCGCCTGCCTGGGCCAGTGGTCTGGTTGCACGGGGGTTGCGGATTTCGCCGCTCAGAATGCCAACAGGAAGAACTGGAGCGGAATAAACAAGACTCGCCGCCTTTGGTCCCACTCGCTGAATTCGCGGGTTACCACGATTCCCAGGGGGCAGCGATCGCGGAAGCGTTCCATGAACAATCGCATCCCGACGAGGTCTTCCTCATCGATCCTTTTCCGGAATTTCACCTCGATCGGAACCACCGTACCGTCCGCCTGCTCTGCGACGAAATCCACCTCCCGGATCGGCGATCGCCGATTTTTCGGATCTTCGTAATCCCGGAAGAAATGGACCTGGAGGTTGTAGTCGCGGACCACGCTTTGCACGAGCGTTTCGACCAGCGGACCCAGAACCGTCGGGTCGGATTCCCACAGGGAGGGGGAAGTGCGGAATACGGCGTTCCGGACGCCGAGGTCGCTCACCGTGATCTTCGCGGGAACGCGAGCCGAGCTCTTCTTCGCGAGGGGATACCTCCGGAACTCGCGGATCAGCAGCGCGTCCGCCAGATAATGCAAATATTGGCCTACTGTGGGTTGATTGGCCGAAAGGCCGGTCTTGATTGCCATATCGGTAAGTTGGTTTTGCTTGATCTCCTGCCCGGTCAGGCGCGCGACCTGGAGGTAAATGAATCGCAGGAGCCCCGGGTTCTTCACCGGGAAAAGGTCGGGGATATCTGCGCCCAGCACGTTTTCGAAGACGGTTTGGGTCAGGTAATCTGCCCAGCGATCATCGTCAACTTCGCCGCTGTAGAGCCTCGGATACCCACCCCGCGTGAAATACCGTTCCAGTATTCGCCGCATGGAAAGTTTCTGCTGTGCCCGGAGCGACTCCAACGCCCTCCGGGATTTGTCCAACCCGCCTTCGAAGACATTTCCGAAACGAATCGCCGGCGGAAGGGAAGAGGCGAGCTTCGGGTGCCAGCAGTCCAGGACTTCGCGGAAGGAGAATGGGGGGAGCTCCGTGGTGAAAACCCTGCCGGCAAGGCTTTCCCTGCCTCCCCGGGCGACAAGAACGCTTGAAGATCCTGTCAGCAGCATCCGCATTGGGAAGGTATCTCCCAGATGTTTGACCTCTTCGTCCCAACGCCGAAGTTTGTGGATTTCGTCCAGAAGGATACAGGAGGAGGGTCCCTGATCGAGCGGGCGTTTCCTGACGTTGTCGACGTACCAGCGAAGGATGCTTCGAAGGGCCGCCGGTTCTTCACGGAGAATCTCGAGGTCGAAACGGACGAAGAGGATATCCGTCGCCGGAACGCCGGCGCGAAGGAAATCTTCGATGATCTGGTAGAGTCCTGTGGTTTTTCCAACCTGCCGCGGGCCTCGGATCACTTCGATAAGGCCTTTCGCGGGACGCAGGCGACGTGCCATCTCACGAACCAGCGGGCGCCGATAGACTGGAGGGGCGGGACGAACCGTCTCGGGAGATTCCCACCAAGGGTTGAGATCGCGCAGGACTACGACAGTTTCGGCAGAAAGGGCCACGGCGCACCTCCTGCACAAATTATAATTGCAATTATAATTTGTGCAACCGAGGAAGTTTACTGCTCGTGGGTGAGATCAGTGATGCAGGTGTCCAGCGCGGAGGCGATGTTTCTCAGGGTAGCCACTGTCGGGGTCGGCGCGCCCGCTTTCTCCATGCGGGATATATTTGCCGGGATGATACCCGTCAGCTTCGCCAGGGTCCTCCGATCCATTCCTTTCAGGACCCGCAACCCCGTATCGGATTGACCTTCCTTGCGCGAATGTTGTCGATCAGATTCTGGTTCATGCGGGCCAATTCCTCGCGATACCCTTGCCTGGATCGCTTATCCGGAAAAAGGATCGCGAAGGCTTCCTCTTCGGAGTAGACCGCCTTCATCGATGGGATGATATGAGCCGGCTTCCTACGCCGCAATTGCTCATTTCGGAACTCGATTGCGGACAGGTAGGGCTTCGTCGAGGATGCGCTCAACCTCTTTCTTTGAAAAACGAACACTGAATTTTATCACGCGTTGCTTTCAATCCCTGTCCATGTTTCCAGTTGCTCCTTGCCGGCGGCCCTGCCCGCGGTGCCTTCCTATCCCGGATCGTCCAGCGCGTTGACCGCCTTCCGGTTCGCGCCGGGGATAGGGTTTCCGCAATCGCACCGTGATGCTGGGCGGTATGGACACGCGTTTCCGCGGTTTCCCATTTTGTGTTTTCGCCCCGGCCCGTTTCCAGTCCGGAGAACGAAAAGGCCTTCGCATCCAGAAGGATCGTGCGCGGGCTGTCATTCCTTTGTGTCAATCATCGTTTCAATCAGAAAATATTTCTCCATGATAAAGGGTAGCGGCAACAAGAACGCCAACCATATCCCATTTCCTGTGTTCGCGCTCTTGGGGAAGCCATGACGGCTTTTCGACATGCCGTGAATTGGATTTTTTCTCCGTGAAATGGCATATTCCTTGTAACGGATCGATGGTACGTGGACGGAGGCGGAGCGTACGCCATCCGTTCGAACGATCCCGGAGCGATATGGCCCTCTTTTTGGACGGATTGGTCATTGTCGGCACGCTCGTCCTGATTGCCTCCCTTGTTCCCATCCAACGCCTGATCGACAAACTGCCGCCGGGACAGGTACGGCGCAACTGGCGCATCCTGCGGGCGCTGATCTTCTTCTTCATCGCCGGGTACATCTGGTACACGGCAGGCAACTGGCACAACGGCGGCAGATCGTGGGAATTCATCGTGGCGGCGATCTTCTGCCTGGGAGCATGCTTTGTGTTTCTGGTCAACACCCTCTCGCTGCAGACCACCATCGATGTTCGCCGCGTCGCCGCCATGGAACTCGAGAACATCACGGATCCCCTGATGGGCATCAACAACCGCCGGTACCTGGATCGCCGGCTCAAGGAAGAGGTGGAAAGAGCGCTCCGGTACAACCTTCCGCTGTCCATACTGTTGCTGGACATAGACCGTTTCAAGCGGATCAACGACAGGTACGGGCACCAGGTCGGAGACCTGGTGCTCAAGAGCCTCGGGAAACTGATCGTGAGCACGGTTCGCACGACGGATGTGGTCGCGCGCTACGGGGGGGAGGAGATCCTGATCATCGCGACGTGTACCCCGGTCCCGCCCACCCCCGTATTCGCGGAACGGTTGCGCGCGGCGGTCGAGAACTCCGTTTTGGTTCCGCAGTGCGCCCTCACCCAGGGAGAGCAGGTGCGCGTGACGGTGAGCGTCGGAGTCGCTTTCCTTGGACCCGGAACCGCCGATATGGCCGCACTGGTGAAAAGCGCCGACGACGCCCTCTACCGTGCCAAGCGGGAAGGACGCAACCGGGTCGTCATCGACGAAGGGCCCACCGTCGCTTGATGGAAGGAGCGGCTTACGCTCCGTATTCGATGAAAATGTTGGGGGAGTCCTCTTGCGTCTCCGCGAATTCCTTCCGGGCGCGGCGCAGCATCCCGATGACGTTTTGTCCCCGCTCCGACTTCCTGCGTTCTACCAGGACTCCCAGTGGGACCTTGGCCTTGGTTTCCCGGTCCAGACGGTAGACCATGACGCTGTCCATCGTTTTCCGTTCCCCCCGGGTGGTTCTATAAGTCGAATTTTACCAGAGCTTTCGATTTCGTGAAGTCCCATCCGGCGGCGAACCGTCCGGGACGGTTTGCCTCGCGCAGATTCTCCGCCTCCCGTTCCGGCCGCAGACCCATCTTTCCGCCGCGCAAGGATTGCCGCTGCGATGCCGTGCCGGCCGGGAAGATTCCCCGGGGGCTCGGGTTCCCCCGGAAGGAAGTGTGGTTCAGCGAGGAAGCATGGGTATACTGGATACCGGAGGGTGTTGCCGTCGTGCGAAAACCCGGCAACACACCGCATGGAATTCTATCGCCCCGGCGAGGCCGGGAGGCGGTCGAAGGAGGGCGCGTTCATGTCGAAAACCTTGGTGACGCGGACAATCGGTCATTTCATCAACGGAGGCGCAACCCCCGGGCGCGGTGGAAGGTACGGCGAGGTGTATGACCCGGCGACGGGAGAGGTGTCGGCGCGCGTGTCCTTCGCAGGGAGGGAGGATGCGGAGGCGGCGGTCGCGGCGGCGGGTGCGGCGTTTCCCGGTTGGGCGGCCACGCCCGCGCTGCGCCGCGCCAGGGTGCTGTTCCGTTTCAAGGAACTTCTCGACCGCCACGCGGATGAGCTCGCCGCCCTGATCACCTCGGAGCACGGGAAGGTGCTGAGCGACGCGCGGGGGAGCGTGACCCGCGGCATCGAGGTGGTGGAGTTCGCATGCGGGGTTCCGCACTTGTTGAAGGGCAGCTTTTCCGAGAGCGTGGGAACGGGTGTGGACAGCCACTCCTTGAGGCAGCCCGTCGGCGTGTGCGTGGGGATCACCCCGTTCAACTTTCCCGCCATGGTGCCCATGTGGATGTTTCCCGTCGCCATCGCCTGCGGCAACACCTTTGTGCTGAAACCGTCGGAGAAGGATCCTTCCTGCTCGATGCGCCTGGCGGATCTCCTCGCGGAGGCGGGTTTGCCGGCGGGGGTGTTCAACGTACTGAACGGGGACCGCGAAGCGGTGGATGCGCTGATCCGGCATCCTAAGGTGGCGGCGGTATCCTTCGTGGGGTCGACGCCGGTGGCCGAGTCCATTTACAGGACGGCGACCTCGGAAGGGAAGCGCGTGCAGGCACTGGGGGGCGCGAAAAACCACGCCGTGGTGATGCCCGACGCGGACCTGGACCAGGCGGTGGAGGCGCTCATGGGGGCGGCGTACGGCTCGGCGGGCGAGCGCTGCATGGCGGTCTCGGTGGCGGTCGCGGTGGGCGAGAAGACCGGCGACGCCCTGGTGGAAAAGCTCGCAACCCACCTCCGCGGCCTGAAGGTCCGCGCCGGCAGCGACCCGGAGGCGGAGATGGGCCCGCTGGTGACCCGGGAACACCTCGCCCGCGTGAAGGGGTACGTGGAGCAGGGGGTCCTGGAGGGGGCGAAGCTCGTGGTGGACGGCCGGGGACTGAAGGTGCCGGGCCACGAGGGAGGATTTTTCCTTGGCGGATGCCTGTTCGACCGGGTGACGCCCCGGATGCGGATCTACCGGGAGGAGATCTTCGGACCGGTCCTGTCGGTCGTGCGCGTTCCCGACTTCGAAAGCGCCCTGAGGCTGGTGAACGAGCACGAGTACGGGAACGGCGCGGCGGTGTTCACCCGGGACGGGGACACGGCGCGGGAATTCTCGGCGCGGGTGCAGGCGGGGATGGTGGGGGTGAACGTCCCGATACCGGTGCCGCTTGCGTTCCACAGCTTCGGCGGCTGGAAGCGGTCGCTTTTCGGCGACCTTTACGTGCACGGCCCGGAGGGCGTGCACTTCTACACGCGCCTCAAGACGATCACCTCGCGATGGCCCGCGGGCGTACGCACAGGCGCCGACTACGTCATGCCGACGATGAAGTAGCGGGCGAACGGGGTTTCCGGACCGGCGGCCGCAGGCGGGATGCCGGCGGTCGCCGGGATCCCGCGCGTTTCATCCCCCGGTTTTCCCGGGGAACCCCGACACCTTCCCCGAGATCCCGGTGATCACGACTTTGATCACCGAGATCTTCCGGAGGGCCTCCTCGGGGAATTCGTACGGTCCTTCGGTGTATTGCCGCATGATGGTTTCCAGGGCAGACCTCTTCCCCGCCGGGTCCTCGACGAACGACGCGGTCCCGGAACCGATCACGCTCCGGTACCGCATCGTCCATCCGCACGAGGTTCCCGAAGGGACCGGCTCCGCGTCGATGTCGAATTCGAAGCAGACGTTCGGGTTCCCCGCCAGGAGGTCGATCTTCCTCCCCTCGGGGGCGGAGTGGAAGTAGAGGGCGGTCCCGTCGTATCCGAAGGAGAAGGGAACGATGTAGGGAAGGCCCCCGTCGACGAGCGCCAGCCGGCACACCCTCGACCTTCCGATGATCCGGTCGATCTCCTGCCGGTCCGCGATCTCCTTGTCCGCCCTGCGCATCGGCCGCACACCCTTACGCGGAGATCTCTTCCAGGCCGCTTGCCAGGATGTCGAACCCCCGGTCGAACTGTTCGTCGGAGATCACCAGAGGCATCAGGGTCCGGATCACGTTTCCGAAGTTCCCGGCGGAGATGAGGACGAGCCCCTTCTCGTAGCAGAGGCGGACGAGCCTCTTCGTCTCGTCGGAAGCCGGGGCCTTCGTCTCCCGGTCGCGCACGAGTTCGATCGCCATCATCGGTCCTTTTCCCCGGACGTCACCGATGATCCCGAACCGGTTCCGGAGCTCCTCGAGGCGGGGACGGATCTTTTCGCCCAGCACTTCGGCGCGCGCCAGCAGCCCGTCGTTCGTGAGGATCTCTAGGACCGCAAGCCCCGCCCGGCAACAGACGGGGTTTCCGCTGAACGTGCCGCCGAGTCCCCCGACGTGCGGCTTGTCCATGAGGTCGGTTCGCCCGGTGACGGCGCCCAGCGGAAGCCCTCCCCCGAGACTCTTCGCGAGCGTGACGATGTCCGGGGCGACCCCCCAATGCTCGATGGCGTAGAGTTTCCCCGTCCGTCCCATTCCGGTCTGCACCTCGTCGGCGATGAACGCGATGCCGTATTTCCGGCAGATCGCCTGGAGCCTGGGGAAATATTCCGGCGGGGGAGTGATGAATCCTCCCTCTCCCTGGATCGGCTCCGCGATGACCGCGGCGGTCTGTTCCGGCGCGACATTGCCGACGAAGAACGTTTCCAGGTGATCCGCGCAGGAAACGCCGCAGGAGGGGTATTTCAAACCGAACGGGCAGCGGTAACAGTAGGCGTACGGCATCCGGTACGTCTCGGGGGCGAAGGGGCCGAACCCGAACTTGTACGGTTTCACCTTGCCGGTCAGCGTCATCGTCAGGAGCGTGCGGCCGTGGAATCCTCCGTCGAAGGAGATCACCGCCGGCCGGCCGGTGGCGTACCGGGCGATCTTGACGGCGTTCTCCACCGCTTCGGCGCCGCTGTTGACGAACAGGGTCATCTTGGGGAAATCCCCCGGGGCCAGTTCGTTGAGCCTCGCCGCGAGTTCCACGTACGGTTCGTACATTGCGACGTGGAAACAGGTGTGGATGTACTTGTCGGCCTGGTCCTTGATCGCCGCCACGACCTTCGGGTGGGCATGGCCGACGTTGTTCACGCCGATCCCTCCCGCGAAGTCGATGAGTTCCCGTCCCTCGGTGTCGATCAGGACGGCGCCTCGCGCTTCGCGGATGAAAGCGGGGGTCACGTTGAACGCGCCTTTGGGAATATTCCGGTTCCGCATCTGAAGAAGGGCCGCGGTATCTTTGGGCATCTGCATCCGTCCGTCTCCTTTTGGCTTCGGGCACTCCGTTCCCGGCATCGAAGCAATGACCATACCATGCAGGCGTACCTTGCCAACGGACCCCGGTGCCGTGGCATTGCCGGGGAAACCGTCCGGGAGGCGGGCGATTGCCGGGAATAGTTCGCGATGGTGCCGGGAAGAATTCATTCTGTTTCGCATATTCCATGCTATTGTGCATAATACGTGCGGGAGCGCTCGGCCGGCGGCCGGCGGAAACCGAAAGGAGACATCAAGGATGGCGGAAGTCGTGGATCGCCCGTCCCCGGCGGGAGGGGCCTCCGGCCTGGAATCGGAGCTGGGGGAGGGGTTCAACCGCGCCCTGCTCAACGCCACGGGAAACGGCGTGCTCGCCGTGGATCCGGGCGGGTGGGTTCTCCTTGCAAACCGGGTCGCGCGGGAAAAATTCGGCGCTTTCCCCGGGGCGAAACTCGCGGAAACGGTCCCGGAACTCTCCTCCGAGGTGGAGAAGACCGTGGCGGACCGCGTTCCCAGGGCGGGGATCCTCGTGCGGCGGGAGAGATGCACCTTCCTTGCGCAACTGAACGCGATCCTGGTCGGAGAGACGCTCCGGGGGGTGCTCTGCGTCTTCATCGACGGGACGGAACTGGAGGCGACCGTCCGCAGAATGAGCTCCTTCCAGGAACTTGCGCGCGAGCAGGAGGCGATCATCGATCTTTCCTCCGAGGGGTTGTGGATCTGCGACGGGGAAGCCAACGTGCTGCGCATCAATCCGGCTTCGGAGAGGCTCAACAGCATACGGGCCGAAGAGGTGACGGGGAGGAACATGCGGGACCTCGTCGCGCAGGGGTTCATCGACCGGTCCGCCACCCTGGAGGTCCTCCGCACCCGGTCGGTCGTGCACATGCTCCAGGAGCGGGCCGGGAGGAAACTCGTGCTCACGGGAAGCCCCGTTTTCGACGCGGAGGGGAACCTGTTCCGGGTCGTGGTGAACGAGAGGGACATCACCGAGATCGAGGCGCTGCAGCGGCAGCTGGAAGAGCAGGAGGCGATCAAGGACCGGTTCCGCTACCAGATCCTGGAAATGCAGAACCTGGAGGTCGAGTCGCGGCGGGTGATCGCAAGAAGCCCGTCGATGCTCAAGGTGCTGCGCCAGGCCCTCAAGGTGAGCCCGGTGGATTCCTCGGTCCTGATCCTCGGGGAGTCCGGCGTGGGGAAGGGGCTGATCGCGGACCTGATCCACAAATATTCCGGCCGCGCCGGGAAGCCGCTGCTGAAGATCAACTGCGGCGCGATCCCCGTGTCGCTCATCGAGGCGGAGCTGTTCGGGTACGAAAAGGGGGCGTTCACCGGGGCGCAGGCCACGGGGAAGCCGGGATATTTCGAGCTCGCGGACGGGGGGACCCTCTTCCTCGACGAGATCGCGGAGCTGCCGCTGTCTTCCCAGGTCAAGCTCCTGCGCTTCCTGGAGGACGGCTGCGTCATGCGGGTGGGGGGTACCCGGAACCTCCGGATGGACGTCCGGATCCTTGCCGCCACGAACGCCGACCTGGAAGACATGGTGGAGAAGGGAAAGTTCCGCCTCGACCTGTATTACCGGCTCAACGTCATCCCGATCCGCGTGCCCCCGCTCCGGGAGCGCAAGGAGTGCATCCTGCCGCTGCTGCGCCACCACATCGATTCCTTCGCCGGGAAGCACGGCACCGGGAAGATGCTCTCCCGCGAGGCGTCCGACGCGCTGCTCGCGTACAGCTATCCGGGAAACGTTCGGGAGCTCATCAACCTTTGCGAGCGCCTCGTCGTGATGACCGACACGGAGTGGATCGACCTGAAGGATCTCCCCGGGGA
The DNA here is from genome assembly GCA_021815305.1 of Deltaproteobacteria bacterium. Classification (GTDB taxonomy): domain Bacteria; phylum Desulfobacterota; class Deferrimicrobia; order Deferrimicrobiales; family Deferrimicrobiaceae; genus JAKAHC01. Next base: position 770,343 of record JAKAHC010000001.1, on the reverse strand, counting down.
CGTGCTGCGGGGTTCCGAGGAGGAAGTCCCCGCCGGGGGGGGATGGCCCGGGCAGGTGACGCTGAAAGAGGCGCTGGAAAGTCTGGAGCGCTCCCTTCTCGTGGAGAGCCGGGAGCGTTACGGGAACCAGACCCGCATGGCGGTCGCGCTGGGGATCAACCAGTCCACCATCGCGCGGAAACTGAAGCGTTACGGCATCGCCTGACGCCCTGGAAGGAACGCACGTTTCACCCACAGATTATGCGGCGGCGCATAATCCGGGAGGGAAGCGCGGGGAGAGGGGCCGCCTTGGCCCGAATCTCCATGCCCGCCGGGGCGTTTTCTCCATGGCATGCCGTTTGCTCCATTTGGCGGACGGCAGCGAAAGGCCGGTTCCCCGGAAAGGCGGGGCGATCCCGCCGGGACTTCCCATCCACAAAGGAGGCAGATGATGAAAAAAGCGGTGTGGTTGGCCCTCATTGCGGCAGTGGCGTTCGCGGTTCCCCTGCGCGCCGCGGAGAAGCGGGACTTTTTCAAGGTGGGCGTCGTCACGGAACTCTCCGGCGACCTCGCCACCGGCGGCAACGTGACGAAACGCGGGTACGACCTCTGGGCGGAAGCGGTCAACAAGGCGGGCGGCATCGCCATCGGCGGCAGGAAATACAAGGTGAAACTCTACTATTCGGACGCGCAGTCCAACCCCTCCCAAGGGGCGGCCGCGGCGGAGCGGCTGATCACCCAGGAGAAGGTCGATTTCATCCTCGGGCCCTACTCCTCCGGGGTCACCATCGCCGTGGCGCCGGTGGTCGAGAAGTACAAGGTCCCGATGATCACGGGATCGGCCGAATCGCCCCTCATCTGGAAGCAGAAGTTCCTCTACACCTTCGGGACGATCCCGCCGGTCAACTTCACGGGAGCCGCGGCCATCCAGACGCTCGCCGGCCTTTCCCCCGCCCCCAAAACGGCCGTGATCTTCGGCTCGAACGACACCTTCTCCAAGGCGACGGCCGAGGCCTTCGAGAGCGCGGCGAAGAAGGCGGGGATCAAGGTCCTCAAGTTCAACATCGTGCCGGCCGGCCAGGATCTGACCCCCCTCATGTCCGCGGCGAAGGTCCTGAACCCCGACCTCGTGGCCTTCGGCGGTCACGACGAGGAGCTGATCAAGCTCGTCAAGTCGCTCCGGCAGATCGATTTCACGCCGAAAGCGCTTCTCATGCACTACGGCGTGACCGAGCCCGCGTTCGTGGAGGCGCTCGGCAAGGACGCCAACCAGACCTTCGGCGGCGCGGTGTGGACGGCTTCGGAGAAGACGAAGAGCAAGATCCTCTGGAAGGACTCCCCGACCTACGCGGCGGCGGCCATGAAGGCGTTCCACGTCCCCGCGGACTACACCCAGGCCGGATCCTCCGCCGCCGGGATCGCGTTCCAGGTCGCCCTCGAGAAGATCAAGGCGACCCCGCCGATCTCCGAGGCGAAGCGGGCCGAACTGATCAAGGCGCTGGAGGGGGTCGACGTGGAGACCTTCTACGGCAGGGTCAAGTTCGCCACGGAGGGCGACTACTATCACGCCAATGTCGGCTTGAACCCCCTGACCATTCAGATCCAGGGAGGCAAAGTGGTGGTGGTGGGCCCCAAGCGGGATGCGGAAGCCAAGGCCCAGTACCCGATGACTCCCTGGGACAAGCGGTAACCGCGGGAATGTAGCGATCCGGGGGGATGCGTCGGCGGCGTCCCGCGTTGTGTGCGGGGGATCCTCCGCCGGGCGCATCCCCCTTCGTCCCGTGCCGTCCGCAGGCCCGAGGGGGCCTGTAGCCCCGGATCGAGAGAATACGCCGGAGGAGACATGGAACTGCTGCCGCAGGCCCTCGTGGACGGGATCATGCTGGGGGCGATCTACATCATCATCGCCATCGGCTTTTCCCTGGTCTACGGGGTGATGCACGTGATCGATTTCGCCGTGGGCGAGTGGATCATGCTGGGAGGCTTCGCGGGCTTCTACCTCAACGAGTGGACACACGTCGAACCGATGCTCCTCCTCCCGGCGGTGTTCGCCGTCTTCGCGGTGGTCGGCTACCTTTTCCAGCCGCTGATCCACCGCGTTCTCTCCGGGCATCGGGGGAACCCCCTGCTCATGGGGCTGGTGTTCACCTTCGGCCTGAGCCTCATGTTCCGCGGCCTCGCCCAGACGTTCTTCGGCTTCTACAGCCACTCGGTTCCCTCCAGGTTTTCGAACGGATCCTTCTTCCTCCAGGAGGGCGGGTTTTCCATGACCGTCTCCTCGGTGCGCCTTGCGGGCCTGCTCTACGCGTTGTTGATCACGGGGATCCTGCACTACCTGCTCAAGCACACCGACTTCGGGCTGGGGGTCCGGGCGCTTGCGCAGAATCGCGACGCCGCGGGGTTGATGGGGGTCAACAACAAGCGGACCAGCGCCTATGTCTACGGCATCTACGTCGGCATCAGCGCGATGACCGGGGTCCTCATCGGGATGATCCTGTCGCTGTCGGCGAAGATGGGGCCCGATTACACGATCTTCGCCTTCTTCGTCGTGGTGCTCGCCGGCATGGGCTACCTGGCGGGGGTCCCGGCGGCGGCGTTCCTCCTCGGCATCATCCAGTCGTTCTTCCTCATCTACCTGGACCCCGGCTACACGCTCCTGGCCGTATTCGCCATCCTCTACACCATCCTGCTCGTGTCTCCCCGCGGGCTGTTCGGCAAGGGGGTTTAAGAAAAACCGCATGAAGGACAGACGCCTGCTCGGGTACCTTTTCGTCTTCGCGGCGACCCTCCTGGTTCCGGCAGTCGTCCACGACACGTTCCTCCTGCGGGTCTTCACCGAGGCCGTCATGTGGATCGGCCTCGCAGTGACCTTCGACGTCCTCGCGGGGTACACGGGATACCTCAACTTCGGCCACAGCGCCTTCTTCGGCATCGGCGCCTACACCACCGCGATCCTCATGGTCCGGGCCGGGTGGCACTTCGCCCCCGCGGCGGTCCTTGGGGGAGCGGCGGCGGGGATCGGGGCGCTCATCGCGGGGTTCCCCACGCTGCGGCTGCGCGGGGCGTACTTCGCCATCGCCACGTGGGCGCTCGCCCGGGCCATCCAGCAACTCGTCCTGATCATGGACGTCACCGGCGGACCGGACGGGATGCGCCTCCCGGCCTTCCTTTCGCCCCGGTTCTTCTACTACGTCATGCTCGGGCTGGTGGGGATCACCTTCTTCGCCTACTGGTTCCTCCTCGAGCGGGCCCCGTTCGGGCTCAAGCTCAAGGCGGTCCGCGAGGACGAACAGGGGGCCAAGGCGCTGGGCCTGAACCCCACCAAGCTCAAGATGCAGGCGTTCATCCTCTCCGCCGTCCCCACGGGGATCATCGGCGGGGTGTTCGCCTACTGGGTCACCTTCATCGACCCCGCCTCCACGCTGGGGGACCTCGTGAGCGACCAGGCGCTCGTCATGGTCGTCTTCGGGGGGATGGGGACGCTCGTCGGCCCCGTGGTCGGTGCGATCCTGATCTTCGCCTTCAAAACGGCCTTCTGGGCCTATCTGTCCGATTACGAGGTGCTCTACATCATCATCCTTGGCGCCGTCATCGCCGGCAGCGTCGTCTTCCTCCCCAACGGGGTCCTCGGGGTGCTTCCCCAGCGAGGGCGGAGGAATGGGCCTTCCCCGGAGGAAAAGGGACCGGGGGCGGTTCTTCCGGAGACGGAAGGGGGGAACAGCCATGGCTGAGCCGATCCTCGTGGTGGACAACCTCACGAAGAATTTCGGGGGGCTCGCCGCGGTGAGCGAGGTCTCGTTCCAGGTGCACCCGAAGGAGATCGTGGGGCTCATCGGCCCCAACGGGGCCGGCAAGACCACCCTCTTCAACGTCATCAGCGGGTACTTCGCGCCCTCCCGTGGGAAAATCCTGTTCCAGGGAAAGAACATCAGCGGGAAGCCCCCTTATGTCCTGGCGGGCCGGGGGATCGGGCGGACGTTCCAGGTGGTCAAGCCGTTCCCCGGCCTGTCGGTCCTCGAGAACGTGGTCATCGCCTCGTTCCTGCGCCATCCAAAGAGGGCGCGGGCCGAGGAGCACGCGTGGAAGGTCCTCGAATTCACCGAACTGGCGGACAAGGCCCACCAGTCGGCGGCGAGCCTGACGCTGGCGGGGAGAAAGCGCCTGGAGATCGGCAAGGCCCTTGCCCTCGATCCGACCTTCCTCCTCCTCGACGAGGTCGTGGCGGGGCTGAACCCGACCGAGGTCGATCACACGATCGACCTGATCCTCAAGCTCCGGGACCGGGGGATCACCATCCTGATCGTCGAGCACATCATGCGCGTCATCATGCGGATCAGCGACCGCCTGGTGGTGCTCAATTTCGGGCAAAAGATCGCCGAGGGCCCCCCGGGGGAGGTCGCCAGGGACCCGGGCGTGGTGGAGGCGTACCTGGGGGGGGGAGAGGCATGAACGTCCTGGAAGCCCAAGGCATCTCGGTGGCTTACGGGGACACGCGGGTCCTGTGGGAGATTTCCTTCTCCGTGAAGAAAGGGCAGTTGGTCGCCCTCCTCGGAGCGAACGGCGCGGGGAAGACCACCACCCTCAAGGCGATCTGCGGCCTCGTGCGGCCGTTCGCCGGGACGGTCCGCTACAGCGGGCAGGTCATCACCGGCCGGCCGGTGCACAGGGTGGCGGAAATGGGGATCACCCTCGTGCCGGAAGGACGGCAGCTCTTCCCCAAGATGACCGTTGAGGAGAACCTCGTCGCGGGATCCTACCTGAAGAGGGCGAAGGGCCGCCGGAAGGAAAACCTCGAACGGGCCTACGCCGTTTTCCCCCGCCTTGCGGAGCGGCGGACCCAGGTGGCCGAGACGTTGTCCGGGGGGGAACAGCAGATGGTCGCCATCGGGCGCGCGCTGATGCAGGCGCCCGATCTCATCATGTTCGATGAGCCGAGCCTGGGACTTTCCCCCCTGCTGGTCGAGGAGGTTTTCCGGGTGGTGCGGTCCCTCCATGCACAGGGCCTCACCATCTTCCTCGTCGAGCAGAACGTCCGGCAGACGATGAAGCTCGCGGATTACTGTTACGTGATGGAAAACGGACGCATCACCCAGGAAGGAAGCGGCCGGGACCTCGAATCGGACCCCAAGGTGCGCGAGGCGTACCTCGGCTTCTGACAATGCGGTACGATGGTCGTGAAACCATTCCACCCCACGGGGAGAACCGCGACATGATCCCATTGAAGGACAAACGCCTTTTCCGGCAGCAGTGCTACATCGATGGCGCATGGCGTGACGCCGACGACGGGAAGGCCATCGACGTGAACAATCCCGCCACCGGGGAGAAGCTCGGAACCGTGCCGAGGATGGGGGGCAACGAGACCCGCCGCGCCATCCTCGCCGCCAACGCCGCATTCCCCGCCTGGCGCGCGAAAACGGCCAGGGAAAGGTCGACGGTCCTGCGCCGCCTGTACGACCTGATGATGGAAAACCAGGAAGACCTGGCCGTCCTGATGACGCTGGAGCAGGGGAAGCCTCTGGCCGAATCCCGGGGCGAGATCGTCTACGCGGCCTCCTTCATCGAATGGTTCGCCGAGGAGGGGAAGCGGGTCTACGGCGACACGATCCCGCAGCACCAGAGCGACAAGCGGATCGTCGTCCTGAAGGAGCCGATCGGCGTCGTCGGCGCCATCACGCCGTGGAACTTCCCGTCGGCGATGATCACGCGGAAGGCCGGGCCGGCACTGGCCTCCGGCTGCACGGTGGTGCTGAAGCCCGCCACCTATACGCCCTACTCCGCGCTGGCGCTGGCGGAACTGGCGGAGCGCGCGGGGTGTCCGAAGGGAGTCTTCAACGTCGTTACCGGATCGGCCGGGGCGATCGGCGGCGAGCTGACGTCGAACCCGCTGGTCCGCAAGCTCACCTTCACCGGCTCGACCCAGATCGGGAAGGTGCTCATGCAGCAGTGCTCCGGAACGGTGAAGAAGATGTCCCTGGAGCTGGGGGGCAACGCGCCGTTCCTCGTCTTCGATGACGCCGACCTCGACGCCGCCGTCGCCGGGGCCATCGCGTCGAAATACCGGAACAGCGGGCAGACGTGCGTCTGCACGAACCGGCTCCTCGTCCAGGACGGGGTCTACGATGCGTTCGCCGGGAAACTCGCCCGGGCCGTGGAGAAGCTCCAGGTGGGGAACGGTCTGTCGGAGGGTACGCAGCAGGGACCGCTGATCGACACGGCCGCGGTGGCCAAGGTCGAGGAGCACATCGCAGACGCGGTGTCGAAGGGGGCGCGGGTCGTGACCGGCGGGAAGCGCCACGCCCTGGGGGGGACCTACTTCCAGCCCACGATCCTGGCCGACGTCACGCGCGACATGGCCGTGGCCCGGGAGGAGACGTTCGGCCCCCTGGCCCCGCTCTTCCGGTTCTCGACCGAAGAGGAGGCGATCCGCATGGCCAACGACACGGAGTTCGGCCTCGCCGCCTACTTCTACACCCGGGACCTGGCCCGCACCTGGCGCGTATCGGAGGGGCTCGAATACGGGATCGTCGGCATCAACACGGGGCTCATCTCCACCGAGGTCGCGCCCTTCGGCGGGGTGAAGGAGTCCGGTATCGGGAGGGAAGGGTCCAAGTACGGGATCGAGGAGTTCCTCGAGATCAAGTACCTCTGCATCGGCGGGATTTCCTGACCGACGGACCGGGGGCGGCCGCCCGCGCGTTGCCTCCGTCCTCGCCGTTCCGCCATCGGGGCGCGGAGCCCGGGGAAACCGCAGGCGTTTCCCGGCGCCACTTCCCGCACCGGGCGGGTGGAAAGCGCCGCACTCGCCGGGAGCTCCGTGCGCGACACCCTGGAAACGCAGGACAATGACCGCTTCGACGGAGCGGGCGCGCCCCCTCCTTCCGGTGCCCTATCCTCGCTTATGCTGCGCCGCTTCCGTCCACCGGTTCCGGAGTGTTGGGAAAACCGGGCGGAAGGATTTATAGTGGACCGTCTCGGAACAGGGAACGGCGGGAAACCCAATAATCGAGGAGGTGCCGGGAAATGGAAAGGGATTACGACAAGGAACTGTTCGAAAAGGGGTTGGCCATCCGTAGGGAGGTCCTCGGCGCGGAGTACGTGGACGGGTCGATCCGGAACGCCGACGATTTCAACCGCCCCATGCAGGAGCTGACCACGAAGTATTGCTGGGGCACGATCTGGTCGAGGCCCGGCCTGTCCCGGAAAACGCGAAGCCTGATCAACCTCGCCATGCTCACCGCGCTGAACCGCCCGCACGAGATCGAGCTGCACATCCGCGGTGCCTTGAACAACGGCGTCACGAAAGAGGAGATGATGGAGGTGTTCCTGCAGACGGCGATCTACTGCGGCGTCCCCGCCGCGATCGACAGCTTCCGGACGGCGAAGAAGGTGTTCGCCGAGACCAGGTAGGGCCGTCGGCCCATGACCTCGGCGGCCCCGGTTCCGGGAAAGATCGGTTTCATCGGCCTCGGGAAGATGGGAGACCCCATGGCCCGGCGGCTCGCGGCCGCGGGGTTCCGGCTTGTCGTGGCGGACGCGGATCGTTCCCGCGCAACGCGGTTCGTCTCCGGCAACGCCGATGCCGCGCAGGGGTCCGTCGCGGACATCGGCAGGAAGTGCGGGATCGTCATCACGATGCTGCCGGACGGAAAGGCTGTCCGCGAGGTGGTCCTCGGCGAGGCCGGCGCACCGGGGGAAAGCCTCGCGGCGGGGCTTCCCCCCGGCTCCGTCCTCATCGACATGAGTTCCTCGTCGCCCGTCGGCACGAGGGAACTCGGGAAGATTCTTTCGGGCCGGGGAGTCGCCCTGCTGGACGCCCCGGTTTCCGGGGGAGTGCGCAAGGCGCAGGAAGGGGCGCTGTCCATCATGGTGGGAGGGGACGCCGCCACCGTCGAGCGGTGCAAAGGGGTTCTCTCCGCGATGGGGCGGCAGATCTTTCCGACCGGCCCCCTCGGGACGGGTCACGCGATGAAGGCGCTCAACAATTACGTATCGGCCGCGGGGCTGATCGCGGCTTCCGAAGCGGTGATGGCCGGAGAGCGGTTCGGGCTCGACCCGGCAGTGGTCGTGGACATCCTCAACGCCTCCAGCGGGAAAAACAACAGCACGGAGAACAAGTTCCGGCCGTTCATCCTTTCGCGCGCCTTTTCCTCGGGGTTCAGTCTCGGGCTGATGGCCAAGGACATACGGATCGCGATGGAAGTGGCGGAAGCGGCGGGGACCCCCGCCCCGCTGGGCCACCGTTGCATGGAAGTCCTGAACGAGGCGGAAGGGAAGCTCGGGGGAAACAGCGACCACACCGAGGTGATCCGCTATCTGGAAGGGATCGTTGCGGCTCCCGGGCGGGAATAGGCTCGTCCCCCGGGAATCCTCTCTTCGGGGCGGGCGATGCGGGAAAAGGGCGGGAGTCCCCCGCCCTTTTCCTTTGGTGCGCAAGGCAGGATGGAGGCCTTTCGGCGAAACCCGGCAGGTTGTAACCTTCCGGGGTTTCCTCCGCCTGATATGTGTATCCTGATGGGAAGGTCGGAGCGGGAACGGCGAAACGAACGCAGAACGGTGAACCGGGAGCCGGATGGGAGCACCCGATGACGTGCAGGCGGACGAGCGCCTCATCCAGGAAGCCCTTTCGGGTGCGGACGATGCGTTCGCCGATCTGGTGCGAAGGCACAAGCGAAGGGTTTTCGCGATCGCCGGGCGTTTCGCGCGCGACCGGTCGGAGATGGAAGACCTGTGCCAGGAAACTTTCGTCAGGGCGTACCGCGGCCTCGGCAAGTACCGGGGGGACGCCCCGTTCGAGCACTGGCTCTCCCGCATCGCCGTTCACACCTGCTACGACGCGCTCCGGAAACGAAGGCGGGAGGAAGGGGACGTCCCGCTGGATACCGTGGCGTTCTCGCTCGCTGCCCGGCCCCACGAGGAGGAACTTTCCCCCGAGCGGGCGCGCTCCATCCTCTCCTCCGCCATGGCCGGACTTTCCCCAAAGGAACGACTGGTGGTCACCCTGCTGGAACTGGAGGAGAAATCGGTCCGGGAAGTGGCGGCGCTGACGGGGTGGAGCGAGGCGAACGTGAAGGTGCGGGCGCACCGCGCGCGGAAGGCGTTGAAAAGGATCCTGGAGGCCTGCGATGAACGATGAGGGGGAACGCGTTCTGGACCGGCTCTTCGCGCTTGCCCGGCAGGCCGGGAGGGATTCGCTCCCGCCGGACGGCGGGTTCGAGGCGCGCGTGCTGGCGCGGATCCGGGACGAGCGGGAACGGAAGGACGCGTGGGCCGTGTGGGCGTGGCGGCTGGCCCCGCTCTTCCTCGTGATCGCCCTGTTCCTGGGCGCCTGGGACTACGCGGCGCTCAACGTGCCCACGGCGGACCTGCACTCGGCGATCACGGGGGGCGGCGAGCAGGAGCAGTTCGCCCGGCTGTGGACCGGAGAATGACATGAGGCAGATGAAAGTCGTCGCAGGCATCGTTGCCGTGTTCCTCCTCGGCGCGTTCGCCGGGATGTTCGCGGCGCACCGGTATTACCGGCACCACGGACCTTCTTTCGCGTGGGAGGGCACGAAGGCGGCCGAGAGAGCGATCGTGGACCGGTTGAGCCGGGAACTCTCGATGGACAGCCGCCAGAAGGAGCAGTTGCGGGAGATCGTCCGGGAAGCACAGGCGGAAATCGCACCCATTCGCCGGAAGATGCGTCCCGAGATCGAGGCCGTCCTTTCGCATGCCGACGAGGAGGTACGGAAAATCCTTCGCCCGGATCAGCGGACAAAGTTCGACGAGATCGTGGCGAAACGGAAGGCAAGGATGGGAAACAGGGATCGGCGCAAGGGACCGCCTTCTCCAGCGCGATGATGGAGGGCGGGAGAACACGAGTCGAGGGGACCGGCGGGGAACCCTTTCCCGTCACGCCGGTTCTAACGCGAAGAAGAGAAAATACGGTTTTGCCCTGGAGGAGCCATGGCGATCGATGCGTTCCGAAGCTGGACCCGCCGGCACTTCACCGTCGTTCTCTCCTTCGCGATCGGGATGTCGATCGGAATCTCCCTCATCGCATTGGTGTATTTCTCCAACACGAGCACGATCGCGGGCACGGCGCTTCGCTACGGAGCGAAGGTGACCGGCCACCAGGACATCGGCGAGGACCTGATCTGGTTCCTCTGCGGGATGGTGGTGGGGGGAGGGACCACCTGCTACGCGTGGTGGCGGGACGACAAGGGGCTGGAAGACGGATTGGAGGAGGAACACGCCCTGAACCGCCTGATGGCCGACCCGGCCCCGATCGTCGACGCGGCAAAGGGGATGTCGGGACAGGAGCGCGGAGGGAAGACGATCGAGCGGCTGATGCGCGAGGAGCGCCGGACCGGACAGGGGACGAAGATCTGACGGGGCGCGGGTCCTGTGAAAGGTCGCACGGACGCCGCTCCCCTCTTCCTCTACTGTAGGAGGCAGAGAGAGAGGGGGGTGAACAAGATGGAAGGCATCCTGAGCGACATTTCGACGTCTGGTTCGGTGTTCGGCGTCCTTGGCGGAGCGGTCCTGTTGGGGATCGTGGTCGCGATAACGATCCTGGGATACGTTTCCGACGAGGAGAAGCGGGGCCGGCGGGTGACCTGGGCGGAATGGCCGATCCCGGAGGGCGGCGGGCGCGAGCACGCCGGAAAAGAGGAGACCCGCAAGGCCGCCTGAGGCTGTCCTTGCGCCGGATTCGCGGCGGCCACCGGGGTTCCCGGTGGCCGCACCCTGCGTGTACCGGATTTCCTTTCCCGACCGGTTCGGCGGGAACCCGTGGGGATTCCTCCCGGGAGGAAAACCCGTATGGCCACGCCGGGGCCCGATCCCGCCCCCGCGTGGGGGAGGGGCGAAAGGTCCACGTCGTGCGTGAAGGTCCTGCCGTCACGAAGGTTCCTCCAGCAGGGCGAGGATGCCGCGGAGGGGGAGCCTGACCCAGTCGGGTCGGTTACCGAGCTCGTAGGCGAGTTCATAGATCGCTTTCTCGAGAAGGTACGCATCGAGCAGCGCCGGAAACTCTTCCTGCGTCTTGGGGAGAAACGACCCTTCCGACGCGCGGGAGAGGTACCCCTTGAGGAACGCGACCGACACCCATCCTCTCCAGCAGTGCGCCCACGACTCGAGGGCGGAGACGTCTTCCGATCGGAACACGCTTCCGCCGATTTTCCCGAGAAGCGGGGCGTTGGAGGCGTAGTGGAAGGAGCGCAGCATGCCCGCCACATCCCGGAGGGGGGAGCGCTTGATCCGCCGCGACGACAGGGAACGGGTCGGTTCTCCCTCGAAATCGATGAGAAGGAACTCCTTGCCGGTGTAGAGCACCTGGCCGAGGTGGTAGTCCCCGTGGATTCGGATCCGCATGGCGGTGATCTTCCGGTCGAGGATCCCATGGAACCGTTTCAGGATCCTGCTTTCCTTCTCCAGCACTTCCTTCCCCTCCTCCCGGGCCGGATCGGGGAGCGTCCTGACACGCCGCTGGAGAAGGGAGAGGGTCCGGGAGGACAGGTTGCGCATCGACTGGTAGAGGGAGCGCTGGTAGAACGGGGTGAACGGTTCGGGCGTGAAATTCGGGTCCTCGAGGTTTCCCGCCATCGCCAGGTGGAACTCCGCAGTCCTCTCTCCGAGCTGACGGGCGGAGAGGATGTATTCGCCGACCAGTTCCGAGACCCCCTTGGGGATCTCCCCGCCGGCGGCCCGCAGCGGATCCCGCGGAGGGGAGGGGACCTCGCCGGCGCCGGAGGACCGTGCCATGACCCGCTCGAAGAAATGCCCCAGGCTGTCCAGCGTGTAGCTCCAGGCGTCCCCGCGGTTTTGCACGAACCTGTGGAGCACGGCGAGCGTCACCTGTGTCCTGCGGGCCCTTTCGTACTGGAGGAAACCGGCGAGCGGGGGTGTGTGGGGGAAGGAGGCCTTCTCCGCCAGGTAGCGCCCGATCTCGAGATCCGGGTTGATCCCCTCGTCGACGCGGCGGAAGAGCTTGAGGATCATGCGGTCTCCATAGATCACGGAGCTGTTGCTTTGCTCCGCCTTGAGGATCGACGGGACCATCGGTTCGCCGGGGGCCCCCCGCGCCTTCCGGTATGCCCTGGTGGTGCCCGCCGCGATGTCGCCCGACGGTCCGTGGAAGCGCCGCCGCCGCCCGATCGCATCCGCGAGGAGGAGGCAGGCGTCCTTGTCGTACAGTGCGTCGAAGAGGATCCCCTCCCGGACCCCGTTCCTCGTCTCCTCCGCGACGCGGGCGATCACCGCGTGGGGGGCCTCCGCAGCCAGTCTCTCCGCCTGCTCCCCCGATGCGAAGGCCACCGGCAGGGAGTAGATCTCGGGGTCCCCCTCCGTGTAGCCGACCTGCACCAGGAGGATGTGGAGGTTCATGCCCCCGTTGCCCAGGGGAACGGCCTCGCGGACCATGGTGGACTTCATGCGCCGGGCCTTTCCCCCGAACCATCTCCGGCCTTGAAGGTGGGCGGCCAGGATCTTCTCGAGGCCTGCGCGGTGCTCCTTCCACAGGATGCTCTCCCGCCCGGCGTCCGTCCGGAGGAGGGGCAGGGGAGTTTCCCTGCTCCCGCCCGCAAGCTCCACGGCGTCGCGCGGCCTCTCCAGGGAGAACCAGTAGTAGGTATGGGGCCCCAGCGACAGGAAGTAGGGGCGGTCCGTCACGGGGGGAAACTCCGTATGGCCGAACAGCTCCACCGGCACCATCCCCTTGTGCCGGGAGAGATCGAGTTCCGCGAACTGGGAGAACCGGGAGAGGTTGGCCACCACGAGGATCCGCTCGTTTTCGTGCTTCCGCGTGAAGGCGAGCACCTTGTGGTTTTCCGGGAGGAGGAACTCGATCGACCCCCTGCCGAAGGCCTTGTATCGCTTCCGGAGCGCGATGACGCGCTTCATCCACCACAGGAGGGAGCTCGGGTTGTTCTGCCTCGCCTCGACGTTGACCGTCTCGTAGCTGTAGTCGGGGTCGATGTTCACCGGTAGGTAGAGCTTCTGTGCGCTGGCCCTGGAGAAGCCCGCGTTCCTGTCGGCGTTCCACTGCATCGGCGTGCGCACGCCGTTGCGGTCCCCGATGTAGATGTTGTCCCCCATCCCGATCTCGTCCCCGTAGTAGATCACCGGCGTCCCGGGGAGGGAGAAGAGCAGGCCGTTCATCAGTTCGTACTTCTTCCGGTCCTTGCCCAGCAGCGGATAGAGCCTCCGGCGGATCCCCAGGTTGATCCGGGCGTGGGGATCGTGGGCGTAGACGCGGTACATGTAGTCCCGCTCCTCGTCGGTGACCATCTCCAGGGTCAGCTCGTCGTGGTTCCGCAGGAACAGGGCCCACTGGCACACGCCGGGGATCGCGGGGGTCTGCGTGAGCGTGTCGATGATGGGATACCGGTCCTCCATGCGGACCGCCATGAACATGCGCGGCATCAGGGGGAAGTGAAACGCCATGTGGCATTCGTCCCCCTCGCCGAAATAGGCGACGGCGTCCTCCGGCCACTGGTTGGCCTCCGCGAGCAGCATGCGGTTCGGATACCGGTCGTCCACGCGTCTCCGGATCTCCTTGAGGGCCTTGTGCGTCTCGGGGAGGTTCTCGCAGCTGGTTCCTTCCCGCTCGTACAGGTACGGCACCGCGTCCAGGCGAAGGCCGTCCACCCCCATGGCGAGCCAGAACTGCATCGACCGGAGCATGACCTTCCGGACCTCGGGATTGTCGTAGTTCAGGTCCGGCTGGTGGGAGTAGAACCGGTGCCAGTAGTACGCGTTGGCCATGGGGTCCCAGGTCCAGTTGGAGGATTCGAAATCCTTGAAGAGGATCCGGGCGTCCCGGTACCTGTCGTGGGTGTCGCTCCAGACGTAGAAGTTCCGCCATTTGCTCCCCGGCGGGGATCTTCGTGCCCGCTGGAACCAGGGGTGCTGGTCCGAGGTGTGGTTCAGTACGAGCTCCGTGATGACGCGGATCCCCCTCCTGTGGGCCTCCCGGAGGAACAGCCGGAAGTCGGACAGCGTACCGTAGTTCGGATGCACCGCGGTGTAGTTCGAGATGTCGTACCCGTCATCCTGCAGGGGGGAAGGGTAGAAGGGGAGGAGCCACAGGGCGGTCACGCCGAGGTCCTGCAGGTAGTCCAGCTTTCCGGTGAGCCCCCGGAAATCCCCCACCCCGTCGCCGTCGCTGTCGCAGAACGCCCTCACGTGGAGTTCGTAGATGACGGCGTCCCTGTACCACAGCGGGTCGTCCTCGAGTCCGAGTTTCTTCCTTCCCTCTCCGGTCATCGGTTTCGTTCCTCCTCTGCCTATAATGGTAGTCGAAGTTCCGCCCGGTGCGGACATTCCGCCGCAGCCGGATGACGTGCGCCGGGACCGCCGATGGGTCCGGCCCGATTCCGCAACCCCGGGGCGCAACCGGCGGAGGAGAGCCCCGGTGCGGCCGGAAACCAGTTGAAGTTCCATGGGAAATGCGTCAAAATCTCATCTCGGGAACGCGGAATCCACAGGCGGTGGAAAGCCCGGGGCAAAGACGTGAACTGCGCACCCAAACTTCGGCAGCAAGCCCTCAGAGAATCGATTCTTCTCCTCCAGCGGAACCTGACCTCCGGCGGGGTCCGGGCGGCTTCCTGGACGCCGCATTCCCGGTCGCGAAACTACACTCGCGTTTTCTCCCGGGACGCCGCCATCTGCGCGCTCGGCATGGCCGTTTCGGGGGTGGCGGATCTCGAGGAGGGGGCCGCCCGCAGCATGGCATTCCTTGCCCGGCACCAGGCGGGAAACGGGCAGATCCCGAACGGCGTCGACCCGGAGACCGGGGAGACCGACTTCTGGTACGTGGGGTGCATCGACGCAACCTTGTGGTGGCTCGTCGCGGTGGATTTCCTCTCGAAGCACTCGCCGCAAGGGGCGCCGCTCCGGGAGGAACTCTCCGGGAACCTCCGCGGGGCGATCGACTGGCTGCTCTGCCAGGAGCATCAGAAGTTCCGCCTGCTGCAGCAGAACGAGGCCAGCGACTGGGCCGACATCATGCCCCGTTCCGGGTTCGTGCTCTACACGAATGCGCTCTGGTATCACGTGAAGCGGCTCTTCGGGCTGCCGGGGGCGGAGGAAACCCGTGCGAACTCCCATCGGTTGTTCCTGCCCCACACGGAGGGACCCGCTCCGGAGGACCGGCGGCTCCGCCTGCTCGCGGAACATTCCCGCGACAGGGGGAAGGGAGGGGACCTTTATTTGAGCTACGTCAACTTTTTCCGGTGGGGCGAGGAGGGGGACGTCTTCGGGAACCTCCTGGCGGTCCTCTTCGGGCTTGCGGACCGGAGCCGCGCCGGCAGGGTCCTCGACGCGCTGAAAGCGGCCGGGGTGGACCGTCCCTTCCCCGTGCGCGCCGTCTGCACCCCCCTTGCGCCTTCCGGGCCGGAGTGGCGCGAATACATGGGGCGGCACCGCCAGAACGGGGAGTACGAATACCATAACGGCGGGGCATGGCCCTTTCTCGGAGGGTTCTGGGTCCTGGCGCTGTCGGCGATGGGACGGGAAGCGGAGGCCAGGGAAGGGATGTCCGCGCTGGCGAGGATGAACCGGCGCGGCCGGTGGGGGTTCCGGGAGTGGTTCCACGGCGCGACGGGGGAACCGCGCGGCATGGCGGGGCAGTCGTGGAACGCCGGGATGTACCTCCTCGCCGAGGTCTCCCTGGAAAGGGACCTGTTCCCGAAGGTTCCGCCGATTTGAAGGATTTTCCCGGCCGATTCATGATACATTGGGGCTCGGCCCAACGCCCGCCACCGAAGAGAAACCAGGCAACTCGCTTCGAGATTCTCGTGCGGTCCGGATGCCCGGATGGCGGGTGGGTCGACAGGGGAGGTACGCTTTGTCCAAGGACGATCTGGCGAACCTGGAAGGGACCGTGACCGAGGCCCGGGGCGGGGGGAGCTTCGTCGTGCGGCTGGAGAACGGCCAGAACCTCACGGCGAAACTCGGCGGGTCGATGCGGCGGTTCCGGATCCGGGTCATCGTCGGAGACCGCGTGACCATCGGGGTCTCCCCCTACGATCCCACACACGGCCTCATACTATACCGTCACAAGAACTGACCGGAACCTCAAGTTTCTTTTGCGTTTCCCTCGTTCCCGGCGAGGGCGTTGCCCCCGGGTTTCCCACAGGCTCCGTTTCTTTCCTCGAAGAAAAATTTCTTGATTGGATCCCGGTGGAATCTGTGGTAAATGTTCTTATACTTGGGATGCGTTTCGCACCGTACCGCCCGAGAATGACGTTCCGGGAGAACGGAGTCCATGCCCCGGATCATGCTTCGATTCCAGGTCATGAAGTGGGTGGTTTTCCTGCTGGCGGGATTGCTGACCGCGCCGGTGTTCGATGCCCGCGATCTCGCCTGCTCCCGCGGGGGAGCGTTCGCGGTGTTCGCATCCGGAACGGACGGTCCCTTCGTCGAGGGGACGGCGGATGCGTACGAGGAAGACACGGACTCCCAGAATCTCTTTTCCTGCATGCTCGCCCTGGAAACGCCGGGGATCCTGCTCGTCCCGACGGGCGAGGTCCTGAACCCGGCCCGCCTGCACCTGCAATACGCGTCGCATCTGCCCAAGATCTACCATCCGCCGATCACCTGACTCCGAAAATCGTTCCCTGACCGGTTGAGGACGCAAACCCGCCCCGCCCGCGAGACATGGGGGGGCACCGGACGCGCCCCCGTCATCGACGCGCTGGGCGGGGGAGGCGGTGAACGGAAACGGAGGTGGAAGCGTGAAAACGTACAAGTACACCATACTGTTGGGACCGAAGGAAGACGGGGGGTACAAGGCGCAATGCCCCGCTCTCCCCGGCTGCCGCGCCTACGGCGACACCAGGAAAGAGGCGATCCGGAACATCAAGCTCTCCATCAGCCATAAGCTGGATACGCTGATCGCCCGCAGGAAGCCGATTCCGAAGGACGGCGACGTCCAGGTCCAGGCGGCCCAATAACGCCCGGAGACGGTCCGGGAGGTGGTACGCCGCGGTCTCGCGCGTGGCGTCCTTGCGCACCTCCCGGGCCGTTCCGATCCGGAGAGCCTCACGGACGCTTCTTCCCCGGCGGAGCCTTTCGAGTATACTTACGGGGAAGATCCCATGCGGAAGCAGGTGGCCGTGAAGCCGAACCCCGTCTACAGGGTGCTCTTCCTGAACCAGGGGAGCCTGTACGAACTTTACGCACGGAGCGTGGGCCAGGGTGCGCTCTTCGCGTTCGTCGAGGTGGAGGACATTCTCTTCGGTAATCGGGGGAACGTGCTCGTGGACCCCTCGGAAGAGAGGCTCAAGTCCGAATTCTCCGGAGTCAAGCGGACCTACATCCCGCTGCAGGCGGTGGTGCGCATCGACGAGGTGGAGAGGGAAGGCGTGAACAAGATCGTGGAGCTCGCCGCCCCCCAGGGGAACGTGATGGCGTTCCCGGTGCCGCAGGGGCCTCTGGGCGGCAAGCCCGGGAAAGGGTGAGTCGCAAGGCGCTACTTCAGGCGCCTGCGGATCCGATCCACCGCCTCTGCCACGCTGTCGCGGTTACCGAAGGCCGAGATCCTGAAGAACCCCTCCCCCGAAGGCCCGAAGCCGCTTCCCGGCGTTCCCACGACGTGGCACTCCGTCAGGAGTTTGTCGAAAAAGTCCCACGAGGAGAGGCCGCCCGGGGTCTTGAGCCAGATGTAGGGTGCGTTGACGCCCCCGTACACCGTGAGACCCGCCGAGGAAAGCCCGTCGCGGATGACCTTCGCGTTTCCCATGTAGTAGTCGATGTTGGCCTTCGTCTGCCGCCACCCCTCGTCGGTGTAGACCGCGGCCGCCGCTTTCTGGACGGGATAGGACACGCCGTTGAACTTCGTGGTCTGGCGGCGGTTCCACAGCCTGTTCAGCGGCACCGCCTCCCCGGCGGGCGTTTTCGCCGCCACGTTCTCCGGCACGACGGTCAGGCCGCAGCGGACGCCGGTGAACCCGGCGGTCTTGGAGAAGCTGCGGAACTCGATGGCGCACCGGTTTGCACCCTCGACCTCGTAGATGGAGCGGGGGAACCCCGGCTCGGTGATGAAGGCCTCGTAGGCGGCGTCGTAGAAGATCACCGCGTCGTTGGCCAAAGCGTAGTCCACCCATCCCTCGAGTTGCGCCGCCGCCGCGGCGGTCCCGGTCGGGTTGTTCGGCGAGCAGAGGTAGACGATGTCCACGCGCCCCTCGGGGAGATCGGGAAAGAAGCCGTTCGCCTCGGTGCACGGCATGTAGACGATCCCCCCGCGGTCCCCGCCCGCCGGACCGGATCGGCCGATCATCACGTTGGTGTCGTTGTAGACAGGGTAGACCGGGTCGCCGATGGCCACCCTGTTGTCGAGCGCGAAGATGTCGAGGACGTTCGCGGTATCGCACTTGGAGCCGTCGGAGATGAAGATCTCCGCCCGCTTGAGCCGCACGCCCAGCGGCGCGTACGCCTTTTCGATGAGAGTGTCGATCAGGAAGTCGTACCCCTGCTCGGGCCCGTACCCCCGGAAGGTCCGGCCGTCGCCGAGTTCGGCAACCGCGGCGTGGAACGCATCGAGGACGACGGGCGGAAGGGGCAGAGTGACGTCGCCGATCCCCAGGCGGATGACCTTCGCCGACGGGTTCGCCTCCGTGAATGCGCGCACGCGGCGTCCGATCTCGGGGAAGAGATACCCGGCTTTCAGCTTGAGGTAGTGCTCGTTGATGCGTGCCATGGCGGCAACCCCTTCAGGCGAGGTGAAAAACGTACTCAGAAGATACCACGGCATTCCTTCCCCGCAATGCGGGTGCGGGAACCGGCGGAGGATCGATTTCTCACTTTCCCTTCAGGGCCGCAAGGGTGGCCGTCGCCTTCGCCACCAGCTTCTCTTCACTCCCCGACGAGGCGAAGACTTCCGATTCGGCCACGAGGAGCGACCTCCCCTGGCGGAGGACCGTCGCCCGGCACCGGAGAAGGTCGCCCACGGCGGGCCGCAGGAGGTTGATCTTGAACTCCACGGTCAGCACGATCTGGTCTTCCCGGAGAAGCGTACCCGCGGCGCCTCCCGCCGTGTGGTCGGCGATCGTCGCCTGGACGCCCGCGTGAACGTACCCGTCCTGCTGCAGGTGCCTCGGCGCGACGGAGAGGGAGGACTCGCACCACCCGGGACCCATCTCCGTGAGTTCCAGGCCGAGGTCTTCGGTGAAACGCGCCTTCTCGAAGATGCGCCGAACCGACTCGCGGTACCGCGGGTTCTGCGTGATCATCGGCTCCTCCCTGAAGACGGGTGAGATGCAATTCCGGCTCCTATAGAATATATTCCTCTGTCGAAATTGTGGAGGTCGCGGTGTCCGTGATGTTCGCCTTCAAGCTTCTCCTGGTGCCCCTCTTCATCCTCGGCATGAGCCTGGCGGGACGCCGGTGGGGTGCGGGCGTGAGCGGGTGGCTCGTGGGGCTGCCGGTCGTCGCAGGCCCGATCGTCTTCTTCATCGGGAGGGAACAGGGGGATGCCTTCGCCTCGGGGGCGGCGCACGGCACGTTGACGGGCATCGTCTCCCTGATGCTCTACTGCCTTGCCTACAGCAGGGCCGCCGCGCGTTTCGGGTGGGCTGTTTGCCTCCTCACGGGGTGGGCCGTTTTCCTCGTCTCCACGTATTTCCTCAACCGCCTGCCGCTTTCCCTCGCGCAATCGTTTCTCCTCGTGCTGGCGGCGATGGCGTGCGTTCTCGCCCTGCTCCCGGAGTCCGGTCCGGAAGGGACTCCTCCCGGCACGCCGTCCTGGGAAATCGTCGCGAGGATGGGGGCCGCGGTCGCGCTGGTGTTCCTGACGACAACGCTTGCGCCGCGCCTCGGCCCGAACCTCGCGGGGCTGCTCGTTCCCTTCCCGGTAGCCGCCACGGTGATGACCGTATTCACCCACCGCTACCAGGGGAGGGCTTCCGCGGTGCGCCTGCTGCGGGGACTGGTCTGCGGATTGTGGACCATGGCCCTTTTCTTTCTGATCGTTTCGGAAACCGTGGTGCGGATGGGGGTGGAGGGGTCGTTCGCCGTCGCCGCCGCGGTGGACGTGGGGACCCACGGGGGAGCGTTCTGGGTCATGCGGAGATACCGAGCCTCCCGCATTCCGTCCTGAAGGCATCGCCGGGCGGCGCGGTCGCTTCGACGCGGCGACCGTCCGCCGCCGGAAACGCCATCGAACGGCAATGCAGGATCATCCGGCCGCTTTCCCGGCCCGCAGGAGCGCCGCGATCGTCTTGCCGTCGCGGATCCCGTCCTCCGATGCCCTCCGAAGCCCTTCGGCCAGGGGAAGGCGGACCGTCTCGATCTCCTCGTACTGCTCGGGGATGGCTTCCCCCTGGGTAAGGCCGGTGCCGAGGAACAGGTGGATCACCTCGTCGAAGACCCCGGGAGAGGAGTAGTAGATCCCGAGGGGGACGAGTTTCCCGGCGCGGAGCCCCGTTTCCTCGAGGAGCTCCCGCCTTCCGCAGTCGGCCGGGTCTTCTCCGGGGTGAAGCCTTCCCGCGGGGATTTCGAGAAGGGAGCCGCCCACGGCGGGGCGCAATTGGCGGATCAGCGTGACGGTCCCGTCCTCGTGCAGAGGGAGCACGCCCACACCGCCCGGATGGCGCACGATCTGGTACACGTGCCATCCCTTGCCGCCGACCCGGACCTCCATCTGTTCGACGTTCACCACCAGTCCCCTGAAGAGCACCGTGCCGTTACGGGTTTCCATGGGTTCCCCTCCCCCGTTCATTGTGCGGTCCCGGGCGCGGAGGTTCAACCCGCACGGCGGGGGAGGCGCCGGGCGGCCTCCCCGGGGTATGATCATCGTACCCCGAGCGGAGGGCGAACGGGAGATGGATCCGGATTCGGCGACCGGAAGGGCGGAAGAGCTCTTTGCGAGACCGCACGCGCGCGACATCGGCCCGAGGATGTGCGGCGTCGGCCGGGCGGGGGGTCGCGCCTTTGCGTTCGGGCGCGGAATGACCCGGATCGACGGCCGCGCCTTACGGGTCCCTCCGTTGTTTCCCGCGGCGGCGACGCGATACACTGGAACCCGGGAGGAGAAACCAAGAACCCGGAGGTGGCCCATGGAAGAGAGCGACGTGAAGGCGTTGACCGGGGTGCTGCTGGTGGCGGCGGGGACGATCCTGGGGCTGGGAGTGGGCCTCCTCCTCGCTCCGCAGTCGGGAAGCCGGACGAGGAGGGACATCGCCAGGCGCGTGCGCAGAACGGGGCGCGCGGTCGAGGAGGCGGTGGAGGAGTTTACCGGCAGCGTGGCCGGGATGATCGGTGCGGTCGAGGAGAAGGCCGAGGAGATCCTCGACGGCGGGAAGGACCTGGCGAAGGAGTCGAAAGATGCGTTGCTGACCGCCGTGGAAGAGGGCCGGGACCGGCTCGGGCGCCAGCGGGATCGGTTCGCGAAGCTTCTCGGGTAACCATTTCAACAGGGGTCGGCGGGATTCCCCGCGGACCGCGGGAAGAGGGGTCATGGAAGAGGACGAGGTGAGAACGGGGGAGCCGGGCGATCCCGGCGAAGAGAGCTTCGCGGATCTGCTGGAGCGGAACTTCGTCGCCCCCGTGCGGTACGAGCCCGGGCAGAAGGTGACCGCCCGCGTCATCAAGGCGACCCCCGAGTGGATTTTCCTGGATCTTGGGAGGAAAGGGGAAGGGGTCCTCGCCGCGAAGGAACTCCTGGACGATGCCGGGAACCTCCCGCTCCGGGAGGGGGACCCCCTGTCCGCCTACTTCGTCTCCTCGGGCGGCAGCGAGATGCTCTTCACCACCCGCGTCGGCGGCGGTTCGGCGGGAGCCGCGCAACTCGAGGAGGCGGCACGGTCCGGCATCCCCGTGGACGGTTTCGTGGTGAAGGAGATCAAGGGGGGGTACGAGGTCCGTCTCGCCGGCGGCGCGCGGGCGTTCTGCCCGTTCTCCCAGATGGGTCTCCCGCGGTCGAAAGGGCCGGAGGAGCCTCTCGGCAAGCACTCGGCCTTCCGGATCACCCAGTACGGAGAGAGGGGGCGCAACATCGTCGTCTCCAGCCGGGTGCTGTTCGAGGAGGAGGAGCAGCGGAAGCGGGAGGAGTCGATGGCGACCCTCTCGGAGGGAATGGTGGTCCGCGGGAAGGTGACTTCCGTGCGGGATTTCGGGGCGTTCGTCGACATCGGACCGATCGAGGGGTTGCTCCCGGTGTCGGAGATCGGGTGGGACCGGATCGAAAACGCCGGCGATGCCCTGGCGGTGGGACAGGAGGTCGATGTGGCGATCACCCGCCTCGACTGGGCGAAGAAACGGTTCACGTTCAGCCTGAAGAAGACCCTGGCGGACCCGTGGGAGACCGCGGGAGAGCGGTTCCCCGCGGGATCGCGGCACTTCGGCAAGGTGGTCCGCATCACGGTCTTCGGCGCGTTCGTGTCCCTCGGGGGCGGAATGGACGGTCTGCTGCACATCTCGAAACTGGGAGGCGGGAAGAGGATCCGGTCGGTCGCCGAGGCGGTTCGCGTGGGCCAGGAAGTGGAAGTCAAGGTGGACTCCGTGGATCCGGCGCAGCGGCGCATCGCCCTCTCCCTTGCAGGCAAGGACGCCCCGGAATCCGGCGCGGAAGAACCGGAAGATTACCGGAAATATCTCGAGCCGCCGTCCCCTCCGCCGACCCTGGGCGCATTGGGGGAAGCCCTCCGGGCGAAGCTCGCCTCGAAGGGGAGGAAATAACCATCCCGCTCGTTCCCCGCGGATGCGGATGTCGCCGGCGCAGGGGAACCGGCTTGGGGTCGCCCCCCCCGCCGGTGCCGAATTTGCCGGCAGCCGGTCGAGCGAGGTCCGATGCTTGCATGTCTCGGACTCGGCGGACGGACGGAGGGAGTAAAATGACGAAGAGGACGCTGGTCGTCGTCAACCGGACGCGCGGCACGGTGTTGGGAAACCGGGTCCTGGCGGCGGAAACGTTCCTGTCCCGCCTCCTCGGTTTGCTGGGGACGCGGGAACTGGCACCGGGGGCAGGTATCTGGATCTCGCCCGCATCCGGCGTGCACACCTTCGGCATGCCGTACGCCATAGACGTGGCGTTCCTGGATGCGAGGGGGGGCGTGATCGGGGTTTCACAAGGACTTCGCCCGAACCGTGTGAGCCGCTTCCACCCCGGAGCGCGGGGCGTCCTGGAGGTGAAGGCGGGGACCCTGGCGGCGACGGGTACCTCGTTGGGCGATCGCCTGGAGTTCGGAGCGAGGGACCTCACTTGACACCCGGAGGGAACGCCTGTTACATTGGTGGTTAGCACTCTCGTTACAGGAGTGCTAAATTACGGTAGGGGAAGGTGAAATGGGTCCGGGGCTGGATGATCGGGCGACCCAGGTGCTGCGATACATCGTGGAGGATTACATCGCCACGGCGGAACCGGTCGGTTCGAGGACCATCTCCAAGATGATGGGGCAGGCCCTTTCGCCGGCGACCATCCGCAATATCATGGCCGACCTCGAGGAGATGGGATATCTCGCCCAGCCGCACACTTCGGCGGGCCGCGTCCCCACGGGGGCGGGGTTCCGCTACTATATCGACTACCTCCTCGCACGCCGTACCCTTGCGCGGGGAGATGTGGATCAGCTGAACCGTGCGGCGGAAGAGGGAAACGCACCGGCGGACGAGCTGGTGCGACAGGTGAGCCGCCTGCTGGCGAACCTGTCGCGGCAGACGAGCGTGGTGATCGTCTCCCGGCCCGACCACCAGGTGCTGCGTTCCGTGAACCTGATGCGCGCGGCGGTGGACAAGATCCTGCTGGTGGCGGTGATGCAGGGCGGGTGGGTCCAGCACCGCCTGATCGAAGAGGAGCCCGGCCTCACCGGCGATGATCTCGAGAAGATCAACGCCTACCTGAACGAGCTTGCCGGGGGGCTGACGCTGCCGCAGTTGCGCGTTCGGATCCTCACCGAACTCCGGCAGGAAAAGGCGCAGTACGACGCCGTGATGCGCCGCGCGCTCACCGTGGGCGCGCGGGCACTGGAAGACACCGCCTCGGGCGAGGTCTTCGTCGAAGGGCGGGCCAACATCCTCGACCAGCCGGAATTCGCGGAAGACGTCCATCGGCTCAAGCGGATCCTCCGGGCGTTCGAGGAAAAGAGCGTGATCTTCCGCCTCCTCGACCGCGCGATGGACAGCAAGGCGATCCAGGTGTCCATCGGGCCCGAAAACCCCGTCGAGGATCTCGGCGACATCTCGGTGGTCGCCTCCGGATACCGGCAGGGCGAGTCCGCGGTCGGCAGCATCGGCCTGATCGGCCCCGTGCGGATGGACTACTCCCGGGTGATTCCGCTGGTCGAGTACACGGCGAGCCTCCTCACGACGATGTTCGGCCAACGGTAGCCAGCCACGGATTTCCCGCGTGAAAGCCCTTTTCCTGAAGGAGAGAGGTCGAAGATGACGGACAGGGACAAGGAAGCGCCGTCCGAGGACGTTGCCCCGGTGGAGGACCTCGGGGAGCAGTCTGCGGAGGCCGCAGGAGGGTCGGCCGCGCCGGACGAGACGGAACAACTGAAGAACCGCCTGGCGTACCTCGCGGCCGAGTTCGACAATTTCAGGAAACGGGCTGCACGGGAGCGCGAGGCTCAGGCGGCGTTCGGCAACGAGCAGCTGCTGCGCGCCGTCCTGCCCTTCATCGACAACCTGGAGCGGGCAATGAACCAGGAGGGAGCTTCCGCGGAGGCGCTGCTTTCGGGCGTACGGATGACGCGCGACCAGTTCCTCGCCGAACTGCGCAAGTTCGGACTCGAACCGATCTCCGCCGCCGGGAAGGTGTTCGACCCCGCGCGTCACGAGGCGATCGCCAGCGTCCGGTGGGAAGGGAAGCCCGAGGGCACGGTGGTTTCCGAGGCGCGCAGGGGGTACCTCCTTCACGGAAGACTGCTGCGGCCCGCCCAGGTGACGGTGGTCGCACCTTCCGGCGGGGACGGGCCCGGGGACGAACCCGCGGGTTCCGGGAACTGACGCGTGACGGCCAAGCGCGACTATTACGAGGTCCTCGGTGTCTCCCGGGACGCTTCCCCGGAGGATGTGAAGAAGGCTTTCCGTCGGCTCGCCCTCGAATTCCACCCGGACCGCAACTCGGGCGATACGGGCGCGGAAGAACGTTTCAAGGAGATCAACGAGGCGTATTCGGTCCTCTCCGATCCCGACAAGCGGGCGCAATACGATCGATTCGGCCACGCGGGCCCGGCGGGGCAGGGGATGGGCGGTTTCGGGGATTTCCCGGGTTTCGGCGTCGAGGACATCATCAACGACTTCTTCGGCGGGATCTTCGGGGGAGGCGCCTCGCGCCCACGCCGGGGAAACGACCTCCGGTACAACCTGACGGTCAGCTTCGAGGAGGCGGTGTTCGGAGGCGAGAAGGAGATCGTCGTGCCGCGGACCGGCGCGTGCAAGGATTGCGGCGGGACGGGCGCGAGAAAAGGGTCCCGCCCGGAACGGTGCGGCGCGTGCCACGGCCGGGGGCAGGTCAACCTGCAACAGGGATTCTTCTCGATCAGCCGCACGTGCGGCCGGTGCGGCGGCACGGGGCAGGTCGTCAAGGACCCGTGCGGATCCTGTTCCGGCACGGGACAGGCCCGGGAAAAACGCACGCTCAAGGTGAAGATCCCTCCCGGCGTGGAAACCGGCACGCGCCTGAAGCTTCGCGGGGAGGGAGAGGCCGGGCCGGCGGGGAGCCCCATGGGGGATCTCTACGTGGCCCTGACCGTCCAGGACCACCCGTTCTTCGTGCGGAACGGATCGGACATCTTCTGCGAGGTGCCGCTCACCTTTTCGCAGGCGGCGCTCGGCGCGACGCTCGAGGTCCCGACGCTCGCCGGAAAGAAGACCCTCACCGTGCCGGCGGGCACCCCCTCGGGACATGAGTTCGTCATGCGGGGAGAAGGGGTCGCTTCGCTTTCCTCCGGAAGGCGCGGGAACCTCGTCATTCGCGTGCTGATCGAGGTGCCGAAGAAACTCACCAGGCGTCAGAAGGAGCTTCTCACGGAGTTCCAGCAACTGTCCGAGGAGTCTCCCGGGCCGATCTCCCACAGTTTTTTCGAGAAGGTCAAGGAGATCTTCGGTTGACGTCTTTCCGGGTGGTTCGCCTCCTGGTCCTCCTCGCGCTCCCGGTCCTCCTCGCCCCTTCCTTTCCCGGGATCGGGGCGGCCGGGGAGCCCCCGTTGCCGCTGATCATGGGGGCGGACGCCGTCCCGGTCCCCCGCCCTGGGACGCGGGAGGCGACCCGCACCGTGCCGATAGGCCCTTTCCTCCTGGCGGAGAGCGAATACGCCGCCGGGAAACGGGACGAGGCGCTCTCCCGCTTTCTGGATCTCGCCTACTCCTCTCCGGATGGGGAGAGGAAAGGTTTCGTCTGGATGAGGATCGGCGAGATCCTGCTGGCCCGCGGCGAGTACGACAAGGCGCTGGAAGCGGCGGACAAGGCGGTGCAGCTCTCGCGGGCCCGGTACCTCGTCCTCTCCGCGGTGGACCTCAAGCTGAGGATCTACCGGAAGATGAAGTGGAACAAGGAGGCGCGGCAGATGGCTTCGTACCTCCTCGACCGGAAGTTCGCGGATGCGGACGTCCCCGCGCTCCTCTCACTGATGGCGCGAGCCGACGCCGAGGCGGGGAAGATCGCGAGCGCCCTCTCCCTGTACCGCCGTGCCATTGCGGCCACGCCCGACCCGCAGGCGGCCCGGCGGTTGTCCGGGGAGCGGGAGTCCCTCATTGATGGCACGGACGACCTCTCCGCGCTGCGGTCGGCCGGCGAGGCGGAGGAGGACCCCGAGGTCCGGGCCGACCTCTTCCTCGCCATGGGGAAGGCCGCCTTGCGGAAAGGTTTCCTCGGAATGGCATCGTACGCCTTCGAGCGGTCGGCGCGCACGGTAGGGAAACGCTCCCCGGAGGCGGCGGAGTACCTGTACCGCCTCGAGAAGATCACCGCCACGCGTCCGAAGATCGTCGGGCTGGTCCCCCTTTCGGGAAAATTCGCCGACGTGGGCTTCTCCGTCCTTTCCGGGGCGGAGGTGGCCTTAAGCCCCGACCGGCGGAACGAACCGAACGCCGGCGCGCCGATCCTGCGGTGGGTCGACACCGCGGCGCAGCCTCCGATGGCCCGGAAGGAGTTCCTTGCGGCCGCGGCCGACAGGACCGTGATCGGGGTCCTGGGGCCCGTCACCGGGGAAGAGGGGCGCTCCGTCGGCACCGCGTTCACGGCGAACTCCCCCCCGACCCTGTATCTTGGGCAGAAGACGATCCTTTCGAAGCCGTTTCTTTACAGTTTCGGGCTTTCCCCCCTGCAGGAGGCGCGCGCGGTCCTTTCCCGGCTGTCCAGGGACGGTGTCACCGACCTCCTTCTTCTCTTCCCGGAGAACGGCTACGGGCGGGGGTTTGCGGACGCGGTCACCTCCTCCGCGAAGGATGCCGGTGTGCGCCTTGCCCGGACCGTGTCGTACCCCCCCGAGACCCGGGACTTCACCGACGTGATCCGGAGGGCGGTGGGTAACGCCGTGTTCCAGCGGCAGGCGCGTTCGAAGGAGAGAGGGAAGGGGATAAAGCTCCCGCGGGGAGGGATCGTCATCGCCGATCGGTGGGAGCGCGTGTTCCTCCTGGCTTCCCAGCTGCGGTACTACAACGTCTATCTTCCCCTGGCGGGGTTCTCCGGGTGGTACGACGAGGAACTCCTCCGGAAGGGGGGAAGCGCGGTATCCGGCGCGCTCTTTTCGGTGGATTACTCCGACGCCATCCCCGGATCGCAAGGGGACCGGTTCCGGATGGAGTACCAGGAGGCGATGCGGGTTTCCCCCACTCGTTTCGAGGCGATGGGGTACGACGGCGCCCTGCTGTTCGCCACCGCTTTCTCACAGGGGGAAGGCGGGGGACGGTCCCCGGCGGCGCTGATGCGGGAGCGGATTCCGCGCCTCAGGAACTTCACCGGCGTGACCGGGACGTTCCTGTTCCTCCCTTCCGGCGACCTGCGGCGGAAAGTCTCCCTCCTCCGGGTCGAACTGGGGAACTTCGTCCCGGTTCCCGGCTCGTAGGTAGGGCGGCGCGGATGCCCGGCGACCTTGTCCGAAAGGTGGGGGTGGCGCTTTCCCCCGGAGGCCCTCTTTCGCAGGCGATGAGGGGGTTCGAGCCGCGGCCGGGACAGCTGCGCATGGCGTTGGCGTGGGCGAAGGCGCTGGAGACGCCCCGCGTGCTGGTCGCCGAGGCGGCCACGGGCATCGGGAAGACGCTCGCCTACCTCGTCCCCGCGATCCTTTCCTGCCGAAAGACGGTCGTTTCCACCGGCACCCGGACGCTTCAGCAGCAGCTCCTGGAAAACGACATTCCGCTCGTGCGCGACGCCATCCGGTATCCCTTCTCCTGCGCCCTCCTGAAAGGACGCTGGAACTACCTCTGCCTTCGGCGGTGGCGGCGGTTCCGCGCCGAGCCGATGTTCGAATTCGCGCGGGAAGCCTCCTACTTCGATGCGATGCGGGCTTTCGCCGAAACGACCCGGACGGGGGACATCTCGGAAGCGCGCGGCGTGCCGGAGGATGCCCGCGTATGGGGGGAGGTCAACTGCCGGAGCGAAATGTGCGACCTCTCAACGTGCGGGGATACCGAACGCTGCTTCCTCGTCGAGGCGCGAAGGCGCGCCTCGACGGCGGACCTGGTCGTGGTCAACCACCACCTCTTCTTCGCGGACCTCGCCCTGCGGGAACGGCCCGGCTTCGGCAGGACCGCCGATCCCGGCGATGGCGGGAAGGGAAAGTTCGGCGAGGTGCTCCCGCGGGCCGACGCCATCGTGTTCGACGAGGCGCACGGCGTCGAGGAGACCGCCTCCGTGTTTTTCGGGGTGACCGTCTCCCTCGGGCGCGGCCGGGAACTGGCCAGGGACCTGAAACGGGCCGCAGGGAGGGCCGGCGGGGCCTGGGACGGCCTCCTGCCGCTGGTGGAGCGGTTCCGCGTCCTCGCGGAATCCGCTTTCGACGCCGTGGGGGACGGGGACAGCCGGTTCCCCATGCCGAGCGTCGCCGCGGGCACGGGCTTCGGGGAGAAGGCCGGCGCCCTCCTGCGGGCGGGGGAGGAACTCTCCCTTTCGCTGTCGGACGGCGCCGCGAGGTCCGAGGCCGGTACTTCCGCCTCGGAACTTTCGGGGGACGCCCTGCTCCGAAGAGTGCGCTCCTTCCAGGAAGACCTCTCGTCGATCCTGACGGCCGATGCGACGTCCGCCGTGACGTGGGCGGAAAAGCGCGGAGGCGGCATAGCCCTCCACCGGACTCCGATCGAGATTTCGCCCATCCTTTCGGGGGCCCTGTGGAGGGAACCCGTTCCTTTCCTGCTCACGTCCGCGACGCTCTCCGTCTCGGGGGATCTCCGGTATTTCCGCGAACGGGTGGGGCTCGCGCGGGTTGATGCGGAAGAACTCATCGTGGATAATGAATTCGACTTCGAGGAACGGGCGCTGTTTTACGTGCCCCGCGGGCTCCCGGAACCGCCGGACGCGGCCTTTCCCGCTTCCGCCGCCGCCGAGACGCGGGAGATCCTGTCGTGCTCCGGGGGCGGTGCGCTGGTCCTGTGCACGAGCTACAGGACGCTCGCGGCGCTGACGGAGGGGTTGCGGGAAGGGGGACTGCCGTTCCCCCTGTACGTCCAGGGGGACGCCCCCCGGGCACAGCTCCTGCGGGCCTTCCGCGAGGACGAGGACACGGTCCTGATCGGGACGGGGACGTTCTGGGAAGGGGTGGACGTTCCGGGCGAGTCGCTGCGGTGCGTCGTCATCGACAAGCTCCCCTTCGCCTCTCCATCCGATCCCGTGACGGCCGCGCGCATCCGCGCGCTGCGCGAGCGGGGGGAAGACCCGTTCCGTACCTACCAGCTGCCGGAGGCGGTCCTGGCGCTTCGGCAGGGCGTGGGAAGGCTCCTGCGCCGGGGAGATGACTACGGGGTGGTGGCGCTGCTCGACGGCCGGGTGGCGACGCGGGGGTACGGGGACGTCTTCCGTTCGAACCTCCCCCCCATGCGATGGACGAGGGACCGGTCCGACGTGGCGGCCTTCTACCGGCGCTTCCGCGGAGGCGCCGGAGCCGCAGGGAAGGAGGGCGAGGGATGATACGGAAGGCGGTGTTCCCCGCAGCGGGTTTCGGGACGCGGTTTCTCCCGGCCACCAAGGCCTCTCCGAAGGAGATGCTTCCCCTGGTGGACAAGCCTCTCATCCAGCACGGCGTCGACGAGGCCAAGGCCTCGGGCATCAAGGACATGATCATCGTGACGGGCCGCGGCAAGAACGCCATCGAGGATCATTTCGACGTTTCCTTCGAGCTGGAGGCCACGCTGAGGAAGAAGGGAAACGACGCCCTCCTCTCCGTGGTCCGCGAGGTCACCGACGACGCGGATTTCTTCTATGTGCGGCAGAACCTTCCCCTGGGGCTCGGCCACGCGGTGTTGCGCGCGATGGATTTGGTCGGGCGGGAGCCGTTCGCCGTCATCCTCTCCGACGACGTCATCGATGCGCCGGTCCCCGTGCTGCGGCAGATGATCGACGCCTACGGGAAGCACGGCGCGGGAGCGGTCCTCGCGATTCAGAGGGTTCCGCGCGAAGCGGTATCCCGGTACGGGATCATCCAAGGGAGGAGGGTCGCCCGCGGCGTGTACGAAGTGACGGACATGGTGGAGAAGCCGGCGCCCGGGAAGGCGCCGTCGGACCTTGCGATCATCGGCAGGTACATTCTCCCCCCGTCGATCTTCCGCACGTTGCAGGCGACGAAACCCGGGGCGGGGGGCGAGATCCAGCTCACCGACGCAATCCGCTCCCTCATCGGAAGGGAGAGGGTGATCGGGCTAGTGTTCGACGGGAAACGGTACGACGCGGGGACGAAACTCGGGTTTCAGATGGCGAACATCGCCTTCAGCCTGAAGGACCCCGAAATCGGCCAGGGACTGCGCGCGTTCCTCAAAAAGGAGAAACTGACGTGAGCCGCAAGACCGGAGTTTCCCGGACCGGGAGCGCCCCCCCGGACGCCGCGCAGGCGGGAGGGAAGGTGCGCGGGATGACGGGGCGCATCGCGCTGCTCGACCTTTCGGAGGCGGGAGCGTACCGCCCTCCATCGGACGTGACCGAGGTGGACGACGCCGTGAAGATCCTGCTGGAAGTTCCGGGCGTGCCGCCGGATGCCCTGCAGGTCTGGGTGCGGGGGGACTGCATCGAAGTCACGGGGGAGAAGCCGCCCGAATTCCCTTCCGGGGAGACCTCCTTCCTGTGTCTCGAAAGGATCTTCGGGAGGTTCCGCCGCGTCTTCGAGGTCGTGGGCTGTCTGAACCTCGGGGAGGTATCGGCCCGGTTGTCGGAAGGGCTCCTGGTGATCACGATCCCGAAGATCGTGGAGCGCCGCGGGAGGGAACGGCGGATACCGGTGACGACGGGATGAGAAGGATTTCGGCTCCAGAGGGGGAAACGACGATATGACCGACGAAGCGAACGGGAAACACGGGGCAGGAGGGGAAAAGCCCTCCGTGGATCCCCCTCCCAAGGGAGAATCCCCCGGAGGGGAGGAGCCGAAACCGAAGCGGGGCGGCGACGTCCCCCCCGATGAAGGGAAGGTCGGCCCGGGCCCGGATGCTCCCGGGATAGGAGCCCCCGTCGGAGAGGAGAAGGAGGGCGGGCCGGAAATTCCCGTCGTCCTGCCCCTGCTGCCGGTGCGGGACATCGTCATCTTCCCCTACATGACCCTGCCGCTCTTCGTGGGGAGGGAGGGGTCCGTCGCCGCGGTGGACGAGGCGCTGGCGCGGGACCGGTACATCTTTCTCGCCACGCAGAAGGACCCGTCCGTGGAGGATCCGAAAGAGGAGGATCTCTACCGGACCGGAACCGTCGCCATGATCATGCGGATGCTCAAGCTCCCCGACGGGCGCCTGAAGATCCTCATCCAGGGGGTGAGCAAGGGGAAGATCGTCGAGTTCATCGAGTCCCGCCCCGGGGTCCGCGTCCGGATCGACCGGATCGTCGAACCTCCGATGGCGGAGGGGTCTCTCGAGGTGGAAGCGCTGATGCGCGCCTCCAGGGAAAAGATCGAGAAGATCCTCTCCCTGAAGAACATGCCGGTCGAGATCCTCATGGTCACGGAGAACATCAACAACCCGGGCGTGCTCGCCGACCTCGTCGCGTCGAACCTGCGGCTGAAGATCGAGGAGGCGCAGGCGGTGCTGGAGGAAGAGGACGCGGTCGCGCGGCTTACCCTGGTGAACAACCTGCTCTCCCGCGAGCTGCAGCTGGCGGAGATGCAGGCCAAGATCCAGAACCAGGCCAAGGAGGAGATGACCAAGAGCCAACGGGAGTATTTCCTCCGCGAGCAGATGAAGGCGATCAAGCAGGAGCTGGGGGACATCGACGGGAAGACGGAAGAGGTCGACGACCTGCGCGCGAAGATCAAGACGGCGGGCATGCCCCCGGAGGTGGAGAAGGAGGCGGAGAAGCAGCTGCGACGCCTCGAGGGGATGCACCCCGACGCCGCCGAGTCGTCCGTGGTGCGCACCTACCTCGACTGGATGGTGGAGCTCCCCTGGAAGAAGGAGACCCGGGACAACATCCAGATCGCGAAGGCCAAGGCCATCCTCGACGAGGACCACCACGACCTGGAAAAGGTGAAGGAACGGATCCTCGAATACCTGTCCGTCCGCAAGCTGAAGGACAAGATGAAAGGACCGATCCTCTGCTTCATCGGGCCGCCCGGGGTGGGGAAGACGTCGCTTGGCAAATCCATCGCGCGCGCCATGGGGCGGAAATTCCTCCGGATGTCCCTTGGCGGTATCCGCGACGAGGCGGAGATCCGGGGGCACCGGCGGACCTACGTGGGTGCGCTGCCGGGCCGGATCATCCAGGGGATGAAGCAGGCGGGAACGCGCAACCCGGTCTTCATGCTGGACGAGATCGACAAGGTCGGCGCCGACTTCCGCGGGGACCCCTCCGCCGCGCTGCTGGAGGTGCTCGATCCGGAGCAGAACTTCGCCTTCAGCGACAACTACCTGAACGTCCCCTTCGACCTGTCGAAGGTTCTGTTCATCGCGACGGCGAACGTCATGGATCCGATTCCCCCGGCGCTCAAGGACCGGATGGAGATCATCCCGATCTCGGGGTACACCGACGTCGACAAGCTTGCCATCGCGAAGAAGTACCTTCTCCCGCGGCAACAGGAGGAAAACGGCATCCGGAAGGGCCAGGTCGAAATGGGGGACAAGGCGATCCTGGCGATCATCCACCAGTACACCCGGGAAGCGGGGCTGCGCAACCTCGAGCGCGAGATCGGGCAGGTGTGCCGGAAGGTGGCCCGGAAGATCGCCGAGGGAGAGAAGGGGCCGTTCGTCGTCACCCCCAGGAACCTCGGGAAATACCTGGGGACCCCCAGGCACATCCCGGAGACGGAAGGGGAGGCCGACGAGGTCGGCGTGGCCACGGGCCTCGCCTGGACCCCCACGGGGGGCGACATCCTCTTCGTGGAGGTTTCGCTGGTCCGCGGGAAGGGGTCCGTGATGATCACCGGGTCTCTGGGCGACGTCATGAAGGAGAGCGCGCAGGCGGCGATCACCTATGTCCGTTCGCGGGCCGACCAGCTCGGATTGCCCCGGAATTTCCACTCCGGCCAAGACATCCACATCCACGTGCCGGCGGGGGGGATCCCCAAGGACGGGCCGTCCGCCGGGGTCACGATCGCCACCGCTCTCGTGTCCTCCCTCACGGGCATCCCCGTCCGGCGCGACATCGCGATGACCGGGGAGATCACCCTCCGGGGGCGCGTACTTCCGATCGGGGGATTGAAGGAAAAGGCGCTGGCCGCCCTGCGGGCGGGGATCAACAACGTCATCGCCCCGGAACAGAACCGGAAGGACCTCGAGGAGATTCCGCGGCACGAGGCGCGGCAGGTCCGCTTCACGCTGGCCGGCAACATGGACGACGTGCTCACCGCCGCCCTCACGAGGAACCCGTTCCGGAAAGGGAAAGCCGGGAGCGGGAAGAGCGGCCCGTCGCGCGGGAAGGCCCCGGCGAAGAGGACCTCCTCCCCGGCCCCGAAAAGGAAGCGGAAAGCATGAAGAGGGACGATCCGGACGACCCCGACCCCGGAGGCGCGTTCTTTACCGGGGCCTGCGGCTGCGGGCCACCGTGGCATTCGATCCCGCCGGGCCGCGGTTCCCTGGCACTCCCTTGAAAGCGCTCCTTCTTCCCCTCCTGTTCCTCGCGTCGGCCTTCTTCTCCGCGACGGAGACGGCCCTGTTCGCCCTGCGCACCGTGGACCTTCTCCGCTGGAAGGAGGAGGGGAACCGCCGAGCCGCCCTGATCGAGCGGATGCTCTCCCGCCCCGGCAGGCTCATCGCCACGATCTTTCTCGGGAACGAATTCGCCAACGTGGCGATCTCGTCGGTCCTGGCCGCTCTCCTCCTCCCCCGGCTGCCCGGCGGGCTCGGAGAGGCGGTCGCGCTGCTCGCCGGCACGCTGGGAATCCTCCTCCTGGGGGACGTGGGGCCCAAGTGCGTCGCCTGGCCTCACGCCCGCCGTTTCTCCCTCCTCGCCGCGGCGCCGCTCTCCGCCTTCTCCAGGCTGGTGGCGCCCGTGCGGTTCGTGCTCGAGAAAATCGCGGAGGGGATCCTCTTCCTCCTGGGCGAGCGGGGACTGCCGGAAACCCGCGGAATGATCACCGAAGCGGAGTTCCGGGCGCTGGTGGACGCGGGAGAGGAGACCGGCACGCTCGATCCCGGGGAGAAGGATCTCATCCACAACATCTTCGAGATGACCGACCAGCGCGCAGGGGAGATCATGACTCCCCTGCCCGACGTGTTCATGGTCCCGCGCGGTCTTCCGTACCCGGAGCTGGTCTCCCGGTATCGCCGGTTCCGGCGATCCCGGATCCCCGTGTACGAGGGGGAGCGCCGCAACGTCGTCGGCATCCTCCACTTCAAGGAACTGCTTCGCTCGATGGCGGAGGGCGTCGATGCGCCCGACTGGGAGTCCCTCGTGCGGGACCCCTACCGGATCCCCACCTCGAAAAAGCTTCCGCTTCTGCTGCGCGAATTCCAGCGCAGGAAGGTCCACATCGCCCTCGTGGTGGACGAGTTCGGGGAGCAGGTCGGCATCGTGACGCTCGAGGATGTGCTCGAGGAACTGTTCGGCGACATCCGCGAGGAGCACGACAGGGAGGAGCAGGAGATCGTGCGTCTCGCGGACGGCACCGCCCGTGTCCTCGGGAAGACGCCGGTCCGGCATTTCAACGAGGCGTTCGGAACGGCGTTCCCGGACGAGGAGTGGGACACCGTGGCGGGGCTGATCCTCCACGCGTTCGGGCGGTTGCCCGGCGCGGGGGACACGGTCGCGCTGTCGGGGCTGTCCTTCACGGTGCGGCGGCTGAAGGGGATCCGGATCATCGATGTGCGCGTGCGGGCCGTTCCGCCGGGAGGCGGGTAGGCGGTGGGAATCCTTCTCCTCGTCGCCCTCTGCCTCCTGCTGGAGGGGATCTTCACCGGATCGGAGATGATTCTCGTCTCCGCGGACCGGCACCGGCTGAACGAGCGCGCGCGGAGGGGCGAGCGGGGGGCGAAGCTTGCCGTATCCCTCCTCGCGAAACCCGATCTGCTGCTGTCGGTGACGCTCACCGCAACGAACGTCTTCGTGGTCCTCTCGAGCGTGATCGTCACATCGAGGATGCTCCCCCGGTTCGGTGCGCACGCCGAGTGGGTCGCCGTCCTGGTGGTGACGCCGCTGGTCATCGTGCTGGGAGAGGTCGTGCCGAAGAGCTTCGCCCGGCCCCGCGCGGACCGCCTCGTCGGCGCGGCGGCCCGCGTCGTCCGGTCCGCCCAGATCGTCCTGTTCCCGCTGGTGGCCGCCGTTTCCTTCGTTGCGCGGGCCCTCTCCGCCCCCTTCGGCGGCGTCGTGCCTTTGCGGGCCGTTGTGACGCGGGAAGAGCTCGCGCTTCTGCTCCAGGCGAGCCGGGGAGGCTCGGACGTGGAGGCGCACGAACGGGTCATGGTCCGCCGGGTGTTCCACTTCGGGGAGACCCGCGTTGCGGACGTTTTCCGGCCCCTTCCCCAGGTCATGGCGCTGCCGGAAGGTGCGACGTGCGGGGAGGCCGCGCTGCTTGCCTCGCAGAGCGGATATTCGCGCTACCCCGTCTTCCGGGACCGGATCGATCACGTCGCGGGGTATCTCCACGTCCTGGACATCGTGGGCAGCCCCCCCGACGCGCCGGTGCTCCCCCTGTTGCGGAAGGCGCTCTACGTTCCCGAGTTGATGACCCTGGACGAACTGTTGTGCAGTTTCGGCAAGGCGCGCACCTCGTTCGCGGTGGTGGTGGACGAGTACGGCGGAGTCACCGGGATCGTCACGGCGGAAGACGTGGTGGAAGAGGTGGTCGGAGAGATCGAGGATGAATACGACCGCCGCATGGAATACTATACGAAGGTCTCGGAGGGAGAGTTCCTCGTTCCCGGAAGGATGGAGATGGGGCGGTTCCGGGAAGAGTTCGGGATCCGCCTGCCCGAGGGGGAGTACACGACCGTGGGAGGATTCCTCACCTCCGTCGCGGAGCGGATCCCCGCCTGCGGGGAGTCGTTCCCGGTACCGGGGGCGCGCCTGACGGTGACGGAGGCTTCGGACCGGGCCGTCCTCCAGGTGAGGGTCGAGCGTGTCCCGGCGAACGGGAAGGGTGTGGACGGCGCGTAGCGGGGAATCTGCGGACGGGAGGATCGGGCTCTGACGGGGAACCGGTTGAAGAAGCTGCTCGCGGACGTGGCCTCCGGCGGGGTCACGGCGGCGGAGGCGTTCGAGCGCCTCCGGTCGCTGCCCTACGAGAACGTTGGGGATGCGCACGTCGACCACCATCGGGAGATCCGCCAGGGTGTTCCCGAAGTGATCTTCGGCGAGGGAAAGACGACGGCGCAGATCGTGGCGATCGCGCGCTCGATGCGGCGCGCCGGCGCCGCCGTCCTGGTCACGCGCCTGTCCGCGGAGAAGATCCGCGGGATCCGCCGGGTGTTCCGGAGAGCCGTGGTCCACGCGAAGGCGCGGTGCGTGATCCTTCCGGGG
Organism: Deltaproteobacteria bacterium; assembly: GCA_021815305.1. Classification (GTDB taxonomy): domain Bacteria; phylum Desulfobacterota; class Deferrimicrobia; order Deferrimicrobiales; family Deferrimicrobiaceae; genus JAKAHC01. The sequence continues at coordinate 733,367 of JAKAHC010000001.1, read as the reverse complement.
GGGAAGCGGAAAGCGGCCGGCAAGGGGACCGTTCTCGTCGTGACCGCGGGGACCTCCGACATCCCGGTGGCGGAAGAGGCGGCCGTGACGGCCGAGTTCCTGGGCAGCCCGGTGGAGCGGCTCTTCGACGTCGGGGTTGCGGGGATCCACCGGCTGCTCCTGCAGGAGGAACGGCTGCGCGGGGCGCGCGTCATCGTCGTCGCGGCGGGGATGGAAGGGGCGCTGGCCTCCGTGGTGGGAGGGTTGACGGACAAGCCCGTCATCGCCGTCCCCACCAGCGTCGGCTACGGCGCCAGCTTCGGCGGGGTGGCGGCGCTCCTCGGGATGCTCAACTCCTGCGCTCCCACGGTGGCGGTGGTCAACATCGACAACGGATTCGGCGCCGGGGTGCTCGCCTCGGTGATCAACCGGCTGTGAGCGGCATCCTGTACTTCGACTGTTTCTCCGGGATCGCCGGGGACATGGCGACGGCGGCGCTGCTTTCGCTGACCGGCGCGGAGAAGGAGCTGCGGAAGGCCCTCAAGGGGGTGCCGCTTTCCGGGTACCGTCTCTCGGTGGAGCGGGGGACCTCCGCCGGCATGGCGGGTGTGCGGGTTCACGTGAACGTGTCCGGGAAAAAGGCGCGCGCGCGGCACCTGCCGGACATCCTCGCCCTGCTGCGGGCCTCCTCCCTCCCGGAAGGGACCCTCGCGCGGGCGATCCGCTGTTTCGAGGCGCTCGGCGAGGCGGAAGCGGGGGTGCACGGCACCACGGCCGACAAGGTGCACTTCCACGAAGTCGGCGCCGTGGACGCGATCGTGGACATCGTATCCGGCTGCTTCCTGTTCGAGCTCGCCGGGGCGCCGAAGGCCCACTGCTCGACGCTGCCGGGCGGATCGGGCGAGGCGCGGTCCGCGCACGGGAAGATCCCGGTTCCCGCGCCGGCGACCCTTGCGCTGCTGACCGGCGCGCCGTGGCGGTTCGGGGAAGGGGAAGGGGAGCTGGTGACCCCCACGGGGGCGGCGCTGCTGCGCGCCTTCGACGCGGTTTTCGAACCGCCCCCGGAGATGACGGTGCGCGGGGTCGGGATCGGGCTGGGGCGCCGGGAGACCCCGGGCCGGCCGAACCTGCTGCGCGTCGTCGGCGGGAACCCGCTGCCGGGAGCCCTCGGGCGGGACCGCGTCATCGAGGTCGAGGCGAACATCGACGACATGAGCCCGCAGCGGTTCGAGCTCCTGATCGAGCGGGCGCTGGCCGCCGGCGCCCTCGACGTGGCGATCCTCCCGGCGACGATGAAGAAGAACCGGCCGGGATGGGTGCTGCGCCTCCTCTGCCCGGAGGAGCGGCTCGAGATCGTCTCCTCGGCGGTCTTTTCCGTTTCCACCGCGATCGGCCTGCGATTCCACGCGTGCGACCGCTTGAAGCTCGACCGCGCAGTGCGCACGATCGAAACACGGTACGGGAGCGTCCGGGTGAAGGAAGCGACGCTGCCGGACGGGTCGGTCCGGCCGGTGCCGGAGTACGACGACGTGAAGCGGATCGTGCGGTCGGGGGCGGCCACGTTCGACGAGGTGGCGTTCGAGGTGGCGAAGACGTGGCGAAGGTAAAAGTCGAGTTCGCCTGCACGGCGTGCGGGACGTCCTCCCCCAAGTGGGTGGGGAAATGCCCGGGGTGCGGGGAGTGGAACACGCTGGTCGAGGAGGCCGTCGCCTCCTCCTCGCCGCGGCAGCGCGCCGGCATGCCCGATTTCCCCTCCTCGCATCCGGTGCGCCTCACCGAGGTCGCGGAGACCGCCTCGTCACGGGCGTCGTGCGGGATCGCCGAGTTCGACCGGGTGATGGGCGGCGGCGTCGTACCCGCCTCGGCGACGCTCCTGGGCGGCGACCCCGGGATCGGGAAGTCCACCATCCTCCTCCAGGCGGCGCGGGGCCTCGCCCGTCGCGGGAAGCCGGTCCTCTATGTCTCGGGCGAAGAGTCGGAAGCGCAGGTGAAATTGCGCGCCTCGCGGCTGGGCGTGACCGACGCGGGCATCTACCTGATGTCGGAAACGTCACTCGATCGGATCCTCGCCGCCGCCGGGGACCTTTCCCCCGGGACGCTGATCGTCGACTCGATCCAGACCGTCTTTTCCTCCGATCTTCCCGGCGCGCCGGGTTCCGTCGGCCAGGTGCGGGAGTGCGCCGCGCGGCTCACCTTCTTCGGGAAGAAGGCGGGGGTGTCGGTCTTCCTCGTCGGGCACGTGACGAAGGAGGGAGCGATCGCGGGGCCGCGGGTGCTGGAGCACATCGTGGACACGGTCCTCTACTTCGAGGGGGAGAAGGGGCACCCGTACCGGATTTTGAAGGCGGTAAAAAACCGGTTCGGATCGACGAACGAGATCGGCGTCTTCGAGATGCGCGCCGAGGGGCTGACCGAAGTCGCCGATCCGTCGGGGATGTTCCTCTCCGAACGGTCGGACGAGACGTCGGGAACGCTCGTGTTCCCCGCGATCGAGGGGACCCGGCCGCTGCTGGTGGAAGTGCAGGCGCTCGTTTCGCAGTCGTTCCTCGCGATGCCGCGCCGCACGACGCTTGGGGTCGACTACAACCGTGTGATCCTGATGTGCGCCATCCTCGAGAAGAAGGCGGGCGTCTCCCTCTACAACCAGGACGTCTTCGTCAACGTGGCGGGCGGGATCCGGGTCGACGAACCCGCCGCCGACCTCGCCCTGTGCTGCGCCGTGGCCGGATCCTTCAAGGACCGGATGGTCCCGCCGGGGACGGCGGTCTTCGGCGAGGTGGGCCTGGGAGGCGAGGTGCGCGCGGTGCCGATGGCCGAGATGCGCCTGAACGAGGCCGCCAAGATGGGGTTTTCCCGGGTCGTCCTGCCCGCCTCCAACGCCGAGCGCCTCGGCGCGAAGTTCCCCCTCGAACTGCTCCCCGTGCGGCACGTGAAAGAGGCGCTTTCGCGGGTCGGCGGAGGAAAGTAGCCGGCGGTTCCGGCGCCGAGCGGATCCCCCCGAAAGGAGCTCTTCATGCGTCCGATGTTTCTGTCCGAAGTCGAGCAAGCCGACGGCGGCGGCGCGTATGCGCGCCTGATCGGCGTGCTGCGCGCCGCGGGCCGTCCGGTCCCGCAGATCATGCACCTGTTCGCCTACAAACCGGACCGGACCGATTTCCTTTCGCGGTTCACCCAGGGAGTGATGCGCGGGCCCTCTCCGTTGCCGGCGGGTTTCCGCGAGTTGATCGCCGCCTTCACCTCGCGGCGCAACGACTGCCTGTTCTGAATCGGCTCCCACGCCGCGGTCGCGGCGGCCCTTTTGGGAGACCGCCCGCTGGTCGACGCGGTGCTGCGGGATTACCGGACCGCTCCGATCGGAGATCGGGAGAAGGCGCTGTTCGCGTTCATCGAGAAGGTGAACGGGGAGTCCAGCCGGCTTCGGAAGGAGGACGTCGAGGAGGCGAAGGCCTCCGGCTGGACCGAGGAGGCGCTGTACGACGCCATCACGGTGTGCGCGCTCTTCAACTTCTACAACAAATGGATCGACGCCACGGGAGTGGCCGACATGGCCGCCGACGCCTACGCCGCCTCCGGGGAGCGGCTGGCGGCCTTCGGCTACGTGCCGCGCGATTTGCCCGGGAAGTGAAGCATTCCGTTCCCCATGGTCTTCGAACCGACCCCTGGAAGCCGGAAGAGGGAGATACGGGAAGATGAAACTGATCGAAATGGCCGGTCGCAAGGCGATCGAAGCCGGGGGGTGGATCATCCGGAAACACGGGAAAGGATTCTGGAGATCATTCAACGGATGATCGTCCGATGACCATCCGGCACGAACAGCTTGCCGCCGGACGCTGGAGCGAGTTGTCCTTTTTCGAGCAGATGGCGAATATCGGCGGCGAGGTGGAGCGCACCATCAAATGGAAAAACAGGGGAAACGAGCGATATGCGAACAATGCGTTCGAGCGCGCGCTGGAGCTGTTTGATCTGACCGTGAAGGACGGAAAAAACAAGGGAAGGTTGTTCGGAATTCTACGGCGCAGGGAGGTTTTTTTCGGATGACATCGCCGGTGGGAATTCCTGCCATTCAACGGATCGTCAGTGGAGAAAATATTTTGCGGCTTTTCACTACGCGGCGCGAGTCAACAAATTGTAATCCTTCACCGCGCTCATACCGGGAGTCGATGTCATGGGCAAGAGGTATTGGGAGGATCTGACGGAAGGGGAGCGGTTCACGTGCCGCCCGGTCGCCTTCGACCGGGAAGGCATCGTCGCGTTCGGGAAGGAGTACGACCCGTGGCCGTTCCACGCCGACGAGGCCGCGGCGCCCCGTTCGATCTTCGGGGGCATCATCGCGTCGGCCTTGCAGACCCTGTCGTGCTGCACGAGGGTCGTGGTCGAGGCCAACCGGGACGTCGCGCTCCTCTCGGGCCTTGGCATCGACGAAGTGCGCACGCCCAGGCCGGTCCGGCCGGGGGACGTCCTGACGGTCGAGGCGCGCTGGACGGACCTGCGCAGGTCGCGCAGCAGCCCCGACCGGGGGATCGCGGGAGTCCGGTGCCGGGTCGTGAACCAGCGCGGGGAGACCGTGATGGAGTACGGGTACCGGTACCTCGTTGCGTGTAGACCCGAAGGATGACGCAGCGGGGGCTTCCACGCAGCGGCGTATGGAGCGAGGCAGGAATTGCGTCGAGCGGAATCGCAGTGAGCGGCCGGAGGTCGCGAACGTAGCGGAGTGGAAGCGGCCCGCGAGGAATCCGAAGAGTTCTGTTACCGTGCGCGGTATCCTTTGCCGAGGAAGTAGAGCTCGAACGACTCCTTCCGGGTCGCCTCGGGCCGGACGCGGCGAAGCTCGGCGAAGAACGGCCTCAGTTCCCGGAAGACCGCGTCGGCTTCCGGGCCACCGAAGATCTTGGCGAGAAACGTCCCGCCCGGGCGCAGCGTGTCCTGCGCAAGGGAGAAGACCGTGCGGACCAGGTCGGCGGAGCGGGCCTGGTCGGTGAAGGAGCTCCCGGTGGTGTTCGGGGCGGCGTCGGAAACCACGGCGTCGGCCTTCCCGCCCAGGAAAGCGAGCAACTCGGGGGGAAGGGCGGGGTCGGCAAGGTCCCTTTGCCAGACGCGGAAGTTTTCTCCCGGGAGGGGTCCCATCGGGAGAAGGTCGACGGCGGCGACCTTCCCCCGTTTCCCGACGATGTCGAGAAGAACCTGGCTCCAGCCGCCCGGCGCGGCGCCCGCGTCGATCACCCGGTCCCCCGGGCGGATCGCCTTTTCCCGCCCGGCGATCTGCTCGAGCTTGTACGCCGCCCGCGAACGGTACCCTTCCTTTTTCGCCTGCCGGTACCAGGTGTCTTTCCGCTCGTACATGGGCACCATGCTACCGGAACGTGCGTCGGTTGACAGCCCGAAATCCGGTACGGTACAGTCAACGTGCCCAGGAGGGAACCGCAATCGACATCGACGGTGTCTTCCGCTATCTGAACCGCGACCTTCGCATGGTGGAACGGGCGCTCGCAGCCCACCTTTCGTCACCCATTCCCCTCATCCCGGTCGTCGGGAAGCACATCACGCTGTCCGGGGGGAAGAGGATCCGCCCGGCGCTGCTGCTCCTGTGCGCGGACGCCTGCGGATACCGGGGCGCCCGCCGCACGACGATGGCAGTCGTGACCGAATACATGCACACCGCGACGCTGCTGCACGACGACGTCGTGGACCAGGGGACGGTGCGCCGCGGACGTCCGTCCGCCAACATCGTATTCGGAAACTCCGTGAGCGTTCTCGTGGGCGATTTCCTTTTCGCCCGCGCCTCCCAGTTGATGACGGAGGACGGAGACATCGAAGTCCTGCGGATCTACGCCCGCACCCTCGTTTTCCTGTCGGAGGGCGAGGTGATGCAGCTGATGAAGACGCGCGACCCCGGGATCTCCGAGAAGGAGTACCTCGCAGTGGTCTTCTGCAAGACCGCTTCCCTCATCGCCGCCGCCTGCGAAACGGGAGCGGTGCTCGCGGAGGCCGACATCGACACGCGAAAGGCGATGTTCGAGTTCGGAAGGTCGATCGGGATCGCCTTCCAGCTGGTGGACGACATCCTCGACTTCGCCGGGACGGAGAACGCGCTGGGGAAGCGCCCGCTCCAGGACCTCCGGGAGGGAAAGATCACCCTGCCGCTCCTCTACGCGTTGCGGATGGCGAAGGCGGCGGAGCGGCAGCGGGCCCGCCGCCTCCTCGCGACGAAAGAGCGGGGGAACCGGGAAGTCGCGTACCTCGCCGGGCTGGTCGCCCGGTACGGCGGGATAGGTTACGCGACGGCCCAGGCGAAGAAACACCTCCTGCGCGGGAAGCGTTTTCTCCTGCGCCTTCCGGATTCTCCGGCCCGCTCCGCCCTCCTGACGCTCTCCGACTACATCCTTTTCCGGACCGCCTGATCCGTTCACGGTTTTTTCCCCGGTTTGCAAACGGTTATTCGGCGATTTTTTCTTGACTTATAATTTAACTATCTTTATGTATAATTTGTATGACATTGTTCCGTAGGTTCTTATTTTTGCGCATTCTTAACGGGATTCCGGGAAGGAGGGGGTGGGATGAAAAGGCGGAACGAAGCGGGTTTCACACTGATCGAGGTGGTCGTCGTCGTGGCGGTCATCGCGATCCTGGCGGCGGTCCTCACGCCGTACATCACGAAATACATCGACGATTCCAAGATCGCCAAGGCCCGCAACGAGGTCCAGGTCGTCGGCGGCGCCATGACCAACTTCTACAAGGACACGGGGGTGTGGCCCAGCAAGACCGCCACCGGTGCGGCGGCGGTGGTTCTCTACACGGGGACCACGACACCTGCGGCGGCGGCCATCTTCACCGCCGTGCCGCCGGTCGTCCCCCCGGCCGTCAACTGGGCGGGCGTGGTCGCCCCTCTCGACAACAGCCTTCTCACGAACGGCACGGGGAACGCCTACCCCGCGAACGGCGACCTGCAGTGGAAGGGACCGTACGCCGGAAGCGCCCTGCCCACCGACCCCTGGGGCAAGCCGTACGTGGTCAACGTAGCCGCCTCCGGACCGGTCTGGGTGCTGTCCTCCGGTCCCAACGGGAAGGTGCAGACGGCAATGACCGACAACGTGGTCAAAGGCGACGACATCGGGTTCCGTGTACGTTAGGGACGGAACGTGGCGCAAGCGCAAAGCCGAAGCCTCCGACTTCGGCTTTTTTTTGATCCGCCCCGGAAAGTATAGCCGGTGATGCCGACGGCCGCCGGGTCGAGCCGGAGGGAACGGGTCGCGCCCCGGCGCAAGATGCTCGGGGAGCGGCTGATCGAAGCGGGCCTCATCAGCGCCGACCAGCTGGACCTGGGCCTGCGCGAGCAGAAGCGCACCGGGGAGAGGATCGGCGAGATCCTCGTCAACCTTGGGTTTGTCGCCCAGGAGCAGATCTCCGCGGTCCTGGCCTCGCAGGCCGGGGTTGCCTTCGTCCCGCTCGACAATTACCTCATCGAACCCGCCGCGCTCCAGACGATCCCGGAGGCGATGGCGCGGCGCCACAAAATGATCCCGATCCTCCTCGAGCCGCCCAGGCTCACGGTCGCCCTCGCCAACGTCTTCGACGTCCTGGCGATCGACGAGGTCCAGCGCGTCACGGGATACGTGGTGGACGCGGTCTCCTCCACGGAGAGCGGCATCCTCGCCGCGATCGACCAGTACTATTCCGGCGGGATCTCGATCGAGGAGGTCGTCCAGAAGTCGATCCGACAGGTGGAGGCGGGACGTCTCTCCGAGGCGGACCTGGCCGCCGGCGCCCCCATCATCCGGCTCGTCGACCAGATCTTCCTCTCCGCGGTCCAGGAGGCCGCCACGGACATCCACATGGAGCCCGAGGAGCGGGTCTTCCGGATCCGCTTCCGGGTCGACGGGAAACTGAGGATGGGACCTTCCCTGCCGAAGACGCTCCAGCCGGCGGTCACCGCGCGCGTGAAGATCCTCTCCTCCATGAACATCGCCGAGACGCGGCAGCCCCAGGACGGCAAGATCAACTTCTACGTGGGGAAGCGCAAGATCGATCTGCGCGTCTCCACGCTCCCCACAGTGCATGGAGAGAACCTCGTCCTGCGGGTGCTGGACAAGTCCAGGCTGGTCATCGGCATGGAGTCCCTCGGTTTCGACGAGGCCACGCTTGCGCGGCTGCGGAAAGCCATCGAAAGCCGCAACGGCATCGTCACCGTCTGCGGCCCGACGGGTTCCGGGAAGACCACGACGCTGTATTCCGCCCTTTCCTACATCAACAGCCTGGACCGCAGCATCATCACGCTGGAGGACCCGGTGGAGTACGAGCTGCCGGTCATCCGCCAGTGCCAGATCAACGTGAAGGCGGGGCTCACCTTCGCGACCGGGCTGCGTTCGATCCTCCGGCACGATCCGGACGTCATTCTCGTCGGGGAGATGCGGGACGCGGAGACGGTGGAGCTCGCCGTGCGGGCCGCCCTCACGGGCCACCTCGTCTTCTCCACGCTGCATACCAACGACGCCGCGGGAGCGATCCCCCGGCTGATCAACATGGGGCAGGAGCCGTTCCTCGTGGCATCCGCGCTCCGGGCCGTCGTGGGGCAGGCGCTGATACGCATCAACTGCCCCGCATGCCGCGTGGAATACAAACCATCGGCGGAGATCATCGCGCGGGCGGGGTTGCCGCCCGAGTCGATCCACGGAACCTTCCTTCGGGGAAAGGGGTGCGACCAGTGCGGCCAGACGGGGTTCCGGGGCCGCGTCGGCGTGTACGAACTGCTCGAGGTGACCCCGGAGATCTCCCGCCACGTGATGCGACGGGCCAACAGCCGGGAACTGCTGGAGACCGCCATGGCCGAGGGGATGACCACGATGCGGCAGGACGGCGTGGCCAAGGCGATGCGGGGGCTGACCACGCTGGAAGAAGTGGTGCAACTGACGTAAGGGGGGGGCGTGGCGCGGTACGACTACAACGCCGTGGACGACTACGGCAAAAAGGTGCGGGGGACGATGTCTTCCGCCGACCAGAACGCGTTGCGGGACGCCCTCGCCGCGATGGGCCTGCACATGGTTTCCGCCCGGCAGGTTTCGGAGAGCAGCGGCTTCGCCCTCCTCCACAGAAGGGTGAAGAGGGCCGACCTCATCGAGTTCACCTACCACATGAAAACGCTCATCGGAGCGGGAGTCCCCCTGGTGAGCGCTCTCTCGGACGTGGCGGAGCAGGCCACCAACCCGGATTTCCGCGACGTGCTGCGGGACGTGCGCCGCAACGTTCAGTCCGGGGCGACCCTCTCGGGAGGCTTCGCGCTGCACCCGGACGTCTTTCCGGAGATCTTCGTTTCCATCGTCCGGTCGGGCGAGGTGACGGGAAACATCGACGGCGTCCTCGAAGACCTGAACCGGTTCCTGACGTGGCAGGAGGAGCTCGGCAAGACCATCCGCCAGGCGACGTACTACCCCGTGACGGTCGTCTCCATGGTCGGGGGGCTGATCGTCCTGCTCTTCACCTTCGTCTTTCCCCGCTTCCTTTCCATCTTCAAGGGAGCCGCCGTCGAACTGCCTCTCCCGACGCGCATCGTGATCTGGATCAGCGAATTCTTCCGGGACTACGGATTGTACCTGCTCGCGGCCCTCGTTCTCGGGATCGTCGCGCTGAAGCTGTACCGGCGCACGGAGGCGGGGAGGCTGCGGGTGGACGGGTGGAAGCTCAGGGTTCCCCTGGCCGGCGAGCTGATCCGGTCGATCGAGATGAGCCAGTTCGCCCACTTTTCGGCCTCGCTGTTCCGGGCGGGCGTCGAGATGACGCAGTCCCTCGCGGTGGTGGAAAAGGTGATCGGGAACCGCGTCATCGCCGCCGTCATCCGCCAGGCGCGGGAGGAGATGATCGCGGGAGGCGGGCTGTCGGTGGCGCTGCGCAAGTCGGGGGAGTTTCCCCCGATGGTCATCCGGATGGTTTCGGCCGGGGAATCGTCGGGGAACCTCGACGCCACCCTCGAGAACGTCTCCGCCTATTACGACCGGGAGGTCCCGGCCATCGTCAGGAAGACCTTCGCCGTGCTCGAACCCGCGATGACGATCCTGCTGGCGGTCATCGTCCTCGGGGCGGCGCTTTCGTTCTTCTTGGCCCTCTACAAGATGGTGGGGTCGTTGGGGGCGCAGCGTTGAGGCGCCGGGCGGCCGACGCGGGGGGCTTCACCCTGATCGAGGTGATCGTGGTCATCGCGGTCGTCTCGATCCTGGCGTCGATGGCGGTGCCCTACGTGGTGAAGATCCTGGACCAGACGCGGGAGGAGAGCACCCGGAAGCAGATGGAGGAGATCCACCGCGCCGTCCTCGGCGATCCGAATGCGCCCACAGCGGGGTATGTGGGAGACATGGGCGCCCTGCCGGCCGCGCTCGACCGGCTCAACACCCGGGGAACGCAGCCGGCCCGGACCTTCGGCGCACTGGGGGTCAAGTACGGATGGGACGGTCCCTACGTGAAGGTGGGCTTCTCCCCGGGGGCGTATCTCGTCGACGGATGGGGGACGAATCTGGCTTACAACAGTCCCGGGACGGGCCAGATCCGCAGCGCGGGCCCGGACCGGACTCCGAACACGGCCGACGACATCGTCTACCCGTCTTCCGCCGTCGTCCCCACGGGGCGGCTGCTGGTCAACCTGTACGTTTGGCGGACGGACAACACGGCGAGCCAGTATGTCCTGAATCCGCAGCCCGGGGCGTTTCCGGGGATGCAGGTGAACGTGCGGATGTACTACTCCCTGAACGGGGCGCGGTCGCCGTCGCCCCTCACCGCCGGGATTCCTCCCGGCCCCGCGGGACCTCCGTACACCCTGGGACCCACCCATGCGGGGTTCCACGAGGTGCTCGCGACATGCACCCTTCCGCCGAACCCCCAGACCAGCGGGCAGGCGGTGGTGTACGTCCCGGAGAACAACCAGCAGACGCAGATGAACCTCTATCTTCGTTGAGCGGATAGAAAGGAGAGCGTCGGGCGGATGTCAAGGATGCTGGCGATCGAGATCTCGCCCCGGGTGATCCGGGTGGTGGAGTACACGCCCGGAGACCGGCCGGTGCGGATCTTCCGCGCCGCGGTGACGGAACGCCCCGGGGGCGAACCCGCTGCGGTGGGGCAGTTCCTCCTGGGTTTCCTTGCGACCAACGGTTTCACGGCCCGGACCGCGGTGGTGAGCTACCTGGGGCCCGTGATCGAGCACCGGATCTTCAACATACCGCCCGTCACGGGGGCCACGCGCGACGAACTTCTGCGGGGGAAGATCGCCCAGGAGACGGCGACCTCCGTGGCCGAACTGAGGGTGACGGGGGAACCGGTCGGGAAGGTGACGGAGCAGGGGTACGAGCGCCAGGAGGTGATGACGCTCTACACACCGGAGTTCGAGATCCGCCGCCTCATCTTTCTCCTCGTCGAGGCCGGGTTGACGCCGGTCCGGGTGGTTTCCGTCCCGCTGGCCCTCGCGGGGCTGCACCCGTCGGAGCAGGCGGACGAGCTCTGCGGTTTCCTCCACGTGGAGCCGTCCCGTTGCGTGATCTCCGTATCCAGCGCGGGGCTGCTCCGTTTCGCCCGGGAGTTCCCGCTGGAGTCGCCAGCCCGCACGGGCCTCACCCCGGATGTGATGGACTACAAGACCATCGACCTGGGCGGAGGAGGCGGGACGGCGCAGGCGCCCCCCACCGAAGAGGAGGTCCACGCCGAGCGGTTGGTCACCGAAGTCACCCGGTCGCTTCTCTACTTCCGCCAGATTTCCCGTGGGGGGCATGTCACCCGCCTCTTCTGGAGCGGGGACCCGCCGACCGCGGAGGCGAGACGCCTCGTCGGCGAGCGGCTCAAGCTCGACATCGCCGCGCACCCTGCGGCGACGGCGGCGGTCTTCGGGGAAGGGGTGGAAGTCGATCCGGCCGTCTTCGGAGTCCCCATCGGGTTGGCCGCCTCAACGTGGGGGGACGACCGCGTGAATCTTCTTCCCGCGGAATACCTTCAGCGGAAAGAGCGGAGGGGAAGCTACATCGCGGTCACGGTCGTCCTCTTCGTGTTTCTCCTGGCGAACGCGGGGCTGTACCTGGGGTTGCGCAACGCGGAGATCCGGTACCGCGACGTTCTGAGCGGGGCGGCCGCGGCCACGCAGACCGCGTCGTCGCAGGAGGTTTCCCGCTGGATCGGGATGAAAACCGCGATGGAGGAAGCCGCCCGGGTGGAGAAGACGCTCGCCAACCCCTTCACGAGATGGAAGGCGCTCTTCGCGGTGCTGGGGGCGCCCGTTCCGCCGAAGATGCGGTTCCTCTCCGCCACCTTCACGCCCTCCGCGACGGGGGATGGCGGTTCGGCGGGCGGCCGCGCCGAGCTCCGGGCCACGGTGCGGGGGAGCACCCCCGCGAAGGCGCAACAGCGGGTCAACGCGTTCCTTACCTCCGTCTTCGCGCAGCCCGTCGTGTCGGAGCCGTCATACTCCGTGATCGAGGTCCGCCCCCTCGGCGAGGGAGGCAGTGCCGGGTACGAACAGGAATTCCTCCTGACCTTCGCGATGCGGGAGAGGTAGGGGATATGCGGTTCCACCTGTGGAAGAAGGAGGGGATCCTCCCCCTGGTGCTGGGGCTCCTGGTGCTGGGTGCGGCGTCGTATCTGCTCGTGTTCGCACCCGAGCTGCGGACGATCCGGTCCCTCAAGGCGGAGGCGAACGCCAGGGAAGCCGAGGTGGCGGAGTCGGTGCGGATGGGAGCGGCCGCGGCGGAGTCCCGCAGGGGGGAGGGAGCCCGCTGGACGGAGCGCCTCCGCACCTGGGAGGAGCACGTCCCGTCTTCTCCGGACACCGAACGGCTGATGACGGGGATCGGGGAGCTTGCGGTGCGCCGCAACCTGAAGGAGTTCGGCCTGACGATGTCGGCGGAGGCGCCCGCCCCGCAGGGGAGCGTTCCCCCGGATGCGGCGGCGGGGGCGGCGCCGGGGTGTGCGCCCGCGGAGAGGGAGAAAGGGCTGGTGGAAACCCGCTTACGGCTCACGTTCCGGTCCTCCTTCCTCGACCTCGCGAATTTTCTCGACGATCTTCCGAGGGTGCGCCGTCTGCTGACGATCCGGTCGGTGGCGATCAAGGAGAAAGCGGACGCCATGGTGACGGTGGTGGAGCTTTCCGCCTGGCACCGGAGGGGCCGTTGATGCCGGTCCGGGAGTGGATGCGGGACAGGCGGGTCGCCGGCGCCCTGGCGGCGGTCGCGGTGGTCGTCGTCGGATACCGTCTGGTGAAATCCGTCGGGGTTCCGCCCCCTCCGCCCCCGGCCCCCGGGGCCCTCTCGTCCCCCGCGCCGGGTCCGACGGAGTCGACCCTTTCCCCGTCGGTTTCCCCCCTGCCCGTACAGGCCTCCCCCGCGCCTTTTCCTCCGGGGTGGTCGGGCCCTTCCTGGAATTGGGGCCGGAACCCGTTCCTTGGGCCTTCCCCGGAACCCTTGGGGGCGAAGCTGCGCCACGGCGGGGCGCTCCCTTCCGCCGCGCGCGAGGAAGGGTCGCTTCCGGAGCTCCGGGGCACCGTCGTGAGCGGGAACGAAGGCCTGGCGATTTTCGGGAAGCGTCTCGTCCCCGTGGGAGGCGCGGTGGGGGATTGGACGCTGTCGGGCGTGGAACCATACCGCGTGTCTCTCCGGAGAGGGAAGGAAACCCGGGTCCTGGAATTGTACAAACAGTAGAAGGCGCCGCAAAGCGCGGCGTTCGCGAAAAAGGAGGGCGGCCGTTGAAGACCCTGGCGGTTCTTGCGATCGGATGGGCAGTGCTGGGATGGGGGTGCGCCAAGGCCCAGGTGGTCCGAAGCTCGCCGGCGCCGCCGGTGACGGTGACGCGGGATGCCGCCTCGCCCGCCGTTCCTTCCCCGCCCGCCGTGGGGCCGGTCGCCGCCACGCTTCCCGACGCCCTCCTGGAGGGGGTGGAGAAGCCCCGGCGCTCCAAGAGGGAATTCCGCGGGCCCGCGAGGAGGTACACCCTCGTGATGGCGGGGGCGGATGCAAGGGAGCTGTTCCTGTCGCTGGCGAGGGAAAACGACTTCAACCTCGTCCTCTCCCCCGAGGTGAGCGGGACGGTGACCATGGACATCAAGGAGGCGACGGCCGAGGAGCTGATGGACGAGGTCTGCGGGATGCTCGCATGCCGGGTGGCGTACACCGGGGACACGATCCGCATCACCCCGGCGATGCGCGTGACGCGGGTCTTCCCGGTGGACTACCTCATCACCACCCGGACGGGCCAGGGGTCCCTCATGGCGTCCACCTCCGCATCCGGCGGAGGATCCGGAGTTTCGACCACCACCAGCGAGAGCCAGAGCACCAACAGCATCGTCACCGAGGAGAAGGGGGATTTCTGGGCGGGCCTCTCCGAGGAGGTCGGCGCGCTCCTGTCTCCGGGCAGCGCGAAGGTGGTGGTGAACCGGACCGCGGGGACCCTCACCGTGACCGACTACCCGGAGAACATCGCGCGGGTGGAGCGCTACCTGCGAATGCTCGAGGCGCGCGTCCGGGCGGGTGTGATCATCGAGACGCGCATCTTCGAGGTGACCCTCGACGACAGCACGCAGTACGGCATAAACTGGTCGGCCCTCCCCGACCTCTCCTCCATCTCCCTGTCCGGGTCTCTTCCCGGCGGGGCGACGGCGGCGCAGAGCCTGGCCAGCGGTACGACGGCGTTCCAGGTGGGCGTCGCCGGGACGAAATTCAACGCTTTCCTGGACGCTCTCGCCCAGTCGGGAAACCTGAACGTCCTCTCGGCGCCCAAGGTGTCCACCCTGAACAACCAGAAGGCGATCATCCGCATCGGCCGGCAGGACGTCTTTTTCCGTGCGGTGGTCACCCCCGCAAGCACGAACTCCGCCGCGTTCACCACGTTCACTCCGGACAGCGTCACGGAGGGGATCATCCTGAGCGTGACTCCGCAGGTGGGGCGGGACGGGCGCGTCATGCTCGCCATCCACCCCTCGATCACCGAGAAGGTGGGGGAGGCCAAAGCACCCGATGGGAACACCGCGCCGATCCTCGACGTGCGGGAAACCAGCACGGTGGTGTCCGTCGCCGACGGCCAGACGGTGTTCATCGGGGGTTTGATGCAGGAGCGGACCCAGGAAACCGTGAACTCGGTGCCGCTGCTGGGGGACATCCCGTACCTGGGGGCGCTTTTCCGCAACAACCTGCAGGAGAAGAAGAAGACCGAGCTGGTGATCCTCATCACCCCGCGGGTCGTCGGGACGGGCGAAGGCGCGGAGGCGGCCGCCGAAGAACAGGAACGTCTCCGCGACACCCGGCGCGGGTATCATCTCGGCGGACGTCCCTGGCTCTACGGGACGGGGGGGGAGCGGGGATCCCTCCGCCCCTGGAACTGACCATGTACGAAGAATATTTCCGGCTGAGGGAGAAGCCCTTCTCGCTAACGCCGGACCCCGGGTTTCTCTACCTTTCCGAGAGCCACCAGCAGGCGCTCGACCACCTGCTCTTCGGACTGGAATCGGGCGAAGGATTCATCGTCGTCACGGGGGACATCGGCGTCGGCAAGACCACGGTCTGCCGGGCGCTGCTGCGGAAGCTCCCGGACCGTTTCGACACGGCCCTCGTCGTCAACACCCTCCTGACGGAGAAGGAGTTGCTGCGCACCATCCTCGGAGACTTCGGCGTGGACGTGCCCGGCGGGACCCGCAAGGACCTGTTGGACGCGCTGAACCGGTTCCTCCTCGACGCGGCGGAGCGGGAGCGCCGGCCGGTGCTGATCGTCGACGAGGCGCAGAACCTCGCCCCCCCGTTGCTGGAGCAGGTGCGCCTGCTGTCGAACCTCGAGACGGAAAAGCGGAAGCTCCTGCAGATCGTGCTGTTCGGCCAGAAGGAGCTTAAGGAGAAGCTGCGCCTCCCCGAACTTCGCCAGTTCAACCAGAGGATCACCGTCCGCGCCAGGATCCGGCCGCTGAACCTGCGGGAGACGGCCCGGTACATCCAGCACCGCCTGAGCGTCGCCGGGGCACCCGGGGGGCCGTTCCTCTCCCCTGTCGCGGAGAGGATGCTCTTCCGTCGCTCGCGCGGCGTCCCCCGCCGCATCAACCAGCTTTGCGACCGGGCCCTGCTCTCGGTGTGCCTCCGCAACGCCGCCCGCGTGGAGCGCGAGGACGTGGTCCGGGCGGAATGCTCCCTCGGCGACGGCCCGGAGGGGGGAGCGCCGGGGTGGCCGTGGCGATGGTTCCGGTGGAGAGGAGGATGGGCGTGAGCCTCCTGCAGGACGCCCTCCGGCGGGCGCAGAAGACCGGCGGGAGCGCTCCGCAGCCCCTCCCGTCCCTGCTCCCCGGGAGACCTGCGGAGCGTCCGAAAATACGCTGGAAGCCGCTCCTCGTCGTCCTGGTCGCCGCGTTTGCCGCAGGGGCGGGCGGCATTCTTCTTCTCCCCCGAAAACCCGCCGTTCCCGCGGCGCCGGTTGCGCAGGGACCTGCCCCCGCGCCGGCGCCGGCACGGGGGGCCGCCGTGGAAACGTCTTCGCCCGCGGCTTCCGCCGCGGGGCCGCCGGTTGCCCGCATGCCGGCGAAAAAAAACGAGGCGCCCCGCGCGCGGAAACCGCTCCCGGCGAAGGCCCTCGAAACGGCCGATGCCCCGGCGGCGGTGCCCGTCGCACCCGCGGTGACGGTTCCCCCGTCGCGGGCCGGCGCGGACGGGAAGCGGGCGGGAAACGGCCCGGAGGGGAACGATCCGTCGCTTGCGAAGTTCAACGAAGGCGTGACCGCGCTTTCCCGCGGGGACGCGGAAGAGGCGATCCGCCTCCTCCGGGAGGTCACCGCTTCGTCCCCCGACCTCGTGGAGGCGTGGAACGCCCTCGGCCTGGCCCTGCTCCGGCGGAACCGGTTCGAGGAGGCGGACGCGGCGTATGCCCGCGTCCTCTCCCTGTCCCCACGGTACGCCCCGGGGCTGATCAACGCGGGGCTGCTCCGGCTGGCGGAGGGTCGCATCGAGGAGGGCGCGGCGCTGTTCGCCCGCGCGGAGGAAAGCGCGCCGGATATGCTCGCTCCCCGGGTGGATCTCGCCGTGGCGCAGGTCCGCCTGGGAAGATTCGACGACGCCGTGGAAACGCTGCGCGCTGCAGGGCGCCGGTTTCCGAAACAGCCCGACGTGTTGTACCACCTCGGGACGGCATACGACCGGATGGGGAGGAGGGAAGAGGGGGCGGAAGCATACCGGTCCTTCCTCGCCGCCTCCGCGGGGTCGCGCCCGGCCCTGGAGGAACGGGTCCGGGAGCGGCTGGGTGCGTGGGGGGCCTTGCCGCCGCGTTGACGCCGCCGTTATTTTTTTTTAAGCTCTCAAGCCGCTTGACGCCGTTCCTCCGCGCCTTCAGAATGATCCCATAAGGATCGGAAATCCTCGCCGGGGCAAGGGAAGATGGTACGAAGCCATCGCTGCCCCGCAACTGTAACCGGCGACGAAATCCGCAACGAAGCCACTGCCCGTGCGGGAAGCAGCCGGGCGGGAAGGCGCGGAGAGTAGGCGGGCGGCCCGGGCGGGCCGCCGGTAACCGGAAGCCAGGAGACCTTCCCGGCGGGGAAGAACCCGAGTCGCCTTTCGCGGGAGAAGGGCCGGGGCGGTTTTGCGGATCGGCGCGCGTTCCATCCCCCGATGGTCCCCCGAGGGGCGTCCAAAGCCGGGGGATACTGTTTGCTCCACATCGCGAACGTCACCTTGCGTCGGCTTGCAAAGGCGGTCCTTCCCGGCGCGCTCCTCCTCTGCGTCTTCCCTGCGCTCCTCCCCGCATCCCCCGGCGACCGGTTTCCGCTGGCGATGAAGGACGACCGGGGAGTGACGGTGCGCCTTGCCGCCCCTCCGCGCCGCATCATAAGCCTTGCGCCGAGTCTCACCGAGATCGTCTACCTCCTCGGGCGGGGAACCTCCCTCGTGGGCGTGACGAGGTACTGCAATTTCCCTCCGGCTGCCAAGGCCCTCCCGAAGATCGGCGGCGTGACGGACCCCGACGTGGAACGGGTGGTATCCCTGGCCCCGGACGTCGTGCTGTGCACCACGGACGGCAATCCCAGGGAGAAGGTGCTGGCGCTGGAGGAGATGGGGATCCCCTGCTTCGCCGTCGATCCGCAGGATCTCCGGTCTGTTTTCGCCACGATCGAGCGTCTTGGCGTGCTGCTGGGGGCGGCGGGGCGCGGCAGGGAGGAAGCGGCCGGGCTGCGCCGGAGGGCGCAGCGCGTTCGCGCCCGGACGGCGAGCGGCGGAAAGGAAACCCCAGGCGTCCTGTTCGTCGTCTCCACGTCCCCGGTCATCGCGGCGGGGAGGGGCACCTTCATGGACGAACTGGTCCGGCTCGCCGGGGGGAGGAACGCGGCCGCCGGATTCGCGGGCCGCTATCCGCGGCTGTCCGTGGAAGACCTGGTTTCCCTGCGGCCGGACGTGATCTTCATCGCGGGGATGACGGGCGTCGAGCGGTTCGGGCCGGAAGTGACCCGCTGGAGGGAGATCCCGGCGTTCCGGGACGGCGCCGTGCACACGCTCGACGGGGATATCGTGACGCGCCCCGGGCCCCGGCTGGTGACGGCGCTCGAGGAAATCGCGTCCTTCCTGGCCGACTGGCGGGCGCGTCGCGTCCGGCCGGAACCGGCCGGCGCCGGCGGAAAACGATGACCCCCCGCGCACGCTCCGAAGACGGACGGTTGCGGCCGGGGCCGGTCTTCGTGCTCCTTGGTTTCGCGCTGGCGGCGTCGATGGCGTTGTCCGCATCCACCGGGCCGGTCGCGATTCCTCCCCGCGAGTTCCTGGATGCGCTCCTCCACGGGGGCGCCGGCACGCCCGCCCGGGTCCTGCTGTCCCTCCGTTTGCCGAGGGCCTTTCTCGGGCTGCTCGTGGGAGGGGCGCTGGCGACCTCCGGCGTCGCGTTCCAGGCGCTTCTGCGGAATCCCCTCGCCGACCCGTACATCCTCGGCGTCTCCGGGGGGGCCGCGGTGGGAGCGCTCACGGTGGCCCTTTTCCTTTCGGCGGGCGCTTCCCCGCTCCTCCCTCTGTGCGCCTTTTTCGGCGCCGCCCTTTCGGCCCTCGCGGTGTTTCTCCTCGCCCGCCGGAAGTCCGGCGTCTCCCCGGAGCGCCTGATCCTCATGGGCGTGGTCGTCGGCGCCTTCCTGAACGCCGTCATCATGCTGATGGTGACCCTTTCGCCGCCGGGACGGATTCCCGGAGCCCTCTACTGGTTGATGGGAGACCTGGGGCTCGGGACGCCCCGAAGGGTCGCGGTCCTCCTCCCGTACGTTGCGGCGGGGGTCGTTCTCCTGTTCCTGCTTTCGAGGGGGCTCGACCTGCTCCTCCTGGGCGAACAGGCCGCGTTCCAGACGGGACTCTCCGTGGAGCGGGTGAAGACGGCGACCTATCTCACCGCCTCGCTGCTGGCCGGTTCGGTCGTCGCGGTCTCCGGGCTCATCGGCTTTGTCGGGCTCATCGTCCCGCACGGGGCCAGGGCGCTGGTGGGATCGGGCCATCGGCGGCTTCTTCCGGCGGCGTTTCTGCTCGGGGGGGCCTTTCTCGTGCTCTCCGACGTGATCGCCCGGACCGCTTCCCCCTCCGGAGAGCTTCCCGTGGGTGCGGTGACCGCGCTCGCGGGCGCGCCGTTCTTCCTCTACCTCCTCAGGCGCAACGGGGGGAAATCGTGAATCCGCTCCTGTCGGCGAGGAAGGTCTCTTTCGGCTACGGGGCCGGCGACGTCCTGCGCGACGTGAGCATCGACCTCCACCCCGGCGAGGTGACGATCCTCCTGGGACCGAACGGCTCCGGGAAGAGCACGCTGATCCGGATCCTGTCGGGAGTCCTGCCGTCGCGCGCGGGGGAAGTGCTCCTTTGCGGCCGCCCGCCGAGGGGGTACCCGCGCCGCGAAATGGCGAGGCTGCTCTCGGTGGTGGGCCAGGACCCGCCGGTCGATTTTCCGATGACGGTGGAGTCGTTCGTCGCGCTGGGACGGTTCCCCCACCAGGGGTTCTTCGGAGAGACGACGCCCGAGGATCGGGAGCGCGTGCGGCAGGCCCTGGCGGAGACGGACCTGTACGGCCTCAGGGACCGGACGCTGTCGACGATCTCGGCGGGGGAGCGCCAGCGGGCCACCGTGGCGCGGGCGATCGCCCAGGGGGCACGGGTCATGCTGCTGGACGAGCCGACGGCGTTCCTCGACATCCGCCACCGCGTCGCGTTCTACGAGATCGTCACGCGCATGAAGGAGGCTTGCGGGATCGCGGCGCTGGTCGCCTCCCACGATCTCTCTCTTTGCGCGGAGTACGGAGAGCGGATCATCCTCCTTGCGGAGGGAACGGTCGCGTCGCAAGGGACCCCCGTGGAGGTGCTCACGCCGGGAAACGTGCAGGCGGCGTACGGCCTGGCGGTCTCCTGCGACCGGAACCCCGCCACCGGCGCGATCCGCGTCACCCCGCTGCGGGGGATGCCGGCGAAGAACCGGTAGGAGGAACGGCAGGGAATGCCGGAAGCGCGAGCCGAAGGCACGATGCCGGGACGGGATACGAAGGTTCTACCCAGGGCGGAAACCGGGGAAGACGGTGAGAGTCCGTCGCTGCCCCGCATCTGTCACCGGAACGAAACCCGCAAGGATGCCACTGTCCCGGTCCCGGGGCGGGAAGGCGCGGGAAGTAGGCCGCCGGAAGCCAGAAGACCCGGGCCGCCCCGATATATCAGACTCCCTTTCGAGGGCGAGGAGGGGCGATGAGGACGGGGAAAAGAACGGCGTATCGGGCGGTTCTCGGGTTTTTGTTGGCCGCAGGGTTCCCTTGGGGCGCGTTTGCGCAGGAGCCGCTGCAAACCGAGCCCGTGGTCGTCACGGCGACACGGCTCGAGGAGAAGGTCTCCGAGCAGGCCTCGTCGGTCAGCGTGGTGACGCGGGACCGGATCGACCTGGAAAGCGCAGGCCTGGCCGGGGATGCCCTGCAGGGGATTCCCGGCGTGGATGTCCAGCGCAGCGGCAGCCCGGGGAACCTGGAGAACATCAAGATCCGGGGCGGGAAGGCGGCGCAGACCCTCGTCATGATCGACGGGTTCCCCGTGAACAGCCCGACGCTCGGGCTGTTCGACATCAGCTCGCTCCCGGCGTCCCTCTTCGGCCGGATGGAGGTCGTCCGGGGAGGGCAGAGCGCCCTCTACGGCTCCAACGCCATGACGGGCGTGGTGAACTTCCTGCCGGGGCGTCCGGCGAAAGGAAGCCGGTACGGCATCGGGGCGTCCGGGGGGAGTTTCTCCACGCTCCAATGGGGGGGGTACGCGGAGGGGGCGGGCGACCCGGGCTCGTTCCACCTCGGGGGGGCGGGGCTCCGGAGCGAGGGGATTCTCCGCAACGACGACACCGCCATCGCCTCGTTCCTGGGGCAGGGGGATGTCCGCGTCGGGGAGAGGAATCGGTTCCACGGCCTGGTGCTCTCCACGGACGCCGACAAGGGGGTTCCCATCGATTTCGGCACCCCGCGGGACATCAACCACCGGCTCAACCGGCGGGGATTCCTTGCCGGCGGGCGATGGGAGACGCGGTTCTCTCCCGGCTTCTCCGTAACCGCCTCGGCGAGCGAGTACGACGAGTTCTCCCACGAGAAGGATCCCGCCGATCCCGGCGAGGCGTTCCCTTACGTTTTCGACGACGAGACCCGCACGCGCAAAACGGTGCTGGGGCTCCTGGCCCGTGCGGGAAACGGGGAGCGATCCGCCACCTTCGCGGGGGTGGAGTTCACCAGGGACCGGGCGACAGACGATCTCCTCTCCAACTTCGGGGACACGCATGTTTCGGGCACCTCGATCAACCGGTCCGCGTACCTGCAGGAGGAGTGGCGCCCCCGAAAGGGGACGGGAGTCAGCGCGGGCATCCGCGTCGACCGGAACCCCGAGGCGGGAACGCAGACCAGCCCCCGGCTGGCCGCCTACCACGACTTCGAGCGCATCGGGGTCCGGGTGCGCGCGTCGGCGGGGCGGGGCTTCCGGGTGCCGACGATCTCGGAGAAGACCGACCCGTTCATAGGAAATCCGTCCCTCTCTCCGGAGACGGCGTTCTCCTACGAAGCAGGGGCCGACCTGGTCCTGGCGGGGGGCGCGGCCACCGTGACGGGGACATGGTTCTTCCAGTCCTTCCGGAACCTGATCCAGTACGACGCGGGTGCGGGAGCGCCGGGCGGGTTCGGCCAACTGCGCAACATCGGCCGGGCTTTCTCCCGCGGGGCGGAAGCCACGGTTTCCTGGGACATCGGAGGACTGGCCTCCCTGGAGGCCGGCTACACGTACTCGGATACCTGGGACGCGACGAACCAGCGGCGGGTCCTCGGCGTGCCGACCCAGCGCGGCGTCGTCTCGCTCCTGCTCTCCCCGGACAAACGCTTCACGGCGAGGGTGGACTGGCGCGCCGAAGGCGACATGCTGGACGCCCCCCCGAACGGGGGCGGCATCCGTCGCCCCGGGTTCGGCTGCGTGGATGTCTTCGCGAGATACCTTCTGCCGGGAGGCAAGGAAGGGGGCCGGGGGATCGCCTTGACCGGGAAAGTTCAAAACCTCCTGGACCGGAAGTACGAGGAGCGAAAGGGATATCCCTCTCCCGGGTTCAACTTCCTCCTGGGGGCGGAAATGAGCATCTGAGACGGGGCGGAAGGTTCCCGGACGGGCGTCCGAAGCCCGCCCGCCGCCTTTACACCCCAGGGGAAAAGGGATAACGTATTTTCCTGAAGGGATGTTCCCTGGGGGCTTGACGCGATGGACAACGGCGTCCTCGAGACATGCCGCGAAAAGCTGCAGCGGCAACTGGACGAACTGATGGCGGGGGCGGAACGCACGGTCGTGGACATGACGACCGTCGGAGAGGAGAATTTCCCGGACCCCACCGACCGGGCGCTTCTGGAGTCGAACCGCAATTTCACGCTTCGCCTTCGGGACCGCGACCGCAAACTCGTGGCCAAGATCAAGGAGGCCATGAAGCGGATCGACAACGGCACGTTCGGGGTCTGCGAGGGGTGCGGCGGGGAGATCGAGGAGAAGCGGCTGATCGCCCGTCCGGTGACCTCGCTGTGCATCGACTGC
The DNA here is from genome assembly GCA_021815305.1 of Deltaproteobacteria bacterium. Classification (GTDB taxonomy): domain Bacteria; phylum Desulfobacterota; class Deferrimicrobia; order Deferrimicrobiales; family Deferrimicrobiaceae; genus JAKAHC01. The sequence goes on along the minus strand of JAKAHC010000001.1, from coordinate 710,370 downwards.
AAGACCGTCGCCGAGGAGGAAGAGGTCAAGTAGGCGTCCTGCCCGGGACCCGTACCTCCCTGCCCGCTCCCCTGCCATCGGAGGCCAAATGACGGAATTGCGGAAAGACCCGATCGTGGGGCGATGGGTCATCATCTCCACGGAGCGGGCGAAGCGGCCCCAGGAGTTTCCCCAGGAGCCGCAGCTGCGGCGGCGGGAGGGGGTGTGCCCCCTCTGCCCCGGCAGCGAGCGGATGACCCCCCCCGAGATCCTCGCCTACCGCCAGGGGGGGCAGCAAAACGACCCGAACTGGACGCTGCGGGTGGTCTCCAACAAGTTCCCCGCGCTGCGAATCGAGGGGGAGCTGGGAAAGGCCGCCGACGGCATCTACGACCGGATGAACGGCATCGGGGCGCACGAGATCGTCATCGAGACGGAGCGCCACGATGTCGACCTGTTCGATCTGCCCGAAAAGCGTTTCGAGGACGTCCTCTGGGCGTATCGGGACCGGCTCCTCGACCTGAAGAGGGACCGGCGGTTCAAGTCCGTCATCATCTTCAAGAACCACGGGGCGGCGGCGGGTGCGTCCTTGAGCCACAGCCACTCCCAGCTCATCGCCCTTCCCGTCGTCCCCAAGCGCGTGATGGAGGAGATGAACGGATGCAGGGAGTATTACCGGTTCCGGGACCGCTGCGTGTTCTGCGACATCGTCGTCCAGGAGATGGAGCAGAAATCGCGCATCGTCGAGGAGACCGGGGAGTTCCTGGCCTTCGCGCCCTACGCCCCGCGCTTTCCCTTCGAAACCTGGATCGTCCCCAAGCGCCACCAGTGCGCCTACGAGATGATCGAGGCGGACCAGGCGCGGGCGCTTGCCGCCGTCTTCCGCCGGACACTGCGCCGCCTGAACCTGGCGCTGGAGAATCCCCCTTTCAATTACATCATCCACAGCGCACCCTTCCAGGAGGGGGCGGTGGATTTTTTCCACTGGCACGTGGAGATCATGCCGAAGCTGACCAAGGTGGCGGGGTTCGAGTGGGGCTCCGGCTTCTACATCAACCCGACCCCTCCCGAGGAGTCGGCCAAGTACATGCGCGAGCTTCCGGAGTGAGGCGGCGATGAGGGTACTCGTCGCGTCCTCCGAGATCGTCCCCTTCGCGAAGACGGGGGGGCTGGCGGATGTCACGGGGGCGCTGCCGAAGGCGCTCCGGCGCATCGGCGTCGAGGCCGACTGCATCCTTCCGTTCTACCGGTGCGTGGACCGGGACCGGTTCCCGCTGAAGGGGCCGGGACGGGCGATCCGTGTCCCCCTGGGGCACCGGGACGAGGCGGGGAGCGTCGAGGAGACCGACGCGGGGGACGGCGTGCGCGCCTTCCTCGTCAGGAACGACCGGTATTTCGGCAGGGAGTTCCTCTACGGGACCAAGGACGGCGACTACATCGACAACTGCGAGCGGTTCACGTTCTTCTGCCGCGGCGTCATGGAATGGATCCTGCGCTCCGGCTTCCGGTACGACATCCTCCACTGCAACGACTGGCAGACCGCCCTCATCCCCGTCTACATGAAGACCCTCTATGCCGGCCATGAGCCGTTCCGGGAGACCGGGACGGTGTTCACGGTCCACAACCTGGGATACCAGGGGCTGTTCTGGAACCACGACCTGCCGTTGACGGGGCTGGGCTGGGACCTGTTCACCCCCAGGGGGCTCGAGTTCTACGGGAAGCTCAACCTGATGAAGGGGGGGCTGGTGTTCGCGGACGTCCTCTCCACCGTGTCCGCCACCTACAGCCGGGAGATCCAGACGCCGGAGTACGGCTACGGCCTGGAGGGAGTGCTCTACGAACGCAGGGACGACCTCTACGGCATCGTCAACGGCATCGACGACAAGGAGTGGCACCCCGCGACCGACCGGCGCATCGCGGCGCGTTACTCGGCCGAAGACCTCTCGGGGAAGGCGGACTGCCGGCGGGACCTCCTCGCGGAGTTCGGTTTCCCCGCCGACGACGTGCCGATCCTCGGGCTCATCGGTCGCCTGACCGCCCAGAAAGGTTTCGATCTCGTGGAGCAGATCGGGGAATGGCTCGCCGGACAGCGGGTGCGGGTGATCATCCTCGGCGCCGGGGAGCGCAAATACGAGGAGGCCATGGAGGAGCTGGGGACGCGCTATCCCGACCGGATCGCCATCCGCATCGCGTACGACGATGCCCTGGCGCACAAGATCGAGGCGGGCGTGGACATGTACCTGATGCCGTCCCTGTACGAGCCGTGCGGGCTGAACCAGATCTACAGCATGAAGTACGGGACGGTGCCGGTGGTGCGCGCGACGGGGGGTCTCGCGGACACGGTGGTGGACGCGGACGCCGACCCGGAGGGGGGGACCGGCTTCATCTTCCGGCGGTACGACGCCGAGGATCTGAAGGATGCCGTCTCGCGAGCCCTCGCGGCGTTCCCGGACCGGCCACGCTGGGAGGCCATCGTCCGGAGGGGGATGGCGCTGGACTTCTCATGGGAAGCTTCCGCCCGGGAGTACCTGCGCCTCTACGAGAGGGCGCTGCGGAAGCGGGGCCGGAAGGGATAGCTCCGCCCATGGAGGAGGGCACGGACAGAAGGTTTTCGCTCCTCTCGAGGGTCGTCGAGCTCTCCAACTCGAACATCCAGGTGGAGAACCGGCTCAAACACATCTGCGACTTCCTCTCAAGGGAGAGCGGGGCGGACTGCGTCTGCATCTATCGCCGGGAGCCGAGGGGCGAGGACCTCACTCCGTGGGTGTCCTCCTGCCTCGGGATCGAGGAGTGCTCGAAGCTGGACTTCGTCGTCCGCTCGGGGGAGGGGATCGCGGGGAAGGCCGCCCACAAGCGCGCCCCGGTCTTCTTCCCCGACGTGAAGGCGGACCCCCCTTCGCCGGCGGTCCCTCAGGAGCTGCGAGATTTCACCTCCATCCTCGCCGTGCCCGTGATGGACGATATCTACCTCTACGGCGTGATCAACTTCGGTGCGCTGCGGAAGACGAGCTACTCCGGGGAGGACATGGCCCTCCTGCGGGCGGTGGCCACGGAGGTTGCGGGCACCATCCGGAACAGCCGGCTGTACCTCGACGCCCGCAAGCGCGTTTCGGAGCTCATCACGCTGAACGAGATCGGCCGCGCGATCACCTCGACGTTCGAGGTGAAGGACATCCTCGGGTACGTCGCCAAGACCACGGCCCGGCTCCTCGGCGCCGACGGGTGCACCGTGCGGTTGTCGGAGGAGGGGCGCAGGACGCCCGAGGTGGTGGTCGACGAGGGGTACGGCCGTCCGGGGTTCCGTCGGGAGTTCCGGGCCCTGGGGAAGCGGCTGGCCCTCCAGATCCACATGGAGAGGCGCCCGGTCCTCGTCAACGGCCCCGAGGACTCCCCTTTTCACGAGCAGCTCGTCCGGCACGGGGTCGTCTCCTTCCTGGGTCTGCCCATCGTCTCCATGGGCCGTTCCCTGGGGGTGATCAGCTGCTACTCCGCCACTCCGGATCTCCACTTCGACATGGAAGTGGTGCACCTGATGCAGACGGTGTGTTCCCAGCTGGCGCACATGATCGAGAACGCGACGATGTTCCGGAAGGCGCAGCGGCTCGCGCAGGAGAACCAGGTCAAGGTGCAGAGGATCTCGACGCTCTACGACGTCGCCCGCGCCCTGATGTCGACCGTCAAGACGGAGCGGCTCCTGCAGACCATGCTCTACGCCCTCATCTCCCCGGGGGGGCTCAACTTCAGCCGAGCGATCCTTTTCCTCCTTTCCCAGGACGGGAAATCCCTTGTCGCCCGCATGGCGATGGGGCCGAGGGACCGCAAGGAAGCGCGCCGGATCGAACGGCTTCCCAGGGAGCTTCTCGGGGACGAGGCGCCGGTCGAGGAGATCCCGAAGCTCCTCTGGCCCGAGATCGAGGAGCTGCGGATCCCCCTTTCCGACCCGTCGTGCCTCGTGGCGCGGGCGGTGCAAGAGAAGCGTCCGGTCCGCACGGAAACCGGGTGTGGGCCTCCTTCCGGAGAGCATGCGGCGGCCCGCGACGGCGGTTTCTGCAGGAGCCACCCGTCCTGCTTCGCCGCCGTTCCCCTGGTGATCAAGGGGGAGCCGCGCGGGGTCATCTACGTGGACAACCTGTTCCACGCCCGCCCGATCTCGGAAGAGGACATCCAGGTGCTCACCATGTTCGCCTCCAAGGCGTGCCTGGCGATGGAGAACGCCTCCCTCTACGAGTCGCTGGAGAGCGCCCTTCACGCCGTTCGCTCCGCGCAGGACCGCCTCCTGCAGAGCGAGAAGCTCATGGCCCTGGGCGAGATGGCGGCCAAGATCGCCCACGAGATCAAGAATCCCCTCACGGTGATCGGGGGGTTCGCCCGCAGGATAGCGAAACCCGTGGGAAAGCCGGCGGACCGGCACGCCATCGAGCGTTACGCGCAGATCATCCTGAAGGAGGTCCAGCGCCTCGAACGGATCATCCGCGAGACGCTCTACTTCTCAAGGGAGGTGGCCCCGGAGTTCAGCAGCGTGGACCTGAACAGCGAGATCCACGACATGCTGGCGATGTTCCGGGAGGATCTCGAGGACGCGCGCATCACGTCGGTTCTGGACCTCTCCCCCGAGATCCCCGTCATCTCCGTGGACCCGGACCAGCTCCGGCAGGTATTATGGAACCTCATCTCCAACGCCATCCAGGCGATGGAGCGCAGCGGCATCCTCACGGTCTCCACGCGCGCGGCGGATCCCGAAGAGGGGGTCGGCGTGGTGCTGCGGGTGAGCGACACGGGGGGCGGGATCCCGCACGACGTGGTGCACAACATCTTCAACCCGTTCTTCACCACGAAACCGAAGGGGACGGGGCTGGGGCTGCCCATCGTCCACACCATCGTCGAGAAGCACGGCGGAACGATCCACCTGGACAACCAGGAGGGGAAAGGCGTGGCGTTTTCCGTCTTCCTCCCCCTCTTCCCCAGGGAGGCGGGGGCGGGGGAACGGATCCTGGAGCAGATGCGCAAGGGCGGGGCCAATGAGAGCGGACTTAAAACCCATCCGGGATAAGGTCGAGGCGGGGGAGCGCCTGTCGGAGGACGACGCGCTGGCCCTCTACGGGACCCGGGACATCCTCACCGTGGGGGAACTGGCGGCGGAGGCGAACCGCCGCGTGAACGGGGACCGGGTTTTCTTCATCGTCAACCGCCACATCAACCCGACGAACCTCTGCGTGAACCGGTGCAAGTTCTGCGCGTTCAGCAAGGGGAAGGGCGAGCCGCTCGCCTACACGATGACGATGGAGGAGATCCTTCGCCGGGCGGAGGAGGCGCAGGCGCAGCGGGCCACGGAACTTCACATCGTCGGGGGGCTGCACCCGGACCTCCCCTTCGACTTCTACCTCCTCATGCTTCGCTCGCTCCGGGAGCGGTTTCCCTCCCTGCACGTCCAGGCGTTCACCGCCGTGGAGATCGATTATTTCGCGAAGATCACGGGCCTTCCGCTGCCCGCGGTGATCGCGCAGCTCAAGGCGGCGGGGCTGGGATCCCTTCCGGGCGGCGGAGCGGAGATCTTCGCCCCGGAGATCCGCAACGAAATCTGTCCCGAGAAGATTTCCGGGGACCGGTGGCTCGAGGTGATGGAGGCGGTCCATGCGGCGGGGCTTCGCAGCAACGCCACGATGCTGTACGGCCACGTGGAGACCCCGGAGTCGCGGGTGGACCACCTGCGGCGCCTGCGGGAACTGCAGGACCGCACCGGCGGGTTCCAGTCGTTCATCCCCCTGGCCTTCCATCCGAAGAACACGGAGATCGCCAAGGGATACACCACGGGGCTCGAGGACCTGCTCGCCCTCGCCGTGGGGCGGCTCTACCTCGACAATTTCCGGCACATCAAGTCGTTCTGGATCATGGTGGGCCCGAAGCTCGCCCAGATCTCCCTCCACTTCGGCGTGGACGACATCGACGGCACGGTGGTGGAGGAGAAGATCACCCACGCCGCCGGGGCGCAGGCGGGGCAGGAGATGTCCGTCGCCGAGCTGGTGACGATGATCCGGCAGGCGGGGAAGATCCCCGTCGAGCGGGACACCCTCTACAACGTCGTGCGCGAGTGGTCCGCGGGGGACACCCCGGCATGACGACTTCTCACAAGATCATCATCGGCGATTCGCTGTGGATGAAAGAACTACAGGACCGCTCTGTCCATCTTGTGGTGACTTCGCCCCCATACTGGCAGCTGAAGGATTACGGGAACGAGGGGCAGATCGGGTTCAACGACAGTTACGAGGAATACATCAACAACCTGAACCTGGTGTGGAGCGAATGCCACCGGGTTTTGCATGACGGATGCCGCTTGTGCGTCAATATCGGCGACCAGTTCGCGAGATCGGTTTACTACGGCAGATACAAGATCATCCCGATCCGGACGGAGATCATCAAGTTCTGCGAAACCGCCGGATTCGATTACATGGGCGCCGTCATCTGGCAGAAAGTGACGACCTGCAACACCACCGGCGGCGCGACGATCATGGGATCTTTCCCCTACCCGAGAAACGGGATCCTCAAGCTGGATTACGAGTTCATCCTGATTTTCAGGAAATATGGTGTTTCCCCGAAGGCGACGGAAGATGCCAAGGAACAATCGAAGATGTCGACGGAGGAGTGGAACCAGTATTTCGCCGGGCATTGGAATTTCCCGGGCGAGAAGCAGGACCGGCATCTGGCGATGTTCCCCGAGGAACTTCCGCGGCGCCTCATCCGGATGTTCAGTTTCGTCGGGGACACGGTGCTCGATCCGTTTTTGGGGAGCGGCACGACCTCACTTGTGGCGAAAAAACTGAACCGAAACTCGGTCGGATACGAAATCAACAAGGATTATGTTTCCACGATCATCTCGAAGGTTGGGGGCGATCAAAGGGACCTTTTCCGCGATTGTCGGATCGAGGTGGTAAGCGCCGACCGCAGGGAACCGGACTACGTGGAACGGGTTAAAGCGCTGCCCTATATATTTACGGATCCGGTTTGCTTCGACAAAAAAGTCGATCCGAGAAAAATCCGGTTCGGATCGAAGATCGACGGATCGGAAACCGGTGCAGGGGAGAAACGGAAAGTCATCCGCAACAAAGATGTAATTGAAGAGATCCGGCGGGAAATCGCAAGGCTGGGAAGTTAATGCCGGGATGGTTTCTGGGATTCTGATGGACTGGGGAGAACTTTTCCACAAGGGGGATGCCGGCAAGCTTACGTTCGCGGAGGGGGTCAGGCTGCTGCGGGAGGCGCCGCTGTTCGAGCTCGGGCGGGCGGCCGACGCGGTCCGCAGGCGCCTGCACCCCGAGGGCGTCGTCACCTACATCGTCGACCGGAACATCAACTACACGAACGTCTGCTCCTGCGGTTGTTCGTTCTGCGCTTTCTACCGGGAGAAGGATGCGCCCGACGCATACGTCCTGTCGGAAGGGGAGCTTTCCGCGAAGATCGTGGACACGATCGCCGCGGGCGGGGTCCGCGTGCTGCTGCAGGGGGGCCTGCACCCCGACTGGGGGATCGATGAGGCGGTCCGGCTGGTGCGTGCGGTCAAACACCACGCGATCCTGCTGCACGGGTTCTCCCCGCCGGAGATCTGGCATTTCGCCCACCAGTCGGGGATGACGATCGGAGAGGTGATCGCGCGCCTGAAGGACGCGGGGCTCGACTCGATCCCCGGCGGCGGCGCCGAGATCCTCGACGACGAGGTACGGCGCCGGATCAGCCCGAAGAAGATCGGGTGGGAGCAGTGGGCGGCGGTGATGCGCGAGGCGCACCGACAGGGGCTTCGCACCTCCGCGACGATGATGTTCGGCAGCGTGGAGACCCCCGGGGCGATCGTGGCCCACCTGCTGCGCGTCCGGGCGCTCCAGGAGGAGACGGGGGGGTTCACGGCGTTCATCCCCTGGGTGTTCCAGCCGGGGAACTCCGCGCTCTCCCGCGACCCGCGCTTCGGGGAGGCGCTGGCCTCGGGGTTCGGGCATGCCCTGGGATATCTGCGGGTGCTGGCCTTGTCGCGGATCCTGCTGCCCAACGTCCCGACCGTCCAGGTATCCTGGGTGACGATGGGGGCGAAGGTGGCGCAGGTGGGGCTCTTCTTCGGCGCGGACGACTTCGGCAGCACGATGATGGAGGAGAACGTGGTGGCCTCCGCGGGCGTCTCCTTCCGCATGTCGGAGACGGAGATCGTCGCCACGATCCGGGACGCAGGATTCATCGCCGCGCTGCGGCCGGCGGGGGACACTCTATCGGGGGACGCTCTGGCGGGGAACACTCCTCCCTCCGCCCGGGGGTAAACAAGGAATGTCCCCCTAAACCCTGAAAGGAAACCACGGATGCTGGACCTGAAGTTCGTGCGGGAGAACATCGCGGTCGTGGAGGAGGCGCTGCGGAAGCGCCGTTCGCCGCTCTCCCTGGAAGGATTCGTGGCGCTGGACAAGGCCCGCCGTTCTCTGCTCGTCGAGGTGGAGGGGATGCGGGCGGAGCGCAACGCCGCTTCGGAGGAGATCGGCCGGCTCCGGAGGGAGAAGAAGGACGCGACGGAGCTCATGGAGCGGATGAAGACGTTCTCGGTTCGGCTCAAGGAGGCCGAAGGGGAGCTCCCGGAGATCGAGCGGCGGATGGAGGAGTTCCTCCTCTCGGTGCCGAACGTGCCGGACCCCGCGGTCCCCGACGGCGCCGGAGAAGAGGACAATGCCGTCGTGCGGACATGGGGGACTCCGCGGACCTTCTCTTTCCCGGTCAAGGACCACGTGGACCTCGGCGCGGCGCTGGATATCCTCGACTTCGACCGGGCCGCCAAGATCGCCGGGGGCCGGTTCTGCCTGTCGAAGGGGGCGGGGGCGCTGCTCGAGCGGGCGCTCATCAACTTCATGCTCGACGTCCACACGCGGGAGCACGGGTATCTCGAAGTGCTACCCCCGTTCATGGCGAACAGCGCGTCGTTCCTCGGCACCGGGCAGCTTCCGAAGTTCGAGGAGGACCTGTTCCGCGTCGCCGGCACCGACTACTTCCTCGTTCCCACGGCGGAAGTGCCGGTGACGAACATCGTGCGGGACGAGATCCTGCCGGCTTCGGTCCTTCCGCTGAAAATGACGGCGTACACGCCCTGCTTCCGCGCGGAGGCGGGCTCCTACGGGAAGGACACCCGGGGGATGATCCGGCAGCACCAGTTCAACAAGGTGGAGATGGTCAAGATCTGCCGGCCCGAGCAGTCCGCGGAGGAACTGGAGAAGCTCACCGCCGACGCCGAGGAGATCCTGCGGCGCCTCGGCCTGCCGTACCGCGTGGTGACGCTCTGCACGGGCGACCTGGGCTTCTCCTCCGCCAAGACGTACGACATCGAGGTGTGGATCCCCTCACAGGGCCGGTACCGGGAGATCTCCTCCTGCAGCAGCTTCACCGACTTCCAGGCGCGCCGCGCGAAGATCCGTTTCCGGGACGGCGCGACGGGGAAGACGCGCCTGGCGCACACGCTGAACGGATCGGGACTGGCGGTCGGACGGACGGTCGTGGCGATTCTCGAGAATTTCCAGCGGGAGGACGGCACGGTCGACGTTCCCGAGGCGCTCCGCCCCTACATGGGCGGGATGCCGCGGATCGTGAAAAGATAGCCGTCGTTCCTTTCGGAGCGTCGTCCGCCGAGGCGACAGGGATTGTCGCGGGGATGCGTTACCATACCGTTCGACATTCCAGGGCGGGTTGGTGAATGCCGTGATTGGCATGGCGACAAGTGTTCTCTGGGCCAAAACCTCTCCGGAAGAGAGGGGTCGATGACACCCCCTTTTATTGCACATGTTGGATGTTGCTGCCTGTGCGGACGCCGTATTGGCCCGCGAGCCCGAATCGACTCGGGAGAGATTTGGCCAAATCTTGGGGATGGACTGGGACGAGGCGCGTAGCCGGGTCCTCATCGGTGTCGCTTGCCATGTCGTGTTCCCCGCGATCGCGGAGAGGAACCGGGTGTTTCCCCTTATCCGGCGATCCGTTCGGGAGGAACCCCCATTTTTCCCCTGAACTTTTTGCCCAACCGGCCCCCGGTCTGCTAAAATTTTCCCTTGGCCATGAAGCGGTGGGAGTGCGTCATCTGCGGGTACATCCACGAGGGCGGCGAGCCCCCGGAGATCTGCCCCGTTTGCGGCGCGCCGAAGGAGTTTTTCCGCCCCCTGGACTGAAGGACTCGAGGTAACCCCCGTGGAACCGCCGAAGATGCGACAGATTCACCCGATGTTCGTGCAATTTCCACTGGCCCTGTTCCCCGTGGCCTTCGCATCCTTCTGCGTCTACCTGGGTACGGGGTCGAAGGAATTCGAGGAGGGGGCGTTCGTCGCGGCGCTGTTCGGGCTCCTCGCCGCTCCCTTCACGATGGCGACCGGTTTTTTCGACTGGTGGACGCATTACAGGGCCTACCTGACCCGCGTGTTCCGGATCAAGATCGCAGGGTCGTTCGTCCTGTTGGCCCTTGCGGCTCCGGCCGTGCTGCTCCGGGCGTTCCATCCGGAGGCCGTCGCTCTTCCGCTGGAAGGTCTCGGGTGGCTGTATTTCGGCCTGTTGGCCGCCTGCCCCGCCGCGTGCGTCGTGTTGGGCTACTATGGAGGAAAGCTCGTTTTCCACTGATCGGCAGGAAAGCCCGAATACCTGACAGGGGGGAACCGACATGGGATCGCCGGCGATCGTATCCATCGTGCACCGGGCCATGGACCGAGAAAGGGACGCCGTCAAGTCCTACCTTGATCTGGCCAAGATCGTGAAGGACGTAAACGCCAAGAACGTCCTCATCCACCTGGCATCGGACGAAGTCGGCCACCTGGCCAAGCTCGAGCGGCACCTCGTGAGCGTCCTGCGGGGCAAGGACTGGGTCCTCCAGCGCGCCGAGGTGGTGGACGCGATGGCGGCCCGGATGACCGAGAGCTCGCTCCTGGAGCAGGCCGACCCGAGGGACCTCGCCGTCGCCGACACGTTGCGGATCCTCGAGATCGCGATCGAACGGGAGATCGCTGCGAACCGGTTCTACCTCGACATGGCGAACGGCGCATCCGACGACGCCGCCCGGGAGATGTTCGCCGGGCTGGCCAAGGAGGAGGAGCTGCACGCAAGGATCCTGCGGGCCGAGGTGGACTCGATCGGGCAGAACGGGTTCTGGTTCGACATGCAGGAATTCACGATGGAGAAGTAGGGGGTACGGATGGACTTGCTCCGCGAGGCGAAACAGAAGCTCGAGGACGAGGCGCGCAGGATCGATCACGAACTGCGCGTCGTCCTCCCGAAGGAGATCCAGGCCGCCCTGGGGCAGGGCGACCTCTCCGAGAACGCGGAGTACGAGGCCGCCAAGGACCGGCAGTCGACGCTCCACGCGCGCCTGGGGCAGATCCGGAAGCGCCTTGCCGATCTCTCCCGGATCGACGTCGCGGCCGTCCCGAAGGACCGGGCGGGGCTGGGGAGCGAGATCACCGTAGAGAACATGGAAACCGGCGAGGAGGTGACCTACACCCTGGTGATCCCCGAGCTGGCGGACGGCCACAAGGGACACGTTTCCATGGCGGCGCCGGTCGGCAAGGCGTTGATGAACCGGAAGGTGGGGGACGCCGTGACGATCACGATCCCCCGCGGGACCCTCGAATACGAGGTGCGGCGGATCCTCACCATGTTCGGCGACTTTCTCGAATAGGGGAGGGTCAGGCGAGCAGGGGATAGCGCCGGCGGATCTCCTCCGCCATCCCCTTCACCTCCTCCGACCGTGAGCGCGGGCAGACCAGCACCGCGTCCTCGTGGCGGACCACGACCACGTCGTCCATCCCCAGCACCGCGACCACCCCGCCGTCCGTCCGCACGAGCGCGTTGCTGCAGTCGGCAAGGAGGACGTCGCCGAAGGTGATGTTCTTCCCGGATCCGCCGAGGAATTCGTGGAGGGATCGCCACGTGCCCAGGTCGCTCCACCCGACTTCCGCGGGGAGCATCAGGATCCCCCGCTCCTTCTCGAGGATGCCGTAGTCGATGGAGATCGACGGCATCCGCCGGTATGCCTTCGCCAGCCGTTTCGGGAACCCTCTGCGGTCCCCCTCGAACGCCTTCCGGATCTCCCGGCCCACCTCCGGGAGGAATTCCTGGAGGCGGGCGGCGAACGTGTCCGCCCGGAAGAGGAACAGCCCGCTGTTCCAGTCGAACCGGCCCGAGCGAAGAAACCGTTTCGCCGCCGCGAGGTCGGGTTTCTCGGCGAACCGGGCGACGTGGAACGCCCCTTTCACCTTGCCGGGGAACGGTTTCCCCCGCTCGATGTACCCGTACCCCGTCGCGGGATGGGTGGGGGGCACCCCGAGGGTGACGAACCTTCCCGTCTCCCGGGCCAGCCGGAACCCTTTGCGGATCACGGCGCGGAACCCCGGGACGTCCGCGATGGCGTGGTCGGCCGGGGTGGCGAGGATGACCGCGTCGGCGTCTTTCCCCGCGACGGCGGCGACGGCGAAAGCGATCGCCGGGGCGGTGTTCCTCCCTTCGGGTTCGAGGAGGATGTTCCCCCGGGGGATGCCGAGCGCTCGCGGGGAAAGGTGCGGCGCGTCCTTTCTGCCCGCGACGATCCAGACGCGTTCCGGAGGGACGACGGGAAAGATCCGGGCGAGGGTCTCCCCGATCATCGGGCCTTTGCCGGTCAGGTTCAGGAACTGCTTCGAACGGCGAACCCGGCTCTCCGGCCAGAACCGCGTACCCGATCCCCCGGCCATCACCACCGCGTGATCCATCCCGGCGCACCCCCGCGGAGAGATTTACGATAGAATACCCCGGTGCGCACCGACATGAAAAAGAGTTTCCTCACGGGGGTGTTCGTCATCCTCCCCCTCGTGTTGTCGGTTTCGCTCCTCTGGTGGTTCTTCGACAAGGTGGACAGGCTCTTCTCCCCGGTCATCGACGGGATCTTCCGGGCGGCGCTTCCCGGGACGGCGCACATTCCGGGGACCGGGTTCCTCGCCGGCCTGGTCATCATCCTGCTGGTGGGACTCCTGGCCCGGAACGTGGTGGGGAAGCGCCTCATCGATACGTTCGACCTGCTGATCCACCGCATCCCCGGAGTCCGGACCGTCTATTCCACGATCAAGCAGCTGACCAATGCGTTCTCGCCGGAGAGCACCGCGTCGTTCAAGGAGGTGCTGCTGGTCGAATACCCGAAGGAAGGATCCTACGCTCTGGGGTTCCGCACGATGACGGTGGAAGAGGGGGGGCGCCGCCTGGTCGTTGCGTACATCCCCACAAACAATCTCTACCTCGGCGAAGTCCTCTTCATCCCCATGGAGAAGGTGATCCGGCTGGAGATGACCGTCGAGCAGGCGGTCCGCCTGCTCGTGTCGGGGGGAACCGCGTCGCCGCGGGAGATCCGAAGGGTTTCGTCGGGCGGAGGACCTCTCCCCGGCGCAAGGGGCGCAAGGGGTTGACACGGGACTCCCGGTTCTTTTATGCTGATCCGGTCATGAAGCGCGCAAGGGTCGCCATCGAAAACGCGGGTTCGCTCGGGCTCGCTCTACCCGGGTCCCAAAGGAGCCGGACCGCCGCCTGAGCGCGTAGCACGCATACACGCCGACATGGGCCGCGGGAACCGGCAGGTTCCCGCGGTTTTTTTGTTTTTCACGATGCCCCCGGGGAGCCGATCCCCGGGGGCCGTTTTTTTTAACGCAGGACAAAAGGAGGGAACATGGGCGACAAGGTATTCATCTTCGACACGACGTTGCGGGACGGGGAGCAGGTTCCCGGGGCGAAGCTCGCCAGGGACCAGAAGGTCGAGATCGCGCGGCAGCTTTCGGCGCTCAACGTGGACATCATCGAGGCGGGGTTCCCCGCTTCCTCCCCGGGGGATTTCGAGTCGGTCCACGCGATCGCAAGGGCCGTCAGGGGACCCGTCATCACGGGGCTGGCGAGGGCGGTCAAGAAGGACATCGACACGCTGTGGGAGGCGGTGAAGGTGGCCAGGCGGCCCCGGATCCACACGTTCCTCGGCACCTCGGACATCCACATCCAGAAAAAGTTCCGCGCGGACCGGGAGAAGATCCTCGGGTGGTGCGTGGACACCGTGAAATACGCGAGGTCGCTTTGCCGGGACGTGGAATTCTCCACGGAGGACGCCTCCCGCACCGACTTCGAGTATCTCTGCCGCACCGTCGAGGCGGTGGTGAAGGCGGGCGCCACGACGATCAACATCCCCGACACCGTCGGGTACGCCGCCCCGCAGGAGATGGCGGACCGCGTTCGGCGGCTCAAGGAGAAGGTCCCCGCCCTGGACAACGTCATCCTTTCGATGCACTGCCACGACGACCTCGGCCTCGCCACGGCGAACACCCTGGCCGGCATCCTCGCCGGGGCGCGCCAGGCGGAGGTGACGGTGAACGGGATCGGCGAGAGGGCGGGAAACGCTTCCCTCGAGGAGGTGGTGATGGCCCTGCGGACCCGCAAGGACGTGTTCGGCGGCCTGCAGACCGGCGTGAACGCGAAGGAGATCTCCAAGACGAGCGCGATGGTGTCCCGGCTGATGGGGCTCCCCATCCAGAGGAACAAGGCGATCGTGGGGTCCAACGCCTTCGCCCACTCCTCGGGGATCCACCAGGACGGGATCCTCAAGGACCGGTCCACCTACGAGATCATCCGGCCGGAGGACGTGGGAGTGACCGCCCATACCTTCGCTCTCACCGCGCGGTCGGGCCGGGCGGCCCTCAAGCACCACATCGTCGGGATGGGGCATCACCCCACCGACGCGCAGCTGGACGAGATCTACGAGCGGTTCCTCGCCCTGGCGGACAAGAAGAAGGAGGTCATGATCGAGGACCTCGGGATCCTCGTACAGGACGTGATGTTCAAGGTGCCGGAGACGTACCGGCTGGTGCACCTCCAGATCCTGTCGGGGACGCAGGCGACGCCGATGGCGGCCCTCAAGGTCCAGCGGAACCACGAGGTGATCGAGGAGGCGTCCACGGGGAACGGGCCGATCGACGCGGCGTACCGGTGCATCGAGCGGATCGTGGGGAAGAGCTTCGCGCTGATCGATTTCGGCCTGAACGCGGTGACGTCGGGGAAGGACGCCATCGGCGAGGCCCGGGTGAGGATCCGCTCCAACGGGACGATCTTCTCCGGAGGGGCGAGCTCTACCGACATCAACGAGGCGGCCATCAAGGCGTATCTCGCGGCGATCAACCGGTGGGTGGCCGCGGAGGCGAACGAAGGGAAGAAGGGGAAGGGGAAGTCGAAGGGGAAGAAACCTGTGGTTTCGGCGATGGCATCGCCGTAAAGGGGGCGGGGGCGTCCCTTGCCGGGGGCGCCCCCGCGGATACCCCGGCCGCGTCACCCCGTTCGAGGGGGGCGCGGCCATCATCCCTCCTCCGCCTGCGTCACCGGTACTCTTCCCGCGGGGGCGAGAACGCGTCCAGGGCGACCGCGCCCTCCGGTCCCGCCTTCACCGAGTGCGGGACGCCGCCGGGGACCAGGTACATGTCGCTCCCCGACATGCGCCGCGTTTCGCCGGCGATCGTCAGGTCCATCGTCCCCGAGACCATCAGCCCCATCTGCTCGTGCGGGTGCGCGTGCATCGGCACCACGGCGTCCGGTCCGAGGGTGACCAGGGACAGCATCAGCTTCTCCCCGGAGGCGATCTTCGCGGTCACCTCCGGCGCAAGGGTTTTCCGCGGCATCTCCGCGGGTTTCCAGAACCGGTGCATGGGATCTCCTTTCGGATGTTCTCCCGCCCGTCACCCGGCGGGATGCGGCAGGACGTACCCCGCATCGGGGAGGACGAGCGGTACGGGCAGCTCGCCCAGCGCCCCCTTGGCCGCACGGATCGCATCCGGGAACGACGCGGCGGGGATCATCCCCATCGCCTCCACGTCCTCCGGGGGGAGAGTGGAGACGAGGACGACCTTGCAGGCGCGGGTCTTCGAAAGGACCGCGTGCGCGGTCTGCCCGTAGATCTGGTAGTTCTCCCGCAACTCCCTTTCCAGATCCGCGGGCTCCTGGAACCGGAACCACGGGAAGAAGTTGGGGCTTCCGAATCCGTCCGGGCACTCCGCGAGCAGAACCAGCACGCCCCCCGGCTCCGTCGCCTGGAACGCGTTGTCCAGCGCCTTGTGGGCCTGGATGATGTTGATGTCCTTGGGGAACCCTCCGGCGGAAGCGATCACCAGGGGAAACCGCTTCGCGATCCCCACCCGGAAATGGTTCGCGTACCGGGCGCACCCTTCCTCGTGCGCCTTCTGCCAATGGCCGGCCACCACGTCGAAGATCTCCTTCCCCGGCGTGAGCAGTGTGTTCACCAGGAAGGCGGGGGATGCCATCGCCACGGCATCGACGATGTCCTCGTGGACGGGGTTCCCCGCCAGGACGCCCGCCCGCGCGAGGGGATGCTTCCCCGGCCCGTCGGTCCGGAAAATCCGGAAATGGGTCTGGTGCGCCGTGGCCTTCCCGGCGCAGCCGGGGACCAGCGCCTTCCGTCCCCCGCCGAACCCCGCGAAGTAGTGGAACGAAATCGTCCCCGTGAGGACGATCCGGTCGTGCTCCATCACCGGACGGTGGACCAGGACCCGCGTCCCCCGGGTCGTCTTCCCCAGTTCGGCGAGGTTCTCCTCCGGGTCCGACTGCTCCACGCGGACCCCCGAATCGATCTCCGGGCCGATCGCATCGCGAAGCTCGCTTTCCGTCATCGCGCGGTGAGTCCCCCGCGCGACGAAAAGGGTCACGCGGTTCCGCGGGACGCCGGCTGCGTCGGTCTCGCGCAGGAGGAGAGGGAGGACCTTCTCCGTTGCGCTGTACCGGGTCACGTCCGAAACGGCCACGGCGACGCGGTCGCCGCGGGCGACCAGGCGCGACAGCGGCAGGGACCCGCTCGGTCTCGCCAGCACCTGCGCGATGCGCTCCTCCCCGGAGTGGGGGACCTGCGGCGGATGCGCCGCGAGGACCTCCACGCGGGGAAAGAGCCCCTCCGGGAGCGGGACCGCTCCCTTGCCGTACCGCAGAACGACGGGCCGCTTTCCGCGGTCCGTCGGCGTCTCCTTGCGCTGTTTCACCGGTTCCTCCCTTCGTCGGTCGGGCCGCCGCCGGGACGGCCGGGTTCCTGTCCGTGATCGTGTTCGTGGCCGTGGAAAATCCCGGGATGCTCATGCTCGTGCTCGTGCCAGTAATCCTCGTGCGCGTGGCGGTGCCGGTGGACGAGGTTCGCCGCGAGGAGAAGCTCCCGGTCGGAAAGGATCTCCTCCGGCGTGCCGGCGGCGAGAACCTTCCGGTCCTCCCCGATCACGAGGACCCGGGTGGCGATCCCCTGTACGATGTGGAGGTCGTGGGTGGCGGTGACCACCGTCTTTCCCCCCTCGCCCGCCGCGAGGATGAGGTCGACCAGAGAGCTGCTGCTGCGCGGGTCCAGCCCGGCGGTGGGCTCGTCGAGGAGGAGCACCGAAGGGTCCGTCGCCATCACCGCCGCGAGGGCAACCTTCCTTTTCTCTCCCCCGGAGAGGGCGAAAGGGGGCCTGCCGAGGAGCGTGCCGAGTCCGAACGCCTCCGCCGCATCCCGCACCTTCCGCGCGACCTCGTCCCTCGCCTCGTCCATCTGCAACGGGCCGAAGGCGATCTCCTCCTCCACCGTGGCGTTGAACAGCTGGGCGTCCACGTTCTGGAAGAGGATTCCCACTTCCTTCCGGAAGAACATCCCGAAGGGGGAGCTGCCGAGGAGGGTGTCCGTGATCTCCCTGCCGAAGGCGTTGTAGGTTCCCCGGTGCGGAAAGATCAGCCCCGCCAGAAGCCGCAGGAGCGTGGATTTGCCGCACCCGTTGGCCCCGAGGACGGCGAGCCGCTCTCCGGCGGAAACGGAAATCGTCAGGCCGGAGAGGGCGGGGATTCCCCCTTCGTAGGAAAAGTGGACGTCCGCGAGACGCAGGAGGGGATCTCCGGAACCGTTCCGGTCTTCGTCCGCGTGACGTTCAGAGGAAGTGGGCACCGGCACAGAATACCACGACGGCCGCGAGGATCCCCCACCCCGACGGGCCGAACCGCGCCTCTTTCCGGAACTTCGACTCCCCGGTGAAGCCGCGGGCCTTCATCGCGTCGCTCACCTCCTCCATCAGGTGGAGGCTTCGCTCCCAGGAGGCGGCGATCCGCGACCCCGCCCAGTTCCGCTCCCGGGACGCCCCGGTCCTGCAGATCGTACGGCTCTTCTTCCCGAGGTGGATCTCTTCGAGTTGCCGGAGCAGTGCGTGGGTGTAGCGCACGGTCATCCCCGTCACCTGCACGAAGAGGGGCGGCAGGCCCAGGAAGCGCAGGGCGCGCAGGAGATCGGTCCAACGGGTGGTGAGGGTGAGCCAGAGGACCGCCGCCACCGACGGGAGCACCCGCAGGAGGAACGTCGCGGCCGTGAACAGTCCCTCCCGGGTCACCCCGATGACGGGGGGCGCCGCGTACGGGCCGAGCCGGAAGCCGCGGGAGAGGGGCAGGAGGGGCCATACGATCTCCCCCTCCCGGAACAGGTTGAGGGTCGCGGGAGCGATCATCAGGGAGGAAAAGACGACGGCGGCGAGGAAACCCGCTCCGAGAAACTCCCTGGGCCGGATCCGCGAAAGCCCCACCGCGGCGAAGGGGAGCGCCGCGTGCGCCAAAAGGACCGGAAGGCGGTGCGCCAAGCTCACGCTGACGAGGAAAGCCAGGACCGCGAGCAGCCGGGCCCGCGGATCGGTCCGCTGGGCGAAGCCGTTCCGGCGGGCAGTTGCCTCCCGGAAGAAGGAATCGGAGAAGAAGGAGGAGAGTTGCCGCAAGGTTCTCGCGACGTGTATTTCCGCGGGGGGACGAAGTCCCCGAGCGGCCGCGAGCTCCCGAAATCCCTTTTCCTCCCCGGACTCCGTCAAGGGCCTACTTCTTTTTTCCCGCCAGCCATCGGCCCAGGATCCAGGCGCCGCCGCCGCACGCCGCGATCCCCACGAGCGCCGAAAGGACATAGGAGAGGCTCAGGCGGGAGACCGGCCCTCCTTTCCGGCCCGGCAGGGCGTAATCGGGCAACGGCGCCTTCCAGAGCCCGGAACTCCGCTCCATCCCCTCCGGGGCGTACCCGATCATTTTCCGGATTTCCTCCACGCCCCACTCCCCCCAGGCGGAGCCGGCCCTGAAGATCCCGGGGAGGTACAGGCCCGCGGGCGTAAGGACGGCCAGGAGCAGCAGGACGGCCCAGAATTTCCGGAGCTCCTTCGTTTTGCCGGGAGGGCTCATTTCGCATCCCTCTCTCCCGCGGGCACGAGGATCCAGGCGGACCGGGACTTCTGCAGATAGTATACGGCAAGGCCGGTGATGAACCCTTCCGCCACGCCGAACAGGAGGAGGTGTTCGACCATCAGGGCGGGGATCGTCACGGACAGCGGGTAGGGAGCGTAGAGCGCCCGCCCGTCGGCCCCGGTGTGCAAGAGAGGCTGGATGCCCAGGAGGACGGCCGTCGAGAACGCCGCGAGGTTCAGCCCCACGTATCCGGCGATGCCGGCGGCGATCCCCATCCCCCTCGGGGCGGGAAGGAATCGGACCAGCGCGCGGTAAAGGTAGTGTCCCGTGAAGGGCATCAGGAACGCCATGTTGAAGCAGTTGACGCCGATCGCGGTGATCCCGCCGTCCCCGAAGAGCAACGCCTGGATGACCAGCGCGATGCTTAGGGAAAGCATGGCCCCCCACGGACCCACGGCGATGGCGACGAGCACGGCCCCCACCGCGTGCCCGGTGGTCCCCCCGGGAACGGGGATGTTGAACATCATCACCAGGAACGAGAACGCCGCGGAGATGGCCAGCAGCGGGACGCGGCGGGCGTCGAGGGTGCGACGGACCTTTCGCGCGGCGACGGCCCAGAGGGGGGCGCACACTGCGTACCCGGCGATGTAGGTGGGAGGACCGAGGTACCCGTCCGGGATATGCATTTCCGGTCTCTTCCCGTCAATTCCCTTTCTTTTCCGGCAGGGGAAACTCGCGGCCGCAGTGAGGGCATACCACGGTGTCCCCCGGTTTCCACGGATTCGAGGCCTTCGTCGTGGCGCAGGCGGGCAGAAGCAGAAGGATCAACAAGAGAAGCGGAGCAGTGCGAGGTTTCATCGATCGGGTCTCCGTCCTTGCGCCGCCGGGTTTTCCGCGGAACTTTTCGGGGGGCCGCGCACCCCACATATTATAATCGCCGGTACCCGGGCTTTGCGACGGGGAAAAGAGGAGGGCGCGATGGAGCATCGGGAACTGCTGGCGTTCGCGGAGGAGACGGCACGCGGGGCCGGGGAGATCCTGCGGCGGAACTACGGCCGGCGGCAGACAATCCGTTTCAAGGGGGAGATCAACCTGGTCACGGACGTGGACCGGGAGTCCGAGGAGTACATCCTGGGAAGGATCCGCAGGCGGTATCCGGACCATGGAGTCCTGTCGGAAGAGAGCCCGGAGCGCACCTCCCCCTCGCCGTACCGGTGGATCGTCGATCCCCTGGACGGCACCACGAACTACGCGCACGGCTACCCCTGCTTCTGCGTCTCCGTCGCGGTGGAACGGGACGGGAAGGTGGTGGCGGGCGCCGTCTTCGATCCCCTGTTGGAGGAGTCGTTCACCGCGTCGCCGGGGGAAGGGGCGTACCGGAACGGGGAGCGCATCCGGGTATCGAATACCCGGGAACTGCGGAAGTCGCTGCTCGCCACCGGCTTCGCCTACGATGTGAGGACGTCTTCGGACAACAACTTCGACTATTTCCGGGCGTTCGTTTTCACCGGCCAGGCGATCCGCAGGGACGGCTCCGCGGCGCTCGACCTGTGCTACCTGGCCTGCGGTCGCTTCGACGGGTTCTGGGAGCTGAAGCTGAGGCCCTGGGACACCGCGGCCGGCCTGCTGATCCTCAAGGAGGCGGGGGGCGTCGCATCCAGGCTCGACGGCGGGCCGTACGACATCCACCAGCCCGATCTTCTTGCCACGAACGGACAGATCCACGGGCGGATGATCGAGGTGCTGCGGGAGGCGAAAAAATAGGGGGACGGCCCTCCCGGCCATCCCCCTCGCGCCGGGCGATCCGCGGGCTATTTCTTCACCCCTTCCAGAAGCACGACGCCGTATTTGTCGTGCTGGAAGGGATGCACGGACGGGAACTTCGCGAACAGCCACCCGTGGAAGATCTCCTTGCCTCCCTGGTCCACCTCCATGCGGACGGCGGGGTTCTCCGGCTTGTCGGAGGCGGAGGTGATCTGGTCGGTCGACATCGAGAAGTTCGGGAGGAAATCCCCGACCTTCAGCACGAGGTCGGAATCGGGCACCTTGAACTCGGAGTTCAGGGGCACGGAAAACTCCTTTTTCGTCTTCTTGTCCTTGAATTCCACCTCGACCTTCACCGCTTTCCAGGCGTTCTTCACCGAATCGGGGACCACGACCTTTTTTTCCGCGGCGGGCGCCATCTCACCGTGCGGCGAACCGCCGGGCATGCCGGTCGCGCCCTGGGGGGGCATCGGCGGCGGAGGCGGCTGCTGCTTCTTGCAACCCGCCCCGGCAAGGACAACCATCATGAACGCGGCGACCAACAGCGTGGACTTTTTCATCGTTCCTCCTCGTTCCTCCTGCGATGTGGTTCCGGCTTGCCTTCGCAAGGCGGGAACTCTTTCCGTGGTGATGGCGGAGAGGGAGGGATTCGCCCGCCGAGGCTCCGGCCATCCAGGCCTTCGCCTTCCCGGCGCCTTGCCCGCCTGCCGGGCTCCCGAACGTCGCCCTGTTCCTCCCTGTCCGGTCGGCGGCGGGCTCGGGTTCGAATCCCTCCCCTGCCGAACACAAGTCGAAAATCATGGCGGAGAGGGAGGGATTCGAACCCTCGAGGCGGGGATTAGCCACCTACGCGATTTCCAGTCGCGTTCCTTCGGCCAGCTCGGACACCTCTCCGTTCGTACGGTTTTGGCGCAACATCGTCGGCGGCGGGCTCGGGTTCGAATCCCCGGCCCTCCGGATGCCGTGAATCATGGCGGAGAGGGAGGGATTCGCCCGCCGAGGCTCCGGCCATCCAGGCCTTCGCCTCCCCGGCGCCTTGCCCGCCTGCCGGGCTCCCGAACGTCGCCCTGTTCCTCCCTGTCCGGTCGGCGGCGGGCTCGGGTTCGAATCCCCGGCCCTCCGGATGCCGTGAATCATGGCGGAGAGGGAGGGATTCGAACCCTCGGTACGGTTTTACCCGTACAACCGCTTAGCAGGCGGTTGCCTTCAGCCGACTCGGCCACCTCTCCGGTTCTGCCGCCATCCCGTGGATACGTCCTGGCGGAGGGAGTAGGATTCGAACCTACGGAGCGTTTCCGCTCAGCGGTTTTCAAGACCGCCGCCTTCAGCCGCTCGGCCATCCCTCCACGAAACACTTATATATACCAGATCCCGCATGCTCTGGTGAGGAAAATGGCGCCATGCGACTCCCGCGCCGGGGGATGATATGATGGCCGGGCGGGCCTTCCCGCCCGCTTGCATTCCGGGAAAGGGCGGATTCCTGATGGATTTCCCCGATCTGCGGGGAGCTTTGCTGCTCCGCGCGGTGAACTGGCTGGGCGACGCGGTGATGACGACCCCCGCGCTTGCGGCCGTCCGCGCCGCGTGCCCGGGGGTACGGATCGCCCTCCTCGCCAAACCCCTCGTCGCGGAGCTGTTCCGGCAACACCCGGACGTGGACGAGGTGGTCGTCTACGAGCGCCCCGGCCGCCACGAGGGGGCCGCGGGGAAGGCGCGGATGGCATGGGAGCTCCGGCGCCGCCGGTTCGACGCCGCCCTGCTTTTCCAGAACGCGTTCGACGCCGCGCTGCTTGCATTCCTCGCGGGGGTCCCGGAGAGGGCGGGTTACGCCACCGACGGACGCCGCCTCCTGCTCACCCGGCCCGTGCCGCTTACGGAAGACATCCTCGCCCGCCACGAGGTGGAGTATTATCTCTGCCTGCTCGACCGGCTGGGGATCCCGCGGCCTGCCGACCCGGAACTGCGGCTGGCCGTTACGGAGGAAGAGCGGTCGTCGATGGCCCGGCGCCTGGCGGAACGGGGGATCGGACGCGGATCCCGGATGGTCGCGATCAACCCGGGCGCCACGTACGGTTCGGCGAAGCGCTGGTACCCCGACCGGTTCGCCGCCGTCGCGGACGCGCTCTCCGAGGAGTGGGGGACCTCCGTCGTCATCGTGGGGTCCTCCGCGGAAGCTCCGCTGGCGGGGGAGATCGAGGCATCCATGCGGAAGGCGCCGGTCAACCTCGCGGGGAAGACCACGGTCCGGGAACTGATGGCGCTGCTGTCCCTCTCCGCGTTCCTGGTGACCAACGACTCCGGGCCCATGCACATCGCCGCCGCGCTCGGCGTCCCCCTTGTCGCCGTCTTCGGTCCCACGGACTGGCGCCGGACCTCGCCCTGGACCCCGCGCGCCCGGATCGTCCGGGTGGACGTGGACTGCTCGCCGTGCCGGCGAAGGATCTGCGACCGGGGGCACGAGTGCATGCTCGGCATCACGCCCGGGATGGTGATCGACGCGGCGCGGGAGTTGCCGCCCGGGGGGTGCGCCGCCGGTGACTGAAGCGCGACGGATCCTGATCGTGAAACTCTCCTCACTCGGAGATATCCTCCACGCGCTGCCGGCGGTCCCGTACCTGCGCCGCGCCGCGCCGGCGGCGGAGATCCACTGGGTCGTGGACACCCGGTTCGCCGGGCTCCTCGAAGGGAACCCCGGCATCGCGAGAGTGATCGCGCTTCCCATCCGGGAGTGGAAGGGAAAGGCGGGATCCCCCTCCACGTGGAGGGAGGCCTTCGCGGCGGCGGGGGAGCTTCGCCGCGGGGGATACGACGTCGCCTTCGACGTCCAGGGGAACATCAAGAGCGGCGTCGTCGCGCACCTCTCCGGCGCGCCGCTCCGGTACGGGTTCCCCCGGGAGACGGTCCGGGAACGCCAGAATCTCTGGTTCACCAACCGCCGCCCGCCCGCGGCGGAGGCGGACCGGCACGTGACGCGGAAGATCCTCCGCGTGGTGAGCTCCCCTTTCGGCACACCTTTCTCCATGGAGGAGTTCCGGGGAGAGGTCGTGAACACCCCGGAGGAGATGTCCGCTGCCGCGCGCCTTCTCGAGGAGGCGCTCCCCGGGGCTTTCCCCCGCCTGGCCCTGCACCCCGGCACGACCTGGAACACCAAGCGGATGGACGCGGCATTCTGGGCGCAGACCGTGCTCCTCCTGCGGGAACGGTTTCCGGGGATGGGAGTGTTCCTCTCCTGGGGCACGGAGATGGAGCGCTCGGAGTGCCTGGCGATCCGGAAACTTGCCGGCGGGGGGGATGCGTTGCTGCCGAGGATGGGGTACAAGGCGCTGGCTTCCGTCTATCGCGCGTGCGGCCACATGATCGGCCCGGACACCGGGCCGCTTCACCTGGCGGCGGTCGCCGGCGCGAAGACCGTCTCCGTATACCGCGGGAGCTCGGGAGAGTACGCGGCGCCCGTCGGACCGGGACACCGGTTCTTCCAGGCCCCGCTTCCGTGCGCGGCGTGCCAGATCAAGGGGGAAAAGGTTTGTCCGCGGGACGCGGAGTGCCGCAGAAGCATCGACCCCGCGCGGGTCGCGGAGGCGATGGCGGAGCTGGTGGGCGGCGGATGAAAATGCGCTACACTGCCTGACGTCCCGCCGCCGGCGGGGGGGAAGGGACCCAACGGGAGAGAGGGCGCATGGCGAAGATATCCGTTACGGTCGTCTGCCTGAACGAGGAGGGGAACCTGCGCGCCTGTCTCGAATCGGTGCGCTGGGCCGACGAGATCGTCGTCGTGGACGCGGGGAGCGCCGACGGCACGGTGGCGATCGCGAAGGAGTACACCGACAAGGTGTTCCACAACCCCTGGCCCGGCCACAAGGAACAGAAGAATTTTGCGATGGAGATGGCGCGGGGGCCCTGGATCCTCTCGATGGATGCGGACGAACGGGTTCCCGCCGATCTGGCGGCGCGCATCCGGGAGGAAGTCGCCGCCCCCCGCCACGACGGATACCGGTTCCCCCGGCGGAACTACTTCCTCGGGCACCGCATGCGGCACGGGGGGTGGTACCCCGACCACGTGCTGCGCCTCTTCCTCAAGGAGAAGGGGCGGTTCGTGGGGATCAACCCCCACGATTACGTCGAGATCCGCGGCGGGAACGTGGGCATCCTGCCGATCGATCTCCTCCACATCACGTACCGCTCCTATTCCCAGTACGTCATGAAACAGCTTTCCTATTCGCAGATCGGGGCGGCGCAGCTCGCGAAGAAACGCAATGCCCCGGGGATCCCCGGGGGTTTCCGGTTCCTCGCGGGTTTCTTCTTCAAGTTCCTCGAGACCTACGTCTGGAAGCTCGGCCTGCTGGACGGCTGGCCCGGGTTCGTCGCGTCGATCGGAGGGGCGTACGCGAAGATGGGCCGCCTCGTGCTGTACCGGGAGCGCGCGGATCCGTGGAAGGTGCCGGGCCCGTGAAGCCTCGCAGGATCCTCGTCCTCGCCGTCCGGGCGATCGGCGACATGGTGCTGGTGACGCCAGCGATCCGCGCGTTGTCCGAGGCGTTTCCCGGCGCATCCCTCTCCGTGGTGACGGAGGCCTTTTCCGCGGACGTCTTCGAGTCGAACCCGCGCATCGCCGAGGTCCTGGTCATCGACCGGTGGGCCCAGAGAAAGCTTCCCGGGTGGAAGAGGGCCCGCATGAGCCTCGACTGGCTGCGCATGGTCCGCGCCGGGAGGTACGACCTCGTCGTCGACCTGTTCTGCGGTCCGCGCTCCGGCCAGATGGCCATGGCGTCCGGCGCCCCGGTCCGGGTGGCGGAAGCGATCCGCAGCCGGCGCTTCTATTACACGAACGCGGTGAACGTGGATCACATGGGGACGCACCTGACGGAGCAGAAGATGCGGATCGTGGAAGCGGTGACGGGGCCGGTGCCCGTCCCGGATCCGGAGATCTTCCTGCGGGCCGGGGAGAGGGCGGAGGCGGACCGGCGGCTCCGGGACCTCGCGGGGGATTCCGGTGGACCCTTCGCAGGGCTATTCCCCGGGGCGGGGTGGATGCACAAGCGGTGGCCGGCGGACCGGTTCGCATCTCTCGGGGACCGTCTCGCGGAAGCGGGGTGGAGGGTGGTGGTGTTCGGCGGGCCGAGGGACGTGGGCGCGTGCCGCGAGGTCGCGGAAGGCATGAAGTCCGGGCCGGTGTTGTTGGCGGGGATCCGAAAGCTGCGGGAGACGATCGCCCTGGTCGACCGGATGGGGCTGTTCGTCTCCAACGACACGGGGCCCATGCACATCGCCGCGGGGCTCGGGGTCCCGACGGTCGGGATCTTCGGCCCCTCCGACCCGGTCCTCTACGGCCCCCGGGGCAGGAGGGTGCGCATCGTGGCTTCCGGGTTCCCGTGCAGCCCGTGCCCGCAAGACGAATCGACCTGCCACCTCCACGGGAAGAGGCCGAGGGAATGCATGGAGGCGATCCCGGTGACGGCGGTGTTCGAAGCGGCGGCGGGACTCGCGGCCGCGGCGGCGGAGGGCAAGGCATGAAGCCGACTCTGCGCCTGGATTTCTGCGATTTCGGGGGGCTCGACAAGACGGACAACTTCTTCACCCACGTCCTGTCGAAGGGATACGACGTCGTGATCGACGACCGCCCGGAGATCCTCATCTACTCCAACACGGGGCACCTTCACAGGCTCTACACATGCAAGAAGGTGTTCTGGACCAGCGAGACCCTCCGGCCGGACTTCGGGGTCTGCGATTACGCCATGACGTGCTTCTACATCGACGATCCGCGGCACCTGCGCCTGCCCTGCTACGTCCCGGGGAGCGGGGCCACGCCGGCGGACCTGCGGAAGACGCCGGAGGAAGTGGACGCCGTGGCGCGTTCCGGGCGGAAGTTCTGCTCCTTCATCATCACGAACGCCAACCGCAGGAAGGCCGGAACACGGGTCGATTTTTTCCGCAGGCTGTGCCGCTTCAGGCATGTGGACTCCGCGGGTCGGGCGCTGAACAACATGGGGGAGGCGCTCCCCCTCGGAACGCGCATCAAGCGGGATTTCAACGCGGGGTACAAGTTCCACCTGTGCTACGAGAACAAGTCGGTGGACGGCTACACGACGGAGAAGCTGGTGGACGCCATGTGGGCGCGGTGCATCCCGATCTACTGGGGGAACCCGCTGGTCGGCAGGGAGTTCAACAAGCGCAGTTTCCTGCACCGCAACGATTACGGCAGCGACGAGGAGTTCATCGAAAAGATCGCCGAGATCGACCGGGACGAGGGGAAGTACCGCGCCATGCTGGCGGAGCCGTACTTCCCGGACGGCGAGGGGAACGAATTCTACCGGGAAGAGCGGATCCTGGCGTTCTTCGACCGGATCCTGTCCGACAACGCGCCGCCGGTGAGCCGCAGGCGCCGGTTCCTGCATCCTTTCCGCTGGCGTCTCGCCAAGGCGATGCGGTGAGGAAACATGGTATGTTGATGCGAAACGCAGCCCCGTGTCGCCGGGAAAGGTCCGAATGAAGGTATCCGGTTTCACGATCGTGCGGAACGCGATCGCCCTCGACTATCCCCTCGTGGAGTCCATCTCCTCGATCCTGCCCATCGTCGACGAGTACGTCGTGCTCGTCGGCCGTTCGGAGGACGGCACCCTCGACCTGGTCCGCTCCATCGGCAGCCCGAAGATCCGGATCCTCGAGAACGAGTGGCAGGACACGGTGCGGGAGAGCGGGCACTTCTTCCGGGACCTGACCAACCTCGCGCTCAAGGAGTGCGCGGGGGACTGGGCCTTCTACCTCCAGGCCGACGAGGTGATCCACGAGGAGGACCTTCCCGGGCTCGTGCAACTGATGCGGGAGAACCTTGGGAAGCCGGAGATCCTGGCGATTCAGCTCCGGTACCGCCACTTCTACGGAGACTACCGGACGGTGAACCCGTATTTCTACCGGAAGGCGATCCGGATCGTCCGGAACGACGGCCTGCTGGTCTCCACGGCGGACGCGTGCGGGTTCGCCCTCAAGGGCGATCCCACGGGGCGCAACGTGCAGGACGGCCCCCCGGAGAATTTCCTGAAGACCCGGATCTACATCTCCCACTACTCCTGGGTGAAGCCCCCCGAAACGTGCCGGGCCAAGCGCAACACGATGGTGAAGCATTACCACGGGGACAAGGCGCCGGAACTGGAAACCTTCGAGTACGACCTGAGGATGACGATCCCGTTCCGGGGGACCCACCCCAAGGTCATGGAAAAGCGGGTCGCGGAGTACCGGTCCCCCCTTCCGCCGCACCGGAGCCGGTGGCTTACGCCGTCGTTCTACCCGTATCTGCTGCGCCACGGGTACAAAGGGTAGGAGCGCCCGGCAGGGAACGGCGTGAAGGTCCTCGTCATCAAGCTGCGCTACATCGGAGACACGGTGCTCCTGACGCCCGCCTTCCGGGCGATCAAGGCGAAGCACCCCGACGCCTTCGTCTCGGCGCTCGTCAACGACTGGACGGCCCCCCTTCTTCGCAACAACCCATACGTCGACGAGGTGATCCCTTTCCGCAGGAAAGAGGCCAAGGGGGGAGGGGCCCTCGCGCGGCTCTCCCGCCAGCTCTCCTTCCTCCTGGGCCTGCGGAAAAAGGGGTTCGACCTGGTGATCGACCTCACCGATTCCGACCGGTCCGCGATCGCCGCCTTCGCGTCGGGCGCCCCCCGGCGCATCGGGTTCAACGACGAGGGCCGTTGGAGGGGGCGGCTCCTCACCGAGATCGTGCGGCCGGCCGGTCCGCTGCACATCGTCGACTACCATTTCGCCGCGCTCCGCGCCGCGGGGATCCCGCCGGCCGGCAGGGACCTGTTCCTCGACATCGGCCCGGCGGAGCTGCGGGCCGTCGACTGCTTCCTCGACGAGAACGGCATCGGCGGGAGGGGCTTCCGCCTGCTTGTCCACCCGGGAGCCCGCTGGAAGGGGAAGTGCTGGCCGGCCGCGCGGTTCGCCGAACTGGCGGGAAGGCTTTCGAAGGAGCGGGCGGCACGGGTCATCCTGGCTTCGGGGCCGGATGCCGAGGAGCAGGCGATCGTGGATGCCGTGCGGAAGGAGATGACGGTTCCCTATGCGGTCTTCCCGCCGGAAGGAGGGCTCACTCGGTTTGCGGCCTTGTGCGCCCGGTGCTCCCTGTTTGTCGGGAACGACTCGGGGCCCATGCATATCGCCGCGGCGGCCGGGATTCCGGTGGTCGGACTGTTTGGCCCCAGCCTGCCCGCGATGTGGCGGCCGCTGGGGGACCGGGTCGCCACCCCGAAGGTGCCGCTGGATTGCTGCCCCTGCGCCCACACGGTCTGCCACCGTCCCGAGACAAGCTGCATGCTCCTGCTCGACCTCGACACGGTGCTGGAAGCGGTGGACTCCGTCCTCGACGCTTCCGAGGTATGATCTGCCCCGTGCGCAACCCGGTGAGCCACAACTTCGCCTGCCACATCCGCCCAGTCTGTTTTGACGCGGTTGTCAGGTGCGATAAGCCCATAACAAGCCGGGCCGATTGCGGAACTGGAATAAATTAAACTTGTTTGTAATCAAGAAATCTCTGAGAGATTCCAGGTTTTCCTTTCCATAATTATCGTGATGTACTTCTATTACCATTTGATCTATTCTATCAATGTATGTTGTTGGTGTATTGTATAGCACATCGTATTCAGCTCCTTCGCAATCTATTTTCAGAAAGTCACATTTATCTATATTATTATCATCAAATATATCACTAAGTCTCAAACAAGGTACTTCTATAGATACCATATTCCCCTTATCGTTGTCCTTTATGGTTGCCGATGTCGTAAATTCATCATGTTTTTCAAAGTTTATTCTTATCGTTCCTTTGTGTCCACAAACAGCATTGTTGAAACATTTGAAGCTCTTGTCGGGATTTAGCTCGCTATTCCTTAATAATTGTTTGAAATTCGCTCCAACCGGTTCATACGAATATACATTGCAATTTGGGAATTTCGAAATGGCAAAGGCAGAAAAAAATCCCACATTGGCTCCTATATCTATTATTATCGGATTTTGATTAATTATTCTTTTGTTATGCCCGACTCTGTACGTATTTTCGAAGAATATCATTTTGAATTCATGATATAATCTTTTTGGTACCTCACAGTTAATGCCATTTTTTAGCATAAATTCAAGCGGATCTGGTGTTTTTACTCCAAGTTTGTATTTTATATGCAATGGCCAATTGGTTATATTTCTTATCATATTTAAATATCTCATTTAGAAAAGCCTCCTTGTTTGCCTGATATCGCCAGGTTACTGAAGTGTGTTTTCCCGCATGCAGCAACGAACGCGAATGAGATTGCGGGTTCGCAGTTCAGATCGTGAAACGTAGTTTATTCGCCGCGCGCCGTGTCGTGCCACAAGAGTCGAGGGCGCGCACAGCGCGACCGTACCGATCCGGTGTAGCGCGGGCGTCATGCGCTCCCCCTACATCTTCCGGAACAGGCCGACGATCTTGCCCGCGATGCGCAGAGACGGTGACGCCGCCGCCTCGCCGGAGATCGAAGGGAGGGGCAGGGGCGGGCAGGCCGGGTTCTCCGACTCGAGACGCACGCCGACCGCGAGCCTCCGGAACCGCTTCACGGTAGCTTGCCCGGCGACGACGGCCACCACGATCTCGCCGTCCGAGGCCGTTTCCTGCGGGCGGACCAGGATGTAGTCCCCGCCGCGGATCCCCGCCCCCGTCATGCGGTCCCCCGAAACGCGCAGGGCGTACACTTCCCCGTCGCCGGCCAACAGGGGGTCGAGGAACAGAGCCTCCCCGGCATCCTCGATCGCCTCCCCCGGCGGGCCCGCGGGAACCCGCCCCAGGACGAGGACGCGGCGGGGCGGTCGGTAGGGGGCGCTCTTCTCCGTGAACTCGATCCGGCGCGGGCTGTGCCGCTTCCGGCGGAGGAACCCCTTCCGTTCCAGCAGGTCGAGGTAGTAGAAGGCGTTCTTCTCCGCGATCCCGAAATGCGCCGCGATCTCCTTCGCGGTGGGCGCGAAGCGGTTCCGGGTCGCGAACTCCTGCAGGAAGGAGAGGACTCGTCGCTGGGAAGGGGTCAGGCGTTCCATTGATATGTATGGTAACATACCATGTTACCGCAGGACAACACGCGCGATAATCTCCGCATGCCGGCCGCCGTCATCCATTGCCCCAACTGCGGGGCGGAGTTGCGGTGCGCCTCCCGGGGCGCCGGGACGGGGCCCGGCGGGAAGCCCGGCTGCCCCTACGACGGGCTGGCGTACGCGTCGTTGCGCGCCGGCCACGACGCGCTCTACTTCGGCGCGTGGCGCGGCATCGACGCTTCCCCCATGGAGGTCCGCCGCGCGTACCACCGGATCGGCCGCCATCTCGCCGCCATCGGGCAGGCCCTCACCGGCCAGGACCTCCCCGCCGCGGAGCGCGACCTCGCCAGGGCGGTCGAGGCGCACCAGGCCGCGGACCCGTCGGAAGAGTCGCCGGATTCCCTCCGGTTCATGGACAACGCCCTGTCCTTTGCCCACCGCGTGATCGACGACCTCCTCCACGAGAGGGGACTTCCTCCGCATCAACCCATGGACTTTTCGGAGTGGTACGATCGCGTCGATGTGCCGTTCCGGGACGAGTGGTAAGCACGCAATGTCGGGAGGGCGACGAAGATGATCCGCCTCGATCGATATCCCCGGGAGATCGTCCTGCGCAACGGCGCCGGACTCGTCTTCCGCCCGATGGTCCCGGAGGACGTGGACCGGTTGTGGACGTTCTTCCAATCGATCCCGCCGGAGGACAAGATGTTCTTCCGGCGGGACGTGAACCGGCGGGACGTGGTGCAGGGCTTCGCGGATGCGCTCGACTACGAGAGGGTTCTCCCCATCCTCGCGCTGGAGGGGGAGCGCGTGGTGGGGGACGCCACGCTCCACCGGAGGAAGAGCGGGTGGAAG
This sequence comes from Deltaproteobacteria bacterium, assembly GCA_021815305.1. GTDB lineage: Bacteria > Desulfobacterota > Deferrimicrobia > Deferrimicrobiales > Deferrimicrobiaceae > JAKAHC01. The sequence goes on along the minus strand of JAKAHC010000001.1, from coordinate 678,507 downwards.
CGGCGGGTGGGCGTGGTCCGCGTCCAGATCGCGGCCGACTACCGCCACCTGGGCCTGGGCACGGCGATGGTCCGGGAACTGCGGCACCTGGGAGAGAAGGCGTCGCTGCGGTACCTGATGGCCGAGGTGATCGAGGAGCAGGCGGCGGCGGTGCGCGCCTTCGAGAAGCTGGGATTCGAGCGCGCGGCGGTGTACCCGGACTTCGTCGACGACCGGAAGGGGGAGCCGCACAACCTGGTGGTCCTCCTGTACCGGATGTCGTCCGCGGTGGACGACATGTTTTGTTAACGTGTATAATCCGTCCTTCGGCCGGCCCCGAACTCCACGCGCCAGAGGCCTCTGACATCCTATGGAAAACGAATCCATTTACCGGCGCGCCAGGCGGATCTTCCTCGGCGCTCCCCGGGATCTCTTCGACCCGAAGATCTTCCAGCACATCTCCCTGATCGCCTTCTTCGCATGGGTGGGGCTGGGCGCGGACGGGATCTCCTCCTCCTGCTACGGCCCGGAGGAGGCGTTCCTTGCGCTGGGCAGGCACTCTGTGCTGGCGATCTTCGTCGCCATGATGACGGTGGGCACGATCCTGATCATCTCGGGGAGCTACGCGCAGATCATCGAGGCGTTTCCCTCGGGCGGGGGCGGGTACATCGTCGCATCGAAGCTCCTCGGGGAGAGGGCCGGGGTGATCTCGGGCTCCGCCCTTGTCATCGACTACATCCTGACGGTCACCATATCGATCGCCTCCGGCGCGGACGCTTTCTTCAGCATCCTCCCCCCGGACCTCCTCCACTACCGGATCTGGTTCGTCACTCTCGTGATCTTCATCCTCATCTGGATGAACCTGCGGGGGGTGAAGGAGTCCGTCGCCGTCTTCACACCCATCTTCATGGTGTTCATACTGACCCATGTGCCCCTCCTGCTCTACGCGGTGCTTCGCCACATCCCCGAGATGCCCGCGGTGGCCGCCGACGTGTCCCGCGACTTCCGCTTCTCCCTGGGGCAGATGGGGTGGCTCGGGCTGGGGGCGCTCCTCATGCGCGCTTTCTCGATGGGCGGCGGGACGTTCACCGGGATCGAGGCGGTGAGCAACTCCATGCAGACGCTGCGCGAGCCGCGCGTCCACACCGGCAAGAAGGCGATGGCGTACATGGCGCTCTCCCTGTCGTTCCTTGCGGGGGGGATCCTCCTCAGCTACCTCCTCTACCGGGTGGCCCCGGTCCAGGGGAGGACGCTGAACGCCGTGCTCTTCGAAAAGGTCATGGCGGACCTGTGGCGGGGGGATGGGGGGAAGGTCCTCCTGGCGGTGGTGCTGGGATCGGAGACGGCGCTCCTGTTCATCGCGGCGCAGACCGGCATCATCGACGGCCCGCAGGTGCTCTCCAACATGGCGCTGGACTATTACGCCCCGAGGCGGTTCGCCCACCTCTCCGAGCGGCTGGTCCGAAAGTACGGCGTGGTGTTCATGGGCGGCATGGCGCTGCTCATGCTCTACATCTCCGGCGGGTCCGTAAAGTACCTCGTCATCATGTACTCCATCAACGTGTTCCTGACCTTCTCCCTTTCGCAGTTCGGGATGGTCCTGCACTGGTGGAAGGACCGGGGATCGGAGAAGAAGTGGAAGTTCGGGATCGCGATGAACGGCGTGGGGTTCCTGGTGACCGCATCCGTGCTTTGCCTGACGATCTGGTTCAAGTTCCCCGAGGGGGGGTGGGTGACCCTCCTCATCACCGGCCTGTTCGTCGCCGCGAGCTTCGGGATCCGGCGCCATTACCGCGCCGCCCAGGAGAACCTGAAGCGGCTGGACGAGCTGCTCCTGGCCCTCCCCCCCGTGACCGTCCCGTCCGCCCAGGAGCCGGTCGCCCGCCGACAGGCCCCCACCGCGGTCATCATGGTCTCCGGGTACAACGGCATGGGAATGCACGTTCTCTTCTCGGTCATCCGGCAGTTCCCCGGGATGTTCCGGAACTTCGTGTTCATCTCCGCCGGCGTGATCGACACGAGCGTGTTCAAGGGCGCCGCCGAGGTGGAGAACCTGGCGCACGACCTCGAGGGGCAGATCCGGAATTACGTGGAATTCGCGAAAGGGCACGGCTATTACGCGGAGGCGCGCACCAAGGTGGGGACCGACGCCATCGAATGCGTCGCCCAGCTCGCCGAGGAAACCGCGAAGGACTTCCCCAACATCACCGTCTTCGCCGGGAAGCTCGTCTTCCGGGAGGAGAATTTCCTCGACAAGCTTCTCCACAACCAGACCGCGCTCATGGCGCAGAAACGGCTGGTGTTCGCGGGATTGCCGATGGTCGTCCTCCCCATCCGGGTGCTGTAGCGGGGAACGGAGACCGTGAAACCGATGCGGAACGGCGCCGTCTACCAGCGCGTCAAGAGGGTCCTGCTGGGGGCCCCGCGCGACATCTTCGACCCGAACATCTTCCACCACGTATCCCTGATCGCCTTCTTCGCATGGGTGGGACTGGGAGCGGACGGGATCTCCTCCTCGTCGTACGGGCCGGAGGAAGCGTATCTCGCCCTGGGGGGACACACCGTCCTCGCCCTCTTCGTGGCGGCCGCCACGGTGATCACCGTCCTCGTCATCTCGGGGAGCTACGCGCAGATCATCGAGGCGTTCCCCTCGGGCGGGGGCGGGTACATCGTCGCGTCGAAGCTTCTCGGGGAGAAGGCCGGAGTGGTCTCCGGCTCGGCGCTGGTCATCGACTACGTCCTGACGATCACCATCTCCGTCGCGGCGGGAGCGGACGCCATCTTCAGCTTCCTCCCTCCCTCCTGGCTGGCGTACAAGTTCTGGTTCGTCGCCTTCGTCCTCCTGTTCCTCATCTGGATCAATCTCCGGGGCGTCAAGGAGTCGGTGCTGGTGCTCACTCCGATCTTCATGGCGTTCCTGCTGACCCACGTCCCGCTGGTCCTTTACGCGGTGCTGCGCCACGCGGCGGACCTGCCCGCCGTGGCCACCCGCGTCTCCACCGATCTCTCCGCCGCGTCCCGGGAGGTGGGGTGGCTCGGCGTCTTCGCGCTGCTGCTGCGCGCCTACTCGATGGGCGCCGGCACGTACACGGGGATCGAGGCGGTGAGCAACTCCATGCAGACGCTTCGGGAGCCTCGCGTCCAGACGGGGAAGCGGGCCATGGGCTACATGGCGGTGTCCCTGTCGTTCCTTGCCGGCGGGATCATCCTCGGGTACGTCCTCAACGGCGTGAAGCCGGTCCACGGAAAGACGCTGAACGCCGTCCTCTTCGGAGACCTGGTGAACGACCTTTGGAGGGGGGAGAGCGCCGAGCTCTTCGCCGCCTTCGTCCTCTTCACGGAGGCGGTGCTCCTGTTCGTGGCGGCGCAGACGGGGTTCCTCGGAGGGCCGCAGGTCCTCTCCAACATGGCGGTGGACTCCTACATGCCCCACCGGTTCGCCCATCTCTCCGAGCGGCTGGTGACCAAGTACGGGGTCTACTTCATGGGCGGGATGGCGTTCCTGATGCTCTTCCTCACCGGCGGCTCCGTCCGGCACCTCGTGATCATGTACTCGATCAACGTGTTCCTGACCTTCAGCCTGTCGCAGTTCGGGATGTGCCGCCACTGGTGGAAGGACCGGGCGTCGGCGCGGGGGTGGAAGCCGGGGCTTGCGATCAACGGGGTCGGGTTCTTCCTCACCGGGTTCATCCTCGTCACGACCGTCTGGATGAAATTCCCCGAGGGGGGATGGGTCACGCTGCTCATCACGGGCTCGTTCTGCGCGACGAGTTTCCTCGTCCGCCGCCACTACCGCAAGGCCGCGGAGCAGCTGCGGCGGCTCGACGACCTCCTCCTCAACCTCCCCGCGCCCACCCTTTCCTCCGTCCAGGAGCCGATGATCCGAAGGCAGGCGCCCACCGCCGCCATCATGGTGTCGGGGTACAACGGCCTGGGAATGCACGTGTTCTTCTCGATCGTCCGGTCCTTTCCGGGGACGTTCCGGAACTTCATCTTCCTGTCCGCCGGCGTGATCGACACCAGCCGGTTCAAGGGGGTGGCGGAGATCGAGAACCTGTCCGGGGACCTGCGCGCCCAGCTCCGGAACTACGTGGAGTTCGCGAAAGGGCACGGATACTACGCGGAGGCCCGGCAGAAGGTGGGCACGGATGTCATCGAGACGCTCCAGCACCTCTCGGAGCAGGTGACGGCCGATTTTCCCAACGTGGTCTTCTTCGCCGGGCAGCTGGTCTTCCGCGAGGAGAGCTTCTTCGACAAGCTGCTCCACAACCAGACGGCGTTCCTCGCGCAGAAAAAGATCGTCTTCTCGGGGCAGCCGATGATCGTGATGCCCATCCGGGTGCTCGAGTGAGCGACCCGGCGGGGTTGACCCGGCCGCAGGGTTTCTGCGACAATCGCAGGAACAAGAACGGGTTTTGACTGCGGAACCAGAACGCACGGAGGAGGGTTGCGATGGCGTCAGTTCGGAAAGCGGCTTGGTTCGTGATTGTGGCGGTCGTGATGGCCGGCTGGATGGGGGCCGTCGGGTCCCTCAGGGGAGTCGCCGAGGCGGGGGTGATCGCATCCCACTTCGCGGACGCGGGGAGCCGCGCGGGAGACATGGCGAAGGTCCAGTCGTTCCTCGAAAGCAAGATGGTGACCCAGAAGCTGATCGATTACGGCGTGTCGCCCGGTGAGGCGATGGCGAAGGTTCGGACGATGGACGCGCAGGACCTGCACCGGCTGGCGTCGCTTACGGACCGGGCCGCCGCGGGAACCGACAGCGGCATCGGGATCCTCATCGGCCTCGCCATCCTGGTCATTCTCATCATCGTGATCCTTAAGCTGATGAACAAGGAAGTCATCGTCCGCTGATGCCCCGGCTTCGCTGGCTCCCGGGCGCCGCCCTGGTCCTGGGCGGCGCCCTTCTCGTTTCGGGGGGGTGCGCGGCGCATCGCCCCGCCGTGGAAACCCCGGCGACGGGAGAGTCGACCCCCGCCGGCGCCCATGTCATCCCGGGCGTCCCCTTTCTTCCGCAGGAAGAGGAGACGTGCGGCCCCTCTTCCCTCGCGATGCTCCTGCGCTTTCACGGGCTGGCGGCGACGACGGGCGAGCTGGTCGCCGAGACGCGCACCCCGGGGCTGCGCGGCGCGCTCATCACCGACCTCGCCGCCGCGGCGCGGCGACGAGGGCTGCAGGCGGAGGTGGCCGACCTCGATCTCCGCGCGTTGCGGCGCAGGATCGGGCGGGGAGAGCCGGTGATCCTGCTGGTCGATCTCGGTACGTGGGCCTGGAGCCGCCCCCACTACCTTCTCGCCTACGGGGTGACGCCGGAGGGGATCGTGGCCAACTCGGGGCGGGAGGAAGGGGTCGTCATCCCTTATGCCGCCCTGGAAGCGGAGTGGGCGAAGATGGGGCGCCTCGCCATCGTCGCCCCGGCCGCGGGGACTCCCCGGTGAATCGGTCCGCCCGCCTTGCGGTCCCGTGTGCGGGGATCCGGCCAGGGCGCTCCCGGCGGGGCCAGGGACCCTCCCCTTCGGGGATGCCTTTCCCTCCCTTCATGGCCTGCTTCGGTTGCGGGTCTTCGTCGCTCCCCGCCTCCCCGCCTCTGCTCCGAGGACGCGTCTCCTCCAGGAAAGCTCCCGGCACCGGCCGCGCCTTGACCTTGGTGACGCTCTTGCTGCTGGCGGCGACCGCGCTCGGGTGCGGGCACGTGCCGAAGATCATCGTTCTCGAGGATCCGCTCTCCGCCGAGGAGCACATTGCGCTCGGCGTGGCGTACGAGAGGAAAGGGGAGCTTTCCCTGGCGGCGCGCGAGTACGAGCGGGCCCTTGCGAAGGACAAGTCTTCTTTCCAGGCCCGCGTGAACCTCGGGAACGTTCGTCTCGCGGAGAAGCGCTACGACCCGGCCCGGCGAGAGTACCTCGAGGCCCTGTCCCTCCGACCCGCCGATCCGGAGGCGACGAACAACCTTGCGTGGGCGGCGATCCTCTCGGGGAGCGGGCGGGAGGAAGCCTTGCGGCGCATGGAAGCGGTCCTTTCCGACCCGAAGCGGCGGACGCCGCCGCTGCTGGACACCCTGGGCGTGCTTCTCGGGGATCTTTCCCGGAGAGAGGAGGCGGAGGTCGCCTTTGCGGAGGCGCTTCGCGCCTGCGAGCGTGGGGATCCGGCCTGCACGGGAAGCGTCCGGGAGGAGATCCGGGACCACCGGGAGACGCTGCGGAAGCGGTTCTCCGCTCCGGGGGGCGCTCCTCCCATGGTGCGATAGATCCATGCCCGAACCGATCCTGCCGCCGCTCCACCCCGAGCTCCGTTTCCACAACTACGCCTCTTTCCTGCGGCGTCGCCTCGGAGGTCCCGCCGCCCGGATCAGCGTGGACGGGGGGTTCACATGCCCCAACCGCGACGGCGCAATCGGCGTCGGCGGGTGCTCCTACTGCAACAACGATGCGTTCACCCCGGGGATTCGCTTCCCCGGGCTTCCGGTGGCCGAGCAGGTGCGCCGCTCCATCCATGCGCCGGGCAGGCACCATGCGTACCGAAGGTTCCTCGTCTACTTCCAGAAGTTCAGCAACAGTTATGCGGCGCCGGAAGAGCTCCGCCGCCTGTACGAGGCGGCCTTCTCCCACCCGGACGTCGCGGGGATCGTCGTGGGAACCCGGCCGGACTGCCTCGGGGAGCCGGTGCTGTCGGTCCTCTCGGAGGTCGCCCGGAATCGGTACGTGTGCGTCGAGGTGGGGCTGCAGTCGATGTCGGATGCGGTGCTCCGGCGGGTCAACCGGGGGCACTCGGTCGACACCTTCGTGCGGGCCGTGTCCGAGATCAGGCGGCGCGGGATCGACGTCGGGGTCCACATGATCTACGGTCTCCCCGGAGACACCCGCGAACGGTTCCTCTCCGCGGCGCCTTTCCTTTCCCGGCTCGACGTCCAGGGGGTGAAGCTGCACCATTTCCACGTCCTCGGGGGGAGCGCGATGGAAGAGGCGTGGCGGCGGGGGGGGGTACGGGTGCCGGGATACGACGAGTACCTCTCCTCCTGCGTCGACTTTCTCGAACGGCTGTCCCCGGAAATCGCCGTGATGCGATTGATGGGAGAGGCGCCGGAACACCTGCTCATCGCCCCGCGCTGGCCGAAGGGTCCGCGCGAGATGGCGTCGGACATCGCCGTGGAGCTTTCCCGGCGCGGGACGTTCCAGGGGGCGCGCAGGGAGGGCGGAAGCGGAGGGAGGAAGCGACATGCCGGACCCTGAACGGGAGTACCTCCCGCACTCCTCGGGGTGCTTCCTGTGCGGGGACGAGAACGTCTCGGGCGTGCGCGCGAGGTTCTTCGTCGAGGGGAACGAGGTCCGCGGCCAGGTCGTCCTTCCACGGCACATGAACGGGTACAGGAACGTCGCCCACGGCGGGGTCCTGGCCTCCCTCCTCGACGAGACGATGGGGTGGGCCGCCACGGTCTTCGGGAAGGCGCACCCGATGTACGTGACGGGAGAGCTCTCCGTCAAGTACCTCGCCCCGGTCCCTGTGGAGGTGGCGATCGAGATCCGCAGCCGGCTGGTCGAGGATGCGGGGAAGCTGGCCTACAGCGAGGGGGAACTCCTCCTCGACGGGAAGGTGTGCGCGCGGGCGAAGGGGAAATTCGTTCCGATGAGCAGGGAAGGGACGGCGGAGGTGATCCCGTACCTCAAGTTCCACGGTTGCGGGAAGTACCGGACGATCTTCGAATCGTACCTTGAGGGAAAATGAGGAGGATCCTGGGGATCGTCGCCGCCCCGACCTGCCTGCGAGGGCCCCATTCCTCGCTGCAGGCCCACGGGGAATGGCTCCGGGAGATGCGGGAGCGGTGCCTGCGGGACCGGGACTTCCTCTTAAGGAGGCGTCCCGCCGTTACGCGGGGGGAGAATTTCTCTGAGGATGACCCGAAGCGCGGTCCGGCCGTCAGCGGGTGCGGATGTGCACCGTGTAGGAGACGGCCCGCGGCCGCGGGCCGTCGTAGAGGTCGACCGTTTCCGGTTTCCCCTCCGCCGGAACGCGCCCGAGTCGGCCCAGTTCCATGAGAAACAGCGGCCCGGCGGGTTCCGGCAGGACCACCCGCACCGCGCCGCGGTCCCCCCCGGACTCCGCGCTCCCGCTCCGGACCGCGAACAGGATGACGCCTCCGAGCCGGCGGGCGGCGGCGGCGACCCGCTCTTCCGCACCTTCGCGGTTTTCCGCCCCGACCTTCAGCAGGACCTCTCCGCCGTCCGACGGGGCGCGATGGGAGAGGGGCGAAAGGGTCCCGAAGGAGTCAGGCACGATCCGCTCGGCGTTCGTGCTGGCCCGTAACGCCGGCGCCGTGGGCAGGTCGGAGGGCGACCAGCTTCTCGCTTTCGGCTGCGCCACGGCCGCGACCCGGCCGGCGGACCCGGTTTTCTGCGCGCCGGAAGACGGTTTGGAAGCCGCGGGGACCGGGGCGGAGGCGACCGGGACGGCGGGGGGCGGCGCAGCGGGAGGCGCCTTCTGGTACCAGTAGACGGAGGCAAAGAGAAGCAGCGCGGCCGCCACCTCCAGAGGGAACCGGAAGCGGCGATGGAAGGTGCTTTGCGCGGCATCGGCGGCGCCGGAGGAGGAAACCGGTCCCGCGGTTTCCCCGTCGATCGCAGCCCGGATCCTTGCGAGCAGTTCCGGCGGGGCCGGGGTTGCCGGCAGATGGCGCAGGGATTCCCGCACCGCAGTGAGGGAGTGCGCCACGGCGACGCAGGCGGAGCACCCCCGGAGGTGTTCCGAGAGCGTTTCCGCCGCGCCCCCGGTCAGGTTTCCGTCCTGGTACTCCGACAGCCTGTCCTGTGCTTCCCTGCAATCCATCGCTGCTTCCTTCACACCACCGGCGAGAGCATGCGCCGCAACGACATCCGGGCCCTGTGCAGCCGGGATTTCACGGTCCCCACCGGCACCTCCGCGAGCCCGGCGATCTCTTCGTAAGAGAATCCCTCGACGTCCGAGAGGAGAACCATCCATCGGGAGTCCGGGTCGAGGCGCGCCATGGCCCCGGAAAGGATCGCTCCCATCTCCCGGTTCTCGGTGATCCTGTCCGGCCGGTCGTCTTCCCCTCCCGCCGGTTGGAACATCGGCCCTTCCCCGTCGGGATTCGCATCGGGCCAGGGGGCTTCCCGCCCCGCCAGGGACCTCCTCTGCCGGATGCGGTTCAGACAACGGTTCGCCGCGATCCGCAGGAGCCACGTGGAAAGGGCCGCTTCCCCCCGGAACGTTGCGAGGTTCCGGTACGCGGAGAGAAACACCTCCTGTGCGGCGTCCAGCGCCTCTTCCCGATCCTGGAGCATCCGCGCGCAGAAGGCGTAGACCCGGTCCTGATGGGCCCGCACGATGTCGTCGAAAGCGCCGGGTTTCCCGCGGCGGAACGCTTCCACGAGCAGGTCGACCGGTTGTGCCTTCCCCGCCGGCGTTTCCAAGACGGCTCCTTCCTTGTCGGACACGCTTCCCCTCGATCCGGTTCCCGTCAACTCCATTATTCTACTCCGGTCCGCTCCGGAGTCCGCACCGATTGCGGCGATCGGCCTGTTTAAGGTATTTTAAAGTGGATCTGGGGATTTCCGTTGCCGCGGATTCCTTTCTCTCGGGAGGTTTTCCTTGGACGCGCAGTCGATCCTCTACTTCGCCCTGGCTTTCGCCGTCGCCGTCCTCGCGGTGGTTCTCTCCCTCGCGCTGATCTCCCTCCGCGGAAACGTGAGCAGGATCACGCGACGGCTCGACGAATCGCTGCGGCAACTCGAAATGACCGCGGAAGATCTTCGCAAAACGAACGCCTCCATCCGGGAAATCCTGTCCGGCGTGGAAAAAGGGGTTTCCAACGTGACGCATTTCACAGAAGGGATCCGCTCGCTCCGGGGGACGGTGGACGTGGCGGCGAAGGTTCTCGATCACGCCGTTTCCCCCGCCCTGGTCAACATCGCAGGGGTTCTGGCCGGTTTCAAGGCGGCGACATCCCACATTCTCGAGCGGGTGGGTCGAAAGGAGGAGAGGAAATGAGCGACGACAGGAGTTGTTCCGGCGGAATCCTCATGGCGTTTCTTGCCGGCGGTCTGATCGGTGCGGGGGTCGCCCTGCTGTACGCCCCTGTCTCCGGGCGCGAGGCCAGGGAGCGGATCGGCGGGCTGGGCGGCGATATCAAAAGGAAGGCCGACGAGTGGACCGCCGAGGCGAGGCAGAAGGTGGAGGGGCTCATCGAGGAAGAGCGGTCCGTGATCAAGGCGGCGTACGAGGCGGGCCGCGAGGCGATGGCGCGGGAGAAGGCGCGTTTCGAGAGCGTCGAGACTCCCGAGAACCCGCAGTAATGCGCGGCGGGGGGCCCCCCCGCCGGAACGGGAGGATCGGCGGTCCGCAAGGGCCGCCGATCCTCGTTTTCTGCCTAATAGATGGCCTCGATGGGAGCGAACCACCCTTGCGGGTGGGCGCAGACGACGCAGGTCTTGGGAGCCTCCGGTCCTTCGTGGATGTGGCCGCACTTGGCGCATTTCCAGCGGACGGGCTCCGGGCGCTTGTACAGGGTACCCGACTTCACCTGATCGAAGAGACGCCGGTAGCGGGCCTCGTGGTGCGCCTCTACCCCCGTGACTCCGCGGAAAATCGCCGCCGCCGCCGCGAATCCTTCCTCCAGCGCCGTCTTGCCGAAGGCCGGGTAAAGGTTCGTCCACTCCTCCCGCTCGCCGTCCGCAGCGGCCTCCAGATTGACGAGGGTGTCCCCGATCCGGCTCGGGTAGCCCGCCTGGATCTCCACGTCGGTCCCCTCCAGTTGGCTGAAAAACCGCTTCGCGTGCATCTTTTCGTGGTCCGCGGTCTCCAGGAAGATGCGTGCGATCCCCTCATGCCCCTCCTTGGACGCGATCCCCGCGTAGAAGGCGTACCGGTTGCGCGCCTGCGATTCCCCGGCGAACGCCGCCATCAGGTTCTTCTCCGTTCGCGATCCCGTAAGCTTCATTGTTCCTCCGAGATGTATGGATGGAATGGGACGAGCCGTGCTTCATTATAGGAATTCCTGTTTGTGGCGCGCAACGGGAAAGAGCCTGCGGGTTACCCCGCGGGGCGCAGCGCCCGGAACAGCGCCGTGAGGAAGAAGCAGGCGGCGGCCGCGAGGACGACGGTCGCCCCGGTGGCGGTGTCGAGGTAGTAGGAAGCGATGAGGCCGGAGATCCCCGACAGGAGTGCGATCCCCACGGAGAGGTGGAAAGCCGTCCCGGCGCCCCGCGCGACATTGCGCGCTGCGGTGGCCGGGATGACGAGCATGGCGGTGACGAGAAGGATGCCCACGGCGTTGATGGCGGCGGTCACCACCAGGGCCACGATCAGGGAGAAGGAGATCTCCACGGCGCGCACCGGAACCCCTTTCGTGCGCGCGAACCCTTCGTGCACGCCCAGCAGAAGGATCCGGTTGTAGGCGAAGAAGAGGTAGACGCCCACGGTGAACAGGAGCCCCGCCATCCAGAGGAGTTCCGCGTCGGATACGGCGAGCGGATCTCCGTAAAGGAACGATTGGAGGTTCCTCGTCAGGCCCTTCCGGCTGCTGATAATCGCGATTCCGAGCGCGATGACGGTGGAGAAGAATACGCCGATGACCGCGTCCGTGGAGAGGTCGGTGTGCCCCTTGACCAGGGTGATCGCCACCGCCACAAAGGCGCCGAAGGCGGCGACGGTCCACGACGGCGAGACTCCGAGAAGGATCCCCAGGGCGACGCCCGTGAAGGCGGAGTGGCCGATGGCGTCGGAGAAGAACGCCATCCGGAACTGGACCAGCGGCACGCCGACGGCCGCCGCCGCCGGGGCGATCAGCAGCAGGGCGAGGAGGGCGCGCTTCATGAACATCGGCTCCGCGAAGGAGAAGGGGAGAAGCCGCTCCATGAGGCCGAAAACGTGGAGGAGGACTCCTTCCACGGATCACCCTTTCCCTTCGGGGAGGCCGTGGAGGTGCCCGTGGCCGTCCGCGGGGGCGTGGCGGAACAGGTGCGCCTCCCCGCCGTACATCGAGGCGAGGTTTTCCGGAGTGAGCACCTCGGTCGTCGCCCCCCGGCACACGATGCGGCGGTTGAGGCAGATCACCTGGTCGGCGTGGCGCGTCACCACCGACAGGTCATGGCTCACCAGGAGCAGGCCGAACTTCGAGCTGCGCTGCACCTGGGAGAGGAAGTCGCAGAACTGCTCCGCCCCGGCGACGTCCACTCCGGATACCGGCTCGTCGAGGAGGAGGATGTCGGGAGCATCCCGCACCGCGAGGGCGAAGAGGACCCGCTGGAACTCCCCCCCGGACAGCCTTCCCAACGGGCGGTGCAGGAGGTGGCCCACCCCGGCGCGGTCGAGACTGTCCTGCGCCGATCGCCGCACCCGGCGGGAGTGGCCGAAGAACACCGGGTACCGCTGCTGGGAGAGGGCGAAGAAGTCGAGGACCGAGAGGGGGGTATCCCTGTCGAAGGGGAGTTGCTGGGGGACGTATCCGATGCGGGGGACTCCCTCGCCGTGCTCCCGCGCGCGGCAGAACCGGATCTCCCCGGTGTAGGGGACCTGTCCCAGGATCGCCTGGAGCAGGGTGGTCTTCCCCGCTCCGTTCGGGCCGATCAGGGCCGTCACCTCGCCGCACCGGATGTCGGCGTCCACCCCCGCGAGGATCTCCACGCCTCCCCTGCGCACGGAGAGGTTGCGGATCGAGAGCGTGTGCAGGCGCTCCTCCGCGCTCATCGGCCCGACAGCGCCTCCTTGAGGACGTCGAGGTTGCGGCGCATGACCTTCTCGTACGTCTCCGGCGCCGTGGAGCCGGTGTCGACGGGGTCCAGCACCCGCATGGGGATGCTCGCCTCCCGCGCGATGGTTTCGGCGGTCCGCGTGGGGAATTGGGGCTCGGCGAACAGCGCCGGGACGCGCTTCTCCCGGATCGTCCGGACGAGCGCCAGGATCTCCCCCGCCGACGGTTCCTGCCCGGGGGCGGTCTCGACCTCTCCCACGATCGTGAGTCCGTAATCCCGCGCGAGATAGTCAAAGGCGTTGTGGAACGTGACGATGTTCCTGCCCCGAAAGGTTTTCGACGCCTCCTCGTACGCCCTGTCGAGGGTCCGGAGGCGGCGGACGTAGGCGGCGGCATTTTCGCGGAATCGCGCGGCGTTGCCCGGAGAGGCCGCGATCAGCGCCTGCTCGATGGCGCGCACCTGGAGGATCGCGTTTTTCGGGCTGACCCAGGAGTGGGGGTTGGTCTCCGCGTGCCCGGCATGCCCTTTCCCGGGGATTTCCTTCAAGGGGGCCACGGATGCCGCCGTCTCCACGACCCTCAGGCGGGGATTCGCCTTTCGTGCCGGAGGGCCGAGGAACTCCTCCATCCCCAGCCCGTTGGCGACGAAGAGGTCCGCCGACGCGATCTTCCGCATGTCCCCCGGCGTCAGGGCGTAATCATGGGGGCCGACGGACGGGGGGAGCATCATTTCCACTTTCACGCCGGGGGTGTCCCCGACGACGTTCACGGTGAACAGGTACATCGGGAGGAACGATGCCAGGACGCGCAGCGGGGCGGCCGAAACGGCGCCGGGGAGCGCCGCAAGCAGGGTGGCAGCCGCCGCGACGGCGGCGCATCGTGCGCCTCTCATCCCTTGTTTCCCTTTCGCCGGCATTCCGGGCAATCCCCGAAGAACTCCAGGGAGTGGTCGGTCACCGTGAACCCGAACCGCCGGCGGATGTCCTCCTCGACCCTGGAAAGATCGCATTTCCTCGCGGGGAACGCCTCGATCCGGCCGCAGGAACGGCACACGACGCGATGGCGATGGTTTTCGCCCTCGGCCGCCTCGTAGCGGCGGCTGCGCTCGTGCAGGGCCACGGTGCGCACGAGGCCGAGAGAGGAAAGAAGGGCCAGGTTCCGGTACACGGTGGCGGCGTCGGGCTTCGGGTCGGGGAACCGCTCCCGCAGGTCCCGCGACGAGAGGGGAAGGGGACTCTCTTCGAGGATCCGGAGGATCTCCTCCCTTCCCCGGGTGACCGGCCGTCCCAGGCGGCGAAGCGCTTCGGAATGTCTCCCCATCGGTTCCTCCGTACGCAAATATATTGCATCCGCAAATCTATTGCAACTGTGTCGCGGCTGCGGGAACGAATCCGCCCTCACCGGGGAACGTCTAACCTGCAGGCGCTATCTAATGAACGGGTTATCGGAACCCGGGAAGGAGATTCGGTCATGCGGTACGGAAGGCTTGCAGGGGTCGTTGCGGCGACGATCTCGATGATCGTGTTTGCGGCCGGGCCGGCGACGGCCGGGGTCCTGCGCGGGCCGGTGCGGCTCGTGGACGACACGGACGGGGGGGGCAGCGACATGAACATGGACATCGCGGTCCGGCAGGTGACGGTGACCCCGATCCGGGCCCACGTGGGGGACCTGGTCCGCATCGACGTGGTGATCCATGACAAGGGGGAAGGGAGCGAAACGATTCCCGCGCAAGTCTATGCGAACGGGAAGTTGATCGGTTCGCAGCTGTTCACGTTCGGGTGGTCCCTCGGGCAGACGGATACCCACAAGACGTTCTACTGGAACACCAGCGGCGTGAAGCCCGGGGAGTACCGGATCAAAGGGGAAGCGTTCCTGTGGGGAGACACCTCTCCCTTCGACAATTCCCTGACGGTCAGGCAGCCGCTGCTGCTCGCGGCTCCCGGCGCACCGTTTCCCGGGGGCGAGACCGCGGGCGGAAGCGCGACGACGGGGGACCCGGGCGCGGGAAAAGCGGATTCGGTGGGGCAGAAGCCCGCTGCGGAATATTCCAACGGCGGTTCCTACTGACGGAGAAAATGCGTTATTTGAGGAATTCCACGTGAAAACCATCCTCGCCGCCGCCCTGATTCTCGCGCTGGGGATCACGGGCATATCCCTGTGGGAGGCGGTCCACGCCCGGCGCATGGCCGTTTCCTCGAGCCAGATCTTCATCCACGGCACCCCGGTGTGCGTGATGGAGCAGAGCGGCCGGATCCACGCCATGGTCGGGATGTGCAGCGCCGTGGGGGGCGACTTTCGGGGAGAAGGCCCCGGGAACGGGGGCGGATTCCCGGGCGGGCCGCCCTCTTCCGTGGAGCCGGGTCCGGGGCTGCCCCCGGGACACCCCCCCATCGGCATTCCTCCCGCATCCGGGCCGAACCGCGAGATCCTCATCTGACCGGTGATCGGGCCGCGATGGGGCGCCACCTGCGGCTGCGGATCGTGGAACGGCGGGTTTTTCCGGGATAACCCTTCGCGCCGGATCAAGATTTTCGTCCGGCGGAGGGGTTTTTTTCCTGCGGCGGAAGGTCGTCCTGCTACAATGGCGGCGGGAACGCACGTGACCTTCTATACGGACATAAGCCTCGTGTACGACGACCTGTTCCCCATGTCCCCGGAGCAGCGGTCCCTCCTGGAATCCCTGCGGGAGGAGGGGGGGGTGCGGTCCGTAATCGATTGCGGGTGCGGCACCGGTTCCCAGCTCATGCCTTTCGCGGAGGCGGGCCTCCCTTGCGTGGGTTTCGACCCGGACCCGTCCCTGGTCGCCATCGCCCGCCGGAAACTCGCCTTCTGCCCGAGGACGCGCGTCGAGGTGGGGACGTTCGCGGATCTGCCGCGATACGCCTCCCCGCCGGCGGATCTCCTGCTTTGTCTCGGCAATTCCCTCGTACACGTCCCGCAGGAAGAAACGGGCAGGTTCCTCGGGGACGCATCCTCGGGGCTTTCTCCCCGCGGCACGATCCTGCTGCAGATCCTGAACTACGAGCGGCTCCTGCGCGACGGAGTGACGGAGTTGCCCCTGCTCCGGACCGGGGACGGCTCCGTGGAGTTCCGCCGCAAATACGTGTGGGAGAGCGGGCGGGTGGTCCGTTTCGGGACCGCCCTTCGGTTTTCCGCAGGGGACCAACCGCGGATCGCGCGGAACGAGATTCCCCTCTATCCTCTCTACCCGGAGGAGCTTTGGGAAAAGCTTGCGGCAGCCGGTTTCACCCAGGTGCGTTTTTTCGGAGACTTCGCGCGTTCGGAATTTTCCGCCGGGTCGGACGCCCTGGTGTGCCTCGCGAGGAAGTCTTGAGCGGGTCGGGTATCCCGCCGAAAATCCGCCGCTGCCTCCCGGTGGCGCTGCTGCTCCTCGCGGGGTGGGCGCTCGCGAACGTGGTCGGCGCGGCGAACCGCCACCAGCTCTCTCCCCCCACCCGATCGGCGCCCGAGGACCATGATCTCTCGCGCGAGCACGGGTTCACCCCCCAGGACATCTACACGCTTCTGCAGGCGGGGCGCCAGGAGGGGGTGCTTCCCAACGGCACGCGGGTCACGCTGTCGCTCAACGAAGCCCTCCAGTCGGAGATCTTCGATCTGTTCCGCAGGTTCGATCCCCCTTACGGGGTCTTCGCGGCGATGGAGCCGGACACCGGGCGCGTGGTCGCCCTCGTCGGCTATCGAAGGGGGGGAGAGTCCGATCCCTGGCTTCCGCTCAAGGCGATCTATCCCGCCGCCTCCCTCGTCAAGGTGATCACCGCCTCCGCCGCCATCGAGCGCGGCAAGGTTTCCCCCGAGGAAGAGATCAGTTACCGGGGCGGGATCTACGGGATCACGCGCCGGGGGATCCACGTCAGGGATGGACGCGGCGTTCCGAAGATGACCCTCGAGGAGGCGATCGCGCGCTCCGCCAACGCGGTGTTCGGCAAGGTCGCCGTCAACCGCGTCGGCGGACCCGTCCTGGAGGAGTATCTCGCCAAGTTCGGCTTCGGAGAGCACATTCCTTTTGGGCTTCCCGTGGAACCCAGCGTGGCGAAGGTGCCGCGGGACGAGTATGAACTCGCTCGCACCGGCGCGGGTTTCGGCGAGGTGTACGTCTCCCCGCTGCACATGGCGATGATCATGTCCGCCCTCGCCTCGGGCGGGGCGATGCCGCTCCCCGTCCTCGTCGAGAAAATCGAGGATCGCGACGGGAACACCGTGTACGAATCCACCCCGGCGAAGTGGCGGGACACGGTGCTTCCGGAGACGGCCAACGCGGTCGTGCAGATGATGGTCAAGACCGTGGAGTTCGGCACCTCGCACAGGACCTTCGGAACGCCGGAGAGAACCCCGCTGCTCCACGACATGGACGTCGCCGGGAAGACCGGGTCGTTGTCCGGATGGACGCCGAGCGTGCACTTCGAGTGGTTCGCGGGCGTGGCGCCGGTGGGGTCCCCCAAGCTTGCCCTGGCGGCCCTCGTGGTCAACGACAACCGGTGGAAGATCAAGGGGAGCTACGTGGGGAAAGAGGCGTTCAACGCCTACTTCGGCTACCCCTCTTCTTCCCCCCCGGCCTACTCGAAGGCGCGCGGAGGCCGGAAGGCCCGGCTGTCGACCCGCGCCAGGAAGGCCAGGGTCGGCGCGGCCAGGGTCCGGAAAGCTCACAAGGGGGCTGCGTCGAAAAAACGGGGGCACCGCGGGAAATCCACGAGGAAGTCCGCCAGGAAACCCGTGGCCGGGAAGCCCCGGCCGTCCGCCGCAGGCGGATAGGGCTCTCTCCCGATGGAATTTCACCGCATCATCGAAGCGAGGCGCAGCCGGTGCGTTCTCTGTGGAAAGGGATCCCTGCATGGCTTCCCGTAGTGTACCCGGAAGTCGGGAAGCGCAGCGTTCATGTTCCCGGGGACGCCTGTGTCCCGAGCCGTCTATAATGCCGGTATGCGGAGATCCCGAAGCCGCCGCAAGCTGTACCTCCTTGCCCTGGCCGTGCCCGCGGCATGCATCGCATGGATTGTCTTCACGATCCTGTCGCTTCCATCGGTCACGCCGCTTTCCTCCCCCCGCGTTTCGATGGTGATCACCGTGAAGGACTGGTCGAAGCGCGACCACCCCTTCGTGGTAGGTCCCAGGAACCCGTACTGGACCCCCTACGGCGCCGTTCCGGCCGCGCTGAAGAAGGCGGTCGTCGCGTCGGAGGACGCCAACTTCTACACCCACGAGGGAGTGGATTACGAAGCGATGAAAGAGGCGATCCGGACCGACCTGGAGAGGGGGAGGTTCGTCCGGGGCGGGAGCACCATCACCCAGCAGCTGGCCAAGAACCTCTTCCTGACGCGGCAGAAGACCATCGTGCGGAAGGTCAAGGAACTGATCCTCGCAAGGCGGCTCGAGGAGACCTTGAGCAAGCGGAGGATCCTCGAGCTTTACCTGAACGTGGTGGAGCTCGGCCCGATGGTGTACGGCGTGGGCCACGCGGCGAGGTACTACTTCGGGAAACCGGTATCCGATCTGACCCTGAGGGAGTGCGCCATGCTCGCTTCCATGCTGCCGGGTCCGAAGGTGTACAACCCGTACCGGAAGATGGAGCGCGTGATGCGCAGGTCCGACCGGATCCTGCGGCGGATGGCGTCCGCGCACATGATCACCCCGGAGGAGTACCGGGTTGCCCTGTCGGAGGTCCCCAACCTCGCGGGGCTTGCGAGAAAGGTGGAGAATACGTTGGCGACGCCGCCCCCCGAGGAGAAACTTCCCGCGGAAGCCGCCGGCGGGGGACCGGCGATCCTGGAGGAATCCCGGGAACCGCAGGCGGGAGCGCCAACCGCTGCGCCATCTCCCGTGCCGGGGAAAGGAGAGTAGGGGGGAGGAAGAACGCCCCCCTACCCGTGAATCGTAGCCGAGGAAGCCTCGTGCGCCGGGGTTTCCGCGGTGTGCGCCGTCTCCGGTCCCAGGCGGGGGGCGGGGCCTTGATCCGCCCCCCTGCCACAAGGCACCCGGCGCCGGTGCCTGTACCGGCGGAGGGGACGGCCGCCGGCGGGTATCTTACCCCTCGTCCCCGGGTCTAAAAGAAATAAAAAGCCGCAAGGCGGTAAGAATTGACCTGGCCGGTGTCGCCCGTGGCCCCTGCGGGGATGGCCCCGTACAGGGTCCTCGCGTGTTCGAACTCGGCGGCGAACCGTATCGCCGCGTTCAGGTCGTAGGCGACGTTGGCGTAATAGAGCTCGTTATGTTTCTCGAACGCGCCGTTGAAGGAATAGGTGTCGTAATCGAGGGCGTTCCTGCGTCCGTAACCGGCGGTTACGCCCAGGTTCTGGTCCGGGTAGAAGATGAACTGCCCGAAGAGGCCGTATCCCTTGGCGGCCTTTCTGTCGTTGGCGGGCCCGACCAGCGCCGCCGCAGTGGCGCCCGACACGTCGACGCCGGCAGCGACATATGCCTGCTCCTCGAACGATAGCGTCATGGCGCGGCCCTTGCCGTCCGCGGACTTCAGCACCGGGAGGAAGAGATACTGGCCGTAGCCCCAGATGTTCACCTGGGGGTTGTTAATGATCTTTTCGTTTCCCACAAGGCCGAACAGGCCGAGGGTCAGGGGTTTCATCGCCATCCCGTAGTACCCGGGCGCGACGCCCAGTGCCTTGCTGGTGAAGAACGCCTGCCCCGCGACGTTCACCATCGAACTGTAGCCGCTGGTCGCGGAGGGCGCGAAGTCCTGCACGGGATTCTGCACCCCGAGGACCAGTTTCAGCGAGTTGCTTTCGCCGAGATGCACGTCGTGGGACACCCGGACCTGCGGGACCCGCGGATTGTTCGGGGTGCCGGTCGTCTGTCCGGAACGGAAGTCGATCGTCGAGGCGATGGCCGGGGCGAACAGGTCATACGCCTGGCCGAAAAGAAGCTGGGTGTCGGCCCAGTCGACGGTACCGAAGGCTTGCCGGAGCCGCAGGCTCGGCTGCTCGTTGGATGGGCCCCCGCCTCCGTAGAAATCGGCCTCGATCAGGGCGGTGGTCTTGGCGCCCACGATGGGCGGCCCGGAGATCTTGAACCAGAACCGGGACTGGCGCGCGGTGAAAATGGATTCCGTCTTTTTCGTCGCGGGGGAACCCGCCGCGGGAATGCCGCCGCCCGGAGGTCCGGGAAGAAGGGGGATGTCCAGCTTGATCGAGTCGTACGCGTAATCGAGCTTCACGTACCCACCGAAGGAAACACGGAACTTGCTCGTGATGGGGTAGCCTTCCGGATCGCCCGCGGCCAGCGCAGGGGCTGTCGACAGCAACAACAGAGCTACGACGACGAAAACTTTCTTCATGTCTGCCTCCTTGCGATGCGTGGTTGTCGCCTCAGGTCATTGCGTTACCTCCCATCCCGCCACACGGGGATCCGCGGAGATTGTCGCCCCCGCGGAACGCCGACGGGAATTCACCTCCTTTCGTGATTCGTTGCGCGCCACGGACCCTGCTGCCGATCCCTCCGATGCCGCGCCATGGTTCTTTTTCCCCTATTCCGCGGAAACCAGGTCCGCCGGCCGGACCCTCTGTTCCTTGCGGAGGATGCAGAACGAGCCGTCGGGCCCGACGAAGCCGGCGACCGCAAGGGTCCCCACCCTTTCTCCGGGGGCGAACCCGAGCCCCTTCACGAACTTTCCGCCGCGGTACACCTGGAGGACCTGGCCGATCCTGAGGCCGGTTTCCTTGCCTGCGGCGATGTAGGCCCTGTCCCCGTCCACCTCCGTGATCCGGCCGAACCAGGGAAGAAACGACACCAGGTCCGTGATCTTTTCCGCGATGGAGGACAGCGCCGCGGAGACTGCGGCGTCCCTTGCCGCGGGGTCCGTGGCCGGAAACGGGGGAACGGTTGCGGTAAACGACCGGAGAAGCCCGCCTCCCAGGGCGTCGAACACCTCGGCGCTCAACGGGTTGCCGGCTCCCGCCCCCTTGGGCGCCGTTACATAGACGACGACGTTTGCGCCCGCATCCTCCTGCACGCGGGCGGCAAAAGCGGCTTTTCCCGCGGGATCGGCCAATCCCGCCTCCCCCGCGCGCGCAGCGAACCGGGCCGGATCGAGAACGACGGCTTTTCCGGATTTCCGCAGTTCCCGGTAGAGCGGAAGGACGGACTGGCCATGCCCGATCTCCACGAGGGCGATGCGGGTTCGCAACGGAAGGGGCGGTCTCCCGGCGGCCGACGTTCCGGCGGCGGACGGAGGGAGGTTCGCCGCGGCGATGACCGACGGTTGCGCCGGACCGGTTTTCCGCTCCTCCCCGTGGGATTTCTTCAGACTGCCGGCGATCTCCTCCGTTCCCTTTTTCAGGAGTTCCCCGCCGCGGGGCACTCCGCTTTCCACGTAGCTCCTGGGAACCCAGATCTTCGCGGGGGCGTCTCCGGACATGGTGACCGTGGGATTGTCGATTTCCACGTAGTCGGAAGCGGATCGGGTCGCCGCCCGGTTGCCGGAGCAGCCGGCGACGGCAAGACAACACAGGAGAAGGGCGATCTTCCGGGGAAAGGAAGATCCAAAGGAAGATCGATATGACGCCGCGTCGCACGACACCGGTCTGCGATCCTTCCCTTGCGGTGGGGAGCCTATGTGCGTTTTCGCTATTATATCACGCGGAAACGAAGCATGGGAACGCCGTGGGATGCTTTCGGCGGTCGCTGCGGGACGAGGCATCCCGACGGGGGGCGCGGATGAAACGATCGGTGCGCAGGCATCGGATCTTCGCATGTTGTCGGCCCGTTCCTGAAAAAATCTTTGTAAAATGGCGTGTTCCCAAGCAGGAACCATGCCGCCGTGCGGGTACCATGGTTTTATTCCGGCGCAACGCATCGGGTCGTATGGAAATGTCTACGGTACCAGGGGGAGGGCATTCTCCGTCCTGGACCGCGGGACCTTATAAAATCGCAATCCGTTTCTGAGAAAACTTCTATATCTTGTTGATTCGCGGGCGACCTCCGAAGGACCTCCGCTTCCGGAAAAAGGAGTTGACGCCGTGAAATTTCGTGGTATCGTTGTTTATAAGTATCGAAAATACATGATAACGATCGCAACGAGGGAGCCATGGAGAAAGCCGACATCTTCGAACTGCACGCCGACCTGTGCAAGACCCTCTCGAATCCGAAGCGCCTCATGATCCTTGCCCTGCTGGCGAAAAAGGAGATGAGCGTGGGGGAGATCGCGGAGGTCATGGCGGTCCCGCTTTCGAACGTGAGCCAGCACCTGTCGCTTCTCAAGGCGCAAAGTCTGGTGCAGACGCGGAAGGACGGGCAGACCGTCAACTACAGCCTCGCCGACCGCAGGATCATTACGGCTTGCACGCTCATCCGTTCCGTCCTGCTGGACAAAATGAAGGAACGCGGCCAGGTCGCGCAGGAGATCGATCCGCGGTACGTTGTGGCCGCCTTTTAGGCGGCCTTCGAAGCCAACACCTTATTCGAGACGGCAAGGAGGGAACATCATGGCGGTGGATCTGTCGACGCTGAAAGCGGACAAGACGGTGGATGCCCGGGGGACGGCATGCCCCGGGCCGCTTCTCGAGGCCAAGCGGGGCATCGCGGCGGTGCCGGTGGGCGGCGTCATGGAAGTGATGTCCTCCGACGAGGGGACCAACGAGGACATCCCTCTCTGGGCGAAGAAGGTGGGGCACGAGTATCTCGGCAACGTCGAAGAGGCCGGCTACTGGCGTATTTTCGTGAAACGGGGGAAATAGGTGGCCAAGGCGGCGCCTTCCGCGGGGAACCGTCCGAAGATCCTGGTGTTCTCCACGAACACCATTTCCGACCCGGGGATCGACCTGGCAGGAAGCCAGCACATGAGCTATTCCCCTTCCGTCAAGGTGATCAGCGTGCCCTGCTCCGGGGGCATCCACCCGAACTGGGTGCTCTACGCCCTGGAGGCGGGGTTCGACGGCGTCTTCATCGCGGCGGACGGGGGAGACTGCGCCTGCCTTCCCGATTGCACCGCCCGCACCGCGCGGATCGTCGAACGTGCGCAGGGGCTGCTGAAAGAGCGGGGATCCGACCCCCGCCGGGTGAAGATGGCGGCGATCTGCTCCGTGTGCTCGGAACCTTTCGTGTCGCACATGAGGCAGTTCACCGAGGCGTTGAGCAAACTGTAAAGGCGGATCCCATGGACTATGACGTCCTCATCGTCGGCGGCGGCATCGCGGGGATGGAGTCCGGCCTGACCCTGGGCGACATGGGGTACAAGGTCCTCCTCGTCGAGAAGGAGCCTTCCATCGGCGGGAAGATGATCCTGCTCAGCAAGGTCTTCCCGACCCTGGACTGCGCCAGCTGCATCTCCACGCCGAAGATGGCCGCCACCGCGCACCACCCCAACCTGACCGTCATGACGTACAGCGAGGTGGAGGGGATCGTCCGCCAGGACGACGGCGCGTTCTCCGTCCGGCTCCTGAAGAAGCCGACCTTCGTCGATCCCGCCGCCTGCACGGGGTGCGGGGATTGCGAGCAGGCGTGCACGGTGGCGATCCCGGACCGGTTCAACGCCGGCCTGGTCGCCACGCGCGCCGCCCACATCGCCTTTCCCCAGGCGGTCCCGAAGAAGGCGGTCATCGAGCGGGCCGGCTCTTCCCCCTGTTCGTTCGCCTGCCCCGCGGGCGTGAAGGCGCACGGCTACGTGTCCCTCGTCCGAAGCGGCAAATACGAGGAAGCGTTCCGCCTGCACATGGAGGACGCTCCGCTTCCCGGAGCGCTGAGCAGGGCCTGCTACGCGCCCTGCGAGGGGCAGTGCACCCGGGACGAGGTCGAGGGGAAGGTCCCCATCCGCGGGATCAAGCGGTTTTTGGTCGACCATTACTACGAGCGGCATCCCGAGCCCGAATATGGTCCTCCGGAAACGCGCAACGGGAAAACCGTCGCCGTGGTCGGATCCGGCCCGGCGGGCCTGTCGGCGGCCTATTTCCTCGCCCGAAAGGGATACGGCGTCACCGTGTTCGAGGCGGGCCCCGAGGCCGGCGGGATGCTGCGCCACGGCATCCCCCCGTTCCGCCTCCCCAAGGAGCTTGTGGACCGGGACATCCGGAACGTCACGGCGTTGGGGGTCACGATCCGGACCGGCGCGCCGGTCCGGTCCGTCGCGTCCCTCGCCGCGCAGGGGTTCGACGCGGCGTTTTTCGCGCTCGGCACGATGGAGGGACAGGGGATGGACGTGCCCGGGCGGGAACTCTCCGGAGTCATGGAATCGATGGAGCTGCTGACCCTCGGCAATGCGGGCGGGAAGATGGACCTGTCGGGGAAACGGGTGGCCGTCATCGGCGGGGGGAACGTGGCCATCGATTCGGCGCGGATGGCCCTCCGCATGGGCGCGGCGCAGGTTGCGATCTACTACCGCCGGAGCCGCGCGGAGATGCCCGCGCACGACTTCGAGGTCCGGTCCGCCCTGGAAGAGGGGGTCGCGCTGCACGAACTGAAGGCACCGGTCCGGTTCGTGGGGGAGAACGGCGCGCTCACCGGCGTGTCGTGGATCTCCATGCGGCTCGGGGAGCCCGATCCGGACGGGCGAAGACGCCCCGTGCCGGTGGCGGGATCCGAGGCCTTCCACCCGGCGGACGTGGCGATCCTTGCCGTCGGGCTTTCGCCCAGCACCCGCCCTTTCGTGGAGGAACTCCGCCTGAACCGGGACGGGACGATCCAGGCCGACCCGGAGACGCTGCTTACGTCTCTCCCGAACGTCTTCGCCGGAGGAGACGACGTGACCGGTCCCTCCATGATCATCGAGGCGATCGCGCAGGGGAAGCGCGCGGCCTTCCATATCGACAGGTACCTGCAGGGGCTCCCCCTGTCCGGGATCACCTTCGACGCGCGCCTCATGCCGGTGGATTGCAAGGAGGTGCTCGACAGGGCGGAGGCGCCGCTGTCGGCCCGGCCGCCGGCGGTCCCCAGGGAACTGCCCGCCCCGGCGCGTGCCCGGTCGATGGAAGAGGTGGAAAAAACGATGACCGAGGAGGAGGCCCGCTACAGCGCAAGCCGATGCCTCGACTGCGGGACCTGCTCGGAATGCCGCCAGTGCGTGGAGGCTTGCCCGGCGGACGCCATCCGGTTCGACATGCGGGAGGAGAGGAAGAGGATCGACGCGGCCTCGGTCCTGGTCGCCACGGGGTTCACGCTCTTCGACCCGAAAAGGAAGGAGGGGTACGGATTCGGCGAATACCCGAACGTCATCACCGCGATGCAGATGGACCGGATCCTGTCTCCCACCCGCCCCTACAACGCCGTCGTGCGCCCCTCCGACGGGATGGCTCCCTCGAACATCGCCTTCGTCCTATGCACCGGATCGCGCGATTGCACCGTGGACAACCGGCTCTGCTCCCGGGTCTGCTGCATGTACTCCATCAAGCAGGCCCAGCTCCTCATGGGGGCGCTGCCGTTGGCCGACATCACCGTCTACTACATCGACATCCGCGCGTTCGGGAAGGGATACGAGGAGTTCTTCGAGCAGGCCAGGGGGATGGGAGTGCGCTTCGTGAAGGGGAAGGTTGCGAAGATCGACGAGGCGGAGGGGGGTAACCTCGTCGTGCGGTACGAAGACATCGGCGGGAACGGGGGGCCGCAAAAGTCGGAGCACGACCTCGTGGTCCTGTCGGTGGGCCTCTCCGCCAACCCCGAGGCGTTCGAGCTGTTTCCGCCGGGGGCCCTTTCGGCCGACCCGTTCCGGTACGTGCGCGAGGTCGACGAGGATCTCGAACCGGGGAAGACCAGCATCGAGGGGGTTTTCGTCGCCGGGACCGCGTCCGCGATCCGCGACATTCCCGACACGATCCTCCATTCCGGGGCGGCCGCGTCCCAGGTGGCATCGTATCTCGAGAGAAGGCGGGCCGCGCGATGATCGGGAAACGGATCGGCGCCTTCCTCTGCCACTGCGGGGGGAACATCTCCGACTACGTCGACGAGGAGAAGGTCCGCGCGGCGGTGGAGAAGGAATCCGGTGTCGCGGTCGCCAAAACGTTCCTCTTCGCCTGCTCGGAAGCCTCCCAGGAGGAGATGATCCGGACCATCCGGGAGGAGAAGCTCGACGGGATCGTGATCGCCTCCTGCTCTCCCAAACTCCACCTCGACACCTTCCGGGCCATGGCCCGGCGGTCCGGGATCAACCGGTACATGTACACCCAGGTCAACGTCCGGGAGCAATGCTCCTGGGCGCACCGGCACGAACGGGAAGAGGCCACGGAGAAGGCGATCCGTCTCGTGCGGGCCGGGGTGGCGCACTCCCGGCTCGGGGTTCCCCTCACCGATCTTCGGATCGAAACGACCCCGGCGGCGCTGGTCGTCGGGGCCGGGGTCGCGGGGATGCGCGCCGCCCTTGCGCTCTCCGACATGGGAATCGCCGTGTACCTGGTGGAACAGGCCGCCCGGGTCGGCGGACGGGTCCCCGCGTGGGGGAAGATGTTCCCCAACGACCGGGAAGGGGCGGAGATCGTAGACACCCTGCTGCAGGCGATCCGGCGGAGGGAGAACATCACGCTCTTCACGGGCGCGGAGGTGGTGGAGAAGCGGGGCAGCGTCGGGGATTTTTCCGTCAAGGTCCGCGCGGCGGACGGCACGGAGGAGATCGCCCTGCGGGTCGGGGCCATCGTGGTCGCCACGGGGTTCGACCCGTACCTGCCGGCGGCGGGGGAGTTCGGTTACGGCGCCCCCGGGGTCGTCACCTTGCCGGAGTTCCGGGAGCTCCTGCCCGCGGCGGAGGGGAAACTCCGTTACCGGGACCGGGAGGTCCGGAACATCGTCTATATATACTGCGTGGGCAGCCGCCAGGCGGCGGCGAAGGAGAACCCCCGCCCGAATCTCTACTGTTCGCGGTACTGCTGCACGGCTGCGGTACACACCGCGCTTCTGGCCGCCGGGGTCGACGCCGGCGTCAACCAGTATCACCTGTATCGCGACATGCGGACCTACGGGAAGAACGAGATCCTCTTCGAGGAGGCGGGGCGCAAAGGGTCGGTGTTCCTCCGGTACCCCGACGACGCCCCCCCCGTGGTGGAGCGGCCGGGCGGGGAGCTGCTCGTCCGGGTCCGGGACGTCCTTCTCGGCGGCGAGGAGATCGGGATCCCGGCGGACCTCGTGGTCCTGGTCACGGGGATGGCGCCCCGGGAGAACGCGAACCTCGTGAACGTCCTGAAACTCCCCGTCGGGGCGGGAGGGTTCTTCAACGAGATCCACCCGAAGCTGCGCCCCGTGGAGACGATGATCGACGGCGTCTTCATCTCCGGGGCGGCCCAGGGGCCCAAGACGCTCGCCGAGAGCGTGGCCTCCTCGCTGGCGGCGGTCTCCAAGGGGGCGGCCTTGCTGCTCAAGGGGTACGTCGACCTTTCCCCCCTCGTCGCCAAGGTCGATACGGAGGCGTGCGCATGGTGCGGGGAGTGCGGGAACGCTTGCCCTTACGACGGGGCGGTCGAGAGGGTGCGGCAAGGGGGAAAGGAGGTCGCATACGTCCACCCCGCGCTCTGCAAGGGGTGCGGCGGATGCGTCCCCGTCTGCCCCGCGGAGGCGGTCGGCCTGGAGGGGTACACCAACGACCAGGTGAAGGCGATGATCGACGCGTTGGTCCGGGAGATCGTGTGATGGGAGACGGGCGGCGGGATCCTTCCGAGGTGATGCGGGACGAGATGGTCATGAAGGCGAGGATCGCGTCGCTGCTCCGCGAGGGGCCGAAAACCATCCCGGAGCTTGCCGGCGCGCTGCGCCGCCCCTCCCGGGAGGTGACCCTCTGGGTGATGGCCCTGCGGCGGTACGGCGCCCTGGAGGAGCTCCCCAAGGCGAAGGCGGAAGATTATTACAGGTACAAGCTTCCCGGGGAATAGGAGGGTATGAATGACGTACCGCGTCGAACCCGGTCTGCACCGGGATGTCGCGAAGTTCGGCGGCGGGGACGTGACGACATGCATGAACTGCGGCACCTGCACGGCGACCTGCCCCCAGTCGGCGGAGACGGGGGGATTCCCGCGCAGGATCATTCACCTCCTGCAGGTGGGGCACCGGGAGAAGCTTGCCGGGTCCCTCGAACCGTGGCTCTGCTACTACTGCGGGGATTGCTCGGAGAGCTGCCCCCGGGATGCGAACCCGGGAGAGACGATGATGGCGGCCCGCCGGTACCTCACCGGCATGTACGATTGGACGGGGTTGGGAAAGAGGTTCTACGTCTCCACGTGGTGGGAGATCGGGGCGATCGCGGCGGTGGGCCTCTTCACCGTCGGCCTGTTCGCCCTCTTCCACGGCCCCGTGGTGACCGGCCGCGTGGAACTCAACACGTTCGCTCCCGTGAAGTGGGTGGAGATCGGCGACTGGATCATGGGCGGCGTGCTGGCCTTCCTCCTCCTCTCCAACGGGTGGCGCATGTCCCGCTGGGTGATGGGCGCCGGGAAGGGGGTCGACGTACCCTTTTCGCTGTACCTGCGCAAGCTGCCCGCATTTTTTGCGCACTTCGCGACCCAGAAGAGGTGGCGCGAGTGCGAGGGACCCAAGACCCGGTGGCTCAAGCATTTCCTGCTGGTCACCGGTTACCTCACCATGATGATGCTGGTCATCGTGGGCCTGCGCTGGTTCCAGACGGACGAGATCGTCCCCTTCTATCACCCGACCCGCCTGTTGGGGTACTACGCCGCGGCCGCCCTGCTGTACGTGACCGGAGACTTCCTTCTGGGCCGGCTGCGCAGGAAAGACGGCATCCACAAGCACTCCGAGCCCACCGACTGGGTGTTCCTGGTCCTCCTCGGCCTGGCGGCGCTCACCGGGATCCTGGTCCATGCGTTCCGGCTCCTGGGCCTTCCTCTTGCGACGTATTCCACGTATGTGGCGCACATGGCCATCGTGGTCCCGATGCTCGTCGTGGAGGTGCCTTTCGGCAAGTGGGGGCACATGTTCTACCGGCCTTTCGCGGCCTACCTGGCCGCCGTGAAACAAGGTGCGGCGGAGGCCGCTTCCCTGGGACCTTCACGGGCCGCCTGATGCGCGGGCGCGTCCCGTAAGGAATCGCATGCGAATGCACCACACATTCCGGAAGGAGGGGTGAAATGGCAGAGACCACCGAAGAGAAGATCGTCGTCATTGCGACATGCGGGGGCGAGGACCCCGAGCGTGCGACGCTGCCGTTCGTTGTGGCGAACGCCGCGCTCGCCATGGACGTCAAGGCCGTCGTCATCCTCCAGGCGAACGCCGTGACCCTGGCGGTCAAGGGGGCCAACGAGAAAATCGCCGCCGGCGGGTTTCCGCCTCTCAAGGAACTGATGGGGAACTATTTCGCCCAGGGCGGGAAGCTCCTGCTCTGCACGCCGTGCATCAAGTCCCGGAACATCGCAGCCGACATGCTGGTCGAGGGTGCGTCCCCGATCGCCGCGGGACGGGTCGTCCAGGAGTGCCTCGAGGCGAAGGCGACCCTGAACTACTGAGGCGGCGGGAAGGCGATTCGTCCCGACGTCCCGCGGAAAGATCCGCAGGGAAGCGGGGTACACGCGGGGATCTCCCTCCGGGGGATCCCCCTTTCCCGAAAAAAGGAGGGCCGGGCCATGGCCGTGAAACCGCTCTCCTTCATATGAAGTACATCACGTTGCGCCGCCTGCGCTCCGCCGCCTCTTCCTCCTCGCGGACGAGGTCGGCGAGTGTCCATCGTGCGAGGACCTTCGCGGAGGCACTGGAAGCCTCCTCCACCAGGCGGGAAACGGCCGGGGACGGTTCTCCCTTGCCGGCCTTCCCCGCCCTTTTCTCGCGGATGCCGGTCCCCACGGGTCCTTCGAACACCTCGACGACCTCCAGCGTGCGGATCGTCTCCGGGCGCCGCGCGAGGAGGTATCCCCCTCCCACGCCCCGCCGGCTGACGAGGATCCCCGCGTTTTTCAGCTCCAGCAGGATGAGCTCCAGGAATTTTTTCGGGATGGCGTTCTTCTCGGCGAGGTCCCGGATCTGGAAAGACGTCCCCTCGGGGAACCTCGCGGTGTACATCAGCGCCCGCAGCGCGTACTCGGTTTTCTTGGATAGACGCATCGCATCCCCCGGTCGGGGGCGAAACCCCGATCCCTGTCCATTTTATCGTAGATTCCGTGGCCACCGGGCAAGGGAGATATGCCGCGGCCCTCAGGGGTGGACCAGTTCCCTCGCCTCCCGGTACGCGTCGGTCAGCCGGTCGAGGGGAACCTGGCTGTGCCAGTGCCCGGTGAGGCGGGCGATGCCCCAGACCAGGAAGATCGTCCCGAGCCCGACCAGCGGGAGAAGGTACGGCGACCAGCCCGCCTTTCCCCGCCGCCCCACCGTCAGGCATCCCTCCACCGGGCACGCGCCGACGCACGACATGCAGCCGGTGCACTCCGGGGTCCGCACCGAAGATTTCCCGTGGACCCGGATCTCCACCGGACAGGCGCGGGTGCACGCCCTGCAGTCGATGCAGGCCGCACCGTCCCGCACGACCCGTTGCGGCGACATCCAGCTCACGAGGCCCAGCAGCGCCCCGTACGGGCACAGGTAGCGGCACCAGAAATTCTTCACCGCGAAGGAAAGCAGGACGAGGACGGCGAGGGTCGCCGCCGTGGCGGCGCTCATCCCGGTGAAGAACAGCAGCATCTTCGCGTCCGCCGCGTGGTTGTACGCCCCTTGCCGGAACGCGAGGATCGCCGCAGTGTCCATTTTCAGCGCGACCGCGTACAGGAAAAACGCCAGGAGGAGATATTTGAGCGACGTGAGCGCCCGGTCCGCCCATGCGGGCAGGAGGACTTCCTCTTTCCGCCGCCTCCAGAGCGTCTTCTTCGCCGCCCACTCGAGCGCCCGCGAGATTCCCCCGATGGGGCAAACCCAGGAGCACAGGACCTTGCGGGCGAGGAAGGCCGATACGAGCGCCGCGACGAGGATGGCGAGCCCCGCGGGGTGGATCCGGTCGTAGTCCCCGGTGAGGATCCAGTATTTGAGGGACATCAGGGCGCCGATCGGAAGGAACCCTTCCACGGCCGGCGGCCGGTGCGCCGTCACGGCTCCCCCGGAGACGATCTGGGCGTAGAAGGCGTGGAACTCGAACCCCACGAGGGCGAAGAAGAGCACGTAGGCCGCCTGCACCAGGGCGCGGAGCACGGGGAGAAACCTCCAGGGGTTGCGCCACCGGGAAGCGCTTCCGGCCTCCGCGGCGGCCCTCTCCGGCGGCGATGCGGTATCCGGCGGGTGCATGGTTCCGGTCATCTTCGGGAGGACCTCGCTGTTGTCCTTCGTCCTGGATCCGATTGTATCCTCCCACGGGACCGGGCGCCCGTTCCTTGACCTGGCTCAAAGCCGGAACGTACACTGGTGCCAGGAATTCCATGGGACGGTCCACCGGACGGTTCGTGGACGGGAGAAGGGCGCATGGCATTGATCGGTGAGGTGTTCGTCGCCGACATCCTCGGGAAGACGGTACTCGACCCGCGGGGCGAGGAGATCGGCAGGGTCCGGGACGTCGTCGTCGAGGGGGGGGCACTGTTCCCGCGCGCCGTGGGGCTTTTCCTGGAGAAGAAGAAATCGCCCCGGTACCTGCCCTGGGAGGATCTCGCGATCTTCAACCGCCGGATCATCTCCTCGCGGAAGTTGGAGGGGGAGGTCTCCGAAGGCAGCCCCTCGGGGGACCGGCTCCTCATCGTCAAGGACATCCTCGACAAGCAGATCGTCGACATCAACGGGGCCAAGGTCGTCCGGGTGAACGACGTAAGGCTCACGGAAGAGGGAGGAGCGGCCTACGTCACCGATGTGGACGTGGGGATGCGCGGCATCCTGCGGCGGCTCGGGATCGAGCGGCGCGGCGACGCCTTCTTCGAGACGATCCGCCACCCCTTGCGCCACCAGCTCATCTCGTGGCAGTTCATCCAGCCGCTGGAGCCCAGGCTCGACCGGCTCACCCTGTCGGTGTCCCGAGATGCGGTTTCCGGCCTGCACCCCGCCGACATCGCCCAGATCATGAGCGACCTGGCCCCGGAGGAGCGCCAGGACTTCTTCGAGAAGCTCGACCTCGAGACGGCCGCCGAGGCGCTTCACGAGCTCGAGCCGGCGGTCCAGGCGGATCTCATCGCGGAGATGGACAAGGAGCAGGCGGCCGACATCATCGAGCAGATGCCCCCGGACGAGGCGGCGGACGTCATCGCGGACCTCCCCGCGGAGAAGGCCCAGGAGCTCCTCCAGCTCATGGAAAAGGAAGAGGCGGCGGACATCCACGAGCTGCTCTCCCACGAGGAGGACACCGCGGGCGGGCTCATGACGAACGAGTACCTCGCCTGGCCGCCGGGACTCACCGTGGGGGAGTCCCTCGAGCGCTTCAAGGCGGAGGCGCACGAGATCGAGCACGTGTACTACATCTACGTGGTGGAGGAGGAGAAACTGCTCGGCGTGGTCGGGCTGCGGGACCTGCTGACCGAGGAGCCCCGGAAACCGCTCGCCGAGGTGATGCACACCAAGTTGAAGACCGCCCGGCCCGAGACGGGCCAGGAAACGGTGGCGGAGCTCATCTCCAAGTACAACCTCCTCGCCCTGCCCGTGGTGGACGAGGAGGAACGCCTCCTCGGCGTGGTCACCGTCGACGATGTCGTCGACCTGCTCCTTCCGCCGGCCTCGCGCCGCAAGCGCCGGAAGATGTGACCGCGGCTTCTCCGCGGCCGCCGCGGCGCTCGAACGCCGAGCGGTTTGCGGGACGGCGCATCAGAGTCCGAGAAACCCCGGCAGCCCCGGGAAGACGGTCACCACCACCAGAAGAACGGTCAGGACGATCATCACCACCGTGGTGGTCCAGGCGATCCCGTTGAACGCCCTCGAGTTGACGTGCTCTCCCATCAGTTCCCTGTCGTTTATGAGTTTCAGCATGAAGACCAGGACGAAGGGGAGCATCACGCCGTTCACGACCTGGGACAGGTACATGATGAGGATCAGCGGGGCCTGGGGGTAGAGGACCAGCGCACCGCCGAGGACGATGAGCCCGGTGTAGAGCCAGAAGAACTGGGGGGCGGTGCGGAAATCCTTGTCGATGCCGGATTCCCACCCCATCCCCTCGCAGACGCTGTAGGCAGTCGACAGCGGCAGGATGGAGGCGGCGAACAGGGAGGCGTTCGCCAGGCCGATGGCGAACAGGGTCGAGGCGTGTTTTCCCGCAAACGGGGCAAGGGCCATAGCGGCGTCCTTGGCTCCCTCGATGCTCACGCCGTTGACGAACAACGTCGCGCCGCACGCGACGATGATGAACAGGGCCACCACGTCCGTCATGACGCACCCGACGACCACGTCCGTCCGGCAGTACCGGTAATCCTCCACTTCGACGTTCTTCTCGACCACGGCGGACTGCAGGTAGAACTGCATCCAGGGGGCGATCGTCGTACCGACGACGCCGATGATCATCGTCAGGTACGCACCGTCCATCCGCAGGTGCGGCGTCGCCAGTTCGGCGACGACCGTTCCCCATCGCGGGTGGGCGAAAACGGCGGAGACGATGTAGGTGAAATAGATCGTGCAGGCGAACAGGAAGATCTTTTCCACCACCCGGTACGTCCCCTTGACGACGAGGAACCAGACCGCAATCGCCCCGATCGGCACGGAGAGGTATTTGCTGACGCCGAAAATCTCAAGGGCCGCGGCCCAGCCGGCGAACTCCGCAACGGTGTTGCCGAGGTTGGCGAGCACCAGCGCGAGGAGGAGGAAGAACGTCGGACGGATGCCGAACTTCTCGCGTACGAGGTCCGCCAGCGTCTTTCCCGTCACCACGCCCATCCGGGCGACCATCTCCTGGACGACGATCAGCGCGATCGTGATGGGGATGAGGGTCCACAGCAGGGAGTACCCGAATTGGGCGCCCGCGATCGAGTACGTGGCGATGCCGCCCGCGTCGTTGTCGACATTCGCGGTGACGATCCCCGGCCCGAGCACCGCCAGGAACATCGCGATCTTCGCCTTGTCGGGACGACGGAAGCGCAAGCCGCTCTCCTCCCCGGAATCCGTCTACCGTTGGAAAATACCATACCTTCGCGGAAAGACGGCCGGCAAAAGGCGAATTCCTCCGGCAACCCGGGCCCCGGCGATCCGCCCACCCGGGAACCGCGGACTCGGTCGTTGTGTTTCCACATCGCGCACCGGATAATGAAACCGGCCGGACAGCGATTCCCGCGGCCCGGGGAGGCGCAATGGCGGGGCGGATCCTCTTCATCGACGACGACCTGGCGGGCCGCGAGGTGGCGCTGTTCAACCTCCGCAAGGCCGGCTACGATGTGACGCCCGCACCCGACGGGAGGGAAGGGCTCAAGGCGTTTTCCCCCGCTTCGTTCGATCTGGTGATCACCGACCTCAAGATGCCCGGGATTTCGGGGATGGATGTCCTGCGGAAGATCCGCGGGCAGGCCTCCGACATCCCGGTCCTGGTGATCACCGCCTTCGGAAACGTCGAAACGGCGGTGACGGCGATGAAGGAGGGGGCGTACGACTTCATCGGGAAGCCGTTTCACCGCGATCAGCTCCTCCTCGCCGTGGAAAAGGCGATGGATCGCCGCCGCCTCGCCACCGAGGTGCGGGACCTCCGGATCCGGGCGTCCGGGGTCGGGCGGGAGATCGTCTCCGTCTCTCCCCCGATGGCGCGACTGCTGGAAACGGCCGACCGCGTCGCGGCGACGGACGCCACCGTGCTGATCACGGGGGAAAGCGGCACGGGGAAGGAAGTGATGGCCCGCAGGATCCATGTCCGGTCCTCCAGGGCGGAGGGTCCCTTCGTGGCGGTGAATTGCGCCGCGATACCCGGGGAGCTCCTCGAGTCGGAGTTGTTCGGCCACGCGCGCGGAGCCTTCACGGGGGCGGTGCGCGACCGCGTCGGCAGGTTCCGGCGGGCCGACGGGGGGACGCTGTTCCTCGACGAAGTGGCGGAGATCCCCCGGGCGCTCCAGGGGAAACTCCTCAGGGCGCTCCAGGAGCGGGTGGTGGATGCGGTGGGGGCCGACGCGCCGGTTCCGGTGGACGTGCGGATCCTCGCGGCCACCAACCGGGACCTGACCGCCCGGATCCGGGAAGGAACGTTCCGGGAGGACCTCTACTACCGCCTGAACGTCGTGGAACTTCGCGTCCCGCCGTTGCGGGAGCGCCCCCAGGACATCCCTCCGCTGGTGCGGCACTTCGTCTCCGAGCTTGCAGCCGGAGCCGGCCGGGAGGTCGCGGTCCCTCCGGGGGTGATGGGCGAACTCCTGCGCCGCCCGTGGCCCGGCAACGTGCGGGAGCTGAGAAACACGTGCGAACGGATGGTCATCCTGTGCCGCGGAGACGAGGCATCCATGGAGGACCTCCCTCCCCCGCCGCGCCTGCCGGAGGAAAGAGGGGGCGAGGACGCGGCCGGCGAGTGGCCGCCTCTGCCGGCGGAGGGACTCTCGCTGATCGACCTCGAGAAGCGCGTGATCGAGCGGGCGCTGCGGACGAAGGGGGGGAACATCACCCAGGCGGCCGCGTACCTGCGCATTCCGCGGCACGTGCTGGTCTACCGCCTCGAAAAGTACGGGATCCGGCGCGATGTCTGAAAAACGGGGGGGGCGGATCCCGGAGACGCTTCGGGAGGACGTGTACCCGCTCTTCTCGCGCCGTATGGCGCTCACCGCATGGCTTCCGTGCCTGGGGATCACCTACCTGCACTACCGGGTCGGGGCCCAGCACCCGGACGTGCACGACGTGCTGCGCAGGCTCTACTACCTGCCCATCCTCTTCGCCGCCTTTTCCGGCGGGTCGCGCGGGGGTCTTGCGGTCTCCGTCTTCGCGTCGCTGGTCTACTTCCCCCACGCCTTCACGAGCCTTCTCGTCAAGGACCCCGGAGACGCGCTGGAGAAAGGGCTGGAGATCGTGCTCTACAACATCGTCGCCGTCGTGGCGGGGATGCTGGTCGACAGGGAGCGGCGCGAGCGGGAGACGCAGGAGCGGCTGGCGCAACGCCTCACCGAGGCGCTCGCGGAGAAGGAGCGGATGGAAACGCAGTTGATCCGCGCGGGCCGGCTGGGGGCGCTGGGAGAGCTTACCGCCGGCATCGCCCACGAGATCAAGAACCCCCTCCACGCCCTGAAAGGGACCGCGGAGATCCTCCGGGATGCGATCCCGGAAGACGCCCCGGAGCAGCGGATGCTCACGCTGCACCTGGCCGAGATCGACCGGCTCGGAAGGGCCGCGGACCGGTTCCTCTCCTTTGCCCGGCCCCTCCATGCGGATCGCCGGCCCCTCGACCTGGGGGAGCTTGTCGACCGCGTGGCATCGCTGGTTTCCCCCCAGGGGCGCAAGGAGGGGGTGGAGATCCGCGTCCTTCCGTCGGAAGGGGCCGGGATCCCCAAGGTGATGGGCGACCCGGAACTTCTGACCCAGCTGCTTCTCAACATCGCCCTGAACGGGGTGCAGGCGATGTCGCCTTCCGGAGGGGGGCGGCTCGATTTCGCGCTGGGGGTGGAAGTCCGGGAGGGGAGGCGGCAGGTCCGGGTCCGCATCGCCAACAACGGGCCGCCGATCCCGGAGGATCGGCTGGAGAAGATCTTCGACCCGTTCTTCACCACGAAGGACGAAGGGACGGGTCTCGGGCTCTCCATCTGCTCGCGCATCGCGGACCAGCACGAGGGGACCCTGGAAGTGCGGAACCTTTCCGGGGGAGGGGGCGTCGAGTTCACCCTGACCTTGCCGGCGGTTCCCGGTACGGCGGCGGGCTGATCCGGGCACTCCCCGCCCGCGGATCGGCAATGCCGCATCGGGAGGGCCGTCGCACGGCCGCCACGGTCATCTGTTCCGCACGGGCACCAGCAGCAGCGAAACGGCGGAGCGTTTGGCGACGTCCGGCGTGGCGCTCCCCGACCAGAAGGCATCCATGCCGGTCTTCCCGTGGGTGCCCAGAACGATCAGGTCCGCCCTCGTCCGTTCCGCGATGTCGACGATGACCGTCGGGGGATCGCCGCGGCGCACCTCGGCCGTGGCCGGAAACCCTTCCGACCGCAACGCGGTCACGTGACGGTTCAGGTATTCCTTCGCTTCCTGGGCGGCCAGGTCCAGCAGGGCATGGGTTGCGCGCGGGAGGATCTTCGCGGTCGCCGCCTGCTCCCCCGACAAGGTGTCGACCAGGTGGACCGCCATGATCAGCCGCAATTCCGCCCCGCAGATCTTCGCGAAACCGGCCGCAACCGTCAACCCCTCCTCGTGGTCGGGGTTGCCGTCCAGCGCCACAAGCATCCGTTTGCAGGAATATGTCCGGGATCTCCCGGTTCCATCGGGGTGCACGAGCAGGACCGGCGTGGCGCCGAGCCCCACCACCTGCTGCGCGATCCTGCCGAACATCCATCCGCGCAGGCCGCCGCGTCCATGGGTGCACATCACGATCAGGTCGGAACCCAATTCCCCGGCGTGTTCCGCGATGCTGCGCGCCACATCGTCGGCTTCTGCGATGTGCACGTGCCGTTCCACGGGAGTGTCGGAGGAGAAGGCGCGGACCGCCACCTCCGCGAGGTAGGTCCCGGCCTCTTCGGGATCGGTCAGGTGCCGCTCTCCGTGGATTTCCTCCGGCGCGCGGCGCTCCATGACGTGGAACAGGGTGACCGGCACTCCGAACGTTCCGGAAAGGTAGGCGGCGGCGGGAAGCGCGCTTTCCGCGAGACGCGACCCGTCCAGGGGAACCAGTATGCGCTGGAACATGTTTTTCACCCCGTGACGAA
The DNA here is from genome assembly GCA_021815305.1 of Deltaproteobacteria bacterium. GTDB lineage: Bacteria > Desulfobacterota > Deferrimicrobia > Deferrimicrobiales > Deferrimicrobiaceae > JAKAHC01. Next base: position 641,187 of record JAKAHC010000001.1, on the reverse strand, counting down.
CACCTGGCATACCAGGTACAGGTTCAGGACCAGGATCAGGGCCGCCACAACGTAGGTAAGCATCGTGGTGACATGGCGGTTCACAAGGATTCCCATCACGCTTTTCCGGCTCGTGAACATGGCCAGGGGGATGATGGCGAACGGAAGGCCGAAGCTGAGAACGACCTGGCTGAGCACGAGAGTGCGCGTGGGATCCAGACCCAGCGCGATGACGATCAGGGAAGGGACGATGGTCACCAGGCGGCGGATCCACACGGGGATCCGCCTTCTCAGGAAGCCCTGCATCATCACCTGTCCCGCCATGGTCCCCACGGTGGAGGAGGACAGGCCGGAAGCCAGCAGCGAAACGGCGAAGATCGTGCTCGCCGACCGGCCCAGCAGCGGTTCCAGGGTGCGATGCGCCGTCTCGAGCGTGCCCACCCCGGTCATCCCGTGCCGGAAGAACGTCGCGGCGGCCATGATCAGCATCGCCATGTTGATCATGCTGGCCAGCCCCATGGCCACGACCACATCCACCAGTTCGTAGCGGAACAGCCGGCGCAACTGGCCCGGCTCCCTGACGACGATGCGGCCCTGGGTGAGGGCGGAATGCAGGTAGATGGCATGGGGCATGACCGTGGCGCCAAGGATCCCCGTCGCGAGGAGGATGCTCTCCGTTCCCGCGAACTGCGGCACGACCGAGTGGTACAGCAGGTTCCCCCAGTCGGGACGATCCAGAAAGGTCTCCACCAGATAGCTGACGGCCACGACGGCCACCAGGGCCGTGATGACCGCTTCGATCGGCCGGAATCCGTACCGCTCCAGCCCCAGGACGAGGAAAGTGACGATCGCCGTCAGGATCCCTGCCGCCCAAAGGGGGATGCCGAACAGCAGGTTGAACCCGACCGCGGCCCCGAGAAACTCCGCCAGGTCGGTCGCCATGGCGACGATCTCCATCACCGCCCACATCACCAGGACGACCGGTTTCGGGAAGCGGTTCCGGCAATGTTCCGCGAGATTCCACCCGGTGGCGATGCCGAGCTTTGCCGACAGCGTCTGGAGGAGCATCGCCATCAGGTTGCTGGCGACGATGACCCAAAGGAGGGTGTAGCCGAACCGGGCTCCTCCCTGGATATTGGTGGCGAAGTTGCCGGGATCGATGTAAGCGACGCTGGCGATGAACGCCGGTCCCATGAAGGGGAGCAGGCGGGAGAGACGCCCCTTCGCGCCGCCGCCCGCGAGGACGTCCAGGGCGGTACCGACCGTTCCGTCGTCGGCGGTTTTTTTGTGCCGTTTCACTTCGGTATCATCCATGTCCCGGATTCCCGCTTCGGCCGTATGAATCGCCTGCAGTATACACTACGGGACGATCTCACGATGCGGATGCCGGCGCGTCCAGCGGTTTTGCGCATCCTTCGTGAGGGTGCGGGAACCCGCCCGCTCTCCCCCGCGGTTCCGTGATGTGCGGAGGTGACGCGGCGATCCGCTTCCGGGCGGCATCCAACCGTCACACGGGCGGAAGGGGGACGGCGGCATGAAAGGGCGAACCCGGGCGGGGGCGATTTTCCTCGCCGCGCTTTGGACGGCGGTCCCCGCATGGGTCCTCGCGATGGATCCACGGCACGGGGAGACGGACCAAGGGAAAACCGGGGGCGCGATGGAGTCCCTCGGCGAGCGGATTTTCCTCGGGAAGGCGGGGCCGTGGGAGGCCGAGGCGCGCCTGATCGACATGAAGACGCAGCTGGAGAAAGAGGGGGTCTCGGCCGGGGCGATCGCGAAGCTTGCTGCGAAGCATCACCTGATGGTGATCCTCACCGACCCGAAAACGAGGCGGCCCGCCGTCGATGCGGTGGGGGAAGTGACGATCACGGGCCCGGACAGGTCTTCCTCTTCGAAGGTGCCCCTCATCGTGATGGGGGAACACATCGGTTCGGATGTAAGCCTCCCCAAACCGGGAGAGTACCGCTTTCACGTCACGGTCGAGGGAAGGGGCGGGAAGGGATCGGCTTCCTTTTCGTATCGTTTGAAACGGTAAGACGCCTGCCTCCCCCGTCGGGATACGGAACCGTAGCGCATACAAAAGATTTTCGGGAAACCGGGATTCGGGGGGAACCCTTTCCTGCGCATTGCCATCTCATGACCAGTAGCAGATATCATTAGTGAGAAGCGAACCCGAAGTCCCAAGGAGGTAATGGGAGATGCTAAAGAAAGTCCTTTATGTTCTGGCGGTTGGCTCGTTTGTCGTGGGGATGGCAGGAATGGCGATGGCCGCCGAAAAAAGTTGGGGAGCCTACGGATCGGACCAGAGTGCGGTTTCCTCCCAGCAGCCCGAGTCCAACTCGTCCGCCACGGAGATGCGGGGACCGGTGAGCACCGGGTCCATGCCCGATCTTTCCGGGAACGAGCGTTCGTCGCTCCACACGGGGAATCATTGGGTGAACAGCGACAAGATCAACACCACGGTGCCCTCACAGGAGTGGAACGCGTATCCGTTCGCTCGTCCGAACGTGCAGGCCGGAGAGTAGTCTCGCCGCGGCTGAGAATCCTGCAAATCCAAAAGAAAACCGGCGTCGGGGAGAATCTCCCCGGCGCCTTTTCTTTTCGCGGGGGAAATAGGGGGCGGAAGACGAGGCGATTGGGTTAGAATATAACAATGAATCGCATTGGGACACGCTTCCCCGGGGATCTTGCCCGCCGAGGGAGCCATCCGATCTGCCTAGTACTCCTTGCGACGTGGCTCGCCGCAGCGCCTGCGGGAGCGATGGCGCGGTCCCCGCACTCCGGGACTCTTCCGGAAGAAAACCCGTTCGTCGCATCCTGCCTCCGATACTCCGCCCAGGGCACCCGGGATCTGATCGGTCTGCCCGAAAAACCTGGGAGCGCGGAGAGGGAGCTGTCCCGTCTGACCGAACGGGTGCGGGTTGCGGTCCAGGGTGCCGGCTCCGGCGAAAAAGTGGTGGACGCCGTTCGTCGCGTGCTTGTTTCGGAGGAAGGGTTCGTTTACGACAGGGCGGCGAAGAACCCGGGAAACTACCTTCTCGGGTCGGTCCTGGCGCGGAAACGGGGGAATTGCCTCGGCCTCTCGATGCTCTGCCTGGCCATCGCCGAGCGCCTCGGCCTGCCGTTCCGCGGCGTGTACCTGCCGTCGCACTGTTTCGTCCGGTACGACGGGGGCGGAGCGCACGTGAACATGGACTTTGCCGACGGCGGCGCCTCCTGGGGGGACGACCGGTACCGGAGCGAGTTCGGCGTGGGCCCCGACCGGCCGTACCTTCGGTCCTTGAGCGCCGACCAGATGCTCGGAGTGTTTCTGAAAAGTCTCGGGGCGGGGTATTCGCTCAGGGGACGGGACGAGGAGGCGCTGCGTCTGTACGAGGCGGCGGGGCGGCTCTACCCGGGGTTGCCCGACGTGTACTACAACTCCGGCGTCTCACTGCAGAAGCTGGGGCGGAACGAGGAGGCGATCGCCGGGTACCGGAAGGCGTTGGCCCTCGATCCGGAAATGGCGGCCCCGCGGGACAACATGAGCATCCTTTTTCTCGGGAAGGGGATGTACGAGGAAGCGATCGCCCAGGCGCGCCGTGCGGTGGAGCTTGAGCCGTGGAACGCCGCTTCCCGGGGGAATCTCGCTTCGGCCTACTGCGCCTGCGGTCGGTTCGACGAGGGGATCCGGGAGTATCGCCGCGCGAAGGAGATCGCCCCGGAGAACCCCAGGGTCAGGGCGGGACTCGCCCGGGCCTACTTCGCCCGTGGCACGTACCGCCAGGCGGCGCAGGAGTGCGGCCGCGCGGAGGCGTTGGGGTGCCGCTTCGACCCGGCGATGCTGAAAGTGCTCGCCCGCTACCGTGAGGAGCGGAAGCCGCGGGGCGCCTTGCCGTAGAGGGCGGCGGCTCGTTGAAAATTCCCCGAAGCTACTCCCCGGTGAGTGCCCGCAGGACGGCGGAGATGTCCCGGTTCCCGAACCCCTTGTCCCTCGCCGCGGTGAAGAGGCTCAGGGCGGCCTCGGTCACCGGCACGGGGACGCCCGCCGACTTTCCCGTCTCCACCGCCAGCCGCATGTCCTTGTGAGCGTGCTTCAAGGGGAAGTTCGGCGTGAAGGTGCGCTCCTTGAGCATGTCCTCCCCCTTGTTCGAGATCGCGGGGCATGCCACCACGGAGTGACGGATCACCTCCAGGATCTTTCCGGCCGGCAGACCCGCTTCCATTCCGGTCAGCGCCGCCTCCGCGAAGACGCACAGGATCGTCCCGAAAATCTGGTTGACGATGAGCTTCATGTGGGCGGCCATCCCGGTGTCGCCCATGTGGATCACCTTGTTCCCCATTGCGAGGAGGAGCGGCTCCAACCGGCGGGACAGATCGACGGCTCCCCCGGTGAGGATCGTAAGCGTCCCGTCGGTTGCGGCTTTCCTGCTTCCCAACACCGGCGCCTCGAGGTATTCGGCGCCGGTTTCCCGGATGAGCCGTGCGATCTCGCGGGAAGCCTCGGGAGACACCGTGGTCATGTCGACGTAGGTCCTCCCGGGCGACATGGCCGGGAGGAGCCCGCCCGCGACCGTCACGACCTCCATTACGGAGGCGGGGTCGGCCAGCATCGTGATCACCACATCGGAGCGGCGCACGAGGTCCGACAGCGAAGTCGCCGCCTTCGCCCCCGCGGCGACCAGCGGGGCCATCTTCGCCCGCGTCCGGTTGTACACCGCCACGTCGTGCCCCCCGGCCAGGAGGTTCCGGCACATCGGTTCCCCCATGATCCCCAACCCGATGAATCCGACCTTCGCCATGGCATCACCCCCGCGGGCCCCGGAAATTCCGTGCGGAATTCCCGCCTTGACGCGGCCCGCCGATCCATCAGAATAGTAGCATGACCCTCCAGGCCGTGGACGTCCTCCGCAATGCCCCCCTGTTCGCGACCCTTCCCGACGAGGATCTGCGCCGCGTCGCCGCCCTCGCGGTTTCGCGCCGGTTCGGGAAGCGGGAGACGGTCTTCCGGGAAGGAGACCGCGCCGACGGCTTCTTCGTCGTCGCCTCCGGCAAGGTGAAGATCTTCAAGCTCTCCGAGGAGGGGAAGGAGCAGGTCCTCCACGTCATCGAGCCCGGGCAGACCTTCGCCGAGGCGGTGATCTTCGAGGGAGGGAACTACCCTGCCCACGCCGAGACGCTGGCCGACGCCGAAATGCTCTACCTGCCGAAGCGCCCCTTCCTGGAACTGATCGAGAGGCGCCCGAAGCTCGCGGTCCGGATGCTGGCCTCCCTTTCCCGGTGGCTCAAGCGGATGACCGATCTCGTGGAGAACCTTTCCCTGCGCGACGTGGAGGCGCGGCTTATCCTCTACCTGTCCGAGGAGCTCAAGAGCCGCGGGATCGCTCCCAGGGACGGGGCGCTGCTGGAACTGCCCGTGAGCAAGAACGTGCTCGCATCCCGCCTGGGGACCGTGCCGGAAACGTTCTCCCGGACGCTGAAAAAGCTCCAGGACGAGGGTCTGATCGACGTGCGGGGAAAGCGGATCCGCATCGTGTCGGCCGGCCGGCTCTTCGCGCTTCTTCCCCGCTGAGGTGGGAATCCCCCGTTCCTTGACCTGCGTCAACCCGTTTTCCTTCCGGCCGATGTAGGAAAGATTCTGCGCCCGGGGACGTCCCGGGTCCGGCAACCTCAACCACACAGGAGGAGCGCCATGGGAAAGAGAAACGGGCTGTGGCTGTTGGCGTCTGCCGTGGTGATGTGTCTCGCCGCGGTGTCCGCGGAAGCGGAGGTGGCGGTTCCCGAGTCGAGCCGCGGGTGCGTGTCGTGCCACGTCAAGGAGAAGGTGGCGGCGACCGGCATCGAGGAGTGGCGGCACAGCACCCACGCGAAGGAGGGGGTGGGGTGCTTCGACTGCCACGAGGCGGACCCCGGGGACGCGGACGGGTTCGTTCATTACGGGAAACGGGTCGCCACGATCGTCACGCCGAACGATTGCGCGAAATGCCACGAGAAGGAATCGAGGCAGTTCCAGGCGAGCCATCATGCCAACGCGGGGAAGATCCTGGGAAGCCTCGACAACTTCCTGGGAGAGGTCGTCGAAGGACCGCCGGCCGCCATCTCCGGTTGCCAGCAGTGCCACGGAGGGACGGTGAAAGTGCTGGCGAACGGGAAGATCGACCCCACCACATGGCCCAACACGGGCATCGGCCGGATCAACCCGGACGGGTCCAAGGGCGCCTGTTCCGCGTGCCACTCCCGCCACCTGTTCAGCGCGAAGGTCGCCCGGTCCCCGGAGTCGTGCGGGAAATGCCATCTGGGGCCGGACCACCCGCAGAAGGAGATCTACGACGAGTCCAAGCACGGGATCGCCTTCTACACGAACCGCGACCGGATGAACCTCGATTCCCGCAGCTGGGTGCTCGGGAAGGATTATTCGGCGGCGCCGACCTGCTCGACGTGCCACCTGAGCGCCACGGCGGACCTGCCGGTGACCCACGATCCCGGCGAGAGGATCTCGTGGACGCTGCGCCCCGCCGTTTCCAAGAAGCAGGAGAACTGGGAAAAGAAACGCGACACGATGAAGCAGGTGTGCGTCAACTGCCACAACCGGAAGTACGCCGATGCTTTCTTCACCCAGTACGACATCACCGTGGACCTCTACAACGAGAAGTTCGCCAGGCCGGCGGGCGATCTCATGAAGAAGCTCGCCGACGCGGGGAAGGTCACGCCGAACGCCTTCACGAGCAGGATCGAGTGGACCTACTTCCTCCTCTGGCACCACGAGGGTCGGCGGGCACGGCACGGGGCGGCCATGATGGCGCCGGACTACACGCAGTGGCACGGTTTCTTCGAGGTCGCGGACCGGTTCTACAACGAGCTGCTGCCGCAGGCCGAGGAGCTCCTGCCGGGCTCCACCGCCTTCATCCTCGCGCAGGACCAGCACAAGTGGCGAAAGGGGATCGACAAGGGAGAGAGGGAGCGGATGAAGAAGTTCTACGAGGAGCGTTACGGGAAGTGAACCCGCCCGCGGGGCCGCCACGCATCGGCGGCCCCGCCCCGCGGACATTTCCCCCCTCGTCCTGTCCGGAATCGCGGAGGGGCCGTGGTATGATGCGGAGAATTTGCATCCTTCGCGGGAAGGGGGAGCGAAACGGATGGGACACTTTTCCTTGAGCGTGGTGGGAAAGGACCGGCCGGGGATCGTCGCCGAGGTGAGCCGGGTGCTTTTCGAGCTCGGCTGCAACATCGAGGACTCCACCTGCACGATCCTCACGGGGCAGTTCGCGATGATCCTTGTGATCGCTCACGCGAAATATTCCTTTGCCGCGGAGATCGATCCCTTCTTCGACGCGGTGCGAGAGAGCATGGGGCTCACGATCTCCGTGCACGCGCTGAACGACGAGGAAGTGTCCCGTGACAAGGGGTTCGCGGGCCGTCCGCACATCATCTCCGTGTACGGCGCGGATCGCCCGGGGATCGTCTACTCGGTCGCGCGCGAGCTGGCGAAGTACCGGGTGAACGTGACGGACCTGAACACCCAGGTGGTGGGCTCCAGGGAGCGCCCGGTCTACGTCATGGTCCTCGAGGCGGATGTCCCCGAGGACGTGGACATGAAGGATCTGGAGCGAGAGTTCGACCGGATCCGGAAGGAGCTTGCCGTCTCCATCTCCGTGCGCCCGATCGATTCGCTGGAGCTGTAACCGGTATCCTCCATGGCCGTTCTGCCCATCCGCGTGTTTCCCGACCCCGTTCTGAAGGAGAGGGCCGCGCCCGTCGAGGGAGTGACGGCTGAGGTGTCGGCGTTCATAGACGACCTTCTGGAGACGATGCGCGACTCGCCGGGCGGGGTGGGCATTGCGGCGCCGCAGGTCGGAGTCCTTTCCCGCATCATCGTCGTGGATGTCTCTGCGCACCGCAGGGGATCGCAGGAGGAGAACCACGGGTTGCTGGTGCTGGTCAACCCCGAGATCCTGGCGATGGGGGGAAAGCAGGTCGTTCGGGAGGGATGCATGAGCATCCCGGACTACACCGCCAACGTCCAGAGGGCGCAGTGGGTGCTGGTCGACGCGCTCGACCGGGACGGGAACCGCAGGATCATCGAGTCGACGGGTTTCGAGGCGGTGGCGATCCAGCACGAGGCGGACCACCTCGACGGGATCCTTTTCCTCGACCGGGTCATGTCCGTCAAGAAGGACCTGTTCCGGAGGAAAACGTACCGTTGACGCCTTTCCGGGCCGCCGTCCCGCGAAAGGTTTCTCAGTACATATCCTTTGCGACGTTCCATGCCATGCCGATCCGTTCTTCGGGAGCGTGGGCCGGCGCGGCCGGCGGAGCCTTCGCCACGGCCTGCCTCTCCTTCAGGGAAGCCCGGACCGACCGGAACAGTTTCCTGACGCTGCGCGCGGTGATCTCCTTCGGCACTTCGATGTCCGGGTGAGAGAGCCTCGCCTGGTCGATGCGATCCCGGACCGTTTCCCGGATTGATCCGATCCTGTCCTGCGCGGAAGTCGAGGGTTCGCCGGATGCGGTCGTCCCTGCGTTCTCATGCACCCGCTTCGAGGCCCGCGCCATGGATCCCTCCGTCAGGAGGAGGCAGGGGGTAGCGGTTTGGCGGGTTCCTTCCCTCGAGATGTCCACCGTAAGGCGGCTGCCGGCCCCGTCGTGAAGCACGGGGATCTCCCTTTCGATCTCTCCGGCGAAAACGGATACGGCCGCAAGGCACGCGAAGGCGAAAGCAACGAAGAGAGTCCCGATTTGCGGCAACCGTCCGCCGGTCTGCGTTTTCATTCCCTGCCTCTTTTTCCTCCGGGTTCGCTCCGCTACCCTCGGACAAGATCATGAGCAAAAAAAGGGCCATGGGGCTCCCTTGGGAAAACCATGGAAATCCACCAGTTGTCTGACACATCCGGGAGGGGCCATTGCAGATCTGAAATATCTTCCAGGCGTGCTTACGGAATTCACCTCTGCGCAGGGGGAGGGTCATGATTGCAAATTCAGGCACGTTAATTGCTTAAAACGATGGCGATTGCGGTTATGGCAGGGAAATCGGGGTTATAGTGACGTTTTTGTTATCCCGGATTTCAAAACCGCTTTTTGTTTCACCCCCGCGTGGGTAAGGCAGGCGAATACCCTCCTCCCCCTGCCTTCGACGCGGGCCTAAGTCCGGAAGCGTCGGGGGGTTTCACACCCTCCTGGAATTCCCCCGACGCCTCCGGGCGCAATCCGTACGGCCCGCAGCAGATCAGGTTTTTCCGCCTCCCATCCCCTTGCAGAACTCCTCTTGCCTGCGCTTCATCTCGGTGGGGGAAACGTCTTCAGTGTGCGTCGCGAGCACCCATTCGTACCCGAAGGGGTCCTTGATCGTCCCGGTGCGGTCGCCCCAGAACATGTCCGTCACCGGCTGCTTCTCCGCCGCTCCCGCGGCGATCGCCTTCCGGAAGACCTCATCCACGTCATGAACATAGAGATACAATCCTCCGCAAGTGCCTCCGAGCGTTTCGGGCGAACGACATCCCATCCCGGGGATCTCGTCGCTGATAAAGAACCGGGAGTCTCCGATCTCGAGCACCGAGTGCAGGATGCTCTTCCCGTCCGGTCCCGTCATCCTTCCGAGTTCCACGGCGCCCAGGCCCCGTTTGTAGAAATCGATGGCGCGATCCGCTCCCCGCACCGTCAGGTACGGCGTGAAGGAGTGGTATCCTTCCGGTATCGGTTCCACCGCCTTGACCATTTTCTTCGCAGCCCTCATCTCCGTTTACCTCCCTTTTCTCTGCGCGCAACCGGTCGGAAAACCCCTCCGTCCCGATCCGTGTTCCGCAACGGGTTGCGGGGGGACAGACCCCCCCGGGTGTTCCATCATGCCTCTCACGGACGTTACTTTTTGATGAGAGGATTCCCGGATGGGTCGCCACCTTCGTCACGAAATGCGGAAACAGGGCGCCGTTCGAGGTTTTTTCCCCGCTCCTGATGAGAAAAAAAGGGGTCGGGCGATGCCGCCCGACCCCTTTGGAGGTTTCATGGTGGCCCCTCCCAGAATTGAACTGGGGACACGAGGATTTTCAGTCCTCTGCTCTACCATCTGAGCTAAAGGGCCACCCGAAGGAACTGTGGATTATATCGGCGGGTTCTCCGGAGTGTCAAGTGGCGGCGGGGGTTCCTGGCGGCGGGGGTTCCGGGCGGCCGGGAAGCGCGTCCTTTGCCATCTGCCGCGGTGCGGGGGACGGCACGTCGGTCCGCACGACGACGGTCCTGCACACCTTGTCGTGCAGCCCCTGTTTCCGTCCGTCGAAGGCGGCCCAGAGGTAGCCGATGTCGAACGTAAGGTCGCAGAGGAAATATCCCAGCCAACGAAGGAACGCCTTCCGATAGTCGAGGGGGGTCCCGTCGTCGTTCACCACCTTGATCCTTAGCGCCATCTTGCCGAAGGTTTGCCCGTACGCGCCGTGGAGGTAAACGTAATAGAAGACCGGGAAGAAGAGGAAGAACATGCCGCGCATCACGTTGGCGGGGGAGAACCCCACCACGGCGTCGCCTTCCCCGATGCCGGTCCACAAGCCCGCCCCGGTCCCGAAACGGTCCACCAGGTAGATCACGTTGAAAGTGGCGATGATGATCACCAGGTCGATGACCCGCGCGGCGGCGCGGGACCAGAACCCGGCGTAGGGAGGGAGTTCCGTCGGCGGCTCCATGTGCGTTTCCTTTACGGATTCGTTCCTCTTTCGAAATGGTACATCACCATCGCGAGGACCGCGAGAGCCGCCGTTTCCACCCGCAGGATCCTGCTGCCGAGCCCCGCGCAGAGGCAACCCGCGGCGACGGCTTCTCCCACCTCGCCGGGCGAGAACCCTCCCTCCGGTCCCACCACCAGCGCGACGGTCCGGACCGCGGGCATGCCCGCGAGGACCCGCTTCAGGGAAAAGGTCCCCTCGCCTTCGTAGAACACCACCTTCCCTTCGTGTTCCGCCGCCCGCCGCAGCGCCTCGGGGTACGGGACGATCCCGGCGACGTCGGGGACCCGGCCGGATCCGCACTGCTTCGCCGCGGCGAGCGCCACGCGTTCCCATCGCAGGAGCCGCTTGCGCGCATCCGCCGGGTCGACGCGGGGGATCGTCCGGGACGAACGGAACGGGATCACCCGTGAAACCCCGAGTTCCGTGGCTTTCTCGAGGATGAAATCCATCTTGTCCGCCTTCGGCAACCCCACCAGCAGCGTGACGGCGACGAGGGGCGGCGGTTCCGGGGGGAACGTCTCCAGGATCTCGGCCCGGAGGGAGCGGGAGGTGGCCTCGAGGATGCGCATCCGGTACCTGCGCCCCTCCTCGTCGAAGGCATGGAAGCTGTCGCCCACGGAGAGGCGCAGCGACCGCAGCATGTGCCCGGCCTCCGTGCCGTCAAGGACGGCGGTGTCGCCGGAGAGTTTCTTCCGATCGAGGAAGAAGGTGGGCATGCGAGGCGGGCGCGAACGGCGGCTACGCTTCCCGCCGCAGCAGGAGGGCGCACCATTGTCCGTCGACCGACTTGTCGGCGAGGGTCGTGCCGTACTTGGCGAACTCTTCGACGACCCACCCCGCCTTCTCGCACAGGATGCCGGAGAGGATCAGGTGACCGCCCCGGGCGCACCGGGCGGCGAGGTCGATGGCGAGGTCGATCAGGATCTCCGCGATGAGGTTGCCGCACACCAGGTCGAACTCCCCCGGAATGGAGGGTAGCGGCGTGCATTCCGCGCGGAAGCCGTGGGCGACTCCGTTTGCCGCCGCGTTCCCCTCGGCGACCTCCACCGCGACCGGGTCGGTGTCGATCGCAAGGATGCGCTCGGCCCCAAGCCTCGCAGCCGCGATCCCCAGGATCCCCGTGCCCGTCCCCACGTCGAGGACGGTCCGGGGGGAAACATCGCGTCCGTAGAGATCCTCGATGAGGCACAGGCACATCCGCGTCGTCTCGTGCGTTCCCGTCCCGAACGCCTGCCCCGGATCGATCGTCAGCACCACGTCGTCTTTTCCGGCGGTGACCTCCTCCCACGACGGCTTGATCACGATCCGCCGGCCGATTTTCCGCGCGTGGAAATGCTCCTTCCACTTCTCGGCCCAACCGGAGTCGGTGATCTCGGCGGCGTCGAGAAACGCCTCCGGGCCGGGACCGAAGGAGTCCGAAAGCACAGGGAGGAAATCAAGGAACGCCTGCTTGAGCATCCAGAGATCGGTATCCCAGGGGAAGTAGGCGGTGAGGCGCGTGACCCGCGGCGGCGGCGGGATCGGATCCGCCGGATCGCCGGAAGGCCCGAGCAACTGCTCGTCGTACGCGGTCCCGATGGAGCCGTGGGCGGAGAGAAAATGGGCGATCGCGTCGACCGTCTCGCGGCGCGTCTCCACGGAGAATGATTTCCAGCGGGTCATACGACCATGGTAGCGGACTTCCGCCCGGAGGCGTCGGGTTCTGTTGCGATCGCGGCGGGTATCGAGAAACGGAAGGTGCAAGATAGAGGATGCCCGGAGAAAAGGCAAGTCCCTTCAGGAGGCGCGGCGTCGGGAGATCACTCCGGCACGGAACCGGACCTGTTTTCTGTCGACCCTCAGGATGAAGCGGTTGAGAGCCTTCCCCACGAACGCTTCCGGGAGCCAGCAGACCGGAACCCGGATCCTCGGGTCGAGCCGGCTCCGCAGGCCGATGCGTCCGTCTTCCTCCCGATATCCGACAAACTCTCCGTCCGGATGGAGGGAGTATTCCACGGTATACGTCCTGCAGTCCGGGATGAACACCGGCACGAGGCGGAGGTTGACGGAACTTTTTATGTGATACCCCTGCTTGAGGGCGAGCGAAAACCCCTCCACCGTGACCTCCCGAGAGACGGCAGGCGGCGGGAACAGTTTCCGAAGGAGATGCGTCACCATGCAGGGATTCCCAGCAAAATTCGTTCCCCGGCGCGCGTGCCGGAATTCCTTGGAAATCGGCAGGGTTTTCGCTCTTCCTTCCCGGAATGGGAAATGCGAGGGCATAAAACAGGTGAAATCTTCCGCATTTTTCCCCCCGGCCGCTTCCGTACCCGCGCGTGGCGTGCCCGGAGGATGTGGTAAGATCCCAGTCGTCTCACGGAATGTGCGACGACCCATGCCCATGGACCCTGCGCGAAAACATTTGTTGTCGATTGCAACCCGTCTCCGGCCCGAAGCCGTGCGGATGCTTCGGGAGATCACTTCGTTCGCCGAACTTTCCCTGCAGGAGAGGCGCACCTCCGAGGTGCTGATTTCGTTCCTCGCCGCGAAAGGGTTCCGCGTGCGCCGGGGGATCGCCGGGATGGAAACCGCCTTCCGGGCGGAGTTTTCCTTCGGGAAGGGGCGGCCCGCCGTCGCGTTCCTGTGCGAAATGGACGCGCTTCCGGGGATCGGGCATGCGTGCGGGCACAACATCGTGGGGACGGCGTCCGCGTGCGCTGCCGCCGCCCTGGCCGGATACGGGAAGGGCGTATTCCGCTCGGGGAAGGTGATCGCCGTCGGGACGCCCGCCGAGGAGATGGGGTACGGGAAGGCCCGGATGGTGGAAAAGGGGATCTTCCGCGGGATCGACGCCGCGATGATGGTCCACCCTTCCTCCCGCAGGCACGTGGCGAAAGGGTACCTTGCCCTGCACAGGTTGCGGTTCACGTATCACGGAAGGGCGGCGCACGCGGCGGCGTATCCGGAGCACGGGATCAACGCCTTGGACGGCGTGCTGCTTCTCTTCAACGCCGTGTCCATGCTCCGGCAGCAGCTCCCGGACACCGTCCGCGTCCACGGGATCATCACGGAAGGGGGCAAGGCGCCCAACATCATCCCGGAGCGTGCGAAGGCGTACTTCTACGTGCGCGGCGAGACGGAGGAAGAGATGCGGGACGCGGTCGCGCGCGTCAGGGCCTGCGCGTCTGGAGCGGCGGTGGCGTCCCGGTGCCGTCTCACGGAGGAGGAGGGGCCGTACACCCTTTCCCCGATGAAGGTCAATCCCGTTCTTGCCGACGCGTACCGCCGGGCCCTCGCGGTGATGCGGCTCGAGGAGAGCAAGGCGCCGACGAACCGCAACCGGGGTTCCTCCGACATCGGCAACGTCTCCCAGGTCGTCCCCACCCTGCAACCCAACGTTCCCATCACCTCGGGTGCCCGTGTCGAGATCCACACCCGCCCCTTCGCCGAGGCGACGACGAAACCTTCCGGGATCGCCGGGATGATGGAAGGGATCCGCGCCCTCGCCCTCACAGGCTTCGAGTTGTTTTCCGATCCCGCGCTGGTGCGGGAAGCCTGGCAACAAAAGGGGACGTTGCTTTAATTCTCGTCCCCGCCGGGGACGAGAATTAAAGCAACGTCCCCTTTTGTTGCGTCCCCTTTTGTTGTGCGGTTACAGGAGGACGATGGTGACGCCGTCGCCCCCCTGCTCGCGCGGGGCGGGGGTTTGCCGTTTCACGTACGGCGATTTCGAAAGATGGCGGCGGATCGCCGTCTTCAGAGCGCCCGTGCCGTGTCCGTGGATCAGGAATCCGTGGGGCGCCTGCGCCAGGGACAACCGGTCGAGGAAGGCGTCCACCTCGGGGAGGGCGTCGTCCACGTACATCCCCCGCATGTCGAGCGTGTTGTCGGGCGTCTGGAGATACACGGCGCCCGGCGAGGGATCCACCGCGCGGGAGACCGGGTCCGCGCGGCGTTCCCCGCTTCCGGCCGGCATCGGAAAAACGCGGACCTGGCCGCGCGGAACCCGCACCTTGATCCCCCCCACCGCCACCTCCACCTCGCGCTCCCCCGGACCGGACGGGGCGGCCACCTCCGCTTCCTTCGCAAGGGACCCGACGAACACCTTCTGGCCGGGGTTGAGCGTCGCGCCGGCGGGGAGCGGGGCGGAACGGCTGATCAGGGTCCGGACGGCGGGATCCTCCTCCGCGGCATGCGCCTTCTCCTTCCATGCCTTGAGCACCGTGTTCGCTTTCCGGACGGTCTCGATCTTCCGATCCTTCCGCATCTCCTCGGTGACCCGAGCGAGTTCCGCCTCCGCCTTTCGGATCTCCTCGCGCATCCGCTGGCGCGCCAGCGCGACCACGCGCGTTTCCTCGGTCCGCACCTTTTCCCGTTCCGCCTCGAATCTCCGCTTCGTCTCCTCGGCTTCCTTGCGCTTCGCGGCCATTTCGGCGGCCTCGCCGCGCAACCGCTCCCTTTCCAACGTGAGCCCGTCGATCACTTCCGCAAGGTCGGGGCCGGGACCGGAGAGGTACGACGCGGCCCGCGAGAGGACCTCCTCGGGGAATCCCAGGGACCGGGCGATCGTGATCCCCATCGACCGGCCCGGCACCCCCAGGGACAGGCGGTAGGTGGGGCGGAGATGGTCCCCGTCGAATGC
This sequence comes from Deltaproteobacteria bacterium, assembly GCA_021815305.1. Classification (GTDB taxonomy): domain Bacteria; phylum Desulfobacterota; class Deferrimicrobia; order Deferrimicrobiales; family Deferrimicrobiaceae; genus JAKAHC01. The sequence goes on along the minus strand of JAKAHC010000001.1, from coordinate 625,896 downwards.
CATCGATCCGTTCTCGAACCTGCGGTCCGTGAAGGCGATCCCCTTGAGTTCCTCGAAATGCGTCGTCGCCACGACGAGCACCTCGCGGTCCGCCAGCGTTTCCAGGAAAGCGCGCGCGATCGCGGCCCCCTCCCGCGGGTCGGTTCCCGAAACGACCTCGTCCAGCAGCACCAGGGAACCGCGGTCCGCGCCTTTCAGGATCTCGTTCAACCGGCGGATGTGGGCCGAGTAGGTGGACAGGTCCCCCTCGACGCTCTGCTCGTCCCCCACGGCGACGAACACGTCGCGGAAGACGGAGGCCGTGGAGTCGGGGGATACGGGAATCGAAAGGCCGGCGGAAGCCATCAGCGTGAGGATTCCCAGGGTCTTGAGGGCGACCGTCTTTCCCCCCGCGTTGGGTCCGGTGAGGACGAGGCAACGATACGGCCGCCCCACCTTCAGGTCGTTCGGCACCACCGGCCGTCCGCTCAAAACCAGCAGAGGGTGCCGGGCGGCCAGCAGGTTCACCTCTCCCGACGCCGTAACGGCCGGCTCGGAGGCGGACATCTCGTCCGCCATCAGGCAGCGGGCCTGGATGAAATCGATCCGGGCGAGCAGGGCTTGCGCTCTCCGCAGTTCCTCTGCACGCCCGGCCACTCGGCCGGAGAGCTCCGCGAGGATCCGCGCCACTTCCCTCTCCACCTCGAGTTCGGCCATCTTCACCTCGTTGTTGAGGTGGACCAGCTCCTCGGGTTCGAAGAACACCGTCTGGCCGCTCTGCGAGGTGTCGTGGACGATCCCCTGGAAGAGCCCCTTCGAGCCCGCCTTGAAGGGGATCACCACCCGGCCCGAGCGGACGGTTGCGTACGTTTCCTGAACGTGCCGGGAGTACCGGGGAGAGGCGACGATCCGGTCCGTCGTCTCCTGCAGGCGCGCCCGGACGTTCGCGAGCTGCCGCCGCAGCGGGCCGAGCGCGGGAGACGCGCGGTCGGGGACGGTTCCCGCGGAATCGATCTTGAACTCGATCTCCTCCGCCAGCTCGCGCAACGGGGGAAGTTCCCGCGCGTGATGCGCCATCCTGGGGTACTTCCCGCGCCGGTCGTCGAAGAATTTCCGGACCCGTTCCCCCGAGCGCGCCGTCTGTCCCACGAGGAGGAGTTCCCCGGGAGAGAGGGAGGCGCCCTTGACCGCCTTATCCACCTCCGCGCGGATCTCCTTCACGCCCTCGAGGGGCAGAGCCCCGTCGTGGAGAAGCATGCGCCGCCCGTCGCGGTTCTCCTCCAGGGAGGCATGGACGGCGTCGAGGTCGGTCCCTGGGGAAAGAGCCGCGCACAGGGCGCGCCCGGGCCCGGAAGAAGCGTGCCCCGCCAGCCGGGAAACGACCTTCTCCCACTCGAGGGCCGACAGGGCGGCCTCCCGCGGCAATGCATACAACGTCGTCGATTCCCCCGTTTCCGCGATTCCGGGGAACACTCCTCAAAAAGTTACGAAGCGGGAGAAAGGGAAGGAGTGTTCTCCCCCGGCCGTGGCTTCATTATAATCGGATCGTGGTAGCATGGTGCGGATCTCCCGGTACGGAGGCGTCCGCGCTCCCCTTGTCAGCCGTCCAACTCCTGCTCTTCTGGATGTCGTTCGCCGCGTACGCGGCGGAGGCGGTCCTCCGTCTTGTCGGCGCCTCCCGCGCAACGGGCGGGAAGACGCCGCTGTTCGCCGGGGCGCTTCTGCACGCCGGATTCCTCGGAATGCGATGGGGGATCGAAGGGCATGCGCCGATGGCGGGGCTGTTCGAGTCGCTCACCGTCTACTCCTTCTGCTGCGCCGTGGCGGGGCTCCTCCTTCTCGGGAACGCGGAGACGGAGTCCGCCTGGAAACCGATGTCGGTCCTGGTGCTTCTGCCGCAGGCCGCCGCGGCGCTCCTCGACAAGCGGCTCGTTCCTCTGTCCCCCGAGCTTTCCACTCCCTGGTTCGCGTCCCACGTGGGGTTTTCCCTCCTGGGCTACGGTTTCTTCACCGCGGGGCTGGCGCTCGGGGGGGTCTACCTGCTTCGCGGAGGGGAGCCGGTGTACCGCGCGGCGGGGAAGTCCGCCCTCTACGGGTTCACGGCATTTTCCGGGGGAATGCTGTGCGGAGGCATCTGGGCGTACTACGCCTGGGGATCGTACTGGATCTGGACGCCCAAGGAGATCGGGTCGGCGATCGTCTGGGTCTACTTCGCCGCCCTCACGCACCTGAAATTCCTCCCATCCCAAACCGGATGGCCGGGATGGACGAAGCGGGTCGAGATGGGGGCCACCGCGGCAGGGTACGCCGTCGTCCTGCTCGTTTTCCCGGGCGTGAGCCTCCTGCTCCGCAGCTCCCATTCCTTCTGATGCCGCGCCCGGAAGCATATCCGTCGTTGGGAAGGAGGATCCTCCACAGGGTCTGGGGGTTCCTTGCATCGATCGAGACGTGCGCGTGGCTCTCGCTGGCCTTCTGCCTCGCGGGAGCCGCCGGATCGGTGACGATGGGGCGGTATCCGGGGCTGTTCGGGGACATGGACGCCGGTGCCTTCGCGGATTGGTTCGCGCGGAAAGGGTTCCTCGACCCCGCGCCGACCTCGTGGCTCTACGGGCTCCTGCTGGCCACGGCGCTGCTCGCGGCGAACACGGCGTGCTGCACGGCGGACCGGCTGGTCCGGCTCTTCCGGGGAGCCTTCCCGGCGCGCCGCCTTCTGCCGCACGTGATGCACGCGGCATTCCTCTGCGTGCTCCTCGCGTGCCTCGCGGGCTCCCTTTACGGCGACCGGATCCCCGGCGTGTCGGTCCCCAGGGGGATGTTCGCTCCGGTAGGCGGCACGGGGTGGGTGCTGCGGTTGGACCGGTTCGAAGGGGGACCGCCGCTCCCGGGATACCCGATGGGCCCCGCCGCCTCGGTGACCCTGTTCCGCGACACGACGCCGCTGGCGCGCGGGGTGGTCCGTGCGAACGCGCCCCTGTTCCACGCGGGATACGGGATCTACCTCAAGAAGTACGGGACCACCCGGTGGGGGGTCCCGTACGCCGTGTTCGACGTGAACCGGGACCCCGCCGCTCCGGCCGCCCTGGCCGCCGCCCTGCTGTTCACCGCCGCCAATCTCCTCTACCTCATCCCTTCCCGGAGGTCCGATGCGTAAAACGCCGCCTTTGAGAAAGGGGGACGTGATCGCCATCTGCGCCCCCGCGGGCCCGGTGGACTCCGAGCGTCTCGAGCGCGGGGTCGCGCGCCTGTCCTCCGCGGGATACGTGCCGGAAATCGCCGAAGGGGTCCTTGCATCGGAAAGGTACCTTGCGGGGGACGACGGCCACAGGGCGCGCCAGCTCGAATGGGCGCTTACGCTCCCGGAGGCCCGTGCGGTGATGGCGGCGCGCGGCGGGTACGGGTCGACGCGACTCCTCCCCCTGATCGACTGGAAGAGGGCGGTGCGCCGGCCGAAGCTGCTCGTCGGCTTCAGCGACGTGACCGCGATCCTTTCCTACCTCTCCACGCGCCTCTCGCTGCCCTGCATCCACGGCCCGATGGCGGCGGCCGATCTCGCCCTCCGGTACGACGCCCCGGCCTTCGATGCATTCGTCCGCCTGGCGGCGGGGGAGGTCTCTCCCCGGGAACCGTGGGGAGGGCCGATGGAGCGGGTCCGCGGCGGCGCGGCCCAGGGGAGATTGGCCGGCGGCTGCCTCTCGGTGATCACCTCCCTCCTCGGCACGCCGTACGAACCGGATTTCCGGGGGGCGCTGCTCTTCCTCGAAGATGTGGGGGAACCCGCGTACCGGATCGACCGGATGCTGACGCAGTGGATCCAGTCTGGGAGGCTTGCGAAGATCTCCGGGATCCTCGCGGGGAGGATGGCGCCGGCCCCGCACGAGACGGAAGAGGACCTTCGCGGCCTGTTCCACGCGGCGGGGAAACGGCTGTCCGTTCCCGTCTGGTACGGGTTTCCCGCGGGACACGAGGGGAAGAACGTCGCCCTGCCGTTCGGCGTCCGGGGGAGGGTCGACGCGAAGGGCCGCCTCTTCCTTCTCGAATCCCCGGTGGAGACGCGATGACCGCTTCCGGCGCAGGGGAAGATCCGCGCTTCCGGGAAGCCGCGCAGCTCCTCGCGGAGGGCGTGGAAGGCGGGGCATACTCCGCGGCGGCGCTTATCGCCGGCCGCGGCGACGAGGTGGCCTGGGAGGGATCCGCCGGACACGCCCGCGTGGCCTCCCTGTTCGACATCGCTTCCGTCACCAAGCCGCTGACCGCGGCGCTCTTCTTCGTCCTGGCGCAGGAGGGGCACCTCCGCGTGGACGGCCCCGTGTCGGAGGTTCTCCCCATGGCGTCCCCCGACGCGAGGGTGCGGGACATGCGCTTCCTTCACCTGCTCTCCCACACGGCGGGGCTCCCGGCGTACCTGCCCCTCTACGAGAAGGTGCTGGAGGCGGAGCGGGCGCTGGGAAGGCCGGTTTTCGGTACGGCGGAGGGACACGACCGGCTTCTCGCCGAAATCCTCTCCCTGCCCCTCTCGTACGCTCCCGGATCGGCGTGGGAGTACAGCGATCCCGGGTACATCCTCCTGGGCCGGGCGGCCGAGCTGGCCGGCTTCCAGTCGCTCGACCGGCTCCTGAAGGAGAAGGTCGCGGGTCCCCTGGGGATGCGGGACACGTGCTATCTTCCCCTGTCTTCCCTGAGCGATTGCGAGACGGGGCGGATCATCCCCACGGGATGGTCGGAGCTCCGCGACCGGGAGAAGTCGGGGGAGGTGGACGACGAGAACGCGGCGGCGATGGGGGGCGTGGCGGGGCATGCCGGGATCTTCTCCACCGCGAGGGATCTGTTCCTCTTCGCAAGGGAGATCCTGCGCGCCCGCAGGGGGGAGGGGCGGCTCCTGGGCCGTCCCTCCGCGACGAGGATGACGGCCCGGGTCACGGATCCTCCGGGGTGTCCGAGGACACCGGGATTCGACACCCCGACCGCGGGGCCGGACGCCGTTTCCCAGGCCGGGAGGCTTGCGGCGGGAAACGCCGTGGGCCACCTCGGATACACCGGTTGTTCCCTCTGGATCGACCTGGACCGGGAGGTGACGGCCGTGCTTCTCACGAACCGCGTGGTCTTCGGCCCCGGCAACCGGAGGCTGTCGGAGTTGCGGCCCCGGATCCACGACGCCGTATGGAAGGGGATGGAACGGTGAAGAACGTGCACCTGATCGCCGCGTGCGGGGTGGGGATGGCCTCCCTCGCGGGGATGCTTTCGGAACGGGGGGACCGGGTCACCGGCTCCGACGCCAACGTCTATCCTCCCATGAGCACGCAGCTCGAGGACCTCGGGATCCGGCTCTCTTCGCCCTACGCGGCGCGGAACATCCCCTCGGACGCCGAGCTGGTGATCGTGGGGAACGCGGTGTCGCAGGACAACCCGGAGGTCCTGGAGGCGGTCCGGCGCGGCCTGCCGATGCTGTCGATGCCGCAGGCGGTGGCGCAATGCTTCCTCGGGGAGAGACGGCCGATCGTCGTCGCGGGAACGCACGGGAAGACGACCACCACGTCGCTCCTTGCATGGTCGCTCTTCGCCCTGGGAGCGGACCCGTCCTTCCTTGTGGGAGGGGTGCCGAAGAATTTCCCCGTGAGCTACCGGCTGGGAAAGGGAGCCCACTTCGTCATCGAGGGGGACGAATACGACACCGCCTATTTCGACAAGGGGCCCAAGTTTCTCCACTACCGCCCGGAGATCGCGCTGCTCACCAGCATCGAGTTCGACCACGCGGACATCTACCGCGACCTTTCGCACGTCCGGGAATCGTTCCGCCGGCTCGTGGCGATCCTCCCCCGGGAAGGGCTCCTCGTGGCGTGCGCGGACTACCCGGACGTCGTCGCCGTGGCGCGGGAGGCTCCATGCCCCGTCGCCTTCTACGCCACCGGGGAAGAGGGATCGCCGGGGCGATCCGGCGGAGAGTTCTGGAGGGTGCGGGGAAGGGGGGAATCCGGCGGGAGGACGGAGTTCCGGATGGAAGGGGGCGGCCGATCGCTCGATTTCCGCTTCCCGCTCCCGGGATTGCACAACGCGGCGAACGCCGCGGCCGCGGCGGTCGTCCTCCTGCGGCTCGGATATCCCGCGGGCCGTGTGGCGGAGGCGTTCGACGGATTCGCGGGCGTACGCCGCCGCCAGGAGGTGGTGGGGGAATTCCGCGGGGTGCTGGTCGTGGACGACTTCGCCCATCATCCCACGGCGGTCCGGGAAACCGTCCGCGCCGTCCGGGGGCGGTACCCGGGACGGCGGATCGTCGCGGTCTTCGAGCCCCGGTCGAACACCAGCCGGAGGAAGGTGTTCCAGCGCCAGTTCGCGGATGCCCTCGCCGAGGCGGACGAGGTGGTCGTCGCCGGGGTGTTCGGCGCGGACCGGATCCCGGAGGGGGAGCGGCTTGCGCCCGGGGAGGTGGCCGCCTCGGTCCGCGCGGCGGGCCGTCCGGCCGCCTGTCTTCCGGATGCGGACGCCATCGTGGCCCGTCTCGCGGGGACGTGCCGGGCGGGGGACCTCGTCCTCGTCATGTCGAACGGCGGCTTCGGCGGGATCCAGGAAAAGCTGAAGAGGGCCCTCTCGTGATCCGCATCCCTTTTTTCCGCGCGGGCGCCGGGTTTTCATTGACGGCGTCCCACCCCTCTGTTAAATTCCGGGACATGCGTACTGTTCCCGTGCGAGCCGCCGCCGGGCGCGCAATCCTCGGCGCGGCTCTTCTCTTGTTGTGCCTGCAGGCCAACCCCGCGGAAACGTCCGCCGCGTCGTATCCGCGCCGCATCGCGATCGCTCCGTTTTCCGTTCTCACCGGGTCCGACATCGGCGCCACGGTTTCGGTCCTCCCCCGCTTGCTTTCCTCCCGCCTGATGGCGCTGGCGGGCGCCGACGTGGTGCTTCTTCCCGCCGGAGGGAAAGCTCCGCCGGAGGCGGCCCGCGACGCGAACGTCCCGCTCCTGCTCCAGGGCACGGTGGCCAGGCTCGGAAAAGGGTACAGCATCGACGTGACGGTCACCGATCTGTCCTCCGGCAAGATCGCCGGCGCGTTCTTCGCCGCCGCGCCCACCGAGGATGACATCATCGCCCGGTTGGGGGTCCTCTCCGGCGAGATTTCCGAGAAGGTTTTCGGCGTCCGGGGGGCGATCCGCGCGGTGTCACCGGCTCCGGCCGCGGCGGCGCCGATGGCCGCGCCGCAGCCCGCGTCCGGTGTCCCCGTCGCCGGTGTCCCCGCCGCTTCCGTATCGCCCGGGACCTCCGCTCCCAGGCCGGCTCCCGTTCCGGCCGCTCTCAGCGAAGGATGGACGCCGTCTTCCCTGAAAAAGCTGGGACAGTCCGACAAGATCTCGGACGAACTCTACGGCGTTGTCGCGGGGGACGTGGACGGCGAAGGAAACGGAGAGGTCATCGCCTGGGGGAGGAACACGATCTACGTCTACCGGGTGAAGGGGAGCGGGATCCTCCCGTACACCCGCATCAGCCGGGGGATCTCCCACCACTTCCTCGCCGTGGGGGCGATCGATCTGAACGGCGACGGGAAGAAGGACCTGGTCGTGAGCGACAAGGTCGAGGACCGGATCGCTTCGTTCGTCCTGCTGCGGAAGGGGGCGGATTTCGTCGAGGCGGCGCCCGGAACCGTCCCGTACCACCTCGCCGTCCTGCAGGGCTGGAACGGCAAGACGGTCGTCGCGGGCCAGAGCCCGGGTTTCAGCGACGCCTTCCTCGGGAAGATCTCGGTGATGAAGTGGGACGGGACGACCTTCAAGGAAGCGGAGACCCTCGGGATCGACACGTCGATCCTCCCCGTTTCCGCCGGCGGCGTGTACGGCCTCGCTCCGTGGCCTTCCGACAGGGAGGGGCGGTGGCTCTACATGGACGTGGACGGGAAGCTCCGCGTTCTGGACGCGCGCGGGAAAAGCGCCTACAAGTCGAACCAGCAGTTCGGCGGAGCCGCCGACAAGTTCGAGTACGGAGAGTATTCCCAGCTGGAAGGGAAGTTCCCGTCGGTCTCCCTGCGGCGCGCTCCCGGGACAGTGGTCGGACCAAAAGGGGACCTTTGGGTCCTTCTCACGGCGACCCAGGGCGGGATGTTCTACAGCGCCATCGGCTCTTTCGAGTCGTCCCATGTCGCGATCCTCAAGTGGGAAGGGGGGAGCTTCGAGGAGAAGGCAAGCTCCCCCAGGAGCGATTTCTTCCTTTCCGGGATGGACCTTCTTCCCCCCGGCACCCTGCGGAAAGGGGAAAAGATGGTCGCCTCGGTGATCGAGCAGCAGGGGTCGGTCCTGAAGGATCGTGTCAGCCGCCTGGCGCTGTTCGAGGCGGAATAAAAAGGGAAACCAAGGGGGATCCCGTCGGGAATTCTCTTGACACGGCGGGGACCGGGTGGTATTCAGAACAAAAAAAACGCGGTTTCCAAAACGGCGCCGAGGGGGAAGGCGTCGATAGTCGACATAACAAAGAGCATCCAGATTTCGATGGGAGGAGGTGGTGGGGGAAGAAACCGGATCGGTTGGAACTGATTGACTCACCTGCTTTGCAGGGGAAGACCAGGATCTTCATATCTTCAAGGAGGGGAACATGAGGAAAGGCCTGATCATCTTGCTGTGTGCGGCCCTGGCGCTGACGTTCGCGTTGCCGGCGGCGGCGGCGAACATCAAAGCCAGCGGGTTCTACCGTTCGAAGGCGTACGTCTCCAACTTCTTCGATGTCGGCGGCGCCCCGAGTCTCCGGACCGGCATCGGCGCCGACGCCACGCAGACCAACGCGTTTGTCGAGCAGCGCTTCCGGGTGAAGTTCGACTTCGGCACCGAGAACGTCAAGGCGGTGTGGTTCCTCGAGAGCGACATGCTGTGGGGCGATTCCGCAGGGAACAGCCTCACGGCCTCCGGCACCATCCCGTCCGGAGCGGCGCGGAACAGCGGCGGCGCGCTCGGCGCCGACCGGATCAACACCGAGACCAAGAACATCTACGTCTGGTTCAAGGTCCCCAACACCTCCATGGACTTCACGGTGGGCCTCCAGAACTCGACCGACGCCTACGCGGGCGTCTTCTGGGGCGCCGCGGATTTCGCGGGGATCACCACGACCGGGACGTTCGAGCCCGTGAAGTACAAGCTCGGCTGGTACAAGCTTTACGAGAACGCCGTGCAGAAGACCGACGACATGACCCTCTATCTCATCCAGACCGCATTCTCTCCGACGAAAGAGGTAAAGCTGGGCCTGAACCTCTACTTCGTCCAGGACGACACGGGGAAGATCGCCTCGGCTTCCGAACTCCCCGTCACCGGCACCGGTGGAAACGCCAACCCCCTCGGGGCGCTCAACAAGAAGCGGATCTACACTCCGGGCGTCGACGTCGCGTTCAAGGTGGGACCGGCGACCCTCTCCGGCTTCGGGGTCTACCAGTTCGGGAAGATCGACTACCTGGACCCCGCGCTTCGTGACATCGACATCAACGCCTTCATGCTGGACGGGCGCGCGGACATGAACGTCGGCCCCGGCAAGGCGTTCCTCGAAGGGCTCTACATCAGCGGCGGCGACAACCCGTCCGACAAGTACAAGTCGATCGTCACGCTGGCAACGAACGAGGCTTCCCCCGGCGGGAACTCGTCCTACACCCGCACGAACATGTACATGATGCTGGCCAGCCCGGACACCATCAACGTCTCCCAGTGCTTCGTCGGCTGCTCCGGCGCCGAGGTGAGCTCGGATCCCGGTGCGAACGGCCGCGGGATCTGGCACGTTGCGGCGGGATATCAGCAGAACCTGATGAAGCAGCTGATGGGTGCGGTCAATGTCGGGTACCTGGCCGCCACCAAGCGGCTGACGGTGGCCGACGCGAATCGCGGGGGAAACGGCATGGGCACCGAGGTCAACGCCCAGCTGAGCTACAACCTCTACAAGGGGCTCGATGTCGGTGTGGTCGGCTCCTACGTCTTCATCGGCGACTTCTTCAAGGAAAGCGGGGAGAAGCCGAAGGATCCGTGGACGGGCTATGCCCGCGTGAACTATTCGTTCTAGGCGACACGGTATCATCGGACATGCGGAAGGCCCCCGGGGGGAAACCCCGGGGGCTTTTCCGTTTTTTCGCCTTGGCGCCGATTGCGAATTGACGTCCCGGGTTTAAATATCCTATATTCAGCAGTTCGGTTCCGCCGGAGAAGAGGGGAAGGAACGTGTTCGAGAACCTGTCCGAGAAATTCCAGGGTGTCCTCAAAGGCCTGCGCGGACACGGGCGCATCACCGAGGGGAACATCGAGGGGGCGCTGAACGAGGTGCGCCTGGCCCTCCTGGAAGCCGACGTCAACTACAAGGTCGTGAAGGAGTTCGTCGCGGCGGTCAAGGAGAAGGCGCTGGGGGCGGAGGTCCTCCTGTCCCTCTCTCCGGACCAGCAGTTCGTCAAGATCGTCCACGCCGAGATGACGCGGATGATGGGCGCGCAGGCGCAGGAGCTGAACCTGGCCCGCAGGCCCCCCGTCCCCGTGATGCTCGTGGGGCTGCAAGGTTCCGGGAAGACCACCACCTGCGGGAAGCTCGCCCTCCATTTACGGAAGGGGAAGCGCACCCCGTTCCTCGTCCCGGCGGACGTCTACCGGCCGGCCGCCGTCGAGCAGCTGAAGGTGCTGGCGGGGCAGATCGAAGTTCCCGTCTTCGACACGCGGCCCGGCGCCGACCCCGTCGCGATCTGCCGGGATGCGATCGCGCAGGCGGACCGGTCCGGGTACGACTCGGTCCTGCTCGACACGGCGGGGCGGCTGCACATCGACGCGCAGATGATGGAGGAGCTTGCCCGGATCAAGGCGGCCGTCGATCCGGGGGACATCCTGCTGGTCGCGGATGCGATGACCGGGCAGGACGCGGTGAACGTGGCCAGGGCGTTCCACGAGAAGCTGGGCCTGACCGGCGTGGTGCTCACGAAAATGGACGGGGACGCCCGCGGGGGCGCGGCCCTCTCCATCCGGGCGGTTACCGGCGCGCCGGTGATGTTCGTGGGCGTGGGGGAGAAGCTCGACGCCCTGGAGACGTTCCACCCCGACCGGATGGCATCCCGCATCCTCGGGATGGGCGACCTTCTCACCTTCGTCGAGAAGGCGCAGGAGCAGGTCGACGAGAAGCAGGCAAGGGAACTCTCCCGGAAGCTGCGCAGGAACGAGTTCACCCTCGAGGACTTCCGCGATCAGCTGCTGCGGCTGCGGAAGATGGGGTCGATGGAGGAGATCCTCGGGATGATCCCGGGACTGGGCGGGAAGATGAAGGAACTCAAGGGGATGGCGCCCGACGAGGCGGAGCTGAAACGGGTCGTGGCGATCATCGACTCCATGACGGCGAAAGAGCGGCGCAACGCGAAGCTGCTGAACGGCAGCCGCAGGAAACGGATCGCCGGGGGGAGCGGAACCACGGTGCAGGACGTGAACCGCCTGATGAAGAACTTCCAGCAGGCGGAGGAGATGATCCGAAGGATGTCGAAAGGCGGGATGCGCGGAATGGGGAGGAACTTCCCGTTCCCGCAGTGACGGCTGTGGTAGAGTGACGGTATTTCCACATCTTTTGCAGGAGGAACGGTACATGTCGGTGAAGATCCGGTTGTCGCGGACGGGGCGCAAGAAGATGGCGTTCTACCGCGTGGTGGTCGCTGACTCGCAGTCGCCCCGCGACGGGCGCTGCATCGCGTACGTGGGGACGTACGCGCCGAGGGAGAACCCGGCGAAGGTCGTCATCGACGAGGCGCTGGCGCTCAAGTGGCTCTCGAAAGGGGCACAGCCCACCGAGACGGTCAAGAGCCTTCTGAAGAAGCAGGGCACCTGGAAGAAATTCATGGACAGCAAGGCCTCCGCCACCGCGTGACGTTCCTCGAAGTCGGCCGTGTCCTGGGTCCCCAGGGAGTCCGGGGCGCGGTCCGGGTGTCGGCGCATTCGGGAGACCCGTCCGGCATGCTGCGTGCGCGCCGGCTGATGCTTTCGGGGGCGGGCGGCGGGGAACCCGGGTCCGTTCGCGAGGTTTCCGTGATCGCGGCCCACCGGGCGAGGGGGTGCGCCGTGTTCTCGCTGGAAGGGATCGTCTCGCTCGAGGCCGCGCAATCGTTGACCGGCGCGGGCGTTTCGGTGCGCCGGGAGGATCTCCCGCCCCTCTCCGAGGACGAGTTCTACTGGGCGGACGCGGTGGGCTGCACGCTGGTGGACGGGGAGGGAAACGCCCTGGGAGAGGTGACCGCCGTGCTTCCGGGTCCGGCGCACGACTGGCTGGTCGTGCGGCGCGGCGGCGAAGAGGCGTACCTGCCCGTCGTGGCCGCGTTCCTCCGTTCGGTGGATGTCCCGGGGCGGCGGATCGTGGCCTCCCCCCCGGAGGGGTGGTGACGTGCGGATCGACGTGCTCACGCTGTTCCCCGGCATGTTCGGGGACCCTCTTTCCCACAGCATTCTCGCAAGGGCGAGGGAATCGGGCCTCCTGGCCGTCGAGGTCCACGACCTTCGGGATTTCGCGGAAGGGAAGCACCGCGTGACGGACGAACCCCCCTTCGGCGGCGGGGGAGGGATGGTGATGAAACCCGGGCCGATCTTCGCCGGGGTGGAGGCCCTCTCTGCATCCCGCGGCCCGGGCAGGGTTATTCTCCTTTCGCCCGCGGGGTCGCTCCTCTCCCCGGAATCGGCCGAGCGGCTGTCGAAAGAGGAGCACCTGCTCCTGATCTGCGGCCGGTACGAGGGGGTGGACCAGCGGGTGGCGGACCACCTGGCCGACGAGGAGATCTCCATCGGGGATTACGTCCTCTCCGGCGGGGAGCTTCCGGCGCTGGTGCTGATCGACGCGGTGGCCCGGTTCCTCCCGGGAGTCCTGGGGGATCCCGACGCCCCCCGCAACGATTCGTTCGCGGAAGGGCTGCTCGAGGCGCCGCACTACACGCGTCCCCGCGATTTCCGCGGATGGGCCGTCCCCGAAGTGCTCCTGTCGGGAGACCACGCGGCGGTCGCGGCCTGGAGGAAAGAGGAGGGGGTGCGCCGGACCGCCGCGCGGCGCCCCGACCTGCTGAAGAAAAAGTTGACAGGCCGTCCGGGAATGGAATAGATTAATCGGTCATGTTTTCCCGTAAATAACGCAACCGGAAGGTTCTTCGAAGGAAGGAAAGGATATGGCCATGAGTCTCCTCCAGGATGTCGAAGCCGCCCAGCTGCGCAAGGATCTTCCTCCGTTCCACGTGGGGGACACCGTCCGGGTCTTTTCCCGGATCCGGGAAGGCGAGAAGGAGCGCGTCCAGTATTTCGAGGGGATCGTCATCGGCTTCCACCGCAACGGGATCGCAACCACCTTCAAGGTCCGCAAGGAATCGTACGGCGTGGGCGTGGAGCGCACCTACCCGATCCACTCCCCTCTCCTCGAGAGGATCGAAGTGAAGAAGAAGGGGGACGTCCGCCGCGCCAAGCTCTTCTACCTGCGGGGGGTTTCCGGCAAGAGGGCGCGCATCCGCGAGAAGAAGGACTGGCTTTCGAAGAAGGGGCCGGTGGTTCCCTCGGAAGGGGTCGCGGAGTCCGCCGCGGACGCGGCGCCTCCCGCGGATACGCCGAAGGAGTAAGGCCGTCCCGTTCGACGGGTTCGAAACGGCCGCCCGCGGCCGAGGCTTCCTGGCCCCCGCAGGCGTCGACGAGGCCGGCAGGGGGCCTCTCGCGGGTCCCGTGGTCGCCGCCGCCGTCATCCTTCCCCCGGGGTTCGCCCACCCGGGGATCCGCGATTCCAAGAAACTCTCCCCGCGCCAGCGCGAACGCCTTTTCCCCGTGATCGCCGCCGGGGCGATCGCCTGCTCGATCGCGCACGCCACTCCGGAAGAAATCGACCGAATGAACATCCTGCGGGCGTCCCTGCTCGCGATGCGCCGGGCGGTCGAGGGGCTGCCTTCCCCCGCGGATTTCCTTTTCGTCGACGGGATCCATCCCGTTCCGTGCCCCCTGCCGCAGGAGGCGCTGGTCGGCGGCGACAACCGGTGCGCCTCGATCGCGGCCGCATCCATCCTCGCGAAAGTGGAGCGGGACCGGATGATGGGAGAGTACGACCTTCTCTACCCGGGGTACGGTTTCTCGTCCCACAAGGGGTACCCGACGCGGGAACATCTTTCCGCGCTCCGGCGGCTGGGCCCATCCCCCCTCCACCGTCGGACGTTCCGCGGAGTGCTCGCGTGACCCTTCCCCCCGGGGAGCGGCGCGCGGCGGGGGAGGACGCCGAATCCGCCGCCTGCCGGCGGCTCGAGACGTCGGGATTCCTCGTCGTAAAAAGGAATTTCCGGGCGCGGGGCGGGGAGATCGACATCGTCGCCCGAAAGGGGGAGCTTCTGGTTTTCGTGGAAGTCCGCTCCCGCGGGGACGCGGAGTACGGGTCGCCGGAGGAGACGGTGGACCTTCCCAAGCGGAGACGGATCGTCGCCGCGGCGCGGCAGTACCTTTCCGGGGTGCCGCCGGCCTCCTGGCGGGAGGCCCGGTTCGACGTGATCGCGATCGAGGGGACCGGAGACGCCGCGCGGATCCGACACTATCCCGCGGCGTTCGATGCGAAGGGGAAGATCCTGTAACCGGGCGGCCGGATGCGAACGGGGCCCGCCCGGAGGCGAAGCGACACGCACCGGTCCGGACGGCACGGGAGCGGCCGCCGCTGCGGCGGAACGGCGGTCCTTACCCGAAGAACTCCTTCGCGATGTCGTAGATTTCCGTGTCGACCGTCTTGAGTTTCGAGGTGGCGTCCGCCAGCGGGACCGCGACGATCCGGTTCCCCTGCAGCGCCGCCATCTGCCCGAACTCTCCCCGGTGCGCCATCTCCGTGGCGAAAACGCCGAAACGGGTGGCCAGAACGCGGTCGTGCGCCGTCGGCGTGCCGCCCCGCTGGATGTGGCCGAGCACGACGAACCGCGTCTCGAACTTCGTCCGTTTTTCGATCGCTTTCGAGAGGACCTGGGAGATCCCGCCCAACCGGACGTGTCCGAACTCGTCCGTCTGCGACTCCTGCACGATCAGGTCCCCCTCGCTCCCGGCCTTCTCGGCGAACTGCGCCCCCTCCGCCACGACGACGATGGAGAACGACTTCCCGCGGCTGTGGCGGCGCAGGATCATGTCGCAGACTTCGTCCAGGTCGATGGGGATCTCGGGGACGAGGATCACGTCCGCTCCCCCGGCGATCCCGGCGTAGGTGGCGATCCACCCGGCGTGACGGCCCATCACCTCCACCACCATGACCCGGTTGTGCGACTCCGCCGTCGTGTGGATCCGGTCGATGGCGTCCGTCGCGGTGGATACCGCCGTGTCGAAACCGAAGGTGAAATCGGTCCCGGAAAGGTCGTTGTCGATCGTCTTGGGCACCCCCACGACCGGGAGACCTTTCGCAAAGAGCCTGGCCGCCGCGCCGAGGGTATCCTCTCCGCCGATGGCGATCAGGGCGTCCAGTCCCAGGAGTCGGAAGTTCTTCAGGGCCTTCTCCGGCCCCGCAGGGTCCTTGAACGGGTTCGTGCGGGAAGTTCCAAGGATCGTCCCCCCGACATGGAGGATGCCCGACACCATCTTCGTGTCCAGGTCCACGGGCGAGAGATCGAGCAACCCCTTCCATCCGTTGCGCAGCCCCACCACCCTCGAATCGAACGCGTCGGCTTTGCGGACGACCGCACGGATCACCGCGTTGAGGCCGGGACAGTCGCCTCCCCCGGTCATGACCCCGATCTTCATGGCACCATCCCCCGATGCGGAATTGTCGATATTTTCCCCAGTATAACAGAGCCGGGCGTTGCCTCCGCATCCGCCGGCCGCCGTTTGAAAGGCTCGGGCCGTTATGGTAGTTTAACTACTTTCCGTTTTCATTCCGCGGCTTCCAGAGGGGATCCCGGGTGTCCGTTCCGGCAAAAAAGGAAGAGATCCGCCTGCTCTCCGGCAACGAGGCGATCGCCCGTGGGGCGTTCGAGGCGGGGGTAAAGGTGGCCTCGGCCTACCCCGGGACGCCCAGCACGGAGATTCTCGAAAACCTCATCCGATACGAGGGGTTGTACGCGGAGTGGGCACCCAACGAAAAGGTCGCCGTCGAGGTGGCCCTCGGCGCCTCCATGGGGGGGGTCCGCGCTTTGGCCGCGATGAAGCACGTGGGTGTGAACGTGGCCGCCGATCCGATCTTCACCGCTTCCTACACCGGGGTGCGGGGTGGGCTGGTGATCGTCACCGCGGACGACCCGGAGCTCCACTCCTCCCAGAACGAGCAGGACAACCGCCACTACGCCGTCGCGGCGAAGATCCCCATGCTGGAGCCGTCGGATTCCTTCGAGGCGAAAGCGTTCACGCATCTGGCCTTCGAGCTTTCCGAGAGATTCGACACCCCCGTGTTTCTCCGCACCACCACCCGGATCTCCCACGCCAAGGGGGTGGTCCCTCTCGCGGAGCCGGCCGCACCGCCGTTCCGGCCGGGATTTTCCCGCGACCCGGCGAAGTGGGTGATGCTTCCGGCCAACGCCAGGCGCCGGCACGTGTTGGTCGAGGAGCGGACCCGCGCGCTTGCGGAGTTCGCCGAAACCTTCGACGGGAACCGGATCGAATGGGGGGACCGTTCGCTGGGGATCGTCACCGCCGGGGTGTCCTACCAATATGTCCGGGAAGCGTTCCCGGAGGCATCGGTGCTGAAGCTGGGGCTTGTGCACCCGCTTCCCTCGAAACTGTTCCGGGAATTCGCCGCCGGAGTGGCCCGCGTGGTGGTGGTCGAGGAGCTCGACCCCTGCATCGAGACGCACGTCAAGGCGCTGGGGATTCCGGCGCAGGGGAAGGAGATCCTCCCGATCGTCGGGGAGTTCGACCCGCGGATCGTCCGGCTGGGGATCGCGGGGGAGGCCACCCCCGTCCGGATCCCCGAGACCGTCCCGCAGCGGCCGCCGAACCTGTGTCCCGGGTGCCCCCACCGGGGGCTCTTCTTCGCGTTGCGGAAACTGAAGGTCGCCGTCACGGGGGACATCGGCTGCTACACCCTCGCCGCCCTGCCCCCCCTGGGGGCGATGGATTCGTGCGTATGCATGGGCGCCTCGATCGGCAACGCCCATGGGATGGAGAAAGCGCTGGGTCCGGAGGGGGCGGGAAAGGTCGTGGCGGTCATCGGCGACTCCACGTTTCTCCACTCCGGGATCACGGGCCTTTTGAACATCGTCTACAACCGCGGATGCTCCACGGTAATCCTGCTGGACAACCGCACCACGGCGATGACGGGGGCGCAGGAGAACCCCGCCACCGGGAAGACCCTGCGAGGCGATCCGACCCGCAGGCTGGACCTGGCGGCGCTGTGCCGCGCCCTGGGGGTGGAACACGTCTATACGGTGAACCCCCACGACACGGAAGGAACGGAAAGCGTGCTGCGGCGGGAGATCGGGCGCCCCGAGCCTTCCGTCATCATCACCGAGGCCCCGTGCGCCCTGCTTTCCGAACACCGGAAGGCGAAACGCCCGGTGTACGAGGCGATCCCCGACCTGTGCGCGGGGTGCAAGGCGTGCGGCAGGCTCGGGTGCCCCGCCATCGAGTGGGTGTCCTTCGCGCCCGGGGAGGCCGCCGCGAGGGGAAAGAAGGCGACGCAGAAGGGGATGGCGCGGATCAACCCCCTGCTGTGCGACGGATGCGACCAGTGCCCCCCGCTATGCAAATGGAAGGCGATCCGGGAGCGGAAGGAGTGAGCGCCGATCGCGGGGACGTATTCCTCGCGGGCGTCGGCGGGCAGGGGGCGCTGCTGGCCTCCGAGGTCCTCGGAGAGGCGTTCCTCCTGTCCGGGCACGACGTCAAGAAGAGCGAGGTCCACGGGATGGCGCAGCGGGGGGGGGCCGTCACGACCCACCTGCGCTTCGGGCCGAAGGTCTACTCCCCGCTGATCGAGCCCGGGAAGGCGGACCTGCTGATCGCCTTCGAGAAGATCGAGGGGTTGCGGTTCGCCCACTACCTTCGCCCCGGCGGGGTGCTGCTGGTGAACGCCCAGGAGATCCTGCCCCCGTCCGTGGCGACGGGTGGGGAGCGCTACCCGGAAGACGCGACGGAACGGCTCGCCGCGGTCACCGGACGGTTCTACCTGGTGGACGCGCTGGCCGCGGCGCTTGCGATGCGGGAGGTCCGGGCGGTGAACATGGTGATGGTCGGAGCGGCGTCGCGCTTCCTGCCGCTTCCGGAATCCGTCTACGGGAAGGCGCTGGATCGATGCCTCCCGGAGCGGCTCGTGGCGGTGAACCTAAGGGCCTTCCGCGCGGGGCGGGCGCTGATTCCGCCCGATGCCGGGGCCGCCGCCCGGTGAGGGACGGGCGGTTCCGGGCGCAAATACCGAGGAACGAGGGGGTTCCGAAGATGATCTGGAACGAGGAGTACGAGACTCTTCCGCGGGAGGCGCTCGACGCGCTGCAGCTCAAGCGGCTGCGCGACCTTGCGGACCGGGTCTACGGCACGGTGCCGTTCTACCGGAAGAAGCTCGACGAGGCGGGGTACAAGGCGGGAGACATCCGGTCCCTTTCGGACCTGTCGCGGCTCCCCTTCACCACGAAGACGGATCTGCGGGACACCTACCCCTTCGGACTGTTCGCCGTGCCGATGGAGCGGGTGGTGCGGATCCACGCCTCCTCCGGCACCACCGGGAAGCCCACCGTGGTGGGGTACACCCGCCGCGACATCGATACGTGGGCGGAGCTGATGGCCCGGACCCTCTCCTGCGGCGGCACGACGAAGGGGGACGTGGTGCACAACGCGTACGGTTACGGTCTCTTCACGGGGGGGCTGGGAGCGCACTACGGCGCGGAGAGGATCGGCGCGGCGGTCATCCCCGTGTCGGGAGGGAACAGCAAGCGCCAGATCCTTCTGATGCAGGACTTCGGCTCGACGATCCTGCTGTCCACCCCGTCCTACGCCCTCAACCTGGCGGAGGTCATGGCGGAGGAGGGGGTCGACCCCTCCGCGCTTCGGCTGAAATGCGGCCTCTTCGGGGCGGAGCCCTGGACCGAGGCGATGCGCAGGGAGATCGAGAAGAAGCTCAAGATCAGCGCCCTGGACATCTACGGGCTCTCGGAGGTGATCGGGCCGGGCGTGGCCTCGGAGTGCCTCGAGGAAAAAAACGGACTCCACATCTTCGAGGACCACTTCCTGGCCGAGATCATCGACCCCGCCACCGGGAAGGCGCTCCCGTACGGCGAGGCCGGGGAGCTCGTCTTCACCACGGTGACGAAGGAAGCGTTCCCCGTGATCCGGTACCGCACGCGGGACATCTCGAGGCTCATCCCGAACCCGTGTTCCTGCGGCCGGACCCACGTGCGGATGGAGCGGATCTCCGGCCGGACGGACGACATGCTCATCATCCGGGGCGTCAACGTCTTCCCCTCCCAGATCGAGTCGGTGCTGATCTCCGTGGAGGGCGTGGAGCCGCACTACCAGCTGATCGTCACGCGGGAGGAGTCGCTTGACGTCCTCGAGGTGCAGGTCGAGGTGAACGAGTCGATCTTCACGGACGAGGTGAAGGGGCTGGAAGGGCTCGCGCGGCGGGTCGAGCGCGACATCAAGGATCTGCTGGGCGTTTCCTGCAAGGTGAAGCTCGTGGAGCCGAAGTCGATCCAGCGCTCCGAAGGGAAAGCCAGGCGCGTCATCGACAAGCGGAAGATCTGATCCTCCTCGCGGCGGAAGCCGCTTCGGAGGACACGTTGCGGGGACAAGACCCGCAGGGAGGAGCCGGGATGAAGGTGGAACAGATCTCGATATTCCTGGAGAACAAGTCGGGCCGGCTGGCGGAGGTCACGGGGGTCCTGGCCGGCGCGGGGGTCAACATCCGGGCGCTGTCGCTCGCCGACACGGCGGATTTCGGGATCCTGCGCCTGATCGTGAACCGGACCGACCAGGCCAGGCAGGTCCTCAAGGAGAGCGGGTTCACGGTGGCGAAGACGGAGGTGATCGCGCTGGAGGTGCCCGACGCCCCGGGCGGGCTCGCCCGGATCCTGTCGACCCTGGACGGCGTGGGGATCAACGTGGAGTACATGTACGCGTTCGTCCAGCGGTCCGGCGACAACGCGATCATCATCTTCCGGTTCGACGAACTGGACAGGGCGATCGAGGTGCTTCTCGGCGCGGGGGTCCGCGTCCTCAAGGGCGAGGAAGTGTACGCGCTGTAGCGGAGGATCCGCCGCCGGCATCCGTCTCCCGCCGCGTCCCGCCCGGCCTCTTGAGGAAACCGGTCAGCAGGATCGCGCCTCCCGCGAAGGCCGCCGCCATGTAGTAACTGCCCGAGAAGCTCCCGGTTCTCTCCGCCAGCATTCCGGCGACGGCGGGCCCGGAGATCTGCCCCAGCCCGAAGAGGAACGTCACCAGGCCGAAGGCCGCTGCGGCCTTCCGGGCGCCGACGTGATCGCCGACGGCCGCTGCCATGATCGACGGGATGCTCCACGCGACCAGTCCGTAACACCCGATGGAAAGGTACAGGAACATGCCGGGGAGCCTCGTTGCGATGAGAAGGTACGAGACCGCCTGGAACGAGAAGGCGACGATCAGCCCCGCCTTCCTGCCGAGCCGGTCGGACAGCGCCCCGAAGACCGGTCCGGAGAACAGGCTCAGGAATCCGACCCACATCCAGAAATCGCCTGCGACGCTCTCCGAAAAGCCCCTCTCCCTGACCAGTGTGGTGACGATGAACGTGGCGTAGATCACGTAGGTGAACCCGAAAAGGAAATAGATCCCCCCGAGGTGGTAGATGACCCCCTTCCGGTACGTGCTCCCGTCCCCCGGTTCCGCGGGGGGGCGGACGGGAACCGCCGGAGCCCCGCCGCCGGCGGGTTCCAGCCCCTTGTCCTCGGGGCGGTCCCTGAGCAGCGCCCGGGCCAGGAACGCGATCAACAGCACGATCCCGCCGAGGATCAGCCAGCTCGTCCTCCATCCCTCGGTCCCGATCCGCCGGTTGACGTACGGGATCAGCCGCCCGGAGATCATGATGGCGAAACCGCTTCCGATGACGATGAAGCCGGCGGCGCGCCCCCGCTGTCCGCCGGAAAACCAGGGGGACACCAGCCCCATCACCGGGACGTTGGTTGCGCCGCTCCCCATGCCGGTCACCATGTACAGGAGCAGGACGGTGGAGAAACCGGTCGCCCGGCTCACCAGGGACATGGAAATACCGACGGCAAGGAGCGCGAGGAAGATGACCTTCCGGGATCCGATCCGCCCCGCCCAGTGACCGCTGAGAAGGACGGCCGCCAGGTATCCCAGGAAGTTTGCCGTGCCGATGAAGCCCATCTCCGAATAGGACAGGTGGAGCGACGCGGCCATCGACGGGAGGAGCATGCCCAGCGCGAAGCGTCCGAATCCCAGGGCGGCGAGGATGCACAGCATGCCCGTGGCGACGATGACCCATCCGTAGTGGAACGGATGCCGGTACGATGCGGAATTTTGCATTAAGGGAATATAACAGGGTTTTGGTAGAATTGTCGGAACAGCGACCTTTCTCCTTCAAATCGGTCCTGCGAGCGGATATGCTTTAAGACTTGTTTCCGGAGGGTTCCCCGATGCGGGAGCCGGCATCTCCCGTTTCGATCGGGAGTCATGACTACGAACGCAAGGAGGAAAAGATGAGGAAGTACATCGGTGTGGTGCTGGGGGCCCTGATCGCGTCCCTGATTTCCGGGGCGTTCGCCCGGGCCGCGGAGCCGATCCGGATCGGGGCGATCTTCGCGGTGACCGGCCCGGCGTCGTTCCTCGGGGCGCCCGAGGCGAAGACCCTCGAGATGCTCGTGGCGGAGACGAACAGGAAGGGCGGCGTCCTCGGGCGCAAGATCGATCTGATCATCAAGGATTCCGGCGCCAGCCCGGAGAAGGCCGTTTCCTTCGCCAAGCAGTTGATCGAGGAAGACAAGGTGTTCGCGATCATCGGCCCCTCGACGAGCGGCGAGACGATGAAGATCAAGGGCATCGCCGAGCAGGGGAAGACCATCCTGCTGTCCTGCGCCGCGGCCGAGGAGATCGTCAACCCCGTGGCGAAGTGGGTGTTCAAGACGCCCCAGAAGGACAGTGACGCGGTCATCAAGATCTTCCAGGAGATGAAGAGGATGAAGATCTCCAGGATCGGCGTCCTTTCCGGCAACGACGGCTTCGGGAACGCCGGGAAGGGGCAGATCGAGAAGCTCGCTCCGCAGTACGGCATCACGATCGCCGCAAACGAGGTGTACGACGCCAAGGCGAGCGACCTGACGGCCGAGGTGACCAAGATCAAGGCCGCCGACGTCCAGGCGATCATCAACTGGTCGGTCGTGCCCGCGCAGGCGATCGTGATCAAGAACGCGCGCCAGATCGGCATCAAGGTTCCCATCTTCCAGAGCCACGGGTTCGGGAACATCAAGTACGTCCAGGCCGCGGGCGCGGCGGCGGAAGGGGTGATGTTCCCGGCAGGCCGGCTCCTGGTCGCCGACGTGCTTCCGAAGAGCAACCCCCAGAGGGAGTTGCTTATCCGGTACAAGAAGAATTACATGTCGTTTTGCTCGGGGGAGGAGTGCAGCACCTTCGGCGGCCACGCCTACGACGCCTACACCATCCTCCTGAAGGCGATCGGACAGGCGAAGAGCACGGACAAGGAGGCGGTCCGCACGGCCATCGAGCACCTCAAGGGCTTCGTCGGGACCGGCGGAATCTTCAACTTCTCGCCCACGGACCACAACGGCCTCAACGTCGACGCCTTCGAGATGCTGACGGTCAAGAACGGGAAATTCGCCCTCCTGAAGAAATAAGCGGAAACGCCGGTGCTTCGATCGGGGGCATGCGCCCGGAGCGCGTGCTCCCGATCGCTTCATGAGGAAAGGACAAAGGACCTGGAATTCTTCTTTCAGTACCTCGTGGCGGGCATCACGTACGGGACGATCTACGCGATCGTCGCCATCGGGTTCAACATCATCTACAACGCGACCGGCATCATCAATTTCGCGCAGGGCGAGTTCGTCATGCTCGGCGGAATGACCGCCGTCACGCTGCATCGTTTCATGCCCCTGCCGGCCGCCATCCTGGGCGCGGTCGTCCTGACGACGATCGTCGGCGCGATCATCGAGATCGCGTTCATCCGCTGGCTCCGCAGGCCCTCGGTGCTCCGGATGATCGTCATCACCATCGCGTTGTCGATCCTGATCCGGGAAACCGCCCTGCACATCTGGGGAGAAAGCGTCAGGTCTCTTCCCTATTTCACGGGTTCCTCCATGACCTCGTTCCAGTGGGGCGGCGTGTACGTCTCGCCCCAGATCCTCTGGGTGATCGGCATCGGGGTCTTCGTGGTCGCGGCCCTTGGCGCGTTCTTCAACCTGACGATGCTGGGAAGGCAGATGCGCGCCTGCTCGGCCAACCGCGACGCCGCCCGCCTCTGCGGCATCAACGCGGGCAACATGGTCACGCTCTCGTTCATGATCAGCGCGGCGATCGGCGCCCTTGGGGGCTGCATCATCTGCCCGATCACCTATGTCCAGTACGACAGCGGAACGCCGCTCGCCATCAAGGGCTTCACCGTCGCCATCCTCGGAGGCCTCGGGAACAGCACGGCCGCCGTCGGCGCCGGCATGATCCTTGGGATCCTCGAGTCCTTCAGCATCTGGGTCCTGCCCGCCGCCTACAAGGAGGTCATCGCCATCTCCATCCTCCTCCTCATCCTGTTCGTGAGGCCGAGCGGCATTTTCGGGAGCGCCGAGGCCGCCCGTCTCAAGGATTTCTGATGGTGCGCAGATATTCCGCGGTCTTCGCCTTCGCCCTCTTCCTCGTCGCGATACAACTGGCGACCCTTTTCGCCGGCGCCGGCTACTACCTCACCCAGCTGACCATGACCGCCTACTATTCGCTGCTCACCATCGGGCTGTGCATGCTCATCGGGTACGCGGGGCAGATCTCGCTGGGCCACGCCGGGTTCTTCGCCATCGGAGGGTACGTGTCGGCGTTCCTGACGACCTGTGACCTGACGCCTCACAAGGGAAGCGCCCTGGTCTCCCTCCTTTCGAAGTCGGGGGTGCTCGTCTTCCGCCCCGGCCTGTACGGCGGAACCCTCCTTACGGTTCACCCGTGGCCGGCCTGCGTGGTCGCGATCCTCCTGACGGTCGTCATCGCCTACCTTGTGGGAGGCCCGGTCCTGAAGCTCAGGGGCCACTATCTGGCCATGGCGACCCTCGGGTTCGGCATCATCATCCTCCGCATCGTGCTGGGGACCGAATCCCTCGGCGCGGCGGACGGGATCTCCGATGTCCCCGGGTTCCCCCTGTTTCCCGGCCTGGCCATCTCCGGGGACTCCTCCCTGCGGGTATCCAACTATTACATGGCGTGGGGCCTGGTGATCCTGGGGATGGTGTTCCTTCTCAACCTGGTCCATTCCCGGGTGGGAAGGGCGCTGGCGGCCGTGCACGGCGCCGAGGATGCGGCAAGCGCCGTGGGGATCCCGACGGCCCGTTACAAGCTGCACACGTTCGTGCTGAGCGCGGTCTTCGCTTCGCTGGCCGGGGTTCTGCTCACGCACTACAACGGAGGCATCGGCCCGTCGGAGGCGTCGGTGATGAAGTCGGTGCGGTACGTCGCGATCGTCGCGGCCGGAGGCATGGCCAACCTCTGGGGCGCTCTCATGATGAGCCTGGTCCTCAACTACCTCTCGCTCCGCGGGTATTTCGGAACCTTCGACGACGCGGTCTTCGGCATCATCCTCCTGCTGATCATGCTGTTCGCCCCCGACGGGCTGCTGCGGCGCCATATCCTGGCCGACCTGGGGCGAATGTTTTCGCGGAACGCCGCCGGGGAAGAGGGATCGTGACGCTCCTGTCGGTGCGTGAGGTCAGCAAGCGCTTCGGCGGGCTCCAGGCCGTCAGCGATCTTTCCTTCGATGTCGCCGGGGGATCGATCAAGGCGCTGATCGGTCCGAACGGCGCGGGCAAGACGACGCTCTTCAACCTGATCTCCGGGTTCCTGCAACCCGACAGCGGCGAGATCGTTTTCGGCGGGGAGGAGATCCGGAAACTGTCGTCCTGCCGGATCGCATCCCGGGGGATGGTGCGGACGTTCCAGCACATCCGGCTCTTTCCCGGGATGACGGTCCTCGAAAACGTCATGGTCGGCCGCCATGTCCACAGCCGGTCGGGGTTCCTCGCCGGGATGCTGAATCTCCCCTTCACGTGGAAGGAGGAGCGGCGCATCCGGGAGAAAAGCCTCGAGATCCTGGAACTGCTCGGCATCGGGGCCTTCGCCCTGTCGGAGGCGACCAGCCTTCCCTACGGGCGGCAACGCATCGTCGAGATCGGCAGGGCGCTCGCCTGCGAGCCCCGCCTCCTCCTGCTGGACGAACCCGCCGCCGGCCTGAACATGCGGGAAACCGGAGAAATGGGGAAGCTGATCGAGAAGATCCGCGGCATGGGGGTGACCGTCCTGCTCGTGGAGCATGACATGTCGCTCGTCATGAAGATTTCGGACGAGGTCGTCGTGCTGAGCTACGGGAAGAAGATCGCCGAGGACCGGCCCCTCTCCATCCAGAAGAACCGGGAGGTGATCCGCGTGTACCTGGGGGACGACCAGTGAGGGCGGCGACGGCGTCGCGGCGTTCCGGGCCTTCGGGGAACGCATGCTGAGGATCAAGAACCTCGAATCGGGCTACGGCAGGCTGAAGGTGCTGAAGAAGGTCACGATGCACATCGGGGCCGGCGAGATCGTCACGATCATCGGCGCGAACGGCGCCGGGAAGACCAGTCTTCTCAGGACGGTTTCGGGACTGATCCGGGTCCGGTCGGGCGAAATCCTCTTCGACATGCGGGACGTCGGGAACCTGCCGCCGGAGAAGATCGTCTTCCGCGGCTGCTCGCTCGTGCCCGAGGGACGGCAGCTCTTCGGTCCCATGACCGTCAGGGAAAACATTCTCCTCGGGGCCTATCCGCGGTTCCGGAAAAAGGACGGGGACGGGGTCCGGGACGACATCGAGCGGATCTACGCGATCTTCCCCCGCCTGAGGGAGCGAGAACGGCAGCTCGCCGGAACGCTTTCGGGGGGCGAGCAGCAGATGCTGGCCATCGCAAGGGCGCTCATGGCCCGCCCGAAGCTCATCATGATGGACGAACCTTCGATGGGGCTTGCCCCCCTGGTCATCAAGGACATCTTCTCGATCATCACGAGACTCCGCGAGGAGGGCAACACGGTACTGCTCGTCGAGCAGAACGCAAAGGCCGCGCTCGCCATCGCGGACCGCGGGTACGTCCTCGAAACCGGCAGGATCATCATGGAAGGGACCGCCGAAGACCTGCTTTCGAACCGCGACGTGCAACGCGCCTACCTCGGACGGGATCTGGACGCGGAAGAAAAGATGTAACGGATCGGAGGGCGCAATGTACTGGGAACCGGAAAAGGAATGCCTGGACCGCGAGGATCTCGAGCAGCTCCAGCTCGAGCGGCTGCAGTCGACGCTCAACCGCGTGTACGAGCACGTTCCGTTCTACCGGAAGAAGTTCGACGCCATGGGGATCTCCCCGGAGGACGTCGGGTCCCTCGCGGACCTGGCGCGCCTCCCCTTCACCACGAAGGCGGACCTCCGGGAAAACTACCCGTACGGGCTTTTCGCGGTGCCGATGCGCGAGGTGGTGCGGATCCACGCCTCCTCCGGCACTACGGGGGCTGCCACCGTGGTGGGGTACACCCGCAACGACATCAGGACGTGGAGCAACCTCGTCGCCCGCGTGCTCACCGCGGGAGGCGTGACCAAGGACGACGTCGTGCAGATCGCCTTCGGGTACGGCCTCTTCACCGGCGCCTTCGGGCTGCACTACGGCGCGGAACGGGTCGGGGCGTCCGTGATCCCGGCTTCGAGCGGGAACACGGCGCGCCAGATACAGATCATGAAGGACTTCAAGACCACGGCCATCGTCTCCACGCCGTCCTACGCCCTGCTGATGGCGGACACGCTGCGGGAGATGGGGATCCCGGTCTCCGCCCTCTCCCTTCGGTACGGACTCTTCGGCGCCGAGCCGTGGTCCGACGCGATGCGGAAGGAGATCGAGGGAAAGCTGGGGATCGTCGCCACGGACAACTACGGCCTCTCCGAGGTTCTCGGGCCGGGGGTGTCGGGAGAGTGCCTCGAGCGGCAGGGGCTGCACATCCACGAGGATCACTTCCTGGTCGAGGTCGTCGATCCGGAGACGTTGCGTCCGGTGGCGCCCGGAGAGGCCGGCGAGCTGGTGATCACCACCCTGACCAAGGAGGCGTTCCCGATGATCCGGTACCGGACGCGGGACCTGACCCGCCTGCTGCCGGGAACCTGCCGTTGCGGGCGGACGGGGCTGCGAATGGGCCGCGTCTCCGGACGGACGGACGACATGCTGATCATCAAGGGCGTCAACGTCTTTCCCTCGCAGATCGAGCACATCCTCTTCGAGTTCGAGGGGACGGAGCCGCACTACCAGATCGTCGTCGACCGCAAGGGGGCGATGGACGAGGTGACGGTGATGGTGGAGGCGGCGGAGTCGATCTTCTTCGACCAGATGCGGCGCCAGAAGGAGATGGTGGAGAAGATCCAGAAGCGGCTGGCGCAGGAGCTGGGGATCGCCGTGGACGTCCGGCTCGTGGAGCGAAAGACCCTCGGCCGCTCCGAGGGGAAGGCGAAGCGGGTCGTCGATCGCAGGAAGTTGTAAGGGGACCTCCGGACCGCCCCGGGCGAGGGAGGGAACATGGGCGCCGGTATCTTGCATGTCGTTGCCACGCCGCTGGGGAACCTGGAAGACGTCACGTTGCGCGCCCTCCGGGTCCTCAAGGAGGTCTCCGTCATCGCCTGCGAGGACACCCGGCGCACCGTGAAGCTTCTTTCCCGCTACGGGATCCGCACGCCGATGACGGCATTCCACGACCACAACAAGGCGCGCGCCGGGGTCGGGCTCCTGAGGCGCCTCCGGGAAGGGGAGAGCGTGGCGCTGGTATCGGACGCGGGGACCCCGGCGATATCGGACCCGGGGTACGAGATCGTCAGGGATGCGATCGCGGAGGGCATCCCGATCGAGGTGGTGCCCGGTCCCTCGGCGCTCCTCTCCGCACTCGTCGTCTCGGGGCTCCCGACCGACCGCTTCACGTTCGAGGGATTCCTTCCGAACCGGGAGGAGAAGCGGAGGAAGGCGCTCCGGGCGGTCGACCGCGAGACGCGGACGATGGTCTTCTACGAGTCGCCCAGGCGCCTGTCGGCGTTCCTCGCGGACGCCTCGGAGGCGTTCGGTGACCGCCGGGCCTGCATCGTGCGGGAGCTGACGAAGGTCCACGAGGAGATCCTGCGGGGCACGCTTGCGGAACTTGCGGCGGAGATCGCCTCGCGGGAGACCGTTCTCGGAGAGATCACCATCGTGGTCTCCGGCGCGTCGAAGACGATCGGGCCGCCGGTGGAGGAGATCGTCCGTGCGGCGCTGTCGGGCGTCGCGGGCTCTTCCCGCGACCTCGCGAGGGAGATCGCGGGACGCACCGGCCTTTCCCGGAAGGAGATCTACGGGGAGATCCTGCGGCAGAGGAAATGAGCCTGCGGGGACGCTCTCCGGGTGATGCCCCGGGAGGAAGGGGAGGAGCGCCCCCGCCAGGCGGGTCAGACGGAAACGAGGAGCGAGTCGCTGACGTTGTTCACCAGGCCGTGGAACTTCTCCTTGGCCCTCCGGAAACCGGGATCCGAAAGGATCTTCTCGAGCGAGGCAAGCGAGTCGAGGTCCACCTGGACCACGCGCTGCGGGGAAGAACCGCCCAGCATGCTCTTGTACTTGCGGATGGCCTTCACTCCCCGGTACTTGCCCCAGATGTTCCTGCCCGTCCCCTTGACGTATTTCTCGTAGGCGGCGGCCTTGCCCGGGATGATGTCGAACCGGTACTCGAAGGTGATCATGGAGGCTCCTCCTTTGTTGTGCGGGCTCGCTATACGTGCCAACGTACCAAACGGGTCCGGTACCGTCAATCGACCCGCAGGACGATCTTCCCGAACTGCCCCTTTTCCTCCAGCCGCGCCACCGCCCTCCTCGCCTCCGCCAGCGGGAACACCGCGTCGACCACGGGCTTGACCTTCCCGTCCCGGAAGATCGGGAGCATCCCCGCGAATTCGGCGTGGGTCCCCATCGTCGATCCGTAGACGGTCAGCTGGTTCCAGAAGATGCGGCCCAGGTCGGTTTCGGGGTCCGGGCCGGTGGTGGCGCCGCACGTGAGGAGGCGGCCTCCCTTCGCCGCGGAGGCGATCGACCGCTTCCAGGTCGCCTTTCCCACGGAGTCCAGCACGATGTCCACGCCGCGCTTTCCCGTGAGCCTCCGGATTTCCCTGGAGAAGTCCGTCTGCGCGTGGTCGATGACGCCGTCCGCGCCGAGCTCCTTCGCCCTGGCGAGCTTCGCGGGGCTCCCCGAGGTGGCGTAGACGGTCAGGCCGATGCGTTTTGCGATCTGCAGGGCCGCCACGGCGACCCCTCCCCCGATGCCGATGATCAGCAGCGACTCCCCGGGAACGGCGCGCGCCTTGGTCACGAGCATCCGCCACGCGGTGAGGAACGTGAGGGGAAACGCCGCCGCCTCTTCCCATGTGAGCTCCGCCGGCTTGGGGTAGGCGTTGACGGCGGGAGCGATCACGTACTCTGCGTATGTGCCCGCGATGTGCTCCCCGATGAGGCGGAAAGCGACGCAGAGGGAATGTTCCCCCCGCATGCAGAACTCGCACTCCCCGCAATGGATCCCGGGATTGAGGACCACCTCGTCGCCCGGCTTCACCCGGGTCACCCCCGGCCCCGTCGACTCGATCACCCCCGCCCCGTCGGAACCCATCACGTGGGGGAGCGCCTGCGGGATCCCCGGGATGCCGTTGCGGACGAAGATGTCCAGGTGGTTGAGCGCCCCGGCGCGGACCTTCATCCGCACCTGCCCGGGCCCCGGGACCGGCTCCGGCAGTTCCCCGTACTCGATCCTCTCGGGTCCCCCGTGTTCTCGGAAAAACGCTGCCTTCATGGATCGCCTCCTCGTGCGGCCGGCCGCAAGGACGCCGGGGGATTACGCCGGCGATTCTTTCCTGCGCAGCCGGCGGTAGATGATCTCGGGGGGGATGTCCGAAGCGTCGATCATCGTCCCCTGCTTCTTCTTCGCCGCGATGGCGTGGACAAGGTCCCGAAGCTCGCGGACGTTGCCCGGCCAGTCGTACGGCTCCAGGATGGAAAGGGCCGCGGAAGTGAATCCCCGCAGGGGTTTCCTTCTCTCCCGGTTCGTCTCCTGGAGGAAGTGGTGGAGCAGAAGCGGGATCTCCTCGCGGCGCTCCCGCAGGGGGGGAATGTGGACGGTCCCCGCCTCGAATGCCTTCAGCATCGCCGGCGGCAGGTTGCCGTCGCGGGCAAGCTCTTCGGCGGGAACGGAGGTGGAGGCGACGATCCTGACGTCGGGCGAGATCTCTTTCGCGCTTCCTGCGGGAGCGATCCGCTTCGTGGCGAGGAACCGGTCCAGCTTCCCGAGGGCCTCCCGGCCCGCTTCCCCGATGTCGGCGAGATAGAGGGTGCCGCGGTTCGCCAGCTCCATTTTCCCCGGGTGCGGGATGCCCTGGCGCTCGCCCCCCGCGGGACCCTGCCCGACCAGGTCGGCGACGACCCTCTCCCCCGCGGCGCCGGCGCAGTAGACGGGGACGAAAAGACCCGCGGCCCGCGAACTGTTGAAGTGAACGAAGCGGGCGAAGAAGTTCCTTCCCGTCCCGCGCTCCCCGATCAGGAGGACCGGGTCGTCGGTGTTCGCGATCCCCTGCAGGGAGGCGACAAGCCGCTCGACCGCTTCGCTGTCCCCCACGACGGACTGGATCTGGTACCCGCCGCGGATCTCGGATTTGAGGAACTGGTTTTCGCGCTGCAGCCGCCGCTGTGCGTACGCCTTGTCCGCCAGGATGACCACTTCCTCGATCTTCAGCGGCTTGACGAGGTAGTGGAACGCTCCGCCGCGCATCGCCTCGATGGCCGTGTCCGCCGTGGCGTACCCCGTCATGAGGATCACCTCGACGTCGGGGTGGATCTCCTTGGCGGCCCGGAGGAGCTCGATGCCGCTGTCCCCCGGCATCACCAGGTCCGTGAGGATGACGTCGAACCCCGCGCGCTCCAGCATCTCGATCCCTTCGGTCCCGGAACGGGCCTCGACGACGTCCCAGCCCTTCTCCCGCAGGACCGCGGAGAGGAGCGTGAGGATCATCGGCTCGTCGTCGACCACGAGGATCCGTTTCAGGGCGGTCGCCGTCATGGTTTCTTCCTCCGGACGGCCCAGATGACGGCCACGCCGCCCGCGACGAGGATGATCACCAGGGACGCCACCTCGAGATCCCGGTAGCGGGAACGGCTCTCCCGCTCCGCGGCGGCGCGGCCCTCGAAGGTCGCCGTCTTCGCTTCGTCGGCCGCGCGGGCGGTCGATGCGCCGGGAAACAGGCAAAGGACGAGGAGGAGGGTGACAAGGACGATCGCAGTCCCGGTCCCCGCAAGGGCGCGCCGGCGGCCGTGAAGGCTCGAACGATCCATCGGTTGGTTTATACCACGAATCGGAGTCGTTCGCCGCAAGAAGCGCAGCGGTTGCCGGACAGCCCACGCGGATCGGCGCCGTACCCTTCCCTGCGCACCACCACCGCGCCGCAACGGGGGCACGAGGTGTCCTCCGCGCCCGGCAGCCGGTGGTTCCCGACATAGACATAGGGAAGCCGTTCCCTCGCCGTCCGGAAGGCGGCCGCGAGCCGCCCGACCGGCGTCGGAGGAGCCGTGGCGCGGGCTTGCGGAAAGTAGCGGGAGAAGTGGAGAGGGATCTCCGGGTCCGTCTCCGCCACGAAGTCGATCACCCTGCGCACCGGATCGTCCCCGTCGTTGCGCCCCGTGTACAGGAGCGTGGTGATCTCCACGTGGGTCGCCCCGGCCGCGGCCCGGACCGTCTCGAGTACCGGCGCGAGTTCCCCGCCGCACACCTCGCGGTAGAAGGCCGGGTCCATCGACTTGAGGTCGATGTTCATCGCGTCCACGTACGGGAGAAGCTCCGAAAGCGGCCCGGGGTTCACATACCCGTTGGTGACCAGGACGTTCTTCATCCCCGCCTCCCGGAACGCCTTGGAGCAGGCAAGGACGAACTCG
The DNA here is from genome assembly GCA_021815305.1 of Deltaproteobacteria bacterium. Classification (GTDB taxonomy): domain Bacteria; phylum Desulfobacterota; class Deferrimicrobia; order Deferrimicrobiales; family Deferrimicrobiaceae; genus JAKAHC01. The sequence continues at coordinate 593,864 of JAKAHC010000001.1, read as the reverse complement.
AACTGGATCAGGGGCTCGTTGTAGGTGTAGGCGATCCCCACCGACCCCTCGCGGCGCGCCGTCTTGACCAGTTCGTCGATCCGCACGTTCTCCAGGGGGACCTTCTTCTCCACGAGGTGCCAGTTCTGGCAGAACTCGCAGCGGAAGTTGCAGCCCACGGAGCCGATGGAGAGGATGCGGGAACCGGGGTGAAAGTGGTACAGGGGCTTCTTCTCGACCGGGTCGACCGCGACCGCGGCGACCTTCCCGTAGGTGGCCGCGAACAGCGTGCCGTCCCGGTTCTCCCGGACGCGGCAGATCCCCTCCGTCCCCGGGGCGATGCGGCACCGGTGCGGGCACAGTTCGCACCGGACGGCTTCCCCGTCGGACCGCCAGTACGCCGCGACCCCGCCGTCAGTAGCGGATCCGGAATCCATGGTACGTTCCCACCGCCGCGCGCCAGGAGACCACGATGTCACTCACCGCGGCGCCCGGCGGTCCCACCCGCATGAAGTCGATCACCCGCTCCACCGCCGCGCGCTCCCCCTGGAGGACCGCCTCCACCTGCCTGCCGGGCAGGTTGCGCACGTACCCGAGCACGCCGGCGTCGGATGCCACCCGCTGCGTGTTGCCGCGGAACCACACCCCCTGCACGCGGCCGGACACGACGACGTGGGCTTCGGAGATCTCCGCCATCGGCTAACCCCTTCCCCCGATCATCGCGAGGAAACTCTCTTCCGTGAGGACGGGAATCCCCAATCCCCGCGCCTTCGCGAGCTTGGAGCCGGGCTGGTCTCCCGCCACGAGGTAGTCCACATTCCTGCCGATCCCCGTGGCGACGGTTCCCCCCTCCCTGCGCACCATTTCCCGGGCGCGCGCCCGGGGCATCCGGAGGGTCCCGGTGAAGAGGAACGTCTTCCCCGAGGCCTTTCCCGCGGCGACGGGCGGCGGAAGGGGGGTCACCTCCCGCAGCAGCCGGTCCACCGCCCGGTTCCGCTCCGGGGAGGCGAAGCAGGCGTGGATGCTGCGGGCCACCTCCGGGCCCACCTCCCGGACTTTCGTCAGATCCTCTTCGGCGGCGTTCCGGAGAGCGTCGAAAGACCCGAAATGGCGGGCCAGGACCTCGGAGAGGTGTTCCCCCACGTGCTGGATGCCCAACGCGAACAGGAAACGGGAAAGGGGAACCTGCCGGCTCTTTTCGACCGCCCTGACCAGGTTGTCGGCCGACTTCTCCCCGAACCGCTCCATCGCCGCCAGCGTCTCCCTGTCGAGCCGGTAGAGGTCCGCCGGTTCCGTCACCATCCCCTGGTCCACCAGGGCGGACACGATCTTCGTCCCCATCCCTTCGATGTCCATCGCGCCCTTCGCCACGAAGTGCCGGAGAGCCTCTTTCCGTTTCGCCAGGCACCTCTCCCCGGTGCAGCGGTGCGCGGCCTCGCCGGGCACCCGCTCGACGGGGGCGCCGCACGCCGGGCACCGTTCCGGGATGCGGAACCGCGGGCCCCGGTCCGGCGCGTCCCGCCCGGCGGAGAGGGACGAAAGCACCTCCGGGATCACGTCCCCCGCCCGCTGGACGAGGACCCGGTCTCCCACGCGGATGTCCTTCTCGTCGATCAGGTCCTGGTTGTGGAGCGTGGCGCGGCGCACGGTCACACCGCGCACCACGACGGGGGAAAGGAGCGCGACCGGCGTGATCGCTCCCGTCCGTCCGACATTGACGACGATGTCCTCTACCGTGGTCTCCGCCCGGTCGGGGGAGAACTTCGCGGCCACCGCCCACCGGGGGGAGCGGGAGACCTCGCCGAGCTCTCTCTGCAGGGCCGCGTCGTTGACCTTCACCACGACGCCGTCGATCTCGTAAGGCATCGATTCCTTCCTGCGCTCCATCTCCCGGTAGAAATCGACGGCCTCCCCGATGCCGCGGCAGAGCCTGCTCCCGTCCCGGTTGACCGGGAAGCCCATGCGCGACAGAAGGGCAAGCTCCTCCCAGTGCGACGCGAAACCCGCCCCCTCGATCCGTCCGGTTCCGTAGATCCACAGCCTCAGGCGGCGGCTTGCCGTCACCTTCGGGTCCAACTGGCGGACCGAACCGGCGGCGGCGTTCCGGGGGTTGGCGAAGACGGATTCCCCCGACCGTTCCCGCCCCCGGTTGAGCGCCGCGAGGTCGTCCTTCTCCATGTACACTTCCCCACGGGCCTCGAAAACCACCGGAGGATCCTCCCCGCCGGGCGCCCCGCCGGCCGGAACGGCGAGAGGGACGTCGCGGATCGTGCGCAGGTTCGCCGTGACGTCCTCCCCGCGCGTGCCGTCCCCCCTCGTCGCGCCTCGCACGAACTTCCCCTCCTCGTAGGAGAGCTCGACGGCCAGCCCGTCGATTTTCACCTCGGCGACGTACCCCAGGCGGTCGACGGCGTCCTCCGGGACGTCGCGGCTCCGGAGGAACCGGCGGACGCGCGTGTCGAACTCCCGGAGCTCCTCGTCCGAGAAGGCGTTCTGGAGCGAGAGCATCGGCACGGTCCGGACGACGGTGCCGAACGCCGCGACGGGCTCCGCCCCCACGCGCCGGGTGGGCGAGTCGGGGCCGGAAAGCTCCGGGTGGACCTCCTCCAGCCGCAACAGTTCCCGGAAGAGGGCATCGTATTCGGCATCGGAGATCTCCGGCGCGTCTTCCCGGTAGTACCTGTCGTTATGGTAGGCGATCAGGCGCCGCAGTTCCTCGACGCGTGCCTTCGGGGATGGATCGCCCACCCGTCCTCCATGGACGGCGACGTGCGCCGCGGGTCGTGCAAGGATGTGTGAACCTTACAAAACCGATTATACAATGGACGAAGCGGCGTTTCGCGCACCGCGACGCGGAAGAACGCCGTGACGGGAGCGAGGTGACACATGTCGTTCTGGAAAAAGGTTTTCGGCGGGGGAGGGGACGAGCCCGGGGGGAAAAAGGGCCAGTACGGCGTGGACTACGTGGGTGTCTCCGAGATGCTGCAATTCAACCGGAACCTCCTGGAGGCGCAAAACCACGAGAGGGCGGGGATCGAGCTCTACACCCGGTTTCTCTCCGAGGCGAACGACGAGCGCGGGCGGGAGATGTACCGGCGGCTCATCGAGGAGGAGAAACGGCACCTGGCCATCGTGGACGAGGAGATCGAGGAGCACAGGAAGGAAGGGTACTGGAGCTAATCCTCCTCGAGCGCGGCGATCCCCGGGAGCCGTTTCCCCTCGAGCAGCTCGAGGAACGCGCCCCCTCCCGTGGAGACGTACGACATCCGGGAAAACAGGCCCGCCTTGTGCAGGGCGGTGTCGGTGTCTCCCCCTCCCACGATCGTGACGGCGGCGCTCTCCGCCAGCGCCCGCATCACCGCATGCGTTCCCGCCGCGAACGGCGGGGTTTCGAACGCCCCCATCGGCCCGTTCCACACGATGGTCTTCGCGTCCTGGATCGCCTCCCGGAACAGCATGACGCTACCGGGGCCGATGTCCAGAGCCATCGCACCTTCCGGGATCTCCTGCGCCGTGACCGTCTTCGTCGGGGCCGAAGCCTCCAGGCGGTCGGCCACCACCACGTCGACGGGGAGGTAGAGCCTGACCTTCCGGGACGCGGCTCCCGCGAGCACCTCGCCGGCCGTTTTTACCATTTCGGCTTCGTAGAGCGACTTTCCGATGCCGTACCCCTGCGCGGCGAAGAAGGTGTTCGCCATCGCCCCGCCGATGAGGATCTTGTCGACCTTCGGCAGGACGTTGTTGATCGCCTCGATCTTCCCGGAGATCTTCGCCCCGCCGAAGATGGCCGCCAGGGGTCTGGCGGGGGAGACCAGCGCCTTCTCGAAGTAGGCGATCTCGTTCCTCATCAGGAGCCCCGCCGCGCGTTCCTTCACGAACCTGAGGATCGCCACGTTGGAGGCGTGTCCCCTGTGGGCCGTGGCGAAGGCGTCGTTGACGTACACGTCGCAGAGGGCCGCCAGCCTGGCCCCGAACCCCTCGTCGTTCTTCTCCTCCTCCGCGTGGTAACGGACGTTTTCAAGGAGCAGCACGTCCCCGGGCCGCAACGCGGCGACCGCCCCGGCGGCTTCCTCTCCCACGCAGTCCCCGGCGAACGCCACCGGTTTTCCCAGGAGGGAGGCCAGGCGCGGCGCCACGGGCGCCAGGCTCATCCCGGGCACCCGCTTTCCCTTGGGGCGTCCCATGTGGGACAGAAGGATCGTCTTCGCCCCCTTCTCCACCGCCAGACGGATCGTGGGGAGCGCGGCCTGGACCCTGGTGTCGTCGGCAATGTTCCCCGCCTTGTCCATCGGGACGTTGAAATCGACCCGGATGAGGGTTCTCTTTCCGGATAGGTCCATCTGGTCGATGGTGCGGATCTTCATCTGGCCCCCCTCCTCGATAGGGATCGGCGATCGGGGATTCTCCCGTGGGAATAGTACCAAAAACTCACCGGCGGAGCAGCCCCATGACGATCTCGAGGGCGATCAGCAGGATGATGATCAGCTCCAGCGTCTCGGACCGCGCCGCCTGGGCGCGGTTGTTCAGGACGGTGTAGATGTCGGTCAGGGTGGCGAGCTGGTCGCGCACCGTTCCCTCGTGTTTTTCCGCTCCCACCTTTTTCCTCGCCTCCTCGTACACCCGGGCCAGGTAGGCGTCCCCCACCAGCTTCAGGGTGTTGTAGATCCGCTCCCGGACGAGGGAGACGTCCGTGCGGATCTGGGAGAGCTTGCGCATCGGCCCCTCGTAAGGGTCGCGCAGAACCCGGAAGAGGCGCCTGCGGGGGCGCAGTTCCTCCGCCATCCCGTCGATCGCTTCGTGGAGGACGCGGTCGAAGAAGCGCAGCTCGAGGCACTGCACGTTCAGGAACTCCAGCACCTCGACCGTGTCCTGGAACTTCGGGTCGTACACGAAGGCGGCGTTCCAGTCGGCGAGGAACAGGTCGTTCTCGAAATACCGTATGGGGCAGCGCAGGATCTCCTCCAGCGCCGGGGCGCTGAAGGCCCCCCTCTCGAGCGTCAGAAGACGCGCGATGTCCTGGGGGAGACGGTCCAGCGCCTGCGTGCCGGTCATCGACGGGGAGAACTCCGCCGCGTGCCACAGGCAGTACTCCTCCGCGAGGTCGGCCAGCATCGGGCGCGAGACGGCGGGGCGGATCCGCGAAAACACCTTCTCCGCCACCCCCCGCGCCGCCTTTTCCGGACCTCCCTCCGACGCGATGGCGAGCGCGGTCGAGACGTACTCCTCCCACGGCAGGTCCCGCACAGGGAGGGCGAGCGTCACGGAGAGGGCGCCGAAATCGAAGATCTTCACCGAACCGTCCAGGGAGAAGCTCCGGTTCCCGGCGGAGACGGGCACCCCTCCCATGGGGACGACGAGCGGCTTCGGACGGTACTGGAGATGCGGGGGGGCGGGTCGCAGCCCCGCGATCCCCGCCGCGTCGAACGCCTCGCAAAGGGTCCGCGCCTTATCGAGCGCGATCTCGAAGCCCGCATCGTACGCGGCGAAGAAGAAGAGGTGGCCGGATGCCACCCGCACGCCGTTCATGACGCACCCCCGATCAGCCAAGGGTAGAGGTCGTACAGGAAGTGGACGGCCGCCGGGACGAAGAGGTTTCCCGACGCCCTGCGCCCCCACCCCAGGAGCAGGGCGGGGAAGAAGGTCAGGGCGCGGAAGGGGGACGGTGCGATCGCGACGTGGGCGGCCGCGAACAGGAGGGAGGTCGGCAGGATCGGCTCCCAGCCGGTTTCCTCGAAGGCGTCGAAGAGGTAGCCCCGGAAGAAAACCTCCTCCGGGATGGCGACGAGGAACAGGAGGTGCGCGGCGAGCGGCCAGGAGAGCGCGGGGACCGTCCCGTGGAACGGGGAAATCTCCGGCGGGAGAGGGAGGCGGGCAAGGAGGAGGAGAACGGCCGCTCCGGCCGCCGTGAGGAGCAGGAGGATTCTCGCCGACCTGCCGGCATCCGGAACAAGGAGCCAGGACGGAACGCCGCGGCGCAGGTACCTCGGCATCGGCGCGTACAGGAACAGCGCGGAGGCCAGGAACGACGGCTGGAGCACCTCGGGGGGAGTGCGCAGCCGGAACGAAAGCCGGATCGCGGCCACGATTCCCACGAGGACCAGCACCGGTTTCCCGGGAAACGTCTTTTCGCCGGGCATGTCCTCCTCCCCGTCACTCCGCCGGGCGTACGCGGCGGAACAGGTCCGGGAACCGTTCGACGGTGAAATCCGGGGGATGGTCGGAGAACCCCGATGCCCCCAGGCCGTAGGTAACGCCGCAGGTGACGGTCCCCGCTCCCCGCCCGGCGAGGACATCGTTCTTCGAGTCCCCGACCATCACGGTTTCCCCCGGGGCGACCCCGGCCTCCCGCAGGATGGTTCGCAGCCCTTCCGGGTCGGGTTTCCTGCTCCGGAAACTGTCCCCCCCGCGCACATCGGAGAAATGCTTCTCCAGGGAGAGCCCCGAAAGGATGTCCGCCGTCATCGCCAGCGACTTGTTCGTGAGCAGCGCCATCCGGTATCTGCCCGACCATCGCCGCAGGGCGTCGGTCACCCCCGGGTAGGGGCGGGTGGTGTCCAGGAGGTGCCTCCGGTAGTGGGAAAGGAACCGCTCCAGCACTTGCGGGAGGGCATCGACCTCCGAGGGAGGGAGGGCCCTCCGGAGGAGCATCGACGCTCCATCGCCCACGTACGTGCAGATGACGGGAACGGGCAGGGGAGGAAAGCCGAACGACGAAAGGGCCACGTTCACCGAGTTCGCCAGGTCCTCCTTCGAATCGACCAGCGTCCCGTCCAGATCGAAGACCAGCATGCGCGCGTTGAATGCCATCCCGTCATTGTAAAGAAAATCCCTCGCGGTTCGAGCTTCATTTCACCCATTTCCCCCGTACGGCGGCCGTGGATCCGATCCCCGGACGCCGTCGACGCTTCCTCACGAAACGTCGGGATGTCCGCCGCCATCGGAATATCCGATACCCGTTTCCGGAGGGCCGTTCATGGAAGGGGCGACACGGGGGATCCATCATGTCACCGCGATCGCGGGCGATCCGCAGCGGACCCTCGATTTCTACACGGGCGCGCTGGGGCTGCGGCTGGTCAAGCTTACCGTAAACTACGACGATCCCCGCACCTACCACCTCTACTTCGGCGACGGGGAGGGCCGGCCGGGAACGATCTTCACCTTCTTCCCATGGCCCGGAGCGCCCCGGGGCCGCGGGGGGACCGGGCAGGCGACCGCCGTATCCTTCTCCGTCCCGGAACGGTCGCTCGGATTCTGGACGGAACGGCTTCGTTCCCTGGGGATTCCCTTCGGAGGCGCCGCCACGCGGTTCGAGGACCAGGCCGTGACTTTTTCGGATCCCGACGGGCTGGCTCTCGAATTGGTGGAGCACGGGGGGCGGATGCCGGACGGGCCCGAAGTCCACGGGCCGGTTCCCGCCGGGCACGCCATCCGGGGATTCCACGGCGTCACCCTCTCCGTGGAGGGATACGAACGGACCGCGGGACTGCTCACGGAGACGCTCGGTTTCCGCCTGACGGAAGAGAAGGGAAACCGGTTCCGGTTCGGGACCCGGGACGGAGATTTCGGCGGAATCGTCGATGTTCTCTGTCTCCCTTCCGCGCCGCGCGGCAAGGTGGCGGCGGGGACGGTGCACCACGTCGCTTTCCGGACCCCCGGTCCGCAGGAGCAGGCGGCGTGGCGCAACAGGCTCTCGGATGCGGGACTCGACGTGACGCCGGCCATCGACCGGACCTATTTCCGCTCGATCTACTTCCGGGAGCCCGGCGGGGTCCTCTTCGAGATCGCGACCGATCCCCCGGGTTTCTCCGTCGACGAGCCCGCAAACCGGCTCGGATCCCGCCTGGTGCTTCCGGCGTGGCTCGAACCGGAACGCGCACGGCTGGAGGAGATCCTTCCTCCCGTCCGGATTCCGGAGCCTTGGAGGAAGACGGGATGACGGGGGTTTCCCGACGCATGGGCCCGGGGATTTCGGCCCGGAGGGAAGGTGCGGGGCGGGGAAAGGCTGTAAACCTTCGGGAGGCAGGCAGGTTGACAGAAACCGGAGATTCCGGGGAGAATGAAACGCTTCGAAATCCCTGGAGGAGTCGGCCCGTGGATGCGTTCTGGGAGAGGATCCGAAGCCGGGCGATGGATGGGGAAGGAATCGGGGAGGAGGATGCCCTGGAGGTGGTGTCTCTGCCCGACGCCGCGCTGTGGCGCCTGCTCGATGTGGCCGAGGCCGTCCGGCGGAGGTTCAAGGGAGACGGAATCCGTCTCTGTTCCATCGTCAACGCGAAGTCGGGGGCGTGCTCGGAGGACTGCTCCTTCTGCGCCCAGTCGAGGCAATCCGCCGCGGAGATCCCGAAATACCCCCTCCTTTCCGGGGAGGAGATCTTCCGGGCGGCCTCGGAGGCGAAAGAGCGGGGCGCGCGGGAATTCTCCATCGTCGCCTCGGGCCTTGCGATGCGCGACCGGAAGGAACTGGCGCGGGTGGGGGACGCGGTGGCGCGGATCGGGACGGAGCTGGGGCTGGAGACGTGCGTGAGCCTGGGCACCCTCCCTCCGCGCGACGTGGAATATCTCCTGTCGCGGGGACTGCGGTCGGTTCACCACAACCTCGAGACCTCACGCTCCTTTTTCCCGAGGATCTGCACCACCCACGATTACGAGGAGGACGTGGCGGCGGTCCGGGCCGCCGGGAACGCCGGGGCCTGGGTGTGCTGCGGGGGGATCTTCGGGCTGGGAGAGTCCCTCCGGGACCGCGTGGAGCTTGCGATGACGCTGCGGGAGCTCGGCGTGGACTCCATTCCGGTCAATTTCCTGAACCCCGTCCCCGGGACCCCGATGGAGGGCCGTCGGGAGCTCACGCCGACTTCGTGCCTGCGGATCATCGCGATGCTTCGGCTCACGAACCCGGCGCGGGAGATCATCGTCTGCGGGGGCCGGGAGGTGAACCTGCGCGGCCTGCAGTCGCTGATGTTCGCGGCGGGGGCCACGGGAACGATGGTGGGAAACTACCTCACCACGACGGGCCGTCCGGCGGAGGAAGACCTGGCGATGTTGCGCGACCTGGGGCTCTTCCCCCGATGAATCGGTGAAGGCGCGGCCAGGAGAAAATCCCCCCGTTTTCGGTAGTGTTTCCCTTTTCCCCTTCCGATAGAATATATCTGTTACTTTCGATGCAAGGAGGCGGGCGGGATGACACCCGGGAGCGACAACGGATTCCGGGCCCTTGCGGAAACGGCGCAGGGCGCAATCGTCGAAGTCGCCGGGCGGAATCGCGCCGAAGTGCGCCTGGCGAAGATCAACGAATGTTTCCTCGGTTTCGGATCGGATCCGAAGGAGAACATCAACCGCCTCACCGCCGTCTGCGGAGAGCTGCTGGGCGCGGCGTGCGCCCTCTACAACCGCATCGACCAGGGGATGCTCTGCTCCTGGGGGCAATGGAACACACCGCCCGGTTACAACCCCGTGGATCGGCCGGAGGGTCATATCTGTTACGACGTGATCCGCCGGAACAGGGACGATGCCCTCGTGATCCGGAACCTGCCCGCGACCCACTATGCGGCGACCGACCCGAACGTGGTCCCCTACGGGCTACGAACGTACATCGGGCTGAGAGTCCGGACCGGCGGCGGGGAGGACGGTTCCCTGTGCCTGGTGTACCAGAACGATTTCATCCCGACCGAGGACGACCTTCGGACGATGGGCGCCATCGCCTCCGCCATCGGGGTCGAGGAGAAGCGCAGGCGGACCGAGAAGGCGTTGCTGGAGAGCGAAGAGCGCCTGCGCCAGTCGCAAAAGACGGAAGCGGTAGGAAGACTCGCGGGTGGGATCGCCCACGATTTCAACAACCTCCTGATGGTGATCAACGGCTATGGCGCCATGCTCCTTTCCAAGTTCGCGGAAGGCGACCCGTTGCGGAAGGACGTGGAGGAGATCCTGAAAGCGGGGGAGCGGGCGGCGAAACTGACCCTGCAACTCCTGGCGTACAGCCGACGCCAGGTCTTCCGGATGAAGGTGCTGGATCTGAACGAGGTGGTATCCGACACGGAGACGATGCTCCGGCGGTTGATCGGAGAGGATGTCGAACTGGTGACGATCCTCGATCCCGGGCTGTGGCGGGTGAAGGCCGATCCCGGGCAGATCGAACAGGTGATCATGAACCTGGCGGTGAACGCGCGCGACGCGATGTCGGGGGGAGGGAAGCTCACGATCGAAACGGCGAACGGAAAACTGGACGGGGCGGTCCTCTACGAAGGCGGCGCGGAGGTCTCCGGACTTTTCACGGTCTTGAGCATTTCCGATACCGGCTGCGGGATGGACGCGGAAACCCTTGGGCACATCTTCGAACCTTTCTTTACGACGAAGGAGATCGGGAAGGGGACGGGGCTGGGGCTGTCCACGGTCTACGGGATCGTGAAGCAGAGCGAAGGGCATGTCGCGGTGAGCAGCGAGCCGGGAAGCGGGACGACGTTCCGGATCTATCTGCCTTCGTTTCCCGAGGCGAGCGATAACGCAGTGCAATGCGCGGAGGCATCCGACGCCTCCGCGGGACACGAAACCCTTCTCTTGGTGGAAGACGAGGAAATCGTGCGCCATCTGGTCCGGGAAGTTCTCCGAAAGGCCGGGTACACCGTCCTTGAGGCGTCCTGTGGCGAGGATGCCCTCTCCCTGGCGTCACGGCACGCAAGTCCGATCCATCTCCTGGTGACGGACGTGGTGATGCCGAACATGAGCGGCCGGGAACTGGCGGAACATCTCTCCGCGCGAAGACCGGAGATGAAAGTGCTGTACATGTCGGGCTACACTGCCGACGCCGTCGTCCACCACGGAGTCCGGAACTCGGAAGCCGCTTTCCTCCAGAAGCCCTACACCCCGTCCGCCCTGTTGCGGAAGGTGCGCGAATCCCTCGGGCGGGCGACGTAACCGGCCGGGAGCCGGCCGGAAGGCGCGGAAGGGAACGCCTCAGCGGCTCGTACCGGGACAGGTCCGTCCCCGTGCCCTGGGCGCGGCCGCAAGGACGACGAGGAAGGAGAGGAAATAGAGCCCAAGCAGCGGCGTCGTCATCAGCGTCATGTTGTAGACGTCCGGCGTGGGGGTGATGACCGCCGCGAGGACCGTGCAGATCAGGATGGCGTGCCGCCAGCGGTTCCGGAAAAAGTCGGGCGTGAGCCACCCCGCGCGCGCGAGGAAGAAGGACAACAGCGGCGCTTCGAAGGCAAGCCCCAGGCCGATGAGCATCGTCCCGCAGAAGGAGATGAACTTCTTCGCCGAGATGAGGGCGCGCACCTCCCTCGTCTCGAACCCCGTAAGGAACCCGATCCCCGCCGGCAGGAGCACGTAGTAGCCGAGGAGCACCCCGCACAGGAACAGCGCGGCGGCGACCAGGATGACGGCCCCCCCCCACCTCCGCCAGCCGGGGACGCGCGGGAGGATCGCCCCGCGCCACAGCAGGTACCCCGCCACGGGGAGGGTCAGCACGAAGGCGCAATACAGGGAGAGGGAGGCCAGGGCGATGAATCCCTCTTCCGGCGAATAGGAGACGAGCTTTTTCCCCAGAAGGCGCACCAGCACCAGCAGCACCCTCTCGGAAATGGCGAAACACGCCGCCGCCAGGACGAGGAACACGACGGCGCACGCGGCGAGCCCCTTGCGGGCCTTCTCGGCCTCGGCGATGATCGCCGTGAAACGGTTTTCCACCGGAAGATTCCCTTCGGGCTTCGGAGTCCCTGCGGCCCAGAGGATCATCTTACCCCAAGAGAACCTCGCGGAAGAAAGGGAGGCTGCCCGTGCCGATATTCGATGCGGATTACGTGCCCCGCTCGGCGATGGCCATCTACGCGCACCCCGACGACATCGAGTTCACCGTCGCCGGGACGGTCGCGAAGTGGACCCGCGCGGGGTGCGAGTTCACCTTCGTGCTGATCACCAGCGGCAACGTGGGAACGCACGACGGGAAATTCACGCTTGCGTCCCTCGCCAGGGTGCGCGAGCGGGAAGAGCGGGAGGCGGCCCGGATCCTGGGCGTTTCGGAGGTGGCGTTCCTGCGCAAGGGCGACTGCACCCTCGAACCCACCCTCGCCGTGCGGAAGGAGTTGGTCCGCCAGATCCGGCGGCGCAGGCCCGAAGTGGTCCTGTGCAACGACCCGCAGGCCCTCTTTTTCGGAGACCGGTACATCAACCACCCCGACCACCTCGCGGCGGGGAAGGCGGCTCTGGAGGCGGTGTTCCCCTGCGCGGAGATGGAACTCCTGTGGCCGGAGGCGGGGCGGGCGCACAAGGTCCACGCCGTGTACGTCAGTTCCACGCATGCGCCCGACACGTGGATCGACGTCACCGGGACGATCGGGGTGAAGATCGACGCCCTGCGGGCCCACAGAAGCCAGCTCGGCGAGCGGGACATCTCTCCGTGGATCTACGGCCGCGCGATGGAAGAGGGGCGGCGCGCGCCCGCGCGGCGGACGGCGGGATCGGGGCGGACGCGGCGCCCGAAATACGCCGAGGCGTTCCGCGTGATGCGGCTGCTCCGCGAGGAGGCGGACCGGAAGTCTTGACGCGGAGGGGGATCCCCCCCTTCCCCTACTCTTCCCCGCGGTGCCGGAGGTGCCTTTGGACGTACCAGGCGACCCCCGCCAGCAGGGCCGCCCCGATCAGAAGGTCGAACCGGTGGAAGTACACCCGCAGGGTCGGCCATTTCTCGCCCAGCACCATCCCGACGTATGCGAGCCCCAGGCACCACGGGAGCGAACCCGCGAAGGTGTAGAGGAGGAAGCGCCTCATGTCCATCCGCGCGACCCCGGCGGGGAAGGCGATGAAGGTGCGGACCACGGGAAGCAGGCGCGCAAGGAAAACCGTCGCCTCTCCGTGGCGGGCGAACCACCGGTCGGCGAGATCGAGGTCGTGGCGGGACATGAGCACGTACCTTCCGTACTTCTCGACGAGCGGGCGGCCTCCGTACATCCCGAGGTAATACGCCGGGACCGATCCCGCCACGCATCCGAAAGCCCCCGCCAGCGCCACCCCCCAGAGGGAATGGACGCCCTTGTGCACGAGGTAGCCGGAGAACGGCATGATCACCTCCGACGGGAGGGGGATGCAGGCCGACTCGATGGCCATCAGGAGGACGATGCCCGGGAGCCCGAGCCAGGAGATGACGAAGATGACGAAACCCGCGAGGGTTTCCAGGATGCGCGTGACCATGGTCTCCCCGGGCTACCCCACCGTGATGTGGGGAGGACCGATGGAGAGGGTGGGCTGCGCGTCCCCCACCGGAACCCCCTGGCCGTCCTTCCCGCACGTGCCGATGCCGAACCCGAGGTCCGAACCGACGCGGTCGATCATCGCGAGGACCTCCGGGCCGTTGCCGGTGATCGTGGCGCCGCGGACCGGCTCCCCGCGCTTTCCGCCCTCGATCCGGTACCCTTCCGCGACCTCGAACATGAAATCGCCGGTCACGGTGTTCACCTGTCCGCCGCCCATCTTCAGCACGAGCAGTCCCCGGTCCGCGCCGGAGAGGACCTCCGCCGGGAGCGTGCCGCCCGGGAGGATGAGCGTGTTCGTCATCCGGGGGATCGGCCGGTGGCGGTACGATTCCCTGCGTCCGTTCCCGGTGGCGGGGACGCCGTCCCGCATGGCGGAGAGCCGGTCGCGGAGGAACCCCTTGAGGACGCCCTTTTCCACAAGGACCGTCCTCTGTCCCTTCGTCCCCTCGTCGTCGATCCCGAAGGAGCCGCGCCTCCCGGGAAGCGTCGCGTCGTCCACGATGGACACGAGAGGGTTTCCCACCCGCTCTCCGAGCTTGTCCTTGTAGACGGACATCCCCCGGAGCGCCAGATCGGCCTCCAGCCCGTGGCCGATCGCCTCGTGGACCATCGTCCCCCCCGCTTCCGAGGAGAGGACCACCGGCATCCGCCCGCCGGGAAGCTTCGCCGCGTGGAGCGTCCGGACCGCCCTGCCGGCGGACTTGCGCGCCAGCGCTTCGGGAACCCCGCCGTCGAGGAATTCCAGCCCCCCGGTGCCCCCCGCCGACTCGTACCCCATCGTGAGCCCGCTCCCGTTCCCGGCCACCGACTGGACCCCGAGGACGCCGTACGTCTGCTCCTCCCGTGCGAACACGGAGGGGTGCGCGGCGACTTCGATCGTTCGCATCGTCTCGGCGTAGGTCGCCCGGACCTGCCGGACCTCCGCGGAAACTCCCCGGGCGATCCGGTCGACTTCCCGGACCATCGCCGCTTTCCCGTCGATGCCGCGGGCATCGGGGGGGATCCGCACGACGGTCGGACCGGCGATCTCCCGCGCCGAGGCGGGAAGAGCGGCGGCGATGCCGTCCCCTTCCGCGTAGCGCGACAGGTCGTACGCAAGGGAAAGGAGAGGATCGGCGGACCGTTCGTTCGTGTATGCGTAGTACGTTTTTCCCTGGAACAGCAGGCGCATGCCGATCCCGGCATCGGTCCCCGAGACGACCCGCTCGATCCGGCCGTCCTCCAGAAGGATCGAGAGGGACCGCACTTCCTCAAGGAACAGCTCGCCGTACTCTCCCCCGCGGGAGAGAAGGGCGGAGAGGATCCTCGGAACGGGCAGTCCGGACAGGCTCGTGGTTGCGGGCACGGGTTCCCCCTGCGGTTTTCCGGGTAGTGTATAATACATTCGCTGCATTTTCCTTCGGGGGAACGGATGAGAATTCCCGTCGCGATGGGGGCCCTGGCCCTCATTCTTTTTGCCGCTCCGTCCGGGGCGTTCTCCTGGAACGCTTCGGCGGTACGCCCCCGTGTCGAGGGGCGCGCCTACGCCGAATTCCTCGCCGGATACCTCAAGAGCCGCGAGGGGAATCTCGACGCGGCGCTGGACTCGTACAGGAAGGCCCTGAAGTCCGCGGGGAACGAACCGGACATCCTCTACGAGATCGCCAACATCGAGGTGAAGAAAGGGCGGCTCGCCGAAGCGCGGGCGGCGCTCGAGAAGGCGCTGTCGGCCGAACCGGGGCACACCAGGACGCGGTACCTCCTGGCGGGCATCCTCGCGGCTTCGGGAGAGCGCGCCAGGGCGGAGGCGGAGTACGAGCGCGTCGTCGCGGAAGATCCCGGGAACGAGGAGGCGTACCTGCACCTCGCGACCCTCCAGGCGGAGCAGGGGAAATTTCCCCTCGCGGAGAAGACCCTGGCCGCCCTGATCGGGCGGGTCCCGGATTCGTACCTCGGGTACTACTACCGGGGGAAGATCCGCGCGGTCGGAAAGAAGTACGATGAGGCCCTCGCCGACTACGACAAGGCGCTCTCGATCGCGCCCGGTTTCGACGCCGCGCTGGTGGATTCCGGGACGGTGCTGGAACTGCTCGGCCGGAACTCCGAGGCCGAGGAGCGGTACGAGAGGGCTCTTCGCGCATCCCCGGACAACCCGTACATCCGCGAACGGCTCGGGAGGGTGCTGGTCCGCCAGAAGAAGATCGACCAGGCGCTCGGACAGTACGAGCTGCTCAGGAAGTTCTCCCCCACCAGCATCGATGTCCGGACGAAGCTCGGCCTCCTGTACCTCGACCGGAACCGTTTCGACGACGCCATCAACGAGTTCTCCTTCGTCCTCGCGGCGGAACCGGGGAACGCCCAGGTGCGATACTTCCTCGGGTCGGCGTACGAGGAAAAGGGAGCGCTCCCCGAGGCGATGCAGGCGTACCGGCAGGTCCCCGAGGGCTCGCCCGCATACAGGGACGCGGTGGTCCACCTGTCGATGCTCCTCTCGCGGCAGAAGAAGACCGGCGAGGCGATCGACCTGGTCCGGAAGCTGCGGGAGAAGTTCCCCGCCGATGTCGACCTGATGCTCTTTCTCGGAGGGTTGCTCGAAGAGGCGCACCGGTACGAAGAGGCCCGGTCCGCGGTCGCCGAGGCGACCGTGAAGGATCCCGCCAACGCCGGGGCGTGGTTCTCCCTCGGCGTGATCTACGACAAGCTCGGGAAACGGGACGAGGTGATCGCGTCGATGGAGAAGGCGATCCGCCTCGACCCCCGGAACGCCACCGCCCTCAATTATCTGGGGTACACGTTCGCGGAACGCAAAATGCGGCTGGACGAGGCGGAGAAGCTGATCCGGCAGGCGCTTTCGATCCGGCCCGACGACGGGTACTTCCTCGACAGCCTGGGGTGGGTCTTCTACCGCCGGGGGGACTACAAGGGCGCCGAGGAGGAGCTGCGGCGGGCGCTTTCGTTCGTTCCCGACGACCCCGTCATCCTGGAGCATCTCGGGGATGTCCTCGGCGCGCAGGGGAGAGACGACGAGGCGGCCGCCCAGTACGAGAAGGCGCTCGCCAAGGGGCATGAGAATCCCGGCGAGGTGGCGGCCAAGCTGAACCGCCTCCGGAAGGCGGAGCAGAGAGAGAAGTGAGTTCCCGGGGGGCGCTGCCGTTCGCCGCGCTGCTCGCTGCGCTCCTTACGGCGGGATGCGCCCCCGCGCGGACGATGCTTGCGGGGCCGGAGGGAGAGCAGGCCGCGCGTTTCTTCGCCGGCCTGTCGGATACGGCGCATTTCCCCCTTTCGGCGTCGTTCTCCGGGGTCGCGTATCCGCCGGGGCGGGACCCCGTCCCCTTCGTGGCGGGAGTGAAGGCGCAGACCCCGTCCGCCGAGACGGTCGGCCTGTACGACCCCTTCGGGCGCGGGGTGATCTATCTCGACAACGACGGTCGCCGCCTGCAGGCGCTTCCCGGACCCGAGGCCGGCCTCGTCGGCTTCCGCGGGGCCCCGATGCTTCCCGCCGGGGGCATCTCGCTGGCCCGGATCCTCTCCGGGGCGCCGGGTTACCTCGTCGCGGGCGGAGAGGCGGCGCGGGACCGGGACGGCGGCTGGTCGCTCTCGGACGACCGGCAGACGCTGTATTCGGATCCTGGGCGCACCTTCCTCGCGAAGGCGGAGTACCGCTTTCCCGGGTTGCGGGTGACGGTCGAGTACCCGGGGAGGGTGTCGCAGGGGCCGCCGGGGCGGATCCTCCTCGCGGCCCGGTGGGCGAAGATCACGTTGCGGAGGGACCTGGAATGAGGCGACCGTCGCGGGGGTTCGCCTTCCTGCCGGCCCTGGCCCTGTTCGCGATCCTCGCGGGGTGCGGCGGCGGGAAGAAGGAGGCGCCGCGGGAGAACGCGGCCGCGGTCCCGGACGTCCCCGCGTACGGCGACATGATCGTCGAGGGGAGCATCGGCGACATCAGCGGGTTCCTGTCCGCGGTGACCTCGGACGCCGCCTCCCACGAGGCGGCGGGGTACGTCTTCAACGGCCTGGTACGCTACGACAAGGATCTGAGACTCGAGGGGGCGCTCGCCCGTTCGTGGGACATCTCCCCCGACGGGAAGAAGATCACCTTCCATCTGCGCCGGAACGTGAAATGGCAGGACGGGGCGCCCTTCACCTCCGCGGACGTGATGTTCACCTACCGCCGCATGATCGACCCCCGGACCCCGACGCCGTACGGCGAGGACTTCCGGCAGGTCAAGCGGGCCCGCGCGCCGGACCCGTACACCTTCGTCGCCGAGTACGCGCGGCCGTTCGCCCCCGCGCTGGCGTCGTGGGGGATGGACATCCTTCCGAAACATCTCCTGGAGATGTACCCCGACATCTCGAAGAGCCCGCTGAACAAGAAACCCGTCGGTACGGGACCGTACCGCTTCGTCGAGTGGAGGACGGGAGAGAAGGTGGTCTACGACGCCAACCCGGACTACTTCGAGGGGAAACCGTACATCGCCAGGGTGGTCACCCGGATCATCCCGGACCAGGCGACGATGTTCCTGGAACTGCTCTCGGGGGGCGTCGACATCATGGACCTGACCCCCCCGCAATACACGCGGCAGACCGACACCCCCGGTTTCAAGGGGTCGTTCAACAAGTACAAGTACCTGGCGTCGGCGTACACCTACCTCGGCTTCCGGCTTTCCCACCCCTTCTTCAAGGACCGGCGGGTCCGCCAGGCGATCGCCTTCGCGACGGACAAGAAGGCGCTGATCGAGGGGGTGCTCCTGGGCCTGGGGCAGGAAGCCACGGGTCCCTACAAGCCCGGCACGTGGGCGTACGACCCGGACGTGCGCAAGTACCCGCACGACCCGGCGAAGGCCAGGGAACTCCTCGCGGAGGCGGGCTGGAAAGAGAAGGACGCGGACGGGGTGCTCCGGAAGGACGGGAGGCGATTCGAATTCACCGTGATGACCAACGCCGGGAACGAGGCGCGCTCCAAGACCGCCGCCATCCTCCAGCAGAACCTGGCGGAGGTCGGCATCCGGATGCGGATCCAGACCGTGGAATGGGCGGCCTTCATCAACCAGTTCATCGACAAGCGGGCCTTCGACGCGGTCATCCTCGGGTGGAGTCTCTCGCCCGACCCCGACCAGTACGAAATCTGGCACTCCTCGAAGACCGGGCCCAAGGAACTGAACTTCATCGGGTTCTCCAACCCCGAGGTGGACAAACTGCTCGAGGAGGGACGCAGCACCTTCGACATCGGGAAGCGGAAGAAGGCGTATTTCCGGATCCAGGAGATCCTCGCGGAGGAGCAGCCGTACGTCTTCCTCTACGTTCCCGACGCGCTGCCGGTGGTCCAGAAGCGGTTCCACGGCATCGATCCCGCCCCCGCGGGGATCTCGTACAACTTCCCCAAGTGGTACGTTCCGAAAGCGCTCCAGAAATACCGGATCCAGCCGTGAAACGGTAGGGAAGCGATGCTCCGGTTCATCGTGCGCCGGCTGCTGCTGACGATCCCCCTCCTCGTCGGGATCAGCCTCATCTCCTTCCTGATGATCCACCTCGCCCCCGGCGGCCCGATCAGCATCGCCACGGACCTGAACCCCCGGGCGACCGCGGACGCGCGGGCGCGGCTGGAGAAGTATTACGGCCTCGACCGGCCGCTCCACGTCCAGTACGCGCGCTGGCTCGAGAGGATGGCCACGCTGGACTTCGGGGACAGCTTCTCCCCCGACGGAAGGCCCGTCGCGCAGAAGATCCGGGAGCGGATCCCGATCACCCTCACCATCAACGTCCTGTCCATGGGGCTCATCCTCCTGGTGGCCATCCCCATCGGGATCTATTCGGCGGTGCACCGGGGCTCCCTCTTCGACCGCGCATCGACCGTGTTCGTGTTCACGGGGTTCTCCATCCCCACCTTCTGGCTCGCCCTGCTGCTCATGATCCTTTTCGGCGTGAAGCTCGGGTGGCTCCCCATCTCCGGGATCGGCTCCCTGGATTACCAGTCCCTGGGCCTGGCGGGGAAGATCGCGGACCGCGCCCGCCACCTTCTGCTGCCGGTGCTCCTGGCGGGTTTCTCGGGGCTCGCGGGGATGTCCCGGTATATGCGCTCGAACATGCTGGAGGTGATCCGGCAGGATTACATCGCCTCCGCGCGCGCCAAGGGGCTTCCCGAGAGGAAGGTCGTCTACCGCCACGCAATGCGCAACGCCGTCCTCCCCGTGATCACGATCCTGGGTCTCTCCGTGCCGGACCTCCTGGGGGGGTCCGTGATCTTCGAGACGATCTTCGCCATCCCGGGCATGGGGCAGCTGTTCTACCAGGGCGTCATGTCGCGCGACTATCCCCTCATCATGGGGATCCTCACGATCGGCGCGTTCCTGACGCTCCTGGGCAACCTCCTGGCGGACGTGGGGTACGCCCTTGCGGACCCGCGGATCCGGCAGGGATGATGCGGACATGACCGGCAGCGGCGGCATCTGGAGGGACTTCGCCCGCAGGCTCCTGCGGAACCGGCTTGCGGCGGCCGGGGGGCTGGTCATCCTGTTCTTTTTCCTCGTCGCGGCGTTCCCTGCGCTGTTCACGTCCCGGAACCCCGACCGGATCGACGTCTCGGTCATCCTGCAGCCTCCGTCCGCGGCCCACCCGCTGGGGACGGACGACCTGGGGAGGGACGTGCTCGCCAGGGTGGTGTACGGCGCCCGCGTGTCGATGAAGGTAGGCTTCGTCGCGGTGGGGATCGCCACGGCCATCGGGCTGGTCATCGGGCTCCTGTCGGGTTTCTACGGGGGTCGGGTCGACGCCGTCCTGATGCGGTTCGTCGACATCATGCTCTGCTTCCCCACCTTCTTCCTCATCCTGTCGGTCATCGCCTTCCTGAGCCCCTCGATCGTGAACATCATGGCGGTGATCGGGCTCACCGGGTGGATGGGGGTGGCGCGCCTGGTGCGCGCGGAGACGCTGTCCCTCAAGGAGCGCGACTTCGTTGCGGCGGCGCGGGCGCAGGGGGCGGGGACCGCACGGATCGTGTTCCGGCACATCCTGCCCAACGCGCTGGCCCCTGTTCTCGTGTCGGCGACGCTCGGGGTGGCGGGAGCCATCCTCACCGAGTCGGCGCTGTCGTTCCTGGGGATCGGCGTCCAGCCCCCGACCCCTTCGTGGGGGAACATCCTCACCATCGGGAAAAACTACATCGAGTTCGCCTGGTGGCTATCCCTTTTCCCGGGCCTGGCGATCCTCTTCACCGTGCTCGGGTACAACCTGCTGGGCGAGGGGATCCGCGACGCCGCGGATCCGCGGCTTTCCGGGAGGTGAGCGGGATGTCGGGGCCGCTGCTCGCGATCCGGGACCTGCGCGTCGACTTCGCGACGGAGAAGGGGACCGTGCGGGCCCTCTTCGGCGTTTCCCTGTCGATCGATCCCGGGGAGACGGTGGGGCTGGTCGGGGAATCGGGGTGCGGCAAGAGCGTGACGGCCCTGTCGATCCTGCGGCTCCTGCCCTCGCCGCCGGCGATCGTCCGGGGTGGGGAGATCCTGCTGCGGGGGGAGAACCTCCTCGACTTGCCGGAAAAACGGATGTGCGAGGTCCGGGGGAAGGCCGTCTCGATGATCTTCCAGGAGCCGATGACGTCGCTCAACCCCGTGCTGACCGTCGGGGAGCAGGTGGCCGAGGTGTTCACCGCGCACAGGGAGTGCGGGCGGAGGGAGGCGGCGGCGAGGGCGGTCTCCTGGCTGGGGAAGGTCCGCATGCCGGACCCGGAGCGGAGGGCGAGGGAGTACCCCCACCAGATGAGCGGCGGGATGCGCCAGCGCGCGATGATCGCGACGGCGCTGGCCCTCGAGCCGTCCCTGCTGATCGCCGACGAGCCCACGACGGCGCTCGACGTGACGATCCAGGCGCAGATCATGGCCCTGCTTCAGGAGATGCGGGAGCGGGAGAGGATGGCGGTCCTCCTCATCACGCACGACCTGGGCGTGGTGCACGACTTCGCCGACCGGACGGCGATCATGTACCTCGGGCGGATCGTGGAGATCGCACCTACGAAGGGGCTGTTCTCCGACCCCATCCACCCGTACACGCAGGGGCTGCTGGCCTCCCTCCCCGGGAAGGGGACGGGAACGGCGCGGCTTTCGTCGATCCCGGGTGCGGTCCCCGACCTGTCCTCGGTCCCGCCGGGATGCCCCTTCGCGGACCGGTGTCCGTACCGGCAGGCCGCGCTCGATCGGTTCCGCGGGGGCGCGGATTCGCGGGATTCCCTCGGGATCTGCGACCGGGAGGACCCTCCCCTGTTCGAATACGCGCCGGGGCATTTCGCCGCGTGCCACTACCAGCGGGCGATGCGGGGAGGGGGAGCGTCTTGAGCGGCGGCATCCGTCGTCCGGACGCCGGCGGGACGCTGCTGGCCCTGTCGAACGTCTACAAGGCGTTCCCGGCGCGGAAGTCGTTCTTCTCGGCGGAGGTGGTGAGCGTCCGCGCGGTGGACGGCGTCTCGATCGACGTGCCGCGGGGGAAGACGCTCGGGCTGGTGGGGGAGTCGGGGTGCGGGAAGACGACGCTCGGGCGGATCGCCATCCGCCTCCTCGCCCCGGACGCGGGGACGATCCGCTTCGAGGGCCTGGACATCACGCACCTGTCCGGAGAGGCGCTGCGGCTGACGCGCCGGCGGATGCAGATCATCTTCCAGGACCCGTACTCGTCCCTCAACCCCCGGATGCGGGTCCGCGACATCGTGGGGGAAGGGTGGCACGTCCACGGCATCGCCCGGGGGAAGGAGCTGCGGGAACGGGCGGAACGGCTGCTGGTGCGGGTGGGGCTGACCGCGGAGGCGGGAGGGAAGTACGCCCACGAGTTCTCCGGCGGACAGCGCCAGCGGATCGGGATCGCGCGGGCGATCGCCCTGTCGCCGAAGCTCGTGGTGGCCGACGAGCCGGTGTCCGCCCTCGACGTCTCCGTGCAGGCGCAGATCCTGAACCTCCTGAAGGATCTCCAGGAGGAGTACGGGATGGCGTACCTGTTCGTCTCCCACGACCTGCGGGTGATCCGCCACATGAGCGACCAGGTGGCCGTGATGTATCTCGGGAAGATCATGGAGCACGGGCCTTCGGCGGAGCTGTTCCGCGAGCCGCTCCACCCGTACACCCGCAGCCTCCTGTCGGCCGTCCCGATGCTGGGAAACGCCCCGCAGGAGCGGATCGTCCTTTCGGGCGAAATCCCCAGCCCGACCGCCCCGCCGCCGGGGTGCCGGTTCCACACGCGCTGCTTCATGGCGCAACCGGTGTGCGCCGAGGTGTGCCCCCTGCTGCGCGAAGCGGCCCCCGGCCGCTTCGCCTCCTGTCACTTCGTCGGGTAAGCGGTCCGGTTCGAATTACCCGGCCGGGGGAACGGGCTTGACCGGATCGAAGCCTCCCCTCACGCACCGCCGAGAAGAAACTCGAAGTCCTCCCGCGTCGCGGCGGCGCTCCCGCGCCCTTCGGCGTCGCCCAGGAGTGCACGGTACAGGCCGATCTTGCGCTCCTTCAGCGACATCATCTTCTCCTCGACGGTGTGCCGCATGAGGAGGCGAACGACCGTCACCTTCCGCTTCTGCCCGATCCGGTGCGCCCGGTCCGAGGCCTGGACCTCCACCGCCGGGTTCCACCACGGGTCGAGGTGGAAGACGTAGGTCGCCTTTGTGAGGTTCAGCCCCCTCCCCCCCGCCTTGAGGCTCAGCAGGAACAGGGACGGCTCCTTCTTTCGTTGGAACGCATCCACGATCGTCTTCCTGCGACCCACCGGGGTCGACCCGTCCAGCCGGAAAGATTCGAGGCCCGCACCGCGTATCTCCGTTTCGATGAGGTCCAGGAAGGAAGTGAACTGCGAAAAGACCAGGGCGCTGTGCCCTTCCGCCCGCAGCTCGGCGAGCTTTCCGGTGAGATAGGCGATCTTGGGCGAGCCGTCCCGCTCTCCGGGGTGAAGCAGCGACGGGGAGAGGCAGAGCTGCCGGAGCCGCAGGATCGCGGTCAGGGCGATGACCCGGGCCCGGGCTTCGGTCTGCGTCCGCCAGGCATCGTCGACGGTCCGGCGGACCTCGGCGACCATCCGGCCGTAGAGCGCCTTCTGCCGGTCCGTGAGCTCCAGGTAGACGTCGTTCTCCGCCCGGGGCGGCAGGTCGGGCAGGATCACGTCCTTCGTCCGCCGGAGGACGAAGGGGCGGCTGCGGCGCTTGACCTCCTCGAGGAAGGCAGGGCTCTCCCGGCGGGCCGGGCTTCCGAACGCCTCGGCGTCGCCCAGAAGGCCGGGGATCAGCAGGTCCATGATCGAGCAGTACTCGCCGACGTGGTTCTCCACCGGCGTTCCCGTCAGGGCGACTTTGAAGCGGCCCTTCAGGCGCCGCACCGCGCCGGTCGTGCGGGCATGGAGGTTCTTGACGGCCTGGGCCTCGTCGAAGACGATCACGTCGAAGGGGATCTCCGCGAGCCGGTCGATGTCGATGCGGGCGATGTCGTAGCTGGTGAGCACCGCGTCGACCCCCTCGAAGCGGGCCTCCCGGTCCTTCCCGCGGTAGAGGACCGTCGTCATCGCGGGGCAGAACTTCCGGAACTCGTTTTCCCAGTTGAAGAGGAGGGAGGGCGGCGCGACGACCAGGTGGGGCGTCCCGGCCGGGGCCTTGGAGGCGACCTTTCCCTCGCGGATCCCCGCCATGAGACCGATGGCCTGCGCCGTCTTCCCCAGCCCCATGTCGTCGGCGAGGCAGGCGCCGAACCGGTTTTCGTAGAGGAACGCGAGCCAGGAGTACCCCTCGCGCTGATACGGACGCAGAGGCGCGGCCATGCCGCCGGGAACGGCCCGATCCTCGATCCCCGCAAGCCCGGAGAGGCGCGAAAGAATCCGCTCGTCCTCCGGGTCGAGCCGCACGGCGACGCCGGCCTCCCGCCAGCGGGCCAGGTCGGCGATCCAGTGCCGGGGGATGCGGGGGATCTCCCGGGGCCCCCTCCCGCGGGGCTTTCCTCCCACCGCGCCGGAGACAAGGGCGAGGGCCTCCCGCGTCTTTTCGTCGGGGATCAGGATCCGGCCGCCGTTTTCGATCAGGCCGTTTCCGTCGAGGATCCTTTGCCAGGCCGTTTCGCCGAGGAGCGCGCCGTCGCACCGGATCTCGGGACGCACCTCGAACCAGTCGATCCCCTCCCGCCGCGTCGCGTCCACGGCGACGGACCAGGAGGCCGGGACGACCGGCTTCCCGTCGAGGACCAGCCCGATGCCGTGCTCCGCGAGCCGGGCGTGCAGGAGGCGGAGGCTCCCGCGGATCTCCTTCCCGGGCGCCTCCATCCCGGTTTGCCCATCGGCGGCGCGGAAGATTTTCCCGCCGAAGAGACGGTACGGGATCTCGTAGAGGAGCGCCTGGCGGAGCCTCTCTCCGGGCACGAGGAGCCAGCGTTCGCCGGAGAACCGGATCGCCGTTTCCGCGGCGTGGCAACGGTCGAGGTGGCGGCCGACGAGGTCGACAACCTCCTTCGTCCGGTAGAAGCCGAGCCCCGCCGCCGTCACGGACTTCCGGACCGCGGCCCGCGCATCCTTGGGCGATCTCCCGGAGAGCCCGTCGAAATAGGCCTCGTAGACGACCTGCACCGCGGACCGGAGATGCCTCGGCACCCCGTCCCTGGCGAAAAGCCGGAACGCCCCGGACGTGGGGGGATACGCGCCCTCGGCCGCGACCCGCTCGGGCCGCATGAGGCAGGGGCCGTCGTCCTCCGGCGGGAAACGGAGCGACAGTCTCAAGGGAAGGGGCGGCGCCTCCTCGGGCCGGACCGGCCGTCCCTCCACCCTGAAGACGGCCCGCGCCAGCCACGTCTCGGGGGCGGTCCCCTCCATCATGAAGATGGATTCCCCGAACCGGTCGAGGGCGACGGAGAAACGCCTCCCTCCCTCCTCGTCGGACACCTCGGCCCCGTTGCCGACGCATGACGCCCGGATCGAGGTCCAGAGCCTTTCCCCCGGATCGTCGTCGGTCGATCCGAACGTCCCTTTGCCGAGGTCGAACCGGTACCCCTCCCGGACGAGAACCTTCCCTTCGCCCTCCTCCTCCGCGCTGATGTCCCTTGAGACGACGACGCGCCGCCCCCGGATGTCGAACCCGGTCTTCGTCCGGTCCGGGAGATCCCCCGCCCACCGGATCTCCCGCTCGGTCCGGCCGTCCCGGAGAAGAATCGGCCACGCGTTCCCGTGGGCTTGCAGGTACCGCTTCAGCATCCCGCGCACGAACGGGGAGAACGGCGCAAGGGAGGTCATCTGCCGCAACGGTTTCGGAAGCGCCGCCGTCGGCCGGCGGACCCTCTCCCCGAAGAGCAGCGGGTAGGCGTCGAACCGTCCGGACCCGACGTCGAGGCAGAGCGCCGCCGGATGGATCCCGCTCCGCGCCCCGCCGGCCGCTTCCTTCACGTTCCCGGATCTCATCGCGGTCACGGCAAGGTGCGCAAGCAACCGCGCCCGGTGTTCCTCGCTCATCGGTTCCGTGAGGAAGGCGTTCCCGTCGACCAGCTTTTTCAGGGCGACCATGGCGCATACGAGATGAGGGCATCCCGGGGACGGTCCGTCATCCCCCCGGCAGTCGCACCGGACATCCGGTTGGCCGCCGGATACCGCCAGGGTGACGCGGTGGACCTCCGCCTCCCCGACCTTGACGGAGAGGGTCTGTCCGTCCCCGCTCCAGGCGAATTGACGGACCGCTCCGGCGCGAAGGAGACGGAACCCCTCGACAAGGGCGGCCTTGGGCGCCATGCCGTAGACGGCCCCGGCGGGCCAGGCGCCCAGGCATTTCACAAGCGGATGATCGGCGAGGGCGGCGGGCAGGACCGCCGCGGCGGGGGTGGCGATTCCAGTTCTCCGGGATGGATTCGGTTACCTATGCCAACGACCATCTTATACCAAGACCGTCTCGAGTCATGGAATGAGCATTGTTGCCGGGAGAAATCGATTGAACCAGGACGCCAACGGGGTTATTGAAGAGAAGGCGATGGTTGATTGGTTTCGTCAAGATATCCGGGCGTGTTTCCGATACGTTTTGCTCAAGCGGAACCGACGGTAGTCTGCCTGCGAGGGCCCGGCGCTCATGACGGAATATGTCGCAAGGTACAGGAAATCGGACGGCACCCCCCAAAGCCTGCTTGAGCATCTTGAAGGTGTTTCTCGTCTTGCATCGGCATTCGCAGGAAAAATTTGTCTTTCGACCCTTGGTGAGTTGATGGGTCTCCTCCATGATTTCGGCAAATATTCGGATACGTTCCAAGCATATATCAAATCCGCAGAAGGACGGATCGAACCGGATGACGAAGAATATGTTGAAGCTGAACGGCTGCGGGGGAAAATTGACCACTCCACCGCCGGGGCTCAATACGTTTATGAGCGCAGGGGGAAATCTCCGTATCGCGAGATCGCTGCGCAAATCATGGCGCTCTGCATCGTGTCTCACCATTCCGGTCTGATCGACTGCTTATCCCCGGACGGTGAAGATGTATTCAATAAGCGCATGGAAAAGCCGGATGAACGGACGCACGCTGAGGAAGCGAAGGCCAAGGTTGACCTGTCTGTTCGCCGTTGTATCGATAAATTGCTGGCTTCCTCATCAATAGAGTGTGAATTGCGTGAGCGGCTTGACCGTCTTTTCGGAGGCGAGCAGTCGGTGGTAATAAGGCAATTCGCACTAGGGTTTCTGGCCCGTTTTCTTTTCAGCGCGTTAATCGATGCGGATCGTCTGAATTCGGCGGAACGCGAGCCGAATCCCAAGCCGGAATGGCCGTTGCTGATCGAAAAACTGGAAGCCCATCTTGCGGGCTTCACCGCAAGAAACGAGATCGACAGGATTCGCGCCGATATTTCTTCGTCATGTTTCAAGTTTTCCGCACGAGAAAAGGGATTTTATCAACTCACCGTGCCCACCGGTGGCGGCAAGACCTTGGCAAGTCTCCGTTTCGCGTTGAACCATGCGCAGCATCACGGAATGGATCGCGTCATTTATGTGGTTCCCTATAATTCGATCATCGACCAAAATGCCCGGGTTGCCCGCTCCGTGTTCGCATCCATCGAAGAGAGCGGCGGGCATGTCGTGCTGGAGCATCACTCGAACCTGACGCCGGAACAAGACACTTGGCAAAGCAAGTTGCTTTCCGAGAACTGGGACGCTCCGATCATCTACACGACCGCCGTGCAGTTTCTGGAAACCTTATTCGCCGCAGGCACTCGTGGCGTGCGGCGTCTGCACCAGCTTGCCAATGCCGTCATTGTCTTCGACGAGATTCAGACCCTTCCAGTTCGCACCGTCCATCTCTTCAACAACGCTATAAATTTTCTGGTCAGTCAGTGCGGGTCGACGGCTGTCTTCTGCACTGCGACGCAACCTCTCTTGGATAAAGTGGAGAAAACAAAGGGGGCTGCCCGACTCTCTGCGGATTCCCAAATAGTGACCGATGCGGTCGGTCTATTCAGAAGGTTGCGTCGCGCTTCAATCGAAGACAAGTGCAAGTCCGGAGGCTGGAGCGCAGCGGAAGTGGCGGAAACGGCGCTGCAATTGCTGGAAGAAACCGGAAGCGTGCTGATCGTCGTCAACAAGAAGGCCCAAGCGCGGGAACTATTTCAGCTTCTGCACGGCAGGCCCGAACACGTCCGGCACCTGAGCACCGGCATGTGCCCGACCCATCGCATGAAAGTGCTCGACGAGATAAAGGAGTGCCTGAATCCGGATGCTCCGACGCCGGTCATATGTATCAGCACTCAACTTATCGAGGCCGGGGTGGATGTGGATTTCGGTTCGGCGATACGTTATCTGGCCGGGATCGAATCCATCGCCCAGGCGGCAGGGCGCTGTAACCGCAACGGCCTAAGGCCTATGGGCAAGGTGTTGATCGTCAATCCGGCGAACGAGAATTTGGACAGCCTATCCGAGATCAGGGTGGGAAAGGAAATCGCAGAACGAGTCCTGTGCGAGTATCGCACCGATCCATCTGTATTCGACGACGATTTACAGAGTCCGACAACGATGAGCCGCTACTACGATTACTATTTCTTCAAGAGGGCTCGCGAAATGGCTTTTCCCATCCCTCGAGCGAAAATCGGAAGGAATGATGACATTCTCTCCCTGCTATCGATGAACGAGAAGTCGGTGCAGGTATACATGCACGCACGGAAACAATCCCCTCCGCTCCATCTTCGCCAGTCGTTTATGGCGGCGGCGAAGGCCTTTAAGGTCATCGATTCCCCCACAGAGGGGGTGATCGTGCCCTATGATCCAGAAGGGAATCAAATCATCCAGACCTTATGCGCGGTCTCGAGGTTTGAAGAACAATCCAAGCTACTGAGGCAAGCACAGCGGGTTTCAGTCAACCTATTTCAGTATGAGTTCCTGAAATTGCAAGAAAAGGGACGCCTGTACGAGATATGGGAAGGAAGCCGCATTTATTACCTCGATGAACGGCACTACAGTCCGCAGTTTGGGGTAAGCATGGAAGAGGTTTCCGGGATGAAGACACACATCGTATGACGGGAGGTGACATGAGAAACCGGGTTGAATTCAAGGTGCGGGGGTGGTTTGCACTCTTCACCGACCCACTGACGAAGATCGGCGGGGAGAAGTGCTCATACCACATCCCGACCTATGAGGCACTCAAGGGGATCGCCAAGTCCGTCTACTGGAAACCGACCTTCATATGGGTTATTGACAGGGTGCGGATTATGCGACGCATCCGCACGCAGGCGAAAAACATGAAGCCGCTAAATTTTTCTGGAGTTTATCCGAGCAAGAAAGACCCTTCGAAGAAAAAAGAGGAGCCTTTCTACTCCTTGGCAATCTACAACTACCTCGCTGACGTAGAGTACCAAGTTGAGGCCCACTTCGAATGGAATCCTTACCGTGAGGATATGGCAGGTGACCGCGATGACCGAAAACACTGGCACGTCGCGCAACGGATGGTCGAGAAGGGCGGGCGGCAAGACATCTTTCTAGGCACTCGGGAATGTCAAGGGTATGTGGAACCTTGCATATTTGGTGAAGGGGAAGGCGAGTATGACGGTTGCGGCGAACTGGCCTACGGTCTCATGTTCCACGGCTTCGATTACCCGGACGAAACCGGGAAAAACGAACTGCAATCCCGGTTCTGGAAGCCGGTGATGGTGGATGGCATCGTGACTTTCTTCCGGCCCGAGGAATGCACGATCCGCAAATTTGTGCGGGAGATGATACCCAAACCGCCGAGGTCCGTTGGACTTGGGGAGGAGGGACTGGAAGCATGAGCTGGCTTGATAAGCTTTACCGGACCTACGAGAACAACACCGATGCAATTGGCAATGAAAATGACGACATCCCTCTGCTGCCGATTTGCCATACCACGCAGAAAGCCCATGTCACAATTGCTATTGACGGAAACGGGAATTTTCTCAGGGCTTCGGTGGTTCCCAAGCCGGCGGCCAGAACCATCATTCCGGCAACCGAGGAATCGGCCGGAAGGACGAGTGGGACGACTCCTCATCCCTTGTGCGACAAGTTGCAATACGTCGCAGCGGACTATGCCAGATTTGGCGGAGAGAAGGAATCCTGTTTTGGAAGTTACTTTTCTCTCCTCGAAAAATGGCTTGAAACTGACCATCGTCAGCCGAAGCTGAAAGCAGTCGCTGCGTACGTGGGCAAGGAGCAGGTCATTTCGGACCTTGTCAAGGCATCTGTTCTCTACGTCGATGAAAACACATCAAAACTGGTTAACGAATGGCCGGACAAAAGAAACGCTCCGGAAATATTCAAACAGTTGGGCGGGGGATACGACAACAAAGGAAAGGCCAAGTCTTGGCAGGCAGATGCGTTTGTGAGGTGGAGTGTGGAGATCCCCGGAGATCCTCAGCCCGAAGTCTGGCTTGACAAACGATTGTGGCAGTCGTGGACAGATTATTATGGCAGTCTTGAGAGCCGCAAAGGACTCTGTCTTGTCACGGGTGCTGAAGATGATCTTGCGAAGCAACATCCTGCAAAAATCCGCAATGATGGGGACAAGGCCAAGCTGATCTCCTCCAATGACCTCTCGGGATTCACCTTTCGGGGGCGCTTTACTTCGGCTGAAGAAGCGTGCGGTGTCGGGTTCCGGGTGACGCAAAAGGCGCACAACGCCTTGCGCTGGCTCATTGCACGGCAAGGAAGGCGGGATGGCGATCAGGCCGTTGCCGCATGGGCGGTATCAGGGGCGAGCATTCCTGACCTCTTTGTCGACACGCTATCCCTACTCGTTGGCGCAAGAGGGGAGCCGGTGCCGTCGGGAAGCGGCTACACCGCGCAGCAGACGGGGATTCAGCTTAGGAAACTCATCGGTGGCTATTCCGCAAGGCTTGGCGCGACGGACGATGTCGTGGTCATGGCTCTGGATTCCGCTACGCCGGGGCGCATGGCGATTCGTTATTACAGAGAACTGACGGGTTCCGAGTTTCTCAAAAGAATCCTTACATGGCATGGCGGGTGTTGCTGGCGGCAATATTTCGGCAAGGACAAGATGTTTTTCGGCGCTCCCGCGCCGCGTGATATTGCGGAAACCGCCTTCGGCGTATGGCGCGGTGGAACGTTCTACATTGATGAAAAGCTCCGGAAGGCTACCGTCGAACGGTTGCTCCCCTGCATTGTAGATGGTACGTCGATCCCGTGCGACATCGTTGAATCGTGCGTTCGGAGGGCTAGCAGCAAGAACGGCATTGAACTGTGGGGATGGGAAAAAGCCCTTGGAATCGCGTGTGCGCTCTTTCGATACCACCACAAGGAAAGGAACTATGACATGACTCTGGAAAGGGAACGAAACAGCAGGGATTACCTCTACGGCCGTTTGCTGGCGCTGGCCGAACATCTGGAAAGCCGAGCACTGTACGTGGGTGGCGAGAAACGAGCGACAAACGCGGAAAAGTTGATGCAACGTTTTGCCGAGCGGCCTTACTCGACGTGGCGCACCTTGGAAACGGGTTTGACCCCGTATAGGGTCAGGCTGAACGCCAAGCGTCATGGTTTCCTTCATAAGGTTCAAACGGAGCTTGATGAAGTCGTCTGCTCTTTCGAGGCGGACGATTTTACTTCCGACAAGCGCCTGACCGGGGAATTCCTGCTTGCCTACCACTGCCAGCGTGCGGCTCTGCGAGGCGAACCTGGGCAGGATGCAAACAATACAGACGATATTTCCGAAGAATAACCGCCAAACACTTGGCGATAAAAGGAGAATGCAAATGAGCCTGAGCAACAAGATCGATTTCGCCGTCGTTTTCAAGGTCGTCAACGCGAACCCGAACGGCGATCCGCTGAACGGCAATCGCCCGCGCATTACTTACGAAGGCCTCGGGGAGCTTTCCGATGTCTGCTTGAAGCGTAAGATTCGTAACAGATTGATGGAAGACAAGCACGGTATTTTTGTCCAATCGGACGACAACAAGATGGATGACCACGCCAGCCTGAGATCCCGCGCAGATGCTGTGCTTTCGGGGATCAAAACCCCGGATGAGATCGTGAGAAAAGCCTGTGCGACATGGCTGGATGTGCGCGCCTTCGGCCAACTCTTTGCTTTCAAAGCTTCAGGTGGGAAGAAGGGGAAAGCCAAGGGAGAGGAGGAGATGGGCGATGACAAGGGTGTCTCCATCGGCATTCGCGGGCCGGTGAGCGTTCAGTCGGCATTCAGCAGATCGCGCATCGATGTCACCAGCACGCAGATCACCAAGAGCGTCAGCAGCGAAGGGGATGGAACAAAGCGAGGCTCCGACACCATGGGCATGAAGCATCGAGTTGATCGCGGCGTCTACGTGTTTTTCGGCAGCATGAATCCACAGCTTGCCGTCAAAACCGGATTCAGCAACGAAGATTCGGCTGCCATCAAATCCGTATTGCCGCGTATTTTCGAAAACGATGCTTCTTCGGCGCGCCCCGAGGGCAGCATGGAGGTCTTAAAAGTGGTGTGGTGGCAGCACAACTGCCCGAGTGGTCAGGCTTCGTCCGCAAAGGTCCACAGAAGCCTGACGGTTAACGATACGGACGATCCGGCAAACTTGCTCTCGTTTGAATCCGGTAAAGGGCCGGCCGATTCCGCGGGGAATTGGCCAAAGCCCGAGATCATCGACGGGGTGTAAGATACGTGTACCCCGAAGCCGACCTCATTCCGCTCTCCGCCCTCCAGCATTACATGTTCTGCCCCCGGCAGTGCGCCCTGATCCACCTGGAGCAGATCTGGGAGGAGAACCGGTTCACCGCCGAGGGACGTCTGCAGCATCAGCGTGTTGATGCGGGGGGATCGGAGAAGCGGCGGGATATACGGCAGTCATTCGGGCTGCCGATCCGTTCTCTCCGACTCGGCATCTCGGGGAAAGCCGATATCGTCGAGTTTCACCTGCAGGCCGACGGAAACTGGGCTCCCTATCCTGTGGAACACAAACGGGGGCGACGCAAAGAGGAGGACTGGGACCGGGTCCAGCTTTGCGCCCAGGCACTCTGTCTGGAGGAGATGCTCGACATTCCCGTTCCGGAAGGAGCGCTTTTTTACGAAAAGGAGCGACGCCGGGAAGTTGTCTTGCTTGAGGAGGGATTGCGACGGCAAACGGAGGAACTGGCTTTATCGGTTCATGAGTTGATGGCGGCGGAGCGAACCCCACCGCCGGTTTACACGCCGAAGTGCGACGCCTGTTCGCTGATCTCCAGATGCCTGCCGAAGGATGTCGGACGCAAGGCGGGGGTAGAGGGCTATTTCACCCGGATGCTGGAAGCGCCATGAAACATCACCTGAATACGCTTTATATCATGACCCAGGGAACGTACTTGTCGAAAGAAGGAGAATGCGTTCTCGTCCGGGTCGATGGGACGGAAAAGACGCGCATCCCGATTCACACCTTGGGCGGAATCGTCTGTTTCGGCCAGGTCTCGTGTTCACCGCAACTGCTCGGGCATTGCGCCGAGCACGATGTCGCCGTCTCGTTCCTGACCGAGCATGGGCGGTTCATCGCCCAGGTCCGGGGCCCCGTTTCCGGGAACGTCCTCCTTCGGCGGGAACAGTACCGGTGGGCGGACTCCCCGGAAGCAAGTTCACGGATGACGCGTTTTCTGTTGTTGGGGAAGATTGCGAACTCGAGGAATGTCCTCCTCCGGGCGGCGAGGGATCACGGTGCAGACGGGCGGGGCGAGAGATTGCGGAAGGCGGCGGACCGCCTGGAGCGCTGTCTGGCGCGAATCCAGAGTCCGGATTTGCGTCTGGACGAACTGAGAGGGATCGAGGGCGAATGTGGGGCGCTCTATTTTGGGATCTTCGATGCGCTCATCACTTCGGAAGACGCGGCATTCCGGTTCGAGGGAAGAAACCGCCGCCCTCCGCTCGACGCCGTCAATTGCCTGTTGTCGTTCCTGTATACGCTCCTCCTCCACGATATCCGGGGAGCGCTGGAATGCGTGGGGCTCGACCCGGCTGTCGGGTTCCTGCATCGCGACCGGCCCGGAAGACCGGGACTGGCGCTCGACATCCTGGAAGAGTTCCGGTCCGTGGTCGCCGACCGCTTGACCCTTTCGCTGATCAACCTCGGGCAGGTGAAATCGAAAGGGTTCCGGAAGCTGGAATCGGGAGCCGTCCAGATGGAGGACGACACCCGAAAGGAGGTGATCCTCGCCTATCAGAAACGAAAGCAGGAAGAGGTCGAGCAACCTTTTCTGAAGGAGAAGATGCCGATCGGCCTCCTTTGGCATGCGCAGGCCCTTCTTCTCGCGCGGTATATCCGCGGAGACCTGGACGGGTATCCTGCGTACATCAGGAAATGAGGGTGTCCCATGATGGTGTTGGTGAGCTATGACGTGAACATGGAGGATAAAAGCGGAGCGAGGCGTCTCCGCCGGATTGCGAAAAAATGCCAGGATTACGGACAGCGTGTTCAATACTCCGTATTCGAGTGCATCGTGGATCCGGCGCAATGGGCGGTTCTGCGCACCGCCTTGGCCAACGAGATCGATCCGAAGAAAGACAGTCTTCGGTTTTACTTCCTGGGCGCCAACTGGCGGAATCGCGTGGAGCATGTGGGCGCAAGGGCGGGATTCGACCAGGAAGGCCCCCTGATGTTCTAGCGCGAAACCGGAGTTCCCATGAAAACCGCGGAGGGATCGCGGGAAGGTAGCGGATGGGAAAATAAGGATGTTTTCCCTGCGTTGATTCGAAAGGGGCCCTGTTCTTCTATCGGATTGTGTGGTTCGCGCAGGCAGGCGAGAAACCGCTTTGCGGAAGAGCAGTTGGAGTAAGACGGGTCGCGCCCCGCGCGGGCGCGTGGATTGAAACTACATACATCGCGCAAAGTATAGATCGGGTCGACGTCGCGCCCCGCGCGGGCGCGTGGATTGAAACTCCTGACCAGGCTGGAAACGTAGTGGGGATCCGTGTCGCGCCCCGCGCGGGCGCGTGGATTGAAACATGTTCGGTCCCGTGACAATCGCGTAAAAATCCTTGTCGCGCCCCGCGCGGGCGCGTGGATTGAAACCGCATCACGACGTTGCCCTTGCGATCCGTCAGATGTCGCGCCCCGCGCGGGCGCGTGGATTGAAACGACTGGATGAAGAGAAGCTGCCCACCGTAGAACCGGTCGCGCCCCGCGCGGGCGCGTGGATTGAAACTTTTTCTGTTCTTCCGTGATGCCGATCTTTTCTCGGTCGCGCCCCGCGCGGGCGCGTGGATTGAAACTGCTACTATGGCATCCCATTCTAACTTGGTGGCGTCGCGCCCCGCGCGGGCGCGTGGATTGAAACGCCAAGTTTCTTGCCAATAATCTTGCGCATCTTGTGTCGCGCCCCGCGCGGGCGCGTGGATTGAAACGCCTTTTAAATCAATACAATAGCCAATAAATCCTGTCGCGCCCCGCGCGGGCGCGTGGATTGAAACGATGTCCTCCGCGTTGAGCGCGTGTAGTACTGCCCGGTCGCGCCCCGCGCGGGCGCGTGGATTGAAACAGCGATGCTTTAGCGACTTTTTCGGGGGTGATGGGTCGCGCCCCGCGCGGGCGCGTGGATTGAAACTTCTTGTTTAATTCCATACTTAGCGAGGACCGCGGGTCGCGCCCCGCGCGGGCGCGTGGATTGAAACTCTTTTTTGTCTGACTGATCGAATGTGCCGTATTAGGTCGCGCCCCGCGCGGGCGCGTGGATTGAAACAGAACGCCATCAGGTAGTATTGCACATGGGTATGTCGCGCCCCGCGCGGGCGCGTGGATTGAAACGGTCTGTTTGGCCCAAAATACAGCAATCCCCATGTCGCGCCCCGCGCGGGCGCGTGGATTGAAACGAAGAGTTTAAGACACATAGAGCGGACCTGATGGGTCGCGCCCCGCGCGGGCGCGTGGATTGAAACTACGGAAGGAGGGCACAATGACCACATATCACGCGTCGCGCCCCGCGCGGGCGCGTGGATTGAAACGCGGATAAGGAACGCCTCACGATGTCCGCATACGTCGTCGCGCCCCGCGCGGGCGCGTGGATTGAAACTCTCCATCTGCCGGGGCGGTGCGGAGTGGTACTCCCGTCGCGCCCCGCGCGGGCGCGTGGATTGAAACTCTACCGGGCCATCTTAATGTCGATGTGCATCCGTCGCGCCCCGCGCGGGCGCGTGGATTGAAACCCCAGGACCTTGAGGATCTCCCCGTGATCCGACGTCGCGCCCCGCGCGGGCGCGTGGATTGAAACTTTGTCGAAAAGTATGCCGTATATCAATGCCTTAGGTCGCGCCCCGCGCGGGCGCGTGGATTGAAACGATGCCGTTGTATTCCGTACTTCCGCTCTTTGGCAGTCGCGCCCCGCGCGGGCGCGTGGATTGAAACCTCGATCCGCTCGATCTGACTGGCCACCCTACTTCCGTCGCGCCCCGCGCGGGCGCGTGGATTGAAACTCATTATGGAGCCGGCGGTCGGGATTGAACCGACGTCGCGCCCCGCGCGGGCGCGTGGATTGAAACACGAACGAAAGGAGAAAGAACCAATGCGAAAAAGTCGCGCCCCGCGCGGGCGCGTGGATTGAAACTTCGGCTTCGGGGGGGCTTCCTTGGCTTTCTCGGTCGCGCCCCGCGCGGGCGCGTGGATTGAAACGTGGGGCGGGAATGGAAGGAGACCTTCGCCCCGGGTCGCGCCCCGCGCGGGCGCGTGGATTGAAACGATCACGTCCTCGTAGAACCGCTGCCCGGGCGCAAGTCGCGCCCCGCGCGGGCGCGTGGATTGAAACTATATCGCTCAGAGTATAGACAAGATTGACGGGGTCGCGCCCCGCGCGGGCGCGTGGATTGAAACCCCGGCCAGTGGGCGGGGAAGGGGTTCAGGCGGAGGTCGCGCCCCGCGCGGGCGCGTGGATTGAAACCGAACGACTCGAGGATGCGGGCGATCTCCATGGGGGTCGCGCCCCGCGCGGGCGCGTGGATTGAAACCACCTTCAGGCGGAAATACTCCCGGACCGCGCAGGTCGCGCCCCGCGCGGGCGCGTGGATTGAAACCCCCGTTGTGAAGCGTCCCCCGAGTAGCGAGGATGTCGCGCCCCGCGCGGGCGCGTGGATTGAAACCTCGAGGCGTGGATCAACGGGCTCCTTTCCGGGCGTCGCGCCCCGCGCGGGCGCGTGGATTGAAACCGGAAGGCGGAACGCAGCAAGGCGAAGCTCCGGTGTCGCGCCCCGCGCGGGCGCGTGGATTGAAACAGCTGCAGGTAATAGTCCACGGTGATCGGCTTGCTGGTCGCGCCCCGCGCGGGCGCGTGGATTGAAACGAGGTGTACTGGTCCCCGTCAAGGATCGTCTTCGCGTCGCGCCCCGCGCGGGCGCGTGGATTGAAACCCGTATTGATCCAACTTCACGCCCGATGCGGGCGTCGCGCCCCGCGCGGGCGCGTGGATTGAAACTCCGACGAACTGGCTGCCAAGGTTGAGGAGATCACGTCGCGCCCCGCGCGGGCGCGTGGATTGAAACCCGCAGGCCTTGAAGTGGTACAAGGGCGCCCGGCTGTCGCGCCCCGCGCGGGCGCGTGGATTGAAACAAGGGGACCATGCAGGACGCCGCAGCACTGCGCCGGTCGCGCCCCGCGCGGGCGCGTGGATTGAAACTCCACGTCGAGGATCTCGTGGGTCACGACGTCGATGTCGCGCCCCGCGCGGGCGCGTGGATTGAAACACCGTCCTGAAGAAACGCCTTGAAGCCTGAACACGTCGCGCCCCGCGCGGGCGCGTGGATTGAAACGACGGATACCCCGCGCCCGGCGTCGGCTGCAACGGGGTCGCGCCCCGCGCGGGCGCGTGGATTGAAACCCCATGGCGGACTCCAGGTCAATGGTGGCCCCGAGTCGCGCCCCGCGCGGGCGCGTGGATTGAAACTTTGTCAAAAAGTATGCCGTATATCAATGCCTTATGGTCGCGCCCCGCGCGGGCGCGTGGATTGAAACTCTATTTTTAAGGATTTATTGGCTATTGTATTGATGTCGCGCCCCGCGCGGGCGCGTGGATTGAAACCTCAAGGGCAAACCACGCCATCGCGTTTCCGATCGTCGCGCCCCGCGCGGGCGCGTGGATTGAAACGCAGTATATCGTTCCGTCTTTGTACAAGTACGCCGTCGCGCCCCGCGCGGGCGCGTGGATTGAAACACCGCCGGGTTGAAGGTGGCCAACCTGGCGATCGGTCGCGCCCCGCGCGGGCGCGTGGATTGAAACATCACCCGCACGAAGCGGACATGGGAAAAGGTGTGTCGCGCCCCGCGCGGGCGCGTGGATTGAAACATCGGAGGTGAGCGCGATGCCCAGCGGCAAATCGAGGTCGCGCCCCGCGCGGGCGCGTGGATTGAAACTTGATCAGGACGACCACGATCAGCGCGACGACCGCGTCGCGCCCCGCGCGGGCGCGTGGATTGAAACATCGCCTTGAAAGCCTCGCTCCCCTTCGTCACGCGTCGCGCCCCGCGCGGGCGCGTGGATTGAAACCTGGAACCAGAGCACGTTCGCAAGGTGGTTAACGCGGTCGCGCCCCGCGCGGGCGCGTGGATTGAAACAGGTTGTACCCGGTTTTAATCAACACTCCTTGTTTGTCGCGCCCCGCGCGGGCGCGTGGATTGAAACGACCCACTCGGCCATGCGGCGCTCTACCTCGGTGTGTCGCGCCCCGCGCGGGCGCGTGGATTGAAACATCTCCTGCTGCGAGATCATCCCGCCGATCGCGGAGGTCGCGCCCCGCGCGGGCGCGTGGATTGAAACTCTGTGGCGGTTATGTCTTTGATCGTGGCGAGCTGTCGCGCCCCGCGCGGGCGCGTGGATTGAAACTGGATCACGCCATCGAAATTGTCCGCCGAGGTGGGGTCGCGCCCCGCGCGGGCGCGTGGATTGAAACTATTTGCCTTTAATATCAAGAGGATAGCTAACAAAAGTCCCGCCCCGCGCGGGCGCGTGGATTGAAACGCGTCCATCAGGTCTGCCCGATGCGCCTTGAATTGTCGCGCCCCGCGCGGGCTCGTGGATTGAAACTGGAACGGATCGAGAAGGATGGCGGACGCTGCTCGTCGCGCCCCGCGGGCGCGTGGACGGCATCCGCCCGTTGCCTTCCCAACATGCATGCGATACGCTTTGCCCGAAAGCCGCGAAGGGGGCATGGCATCGCCGGGGCGGCGGTGCCGCCGGGAATGCCATCAGGAGGCGACCTTTCCATGAACGTGAGCCGGCTGGATCACCTGGTGCTGACGGTGAAAAACGTGGAGGCGACGTGCGCCTTCTACGAAAAGGTCCTGGGGATGGGCGTCGTCACCTTCAAGGGCGGCAGGAAGGCGCTCTCCTTCGGGTCCCAGAAAATCAACCTGCACGAGCGGGGGAAGGAGTTCGAGCCCAAGGCGGACAGGCCCACGCCGGGATCGGCGGACCTATGTTTCATCACGGACGTGGCGCTTCCGGTGGTGATCGAACACCTCGCGGCCTGCGGGATCCCCGTGCTGGAAGGGCCCGTGGAGCGGACCGGCGCCGTCGGCCCCATCCTGTCGGTCTACTTCCGCGACCCGGACCGGAACCTGATCGAGGTGTCGAACTGCCGATAGGGCGGGGAGGGGTCAGGCGAAGGAACGACGGGCCTCCTGCTTCAGCAGGTCGTACCGGCAGTAGGGACAGAACTTCCACTCCTGCGAGATCGTCCGGCGGCATCCGGGGCAGGTGGAGCTGACGGAATAGCCGCACGCGGGGCACATCACGAACTCGGCTTCCAGGGGCGTGGCGCACTGGGGGCAGGCCGAGGCGAAGTCGCTGTCGGTCTCCACCACCCGGTACACCTCGTCCACGGTGGTCACGCCGGCGATCACCTTTTCCAGGGCGGCGTGCCCGAGGGTGGTCATCCCCTTGGAAATCGCCATCTGGCGGATTTCGTTCTCCGTGGCGTTCGCCGCGATCAGGTCCCGGATCGGCTGCGTGAACGTAAGGATCTCGTAGATCCCGGTCCGGCCCTTGTATCCCGTTCCGCCGCAGGCGGGGCACCCCTCTCCCCGATAGATGGGGATGTCGGCCTTGAGCCCCAGCCGCAGGATGTCCCTTTCGGACGGGCTCACCCGCACCCGGCATTTCGTGCAGATCGCCCGCACCAGGCGCTGCGCCACGATGCCGATGATCGTGGATGCGATCAGGTAGGAGGGGATGCCCAGGTCGCGCAACCGGGTGATCGTCGCGACGCAGCTGTTCGTGTGGATCGTGGAGAGCACCTGGTGGCCCGTGAGGGCCGCCTGGACGGCGATGGAGGTCGTGTCCAGGTCCCGCATCTCCCCGACCATGATGATGTCGGGGTCCTGCCGCAGCATCGACCGGAGCATCACGGCGAAGTTGAGCCCGATCTTCTCCTGGATCGACACCTGGTTGACCCCGGAAAGCTCGTACTCGATCGGGTCCTCGATCGTGGTGATGTTGTCCTCGACGGACTTGATCCGGTTCAGGATGCCGTAGAGGGTGGTCGTTTTTCCCGAACCCGTGGGCCCCGTGACGAGAAGGATCCCGTGGGGGCGGGCGATGATGTCTTCCAGCTTCCTGAGTTCGGAGGGCGCAAGACCCAGCGCGTCCAGCGGGATGTTCGCGTTGGCGGAGTCGAGGATCCGGATGACCACCTTCTCCCCGAAGTTGGCGGGGACGGTGGAGACCCGAAGGTCGAGGCCGCGTCCGCCGACCCGGACGCCGATCCTGCCGTCCTGAGGAAGGCGCTTCTCGGCGATGTCCATCTTCGACATGATCTTCACGCGCGAGATGACCGCACCCTGGACCCATTTCGGCAGGTCCATCGTCTTGCGAAGCAGGCCGTCCACCCGGTTGCGGATCTGCAGGGCCGTGTTGGTCGGCTCCATATGGATGTCGGACGCCCCGTGCTCCACCGCCTCGGCGATGATCAGGTTTACCATCCGGATGACCGGGGCCGCCTCGGACTTCTTCCGCAGGTCCTCCACGTCCCTTCCGTCGGGGTCCTGGGGCTCCCCCACCACTTCCACCATCCGCTCCTCGGCGATGTCCTTCACGATGTTGCTCAGCGAGGAGCCCAGGTGGTAGTGCTGGTCGATCGCCCAGAGGATGTCGGTCCGGGTGGCGATGAACGGCTTGATGGTGTAGCCCGAGGCGAACCGGACATCCTCGAACGCCTCGAAGCTCAAAGGGTCCGCCATCGCGATGTGGAGCTCCCGGTGGTCTATGGAGATGGGGATGATGAGATGCTTCCGCGCGACTTTCTCGTTGATGAGCTCGATCGCCTGGGGTTCCACCGGGGTGTTGGGCAGGTCGACGATGGGGATCCCGAGCTGGAGGGAAAGTGCCTGGGCGATCTCCCCCTCTGTCGCCAGCCCCAGCGAGACGATCACGTCGCCGAGCTTCCCCCGCTTGGACCGCTGTTCCGACAATGCCCGGGTCAGGGATTCCTCGGTGAGCAGGCCGGTTTCGACGAGGAATTCCCCCAGGCGTTTCTTCCCCATTGCGCGCACGCTCCCCCTTCGAGGCGGTTTCGCCGGATACCTGCCATCATAAGACGGTGCGGAAACAATCCGCAATCGATAAGTGTCTCTACCTTGGAAACCGGTGCGATCGGAGGGGCGGATTCCACTGAAACCCCCCTTGCCATCGGGCATCGTATGACCGGAAGGAGCCGGAAGGAAATGGCGAAAACGATGAAAGAGAAAAGGGTGCGTTGCCCCCGCTGCAACGGTGCGATGGTTTTCGAACGGTTCCAGGACATGCTGGAGCTTTTCTACGCCTGGCGGTGCCTGAACTGCGGGGAGATCATGGACCCCGTGGTGGCGCGCAACCGGGAGCCCGAGCGGAAACCGAAGAAAAAGGCGGTGGGGGAATGACCGGGCAGATAATTGATATGTTTGGATTTTTGGTATTATTGACAGCGGCGTTCGAGGTGTGCTACCGTGCCGGGGCCGTAGATGTTTCCATCGCAGAGGTTTCCATCGCCGGAAAGGGCAGGGACGCGTGCGGGGACAACCCCTCTTCACCTTCCGTATGGGATACGCCGGACGGTCCCTCGAGTTCCGGGTCGGCCGCACCGGCGCGATCGTGGCGGCGGCCGTGGTGGGGGGGCTATTCGTCCTTCTGACCCAGGGAATCTACGACATCCGCGACAACATTTCGAAACTGGGAGAGTTGCGGTCCCTTCGCGAACAGGTGTCCGAGCGGAATCTGGCCATGTACGGCCTCGTCGCCAAGTTCGACGGGTTGGCGGCCGAGGTCGAACGGTTGCGGGCCATGGACACCCGGGTAAGATCGCTCGCAAAAGCGAACGAATCCCTGCGCGGCGGGGGGCCGGGAGGCGTCGGCGGGACGGAAACCCCGGAGGCCGCGGCCTCCGGCAGGCTCGACAAACTTCTCGAACTGAAGTTCGACGGCATGAAAAAGGCTCTTCTTGTCGATGTGAAAGACATGGAGATCCTTGGGGAAACGCTCGACCGGCGGCGCCTTCTGCTGGAGAGCGTTCCGCGCGGGTGGCCCGTCCGCGGCATGGTGTCTTCGGGTTTCGGAGTCCGGACCTCTCCCTTCACCGACACGCCCGTCTTCCATCACGGCCTGGATATCGTCGCCCGGCCGGGGACCGGGGTGTGGGCCGCGGCTTCGGGGACCGTCGTGAAGAGCGGATACGAGGCGTTGCTCGGGAACGTGGTCATCGTGGACCACGGCGCCGGGTACCGGTCGGTGTACGCCCACCTCTCCCGGAGGGAGGTCGAAGAGAATACGTTCGTGAACCGGGGGGAGGAGATCGGGAAGGTGGGGGCCACGGGACGGACCACCGGGCCGCACCTGCATTACGAGGTGCGCGTCAACGGGCTCCCGGTGAATCCCACCCGCTTCCTCAACTGAACGTCCGCCATTCGGACCGGAGCGCGCCCCCGGGGGGGGGAGTCCCCGCTGGGGTGTTTTTTTTTAACCCCGCAGGATGCGAAGTCTGGAGAGTCCATAGATGATCGGCAATATCTTCAAAAAGGTGTTCGGGACACAGAACGAACGGACCCTTTCCCGGATCCGCCCGATCGTGGATCGGATCAATTCCCTGGAAGCCTCGGTGAGTTCCCTGCCCGACGACCGGCTTGCGGCCAGGACCGCCGAATTCCGCCGGCGCGCGGCGGACGGGGAGCCGCTCGACGACCTCCTCCCCGAGGTCTTCGCCGTGGTGCGCGAGGCGGGGAAGCGCGTTTTCAACATGCGCCACTTCGACGTCCAACTGGTGGGCGGCGTGGTTCTCCACGAGGGGCGGATCGCGGAGATGCGGACCGGCGAGGGGAAAACGCTGGTGGCCACCCTTCCCATCGTCCTGAACGCGCTCACGGGCAGGGGCGTGCACCTCGTCACGGTGAACGACTACCTGGCGAAGCGCGACGCGGACTGGATGGGCCAGCTGTACCGTTTCCTCGGGCTTTCGGTGGGCGTCATCGTCCACGGGATGGACGACACGGAACGGCAGGCCTCCTACCGTTGCGACGTCACCTACGGGACGAACAACGAGTACGGCTTCGACTACCTGAGGGACAACATGAAGTTCCGCCTCGAGGACATGGTGCAGCGGGAGCTGCACTACGCGATCGTGGACGAGGTGGACTCGATCCTGATCGACGAGGCGCGGACTCCCCTCATCATTTCCGGCCCCGCGGAGGAGTCCACGGACTTCTACGTGCGTGTGAATTCCGTCATCCCGTTCCTCAAGAAGGACTCGGACTACACGGTCGACGAGAAGGCGCGGCAGGTCCTCCTCACCGAGGAATCGGGGATCCCCAAGATCGAGCGGCTCCTGAGCGTGGAAAACCTCTACGACCCGAACAACATCGAACTGCTTCACCACGTCAACCAGGCCCTCAAGGCCCACGTGTTGTTCCACCGGGACGTGGACTACATGGTGAAGGACGGCGAGGTGATCATCGTCGACGAGTTCACGGGACGCCTGATGCCGGGGCGGCGGTGGTCCGACGGGCTCCACCAGGCGGTCGAGGCCAAGGAAGGGGTCAAGATCGAGAACGAGAACCAGACCCTGGCCACCATCACCTTCCAGAACTACTTCCGGATGTTCGAGAAGCTCGCGGGCATGACCGGCACGGCGGACACCGAGGCGGCGGAGTTCCAGCAGATCTACAACCTGGGCGTCACCGTCATTCCCACGAACATGCCGATGGTCCGGGAGGACTACTCGGACCAGATCTACCGGACGGAGAAGGAGAAGTTCCTGGCGGTGCGCGACGAAATTCTGCAGATGAACGCCGCGGGGCGGCCGGTGCTGGTGGGAACCGTGTCCATCGAGAAGTCGGAGCGCCTCTCCGGGCTGCTCACGCGCCACGGCATTCCCCACAACGTGCTGAACGCCAAGCACCACGAGAAGGAGGCGCAGATCATCGCGGAAGCGGGGCAGGCCGGGAAGGTAACGATCGCGACGAACATGGCAGGACGCGGGGTGGACATCAAGCTGGGCGATACGGTCGTGGAGAAGGGGGGGCTCCACATCGTCGGCACGGAGCGCCACGAGTCCCGCCGCGTGGACAACCAGCTGCGCGGCCGCTCGGGCCGGCAGGGGGACCCCGGGTCCTCGCGGTTCTACCTTTCGCTGGAGGACGACCTGCTCCGGATCTTCGGCTCCGACCGCATCTCGCCGATCATGGAGAAGCTCGGGATGGAAGAGGGGGAGCCGATCGAGCACTCCCTGATCAACAAGGCGGTGGAGAACGCCCAGAAGAAGGTCGAGGCGCACAACTTCGACATCCGGAAGCACCTGCTGGATTACGACGACGTGATGAACAAGCAGCGGACGGTCATCTACGACATGCGCCGGGAGATCTTCGGCAGCGAGAACCTGCAGGACATGGTGCTGGAGTTCGCCGGGGAGATCTCGGAGGAGATCGCCGGCCGATTCTGCGACGAGAAGACCTACCCCGAGGAGTGGGACTTCGAAGGGCTGAAAAAAG
The DNA here is from genome assembly GCA_021815305.1 of Deltaproteobacteria bacterium. Classification (GTDB taxonomy): domain Bacteria; phylum Desulfobacterota; class Deferrimicrobia; order Deferrimicrobiales; family Deferrimicrobiaceae; genus JAKAHC01. The sequence goes on along the minus strand of JAKAHC010000001.1, from coordinate 549,294 downwards.
CCGTTCATGGGCAGTTCGCGTTCCGGCCGGAGATTCCGGAAGGGGAGCGGGCCGCGCTGAAGCCGCTGGATGTGGCGGAGCGGATCCGGAAGGGAGCCGTGGAATTCTACGCCCGGAAGCAGGAGGAATACGGCGTCGACGCGATACGGTACCTCGAGCGGATGTTCCTCCTCTCCACCGTGGACGCGCTCTGGAAGGACCACCTCCTGTCGATGGACCACCTGAAGGAGGGGATCGGGCTCCGGGGGTACGCCCAGAAGGACCCGCTGAAGGAGTACCAGAGGGAGGGGTTCGACCTCTTCGCGGACCTCGTTTCCCGGATCAAGGAGGAGTCGCTGAAGCGCCTGTTCCACGTGAAGGTCCAGCGCGAGGAGGAGGGCACGGAGAAGCGGGTCCGCGCCCCCGCGCCGGCCCCGAGGCGGGTCAACCTCTCCCGGGGGGAGATCAAGAGCGCAGGCCAGACGACCCAGAAGCGCCAGGGGGCCAAGGTCGGAAGGAACGACCCGTGTCCCTGCGGCTCGGGGAAGAAATACAAGAAGTGCTGCGGACAGAGCGCGTGATGGGCAGGGGACGCTCCGACCCTTCGTCGCCGGGAAACGGCTCCTTTACCCTCGGGGGGGGATGGATGAAATCGCCTGAAGAAATCATCGTGCCGGGGTTCCGGGCGGCGGGGACGGCGTGCGGGATCAAGCGGTCCGGGAAGCCGGATCTGGCCGTGGTGGTCAGCGATCTCCCGTGCGTCTCCGCGGTGGTCCTGACGCGCAACAAGGTGGCGGCGGCTCCGGTCGCATGGGCTCGTTCCCTCCGGGACCGGTCGGGCCTGCGCGGGGTCCTCGTGAACAGCGGCAACGCCAACGCATGCACCGGCGCCGCGGGGGCCGCGGCGGTCCGCGAAACCTCCCGGGCGGCCTGCGCCGCCCTCGGTTTGCCCGGGAACGCGTTGCTGGTTGGGTCCACCGGGGTCATCGGCGTTCCCCTTCCGGTCGGGAAGATCGTCGCGGCCCTCCCGGGCCTGGCGAGACGTCTCTCGCCGGAGGGAATCGTGGAGGCGGGGGAGGCGATCCGCACGACCGACGCCTTTCCCAAGCGGGGGGTGCGCCGATTGCGGGCGGGAGGCCGCACCGTGACCCTGGGGGGGATCGCCAAGGGGGCGGGGATGATCGCCCCGAACATGGGGACGATGCTCGCCTACATTTTCACGGACGCCGCGCTCGCGCCCGCCGACGCCCGGCGGGCGCTCCGGGAGGGGACCGACGCCTCCTTCAACCGGATCGTGGTCGACGGCGATACGAGCACCAACGACACGGCGGCCCTCTTCGCCAACGGAGCGTGCGGCCTTCCGGCCCTGAAAGGATCTGACCTCGCCGCCTTCCGGGAGGCGCTGCGCTCCCTGCTTCTCGACCTCGCGCTGATGATCGTGCGGGACGGGGAGGGGGCGACCCGGGTGGTGCGGATCGCCGTCACCGGCGCGAGGAACGACGCGCAGGCCGAGAAGGCGGTGCGCGCCGTGGCGACTTCTCCCCTGGTCAAGACCGCGGTGCACGGCGCAGACCTCAACTGGGGCCGCGTGATCGCGGTGCTCGGGCGGGCGGGGATCGACGTGGACCCGTCGAGAATCGAGATGCGGTTCGCGGGGGAACTCCTGCTCCGGCGGGGAATGCGCCCCGATCCGGCGGCGGAGAGGCGCGCCGCGCCCAGGATCCGGAGGGATGCGTACGGGATCGATGCGGACCTGGGACTGGGGAAGGGGAGCGCCCACGCGTATTTCTCGGACCTGAGCGTCGAATACGTGAAGTTGAACTCCGGTTATCGTTCGTGATATAGGTACAAGGCTTAGCTGTCGATCATTACCCACGGGCGGGACTCTCCCCGGGGTGCTCCGACGCGAAGGGCGGAAACGGCCGTTGCGGGGGGGTGAATGGGGAGGGGCGGAACGCCCGGAGGAAAAACCCCGGGACCGAAGGAGGAAACGACGGGCATGGCGAACGGGCAAAGCGCGGTGATCACCATGAAGCAGTTGCTGGAAGCGGGCGTCCATTTCGGCCACCAGACGAAGCGGTGGAACCCGAAGATGAAGCGGTACATCTTCACCGCCCGCAACGGGATCTACATCATCGATCTGCAGCAGACCGTGAAGATGTTCCGCGCCGCTTACGAGACGGTGCGCAACATGGCCGCCGAGGGGAAGACGATCCTCTTCGTAGGCACGAAGAAGCAGGCGCAGGAAGCCGTGGAGGAGGAGGCCCGGAGGGCGGGGACCCCGTACGTCAACCAGCGTTGGCTGGGCGGGATGCTCACCAACTTCGCCACCATCCGGAAGAGCCTCGACCGGCTGCAGAAACTCTCCGAGATCGGCGCCGACGGCACCGCCGAGCGGCTCCCGAAGAAGGAGGTTCTCCAGCTCGAAAAGGAGCGGGTGAAGCTGGAAAAGACGCTGGGCGGCATCCGGGAGCAGCGGCGCCTCCCCGACGCGCTCTTCGTCGTGGACCCGTCCCGCGAGCAGATCGCCGTGCTCGAGGCGAAGCGGTTGGGAATCCCCATCATCGCGATCGTAGACACGAACTGCGACCCGGACCTGATCGACCACGTGATCCCGGGGAACGACGACGCCATCCGGGCGATCAAGCTGTTCCTCAGCAAGATGGCCGACGCGATCATCGAGGGGAAGGCGTCGTACACGGAGAAGAACGCCTCCCTGGCGGACAAGGAGGCCGAGACGCCCGAGGTCACGGTGTCGCTCATCTCCACGGAGGAAGAAGAGGATGCCGGGAAGGCATCGGAGGCCGGGAAGGCGTAACCGCACGGCTCCGTGCGGGCCGGAAGCGCGTTCGAAACGACGATTCCAGGGAGAACATAAGGGGATGCGGATCACTTCGGAAATGGTGAAGGACCTGCGCGAGCGGACGGGCGCGGGGCTGATGGACTGCAAGGCGGCGCTCACCGCCGCGGGCGGCGACATGGAAGGGGCGGTCGACCACCTTCGCAAGAAGGGGCTGGCGGCGGCGGCCAAGAAGGCATCGAGGATCGCCTCCGAGGGAGCGGCGTACGCCTGGGTGGAGGGGAACGCCGGGACGCTGGTCGAGATCAACTGCGAGACGGATTTCGTGGCGAAGACCGACGACTTCGCCTCCCTGGTGAAGGATGTCGCCGCCCTCGTCAACGCGAAGGGGCCCAACGATGTCGAAGAGGCACTGACGCTGCCGGCCGGCGGCGGGACCCTCGGCGAGAAACTGACCGAGAAGGTGGCAAAGATCGGGGAGAAGATCTCCTTCCGCAGGTTCGTGCGGTTCGAGATCCCCGCGGAGAAGCCCGGAATGGTCGTCCCCTACATCCACGCGGGAGGAAAGATCGGGGTCCTCGTGTCGGTCGCCGGTGCGGGGCCGGGGAACGGGGAAACGGTCCGGCTGGCCAGGGACCTCGCCATGCAGGTGGCGGCGGCCAACCCTGCGTACGTCAGCCGGAAGGACGTCCCGCCCGGGGTCGTGGAGCACGAGAAGTCCATCTACCGCGATCAGGCCAGGGCCTCCGGAAAGCCCGACAAGATCCTGGACAAGATCGCCGAGGGGAAGCTCGAGAAGTATTTCGGCGACTTCTGCCTCCTCGAGCAGGCGTTCATCAAGGATCCGGACCGGAAGGTGGGTCAGCTTCTCGCGGAGGCGGGGAAGGCCGCCGGCGCGGAGATCACCGTCCGCGGTTTCGCCCGGTTCCAGGTGGGCGAGGGGATGGAGAAGCGGTCGGACGACCTGGCCGCAGAGGTGGCAAAGCAGCTCGGCCGGGGGTGATCGATCGGCAGCCCTCGCCTTGCGCGGAGGTTCCGTGGCGAAACCGTCGTACCGCCGGATCCTGCTGAAGCTGTCGGGGGAAGCCCTGATGGGAAAGCGGGCCTACGGGATCGATGAAACGATCCTGGCGGGCCTGTCGGCGGAGATCCGGGAGGTCATCTCTCTCGGGATCCAGGTGGCCCTGGTGGTCGGCGGCGGCAACATCTTCCGCGGGGTCCGGACCAACCGGGAGACCGGCATCGACCGCGCCTCCGCGGACTACATGGGGATGCTGGCCACGGTCATCAACAGCCTGGCCCTCCAGGACGTCCTCGAGCGCCACGACGTGACGACCCGCGTGCTCAGCGCGATCGAGATGCGGGCGATCGCGGAGCCCTACATCCGGAGACGCGCCCTGCGCCACCTGGAAAAGGGGCGGGTGGTGATCTTCGCGGCGGGAACCGGGAACCCGTACTTCACGACCGACACCGCCGCCGCCCTGCGCGCCATGGAGATCAACGCCGACGCCATCCTCAAGGCGACCAAGGTCGACGGGGTGTACGACCGCGACCCCATGGTCGACCCGAAGGCCAGGAAGTTCGCCCGGCTGTCGTACATCGAAGTCCTCAAGAAGAACCTCAAAGTGATGGACGCCACGGCCATCTCCCTGTGCATGGACAACGATCTCCCCATCGTCGTGTTCAACCTGACGAAGCGGGGGAACATACTGAAGGCGGTGCTGGGCGAGAAGATCGGCACCGTGGTCCACGGAGGGAAGTAGCATGGAAACCCTGGTGAAGGACACCACCGCCCGGATGGAGAGGAGCATCGAGGCGTTCCGGAAGGAACTGGGAAAAATCCGCACGGGACGCGCCTCTTTCTCCCTGCTGGACGGCGTCAAGGTGGACTACTACGGAACGCCGACGCCCCTTCAGCAGGTGGGGACCCTTTCCGTCCCCGAGAGCCGGCTGATCACCATCACGCCGTGGGACACCAAGATGATCGGCCCGATCGAGAAGGCGATCCAGGGGAGCGGCCTGGGGCTGAACCCGGCCAGCGACGGGAAGATCGTGCGCATCCCGATCCCGCCTCTGACGGAGGAGAGGCGCAGGGAGCTGGCCAAGCTCGTGCGGAAAATGGCCGAGGAGGCCCGGGTGGCCGTGCGCAACGTCCGCCGCGAGTCCATCGAGAAGCTCAAGGAACGGGAAAAGAAGAAGGAGTTTTCCGAGGACGACGTCAAGCGGGGGCAGGACCGCATCCAGAAGGAGACGGACTCCTTCATACGGAAGATCGACGACGTCCTCAAGGCGAAGGAACAGGAGATCATGGAGGTCTGAACCGTTCCGGCCTCCGCGTTCGACCCCACCCCAATGACCCGAGGAGACAGCGACCCGCCCGCCCTGCCTCATCACGTCGCCATCATCATGGACGGCAACGGCCGGTGGGCGAAGATGCGCGGGCTGCCCCGGGTCGAGGGGCACCGCAGGGGCACCCGGACCGTTCGCGAGGTCGTGGAATGCGCGCGGGAGCTCGGCATTCCCTACCTCACCCTCTATGCCTTCTCGATCGAGAACTGGGGCCGTCCCAAGCCCGAGGTGCGGACGCTGATGTCCCTCCTGCGGGAGTTTCTCCTGCGGGAGCTCCCTCTCATGGAGAGACACAGGATCCGCCTCCGCGTCATCGGCGATACCGCCGTGCTGCCTCTCCCCGTCCGGCGGATCCTCTCCCGAACGATAGCCGCGACGGCAGGCCACGGCGAGATGACGCTGACGCTTGGGCTTTCGTACACGGGACGGAACGAGATCGTGCGCGCCGCGCGAAAGATCGCCGCGGAAGCGACGCGCGGGGAAATCGCCCCGGAGGACATCACGGAGGCCCTTTTTTCCTCGCACCTCGACACCTCGGGGATGCCCGATCCCGACCTCGTCATCCGGACCAGCGGGGAGCTGCGCATCAGCAACTTCCTGCTCTGGCAATCCGCCTATGCCGAGTTCGTGTTCACGGACGTCCTCTGGCCCGACTTCGGCAAGCCCGAGTTCCGGCGGGCGCTCGACGAGTACGCCCACCGCCACCGGCGGTTCGGCCTGACCGGCGACCAGGCCGGCCCGTCCCCGCGGAGGTGACGATGCTCCGGAAGCGCGTCCTCACCGCCGCCGTCCTGCTGCCCGTCCTGATCGCCTCCATCCTCGTTTCCGGAAGATGCCCGCGGGGGTGGCCTTTCCTGCTGGTTTCCGGCGCGGCGGCCGGGCTGTGCGCCGCCGAATGGTCCCGGATGTTTTCCGGCGGGCCGAGGGACCTCGCGGCGGGGATCCTCCTCACCGCCACGGTCTTCCTCGCGGCCTCCCAGCTGCCGTGGCCCCTCGCTCTGCCCGCGGTCCTCGTATGCGTCCTGCTCGCCGTCTTCCACGCCCTCGCGGGGGCGGCGGTCGCCGCCGACAAGGCGCGCACCGCGGGCATGCTGGGGCTCGGCGCGGTGTACGTGGGGGGGCTGCTCGCGATGTACCCGCGCACGCTGTCCCTCCCCGGCGGCGAACATTGGGTGCTGCTGGGGATCCTTTCCGTTTCCGCCGGGGACACCATGGCCTACTTCTCGGGGAGGGCGCTGGGCCGCACGAAGCTCGCCCCCGCGATCTCGCCGAACAAGACCGTCGAAGGCGCGATCGGAGGACTGGTGGGGAGCATGGCGTGCGCCGCCCTTTACGCGCACGGTTTCCTGCCGGCGGTGCCGGCGTGGTATGCCGCCGCGGCCGGCGGCGCCGCGGGGGTTTTCGGCCAGGGAGGGGATCTGTTCGAGTCGATGCTGAAGCGCGCGGCCGGCGTCAAGGACAGCGGGACGCTCCTGCCCGGCCACGGCGGCATGCTGGACCGCGCGGACGGGATCCTGGCCGCCGGACCGGTCCTGTACCTGTTCGCCCTGGCGTCCCCGTTCGCGGGAATCGCGAGATGAGGGCGAAGGGGGTCGTCATCCTGGGCGCGACCGGCTCGATCGGCCGCAACGCCCTCGACGTGATCTCTCGGTTCCCCCGCCGGTTCCGGGTGGTTGCCCTGTGCGCCGGAAGCAACGCGGGAGAGCTGGCGGCGCTTTCGCGGCGCCACCGGCCCGCCGTCGCCTGCCTTTCTCAGGGGAACATCGCCGATCTCCGGAAGGGGCTCCCCCGGGGGACGCGCGCGCTGGCCGGGGAGGAGGGGATGATGGAGGCGGTTTGCGCGGCGGACACCGACATCGTCCTTGCCGCCGCTTCCGGCGTTTCCTCGATCCGGCCCGTGATCTCGGCGGCGGAAAGGGGGAAGCGGATCGCTTTGGCGAACAAGGAGCTTCTCGTGATGGCCGGGAAGTTCGTCACCTCCGCGGCGCGCAGGGGCGGCGCGGAGATCCTGCCCGTGGACAGCGAGCACTCCGCGGTGTTCCAGGCGATCGACGGACATCCCAGGGAGAGCGTCCGCCGCGTCATCCTCACCGCTTCCGGGGGGCCGTTCCGCACCTGCACCCTGGCCCGGATGCGCACCGCGACCGTGGGAGAGGCGCTGGGGCATCCCACGTGGAAGATGGGGGCCAAGATCAGCGTCGATTCCGCGACGCTGATGAACAAGGGGCTCGAGGTGATCGAGGCCTGCTGGCTGTTCGGCTTCACGCCCGACCGGATCGACGTGCTCATCCACCCCCGGTCGGTGGTCCACTCGATGGTGGAGTTCCGCGACGGAAGCATTCTCGCCCAGATGGGAATCCCCGACATGCGGATCCCCATCGCCTACGCCCTTTCGTACCCCTCCAGGCTGCCGCTGGAACTGCCCCGGTTGCCGTTGCATCGTATCAGGGACTTCGGGTTCGATGCGCCGGACCGGAAGAGATTTCCCGCCCTTCCGCTCGCGTACGCCGCGGCGGAGGCGGGGGGGACGGCCCCGGCGGTGCTCAACGGCGCCAACGAGGAGGCGGTCCGGGCCTTCCTTGCCGGCCGGATCGGGTTCACGGACATCGTCCGCGTCGTGGACCGCGTTGTTTCCGGGTGGTCGGAACCGCTTGCCGCCAGGAGACTCGAGGACGTCATGCGCGCGAACGAATCGGCCCGTCGATTGACGAGAGAAAAAATATCCAGACGCGGGAGACCTCTGCCATCGTGATCTATTTCCTGTCCTTCATCGTCGTCCTCGGCGTTCTCATCTTCGTGCACGAGTTCGGGCACTTCATCGTCGCGCGGAGACTCGGCATCGGCGTCACCAAGTTCTCCTTCGGGTTCGGTCCGAAGATCGCGGGGGTGAAGCGCGGGGAGACGGAGTACCTCCTGTCGGCGATCCCCCTCGGGGGGTACGTGAAGCTCGTCGGGGAGAGCGAGGGGGAGGAGGTCCTTCCGGAGGACCTCGATCGTTCCTTCCAGCACAAGCCGATCTGGGTGAAGATGGCGGTCGTGGCGGCGGGCCCCTTGAGCAACCTCGTTTTCGCCGTCCTCGTCTTCTGGTTCGTCTTCATGGGCGGGGTTCCTTCGCTTACCACCCGGATCGGCGACGTCGTGGCGGGTGCGCCGGCGGCCCAGGCGGGTCTCATGAAAGGGGACCTCGTCCTCCGGGTGAACGGCGAGAAGGTCTCGACATGGGAGGACCTCGCGGCCAGGATCCGGGAGGCGAGCCCCGGCAAGCCGCTGCAGGTCGTCGTGCTGCGGGACGGATCGGAGAAGGCCTTCTCCGTCTCCCCCGAAATGCGGGAAGGGCGGACGGTGTTCGGGGAGAAAGTCTCCGAGCCCAAGATCGGCATCGTCGCGGGGCAGGAAGTGGTGTACCAGAAGATCGGGCCCGTCTCCGCCTTCGTCCGCGGGGGGCAGGAGACGGGGAAACTGATCTATCTCACCGTGATGACGGTGGTGAAGCTGGTCACCCGCACCCTCCCCTCGAACACGTTGGGAGGGCCGATTCTCATCGCCCAGATCGCCGGAGACCAGGCCCGCCAGGGGGTTTCGGCGTTCGCGTACTTTCTGGGACTCCTGAGCGTCAACCTGGGGATCCTCAACCTCCTGCCGATCCCCATCCTCGACGGGGGGCATCTCCTCTTTTTCTCCGTGGAGGGATTGATGCGCAAGCCGATTTCGCCTCAGGCTCGGACTGTCGCCCACCAGGTGGGGCTGGCTCTCATCCTCACGTTGACGGCGCTGGTGTTCTACAACGACATCGCGCGCCTCCTCTCGCGGTGATCCTCGCGATCGAGTCGGCCACTCCCTTCGGCAGCGTGGCCCTGGTCGCCGGGGGGAGGGTCGTCGCGGAGACCGTCCTCCCCCGGGAGAGGCAGGTTTCCGGGACGTACCTCTCCGCCGTCGGCGGGCTTTTCGCCTCCTCCGGGGCCTCCCCGGACGATGTCGGATGCGTCGCGGTGTCGGCGGGTCCCGGTTCCTTCACGGGCCTGCGGGTGGGAATGGCGGCGGCGAAGGGATTCTGCTTCGGGTGGGGGGTCGGGATCGTGCCCGTGCCCACCCTGGCGGCTCTCGCTTCCCGTTTCCCGTTGGAAGGAGAGGTCGTCTGCCCGATCCTGGACGCGCGGAAGGGCGAGGTGTACGCGGCGCTTTTCCGCAGGGGGGCGGGGGAACCGGAACGCATCGCCCCCGACATGGCGATCACCCCGGCGGGGCTCCTCTCCCGCCTCCCGGAGGGGAAGATCGTTTTCTGCGGGGACGGCGTCGGTCCGTTCGGAGACTTCTTCCGGGAGCGGCTCGGGGAACGCGCCGCGCTGGTTCGGGAGGAGGAGGGGCTTCCCCGCGCGACGGCGGTGGGGATTCTCGGGGCGCGCCTGTTCCTCGCGGAAGGGGCCTCGGATCCGCGTTCCTCCCTCCCTTCCTACCTCCGGCCTTCGGAGGCGGAACGGTCCCGCCGCGCACCGCGGCGATAGGAGCCGGCGGGCCCGTGTTCGTTGACAACGGGTCTTCATCTGTTATGCTGTAGCATTATCCAACCCATGACGGAGGTGCTGATGGGCCAAAGCCAGGAAGAGAAAACGGCAGCCCTGATCGCCAAGGATCCGGAGTTCAGGGCGCTCGTGGAAGAGCACAGGCAACTGGACGAGAAACTTAAGGAACTTGACCGCAAGGTGTATCTCCTTCCCGACGAGGAAGTCGAGCGGAAGCGGCTCCAGAAACTCAAGTTGACGAAAAAGGACAAGATCGCCCAGATCCTGAACGCGTAAGGGAAGGAAATCGGAAGGACATCGACAGGCCGCAGACCCCGCCGGGGGCGCCCCCCTGTGACGCAACGGGCAAGGCCCGAGGGAGGGCAACAAAGGCGGGGTTTTCCATACCCGGATCCCGCGCGGATCGCGGTCCGGGGAGAGCGACGGGGAAGCGGGGGGCAGGAGATTGTCGTCATGCAGATGACCGGTGCGGAGATCTTCGTCAAGGCGCTCGCGGATCTCGGGGTGGATGTCGTGTTCGGTTTTCCCGGCGGGGCCGTCCTGAACATCTACGACGCCCTGTTCCGGAACACCAGGGTCCGCCACGTGCTGTGCCGCCACGAGCAGGGTGCCGTGCACATGGCCGACGGGTACGCGCGGGCTTCGGGAAGGACCGGCGTGTGCCTGGTCACCTCGGGGCCGGGAGCGACGAACACCGTGACCGGCCTTGCCACCGCCTACATGGATTCGATCCCGCTCGTCGTCTTCTCGGGGCAGGTCCCCACGCTCCTGATCGGCAACGACGCCTTCCAGGAGGCGGACATCGTCGGCATCAGCCGCCCGTGCACCAAGCACAACTACCTGGTGAAGGATGTCCGGGACCTCGCCCGGATCATCAAGGAGGCGTTCTACATCGCGTCCACCGGGCGTCCGGGGCCGGTGCTCGTGGACATGCCCAAGGACGTCCTGGTCTCGCCCGCGGAGTACAACCTCCCCAGGGAGGTGAAACTGCGGGGGTACCATCCGAACTACGAGGGCCACCCGCGCCAGGTGGAAAGCGCCATGCGGATGATCCTGTCGAAGGAGCGCCCGGTCCTCTACGCGGGGGGGGGCGTGATCCTTTCCAACGCCTCCGCGGAGCTCGCGGAGCTTGCCCGCCTCCTCGCCATCCCGGTGACGACGACCCTGATGGGGATGGGGGTGTTCCCGGGCTCCGACCCCCTGTCCCTGGGGATGCTCGGGATGCACGGGACGTACTGGGCGAACATGGCGATCTCCCACGCCGACGTGATCGTGGCGGTGGGCGCGCGCTTCGACGACCGCGTGACGGGAAAGGTCGACGAGTTCGCGCCGCACGCAAAGATCGTGCACATCGACATCGACCCCACCTCGATCCAGAAGAACGTGCCGGTGGACATCCCGATCGTGGGCGACCTGAAAGACGTGCTGCGGAAGATGATCCGGCATGTGAAGGGGAAGAAGGAGGCGGCGGCGTACCGGGAGAAGACGGGGGCATGGCGCGGGCGGATCGCCGCGTGGGCGAAGACCCACCCGCTCACCTACAAGCCGGCGAAGGGGAAGATCAAGCCGCAGTACGTGGTGGAGCAGATCTACAAGGTGGCGAAGGGGAAGGCCATCGTCGCCACGGAGGTGGGCCAGAACCAGATGTGGGCCGCCCAGTTCTACACCTACGACATGCCGCGCACCTTCCTGTCCTCCGGCGGCCTGGGAACGATGGGGTACGGTCTTCCCGCGGCGATCGGCGCCCAGGTGGCGATGCCGGGGCGCCTGGTGGTGGACATCGCGGGCGACGGCAGCATCCAGATGAACATCCAGGAACTGGCCACGGCGGTGCAGTTCAAGATCCCGGTGAAGGTGGTGATCCTGAACAACGGGTACCTGGGCATGGTGCGGCAATGGCAGGAGCTCTTCTTCGAGGGGAAATACTCCCATACGCGCCTGCCGCAGATCCCCGACTTCGTCCGCCTCGCGGAGGCGTACGGGGCGAAAGGTTTCCGCGCGACGAAGACGGAAGAGGTCCACGACGTGCTGAAGGAGGGGTTCGCCGCCGATGGGCCGGTGCTGATCGACGTGGTCGTCGACCCGGCGGAGATGGTCTACCCGATGGTCCCCGCGGGCGCCCCTCTGACCAAGATGCTGCTGGTCTGACCGGGGGGACGCCGCGATGCGCCACACCATTTCCGTGCTGGTGGAGAACGAGTTCGGGGTATTGAGCCGCGTCGCGGGGCTGTTCTCCGGCCGCGGATTCAACATCGAGTCGCTCTGCGTCGCGGAGACGACCGACGCCGGGGTGTCCCGCATGACGATCGTCACCTCGGGGAACGACCAGATCGTCGAGCAGATCCTGAAGCAGCTGAACAAGCTCGTCCCGGTCCTCAAGGTCATCGACCTGACGGGCGCGGACACGGTGGTCCGGGAGCTGGTGCTCGTAAAGGTGAACGCGGACAACGAGGGGAAACAGGAGGTGCTGCGGCTCGTGGACATCTTCCGGGCGAAGATCGTCGACGTGGCGCCGCGCTGCTATACGATCGAGATGACGGGGGGGGAGGGGAAGGTGCAGGCCTTCCTCCAGATGCTGCGGCCCCTCGGAATCAAGGATGTCGTGCGCACGGGCAAGATCGCCATCTCCCGCGGGGCGTAGGAAGCCGCGGGAGGAGGGTTCCGAAAAAACGAACAGGGAACGGAGGACGAGGGAATGGTCACCATGTACCGGGAGCAGGACGCCAAGACGGAGCTGCTCAAGGGGAAGACGATCGCGATTCTCGGATACGGCAGCCAGGGACACGCCCACGCGAACAACCTCAGGGAGAGCGGATTCTCCGTGATCGTCGGGGAACTCCCCGGCGGGCCGAACGAGAAGAAGGCCAGGGATGCCGGTTTCGAGGTTTCCGACGCGGCGACGGCGGTTTCGAAAGCCGATGTCGCGGTGATGCTCCTGCCCGACGAACTGCAGGGGGGCATCTACCGCGCTTCGGTGGGGCCGAACCTCCGCAAGGACGCCTACCTGATGTTCGCCCACGGTTTCAACATCCACTACGGGCAGATCGTGCCGCGGCCGGACATCAACGTCTTCATGGTCGCCCCGAAGGGTCCCGGCCACCTTGTCCGTGCCCAATACGTGAAGGGCGAGGGGGTGCCCGCCCTCATCGCGGTCCACCAGGACCCCTCGGGAAAGACGAAGGACGTGGCGCTCGCCTACGCGGCGGGGATCGGCGCGGCGCGGGCGGGGGTGCTCGAAACCTCCTTCCGCGAAGAGACGGAAACGGACCTCTTCGGCGAACAGACGGTGCTTTGCGGAGGGGCGACCGCGCTGGTGCTCGCGGGATACGAGACGCTGGTGGAAGCGGGGTACGCACCCGAAATGGCGTACTTCGAGTGCCTGCACGAGCTCAAGCTCATCGTCGACCTGATCTACGAGGGCGGGATCTCCGACATGCGGTACTCCATCAGCAACACGGCGCAGTACGGGGATCTCACGCGGGGGCCGAGGATCGTCCCGGAAGAGACGAGGGCGGAAATGCGGCGGATCCTCGCGGAGATCCAGAGCGGAGCCTTCGCGAAGGAGTGGATGCTGGAAAACCAGGCGAACCGGCCGGTCTTCAACGCGTTGAGGCGGAAGGGCGAAGCGCACCCGATCGAGGAGGTCGGCAGGCGCCTCCGGTCTTTGATGCCGTGGATGTCGAAGGGACGGCTGGTGGACAAGACGAAGAACTGAGCGGGGGAGGGGCGAAGTGCTCGCGCCGGAGGGGTGGCCCTTCGTCCTGGGCGGAGCGGGGTTCACCGCGGCGGCGTATTTCCTGTGGCCGCGGGGGATTCCCATCGCCCTGGCGGGGCTCCTCTTCACCCTGTTCTCCCTGTGGTTTTTCCGCAGCCCCGACCGCACTCCCCCGGCGGGGGCCGGACTCGTCGTTTCCCCGGCGGACGGGAAAGTCGTCTTCTCCGGGGAGTGCCCCCCCGGCAGGTATGCGCCGGAAGCCGGCAGGAAGGTCAGCATCTTCATGTCGCCGTTCGATGTCCACGTCAACCGGGCGCCGGTGTCGGGCCGGGTGGCGTCCGTTCGGTACAACAGGGGAGAGTTCCACGTGGCGAACGTCGACAAGGCATCCCTGGCGAACGAGCAGAACGGCGTGGCGATCCTCACACGGGAGGGGCGAACCGTGACCTACGTGCAGATCGCGGGGATGCTCGCCCGGAGGATCGTCTGCGATCTTGCGGGGGGCGACATGGTGCGTCAGGGGCAGCGGGTGGGGATGATCCGGTTCGGCTCCCGCGTGGACGTGTACCTGCCGGCGGACACGCGGCTCGAGGTTGCGCCCGGGGACCGTGTCCGGGCGGGTGAGAGCGTCATCGGGGTGTTCCCGTGAGCCGCAGGGACTGGAAGGGGGGGGACGGGCTGCGCCGGGGCGTGTACGTCCTGCCGAACCTGATCACTTCGGGATCCCTGTTCGCGGGGTTCTACTCGATCGCCGCCACCTACAACGGGGCGTTCGAGAAGGCCGCGATGGGGATCATCGCGGCGGTGGTCCTCGACGGGCTGGACGGCCGCGTGGCCCGGATGACGCGGACGACCACGCGGTTCGGCATCGAGTACGACTCCCTGGCGGACGTGATCTCCTGCGGCGTCGCCCCGGCGTTCCTCGTGTACGGTTGGGCCCTGTCCGCATTCGGCAGGTGGGGGTGGCTTGCCGCCTTCCTCTACCTCATCTGCGGCGCCTTGCGCCTTGCGCGCTTCAACGTGCAGATCAACACGGTGGAGAAGGGGAAGTTCAACGGTCTCCCCATTCCGGCGGCCGCCACGTTCATCGCCTCGATGATCCTGCTCTTCTATTACCTGGGCGGGTCGGGGAGCTTCAAGCACTTCGCCGTGCTGCTCACGATCTACCTGCTCGCCTTCCTCATGGTGAGCACCGTCAAGTTCAACTCCTTCAAGGACCTGGAGCCGTTCCGGCGCCGCCCCTTCAACACGCTCGTGGTGTTCATCTTCTTCGCCCTGCTGCTTGCCGCTGAGCCCCAGGTGATGATCTTCCTCTTCGTGTCGGCCTATATCCTGTCCGGGCCGGTGGGAGAGGTGGTGTCCATGGTCCGAAGGCGCCGGGTCAAACCAACGGAAAGCGAGAACCCGATCCATGCGCATGACCCTCACCGAGAAGATCCTCGCTAGGCACGCGGGGAAAGAACGGGTCGAACCCGGGGAACTGATCCTCGCGAAGGTCGACCTGGCCCTGGGCAACGACGTGACCGCGCCGATCGCCATCCGGGCGTTCCGGTCGATGGGCGCCCGGGAGGTGTTCCACCGGGAACGCATCGCCCTGGTGGCCGACCATTTCGCGCCGAACAAGGACATCAAGAGCGCCGAGCAGATCAGGATCATGCGGGAGTTCGCCAGGGAAGCGGGCATCGCCAACTACTTCGAGGTCGGCCGGATGGGCATCGAGCACGTGCTGCTGCCGGACGAGGGCCTTGTCGTGCCCGGGGACCTCGTGATCGGGGCGGACAGCCACACGTGCACCTACGGAGCCCTGTGCGCCTTTTCCACCGGCGTGGGGAGCACCGACCTGGCCGCGGCCATGTTCTCCGGAGAGGTGTGGCTCAAGGTCCCCGAGTCGCTTCGGATCGTCCTCACCGGGAAACCCGGGAAGTGGGTCGAGGGGAAGGACGTGATCCTGCACATCATCGGCGAGATCGGCGTGGACGGCGCCCTCTACCGGGCGATGGAGTACGCCGGGGACGGGATCTCCCACCTTTCCATGGCGTGGCGCTTCACCATCGCGAACATGGCGATCGAGGCCGGGGCGAAGAACGGCATCTTCCCCTTCGATGCGGCGACGCGGGACTACGCCGAAGGCAGGGGAAAACGCGGGTACGAAGTCGTGACCGCGGACAAGGGAGCGCGGTACGCGGAGGAACTCTCCGTGAATCTTTCCCGGCTGGAGCCGGTGGTGGCCTTCCCGCACCTTCCCGGGAACGCCAGGCCCCTTTCCCGGGTCGGGAACGTTCCGATCGACCAGGTGGTGGTCGGTTCGTGCACCAACGGGAGGATCGAGGACCTGCGCAGCGCGGCCGAGGTGGTCCGCGGGCGCAAGGTCCACGACGGCGTGCGGATGCTCATTTTCCCCGCCACCCAGGAGGTCTACCTGCAGGCGATGCGGGAAGGGCTGATGGAGACCTTCGTCACGGCGGGGGCGGCCTTCTCCACGCCGACCTGCGGGCCGTGCCTGGGCGGCCACATGGGGATCCTGGCAGCGGGGGAACGGGCCGTCGCCACGACGAACCGCAACTTCGTCGGGAGGATGGGGCACCCGGAAAGCGAGGTGTACCTCGCCAATCCCGCGGTGGCGGCGGCCTCCGCCGTCCTCGGGCGCATCGGCGGTCCGGACGAGCTCCCGTAGAGCGGAGAGAAAGACCCGGCGGCCCGGAAGGGCCCGGGCCGCGTTTTTCGCGGCTCATATTGAGAAACCGGTGACGGAGCGGAGACGATGGAGCTGAGAGGCAAGGCATGGAAGTACGGGGACGACGTCGACACGGACGTCATCATCCCCGCGCGGTACCTGAACACGTCCGACCCCGGGGAGCTTGCGAGCCACTGCATGGAGGACATCGACCGCGCGTTCGCGTCGAAGGTGTCCAGGGGCGACTTCATCGTGGCGGGCAAGAATTTCGGATGCGGCTCCTCGCGGGAACACGCGCCCATCGCGATCAAGGCCTCCGGAGCATCGGCGGTGATCGCGCGTTCCTTCGCGCGGATCTTCTACAGGAACTCCTTCAACATGGGGCTGCCGATCTTCGAGGCGCCGGGGGCGGTGGACGAGATCGACCCGGGAGACCTGCTCGCCGTCGACATGGAAAGGGGAGTCCTGCGCAACGAGACGAAGGGGAAGGAGTACCGGGTGGCCCCCGTGCCTCCGTTCATGCAGGAGTTGCTCTCCGCGGGGGGACTGCTCCACTACATCGCGAAAAGGAAGAAGGGGGTCTGATGGCCACGAAGAAGATCTGCGTTTTCCCCGGCGACGGGATCGGCCCGGAGGTCGTGCGGGAGGCCCTTGCCGTTCTGGGCACGGTGGAGAAGATCTCCGGAACGTGTCGGTTCGAGACGGAAAAAGACCTCCTCGGCGGAGCCTCTTACGACGTCCACGGCGTGCCGATGACGGACCGGGCCCTGGCCCTCGCCAGGGCGTCCGACGCCATCCTTCTGGGGGCCGTGGGCGGTCCGAAGTGGGACGTCCTCCCCTTCGAAGTCCGCCCCGAGCGGGGGCTGCTCACGCTGCGCAGGGAGCTGGGGCTGTTCGCCAACCTCCGCCCCGCGGTGGTCTTCACTCCCCTCGTCGACGCCTCCCCGCTGCGGCGGGAGCTGGTCGAGGGGATCGACCTGATGGTGGTCCGGGAGCTCACCGGGGGGATCTATTTCGGAGAGCCCCGCGGCGTGAAGACGATCGACGGCGTGGAGACGGGGACCAACACGGAGGTGTACACCCGCCCCGAGATCGAGCGGGTCGCCCGGATGGCCTTCGATCTGGCGCGGAAGCGGACCGGAAAGATCACCTCGGTGGACAAGTCCAACGTCCTCGAGTCGAGCGTGCTGTGGCGCAAGGTGGTGAGCGAGGTGGGGGCGAAGGAGTATCCCGACGTGGCCCTTTCCCACATGCTGGTGGACAACTGCGCCATGCAGCTCATCCGGAACCCGCGCCAGTTCGACGTGATGGTGACGACGAACCTTTTCGGGGACATCCTGACCGACGAGGCTTCGATGATCACCGGGTCCATCGGCATGCTCCCTTCCGCTTCCCTCGGCGGGAAGGCCGGGCTGTTCGAGCCCATCCACGGCAGTGCTCCCGACATCACGGGCAGGGGGGTCGCCAACCCCCTGGCGACGATACTTTCCGTGGCGATGATGCTAAAATACGGATTCGATATGCCCGCGGAGGCCGCCTGGATCGAGGGGGCGGTGGAGCGGGTCCTCGCCGAAGGGTACCGGACGGGCGACATCCACCGCGAGGGCGAGGGGAAGAGGGTCGGAACAACAGAGATGGGCGATCGGGTCCGGGACGCCGTCCAGAAACTATCCCAGAAGAGGTGAGGCAATGAGCGGCAAGCGGTTCAACGTGGCCGTCGCCGGCGCGACCGGGGCGGTGGGGGAAGTCTTCCTGAAGATCCTCGAGGAGCGCAGGTTCCCGATCAAGAACATCCGCCTTCTCGCGTCCGAACGTTCGGTGGGCAAGCGCCTGAAGTTCGCGGGGGAGGAGTTCCCCGTGGAGTTGCTCGGGAAGGACGCCTTCAAGGGGATCGACATCGCCCTGTTCTCGGCGGGCGCCTCGCGCAGCAAGGAGTTCGCCCCGGCGGCCTGGGAGGCCGGAGCGGTGGTGGTCGACAACTCTTCCGCTTTCCGGATGGAGCCGGACATCCCTCTGGTGGTTCCCGAGATCAACCCGGAGGCGATCGGCCAGTACCGCAAGAGGGGGATCATCGCGAATCCCAACTGCACGACGATCATATCGATCATGCCGCTCAAGCCCCTGCACGACTTCGGCACCCTGACGCGCGTCGTGGCGTCTTCGTACCAGGCGACGTCCGGCGCGGGCGCCAAGGCGATGGCGGAGCTGATCGCGCAGACGAAAGCGTTCGCCAAGGGCGATCCGCTGGAGGTCGCGGCGTTCAAGCACCAGATCGCCTTCAACGTCATTCCCCACATCGACGCCTTCCTGGACAACGGGTACACGAAGGAAGAGATGAAGATGACCAACGAGGGGCGCAAGATCATGGGCATCCCCGATCTGCGGGTGACCTGCACCACGGTCCGCGTGCCGGTCCTGACGGCCCACTCGATCTCGATCAACGCCCAGTTCGCGAAGAAGATCACCCCCGGGAAGGCGAAGGACCTCATCGCGAAGTTCCCGGGGTGCCAGGTGATGGACGACCCTGCGAAGAACATCTACCCCATGCCGCTGTTCTGCGCGGGGAAGGACGACTGCTACGTGGGCAGGATCCGCGAGGACGAGAGCGCGGAGAATTGCCTGAACCTCTGGGTTTGCGGGGACCAGCTCCGCAAAGGAGCGGCTCTCAACGCCGTCCAGATCGCCGAAGTGCTGGCGCAGAAGCACCTGCAGCCCGCAACCGTCTGAACGTCGCGGGGGAGCGGGTGGCCCCGATCGGCGCAACGCAGGACCACCGGGAACGGGGGGCGATCCCCCGCTCCCGGTTTTCTTTCTCCCGTCGTGGCGCTTTTGCCGCCCCCTTTCCGTGGGGCGGGGACCCGATGCGCGGGCCCGGTTCCCCCGGTCTCGTTCGTGCGGGATGGATCCGGTGCGGCGCGTCAAGCTGACCGTCGCGTACGACGGGACGGCCTACGCCGGGTGGCAGCTCCAGCCGAACGGGACGACGATCCAGCCGGTGATCGAAGGAGCCCTCGCCCGGATCCTCCAGGAACCGGTCCGCCTGCGCGCGGCGGGGCGCACCGACGCGGGAGTGCACGCCAGGGAGCAGGTGGCGGACTTTTCCGACGCGGGGCGGCGGGACATGGAAACGATCGTCCGGGGAGGGAACGCCCTCCTGCCACCGGACATACGGATCCTCTCGGCCGAAGAGGCCCCCGGGGCGTTCGACGCGAGGCGCCACGCCGTGGAGAAGGAATACCGCTATTTCCTCCATCTCCACCCGGTCGCCTCTCCCTTCCTCTCGCGGTTCGCCTGGCACTTCGAAACGCCCCTGGACCTCGCGGCGATGAAGGAGGGGTTGTCCCACCTGGTGGGAGAGCACGACTTCACCTCGTTCCGCGGGCAGGGGTGCACGGCGAGAACGGCGGTACGGACGATCTTCCGGGCGGAAGTGGCGCAACACGGCATCCCCGGCCTCTGTTCGGTGGACGTGGCCGGGAGCGGCTTCCTGCGGCACATGGTGCGCGCCATGGTCGGCACCGTTACGGAAGCGGGGAAAGGGAAATACCCTCCGGAACGGATTGGGGAAATCCTCAGGGCCCGGTCCCGGAGCGCCGCCGGAGCCACCGCCCCCGCCCACGGCCTGTTCCTGTGGAGGGTCTCCTACGGAACCCTCCCGGGATCCGCGCCGGAGTTCCTCCCGCCGTCGCCTCCGCGTTAGGACACCGACACGCGAAGGGTCGCAACCCCCGGGATTTCCGCGACCACCCGGTCCCCGGAGACGATGCGGCTGACGCCGGCGGGAGTGCCGGTGAGGATGACGTCGCCCGGTTCGAGGGTGAACCGGGTCGACATGTGGCTGACGATGGCAGGGATGCGGTGGATCATCATCGAGGTGGTCCCGTCCTGCCGCTTCCGGCCGTTTACCGTCAGGAGAATCCGCAGATTCTGCGGGTTCGCCACGCGGGACGCCTCGACGAACGCCGAGAGCGGGCAGGCGGTGTCGAACCCCTTGGCGATCTCCCACGGAAGCCCCTTCTTCTTCAGTTCCCCTTGGATGTCCCGCAGGGTGAGATCGATCCCCACTCCGTATCCGGCGATGTGTTCCATCGCACGATCCGCAGGGATGTCCTTCCCCCTCCTTCCGATCAGGAGCGCAAGTTCCGCCTCGTGGTGGCAATCGTTCGAATAGGGGGGGATGACGATCGCTTCCCCTTCCCCGATGATCGAGGAGGCCGGTTTGATGAAGATCACCGGGGCTTCGGGGGTCTCGTTCCCGAGTTCGCGGATGTGCTCCGCGTAGTTGCGGCCCAGGCAGAGGACCTTCCCGATCGGGAAATCCCGCCCGGTGGACAGATGCGCCGTCTTCATGGGGTTTTCTCCGGGGCGGTCAGTTTTCCTTGGGGATGTCGGCTGCGCCGCGCCAACTTTCCATGATGCTCTCGCATTCCTGGTCGAGGCTCTCGTCCGCGCAAAGAACGATGCCCAGCCCGCTCCACGCGTTGGAATGCTCCCTGCAGGCGGCGAGCAGCCGGAGGGTGTCCTCTCCGGGGACCGCCTCCCCCTTGAGGAGCGACCGGATCACCGGAACGGCAGCGAGGACGATGGGAGTCGGCCTTTCCCGCGCCAGGATCTCGAGAAGGCCCAGGTTGAGTTCGCGACCCGCGGGGGACCCGCCGGACGCGATCTCGTACCCCACCATCAACGCCGCGTTGTCCGATATGGAACAACCCACGCGCGCGGCCTCTTCGTACTCCCGATCGGTGTCGAAGAGGAAGTTCCCATCGATGGCCTCGATGAATTCGGCCTCTTCCATCCCCGGATGCAGCTCCATTTCCGCGCCTCCTCGACGGGCATGCAACCATCATAATATAGGATATCCGCCCGATCCCCTGCTACAATGAATCTGCGCCGGGTCCTTTCCCGGCGCGGTCCGTTCCGGAACGGCCGGAAACCGGCCTCGCGGCCGCGAGGCCGTTGGGGAGACCCGGGCGTCGCCGGCCCGTACTCTCCTTCTCCTTGGACTTTCCGCTTGACGGGGAACAGGGAAACCTGTTAAATATTTCTCTTTGATTTCGAGGGGAAGGTTTGCGCCATGAAGACCACGAAGATGTTGACCAGGGAAGAAGCGGACCGGAAGTGGTACGTCGTGGACGCCGAGGGGCAGGTGCTGGGCCGCCTGGCGACCCGGGTCGCCGACGTCCTGCGGGGGAAGCACAAGCCGACGTTCACCCCCAATGCGGACATCGGCGATTTCGTCATCGTAGTGAATGCCGACAAGGTGAAGCTCACCGGGAAAAAGTTGACGGACAAGGTCTATTACCGCCACTCCGGTTTCATGGGGGGGTTGAAGGCCACCACCCCGGAGAAGGTGCTCTCCGGAAGCCATCCCACGCGGGTCGTGGAGTGGGCGATCCGGGGAATGCTCCCCAAGACGCGCCTTGGAGACCGCCTCTTCACCAAGCTCAAGGTCTACACGGGTCCGGACCACCCGCACAAGGCGCAGCAACCGAAGGCGCTGGCCGTCAACGAATAGGAGGAACCACCGCACCATGGCGCAACCGAAGATCTACGCGACGGGGAAAAGGAAGACGGCGGTCGCCCGCGTCTACCTCAAGACGGGAACCGGCCGCATCACGGTCAACGGCAGGGAATTCGAGGAGTATTTCCCGGTGCTGGCTCTTCGGGCCGTCGCGGTCCAGCCGCTTGTCCTCACGGGGAAACGGACCAACGTGGACGTCGAGGTGAACCTCGGCGGCGGCGGTCCCATGTCCCAGGCCGAGTCGGTGAAGTTCGGCATCGCGAAGGCCTTGCAGATCGAGAACCCCGAGCTGCGCACGCCTCTGAAGCGCGCCGGGTTCCTGACCCGCGACGCCCGCATCAAGGAACGGAAGAAGTACGGCCGCCCGGGGGCGCGCAAGCGGTTCCAGTTCTCCAAGAGGTAAACCGCGCACGGGGCCGCATGCGCCCCGAAACGGACGTTCTCCGAAGGGGAAGGCCGGGCAACCCGCCTTCCCCTTCTTTCGTTTCGGGGGATTCCGATCCGGCGGGAGACCGGAAGGGGGAAACCTTATAGAATGGGAAAAATGGGGAAACGGATGAAGCGCGTGGCGATTTTCGGAGCGACCGGGTACACGGGTTTCGAACTGATCCGGATGCTGCTGTCCCACCCCGGGGTGAAACTGTCCGTTCTCACCTCCGAGCAGTATTCCGAACAGCCCCGGGAACAGGCGTTCGCGCCCTTCAAGGGAAGGCTTTCGGGAGCGGCGTTCGGGAAGATGGAGAACCTGCTGCCGGCGGATTTCGACGCCGCCTTCCTTGCCCTGCCGCACACCGTTTCCTCGTCGGTCGCCGGATCCCTGCTCTCCCGCGGAATTCCCGTGGTCGACCTGTCCGCCGACTTCCGGTTCCGCAGCATCCCCCTCTACGAGGCGGTGTACGGAGTGACCCACAGGGACCCCGCCCTGGCGGGAAAGGCGGTGTACGGTCTCCCCGAGATCTACCGGGAAAAGCTCCGGAAGACATCCCTTGCGGCCGTTCCCGGATGCTTTCCCACCTCGGTGATCCTGGGGATGTACCCGCTGGTCAAGGAAGGGTTGATCGACCGGAAGGGGATCGTGGCGGACTGCAAGACGGGCGTCTCCGGCGGGGGAAGGGGGCCGGCCCTCGGTTTCCACTACCCGGAAGTCGAGGGGGGCGTCCGGCCGTACGGTCTTCCAAGGCACCGGCACAACCCGGAGATGGACCAGGAACTCACACTTGCGGCGGGCGGGAAGGTGGAGATCACCTTCGTCCCGCACCTGATGCCGATGGTGCGGGGGATCCTCGCCACCTGCTACGCGACGGCGAAGGCGAAAGTGACGGGCAAGGACGTCGACGCCGCCTTCCGGAAGCATTACGGCGGGGAGCCGTTCGTCCGCCTGCTGCCGCCCGGCCTTCTCCCTTCCACCAAGGACGTGCGGGGGAGCAACTTCTGCGACCTGGCCTGGCGGGTCGACGGGAAGAGCCGGCGGGTCGTGGTCGTTTCCGCGATCGACAACCTCGTGAAGGGCGCCTCGGGCGCCGCCGTGCAGTGTTTCAATCTCATGGCGGGATTTCCCGAGGAGGAGGGGCTCCGGGCGATGCCCCTGTTCCCGTGAGCGCGCCGGGGAACGTTCCCCGGGTCGCCGTCGTGATCCCCGCCCGCTACGGCGCGACGCGGCTGCCGGGGAAGCCTCTGGCCGAAATCGACGGCCGCCCGATGATATGGTATGTCTGGGACAAGGCGAAGCGGGCGGACATCCCGTCGCGCGTCGTGGTCGCCACGGACGACGCCCGGATCGCATCCGCGGTCCGGGGCTTCGGCGGCGAGGCGGTCATGACCTCACCGGAGTGCGTTTCCGGCACCGATCGCGTCGCCGAGGCGGCCCGGGGGATGGGCGAGGAGATCCTCATCAACCTGCAGGGGGATGAACCGCTGATGCACCCCTCGGTCATCGACGCGGTGGCCGCCCCCCTGATCGCCGAACCGGATCTCCCGATGTCCACCGCGGCGCTGCCGCAGGACGATTCCGAGGAGTACCGGCGCGCGTCCGTGGTGAAGGTCGTGGTCGACGCAGGAGGAAACGCGCTCTACTTTTCCCGCGCCCCCATCCCGCATTACCGGGACGGGGGGACGGGACGGTACCGGAAGCATCTGGGGATCTACGGGTACCGCAGGGAGTTCCTTTTCCGCGTGGCGGCCCTCCCGCCCTCCCCACTCGAAGAGGCGGAGCGGCTGGAGCAGCTGCGCGCGTTGCAGAACGGTTTCCGGATCCGCGTGGTGGATGTGGCGCACGACTCGGTGGGGGTGGACACCCCCGAGGACCTCAGGGCGGCGGAGGAGAGGCTATGCGGGCCGAGAAGACGGTGAAACCGAAATTCATCTTCGTGACCGGAGGCGTGGTCTCCTCCCTCGGGAAGGGGCTGGCGGCCGCATCGATCGGCGCCCTGATGGAGGCCCGGGGCCTGAAGATCACGATGCTGAAGCTCGACCCGTACATCAACGTGGACCCGGGCACGATGAACCCCTTCCAGCACGGCGAGGTGTTCGTCACCGACGACGGCGCCGAGACCGACCTGGACCTGGGGCACTACGAGCGGTTCGTCTCCTCCCGCACCGGCAAGAAGAACAACTGCACCACCGGCAAGATCTACCACTCCGTCATCACGAAGGAGCGCAAGGGAGATTACCTGGGGGGGACGGTCCAGGTGATCCCCCACATCACGGACGAGATCAAGCGGGTCATCTACGCCGCGGCCAAGGGGTACGACCTGGTCATCATCGAGGTGGGCGGCACGGTGGGCGACATCGAAAGCCTGCCGTTCCTCGAGGCGATCCGGCAGGTCAAGGGCGACCGGGGGAAGGAGAACGTCCTCTACGTCCACGTGACGCTGGTCCCCTACATCCGGACGGCTGGGGAGCTCAAGACCAAGCCCACGCAGCACAGCGTCAAGGAGCTCCGCTCGATCGGCATCCAGCCCGACGTGCTCCTGTGCAGGACCGACCGGCCCCTCCCCAAGGACATCAAGGGGAAGATCGCCTTGTTCTGCAACGTCACCGAGGACGCGGTGATCACCGCGAGCGACGTCGACCTCATCTACGAGCTGCCCCTGGTCTTCCACCAGGAGGGGCTCGACGACAAGCTGATGGAGCTCCTGAACATCTGGGCGAGCGAACCGCGCCTCGACGACTGGACGCGCGTGGTCGACCGTTGGAAGAACCCCGTGGGAGAGGTCACCATCGCCATCGTGGGCAAGTACGTGAACCTCAAGGAGTCGTACAAGAGCCTCAACGAGGCGCTCACCCACGGCGGCATCGCGCACCAGGTGCGGGTCCACCACCGGTACGTGGATTCCGAGGAGGTGGAGCGCCAGGGAGCCGAGGCGCTGCTCAAGGGAGCCGACGGCATCCTCGTCCCCGGGGGGTTCGGCTCCCGCGGCGTGGAGGGAAAGATCGCGGCCGTCCGGTACGCGAGGGAAAACCGGATCCCGTACTTCGGGATCTGCCTGGGGATGCAGGTGGCGGTGGTGGAGTTCGCCCGGAACATCTGCGGCCTGCCGGCGGCCACCAGCCGGGAGCTGGACGGCGAGAGCGCGTGTCCCGTCATCGACCTGATGCCCGAGCAGCGCGGCGTGGAGGACAAGGGAGCGACGATGCGGCTGGGCGCCTACCCGTGCAGGGTGCAGGAGAAAACGCTGGCGCGAAAGGCCTACGGCGCTCCGCAGATCTCCGAACGGCACCGGCACCGGTACGAGTTCAACAACGACTACCGCGATCTGCTGTCCTCGAAGGGGATGCGGGTGACCGGCGTCTCGCCGGACGACCGGCTCGTGGAGATCGTGGAGGTCCAGGATCACCCGTGGTTCCTCGGGTGCCAGTTCCACCCCGAGTTCCAGTCCCGGCCCCTTGCGCCGCACCCGCTGTTCCGCGACTTCATCGGCGCGGCCCACGCCCGGGCACGGCAGGGGAACCCCCTGTAGGGGGGGAGCTCAGGAAGCGTGATCCGCCGGGTAACCATCGCGGGGAAGTTCGAGGTCGGTGCGGGTTGCCCCCCGGTGTTCATCGCGGGACCGTGCGTCCTCGAGTCCGAGGCGCTCTCCCTCTCCGTCGCCGGGCTGCTGGAACGGGTCTCGGCGGAACTCTCCGTCAACGTCGTCTTCAAGGGCTCCTTCGACAAGGCGAACCGCTCCTCCTCGGGTTCCTACCGCGGGCCGGGGGAGGAGGAGGGGCTGCGGATTCTCGCGAAGGTGAAGGAGAGGCACGGCCTCCCCGTCACCACGGACGTGCACGACCCCCTCCAGGCCGCGCGCGCGGCCCGGGTGGTCGATATCCTCCAGGTGCCGGCGTTCCTGTGTCGCCAGACCGATCTGCTCGTGGCCGCCGGAGAGACGGGAATTGCGGTCAACATAAAAAAGGGGCAGTTCATGGCCCCGTGGGACATGGAGAACGCGGTGGAGAAGGTCCGCTCCACGGGGAACGGCAACGTCCTCGTGACGGAACGGGGAACCACCTTCGGGTACAACAACCTGGTCGTGGATTTCCGGGGGCTGCCGGCGATCCGGGAATCGATCTGCCCGGTGATCTTCGACGCCACTCACAGCGTGCAGCTGCCGGGGGGTGCGGGAAACGCGTCCTCGGGGGAACGGAAATACGTGGCTCCCCTGGCCCGGGCCGCGGTGGCCGCCGGAGTGGACGGCGTGTTCCTCGAGATCCACCCCGATCCCGACCGCGCCCTGTCGGACGGACCGAACAGCCTGCCTACGGCGGAGGTCGAAGGACTCTTCCGGACCCTCCTTGCCCTCCGGGCCGCGGCGGGAGAGGCGGTGCGCCGTGGAGAATGACCGCTTGACCCGGGCGGCCCGGGTCCTCTCCGTGGAAGCCGCCGCGATCGAAGGAGTCCGCAAGAAACTGGACGCCGGATTCGGGAAGGCCGTCGACCTGCTGCGGAGCGCGGGGGGGAAGGTCGTCCTCACCGGCATGGGGAAATCGGGGCTGATCGCCCGGAAGATCGCATCGACCCTCGCGTCCACCGGAACGCCCGCGTTCTTCCTCCACCCGGCGGAGGGGATCCACGGCGACATCGGGATGCTGCGGCGCGGCGACGTGGTCATCGCCCTCTCCAATTCCGGCGAGACGGAGGAGATCGTCCGGCTGATGCCGGTGTTTCAGCGCATGGGCCTTCCCGTGATCGCGCTGACGGGGAACCCCGACTCCACCCTTTCGCGCTATGCCGACGTGTCCCTCGATGTGGGGGTGAGCGAGGAGGCTTGTTCCCTGGGGTTGGCCCCCACCGCCTCCACGACGGCGACGCTGGCGATGGGCGACGCCCTCGCCGTGGTCCTCTTCGAGGAAAAGGGGTTCTCCGAGGAGGACTTCGCGGGGCTGCACCCCGGCGGAACGCTGGGCCGCCGCCTGCAGACGGTGGCGGACCTGATGCACGCGGGAGACGCGATTCCCCTGGTGTCTCCGGCGACCCCCCTGAAGGACGCGCTCCTCACCATCAGCGCGAAGCGCCTGGGAGTGACCGGCGTGGTGGACGGGGGAGGAACCCTCGTCGGCGTGATCACCGACGGGGACGTCCGGCGCGCCACCGCGGCCGGGGTGGACCTCTACAAGGCGACCGCGGGGGCGATCATGAGCCCCTCCCCCAAGAGGATCGCCTCCACGGACCTCGCGGCCGCCGCTCTGCGGAAGATGGAGGAGTTCTCCATCACGAGCCTGTTTGTCTTCGACGCGGGCACCCCGGGGAGGCCCGTCGGAATCGTGCACATCCACGATCTCCTCAAGGCGGGCGTCGGATGACGGAGGCGGGGCACAGGCAGGGAGCGGCATCGAGGGCCGCACGGGTCCGCCTCTTCCTGATGGATGTCGACGGTGTCCTGACGGACGGCGGGATCATCCACGACTCCGAAGGGCGGGAGACGAAACGATTCCACGTGCGGGACGGGCATGGGATCAAGATGCTGCCGCGGGGCGGGGTGACGGCGGGGATCATCACGGGCCGTTCCTCGGAGGTGGTGGCGATCCGCGCGCGCGAACTGGGGGTCGGCATCGTCCGCCAGGGAGTGCACGACAAGGTGGTGGCGTGGCGCGAGATTCTCTCCGAGACGGGGGTATCCCCGGAAGAGACGGCCTACGTGGGCGACGACATCGTGGACCTGCCCCTGCTGCGGGCCGTCGGGTTTTCCGCCGCGCCTTCCGACGCCGAACCGTACGTCCTCGACGCGGTGGACTACGTTTCCTCCCGGAGGGGAGGAATGGGCGCGGTGCGGGAGATCGTGGAGTTCCTCCTCCGCTCGAACGGCTCGTGGGGAGCCGTCACCGCGAAATATTTTCCGCCGGGGGCCGGGACATGAACGTGCGGCTCCTTCCATGGGCGGTTTTCGCCCTGATCGTGCTCTTGCTGGCCATCCGGGGGGTCCCATCCGGGAAGGCTCCCGGGATACCGCCGGCCGCCGGGACGGCGCCTGCGCAGGGCATCGCCGCCGGCGGCCCGGAAATCCGGCTGGGGCCCGTGGAGATGCGGGAGTACCACGACGACGGATGGTGGAACCTGCTCACGGCCCGGACCGCGGTCTACAGCTATTCCGGGAAGACCGTGGGGGCTTCGGACGTGGTCATTTCCCTTGGCGAACGCGCGGTCGTCAAAGGGGGGAGGATCGAGGCGCCCGAGGCTTTCTGGAACCTCGACCGGAAAACCATCGAACTCCCGGAAGGGGGGCGCGCCGTCCGGGAGGGGGGGTGGGACGCGGAACTCTCCCGGGCGTTCCTGGACCTCCCGGACCGCATCCTGCGGGTCCCGGGGCCAGCCTCCCTGGCGGGGCCGGGGTTCGCCATCGCGGGGAACCACCTCGTCTGGCACTGGGGCGAAGGCAGGGTCACGATGGAGTCGCCCCGGAGCCGAATCCTTCCGGCGGGGCTCCGGCCCGGGGGGGCGCGGGGATGAGGCGGAGAATCCTGTTCGGCGCGCTGCTGCTGGTGGCGATCGCCGCGGGGGGCGCACGGGCCGAGGACCGCAAGGCGGAGCGCGCGCGGGAGATGGGAAGCCAGCCGATCGAGATCACCGCGGACCGCGTGAGCGCGGACAGCGTGAACAACACCGTGACCTTCGAGGGGAACGTGATCGCGCGGCAGGGGGACGTGACGATGTACGCCGACCGCCTGCGCGCGGAATACTCCCGCCAGGCGGGGGCCGTGGAACGGATCGAGGCGGAGGGCAACGTGCGGTTCCTCCAGGAGGGGCGCGAGGCCCGCGCTGCGCGGGCTACCTACTACAACCTCGAGCAGCGGGTCGTCCTTTCCGGCGGTGCGAGTCTCAAGGAAGGTCGGAACACCCTCCAGGGGGAGACGCTCACCATCTACCTGCGCGAGAACCGCACCGTGGTCTCGGGCGGAGAGGGGGGAGGGCGCGTCAGGGCGGTGATCAACCCCAAGGGGGTCATGGAGACGCCGAAGAAGTGACCGGACCGGAATCCCTCCAGCATCACCCCAGCCGGCGGCGCATGGACCGGGACGGGAAGAGCCTCGTGGTCACGGAACTGCGGAAGAGATACCGGCGGCGGGAGGTGGTGAAGGGCGTGTCCCTCGAAACCCGCTCCGGAGAGGTGGTGGGGCTGCTCGGCCCGAACGGCGCGGGGAAGACGACGATCTTCTACATGATGGTGGGGCTCATCCGGCCCGACGCGGGGGAGGTGGTCCTCAACGGGACGCCGGTCACCGCCCTGCCGATGCACCGAAGGGCGAGGATGGGACTGGGGTACCTGCCCCAGGAACCGTCCGTCTTCCGCAAGCTCTCGGTGCGGGACAACATCCTGGCCTTCCTGCAGGAGACCGGGCTTGCGGAGTGGGAACAGAAGGAACGGCTCGACGTTCTCCTGCGGGAGATGCGCATCGCCGGCGTGGCGGACACGATGGGGTATGCCCTCTCCGGCGGGGAAAGGCGGCGCGTGGAGATCGCGAGAGCCCTCGTGCTCTCCCCCGACTTTCTCCTCCTGGACGAGCCGTTCGCCGGCATCGACCCGATTTCCGTGGCGGATCTCCAGCAGGTCATCCTCGGATTAAAAGAGCGCGGGATCGGGGTTATAATAACGGATCATAACGTGCGCGACACCCTCAAGGTCTGCGACCGCGCGTACATCATCTCGGAGGGGGAGATCCTCCTCGCGGGAAGGCCCGAGGAGATCGCGGCGTCGGGCCGGGTCCGGGAGATCTACCTGGGGGACGGATTCTCCCTCTGACGCGTGAAAGGACTTTGATGGCGCTGGAACTTCGACAATCCCTCAAGCTCAGCCAGCAGCTGGTGATGACCCCGCAGCTCCAGCAGGCGATCAAGCTGCTGCAACTGTCCCGTCTCGAGCTCCAGCAGGCGGTCCGCGAGGAACTGGAGGTCAACCCGGTGCTCGAGGAGGCGGCCGAGGGATCGCCCGAGGAGGAACCGTCCCCCGCGGAAGGGGATTCGGCGCCGACCCCCGCCGCGGAGGAAGCCCCTCCCAGGGAGGACGGCGGCCTCATCGACCGGGTGGACTGGGAGTACTACTTCAACGAGGGGGGGCGCGACGGGCGTGTCGCGCGGGATACGGACGAGGAGGACGGGCGCCCGTATTACGAGAACACCCTGACCCACCGCCAGAGCCTCGCCGATCACCTCGATTCGCAGGTCCGGTTCCTCGATCTCGACGATGCGGAGCGGGAGGCCGCCCTCTACCTGATAGGAAACATCGACGAGAACGGGTACCTCAAGGTGACCGTCGAGGATGCGGCCCAGGCCCTCCCTCTTCCCCCGGAAACGGTGGAACGGGCCCTCGCGAAGGTGCAGACGATGGACCCCCTGGGGGTCGGGGCGAGGGATCTCCGCGAATGCCTGATGATCCAGGCGCGGGAAAAGGGCGAGGGATTCGATCTCCCGTTGCGCATCCTTTCCGACCAGTTCGAGCAGTTCTCCAGGGGGGACGTGGCGGGGATCGCGCGACGGCTCAAGCTTCCGAAAGACGCGGTCAAGGAGGCGTTCCAGAAACTGGTTTCCCTGTGGCCGAAGCCGGGGCGGGCCTACTCCGGGGACGACGTCCACTACATCACCCCGGACGTCTACGTCTTCAAGGTCGACGACCAGTGGGTGATCACGCTCAACGAGGACGGGCAGCCGCGGCTGCGCCTCTCGTCCTACTACCGGCGCCTCCTGACCGGCGGCGGCGAGGATCTCCCGAAGGAGGACCGCGAGTTCCTGAAGCAGAAGGTCAACTCGGCGCTCTGGTTCATCAAGAGCATCGAGCAGCGGAAACGCACCATCTATAAGGTTGTGGAGAGCATCATCAAGCTCCAGCGCGACTTCCTGGAGAAGGGCCCGAAATACCTTCGGCCCCTCACGCTGCGCGGCGTCGCGGAGGACATCGAGATGCACGAGTCGACGGTTTCCCGGGTGACCAGCGGCAAGTACGTCTACACCCCCCATGGCATCTTCGAGCTGAAATTCTTCTTCAACTCTGGGCTCAACCGGGGCGGGGGAGAGGAGGACATCGCCTCCAAGTCCGTCAAGGAGAAGATCCGGGAGATCATCCGCGCCGAGGGCGAGAACAAGCCGCTGAGCGACCAGGAGCTGATGCGGCTCCTGCAGAACCAGGGGATCCGGATCGCCCGGAGGACGGTGACCAAGTACCGTGCGCAGCTGGGGTTGCTCTCCTCGTCCCGGCGCAGGAAGCTTTTCTGATCCCCGCAGGGCCCATTTTGTCGGAAGGAGGGGGAATCGTGAACCAGATCAACGTAACGTTCCGACATGTCGATCCGAGCCAGGCCTTGAAGGACTACGTGACGGAGAAGCTGGGGAAGGTGCAGAAAGTGGTCGACAGATCCTTCGACGCGCACGTTACGCTGTCGGTCGAGAAGTACCGGCACATCGCCGAGGTGTTCCTGACGGCGCGCGGAATCACCATCAAGGCGTTCGAATCCACCGAGGACCTCTACTCGGCGATCGACCTCGTCTGCGACAAGGTCGAGCGCCAGCTCAAGAAATACCGCGAGAAGCGCAAGGACAAGGCCCAGGGAGGGATTCCCGAGCCGATGGTCTCCGGCTCGTCGCTCACGATCTCCCCGGGAGAGGGTCGGCCCCGCATCGTGCGAACGGACAATTTCCTGCCCAAGCCCATGACCGTCGAGGACGCCGCGCGGCACCTCGACCTGCTCAGGGTGGACGTGGTCATGTTCGTGAACCAGGAAACCAACCAGCCGAGCGTGGTGTACCGCCAGCAGGACGGGAACATAGGGTTCACGGAGCCGGCCGCCAGATGAGGATCCTGGACATTCTCCCGCCCGGGGCCGTGATGGGAGATCTCCGGTCGGACACGAAGGAAGGGGTCCTGCGGGAGCTGTCCGAGGCGGTTTGCCGGCTCGTCCCGGCCCTGTCCCCCGAGCGCCTCACCGCGATCCTCATGGACCGCGAGGCGCTGGGGAGCACGGGAATCGGCGACGGGGTGGCGATTCCCCACGGGAAGGTGGCCGGTATCGGGCAGATGGTCGCCGCCTTCGGGCGGAGCCGCGAGGGAGTCCAGTTCGCCTCCCTCGACGGGAAGCCCACCCGGCTTTTCTTCCTGGTGATCGCGCCGGAGAATTCCGCGGGAATGCACCTCAAGGCGCTCGCCCGCATCTCCAGGCTCCTGAAGGACGAACGCTTCCGGCGCAGGCTGCTCGAGGCGGACGGGACGGAGGGGCTTGTGGATCTCCTGCGGGAAGAAGACGAGCGTCCCTGACGGTGAAAGGGGACAGGACCGTGCCGATCTCCGTGCAGACCTTCCGGCAGGAGTGTTCGGCCCCGCTCGAGATCCGGCTCGTTGCGGGGGAGCGGGGGATGCACCGGGAGATCGCCGGGAGCCGCGTCGAGGAGGCGGGGCTCC
Organism: Deltaproteobacteria bacterium; assembly: GCA_021815305.1. GTDB lineage: Bacteria > Desulfobacterota > Deferrimicrobia > Deferrimicrobiales > Deferrimicrobiaceae > JAKAHC01. The sequence goes on along the minus strand of JAKAHC010000001.1, from coordinate 516,874 downwards.
CGGGCGCGGGGGAGGTGCCGCCGCCGAGGGAAGGACGCGTGCAGGTCCTCGGGGAGACGACGCTCTCCTGCTTTCTCGGGCTGGAGCCGGGCCGGCAGGCGGAAACCGCGGACCGTTTCTTTTCCGGATCCCTGGCGTGCGCCGTGATCGCCGGCGGCCGGCCGGCCCCGGAGCCCTTCATCGAGGCCGCCGAGCGGCGCGCGGTTCCCTTGTTCTGTTCCCTCCTTTCCTCCGTTCCGCTCATCGAGGAGACCCGGCGGCAGCTCGCGCGGCTTTTCGCGGAGACCTCCACGGTGCACGGCGTCCTCATGGACGTCATCGGGGTGGGGGTCCTCCTCACGGGGCGATCCGGGATCGGCAAAAGCGAGTGCGCCCTGGACCTCGTCCTGAGGGGGCACCGTTTCGTGGCGGACGACGTGATCCACATCGAGAAGATCGGTCCCGCCACCCTTCTCGGGAGGGGGAACGACCTGACCGCGCACCACATGGAGATCCGGGGGCTCGGGATCATCAACATCCGGGACATCTTCGGTCTGACCGCGACGGTGCAGCGCAAGAAGATGGAGCTCGTCATCCGGATCGAGGAGTGGGATCCCTCCAAGGAGTACGACCGCCTGGGCTTGGAGGACGGCGCCGTGGAGATCATGGGTGTCCCGCTCCCCTCCCTGGTCATCCCCGTGTCCCCCGGCCGGAACCTCGCCACCATCGTGGAGGTCGCGGTGCGGAACCACCTCCTGAAGCAGCTGGGCGTGCACTCCGCGCGGGAGCTGGTCGAGCGGCAGGCGCGCAAGGCAGGGGAAGGCGGGACCCCGTGACCTCCCCCGTCGTGCGCGGGAGCCGCGCGGACATCGTGGTCGTCACCGGGCTGTCCGGCGCCGGGAAAAGCACCGCCATCAAGGTCTTCGAGGACCTCGGGTATTACTGCGTGGACAACCTCCCCCCGGTGCTTCTCCCCAAGATCGTCGATGTGGTGTCCGAGGCCCGGGGAGAGGAGGTGCGCGTGGCCCTGGGCGTCGACATCCGCGGGAAGGAGTTCCTCCCCGACCTGGCCCGGGTCCTGGACGAGCTGCGCGAAGGAAGAAGCGCCGTGCACGTCCTGTTCTTCGACGCAGCCGACGATGCGCTCCTTCGGCGCTTCAGCGAGACGCGCCGGAAGCACCCCCTCGGCGGCCGCGGCGGGGCGAAGGAGGCGATCCGAAAGGAGCGCGTGATCCTGTCCTCCCTGCGGGACATGTCCGACGTGGTGATCGACACCTCCCGGTTCACCGTCCACGAGTTGCGGGAAGCCATCGTGCGCCGTTTCCACCGGGCGGGGGCGGGGGAGCTGCAGGTGAGCGTCATCTCTTTCGGGTACCGGTACGGCCTGCCCATGGAGGCCGACATGGTCGTGGACGTGCGGTTCCTCCCCAATCCGAACTTCGTTCCCGCGCTCAAGCGGCACACGGGCCTCGACCGGCGGGTGAGCGAGTACGTCCTTCGGGCGCGGGCGACACGGAGCTTTCTGCGCCGCCTCTCGGAATTGTTGCATTTCCTCCTCCCCCTCTATAGAAAAGAGGGCAAGGCGTACTTCACGATCGGGGTCGGGTGCACCGGGGGCATGCACCGGTCCGTCGCCGTCGCGGAGGCGCTGGGAGAGATCCTCGGGAAGGAAGAGGGGGCGGCCGTCGTGGTCCATCGCGATTTGCCCCGCTCCTCCCTCCCCGCAAAGGGGGGACGATGATCGGAGCCGTCGTCATATCCCACGGTTCGCTCGCGACGGAGCTGATCCGCGCCGCCGAGATCATCGTCGGGAAGATCGAGGGAATCGTGGCCGTGGACATCTCACCGGACCAGGGCGTGGACGCGATCCATGCCGCCGTGGAAGGGGCGGTTCGCACGGTGGAAGCCGGGGAGGGGGTGCTGCTCCTCACCGACATGTTCGGGGGAACGCCTTCGAACATCGGTCTTTCTTTCCTGGGAACCCACCAGGTGGAGGTCGTCACCGGGGTGAACCTCCCGATGATGGTCAAGTTCCCCATGGCGCGGGGGACGATGCCTCTCCCGGAACTGGCCCGTCACCTCCAGGAGTGCGGGCAGCGCAACATCACCATTCCGGGCGACATGCTGAAGAAAAAGGTGGAGCGCAAGTAGCATGCCGCTGGTGCTCACCCGCATCGACTGCCGCCTGGTCCACGGGCAGGTCGTGGAGACGTGGCTCCCCCACACCAAGGCCGACTCCCTGGTGGTGGCGAACGACGCCCTGGCGGAGAACCCGTTTCTCAGGTCGGTGATGGAGCTGGCCGTCCCCCCCGGGGTCCGCATGCACTTCTGCCGGCTCGACGCCGCCGCCGCGGTGCTCTCCGATGCGGACCGGGATGGGGAGCGGACGATACTCCTCGTGGCGAGCGCGGAGGACGCCGTGACGCTCCGGAAAGGGGGCGTCCGGTTCGACCGGGTGAACATCGGAAACCTCCATTTCGCGGAGGGGAAGGTGGAGATCTCGCCGTCCGTCTTTTTCGCCCCAGGGGATTTCGAGGCGCTCCGGTGGCTTCGCACCCACGGGGTGTCGGTCTGCGTGAAAGGGACGCCGTTCGAGACGGGGACGTCCTTCGAAGCGGAAGGGGGATAGGCGTGGCCTGGCGGTTCCTCCTGGCGGGCTTCCTGGGCGGGCTGTGCTATCTGGACCGGACGGCGGCCTGCCAGGTGATGCTCCACCGGCCCCTCGTCGTGGCGACCCTCATGGGGGCGGTCTTCGGGAACTCCTCGGCGGGGGCGGCCGTGGGGGCGGTGCTGGAGCTGTTCTACCTCGCCCGCCTGCCCGTGGGGGCGTCGGTCCCGCCGGACGACACGGGCGCCGCCGCTTTCGCGGGCGCGGCGGCGGCGGTCGCGGCCCCCTCTACGGGTCTGGACGGCGGGAGCTTCACCGCGGTCCTGCTGCTGGCGGTGTTCTTCGCCGAGACGGGGAGGGTCGCGGACCGGTTCGTGAGGAAGATCAACGGGCGCATCGCGCACATCACCCTGGAATCGGTGGAGAAGGGAGACCTGCAGGCCGTCGAGCACGGCCTGCAGGCCGGCCTCACCCTCTTCGCGCTTTCGGGAGTGATCCTCTCCCTCGCGTTCACGGGGGCGGGGGTGAGCGTGGCGAAGTATCTCCTCCCGAATTTCGGACCGGGAAGCCGGATGGAATTTTCCGTCCTGCAGCCGGTGCTGCCGCTGTTGGGGGCCGCCTCGGTTTACTCCTGCAGCCGCACGGAGCGCACCGCCGCCGTCTTCTTTCTGACGATGGCCATGGTGTTCGGCATCACCCTGTTCCTCCGGTGGGCGGGGTGACGGCGGTGGCGGGGCTATCGAGGGATGGACGCCGCCGGGTCTGGCTCCGCCAGTTCCTGCTGCAGGGGTGCTGGAACTACGAGGGGATGCAGAACGTGGGGTTCGCATACTCCATCCTGCCCGCGCTGCGGGAGTTTTACGCGGACCGGCCCGAGGAAGCGCTCAAGGCCGTGAAGAGGCACCTCGAGTTCTTCAACACGCAACCGGCGATGGGGGCGGTGATCCTGGGCGCGGCGGTCCGGCTGGAGGAGAAGGCGGCCGCTGGGGAGACCGACTCCCGGGCGATCGGCACCTTCAAGGTGGGACTGATGGGATCGATGGGCGCGATCGGAGACGCCTTCTTCTGGGGGGCCCTGCGCCCCATGGCCTCCGTCGCGGGGGCGATCCTCGCGCTCTTCCATCCCCTCGTGGGGATCGCCGCGCTGCTCGTTCTCTACAACACGACCCACCTATCGGTGCGCTTTCGGGGCTTCGAGGCGGGGATGGAGGGGCAGGAGGGGGCGATCGCCTGGCTCCGGAAGGCCGCCCTGAACATCAAGACCGAGGACCGGAAACTGGGGGCGGCGATCCTCGGCGGCGCCTACGCAGGCATGTACACGGGACGGTTCGCCGGAATGGGCGGGACCCCGCTCTTCGCCGTGGTGATGTTCCTGGCCGGCGTGGCGCTGGTCCAGCTGTTCACGGTTCTTTTCCGGAAGGCGGTTTCGCCGTCGGAGATCCTCTCGTTCCTTCTCCTGGTGGGGGTGCTGATCCTGTGGCAGTGAACGCCGAGCGCGAGTTCGACATCCTGAACCGGTTGGGGCTGCACGCGCGCGCCGCCGCGCAGTTGGTGCGCCTGGCGAACCAGTTCTCCTCGGAGATCCGCCTGCAGAAGGACGGCATGGACGTCAACGGGAAGAGCATCATGGGGGTGCTCATGCTTGCCGCGCCGAAGGACGCGAAGGTCCTCGTCCGGGCGCACGGGGATGACGCGGAGGCCGCCCTGTCGGCGATCGGCGACCTGATCGCGCGGAAGTTCGGGGAGGAGTAGCGGAAGTGTCCGAGGCCCGGCCGAAGATGAAGGTGCTCAAGGGGATTCCCGCTGCGGCGGGGATCGCGATCGGGAAGGGACTCTTCCTGAACCGCGCCCTCCCGAGATCGGTCCAGTCCACGGTCGGCCGGGAAAAGGTGGAGGAGGAGGTCGCCGCATTCCAGCGGGCGATCGCGCGCTCCAAGGAACAGATCCGCGCCATCCGGGACGGCGTGGTGGGCTCGTCCTCGGAGCATCACCAGATTCTCTCCGTCCACCTGGCCCTGCTCGAGGACTCGATGCTGATCGACCAGACGACCCGGACGATCCGGGAGAACCAGTTCGCGGCGGACTGGGCGTTCAACAACGTCCTGCAGAACCTCCTGGAGACGTTCCACCGGATCGAGGACCCCTACCTCCGCGAGCGGGGGCACGACCTGCGGCAGATCGGGCACCGGGTGCTGGAGAACCTCGCCGGGCGCCCCATGGATTCCGTCGCGGGGATCAAGGAGCCGGTGATCGTCGTCACGCACGACCTCTCCCCGGCGGACACCGCGCAGTTCCTGAAAAGCCCGGTCCTTGGGTTCGCCACCGACGTGGGCAGCCGGACGTCCCACACGGCGATCACCGCCCGTTCGCTCGCGATCCCGGCCGTGGTGGGGCTGGAGCGGGTCACCGACGAATACGGAGCCGCCGGTACGGTCATCGTCGACGGCGAAGAAGGGGTGGTCGTCCTCGATCCGACGGACGAAACGATCCGGGAGTACTCGGAGAAACAGAAGGCGTACGGGCAGCGCACGCGCGACCTGGCGAGATTTGCGCGCCTGCCGACGGTCACGCGGGACGGCAAGACCCTCTCGCTCCTCGCCAACATCGAGTTCCCCGAGGAGGCGGACGTCGCCATGCGCAGCGGCGCCTCCGGAGTGGGGCTGTACCGCACGGAGTTCCTCTTTCTCAACCGGAAAGACCTGCCCTCCGAGGACGAGCACTTCGAAACGTACCGGCGGGTCGCGGAGAAGTTCGTGCAGAACCCCGTCACGTTCCGGACGTTCGACCTCGGTGGGGACAAGTTCGCGTCCCAGCTGGAGCTGGCCGACGAGATGAATCCGGCGATGGGGCTGCGCGCGATCCGGTTCTGCCTGAGGGAGAAGGACATCTTCAAGACGCAGATGCGCGCGATCATGAGGGCCTCCACCTTCGGGAAGATCCGAATGATGTTTCCCATGATCTCCGGCGTGGCGGAGCTTCGCGCGGCGATGACGATGGTCGAGGAGGCCCGCACGGAACTTCGGCGCAAGCGCGTCCCCTTCGACAAGGAGATGCCCATCGGCATCATGGTGGAGATTCCCTCCGCGGCGGTCGTGTCCGACCTGCTCGCCCGCGAGACCGACTTCTTCAGCATCGGGACCAACGACCTCATCCAGTACGCGCTGGCGATCGACAGGATCAACGAGCATGTCTCCTACCTCTACGAGCCTCTCCACCCGGCGATTCTCCGCCTGATCCGAAGGACCGTGGAGTCGGGGCACGACGCGGGGATCCCCGTTTCGATGTGCGGCGAGATGGCGGGGGAGCCGCTCTACGCATACCTTTTGCTGGGGCTGGGGCTGGACGAGCTGAGCATGAACGCCACGGCGATCCCCCGGATCAAGCGGATCCTGCGCAAGTCGATGGCGTACGAGGCGAAGGAGTTCGCCGGGACGCTGCTGACGCACGCGACCGCGGGGGACATCGGCAGGATTCTGCGGAAGAAGGCCGAGGACCTGTTCCCGGACGAGCGGTTATAGCATATACTCTCCACGGTTTGTTCCCATTCCAATGCGACAGGAGCGAGGGCGGTATGAGCGAGTTCCTATTCACTTCGGAGTCGGTGACGGGCGGGCACCCCGACAAGGTGGCGGACCAGATCTCCGACGCGGTGCTGGACGAGATCATCCGTCAGGATCCCCGGGGGCGCGTGGCGTGCGAAACGCTGGTGACCACCGGGCTGGTCGTGGTGGCCGGCGAGATCACGACGAAGGCGATCATCGACTTTTCGGACGTGGTGCGCAGGACGGTGGGCGACATCGGGTACGTGGAGAATTCGAAGGGGTTCGACGCCCACAATTGCGCGGTGGTCACCGCCATCGACCGCCAGTCCGCCGACATCGCGCAGGGGGTGGACCGGGGCAACGAGGAGAAGCAGGGGGCGGGAGACCAGGGGATGATGTTCGGTTTCGCCTGCGACGAGACGAGGGAGTTGATGCCCATGCCCATCGCCTTCGCCCACAAGATCTGCGCCCGTCTCACGGAGTGCCGGGAAAGGAAGGTGCTGCCGTGGCTTCGCCCCGACGGAAAGAGCCAGGTGACGGTCCGCTACGTGGACGGGGTCCCCCGGGAAATCACCGCGGTGGTCTGTTCGACCCAGCACTCGGAGGATGTGGGGCGCAAGGTCCTCACGGAGGGGGTGGTCGAGGAGGTGGTCCGGAAAGCGGTGCCGAAGGAGCTGCTTTCGAAGAAGGTGAAGTTCTTCATCAACCCCACCGGGAGGTTCGTCGTCGGGGGGCCCCACGGGGACACGGGTCTCACGGGCCGCAAGATCATCGTCGACACGTACGGCGGCTACAGCCGCCACGGCGGCGGGGCGTTTTCCGGGAAGGACCCCTCGAAGGTGGATCGCAGCGCCGCGTACATGGCCCGTCATGTTGCGAAAAACGTGGTCGCGGCGGGCCTTGCGCACAAGTGCGAGGTCCAGCTGGCGTACGCCATCGGCGTCGCCGACCCCGTGTCCGTGCTGTTGGAGACGTTCGGGACGGCGACCGTCCCCGAAGAGCGGGTCCGCCGCGCGGTCCTGGACACGTTCGACCTGCGTCCCGCCCGGATCATCCGGGAACTGAACCTGCTTCGCCCGATCTACCGGAAGACGGCGGCCCTGGGGCATTTCGGCCGCGAGCTCCCCGAGTTCTCCTGGGAGAAAACCGACAAGGCGCGGGTGCTGCGCAAAGCGGCCGGCCATGGGGCCTGAGGGCGCCGAAAGGGATGCGACCATGAAGTCCGGGAAAAACCACGACGTCAGGGACATCAGGCTCGCCGCGGCGGGGAGGAACCGCATCGAGTGGGCGAAGAAGGACATGCCGGTGCTGCGGTCCATCGGGGCGCGGTTCGGGAAGGAGAAGCCGCTTTCGGGGGTGCGGATCGCGGCTTGCCTCCACGTGACCACGGAGACCGCGGCGCTGATGCAGGTTCTCGCCGCGGGGGGGGCCAAGGTCGCCCTCTGCGCCTCGAACCCGCTTTCGACGCAGGACGAGGCGGCCGCCTCCCTCGTGAAGAACGACGGCATCGCGGTGTACGCGATCAAGGGGGAGGACCGCGACACGTATTACGGGCACATCCTCTCGGCCCTCGCGGTCGGGCCGAACGTCACGATGGACGACGGCGCGGATCTCGTGTCGGTGGTCCATACGGAAAAGAAGGGGTTCCTGAAGGACATCCTCGGCGGCACCGAGGAGACGACCACCGGCGTCATCCGGCTTACGGCGATGGGGGAGAAGGGCGTGTTGCGCTACCCCATCATCGCGGTGAACGAGGCGAAGACCAAGCACTTCTTCGACAACCGGTACGGAACGGGGCAGTCGACGATCGACGGGATCCTGCGGGCCACGAACCGGCTGTTGGCGGGCAGCTGCTTCGTGGTGGCGGGCTACGGATGGTGCGGCCGCGGGCTGGCGATGCGCGCCCGCGGGATGGGCGCGCGCGTGATCGTCGCCGAGGTCGACCCGATCCCGGCGCTCGAGGCGCTGATGGACGGCTTCGAGGTGGCTCCCATGTCCGATGCCGCGAGGCGGGGCGATTTTTTCTGCACCGTCACCGGCAACCTCCACGTGCTTCGCCGCGAACATTTCGAGCGGATGAAGGACGGCGCGATCGTCTGCAACTCCGGGCACTTCAACGTGGAGATCGACATCCCGGCGCTCGCGAAGATGGCGAAGTCGGTCCGCACCGTGCGTCCCTTCGTGGAAGAATACCTGTTGCGCGACGGCCGCGCGATCCATGTCCTGGGGGAGGGCCGCCTCATCAACCTTGCGGCCGCGGAGGGACACCCCGCGAACGTGATGGACATGAGCTTCGCCAACCAGGCGCTCTCGGCGGAGTACATCGTCCGGCACCACGGACGGTTGTCCAACAGCGTGCACCCCGTTCCCGGCCCGATCGACCGCGAGATCGCGCGCCTGAAGCTTTCGGCGTCGGGCGTCCGGATCGACCGCCTGACCCCCGAACAGCGGAAATACCTCTCTTCCTGGGAAATGGGGACCTGAGGCCTTCCCGCGGCGGGGGCGTTACCGTCCGACCTTCCGGAACAGGATCCCCCCCGCGCCGACGAAGAGCGCACCCGGGAGCCATGCCGCGAGGAGGGGGGGGAGGATCCCCTTGCGCCCCAGCGACAGGGATCCCGACAGGACGGCCCAGCAGGCGAACCCCACGAGGAGCCCCATCCCGATGCTCCGCCACACTCCCCCCGAGCGGGGAGCGCGGAGGGCGAAGGGGATCGCCAGCATGGCGATGATGACGTTCAGCAGGGGGTAGACGATCTTGGCGTGCAGGTCGGTCTCGTACCCCTGCGCCTCGTATCCCTTGCGCCGAAGCTCGGCCACGTATCGGGAAAGCTGTCCGTAGGTCATCTCTTCGGGGGGGGCTTCCCCTTCCAGAAACCCGTCGATCGTCTCCGGGAAACGGTACGTCCTGCGGGAGAACGCCTCCGCCGTCGGAATGCCCGTGAGCTTGCGTTCCCGCCCGTCATGGAGATCCCACGTTCCGTCGGGCAGGTACCTGGCCGTCCGGGCCTCGATCCGGCGCACCGGCCGGAACTCCGGATCCATCTCGAAGTAACGGAACCCCTTGAGCGACCTGGATGCCGCGTCGACGAGCCGGGCCGACAGGATCCCTCCTCCTCCGCGCATCCAGTACCGGTTTTCGGCGAACTGGGCGGCCACCCTCCCGGGGCGGACGCGGAGCCGCTCGATTTCGCGGGAGTTGCGGTTTGCGGCCGGCGCCAGCACTTCGGAACTGAACAGGGACATCCCGGACACGATCGCGCAGCCGAGCAGGACGGGGAGGCACACGCGCGCGAGGCTCACCCCGCCGGAGAACATGGCGGTCAGTTCGTTGCTGCGGACCCGCAGGGAAATCGCGATCAGAACGGCAAGCAGCGTGCCCACGGGGGCGATCATCACGAACATGCCCGGCATGCGGGAGAGGTAGTACCATCCGATCTCCCCGAGGCCCGCCTTGTACCGGAGCAGCTTCTCCGCCTGGTCGACGAAGTCGATCAGGAGGAACAGGACCAGGAAGCCGAGGATGCACGCCGCCGCGGCGCGGAGGAACTCGCGCAACAGGTAACGGGGGAGGAGGTTCACTTCCGCACCCGGAAGATCCGCGGGAGGTCGGGGAAGGGGGTGAGGCGGCGCTCCGACCGCCGGAAGATCCAACCCGCGAGGACCAGCCCTAGGACGTTGGGGGCCCAGAGGAGCGCCACCATCGTCCGGGGGGCCCGGTTCTCCATCGCGCCGCCGACCGCGAGGAACAGGTAGTAGACGAGGATGATGGCGATCGTGATCCCGAAGGCGGAAGACTTCCCCCTGGCCCGCTGCGCCATCCCGAGGGGGATGGCCAGGAGCCCGAAGGATATGCTGGACACCGCCAGGGAAAGCCGCCGGTGGAAATGGTAGCGGTAGGTGCCTCCCCTCCCCGTTCCCTCCATCTCCGCCGCTTTCCGGGACAGCTGCGGGAGGGTCATCCCCTTCGGGTCGTCCCCTCCGGGGGTGGTCGGGATTTCCAGCGGGATCCGGAACGTCATCCGCCCGAAGGATGCGATCCTGTACACCTGCTTCCCCGCAGGCTCGCTGTGGATCGCGCCCTTGTCGAGCGTTACGCCCACCGCCCCGTCCCCCCCCGACGACGAAAAGCGGCCCTGGCGGGCGAAGACCAGGAGCGGCTCGTCGCCGGCGGCGCGGAAGGAGAGGAAGACCCCGGACATCCGCTGCCCGTCCGCAGAGACGTGATCCGGATAGACCAGAACGTCGGGGGTGATTTCGTGGAAGACGTGCTCCGTGGCTCCGGCCCCGGCGCGTTCGGAGACGATCGCGGCGAGGGCGCGCTGCGTCTCCCAATACCCCCAGGGAATTCCCCGCCATGCCACGAGCATCCCCCCGGCGAAGGTGATCCCGCCGGCGATGAGGACCGGGTACGCGATGCCCCGCATCCCCACCCCCGATGCCGCCAGGGCGGTCGTCTCCGAATCGGCGGAGAGGCGCCCCAAAGCGAGAAGGACCGCCAGAAGCAGGGAGGCGGGCAGGGTGATCTCGAAGAAGGGCGGGAAAAGGGAGAGGAGAAGCCTGCCCACCAGCCGGATCGGCACCCCGCGGGCGATCACCAGGTCCGATAACCGGGAGAAGCGGTTGAGCAGGACGACCAGGGTGAAGCTCGCCAGCCCGATCAGGTAGGGACCGGTCATCTCGGCGAGGAGATATTTCCGTGTGATTTTCATCGTGTAGTATCATACTTTATCATCCCGCATCGGAGGAGCAGAGGACGGATATGCCCGCGCGGCGCCCGCGCCGCCTTCCGGCGCAGGAAAGAGGGGACGGCCGGACCGGATGAAGGTCATATCGGGTTCCCGTGGATTTTCGTCCTCCGCGGGCACTTCCCTGACGATCGGGAATTTCGACGGGGTGCACCTCGGACACCGGGAACTCCTTCGCCGGACCGTGGGGAAGGCCCGCGACCACGGGCTGATGGCCGTCGCGCTGACGTTCGCGCCGCACCCCATCCGGTACTTCTTTCCCCGGGCCCGCTTCTACGAGATCACCACGACGGAGGAGAAGGCCGGGCGGCTCGCGGAGCTGGGGATCGACGCGATGGTGGTCGAGACGTTCAACGGGGAGATCGGGGGAATGTGGCCCGAGGAATTCGCCAGGACGGTCATCCACGAGCGGCTTCGCGCGCGGTTCGTGACGGTGGGGTACGATTTCACCTTCGGGAAGAACCGCACCGGGTCGCCCGCCCTGCTGGCCCGTATCGGGCGGGAACTGGACTTCTCCGTGGACGTGGTCCCGCCCCTGCTCCGGGGAGGGAGCATCGTGAGCTCGAGCCGGATCCGGGAACTGCTTCTCGCGGGCCGCGTCCGCGAGGCCGAAGAGCTGCTTTGCCGCCCGTACAAGGTGTCCGGGCCGGTGATCGCCGGGGCGGCGCGGGGGCGCAGGCTCGGGTTCCCCACGGCGAACGTCCGGTACGACCAGGAGTTGCTGCCCCTCCCGGGGGTCTACGTCGTCGAGGCCGAGGCGGGCGGCATCCTGCGGCGCGGCGTCGCCAACGTGGGGTTCAACCCCACCTTCGGGGAGAATTCCCTCGGGGTGGAGGTGTACCTCCTCGATTTCGAGGGGGACCTCTACGGACAGGAGATGACGGTCCATTTCCGCGACCGGATCCGGGACGAACGGAAGTTCAAGAGCGCCGAGGAACTGGTGCGCCAGATCGAAAGGGACGTGGAGTTCGCGCGGGGGGCGCGGCTCTCCGCGCGGGGGAACGCCTGCCCGGACTCCGCGGCGCGGCGGCGGGAGGCCGGCGGGCAATGAGGCTCCGGTTGCGCTTCCTCGCGCCCCTTCTCCCTTTTCTCGCCGCGTGCACGGGGGGCGGCCCCGGGAGCGCGCCGGCGTCCGTGGACGTGGCAGCCGTCCAGCAGGCCTTCGTCGCCGGGGTCGAACGCGCCGTTCCGGCCGTGGTCAATATCCGGACCGTGACCCGTTTCCCTCGCGGGACGGCGGAGGCGGGGCGCCGGAAGGAAGGACAGCCGCCGGAGTATCTCATGGATCTCCTGGAAGAGAACGGGGGATTCCGCGAGAACTCGCTCGGTTCCGGGGTCGTCGTGGGGGAGGATGGCCTGATCGTCACGAACGAGCACGTCATCCGCGACGCCGACGAGATCGTGGTGCGCCTCTCGGACCGAAGCGAGCATCGTGCGAAGGTGGTCGGTGCTGACATCCGGACCGACGTCGCCGTACTCCGGATCCAGCCGGCGCGCAAGTTGCCCGTCGTGACGATGGGGGACTCCTCCCGGCTCAAGGTGGGGGAGTTCGCCATCGCCGTGGGCAACCCCTTCGGCCTCGAGAGCACCGTGACCCTGGGGGTGATCAGCGCGACGGGCCGCAGCGCGGAGCCGGACCTGGAGGGGGGGGACGACTTCATCCAGACCGACGCGTCGATCAACCCGGGGAACTCGGGAGGGCCGCTCCTCAACGCGCGCGGCGAAGTGGTCGGGATCAACACGGCGGTGGTGAGCGCAGGGCAGGGGATCGGCTTCGCCATTCCGATCAACACCGTCCGGGCGGTGGAACAGGAGCTTACCGCACACGGCGCGGTGCGCAGGGGATGGCTCGGCGTGGGGATTCAGCCGCTCACGCCGGATCTGTCCGAGGCGTTCGGAGCGAAGGGCGAGAAGGGGGTTCTGGTCAACCGGATCCTCCCGGGGAGCCCTGCGGAAAAGGGAGGGCTCCGGATGGGCGATATCCTGGTCTCCCTGGGGAAGACCCGCGTGTCCGGGATGAAGGAGTTCCAGAAGCAGGTCGCCGACACGAAGCCCGGGACCGCGCTGGCCCTCGAGCTTCTGCGCGGAGGCAGGCGGGTCGCCGCCGCGGTGACGATCGAGGAGGCGGAAGGGCAGGCCGGAGGGAGGCGCCAGGCGCCCCGCGAGCCGGTGGACCCCCTCGGAATCTCCGTGCGGCCGGTCCCCGGGCGCCTCCTTCGGGAGATGGAGTTGAGAGGCGGAGTGGAAGTGACGTTCGTCGAGGCCGCAAGCCCCGCCTGGGAGGGCGGGATCCGGGAGGGGGACATCCTGGTTTCCATCGGGCGGGAGGCGGTTTCCGATCTCGATGCATACCGGATCGCGGCATCCCGGATGCCGCGCGCGGGGGTCGTTTCCGCGCTGGTGTACCGGGATGGCGGGCCGCTCTTTGTGGCCTTGAGGAACAAGTGACCCCGCGAAGGGGGGGAGGGGAAGCCGATGGGAGTGGTGAGGGATCCGGACGTGGCGCGGCGGATCGCGCGGGCGGTGGTTTCGGACATCGCGCTGTACAACAACAAGAAGGTCGAGGAGGGGGTCCAGAACGACACCCTGTTCGATGTTCTCAAGGATGAGATCGAGGAGGGGCGGAACTACTACCTGAGCCGCATCGATCCCGAGATCGCGCGGACCACGAACTATTTCAATCATGCGCTCGTCGACGTCCTGCTCAAGCCCACCGGGCGCATCCCCTCCAAGGTGTGGTAGTGTGCCGGACGCGCCGGCGGGGATGCATCGCCTGACGGTCCCCGCGGATCGCGCGGGAGAACGGCTCGATCGGTACCTGTCCGGGATCGTTTCCGGGCTTTCCCGCGCCCGGGCGCAGCGCCTGATCCGGGAAGGGCGCGTCCGCCTGTCGGGGGAGCCGGCCCGCCCCTCCTCTCGCCTTACGGGCGGTGAGTCCATTGTCGTCATCATTCCCCCCCCGGTCCCTCTCGATCTCGTCCCGGAGGACCTCCCGCTCCGGGTGCTCCACGAAGACCCTCACCTGCTCGTGGTCGAAAAGCCCGCCGGGATGGTGGTCCATCCGGCGCCGGGCCACGCCGCCGGGACCCTCGTGAACGCTCTCCTCTCCCGCGCCGATATCCTCTCGGGGATCGGTGGAGTTTCAAGGCCCGGGATCGTGCACCGACTCGACCGCGATACCTCGGGGATCCTCGTCGTGGCCAAGACCGACGCGGCGCACGGCGGCCTCTCCTCGCAGTTGGCCTCCCACGCCATGGACCGCAGGTACCGCGGCATCGTCTTCGGGGCTCCGCCCCGGGAGGAGGGCACGGTGAGCACAAGGATCGGGAGACATCCCGTCCACCGGAAGAAGATGGCGGTGCTTTCCTCCGGCGGACGCGTCGCCGTCACGCATTTCCGCCGCATCGGCGCGTTTTGCGGATTCTCCCTCATCGAGTTCCGCCTCGAGACGGGCCGCACCCACCAGGTGCGGGTCCACTGCGCCCACCTGCGCTGCCCGATCGTGGGGGATGACGTGTACGGGCGCCCCCGGCGGATCCTCCTGGGGAAAGGGGATGCACGCCGCACGGTCACGGTGTCGCGTTTTTTCCTCCACGCCTTTCACCTCGGGTTTACCCACCCGGTCACGGGGGATCGGATGGAGTTCACGGTTCCGGACCCCCCGGAGTTCGCCGCCTTCCGGGTCGCCGTGGAGGCATCCTGAGGCCGCTTCCGCATTTCCTGCAGTCGCCCCTCCTGCGCTCCGTGCCGGGGGTGTACCACGCCTTCCTGGGAGCGGACCCCGCGGCCGGGCGCGGCCCGCGGGAAAGGTTGCGGGAGGTGTTCTGCCTCCCGCCGGACGCCATCTGCACCCTGAAACAGGTGCACTCGGCCACGGTCCTTCCGTTCGAGCCCGGCGACGGGGGCTTCCCCGGCGGTCCGGAGCGGGAGGGGGACGCGCTCTGGACGGCGGCGCCCGGGACGGGCGTGGGGGTCCACACGGCGGACTGCGTCCCGATCCTTCTCGCGCACGGGGAACTCCCCCTGGCGGCGGCGATCCACGCCGGCTGGCGGGGGCTCGCCGCCGGGATCGTCGAGGAGACCCTTCGGGCGCTCGCAAGGCGCCACGGGGAAAACGTTCCGGCTTCGTTGCGCGCCGTGGCCGGCCCCTGCGCCCGCGGCTGCTGCTACGAGGTGGGGGAAGAGACGGCGGAGGCTCTCCTCTCCGTTCCCGGAGGATGCGACCGCCTCCGGAGGGGGAAGGCGCAAGGGAAATGGATGGCGGACCTGCAGGCGATCGCCCTGTCGGCGCTCCGGGCCGCGGGCATCCCCCCGGACCGGGTCGAAGGCCTGGGGCCATGCACCGTCTGCTCCACCGGGTTCCATTCCTTCCGGCGTGAAAAATCCTTGACCGGCCGCCAGCTAAGCTTTATCTATATATGTGATTCCCTGCATGGAAACTGAAGCCCCTCTTCAAGCGACAGGAACCGCCATGAGCTACGCCGAGACCCGTATCCGGATCGAGAACGAGATCTTTTCCCGGCTCGAGAGGCGCCTTTCCGAGGAAGAGCAGGCCAACCACCTGATGAGCCTTCTGATGGACAACTACCCGCTCCTGTCGGCCGCCGTCCTCGCCGCCGACGGCGGAAAATCCCCCCTCTTCTTCGCGCATCGCGGGCTTTCCGGCAACTTCATCAAGGGTCTGTACGCGCGGAACAGCCTGCCGGTGATCGACGCGGCGCTCGAAGGGGAAGTCGTGCTCCGGGGAAGCGACCCGCGCCTATCGGATCCCGCCTGGCGTTTCGAGCACGAAAGCGGGAGCCTCTACGCCGCCCCGTGCCGCCTCCAGGGGGAAACCCTCGGGGTGTTCCTTGCCGAATCGGCGGACCCCGAGCTGTTTTCCTCCGCGGTGGGGGAGGAATTCCGCATCTACGCGCGGCTGTGCGCGGTCTACCTGTCGCTGCACGCCTTCCGCAGGAGGATCTCGCGCGTTCCCGACATCGACTCCATCACCGGGCTGAACAATTTCAAGTTCTTCCACGAGGTGCTCCACCAGGAGCTCACGCGGGGGAAGAAGCTGAAACACCCCGTGTCCCTTGTGTTCCTCAAGGTCCGGCACCTTCGGGAAATGAACGACGTGTTCGGACACGTGGCGGCCGACAAGGCGCTGGCGGAACTCGCGCGGGTGGTCAGGGAGCAGCTGCGCGAAGTGGACTACATCGCCCGGTCGGGCTCGATGATCTTCGTCGTGATGCCCCAGATGGGGAAGCAGGAGGCCGCCGGGGTCGCGCGAAACGTTCTCGATGCGATGAACGCCGCCCCCGCAGGGTTCCGCGAGGGCATGCTCCGGCTCGCCGTCGGCGTGGCGTCCTTTCCCAAGGACGGGGAAACGGAGCGGGTTCTCGTGCCGCACGTCGAGGCGATGGTGCACGAATCGGCCCGGAAGGGCGACAATGCGGTAACCGTCTTCAAGGATTGACGCCGGGGCCCGTTTTAGGGTATCTTCGGGTTTCCAGGAACAGATCATCGAACAACCGGCGACAGACTACCGTCTTTTGGAGTGCCTTCCGGATTTTTCAACCCCGTTGCAGACGGCGGTTTCCGCAAATTCCAAACCAACCACCCCTTTCCCCGGGAGAGCGTGAATGAATCTGAAAGAGCTGAAAGCCATGCGGATCGGCGAATTGACCGAGATTGCGAAGAAGATGAACGTCGACGGGGCCGCGGGCCTCAAGAAGCAGGAGCTGATCTTCGCCATCCTGCAGTCCCAGACCGACCAGGAGGTGATCGTCTCCGGAGAAGGGGTCCTCGAGGTGCTCCCCGACGGATACGGGTTCCTGCGCGCCCCGGACTCGAACTACCTGCCCGGCCCGGACGACATCTACGTTTCCCCCTCGCAGATCCGCCGCTTCGGCCTGCGCACCGGAGACACCATCAGCGGGCAGATCCGGGCGCCCAAGGGGGACGAGCGGTACTTCGCCCTTCTCAAGGTCGAGAAGATCAACTACGAAGACCCCGAGATCAGCAAGGACAAGATCCTCTTCGACAACCTGACGCCCCTGTACCCCCAGGAAAAGTTCCTGATGGAATACACTCACGACAACTACTCCACGCGGATCATCGACCTCGTGGCCCCGATCGGGAAGGGGCAGCGGGCGCTGATCACCTCGCCGCCCCGCGCGGGGAAGACGATCATCCTCCAGAACATCGCGAACGCCCTGGCCAAGAACCACCCCGAGGTCGTCCTCATCGTGCTGCTCATCGACGAGCGGCCCGAGGAGGTCACCGACATGCAGCGCAGCGTCAGCGGGGAGGTCATCTCCTCGACGTTCGACGAGCCGGCGCAGCGCCACGTCCAGGTGGCCGAGATGGTCCTGGAGAAGGCGAAGCGGCTGGTGGAGCACAAGAAGGACGTGGTCATCCTCCTGGACAGCATCACCCGCCTCGCGCGCGCCTACAACGCCGTCGTCCCCCCCTCGGGGAAGGTGCTCTCCGGCGGCGTGGACGCGAACGCCCTCCAGAAGCCGAAGCGGTTCTTCGGGGCCGCCCGGAACATCGAGGAAGGCGGGTCTCTCACGATCATCGCCACCGCCCTCATCGAGACCGGGAGCCGGATGGACGAGGTGATCTTCGAGGAATTCAAGGGGACCGGCAACAACGAGCTCGTCCTCGACCGGAAGATCGCGGAGAAGCGCATTTTCCCGGCCATCGACATCAACAAGTCCGGGACCCGGAAAGAGGAGCTCCTCCTCGAGAAGAACCTGCTGCAACGGGTATGGATCCTGCGGAAGTTCCTCTCGCCCCTGTCCCCGGCGGAGAGCATGGAGTTCCTGCTGGACAAGATCTCCAAGACCAAAACCAACAAGGAATTCATCGAATCGATGAACGCCTGAAGCAAGGGAGAGAAAGGAAACCACACGAAGATGAAAGAGAATCTCCACCCCAAGTACGCCCTCGCGACCGTGAAGTGCGCCTGCGGGAACACCTTCGAGACCATGTCGGCCGTGGAGGAGATCAAAGTGGCCATCTGCTCCAACTGCCACCCGTTCTTCACGGGAAAGCAGAAACTGGTGGACACCGCGGGACGGATCGAGAAGTTCCACAAGAAGTACACGAAGGGGGAGAAGGCCTGATCCCCGGTGGGGGCGCCTTCCCGCCGTGAATGTCCTCCTTCTTTCGTGCACCCCCGAACCCGAGCGGATGGTCGCGCTGGCGGCGCGGCTGTGCTACACCCCCGCCGGGATCGGTGAGGTGCGGAAGGACGTCACCCGAAAGGATGTCCGCGGGCTGATCCGGAAGGTCCTTTCGATGGGGCACGCCTCGGTGCTGGAGCACGTGGTCCTCACCTACGGCGTCGAGGGGATCTCCCGCGCCGCCTCGCACCAACTGGTCCGCCACCGGATCGCCTCCTACTCCCAGCAGAGCCAGAGGTACGTCTCCGCCGATTTCGGCTACGTGACGCCGGAGACGATCGCGGCTTCCCCCGGCCTCCGGCGGGAGTACGCGCGGCACATGGCGGCATCCTCGCGGCTCTACGCGAAAATGACGGAGGCGGGAATCCCGCCCGAGGACGCGCGCTTCGCGCTTCCCAACGCGACCGAGACCAAGATCCTCGTCACGATGAACGCCCGCGAGCTCCACCACTTCTTCGCGCTGAGGACGTGCCGCCGCGCGCAGTGGGAGATCCGGGAGATGGCCCTGCGCATGCTGGCGATCGCCAGGGGGGAGGCGCCGCTTCTGTTCGAGGCCGCCGGACCCGGCTGCGTCCGGGGGCGCTGCCCGGAGGGAAGGATGTCCTGCGGCAAGGCGGCGGACGTCCGGCGGGAGATCGCCGCGACGGGAAAAGGAGCGCAGGCGTGACGCCCGGGGAACCGAGGGAACTCGTCCTGGGAGGCCAGGCGGTCATCGAGGGCGTGATGATGAAGGGACCCCTGGCCTACGCGGTCGCGGTGCGGAAGGCCGGGGGCGAGATCCGCGTCCGCGACTTTCCCCTCCCCGAGTCCCCCGGAAGGAAACGGATCGCGAAGATCCCCCTGGTGCGGGGGGTGGTCACGATGGCGGTGATGCTCGGGATCGGCTACCGCGCCCTGCAGTATTCGGCCGACGAGGCGATGGCGGACGCAGGCGACGCGGAAGGCGCGTCGAAGGCGGCGGCCGCCCCCTCCGGGGGGGGCGGCGGACCGGCGATGGCCGGCGCGCTGGCGCTGGCCCTCTTCATGGGGATCGGCCTGTTTTTCCTGCTCCCCCTGTACGCGACGCACCTCCTGTCCGGGATGCTCCCCTCGCTGAAAGGGTCCCTGGCCTTCAACCTGACGGACGGGGGGATCCGGGTCCTGGTCTTCGTGCTCTACATCGGGGGGATCACCCTCATGAAGGACATACGGCGGATCTTCGAATACCACGGGGCGGAGCACAAGGTGATCAACGCCTACGAGGGGAGGGCGCAGCTTCTCCCCGCGACGGTGCAGGGGTATTCCCGGCTCCACCCGCGCTGCGGGACCAGTTTTCTCCTCTTCGTCATGGTCGCAAGCATCCTCGTATTCTCCCTCATCCCGAGGGAGAGCTCCCTGTTGACGAAGGCGCTCCTGCGCCTCCCCCTGATCCCGGCGATCGCGGGGATCTCCTACGAAGCGCTCCGGCTTACGGCCCGCAATGCGGGATCCCCCCTGTTCCGCATCCTGGTCGCGCCGGGGCTGTGGCTCCAGCGGCTGACCACGCGCGAGCCGGACCTCTCCCAGATCGAGGTCGCCATCGCTTCCTTCCGGCGCGTCTCCGGGGAGCCTGCCGGGGAGGCCTGCCTTGTGGGATAAGCTCGAGGCGCTCTCGGCGAAGGTGCCCGAGCTCGAGAGACTCCTTTCGGACCCCTCGATCACGGGAAACGCGCGGGAGATGCAGCGGGTGGGGAGGGAACTTGCGGAGCTGCGTCCCGTCGCGGAGGCGCACGCCCGATACCGCAGGACCGAGCGGGAGATCGAGGAGAACCGAGCGCTGCTGGATTCCGAGACGGAGCCCGAGATGAAGGCGATGGCGCGGGAGGAGATCCAGCGGCTCACGGAGGAGATGGAAGGTATCGAAAAGGAGATCCGGCTCCTCCTCGTCCCGAAGGACATCAACGACGACAAGGATATCCTGATCGAGATCCGCGCCGGCGCCGGCGGAGAGGAGGCCTCCCTCTTCGCGACCGAGCTGTTCCGCGCCTACACGATGTACGCCGAAGGGAAGGGGTGGAAGGTCGAGGTTCTCTCCCGAAGCGAGACGGGCCTGGGCGGGACCAGGGAAGTGATCGCCATGATCGAGGGGAGGGGAGCCTACAGCCGCCTCAAGTTCGAAAAGGGCGTCCACCGCGTCCAGCGGGTCCCGGCGACCGAGGCGGGAGGGCGGATCCACACCTCCACCGTGACGGTGGCGGTGATGCCCGAGGCGGAGGAAGTCGATATCCAGATCCACCCGGACGACCTGCGGGTGGACGTGTTCCGTTCCTCCGGTCCCGGGGGCCAGAGCGTCAACACCACCGACTCCGCGGTGCGCATCACGCACATCCCCACCGGGCTTGTGGTCCAGTGCCAGGACGAGAAATCCCAGCTGAAGAACAAGTCCAAGGCACTGAAGATCCTGCGATCCCGCCTGTACGAGGCGGAGATGGAGAAACGCCAGGCCGAGCGGGCCGACCTTCGCCGCTCCCAGGTCGGGACGGGGGATCGCAGCGAGCGGATCCGCACGTACAACTTTCCGCAGAGCCGCGTCACGGACCACCGCATCGGCATGACCACGCACCAGCTCGCCTCCGTGCTTTCAGGGGGATTCGACCCCTTCATCGACGCCCTGACGGCCCAGGCCCAGGTCGAAGCCCTCCGGAAGTAACCGCCGGGGCATGCTTCTCTCACGGCTTCTCGCCCTCTGCCGCCGGGAGATGGCCTCGGTGGCGGACCCCGCCCCCGGCGAGCCGGAAATCCTGGTCTCCTCGGTCTCCGGCGTTCCCCGGCCGCGCCTCTTCCTGTCGATGGAACAGGAGACGGGAAACGCGTCGGAGCGTCTTCTCGCGATGATCGCGCGCCGGGCGGCGGGCGAACCGCTGCAGTATGTCCTCGGCGCGTGGGATTTCTGCGGGCGGGAGTTCCTCCTCTCGAGGGACACCCTCATACCGCGCCCGGAAACCGAGGGGCTCGCCATGAGAGCCGTGGAGGCGTTGCGCGCCGGGGGAGCGCCCTCGCCCCTCGCGGTGGAGGTGGGGACCGGAAGCGGCGCGATCGCGGTGACCCTGGCCGCGGAAGTCCCCTCCGCGACGATCGTTGCCACAGACATCGCGATCGGGGCGCTTCGGATCGCGCGCGGGAACGCTTCCCGGCACGGGGTGGCCGCACGCCTCCGTTTCGCGTGCTGCGACCTGTATTCCGCCTTGAAATGCGGGGAACGTTTTGATGTAGTGGTTTCCAACCCTCCGTACGTGGCCGACGGGGAATGGGCCGGATTGCCCCCTGCGGTCCGAAACTACGAACCGCCGGCCGCGCTTCTGGCGGGACCCGACGGTCTTTCCGCCCTGCGGCGGCTGGTCGCGGGGGCGGGCGATCTCCTCGTTCCCGGCGGCGAGCTCTGGTGCGAGATCGGGGTCTCCCAGGGGGAGGCCGCCGCCTCGCTTCCCTCCGGCCCGTTGCGGTTCCAGGGGGTCTATCCGGACCTCGCGGGGCGGGACCGGTACGCGGGGTGGGCCAAACCGGAAAGGGAGCGTTGACGGTGGACATTTTCGTCATCAAGGGAGGGCGGCCCCTGTCTGGCGCGTGCCGCGTCTCCGGGGCCAAGAATGCCGTCCTGCCGGCCATGGCGGCGGCGATCCTTGCGGACGGGCCGGTGGAGATCGCCGGCGTCCCGCATCTGCGGGACATCGGCACCTTCGAGAAGCTGCTCGGGATCCTGGGGGCGGATGTCTCGCGGAGCGAGGCCGGGGACGGACGGGAGACGGTCCGCATCGTGAACGGAGAGGGACGGAAGGCCGAGGCGCCGTACGACCTCGTCAAGACGATGCGGGCGTCGGTCCTCGTGCTGGGACCCCTCCTTGCGCGGTACGGCCGGGCGAGGATCTCCCTTCCCGGCGGGTGCGCCATCGGGGCCCGCCCCATCGACCAGCACCTTCGCGGGCTCGAACACATGGGGGCGAAGACCTCCCTTTCCGAAGGGTACATCGAGGCGGTCGCGGACCGCCTGAGGGGGGCTCCCGTCTATTTCGACATGAAGACCGTCACGGGCACCGAGAACCTGATGATGGCGGCCGTCCTCGCGGACGGCGTGACGGTGCTTTCGAACGCGGCGCACGAGCCCGAGGTGTGCGATCTCGCGCGGCTGCTGCGGGCCATGGGGGCGGACATCGAAGGCGAGGGAACCGACGAGATCGTCATCCACGGGGTGCGGTCCCTCCATGGGGCGCGTCACGAGATCATGACGGACCGGATCGAGGCGGCGACCCTCCTCCTGGCCGGGGCGATCACGGGCGGAGACGTGACGGCGCTGGGGGCGGACGCCTCCGCGATGGGCGCGGTCCTCGAAAAGCTCCAGGAGAGCGGCGCCGAGGTGAGCGCGGTTCCCGGCGGGGTGCGCGTCCGGCGGGAAGGGAGGATCCGGTCGGTGAACGTCAAGACCGCCCCGTATCCCGGGTTTCCCACGGACGTCCAGGCCCAGTTCATGGCCTACATGTGCCTGGGCGACGGGTTCAGCATCGTTTCGGAGACGATCTTCGAAAACCGGTTCATGCACGTCGCCGAACTGCGCCGGATGGGGGGGAGGATCGACGTGTCGGGAAACACCGCGGCGGTCAAGGGTGTCGAGGGGCTCTCCGGGGCGCCGCTGATGGCGACGGATCTGCGCGCCTCGGCTTCCCTGGTGCTGGCGGGCCTCGCGGCCTCCGGGACGACGGAGGTGCTGCGCATCTACCACCTCGACCGCGGCTACGAGTCGCTGGAGAAAAAGCTGTCCTCTCTGGGCGCGGACATCGCCCGGGTGAAGGAATAGGAGGGGAAAAGCGTATGCGGTGGGTCCGGTCCGGAACGGCGGGATACGAAGGGGCGCTCCTGCGGGCCTCGGATCGCGGGACCGCCGGCGCGGCGAAGGTTTCCGCCGTCGTCGCGAAAGTCATCGCACGGGTCCGCGAGGAGGGGGACGCGGCGTTGGCGGACTACACGCGGCGGTTCGACCGGTTCGACCCCGGGAGGAAGGGGTTCGCCGTTCCCGGGAGGGAGATCGACGCGGCGTGGCGCCGAGTCCCGGCGGCGCTGCGGAAATCCCTCGAACTGGCGGGGGACCGGATCGGAGATTTCCACCGGAACCAGGCCGACGGGGGGTTCGCCGTCTCCCTGCCCGGCGCCACCTTGGGGCAGCGCGTCCTGCCGGTGGCCTCCGCCGGGGTTTACGTCCCCGGCGGGAAGGCGGCATACCCGTCCACTCTCCTGATGAACTCCATCCCGGCCCGCGTGGCGGGCGTCCCCGAGGTGGCGGCGGCGTGCTCCGCCCCCGGGGGAGCGGTGCCGGACATCGTGCTGGCGGCGGCGAGGATCGCCGGGGTTTCCGCGGTGTTCCGGGTGGGAGGGGCGCAGGCGATCGCCGCGCTCGCCTTCGGGACGGAATCGATCCCCCGCGTGGAGGTGATCGCGGGTCCCGGGAACGCCTACGTCACCGAGGCCAAGCGCCAGGTGTACGGCGCCGTAGGGATCGACATGCTGGCGGGGCCGAGCGAACTGGCGGTGCTGGCCGACCGGACGGCGATCCCCGCCTTCGTCGCCGCGGACCTGCTCTCGCAGGCGGAGCACGACGAGGACGCCTACGTGTGCCTCGTGACCGACGCCGCGGATCTGGCCGAAAAAGTGGAGCGGGAGCTCGCGCGGCAGGTCCGTCTTCTGCCGCGGAAGGAGATTCTCGCGGCCTCCCTCTCCCGCGCCGACGGGTTTCTCGTCCGTTCCCCTAGGGAAGGGATCGGGGCGATCAACCGGATCGCGCCGGAGCACCTGAGCGTCGTCACGCGGGACCCCTGGAAGACGCTCGAAGGCATCCGGAACGCGGGGACGGCGTTCCTGGGACCCTACAGCCCCGTGGCGGTGGGCGATTACATCGCGGGGATCAACCACACGCTTCCCACGGGCGGCGCGGCACGGTTTTCCTCCCCCCTGGGAATCGCTGATTTCCTCAAGAAAACCAACGTGGTATCATATGAATTTTCCGCACTACGGTCCGACGCCCCCCACGTGGTGCGGCTGGCTCGCAAGGAGGGGCTCGCGGCGCACGCGCAGTCGGTGCTGGTGCGCACCGGGGGGAAGGGGAGACGATGATGGCCAGGGAAGGGCAGGTCGAGCGGACCACGAAAGAGACGAGCATCCGGATCTCCCTCCGGCTGGAGGGCGAAGGCGCCGGGAGGATCGAAACGGGCGTCCCGTTCCTCGACCACATGCTGACCCTTTTTTCGCGCCACGGCCTGTTCGACCTTACGGTGGTCGCGAAAGGGGACATCGAGGTGGACTTCCACCACCTGGTGGAGGACGTGGGGATCTGCCTCGGCGAGGCGTTCCGCAGGTCCCTCGGAGAGATGAAGGGGATCGCCCGGTTCGGACATGCCGCGGTGCCCATGATCGAGGCGCTGGCGGCGGTGACGGTCGACGTTTCCGCGCGGCCGCACCTTGTCTACAACTCCCCGCTCCGGAACGAGAAGGTGGGGACTTTCGACGTGGAGCTGGTGGAGGAGTTCCTGCGCGCCTTCGCCCAGGCGTCGGGGGTGTGCCTGCACGTCAATGTCGCCTACGGGAGCAACGCGCACCACACCGTGGAGGCGGTCTTCAAGGCGCTGGGGCGGTCCCTGTCCGACGCCGTGCGGTTCGACCCGAGGGTCAAGGGTGTCCCGTCGACGAAGGGCGTTCTCGGTTGAGGTGGAATGCGTGACGCGCAACGACGCGATCGGGGTGGTGGACTACGGGATGGGCAACCTGCGCAGCGTCGGCAAGGCGCTAGAATCGCTCGGTTTCCCCGTCGTGGTCAGCGGGGACGCCTCGGAACTCTCCGCCTGCCGGGGGATCGTCCTCCCCGGGGTGGGGGCGTTCCGCGACTGCATGGGAAACGTGGTGCGACAGGGGCTGCTGCCGTTCCTGCGCGAATACCTTGCGTCGGACCGCCCTTTCCTCGGGATCTGCGTGGGGATGCAGCTGCTGTTCGCCGAGAGCGAGGAGTTCGGACGGCACGAGGGGATCGGTTTCTTCCCCGGCAAGGTCGTGCGGTTCGCCCCCGACATGCCGGCGGCCGGCGGGGGGGTCCTGAAGGTGCCGCACATGGGGTGGAACGACGTGGAGGTGACGGCGGACCACCCGGCGCTCCGCGGGATTTCCTCGGGGACGTACTTCTATTTCGTGCACTCCTACCATGCGGCGCCGGAGGACGCCGGATCCGTCGCCTGCCGGTCGACGTACGGGGTGCCGTTCGCGGCGGCGGTGTGCCGGGGGAACCGGTTCGCCGTCCAGTTCCACCCGGAGAAGAGCCAGGCGGCGGGACTACGTCTCCTGGGGAATTTCGGCCGCCTGTGCGCCGAGGCGGCGTGAGGGGAGCGTGAGGAAGATGCCGTTCCAGGTCATACCGGCGATCGACATACAGGGCGGGAAGGCGGTGCGCCTGCGCCAGGGGCGCGCCGACGACGCGACCGTCTTCTCGGACTCGCCGCTGGACGTGGCCCGCCGGTTCGTCGCCGCCGGGGCGTCTCGGCTCCACGTCGTGGACCTGGACGGCGCGTTCCTGGGGAGGCCCGTGAACACGGACATCATCTGCCGCATCGCGTCCGCGGCGGGCGTGCCGGTGCAGATCGGCGGAGGGGTCAGGAATTACGACACGGCGTCCCGGTATTTCGCCGCGGGGGTCTCCCGCGTGATCCTCGGAACCTCCATCGTTCGGAATCCCGAAGAGGTCACCCGCATCACCCGGGCCTATCCCGGCAAGGTGGCTGCGGGGATCGACGCCCGCGACGGCCGCGTGGCGATCCGGGGGTGGGTGGAAGTGACGGGGGTGATCGCCGTGGAGCTCGCCCGGCAGATCGGACAGGGGGGGGTTTCCTGCTTCATCTACACCGACATCGCCCGCGACGGCATGATGGTGGGTCCCAACTTCGACGCCATCCGGGAGTTCGCCAGGGGAGTGTCGCAGCCGGTGATCGCTTCGGGGGGGGTGACGACCCTCGACGACGTGCGCCGGCTCAAGGCGATGGAGGAGGAAGGGGTGTCCGGGGCGATCATCGGCCGGGCGCTCTACGACGGCTCGATCGACCTGGCAGAGGCGCTGAAGCTGGAAAACGGATAGGCGGCCGGGATGCTCGCCAAGCGCATCATCCCCTGCCTCGACGTAAAGGACGGCCGCGTCGTCAAGGGCGTCCGGTTTGTCGACTTGCGGGACGCGGGCGACCCCGTGGAGATCGCCAGGCGCTACGACGCCGAAGAGGCGGACGAGCTCGTCTTCCTCGACATCACGGCGTCCCACGAGACGCGGGACATCCTGATCGACGTGGTTCGGAAGACGGCGGAGCAGGTCTTCATGCCGCTCACCGTCGGGGGGGGCGTCCGCGGGATCGGGGATATCCGTGCGCTCTTGCTGGCGGGGGCGGACAAGGTGTCGATCAACACCGCGGCGGTCGCGGAGCCGGAGTTCGTCCGCAGGGCCGCGGAGAGGTTCGGCAGCCAGTGCACGGTCGTGGCGGTCGACGCGCGATCGGTCGCGGGGCGTCCCGGCGAGTGGGAGGTGTACACCCACGGGGGGCGACGTCCCACGGGAATCCCCGCGGTGTCGTGGGCCCGCCGGATGGAGGAGTACGGAGCGGGCGAGATTCTGCTGACCAGCATGGACCGCGACGGGACCCGCGACGGATACGACGTCCCGCTGACGCGGGCCGTCGCCGATGCGGTGCGGATACCCGTGATCGCCTCCGGCGGAGTGGGAGGACTGCCTCACCTCCTGGAAGGGTTGACGGCGGGAGGTGCGGACGCGGTGCTGGCGGCGTCGATCTTCCATTACGGGGAACACACCGTGGGAGAGGCGAAGGAGTACCTGCGGCGCCACGGGGTTCCCGTGCGGCCCGGGACGGGAGGATGGGAGGTCCGATGACGGCGGAGGAACTGATCGGGATGGTGAAATTCGACGAGCGGGGACTGGTTCCCGTCGTCACGCAGGACGTGACCGACAACGCGGTGCTCATGGTCGCCTGGGCGAACGCCGAGGCGATCCGCAACACGTTTTCCTCGGGGCACGGCACGTACTGGAGCCGTTCGAGGAAATCGCTCTGGGTGAAGGGCGAGACTTCGGGCCACTTCCAGGAAGTGGAGGAGGTCCTCTTCGACTGCGACGTCGACACGATACTGTACCGCGTCCGCCAGAAGGGACCTGCGTGCCACACGGGGGAGCGGACGTGCTTTTACCGCAGTGCATACCGGCGAGGGGGGGAAACCGCATGAGCGAGGAGTGTGTCTTCTGCAAGATCGCACGGAAAGAGGTGCCGACCGATCCCGTCTACGAGGACCACGACCTGATCGCCTTCGCCGACCTCCACCCGGTGGCGCCGGTGCATGTTCTCATCGTCCCCAAGGAGCACATGGTGAACCTGAACGAGGCGGGCAAGAACGACGTCCCGACGCTGGGGAAGGCGATGCGCCTCGCGGCGAAGATCGCCAACGACCGGGGGATCGCCGAGACGGGGTACCGGGTCGTGATCAACAACGGCGAGCAGGGGGGGCAGGTCGTTCCTCACCTGCACTTCCACCTGATCGGCGGGCGCGCCCTCGATCCCAGGATGGGCTGAAGCGGGGCGGGAGAAAAAATACGGGAGGGCGTGACGGGGAAATCGCATGAAGATCACCCTCCGCCTCATCGTGTCCCTGACGCTCGTGGTCGCGCTCGTCGCGACGGTCTTCTCCTTCTACCAGGTACGGGAGGAAAGGATCCGCCTGACGTCCGAACTGGAACGGCGGGCGATCCTGCTTGCCGAAAGCCTGCAGGAATCCGTGATCCCCCTGGTCGAGTCGGGTTCCCTCGAAAGGCTGAATCGCCTCGTCAAGCGGTTCGGAAACCGGGAAAGGCTCCAGGGGATCGCCGTGTACGACAGCCAGGGCAAGCCCATGGCGTCGACCGCCGACCTCGATCGCCGCATCCCCGGGCTGCTGCCCCAGGTCGTCCGCGCCGCGACGGAAGGCCAGCCGGAGAGCGACGTCATCCACGTGGGCGAGAGGAAAATCTACTTGTACGCCTATCCCCTCGTGCACAAGGGGCAGACGATCGGGGTCCTGGCGCTCTTCGACGACGCCTCCTACATCGACGTCCGGCTCGCCGACATCTGGCGAAACAACATCATCCGCTTCGTGATCCTGTCGCTGTTCGTCGTCGCGATCACCGTGCTGGTGGTGCGGTGGAGCATCACCGGGCCCATCGCGCAGATCGCGGTATGGATGCGGGACCTGCGCACCGGAAAAACGAAGGGCGCCAAGCCCGACATCCTCCCGCACAAGGACGTGATTCTGGATCCCCTGATCTCGGAAGTGAGCCACATGGCCCGGAGCCTGGCCATCGCCCGTGCCAGGGTCGAGGAGGAGGCCCAGCTTCGTCTCCACGCGGAATCCCTGTGGACGGCGAGCCGGCTGAAGGAGCACATGCGTGTGGAACTCGGGGGGGGGAGGCTGTTCCTCGTTTCGAACCGGGAACCGTACCTGCACGCGAAGGAAGGCGGGAAGATCCGGTGCATCATGCCCGCGGGGGGGCTGGTCACCGCGCTGGATCCCGTCCTGCGGGCGTGCGACGGCGTCTGGATCGCGCACGGGAGCGGGGACGCGGACCGCGAAGCGGTCGACGGGAACGACACGCTCCGCGTCCCTCCGGAGGAGCCTGCCTATACCCTGAAGCGCGTCTGGCTTACGAAGGAGGAGGAGGACGGGTACTACTACGGATTTTCGAACGAGGGCATCTGGCCCCTCTGCCACATCACGCACACCCGTCCCGTCTTCCGGCTGGAGGACTTCACGCGCTACCGGGAGGTGAACGAGAAGTTCGCGGAAGCGCTGCTGAAGGAGGTGGAGCGAGAGGACTCTCCGCTGATCCTGATCCAGGATTACCATTTCGCCCTGCTGCCGCGGCTGGTAAAGGAGAAGCGACCCGACGCCAAGGTGGCCCTCTTCTGGCACATCCCGTGGCCGAACCCCGAGGCCTACGGCATCTGCCCGTGGCGCCAGGAGATCCTCCTCGGGATGCTCGGCGCGGATCTCATCGGTTTCCACATCCAGTTCCACTGCAACAATTTTCTCGAAACGGTGGACCGGTTCCTCGAATCGCAGATCGACTGGGAGCAATTTTCGGTGACCCGGGGCGGGCACACGACGATCGTGAAACCGTTTCCCATCAGCGTCAGCCTGGAGAGCCTCTACAAGGCCGTCACGGAGGAGGACCTTCCGAAGGTCCGCGTGACCCGGGAGATCGGGTTCCGGGTGGAATCCCTTGGAGTGGGTGTCGACCGGATCGACTACACCAAAGGGATTCCCGAGCGATTCCGCGCCATCGAGCGATTTTTCGAAAAGCACCCGGAATTCATCGAGAAATTCACGTTCGTGGAGCTGGGGGCCCCCAGCCGGACGCACATCAAGCGGTACCGCGACCTCGCGGCGGAAATCGAGGAGACGGTCGAAAAGGTCAACTGGCGGTTTCAGACGAAGAACTGGAAGCCCATCGTGTTTCTCAAGGCGCACCACAGTCACGAGGCGATCGATCCGTTCTACCGGGCCTCCGACGTCTGCATGGTCACATCCCTGCACGACGGAATGAACCTGGTCGCGAAGGAATTCGTGGCCTCCCGGGACGACGAAGACGGCGTGCTGATCCTCAGCCAGTTCACGGGCGCGTCCCGCGAACTGACCGACGCCTTGATCGTCAACCCTTACGACATCGAGGAAATGGCCGAAGCGATCCGTCTGGCGCTCCGCATGGAGCCCGCGGAGCGCACCGCGAGGATGCGGCGGATGCGCACGGTCATCAAGGAACACAACATCTACCGGTGGGCCGGGAGCCTGATCGCGGAGCTGGCGCGGCTGCGATTGCCGGTACCTTCGGGAGGCGGAACCAACCCCGCGGAATTTCTTGACGAGAGTTGAAAAAGGCGTAATATGTTGTAATTTTCGGTTGGTATTCGGTGCGGGAAGGGGTGATCTGCAGATGCCGGGCGTCCGTGTGAAGGAAGAGGAGCCCTTCGAAAGCGTACTCAAACGGTTCAAGAAACAGTGCGAGAAAGCCGGGATCCTTTCGGAGATCCGCAAGCGGGAGCATTACGAAAAGCCCAGCGTGAAGAAGAAGAAGAAGACGCTGGCGGCCAGGAAGCGCGCGTTGAAGAAACTGAAGAAAATGAGCCGGTAGCGTTGAGCCTCAAGGATCAGCTGCACGGGGACATGCAGAAGGCGGCCAAGGAGCGCGACTCCTTGGCCCTTTCTGCTTTGCGGATGGCCGTGGCCGCCGTGCAGTACCGCGAAATCGATGCGGTCACAAGGAAAGAGCTTTCGCCGGGCGCCGGTCTTCCGGACGAGGCGGTCCTCAAGGTGATCGCCACGATGGTCAAGCAGCGGCGGGAGGCGATCGAGCTGTACGTGAAGGGGAACCGCCCGGAACTGGCGGCGAAGGAGGAGGGGGAGATCGCCACACTGGAGCGGTATCTCCCCAAAGCCCTCTCGTCCCTGGAGATCGAGGCCGTTGTCCGCGAAGCGATTGCGGAAACGGGGGCGAAATCCCCGGCCGACATGGGACGCGTCATGAAGGCCCTCATGCCGAAGGTTGCGGGCCGCGCCGACGGCAAGGCGGTGAACGAGACGGTCCGGCGGCTGTTGGCGGGATAACGGGCGACCGGGGGAGCGATTTTCCCGGCGACGGAGTCGCCCGGGTTTTTTTTCGGCATCCCCTTGCCCGAGGGGGCGCAAGGGGCGGAAGAGCCGCCCCGGGGAGACCTTTGGGAGGTCGTATCTCCGAGAGCACGATCCGGGAGGTCCGGGACCGGTCGGACATCGTCGAGGTGATCTCCGAGACGGTGCCGCTGACCCGCGCGGGGGCGAACTACCGGGGGTTGTGCCCGTTCCACCGGGAGAAGACCCCGTCCTTTTTCGTCCATCCCACCCGGCAGGCGTTCAAGTGCTTCGGTTGCGGGGAAGGAGGATCGGTCTTCCACTTCCTGATGAAGGCGCGAAACCTCGCCTTCGCGGATGCCGTCGAGGATCTGGCCGAACGGTACGGGGTGGTTGTCCGTTACGAGGGGGGAGGGCGCCACGCGCGTCCGAAGGAGGACCTCTACGCCATTCTCCGGCTCGCCGCGCAGGCATACCGCGAGTCGCTCCGTTCCCCCGCAGGGAAAGCGGGCCGCGAGTTCCTGCGGCGGCGCGGGGTGAGCCCGGAGGCGGAGCAGGAATTCTCCCTCGGCTGGGGCGGGCGGGCGGGGGAATTGCCGGCGGCCCTGAAGCGGGAGGGGGTCGAACCCGCACGGGCCGAGGCGGCCGGGCTCCTGCTCTCCTCGGGGGCCGGACACCGGGACCGGTTCCGCGGGCGCGTGGTGTTCCCGATCGCCGACGCGAGGGGACGCATCTGCGGCTTCGGCGGGCGGGCGGTCGACGATGCCGTGCCGAAATACCTCAATTCTCCCGAGTCGGAGCTGTACCGGAAGAGCCAACTCCTTTACGGTCTCCATCAGGCACTCCCCGCGATAAGGGGTGAAGGGCGGGTGATCGTGGTCGAGGGGTACATGGACCTGATCGGCCTGTGGCAGTTGGGGGTGCGGGCCGTCGTGGCGACGTGCGGCACTTCGCTCACGGAGACCCACGCAAGGAACCTGAAGCGGTTGTCCGGGAACGTCATCCTATTCTACGACGGCGATGTTGCCGGGAAGATGGCCGCCGTGCGGGCGGGGGGTCCTTTGTACGCCGCGGGCGTCAGTCCGAAAGTCCTTTTTCCTCCGAAGGGGATGGATCCCGACGATTGGGCGAAAGCCGCGTCGAGGGACGAGCTTTCCGGTCGCATCGACGGTGCGGTTCCCCTGATGGAATCTATCGAGCGGGGGGTTTCCCGGAAGCACGATCTGGGAACCATTTCCGGAAAACTCTCCTACGTGCGGATGATGGAAAAGTATTTGCGATGGATCGTCGACCCCGCGGAGCGGGAACTGTACGTGCAACGCGTCGCACAAACGGCGGGACTGCCGGTCGACACGATTCACCGGCAGTTGGGCGCCTCGGAGCGCCCGTCGGCGTCCCCGGCAGGCCCGGACCCCGCGGCGAAGGTCCCCCGATCCGAGGAGAGCCTCATGTTGCAACTGTTTGCGGTCGACCCGGGTCTTGTGCCGGAGGCGCGCCGGGACGGGGTCCTCGAACTGCTCGAGGGAGAAGACGCCCGGGAAGCGGTTGCATACCTCGAGGAGTCGGCCGGTCGCGGCCCGGCGGGCGCAGGGGCTTCTCTTCTCTCGGAGGAACTCCCGGACACCGTGCGGAAACGCCTCTCCGCGGAATTGGTGCGCGCGGATTTCCCGGCGGAAGAGGCGCGCAGGATGTACCCCGGTGCGGTCCTTGCGCTTCGCATCCGCGGAGCGCAGAGGGAGATCGAAGAACTCCAGGCGAAGATGAGGGAGGCGACGGAAGAAGAGGAGAAATCCCTCCTTGTCGGTCGCCTGATTTCCGCGAAGCGGCGGAAGGAACGTATGGAAAAGGAACGTATGGAATCGGAACGCAGATCCCGATGACGAGGTGAGGGGCAGATGGCGAGACGGAAACATCCAGACGGCATCGATGTCCTGGTGGAGAAAGGGCGTGCGCAGGGGTATGTCACCTACGACGAACTGAACAGCGTTCTGCCGCCGGACATACTCACGGGAGATCAGATCGACGACGTCATGGAGATCTTCGGGGAGAACGCCATCGAGGTGGTGGACGATTTCCAGAAGGTCCCCCTCGCGGGCGCGAACCTCCTGATCGGCGAGGAGGAAGCCGGCGAGGAGGAGGAGGCCTCCGTGGAGGAGGAGCCCGCGGTGGAGGAAGAGGAGGAGTACGACTATCCCGGCGGCATCAAGGGAAACGACCCGGTCCGCCTCTACCTCAAGGAGATGGGTGCGATCCCGCTGCTGAACCGGGAGGGCGAGGTGAGCCTCGCAAAGCGGATCGAGGACGGGGAGCGGGAGATCGTCTCTTCCGTGAAGAGCTGCTCCATCGCGCTGGACGAGCTGTACCGGGTGGGCGAGAAGTTGAAGACCGGCGAGATCCAGGTGCGGGACGTCATCAAGGACATCGACGAGGATCCCACGGACGAGGAGGAGAAGGCGGCGCGGGAGAAGGTTCTGCGCATCGTGCAGCGGATCCGCAGGACCCATCTGTCCGCCATCGGAATCGATCAGCGGCTCCGCAAGGGCGGGATCAAGGAGAAGGAACGTCAGGCGCTGAAGGGGAAGGTCGCCTCCCTCAACGAGCGGGTGGTGGAATCGATCCAGGAGATCCACCTCAAGGAGCGCCAGATCGAGGTGATCGGCGACAAGATCCGTCGGTTCGCCGACAGGATCGAGGCCGCGGAGACGATGATCCGCGACTGCTGCGACAGGGTGCGCCTCCCGGAGAAGGAGCTCACCCGCCTCTTCAAGGAGATCAGGGGGAAAAAGGACGGTCTTGCCAGGGCGGCTTCGAAGTACCACGTGAAGAAGGAGAAGCTTCTCGAGATCGAGGAGTCCCTGCGGGAGGCGAGGAACACGGTCCGCAAGGTGGAGCGCGAGGCGGGGCTTTCCGCGGGGGAGATCCAGGAAACCCTTGCGGCCATCGAGCGGGGGGAGCGGAAGGTCCGGGAAGCGAAGAGGGAGCTGGTCGAGGCGAACCTCCGGCTGGTCGTCTCCATTGCGAAGAAGTACACCAACCGGGGCCTTCAGTTTCTCGACCTCATCCAGGAGGGGAACATCGGCCTGATGAAGGCCGTGGACAAGTTCGAATACCGCAGGGGGTACAAATTTTCCACCTACGCGACGTGGTGGATCCGGCAGGCGATCACGCGCGCGATCGCCGACCAGGCGCGCACCATCCGGATTCCGGTGCACATGATCGAGACGATCAACAAGCTCATACGGACGTCCCGGTACCTGGTGCAGGAACTGGGACGGGAGCCGAGCCCGGAGGAGATCGCCGAACGGATGGACATCCCGCTGGAGAAGGTGCGCAAGGTCCTGAAGATCGCCAAGGAGCCGATCTCCCTGGAGACCCCCATCGGGGAGGAGGAAGACAGCCATCTGGGCGACTTCATCGAGGACAAGAACACCGCCTCCCCGGTGGACTCGGTGATCAACATCGACCTTGCGGAACAGGTGGACAAGGTCCTGGGAAGCCTGACGCCCCGGGAGGAGCGGGTGTTGCGGATGCGTTTCGGGATCGGCGAGAAGTCCGACCACACCCTCGAGGAGGTGGGGCAGGATTTCGAGGTGACGAGAGAGCGGATCCGGCAGATCGAAGCGAAAGCTCTCCGGAAGTTGCGCCACCCCAGCCGGAGCAAGCGGCTGAGGACCTTCCTCGAATAGGCGGTGCGCCGGCGGCGTTGACATGGCATCGGAAATATGTGAATATATGCAACTTATTTCCAATGATCCGAGTCGGGCCCATAGCTCAGTTGGTCAGAGCCACCGGCTCATAACCGGTCGGTCCCTGGTTCGAGGCCAGGTGGGCCCACCAGCAAAGAAGTCGCCATGCAGCGGCAGGTAAAGAAGTCGTCGAGGACAGGGAAAAATGCACCGGGCCCCGGTGCATTTTTGTTTCGTGGAACGGCGGGACCGTGAGCCGGCCCGCTCCCGCCACCGTGAGGGACGTTTGGCGCGCCCTCGACGAGCGGTTCCCGTTCGCCCACCGCGCGGATTGGGACAACGTCGGGATCCTCCTGGGCGACCCCGACTCCGTCGTCCGAACGGTCGTCATCGCCCTGGACGCGACCCCGGCCGTGCTTTCCTCCCTGCGGAGACGGCCCGCCGATCTGTTGCTCACGCACCACCCCGTCGTGTTCACCCCGCTTTCGTCCATCCGGCCCGACCAGGGTTCCTCCGCAGCGGCGTACGCGTTGCTGCGGCTGGGAGTTTCCGTGATCTCGGCGCACACCAACGCCGACGTCGCCACGCGCGGCGTGTCGGACGTCATGGCGCGCAGGCTCGGGCTCCGCTCCATCCGGCCCCTCATCCCCGGCGAGCCGGGCTCCGACGCCTGCAAGCTGGTCGTCTTCGTGCCGCCGTCGCATGCGGACGCCGTCCTGTCCGC
Organism: Deltaproteobacteria bacterium; assembly: GCA_021815305.1. Lineage (GTDB taxonomy): Bacteria > Desulfobacterota > Deferrimicrobia > Deferrimicrobiales > Deferrimicrobiaceae > JAKAHC01. The sequence continues at coordinate 481,740 of JAKAHC010000001.1, read as the reverse complement.
CGCTGCGGACGCCGGGGGGGGGAGGATCGGGGAATACGCGCGGTGCGCGTTCCGTACCCCGGGTACCGGGACGTTCCTCGGAAGCGGGAAGTCCACGCCGTTCCTGGGGAAGCCCGGCAGGGAGGAACGCGTCGAGGAGGCGCGGGTGGAGACGGTCGTTGCGGGGTCCCTCGTCCCGTCGGTTCTGCGGGCGGTCCGGAGGGCGCACCCGTACGAGGAGCCGGCCGTCGACGTCATCCCCCTGCGCGGGGGAGCGCTGGGAGGCGGGGTCGGCGCCGTGGGGGATCTCCCGGGGACCGTTCCCCTTCCGGAAGTCCTCGACGCGGTGCGGCGCGCCTTCCGCCCCTCGTGGATCAAGGTGGCGGGGCCCCGCAGGAAAATGGTGCGCCGGGTCGCGATCGTGGGGGGCAGCGGCGCGGAGTTCGCCGGCGCGGCGCGGGAGGCAGGTGCGGACCTCTACGTCACGGGAGACGTGAAATACCACCAGGCGCTCGAGGCGGCCGCCGGCGGCATGCCCGTCGCCGACATCGGGCACGCCTCGGGCGAACGGTGGGTCCTGCCGGCATTCCGGCGTGTTCTTCAGGAGCGGTTTCGCGGTGCCGTTGCGGCGCGGGTTATCATGGAAGAGGAGCCTTTGCGGATGGTGCCGCAGAGACGGACACGAGGGAGGAAAAAGCCTTGATGGAGCAGGTAAAAACCCTGATCGATCTGCAGGAGGTAATGGTCCAGGTGCACCGTCTGGAGGAGGAGAAGCGGAAGGTCCCCCTCGAGGTGGCGGACCTAAAGAGCCTTTTCGAGGAACGGGAAGCGAAGTTCCTGGCGGCGGAAAAGGAGTTCGAAACGCTGCGGCAGCAGCGCCGCGAGAAGGAACGGGAGATCGAGGAAGAGCGCGACAAGGTCGAGCGGGCGAAGGCCAAACTCATGTCGATCAAGACCAACAAGGAATATTACGCCATGCTCAAGGAGATCGAGGGGACCCGCCGGACCAACGCTTCGAGGGAAGAGGAGCTGCTGGCCCTCCTGTCGCGGTACGAGGAGGAGGAGAAACGGCTCGCGGAGCGGAAAAGCGATCTCGAGGAGGTGGAGGGCAACTACAGGGAGAGGATGGTCGACATCGAGGCGCGGATGGGAACCTTCGACGCGGACATCGAGCGGATCCTGGCCCGCAAGCGGCAGGTGGCGTCACGCCTGGAGGCGGGGCTGGTGCGCCGGTTCGAACTGATCTTCGGCCGCAGGGACAGCCTGGCGATCGTCCCCGCGCGGAACTATTCGTGCACGGGGTGCCACATGAACATCTCGCCGCAGCTGTTCAACCTGCTGCAGCGGGAGGACGGGATCCACACGTGCCCGAACTGCAACCGGATCCTCTATTACGAGGCGGTGGAAAGCGAGGCGGCGGGAGGTTGAGCCCCGTGGCCGTCATGGTGCGCGTCGACGGCGCCAGCCGGGGGAACCCCGGCCCGGCCGGGATCGGGGCGGTCGTCGAGTTCGCGGACGGGCGGGCGTCGATAGAGCTTTCCTCGTACATAGGGGAAACCACGAACAACGTCGCCGAATACCGGGCCCTGCTGATGGCCCTCGAAGAGGCCGGGCGGCACGCTTCCGGCCCCCTCACGGTGTACTCCGATTCGGAACTTCTCGTCCGCCAGCTCAACGGGCGGTACAAGGTCAAGGCGGAGCACCTCCGGCCGCTCTACCTCGAGGCGTGCGGCAGGTTGCGCGCATTCCCCGGGGTGCGTATACTTCATGTCGGGCGCGAGGAAAACCGGAGAGCCGATCTCCTGGCGAACCTCGCGATCGATCAGCATTCCGGAAGCGTCTGAGGAGGCCAGGCGGCCGCCGGTCCCCGACGGGGACGGGATGAAAGTCCGGGCTCCGCAGGGCAGGGTGCCGGGTAACGCCCGGTGGGGGCGACCCCGAGGACAGTGCCACAGAAAACACACCGCCTCCCGCTTCGGCGGGCGGTAAGGGTGAAATGGTGAGGTAAGAGCTCACCGCGCGGCGGGCGACCGTCGCGGCATGGCAAACCCCACCCGGAGCAAGACCGAATAGGAGGGCGACCCCGCGGCGGTTTCGCCGGCGGGGGAAGGGCGGCCCGCCCGGAGCCCTCGGGTAAAGGTCGCTCAAGGCGGTCGGCAACGTCCGCCGTAGAGAAATGGCCGCCCCGCGCCGCCATTCGCGGCGCGCACAGAACCCGGCTTACGGTCTCCTCAGGCGTTCTTTTCCCCCGGCAACCGGTCTCCTTAAAACGGTGTTTCCGCGTTTCCCCGCCGTTGCTGCAATTTTTTCCATAGATCCGATGGAAATGCCTTGACACTTCCGGCGGCCCCGGTAGAATACCCTGCAAGTGGGTAATTGTGGGGAAAGGTGGGTAAGAGCCGCCGTGATCTTCCGGGGACGCTTCGAATATACCATCGACCCCAAGGGAAGGGTCAACATCCCGGCCCCCTTCCGCGAGCGCCTCCTCGAATCCGGCCAGGACTCTTTTTTCCTAACCAATTTTTCCGATTGTCTTTACGGATTCGCGGCGGACGACTGGGCGGGCATCGAGGAGAGACTCTCCCGGGTTCCCAGCACCGACCGGAAGAAAAACGCCTTCGTCCGGTTCTTCCTGGGAGGCGCGGTGGAGGCGGTCCCGGACAAGCAGGGGCGGATCCTGGTTCCCCCGTCCCTGCGATCGTACGCGGGGCTGGAGAAGGAAGTCGTCATCCTGGGGATGCCCAACCGGTTCGAGATCTGGTCGCTCGACCGCTGGCAGCAGGAGATCGGCAGGTTCGAGAAGGAGGTGCTCGAGGACCGCGAGCTGGTGCGGGAGATCAGCGACCTCGGGATCTGAAAGGTGGCGTCCGGCCACATTCCCGTTCTTTTCCAGGAGACGTTGGGATTGCTTGCCCCCGCCCCCGGGGAGGTCTTCCTCGACGGGACGACCGGCGCCGGAGGGCACGCCGCGGAGATCGCCGCGAGGATCGGTGCGGAGGGCCAACTGATCTGCGCCGACGCGGATCCGGCGATGCTCGAAGTCGCCGCCGGGAGACTCTCGGCGTTCCCCTGGGCGCGGCTGGTCCGGTCGGACTTCGCGGAACTGCCGGCGCTGCGGGAGGCCGCCGGGGGAAGGGGATTCGACGGGATCCTCCTGGACCTCGGAATCTCCTCCCTCCAGCTCGAAGACCCCGCGCGCGGCTTCTCGTTCCGCGAGGAGGGGCCCCTCGACATGAGGCGCGACCCGGAAGGCGGCGGGCCGACCGCAGGGGAGATCCTACGGGACGCCCGGGAGAGGGAACTGGCGGACCTCTTCTACCGTTTCGGAGAGGAGCGGTTCTCCCGCCGCATCGCCCGGGCGGTGGTGGAGCGCAGGCGGAAGGCGCCGATCCGGACGACCGCCGATCTTTCCGGGATCGTCGCCGGGGCGATCCCGCGGAAAGCGTGGCCCAGGGACATCCATCCGGCCACGCGGGTGTTCCAGGCCCTGCGGATCGCCGTGAACCGCGAACTGGACTCCCTCGCGTCGTTCCTTGAAAGCGTCCCGGAGCATCTTTCCCCCGGGGGGCGGGTGGCGGTGATCAGTTTCCACTCCCTCGAGGACCGGCTGGTGAAGACGGAGTTCCGGCGGCACGCAGGGAGAGCGGGGGGCGGCCCGGCGACCCTCGAGCTTCTTACCCGCAAGCCGGTCGTCCCGTCGGAGCGGGAAGTCGGCGAAAACCCGAGGGCGCGCAGCGCGAAGCTCCGGGCGGCACGAAGGACAGGATGAGGAGGACGGAGATGACGAAGATGACGGTCGGCAACGGCGTGTACATCATCACCGAAATCCGGAGGGAATCCCCTCCGATCCCGGCGGTTCCCCGGAGGCGGGGGTTCGTCGCCATATCCCTTGCCATGCTGGGCATCGGCCTGTTCAACGTCTGGCTCTCCGGCCAGTACATCCGCACCGGATACCGGGTTTCCTCGACGCTGGAGGAGAAGAGGACCCTCCAGAAGGAACGGGAAGTGCTCCAACTGGAGGTCCTGGCGCTGAAGAGCCCGGCCCGCATCGACGCCATCGCGCGGACGGAACTGCGGATGGTCCCGGCGCAGATGGACCGCGTAATCCGGTGAGATGACCTCCCGCGCGCGCCTTGTCCTCTACGGACTCCTCTCTCTCTACCTCCTGATCGTCCTCCGGGCGTTCCATATCCAGGTCCTCGGGGTGAAGGGGATCCGCGAGCGGGGCGCGAAGCAGTACTGCACTTCCATACCCCTCCTTCCGAAACGCGGAGTGATCCTCGACCGGACGGGGAGCGAGCTCGCGGTGAGCATCGCCACGAAATCCATCTTCGTTCAGCCCGGGAAGCTCAAGTTCCCCGACAAGGCCGCCGCCCTGCTCGCGCCGCGGGTTTCCCGCTCCGCGAAGGAACTGTCGAAGCGGTTCGCCGCGGACAAGGGTTTCGTGTGGGTCCGCCGGCAGATGCCCTCCACCGCCGCCGACGAGGCGGTGCGGGAGGTGAAGGAGGCGCTTGCGGAGCTCGATCCGGAAACCCGGGGGAAGGCGTCGGCCATCGACGGGATCGGAACCGTGGAAGAGCCGAAGCGGTTCTACCCCAACCGTGAGCTCGCCTCCTCGCTCATCGGTTTCACGAACCTCGACTCCGAGGGGATGGAAGGGATCGAGCTCTCGCTGAACAAGTATCTGCACGGGGAGCGGGCGGTCCTCATGTGCGAGCGGGACGCCCATGGCCGCCTCATCGTGCCGGCGAGCAGCCCCGTGGAGTTCAATTCCAACGGGCACGCGGTTACGCTGACGATCGACCGGAACATCCAGCACATCGCGGAGAGCGAGCTCGATGCCGCCGTGGAGAAGTACCACGCCCGCGGCGGGGCCGCGCTGGTGCTCGCGCCGAAGTCCGGGGAGATCCTGGCGATGGCGAACTCCCCCTCCTTCAACCCGAACGCGCCTGGCGACGCGCCCGTCGGGGCAAGACGGGACCGGGCCATCACGGACTGCTTCGAGCCCGGCTCCACCTTCAAGGTGTTCACCATGGCCTCGGCGCTCGAGATGGGCGCCGTGGGGGCGTCGGACCGGTTCTTCTGCGAAAACGGGGCGTACCGCTACGCGGGCAGGGTGATCCACGACACCCACAAGTACGGGTGGCTCACCGCTCCGGAGATCCTCAAGTACTCGAGCAACATCGGCATCACGAAGATCAACGAGAAAATGGACGGCAACCGGTACTACGACATGATCCGGGCCTTCGGGTTCGGCTCCAGGGAGGGCGTCGAGCTCCCCGGAGAGATATCCGGGATCGTGCCGTCCCGGGACGCCTTCGGGAAGCACATCCGGCGCGCGACGGTCTCCTTCGGACAGGGGATCTCCGTGACCGCGCTGCAACTGGCCGCTGCGATGGGCGCCATCGTCAACGGCGGCAGGGTGATGAAGCCGTACGTCGTGCGGGAGATCCGCGACCCGAAGGGGAAGACGGTGTACAGCGGCCAGCCGAAGGAGCTGCGCCGCGTGCTTTCCCCGAAGACCTCCGCCCGGATGCGGGAGATCCTCGGAAAGGTGGTCGAGGAGGATGGGACGGGAACCCAGGCGCGCATCCGGGGGTTCCTCGTCGGAGGCAAGACGGGGACGGCCCAGAAGGTGGAGCCGGGAACGGGGAAATACTCCCCGACGCGGAGGACCGCATCCTTCATCGGGTTCCTCCCCCTGGAGGACCCGGAATTGCTCATCCTCGTCGTGGTCGACGAACCGAGGGGCCAGGTCTACGGAGGCGTGGTCGCCGCTCCGGCGTTCAACCAGATCGCCGTCAAGACGGCGTACTACCTGGGGATCCAGCCCACCGAGGCGGTCGCCTCCGCTTTGTCCCACCGGATCGAGGCGGTCGCTCCCGCCGCCGTACGCGTGACCCCGGTTTCCACGGCGTCGCCCGCGGGCGTCATGATCATGCCCGACCTGGCGGGGCTTTCCATGGGCCGGGCCGTCGACATCATGGGGCGGTATTCGGTCAAGCTTTCCCTCAAGGGGAGCGGAGTCGCCTGTGCGCAGACCCCCGCCCCCGGAGCCGTCCTTGTCCCCGGGGAGGAATGCTCGGTGGTTTTCGCGGCGGAGCCGCAGCTTCGGCTTTCCGCGAACAAGGAGAAGCGGTGAGATTGGCCGACCTTCTCTTCGCGGCGTCGCTCGGGGACTCCGGATCCCCCGGGGAGATCGAGATCCGGGGGATCGCCGCGGACTCCCGCGCCGTCCGTCCGGGGGACCTGTTCGTCGCCCTTCCGGGCGCGAAGGCGGACGGGCACGATTTCCTCGAGGCGGCGGCCCGGGCCGGGGCGGCCGCCGCCCTCGTCACACGGGAAATTCCGTCTCCTCCCCTTCCCGTCGTGAGGGTTTCTTCCACGGTGTCCGCGCTGACCCGGGTCGCCGTGTCGTTTCACGGCGACCCGTCTGCGAAATTGCGGGTTACGGGGATCACCGGGACCAACGGCAAGACCACGGTCACATATCTTCTGGAGGGCATCCTCATCGCGGCCGGCAGGGTCCCCGCCGTCATCGGAACGATCGATTACCGGGTGGCGGGAACGGTCCTCCGAAGGGGGCTGACTACCCCGTTTCCCCAGGAACTCCAGGAAGTGATGGCGGAGTCCGCGGCGAGGGGGGCGACCGACGTCGTGATGGAAGTGTCGTCCCACAGCGCCGCCCAGGGCCGGATCGAAGGCGTCCGGTTCGATCTCGGGGTATTCACGAACCTCACGCGGGACCACCTGGACTACCATGGGGACATGGAGTCGTACTTCTCCGCGAAGGCGAGATTCTTCCGCGAATACCTTCCTGCCGGGGGGAAGCGCACCTCGATCGCGATGAACGGCGACGACCCGTACATCGAGCGGCTCGCGCAGGAGTTTTCCTCCGCGATGAGCTTCGGTTTCTCCCGCGCGTGGAACGTGCACCCGTTGGAGATGGAAATGACATGGGAGGGGACACGCATGGTCCTCGCCACCCCGGGGGGCCCCCTCCCGCTGCGGTCCCGCCTGATCGGAGCGCACAACGTCTCCAACATCATGGCCGCCGCCGCCGCCGCGCTCCTGCTCGACGCGCCGCCCGGGGCGATCGCGGCGGGGATCGGAGCCGTCGAGGCGGTTCCCGGCAGGCTGGAGGCGATCGCCAACGACCGGGGCCTGCACATCTTCGTGGACTACGCGCACACTCCGGACGGGATGGACCGGGTGCTCACGACGCTCCGGGGACTCTCCGAGGGGCGCCTCATCACGGTGTTCGGGTGCGGGGGGAACCGCGACCGCGGAAAGCGGCCGGAGATGGGCAGGATCGCGGGGTTGCGCTCGGACATCGTCGTCCTGACCTCCGACAACCCGCGCGGAGAGGACCCTGCGGCGATCCTCGGAGAGATCGTCCCCGGATTGACGGCGGAGGGATTCGTGGAGGCTCGTGGGCCTGTATCCTGGAGAGGCGGGTTCTTCACGACGTTGCAGGACAGGAAAGCGGCGATCGCATCGGCCCTTTCCCTGGCGGAAGCCGGGGACACGGTGGCGATCATCGGGAAAGGACACGAGGATGTCCAGATCATCGGGGAGCGGCGCCTGCCGTTCGATGACCGGAAGACCGTCCGGGACGTGCTTGCCGCAGGGGGGTAGGATGACCCTTCCGGAAGTGATCGGGGCGATCCACCCCCTTCGCGAGGCGTGTGGGATCTCTCCCGGAGAACCGATCGGAGGCGTCACCACCGACAGCAGGGACCTCCCGCCGGGCGGCGTATTCGTCGCCCTCCCCGGGGAGCGCGCGGACGGCGCGGATTTCGTGAGGGAGGTCTTCGAGAAGGGCGCGCTCGCGGCGATCGTCTCCGAGGAGGGCGCAAGGAAGGTTCCCCCCTCCGTGGCCCGCACCAGGCCGGTCTTCGTCGTGCGCGACCCGGTGGAAGCCTTGGGAGATCTGGCCCGCGTCCACAGGCTGCGCCACCGGGGCATCCCCCTTGTGGGGATCACGGGCAGCTCCGGGAAGACGACCACCAAGGAGATGCTCTTCCGCCTTCTCTCCCCCACCCGCAAGGCGCTCCGCAATCCCGGGAACCGGAACAACCTGATCGGCATGCCCCTGACGCTGCTCACCCTCTCCGGGGAGCACGACGTGGCGATCCTGGAGATGGGCACCAACGCCCCCGGCGAGGTGGCGCGGCTTGCGGGCATCGCCGCCCCCGATATCGGGCTGGTCACCAACATCGCACCCGCCCACCTTGCCGGCCTGGGGACGATGGAGGGGGTGGCCCGCGAGAAGGGGGACCTCTTCCGCTCGCTCCCGGAGTCCGGCACCGCGGTGGTCAACGCCACGGATCTGCGCGTGGTCCGCGAGGCGGGCAGGTGTCGCGCCGGGAAGCTGTTCTTCGGCGTGGCGCTGAACGATTTCTCCGGCAGGATCCTCTCGATGACGGACGAGGGGATGCGGATCGCCGTGCGGACGCCCGCCGGGGAGTTCACTTCGCACCTGCGCGTGGCGGGAGAGCATCACCTGATGAACGCGCTTGCGGCGGCGGCCGCAGCCTTCGCGCTGGGGGTCGCGCCCTCGGAGATGGAAGAGGGGTTCGCGGCGTTCTCCCCCGCCCCCGGCCGGTTCCAGCCGGTTCCGCTCCGGGGTGGGGGCCTGCTGCTGGACGACAGCTACAACGCCAACCCCGCCTCCACCGAGGCGGCCCTGCGGTCCCTCGCGTCCCTGGCCCGCGGCCGCCGCACAGTCGTGGTGTTCGCCGACATGCTGGAACTGGGGGAGGGCTCCCCGGCCTCCCACTTCCGGATCGGGCACCTGATGGCCTCCCTGGGGGTCTCCCGCCTCTTCTCCTTCGGGGAAGACGCGGCGCAGACGGCCCGCGGAGCGCTCGAAGGCGGGATGGATCCCGCCGCGATCGATCATGCGACGGACAGGGAAGCGCTGCGGACGGCGGTGCTCGGTCTCCTGTCGGAGGGAGACGTGGTCCTCGTGAAGGGGTCGAGGGGGATGCGGTTGGACGAGGTGACCGCGGACATCAAGGAGACGTGGGCCTAGCCGGATGCTCTACCACCTACTCTTCCCGCTCCACGCGAGCTACTCGTTCTTCAACATATTCCGGTACATCACGTTCCGGACGATCTACGCGGCGATCACGGCCCTGCTGATGTGTTTTCTCATCGGCCCCTGGCTGATCCGCACTCTGGGCGCGCGGCAGATCGGGCAGACCATACGGAGGGACGGTCCCGAGAGCCACATCGCCAAGGAGGGGACGCCGACGATGGGAGGTCTGCTCATCGTCCTTTCGTCGGTCATCCCCACGCTGCTGTGGGCGAACCTCTGGAGCCCCTACATCTGGATCGCCGTCCTGGTGACGGTGGGCTACGGGGCGATCGGCTTCCTGGACGACTACAAGAAGGTCATCCGGAAAGACACGAAGGGTTTGAGCCCGAGGAAGAAGCTGGTGGCCCAGTTCGCGCTCGCGACGCTGGCCGCCGCGCTGATCCATCTGGACATCGGCATCAAGAGCACGGTGACCATCCCCTTCTTCAAGAACCTCCAGCCCAGCCTCGGGGCGCTCTACATTCCCTTCATCGTGCTCGTGATCGTTGGAGCCTCCAACGCGGTGAACCTCACCGACGGCCTCGACGGACTGGCGATCGGTCCCTCCATCATTTCCGCCGGGACCTACATGCTGTTCGCGTACCTGGCGGGGAACGTCAAGATCGCCAATTACCTGCAGATCCAGTACGTTCCCGGCGTCGGGGAGCTGACCATCTTCTGCGGCGCGCTGGCGGGCGCGGGGCTCGGGTTCCTCTGGTACAACGCCTATCCGGCGCAGGTGTTCATGGGGGACACCGGAGCGCTCTCCCTGGGCGGCGCGCTGGGCGTCGTGGCGGTGATGGTGAAGCAGGAGATCGTTCTCGTGCTGGTGGGCGGGATCTTCGTCGTGGAAGCGCTCTCGGTGATCTTCCAGGTGACCTCCTACAAGACCCGCAGGAAACGGATCTTCCGGATGGCGCCGCTCCATCATCACTTCGAATTGAAGGGATGGGCGGAGCCCAAGATCATCGTGCGGTTCTGGATCGTATCGATCATCCTCGCGTTGCTGGGGATCAGCACGCTGAAAATCCGGTGAACATGGGGCACCTCGAGGGGAAAAACGTTGCGGTGGTGGGGGCGGGGCGATCCGGGCTCCTCTCCGCCCGCCTGCTCGCCGGCGAAGGCGCGCGGGTGACGCTGTGGGACGACCGCTCCCGGGAGTCCGTGGAACGCACTCTCGGGGAGCGGGTTCCGGGCGGGATCGCCTTCCGGCAGGGGATGGTGGAGGAGCGGGAGGTTCCGGTCACGGCGCTTGTCGTGCTGTCGCCCGGCGTTCCCCGCGGGAAGCTGCCGCTCGTCGCCCTCGCCGCGGCGGGAGTGCCGGTGTGGGGGGAGATCGAGCTGGGTTTCCGCAGGTTCGACGGGAGAGTGGCGGCGATCACGGGGACCAACGGGAAGTCCACCGTCACCACGCTCGTCGGGAGGATGGCATCCCGCGCTTTCCGCAAGGTTTTCGTCGGCGGGAACCTGGGGACGCCGTTCGTCGCCGCCTCGGGCGCGCGATGGGACTGGTGCGTGCTGGAGGCGAGCAGCTTCCAGCTGGAATCGGTGGAAACGTTCCACCCGCGCATCGCGGCTCTCCTGAATCTCACGGAGGACCACAGCGACCGGTACGCGGGGTTCGGGGAGTACGCGGAGGCGAAGATGGCGATCTTCCGCAACCAGGAGCCGGAGGACGCGGCGGTAGTCAACGCGGACGACCCGCAGGTCTCCGCGCGCGCGGTGTCGATCCGCGCGCGGATCGTTCCGTTCTCGCTTACGCGGCCGATGGCGGAAGGCGCGTTCCTCGACGGGAAGGAACTGGTGCACCGGTTTTCCGGCTCCGAGGAGCGATACCCCCGGGAAGCGTTGAAAATCCGGGGGCTGCAGAACGTGGAGAACGCCCTCGCGGCGATCGCCGTGGCTCGCGGGATGGGAGTCCCCCCTTCCGACGTGCTCGCGGAGCTCTCCTCGTTCCCCGGGCTTCCGCACAGGGTGGAGTTCGTCCGGGAAGTCCGGGGAGTGTCGTACTTCAACGATTCGAAGGGGACCAACGTCGGCGCGGTGCTCGCGGCCCTCGAAGGGTTTCCGGAGCCGGTGGTGCTGATCGCGGGGGGAAAGGACAAGGGCGTGGATTTCCGCCCCCTGCGGGAGCCCCTCGCACGGAAGGGGCGCGCGGTGATTCTCCTCGGCGAGGCCGCCGCGAGGATGCGCAGGGAACTGGCCGGGACCGCGCCGATAGAGGTCGCCGGGACCGTGCCCGGGGCGGTGCGCGCCGCGGCGGGGACCGCGCGCGCGGGCGACGTGGTCGTCTTCTCCCCCGCCTGCTCGAGTTTCGACATGTTCCGCGACTTCGAGGAGCGCGGCGAAGCGTTCCGCACCGCGGTGATGGAGCTGTAGGGGATGAGGATCGGGAAGCGCCACGAGAACATGATCCTCGCGCTGTGCGCGGCGGCGCTGACGGTGCTGGGCCTGCTGATGATCTACAGCGCGACCAACGTCATGGCGGGATCGTCCCCCAGGTACGGGTACGACCCGGCCTACTTCTTCAAGCGGCAGGTCCTCTTCCTGGCCATCGGAGCGTCTCTCTCGGTGTTTCTGTCCCGCGTCGATCACGACTTCTACCGCCGCCGGATCCTGTGGATTCTCGTCGCGACCTTCGCGCTCCTGGCGCTGGTCTACGTTCCCGGGGTCCGGCATACCGCGAACGGGGCCTCCCGCTGGATCAACCTGCGCCTGTTCACCTTCCAGCCCTCCGAGCTGGCGAAGTTCGTCCTCATCGCGTACGCGGCGTACGCCATCGACCGCAAGGGGGAGAACCCGAAGGAGGGCTACAGGGCGTTTCTCCCGATGCTGGCGGTGATGGCCGTCTTCGTCGCGGCGATCCTCAAGGAGCCCGACTTCGGGATGGCGATCGTGATCCTTGCCTCCTTTCTCGCCATCGTCTTCATCGCCGGTTTCCCCTGGAAGCTCCTTGCGGCCTTCGCCGGCGCGGGCGCACTCGGCGCGGCGGCCCTGATCGCCGCGAAGCCGTACCGCGTGGCGCGCCTGCAGGCCTTTCTCGACCCGTTCTCGCAGGCGCAGGCGGCGGGATACCAGGTGGTCCAGTCCCTGATCGCCTTCTCGAACGGAGGGCTCCTGGGGACCGGGGTGGGCAGCGGGAGGCAGAAGCTCTTCTACCTGCCGGAGATCCACACCGACTATATCTTCTCGGTCATCGGGGAGGAGCTCGGGTTCGCCGGGGTCGTATTGGTGGGCGCGTGTTTTGTTACCATGGTATGGGTGGGCTACCGGATCGCCCGCCGCGCGCGGGACCCCTTCGGGAAGTACCTCGCCATGGGGATCTCCTCCACGATCGGCATCCAGGCGTTGATGAACATGATGGTGGGGCTCAAGATGCTGCCGCCGAAGGGAATGGTCCTGCCGCTCCTGAGCTACGGCGGCAGCTCCCTGATTCTTCACCTGGCGGCGATCGGCGTGTTGATGAACATCTCGTTGAAGGGAGCGGATGTCCTTGTCGCTTCGGATGGTCATCGCCGGGGGTGGGACCGGCGGGCACGTTTTTCCGGGGATCGCCCTTGCTGAGGCGTTCCTCTCCCTCTGCCCCGGCGGCGAGGTCTCTTTCGTCGGGACCGAGGGGGGGCTCGAGGCGCACGCGGTTCCTGCCCGCGGGTTCGAAATCGACTTCGTCCCTTCCGGCCAGGTGCGGGGGAAGGGGTGGCGCGCGCTTCCCGGCCTGCTTCGGATGGCCGGGGGGTTCCCTGCCGCGGTGGCGGTCATGAGGCGGCGGCGCCCGGATCTCGTGTTCGGAGTCGGCGGATACGCCTCGGTCCCCGTGTCGGCGGCGGCTTGGCTCCTTCGAGTGCCCCTGTTCCTGCAGGAGCAGAACAGCGTGCCGGGGCGCTCCAACCGGCTCCTGGCGAAGCGGGCGTGCCGGGTGTTCGCGGGGTTCCCTGGGGCGGTGCCTTTCTTCCCCCCGGGGCGGGCGGAAGTCACGGGGAACCCCGTGCGGTCGGAGGTCGTCGCCGCCGCGCGCGGGGCGGCGGGAAACTGGCCGCCCGAAACGCCTTTCACGGTGCTGGCGCTGGGCGGGTCGCAGGGGGCGCGGACGATCAACCGGCGGGTGCTCGGGATGGCAAGGAAGGGAAAGCGCGAAGGGAAGGAGATCCGCTTTCTGCTGCAGACGGGGGGGGGAGAGTACGAGGGCGTGGAGAGGGCGGCGATGGAGGAGGGGCTTCCCGTGGAGGCGTTCCCGTTCACCGGAAGGATCGGGGATTTCTTCCGGAGGTGCCATGTCGTCCTGATGCGCGCGGGCGCACTGTCGATCGCGGAGGCCGCGCTGTTCCGCCGCCCGTGCGTCCTCGTGCCGTACCCGCACTCCGCGGACGACCACCAGGCGAGGAACGCGCAGGAGTTCTGCTCCCGCGGCGCAGGGGTGTGGCTGCGCGAGGGAAATGCGTCGGAAGAGGCCCTCTGGTCGGCCCTCTGGTCTTACGGAGAGGACCGGCAGGCCAGGGACAAGGCGGCGGCGGCGGCGGGTTCCTTCTCCCGGCCCGACGCGTCCCTGCGGATCGTGCGGCGTGCGCTCTCGCTGGCGGGGAAGGAGGGGGCCGTCCCCCGACAGGGGAGAGACGGCGATGTATAGGAAGGGGTTGCCCATTCACTTCGTGGGGATCGGCGGAAGCGGAATGAGCGGGATCGCGGAGCTCCTGCTGAACCTGGGGTACCGGATTTCGGGATCGGACCTGCGCCGCTCCGACACGACCGAGCGGCTGGAGCGTCTGGGGGCCGCGGTCCGGGTGGGTCACTCGGCCGGAAACGTTCCGGCAGACGGCCACGTCGTGGTGATCTCCTCCGCGGTCCGTTCCGACAACCCCGAGGTCCTCGAGGCGCATCGCAGGAAGATCCCCGTGGTCCCCCGCGCGGAGATGCTCGCGGAGCTGATGCGGATGAAGTACGGGATCGCCATCGCGGGGACGCACGGCAAGACGACGACCACCTCGATGGTGGCGACGGTGCTGGCCTCGGCGGGGTGGGACCCCACGGCGGTGGTGGGGGGGAAACTGAACAGCCTCGGCTCCAACGCGAAGCTCGGCCAGGGGGAATTCCTCGTGGCGGAAGCGGATGAAAGCGACGGCTCCTTTCTCCGTCTCTCCCCGACGGTGGCGGTGGTCACGAACATCGATCCGGAGCACCTGGACTACTATTCCGGGATCGGCCAGATCAAGGAAACCTTCCTCCACTTCATCAACAAGATTCCCTTTTACGGGTTCGCCGTGCTGTGCATCGATCACCCCAACGTCCAGGAGCTTCTTCCTGCCGTCGAGAAAACCCGCGTCACGTACGGTTTCTCGCGCCATGCGGACTATCGGGCCGAAGACGTGATCTCCTCCGGGATGACGAACCGCTTCACCATCTTCGCGCGCGGGGAGCGGCTGGGGGAGGTTTCGATGCTGGCGCCGGGCCGCCACAACGTGAGCAACGCGCTCGCAGCGGCGACGGTGGCCCTGGAGCTGGGGATCCCCTTCGACAGGGTCCGCGAAGGTCTGGCGGACTACGGCGGCGTCGTCCGCAGGTTCCAGGTGAAGGGGGAGACGGGGGGAATCGTCGTGGTGGACGACTACGGCCACCACCCCGCGGAGATCCGGGCGACCCTCGCCGCGGCGCGGGAGGTTTGGGCGGGCCGCCGGATCGTCGTGGGGTTCCAGCCGCACCGGTACTCCCGCACGCAGGCCCTGTTCCGGGAGTTCCTCTCGGCCTTCCACGACGCGGATGTTCTCCTCGTGTTCGATGTGTACCCGGCGGGGGAGGAGCCGATCGAGGGGGCAACGGGCGAACGGCTTTGCGAGGCGATCCGGGAACACGGGCACAAGGACGCGCACTACGGGGGAAAGGCGACCGAGGCGGGGGACGCGGTCCGGTCTTTCCTGCGGCCGGGCGACATCTTTCTGACGATGGGGGCGGGCGATGTCTGGAAACTGGGAGAAAGTCTATCCCCGGCGTAGCGGGGACGGCGGCAGGGGGGCGGCTGCCTGCGTGAGAAACATCGAGGTTTCGTTCCACCTGAAGATGCGGGACTACACCACCGTGGGGATCGGCGGTGCGGCCGACCGCGTGGCGTTTCCCAGGTCGCCGGCGGACGTGCGCGAGATCCTCGTCACGGAGCGGCGGTCCGGCCGCCCGGTCCGCGTGCTGGGCGCGGGCAGCAACCTCCTCGTCGCGGACGCGGGCGTGGCGGCGACGGTCCTTTGCACCAAGAAACACCTCTCCAAGGTGGTGTTTCTCGCCGACGGGTCCGTGGTCGCGGAGGCCGGGGTGATGCTCCCCCGGCTCGCGGTGCTGTGCGCGCTCTCGGGGCTTTCGGGGATGGAATCGCTTTCCGGCATCCCAGGGACGGTCGGCGGAGCGATGACCATGAACGCGGGCGCCTACGGGCATTCCATCGGGGAGGTGACGGAGTGGGTGGAACTGGCCGACGGGGAGGGGGAGATCCGCCGGATCGATGCCCGGAGCCTGCGATTCGGTTACCGGGAAACGGAGTTCCCCGTGCAGGGGGTCGTGGTCCGCGCGGGGTTCCGTTTCGCGGACGGGACCCGCGAAGGGGTGTTCTCCCTGATGCGGCAACTGAACGAGAAACGCCGCGGCAACCAGCCGTGGGGTGAAAAAAGCTTCGGGTCCACCTTCCGCAATCCGCCCCGGGCGCCGGAAGGCGCCGGGATCCTTCTGGAGCGGGCCGGAATGAAGGGGGCGCGCGAGGGGGACGCCTGTTTCTCGGAGAAGCACGCCAATTTCCTGGTGAACCTCGGGCGCGCCACGGCGGCCGATGTCCGGCGGTTGATGGACCGCGGACAAAGGGCGGTCAGGGAACGGTGCGGGGTCCTTCTCGTTCCCGAGGTCAAGCTGTGGGGGGAATTCGATGCCTGATCGGCCTCCGTTCGCGGGGAAGAGAGTGGGGGTGTTCTTCGGGGGGATCTCCGCGGAGCGGGAGATCTCCCTCCGCACGGGAGCGGCCGCCGCGGGTGCGTTGCGGAGGAAAGGATACGACGTCAAGGAGATCGATATCCGGGAAGACTGGCTGGGCACGGTGCGCGGAGCGGAGGTAGACGTCGCGTTCCTCGCCCTCCACGGCAGGTTCGGGGAAGACGGGTGCATCCAGGCGGCGTGCGAGCTCGCGGCGCTCCCCTACACGGGTTCCGGCGTGGCCGCTTCCGCCATCGCGATGAGCAAGTCCCTCGGAAAGCGCGTGGCCGCGGCTGCGGGGGTCCCCTGCCCGCCGGACGCAATCTACGAGGGACCCGCTTCGGGGGAAAAACCGCCCCCCTTCGGCTTCCCCCTCGTGGTCAAACCCGACCGCGAGGGGTCCACCGTGGGCGTCACGATCGTCAGGTCCCCGGAACAGTGGGAGCCGGCCCTGGCCGAAGCGGCGCGGCACGACAGCCGGGTGCTGGCGGAGGGGTACGTGGCGGGGCGGGAGATCACCGTGGGGGTCCTCAACGGGCGGGTACTTCCGGCGATCGAGATCGTTCCCCGGTCCGGCTTCTACGACTACCGGTCCAAGTACACCGCCGGGGAGACGGAGTACGTGATCCCCGTCCCGATGGACCGGGACGTTCTCCTGCGCGCCGCGGAATACACGCGCCGCGCTGCGCAGTCGATGCGGTTGCGCGGGGCGGCCCGGCTCGACTACAGGGTGGACACGGCGGGGAACGTCTTCTTCCTCGAGGCGAACACGATCCCGGGGATGACGGAGACGAGCCTTCTCCCCAAGGCGGCAAGGTTCGACGGGCTCGCCTTCGACGATCTGGTCGAGGAGATCCTTTCCGATGCGGGGCTGTCGAAATAGATGATCGAGTACAAGGTCTACCACAAGACGGGACACGGGAAGCGCGGCGGCGATCGCCGCTCCGTGCGGAAGAAGGAGAAGGGACGGAAGGGCCGGGGGGAAGGAGGAACGCCCCTGGTCGCGAGGCTGCGCCTGGCCGCGTGGATCGCCGCCGGCCTGCTGGCCGTGGTCCTGGTGGGGGCGGCGTGCGCGTCCGCGTATTCCTGGCTCTCCCGCTCGCCCCTCTTCGCGGTGCGCGAGATCGACATGAACCGTTGCGAGAACGTGACCCAGGAGGAGGTCTGGGCGGTCGTCCGGGACCGGGGGAAGGGGAGCATCTGGTCGATCCCCTCCCGGGAGGTCGCGAAGCGGCTCGCGGAGCACCCGTGGATCCGTTCCGCGTCCGTCCGCAAGGCGTTCCCCGACCGGCTCGTGGTGCGGATCGAGGAGCGGCACCCCGTGGCGATGGTGAACCTGGACGCACTGTACTATGTGGACGATCAAGGCACCGTCTTCAAGCGGTTGACGGCGTACGACTCGAAGAACTACCCGATCCTCACGGGGTTTTCCCGGGCCGACCTCCTTTCCCGGGACGCGGTTTCGGCGCGGAACTTCCGGAGGTCGCTGGACCTGCTGCGGGCGGCCGATGCGGGGGCGCTGCGGCAGAACATCTCGGAAGTCCACTTCGACCCGCAGGAAGGATACACGCTGGTGACCCGCGACACGGGTCTCCAGATCAGGATCGGGACGATGGATTCCCAAAAGGCGATGCGACGGGTCGAGGAGGCCATGCCACGGATTGCGGGCCTGGGCAAGTCCCCCGCCATCGTCGATCTCAAGACGGAAGGCCGCATCTTCGTGCGGTCGGGGGAGTGAATGGAACCCACGGAGCATGACCAGGTGATCGCGGGGCTGGACGTCGGATCGAGCAACGTGACCACCGTCCTCGGGAGAAAGACGCCGGACGGGGTCGAGATCCTCGGGATGGGCGAGTCCCCCACGGAGGGGATGCGCAAGGGCGCGGTGGTGAACGTCGACGCGACGGTGAAATCGATCCGCCAGAGCGTCACGGAGGCCGAGCGGATGACGGGGCTGACCGTGGAGACCGTGTACGCAGGGGTCTCCGGCCCGCTCATCAAGTCGTTCAACAGCCACGCCGCCATCTCGGTGAGGAACGAGCGCGAGGTGACCGACGCGGACTTCGGGCGTGTTCTCGAGATCGCGAGGACCGTGGAGCTGCCCAACGACAGGGAGATCCTCCACGTGCTCACGCAGGAGTTCATCGTCGACGACATGGCGGGGATCAAAGACCCCCGCGGGATGACCGGCATCCGTCTCGATGCGCGCGTCCACGTGGTGACCAACGACGTCCCCGGGGCACGGAACCTCCTGCGGTGCGTGGAGAAGGCGGAGCTCGGCGTGGAATCCCTCGTCCTGTCCCCCCTTGCCTCCGCGGAGGCCGTGCTTACCCCCGAGGAACGCGAGGTGGGAGTCGCCCTGATGGACATCGGCGGCGGCACCGTGGAGATGGTGATCTTCTACGACGGTGCCCTGCGCCACACCTACGTACTCCCTCTCGGGGGGAGCAACATCACCTCCGACGTGGCGATCGGTCTCAAGCTCCCCCATGCCGACGCCGAAGCCCTGAAGAACGCCTCGGGGTGCGCCATGATCCAGAAGGTGCGCCGGGACGAGCTGGTGGAGCTTCCGGGTGTGGGAGGACGGCAACCCCGCCCGATCCGGCGCCAGTACCTGAGCGAGATCATCGAACCGCGGGCGGAGGAGATCTTCTCCCTGATGCGGAAAGAGATCCTCCGGTCCGGCTTCGAGGAGAGCCTCGGGGCCGGCGTGGTGCTCACCGGGGGGGGGGCGCTGCTCGACGGCCTCCCCGAGCTGGGCGAGCGGGTGTTCAAGCTCCCCGTCCGCAGGGGAAACCCGATCGGGATCGGCGGGCTGGTGGAAGTGGTCAACAGCCCGTCCTGCGCCACCGCCGTGGGGCTGGTCCTGTACGGCGCGCAGACCGCCGAGACGGTGGTCGGGAAGGGCGACGGGGGGGAAGACCGGGGGATTTTGGGGCGCTTCAGGAAGTACCTGTCCGAATTCTTCTGATGTCCGATAGGGGAACACGGCGAACGGAGGGACGCATGTCCGACACGGAACGGGGGGAAAGGAGGTCGCGGATGTTCACGATCGTCGAGGAGAACCGCTGCCACGCCGTCATCAAGGTGTTCGGCGTGGGGGGCGGGGGCGGAAACGCCATCAACACAATGATCGAGGAAGGGCTGCAGGGCGTGGAGTTCATCGCCGCCAACACCGACGCGCAGGCGCTCTCCCGGAATCTGGCGCCGTTGAAGATCCAACTGGGGGCGCGGCTGACGAAGGGGCTGGGGGCGGGGGCCAACCCCGACGTGGGGCGGCAGGCCGCGCTCGAGGACCGCGACCTTCTCCGCGAGTCCCTGGCGGGGGCGGACATGGTGTTCATCACCGCGGGCCTCGGCGGAGGCACCGGGACCGGCGCGGGGCCGGTCGTGGCGGAGGTGGCGAGGGAAGTGGGAGCGTTGACGGTCGCCGTCGTGACGCGGCCTTTCGCCTTCGAGGGGCTCACGCGGAAGCGGCAGTCCGAAATGGGGGCGAAGGAACTGCGGAGCCTGGTCGACACGATCATCGTCATCCCGAACGAGAAACTGCTCCTGATCGCCGGGAAGGAGATGCGTTTCGTCGAGGCGTTTCGCAAGGTGGACGACGTGCTTTTCCAGGCGGTCCGCGGGATCTCCGAGCTGGTCACCAAGCCCGGCTATATCAACCTCGACTTCGCCGACGTGAAGACGGTGATGTCCGGGATGGGAGTGGCGCTGATGGGCACGGGGGCGGCCTCCGGCCAGAACCGGGCGATGGCGGCCGCCGAGAAGGCGATCTCGAGCCCGCTCCTGGAGGATGTATCGATCCGCGGCGCGCGCGGGGTGCTCATCAATATCACCGCGGGTCCCACGCTTTCCCTGAGCGAGGTCAACGAGGCGGCGAGTCTGATCCGGGAGGAGGCCTCCGACGAGGCGAACATCATCTTCGGGACCGTGATCGACGAAACCCTCGGGGAGGAGCTGAAGGTCACCGTGGTGGCGACGGGCTTCGAGCCGAACGTGGCGGAGGGACCCTGGAAGAGCCCGCGCAAGGCGATCAAGCTGGTCAGCCGGGCCGACGACCTGCAGACGCCGGCGTTCCTGCGGCAATCCGGCCGGGGGCACGTCGAGGAGCGCGTGGAGGACCTGCCGCTGATCGACAAGGAGACCGAGATCGAGTCGCTGGACGAGTTCGAGATCCCCACGTTCCTCCGGCGGCGGGGGGAGTAGCCGGGGGAGGCGGTCTTGGGAGGGCCGCGTCGCGGGGCCGAGATCGGGTCGGTCCGCAAGGAGTGGGGGGGGAAGATCCATGTCGCGCTGGTCTACCCCAACCGGTACGCGGCGGGGATGTCGAACCTCGGTTTTCTGCTGATCCACGCGCAGGGAAACGCCAGGGGGGACACCCTCTGCGAAAGGGTGTTCCTGCCGGGTCCGGAAAGGCGGACCCGGGCGATCCGCCCGCCGGGGAGGGCGGCGCCCCCCGGGGGAGGCGCCGGGGGGACGACGCTGGAAAGCGGGCGGCCGCTTTCCCGTTTCGACGTCGTCGCCATCTCCCTGTCCTACGAGAACGACCTCCTGAACCTTCCCGGCATCCTCTCGGCGGGCGGCGTCCCCCCGTTCCGCGCGGACCGTGCCGCGTCGGCGGGACGGCATCCTCTCGTGATCGCAGGGGGGTTCGCCGCCTCCCTCAACCCGGAGCCTTCCGGCGTATTCGCGGATGCCGTTGTGGTGGGGGACGGGGAGCGGGCGATGGAAGCCCTTCTGGACCTGGCGGGCGGGAACCCATCGGACGCCGCTTTCCTGCGGGACCTGGCCGGGATTCCCGGCGTCTATGTTCCGGAAGGCTACTCCCCCGCGTACGAGGGCGGGGAGAAGGGTGCGGGGACGTCCGCGAGCGGCAGGCTGCTCTCCCTCCGTCCGCTCCCGGGGTTCCCCTCGCGCGTTGCCAGGGAAACCCTCGACCCGGCCGCGCTGCCTCCTCCGCCCCCCGTCGTCCTTGCCGAGGATACCGAACTGGGGGGGATGGCGCTCGTCGAGACGTCGCGCGGTTGTCCCCGGATGTGCGGGTTCTGCGCCGCCGCGCACGCATGCGCCTCTTTCCGCGGTTTCCCCATCGAGCGCGTGCGCGCGGCGGTCGACCGGGCGTGGCCCCACCGGAAGAAAATCGGTCTGATCGGCGCGGCCGTCCTGGACTGGGGGCCCTTCCGGACCTTCGCGCGGGAGATCCTGGACCGCGGCGGGACCGTTTCCCCCGCGTCGGTGCGCGCGGACCTGGTCGACGCCGGGATCGCGGAGATCCTCGCCCGCAGCGGGCACCGCACCGTGGCGCTCGCCCCGGAGTGCGGCGACGCGCGGTTGCGGGCGAGGGTGGGGAAACGGGTTCCGGACGAGGTGTTCCTCTCCGCCGCGGCCGAGCTGGTCCGGGCGGGGATCGTCTCGTTCAAGCTGTATTTTCTCCTCGGGCTGCCGGGAACGGCGCGG
The DNA here is from genome assembly GCA_021815305.1 of Deltaproteobacteria bacterium. Classification (GTDB taxonomy): domain Bacteria; phylum Desulfobacterota; class Deferrimicrobia; order Deferrimicrobiales; family Deferrimicrobiaceae; genus JAKAHC01. The sequence goes on along the minus strand of JAKAHC010000001.1, from coordinate 460,280 downwards.
GAAGAGGAGGTCGAGGGGATCGCGGGTTTCCTGCGGGTCTTCCGCGACCATGTCCTTGCGGAGGCGCGGCAAAAGGGGCGCATGGGGACGATCACCGCCGTGCTCTCCCCTTTCGTCCCGAAGCCGTTCACGCCCCTCCAGTGGGCTTCGATGGCGTCCGAAGGGGAGCTCCGGGCCCGTGCGGACGGGATCGCCGCGCGCCTGCGCGGGATCCCCAACCTGCGGTGGACCGGCGAGCGCCCCCGCGACGCGGTCCTCCAGGGATACCTCGGGCTTTCGGACCGCCGCGTGGAGGAGGGACTGCGCGGACTTCCGGCGGGAAGGCGTGCTTCCTCCCCCTCCTGGGACGAACGGACGGTCGGACCGGTGGTATTCCGGGAGAAGGACCCCGCAGAGGCCTTTCCGTGGGACCTGATCGAAGGGGGAGTTCCGAGGGGGGCCTTGAGGGCCCGGTACGAAGCGTACCTTCGGGGTTGAGGGGAGCGCCTACCCCGGGGAGATCCGGACCATCACGTTGCGTGTCCGGGGGCCGTCGAACTCGCACAGGAAGATCGACTGCCACGTTCCCAGGACGAGCTGGCCCGCCTCGACGAACACCGCGGCGCTCGCCCCGATCAGGCTCGACTTGATGTGCGCGTGGGCGTTCCCCTCGGAGTGGAGGTACTTTTCCGAGGAGGGCGCCGCCGCTTCCAGCCGGTTGAGGATGTCCCGCCGCACGTCCGGGTCGGCGTTCTCGTTGATCGTGACCGCCGCGGTCGTGTGGGGGATGAAGATCCAGCAGACGCCGCTCTTCACCCCGCTTTCGCGCACCACGTGACGCACCTGCTGCGTGATGTCCACGAACTGCTGGGTGCCGTCGGTCTTCACCGAGATCGTCTTGAAAGCCATGCCGCTTCGTTCTCTCCGCGCCTGAAGTGCTTCCTTCTTACCACGGCATGGCGGGCCAGGGCAAGCGGAAGAGGAGGGATGCCGCCGTTGTCCCGGAAGCGCCCCCTTGCCGCGGGCGGGGCGCCCCCGGGTCCGGATCTACTTTACGTCCGTCAGCAGGTGCGTCCTTGCGACTTCGTTCCAGCGGTCCCCCCCGAGGGCCTTCGCAAGCCCGTCGACGGGGAGACCACCGTCCTGCAGGACCGGACCCACGGTTTCGTGCCGGATCGGATGGAGTTTCTCCAGAGCGTCCTCCATCCACGCCCTGGCCACTTTCCCCGACAGGAGATTCCGGGTGTCCGCGCCGATCCTTTCGGAACGGACCTTGAGCAGCCACCCCTTCCCGTACGGATCCTCGCTCAGGACCGCGGGGTTCCGGAGAACCTCCGGGTTCACCTCCACCACCTCGCCATCCACGGGGGAGAGCATCGGGACGGGGACGGAATCGACGACGAGGCTCCACCCCATGTCCCCCTGCGCGAGTCGGGAGCCCACGGCCGGCAGTTCGACGGATTCCACCCTTCCGACGAGCTTCTGCGCGAAGTCGTCCAGCCCGACGCGCAGGATCCCGTGGCTGCCGGACCGGAGGAGGTCCATCTTCATCCAGCTGTGCCCCTGGTGGAAATTGTATCCGTCGGGCACGCGGAACCATTCCGTGAAGCCCGCCTTCGGCTCCTGCGCCTTCCGTTCCCCCGGGGCGGGCGCCAGCAGGTACCACTGCAGCGCCAGGAAGCCGAAGAAGAAGACCACCGCGACGATGTACTCGATCCCCTTCGTCGAATAGATGTCTACGAAGCTGAAACCGTCCATCTCACTACCTCCGGGTTATTGGTTTCTTTCGCGGATTCCTTTCCCGACTTGAAGTCGGGATGCTCCCCGAGGATCGGCATGCGGTTGATGACCCACCGGAACACCCAAAGCTCCATGCTGATGACCGCCAGGGTGACCCAGATCTCCCCGATGGAGGGGTAGTACCGCACCGCCTCGTACCACTTGAAGGCGATCACGGAGATGTTCAGCCGGTTGAGGATCACGCCGACCGCAGTGAGGAAAGCGGTGTTCCGGACGAGTTCCACGCTCCGCTTCCGGATGGCGGCGACGTAGAGGACCAGGGGAACGAGCGTGAACCCCAGGACCTCCACCAGGTACCAGAAGCCCATCGGGGTGAGCAGCATGCCCCATTGGTGGCCGTGGGTCAGGTCGATGACCTTCAGGAACAGGTAGGCGGACATGACGCTGGCCGAACCCTTCCCGAGGCCGAGGAGGATCCTGTCGTGGGACGCGTGATGCTCCGCATCGACCCGGTCCGAGAAGATCCTGTGCGTGAACCGGCTCTCGATGATGATCATCGAGAACCCGGCGAACATGCTCGAGATGAAGAACAGGACCGGGATGTTGGACGAATACCACAGCGGGTGGATCTTGGCGGGCGCCGTCAGGAACAGCCCTCCCAGGCCCGCCTGGTGCAGCGTGGACAGCGTCACGCCCAGGATGACGGTCGCGGTGGTCATCTTCCGGAGGATCCGCCGCGCCTTGACCCACCGGAGCCACTCGGCGGCCGCCGGGGCCGTCTCGACGAACAGGCACAGGGTGTACAGCAGGAAGTGCCACGCGACGAGGAAGAGCACCGAGCCGTAGCCGAACCCGCGCCCGACGATCGGGTTGATCACGTTCCAGGGGCGGCCCAGGTCGAGCAGCAGCGCGCCGCTGTAGAAGACGTACGCCAGGAACCCGTTCAGCACCGTGGCCCGGACGATGGGCTCGTATTTCTTCACCTTCAGGATGTGGACGGCGAAGGTCAGGATGTACGCGCCTCCGGCGAAGGCCACGCCCGTCACGACGTCGAAACCGATCCAGATCCCCCAGGGGTACGCCTGGGACAGGTTCGTCACCGCGCCCAGCCCTTTCGCGAACCGGACGGCGATGATGCCGATCCCGACCAGGATGATGATCCCCGTGATGACGTTGAACGGCGTCAGGACCTTCCCCTTGGGCTTGAGCTCCTGCAGGAAGAACCGCAGAAAGCCCGAAAGCGTGCCCGTGTCGGGAACGGGCATTCTTCCGGCGGCGGGCATCGGCTTGACGTTACTCTCCATGACCGTCCTCCTTCGTGTCCTCTTTTTCCTTGCCGGAAACGAGATAGTTGAATCCGAACAAGACCGCCGGCCAGAGAATGTCCACGAGCGGCACGGAGGACAGGAACCCGGAGGTCAGCTCGGGATAATTCTTTGTTCCCAGGTCGGTCCGGACCCCGATCTTCTCGAAGGGGACCGCGGAGAGGAACATGTACCCCGTCCCTCCGACCTCGTGCTCCCCGTAGATGTGCGGGTAGTACCGGTCCTGGCTCTGGTAGATCCGTCTCCTGGCCTCCTCGATCAGCTCCCGCCGTTTTCCGAACAGGGTCGCTCCCTCGGGGCACGCCTGGGCGCACGCGGTCGGCTCCCCCTTCGCCACGAGGTCGGGACAGCCGATGCATTTCCGCACGAAGGGCGAGGGGCTGTCGTATTCGAACTTCGGGATGTCGAAGGGGCAGGAGACCATGCAGTACCTGCAACCCATGCAGCGGTCCTTGTGGTAGACGGTCGGTCCCTCGGGCGTCTTCACCATCGCCTTGCACAGGCACGCCGAGGCGCAGGAGGGCTCGGTGCAATGCATGCACTGCCTCCGGACGAAGATCGGCTTGTCCGGGCTCTTTTCGTTCGGGAACCGGTTCAGGACCGTGAAGGCTTCCGGCGTGGTGTCCCGTTTCTTCTCGAACACGCTTTCGCTGGAGAAGGAGACTTCCGGTTTGGGCAGCCCGTTCTTGGCGTTGCACGCCTCCTCGCAGGAGCGGCAGCCGATGCACTTCGTCGTGTCGATGAGGAGCCCGTAGAACTCCACATCCGTCCGGACGGCGTGCGCCGCCTGCGCCGGTCTCGCTCCTGCGAGCAGGGCCCCGGCCGTTCCGGCGACCTTCAGGAAATCCCTTCTGTTGATGGCCATTTTTCATCCCTCCGTGAATTCCCGCTTCAGCGGAAATATTTCCGTATCGCGGTCTGCAGGATCTCCCCGTCCATCGTCTCCAGGATCCCCTCGACGTGCGTGCCGCCGTCCGGCAGGGTGGCGCCCACCTCCTGCGGGATCGCCCGGTGAAGGACCAGAAACTCGGAGAAGCTCTTCACTTCTTTCGCGAGCCATTCGGAGGCCTCGGACCCGAACCGCAGCTTCTTCATGTTCCTGGTGAGGTTGGACGGGAGGATCGCGAAGGCCCATCCCTTGTCATAGGGCTCTTTCTTCGCGGCCGGCCGGTTGTCGTTGATCGGCGTGTTCACCGCGCAGACGACGCCGTCGACCGGGGAAACGAACTCGATCCTCTTCCCCGCCTGGAGGGCCGCGAACGCCGGTTCCCCCTGCCGCACGACCGCACCCTCTTCGGGAAGCTCGAACCGGTCGACCCTTCCGAGGATCCCCTGGGCGAATCCGTCCAGCCCCACCTTCACGGCGCCGGAGGGGTCGAACCTGGCCCAGGTGTGGCCGCTGTGGAGGAAGACGCACCCGAGTAGCGGCGGGTCCGCCAGGCCGGGGAGAAACCTGGCCGTCTCCTCGCTGCCGAGGGATCTTGCGACCCTGCGCTCTTCCCTTCGTCGCAGCGCCAGTTCGACGGCGATGCATCCAAGAATCGTGAGCAGGACGAGAAGGACCACCATGGCGCACCTCCTTGCGTTACCCGAGGAATTGGCTGACGATTTTTCCCCACTGGGCGTCGTTGAACCGGCTGCTGATATCCGTGAGCGCCTCTCCGCCGTCCGTAGCCGTCATGCCAAGGTCGGAGGAGAACGTCCGCTGCAGCCTTTCGATCTCGGACTCGAACCATTTTCCGGCGACGGTGCCGTGGTACAGCCCGTTCAGGGCGTCCCCCTTGATCTGCATGGAGAAGATCCATCCCTCCAGGTACGGGTCCTCGTTCAGGACGGAGGGATTGTCGGCCAACCTGGGGTTGACGGTCCTGATGACGCCGTCCGCGGGAGAAGCGAGGCGGACGGTCCTTCGCCCGGAATGAAGGAGGAAGCAGACGCTGTTCTCCTTCACCGGCATGTCGGCGCCGGGAATCGATGCCCGGTCGATCTTCCCGATCAGCCGCGCCGCGAAATCGTCGATGCCGACCCGGGCCTCTCCGGCGTTTTCGGGCGACGGGGAGACCCAGAGGTGCTTGGGGTGGTAGTAATAGTCCGATTTCAGGGAAAACCCGCGAAGGTTCTCCTTCCCCTCGGCGGCGTGGCTGATTTCGTTGTAAAGGGAGCATTCCTGGAAGCTGGTCGTCTCGCAGAGGCAGTCCAGGGAAGACATCTTGTCGAGAGGGATCATCTTCACCGGGAACGCCTTGCAGAACGTCACAGTCTTCGTCTCCAGAAAGGGGCACTTCCGCTCTTTCATCGCCGCACCTCTCCTCCTCCGGAGGTTTTCCCGCTGCAGCGCGCTCCGGGGGAATTTTTCACGCGTGCCCATCCCGCGGCTTCATCACCGCAACGACGCCGAGAACGAGGTAGATGACGCCGAACATCAGGAACGCCATGTTTCCCACCTCCCTTCGCGGAAGATCCGTCCCGCGATCCTGTCCATCGCAATGCCCGTGCCGTGGGGGAATCCGGGGGGGATGATCAGATCGGACTAGTTGATAAACAAGGGGAAACTACGGAATGCGCAGCCCGAGGAGACCGGTCCGGGAAAACGCCAACATGTTGATTTTTTCTACACGTTGGGATTTACGATAAAAACGGTTTGAATTACGGAAGGATAGGACTGTTGTGTAATTCAACGGAAGGTAAATGAATTCAACACTGCTACGTCTTCGGCGCGATCGTCTCCCGCTTGAGATCGAATTTCCTGATCTTGTTGTACAGGGTGACCCGGTCGATCCCGAGCACCTGGGCGGACCGCGCGACGTTCCACTGGTTTTCGGAGAGCACCAGCCGGATGTGCGCCTTCTCGATCTCTTCGAGGGATTTCGTCCGGTGGTTCCCGCCTCCCGGCGGGACGGACAGGCTGATGTCCGCCTCGGTGATGATGTGCTCCTTCGCCACGACCATGGCCCGCTCGATGACGTTCCGCAGTTCCCTTGCGTTCCCCGGCCAGTCGTGGTTCATCAGGGCCCGCACGGCCTCCTCGCTCACGCCCTGGATCTCCTTTCCCATCTCGATGTTGAATTTCCCGACGAAATGGTCCACCAGGAACGGGATATCCTCCCTCCGCTCCCGCAGGGGAGGGAGGTGGATCGAAATGACGTTCAGGCGGTAGTAGAGGTCGGCGCGGAAGAGTCCCGCGTCGATCGCCTTCTGCAGGTCCCGGTTCGTCGCCGCCAGGATCCGCGAGGTGATGGGGAGAAGATCCGTTCCGCCGACGCGGCGGAACTCCTTCTGTTCGAGGACCCGGAGAAGATCCATCTGCAGCTTGAGACTGATGTCCCCAATCTCGTCCAAAAACAGGGTTCCGTCCTGGGCCAGCTCGAGCTTTCCCCGCTTGATGGCGGTCGCGCCCGTGAACGCGCCCTTCTCGTGTCCGAAGAGCTCGCTCTCGAGCAGACTTTCGGTGAGCGACGCGCAGGAAACGGAGATGAACGGCGCATCCGCCCGGGGGCTCTCGTCGTGGATCGCGCGCGCCAGCAGCTCCTTGCCCGTTCCGCTTTCGCCCTGGATGAGGACCGTGGAGCCGCTCTTCGCGACGGTCCGCGCCAGTTCGAAGATCTCCAGCATCTTCTCGTTCTTGCTGATCATGTCGTGGAGCTTGTACTTCTTCTTCAGCTCCTTGCGGAGGAAGAGGTTCTCCTTCACCAGCCGGTGGTGGTCCACGATCTTGCGGATCGTCAGGGAAATATCGTCGGGATTGAACGGCTTCACGAAATAGTCGTAGGCGCCCTTCTTCATCGCCTTCACCGCGGTGTCGACGGTCGCGTAGGCGGTCATGATGATGATCAGCATGTCCGGGTGCGTCTTGCGGACCTCGTCCATCAGCTGGATCCCGTCCATCCCGGGCATCTTCAGGTCCACCAGCATCAGGTCCCAGCTCCGCTCGGGAAGGCGCTCCAGCGCCTTCTTCCCGCTTTCCACCGCTTCCACGCCGTACCCGTCCTCCTCGAGCCAGCCGCCCAGGGAGTCCCGGACGATTTCCTCGTCGTCCACCACCAGGATGTTGACTTCCTTCTCCATGGTCATCCTCCTCTCCTTCCCGCGTCCGCACCGGATGCCACCATCGCCCGGCAATAGCGGCAGAAGTCCGAACCCTTCCCGTCCACGTCGGATACCGTGTTGGACAGGGACATCACGCATTCCCGCGACCTGCAGTGGACGAGCCCGAACGTGTGCCCCAGTTCGTGGAGGCTCTCCTTGCGCAGCCGCGAAAGGAACAGGGGGCGGTCCGGAGGAAGGCCGTGGAATTCCTGGCGCAGCCTGGCCAGCGAGACCACGGCGACCGTTCCCCCGAGCTGGGCCTCGCCGAACACGTACGTGAGGATCGGGATGCAGAGGTCCTTCTCGGTCACGCCCAGCAGCTTGAGCGCGTCCGCCGGGACCTCCTTGAGCATCTCCTTGAGGATCCGGGTCGAGTAGTACTGGTTCCGCCCGGCCTGCAGGCTCTCCGGTGGGACCGGCATCGCCGCCATGTCCCTTGTGGTCGTCAACAGGCAGTCGGCCATTTCCTTCCTCAGCCACGCAAGGATCCCCGGGTTCACTTCCCCGACGGGCCGGATGTAGACGATGCCGCCGATGGCGCCCGCGCTCCGCTACGAAATGGGGAGCGTGACCCGGAGAAGCGTTCCTTTCCCCGGAGCGCTTTCGATGCCCACCTTCCCGTTGTGGCGGGAGACGATGCCGTTCACCACCGAGAGCCCGAGCCCGGTCCCCTTCTTCTTCGTGGAGAAGAAGGGGTCGAAGATCCGCGCGAGGTTCTCCGCCTCGATCCCGATGCCCGTGTCCCGCACGGTCACCGTCACCGTGTTCCCCTGCGCGTCGCACCCGCCGCGGATCGTCAGCGTTCCCCCGCCCTCCATGGCCTCGCAGGCGTTGACCAGCAGGTTGAGGAACACCTGCTTCATGTGCGCCGGGTCCGCCACGATGTCCGGCAGCGGGGGCAGGAGGTTCTCGACCTGGATGTTGTTGAGACTCAGCTTGTTCCGGATGAGGGCGAGGGACTCCCCGATCACCCTGGAGAGGGACATCGGCTTCCGGACCGGCTCCTTCGGGCGGGTGAAGTCGAGCAGGTTCTGGACGATGGCGGTCGTCCGCTCGACCTCCCGCCGCATCGTGTCGAGATACCCCCTGTGTTTTTCCGCCTCCGCCGCCCCGTACCGCCCCTGTTCGATCTTCCGTTCCATGAGGCGGATGTAGGTATAGACGCCGGTCAGCGGGTTGTTGATCTCGTGCGCCACCGTGGCTGCCAGCGCGCCGACCGCCGCCAGCTTCTCGGAGTGGAGGAGCTGGGACTGCGCCGCCTTGAGCTCCTTCGTCCGGTCCTCGACCTTGTTCTCCAGGTTCCGGATACCCTCCTGGATCTCCTGCTGGGCCCTCTGCAGGTCCCGGGTCATCTGGTTGAACGACGACGCCAGCTGCCCCAGTTCATCGTTCGTCGCAACGGGGATGAAATGGTCCAGGTCCCCCCCGGAGATCCTCTTCGTGCCGAGGACGAGTTCCTTCACCGGCCGCTCGATGAAGTGGATGAGCGTGAACGTGAAGATCGTGCAGATCGCGAAGATCGAGATGATGCTCACGAACAGGACCTGGTGGTGCGCGCCGGCCAGCTGTTCGTCCACCTCGCTCAGGTCCATCGAGACGTCGATCACCCCGAGGACCTTCTTCGACGCGGGGTGCGCGTGGCACTCCGCGGAGGAGCACCCCTTCTCGTTGTACAGCGGGTTGATGGTCCCGAGGATGCGGCGCCCTTTCCCCGGGTGCCCGGTGCTGTTGTCGGAGAAAAAGATCCGGCTCCGCTCGGACCGCGCCAGCCGCTCGATCGGCCGGGCCTCCGCGTGGCACCTGTAGCACGCCTCGGCCCGCTTGTCGACCATCCGTCCCGCTTCGCTGTTGTCGGAAGAGAAGAGGATTTTCCCCTCGTTGCTGTAGATGCGGACCCGCTCGATCCCTTCCTGCCGCCCGATCGTGTCCATGATCTTGTAGGCGGCATCCTTCCGGTTCTCGATCATGTCGTTCTGTATGGATTTCTTTATGGTTTCGCTAAGCTGCATGGCGTTTCTCAGGATCGCGGCGTTGAGGGTCTCTCTCTGGATGGAAAGGTAGCGGTAGGCGAGCGCCCCGTTCACGAGCAGGATCATCCCCACGACGTACAGCGTGATCTTCAGGCTGATGCGGTTGTACCACTTCATCCGTATACAGTATACATGGTTCGCACCGCCGGGAAAGCGGAAAGCGGGCGGGCGCCGCCTGCGGCTAACCTATCGAAACGACGCGTTCTTTACCCCCGCCGACGAATCCACTATAATGCATCCCCGATGATCCCGACGGCCCGCCTGATCCTCGCCTCCGAATCCCCCCGCCGCCGGGAGCTTCTCGCCGCCGTGGGCGTGCCGTTCCGCGTGATCCCGTCCGGCGTCGACGAGACGCCGCGTCCGGGAGAGTCGGCGGTCCGGTTCGTCCGCAGGGCGGCCATCGACAAGGGGAGGGAAGTGGGCGGCCGGCATCCTTCGGCCCATGTCCTCTCCGCGGACACGATCGTGGTGGCGGACGGACGGATCCTCGGCAAGCCGCGGTCCCGCGCGGAGTCGCGCCGGATGCTCACCCTGCTGGCGGGCCGGGAACACAGAGTGTACACGGCCGTGTGCCTCCTGTGCGCGGGAAGGGGATACCGCGATCTCGGGCTGGAAGTGACCCGCGTCCGGTTCCGCGCTCTCACGGCCGCGGAGGTCGCTTCGTACGTCCGCACCGGCGAGGGCGACGACAAGGCGGGGGCGTACGCGGCGCAGGGGGCGGGGATGCTCCTCATCGACCGGGTGTCCGGCTCCTTCACCAACGTCGTGGGGCTGCCGATGACCCGGGTCGTGTCGATGCTTTGGCGGGCGCGGCTGATCGAGGTCTCCCACGGAGGGCCGGGCTGGTATTCCCTGGCGGAAGGGAAGGGATGACTTCCGTGGCCGGGCCTTTCGGAGAGGGCGCGGGGATCGCGGAGCGCGCCGGCCGGATCCTCGACCGGATCGCCGAGGCGGAGCGGAAGTCCCGCCGCCCCCGGGGCGCGGTGAGGCTGATCGCCGTGACGAAGACGCAGCCGCTTCCGCGCGTCCTCGAGGCGCACGCGGCGGGGCTGACCGTCTTCGGGGAGAATTACGTCCAGGAGGCGGCGGAGAAGATCCCGGACGTGCCCGGCGCGGAGTGGCACCTGATCGGGAAGCTGCAGGGGAACAAGGTGCGCAAGGCGGTCTCCCTGTTCTCCTGGCTGCAGACGGTGGATTCCGGGAAGCGCCTCCTCGAAATTTCCCGCGCCGCGGTTTCCGCGGGGAGGACCGTGCCGGTGCTGATCGAGGTCAACATCGGCGGCGAGGAAAGCAAGTCCGGCGCCGGCCCGGAGGGGCTTCCGGGGATCCTCGCGGCCTCCGCGGGCCTCCCCGGCGTGCGGGTGGAGGGGCTGATGGCGGTCCCGCCGTTCTCGCCCGACCCCGAGGCGAGCCGCCCGTACATGGCCCGCCTCCGGGAGCTGCGGGACCGTCTCGCGGGGGAGCTGCCGCCGGGTTCGCTGCGGGAGCTGTCGATGGGGATGTCGAACGATTTCGAGACGGCGATCGAGGAGGGGGCGACGATGGTGCGCATCGGGACCGCGATCTTCGGGAGCCGGACGGGGAGGGGGTAGCCCATGGAGCTGGGATTCCTCGGGGCGGGGAACATGGGAGAGGCGATGATCCGCGGGGTGCTCTCCGCGAAACGGTACCCCCCCCGGGAGGTCGCGGTCTTCGACCCGGCGCCGGGCCGGGGGGAGGAGCTCCGGAAGCGGTACGGCGTCTTCGCCGCCGGTTCCGTGGCGGAACTGGTCGGCGCCTGCGACATGGTCGTGGTCGCGGTGAAGCCGCAGGTCCTCTCGGGCGTCCTCGGGGAGATCTCCCGGAACGCGGCGCGCGGGAAGACCTTCGTTTCCATCGTGGCCGGAGCGAAGGCCGCGGTTTTCGGGAAGGCGCTGGGGGAAGGAGCGAAGGTCGTCCGGACGATGCCCAACACGCCCGCGCAGGTCGGGATGGGGAGCACGGGGATCCATTTCCCCGATTCCGTGGACGAGGCGGCCCGGAAGAAGGTCCGGGGGCTGTTCTCCTCCTTCGGGACCGTGGCCGAGGTGCCCCGCGAGGAGCTGCTCGACGTGGTGACGGCGCTCTCCGGCTCGGGGCCCGCCTACGCGTTCCTGTTCCTCGAAGCGCTCGCCGACGGCGCGGTCCGCGCGGGGATGGGGCGCCGGGAGGCGTACCTTCTCGCCGCGTCCACCCTGGAGGGCGCGGCGCGGATGGCGCGGGAGACGGGGAAACATCCCGCCGAGCTCAAGGACATGGTGATGTCCCCGGGGGGGACGACCGCCGCCGGGGTGGCGGCGCTGGAACGCGGAGCGTTCCGTGCGACGGTGATGGAAGCGGTGCTGGCCGCCTGGCAGCGGTGCCGCGAGCTATCCGGCTGAAAGGGGGATGCGGCAGATGTTCGTGGCGAGGAACCTGATCGTGGCGCTGGCGACCGTGCTCGACTACGCGCTGTGGGCGTACATGTGGGTCTTCATCATCCGCGCGGTCCTTTCCTGGGTCAGCCCCGACCCGTACAACCCGATCGTCCGCGCGCTCTACGCGATCACCGAACCGGTGCTCTCCCTTCTTCGCCGCAAGCTCCCACTCTTCGCGGGGGCCATCGACTTCTCGCCGATGGTCGCCATCCTCATCATCCTGTTCCTCCAGCGGTTCGTCGTGCGTACGCTCATCGATCTCGCGATGCGGATGCCGTGAGCCGGGAAGAAGCCCCGTCCGCGACGCTGTCGGTCCGCGTCGCACCGCGCTCCTCGAAGGAAGGCGTCGCCGGGCACGAAGGGGGCGTGGTGAGGATCCGCCTTTGCGCTCCCCCCGTGGAGGGGGAGGCGAACGAGGCGCTGGTCCGCTTTCTCTCGAAGACTCTCGGCGTCCCCAGGAAGAGCGTGACGCTCCTCTCCGGGGAGAGGGGGAAAAGCAAGATCGTCCGCATCGCCGGGATGACCCGCGAGGCGGTCCTGGCCGCGCTCGGGCTATAGGAGTCCCCGGATCAGCCCGCCGTCCACCTGGATGGTCGCGCCCGTCACGTAGGAAGCCGCCTCCGAGGAGAGGAACGCCACCACCGACGCGATCTCTTCGGGACGGCCGAACCGTCCCGCGGGGATCTCTCCGATTCCCGTCTCCATCGCCTCTTCCACCGAGACCCCGTTCTCCCGCGCCCTCCGTTCGATCACGGAACGGAGCCGGTCCGTGAGGATATAGCCGGGGCAGACGTTGTTCACCGTCACGTTGTGCTCGGCGACCTCCCGGGACAGGGTCTTCGCCATGCCGATGACGGCGCTGCGGACCGCGTTGGACTGGATGAGGTTGTCGATGGGCTGCTTCACGGCGAACGACGCGATCTGCGTGATCCGTCCGAAGCGCTGGCCCACCATCCAGGGGAGGCAACGCCGGATGCACCGGACGCCGCTCAGGAAGTTGAGGTGGAAGGCGCGCAGCCAGTCTTCGTCGGAGGAACCGTCGAAGCCCGCCTGTGGCGGACCGCCCGCGTTGTTCACGAGGATGTGCAGCGTGCCGAAGGCGCGTTCGATCTCCGCGAAGAGCGCGTCCACGGAATCGGCGGCCGCCAGGTCCGCGGGGACGGGGAGGACGGGGTTCCCCGTTTTTCCCTCGATCCGCGCCGCCGCCTCCCGGAGCGCCCCCCGGTCCCTCGCGCACACGGCGACCCGCGCCCCTTCCGCCGACAGCGCTTCCGCGCACGCGAGCCCGATCCCCCGGCTCGCGCCGCACACGAGGGCGGTCTTCCCGCGCAGCCCCAGGTCCATGCCGGCCCTCCTTCCCCGACGGCCTCCGTCACTCCACCCGGCAGACCCACCGGTGCCGGTCCTCGATCTCTCCGTACTGGATCCCGGTGATCTCCCGGTGGAGTTTCCGCGAGAGTTCGCCCACCCGGCCCCCGTTCACCCGGACCTCCCGGCCGCGGTAGGAGAAGGCCCCCACGGGGGAAATGACCGCCGCCGTTCCCGCGCCGAACGCCTCCGAAAGGGTTCCGTCCGCCGCGGCCGCCACGATCTCCTCGATCGGGACCGGCCGCTCCGCGACCGGGATTCCCCACTCCCGTGCAAGGACGAGGACCGAGTCCCTCGTCACCCCCGGGAGGATCGACCCGGAAAGGGGAGGGGTGACGAGCTCTCCGCGGAGGACGAAGAGGATGTTCATCGTCCCGACCTCCTCCACGAATTGCCGCCGCTCGGCGTCCAGCCAGAGGACCTGGTCGAACCCCGCCGCCTTGGCGGTTTTCGCGGCAAGGAGACTCGCCGCGTAGTTCGCGCCCGCCTTGGCCTCTCCCAGCCCCCCCTTTGCGGCGCGGACGTACTTCTCCTCGACGAGGATGCGGACGGGTTCGAACCCCCGCGCGTAGTATGCCCCCACGGGGCCGGTGATGACGAAGAAGAGGTACTCCGACGCCGGGCGGACTCCCAGGGTGGGTTCGGTGGCGATCATCGCCGGCCGGATGTAGAGGGAGGCCCCGCGGGCCCGCGGGATCCATTCCCGGTCGACCCGCAGCAGTTCCCGGAACGCCGCAAGCTGGTCCGCGACGGGGATCTGCGGCATGCACATGCGCGCAGCGGAGCGGTTGAACCGCTCCGCGTTCCTGTCGGGGCGGAAGAGGCACACGTTCCCGTCCTGCGCGTAGTAGGCCTTCAGCCCCTCGAAGATCTCCTGGGCGTAGTGGAGGACCATCGCGGCGGGGAGGATGGGGATCGGCCCGTACGGGACGATGCGCGGGTCGTGCCAACCTTTTCCCCCGGCGTACTCCATCAGGAACATGTGGTCCGAGAAATGGTTGCCGAAACCCAGCCCTTCCGCGCTCTCCGGCTTCTTCCTGCGGCGATCCGCCGCAGCCTCCGTGACGACGATCTCCATTCGCTCCTCCCGATCGTTTGCGGGCGCCGGTGAACCGTTGCGCTCCCCGGCCCCTTGCGGCGAAGATTGAAGTATATATCGTATCCGCCTCCCGGGTTAAGGTGGAACCGGAAGCGGCGGGGAACGCGTTTTCGGGCGCGCGATTGCAGTTGCGCGCGTTTGAAGTACGCCCCGTCCGCCATGAACGTGTAAAATAGGCAAGAGGCGTTTCACGCCGGTTTTTCCCGGATAAGGGAAAGGAGAGGAAGGGATGAGGCGATCTGCGGTTGCGGCAGGGCTGTGCGTCGCGCTGGCGCTCTCCGGCGCGGCGTTCGCGGCGGACGCGCAGGAACTGAAGAGCGAGAAGGACAGGGTCAGCTACAGCATCGGGATGGACCTCGGGTCCAACCTGAAGAAGCAGGAGATCGAAATCGATCCGGACGTGCTGGCGAAAGGGTTGAAGGACAGCTATCGCGGCGCGAAGACGGCGCTCTCGCAGGAAGAGGCGCACCGGACGATCCTCGAGTTCCGGCAGGCGATGATGGCGAAACAGGCGGAGAAAATGAAAATAATCGCGGAGAAGAACAAGCGGGAAGGGGAGAAGTTCCTGGCGGAGAACGCGAAGAAGGCGGGCGTGAAGACGCTGCCCAGCGGGCTCCAGTACAAGGTGCTCACGCCCGGAACCGGCAAGACCCCCAAGGCGACCGACACCGTCACCGTGAACTACAAGGGGACCCTGATCGACGGAACGGAGTTCGACTCCTCCTACAAAAGGGGCCAGCCGGCCACCTTCCCCGTCTCCGGCGTGATCGCGGGGTGGACCGAAGGGCTGCAACTGATGAAGGAAGGGGCGAAGTACGAGCTCTTCATCCCGCCGAACCTGGCGTACGGGGAGCGGGGGGCCGGCCGCGACATCGGGCCGGACGCCACGCTGATCTTCGAGGTAACGCTGCTCTCGGTCAAGTGACCGGGGCCCGGCGCTTCCGGGACCATCCCGATGCCGCATCGTTCCGCCCGGGTTTCTCGCCGTGACAAACCGCCGCACGGTGCGAGACCGCGGGCGATTCCCGTTTCCGTTCCCCGCGGGGCATGGCGGCGGAGAATTGCCTTGACAGTCTCTTCCGCTCTGTGGTGAACATCATTCGTGGTTGCTTATCCATTCGGCATGCTGAACAACCCCGGCGCGGCAGGGAAAGGAGGTGGGGAATCGTCGCCACGAGAAGCGATTCTCTCCGGTGCGTGGAAGCGGCAGGAAAATTCCGGGTCAGGGGGTGACCAGTGAGCGATGGGAAGGGATCGAGAGAATCCGGCGAAGGGATGGATCGGAGGAAATTCCTGCAATATGTCGGAGCGACGGGGGCAGCCCTCGCCTTGAGCGATCTCGCCCTGCCCGAGGCCAGGGCCGTCGACTTCAAGCGGCTGGACAAGACGGGGAAAGTCCATATTCTCGGATGCAACGAGATGACCTCCACGGACGGGTACTGGGACAATTCCACGAAGCCGGTCCTGACGATTCGGTCGGGCGATACCGTGCATGTGGAGACCGGTACGCACCTTATGGGAAAGATGGTGCCCGGCGTTACCATCGAGGACTGGATGGGGTGGTACAAGGAGGTCCAGGCAAGGACCCCCGAAACCTATTTCTACCCTGACGAGAAGACCGGGGCGAAGAAGATCCGAAAGGGGGCGGGGCACCATCATCTGACCGGGCCGATCCACATCGAAGGCGCCGAGCCGGGAGACATCCTTCAGGTCGAAATCCTCGACATCGATCCCGGCGCCTACGGGTTCAACCTGAATCCGATCACGTCGTTCCAGAAACTCGGCCTCCTCGCGGACGACTACCCGAATGGAGAGGTCCGGTGGTACTCCGTCGACCGGCGGAACATGACGTTCGAGTTCCAGCCGGGGATCAAGGTTCCCGTCAGGCCGTTCCCCGGGACCATCGGCGTGGAACTGCCGGACAAGGGGATGTGGAGTAATGTTCCTCCCGGTAGGCACGGAGGCAACCTGGACAACAAGGACCTGGTGGCCGGAACCGTGCTGTATCTCCCGGTCTGGATCCGGGGGGCGGGGTTCAAAACGGGGGATTCCCATCTCGCCCAGGGGCATGGAGAGGTGAATCTCAACGCATTGGAGGGGGCCTTCAAGAACATCACGTTGCGGTTCACCGTGAGGAAGGACCTCGGGAAACTGGTGGATTGGCCCATGGCATCCACCCCCACGCACTGGGTCATGATGGGGATGCACACCGATCTGTACAAGTCCTGCCAGATGGCCGTGAAGCAGGCGATCAAGTTCCTGAACCTCCACTACGGCATGGCCGACATGGAAGGGTACGCTTTCTGCTCCCAGGCGGTCGACCTCCACGTCACGCAGCTCGTGGACTATGCCATGGGCATCCACGCGATGATCCCCAAGGACTGCTTCGTCGGGAAGCAGTACGCAGGGAAAAACACGCTCCTGTTGCCGAAGCAGGCCTGAAAGATTCCGGATTCCGCGAGATGCCGGCGGAGGAAAGGTCGCGCCGCCGGCACCTTTCCGCAAGGAGACCCCCATGGCGTTGAAGGCGGCGTACGAGATCCGGTGCGTCTGCGGAGCCGCATTCGCCGCGGACAGTTACGAATACGTTTTCGCCGAGCACGACCCTCACCTGAGAGACGCGATCCTTTCCGGAGAGTTCAACCGCGCGGCATGTCCGTCCTGCGGCCGGGGACTGCCCGTCGGGAACCGGTTCCTCTACAGGGATGAAAAGAACAGGTTGTGGGTCTGGGTATGTGGAAAGGAAGAGGAACCCAAGAGAGCCGAGCTGATGGAGGAGTTGATCGGGAAAGATGCCGTCATCGAAGGGCATTTCCTCGATCACGGGGAGGATTACCGAAAATTCCTGGTATTCGGAAGGATCGGGCTGATCGGGCTCTTGCTGGAGGAGGACCGGGCTCTCAGGAGAAGCGAAGGGAAACGCCTGAGGGAACGTCCCGCCCTCCGGTGGATCCCGGAGGGGGGAGAAGATCCGGCGTACCTGTTCCTGGCCGGGAACAAGGTCCGGGTCGCCATGCCGTTGAAGTCCCCGGAAGAGCCGGGATCCCTGCCGGCATCCGCCGGGGAAAGGAAGAGATGGCTGCAATGGTATTCCCGGGGGTTGAATCTCCACAACCCCTGCAGCTCCTTCCTGAACCGGAGGATGCGCAAGGGTTGGAACAGGATCCGGCAGGAAGAAGGCGCGTGCGGCGGGGGAGACGAGTTCGAGGATTTCGCGGGATCGTGGGCTGCTTACAGGATGAACGCCAAAAGGTTCCGGGAGCGGTGCCCGGAAAGAAGCGCGTTCTTCGACGGATTGAAGGGTTTGAAGGTTTCGAGGCAGGTGCGCTCCCTGAGGCCGTGATGGGGGGCTTCGTGTCGGGGCGCCGCAGGAGGGCGGTGTTTCCACGCAGGCGGTAGCCCGGATCGCCCCTCCGGCCGCGTGCGCGCTCTTCGCGGCCCCGCTCCCGTTTCCCCGCGTTTCCCCCTGGAAACGAAGCGGAGAGAACCCCTCCCGCGAAGGCCCGGTCCCCGCTTGACTTCCCCGCGTCATTTGTATACAGAGTATTGTATACAGCATATTCGACCGCGTGTTCTTCGGGCCGCCCCCGGCGCGGAGGATCCCCTCCCTTTCGGCGCGCGGCGCTCTTCCATCTTTGGGAACGCATCCTTCGACCGATCGGCCATGCCAAACGCGCCGCCCGTGGGCACGGGCGGGAAAACGGACGCGATGGGAAGACCTGCCGGCAGAAAAACGACAAGGAGAGAACATGACAACGAAAACGTCGGAGATCGTCTGGACCAAGGTCGATGAGGCGCCGGCACTGGCGACCTACTCCTTGCTTCCCATCGTGCGTGCGTTCACGAAGGGAACCGGCGTCGCCGTCGAGACCAGGGACATCTCGCTCGCGGGAAGGATCCTGGCGAACTTCCCGGAATGCCTGGCCGGGGGCCAGAGGATGCCGGACGACCTTGCGTACCTGGGCGCGCTCGCCCTGACCCCGGAGGCCAACATCATCAAGCTGCCCAACATCAGCGCGACGGTCCCGCAGCTGAAGGATGCGATCCGGGAGCTGCAAGGGCGCGGCTACGCCCTCCCGGACTACCCGGAGGAACCGAAGACCGACGCGGAGAAGGATCTCCAGGCGAGATACGCGAAGATCCTCGGGAGCGCCGTGAACCCGGTGCTGCGCGAGGGAAACTCCGACCGCAGGGCGCCGGCCTCGGTGAAGCGGTTTTCGAAGAAGAACCCGCACAAGATGGGGCCGTGGTCCCGCGACTCGAAAACGCACGTCGCCCACATGAACGGCGGGGATTTCTACGGCAGCGAGAACTCCACGACGCTGGGGAAAGCGACGGAGGTGAAGATCGAATTCGTCGGCAGCGACGGGCGGGCGACCGTCCTGAAGAAGCCGTTCGGCCTGCAGGAAGGGGAAGTGATCGACACTTCGGTGATGAACGTGCGCGCGTTGCGGAAATTCTACGAGGAGCAGATCGAGGACGCCAAAAAGAGCGGCGTGCTGCTGTCGCTGCACCTGAAAGCCACCATGATGAAGGTGTCCGATCCGATCATGTTCGGCCACGCCGTGTCGGTGTTCTACAAGGACGTCTTCGAAAAGCACGCGGCGGCGCTGAAGAAGCTGGGCGTGAACGTGAACAACGGCCTGAGCGACCTGTACGCGAGGATCAAGACCCTGCCGGAAGCGGAAAGGGCCGGGATCGAAGCGGACATCCGGGCGGTCTACGCGAAACGCCCCGCGCTTGCGATGGTCGACTCGGACAAGGGGATCACGAACCTGCACATGCCGAACGACATCATCGTCGACGCGTCGATGCCGGTGGTGGTCCGCGATTCGGGGAAGATGTGGGGCCCGGACGGGAAGCTCCACGAGACGAAGGCGATGATCCCGGACCGGTGCTACGCGACGACCTACCGTACGATCATCGAGGATTGCAGGGAGCATGGAGCGTTCGATCCCGCGACCATCGGGAGCGTCCCGAACGTCGGCCTCATGGCGCAGAAGGCGGAGGAGTACGGTTCCCACGACAAGACATTCCAGGCGCCGGGGAACGGGACCATCCGCGTCGTGGACGCGTCCGGAGCGACGCTGCTGCAACAGAAGGTGGAGGAGGGGGACATCTTCCGGATGTGCCAGGCGAAGGACGCGCCGATCCGCGACTGGGTGAAGCTCGCCGTCAGGCGGGCGAAGGCCACCGCCGCGCCCGCCGTCTTCTGGCTGGACAGGGACCGGGCGCACGATGCGCAGATCATCGCGAAGGTGGAGAAGTACCTGAAAGAGATCGATACGAGCGGGGTGGAGACCCACGTCATGGCCCCGGTGGCCGCGATGAAGTTCTCGCTGGCCAGGTTCCGGGCGGGGAAGGACACGATCTCCGTCACCGGGAACGTGCTGCGCGACTACCTGACCGACCTGTTCCCGATCATCGAGCTGGGCACCAGCGCGAAGATGCTCTCCATCGTGCCCCTGCTGGGCGGGGGCGGTCTGTTCGAGACGGGCGCGGGCGGCTCGGCGCCCAAGCACGTCCAGCAGTTCGTCAAGGAGGGCTACCTGCGCTGGGATTCCCTCGGTGAATTCTCGGCGCTCGCCGCGTCCCTGGAACACCTGGGGGGCGCGTTCGGGAACGAAAAGGCCCTGGTCCTGGCGGCGGCGCTGGACCAGGCGATCGGAAAGTTCCTCGACAACAACAAGTCGCCCGCCCGCAAGGTGGGACAGATCGACAACCGGGGGAGCCATTTCTACCTGGCGTTGTACTGGGCGCAGGCGCTGGCGGAGCAGGCCCGGGACAAGGAGCTGAAGGCCCGTTTCGCACCGGTGGCGCGGCAGCTCGGGGACAACGAGGAAACGATCGCGAAAGAGCTGATCGCGGCCCAGGGGAAGCCCGTGGACATCGGCGGCTACTACTTCCCGGATCCGGAAAAGACCTCCCGCGCGATGCGTCCCAGCGCCGCCCTGAACGCCATCGTGGACGCCATCGCATAGGTTCCGGGATCCGCGGCGGCGTGGAAATGCTCTTGTGGGTCCGGTATGGTACCCTTTTCCGAAAACGCGCGACATCGGAAGGGGCCGTGAGCGGCCGCTCCGATCGGCGGCGGAAGGAGGGGGCCGGGATGATCGGAAGCGGGTTCCGGGTTGCGGTGTCGATCTTCTGTCTGTTCGTCGCGGGGATCGGGCATGCCGCGAATCTCGCCATGAACGAAGGAGAGTGGGAAACGGTCTCCGAGTCGTCCTTCCGGATGAAGGGGTTTTCGATGCCTCCCCGGACCTTCCGCGTGACCCAGTGCATGACCCGAGAGAACGCCGTACCGAAGCAGGAGAAGGAGGGCGACTGCAAGGCCGTGAAATACAAGGTCTCCGGGAACCGCGTCACCTGGGCGGTCGTCTGTCCGAAGGGGGATGGGGAGGGGGAGATCACGTATGACGGGACGGGGAAGAGCTACGCGGGGAACCTCCGGATGAAGATGGTCGAGAACGGCGAGACGATGACGATGCAGATGAGGCTCTCCGGGAAGTACCTCGGTCCCTGTCCGAAAGGGAAGAAGTCGGGACCGACGGGCGGGATGGCGGAGCGGCAGGCCCAGGCCGAGCAGGCGATGGCGCGGGCGAAGCAGGCGCAGGCGGAGCAGGAGGCGGCCCGGCGGAAGGCGGAGGAGTTCCTCGGGCGGACCGTCGTGCCGGCCGAGGCACCGGGCGGCTGCGACCAGGACGGCTTCCGGCTGACCGCGAAGTGCCGGAAGGAGGTCGGTCCGGTCGACCTGCAGCCCGGGCTGTACGAGATCACCGCGGAGGAAGGGTACCGGATTCCCTCCGGCGCATCCTCCCTTTCCGGGGAGAAGCGGAGGACCGCCTGCGTGAACGGGGCCGACCCGGTGCCTTCCGAACTCCGTTCCGGGGCGCAGCCCCGGGACGTGAAGTGGGGAAAGGGCCGGATCACCTGGAGCGGCGCCTCTTCCTCCGAGGAGACGAAGGGCGGGGTCGTCTTCCGGGGCGACTCCTTCGAAGGCGTGCTGACGAAGAACATCCTCGCGACCCCCGGCGTGGCGCACCTCCAGGTCACGAAGGTCGCGGGGAAGCGGGTCGGAGACGGGCAGTGCCCGAAGGGGATGGAGTACACCTCGAGCGGCAGGGAATATACGGCGAAGGAGAGGGAAGGGATTGCCGAGAAGGGCAAGAAGCTCCTCGACAACCCGGTCAAGGGGATAAGGAATCTGTTCGGCTTCTGAGCGCGGTTTGCCGCCGTTGCGGGCCGCTCCGCTCCTCGTACTTTGCCTCGTGCTGCTCGCTCCCGCGGCGGGGGCCGGCACGCAGGCGCCGGGCGATCCGTTCGGCGCCGTCGCTTCGTCGTACCTCGTGAAGGTCGACGGCCGCGAGGTGTGGGCCCGCGCCCCGGACCTGCGCCTTCCTCCCGCCAGTCTCACGAAGATGATGACGGGGCTGCTCGTCCTCGAACGGGCGGGGCTCGGCGAGACCGTGACGGTGTCCCGGGCGGCCGGCCGGGAAACCGGAACCCGCCTGGGGCTCGCGCCGGGGGACCGGTTGCTCGTCGTCGACCTTCTCGCCGCTACCCTGCTCGGATCCGCGAACGACGCCTGCCACGCCCTCGCGGACCACATCGCGGGGAGCGAGGACCGGTTCGTTGCCCGGATGAACGCCCGGGCGCGCCGGATGGGCCTTGCCGGGACGCGGTTCGCCAACGCCTGCGGGCACGACGCCCCCGGGTTCCGCTCCACGGCCCGCGATCTCGCGCGCCTTGCGGAAACCGCGATGGGAAACCCCGTGTTCGCCCGCATGGTCCGCATCGTCCGGGGCGAAGTGGGCACGGTGGACGGGCGGAAGACCTTCCCCGTCGAAAACAGGAACGAGCTCATCGGCCGGTACCGCGGGGCGGTCGGCGTCAAGACGGGCTTCACGGAAGGGGCGGGGAAGTGCCTTGTCGCGGCGGCGGAACGTGACGGGCGCAGGGTCCTGCTCGTGCTCCTGAACGCCCCCGACCGGTGGTGGAAGGCAGAGGAGATGCTCGACGCCGCTTTCGCCCTCCCTTCACCGGCGACGGCGCCCGGCGCCCCGTGAGACGGAACCTCCCGCTTCTCTCCCTCGTCGCGGCGGTCGGGGCTGTCTACCTGGGCTCCTTCCGGGGCGTCTTCCAGTTCGACGACTACAACGTGATCGTCGGCAACCCGGTGGCGCACGGCCTGGGAGCGTTTCTCGCGGACCTCCCGCGGGGGATCCGGCCCCTCCTGAAGCTCACCTATACGCTGAACTGGATCTTCGGCCCGGGACCCTTCGGGTTCCACCTCGTCAACACGGCGCTCCACGCGGCCAACGCCGTGCTCCTGTTCCGCATCGCGCGCAGGGTCGGCGGGCCGTCCCTTTCGGCCTTCGCCGCCTTTGTTCCCGCGCTCTGGTTCGCCGTCCATCCCGTCCAGACGGAGGCCGTCACCTACATCAGCGGCCGGTCCGTCTCCCTGATGGCGTTTTTTTACCTCAGCTCCCTCCTCGCGTGGCTGAAGGGCCGGGAGGAGGGGCGGCCCCTCCTGCTGTACGCCGCGTCCCCTTCGCTCTTCCTCCTCGCCGTGCTGTCGAAGGAGACGGCGGTCACCCTTCCGTTCGCGCTGGCCCTCGCGGAGGGGGCCCGCGGCGGCGGAAAGGGATGGAAGGACGCCTTCGCCGCCCAGGCGGTCCACTGGGCGATGCTCGCCTGCCTCGCGTTCCTTCTGCTCGCCCATCCCGGGTACGGGCGCCTTCTCGAATCGTGCTTCGGCATACGGAGCGCGTCGGAGAACCTGCTCACCCAGGTCGGCGGGATCGCGTACCTCCTGTCGCGGCTGATCCTCCTCAACGCGCAGAACATCGATCCCGACCTCCCGGTCGTCCGGGAAGGGACGGCCTCCCTGCTCCCTCCGGCGCTGCTCCTGCTCCTTCTCCTGGCCGCGGGGGCGTACGCGTTCCGGAAGCGGTCGCTCGCCGGGTTCGGGATCCTCTGGTTCTTCCTCCACCTGCTGCCGACGAACTCCATCGTCCCGCGGCTCGACGTGGCGAACGAACGGCAGCTCTACCTCGCCTCGTGGGGGCTCTTCCTCGCCCTCGCCTCCTTCGCGGACCGTATCCCGGAAGGGGCCTGGCGGCGGCGGGCGGCGGTTTGCGCTCTCCTTCTCGCCGCGATGTTCGGGGGGTTCACGGTCTTGCGCAACGCCGCGTACCGGAGCGAAGTCGCCCTGTGGGAGGACACGGCGCGGAAGTCGCCGGGGAAGGCCCGGGCGCACAACAACCTCGGGTATGCCTACCGGCGGGCGGGGCGATTTGCGGAGGCGCGGGAGGAGTACCTGCGGGCGCTGGCGATCGACCCCGGGCATCCGTTTGCCCGGGGAAACCTCGGGGAGTTGGAGAGGATGGGGATCGGGCCTTCGCCGTCCTCCGGGCGGCGTTCCTCGCCCGTTCGACCCCCTCCCGTTGCGCACCAGGCAACGGAAAGGGGAGTGGTGCCGGAGGAGGGGGTCGAACCCTCACGCCCTTGCGGGCACGGGATTTTGAGTCCCGCGCGTCTGCCAGTTCCACCACTCCGGCTTGTCCCGGGGCGTCCGCCCCGGTCCCCCTTTATACACCGTTTGCCCCGATGAAACCAAGAGTTCCCGGGGCGGGTTTCGTGCGTGCGGAAGCGTGCGTGCGGAAGCGGGCATGCGGGAATGGTGCTGCGGAAAGGCTGCGGAAAGGGTTGATCGGGCGGCGGACGGATGCGATCATGGCGGGATGAACCCCGTCGACATCGCCGTTGCCGTCCTCTGCCTCTGGTTTGCCGTATGGGGGATCGCCCGGGGGTTGGTTAACCAGCTCGTTTCCATCGGGGGACTGATCGCCGGTCACCTTGCCGGCGCCCGGTACTACGGTTCCGCCGTCTCGCTCCTGCGTCTCTCGTTCGAGTACGCCGACGTGGCCGGTTACCTGGCCGTGTTCCTCGCCGCCTACCTCGCGGTCCGTCTGGTCGGGGCGTTTCTGGAAGGGAAGGTCCGGGATTCGAAACTGTCGGGGGCCGACCGCCTGGGGGGGATGGCCGCGGGGATCCTCAAGGGCGCGCTGCTGTCGATCCTGCTGGTGTTCCTGCTCGTGGTCGTGCTGCCGAAGGACGCGCGCGTGCTGCGCGAGTCGAAGGCGGCGCCCGTCGCCATCTCCGCGGGACGCCGGATCGCGGCGGCCTTCCCCGAGGGGATCGCCGGCACGTTCCGCGAGAAGGCGCGCGCGGTCGAGCGTGCGCCTTTCCGCTACCTGGCGCCGTCCGGGGAGACGCGCCCGCCGGAAAGGAAACGGGCGCCGAAGTAGCGGAAAGCCGCTCCCTATCCCCGCCGGAGCGCCTTCTGCGACGTCTTGATGGCGCACAGGTCGGCGCACATCGTGCACACCGCCTCGTCGACGGTGGGCATGCTCCCCCCGCGCCACGCGCGGGCGCGCTCCGGGTCGATCGACACCTCGATCTGCGTCTTCCAGTCCAGCGCCCGCCGCGCGTCGGCCATCCGGTTGTCCCGGTCCATCGCCCCGGGGATCCCCCGGGCGATGTCCGCCGCGTGGGCGGCGATCTTCGTGGCGATCACCCCTTCCCGCACGTCCTCCACCGGGGGCAGGCGCAGGTGCTCGGAAGGCGTGACGTAGCACAGGAAGTCCGCCCCGTTCCACGCCGCGATCGCGCCTCCGATGGCGGAGGTGATGTGGTCGTATCCCGGCGCGATGTCGGTGACCAGCGGGCCCAGGACGTAGAACGGCGCCCCGTGGCACAACCGCTTCTGGAGGATCATGTTGGCCGCGATCTGGTGCATCGGCACGTGGCCGGGGCCCTCGATCATCACCTGCACGTCCTTCGCCCAGGCGCGCTCGGTGAGCTCGCCCAGCGTCATCAGTTCGTGCACCTGCGCGCGGTCCGTGGCGTCGGCAAGGCACCCGGGCCGCAGCCCGTCGCCCAGGGAGATCGTGATGTCGTACTCCCGGCAGATGTCCATGAGCCGGTCGTACTGTTCGAAGAACGGGTTCTCCTTCCCGTTGTAGTCCATCCACTCGGCCAGGAGCGACCCGCCGCGGCTGACGATGTCGAGACGGCGCCCTTCCCGGAGGAGCATCTCGACCGTCTTGCGGGTCACGCCGCAATGGACCGTCATGAAGTCGACGCCGTCCATGGCCTGCTTCTCGATCCCCGCGAAGAAGTCGTCCGCGGTGAGCTCGACCCACGACTTTCCGGCAAGGTTGCCGTCGGCCGCCGCCTGGTACACGGGGACGGTCCCCAGGGGGACGGGGCATTCGGCGAGGATCGCCCGGCGGATCTCGTCGATCGGCCCGCCGGTCGAGAGGTCCATCATCGCGTCGGCGCCCGCCGCCACCGCGACGCGCATCTTCTCGAGCTCCAGCGAGATGTCGGCGCGGTCTCTGGAGGATCCCACGTTGGCGTTCACCTTGACGGTGAGGCCTTCCCCCACCGCGACGGGGCGGATCTCCCGGCGCCTCCTGTTCCTGGGGATCACGGCTTTTCCCAGGGCGATGAGCGAACGGAGCTTCTCGGGAGCGATCCTCTCCTCCTGCGCCGCCCGGACGATCTCCGGGGTCAGCTCTCCCGATCTTGCGCGATGCATGAGTGTCATGACGAACCCTCCTGTCCTTGTGTACGCACGATGAACGCTTCCGCGAGGCGGCGCCCGAAATCCCCGGTCGCCTCCCCCGGATCCTTCGCGGCGAATACCGCCGAGATCGCCGCGACCCCGCACGCCCCGGCCGCGACCACCTCTCCCACGTTCCGGGGCCCGATGCCTCCCAGCGCGAAGACCGGCAGGCGCGCGGCGGCGCAGACGCGCCGCAGCGCGTCGACCCCGACCGGCGGGCCGTAGGCCGCCTTCGACGGGGTGGCGTACACCGGTCCGAACGTCACGAAGTCCGCGCCCCCGGACTCCGCCTCCGCCGCTTCCGCCGCGGAGTGCGTCGAACATCCGATCAGCGCCCGTGGCCCCAGGAGCCGGCGCGCCTCCCCCGGCGGGATCGAGCCCACGCCGAGGTGCACGCCGTCCGCCCCGGCCGCGAGAGCCACGTCGACCCGCCCGTTGATCAGCAGCTTGGCGCCGTACCGGGACGTGAGCGCCCGCAGCTCCCGCGCCAGGTCGTACAGCCGCCTTGCGGGAAGGTCCTTCTCCCGAAGCTGGACTGCTTCCGCCCCGCCCCCCAGCGCCCTCTCCACGGCCGCCGGGAGATCGCCGCCGGCGACCTGCCTGCGGTCCGTGATCAGGTAGAGCCGGAAACCGGTCTCCATCGGGAACGCGGGCGCCGCGCGAAACCGCCTAAAAGAACGTCCCGTCGAGCGGCGACGAGGCGGTTGCGTACAGTTTCTTCG
This sequence comes from Deltaproteobacteria bacterium, assembly GCA_021815305.1. Classification (GTDB taxonomy): domain Bacteria; phylum Desulfobacterota; class Deferrimicrobia; order Deferrimicrobiales; family Deferrimicrobiaceae; genus JAKAHC01. The sequence continues at coordinate 433,861 of JAKAHC010000001.1, read as the reverse complement.
GAATCCGCCCGGCCAGGAACGACTTGCGCCCGGCGGAAACCCCGTCCCGCATCGCCTCCGCCATGAGGACCGGGTCCTTCGCGGAGGCGATCGCGGTGTTCATGAGCACTCCGTCGCACCCCAGCTCCAGCGCCATCGCCGCGTCGGAGGCGGTCCCGACGCCCGCGTCCACAATGACGGGGACCTTCACGGTCTCGAGGATGATCCGGATGTTGTACGGGTTGCGGATCCCGAGACCCGAACCGATCGGAGCCGCCAGCGGCATCACCGCGGCGCACCCGGCGTCCTCGAGCCGCTTCGCCATGATGGGGTCGTCGTTGGTGTAGGGAAGGACGACGAACCCGTCCTTCACGAGCCGCTTCGCGGCGGCGAGGAGCGCCTGCGTGTCGGGGAACAGGGTCTTCTCGTCACCGATCACTTCGAGTTTCACCATGTCGGACATCCCCGCCTCCCGCGCGAGGTGGCAGGTCCGAACCGCGTCCTCTTCCGTGAAGCAGGCGGCCGTGTTGGGCAGGAGGGTGTACCGCCTGGGGTCGACGTGGTCGAGGAGGGACTCTTTCGACCGGTCGAGGTTGACTCGGCGGACGGCGACGGTGACGATCTCCGCGCCCGAGGCCTCCAGCGCCCGCACCATCGTCGGGTAGTCGGGGTACTTCCCCGTCCCCACGAGCAGGCGCGAACGAAACGTTTTTCCCCCGATGGTCAGCGTGTCGGCCATGTTCCTTACCCTCCCCCCACGAAAGTGACGATCTCGAGCCGGTCCCCCGCCGCGAGCTCCGTGGCACCGTACTCGGTCTTCCGGACGATCACCCGGTTCCGCTCCACCGCGACGCGCGTCGGCGGCAGCGACAGTTCCTCGAGGAGCGAGGAGACCGTCGCTCCCTCTCCCACCGCGCGCGTTTCCCCGTTGAGGACGATCTCCATGCGTCCCCCCCCTCGTCAGAAGTGCTCGTCGCTCCCGCCGGCGAGCACGACCGCGAGTTTCCGGTCGAACTCCGGCCGGAGCGCGGAGTCCCCGAGGTCCCTGCGTCCCGCCTCCACGGCGTCGAGACAACGGCGTTTCAGGTCGGCATCGGCGGTCCCCACGGCGTACTCCGCCAGCGTCAGGAGGGCGTTCGGAAGGCAATAGTCCCGGATGTGCCCGTCGAGGGCCATCTCGGTGAAGGTGTCCCCGGTCCTGTGGCGGCGGTAGCAGCTGGTGCAGAGAGAGGGGATGTACCCCTTGCGCAGCACCGCGCGCACGATCTCCTCGATCGGGCGGGTGTCGTCGACTTCGAACTGCTCCGACTCGTGGCGGCGGACGCCGTCTCCGTACCCCCCGGGGTCGGTCTTGGACCCCGCGCTGATCTGGGAGGCGCCGATGTCCAGGCTCCGCTCCCGGAGGGCCGCCGGCTCGCGCGTCGAGACGACCACCCCGGCCGAAGGGACGGCGAGGCGGTACGCGACGACGACGCGCTCGAACTCGGAGTCGCTGACGGGGAAGGGGGCGACGGTGATCGGGGCGCCGAAGGCCCGCTTGAACCGCGGCACGGAGATCGTGTGCGGAAAGGCGCCGTACGCCTCGTAGAGGGCTTCCGCGTGGCGGATGACCGACAGGACCTCGAACTTGTAATCGTTCAGCCCCAGCAGGGCTCCGGTCCCCACGTCGCCGAACCCCGCGGAGATCGCGCGGTCCATGCAGGTGAGCCTCCACGCGTAGTCCGCCTTCGCGCCCGAGGGGTGCATCATGGCGTACGTCTCCGGGTCGTACGTTTCCTGGAAACACTGGTAGACGCCCGCGCCCGCCTCCTTCAGCGCGCGAAAGGATTCCACGGGCATGGGGGCCGCGTTCACGTGGAGGATACGCATGCCGGTTTCGCGGTAGATCGCCCGGATCACGCCGGTGATGTAATCCACCGCGGTCTTCCCCTGGTGTTCCCCGGCGACGAGGAGGATCCGGTGGAACCCCTTCCTCTCCAGGTGTCGCGCCTCCTCGACGGCCTGGGCGGCGGAGAGGGTGATCCGGCGCGCTTCCCGGTTCTCCCGGCGGAAGCCGCAGTAGAGGCAGTTGTTGGAGCATTCGTTGGACAGGTACAGCGGGGCGAAGAGCACGATCCTGCGGCCGAACACCTCTTCCTTCACGGCGCGCGCGACGACCGCGGCGGTCTCCCACACCATCGGGTCTTCCGTGGCGAGGAGCCTCGCGGTTTCGGGAAGGGTCATCCTCCGGCGGGGAGACAGGGAGCGGAGCAGGGCGAACGCCTCGCGGCGGCCGTACGGCTTGGCGGCGGACATGAGGCGGAAGATCTCGTCGGCGACGACCGGGAGGTTCGTGCGGGTGGCGGCGGAGCTCTGCGGCATTGTCATCGTTTTCTTCCCTTTCGCGGAAAAAGAAAAAATGGCCTGAAAATGAAAAAACCGCGCCAGTACTGGCACGGTTCGAAGAGCACCACGCTCCCTGCGCCGGCATTATCCGGGTCAGGTTCGACGGGTTGCCCGCCACTACGGCAGCGAGCTCTCAGCGAATTGCACCCCTGGCGATAGAAAGAGAATACGGGAACGGGGCGGCGCTGTCAATCCCCGCGTGGACATCCCCGCGTGGACATCCCCGCGCGGCATCCTGCGTTTGGCGTCCGTGCGAGGGGAGCCCGCTTCCTTTACTTGCCGGGCGGCGGTGGGGTAGACTTTTCCCGTCGCTTACGCCGCTCCCCCGCGAGGTTCGAGATTGGCAAGACCCACGGTGGCGGAGATCCGCCTCTCGGCTCTGAGACACAACGTCCACGCCCTCCGCGCCCTGCTTCCGCCCCGCACGGGCATCCTCGGCGTCGTGAAGGCCAACGCTTACGGGCACGGCGCCGTCCCGGTCGCGCGCGCCCTCGAGGCGGAAAAGGTGCGGATGCTCGGCGTGGCGACGGTGGAGGAGGGGGTGGAACTTCGGCGGGGAGGAGTCCGGCTCCCCGTCCTGGTGCTGGGAGGCGTGGATCCTCCGCAGGCGGCGGAGGCGCACGCGCATGGCCTGTCGGCGGTCCTGTTCGACCCCGCACAGGCGGGATACCTCTCGCGAGCGGGGGAAAGCGCCGGGAGGCCTTTCCCGGTCCACGTCAAGGTGGACACGGGGATGGGGCGGCTAGGCATCCTCCCGCGGGATGCGCGCCGCCTGCTGGCTTCGCTCCCGTCGGCGCCCGGGCTGCGGCTGGAAGGGTGGATGACCCACCTCTCCTCGGCGGACGGACCGGAGGAAGAGGACCGGGAGTACACCCGGGCGCAACTGTCGGTCTTCGCGGAAGGGCTCCCTCCGATGCGGGAGGCGTTCGGGGACGGTGTGGTGGTCCACGCGCTCAATAGCGCCGGCATCCTCCGGTACCGGGAGGCGCCGTTCGACGCCGTGCGGCCGGGCATCTCCCTGTACGGCTGCTCCCCGCTCCCCCCGGGAGCCGCGGAGATCTTCCTGCGCCCCGTGATGCGGATCGTCACGAAGATCCTCTCCCTCAAGGAACTTCCGGGTGGCCACCCCGTGAGCTACAACCGGAGGTACCGCTGCCGGGGCGCCCGCCGGATCGCCGTGGTCCCCATCGGTTACGCCGACGGATACCGCCGGGCCCTGACCGGACAGGGGCGCATGTCGGTGGGGGGACAACCTGTCCCGGTCGCCGGGACGGTGTGTATGGACCATACGATGCTCGATGTGACGGGGGTCCCGGACGTCTCCCTCGGAGCGGACGTGGAAGTGATGGGGGAGGCCTCGATGTCCGCGGAAGAGATCGCCCGCCTCTGCGGCACCATCCCGTACGAGGTCCTCACGCAGACGGGCGCGCGGATCCCGAGGAGGACCGTTGACTGAGCCGGCACGGCGAAGCGGGGCTGCGCGGCTCGCCGAGGGGCTCGGCGAGCGGGTCTATGCGATGCTCCAGGACCTCGGGGACATCTTCACTCTCTTCCTGCAGGTCGTCTCGTGGATCCCCCGTCCGCCCTCCGAGTTCCGCAACGTCGTCAAGCAGATGGAGGAAGTGGGCGTCCGGTCGATGCCGGTCGTCCTGGTCACCGCCACCTTCACGGGCATGGTCCTCGCCCTCCAGAGCTACTCCGGTTTCCAACGGTTCGGCGCCACCAGCTTCGTCGGGTCGGTCGTGGCCCTCTCCATCACGCGCGAGCTGGGCCCCGTGTTCGCCGGGCTCATGGTCTCCGGGCGCGTGGGCGCGTCGATGGCCGCGGAGCTGGGGACGATGAAGGTCACCGAGCAGATCGACGCCCTCGTCACGCTGGCCACCAACCCGGTGAAGTACCTGGTCGTGCCGAGGGTGCTCGCCGCCACCGTCGTGCTCCCGGTGCTGGTCGTGTTCGCGGACCTGGTGGGGATCCTGGGGGGGTATTTCGTCGCGGTCTACCTCCTGGGGGCCAACCCGTACGTGTACATCGCGAAGACGTACCAGTATCTGCAGATGAAGGACATCTACACGGGGCTCATCAAGGCCTCGGTCTTCGGGATGCTCATCGCCCTCATCTCGTGCCATCACGGGTTCATCGCGCAGGGGGGCGCCGAGGGGGTAGGGCGCGCGACGACGAGGGCGGTGGTGGCCTCCTCGATGATGGTGCTGATCTCGGACTACTTCATGACCTCGTTCATGTTCTGAAAGGGGAGCCGGGCGCCGGTGATCGAGATCCGGGGATTGTGCAAACGGTTCGGGCGGAAGGTGGTCCTCGACGGCGTCGACCTTGCGATCCCGAAGGGGAAGAACACGGTCGTCATCGGCGGCAGCGGGACGGGGAAGTCGGTGCTCATCAAGTGCGCGGTCGGGCTGCTGCGGCCCGACGCGGGGGAGATCCTGATCGACGGCGCGGACATCACGAAGATGAACGAGGCGGAGCGGGTCCGGGTCCGGCAGAAGTTCGGGATGCTCTTCCAGGGAGCGGCCCTGTTCGACTCGCTGGACGTGGGGGACAACGTCGCCTTCGCCCTGCGCCGCCTGAAACTGTACCCCGAGCGGCAGATCCGCGATGTGGTGGAGGAGAAGCTCTCGATGGTGGGACTGCGGGACGTCCAGCGGCTGATGCCCGCGGAGCTTTCGGGGGGGATGAAGAAGCGTGTGGGGCTCGCCCGGGCGATCGCCTCGGAGCCGGATATCCTGTTGTACGACGAACCGACCACGGGACTCGATCCCATCATGGCCGACGTCATCAACGACCTGATCATCTCCCTTCGGGAGACGCTCGGCGTGACATCGATCGCCATCACGCACGACATGGCTTCCGCCTGCAAGATCGCGGACTCCATCGCGATGCTGTACAGGGGGAAGATCATCGAGGTGGGGACGCCGGACGAGATCCGGGCGACGTCGAACCCCGTGGTGGCGCAGTTCGTGGCCGGCCGCGCCCACGGACCCATCACGGACGAGAACGAGGAGTTCGTCCGCTTCGTCCGCCGCACGCACGCCGCGGACGAAGGGACGCGGCGCGGCTGATGCGCCCGCGCCGGGCACAGAAATCGGGAATGCGGCTGCGCCGCCGGTGATATAGTAATCCCGGCGTCCGGGGCGACGCTCCGGAGCGCCGGGGAAGGGCCGCCGCTTCCGCCTCTCTGAGGCCGGCGGGAAGGGGACCGCCGGGCGGGTCGCCGGGAGGCGGTCGTGCAAAGGGAGGATGCGGATGTCGAGGGAAGCCCGGGTCGGAATCTTCGTCCTGATGGGGCTCATCGTCCTCACGTACTTCACGTTCCGCGTCAGCAAGTGGGGGCTGATCGCGGACAAGGGGTACCGGCTCACCGTGGACTTCGAGTCCGCGGCGGGGCTGGAGCCCAAGTCGGACGTGAAGATGGCGGGGGTGCCCATCGGAAAGGTCGAGGAGATCCAGCTCGCGGGGAACCGGGCGCGCCTGGTGCTGCGCATCGCCCCGAAGTACCGCATACCGATCGACTCGGTGGCATCGATCCAGACGCAGGGGCTGCTCGGAGAGAAATACGTGGAGATCGTCCCCGGGAAGGACCTGCAGCAGACCCTGCCCGCGGGGGGGAAGGTAACCCATACCCTCGCCCCGACGAACCTCGACGCGATGGTGCGGAAACTCGAGGGGATCGGCGACGACATCAAGAAGTTCACCTCCACCCTGGGCGAGACGTTCGGGACCGAGGAGGGGAAGCAGGCGCTCGCGGACATCCTGCGGGACGTCCGGGCCACCACGGCCTCGCTGCGCGCGGTCGTCCAGGGGAACGAGAAGCGGTTCGACCGGATCCTCGTCAACATCGACAAGCTCTCCTCCGACCTTTCCGAAATCTCCTCGGTGAACAAGGAGGACCTGAGGGTCACCATCGCGAACCTGCGCTCGTTCTCCGAAACGCTCAAGAGCGAGACCCCGGCCCTGGCCCGCAAGCTCGAGGAGATGAGCGACCGGGTGAGCGGCGTGGTGGGGGACAACCGCGCGAACGTCAAGGAGACCATCGAAAACCTGAAAGTCGCATCGGCGAAACTCGACAACACCCTCGACGCCGCGGGGAGGGTGATGGAGAAGATCGACCGGGGCGAAGGGACCCTCGGGATGCTCGTGAACGACAACACGGCCCACAACTCCCTCACGAAGACGCTCGAGGGGATCAACCGGTACGTGCGCAAGACGGAGGAGCTCAAGACCTTCATCGATTACCACCTCGAATGGCAGGCGCAATCCTCGGACTTCAAGCATTACGCGAACCTGCGCCTCCAGCCGACGGCGGACAAGTATTACCAGATCGGGCTGGTGGACGATCCGCGGGGGAAGCTCGACACGAACACGACCACGTTGACGACCACTCCCCCGGGGACGACCGAGACGACGACCTCGGAGACTTACACCAACAAGCTGAAGTTCACCGCGCTGATCGCGAAGCGGTTCTCGGGGTTCACGGTGAAGGGGGGCGTGATGGAATCCACCGGCGGAGTGGGGCTGGATTACGAGGTCCTGAAGGACCGCCTCACGCTGGGATTGGACGCTTTCGACTTCTCGCGGAAGGGCCTGCCGCCGCATTTGAAAGCGTACGGCAACTATGATATCGTCAAAAACCTTTTTGTGACCGGCGGCGTGGACGACGTGCTGGCGAGCGAGCGGGATCTCCGGACGCTGTTCCTCGGGATCGGGATCAAGTTCGCCGACGAGGACCTCAAAACGGTCCTGGGGGCCGTCCCCATCAAGCCGTGACGCCGTAACCCGACCGCACAAACCAGACACCGCAAGGAAGGGTCCAGAGACCATGGCGAGAATCCATCGTGCGATCGTCAGCGTTTCCGACAAGACAGGCATAGCGGAGTTCTGCCGGGCGCTCTCCCGCCTGGGGGTGGATCTGTACGCCTCCGGCGGGACGGCGAAGCTCCTGCGGGACAAGAAGGTCCCGGTGCGGTTCATCGAGGAGTACACGGGGTTCCCCGAGATGCTCGACGGGCGGGTGAAGACGTTGAACCCGAAGATCCACGGCGGGCTCCTCGCGCTGCGGGGGAACCCCGAGCACATGAAGACGATCGGTAAGCACGGGATCGTCCCGTTCGACATGGTCGTGGTCAACCTCTACCCCTTCGAGGCGACGATCGCCCGGCCCGGCTGCACGCGGGAGGAGGCGATCGAGAACATCGACATCGGCGGCCCCTCGATGCTTCGCTCCGCGGCGAAGAACTGCCAGTCCGTGGCCGTGGTGTCCGATCCCGCCGATTACCCGGACATCCTGGCGAAGCTCAAGAGGAACGCGGGAAACCTCGACGGGGAGACTCTCGCCGAACTGGGGAGGAAGGCGTTCGCGCTGACCGCGCGGTACGACGCCTCGATCTCCAACTACCTCGGCGCGGGGGAGGACGGGAAGGAACCGTTCCCCGTCACCTTCACCGCCCAGTGGCGGAAGGCGAGGCCGCTCCGATACGGCGAAAACCCCCACCAGTCGGCTGCATTCTACGCGGACATCATTCTGCCCGGAGGAGAGCCCACGCTGGGGGGGGCGACCCAGCTCCAGGGCAAGGAGCTCTCCTACAACAACATCGTGGACATCGACGCGGCGCTGCAGCTCGCCCTCGAGTTTTCCACTCCCGCCGCGGTCATCATCAAGCACACCAACCCGTCCGGCGTGGGAGTTTCGAAGCGCCGCCTCGTGGACGCCTTCAAGAAGGCGCGGGAGTGCGACCCGGTGTCCGCGTACGGAGGCGTGGTGGGCTTGACCCGGGCCGTGAACGCGGAGACGGCGCGGGAGATCGCCAACACGTTCTTCGAGGCGGTCATCGCCCCCACCTACGACAAGGAGGCCCGCAAGATCCTCTCCGCCAAGGCGAACCTGCGGGTTCTTTCCACCGGAGGCGAGTTCCGGTGGTCCGGGGACCGGTCGTACGAGATGAAGAAGGTCAGCGGGGGGTTCCTGCTGCAGACGAGCGACCGGCATCTCCTCGATCCGAAGGACCTGAAGGTGGTCACCCGGCGCGCGCCTTCCGATGACGAGATCGAGGCGCTCCTGTTCGCGTGGAAGGTGTGCAAGCACGTGAAGTCCAACGCCATCGTCTACGCGATGAAGGACCGAACGGTCGGGGTGGGGGCGGGGCAGATGAGCCGCGTGGACTCGGCGAAGATCGCGGTCATGAAGGCGCAGCACCCGACGCAGGGGACGGTGGCGGCCTCGGACGCCTTCTTCCCCTTCCGGGACGGCCTCGACGTGGCGGCGAAGGCGGGGGCCACCGCGGTGATCCAGCCGGGCGGTTCGGTGCGGGACGCGGAAGTGATCGCCGCGGCGGACGAGCACGGGTTGGCGATGGTGTTCACGGGGGTCCGGCACTTCCGGCACTGATGCTTCGCGACGGCGGGAAGGGGGCGTGATGGGACGATCGGTTCTCATAGTGGGCGGGGGAGGCCGCGAACACGCCCTTGCGTGGAAGATCGCCCGGAGCCCGCTCGTGTCGAAGGTCTACGCCGCACCGGGGAATCCCGGAATCGCGGCGCACGCGGAGTGCGTCCCCGTCGCCGCGGACGACCTGCCGAAGCTGCGCGACTTCGCCGTTTCGAAGAAGATCGACCTCACCGTGGTCGGCCCCGAGGCGCCTCTGGCCGCGGGGCTCGCCGACCTCCTGGCGAAGGAGGGGCTCCTCGTGTGCGGACCGGGCGGCGAGGGGGCCCGCATGGAGGGGTCGAAGGTGTTCATGAAGGAAATCCTGTCGAAGTACGGGGTTCCCACCGCGTCCTTCCGCGTGTTCGACGACTACGACGATGCCGAGCAGTACGTCCTGACGCACCGGCTCCCGGTGGTGATCAAGGCGGACGGGCTGGCCGCGGGGAAAGGCGTCGCCGTGGCCCAGACGTTCGAGGAGGCGCTTTCCTTCCTCTCGGACGTGATGGACCGGCGCGTCTTCGGCGCCGCGGGAGACCGCGTGGTGATCGAGGAGTGCCTCTCCGGCGAGGAGGCTTCGTACATCGTCTTCACCGACGGGCATAAGGTCGTGCCCCTCCCGTCTTCCCAGGACCACAAACGGATCGGGGACGGCGACCAGGGCCCCAACACCGGCGGGATGGGCGCGTACTCCCCTGCGCCGGTGGTGACCCCCGAGGTGGAGGACCGCGTGCTCAAGGAGGTTTTCACGCCCCTCCTCGCCGGCTTGCGCGCCGAGGGGATCCTTTTCCGCGGCATCCTCTACGCGGGCCTGATGATCGACGGCGGCGCCCCGCGGGTTCTCGAGTTCAACGTCCGGTTCGGAGATCCGGAGGCCCAGCCGCTCTTCCTCCGCCTGAAGAGCGACATCGTCCCCCTGCTCTTCCAGTGTGCGCAGGGGAAGATCACCGATGCGGTCATGGACATCGACCCCCGGCCCGCGGTCTGCGTCGTGATGTCCTCGGGCGGCTACCCCGGCGGGTACGCGAAGGGGTGCCCGATCGAGGGGATCGGAGAGGCGGAGAAGGAGCCGGGCGTGGTCGTCTTCCACGCGGGCACGGCGCGCAAGGAGGGTAGGCTGGTCACCGGCGGCGGCCGGGTGCTCGGCGTGACCTCGATCGGGGACACCCTCCCCGACGCGATCGCCCGGGCGTATCGCGCCGCGGGAAAGATCCATTGGGAAGGCGCCTATTTCCGGACGGATATCGGCCGCAAAGCCCTGGCGCGGGGGGGGACGCGATGACGGGAAAGGTCCTGATCCTCATGGGCAGCGCTTCCGACGCGGAGGTCATGGCCGAGGCGGGGAAGGTCCTCGCCGGGTACGGGATCCCGTACGAGATGACGGTCGCATCGGCGCACCGGACCCCGGAGCGGACCCACGCCCTCGCGCGGAGCGCGGAGAAGGACGGGTACGACGTGATCATCGCGGGAGCGGGCGCGGCGGCGCACCTTGCCGGGTACGTCGCGGCCGAGACGGTGCTCCCGGTGATCGGAGTGCCCCTGGCGGGGTCTCCGCTGGCCGGCTTCGACGCGCTGCTCTCGACGGTCCAGATGCCGGGAGGAGTTCCGGTGGCCACCGTGGCCGTGGGGAAGGCGGGGGCCCAGAACGCGGGGCACCTCGCCGCCCAGATCCTCTCCCTCGCTTCCCCGGAACTGCGGGAGAAGATCCGGGCGCAGCGGAAGGAGATGGCGGAGGCGGTGGAGGAGGCGGCGAAGGGGCTCACATGATCGTCCTCTCCCCGGAGTGCTTCCCCTGTTTCCTCCTCCAGGCGGATCTCGCCGCAAGGGCTCACGGGGCCACGGAAGGGGAGCGCCTTTCCCTGGCCGCGCGGTTCCGCACGCTGCTGACGAACCTGCCCTCCGGGGGGGAGGTCCCCGCGAAGACCGCCACCCGGTTGCACGCGGAGGTGCGGGCGACTCTGGGTACGGACGACCCTTTCCGCCCGGTGAAGGAACGCCACCTGTCCCGGTTCGCGGAGACGGCGAAGTGGGCCGAGGGGCTGGTTACGGCGTCGCCGGACCCCTGGGCGGCGGCCGTATGGCTGTCCGTGACCGGGAACATCATGGACTCCGGCATCATCGAGCAGGACGCGATGGAGCGGGAGGCGGGTTCGGTCGCGCAGGAGGCGGCGGGGGGGTTCCGCCTCCCGCGGCATTTCCGGGAACGGTTGCTCGAAGCGGGGACCGTCGGTTTCCTCCTCGACAACGCGGGAGAGGCGGCCTTCGACGTTCCGCTGCTCTCGCTCCTCTCGTCGCGTGGGGCAAGGGTGTGGCTGGGAGTGAAGGGCGGCCCCGTCATCGACGACCTGACGATGGCGGAAGCGCAGCGGCTGGGACTGTCGGCCTACGGGGAACTCGTCTCGAACGGCAACCGGGGGGTGGGGACCGATCTTTCCCTGTGCGCGGAAACGTTCCTCGATCGCCTCGCGAACTCCGAACTGATCCTCTCGAAGGGACAGGCCAACTTCGAGACCCTGGTGGGACGCTGCCCCCGGGCGTACTTCCTGCTCCGGTGCAAATGCCCCGTGGTATCCCGCGCCGTCGGGAAACCGGAAGGCGAGCTCCTGGTCCTCGGTGGCGACGGGCGGCCCGCCGCATGACGCGGCTGGTCCGCCTGGACGTGGAGCGGGCGGTGGTTCTCCCCGGAGAAGTCGCCGCCTCCCTCCGGGAGGGGGGCATGGTGATCTACCCCACGGACACCTTGTACGGCATCGGCGTGAACCCGCACTCCTCGAAGGGCCTGTCGCATCTGGTGGAGGCGAAGGGCCGGGAGCGGGGCAAGCCGATCCCGCTTCTCCTTTCCGGACCGGAAGAGGTGGACCGGTGGGTGCGCCACGTGCCGGAAGGGGCGTCCCGGCTGATGGAGCGGTTCTGGCCCGGCGCGCTCACGTTGGTGCTTCCGTCCGACCCGGGGGTCCACCCCGCGGTCACGGGGGGCGGCGATACGGTGGGACTGCGTGTCCCCGACCACCCCGTGCCGCGAATGCTTGCCCAGGGGTTGCTGGGGGCGATCACGGGGACGTCCGCGAACCGCTCGGGGAACCCCGGTGCCTGGAGGTCCGCGGAGGAGATCGTCCGCGAGTTCACCGGGGAAGCGGATTGGATCCTGTGGGACGGGCCGCCCCCCCGCGCGGGGAAAGAGGGAGATGCCGGCGGATCCGCGGGTTCCACCGTGGTCCGGATGAACGGCGACCTGCCGGTCCTGCTGCGGGAGGGAGCGATCCCGTTCCGAGTCATCATCGAATTCCTGGAAAGAGGGTGACCTTGCCATGGCCGACGTGAAGCCGTTCCGGGGGATCCGCTACGATACCGCCCGCGTGGGCGATCTGACCCTTGTGGTTGCCCCGCCCTACGACGTCATCTCCCCCGAGGAGCAGGAGGCGCTGCACCGGCGCCACCCGCGCAACATCACCCGGATCGACTTCGGGATGGAGAGGGAGGGGGATGGGCCCGGATCGAACAAGTACACCCGCGCGGCGGCGCGGTTCCGCGAATGGATCGCCGACGGCACGCTGGTCCGCGACGCCTCTCCGGCGCTCTACTATTACGAACAGGAGTTCACGATCCCGGGGAGGGGGACCTGCGTGCGGAAAGGGTTCCTGGGGGCGCTCCGGCTCTCCGCCTTCGGCGAGGGGGTGGTGTTCCCCCACGAGCGGACCCACTCCGGGCCCAAGCAGGACCGTCTTGCCCTGATGCGGGCGACGGACGCCCACATGAGCCCCATCTTCGGTCTCTACTCCGATCCCGGCGACGAGGTGCTTTCGAGCCTGCGCTCGGGGATGGACACCGGACCCGACCTGTCCGCCGTGGACGACCTGGGAGTGAAACACCGGGTGTGGACGGTCACGCGCCCCGATGCGCTCCGGGGCGCGATCGGGAAGATGGCCGGCACGGGGGTGTTCATCGCCGACGGGCACCACCGCTACGAGACGGCGCTGGCGTTCCGGGAGGAGATGCGCGGGAAGCACGGCGCAAACCCCGCCGCGGCGTACGAGCACGTCCTGATGTTCCTGTGCAACATGGACGACGAGGGGATCGTCATCCTCCCCACGCACCGGGGGATCCACTCCGTGCCGGGGTTCTCCGAGGATACGTTCCTCGCGAAGATCCGGTCCGTCCTGCCGGTGGAAACGCGGGCCGGGTCGCCCGAGGATGCGATGCGCGCGGTGGAGGAGGCGGGCGGATCCGGAAAGGCGATCGGGTGGAGCGCCGGCGGGAACCGGTACCACCTGGTCGCCTTCCCCGACCTCCACGGGTTCTGCGACGCGAACCTGAACGCGTTTCCGCCGCAACTGCGCGCGCTGGACGTCGTTCTCCTCCACGGGTTCCTCTTCGAGCACCTGCTGGGGATCTCCCCGGAGGCGGTCACGGCGGGCAGTTTCGTGAAGTACTACAAAGACCCCGCGAAGGCGGCGGCGGACCTCTCCTCGGGCGCGGTCCAAGCCGCCTTCTTCCTCAACCCGGTGACCGTGAAGGAGTTCCGTGACGTATCCCTGTCGGGCCACGTCCTCCCCCAGAAGGCCACCTTCTTCTACCCGAAAATCGGCACGGGGCTGCTGATGTTCCCTGTGGGGGGAAATGAACGGGTTCCCGGCTGACGCCGGCCGCCTCGCGATCCGGCAGCCGTCGCGGGGATACCGCTTCTCGATCGATTCCGTCCTGCTGGCCGGGTTCGCCGCGCCGCTCGCCCGCGGGGCCGTTCTCGACCTGGGCACCGGCTGCGGTGTCCTTCTTCTGCTCCTCTGCCGCATTTCCCCCTCTCCGTTCTCGGGGATCGGGGTGGAACTGCAGGAGGAGCTTTTTGCCCTTGCCGGGGAGAACTTCCGGGACAATCGCCTTGCCTCGCGGCTTCTCGCCGTGCGCGGGGATCTCCGCGGGGAGATCCCGGGGGTCGTCGCCGGGGCGTTCGATCTCGTGGTCTCCAACCCCCCGTACGGGGTGGCAGGCCGCGGTCGCCGCAATCCCGATCCCTGCAGGGAAACGGCGCGTCATGAAGTTTCCTGCTCGCTCCCCGAACTGTTCGCCGCTGCCGGCCGGTATGCCGCTGCGGGCGGTAGGTTCGCCGTGATCCTTCCGTTCTCGAGACTCCCGGAGATCGAGGCGTGCGTCCGCCGGGAAGGGATGACGGGAGAATGTTTCCGGCGCGTCCACCCACGGGAAGGGGCGCCGCCGTCTAGGATCCTCTACTGCGCCGCTCCCGGGAGGGGGGGCGCGACCCGGGAACTCCCCCCCCTGTATCTCCACGGGGAGCACGAGAAATACGTCCCCGAGGTGGAGAGGATCTGCCGTCTCTTCCGCGGCGGCCGCGGTTCGTAATCGGTCCCCTGATTCCCGGCCGCGGGGCGGTTACTTCTCCGATTCCGGTTTCCTGCGGCATCCCGCCCGGCGGTGGATGGCGCGAAGACTCTCCCGGGTCGCCGGGTCGGAGACGGAGGAGAGTCCCTCCGGGTCCGGGAGGGCTGGGGGGGGGGGAAGAGGCTCCGGCAGGGAAATTTCCCGTTCCGGCACCATGGAGGAGCCCGCGTCGACCGAAAACCGCACATCCTTTACGGGGCTGTCCGGGCCCGCCGCCTCGGCGATCCTTGAAAGCAGCAGGGGTTTGGACAGCTGGAGCTCCTGTGCCCATGCGTGGTTCCGCACCGTGACCGTCAGGACGCCGTTCCGGAACCTCGAAGGCATCGTTTTTCCGGCAAGCGCCGGTCCTGCGATCCCGGGCCACGCCTTCCGAAGGGAAACCAGGAGGGAAACGTGCGGCAATCCGAGGGACGCAAGGTACCGGTCCAGGTCGGTCGAGAGGGGAACGGGGCCTTGCCGGCTCACGAACGCACCCGGCGTCTGTGCCGCACCCTCCCCCCCGCGATCTGTCCCAGAACCGCGCATGCGATGAACGCGGGGACGGCCCACGTGCTGACGTGGTTGGCCAGCCGCAGGTACGCGATCAGCGGAACGGAGAGGTGCACGCATACGAACCAGCCCACGGAGAACTTCCGGTATCCCTGGCGGGCATACCCCAGGGGGAGGTTCACGGTAAGCGCAGCGGTCCCGATGAGGACCATGAGCGTCCAGGATGCGGGGTGCAGGATCGGGGTCGCGGGAACGGCCATATACCGAATAGTATAATGGATCCGGGCCGCATTCCCATCGGCGGCTTCCCAAGGAGGAAACTTGGCGCGCGCCGCGACGCCGGAGATGATCCTTGTCTTCCGCGGGACCCACCAGGTCCTGTCGGCCGAAAAACAACTGAGGAAGGGGGGAGTGCCGATGCGCCTGATCCCTGTCCCCAGGCACCTGACCTCCGAATGCGGGCTCGCGATCCGCATCCCCCTGGCGGAACGGGACCGGGCGAGGGAGATCCTGTCCGCCTCGCGGCTTTCCCCCCTCTCGGCCCATCTGTCCCTTGGGGATGGCGGGTACGATCTCACCCCCTTCTGACCCCTTCGAAACCCGTCTCCATTCCGTTCTTGACCTTGGTGAATTTTCCAAATAATATAGCTACTTAATTTGTCTCCGCCGGAGGTGCCTTGGGCAGGCGGGTCGCGGGAATCCTGGCAGGAACGCTGTTTCTCACGGTGTGGACCGGGCTTTCGCCCATGGGGCGGGCCGCCGGGAACCCGCCGGAAACCGCCGTTCCCGGGTTGGAGGATGCGAAGGCGGTCCCGCACGGCGCCCCGGCAGCCCCGCCCTCCGCGCCGACTTCCGGGAAACGGGTTTCCGCCCTGCTCCCGCCGGACATTCCCGGCCCCCGGGGGTTCTCGGCGGCGGTTTCGACCCCCCCCCCGGCGGAGAAACCTCCCGTTTGCGGGAACGCGCTCCCCCCGACCGTTTCCTGTTCTTCCGTACCGTCCCGTCTTCCGGCGGAGCCCGTCCTGTCGCTTGTCGCTCCTCCCTCCGGGAAGGCGCCCGACCGGGTCCTGTCCCGCGACGATGTGGATCTCCAGGTGACGAGGAACCAGGCTGCGGACGACAACGCGGAGGCCGGGATCGGCGAAAATTTCTTCGCCAACGCCTCGGACGAGGTGGGAAAAGGGAAAGACGGGGTGTTCGCCAACCTCTCCAGCCGCATCGAGCAGTTCATCCGGTACTTCCAGACGCGCGGCCGGGACAAGTTCGAACGGTACCTCGCCCGATCCGGGAAGTACGGGGAGATGATGCGGAAGATCCTCGCGAGGTACGGGCTCCCCGAGGACCTGGTCTACGTCGCCCTGATCGAGAGCGGGTTTTCCCCCAAGGCGTATTCGGTGGCCAGGGCCGCGGGTCCCTGGCAGTTCATCGCCGGGACGGGGCGCCGCTACGGACTGCGGATCGACTGGTGGACGGACGAGCGCAGGGACGCGGTGAAATCCACGCATGCCGCCGCCTCGTACTTGAAGGACCTCTACGGGATGTTCGATTCCTGGCCGCTTGCCACGGCCGCGTACAACGCCGGCGAAGGGAAGATCCAGAAGGCGGTGGCGCGCTACAATTCCGACGATTTCGCGGTACTCATCCGGCATCGCTACCTGAAGCAGGAGACGAAAGATTACGTCCCCAAGATGCTCGCGGCGCTGGCCATCGCGAAGGAGCCGGAGAAGTACGGGTTCGGCGATGTGGAATACGAGGAGCCGCTGGACCTGCGCACGGTGGAGGTGCCGGGGGGGACCGACCTTGCCGAGCTGTCCCGGATTCTCGACGTCCCGTACGGGACCCTCCGCGAATGGAACCCGGAGCTGCGCAGGTTCTGCACGCCTCCCAACCGGGAGCAGTACGAGCTGCGGCTCGGGACCGAGGCGGCGCGCAGGGCGGAAGAGCGGGCGGAGGAGATCCGAAGCCAGGCGAAGATCACGTTCCTCCAGCATGGCGTGAGGAAGGGGGAAACGCTGAACGGGCTTGCGGAGAAATACCGTGTTCCGGCGGCCAACCTCAAGGAGCTGAACGGCCTGAAGCGGAACTCCCTTTACCGGGTTTCGCGCCTGGTCATCCCCGTGACGGGTCTGAGCGCCGACGAATCGGTTCCGGGGAAGGAGGTTTCCCCGGACCAACTGACGATGGCCCACATGCGGGCCGAGGAGGGAGGCCGCGGGCGCCGGCACGGGCGGGGACACGGCCCGGGAACCGGGAGGGGAGGCACGATCACGATCCGGAAAGGCGACACGTTGGGACGCCTCGCCAAGACCCACGGCGTTTCCGTGAAAGCGCTTGCGCGCGCGAACGGGATCGCGCCGGGAGCGCCGCTTCGGATCGGATCGCGGCTCGTCCTGCCGGGCGGCAGGCCCTCCGTGAGGGCGGCGTCCGGTGCGAAGAAGCGCGGCGCGCCGAAACCGCTTGCGCGGAGCCGCAAGCGGACGGTCCGGTACAAGGTCCACAAGGGGGACACCCTCGACAAGATCGCGCGGGTCTACGGGGTCAGGGCCGAGACCCTCGCCGACAGGAACCGCCTGAAGAACGGGGATCTCCTCCGCCTCGGCACCGTCCTCGTCATCCCCCTGGAGTCCTGACCTGGCAAGCCGCATCCCTCCGTACACGTATCTCGACAACGCCGCGACCTCCCTGCCCAAGCCCGCGGGCGTGGCCGAGGCCGTTTCCGCCGCCATCCGGAGAGCGGGAAACCCCGGCCGGTCGGGACACGTCCTCTCCATCCGCTCGGCGCGCGACCTCTTCTCGGCCCGGGAGCGGCTCGCCCGGCTGTTCGGCTGCGAGGACAGCTCGCGGTTCGTCTTCACGGGGAACGCCACGGAAGCGCTGAACCAGGCGGTCAAGGGGGTGCTCCGGCCGGGAGACCACGTGGTGGCCACGTCGGTGGAGCACAACTCGGTGATGCGCCCCCTCCGCCGCATGGAGGAAGGAGGCGTGCGGGTCACCATCGTGCCCGCCGGCCCCGACGGGGTGGTGGACGCCCGGGACATGGTCGCCGCCTTCCGGAAGGGGACGCGCATGGTCGTGATGGTGCACGCCTCGAACGTGTCCGGTGCGCTGCAGCCGGTCGGGGCGGTCGCGGCCGCCGCCCGCAGGCAGGGGATCCTCACGCTGGTGGATGCCGCACAGACGGCGGGGTCCGTTCCGATCGACATCCCTTCCCTGTCCGTCGACCTGCTGGCCGCCCCCG
Organism: Deltaproteobacteria bacterium; assembly: GCA_021815305.1. Classification (GTDB taxonomy): domain Bacteria; phylum Desulfobacterota; class Deferrimicrobia; order Deferrimicrobiales; family Deferrimicrobiaceae; genus JAKAHC01. Next base: position 415,943 of record JAKAHC010000001.1, on the reverse strand, counting down.
GGCACAAAGGGCTCCTGGGACCCCAGGGCACCGGTTTCCTTTATGTCCGGGAGGGGGTTCCGATCATCCCGTTGACGGAAGGGGGAACGGGAAGCCGCTCCGAGTCGGATCGTCAGCCGGAGTTTTTCCCGGACGCCCTCGAGTCGGGGACACCGAACTCGGTGGGGATCGCCGGGCTCTCCGTGTCCCTTGCCTGGATCCTCCGGAAAGGGGTCGAATCGATCCGGCGCAAGGAGGTCGCCCTCGTATCCGAACTCCTCGATGGGATTTCCGGGATCCACGGGGTTCGGTTCTTCGGGCCTCCGGATCCGTCGGCCCGCGTATCCCCGGTGTCGTTCGTCGTGGAGGGAATGGACCCCTCCGAGGTGGGGTGGCGCCTGGAGAAGGGGGCCGGAATCCTCGTGCGGGCGGGACTGCATTGCTCCCCGAACGGTCACCGGACGCTCGGGACGTTCCCCACGGGAACCGTAAGGGTCAGTCCGGGCCCCTTCACCACGCGGAAAGAGGTGGCGCGGTTCCTCACGGCGCTTCGGAAGATCCGGAACCTTCCTTCGTAAAGCGGAAAGGCCGGCTACCGGGCGGAGCCCTGCGCGCGCGCAAGAATCGACGTCGTCGAGCGCCCCGGCAGGAACCGGATGGTCGTCACGGTCCCCCCGTGCGCGCGCACCACGTCGGCCCCCACGATCTCCTTTCCCTTCCAGTCGCCTCCCTTGACCAGGACGTGCGGGAGCACTTCCCGTATGAGACGGGCCGGCGTGTCCTCGGAAAAGACCGCAACGTAGGAGACGCAGGAAAGAGAGGCGAGCAGGTACGCCCGATCGGCGGCCTTCTGCAGGGGACGCCCCTCGCCCTTGAGGCGCCGCACCGAGGCGTCGCCGTTCAGTCCGAGCACGAGGACGTCGCCCAGGGCGGCTGCGGCGCGAAGGTACTTCGCATGCCCGGCATGCAGGATGTCGAAGCAGCCGTTGGTGAAGACGATCCGCTTTCCCTGCCGGCGCAGGCGGGCGCAGAGAGCGCCCACGCTCCGGCGGGGGATCACGCGTCCCGCCGGGTCTTCCGGTACGCCCGCTCGTTCCGGTCTTCGAAGCACGGGATCCTCCTTCGGGTTTCCAGGACGACGGCCGGGTCGATCGTGGCGAGCGCCATCCCCTCTTCCGCGTCCGCCGCGGCCAGTCGTTCCCCGGAGGGCGACACGACGACCGAACCTCCGGAGTAGCGGAAGGGGCCCGACGGCCCCACGGCGTTGGCGGCGACGAGGTACGACTGGTTCTCCACCGCCCGGGCGGCGGTGAGGATCTCCCAGTGGGCCTGCCGTACCGAGGGCCATTGGGAAGAGACGCACAGGGTGTGCGCTCCCTCGAGGAAATATTTCCGGGAAAGTTCCGGGAACCGCAGATCGTAGCAGATGAGGGGGCCCACCGGGCCGGCGACCGTGGGGACCACGCGGGTCGAGGTCCCGCGGCGGAACCATCGATCCTCCCCGGAAGGGGTGAACAGGTGGGCCTTGCGGTACTCCCCGTTGACGACTCCCGTGGCGTCGATGACGTAGAGGGTGTTGCAGACGGAGCGGCCGACCCTTTCGGGGAGCGATCCGGCGATCACGACGCGCAGTCGTCCCGCCAGCCCCCGCAGTTCCTGCAGGATTTCCGGGGTGGTCCGTGCGAGGGGAAGGAGCTTCTCTTCCGCGAACCCCGTGCTCCACATCTCCGGCAGAACCAGGAGGCGCGCTCCCATCGCGGCGGCTTTCCCGATGAGGCGGACGGCCCGGGCCCGGTTGGCGGGGATGTCGGCCAAATCGACCCGGAACTGCAGCGCGGCGGCGAGAAACGGGGAGGTGGGCATCGGGAGCTCCATGCTGCGATTCGGGATCAGGCGACGGTGCGCGCGACCGTCACGACCACTATAGGGTCCGCGCCGCCGCTTTTCAAGGCGCGCGCGCACGATTCCGCCGTTGCGCCCGAGGTGTACACGTCGTCGACCAGCAGGACATGCCCCGCGAGAGGCCGTCCCTCCGGAACGCGGAAAGCCCTCTCCACGTTGCGGAGGCGTTCCGCCAGGGGGAGTCCCGCCTGCGGCGACCGCTCCCGGTTGCGCAGCAGCGTAAGCGGTTCGAAGGGGGCCCCCAGGCCGCGGGAGAGGTGGAGCCCGATCAGGGAGGGGAGGTTGAACCCTCTGCGGAAATATTTCCACGGGTGGACGGGAACCGGTACGACCGTCGTCCTCGCACCGTCCGGAAGAAGGTCCCTCCAAGGGCCGCAGATGCCCTCCCGCAGCCGATCCGCCACGGCCCGCGCCGGGAAGGGGCATCCGGCGTATTTCGCGGCGACGATGGCGGCCCTCGCATTCCCCGCGTATGGAAAAAGGGAGCGGGCGGCGGCGTACGCGGGCGGATGCCGTTCGCAGGAAAGGCAGGGTGCGGAAGGTTCCGGCCGGGCCTGTGCCTGGCCGAGGAAGGCTCCGCACCGGGGGCACAAGGGGCCTTCGTAGGCGGGCCACCGCGAGACCGGGCACCGCGAAAGGTCCGGTGTTGCGGCCGGAAGGAGCTCCTGCAGGCATGCGATCTCGTAAAGAACGGGGCGGACCCGGGGGAGGATCAGGTCAGCGAGGGGTCGCCGAGAGAGCGTATTCCCGGTTTCCGTGGTCGATGGCGTAGCTGTCCCATGCCCCGCAGGAAGGGCAGCGTGCGGTCCATTTGATGGTGGAGGAGCCGCAGGCGGCGCAACGGAACGGGATGAGGTACCTCCGCTTGTAGCCGAAGGCGCGCTGGTAGTGCTGGCTTGCCGTCTCATACCGTCCCCTTCGGCGGAACGCTTCCGCGAGCAGGATGTTCACGGACTCCCGCTCGGGGTCCAGCGTCTCCGCCTTCAACAACTGTTCCAGCGCCTCGTCGATCATCTCCAGGCGCAGGAAAAACTTCCCCAGGAAGAGGTTGACGTCGTAGTCGGAGGGAAATTCCTGCTGCAGGCGGGAGTAGATCCGGATCATCGCCTGGGGGCGTTCCGTCTCGATGCACAGGTCCTCAAGCTTGATGAAGAACACCGGGTTGCGGGTCGCCCGGTACCCCTGCAGAAGCGTTTCCGTGGCCTCGTCGAGGTTCCGCGACCTCAGGTGATCGGACAGGGCGATGTAGGACGCGCAGAACGAAGGCTCGTCCTTGACGAGGTCCCGGAGGCGTCGTTCCGCGTCGTCCGTCTTTCCCTGGGCGAGGCGGACGAGCGCCTTCTCGTACCGGAGGGCGAGGAACAGCGCCTGGTCCGCCGCGGAGGCATCCTTCCCGCGGAGCTTCATGATCTTTTTCTGCTCGTTGTAGGCCTGGATCATCTCTCCCCGGGCGAGATGGATGTCCCGGATCCCCTCCCAGGCGCGCGGATTCTCCCCCTCCGACGCCTCGACGGCCTTGAGCACGGACAGGGCGGCATCGGGGTCGTTCATCTTCCGGTACAGCTGCGCAAGGCGGAAGTATACCGACAGGTCCGAGGGGTCGATCTGCTTCACCCGGGTCAGGGCCTTCACGGCCTCGAGGTGATTCGAAGCTTCCGCGTGGGTGGAGGCGAGGAGCTCCAGCGCCTCCCGGTCGTCGGGGTTGACGGTCAGGCCGCGCGTGAGTTCCTTGATCGCCTCGGACAGCATCCCGCGCTGGACCAGTTCGCCCGCCTTGACCGCCCGCGCCTTGGCCGCGTCCCGGCGTTGCTTCTCCCGTCGCTCCCTCCAGTTCTTCGACGCGGCGGTCACGTCCTTGACCATCGTGCCGAGGATGACCATCGCCGCCCCGAGGGAGAAAGAGAGGATGGCCAGCTCGCTGACCGTGACCTCCACCTGGCGGGCCGCGGAGTAAAAGAACGGGACGTGCTGCCCGTTCAGGAGGGAAATGTAGGAGAACGCCACCAGGACGGCGACAAAGAGCAGGAAAAGCAGGCGGACGGCCATGCGCTCGCTATCCTCCGGAGGAGGTTATTCCCCGGGGAGGGGCACCTCGGGCGCCGCTCCCCATAGCCGGTCGAAATTGTAGAACTCGCGGATGCTGGCGAGGAACACGTGGACCACGAAGTCCCCGTAGTCGAGGAGCGCCCAGCGTCCTTCCCGCAGCCCCTCGGTCCCCATGGGGCGGACTCCCTTCTCCTTCTTCAACGTCTCCTCGACATGCTGCGCCAGCGCGATGACCTGGCGGTCCGAGCTTCCGGAGCACAGAAGGAAGTAGTCGGTGAATCCCGCGTGCTCCCGGACATCGAGGGCCCGGACATCCTGGCCCTTTTTCTCCTGGACCAACCGGGCGCAGAAAAGCAGTGTATTCCTCGTGGTGATGGCCGGTTACCCTCTTTCTTCCCCTCGGTACAGTCCGTGGGAAGCGATATACCGCTCGACCTCCGGCGGTACCAGCCCGCGGATGGACCTTCCCTTCCGAACCTTTTCCCGGATGGAGCGCGACGAGATGTCCAGGACCGGAAGATCGGGGCACAGCAACCGGCTTCCTCCGGGAAGACGGTAGGCACGTCCCGGACAACTATAACAACGGTTCTCTTCCATTTCAATACGGACCCCCGGCGGAAAGGCATTTTCCGGCGGGGTTCCCGGGCGCGGGAGGAGCAGGAAGTCGCACGCCGTGAGCAGTTCCCCGGACCGGTGCCACGTGCCGATCTCCGGGAAGGCGTCGGCCCCGAGCAGGAACACCACTTCCGCGCCGGGGTTTGCGGCCTTCACCTCGAGGACGGAGAGGAGGGAATAGGAGGGACCTTCCCGACGGAGCTCCATGTCGAGCACCGAGAGACCCTCGATCCCCGCGGCGGCCGCCCGGGTCATCGCGAGCCGGTGGTCCGCGGGGGTTACGGGCTGCAGGGGCTTGTGCGGAGGCTGGGCCGAGGGAAGGAGGGAAACGCCCGGAAGCCCGAGGGCCTCGCGCACCTCGATCGCCATGCGCAGGTGCCCGTTGTGGAAGGGGTCGAACGTGCCGCCGAAGAGGGCGATCCGGGGGGCGGCCGCCGGCATTACCGCCGCACCTGGCCGTCCCCGAAGGCTACGAACTTCGTCGTCGTGAGTTCGGAAAGGCCCATGGGGCCGAATGCGTGGATCTTGGTGGTGCTGATCCCGATCTCGGCGCCGAGCCCGAGCTGGTACCCGTCGTTGAACCTCGTGGAGGCGTTCACCAGCACGAGGGAAGAGTCCACTTCCCTCAGGAACCGCATCGCCCTGCCGTGGTCGCGGGTGAGGATCGCCTCCGTGTGGAGGGATCCGTACGTGCGGATGTGCCCGATCGCGGCGTCCATCGACGGCACGACCCGGACGGCGAGGATGAGATCGAGGAATTCCGTCCCCCAGTCCGAATCCTTCGCCGGGAGCGCCTTCGGGACCAGCCGCACCGTTTCGGGGCAGCCGCGGATCTCGACCCCCGCGCGGAAGAGCGCCTCCGCGGCGGGCGGAAGGAAGGAAGGCGCGATCGCCTCGTGCACGAGGAGCGTCTCCATCGCGTTGCACACGCCGGGGCGCTGCGCTTTCGCGTTCACGCAGATCGCGACGGACTGCGCGATGTCGGCCCCCTCGTCCACGTACGCGTGGCAGACCCCCTTGTAATGTTTGATCACGGGAATGCGGGACTTCCCGGCGACGCTCCGGATGAGCCCTTCGCCCCCGCGCGGGATGACGAGGTCGATGTTCTCTTCCTGCGTGAGCATCGCGTCGATGGCGCTCCGGTCGGTCCGCGGGATGAAGGAGACGGCGTCCGCCGGCAACCCGGCGGTGGACAGCGCCTCGCGGAGGATCCGGGCGATCGCCGTGTTCGAAGCGATGGCCTCGGACCCTCCCCGCAGGACCACGGCGTTTCCGGACTTGACGCAGAGGGCGGCCGCGTCCGCCGTGACGTTGGGGCGCGACTCGTAGATGATCCCGATCACCCCGAGGGGGATGCGCATCCTTCCGACGAGCAGCCCGTTGGGGCGCCGCTCCATCCGCTCGATCCCCCCCACGGGGTCGGGGAGGGCGACCACCTCCTCGATGCCGTCGGCCATCTGGGAGATCCGCTCGTCCGTGAGGAGCAGCCGGTCCAGCACGGCGGCGGCCAGGCCGCGGGATCTTCCGGCCTCCACGTCGGCGGCGTTCCCGGTTTTCAGCTCTCCGGAGCGGGCGCGCAGCCCCTGCGCCATCGCCCGGAGGGCGTCGTTCTTGGCCGCGGTGCCGGCGCAAGCCATGGGCGCCGCCGCCGCCTTCGCGGCGCGGCAGATGCGGGCAACCAACGCTTCGGTCGTCTCGGTCGGGTTCACCTCGGTGCGGCTCCTTTCCCCGGTTCGGTGGGTTTCGCCGGCGGCAGGATCGTGAGGTCGTCGCGGTGGACCACATCGGCGGGGAGCCCGGGGCCCAGGAGGGCGCGGACCTCCTGGCTGCGTTTCCCTTTCCCCGTCTCCACCTGCAAGCTCCCCCAGCGCGCGATCCCCCGGGCGAAGACGCGCCCCTGGCGGTCCGCGATCGACACCGCGTCCCCCGGCCGGAACTCCCCGTGGGTGCCGACGATCCCGGCGGGGAGGAGGCTCTTTCCCCCGTCGAGAAGCACCTTCCGCGCCCCGTCGTCCACCAGGATGGTGCCGTGGGAATGCCGCGCATAGGCGATCCAGGCTTTCCGGCTCGACAGGCGGACGTCCCCGGGCGGCAGAAACAGCGTCCCGGTGTCCTTCCCCTCGAGCGTGTCGAGGACCGACCGCCGGGAGAGGCCCGAGGCGATCACCACGGGGACCCCGGAAGCGGAAAGAACCCGCGCGGCAAGGATCTTGGACGCCATCCCTCCCGTTCCCGCCGTCGAAATCCTGCGGCCGACGGCCTTCCGGATCGATTCGTCGTCCACGTTTTCCACGATGGAGATCCGCCGCGCGTCCGCGTGCCGGTGAGGATCCCTGGTATGGAGCCCGTCGCTGTCCGTCAACAGGAGCAGCAGGTCGGCGCCGACCATCTGGGTGACCAGCGTCGCCAGGTGGTCGTTGGCGCCCCCTCCATCTCCGTCCAGGCGGATCTCCTCCGTCGCGACCGTGTCGTTCTCGTTGACGATCGGGACGATTCCCCTCGACAGGAGGGTCTCCAGGGTGTTCCGCGCGTTGACGTACCGCTCCCGGTTCTCGAAATCCTCGTGGGTGAGCAAGAGCTGCGCGACGTGCCGCCCCCGCTTCTCGAAGGCCCGCTCGTAGGCGCGCATGAGGGTGGTCTGCCCGACGGCCGCCGCCGCCTGCTTCAGGGCCACCGTCCGGGGGCGCTCCGGCATGCCCAGTTTCTTCCTCCCCGCCGCGATCGCGCCCGACGTGACGACGACGAAGGAGGTCCCCTTTCCCGAGAGGGCGGAGGAGATCTGCCCGGCGAGGGAGCGGATCGTGGGCAGCCGCAGGCCGGCCTCCGGGTCGGTGACCGTGCCGCTCCCCAGCTTGACCACCACGCGCCGCACCCGCAGGGAGGCAATCGTCTCCCTGCGGCGATTCGCGATGTTTCCGTCAGGCGACAAAGGGATGCCTCCTCCGCAAGGCCAGGAGTCCGTCGAGCAGGGAAGGGATCCCTTCCCCCGTGGCGGCGGATATGTAGTGGACTTCCTCCGCGGGATGGCCGATGTCCGCAAGGGCGCTCTCCGCGTTCTCCCGCGCTCCCGGGAGGTCCGTCTTGTTGAACGCCAGGAGGGTGGGCCGCTTGCGCAGCTCCTGGCGGAACTTTCCCATCTCTTCCCGGATCGTGCGGTACGCCTCCACGATCCGGGAAGGCTCCTGTCCCGCGTCGATCAAGTGGATCAGCCCCTCCGTCCGCTCGGCGTGCTTCAGGAACCGGTGGCCCAGCCCCGCCCCGTGGTGGGCGCCCTCGATCAGACCGGGCAGGTCCGCCACGACGAACTCCTCGTCCCGGTGGGAGACCACCCCCAAAACGGGCGAGAGGGTGGTGAAGGGGTAGTCCGCGATTCTGGGCCGCGCTCGGGAGATCCTCGAAAGGAGGGTGGACTTCCCGGCGTTGGGCAGTCCCACCAGGCCGATCTGGGCGATCAGCTTGAGCTCGAGCCGGAGCCTGCGCTCCCGTCCCGGCTCTCCGGCGTCCGCGCGGTCGGGCGCCTGGTGCACCGGGGTGGCGAACGAGGAGTTCCCTCGTCCCCCCCGCCCGCCGGCGGCGGCCAGGAACGTCTCTCCCGGGAGCGTCAGGTCCGCGAGGACCTCCCCGGTTTCGTCGTCGTGGACGATGGTGCCCGGCGGGACCGCGATCCGCAGGTCGGGGGCGTTTTTCCCGTGCATGTTCTTCCCCATGCCGTGTTCCCCGCGTTTTGCCTTGAAGAGGTTCCGGTACCTGAAGTCGAGCAGTGTGGAGAGGTGGGAGCTCACATCGAGGTATACGGTTCCGCCGTTGCCGCCCGTCCCGCCGTCGGGACCCCCGCGCGGGACGAACTTCTCCCGCCGGAAGCTCACGCACCCCCGGCCGCCGTCCCCGGATCGGACGGTGATCGTGGCTTCATCGATGAAGGCCATGAACGGGGGGGACGCTATGAAGCGGAGAGGACGGATACCCTCTTGCGGTCTTTCCCCATGCGGTCGAACCGTACCACGCCGTCGATCAGCGCGAAGAGGGTGTGATCCTTCCCCATTCCCACATTGTCTCCCGGGTGGACTGCGGTGCCCCGCTGCCGGATGATGATGGAACCCGCGGAGACGGTCTCGCCGCCGAACCGTTTCACGCCGAGCCGCTTGCTCTGGCTGTCCCGGCCGTTCCGTGAACTGCCTACGCCTTTCTTGTGCGCCATGGTCCCTTCCCCTTCTCCCCGGGTCAGTCGACCCGGATCTCGGTGACGGAGAGCGTGGTGAACGGCTGCCGGTGTCCCTGCTTCTTGGAGAAGCCCTTGCGCCGTTTGTACCTGAAGACGACCACCTTCTTCCCTTTTCCGTTGCGCACGGCCTTGCAGAGCACGGCGGCGCCGCTCACGGTCGGGGTGCCGACGGTGGTCCCCCGGTCCGTGGAGACCATCAGGACGTCGGTGAGTTCCACGGTCGCGCCGGCCTCTACCGGCAGTTTCTCCACGTTGATCACATCGCCCGGGGCGACGCGGAGTTGCTTTCCCCCCGTGCGGACTACGGCGTACATGGCATCGGCCTCCATACCCTTCAATAAGAACAAACCACTATATGGAAAGAGGTTTCTCCTGTCAACCGCGAAAACCTCTCCCATCGGGAGTATATACTACAACCGGAGAGAAGCCTCGGGAAGGGGAGAAGCGGCATGAAGGACGTCGTCATCGTGGGCGGAGGACCGGCAGGGCTCCTGCTGTCGTCCGGTTTCCGGGAACACGGGATCGGTCATCGGATCCTGGAGCGCGGGAAGATCGGACAGTCGTGGCGCGACATGCGGTTGGGGATGGTCCTGCTCTCCCCCTCGGTGCCGGGTACGGACTGGACCTCCCTCACGCTTGCGCAACCGCTCTGGGCCTTGCCCGGGACCCGCAGACCTTTCCCGACGCGCGAGGATTTCCTCTGCTATCTGGACGCGTTCGCGCGGGAGAACCACCTCGATGTCGAGGAGAGGACGACGGCTGCCGGCGCGAAGGTCGTTCCCGGCGGTTTCGTCGTCGCCACGGACGCCGGGGAAATCCCCTGCCGCTTCCTCGTGGTCGCGACGGGATCGGCCACAAAGCCGTACTGCACGGAGATCCCCGGCCTGGCCGGGAACCCGTTTGTCCTCCACTCGAGCGATTTCCTGAGCTGCATGGCGTACGACGGGAAGCGGGTGCTCGTCCTGGGCGGAGGGAACTCCGCCGCCGAGCTCTGCGTCGAACTGGCCGGGACCGCGCGCGTCACCATGTGCACCCGCGCTCCGCTGCGCTTCTTCAGCGGAACGGGGGATCTGGAGGACATCCGCGGGTCGTCGGAGAGCGTGCTCAAGGAGTTGATCCGTTTCCGGATCCTTTCCCTGCGCGAGTCGGACCCGGTGGTCGCGCTCTCGGGCCGGGAGGCGAGGTTCCGGTGCGGCCAGCGGGAGGAGTTCGACTGGATCGTCTGCGCCACGGGGTACCGTCCCCGGTGGTTGCCGGTGGAGGGCGGCGTCGTGAAGACCGGCGAAAAGGGTTTTCCCCTCATCTCTCCGACGGGCGAGTCGAGCGTGCCGGGCCTCTACTTCTGCGGGTCGCTCGCGATGTTCCACCGGCGCTGCGCCTTCATCCACGGGTTCCGCAACTACGTGGAGAAGGCGTTCTGGGACATCGCCGACCGGCTGTGATCCGCCGGTTCCCGCCCGGCGGGGGTTTCCCGGCCTACAGGTTCCGGATTTTCCCGAAATCCCCCGTCCAGGCCGCCTCCAGGATGGGCCCCATGTACTCGTCGACCTGTCCCGCGTGGAGCGGCACCGGCATGTTCCGCAGCTTCATGTCCAGCTGCGGGTTCTTCGCGGCGGCGAGGCAACGCTCGATGTGCTCCCTGCCGACCCCCTTCACGTCGCTCAAGCGGGTGGGGAAATCCAGGAACCTGCTGAAGCGGACCATCGCCTCGGCCACGGCAACGCCGAGCTCCCTGCCGGAGAGGGACTCCGCGTCCTTCTCCATGTACCCGTACTTCCCGTATATGCGGCCGACCACCCGCAACTGCTCCTGCACGGCGGGAGCGAAGAACACGGTGTAATAGGGGTTCATCAAGGCGCAGGCCCGGCCGTGGCTCAGGACGTCGACCAGGGAGAAGCTGGACAGATGGGCTCCCGACGTTCCGCCGATCATGATGGCGTAGCCGCCCAGGTCGGTGCCCAGGCCCAGCAGGGTCCTGGCCTCCCTGCCTGCGGGGTCCTTCTTCGCCGCGAGGAGGCCCGAGATGACGAGCTCGATCCCCGGCTCGGCCACCCGCTTCGCCCGGTCCCGGGCGGCGGGCGCAGCGCCGAAATAGACCTCCAGGCAGTGCGCGATCCCGTCCAGCCCGCCATCCAGCGTCAGGCTCATGGGCTGGGTGGTGGTGACGTCGTAGTCGAACACGGCGCGCGGCGGGACGATGGCGTCGTCCACGATGAGTTTCTTCTGTCCCTTCACCGGATCGGTGATGTTGGAATATTTGGTCAGGTGCGCGCCGGAACTGGCGGCCATCATGACGGCCACCACCGGCATCGGGGACCTGCCCGTTCTCTTGCAGGCCTCGGTCACCTGTCCGACCCCGAAGAACGGATCGATCCCGGAGCGGACGTCCCCCACCCCGGCCAGCGCCGCGGCGGCCTTCACGGCGTCGATCCCCGACCCGCCGTCGGCCGCGACCAGAACGTCGGGTTCCTTCTCCATGATGCGGCGATGGATGCGGTAGACGTCCTCGAAGGGGGCGTTCGGGGCGGCGGAACGGACGGTTTCCGCCACTTCCACCCCGGCATCCGCAAGGGACCGGAGAACCTTCGCCCGGATGGGCTGGAACCACCCGGAATCTATGGGCCCGACAACCAGGGCCTTCCTCCCGAATTTCGCGGCGAACGCTCCCGGGGCGGTGTCGATCACGCCGCTGCCGAAAGCGTAAGCTTCCCCCTTGAACTCCTTCAGCAGGGCGACCGCCTGTTCCTTGATCTCGGGCATGGTCGTTTTCTCCGTGGTCGGATGTCTATTCGAATTCCTTGACCGCATCGATGGAGACGCCCATCGAACAGTCCGTATCCCGTTCCATGACGATGTCGATCACGTACGGCCGGCCCGATTCCACCGCCCGCTTGAGGGCGCCGCGGATTTCCTCCGGATCGGTGACGCGCTCGCCGATGGCCCCGCAAGCATCGGCGAACCTCACGAAGTCGAATCCCCGCCCCCGGTTTTCCGGCTCGATCCGGGAACCGGCGGAATCGACCACCCCGACGGCGCCTCTCTGGTCGCCCAGGGCCATCCGGGGAGCCGCAAGGCTTGCCCCTTCCGCCAGCGCTTCGTACCAGGTCTGCACTTCGAAATCCATGTCGAAGTTGTACTTTTCCGCCTGGCGGATGAGCCCGAGATACCCGTTGTTCAGGACGATGCACACGAAGGGGACGTTGTACATGACGGCGACCGGAAGCTCTTCCATGCAGAACTGGAAGCCGTAGTCCCCGACCACCTGGACCACCGTCCTGTCCGGCCGGGCGACCTTGGCCCCGATGGATGCCGGCAGGTCCCACCCCAGCGGACCCGCACCGCCGCAGTCCAGGTAATGCCTGGGCCTGGAGATCTTCTGCAGCTGCCCGGACCAGATCTGGTTCAACCCGATGCAGGTCACGAACACGGTCTCGTCATCGAAAAATTCGTTGATTTCCCGGAACACCCTCTGCGGCTTGATGGGGATGCCGTCGTAATCGGTCTTCCGCTCCAGCCTGGTGCGCAGCTGCGAGACCGCGAGTTTCGAGGGGCCCGGCTTGATGTTCCGCCGCCGGATCTCCTCCAGCAGGGCCTGCAGGGTCAGCCCGGCGTCCGCGCAGATGCCCAGGTCCGGCATGATGTTTTTCCCGAGCTGTCCGGGGTCCACGTCCACGTGGATGAACTTCCGGTTCCCTTTGTAGACGTTGAGGGCGCCGGTGTGGCGGTCGTTGAACCGGGCGCCCACGGCGAACACGAGGGTGGACTCCAGGAATATCCGGTTTCCCGAGCGGGTATTGCACTGGATCCCCACCTGGCCCGCCGCGAGAGGGTGGTTCCACGGGATCCCGCTCTTGCCCATGTAGGAAGTGACGACGGGGATCTGCAGGATCTCGGCGATCCTCACGAACTCCTCGCAGGCGTCGGCGAGGATTACGCCTCCTCCCAGCAGCATGACCGGCTTCTCCGCCGCCAGCAGCATGTCCAGGGCCTTGGCCACCTGCTTCCGGTCGGGCGGCGTGCGGAAGACGGGGAACGGCGCATCCGTTTCGGGGTCGTATTCGATCTCTCCCTTCTGGACGTCCAGCGGCAGGTCGATCAGGACGGGACCGGGACGCCCTTCCTTCATGATCCGGAACGCCTCCCGGAACACCCACGGCACCATGGCGGGTTCCTGCACGCAATACGACTTCTTTGTGACCGGCTTCACGATCCCGGCGATGTCGACCGCCTGGAACGCTTCCCGGCCCAGTTGCGCCTTCACGTTCTGGCCGGTGACGGCGAGGACCGGGATCGAATCCACCTGGGCGGTGTACAGGCCGGTCACGAAATTGCTGGCGCCGGGGCCCGAGGTGGCCGCGCATACGCCCACCGTGCCGATGGCGCGGGCGTACCCGTCGGCCATGTGGATCGCGCCTTCCTCGTGGCGGCAGAGCATGTGCCGGATGGTCCCAAGGTCCTTGAGGGAGCGGTAGAAGGGGAGGATGCCGGCCCCCGGAATGCCGAAAATATGTTTGACACCCTCGCTTTCGAGGATTTTCACGGCGGCGTTCATGGCGGTCATCTTGGGCATGGGCCTTCTCCTTCTCCTTGGGAATCGCCTGGGCGCTCAGTCATCTGATGAATCCAGGAAAACGGTTACCATTCTACATGATTCATGAAATGCAAACGTGGATTATCGAGGCGGCGATCCCCCGCACGATGTCCGTTCCAGCAGCCTGAGGCACGCGTAGAGCGCATCGATCCGGGGCGTCGGGACGTCCACCATCCGGCCCAGTTCGGCTACGGTCCCCACGAGCCATTCCACCTCCGTCGGCCGGCCGGCTTCGATGTCCTGCAGCGTCGAGGTCCTGTGGGACGCCATCTGCGCGGCGCCCCGGATGCGTTGCTCGACGGTGACGCCGAACGTGATGCCCAGCCGGTCCGCCACCTCCCGGGCCTCGGCCATTGTCGCCGCCGCCAGATCGCGGGTCGGCCCGAATCCGATGATCTCGCCGAGCGTGGCGCGCGTGAGGGCGCTGATCGGGTTGAAGGTCAGGTTCCCCAGCAGCTTGACCCAGATTTCGGTTCGTATGTCGGTCCGGACACGCGCTTTCAGGCCCGCCCCGGTGAGCGCGCGGGCCAGCTCCTGTACCCTGCCGCTCATTTCGCCGTCCGGCTCCCCCAGCGTGAACCGGTTCCCCTCGATGAAGCGCACCACGCCCGGGCCCGCAAGCTCGGCCGCCTGGTAGGTCACGCAGCCGATCACCCTTTCCGGGGCGACGTGGGCCGAGATCGCCCCTCCCGGATCGACCGACGCGAGCGTTCGGCCGGCAAAGGGTCCGCCGCAGCGCTGGAAATACCACCAAGGGATGCCGTTCTGCGCCGGGACGATCGCGGTCTCCGGCCCCAGCAGCGGCCGGATCGTCGGCACAAGGGCGGGAAGCTGCTGGCCCTTCACCGCCAGGAGGACCACATCGTGCGGCCCCGCGGCGGCCATGTCGTCGGTTGCGAGTTCCGGATGGGCCGTCTCCTCCGTTCCGTCGGGCAGCCGCAACCTGATGCCCGCCTCGCGGATGGCCGCCAGGTTTGCGCCGCGCGCGACCACCGTGACCTGCCGGCCCGATCCGATCAGCCGTGCCGCCAGGTACCCTCCGATCGCGCCGGCGCCGACGATTGCGATTCGCATGGATCCCCCTCTCCCCCCCGGCTACCCGGCCAGCTTCAGCGTTCCGGCCATGGCGTTTCGGCGCAGCTTTCCGGTCCCGCCGTACGGAAGCGCCTCCAGGATATGGATGCGACGGGGCACCTTGAAGTCCACAAGGAAATCGGAGCAGTGCCGCCGCAGCGCCTGTTCGGTGGCCGGGCTCCGCAGCACGACGGCGGCGTGCACATCCTCGCCGAGCGTCCGGTGCGGCACCGCGAACGCCAGCGCCTCGGCGACGGCGGGGTGGCGGAGCAGGACGTGGTCGATCTCCAGCGGCGAGATCTTCTCCCCGCCGCGGTTGATCCGCTCGGAGAGACGTCCGGTGATGGAGAGGTAGCCGTCCGGGTCCATCGTCCCCTGGTCCCCGGTGCGAAGCCACCCACGCACGAACGCGGCCTCGTTCGCCTCCAGGTTGTTCTCGTAGCCGTCCACCACGTTCAATCCGCGCACGACCACCTCGCCCTGCGCGTTCGAAGTCAGCAGCGCGCCCGCCTCGTCCATGATCGCCACCTGCACGCCGAAGCCGTATCCGACGGCGCCGGGCTTGCGGACGCCCGGAGGCAACGGATTGCTGGTCATCTGATGGGTGGTCTCGGTCATCCCGTATGCCTCGGTCACCGGGGCGCCGAAGACCTCTTCCATGCGGCCGATCACCGTCGGCGGCAGAGCCGCGCTGCACGAACGGATGAAACGGAAAGGGTTGCCGCGGATGACATCGGCATGGCGGCCGGCGCGCGAAAGAAGCGTCTGGTGGATCGCCGGCACGGCCGAATACCAGGTGGGGCGGAACGCATCCACCCAGCCGAAGAAGCGCAGCGCGTCGAAAGCCGGGGGACAGACCGCCGATCCGCCCGCGGCGAGCGGCGCCAGCATCGAGGCGACGATCCCGTGGATATGGAACAGCGGCATCACGCACAGCGAGCGATCCTCCTGCGTGAGGGCGCAGGCGCGGACGACGTTCGCCGCCGAGGCCGCCAGGTTGCGTTGCCGGATCGGCACGCGTTTCGGGCGTTTCGTGGTGCCGCTGGTGTGGAGCAGGATCGCCACGTCGTCGGGGCCGGGGAGGGCCAGCGCCCTCGGGGGGCGTGCCGTGCCGGAGGGTTCGAGGCGCAGGATCCCCGACGGATCGGTCGCGGCGTGGATCACCACCGTGCCGGGTGCGGCAGCCGCGTGGGCGTCCGGGACGGTGCCTGGTGCCGCGATCATCCCTTGCACGTTTCCGTCCCCGTAGTAGAAGGCGAACTCCTCGGCGCGGTACCTCGGGTTGAGGGGCACGGCGGTGCCGCACACGGCGGCCGCGAGGAGGGAGAGGACCATTTCCTGGCCGTTCTCCATCACGATCGCGATGCGGTCTTCCCTTCCCAGCCCGAAGGAGGCCAGGCGTTCGGCAAGGGCGAGGACGCGTTCGCGCAACTCGCGGAAAGTCATCGGATCGCGGTCGGGGGCGAGAAGGGCGGGCGCTTCCGGCGTCCCGTCGGCGAGCAGGTCGAGCAGCGTCAGTGCGGTCTTCCCGTCCAATCCCTGCCTCCGTTCCGCATCGCCGGGCGGGGCCCGGGAGCTACCGGGCTCGAAGCGCCTCTGTCTCCCCGCGCGTCGGGGCCGCTTCCTTTCCGGCGGTTTCGGGGTCCGCTGCGCGACCCGCGCAGGCGCCGCCGCGCATCCCGAAGATGGCCCGGTAGACGTCTCCGTGGCTGACGATCCCCACGAGCTTCTTCCCCTCCACGATGGGGATCCGCCGGATCTTCCGCAGGGCCATGACGGAAGCCAGGCGCAGGGGCTCGGTGTCCGGAGAAGCGGTGATGACCTGGGTCACCATGATCTCCCGGGCCGGAAGGTCGTTGATGTCCCTCAGGCGCCGTCCTGCGGCCCGGCGCGGGGGGGCCCCGGAGCGATCGGTTCCGGCGGGATCCATGGCGTGCAGGATGTCGCGTTCCGAGATGAGGCCGACCAGTCGCCTTTTTCCGTCCAGCACGGGCACCCCGCTGACCCGGTGCCTGCAGAGCAGATCGATCACCTTCCACAGCGGATCCTCAGGCCGCACCGTGTGGACCCGGGTGGTCATGATGTCTCGGGCGGTGCGTTTGCCGGCTACCAAGGGAGCCTCCCTTCGGGATGCGAAAAAAGTAGCAGGGAATATTGTATGTTGGAAATGCATATATTATATGGGATATATGTGAATTGGTAATATATCGAGGACGGGAGAACCACGTTGGACACGAACCTCTCCAACCTCCGCACCTTCCTGACGGTCGCCAGGTTCCAGGGAATCTCGAGGGCGCTGGACGAGCTCCACCTGACCCAGCCTGCCGTCTCCCGGCAGATTCTCGCGCTGGAAGAGACCCTCGGGACGCACCTGTTCGTGCGGAAGGGACGGTTCCTTGCCCTCACCGAGGCGGGTCAGATCCTGCAGCTATACGCCGGGCGGGTGTTCCAGCTCCTGGCGGAAGCGCAGGAGAGGATCGACGGACTGAAGGGGCTGATCCGGGGGCACCTCCGGATCAGCGCGGCCACCACCGTCGGGATCTACATGATCCCGGACGTGTTGGGAGAGTTCAAGACGCGATATCCGGGGATCGAGATCCGCCTTGCGATCTCGAACAAGGAAGCGGTCCTCCGCAACGTCCTGGCCGGCACGGCGGACCTCGGGTTTGTCGGGCCGCCCGTTCCCGCATCGGAACTCGCCATGGACACGTATCTGGAAGACGATCTGGTGCTGATCGTCTCCCCCCAGCACGCTCTTGCCGCCCGGGATTCCGTCCCCGCGCGGATGCTCACCGAAGACCTGTTCATCCTTCGGGAGAGGGGATCCGGGACGCGGGAGATCATGGAGGAGGAGTTGCGGCGGGCCGGCGTCTCCCTGCGGCGCGCGATGGAGCTGGGCAGCACGGAGGCCATCAAGAAGGCGGTGGCCGCGAACCTGGGGCTCTCCATCGTCTCTTCGAAGGCGGTGACCCTGGAGGTCATGCTCGGGCACCTGTGCGCCGTCCGGGTTTCCGACCTCAACCTGCGCCGCCCGATCTACATGCTGTACCTGCGCAACAGCCCGCTGAGCCCCGCGGCCGAGGGGTTCCGCCGGTTCCTTTCCGAACCCCCCGGCAAGCGGGGAGGAGAGGGGCCGCCTCCCGCACGTCCGCATTCCGCCCGTACGCGCAAGGGCACTGCGCGCCCGGAGGGTTAGCCCGCCGGTTCTCCCGTTCCTCCGATCCCGAAACCCGGGAGGCGGTATTGAAGACTCTCCGCAACGTGCGGGAGCGCCACCCTGCGTTCGCAGGCCAGGTCCGCGATCGTGCGCGCCACCCGGCACGACTTCGCGATGGCCCTCCCGGAGAGGGAGAGCCGATCCGCCGCCCGCGTCAGAAACGCTCGCGCCTCCGGCGCGAGATCTCCCAGCAGCTCCCTCGTGGAAGCGCGGGCCGTCCCGTTGGACCGGTGGGGGCGACCCGCGAACCGGGCCTCCTGCACGGACCGGCACGCTTCGACCCGCCGTCGCACATCCGCCGAGGTCTCGCCGGGGGGATCTCCGGACCACGTCTCCGCGGCCACGGGCAGCACGGAGACCGCCAGGTCGATCCGATCGAGGAGGGGCCCGGAGAATTTCCTGGAGAATCGGTCGCGCACCGCCGGAGAGCAGCGGCAGATGCGTTTCGGATGCCCGGCGTTGCCGCAGGGGCAAGGGTTGGACGCGGCCAGCAGAAGAAACCGGCAGGGGAAGCGGTATCGGTGGCCTGCCCTGGAGAGCCGGATCTCCCCCGATTCGATCGGCTGCCGCAACGCCTCTCTTGCGTCGGGCCGGAATTCGGAGAATTCGTCGAGGAACAGGACGCCGCCGTGGGCGAACGAGATTTCCCCCGGCCGCGGGGGGATCCCCCCGCCCAGCAATCCCGCGGGAGAGATCGACGAATGGGGCGCGCGGAACGGGCGTTTCCGCAAGGGGCGCGGCCAGGGCGGTTCCCCGGCCGCGCTGTAGACCCGGCTCGCCTCCAGGGCCTCCGAGGGGGAAAATTCCGGAAGGATTCCCGGCATTCTTTCCGCAAGCATCGTCTTGCCGCAGCCGGGGGGGCCGACGAGAAGCAGCGCATGGGCCCCTGCGGCGGCGATCTCGAGGGCGCGCCGCGCCATCGGCTGCCCCGTCACATCGGCCATGTCGGGGAGCCGGACCGGGTCGGCGGCGGCTCCGTGCTCCGGACGGAGAAACGGCGGCGGGTTTCCCGGGAGGTCGCCGGGAACGGGCGACACCCCCCCGAGAATGCCGGCGGCCTCCCGGAGGGATCGGACGGCGGCCACATGAACTCCGGGGACGAGGCGAGCCTCCTCCCCGTTGTCGAAGGGGGTGATGACCCCCGTCACCCCGAGCTCCCTCGCCAGAAGCGCCTGGGAGAGGGCGCCCCGCACCGGCCGCACCGCCCCGTCGAGGGAAAGTTCTCCCGCGATGATCCACTTTTCCAGCGCCTCTCCCGGGAGCACGCCCTCCGCGCACAGGACGGAGAGCGCGATCGGCAGGTCGAGGAGGGCTCCGTCCTTCCGCAGGTCCGCCGGTGCCAGGTTCACGGTGACCTTTCGGCCGGGGAAGGGGAACCCGGAGTTCCTCACGGCTGCGCGGATCCGGTCGTCGCTTTCCCGAACCGCTCCACCGGGCAATCCCACCACCGTGTACGAGGGAAGTCCCTGCGCGATGTCGGCTTCCACGTCCACGGGGACGGCGTCGACACCCAGGGCGGCGTAGGAGCGGGAGCGTACCAGCATGGGACGGGGCCTCCGGCGTTGCGGACATGGCCCGGGAAACGGGCTCCGCAAAGGGAGGAGCAACCTCCGTGCCGCCCGGGATAAGGTGGCGGACCCCCACCGGTTTGTGGATAATACGAAGTTTGGAGTAATCTGATCCCATACCAGCCGGCGAGGTTCGAATCCGTGGGAACCCTGGGCTATATCAAGAATTTCTTTTCGGACAAATACATCGCCTCCGTGACGCCCACATCGATCTTCGGTGTCCGGAAGGTGTGCGGGAAGATCGACTTCGCCCGGGCCCGCGTCTTCGTGGAGTTCGGCCCGGGAATGGGGGTTTTCACCCGCTACCTGCTTCCGAGGATCCACCCCGAGGCGCAGATGGTCCTCATCGAGCGGAACCGGAACTTCGCGGAAATCCTGCAGAAGAGGTTTCCCGATTCCCGTGTCCGCATCGTGAACGACTGCGCGGAGAACGTCCTTGAGATCCTCGAGGAGATCGGCGCCGTACCCGTGGACTACATCCTCTCCGGGATCCCGTTCTCGTTCCTTCCGGACGATGCGCGGAGGGAGATCGTCAAGGGGATCCACGACGTGCTGCGGGACGGCGGGAAGTTCCTCGCGTACCAGACCTTCTACCAGTCTTCTCCCCACCTCCGGATTCCCCTCGAGGAACGGTTCGGTTCCGTCCGGGTGGAGTACGAAGTGCTGAACATCCCGCCCCTGAGCATCTACGAGGCCGTCAAAAACGGACGGCAAGCCGCGAGATAGGACCGGATTGCCTACCCGGCGGCGATTTCCCGCCGGAGCCCGTCGGCCAGCAAAAAGGACTGCTCCCGCGCCGTGCTCTTCAGCCCGATCGCACCGCGAGGGGAGGCTCCCTGGCGGACGGCGGGGTGGACCCGGGTCGCGGACGGTAACCCGGCCGACCGCCTCCCGGAGGGCGCGGGCCTGTTCCGGGAGCGGCGCGGGAGGATTTCCGTCGCGCGTCGTGAAGAGGTTGTTCTTCCGGATGAGCGAAAGCTCCGAATCCCGGTCCGGGCGGGAGAGCCGCAGGCGAAGGTTGAACCGGTCGAACTGCGGCTCGGGCGGCGGCGTTGCCGTTTTGACAATTTCCGGGAATGGTATTTGAATGGAACCCCGGCATTTCGCCAGAGGAGGCGGCATGCCGGATGTCCCCGGCCGCAACGGGCGGCCCCTGGAAAGCATCGAGGAGGCGGAGTTGTTCCGGATCGCATTCCCCGACGATGGGGAGGGAATGCGCCGCGCCGCCCGTGCGGAACCGCCGGGAGACCCGGCGAGGTCGAAACGATGGGAGGCGGCCCTGGAACTCGCCCGGCGGGCGCTTTCCGCGCCGCGGATCCGACCCGCTCCGCTGCGCGCGCCTGCGCAGGTTTTCGAGCGGTTCCGGTACCTGCTCGCCGATTCTCCCGTGGAGGTGTTCGTCGCCGTGCTCCTCGACGTGAAGCACCGCCCCCTGCGGGAGGAGCGGGTGACCTCGGGGATCCTCGACGGCAGCCTCATCCACCCCCGGGAGGTGTTCGCCGCGGCGGTCCGGGAACGCGCCGCCGCGGTGATCCTGGTGCACAACCACCCGAGCGGCGATCCGGTTCCGAGCGTGGAGGACCGGGACGTTACCCGGCGGTTGCGGTCCGCCGGAGGGATCGTCGGAATCCCCGTGCTCGACCACGTCATCATCGGGGACGGCGCGTTTTTCAGCTTCCGGGAGGAGGCCGGATGGTGATTCTCGGCATGCTGCGTTCCGCGGCCATCCTGGCCCTCACCGCGGCATCCGCCCTCGCGACGCTTTTGGCGGCATGGCTGTCGGGAGGCGGCGCGGCGGAGCGCGCCATGGGATGGTGGGGCAGGACCTTCATCCGCATCGGCGGGTGGAAGGTGCGCGTGGAGGGAATGAAGGAGCTTCCTGCCGGAGGGGCGGTGCTGGTCGTGAACCACCAGAGCCTCGTGGACATCCCGCTCCTGCTTTCGGCCTTCCCGCGGCCGGTCAAGTTTCTCGCGAAGCGGGAGTTGGGGGAGATCCCCCTTTTCGGGAAGGCGATGGCGGCGGCGGGAAACCTGTTCATCGACCGGGACGACCCGCGGGATGCGGTGCATATGCTCCGGGACGCGGGGGAGCGACTCCGGGCGGGCCAGCTCCTGGTCGTTTTCCCCGAGGGAACCCGCTCCGGGGACGGCAGGGTCGGAGAGTTCAAGCCGGGGGCATTCTTCCTGGCGCAGAGGTCCGGGGCGCCCGTGGTCCCGGTGTACATCGACGGCGGCCGCAGGGCGCTTCCGAAAGGGGCGCTATGGTTCCGGCCGGCGGAGCTTTCGGTCCGCGTGCTTGCTCCCCTCTCCCCCGAAGAGAGGGCGGGGGGAACCAAGGAGCGGATCTCCACCTCCGTGAGGGAGCGGATCCTCGCCGTGGCCTCCGGTCAGGGAGAAGGGATGAAATGACGTTGCGCGTGGTTCCGATGGGCGGGTTGGGCGAGATCGGCATGAACTCCATGCTCTTCGACGGCGGCGATTCCGCGCTCCTGGTCGACGCGGGGCTCATGTTTCCCGACGACACGATGCTGGGAATCGACTACGTCGTTCCGGACTTCTCCGTCCTCCGGGAGGCGGCTCCCCGCCTCGCCGGCCTTCTCCTCACGCACGGCCACGAGGATCACATCGGCGCGGTCCCCTTCCTTTTACGGGAAATCGACATCCCGGTATATGGAACACGGCTGACCCTCGGGCTCCTGCGGCACCGGCTCGCGGAGCACGGGCTCGACGGGGCGGCGCGGCTGATCCCGATCGCGCGCGACGCACGCTTCCGGCTGGGCGGCTTCGAGGTGGAGGCGTTCCCGGTTTGCCACAGCATCCCCGACGGCGTGGGGTACATTCTCCGCTGTCCGGAGGGGGTGTTCGTCCACACGGGGGATTTCAAGATCGATCCGTTCCCGCTCGACGGCGTGCCGACCGGCATCGAGCGCCTGCGCTCCCTCTCCGCGGAGGGCGGCGTGACGGCGCTCTTCTCCGACTCCACGAACGTGGAGCGCGAGGGGACCAGCCTCCCCGAGAAGTTCGTGGGGGAGGCTCTCTCGGAGATCTTCGGGCAGGCCCGGGGGAGGGTCATCGTCGCCATGTTCTCCTCCAACCTCCACAGGATCCAGGAGGCGTTCCACGCGGCGGCGCGCTGCGGACGCAGGGTGGCTCTTTGCGGGAAGAGCATGGTGCGCAACGTGGGCACGGCGATCGAGCTCGGCTATCTCGATCTTCCGGAGCAGGACATCCTGCTTCCCCTGGAGGAGGCCGCGTTCCTGCCGGACCGGTCCGTGGCGGTGCTGACGACGGGAAGCCAGGGGGAGCCGCGGTCGGCCCTGACGCTGATGGCGCTCGGGGAACACAAGCACATCAGGATCCGGGAGGGGGACACCGCGGTGCTCTCCTCGAAGTTCATCCCCGGGAACGAGCGGGCGATCGCCAGTGTGATCAACCGGCTTTTCCTCGCCGGCGCGGATGTCCTCTATGAGAAGATATCCGAGGTCCATGTGTCGGGACACGGGAGCTGCGAGGAACTGAGGGCGATGATCGCGGCGGTCCGCCCGAGATATTTCGTCCCCATCCACGGGGAGCCGCGGCTCCTCATACGGCACCGCAAGCTCGCGGAAGAGGCGGGGGTGCGGGACACCGAGGTGGTTCTGAACGGCGACGTGCTCGAGTTCTCCGGCGGGAGGATGGCCCGCGCGGGCAGGATGGAGGTCGGGCGCCGGTTCGTCGACGGCAAGGGGGTGGGCGATGTCGAGAGCCTCGTCCTCAAGGACCGGATCCACCTCTCCCAGGTCGGCCTGGTGATGGTCGTCCTCGCCCTCTCGTCGACCACCGGCGAGATCCTTTACGGTCCGGACATCGTCACGCGCGGCGTGGTGACGGAGAACGGCTCCGAGGCGCTTCTCGATGGAGCGCGGGAGGAGGTGCTCCGGGCCATCGAGGAGACGGGAATCGGCGCCAGGACCGACTCCGCGGAGATGCAGACCGATATCCGGCGCGCGCTCCGGCGCTATTTCAACAAACGCCTGGAGAGGAAGCCGGTCATCGTTCCCGTGCTTCTGGAGCTGTGACGGTGGCCGACCCGGGAAAGATCCGCCGCGACGCCCTGGCGATCCTTTTCCTCACTGCCGGGGTGTTCCTGACGGTGGCCCTGGTCTCGTTCCACCAGATGGACCCCTCCCTCTCCACGTGGAGCGTGCCGGGATCCGAGGTGCGCAACTGGGGCGGGACCGTCGGGGCGATCCTCTCCGACCTCCTCCTGCAGATGTTCGGCATCGGTGCCCTCGGGTTCCCCGTGATGTGCCTGCTCCTCGCATACTGGACATTCCGCGGCGAGGGGATCCTCGGGAAGTGGGGGCGCGCCGGCGGCGGTCTCCTCGCCGTCTGCTCCGTCCTCGGGATCCTGAGCTTCTTCGCGGGGCACGTGTCGGTGCTGGGGCAGGACGTCTTCCTGCCGGGGATCGTGGGGAACCTCCTCGGGAAACATTTCCTGGGGAAACTGCTGAGCACCGTGGGAGGACTGCTCCTGCTGATCGCCCTTCTGCTGTTCTCCCTCATGCTCGTCACCGGTCTGCCCTTGAGCGGCCTCCCGGGGCTGCTGCGCCGGGAGAAGACCCCCGAGAAGGTGCGCGCCCTGGTCAAGGAGAGGCTCGTTCCCCGCGACGCGTGGGAGGAGGAGCCGCCCTCCCCCGCCGAGGCGGCCGCCCCGCCGCGGGTCATCCCCCCCCGCCCGGTCGCGGAAGAGTCGGCGCCGGCCCGGGCCGCGGGGAAGGCGTTCGTCCTGCCGCCGCTGGATCTGCTCGAGACCGCAAGGGCCGCGGAGGTGGGCGTCGACGCGGCCGCGCTGCAGGAGAACGCCCAGGCGCTCCTCTCGAAGCTCTCCGAGCACGCCATCGAAGGCGCGATCACCGAGATCCGAACCGGGCCGCTGGTCACCATGTACGAGTTCCGCCCCGCCCCCGGGATCAAGGCGAACCGCGTCTCCGCGATGGCGGACGACCTGGCGCTTGCGATGCGGTGCGAGTCGGTCCGGGTGGTTCCGAACATCCCGGGGAAGGGCGTCATGGGGTTCGAGATTCCCAACGCACGCCGCGCCCCCATCGTCCTCCGGGAACTCCTGGGGTGCGGGGCGTACGCGGGCGCCGCATCGTCCCTGGCGCTCGCCATGGGGAAGGACATCTTCGGAGAGCCCGTGGTGCGGGATCTCGGGAAGATGCCCCATCTGCTGATCGCGGGGGCCACCGGCTCGGGGAAGAGCGTGGCCCTCCACACCATGATCCTGTCGATCCTGTTCCGCGCGACGCCCGAGGAGGTCCGCCTGATCCTGGTGGATCCCAAGATGCTGGAACTTTCCCTGTACGAAGGGATCCCGCACCTGTACCACGCGGTGGTCACCCAGCCGCGCGACGCCGGGCTGGTCCTCAAGTGGGCCGTCGGGGAGATGCGGGGGCGGTACCAGCTCATGATGGAGAACGGAGTGCGCCACATCGACGCATTCAACCAGTACGTCGAGAAGCGGCAGAAAACCGCCGTCCGCGCCAAGGCGCCGGGGGAGAACGAAGACCTCTCGAAGCTCCCGTACATCGTCATCGTCATCGACGAACTGGCGGACCTGATGCTGACCAGCGCCTCCCGGCGGGAGGTGGAGGACTCCATCACCCAGCTGACCCAGATGGCGCGTGCGGCGGGGATCCACCTGATCTTCGCGACCCAGCGCCCTTCGGTGGACGTCCTGACCGGCGTGATCAAGGCGAATTTCCCCTCCCGGGTCTCCTTCAAGGTGACCTCGCAGGTGGATTCCCGCACCATCCTCGACCAGTCGGGGGCGGAGACGCTCCTGGGATTCGGCGACATGCTCTTCCTACAGCCCGGCGTGGGGGGGATCCTGCGGGTGCACGGGCCCTATGTGAGCGAAGGGGAGATCCAGCGCGTCGTGGAACACCTGAAGTCCCAGGGGCCTCCCGCCTACGACTCCGCCATCACCGCGCCGCCGTCGGCGGACGATCCCGACCCGTCCCGGGACGAGATGTTCGACCAGGCGGTGGAGGAGGTCGTCCGGGCCGGCCGCGCCTCGGTTTCCTTCCTGCAACGCCGCCTGAAGATCGGTTTCAACCGGGCGGCCCGGATCATCGAAGAGATGGAGCGGCAGGGGATCGTGGGCCCCGCCGAGGGCGGCAAGCAACGCGAGGTGTACGTTGCCCGGAAGGACGACGAGCCGCCCCGCACATCCCGCGTCTGAAAGAGAGAAATCCATGGGGACCCGACCGATCGGAACATCGCGCCGAAGGGACGGCGCGCCTTTTCGCGCGCTGGCCGCCCTGCTCCTCGCCGCCGCGCTCCTCCTTCCGCCGGCGCGGGCCGGCGCGGCGGAGAAGGAAAAGGGAGGGGAGGCACTCCTGCGAAAGGTCTCCGAACGGTATGCCGGCGTCGGCACCCTGTCCGCGCATTTCCGCCAGGAAATCCCCCTCCAGAACCTTGGGATCGTGAGGAAGGCGTCGGGCACCCTCTACTTCGCCCGCCCCCTGAAGATGCGATGGGACTACAAGGAGCCCGACGCGCAGCTGTTCCTCGCCGACGGGAACCATTTCTACTTCCGCCCGGCGGACTCTCCCCAGGTGATCCGGCAGAAGATGGACGAGAAGGCCCTGGGAGGGAAGATCCCGCTGCTCCTGCTGTTCGGAAAGGGGGAGCTCACGGGGATGTTCCGTGTCGAAGAGTCGATCCCCGGAAAGACCGGGGAGGAGACGATGCTGCGCCTCGTTCCCCGGGGCGAGGGCGCTCCGGAGATTCGCAGGATCGATCTCGTCGTCTCGACCTCAGACGCCCTCATCCGGGAGGTGCACATCTACGACCGGCTGGGCGGGGAGAACCACCTGTATCTCTCCGACGTGAAACTCGACCCCAAACTGCCCTCCGGCCTGTTCCGGTTCCGCAAGCCGCAGGGCGTCTCGGTGGTGGACGATTGAGCCGGCCGGGGGGACGCGCGGCGAAGGTCCTCATCCGCACCCTGGGATGCGGAAAGAACTCCGTGGACGCCGAAGTGATGGCGGGGCTTCTTGCGGCGAAGGGGTTCGCCCTCGTGCCGGCGGGGCGCGCCGACGTCGCCATCCTCAACACCTGCGGATTCGTCCGCGCCGCCAAGGAGGAGTCGATCGAGGAGATCCTCGCGCTGGCGGCGGAGAAGCGCCGGGGGCGGATCGGGCGGCTGGTCGTCGCGGGATGCATGGCGCGCCGCTACGCCGGGGAACTCCCGGGACTCCTCCCCGAGGTCGATCTCTTTCTCGGCCCGGCCGACATCCCGGCCCTGCCTGCCCTCCTATCCGGGCTGCTCGAGGAAGCCGGAGACGCAGGGCGCCTCGAAGCGCGCCCGCGCGCCCTCGCCGGCGAGGGCGCGCTCCCGGACGAGTCGTACCGCCATCGCCTGGCGGACACGGCGACGGGATCGGCGTTCCTCAAGATCCTGGAGGGGTGCGACAACCGGTGCGCCTATTGCGCAATCCCGGCGATCCGCGGCCCGCTGCGCAGCAGGTCCCGGGAGTCCGTCCTGTCGGAGGCCCGAAGACTGGCCCGGAGGGGAGTCAGGGAGATCAACCTCATCGGGCAGGACATCACGGCGTACGGGAAAGATCGGGGGGAGAAGGGAGGGCTCGTTTCCCTGGTGCGGGCCCTCTGCTCCCTCGGGGGGATCCGCTGGATCCGGCTGCTCTATCTCTACCCGAGCCGTGTGGACGACGGAATCGTCGATCTGTTGCGTTCGGAGGAAAAGGTCTGTCCGTACCTCGACATCCCCGTCCAGCACATCGATGCCGGGATCCTCGGGCGGATGGGGAGGAGCTACGGGCCGGGAGACGTCTACCGGATGCTCGACCGGTTGCGGGGGACCGTTCCGGGGGTCTTCCTCCGGACCACCCTGATCGTCGGGTTCCCGGGAGAGACGCGGCAGTCCTTCGGCCGGCTCCTCCGGTTCGTCCAGGAAACCCGCTGGGATTACCTCGGTGTCTTCCCCTATTCCCGCGAGGAGGGAACGCCCGCGTATGCGATGCCTTCCCAGGTCCCCGAGCGGTTGAAGGAGGAACGCGCCCGGAGAATCCGCGACGCCCAGGCGGACATCCTATCCGCTCGAAACGCGGAGCTTGCCGGGAAGACCCTGGAGGTTCTGGTGGAGAAGACCTTCGCGCGCGGCCGCGCCTCCGGCCGGCACCGGGGGCAGGCGCCGGAAGTG
This sequence comes from Deltaproteobacteria bacterium, assembly GCA_021815305.1. Taxonomy (GTDB): domain Bacteria; phylum Desulfobacterota; class Deferrimicrobia; order Deferrimicrobiales; family Deferrimicrobiaceae; genus JAKAHC01. The sequence goes on along the minus strand of JAKAHC010000001.1, from coordinate 388,520 downwards.
GACGGATCCGTCCTTCTCACGGGATTTTTCGGGAAACCGGGGGAGATCTGCCGGGCCAGGGCCGTCGGCTCCAGGGAGTGGGACGTGCGGGCGGTCGCGGTGCGGCCCGGAGATGCCGAAACCGGTGCCGAAACCGGTTGACACCCCGTCGCTCCCGGGTATACTAATCCAATTTTATTTCCGGACGGGAGCGTGAACCGGGATGAAGACGATCAAGGACATGCTTCTGAAGATGCGGGAAAACCTGGCGCAGGAGATCGCCCGCCGGTCGAGGGCGACCACCGAGCCGGGCGCGCAGGACATCGGTGACATCATCGATTCGGTTTCCGAGGAACGGACCCGCGAGATGGACATGATCCTTACCGACCGCGAGAAGAGGAAGCTCCGCCAGATCAACGACGCCCTGGACAAGATCGAGGAGGCGACGTACGGCCTGTGCGAGGAGTGCGGAGTGAAGATCCCCAAGGCGCGCCTGAAGGTGTTGCCCTTCGCGAAGTATTGCGTCGAGTGCCAGGAGAAGAACGAGCGGGAGGAGAAGTACACCCGCGAAGAGCCGGACGAGGGGATCAAGAAGGTCCCGATGGGGGAAGTCGAAGAATAGCGCCTAGGCTACCGCTTCTCCGCCCGGACGGACCGCCGGAATTTCTCCACCGCCCGGAGGTGCTCCGGAAGCGTCCTGGAGAAGACGTGGGACCCGTCGTTGTTCGACACGAAATACAGGTAATCCGTTTTCGCCGGAGCGAGGGCCGCTAGGATCGCGGGCATCCCCGGGTTTGCGATCGGCCCGGGCGGGAGCCCCCGGTTCCGGTAGGTGTTGTAAGGCCCCTCCGCCTGCAGGTCTTTCCGCGTCACCGTCCCGTCGAACCGTTTCGCGCCGTAGATCACCGTTGGGTCCATCTGCAGCGGCATCCCGAGCGCAAGCCGTTTCCGGATGACCGCCGAAACGAGGGGCTTCTCCTCCTCGGTCGAGGTCTCCTTCTCGATGATGGAGGCGATGGTGACGACCTGGCTTACGGTCAGACCCTCCTCCTTCGCCCGTTTCTCCGTCTCCGGCGTGAATTTCTTCCAAAACTGCCGGACCATGATCTCCAGGATCTCCTCCGGGGAGAGGGTTTTCACGAGGACGTAGGTGTCCGGGAAGAGGTATCCTTCCGCGCTCTTTCCCCGGATTCCCAGGCGGGCAAGCGTATCCCGCGAGGTCGCCGCGTCCAGGAACGCCTTCGGGTCCGCGAGCGACATCTCCCCGAGCAGCGAGGCGATGTCGAAAAGATTCGCTCCCGGGGGGACGGTGACGGAGTACTTGATGACGTCACCGGCGACGATCCTGCGCCACGTCTCGAAGGCGGAAGGGGGTGCCGGGAACGTGTACTCGCCGTAGTGCAGCCGGCGGCTGGTTCCCGTCAGGAGGACGAGGGCGCGGAATGCGAGGGGGTGGGGGAGGATTTTCTCCTGGCGGAAGAGGGAAGTGATATCGGCGAGGGTGCTTTTCCTTGGGATGACCACCTTCTTCATCTGCCAGTCCCGGCCGGAGACGGAATCGAAGAGGAGAAGGGCGAAGGCGATCGCCGCCGCAAGCGCAACGATGGCGACGGCGCGGAGGAGGTTTCCGCGGATCCTGCCGGATTTTCGCGGGGTCATTTCCGGTTCCGGCAGTCGAGGGCGCTCTGGAGCAGGAACATGGCTGCCAGGCTGTCGCGGATCCCTTTCCGCTGTTCCCGCCGCACGCCGGAGTCGATGAGGTGTCGCTCGGATTGGGCGGTGGTCAGGCGCTCGTCCCACAGGGTCACCGGCAGGGAGAGTTCCCCGGAGAGCCGGTCGCCGAAAGCCCGTACGCGCACGGCGGCAGGGCCCTCGTCCCCGTTGAGGAGGAGGGGCAGGCCCAGGACGACGGAAGTCACTCCCGCCTCGGCGGCAAGGCGGCCGATCGCGGCGATGTCCTTCCGGTCCCCTTCCCGGAGGATGGCGGGAAGGGGTTGGACCGTCAGCCCGATCGGGTCGGACACCGCCACGCCGATGCGGCGGCTGCCGTAGTCCAGGCCGAGCGTTCTTCCCCGGGACAAGCCGTCCCCCATGGTCACCTCCATGCCGATTATACGACGCGGAGTGCGGGTTCGGGGCGCAGAAACCTTCAACCCGCCGGATTGACGAATCTTTCCCTCTCCGGTAAGACTATACCCACAGGGGGGCGAATGGGGGGGTCGATCACCGATGTCGCCGGGGTCCTTGTGGGCCACTCCCACGATGCGGCCCGAGGGTCCGGCGTGACGGTCCTGCTTTTTCCCGAAGGCGCGGCGGCGGCGGCGGACATCCGCGGGGAAGCCGCCGGAACCCGCCAGATGGATTCGCTTCTCCGCCCGCATCCCGTCCAGAAGATCCATGCCCTTGTCCTCGCCGGGGGGAGCGCCTTCGGTCTCGATGCGGCGTCGGGGGTCGTTCGATACCTCGCGGAACGCAACACGGGGTTCTCCACTCCGGGGGGTGTCGTCCCCATCGTTCCCACGGCGATCGTCTACGATCTGGGGTACGGGGACGGCGCCTTCCGGCCGGACGCGGCGATGGGGTACAATGCGGCGTGCGCCGCATCGTCCCATCCTCCGAAGCGGGGTTCGGTGGGCGCGGGAGCCGGGGCCACGGTCGGGAAAGTCCTGGGGATCTCCCGGGCGATGAAAGGGGGGTTCGGTTCGGCGTCGGATTCCGGAGGGGCGGAGGTCGTGGGGGCCTGCGCCGTGGTGAACGCTTTCGGCGACGTAGTGGACCCGGAAACCGGTCGTTGGCTTGCGGGCGCGCGGGCCGAGGGGAGGGAAGCGCCGGCGAACGCCGAGGATCTGATCCGCGGGGGATACCGGCGGGAGCCTTTTTCCTCCGAGAACACCACACTCGCGGTCGTCGCCACCGCGGATCTCCTGACGAGGGAAGAATTGTGGGGAGTGGCCCGCATGGGGCATGCGGCGCTGTGCCGGGCCATACGCCCGGTCCACACGCCGATGGACGGAGACATCGTCGTGGCCGTGGCCACGGGGGCCTCCGGGCGGAAGGGGAATGCGTTGCAGGCGGCCGCCCTCGGGACGCGCGCCTTGGAGAGGGCGATCGTGGACGCGGTGCGAAGCGCGAAAGGGAACCGGTCGGTGCCCGCGGCAGCGGAGCTGCAAGGAAAGCGGGGGAAGCCACGATGATCGAACGTGTGGAGGAAACGTTGCGGAATCTGCTGTCGGACCCGTCGGCGGCGGTGCGGGAGGCGGCTTCCGAATCGATGGACCGGCTGCGGGCGAAACGGGCGGTCGAGGATTTCCGGTCGCGGCTTCTGGGGGGCGGCATCGAGGAAAGGCTCCGGGTGGTCTACGCCGCCGGGGAAATGGGCGGGGGGGAAGGCGTATCCCTTCTCCTCCAGGCGCTCTCCGACGCGAGCGCGGAGGTCCGGGGTGCGGCCGTGCGGGCGCTGGCGCCGTTCCCCTCGCCGCAGGTGCTCAAATCGTTGTGGGAGATGCTTCCGAAAGAGCACGGGGTGGTCCTGGGGAACCTCCTCGAGACGCTCGGCGCCTCCGGCAGGAAGGAGCTTGCTCCCCACGTCGAGAAGTTCTTCGACCACGCGGATCCGGAGGTCCGTGCGAAGGCCGTGGCGGCGTACTCCCGGATGGTCGGCGAGGGAGGGTGGGAAAAGGTCCTGGCGAGGGCGGCGGACCCGAGCGATTCCGTCCGGGCCGCGGTGGCCGCGGCATTGGGGGGGTATCCCTCGAACCGCCCGTGAGGCGTCAGGCGGAGGCCATCGAGAGGACCCCCGTCAGGGACACGGGGGGATGCAGGAGGGGGTTGACCGTTCCCAGGATCACCCGCTGGGGCTTCCCGGTGAACGGGTCCTCCGTCGCGAGGTCCACGGGCACAGGGGACGCGAGGGGATTTCCCGCCCGGTCGAAAAGGACGGCGATGTTCGGAACCCCCTTTTCCTCCTTGGAGTTGCCGGTGACGATTCCGACCTCCATCGTGTTCAGCCTCACCATCGTCCCGACCGGATAGACCCCCAGGGAGCGCTCCAGGAGCTGCACAAGGTCGGGATCGAGGGACTTCCCCGCGAGCTTCCGCATGATCTCCAGCGCCTGTTGCGGAGTCCGGGCTTTCTGGTAGGAGCGCATGGTGGTGAGGGCGTCGTAGCAGTCCGCCACCGCGATGACCTGGGAGTTGGGGTGGACGCGATGCCCCGGCTCGGGCCTCGGGTAGCCGGTGAGGTCGAACCGCATGTGGTGCTCCAGGACCATGTACCTCGTGGCCTCCTGGATGTGGGTCATCTTTCCGAGAATGATGTGCCCCTCCTCGGGGTGCTTCTTGATCTCCTCGAACTCTTCCACGGTCAGCGTGCCGGGCTTGCGGATCAGGTCCAGCGCCAGCTGCGTCTTCCCGACGTCGTGGAGCAGGCCCGCCACGCCCACGCTGACCCGGTCCTGCTCCGCAAGCGAAAGGCTCTCCGCGACCGCGAGGGAAAGGATGGAGACGTTCACCGAGTGGTTGTAGGTGTACTCGTCGAAGTTCTTGATCAGCGTGAGGGCGAGCATGGCGTCCCGGTTCCGGGAGAGCATCCCGTTCATCTCCCGCACCGCGTGGTCGGAGTCGGCCCCGTTGGGCGTCCGGCCGTTCCGCACGTCCTTCAGCGCCTTGACCACCACGCCCACGGCGTTCCCGTAGATCTCCCTCGCGACGGTGAAGTCGTCCTCGTCCTCTTCGGCCGCGGTGATGCGGATGTGCAGTACCCCCCGATGCGCGAGGCGTTCCTTGATGATTCCGACGGGGAGCCCCTGCTCCTTGGTCTCGTGAAGGAAGTGCACGAAGTTCTCGATGTCCCGGATCGTGACCCCGCGCTCGAAGATGACGGCGGGAACGCCGATGCTCCCCAGCCGCGCCATGAACAGCTCGAGGGAAGAGGTCAGATGGAACACGGGCACGCCTTCCAGCACGAGGGTGCCGTCGGAGACCGTCAGGGCCAGTTCCGCGCGTTCGGCGAAAAACGGCGAGAGCTCCGCGTGGCACTTCTCCACGGGGGTGCGGACCAGCGGGTGCGACGGGGGATAGAGTCCGCGGTTCTTCAGGGAGGTTCCCAGCAGCCGGACGATTCCCGAGATTGCGCTCTCCATCTGTTTTCGGTCCAAGATTTCCGCCTCCGTTACGCTTCCAGCCTCTTCAGGATCCTTTCGGCCTCGATCCGAAGGTGCTTGTCGGGCGATCGGCGGGCCTTCTCCAGGGTATCCCTGGAATGGCCGCCTTTGATCTTAGAGATGCTCCTGAGAGCGTGGAATTTCATCGACCGGAACTTTTCCGTCTTCCACATGGCCGGCAACGCGAGGATTTCCTCGAGTGCGGTCACCGCGTCGTCGGTGCCGATCGAACGGAGGGAGTCGATCGCTTCGTGGGCCAGCCGGTAGTTCGGGTAGAGGAACTTCTTGGTGACGGTCCTCCGGAACAGGGTGACCACCGCATCCCTCTCCTTCTTGGAAGCCAGCGCCGCGGTCGCGGTGAGCGCAACCGTCTCCTCCGGGAAGAAGCAGAGTTCGCAGAGCGCCGTCACGGAGCTGGGATGGGGGATCTTGGAGAGGGCCTTGATCGCTTCCTTCTTCACCCGGAGGTCGGGGTGGGTGAGGGTGGCCGCCACGTGGGGGGCGAGATCGGGCATCCCGAGGCTCCCCAGGACGGTGATCATGTTGCGGACCATGTACCAGCGGGAGTCGTCCAGGTTTTCGATGATGGCGGGCACGGCCACCCTGCCGATGCGCGTCACGATCTCGACGATCGTTTTCCGGACGAGGAGGTCCTCTTCCTCAGCCAGCGTCTGGAGCAGCGGTCCCACGGACCGCTCTTCAAGCGCGGCGAGGACGGTTTCGATCTCCTGCCTGCCGCGCAACCCGCGTTTCTTCAGCAGGGAGATGTAGTGGGCGACCAGGTCGTCGGACGCCAGCTCCTTGATTCCCAGCCGCGCCAGGTCCGCGATCTCTTCGCTTCCGCCGGGGGGCTGCTCGATGTGGCGGATGAAGATCGACATGGCCCGCGCCGCGTACTCGATCTTCCTTTCGGGGCGCTCCGCAAGGAGGAACCGGGAAAATTCCACGATGTGCCCGCGGTAGGGCCCCGGGGAGGTCTCCTTCTCTATGCGGTTGAGAAGGGTGTCGATCGTGACGGGCTCCACCGGCAGCGCGGTTTCCTGGAACGCCGCATCGTCCGACGGGCCGAGCACGTCGTCGCCGACCTCCTCGGGCTCCACTTCCTCGAGCTCCTCCTCTTTCTTCAGGAGCTCGGTGAGTTGGGCGTAGTCGACCCGGTTCGCCCAGATATGGGAAACCTTTTCCCGCAGCAGCAGCCTCTCGATGCCGCCGGCGTCCTGGACCTCGTCGACGTCCCGGGTGACCGCCTTGAGGAACGCCACCACTTCGTGCGGCTTGAGATTCGGCAGAAAGATGACCCGGGACGCGCGGCGGAGGTACAGCTCCCGGTTCAGGTCCGCAAGCATCTTGTTCGCCGCTCCCCCGGGGAGGGCGATGTCGTTATAGAGGAGGGCGTTCCGGGTGACCCCGACCTCCAGCCCCTGTTCGGGAAGGGGGATCTCCTCGAGCATCAGGATGATTTTCGTGATGGCCTGGAGCAGGATCGGGTGGCCTTCGGGGTAAAAGCTCACGCTTTTCATCCCCTTGGCCAGTTCGGTGACGGCCTGCGTCACCCGCTGGAGGAATGGATCGTCGACCGTTCGTGGCGGCTCGGTCATTCCGGCATTGGAAAATGCGGTTTTATTGGCATACAGTAGTAAATATCCGACATGGGCGCCGTTCAAGTCAATCGTTTTCGGGAAAACCGCTGGGTGCGAGGAGGGTTGCGCTCCATCGCCACGGGTTTCGGAGCGGGGTTTTGCCCTGTGGCTCCCGGGACGGCGGGGACGCTGGTATGTCTTCCCCTTTGGTATTGGACGGGAGGGTGGGGGGCGAGGCATGCCATCCTGCTCGCGGTGCTCCTCCTGGTTTCCGTACCGGCCGCCCGGGAGGAGATGGCGGTCACCGGGAGCTCCGACCCCGGGTCCGTCGTCATCGACGAGATCGTCGGGATGCTCCTTGCGTCGACGGGGATCCCGTGGGGGTGGGGGCACGCCGTCCTCCTGTTCCTGCTTTTCCGCGCATTCGACGTGTTCAAGTTCGGCCCCGCGGCGTGGCTCGATGCGCGGAAAGGTCCCGTGTACGTTGTTGCGGACGATCTTGCGGCCGGGGTGTACGCTGCGCTGGCATACCGGGGGATCGCATGGCTGGCGGGATGATCGCCCGCGCCTCCGCGCGCCTCGCGGAGGCGCTCCTTTCGTCGGGGAAGACCCTTGCGGTCGCAGAATCGTGCACGGGGGGGCTCCTTGCGGGCGCGGTCACCGACCTCCCGGGAAGTTCCCGCTATTTCCTCGGAGGGATCGTCGCCTACCACGACGCCGTGAAGACCGGCGCGCTCGGTGTCCCGGTGGGCCTGCTCGGGACGTGCGGCGCGGTGAGCCGGGAGGTGGCGCTCGCGATGGCGGAAGGAACCCTCTCCAGGTTTTCCGCGGACGTGGCGATCGCCACGACCGGGGTGGCGGGCCCCGGGGGAGGCAGGCGGGGGAAGCCGGTAGGGACCGTCTGGGTGGCCGTCGTTTTGCGCGGCGGCGTTCGATACGCGCACCGGTTCCGGTTCCCCGGGGACCGGGGGAAGGTCCGCCGCGAAACCGTCCGGACGGGATTGACGGTCGCCGCCATGCTCCTCGCGGAGGAAGGGGATGCGATCCGTTGAGGGCGTTCCTCGGCATCGGCCTTCCCGGGGAGGTCCGGGATGCCGTGGCGGCCGCGATTTCCGCGGTGCGCAATACGCACGCCCCCGTGTCGTGGGTCGCGCGGGGAAACCTGCACATCACGATGAAATTCCTGGGGGAAATCTCCCCCGGGCAGGCGAGTGCGGCCGGAGAGGTCCTTGCGGCGGTGGCGGGGGGCATTTCCCCTTTTTCTCTGGAGGCGGAAGGGGGGGGCGTCTTCCCCGGCACGAGGAATCCCCGGGTGCTCTGGGTGGGCTTCCGTGAACCGCTTGAATTGGTAGGGGAGTTGCAACAGAATATGGAGGACGCGCTTTCGGGGGCCGGGTTCTCCCGGGAGGGCCGCAGGTTCCACCCGCACATCACGGTCGGCCGCGCCCGCGGAGCGCTTCCTCCCGCATGGGGAGACCGGTTTGTCCAGGCGCTTTCCGGGCGGAAATTCGGAATCGTGCCCGTCGCGTCGTTCACGCTGTTCGAAAGCCGCCTCACCCCGGCGGGGGCCGTCTACACCGTTCTGCGCGACATCCCCTTGCGGGGAAAGCCGTGAAGCCAGTCGAATAGAGAAGAGGAGAAATCCCCATGACACAGGATGCAAACCGCCGCAAAGCCCTCGACATGGCCGTCGCGGCGATCGAAAAGAACTACGGGAAGGGCGCCATCATGCGGTTGGGGGCCGACGTTCCGGCGAAGGACGTCCCCTTCATCTCCACCGGCGCCATCTCCCTCGACGCCGCGCTCGGGATCGGGGGCATCCCCCGCGGCCGGGTGACGGAGATCTTCGGTCCGGAGTCCTCCGGGAAGACCACCCTCGCCCTGCACATCATCGCGGAGGCGCAGCGCACGGGGGGGATCGCGGGGTTCATCGACGCGGAGCACGCCCTGGACCTCTCCTACGCCAGGAAACTCGGGATCGCGACGGAAGACCTTCTCATCTCCCAGCCCGACACGGGGGAGCAGGCGCTGGAGATCGGGGAGATGCTGGTCCGCAGCGGCGCCCTCGACGTGCTGGTCGTGGACTCCGTGGCGGCCCTGGTCCCCAAGGCGGAGATCGAGGGGGAGATGGGGGACGCCCACATGGGCCTCCAGGCCCGCCTGATGTCCCAGGCCCTGCGCAAGCTCACCGGAACGATCAGCAAGTCCCAGACGTCGGTGATCTTCATCAACCAGATCCGCCAGAAGATCGGCGTCATGTTCGGCAACCCGGAGACCACGACCGGCGGCAACGCCCTCAAGTTCTACGCCTCCGTGCGGATGGACATCCGGCGGATCTCCCAGATCAAGAAGGACGACGACGTCATCGGAGGCCGGACGCGGGTAAAGGTGGTGAAGAACAAGCTCGCCCCGCCGTTCCGCGAGGCGGAGTTCGACATCCTCTACGGAGAGGGGATCTCCCGGGAGGGGGACATCCTCGACCTCGGATCGGAGCTCGACATCGTGGAGAAGAGCGGCGCATGGTACTCTGTGGACGGGGAGCGGATCGGGCAGGGCCGGGAAAACGCCCGGATGTTCCTCAAGGAGCATCCGGAGATGGCAGCGGGCCTCGCAAGGAAGATCCTGGCCAGGCACGGGATCGGGGAGGCCGGGAAACCCGCGACGGAAGGAGCGTGACCCCTTGGAGCTGAACGACATTCTCCAGGCGGCGTCCAGACACGGCGCCTCGGATGTCCATCTGAAGGTCGGGCTTCCCCCCGTCTTCCGCATCAACGGGAGGCTCATCCCGCTCAAGGTCCCCGAACCGCTGAAGGTCGAGGACCTCGAGGCGATGACAGGCGTCATCTTCCACACGGGCCAGAAGGAACGGTTCGAGAAATACCACGAGCTGGACTGTGCCTACAGCATCCCGGGGCTGGGCCGGTTCCGGGTCAACGTGTTCCAGCAGCGTGGGACGATCGGAATCGTGCTCCGTCTGGTCCCGGTCGGCGTGAAGACCTTCTCGGACCTCCACCTGCCCAAGGTCATGGAAAAGATCGCCATGGAGGAGCGGGGGCTGATCCTCTGCACCGGGACGACGGGATGCGGCAAGTCCACCACCCTCGCCGCGCTGGTGCAGTACATCAACACCCACCGAAGCTGCCACGTCATGACGATCGAGGACCCGATCGAATTCCTCCTGCGGGACAGCAAGAGCATCATCAACCAGCGCGAGCTCGGTGTGGACACCTCGTCCTTCGCCGACGCCCTGAAGAGCGCCCTCCGGCAGGACCCCGATGTGATCCTGGTGGGGGAGATGCGGGACCTGGAAACGATCGAGACCGCGATCACCGCCGCGGAAACGGGCCACCTGGTGCTGTCGACGCTGCACACTCTCGATGCCGGAGAAACGATCAACCGGGCCGTGGCGGCTTTTCCCCCGTTCCAGCAGAAGCAGGTCCGGCTGCAGCTTGCCTCCGTCCTCAAGTCGGTCATCTCGCAGCGCCTGGTCCCCCGGGCCGACGGGCAGGGGCGCGTTCCCGCCGCGGAGATCCTGCTGAACACCGCCCGGGTCCGGGAGTACATCGAGGACAAGGACAAGACCCGGAAGATCCGGGAAGCGATCCAGCAGGGGTATGTGAGCTACGGCATGCAGACCTTCGACCAGTCCCTGATGGGACTGCTCAAGGAGAACCTCATCACGCTGGAAGAGGCGCTTCGCCAGGCCAGCAACCCCGACGACTTCGCGCTGCGCGTGCGGGGCGTTTCCTCGGCCTCGGACCTGACCTGGGACGACTTTGACAAGGCAGGCCCCCCAAAGGAGTCGTAGGGGGGGCGGAACATCCCCCTGCGGGGACCCCTTCGGGCTTGCCGTGGAGATGCTTGCCCGACGCCCCTTGAGCGAGGGCGAGGTTGCGCAGCGGCTCGGGCGGAAAGGAGTCACCGAAGGAGAGATCGCGCGGGTGTTGGCAAGGCTGCGCGACCTCCGGTGGATCGACGACGCCGTCCTGTGCCTCCGGTTGGCCCGGTCCTACCAGGAACGGCGGCGGTACGGCCCTGCGAAGATCGCCTGGACCCTGGCCTCCCGCCGCTTCCCGAGGGAGCTTGTCGCCTGCGCGCTCCGGGAGGTCGCTTCCCCCGAACAGGTGACGGTTGCGGCCGCGATGGCGTTGCGGAAGAAGTTCCGGGAGGGGATCCCCCCGGGGCGCGAGGGGGCCGCGAAGGCCTACCGTTTTCTCGCCGGGCGCGGATTTCCTCCCGGCGTCTGCCGGGCGGCCATCGGCCGCCGGTGGAACGAATCCTTCGAAGGAGAAGAGTAAATGGCCAAGACGGGTGCGCAGCTTCGCACCGCCTTTCTCGCCTATTTCGAGCGGAACGGGCACAAGGTTCTCCCCAGCGCGTCGCTCATCCCGGGGAACGACCCGACCCTGCTCTTCACCAACGCCGGTATGGTCCAGTTCAAGGAGTATTTCCTCGGCCTGTCCTCCGCCGACTGGAAGCGGGCGGCAACGGCGCAGCGGTGCCTCCGGGTCAGCGGGAAGCACAACGACCTCGAGAACGTCGGGTACACGGCGCGGCATCACACCCTCTTCGAGATGCTGGGGAACTTCTCCTTCGGGGACTATTTCAAGAAGGACGCCATCTTCTTCGGATGGGACTTCCTCACGCGGGAGGTCGGCCTCGACGGGAAGCGCATGACCGTGTCCGTCTTCCGGGAGGACGACGAGGCCTACGACCTGTGGCACGGGACGATGGGGATTCCCGCGTCGCAGATCGTGCGGTTCGACGAGAAGGACAACTTCTGGGCGATGGGCCCCACGGGTCCCTGCGGCCCCTGCTCCGAGATCCTCTACGACCAGGGGGAAGGGGTCGGCTGCGGCAGGCCCGGCTGTTCGGTGGGGTGCGACTGCGACCGGTTCCTCGAGATCTGGAACCTGGTCTTCATGCAGTACAACCAGGACGAGGCCGGCGTGAAGGCCCCGCTGCCCAAGCCCAGCATCGACACGGGGATGGGGCTCGAGCGCCTCGCCGGCGTGGTCCAGGGGGTCAAGAGCAACTACGACACGGACCTGTTCCGCCCGATCCTTTCCGAGATCTCCCGGCTGTGCGGCGTGGCGCCGGGGAAGTCCCCCTCTTCCGACGCCGCCATGCGCGTCATCGCCGACCATGCGCGGGCTACCGCCTTCCTGGTCACCGACGGCATCATGCCATCCAACGAGGGACGCGGGTACGTGCTGCGACGCATCATGCGCCGGGCCCTGCGGCACGGGAAGAAACTCGGGCTGGACGGACCGTTCCTGCACCGGGTGGCGGCCACGGTGGTCCGGGAGTTCTCGGCGGCGTACCCGGAACTCGCGAAGAGCGCTTCGTTCATCGACACGGTGGCGTTCCAGGAGGAGCGGCGATTCCTCGAGACGCTGGACGCGGGGCTGCGGATGGTCGAGGAGGAGTTCTCCCGCATGGGGGACGAAGGCGCGAAGTCGTTCCCGGGGGACGTGGCCTTCCGGCTCTACGACACGTACGGGTTTCCCGTGGACCTCACCGCCGACCTCTGCCGCGAGCGGGGGGTGGTTCTCGACACCGCCGGGTTCGAGACCGAGATGGAAAAGCAGCGCGCCCAGTCCCGCGTGTCGTGGAAGGGGGGGGAAGTGGGGGCGCAGGACGCGGTGGCGGCCGAGTTGTCGCGCTCCGGCGTGTCCGTGACCTTCGTGGGGTACGATCGGCAGGCGGCGGAGGCCCGCGTGGTCGCGATCTTCCGTGGAGGCGTGCGCGCCCCCTCCGCGGGCGTCGGGGACGAGGTCGACGTCGTAACGGACGTTACCCCCTTCTACGGGGAATCCGGCGGCCAGGTGGGGGACGTCGGCAGGATCACCGGGGACGGGTTCGCACTGGAGATCACGGACACGCGGAAACCGTCGACGGACCTCATCGTCCACCGCGCCAGGGTGACGGAGGGTTCCCCGCGGGAGGGGCAGACGGCGCGGCTCGAGGTGAACGGCTCTCTCCGGAGGCTCACCCAGGGGAACCACACGGCTACCCACCTGCTCCAGGCCGCGCTCCGCAAGGTGCTCGGGACCCATGTGAAGCAGGCGGGGTCGTACGTGGGACCCGACAAACTGCGGTTCGATTTCTCCCACTACGAGGCGGTCTCCGCCGAGGCGCTCGCCGCGGTCGAGGAAGAGGTGAACCGCGTGGTGTTCTCCTCCGCCCCCGTTACCTGGGAATCCCTCGCGTACGAACAGGCGGTGGCGGCGGGAGCGATGGCGTTTTTCGGGGAAAAGTACGCCGATGTCGTGCGGATGGTGACCGTGCCTTCGGCGAGCCGCGAGCTGTGCGGCGGGACGCACGTCCGCAACACCTCGGAGATCGGCCTGTTCCGGATCCTTTCCGAGGGAGCGTTGGCCGCGGGGGTGCGCCGCATCGAGGCGGTCACCGGGTTTCCCGCCTACCGGCACCTCCGGGAAGAGGCCGGGACGCTCCACGAGGCCGCCCGCGACCTGAAGGTGGCCGCCCCGGAGGTTCCGGAGCGGATCCGGAAGCTTTCGGGGCAGATCAGGGCGCTGGAGAAGGCGCTCCAGGAGGCGAGGCGTCGCTCTTCGCGGGATCGGGTCGGGGAGATCCTTGCGACCGCCGCGGAGCATGGAGGCATACGCCGCGTGGCGGCGGAGGTCGAGCCGATGGACCCGGCGGCGCTGCGCGAACTGGCCGACGCAGTGAAAGGGAAGCTCGGAAGCGGCCTTCTGCTCCTGGCCTCGCGGGATGGCGAACGGTGCCACCTCGTCGCCGGCGTCACCGCGGATCTCACGGGAAGGTTCTCGGCCTCGGACATCGTCAAGAAGGCGGCCTCCTTCGTGGGCGGCGGCGGAGGGGGGCGCAAGGACATGGCGCAGGCGGGCGGCTCCCTCCTCACGGGTCTGCCGAAGGCGCTTGCCACCCTGTCGGAGTGGGAGTAGAGGAAGGCCGGGGCGGCGACCGCCCGGCTCAATCCGGCGGCAGCTCCCTGTCGAGGGTGTTCAGGTAGAGCTGCACGATCTTGTTGAGCGGATCCCGGTAAAGCGCTTCTTCCCACGCGCGGCGCGCCCGCGCCTTTTCCCCCCCGAGGTAATGGAGGATCCCCTTCTGGGTCAGCGCCTGCGCGTTGCCGGGGAAGTCCGCCAGGAACGCATCGACCTCCGCGAGCGCCTCCCCCGCGTGCCCCGCTTCCCTGAGCGCCGTCACCAGACGCACGCGCAGATCGGGAAAGTCGGGGGCGACGAAGAGGGCCTTCCGGAACTCGGAGATGGCATCCTCGTGCAGTCCCAGGGCGAGGTACAGTTCCCCCAGTTCCTTGTGCAGGTTCGCGATCCGTCCGCGGAACAGGTTCTCTCCGGAGGGGGCGCCGTGGCGTGAGATGATTTCCGCGGCCCGTTCGTACGCGGTCCGCGCCTCCTCGTATCGGCCCATGTCGTTCAGCGTGATGGACAGGGACAGCAGCGCTTCCGTGTAGTCGGGGTTTGCGGATACCGCCATCCCGAACCGCTCGACCGCCTGGCGGAAGTTCCCTCTCTGGTGCTCGATCAGACCGAGGGTATAGTAGATGTCGGGATACTTCGCCCCTCCCCCGACGGCTTCCAGGAGATGACGCTCGGCCCTCTGGAAATCCATCTCGCCGAAAGCGCTCTTCCCCATCCGGATCAAGGCGGTCAGTTCCCGGCTCACCGTTTCTTCCCCCCGTACCCGGGGAATTTTTCCGCAAGGCTCCTGCGCGCCTGCACGGAAGCCTCCGTTTTTCCTTCCTTCTCCAGCGCCTGTGCGAGCAGCGACAGGAGTTCCGGGGTGGCCGGCACGTCCGGGTATTCGGCGAGCGCCCTGCGCGACCGCACTTCCGCGCTTTCGTAAAGTTTCCGCCGGATGTAATGGCGGGTCACATCGGCTTCGTGGAGGGCCAGCCGGTTGCGGAGATCCCTGATCTTCGCGGCGACCTCCGGGACGAGCGGGGATCCCGGCGCCTTTTCGAGAAAAAGGGAGTACGCCTTGATGGCATCACGGGTCTTGGACTGGTCGCGTTCGGGGATCTGGACCTGCCGGGAGAGGAGCTTCCCCTTGAGGTAGAGGGCTTCGGGGACCCTGGGATCGGCGGGGTAGAGGCGGAGGAAGTCGTCGAAAGCGACCTCGGCCTCGATGTTTTCCCGGGTTTCCATCCGGCTTACGGCGAGCAGGAACTGCGCCCGGCCGGCGAACGGGGAAGCGGGGAACCTCTCCAGGAGTACCTGGAAAGCCTCCGCTGCGTTCCCGTATTTCTTCCGTTCCACGTTCTTCTGTCCGCGTGCGAACAGGTCCGCGTCCGTGAGGTTCGTCTGCCTGGCGAGTTTTTCGGAACAGCCGGAGAGGAGGAGGACCAGCGCCATTCCCAAGGCGAGCAAAATACGCATCCGCCGCATCCCGAAACCGTAGTATAGCCATCCCGAAAAGTCAATCACCCCCCTGTCCCCGAGGTCCCTTTCCTTGACAATCCCTCGAACGGGCCAGTATGGTCTAAACAGGGCATTTTCAGATCCCGGACAGGGGAGCCTTGCGATGCGCATCGAGTGTGTTTCCGGAGATATCCGTTCGGTTACGGCGGACATGATCGTGGTCAACCTGTTCGAAGGGGCCGGGCGTCCCGACGGGGCGACGGCGGCGGTGGACTCCGCGATCGGCGGGACCATCGCGGGGGCGATCCGCGACGGCGATTTCGGGGGGAAGGTCGGGGAGACGCTCTTCCTCCGTCCCGCCCGCGGGCTGTCCTCCCCCCGCATCCTCGTCGTCGGCCTCGGGAAGAAGGAGAAATTCACCGCGGACGCGGCGCGACAGGCCGCGCTTCCCGCGATGAAGACGGCGAAGAAGCTCAAGCTCGGCACCGTGGCCTCCGTGGTGCATGGGGCGGGCGCGGAGGGCGTCGCGCCGCGCGTCGCCGCGAGGTTCGCTTCCCTGGGCGCAGCCCTTTCCTCGTTCGAATACGACCGGTACAAGGGGGAGAAGGGGCACCGGATCTCCCGGTGGCTGTTTGTCGAAAGGGACGCCAAAGCCCTGCCGGAGGTTCGCGCGGGGGTGACGTACGGCGCCCGCCTGGGCGAGGCGATCAACTGGGGACGCGCGCTGGTATCCGCCCCTCCTGCGGAGCTCCGCCCCGACGATCTGGCCCGAGCGGCGAGAAAGGTGGGGGCCGGGCTGGGCTCCGGGGCGTCGGACAGGGTCCGGGTCCGGGTGTTGGGCGTTCCGGAACTGACCGCGCTTCAGGCCGGCGGAATCCTCGCCGTGGGGAAGGGGAGCCAGGCGCCCCCCCGCCTCATCGCGGCGGAGTACCGCGGCGCGGGGAAGGGGGAGCCGTGGATCGCCCTGGTGGGCAAGGGCGTGACCTTCGATACGGGAGGGATCTCCCTCAAGAAGTGGGAGGGCATGGAGAAGATGAAGTACGACATGGCGGGCGGTGCCGGGATGCTCGCGACGCTGCGCGCGTGCGCCGCCCTCGGCATCCGGAGGAACATCGTCGCCGTGGTGCCCGCCGCCGAGAACATGCCTTCCGGCGCGGCGTATCGTCCCGGCGACGTTCTCCGGATGATGTCGGGGAAAACCGTCGAGATCCTCTCGACGGACGCCGAGGGCAGGCTGCTCCTGGCCGATGCGATGGAGTACGCCGTCCGCAACTACAAGCCGAAGGCGATGATCGATGCCGCCACCCTGACCGGGGCGTGCATCGTCGCCCTCGGCAGCGTGAATGTGGGGATGATGGGGAACGACGAATCGCTCCTGGCCCGGATGAAGGAGGCGTCCGCGTCTTCCGGCGAAAAGGCGTGGGAACTTCCGCTGCACGAGGAGTACCTCGAGCAGATAAAGAGCGAGATCGGGGATTTGAAGAACATCGGCGGTGCGGAGGCGGGGACCATCACGGCGGGATACTTCCTGAAGGAGTTCGCCGGGGAAACGCCGTGGATCCACCTGGACATCGCGGGGACCGCCTGGTTTGAAAAGGAAAAGAGAGGGTACGCCCCGGGGCCTTCCGGCGTCCCCGTCCGCCTCCTCGTCGAGTACCTCGACGAGGGAGGGAAGAGCAAGGCAACCTGACCGGAGCCGTGCGGGAGAAACCCATGGCGGAGAATCCGACGCTCGACCCGGGGCACCGGGGATACGGAAGCTGTCCCAGCTGCACCATCCAGATCCCCTCCGATGCCGCTTTCTGCCCGCACTGCCGCCAGCCGGTGACCGCGGAGGCGGAAGCGTCAAGCGACATCCGGAAGCTCCTCGTTCCCCCGGACCGGTTCGTCGTCCTGAAGCGGTTTTACCGCGACCATGGGAAGTGGCTGAAGGCGGCGGCCCCCGTCGTCGCGGGCATCCTCGTGCTCTGGGCCGTCTACGCGATCTGGGAGGGTCCCAGGATCCTGGTCGCGCAGGACAATTCCTTCCGGATCGAGGTGGAGCGGGAGAAGGCGGGCGGGGGGGCAAGCCTTCTGAAAGGGACGCTGACCAACCGGGGCGAGGATGTCCCGGATCTCTCTCTCCGTTCGATCGGCATCATCGCCGAATTCGATTACCGCGACGGGAGAAGCGAGAGGAAGCGCATTTTCCCGAGATCTCCCTATCGCGGGGAAGGCGCGCTTCTGCGCGGCGAGTCGGGTGTTTTCGAGATCCCGGTCCCCAGGGACGTGAAAGCCGTCACGCTGCGCGGCGAGATCGTGAACCTGGGAGAAGACCGCAGGCTCATCCCCGCCGCGCGGGAGATCCGCCGCAACCCCGCGCGCAGAAGGCGTTGACCCGGGCCCGCGTTCGAGGTACCCCCCCCCGCGATCGCCACGCACCGTGTTCCGCGGCGGAACGCCGTCACGGAGGCGGAATCTCTCCATCCGTTCCAACGGGGAATCCCGCGAGAGAAGCGGAACGGCTTCTCCGGAAAGCCGGTTGCCGGAAGGGCGGTCCGCTGCTTGCCATCCGGTACTCCGATGTGTAGAATTCCACGCGTAGCGCCGTCCGGACAAGGGGAGCGAGATGAAGAAAACGAAAGAGAACGTACTGAACCTAGGGCTGCCGAAAGGGAGTCTGCAGGAATCGACCCTGCACCTGTTCCGGAAGGCGGGCTTCAACATCAATGTGGGTTCCCGCAGCTACGTTCCCGCCATCGACGACCCGGAGCTCTCGGGCCTCCTCATCCGCGCGCAGGAGATGGCGCGCTACGTCCAGGACGGCATCCTCGACATGGGGCTGACCGGACGGGACTGGGTGCTCGAGATGAACGCCAGGGTGAAGGAGGTGTGCCCTCTGCTCTACGCCCGGGGGGGGCTGCGCCCCGTCCGCTGGGTGGTGGCGGTGCCCAACGATTCCCCCATCAGGCGCCTGCAGGACCTGCAGGGGAAACGCGTGGCGACGGAGCTCGTGCAGTTCACGCGCCGCTGCCTCAAGGAGAAGGGGATCGAGGCCCAGGTCGAGTTCTCGTGGGGAGCGACGGAGGTGAAGGCGCCTCGCCTCGCGGACGCGATCGTCGAGCTGACGGAGACGGGCAGCAGCCTTCGTGCGAACAACCTCCGCATCGTGGAAACCCTCCTCGAATCGACCACCGTCCTCATCGCGAACCGGGAGGCGTGGAGGGACCCTTGGAAACGGCAGAAGATCGAGACCATCGCGATGCTCCTGCAGGGCGCGCTCCGGGCGGAGGAGAAGGTCGGGCTCAAGATGAACGTGAGCCGGGACGATCTCGACCGGATCCTCAAGGTCCTGCCTGCGCTGCAGAAACCCACGATCTCCACCCTGAGCGAGGCGGGGTGGTTCTCCGTCGAAGTGATCGTCGACGAAAAGACCGTCAGGCTCCTGATTCCCCTCCTCAAGAAGGAAGGGGCGTCCGGGATTGTCGAATACCCGCTGAACAAGGTCATCCCGTAGGCGAGGTGCCGTCCCGGCGGCTTGTCGGCCCGCTTTCCCGCCTGCTCGCGGAGGGGCGGGGAGCGGAGCTTTTCCCGGATCCTGTCCTGTTCCCCCACCGGTACGCGGACCCCCGGGACGTCGAGGCGGCGGCCTTCGTCTCCGCCTCCTTCGCCTTCGGCGGCGTCCTCCAGATCCGCGGTTTCCTGGAGCGGCTGTTCGCCGTCCTGTCCCCCGGGCCGATCGCCGCGCTGACGTCGCCCCGCGCGCTCCCCCGGCGCGCGGTCGCCGGCCTGTCGCACCGGTTCCTCTCTTCCGAAGGGGTATTCCGGTTCCTCCGTTGCCTCCGGGCGGTGTACCTCGTCCACGGCTCCCTGGAGGACGCCTTCCTCGCCGGGAGGAGCGGCAGGCCTCCGGAACTGCGCCGGGACCTCGCGTCCTTCCTTTCCGGCTTCCGGCGGCGCTGGGGGGAGTCCCTCCCGAGGGAGCGCGATTTCCTCTTCCCCCGTCCGGAGCGCGGTTCCGCGTGCAAGCGCCACAACCTGTTCCTCCGGTGGATGGTCCGGGGACCGGACGGCGTGGATCTGGGCCTGTGGTCGGCCGTGGCGCCCGGCGACCTCGTTGTGCCGCTGGATACCCACATGGCGAGACTGGGGAGGTGTCTCGGTCTCACGGCGCGCAGGACCGCGGACTGGCGCATGGCCGAGGAGATCACCTCCGCGCTGCGATCGGTCTGCCCGGAGGACCCGGTGAAATTCGACTTTCCGCTGACGCGCCTGGGGATCCTCCGGATCTGCACCCGGCCCCGCCGCGGGGTCTGCGCAAGGTGCCCCGTCGCCCCCCTCTGTTTGCGCAGGGTGGCCGACGGCGCGAGAAAATGATATTGCTCATCCTTCGTGCTCTGGGATAGATTTGAGGAGGTTCCCTGGCTTACGCCAGGCTGCGCGAGGAGGCCAAACATGGCGGAAAAGAAGCTGAAAATCGGCGAGATCCTTGTGTCCGCGGGGGTGATCACCGAAGACCAGATCCAGGAGGCCCTGCGCAGCCAGCACCAGCTGGGGGGGACGCTCGGAGAGAACCTCGTGCGGCTGGGGTTCCTGACGGAGGAGGCGCTGCTCCATGCGCTCTCGGAGCAGCTCGGGATGCAGCACATCAACCTCGCCAAGGTCGAGATCCCCGCCGCCGTGCAGCGACTGGTGCAGATCGAGACGATCCGCCTCCGCCGGCTCCTTCCCATCGGCTTCGAGGGGAAGCGGCTGGTCGTCGGGATGGTCGATCCCACCGATCTCTCCGCACTCACGGAGCTCGAGTTCCAGTCGGGGCACTCCACGAAACCGGTCATCCTGTCCGCGTCCCATTTCGAACAGGCGCTCGCTTTCTTCCAATCCCACGGGTACGGGACCACCACGCTCAGGGTCGATTCGGAAAAGGAGGCCGGGAAGCGCGCCCGTGTGGAGAACAACCTCGCCGGCATGCTCTCGGTGCTTCTTTCGTGGAAGGGACAGGACCTCCACCTCTCCGCGGGTGCGATTCCCTCGATCCGCGTCGACAACGAGATCCGCCGGCTCAATCTCCCGGCCTTGAAACCCGTGGAAATCGAGCAGATGATCTACGCGATCCTTTCCCCGGAGCAGCGCAGGCATTTCCAGGACCAGCTCGAGCTGGACTTCGCCTTCTCGCTGCACGGCGTGGGCCGTTTCCGCTGCAACCTGTACCGGCAGCGCAACTCGATCGCCTTCACCGCGCGGCACGTATCGGAGACGGTGCCCTCGGCCGCCGAGCTCGGAATCCCCGACTTCCTTCGGGAGTACTCCCTGAAGAACCAGGGGCTGATCCTCGTCACGGGCCCCAACGGACACGGGAAATCCACCACCCTCGCCTGGCTCGTCGACACGATCAACCGGGAGCGGCGGGCCAACATCATCACCATCGAGGACCCCGTCGAGTTCACCCACCGCCACAAGAACTCCAACGTCAACCAGAGGGAAGTGGGGACCGACACCATCTCCTTCGGAGACGGCCTGCGTCACATCTTCCGGCAGAACCCCGACGTCATCGTGATCGGAGAGATGCGCGACCACGAGAGCATGTCCATCGCCCTCACCGCCGCGGAAACCGGACACCTCGTCATGGGGACGCTCCACTCCAACAACGCAACGGCGGCCGCCGACCGCATCGTCGACGCGTTCCCGGCGAACCAGCAGCCGCAGATCCGTGCCCAGCTGGCCGAGTCCCTGCTGCTCATATTCTCCCAAAGGCTGCTCAAGCGCGCCGACGGGTCGGGCCGGGTGCTGGCCTGGGAGAAGATGGCGTCCTCTTTGCGGGTCCGCAACGCCATCCGGGAAGGGAAGGCGCACCAGTTGCGCGGGATGATGCAGGCGAACGTCGAGGAACTGGTCTCCATCGACTGGACCCTCGCGGATCTGGTCGTCGCCGGGAAGGTGAAATACGAAGAGGCCGTGAAATTCGCGGATAACGTGATCTACCTCAACGAACTCCTGAAGGTTCGCGGGGCGTTCAAGTGAGCGATCACCCTCAGGGACGGGGGGAGGAGGAGGGAGGCCGATGATCGGGAAAAAGATCCGCATCGAGCGGATCCTGGATCGGAACACCCGGAGGACGGTCATCGTCCCGATGGATCACGGCATGACCGTGGGACCGATCCCCGGGTTGATCCAGATTCCCCCTGCGGCGAACCTGATCGCGGAGGGGGGGGCCAACGCCGCGGTGGTGCACCGGGGGGCGGCGATGTTCGGGCACCGAGGGTACGGGAAGGACCTGGGCCTTCTCCTGCACCTGTCGGCGAGCACTTCCCTTTCGCCGGATTCCAACCGCAAGGTCCTGGTCGCCACGGTGGAGGACGCCCTGCAGATGGGAGCCGACGGCGTTTCCATCCACGTGAATCTCGGAGCGGAGGACGAGGCGCAGATGCTGCGGGACTTCGGCGGCGTCTCGAGCGCCTGCCAGCGGTGGGGGATGCCGCTGCTCGCGATGATCTACACCCGGGGGCCGAAGATCCGCAACGAGTACGACGTGAAGTACGTGCGCCACGCGGCCCGGGTGGGAGCCGAGATGGGCGCCGATATCGTCAAGGTCCCGTACACCGGATCCCCCGAGACGTTCCACGAGGTCACGGAGGGGTGCGCCTCTCCCGTCGTCATCGCGGGGGGGGAGAAGATGGAGAGCGACGAGGAGGTCCTCCGGATGGTGCACGACGCGATCGCGGCGGGGGGCGCGGGGGCGTCGATCGGCAGGAACGTCTTCCAGCACCGCTCCCCCGCCTCCATGGTGCGCGCCATCGCCGCCATCGTCCACGGCGGCGCCGCCGTGAAGGAGGCGCTCGCCGTCCTGAAGGGGAAGTCCGGGTGAACCTTCCGCGGCTCTGGGCGCGGGTCATCCCGTGGGACAAGGAGGTTGCGGTCGCCGCCCTCGAATCGGGGGTGGAGGCGCTCTGGGTTCCCGACGGATGCGCAGGAAACGCCAGGGAACTGGGGCGCGTCGTCGCCGTTTGCGCCGAGGGGGACCTGCGCGAGGGGCCGGATTTCCTGGTGACGCACATGGAGGCGAAAGCGGACCAGACGCGGATCGCATCCTCTCCCCCGGAAACTCCATGGGTCGTCTTCCCCCGGGAGCGCGAGATCATCCCGCTCGAAAACCTGGTCGCGTGGGGCCGGCGGATCCTCGTCGTGGCGAAGCGCCCGGAGGACGTGGCCCTCTACCGGGGAGTGCTCGAGAAGGGCGTGTACGGGCTGGTCCTTTCCTGCCCGGACCCCGCGGGGATGCGCGCGCTGGCCGGATCGGCCGGGGCGATGCCGGAGGAACTCTCCCTCGTTCCGGGCAGGGTGATCGAGGTCGCGCCCCTTGGGATGGGCGACCGGGTGTGCGTGGACACGTGCACATGGATCGAGGGCAGCCGGGGAATGCTCGTCGGCAACGGCAGCGCGGGGATGTTCCTCGTCTGCGCGGAGAACGTCCCGAACCCGTACGTCCTCCCCCGCCCGTTCCGGGTGAACGCGGGCGCGGTCCATTCGTACTGCCGCGTTCCCGGCGGACGCACCGCCTACCTCTCGGATCTCGCCGCAGGCGCGGGGGTGCTTCTCGTCGACGACGCCGGCAGGGGAGAGACCGCCCACGTCGGACGGGTGAAGGTGGAACGCCGCCCCCTCGTGCTGATCCGGGCCCTCACCCCCTCCGGGAGCGAGTGCTCTATCGTCCTGCAGAACGCGGAGACGATCCGGTTGGTGGGGCCCGGCGGGACGACGCCGTCGGTGGCGCGCATCGCGGAGGGGGACGGGGTCCTCCTCCTGGAGGAACAGGCGGGGCGGCACTTCGGCGTGGCGGTCGAGGAAACCATTCGGGAAAAGTAGGGGACAAGCCGCACTCCTCCGCGGTACACTGGAGGTGCAGCCGCGGGAAGGCGCGTTTCTCCAAGGAGGGGGCATGTTCGGACTCGGCTTACCGGAGCTTCTCGTCATCCTCGTGATCGTGGTGCTGCTGTTCGGCGCCGGCAGGCTGGGACAGATCGGGTCCGGTCTGGGCGAGGGGATCAGGAATTTCAAGAAGGCGATGAAGGACAAGAACGAGGTGGACGTCACGCCGACCAAGGACGACACCGGCACCAAGGGGAAGTGATTCCGCCGGGACTTTCCGCGGGGGGCCGTAAAGCCCCCCCTCCTTCACTCGCTGTCCGTCGCTTCCAGCCTGTAGCTGTCGATATCCTTCGGGGCGTCGAAGAACACCACCATGAACGGGATGGACTTGCCCGGGGGGATGTTCATGTTCGTCAGCCCCACCCCGAACCGGTTCCCGAGAGTCTTGGACATGCTCTCGCGGCTTTGCGCCCGCAACGCCTCCCCCGTCAAAAGGTTCCCCGCGTAGACCGCCTGTTCCGCGAGCACCTTGTCGGTGTTGTCCAGCAGGGCGGCGAGGACGCGGACGCCGCTTTTTTCCCTCGAGGAAAGGTTGGCGACCTGTCCCTTGATGACGAGGATTCTGGGGGATGCGGCGCCGCTTTCGTAATACCCGATCACGTTCTTCACTTCATACCGTCCCTTCACCGCGGCCGCCGGCTTCCCTCCCCAAAGGCCCGCCGCACCGGGCACGGCGCGCTCGGCGAGCCTTCTCCCCGAGTCGGTGAAGCCGAAATACCCTGCGACGGCGGCCAGGAGGAACAGCAGCGCGAGCCCCGCTGCGAGGGGCGACGAAGGTTTCTTCCGCGGCGGCTCCTCCGCGGCGGTATCCCGACGCGGAATTCTTTCCGCCGGCGGAGGCGGGGGCGGTTCCGCCTCGCGGGGCGGCGGCGCATCGAATTCGGCCGGGGAAACCGCCTCCGGGTTCACGTTTCCCTGGACAAGGAACTCCTCCTGCGGGGGGCCGCCGGCCCCTTGCGGTTCCTCCGGCGGAGGCGGCAATTCCCCGGGGAACATCGCCTCTTCCCCGAACGGGGTGGAGGAGATCGAAAGGGAGATATCCGTGCTCCCGCCGGCAGGATCCGACCGGCGGTCCGCTTTCAGGAAGTCGAGGGTTTCCGCGTCGCTCAGGAGGAATCCGCCCGCTTCTCCCGATGCCGGAGCCGCCTCCGCCGGAGTCCGGGCGCCGGAGGGAGGCGGGGCGAGATCCGGCCCGATCCCCGGTCCCGGCTCCGGTTCGAGGACAGGGGCGTGGAGGTCCGACTCGGCCAGGGCCGGTCCCGGCTCCGCAGGCGAAGGGGCTTCCGCCGCTCCCGCCGAGGTCTCCGCAACGGCAGGCTGCCGGTTTTCCATAAGGATCCGTTCGAAGGCGAGGTCCACCTCGTCCTTCTCTTCCGACGGGAGAGGGGGGAAGGGCGCCTCCGCATCCCGCGAAACCGGCGTTGCGGGCGGAGAGGCGGCCTCCACGGAAGGAGCGACCTCTTCCGGGCGCGCCGAACCGGGGAAGGGGATCAGGTTGTCCGGTGTTCCCTCCGGCGCGGCGTCACGTTCGGGGATCCCGCGTGGCGGAATGCCGGGGCTCCCTTGCCGGACCGCATCCGGCGGAGAAAACCCCGCACCGCCGTCCTTGAGGACGATGATCCCCTCTCCGCACTTGCGGCACTTGACGCGGGCTCCCCGCCCCTTGATCTTGGTTTCGTCGAGGCGGAACCGCGCATGGCACGTCTGGCATTCGATGATCATGCTGCCCCTCCGGCAGATGAGGTGATTTCTCCGTCCGCTCGACCGCGAGAACGTCCTTCCCCGCGGCATCGGTTTCCACATCCTTCGTGAGCCGGATCCGCGAGGAAGAACACCGAACCCTTCAGCACTCCGACGAGCACCGACTCCGGCCCGGCGTACGCCCGATCGATCCGGCGGGCGAGCGCGGAAACCTTCCGGCGGATCTGGGCGACGTGTACCGCGGCCGCGCGCTCTCCGGTTTCGACATCGGTCCCCCTCCGGTCACCCTCCGACTATAGGCAATTTCTCCCGTGGACTCAAGACGGCGCCGCCGCAGACGGCGCCGCCGCGGCCGCCTCGTGGCGTCGTTCGCCCAGCCCGCACAGGAGGATCCCCAGCTCGAAGAGCACGTAGATCGGGCAGGCGACGAGGATCTGGGACACCGCGTCGGGAGGGGTGAGGACGGCGGCGAGCAGGAACGCTCCGAGCACTGCGCCCTTGCGCCCCTTCCGCAGGAATTCCCGCGTGAGGATCCCGGCGCGGCCGGCGAGGTACAGCGTCAGGGGAAGCTCGAAGAGCACGCCGAAAATCAGCAGGAGGCGCAGGACCATCGACAGCGAATCCTTCATCGACGGCATGGGGACGACGACGGAGCGGCCGAAGGACAGGAAAAAGGAGAGCACCGCGGGAATGGCGATGAAGTACGCGAAGGCCATCCCGGCGAGGAACCCGACGGTCGACCACCCGGCGAAGACCGCCACGAGCTTGCGTTCCTTCCTGTACAGGCCGGGGCTGACAAAGCGCCACGCCTGGTAGAAGATCACCGGGGAGGAAAGGACGAACCCTCCCCAGAGGGAGAGCTTGAAGTAGGTGAGGAACGCTTCGGTGAGCTCCGTGAAAATCAGGTGGGAGTCGGCGGGCAGGGCGACGGTCAGCGGGTGGAGCAGCGCCCGGTAGATCCTTTCCGCGTAGTTGTAGCAGATCCCCGTGCCGATCCCGAGGGCGATCAGCGAGCGGATCAGGCGGCGGCGGAGTTCGTCGAGATGTTCGGTGAGAGGCTTGCGGTCCTCCTCGGGGGTCGTCGGCAAGCCGCGTCAACCCTGTCGTGGCGGGGCCGGGGCCTCCGGCGGGGCGGCGGGTGCCGGCGACGGGGTCGGGCCGGCCGTGGCTTCCCCTTCCGCGCGGAATGGCCGCGGGAGGTCAACAGGGGGCGCATCCGGGGAGGGTGGAGGCGCCACGGGAGCGTCCCCCGGCCCGTAGGGACTCTCCGCCCCCTTCCCGGGTTCGGGAGCGGACTCCTCCTTCACGGCGTCCTCGATCCCCTTGCGAACCTCTTCGGACGCCTTCTTGAACTCCGCAATCCCTTTCCCCAGGCTCTTGGCCAGATCCGGAAGCCGCTTCGGCCCGAAGAAGATCAGGACCACGACCAGGATCACGAGCATCTCCTGAAAGCCGATACCGAACATGCGCACCCCTTCGCGAACCGCCGGTCGCACCCCGTCGGTCGCGCCCGCGTATGGACCTAATATACCGCGCCGCGTGCGGGAATTCCACGCCGCCCGCGGATTATCCGATCGGATATCCGGTTATCCGATCGGGCACGGCGGCGGTTCCCGCGCAGGGGGCCGCAAATCGTAACCTGCCGATACGCAAGGGGTGGTCTGTCGGCACGGCAATTGTAGCGACGAATCGGGTTTTCCAATCCGTCCGCCCTGGGGGGCATCGTGATCCTGGGCATCGATGTCGGCTCGATCAGCATGAAGTTCGCCCTGTTCCTCGCGGACGGGGCGGCGGACCCGGCTTCGGAGGCGAGGGAGAAGTTCCAGGATCCGGATCCGGTGGTGTTGCCCGGGGGGGCGAGGGGCTATTTCCTCTCCTACGATCGTCTCCTGGGGGACCCGGTCCGCAAGGTGCCCGAGCGGCTTCGCCGGTGGCTGGCCGTCCTGGGAACGGGGAACGTGCGCGGCGTCTCCGTCACGGGGAAAAGCGGCCGCCAGCTGGCGCAACTGGTCGGGGGAAGCTACGAGAACGATTTCCGCTGCCTCGTCAAGGCCGTGGCGGCGGCGCACCCCGAAGTCCGGACGATCTTCGAGATGGGGGGCGAGAACGCCAAGGTGATCCGCCTCCAGCCGTCCCCCGACGGCGCGTCCCTTTCCATCGGGGATTACGACACCAACGGGGACTGCGCCGCGGGGACCGGATCGTTCATCGACCAGCAGGCGCACCGCATGAAGCTCCGGGTGGAGCAGATCGGAGAGATGGTGCGCCATGCCGCGAGCGGGGCGCGCATCGCGGGGCGCTGCTCCGTCTTCGCGAAAAGCGACATGATCCACGCCCAGCAGAAGGGGTACTCGCCCGAGGAGATCCTGAAAGGCCTGTGCGAGGCGGTAGCCCGGAACTTCAAGAGCAACATCAACAAGGGAAAGGACCCCGTGCCCCCGGTCGCCCTGGTCGGTGGTCTGTTCGAGAACGCCGGGGTGGTCCTGGCGATCCGCGACGCCTTCGGGTTACCCGCCGGAGACGTCGTCCTTCCCCGCGGGTTCGCCCACATGGGGGCCCTGGGAGCGGCGATGGCGAAATCCCCGGATCGCAGGATGAAGTCCCCCGCGGAAGAGGGAGCTCCGGCCGCCGGGACGTCCTCTGGATCGCACGGGCCGCCGGCGTTTCCCGCCTGGGAGCCGCTGACGACCGAAAACGTCGTTTTCCTCAGGAACCGCGTGCAGCCGGCTCCCGTGATCGTGGGGCGTCCGGATCTCTTCCTGGGCATCGACATCGGATCCGTCTCCACGAACTTCGCGCTGGTCGACTGGGAGGGGAATCTCCACAAGGAGATCTACGTCCGCACCCAGGGAAGACCCGTGCAGGTGGTCACCGACGGGCTTGCGGCGCTCCGGGAAGAGTTCGGCGACACCATCGCCGTCCGCGGGGTCGGAACCACCGGCTCCGGGCGGGAGCTGATCGGCGAGCTGGTCGGCGCCGACACGGTCCAGGACGAGATCACCGCGCACAAGACCGGCTCCACCTTCATCAGCAAGCGGTACTTCGACGCCTCCGTGGACACGATCTTCGAGATCGGCGGACAGGACTCCAAGTTCATCGGACTGTCGGACGGGGTCGTCACCGACTTTGCGATGAACGACGCCTGCGCCGCCGGCACGGGATCGTTCCTGGAGGAGCAGGCCGAACGGCTCGGGATCCGGATCAAGGGGGAGTTCGCGGACCTTGCCCTTTCCTCGAAGGCCCCGGTGCGCATGGGGGAGCGTTGCACAGTGTTCATGGAGCAGGACCTGAACAACTACCTCCACCGGGGCGCGGAAAAGAGGGACCTCGTGGCGGGGCTGGCCTACTCGGTGGTGATGAACTACCTGAACCGCGTCGTCCGCGGGAGGAAGATCGGGGAGACCATCTATTTCCAGGGAGGGACCGCGTACAACGACGCGGTGGCCGCGGCCTTCTCCCAGGTGTTGGGGCGCAAGGTCATCGTTCCTCCGCACAACGGGGTCATCGGCGCGATCGGGATGGGTCTTCTCGCCCGCGACAAGGTCCGCGCCACGCAGGAGGGGTCGAAGTTCCGAGGCTTCGACCTGTCCAGGGTGGACTACAAACGGAGGGAGTTCGTCTGCAAGGGGTGCAGCAACCTCTGCGACATGCAGGAGATCCGCATCGACGACAGCCGGACCTACTGGGGAGACAAATGCTCCGAGAAGTACCGGAAGGCGGCCCGCACCGACTCGCGGCCCGTGATCGAGGACTTGGTGGCGAAGCGGAACGAGTGGTTCGAGCGCATCGTGGGGGAGACGCCGGAGAAGGGACCGCGGGGGACCGTCGGGTACCCGCGGGCGATGTACTTCTTCGAGAGGTTCCCCTTCTGGAGGGGCGTGCTCGCGCGCATGGGTTTCGGGGTGAAGGTGTCCCCGCGGACCGACAAGGCGATCGCACGGGAGGGGCTCGAACGGACCATTGCGGAGCCGTGCTACCCCATCCAGGTCGCCCATGGGCACGTCTCGGCGCTGCTCGCCGGCGGGATCGACTTCCTCTTCCTGCCGAACGCGATCAACTCGGAGACGGTCCACACGCACACGGAGTCGCACTTCTGCCCCTGGGGCCAGACGCTCCCGTTCGTCGTTGCGGGCGTTCCCCGCTGGGAGAAGGAGCTCCGGCAGAAGCTCCTCTCCCCCACCGTGCGGTTCCGGGACGGGGAGAAGTACATGGTGGAGGATCTGTTCGACTGCTTCGGCCCGCTGGGGGTCTCCCGCAAGGAGATCCGCGAGGGGATCCGGGACGGGTACCGGGAGCAGGCGCGGCTTTCGGCCTTCCTGCACGCCGCGGGGATGGATGCCGTGGAGCGGGTCACGCGGGCCGGGGCGGACGCGATCATCCTGCTGGGCCGCCCCTACAACCTGTACGACCGGGACGTCAACCTCAACATTCCGGCCAAGCTGCGCGACCAGTACGGCGCCAACGTGATCCCGATCGATTTCCTCCCGGTGGACGACATCGACATCCGGGACGTGAACGACAACATGTTCTGGAACTACGGGCGCAAGATCATCGCCGCGGCGAAGTGGTGCGGGAGCCGACCGAAGTTCCACGTGATCTACGTCACGAATTTCAAGTGCGGCCCAGACTCCTTCGTGCGACACTTCATCACGAGGGCCTCCGGCTCGCCGTTCCTGTCGCTGCAATTCGACGGCCACGGCAACGACGCCGGCTACATGACCCGGTGCGAGGCCTATCTCGACAGCAAGGGGGTGCTCCGCCCGTGGGCGCAAAAGTGACCGGCTCGCCGCTGTCCGGGAAGACGGTCTACTTTCCTTCCATGACGGAGGCGGGGGTCCGGGCGATCGCGGCGGCGTTCCGCTCCGTCGGGATCGACGCCAGGCCGATGCCTCCCTCCGACGAGGAGACGATGGTCCTTGGCGGCCGTCACTCCTCCGGGGAGGAGTGCCTTCCCCTGCGGGTGACGCTGGGGGACACCCTCAAGCTCCTGGTGCGCGGCGAGATCTCCGCCGACCGGATGGCGCTGTTCATGCCCACCTCGGACGGGCCGTGCCGCTTCGGCCAGTACGGTCCCTACATCAAGGGGGTGCTCGCGGAGATGGGGTACGGCGACGTCGCGGTCCTCTCGCCCGGCTGCCAGGACGGATACAGCGGCATCGGCGAGCACGCCGACGAACTCCTCCGCACGGCGTGGCGCGCCATGGTCGGGGCGGAAACGCTCACGAAGCTGCTCCTGCGGACCCGCCCGTACGAAACCGGGAAGGGGTCGGCCGACGAGGCGTACCGGGCGGCGCTGTCCGACTACTGCGCGGCGGTCGAATCGCGCGGGAAGGACCCGAAGGAGCGGATGGCGCGGCTGGTCGAGTCCCTGGCCCGCGGAAGAAGGATGCTTCGCGCCGTTCCCGCGGACTTCTCCGTCCCCAGGCCGCTCATCGGGATCGTCGGGGAGATCTTCTGCCGCCTCAACACCTTCAGCAACGACGACGCGGTGCGGATGGTGGAGGATGCGGGCGGGGAGTGCTGGATCTCCGACGTCAGCGAGTGGCTCTGGTACACCAACGTCGCCCACATCCGTCTCCTCAAGCGGTTCCGGCGGCACCTCTCGATGGAGATGTTCGGGGCGAGGCTCAAGTGGCACTTCCAGCACAGGGACGAGCGGCAGCTCTTCTCCGTGTTCGGGGACGATTTCCGGGGCTACGAGGAGCCGCACGACATCCGGGAAATCCTCGATCTGGCGAGCCCCTACCTCCTTCCCGACGGCGCGCTGGGAGAGATGCTCCTGTCGGTGGGGAAATCGGCGTATCTGCACCGCAAAGGCGCCGACGGCGTGCTCGACATCAACCCGTTCTCCTGCATGAACGGCATCGTCTCCGAGGCGGTGTACCCGCGCCTTTCCCGGGACTGCGACGCGATGCCGGTTCGGGTGCTCTATTTCGACGGGACGCGGACGGACCGCAGGTACGAGATGGACATCTTCATGGACCTCGTCCGGGAGTACATGGGCAGGAAGAGGACCGCCCGCGCTTTTCCGCCCGGGATGGGGGGGGCCGCGGCGGCAAGCGCGTGAAGTTCGCGGTTCTCTCGGACATCCACGCCAACGGGGACGCCCTCGCCGCGGTAGAGCGGGAGCTTGCGGCGCGGCGGCCCGACCGCGTCTACCACCTCGGGGACCTCGTGGGGTACAACGCGGAGCCGGAGCGGTGTGTCCGGTGGGCGATGGACCACGCGGCCGGGGGCGTGTCCGGGAACCACGACGCCGTGGCGTGCGGCCGCTCTTCGGGGAGGCATTTCCACCCGTCGGCACTGACCGCCGCGCTGTGGGCGGGAGAGCATCTCACCCCGGAGAGCCGGTCGTACCTGGCGGCGCTTCCCGCGCAGTTGGCCGGAGAGGGCGGCATCCTCCTGGTGCACGGGTCGCCGACCGACCCCGACAGGTACATCTGCTCCGCCGAACAGGCATCCCTCGAACTCTCCACCCTCTTCGCCTCGGTGGCGGAAGGGCCGATCCTCTTCGGCCACACGCACGTGGCGGGCGGGTTCGTCCGAAGGAAAGACGGCCGCGTGGAGCACATCCCCCCCGGGGAGTTCCGTCTCCGCCGGGGGGAGAAGGCCCTCATCAACCCGGGGAGCGTCGGGCAGCCCCGGGACCGCAACCGCGACGCCTCCTTCCTCCTGTACGACACGGACGACCGTTCCGCCGAGTGGGTCCGGGTGCCCTATGACGTCGAGGCCGCCCGCGACAAGGTGCTCGCCGCGGGGCTCCCCGTTGTCTTCGCCGACCGTTTACGGGACGGAACGTGACCCCGGGCGCCCGGTACCGCCTTCTTCCCCACACCGCCGACCTGCGCGTCGAGGTCCGATGCGCCGATTTCCCGGGGCTGTGCGCGGCGTCGGTGGAGACGCTCTTCTCCCTCCTCACCGACCGGCGGACGGTCCGGCGCGCAGCGCGGAGGACCTTTTCCGCCGCAGGCGCCACCCGCGAGGAGCGGTTCCACGGAATCCTGCGGAAGGCGCTCCTCCTCTTTGCCCTCGACCGGTTCCTTGTGCGGGACGCGGGTGCTACCATGGAACTTGACGTCGTGACCGTCACGGTCACCGGAGAACCGGCGGACCCGGCGCGTCACGCGGTGTACCGGGAGATCAAGGCGGTCACGGCGCACGGCCTCGCCGTCTCGGCGGGGCCTTCGGGGTGGACGGGAAGGTTCGTCCTGGACGTCTGATCGCCCATTCTCCGGTCGTACCCGGCGACGGCCCCCCTCCACCGGTCGCATCGACGGGAAGGAGGCACCTTGCAGTTCGAGGACGTCCGCCTTGTGCAGCTCACCGACACGACATGGGAAATTCCGGAAACCGGCGGGATGCGCGTGCCGGGCCTCGTGTTCGCTTCCGGGGAGATGATGGAAGACATCCGCCGCGACCAGGCGCTGCGCCAGGTCATGAACGTGGCGCACCTCCCCGGGATTCTCTCGCACAGCATCGGCATGCCCGATATCCACTGGGGATACGGTTTCCCCATCGGGGGGGTGGCGGCGATGGACCCCGAGGACGGCGTCGTCTCCCCCGGAGGGGTGGGGTACGACATCAACTGCGGCGTGCGGCTGCTCCGTTCGAACATCGGAATGGCGGCGCTGAGAGCCCGTCTTCCGGTACTGGTCGCCGCGCTGCACCGCGAGGTTCCCGCCGGTGTGGGATCGACGGGTTTCGTGCGGCTCTCCCCGAAGGAGATGGACAAGGTCCTCACGGAAGGATCGCGCTGGGCGCTCCCGCGCGGTTACGCCACGGAGGAGGATGTCGCCGCGACCGAGAGCGGCGGGAGGCTTCCCGGGGCCGACCCCGACTCGGTATCGGATACGGCGAAGAGGCGGGGCGCCGACCAGCTGGGGACGCTCGGAGCCGGGAACCATTTCCTGGAGATCGACGAGGTGGAGGAGATCCTCTACCCCGAGGCCGCCGACGCCTACGGGCTCTTCCGGGGGCAGGCGGTCTTCTTCCTCCACTCCGGCTCGCGGGGGCTGGGGTACCAGGTGTGCGACGACCACCTCGAAGCGATGCCCTCCTACATGCTCCGGAACGGGATCCGCGTGCCGGACCGGCAGCTTGCCTGCGCGCACGTGGCTTCCCCCGAGGGACGCGGTTACCTGTCGGCGCTGGCCTGCGCCGCGAACTACGCCTTCGCCAACCGGCAGCTTCTGGCGCATCAGGTGCGGGAGACGGTCCAGCGGTGCCTGCGGATGGGGCCGGGGGACGCGGGGATCCGGGTGGTGTACGACGTGGGGCACAACAACGCCAAGTTCGAGACCCACGAAGTGGCAGGCCGGCGGCGGGAGGTGCTCGTGCACCGGAAGGGAGCCACGCGGGCGTTTCCGCCGGGACACCCGGAGCTCCAGGCGGCCTACCGGGAGGTGGGGCAACCCGTGTTCATCCCGGGGGACATGGGAAGGGGCTCCTATGTCCTCGCCGGCCTCCCCGGCGCGATGCGGACCGCCTTCGGGTCCACGTGCCACGGAGCAGGCAGACGGATGAGCCGAACGGCGGCCAAGCAGAGCGTCCGGGGGAAGTCGGTCTTCGAGGCGATGGAGCAGCGGGGGGTGCTCGTGGCGTGCGCTTCCCGCAGGACGCTCGCGGAGGAGATCCCCGAGGCGTACAAGGACGTGGACTCCGTGGTGGATGTGGTCGATCGCGCCGGGATCGCCCGGAAGGTGGCCCGGTTGCGCCCCGTCGGTGTGGTGAAAGGGTAGGGACGGCGTGACCCGGCCCTGGTTCGAGACGATCTTCGATGAACGGTACCCGGAACTGTTCGGCCCGCTGGAGCGTGACCCCGAGGAGGAAGTGGCCCAGATCCTTTCGCTCCTGCCGCTCTCCGAAGGGGCGCCCGTGGTGGACCTGGGGTGCGGGAGGGGGCGCCACGCCATTCCCCTTTCCCGGAGGGGATACCGGGTCACCGGAGTCGATCTGTCGGACAAGATGCTGCGCCTGGCCCGGGCGCGCGCCGCGAGGGAGGGGATCTCCATCGAGTGGGTCCGGGGGGACATGCGGGAGTTCGTGCGCCCCGGCGCATTCGACGCCTGCTTCTCCCTGTTCACGTCGTTCGGCTATTTCTGCGACGAGGAGAACCAGAAGGTTCTCGAGAACGTGTCGCGCAGCCTGAGGGAGGGGGGGATCCTCCTCCTGGACCTGCGCAACGCGCAGAAAGGGCTGTCCGGCGAGGAGGACCTCGAGACGACGATGACGGTCCCCGCGGGGGAGCTTCGCCTGCGCGTGCGTTTCGACCACGCAACGGGCCGGGCGCGGGCGGAGCACGAGCTCACCCGGCCGGACGGGATCCGGATCTGTTCCGCCTTCGACGTGCGGATCTATTCGGAAGCGGAGCTCGAGGAGATGCTGCGTCGCGCCGGGATGCGCGTCGCGGCCGTCCACGGCTCCCTCGACGGCGCTCCCTTCACCCGGGGCGCCGAGCGGATGGTCGTGATCGCCAGGAGAGCCGGATAGGGCGAAGCTCCCCCCGTCCCGCGGCGGTCACATCAGATCGTCCGCCGCTCCCTTCCGGGGGGAGGAGGGTTTCACCGCCGGGGCGGCGGCGTCCGGCACCGTTCCCAGGCGGAAGGGGAGCACCGCTCCGTCGGCGTTGCCCGGCGGCAGGGCCTTCCCCGTCGACGGGTCGACGCGGGCGAAGGTGATCCCGGGGGGAACGGGGAACTCCCGGTCCGGGAAGCGGGCGAGCGCCTGTCCCATGAACCGCGCCCAGATCGGAAGCGCCACGGTGGCGGCCGACTGGCGATCCCCCAGCGAAGCGGGCGTGTCGAACCCCACCCACACCGCCGCCATGAGGTCCGGCGATCCCCCGATGAACCAGGCATCCGTGTTTTCGTTCGTGGTCCCCGTTTTCCCCATCAGGTTCGGAGAAAGCCCCCGCGCGGAAGCGGCCGTGCCGGATCGCACGACCTCCTGCATCGCCCGGACCGTCAGGTAGGCCGTGTCGGGGGAGATCACCGGGACGAGCCTGGGGTCCGCACGCTCCAGGACGTTCCCCGAGGCGTCCTGCACCTCGCGGATGAAGAACGGCGCGGGACGTTGCCCCCCATCGGCGAAGGTGGAGTATGCCGTGACCATCTCCAGGGGGGTCACGCCGGAGGACCCCAGGGCGATGGAGAGATTCCGTTCGATGGGCGACTCGATCCCCAGGTTCCGGGCCATCTGGATCGCCGTGTCCACCCCGATGTCGTTCAGGAGGCGGACGGTGGCCAGGTTGCGGGACTTCGCCAGCGCCTCCAGCAGCGGGATCGGCCCCAGGAACGTCCCGTCGTAGTTCTTCGGCTTCCACATCTCCGTCTCGCTCCTCTCGAACTCGATCGGCGAGTCGTCCAGCGTGGAGACCAGGGTCTTCCCCTTGTCCAGGGCCGCGCTGTAGACGATCGGTTTGAACGCGGAGCCGGGCTGCCGCCTTGCCTGCAGCGCGCGGTTGAACTGGGAGGCGGCGAAATCGACGCCGCCCACCATCGCCAGGATCCCCCCGGTGTGCGGATCCATGCACAGGAAAGCCCCCTGGAGGCCATGGTACCCGTTCCGCTCCTCCATCCGCCTCACCCCGTCCGCGAGCGCGTCGTGCGCCGCTTCCTGGAGCCTCCCGTCGATGGTCGTATAGATCCGAAGCTCCGTCTTGTTGACCGTTTCCGTTCCGTACTTTTCCTGGAGGTACAGGCGGACGTACTCGAGGAAATAGGAGGCCTTCGAGCGGAAGGTCGAGGGGGGCGCGAAGGCGAGGCGAACGGCGTAGGCCTTCTCCGCCTCGTCCCTGTCGAGGAATCCGACCTGGGCCATCCGGCGCAGGACGTACCGCTGGCGCGCCTTGGCACGGTCGAGGTGGTTCCGCGGCGAGTACCGCGTCGGGGCCTGGGCCAGTCCCGCAAGCATCGCGCCCTCCGCCACGTTGAGGGAGGATACCGGCTTGCCGAAATAGGTCTGGGCCGCGGCCTCCACCCCGTAGGCGCCGTCCCCGAGGTAGATCTGGTTCAAGTAGAGGTAGAGGATCTCGTCCTTGGAGAGCTTCCTCTCGATGCGGTAGGCGAGGATCATCTCCTTGAGCTTCCGCGAGATGCTCTTCTCCGGGGTGAGGAAGAGCGCCTTGACCGTCTGCTGGGTGATCGTGCTCGCCCCCTGCGCGTACCCTCCGTGGAAGATGTCCATGACGACGGCTCGGGCGATGGCGACGAAGTCCACCCCTCTGTGCCTGTAGAAATTCGCGTCCTCGGCGGCGACGAAGGCGTTCACCACGTGCGGGGGAATGGACTTGAAGGGGACGAGGGTCCGCTTCTGCAGGTAGATCTCCCCGACGATCCGGTTGTTCCGGTCGTAGATCTTGGAGGTGACGCTGGGGCGGTACGCCCGGGCCGACTCGATCGGGGGGAAATCGCCGAACTTCGCCAGCAGGGCGATGCCCGTCGCCGTGCCCATGGCGAAGAAGAGCCCGCCGACGAGGAGGACCAGCAGCAGTTTTTTCCAGGGAAATCCGGAAGATTCCCGCGGCTCGAGGTTCTGAAGCAAGGCGTGCCTTTCGCGGAGGAGATATGGGTTGGATTCCCATTATATCAAGGTTGGGGGAATGCGGGGTATGGACCCCGGGGGGGAATTCGAATATCCTCCGATGCGTGGCGTCCAATAGCGGAAACCGGGCGGGGGAAAATACCAGGAGGTGCCGGCCATGAGGAAACTGTGGGTTATTGGAGCGCTGGGCGCGCTTGCGCTGACACTGAACGGTTGCGGCGGAAGCAGCAGCGCTCCCGTGTACGACGAACTCAGCAACCTGTCGGTCGACGCCTCCATCTCCTACAACGGGACGGGGTCTCCCGTCATCAGCCCCGCTTCCGTCACCCGGGACATCCAGATCGGGGTGGACGCGGGGGGTACGGAATACCGCGGATTCCTGGATTTCCCGCTTCAGGGCAAGATACCGTATACGGCGAACGTCCAGTTGGCGTACGTCGAGGTGTTCGTCGCGAGCGTGCCGTACGGAAGCGACGTCCCCGTCCTGGCGGAGCTGGTCGATTTTCCGCTCCCCCTTCTCGACACGGACTATTTCCGGCAACCTCCCTCACCGTATCTTCCCCCGGTGCTGGGGATCCCGATCTTCAACTTCCATCCCTCCGACGCAGTCATTCCGCGCCCTGCCATCCGGATCGAGGTGACCTCGTTGGTCCGGGCGGCGCTGCAAGGGACGCAGCCGGATTTCCAGATCCGCCTCCTGCTCGACCCGTTGGTTTCCGGACCGGGGATCGTCCAGTTGGACGATGATTCCGCACAGACGGCCCCGTTGCTCCACATCGAGTACCTCTGATCCCAGGGGACCGGGGGATCCCCGCCCCGGCAACGCTTTCGGAGTCTGCGCGGATGGGGAGAATAAGGTAGAATCGTCCTCGTGCCGGCCACGAGGAGACGGAAAAAGCTCGAGGATCTGGGCGCGGTCGCGGCGGGCCTGGCCCACGAGATCCGCAACCCGTTGAACTCCCTCTACATCAACGGGCAACTCCTCGAGGAGATGCTCTCCGAGATCTCCCCCGAAGCCGTCCCCCAGAAGGGGGAGCTCCTCTCCCTTGCCCGCGCGAACCTCAAGGTCACGCAGCGCCTGAACGAAACGCTTTCCGGTTTCCTGCGCTTCGCGCGGCCGCAGGCGATCGAGCTGACGATGGTGGACCTGAACCGGATCGTCGCCGAGACGCTGCGCTTCCTCGAAGTCGACCTCTCCTACCACGGGATCGTTCTGAGGACGCGGATCCATCCCACGCCGCTGCCGGTGCTCGCCGACGAGAGGCAGCTCAAACAGGCGCTGCTCAACCTGCTGCTGAACGCCCAGGAAGCGCTGGACAAGGAGGGGAAAACGATCCGCGTGACCACCGGGGTGCGGGCGGGGCGTCCCTTCGCGCGGATCCAGGACAACGGGAGGGGAATTCCCCGGGCGGAGCGCCGGCAGATCTTCCGCCTCTTCTACACGACCCGCAAGAACGGCAGCGGGCTGGGGCTCCCCATCGTCCGGCAGATCGTCCATCAGCACGGCGGGACCGTATCCCTCCGCAGCCGCGAAGGGCACGGCACGATCGTGACCGTCTCGCTGCCGTTCGAGTCCCAGTTCCGCGCCATGTTCCCCGGCCGGCTCCCGCTGGCGCTTCCCCCGGGGGCGCCGCGGTGACCGCGAAGGGGAAGGGGCGGGTTTTCGTCTTCGACGACGACGCCGACAGCCTTTCGAGCGTCGCCGCGGCGCTGCGCCGCGACGGGTTCGAGGTCTTCCCCTTCGCCGATCCGCGGGAGGGGCTTGCGCGGCTTTCGGCGGAAGGCGGGGACGTGGTGGTGACCGACCTGCGGATGCCGGGGCTGACGGGCCTCGATGTGCTGCGTCACGTGACGAAGTCGCACCCGGGCGTTCCCGTGGTCGTCCTCACCGCGTACGGCACCGTCGAGGGGGCCGTGGAGGCCGTCCGGTCCGGCGCCTCCGATTTCCTTCTCAAGCCCGTGGAGATCCCGCGCCTGCGGGCGGCCGTCTTCCGCGCCGCCAAGGAGCGGGCGATGCAGAGGGAAATCGATCGGCTGCGCGAGGAGGTGGGCTCCCCCACGGGGGTGGAAGGGATCGTCGGCGCGTCCCGGGCGATGGAGGAGGTGCTCCAGAAGGTCCGGCTGGTCGCTCCCACGAGGATGAACGTCCTGATCACCGGGGAGAGCGGGACGGGAAAAGAGCTGGTGGCGCGGGCGATCCACCGGCTGAGCCCCCGGAGGGACCGCTCCTTCCTCCCGCTGAATTGTGCGGCGATTCCCGAAGCGCTCCTCGAGTCCGAGCTGTTCGGTTACGAGAAGGGGGCGTTCACGGGGGCGACGGGGGATCGCCCGGGCAAGCTCGAAAGCGCGGAGGGGGGCACCCTGTTCCTCGACGAGGTGGGGGACGTCTCCCCCGGAATCCAGGCGAAGCTGCTTCGCGCCATCGAGCAGAAGGAAGTGATGCGGGTGGGAGGTTCCCAGGTCCTCCGGGTGGACGTGCGGATCCTCGCCGCGACGAACCGGGACCTCAAGGCCCGCGTGGAGGAGAACGCGTTCCGGGAGGACCTCTTCTACCGGCTGAACGTGTTCGGCATCGTCGTTCCCCCGTTGCGGGACCGAAGGGAAGACATCCCGCGTCTGTGCGAACATTTCCTGGGGCGGATTGCGCAGGAGAACGGCATGCCGCCGAAGGTTCTCTCCCCCGCCGCCCTGAGGGCGATGCTCGCCTTCCGGTGGCCCGGGAACGTGCGCCAGCTTCGCAATGCGCTGGAGACCGCCACCCTCGTCTCGCAGGGGGATGCGATCGAACCGGGAGACCTTCCGCCGGAGGTGACGCATGCGGTCCTTCCGCCGACGGCCTCCGGGCCGATCCCGCTCCCCCCCTCCCGCACGCTCACGGAGATCGAGCGGGACGCCATCCGGGACGCCCTCGGAAAGACGGGGGGGAACAAGACCCATGCGGCGAAACTCCTGGGCATCGGTGTGCGGACCCTCCACCGGAAAGTGAAGGAGTACGGCATCGGCTGATCTCTCCCTGCCTTTTTGGCACGGCAACGCGGATTCGTCGTTGCCAGAATGGCGCACCTGACCCGTTCCTTCTGGAGACGTCCTCGATCGCAGCAGAAAAACCTATTGAAAAACGATGTGTTACCGCAGACCTCCCTCTTCCCTGAAAGTGGCACGGGATTTGTTTTATCCGAAGGCGGAGGTCAAGGGAGTGGCAAGGAAAACGGCCCGCAGAGTGGTCCTGATCGCCGACGCCATGGCGGACGACTTCGCGAAGGTGGCCCCGATGCTCGGCTGGCTTTCGGACGCGGGGGCGCTTCCGGAGTTGTGGAGCGACGGCGCAGAGGGGTTGCGACGCCTTGCGTCCGGGGCGGCCGACCTCGCCGTGGTGGACCTGGACATACCGTCCCTGGGCGGGCTGGACGCGCTGATGCGGATCGCGGAGCTCGCCGCAAGGACCCCCGTGGTCCTCATCGCGAGGGAGGCCGGGAAGGAGCGGAGGATGTGGGCGCTGGAGGCGGGGGCCGTGGGGATGGTGACCAAACCGGTGGACGGCAGGGCGCTGTACCGTTTCATCGATAAATTGCTGGAAGCGATTTGAACCCAGGGAAGGAGCAAAGAAGATGGCGAAGATCATCGGGATCGATTTGGGGACGACGAACTCCGTGGTCGCGGTCATGGAGGGGAGCGAACCCAAGGTGCTCATCAACGAGGAGGGGGGCCGTCTGACCCCGTCGGTGGTGGGATTCGGCAAGGACGGACAGATCCTCGTCGGACAGGTGGCCAAGCGACAGGCGGTGCTGAACCCCGAGAACACGGTCTTCTCCATCAAGCGGTTCATGGGGCGCCGGTACGACGAGGTGTCCGAGGAAACCCGGCTCGTGCCGTACAAGGTCGTCCAGGGGCCGAACCAGGACGCCCGCGTTTCCGCCGGGGGGACGGTGTACACGCCGCAGCAGATCTCCGCCATGATCCTGGGGAAACTGAAGAAGGCGGCGGAGACGTACCTCGGCGAGGAGGTGAAGCAGGCGGTCATCACCGTTCCCGCCTATTTCAACGATTCGCAGCGGCAGGCGACCAAGGACGCGGGGACGATCGCCGGACTGGAGGTTCTCCGGATCATCAACGAGCCCACGGCGGCGGCGCTGGCGTACGGCCTCGACCGGAAGAAGAACGAGCTGATCGCGGTGTTCGACTTCGGCGGCGGCACCTTCGACATCTCCATCCTCGAGGTGGGGGACAACGTGGTGGAGGTGAAGTCGACCAACGGGGACACGCACCTGGGCGGCGACAACATCGACCAGCGCCTGATCGAGTGGATCATCGCCGAGTTCAGGAAGGACCAGGGGATCGACCTCTCGAAGGACCGCACCGCCCTGCAGCGTCTGAAAGAGGGGGCGGAGAAGGCGAAGATCGAGCTGTCCTCGGTGATGGAGACGGAGATCAGCCTCCCGTTCATCACGGCGGACGCGACCGGCCCGAAGCACCTGCAGCTGAAGCTCTCGCGGTCCAGGTTCGAGCAGATGGTGCAGGACATCCTCGACCGGACGTTGAAACCCTGCGAAATGGCGGTCCGTGACGCCGGGATTACCGTCGGGAAGATCGACGAGGTGGTCCTGGTGGGCGGCTCCACCCGCATCCCGCGGGTCGTCGAGATGGTGAAGGGGTTCTTCGGCAAGGACCCGCACCAGGGCGTCAACCCCGACGAGGTGGTCGCTGCGGGCGCGGCGGTGCAGGCGGGCGTGCTGGGCGGCGACGTGAAGGACCTGCTTCTCCTCGACGTGACCCCCCTGTCGCTGGGGATCGAGACGCTGGGTGGAGTGATGACGAAGCTCATCGAGCGGAACAGCACGATCCCCGTGCGCAAGAGCGAGGTCTTCACCACGGCGTCGGACAGCCAGCCGAGCGTGGAGATCCACGTCCTGCAAGGGGAGCGCGAGATGGCGGCGCACAACCGGACGCTGGGCAGGTTCCACCTCGACGGGATTCCGCCCGCTCCCCGGGGCGTGCCGCAGGTGGAGGTGACCTTCGACATCGATGCGAACGGCATCCTCCA
This sequence comes from Deltaproteobacteria bacterium, assembly GCA_021815305.1. Taxonomy (GTDB): domain Bacteria; phylum Desulfobacterota; class Deferrimicrobia; order Deferrimicrobiales; family Deferrimicrobiaceae; genus JAKAHC01. Next base: position 347,239 of record JAKAHC010000001.1, on the reverse strand, counting down.
CGTGAACGCGAAGGACAAGGGGACGGGCAAGGAGCAGAAGATCACCATCACGGCGTCGACGGGGCTGGACAAGAGCGACATCGACAAGATGGTCAAGGAGGCCGAGGCGAACGCCGCCGAGGACCGGAAACACAAGGCGGCCATCGAGGCGCGAAACCACCTCGACTCCCTGGTCTACAACACGGAGAAGACGCTCCGGGACAACCGCGACAAGGTCCCCGCCGAAACGGCATCGAAGGTCGAGGCGGCCCTCGCGGAGGCGAAGGAGGCGCTCAAGTCCGAGGACGAGGCGGTCCTGAAGGCCGCCGCGGAGAAACTGATCAAGGAGTCGCACGCGCTGGCGGAGCACATGTACAAGCAGGCCACGTCCGCGCCGCCGGGAGGCGAGGCCGCGGGAGGGGCCGCGCAGGGCAAGGAGGCCGAGGGGGACGTGGTCGATGCGGAGTACGAGGACCCCGCGAAGAAGTAAGGGGGAGAAGCGATACCAAGACCGCCGCGCCCCGGGCGGGGCGACGGCGCCGGAAAAGGAGGAGAGCGATGGCGATCGTACGCTGGTGGGACCCGACAAGGGAGCTGTCGACGTTGCAGAACCGGATGAACCGCGTTTTCGAGGAAACCTTCGGGACTGCCCCCTTCCCCGGGGAGCAGCCCGTCGCGGGGACCTGGTCTCCCGCCGTGGACATCTTCGAGACGGAACAGGAGATCGTCCTCAAGGCGGAGGTGCCGGGGGTGACGAAGGAGCAGGTCCACGTCGAGGTCGACGGCGGCGTGCTGCAGATGCGGGGCGAGAGGAAGTTCGAGAAGGAGGTCAAGGAGGAGAGCTACCACAGGGTGGAGCGCGCCTACGGAGCCTTCCAGAGGGCGTTCTCCCTGCCCGATTCCGTGGATCCCGACAAGGTCCGGGCGGAGATCAAGGACGGCATCCTCGAGGTGCGCCTCGGAAAACGGGAGCATGCGAAGCCGAAGCAGATCCGGGTGAACGTCAACTGACGGGACGCGCGGGCGAGATCCCGCGCGGAACTCCCCCCGCAGGGGGGACCTCTTCGGGAAAGGAGGAGCGAACATGGCGATCGTCCGTTGGTGGGACCCGATGCGGGATCTCTCCTCTATCCAGGAGAAGATGAATCAACTCTTCGAGGATACCCTCGCCCGCACCCGCGGGCGCGAGGAGGGGCTGGGCACCGGGATGTGGACCCCGGCGGTGGACATCTACGAGAACAACGACGCCGTCGTCGTCAAGGCCGAGGTGCCGGGACTTTCGAAGGACCAGGTCGGGATCGAGGTCAAGGACGGCCTGCTAACCCTGAAGGGGGAGCGAAAGGTCGAAAGGGAAGTCAAGGAGGAGAACTACCACAGGATCGAGCGGGCCTACGGCACGTTCCAGCGGTCGTTCTCCCTGCCGGCCACCGTCGACCAGGAAAGGATCTCCGCGACCCTGAAGAACGGGGTCCTGGAGCTCACCCTCCCCAAGAAGGAGCAGGCGAAGAAGAAGCAGATCCCGGTGGCCGTGAAATAGCTGCGCCGGACGTTTGCGGAGGGCGCGGGGGCCGTCCCCCGGGCCCTCCGCAGGCGGTACGGCCGCGAGGGAACCGATGGACCCGCGGAAAAACTATTACGAGATCCTGGGGGTCCCGGAAAACGCCTCCACGGAAGAGATCCGGAAAGCGTTCCGGCGGTTGGCGAAGAAGCACCATCCCGACGTCAACCCGGGCGACAGGACGGCCGAGGCGCGCTTCAAGGAGGTCAACGAGGCGCACGAGGTCCTGCGCGACAGGAAGAAGCGGGAGGAGTACGACGGTATCCGCAAGGGAGCGTTCTCCGGAGGTTTCCGGGGCGGCCCCTTCGGAGCGGGGGATGCGGGCCCCGCAGGGTTTTCCCCGGGAGGGGCGCGGGCGGAGGCGTTCGACCTGGGGGACCTCTTCGGGAATCTCTTCGGCGGCGAGGGGGCGGGATTCCACCCCCGCGGCCGGGGAAGCGACATCCACGTGGAGCTTCCCGTGGACTTCCTCGACATGGTCCGCGGCGGGATCCGGGAGATCCGTTTCCATCGGCCCAGAACGTGCGCGCAGTGCGGGGGAACCGGCCGGACGGGCCGCAGGGGATGTCCCGCCTGTTTCGGCCGCGGCGTGACGGAAACCGAAGATCGCGTGAAGATCAAGATCCCCGCGGGCGCCCGGGACGGCGCCACGATCCGCGTCCCCTCCAAGGGAGAGGAGCGGCCGGCTTCGGGGGAGAGCGGGGATCTCGTCGTGGAGTTGCGGATGCTGTCCCATCCGTATTTTCGACGGGAGGGGAACGACATCCTCCTCGATGCGCCGATCCGGTTCTCCGAAGCGGTCAAGGGCGCCAGGATCCAGGTCCCCACGATCGACGGTCCCGTCACCGTGACCGTGCCGCCGGGATCCGCCAGCGGGCGGAAGCTCCGCCTGAAAGGGAAGGGGGTCCGGACGCCCGGGACGGTGGATCGGGGCGACCAGTACGTCATCCTGCATGTGGCCGTGCCGAAGGACCGTTCGGAGGAATTCCTTTCGCTTGTGGAGCGCATCGCGGCCTACGAGGACCCGGATCTCCGGGGGCAATGGAACTGAAACGTCTATAATGGAATCAATACGGTAACGGGGGAAAGGGACCACATGACCAACACTTTGAAAACGACGTTCCTGCTCGCGGTCCTCACGGCCCTGTTTCTGCTGGTGGGCCGCGCGGTCGGGGGGCAGTCCGGGATGGTCGTCGCCTTCGGACTCGCGATCGCCCTGAACGCGGGATCGTACTGGTTTTCCGACAAGATCGTGCTGCGCATGTACAACGCACGGGAAATTTCCGAGAGCGACGCGCCGCAGCTCTACGGGATCGTCCGCAGGCTGACGGTGGCGGCGGGGGTGCCGATGCCGAAGGTGTACATCCTCCCCGAGGAATCGCCCAACGCATTCGCCACGGGTCGCGACCCGCAGCACGCCGCGGTGGCCGCAACGGAAGGGATCCTGCGGATCCTTTCGCCGGAGGAACTGGAGGGCGTACTCGCCCACGAGCTGGCGCATGTCAGGAACCGCGACATCCTTGTCGGCACGGTCGCGGCCACCCTCGCGGGGGCGATCATGATGCTGGCCAACATGGCGCGGTTCGCCGCCGTCTTCGGGGGGGGAAGCCGCAACGACCGGGAAGGGGGCGGAGGGCTCGAGCTCCTCGTGATGGCGATCCTGGCCCCCCTGGGCGCGATGCTGGTCCAGATGGCCGTTTCCCGATCCCGCGAGTACCTGGCGGACGAAACGGGGGCGCGTTTCTGCGGGAAACCCGAGGCGCTGGCGCGCGCTCTGGAGAAGATCTCCGGGCGGTCGCGGCAGATCCCGATGGACGCCTCGCCGGCCACGGCGCACATGTTCATCATGAGCCCGCTGGCGGGAGGAGGCATGGCGAGCCTGTTCAGCACCCATCCGCCCGTCGAGAAGAGGATCGAACGCCTGCTTTCGATGCGGGGCATCTCCCGGTGAGGGCGAATCGGCCCGCCGGGGCGAGGAGTTGATACCGCCGATGATGGAGATATCGTTCTACCGGGAAAAACTTTCCGAATCCGGTCACCGGATGCTGAACGCCTCGATCGAGGAGTCCCAGAGGCGACACCATTACTACCTGGGGCTCGAGCACCTGTTCATCGCATTCGCCGACCAGGAGAAGGCGCTGTTCCACGACCTCATGGCCTCCATCGGCCTCAACGTCGAGGCGGTGCTGTATTCGGTCAACGAGCACCTCAACATCTCCCGGCAGTACCTCGGCGTGGGCCTGAAGGTGCCGCCGGCCACCAAGCAGGTGTTCCGGGTGGCGTGGGAAACGGCGCAGCGCAACCGGCGCTCCGAGATCGACGCCGCCGACCTGTTCCTCGGCATCTTCCACGAGGTGCACTCCATCCCCGCCCGGATCCTCAAGAACTACGGTGTGGACCCTTCCGTCGCTCTCTCCCGGTTCTCCGCGCAGCTTCGAAGCCGGGAGGAGAAGGTCGAGGAGTACAGGAAGCGGTACGAGCTTCCGGGAAATCTCCGGGCCTTCGCCGTCAACCTGAACCTCCTCGCCCGCGAGGGGAAGATCCCGCCGATCATCGGCCGGGAGGCCGAGATCGACCAGATCGTCGAGTATCTGTGCCACAAGGACCGGTGCAACTCCGTGATGATCCTGGGCGACCCCGGGGTGGGGAAGACCGCCGTGGTCGAGGGGCTCGCGATGCGGCTGGAGTACGAACCGCACCGGGTGCCGGAACGGCTCCGGGGACACCACGTGGTGAATCTCCAGATGAACACGGTGGTTGCGGGGACCGTCTTCCGCGGGATGTTCGAGGACCGCATCGAGAAGGTGATCGCCGAGGTCAAGGAGCGCAAGAACATCATCCTGTTCATCGACGAGGCCCACACGCTGGTGGGGGCGGGCTCGGCCATGGGCGTCCCGTCGGACGCCGCGAACATCTTCAAGTCCGCCCTGGCGCGGGGAGAGGTGCAGATCATCGGAGCGACCACGGGCACGGAATACAAGGAGATCGTGCAGGAGGACGAGGCCCTCGCGCGCCGGTTCCGCGTCGTCAAGGTCGGCGAGCCGACCGTGGACGAGACGCGGGAGATCCTCCAGGGGCTCAAGCCGCGCCTCGAGGCGAACTACGGGGTGGAGGTCCAGGACGAGGCGATCGACTTCGCGCTCGACATGTCCGAGCGGTACGCCCGGTCGCTGCGGCTCCCCGACAAGGTGATCAACTGGATCGACACGGCGTGCGTCCGCGTGGAGATCCGGGGGGACGAGGAGAAGACGGTAAAGGCGAGGGACGTCCTCGAGGTCATCTCGAACGAAACGAAGAACCCCCAGGACATCGTCCGCCGCGACGTGATCGAGCGGTTTCGGGACATCGAGGAGCGCATCTCCCGGCGCGTGGTCGGGCAGAAGGAGGCCATCTCCGCGATGGCCAAGTCCCTGCGGATGAACAAGGGGCCGCTCAAGGCGAACATCTACCGGCCGGACGGCGTCCTCCTTTTCCTCGGGCCGACCGGGGTGGGAAAGACGGAGATGGCGAAGGCCCTCGCGGAGTACCTCTTCGGGGACGACCGGCAGTTGATCCGCGTCGACATGTCCGAGTATCGGGACGGTGCGCTGGCGGTGGACAAACTCATCGGGATGCCCCGCGGGATCGTGGGGTCCGAGCGGGGGGGGATCCTTACGAACCAGGTGAAGGACAACCCTTACAGCGTCGTGCTGCTCGACGAGATCGAGAAGGCGGACACGTACGTCCACAACCTCTTCCTCCAGGCCTTCGATGAAGGGTGGCTGACCGACGGGCGCGGGAAGAAAGTGTATTTCTCCGACACGATCATCATCATGACCAGCAACCTCGGGGCGGAGGAGCTCTCCCGGCTCACCCGGCCGATGGGGTTCGGGACCGGCACGGACGACTTCGAACCGGTGCGCAAGGCGGTGCTGAAGGCGGCGGAAAACCGGTTCACGCCGGAGTTCATCAACCGCCTGGACGACGTCATCGTCTTCACGCCGCTTGCGTTCGACGAGGTCCGCCGGATCGCCGCGCTCTATCTCGATTCCATCGGGAAGATGATGGCCGCCCACGGGAAGACCCTCGTCTACACCGAGTCCGCGGTTTCCTCGCTTTCGCGCGCGGGCTTCTCCGTCAAGTACGGCGCCAGGTTCCTCAAGCGGGGCATCGACGAGAAGGTGAAGATGCCCGTCACGCTGAAGTGGAGGGAATCCGACCACTTCCTGGTCGACGAGGTCGAGGGGGAGCCGGTCGTGATCACGCAGAAGGTGCCGGTCTGATGTCTGCCGACAAGGACGACAAGGGGTTCCGGGTGATCGACCGCCGGGGCCGGGAGGAGGAGCCCGTTCCGCCTCCTTCTCCGGGGCCTCCGCCGGCGGCGCCTCCCGGGGAAAAGCCTCCGCAGGCTCCGGGCGGGGGCGGTCCGGAGGGTCCGGGAAGCGAAATACCGCCCGGGATTGCAAAAGAAGGGAACCGGAGGGACGCCGGAGGCGTCGAAGGGGGAAAGGGGCGGGGGAAGTCCCTTCCCCGGGTAGGGGAGCCGCAATTCCTCGATCTCGTGGAATCCCTGCAGCTGGGAGCGATGGTGAATCTCGGAATGATCCAGGGCCCGGACGGGAAGCGCTCTCCGGTGGACCTGCCGGCCGCCAAGGACGCAATCGACCTGCTCGGCATCCTCCAGGAAAAGACGAAGGGCAACCTGGCGAAGGAAGAGGAGGAAGTTCTGCGGGAAGGGTTGTACCACCTCCGCATGGGATACATGGCGCTGGTGAATGCGCCGCCGACCGGCCAGGAAAGAAAAGGAGGCAACAGGTGATTCGCAAAAGCAGAGTATTGGTGCTCGTGCTCGCGGCGGTCGCCGCCGGAGTGCTCATTTCCGCGGGGCTCAACATTTCACCCCTCGGCCGGGCGTCCTCCGGAGGAAAGGGCAAACCATCCCCTGCGTCCGCCGCGGCGGGTCAACGGTCGTACCCCCTGATGGAGATCCCGCAACTCGTGAAGGCGGTGACTCCGGCGGTGGTGAACATCTCCACGACCCAGGTGGTCAAGTTCGATCACCCGCAGTTCCGCAGTCCCATGGGGCCGCAGGATCCGTTCGAGCAGTTCTTCCACAACTTCTTCGGCCGCATGCCGAAGGAGCAGAAACGCAGGTCGCTGGGGTCCGGGTTCATCATCTCCCCCGACGGCTACATCCTTACGAACAACCACGTGGTGGAGAAGGCGGACGCGATCACCGTTACGCTTCTGGACAAGGAGGATTACAAGGCCAAGGTGATCGGGACCGACCCCAAGACGGACATCGCCCTGATCAAGATCGACGCGCACAGGCAACTCCCCTTCGTCAAGCTGGGAGACTCCGACAAACTCGAGGTGGGAGAATGGGTGATCGCCATCGGCAACCCGTTCGGACTGGGTCACACGGTAACGGCGGGGATCGTCAGCGCAAAGGGCCGGATCATCGGGTCGGGGCCGTATGACGATTTCATCCAGACCGACGCGTCGATCAACCCCGGGAATTCCGGAGGCCCCCTGTTCAACCTGCAGGGGGAAGTCGAGGGCATCAACACCGCGATCATCCAGGGCGGGCAGGGGATCGGCTTTGCAACGCCCATCAACCTCGCCAAGTCGATCCTGGGCCAGTTGAAGAAGGGGAAAGTGGTCCGCGGATGGCTGGGAGTCTATATCCAGCCGCTCTCCCCCGAGGTCGCCCAGGGGCTGGGCATTCCCGGCAAGCAGGGCGCGCTGGTGTCCGACGTCACGAAGGACGGGCCGGCCGCGAAGGCGGGGATCCGGTCGGGAGACGTGATCGTCTCGTATGACGGCAAGGACGTGAAAGACCAGCACGACCTTCCGTCCATGGTGGCCGCCACCTCTCCCGGGAAGAAGGTGGACATCAAGGTGTACCGGGACGGGAAGGAACTCACGATCCCCGTGACCATCGCCGAGATGGAGGGGACGAAGTCCGAACGGGCAAGCGCCTCCGACCTTTCGAAGGGGTTGGGGCTGACGGTCCAGGACCTCACGCCCGCGATGGCCCAGCGCCTCGGGATCAAGGACGTCAAGGGCGTCATCGTAACCTCTGTGGACGGCGGCAGCCCGGCGGACGAGGCGGGATTCCAGGAAGGGGACGTCGTCCTCCGGATCAACCAGCAGCCGGTCCCGAACACGGTCGAGTTCTCCAGGCTGATGAAGAAGTTCAAGAGCGACAAGGTCGTGCTGTTCCTCGTCCAGCGGTCCGAGGGACGGCTGTTCCTCGCGGTGAAGAACAAATAACCGACGTTCCTTCGCGGGGGCGCCCGGAGTCGTCATGGGGGCGCCCCCGGATCCCATCCTTCCGCAGAAGATCGCGCCCGGGGGCGAAAGATGATATCCCTCGACAAACTGACGGTGAAGTCCCAGGAAGCGCTGCAGGATGCCGTCCGGCTGGCGTCCGAGCGCGGCCACGCGCAGGTGGAGGCGGAGCACCTCTTCGTTTCCCTTCTCCGGCAGGCGGGGGGCGTGGCGGGGGAACTCCTCGCCCGGACGGGGGTCTCCGCAACTCGGCTCCTCGCGGAGGGGGAGGGGCTCCTCTCCTCCCTGCCCAAGGTTTCCGGGGCGGTCTCCCGCGGCCTGTCCCCCCGGCTCGAGCCCCTGTTCCGGCGCGCCCTCGACGAGGCGGACGCCTTCAGGGACCAGTTCCTTTCGGCGGAGCACCTCCTCCTGGCTCTCTGCGGGGAGCCCGGGAAGGTGGCCGACCTGCTGCGCCGGCACGGGGTGACGCGCGAGTCGCTGCTCTCGGCGCTGACTTCCATCCGGGGGACGCAGCGGATCACGGACGAGAACCCCGAGGCGAAGTACCAGGCCCTCGACAAGTATTGCAGGGACCTCACGGAAGCGGCCCGGCGCGAGAAGCTCGACCCGGTCATCGGCCGGGACGACGAGATCCGCCGGGTGGTCCAGGTGCTTTCGCGGCGCACGAAGAACAACCCCGTGCTGATCGGCGAGCCCGGGGTGGGCAAAACCGCCATCGTGGAAGGGCTGGCCCAGCGGGTCGTCCAGGGGGACGTGCCGGAGGGGCTGAAGGAGAAGCGGGTCCTTTCGCTGGACCTCGGATCCCTCATTGCGGGCGCCAAGTACCGCGGCGAGTTCGAGGACCGGCTGAAGGCGGTCCTCTCCGAGATCGCCGCCGCCGAGGGGAAGGTCATCCTCTTCATCGACGAGCTCCATACGCTCGTCGGCGCGGGGAAGGCGGAAGGGGCGATGGACGCCTCCAACATGCTCAAGCCCGCTCTCGCCCGGGGGGAGCTGCGGTGCGTGGGGGCCACCACGCTGGACGAGTACCGGAAATACGTGGAGAAGGACGCGGCGCTGGAGCGCCGGTTCCAGCCCGTCATGGTGGGAGAGCCGTCGGTCGAGGATACGATCGCCATTCTCCGGGGGCTGAAGGGGCGGTACGAGGTCCACCACGGCGTGAGGATCAAGGACGCCGCGCTGATCGCCGCGGCGACGTTCTCGCACCGCTACATCTCCGACCGGTTCCTGCCGGACAAGGCGATCGACCTCATCGACGAGGCGGCGTCGCGCCTGAAGATCGAGATCGACTCCGTGCCGACGGAGATCGACGAGGTCGAGCGGCGCAGGATCCAGCTCCAGATCGAGCGGCAGGCCCTGTCGAAGGAAGTCGACGCGGCGTCCCGGGAGCGGCTCGCCGGGATCGACGCCGAACTTGCGACGCTCTCCGTGGAGATCTCCCGCCTCCGGAGGCGGTGGGAGGAAGAGAAACGGGAGATCGCCGGGAACCGCGGGGTGAAAGAACGGATCGAGCAGACGCTCGCGGAGATGCACCGGGCGGAGCGGGAAGGAAACCTCGAAAAGGCGTCCCAGCTGAAATACGGGGTGCTGCCCTCCCTGCAGAAGCAGGTCGAGGATGCGACGCTGGCATCGGAAAAGGCGAAGGACCGGCTCCTCAAGGAGGAGGTCGACGCGGAGGACGTCGCGCAGATCGTCTCCCGCTGGACCGGGATCCCCGTGTCGCGGATGGTGGAGGGGGAAGTCCGGAAGCTTCTCCGGATGGAGGAGCGCATCGGGGCGCGGGTGGTGGGGCAGGACGACGCGGTGCGCCTGGTCGCGGACGCGGTGCGCCGTGCGAAGTCGGGGCTCAAGGACCCCCGCCGGCCCGTGGGCTCGTTCCTCTTCCTCGGCCCCACCGGGGTGGGGAAGACCGAGCTCGCCAAGGCGCTGGCCCAGTTTCTCTTCGACGACGAGGCGGCCATGGTGCGCCTCGACATGTCCGAGTACATGGAGAAGCACTCGGTCGCGCGGATGATCGGCGCTCCCCCGGGGTACGTGGGGTACGACGAGGGTGGCGCGCTGACCGAGGCGGTCCGCCGGAAACCGTACGCGGTGGTCCTTTTCGACGAAATCGAGAAGGCGCACCCGGACGTATTCAACATCCTGCTCCAGGTCCTCGAGGACGGGCGCCTGACGGACGGGCAGGGACGGACCGTGGATTTCCGGAACTCCGTGGTGATCCTGACCTCCAATGTCGGCTCGCAGCGGATCCGGGAGCCGGCGGGGAAGGGAGAGGAGGCGATCCGCCCGCGGGTGATGGAGGAGCTGCGGCACGTATTCCGTCCCGAGTTCCTGAACCGGCTGGACGAGATCCTGATCTTCCGTTCCCTGGGGAAGGAAGCGCTGTCCCGGATCGTGGACATCATGGTCCGGGAGCTGAACGACCGGCTGGCCGACCGGAAGATCTCGGTCGAGGTGACCCCGGCGGCCAGGGCGCACCTGGCGGAGATCGGCTACGACCCGGCGTTCGGGGCCCGGCCCCTGCGCCGCGTGATCCAGAAGCAGCTCCAGGATCCGCTCGCCCTGCGGATTCTCCAGGGGGAGTTCCGTGAGGGGGACCGGGTGACGGTCGACGCCGGTTCCCGGTCGGGGTTCACCTTCCGCAAAGAGGGCTGATCCGGCGGGGGCGCGTCACGTCACCGGGGCCGGATGGAACAGGACCAGGTCGTTGCGCAGCCCGAGCCGCTCGGCCGCGGCCTGCCTCCGCCCGCTCGCCACGTCGAGGATCAGCCGGAACAGCTCCCGGCCGACATCGGGAATGCCCGCTTCGCCCGTCGCGATGCGCCCGGCGTCGAGATCGATGAGGTCGCGCCAGCGCTCGGCGAGCGGCGTGTTCGAGGAAACCTTCACCACCGGCGCCAGCGGCAGGCCGTAGGGCGTGCCGCGGCCGGTCGTGAACACCTGCAGGTTCATTCCCGCCGCAAGCTGCAGCGTGCCGCAGACGAAATCGCTGGCGGGCGTGGCGGCGAAAACCAGGCCCTTCCGCCGTACGCGCTCGCCGGGTCCGAGCACGTCCGCGATCCTGCCGCTGCCGGACTTGATGACGGAGCCAAGCGCCTTCTCCACGACGTTCGCGAGCCCCCCCTTCTTGTTCCCCGGCGTCGGGTTTGCGCTCCGGTCCGCACCGCCGCTTTCCAGGTAACGGTCGTACCAGGCCATTTCGCGCAGCAGCGCCCGTCCCACGGTTTCGTCGGCAGCGCGGGGTGCGAGCAGGTGGATCGCGTCCCGGACCTCCGTCACCTCCGAAAACATCACGGTGCCGCCCGCCCGCACGATGAGGTCCGCCGCGTATCCCACGGCCGGGTTCGCCGTGACCCCGGAAAACGCGTCGCTTCCGCCGCATTGCACGCCGACGACCAGGTCGGAGGCGGGGCAGGTCTCGCGTCGCCGGAGGTCGAGCCGCGCCAACCTCCTTTCGGCCATCCCCATCATGGCGCGAACCATGTCCCCGAAACCGCGGAAGGTTTCGTCCTGGAGACACAGGACGGGCGGGTCCGAACGTCCGTCGGCGGAGGCGCGTACCCGATCCGGGGGCACGAGCCGCTCCGGATCGAGCTTTTCGCACCCCAGGCCGATGACCATCACCTCGTCCCCAAGGTTCGGGTTGCGCGCAAGGTTCTGCAGGGTGCGGATCGGGATGACGGCGGCGGGGGCGTCGATCGCGACGCCGCAGCCGTAGCCGTGGTTCAGGGCGACCACGTCGTCCACGTTCGGATAGCGCGGCAGCAGTTCTTCCCGGATGCGGCGGACCAGGTGGTCCGCGACGCCTGCGACGCACTGCACGCTGGTCGTGATACCCAGAATGTTCCTGGTTCCTGCCGTTCCGTCGACGTTGCGGTACCCTTCGAAGGAGTAGCCGGCAAGCGGCGGAAGGCCGGGACCGGATTGCGTTGCGATCGGAAGGTCCTTGAGCGCGGGAGGAGACGGCGAACGGACGAGCGACTCGTCGACCCGGCTTCCGCGCGGGATCGCCTTCACCGCCCGCCCGATCGCTTCGCCGTAGCGGATCACCGGGGCGCCTTCGTCGATGTCGGCCAGGGCGACCTTGTGGCCCGAAGGGACGTCGTCGGCCAGCACGGTCCCGTCTTCCAGCCTTCTGCCCGCCGGAAGTCCCCCGGCGTTGACGACGATGGCCACATTGTCCCGGTCATGGATCCTGATCAGGATCGCACGCTCTCCGCAATGCCCTTCCGGAAAATCGTTCTCGTGAGACATGCCGGCTCTCTCCGATGGATGTTGCCCGGCCCCGGCGATCCGGGACCCGGTTCAGGTGGTCCCGCGTTCGATGACCTGGAACCCGATGTCGGCGATCCTCTCCACGTCCTTCCCCTCGATCCTTCCGAGCAGCGCGTCGGCGGCCCTCCGGCCGATGGCGGTCCGGTCGATCCTCACCGTCGACAGCGGGGGAAAGGTGTGCGCCGCGAAGTCGAGGTCGCCGAACCCCACGATGCCCAGGTTTCCCGGTACGGAAATACGGCGGGACCGGGCTTCCGCCAGTACGCCGTGGGCGAGGGTGTCCGAACTGCAGAAGACCGCCAGCGGGAGGTGCGCTTCCTCGAGAAGGCGGCCGAGGCCTTCCCGTCCCAGCCGGAAACTGGACGGCGCAGGCACGAGCACGGTCGACAGGTCGGCAATCCCGCGGGTCGACAGGTGCGACAGGAACGCCTTCCGCCGCACTTCCGCCCGCGCGTCGTCGGCCGATATCACACCGAACCGGACGTAACCCCGCCCCAGGAGATGTTCGGCCACCGCGTGCCCGACGTTCTCGTGAGAGAAGCCGACCAGCATGTCGATGGGGGTGGGCGTCAGGTCCCACACCTCGACGATCGGCACGTTCGCCGTGACCAGCCGGCGGCAGCTTTCCGCGGAGTGCGAAATGCCGGTGAGGAATATTCCGTCGGGACGCCTGCTCAGGATGGCGGCGAGGAGGTCCTCCTCGCGGGAGGCCGGGTAGCCCGACGTGCCGAGCAGCACCTGGTAGCCGCTCTCCCAAAGCCGGTCGGTAAGGGACTGGATGGCCTCCGAGAATACCTGGTTCGATATCGCCGGCACGATCGCCGCCACGAACTTGGTCTTCCGGGACGCCAGGCCCCCCGCAAGCAGGTTGGGGACGTACCCGGTGCGTTCGATCACCTCGCGGACGCGCTCCGCGGTGCCGGTCGCCACGATCTCCGGCCGGTTCAGGACGCGGGAAACCGTGATCGGCGAAACACCCGCAAGTTTCGCCACGTCCTTCAAGGTCACGACGCCGGTAGAACGGCTGGAACGATGGGCGACGGTGATGGCCAAACCTCTGCACCCGCATCCGGAAGGGTCGGAAATCCGGTTCCGCCCTCTCCTTATAGGATTTTGGAATATGATAGCGATAACAAATTTCCGTGTCAACGAACTGTATCCCGCTGCGCCTCTTTCTCTTTCTATGCGATATGTAGAAATGTTATGTCGTTTTACCTGTTTATATTTTTGTAGTTAATGCATATCTCCTCTTCGGGATCGGCCGGGGACGGCGGCGGACCGGACGAAAAACCTGTTGACACCCAAAAATGATATCGCTACCATTCCTTCATCCGGAGGATGGAAGTTGCCGGTTCCTGGGACGGGAGGAGCGGATCTTGGGTCCATCGGGGGAAGCGGGCCGCGCATCGGGAAGCGCGCCGGTCGTCACCGGGATGCAGGTCATCCCGGTCGCCGGCCGCGACAGCATGCTGCTCAACCTGAGCGGCGCGCACTCCCCCTGCTTCACCCGGAACGTGCTGATCCTGCAAGACAGCGCGGGGCACACGGGGGTCGGCGAGGTTCCGGGCGGCGAGCGGATCCGACGTACGCTGGAGGACGCGAAGCCGCTGGTCCTGGGCCGGTCCCTCGGCGCTTACAAGAACGTCCTCGACGCCGTGCGGCGCTCCTTCGCCGACAGGGACGCGGCCGGCCGCGGCCCCCAGACCTTCGATCTGCGCACGACGGTCCACGCGGTCACCGCGGTGGAAGCCGCGATGCTCGACCTGCTGGGCCGTTTTCTCGGCGTTCCCGTCGCGGCGCTCCTGGGCGACGGCCAGCAGCGCACGTCGGTGGAGGTGTTGGGGTACCTGTTCTTCATCGGCGACCGCCGCAGGACGGACCTCCCGTATCCGGACGCTCCCGGCGAAAAGGACGGCTGGCTGCGCCTGCGGAACGAGGAGGCGCTGACCCCCGAGGCGATCGTGCGGCTCGCCGAAGCCGCCCGCGCCCGCTACGGGTTCCGCGACTTCAAGCTGAAGGGGGGCGTGCTGAGCGGCGCCGAGGAGATCGAGACGGTCACGGCGCTCGCGAAACGGTTTCCCGACGCGCGGGTAACCGTGGACCCCAACGGCGCATGGTCGCTGGAGGAGGCGATCCGCCTGTGCTCCGGCATGCACCATGTCCTGGCCTACGTCGAAGATCCTTGCGGGGCGGAAAAAGGGTACTCGGGGCGCGAGGTGATGGCGGAGTTCCGTCGCGCGACCGGTCTTCCCACCGCCACCAACATGGTCGCCACCGACTGGCGGGAGATGGCGCACGCGATCCGGCTGCACTCGGTGGATATCCCGCTGGCGGACCCGCACTTCTGGACCATGGCCGGGTCGGTCCGCGTCGCGCAGATGTGCAACGAATGGGGACTGACCTGGGGGTCCCACTCCAACAATCACTTCGACATCTCCCTTGCGATGTTCACCCACGTCGCCGCGGCCGCGCCCGGGAAGATCACCGCCATCGACACGCACTGGATCTGGCAGGACGGCCAGCGGTTGACCGTGGAGCCGTTCCGGATCGAAGGCGGAAAGATTTCCGTTCCCGACCGGCCCGGCCTTGGGGTGGAGGCGGACATGGAGCGGATCGAGGCGGCGCACCGGCTGTACAGGGAAATGGGGCTGGGCGCCCGCGACGACGCGAAGACCATGCAGTACCTGGTTCCCGGCTGGAGATTCGACAGCAAGCGCCCCTGCCTGGTGCGCTGAAAGGGGATCCGCCATGAAGACGGACTTCGTTCATGGAGTGATTCCCCCCCTCCTTACCCCGGTGGACGGCGAGGAGCGGGTGGAAGAACGGGGTCTTCGAAGGATGGTCGAGCACGTGATCGCCGGGGGGGTGCACGGCATCCTTTCGCTCGGAAGCAACGGGGAGTTCTTCGGGTTGGATCCCGAGGAGCAGGAACGCGCAGTGGCCGCCACCGTCGACCAGGTCGCCGGGCGCGTCCCGGTCTACGCGGGAATCGGCGCGATCTCCACCCGGGAGTGCGTCCGGGCGGCCCGGAGGGCGGGCAGGCAGGGGGTCCAGGCGATCACCATGCTCCCCCCCATGTTCCTCACTCCCAACGACGAAGAGCTGTACCGCCATTTCCGGACGGTCGCCGAATCCACCGACCTTCCGATGCTGCTCTACAAC
This sequence comes from Deltaproteobacteria bacterium, assembly GCA_021815305.1. Classification (GTDB taxonomy): domain Bacteria; phylum Desulfobacterota; class Deferrimicrobia; order Deferrimicrobiales; family Deferrimicrobiaceae; genus JAKAHC01. Next base: position 331,992 of record JAKAHC010000001.1, on the reverse strand, counting down.
AACCCGGACCGGATGCGGGCGAACCTCTCCGCGAACCTCGTGGAACGGCTGGCCGACGTTCCCAACATCGTCGGGGCGAAGGACAGCAGCGGCGACCTGGTCCTGACGGAAGAGTACATCCGCAGGACCCGTTCGAAAAATTTCCGCGTCATGGCGGGCAGGGACGTCATGATCCTTGGAACCCTCGCCTACGGCGGCGCCGGCTGCGTCGCGGCGACGGCCAACATCGTCCCGGCCCTCGTGGTGGAGATCTACGAGAAATTCCTGGCCGGGGACCTGGAGGGGGCCCGGGAAGCCCAGTTCCGGCTCGCCCCCCTCCGGATGGCCTTCAACCTGGGGAGCTTCCCGGTGGTGACCAAGGACGCAGCGAACCTGCTGGGCCTCCGGGTCGGGGAGCCGATCCTGCCCAATTCCCGCTGCACGGAGCCCAACATGGCCCGGTTACGGAAGATCCTGGTCGGGATGGGCGCGTTGAAGGAGGGAGAAACGGCATGAACCGGACGGAGAGGATCTCCGCGGCGGCTGTCGTCGTCTTCGGCATCCTCGTGGCCGCCTATTCCCGTCACTACCTGAAACTCGGGTTCCTGATCTCTCCCGATGCGGGGTTCCTGCCGTTCGCCGTCGGCGTCGCGCTGGCGGGGTTGGGGGCCCTCTGGTTCGCCGCATCCTTCCGTTCGGAAGCGGTCCCGGAGTCCGGCAAGGAAGGGGGCGGCGCCGGGGAGGCGGACCCGGCGGACGCGCCGGTCCCGGCGCTTTCCAGGCTCCTTCCGGGAATCCTGCTCGTCATCGCGTACGCGTGGCTGTTCGAGCGGGCGGGGTACCTCGTTTCCACCGTCCTCTTCATGGTCGGCTGGCAGAAATTCGTGGAAAGGGAGGGATGGCTGAAAACCTCGGTCATCGCCCTGCTGTCCGCCGCGGCCATGTACGCCCTGTTCGTGCATTTTCTCAAGGTGGATCTGCCGACCGGCACGTGGTTCTCCTGAAGGAGCGCTCCATGGGAATATTTTCCGGACTGATCAACGGTTTTTCCATCGCCCTGACCCCCGTCAACCTCCTGTTCGCCTTCATCGGCGCGCTGCTCGGCACCGCGGTCGGAGTGCTTCCCGGGCTGGGGCCCGCCGCCACGATCGCCCTTCTCCTGCCGGCCACCTACGCCATCAGCTCGCCGGTGACCGCCATCATCCTCATGGCGGGGATCTTCTACGGGTCGATGTACGGAGGTTCCACCACCTCCATCCTCCTGAACCTCCCCGGCGAGGCGGCATCGGTGGTCACCTGCATCGACGGGTACAAGATGGCCCAGAAGGGGAGAGCCGGAGCGGCCCTCGGCATCGCCGCCATCGGTTCGTTCGTGGCCGGCACCGCCGGGGTGCTGGGGCTGACCCTGTTCGCCCCGAAGATCGCCGGGTTCGCGTTGAGCTTCGGTCCCCCGGAAATGTTCTCCCTCGCCCTGGTGGGGCTGCTCATGGCGGTGACCCTGTCGGGCGCTTCCGTCATCAAGGGGCTCATCATGTTGGCGATGGGGCTCCTCCTGGCCTCGGTGGGGCTCGATCCCATCTCCGGCAAGACGAGGTTCTCCTTCGGCGTCATCGAGCTCCAGAGCGGCTTCGATTTCGTCACCCTCGCCATGGGGGTGTTCGGCCTGGGGGAGATCTTCACGGGGCTGGAGTCGGTCATGAAGACCGAGATCGTCACCACCAAGGTCGGCCAGGTCTGGCCCACCGTGAAGGATTGGGTGGATTCGCGGATGGCGATCCTGCGCGGAACCCTCATCGGGTTCTTCGTCGGCATCATCCCCGGCGGCGGCGCGGTCATCTCCTCCCTGGTCTCCTACGCCCTCGAAAAGAAGGTGTCGAAACACCCCGAGGAGTTCGGGCAGGGAGCGATCGAGGGGGTGGCGGGCCCCGAGTCGGCGAACAACGCGGCGTCGAGCTCGTCGTTCATCCCGCTTTTGACCCTCGGCATCCCCGGCAACGCCTCCATCGCGATGATCTTCGCCGCCCTGCTGATCAAGGGGGTCACTCCGGGCCCGTTTCTCATCCAGGAGCACCCGGAGGTCTTCTGGGGAGTCATCGCGTCCATGTACATCGGGAACGTCATGCTCCTCGTGCTGAACCTGCCCATGGTGGGGATCTGGGCGCAGCTCCTCCGGGTCCCGTTCGGGATCCTGGCCCCCGTCATCATCCTTTTCACCGCCATCGGCTCGTACAGCATCCAGGGGCAGGCATTCGACATCTACAGCCTGGTCGGGTTCGGGCTGTTCGGCTACCTGCTCCGCAAGCTCAAGTTCGAGCCCGGCCCCCTGGTGCTGGCCTTCGTGCTGGGGCCCATGATCGAAGGATCGATGCGGCGGTCCCTCCTCATGTCGGGAGGAAGTTTCCTCATCTTCGTGACCCACCCGATCTCGATGGCCCTGATCGGACTGTTCGCGTTCCTCGTCCTGGGCCAAGCCCTGGTGATGTTCCGAAAAAAACCGGCGGTCCAAACCTGAAAGGAGGAGAGAGATGAAAAAAACCGTCGCCGTACTCGTCGCAATGCTGCTCGCGTCCGCCATGTTCCCCGTCGCATCGATGGCCGGGGACGCCTACCCGTCGAAGCCGATCACGGGCGTGGTTCCCTTCGGTCCGGGTGGGTCCACGGATCTCCTTGCCCGTACCGTGGAGAAGTTCTGGACGAAATATTCGAAAGAGCCCCTGGTGATCGTGAACAAGCCGGGAGGCGGCGGAGTGGTCGGAACGGAAGGGGTCGTGCGCTCCAAGCCGGACGGCTACACCCTCTACTTCGGGTACGGGTCGGGCCATGACGTGGTCATGCCGTCCCTCCAGAAGATGCCGTACGACCCGCTCAAGGACCTCGTTCCCGTGGCGAGGCTCTCCATCCACTCCGTGGTCATCGTCACCGGCGCGAATTCCCAGTTCCACTCGATCAAGGATATGGTCGCCTGGGCCAAGAAGGAAGGGAAGCCGATCACCACGGCGGTATCGGTGAAGGCGGGCGCCGTAGACCTCGCGCTCACCGCCTTCGGCAAGGCGGCGGGCATCAAGATCGTCACGGTTCCCTTCTCCGGCGGCGCCGAGGCCACCACGGCCCTCGCGGGAGGGCACCTGATGATCGGCGGCGGCCACCCGTGCGAGATCATGACCCACATCAAGGCGGGGCGTTTCAGGCCGCTCGCGGTGGCGCTCCCCCAGCGCGACCCGTCGCTTCCCGACGTTCCGACCCTGAGGGAGCTGGGGTTCGACGTGGCCACCTGGGGCTCCATCAAGGGCGTGGCCGCGCCCGTCGGCACGCCGAAAGAGGTGGTCGCGTACCTGGGGGGCACCCTGAAGAAAATCACCGAGGATCCCGGGTTCCGGAAGGCGATGGCCGACATGAACATGCCGGTCATGTACGAGGGAAGCGCCGATTTCGGAAAGTTCCTGAAGCAGGCCACGGCGGACTATCTGGCGCTCATCAGGAAACTGAACATCACGATCAACTGATCCTTCGGACCGGGTGGAAGGTCCCCCACGGGAGATGATGCGATGAAAACGGGTTTCATCGGTCTGGGAATCATGGGAAAGCCGATGTCGAGGAACCTCATGAAGGCGGGATACCGGCTGGTGGTCTTCGACACCGACCCTGCGCCGATGAAGGAAGTGACGGCCGACGGCGCCGAGGCGGCGGAGTCGCCGAAGGAGGTGGCCGGGAAGTGCGACGTCATCGTGACCATGCTTCCGAACTCCCCGCATGTCAGGGAAGCCGTCCTGGGGGAGAACGGCATCCTCGAGGGGGCCTCCCCCGGCACGACGCTCATCGACATGAGTTCGATCGCGCCCCTGGTCAGCCGTGAGATCGCCGGGACGCTTGCGGAGAAGGGGGTGGAGATGCTCGACGCGCCGGTGAGCGGCGGCGAGCCGAAGGCCGTCGACGGAACGCTTTCGGTCATGGTCGGCGGGAAGAAGGAAGTTTTCGAAAAGTGCTGCCCCGTCATGAAGGCCATGGCTGGGTCCGTCGTGCTGGTGGGAGACATCGGGGCGGGAAACATCGCGAAACTTGCCAACCAGATCGTTGTGGCCCTCCACATCGCCGCCATGTCCGAGGCGCTTGTACTGGCCGCCAAGGCCGGCGTCAGGCCGGAGTTGGTCTACCAGGCGATCCGCGGCGGATTGGCGGGGAGCACGGTGCTCGACGCAAAGGCCAGGCTGGTGATGGATCGCAAGTTCGCCCCGGGCTTCCGGGTCAATCTGCACATCAAGGATCTGGGGAACGTGCTGGAAACCTCCCGCGAGATCGGGGTCCCGCTCCCGTTGACCGCCGCCGTCATGGAGATGATGCAGGCACTCAAAGTCGACGGTTCGGGAGACGAGGACCATTGCAGTCTGGTCAAGTATTACGAAAAAATGGCTCACATCGAGGTAAATCGATAGCGGTTTGCGATAAGGCCCTCGCTTTTCCTCAACAAACGACCGACCGGGGCGCCTCCAGGCGTCCCGGTCGGTTTTTCTCCGCGGCGCTTGACCTCCGCAAATCGGGGTGGGAATCGGGCCGGACCCCGTGCATAATATCCATGTACGGAGGAAAAGAGGGAGGGGCTGCTCCTCCGGGCCGTGGAGAACATCGCGGTAAAGCCGGGCGACCCCTCCAGGGGGGTCGAATCTACGCATTCCGATGAGTTTTCGTCCGCGATCCTGATTCTGTTCCCTTGCATTTCCGCCGCGTTATCTCTTTATTGACAGAAGAGGCGATCGGGTATACCTTTGAACGAAAACATCGTTTGAAAAGGTTTCCTTTGGGCACCGTATCGGCTGTTTCCTTCCTCGCTCCCGCGAAACTCAACCTTTCCCTCGAGGTATACGGGAAGCGTCCCGACGGGTACCACGATATCCGGTCCGTGATGGTCCCGGTTTCCCTCTATGACGAAGTGACCGTCGAGGAGGCCTCCCGCGGGATCGCCCTGACGTGCGATGCTCCCGGCATTCCGGTGGACGAAACGAACAGCTGCCACCGGGCGGCCGCCCTCTTCATGAAGTGGGCGAAAGCCCCTTCCGGGGTTCGAATCCGGCTCCGGAAGACGATCCCGGCGGAAGGGGGATTGGGAGGAGGGAGTTCCGATGCGGCGGCGGCGCTGAAGGGGTTGGCGTCGCTGACGGGAAAGGTCCCTCCCGGAGAAGGATTGCGGGGGATGGCCGCGCAGGTAGGGGCGGATGTGCCGTTTTTCCTTCTGGGGAGGGCCGCCCTCGTGGAGGGTTTCGGGGACCGGCTGACGCCCCTCCTGTGGGAAACTCCCTTTCACGCCGTGATCGTTCTCCCCCCCTTCGGGCTTTCCACCCGGGAGGCGTACGCGCGGCTGCGGCGCGGTTTCGGCGATCCGCCGCCGGCGGCCCCCCCCCCGGCGATCCGCAGCATCGAGGATGCGGCGGCCATCGTCCGGAACGACTTCGAGGAGGCGTGGGGGCCGGTGTGCCCCGAGATCGGGAGGATCAAGAAGGAGCTCCAGGCCGCGGGGGCTTGCGCTTCGGGGCTTACGGGCAGCGGTTCGGCGGTTTTCGGCCTGTTCGCGTCGGTTTCCGGGGCGAGACGGGCGGAGAATTCGTTGCGGGCAGGAGGGGACGGGCGACGGGTATTCGTCGCCGGGAACATCTAGAAGGCAGACCATGAGAGGAGGACCAGGATGCGGATCACCGAGGTGAAGGTTTTCCCCGTGTCGGACAACGAGAAGCTCAAGGGGTACGCGACGATCATTTTCGACGATTGCTTCGTCGTGCGCGACCTCAAGGTCATCCAGGGGAACAGCGGGTTGTTTGTCGCCATGCCGAGCAAAAAGACCAAGGACGGCACGTACCGGGACACGGCTCACCCCCTGAACAACGATACCCGGCGGATGATCGAGGACGCGGTGATCGGGGAGTACGAACGGGAAACCGGGACCCTTGACGGTGTAGCGGCCGCCCGGTAGAATTCCGGCAACGCTGGGAGGTCGTCTAACGGCAGGACAGGGGCCTTTGGAGCCTCTAATGAAGGTTCGACCCCTTCCCTCCCAGCCACGTCGGGATGCCGGCTTCAGGGATCCGGAGAGGCAAGGGGGCGAATACCCCTTGCCAACGGACCCTCCTTCGGTATAATATCCAATTCTTTTGGCGGAATGACCTCCTCCGACAGGGGAACTGCGTGACACGACTGAAGATTTTCACGGGGAACGCGAACCCGGATCTCGCAAAGGAAATCTGCGCGTGCCTCTGCATCCCGCTGGGCAGCGCGGTGATCAAACGGTTCAGCGACGGCGAGGTGAACGTCGAGATCCGCGACAATGTCCGCGGCGTCGACGTATTCGTGATCCAGCCGACCTGCCCGCCGGTGAACGATCACCTGATGGAGCTCCTGATCCTGATGGACGGCCTGAAACGCGCTTCGGCCAAGCGGGTGACCGCGGTCCTTCCGTATTACGGCTATGCGCGGCAGGACCGGAAGATCCTGCCCCGCGCCCCGATCACGGCGAAGCTGGTCGCCGATTTGCTCACCGCGGCCGGCGTTTCGCGCGTCCTGACGATGGATCTCCACGCCGGGCAGATCCAGGGATTCTTCAATATCCCGGTGGACCACCTCTACTCGGCGCCGGTGCTCCTCGAGTACATGAAGGAAAAGTACGGCGACGACATCGTGATCGTTTCCCCCGACGCCGGCGGCGTGGAGCGGGCGAGGGCATTCGCCAAGCGGCTGAACGCAGCCCTCGCCATCATCGACAAGCGGCGGCTTGCGCCGAACGTGGCGGAGGTGATGAACATCATCGGGGAAGTCGAGGGGAAGACGGCGGTCCTGCTCGACGACATGGTGGACACGGCGGGGACGCTGGCGCAATCCGCGGACGCCCTTCGCGCCAAGGGAGCCCGGCACGTATACGCCTGCGCGACCCACGCCGTGCTGTCGGGGCCCGCGATCGATCGGCTCGAGAAGTCGGAGATCGAGGAACTGGTGGTCACGGACACGATTCCGCTGGGACCGAAGGATTCGTGCAAGAAGATCCACGTTCTCACGGTGGCTCCCCTGCTGGGAGAGGCCATCAAGAGGATCCACTTTCAGGATTCTGTCAGCTCGCTCTTCGTTTAGGGAGGGATACCACGATGGCAATGATGGAGTTGACGGCGGTGCGCCGCCGCGAGACGGGGAAAGAGGTCAACCGGAAACGGCGGGCCGAGGGGAGGATCCCGGGGGTCATCTACGGCAAGGGACTCGAGAGCCGGCCGATCGAGTTCCAGCGGAAGCCCCTCGAGAAGTTCCTGGACACCGCGCGGCACGGGACGGTGGTGGTTCGGATGACGGTGCAGGACGGCGCGGACGGGAAGGAGTCGTACGCCGTCCTCAAGGAGGTCCAGGCCCACCCCATCACGGACAGGGTGACCCACGTCGATTTCTACGAGGTGGCGCTGGGGCAGAAGTTCCGCGTGGAGGTCCCGCTGAGGATCCGCGGGAAGGCCGCCGGCATCGAGTTCGGCGGAGTCCTCGAGGTCGTGACCCGGAGCCTCGAGGTGGAATGCACTCCCGACAACGTGCCCGAGTTTCTCGAGATCGACGTTTCCCCGCTGGGGATCGGCCAGTCGCTGCACCTGGGGGAGATCGCGTTCCCCGAAGGCGTGGTCCCCATGGAGAAGGACCTGCGGATGACCATCGCGGCGGTCCACACGCCGAAGGCCGAGGCGGCGCCTGCGGCCGCGGTCGAGATCGAGGCCGGCGAGGGCGCGAGCGTGGCGGAAGCCGGGGAGAAGGAAGAGAAAGAGAAGGAGTAGCGTACCACGCGACTGATCGTCGGACTGGGGAACCCCGGACGGCGTTACGCCGCGACGCTCCACAACGCCGGGTTCCGGACGGTCGACCGGATCGCCGGCGCGATGGGCGCGCGGTGGAGGTCTTCGGGCGGGGCGGAGCAGGCGTCCTGCGAGCTGGAAGGCCGCCGGGTCGTCCTCGTCAAGCCGATGGAGTACATGAACCTATCAGGCGTGGCGGTGGCGCCCCTTTTCCGGAAGCACGCAGGCGCCCCCGAGGACCTGGTGGTCGTCCACGACGACCTGGACCTGCCGCCGGGCGCCGTGCGGCTCAAGCGCGGAGGCGGAACCGGCGGGCACAACGGCCTGCGGTCCCTCCGGCAAGAACTCGGGACGTCCGGCTTCCTGCGGATCCGGATCGGCATCGGGCGGCCGCCTGCCGGCGTGGACCCGGCGGACTACGTGCTGACGCCTCCCTCGCCGGAGGGCAGGAAGGCGTTCGATGAGGCGGTCGCCTTCGCCTGCACGGCCGCGGGCGACATCGCAAGGATCGGTTTCGACGAGGCAATGACGCGCTGGAACGCGAAGGCGCGGAGCCCCCGCACGGAATCCCCGGCGGGGAACATACTCCTTGCTCCCGACGTATCGTCCGGGGGCTCGATCAGCCGAAAGGAGGCTACACCGCACGATGACAGCGAAGAGGTATGAGACCGCAATCCTGTTCGAACCCGAACTCACGGAGGACGCCCGGAAGGAGTTCCTCGGCAAGATCGCCGGGGTGGTCGCCGCCTTCCAGGGCGAGGTGCTGAAGACCGACGACTGGGGAAACCGGAAACTCGCCTACCCGATCCGCAAGAAGAACAACGCCTTCTACACCTTCATCGTCTACACGGGGAACCGCGGCGTGGTCGAGGAGGTGGAGCGCAACATCAAGATCTTCGACGGAATCCTGCGGTTCCTGACCACCGTCCACACTGCGGAACTGAAGCCGAAGGCGCCCGCCGCGGAGGCTGCGCCCGTTGCGCCCTCCTCGCCCGCGCCCGATGCTCCCGCACCCGAAGCCCCTCCAACCCCCGCGGGGGAGTGAGGGGAGCCCTGCTGGGAGGGAACCACCCATGGTCGACTTCAATCGCGTCATTCTCGCGGGTCGCCTCACGAGGGATCCCGAGACCCGCTTCACTCCTGCCGGGGTGGCCGTGACCGGCTTCTCCATCGCGGTGAACCGCCGGTACAAGTCGAACAACGAGTTGAAGGAGGAGGTTTCCTTCTTCGACATCGTGGTGTTCGGCAAGACGGGCGAGAATTGCGCGGAATACCTCTCCAAGGGGCGGCCCGTGCTGGTCGAGGGACGCCTCCGGCAACGCAGCTGGGAGTCCGACGGCGTGAAGCGGAGCAAGGTCGAGGTGGTTGCCGACAACGTCCAGTTCCTGGGCGGGCCGCGCGGCGCTTCGCCGGAGAGCGGTGTTCCCGCTGCCCCTTCACCGGAATCGCAGGACGACGACATCCCGTTCTGAATGAAAACCCATCGATCGAACGAAGGAGGAAGGAACCGATGAGCACCCCGTACAAGCCCCGTCCCGCCGGCGGCCGCGACGACCGCGGACCCGGAGGAGGCAAGAAACGGTACGTGCGGAAGAAGTTCTGCCGTTTCTGCGCCGAAAAGGAGCTCCAGATCGATTACAAGAACCAGTACATGATCAAGCAGTTCGTCTCCGAGCGGGGGAAGATCGTCCCCCGGCGCATCACGGGCAACTGCGCCAAGCACCAGCGGAAGCTGACGGTGGAGATCAAGAAGGCGCGGGTCGTGGCGCTGATCCCGTTCACCGCCACGCAGGTCCGGTAGGGGGTGGGCCGATGAAAGTCATCCTGCGCGAGGACGTCGAGAAGTTGGGGAAGGCGGGCGAGGTCGTCAAGGTCGCCGACGGGTATGGGCGGAACTACCTTGTCCCGCGGCAGCTGGCGGTCCTGGCGAACGTCCGGAACATGAAGTCCCTGGAGCACGAACGGCGGGTGATCGAAACCCGGGCGAAGAAGACCCGCAAGACCGCCGAGGCGACGGCGGAGAGGTTGGCCGCCGTGTCCCTCGCCCTGGCCGCGAAGGCCGGCGAGGAGGGGAAGCTGTTCGGCGCCGTCACTTCGCGGGACGTCGCCCTCGCTCTCGAGAAGGAGGGGATCGTTGTCGACAGGAAGTCGATCCTGCTCCCCGAGCCGATCAAGCAGGTGGGCGACTACAAGTTGAAGATCCGCGTGGCGGGCGACATCGTCCCCGAGATCTCCGTCCGCGTGGTGCCCGAAGCGTAACGTCCCGGGTCCAGGGCATTTGCCGCATTTTCCCGGTCGGGAGGCGTCGATGAACGACAAGCGCAGCACCCCGCCAGGCGGGAACGACGCCTCCCTCCGGGTTCCCCCCAACGATCTGCACGCTGAGCAGGCCGTCCTCGCCTCCGTCCTCCTGAACAACGAGGCGATGAACGGCGTGATGGAAGTCCTGCGCCCGGACGACTTCTACCAGGGGGCGCACCGCGTTCTCTACGGCGTGATGGTCGACCTTTGGGACCGAGGGCGCCCGATCGACCAGCTCACCCTCTCGGCGGCCCTCAGGGACCGCGGCGCCGAGCAGCAGGTCGGAGGGCTCGGCTACCTTGCCGAGATCGTCACTTCCGTGCCGCTGTCGGCCAACGCGGTCCATTACGCCCACATCGTCAAGGAGAAGGCGATCTACCGGAAGACGATCGCCGCCGCGCAGGAGATTTCCGCAGCGGCCTTCCAGGGCGGGAGCGACATCGACGATTTCCTCGACAGGACGGAGGCGGCGATCTTCGCCATCGCCGAGGACAAGATCAAGCCTTCGTACTACTCGATGACCGAGATGGCGCGCGACGCGATGAAGGAGATCGAGCACCTCTACGAGGCGAAGGAGCGGATCACGGGCGTCCCCACGGGCTTTGCCGACCTGGACAACGTCACCTCCGGGTTCCAGAAGTCCGACATGATCGTGGTGGCCGCGCGCCCGGGGATGGGGAAAACCTCCCTGGCCCTCAACGTGGCGGTGAACGCGGCGACCCGCCACAAGGTGCCCGTGGCGATCTTCTCCCTGGAGATGAGCCGTCAGCAGCTGGCGATGCGCATGATCTGCTCCGAGGCGAGGGTGAACTTCCAGCGACTGCGGACGGGGGTGCTGGGACAGGACGAGGTGAACCGCCTGGTGGCCGCGGTGGGAAAGCTCTCCGATGCGCCGATCTACACCGACGACTCGGGGACGCTGTCGGCGGTCGAGCTTCGGGCGAAGGCGAGGCGGCTGAAGAAGGAGCGCGACGTCGGCCTCGTCATCGTGGACTATCTCCAGCTGATGCGGGGTTCCAACACCCGCGGGAATTCCGACAACCGGGTGCAGGAGGTCTCGGAGATTTCCCGGTCGCTGAAGTCCCTCGCGAAGGAACTATTCGTCCCGGTGATCGCGATCTCCCAGTTGAGCCGAGGGGTGGAGAACCGCAGCGACAAGCGTCCGCAGATGGCGGACCTGAGGGAATCGGGGGCGATCGAACAGGACAGCGACCTGATTTTGTTCGTCTACCGCGAGGAGATGTACAGCAAGGACAAGACGGCGCAGGAGGAGAAGGGGATCGCCGAGGTGATCGTGGGGAAGAACCGGAACGGCCCCATGCGGGACATCAAGCTCGCCTTCCTGTCGCAGTTCACGCGGTTCGAAGACCTGGCGCAGGACTTCGAGTAGATCATCCCGCCGGGCGGGTTGTCCGGTCACCTGGTGACGGATTCCCCCAGCAGCGCCCGGATCTTCGGCAGCGCCGCCTGGGCGGCCTTCTCCCCCTCGAGGATCGCCTCGTGCCGCACGGTGAAGTCGCTTGCGGCGATCCGCCCCACGTTCGGTCGGATGACCACATCCGCCCGCGAGACCTGGGCGGCGGCGATCTTCGAGTACATGATGTTGATCGCCTGGAAGATGGTGTCGAGCGTGCCCTGGGGGACCGTGCGGCTCCTCCCCCCCGAGATGTCCACGGCGATCACCACGTCCGCTCCCATGCGGCGGGCGGCGTCCACCGCCACGGGGCTCACCACGCCTCCGTCCACGAAGACCCGCTCTCCGATCCGCACCGGGTGGAAGACGCCGGGGATGGCGCAGCTTGCCCGGACGGCCTCGCCCGTGTTCCCCTTGCCGAACACCATCTCCTGGCCCGACTGGATGTCCGTGGCCACCGCGTAGAACGGGATCCGCAGGTTCTCCATCGTCGTGTCGCGGACCATCCGGTTGACGTACGCCTCGAGTTTCTCCCCCTTCACGAATCCGTTGTCGGGGACGGTCAGGTCGACGATGTCCCCTTTTTCGAGCGTCATCGCGACCTTCTGCAGGTCGTACGCGGGGTAGCCGTAGGCGGCCATGCTGCCGACGAAGCTCCCGACGCTGGTACCCACGATCATGCCGATCGGCACCCGGTTCGCCTCGAGGACCTTGAGCACCCCCACGTGGGCGAACCCTTTCGCGGCGCCCGCGCCCAGGACGAGGGCCACCTTCAAGGGCTTCCTGGGGGCACCCTGCGGGACGGGCTTCATCTCGCGCCCCGCGCACGATGCGAGGAGGAGCAGAACGAGCAGGGAGACGGCGGGAATCGCCGGACGACGCGCAGGCATCCTGGTCCTCCGTTCACGAAAAGAGGGTGAGACGCCCCTCCGCGGAGGGGAATCCGCCGCGGACGAGGGAAGACAGCACCGATTTCGCCGCCGCCACGGCCGGTACGACGGCGTCGCCAGCGGCGATCCGCGCGGCGATCGCGGCGGCGAGAGCGCAGCCCGTGCCGTGGGGATCTCCGCGCCGGACGCCCTGGGGAGGCAACAGGGTTACCGCCCCGTCGGAGAATACGATGTCGGTCCCCCGCCTCCCCTTCCACGGGAAGTGCCCCCCTTTCAGGACGACGGACGCTCCGGTGAGCGCGGAAAGATCCTTTGCGGCGTCCACCGCCCCGGAGAAGGAGGCGATGCGGCGGTCCAGGAGTTTCTCCGCCTCGGGAAGATTGGGGGTGAGCACGGCGGCGCACCGGATCAGCCGGCGGTACGCGGGGAGCGCCGCCCGGTCGAGGAGCAGCCCGCCCGAGGAGGAGCGCAGCACGGGATCGACGACGAGGGGGAGGTCGTTGCGGGCGCAAACGAAGGAGAACACCGCCTCCGCCGCCGCACGGGTTCCCACCATGCCGACTTTCACGGCACGGAGGCGGAAACTCGCTGCGGCGGCGGCGAAGGATTCATCGAGGACCTTTCTGGAGACCGGCGCGAAACGGGAGAACGCCGCAGTCGTCTGGACGGTCAGGCAGGAGGGGACGGCGCACGCGTGCGCTCCCGCGGCCCCCGCCGCGCGGGCGTCCATCAGGATCCCCGCGCCCCCCGTCGGGTCGAGCCCTCCGAAGACCAGGATCACCGGCGGCCGGTGTGCGTTTCCCATATCGAAAGAAACTCCTTTGTCCGTTCCCGGACCCCATCTTCCGCGAACAGGTCGGAGATCACCGCGAACGCGGCCGCGCCCGCCCGCAGCACGGATGCCGCGTTTTCCCGGTTGATCCCGGCGATCGCCGCCACCGGGATGGAAATCGCCCCGGCCACTTCCTCGACGAGCGCCACTCCCCCCGGCGCCAGGGCGTCCTCCTTCGTCCCCGTCGGGAACACGGCGCCGCAGCCGACGTAATCCGCGCCGTCGGTCTGGGCGCGCCGCGCTTCCTCCGCGCCGTGGGTGGATACCCCGAGCAGAAACCCCGCGGGAACGATCGGCCGGGCCGCCGTCACCGGCAGATCGTCCTGCCCCAGATGGCACCCGTCCGCCCCGCACAGGAGAGCGATGTCGAGCCGGTCGTTGACGAGGAACGTCGCCTCCGCGCGTCGGCAGGCGAGGGCGAACCGCTTCGCCCGGGCGAGGGCTTCGCGCGGGGAGGACGTCTTGTCGCGGTACTGGACGAGGCGGCACCCCCCCGCGAGGGCGTCCGCGAGGGCCAGGTCGAGCGCCTCTTCCCCGCTTCTCCGCCGCGCCACGACCGACGGGTCGAGGATGGCGTACAGGCCCCGGATCCGTGAGGCCGCCCCGCTCACCTCCCCCTCCTTTTCCGCGTCTTCGGCGCAAGGCCCAGACCGGCGACCTTCTTTCTCAATGTGTTCCGGTTGATCCCCAGGATTCCCGCCGCCCGGATCTGGTTTCCCCCCGTGGCGTCCAGGACGATCCTGAGGAGAGGGCGTTCCATCTGCCGTACGAACAGCGCGTGGAGTCCGGTCTCGGACGCCAGGGCGGGCCCCAGCTTTCTGACGAACTCCCGGATCCGCTCCTCGACCAGCAGCTCCATCGGGGCGGACGACGGGTCCGGCTGGCCGTCGGCCTTGGAAAGCTCCCGCTCCACCTCCTCCCTGCGGAGCAGCTTGCCGGAGGAGAGAACGGCCAGGCGCTGCACGAAGTTCTCCAGTTCGCGGACGTTCCCTTTCCACGGGTGGGAGGCGACCGCCTCGAGCGCCTCCTTCGAGAACGAGCGCGCCGGCCGGGAGAGGACGGCGCAATACTTCTGCAGGAAGTAGTCCGCCAGCAGCGGCACGTCCTCCTTCCGCTCCGAGAGGGGAGGAACACGCAGCGGGAAGACGTTGAGGCGGTCGTAGAGGTCCTCCCGGAACTTCCCGTCGGCCACCATCTTTCTCAGATCGCGGTTCGTCGCCGCGATGATTCTTCCGCCGAAGCCGCGGGCCTGGTTCGACCCCAGGGGGGTGTACTCCCTCTCCTGGAGGACGCGCAACAGTTTCGCCTGCAACTCGATGGGGGTGTCCCCGATCTCGTCGAGGAAGAGGGTTCCGTCCCGGGCGGCCGACAGCCTCCCCTCCCGGGCGGTATCCGCTCCCGTGAACGCCCCCTTCTCGTGGCCGAACAGCTCCGCCTCCTGGAGGTCCCGGGGGATGGCCGTGGAGTTCACCGCGACGAACGGTCCCTTGCGGCGGCCCAGCTCGTGGATGCACCGGGCGATCAGCTCTTTCCCAACCCCCCGCTCCCCGTGGAGCAGGATGGTCGCGTCCGAGTCGGCCACCTTCCCGATGCTCTGGAACACCTCGAGGATGGCCCGGCTCTTCCCCACGATCCGGGCGGATGCCCAGTCCTCGCGCTCCTCGGGCCGGAACGGGCGCTCCCGGGAAGCGGCCTCCCGCGAAAGCTCCCGGAGGAGTCCCTCGATCCGGGACAGGTCGAACGGTTTCGTGATGAATTCCGCGGCGCCCGCCCGTGTCGAACGGGCGGCGGCGTCGGGGCGGTGGACCGCCGTCATGATGAAGAACCGGGTGGGGGACCTGCGTGCCTGTACGCGTTCGAGGACCTCGATCCCCTCCACGCCGGGCATCCGGATGTCCACGAAGGCGGCCGCGTAGCTGTTCTTGCCGAGGAGCGCGAGGGCCTTCTCGCCGTCCTCCGCGAGGTCCGCCGTGAAACCCATCCCCGCCACGGTCTTCTGGAGAACCCAGCGGATGCTCTCGTCGTCGTCGGCGATCAGGACACGTTTCACTGGGCGATCTTTCTTCCCGGGTCGACCGGAAGGGATATTTTAACCGTGGTCCCGCCACCCGGGGTCGATTTAATTTCCAGCTTCCCTCCGATCCTCGTGACCGCCTGCCGGGCCATCGCCAAACCCAGCCCCGTCCCCCGGGGCTTCGTGGTGTAGAAGGGGAGAAGCGCCTTGTGCAGTTCTTCCTCGGCCATCCCCACGCCGCTGTCGGTAATTTCGATTTCGAGGAAGGACCGTTTCCGGCCCCGCCCCCGCGCGAACCGGTAGTTGACGTTCATCCGCGCTTCGACGCGCACCGTGCCGCTCGCATCGATCGCCTCCACGGCGTTCTTGAGGATGTTGAGGAGAGCCCGGTAGACGGTGTCCGGGTGGCCCGACACCGGGGGCAGGCTGGGATCCACCACCAGGTCGAAGTGGATCTCCTTTCCCGCCGCGCGGGCTTCCGAGAGGAGGAGCTGCTCCGCGTCGCGCAGCAGCGGCGGGAGGGGGAATGGCCGCGGAGGCGGGGGCGTTCTCCCCATTTCCAGCATCTTCTCCACCAACTCGTTGATCCGTTTCGCCTCGCGCAGGATCAGGCGGACCCCCTCGTCGCGTTCCTCGTCCGACCCCTCGTCGCGCAGGATCCACTGGGCCGCCCCCAGGATCCCTCCCAGCGGATTCTTGATCTCGTGGGCGATGCCGTACGCGAGCATCTGCATCTCCTCCGCGCTCATCGCGGCCCGCTCGTCCTGGCCGACGAGGGACAGGATCTCCGCAGACTTGACGGAGAGTACCGCCCCCTGCGGTTCCCCCGCGTTCCCCGCAAGGGGTGACGCGCCGAGCATCACCGGCACCGGAGGGGGAGGGGACCCATGGGCGGGCCGCCCGATTCCCGGGGGCCGAAGCTCCACGTCGAACCCGGTGACGGGGGTGTGTTCCTCGAGGGCCTTGCGGAGGATCCGGACCGCCCCGGGGCTCCCCCGGAAGAGGGTGCGGAAATGCCTGCCCGAGAGCGCCTGGAAGGAGCCTCGGAGGATCTCCTCCGCGGCGGGATTGGCGTAGACCAGCTTCCCCGCGGAATCGAACACGAGGATCCCGACATTGACCGATTCCAGCGTCTGGCGCAGGAGGTCGTTCAAAAGAAGCGCTCGACGACCGCCCGGAAGGAAGCCGGGTCGGAGACCTCGGGCAGCTCCGAACGGAAGGCCGCGCTTCCGGGGATCCCCCTGCTGTACCATGCCAGGTGCTTGCGCATCTCCCGCATGCCGGGAGGCCCGTGGCGGAGGAACATCTCTTCCCCGTGGCGGAGGATGAGGGCGCGCCGCGCGTCGGGAGTGGTGGCGGGGCCGGTCCCCGTTTTCACGGCGGCGAAGATCCAGGGGTTCCCCATGGCGGCGCGCCCGAGCATCACGCTGTCGCACCCCGTTTCGGCGAGCATGCGTGCGGCGTCCCCGGGGGTGCGGATGTCGCCGTTCCCGATGATCACGCGGCCGGGAAAGGCCTTCTTCAGCGCCGCGATGTGGCTCCAGTCCGCGCTTCCCGAGAACATCTGTCCCCGGTGGCGGGGGTGCAGGGTGACGGCGGCCGCGCCGGCCTCGAAGATCTCCCCGGACACATCGAGGTACGTCTCCCTTTCCGCCCCGAAACCCGACCGGATCTTCGCGGTGACGGGGATCCCGGCCGCCCCGACCGCCGCGCGGGCGATTTCCCCGGCGAGCCGGGGGTTCGCAAGGATCGCGGCTCCCGAGCCTCCGCCGGTGACCTTGCGGACGGGGCACCCCATGTTGATGTCCACGAAGTCGAACCCCCTGCGCGCGATTTCCTCCGCGGCCTTCGCGATCTCGCCGGGGTCGGAGCCGAACAACTGCGCCCCCACCGGCCGCTCCGCCTCGTCGTAGGCGAGGTACCGCCCGGTTCGCGCGGGATCGCACAGCAGCCCCTTCGCCGACACCATCTCCGTGACGACGATGTCGGCGCCGTTCTCCCGGCACAGCCGCCGGAACGTCGCGTCGGTTACCCCGGCCAGCGGCGCCAGGATCAGTTTCCCCCGGAATTCCATGCCGTCACTATACCACCGCGGAATACGCCCCTTCCCGCGATCCCGGGTTTCCCGTGCACCCCGAGGCATTCCACGGCTGGGGAGGGACCCCACCGGAGCCGAACCGCGTGCGGACGGGAACGTCCCCGGGACCGAAGCGACCCGCACAGGGGGGAATCCGCCGATGGGGGCTTCGGGGGGTTTCCTCTTGACCCGCACCGGGATGCGTGATACAAATTGCCCGTTTCAATATCGGCCGTGCGCCCCGGGCAAAGCCTTCGGGTTTTTTATTTTCGCTGAATCCGGCGGATCTCCCGCCACGCTTTATCCAGTAAAAACAGAGATGGAGGGGCCATGACTGACACGGTTATCGCACGGTTTTCCGTTGTCGCGAGGAAGATGTTCCCCGCGCTGGCGTCCCTGGTCCTGCTCCTGCTGGCCACTGCGGCCGGTGCGAGCGAGGCGGAGCTGGTGATCCCCGACCTTGCCAGGGAGAGCTTCCTCGGCATGTCCGGGCACAACCTGCTCCTGGGCGGGCTTGTGGTCTGCGTCCTCGGAATCGCCTTCAGCCTCGTCCAGTTTTCCCAGATCAGGAACCTGCCGGTCCACAAATCGATGCTCGAGATCTCCGAGCTCATCTACGAGACGTGCAAGACGTACCTGATCCAGCAGGGGAAGTTCCTCGCCATCCTGTGGGCCTTCATCGCCGCGATCATGGTGTGGTACTTCAGCCGGTCGATGGACACCTTCAAGGTCGGCATCATCGTCATCTTCAGCGTCGTCGGCATCCTGGGCAGTTACTCGGTCGCCTGGTTCGGGATCCGGATGAACACGTTCGCCAATTCCCGGACCGCCTTCGCCGGGCTGAAGGGGAAGCCGTACCCGACGATGGCCATACCGCTGAAGGCCGGTATGAGCATCGGGATGCTGCTGATCGCCGTCGAACTGGTCCTCATGCTCTTCATCCTCCTCTTCATCCCGGGGGATCTCGCGGGTCCCTGCTTCATCGGCTTCGCCATCGGCGAATCGCTGGGGGCGGCGGCCCTCCGGATCGCGGGCGGCATCTTCACGAAGATCGCCGATATCGGCTCCGACCTCATGAAGATCGTCTTCAAGATCAAGGAGGACGACGCGCGCAACCCCGGCGTCATCGCCGACTGCACGGGCGACAACGCGGGCGACTCGGTCGGCCCCACGGCGGACGGCTTCGAGACGTACGGCGTCACCGGCGTGGCCCTCATCACCTTCATTCTCCTCGCCGTCGGGCAGAAGCTCGACCCCGCCGCGAAAGAGAGCATCCAGATCCAGTTGCTGGTCTGGATCTTCGTGATGCGCATCGGGATGATCGTGACGAGCGCGGTTTCCTACGGGATCAACGGCGTCTACAACAGGGGGAAGTACGGCGAGTCGAAAAAATTCAACTTCGAGCACCCGCTGACCTCCCTTGTATGGCTGACCTCGATCGTCTCCATCGCCATGACGTATTTCCTGTCGTACCTGCTGATCCCGAACCTGGGCGGAGGGACGCTGTGGTGGAAGCTCTCCACGATCATCACCTGCGGGACGCTGGCCGGCGCGATCATCCCCGAGCTGGTCAAGATCTTCACCTCCACGAACTCGGGCCACGTCCGCGAGGTGGTCACCGCCTCCCGCGAGGGCGGCGCATCGCTCAACATCCTCTCCGGGCTGGTCGCCGGAAACTTCAGCGCCTACTGGATGGGGACGGCGATCATCTCCCTGATGGCGTGCGGTTACGCCGTCTCCACGCTGGGACTGGGCGACATCATGGTGGCCCCGGCGATCTTCGCCTTCGGGCTGATCGCCTTCGGCTTCCTCGGGATGGGGCCGGTCACCATCGCCGTCGACTCGTACGGCCCGGTGACCGACAACGCCCAGTCGGTGTACGAGCTCTCCACGATCGAGACGATCCCCGATATCTCAAAGGACATCGAAAAGGAGTTCGGCTTCAAGCCCGACTTCGAGAACGCGAAGGTGTACCTCGAGGAGAACGACGGGGCGGGGAACACCTTCAAGGCGACCGCGAAGCCCGTGCTCATCGGGACGGCCGTCGTCGGCGCGACAACCCTCATCTTCTCCATCATCCAGCTGCTCTCGGCGAAGTACGGAACGGTGGGACCCCAGGGGATCTACGAAGGGCTCTCCATCATGAACCCGCTCTTCCTGCTGGGGCTGATCACCGGCGGGGCCGTGATCTACTGGTTCTCCGGGGCGTCCACCCAGGCGGTCTCCACCGGCGCCTACCGGGCGGTGGAGTTCATCAAGAAGAACATCAAGCTCGAGGGCGGGGGTGAAAAGGCGTCGGTCGAGGACAGCAAGAAGGTCGTCGCGATCTGCACGCAGTACGCGCAGAAGGGGATGTTCAACATCTTCCTCGCCGTCTTCTTCAGCACCCTGGCTTTCGCCTGCGTGAACCACTACTACTTCATCGGGTACCTGATCTCGATCGCGATCTTCGGCCTCTACCAGGCGATCTTCATGGCGAACGCCGGCGGCGCCTGGGACAACGCGAAGAAACTCGTCGAGACCGAGCTGAACATGAAGGGGACCGAGCTGCACGCCGCCACCGTCGTGGGAGATACCGTCGGCGACCCGTTCAAGGACACCTCGTCGGTCGCCATGAACCCGATCATCAAGTTCACCACGCTGTTCGGGCTTCTGGCGGTCGAGCTGGCGATCACGCTCGACCCGGGCTTGAGCCACATCCTTGCGGCGGTCTTTTTCCTTGTCTCCATCGTGTTCGTCTACCGGTCGTTCTACGGGATGCGGATCAAGACCGAAGAGAAGTAAGAAACGCCCGGGGAACATCCTGCGACGCACCGGGGGCCCGGAAACCGAAGGCCCCCGGGTTTTTCCCTCCACCATGCCTTGGCCGCTCCGCCGCGAAGACGGGCGGTCGGATGCGAACGGGAAGCCCTCCCGCGGAGAAGCGCCCGCTCCCGCGGGCGGCCTGCACCGCCCGCGCCGGGCGGGCGAACGGAGCGGCGCGCCGGCGACGCCTTCGAGGCGGTTCCGCTCTTCACGGCACGACGGTCATGTCGGAAGGGTTCCTTAGATTCATCTCCGGGCGGTCCTTGTAGAGTGTGACCTCCCCGCGGACGCGGACCTTCTTCCCTTTGTACGCCTTCTCCGGATCCTCCGGGAAGCGCGGAAGGTCCGCGGCGAAGATGACGATGGTAAGGTACCGCTTCCAGTTCGGGTGGAAGTTGAGGTACAGCGCCTTCGCCGCGCGGTGGGACCGGACGATCGTCCCCTCGACGACGATCTCCTCACCCACATGGCGATGCGCCTCCTCCCAGGGGACGGCGATTCCATCCCGGGCGGCCGGGATCCCTGCCGCCCGGGCGGCCGGGGCGGGGAGGTCCTTCGCGGGGTCGACGGGACGATACCCCCGGTCCCCGGCCTTCCTTGCAAACTCCGCGTCCGACAGCTCCGCCCGGCGGCGGAGGAGCCACTCGATCTCCCTCGTCAGCCCTGCGCGCTCCACGCCGGACCGGAACACCCCGCCGTATGCGACGACGTAACTCCTCCCCCCGGAGGGGTACACCATCACGGGAGAGGCGTTCCCGGACGCGAGCCAGCGGGCCTCCCCCCTCCCCCCTTCCCTCCACAATCCCCTTCCTTCGCGCCGGGCGAGGCTTTCCGCGGCAAGGAACGCCTCCCGCCGGGAGAAAGGGAACCGCGTGTAGGCCCGAGCCATCCCCGCGAGGAGCATTTCCAGGTTCAGGAGGCGGCCGTCGGGCGGAGAAAGAAAGACGTACCGCAGGAGCCGGTCGTACTTGTCCGCATCCTCGGCGTCCCCTTCCATCCGGACGGTCTTCCCGAGGCAAAGGGAGGAGAGGTGCGCCGCCGCTTCATCGGCGACAAACTGCTTCCCGAGGGTCGGGTGGCTCCTCTCCGGGGCATCGATGCCGATCAGGCGGACGGTCGCCGCCTTCCCATCGAGGCGTACACGCAGCGTGTCCCCGTCGACGACCTCCAGGACGACGCCCGTTTCCGAGGCGAACGCGGCGGTGCGGATGAAGGAAAGGAGCAGGAAAAAAACGGCAAGGAGCAGCCGCTCCCTGCCGGACCGGGGACCCCCCGGTATCGCCCGCCGAAGAAACAAGGAGCGTCCCCCTCGAGGCCCCGGCTACGCTACTTCAGCGCTTCGGGGTTGATCTCCACCTTGGTGCGCTTGCGGCGATCCGACAGGAAGGCTTCCATCATGGCGTTCTTCTTCTGTTCGTCGATTCCCCGCAGGAAGGAGGTTTTCTGCTTCGCCCACTCCGCATCCCCCGGGAGTTCCTCTCCCAGGAACGCCACGCCGGATACCCGCCCTTCCTTCCCCTGGAAGATCTTCTGCGATACCGGCGCCTTCGCGGTGAGGGTGGCAAGGTCCTTCCGGAGATCGCCTGCGTTCCCAAGCGCCTCGGGAACCGGTTCGGACAGCGGGGCGAACCACCCGGAGACGCTCGTCCCGAGCCCGTCCTTCTTCGCGCCCGCTTCGAGCTCCGCGGCCGTCCTGGCGGTCGAGAGGAGCCGCATGAGTTCGGCGCGGGCGGCGGCGACCTCTTTTTCCCTGGTGACGGCGGCGGCGACCTTGTCCCGCACATCGGAGAGAGGCGGGACCCTCGACTCCTCCTTGGCGGCCACCTGGAAGAGGTATTGGGCGTCCCCCACCGCCTTCACGGGGCCCACGTCCCCGCGGGGCAAGAGGAGGGCATCCTGGGCGACCGATGGGGGGACCTCCGGACCGCCGTCGGCCCCCACCCATTCCGTTTCCGTCACCGGCACGCCGAAAGAAGCCGCGACCTTCTTCAGATCTTTCCCCTCCGACGCTTTCCGCTGCGCCTCGTACGCCTTGACCACCGCCTGGTCCTTCCCCTTTTCCGCGCGGAGCAGGGAGACGACCTGATCGCGGACTTTCGAAAGCGGCTCCGCCTCCGGGAACCGGATCCGGTTCACGCGGGCCAGCACGAAACCGTCTTGAAGCTCCACCGGCCCCACCACCGCGTCCACGGAAGCGGAGAAGACGGGTTCGGAAAGCGCAGGTCCGGCCTCCTTGCGCGTAATCCAGGCTTCCCCGGGCTTCCCGCGGGAAAACTTCCTGGCCGCGGCCTCGAACTGCGCCTTCCCCTTCGCTGCCTCCCGGAGGATCTTCTCCGCCTTTCGCCGCACCTCCGCCTTGTCCTTCTTCCCGAAGGGAAGGACGATGCGGGAGACGAGCCGCTCCTCCGCGGTGCGGAACCTGTCCGGATTCCCTTCGTAGAAGGCCTTGATCTCCGCCTCGGAGGGATGCGTGTCCCTGCCGAAGCGCTCGGGCGTGAAGACGGCGAGGTCGAGTTTCACCCGCGCGGGGATGCGGTAGCTCTCCTTCGACTGTGCGTACTTCGCGGCGATCTCCGCTTCGGCGGGGGGGGACGCCTTCATGTCCGCGGGGGCCGCAGTCACCACCAGGAGCCGGATCCTGCGGAAATACAGCCGGAACAGTTCCTTCGCTTCCGTCTCCGGAACCAGCGCCCCCGCGGCCAGCAGCCCCTCCATTTTCCGGATCGTGATCTCCGTGCGCTTCGACTCCTCGTACTCGGCGGGAGTCACCCGGTTGAAGGAGAGGACCGAACGGTACCGGTCGTCCCGGAACCGGCCGTCGGCCTGGAACGCGGGAGTGGCTGCGATCTCCCTGCGCACCTCTCCGTCCGTCGCGGTGATCCCCATCTTCGCCGCCTCCTCCAGCAGGAGCTTGCGCCGGATCAGCGTGTCCATCGCCTGTTTCTTCAGGTTGAGCGCCTTTTCCAGTTCCGGGGTGAAGGCGGCGCCGTACACGTTCCGGTACGTCTTCTCGAGGCCGGAAACCGTGTTGGCCAGTTCATTCATCGTGATCGTTTCACCCCCGACGCTGGCGGCCACGTTCCGGCCGCGCTCGCTGTAGGTGCCTACGCCCCACCATATGAACGTGAGGGCGATGAACGTGAGGATGATCTTGATGGCCCAGGAACCTGCGTTCCTGCGGAGGACGTCTAGCATGGCGTGTCGGGTTCTCCTGTTCGGTGGAAGAAAGTGATGTCGGACGCTCTATCCTAATGCGTCGGCCCGCCGGATTCAACCCGATTCCCGGAGTGTTGCTCCCCGCGGATTGCAATGGCGGATACGGGCTGCTAAGATACCCCGATATCATGATCCTCTCGAAGGATCCGTTTTCCGGCGTCCGGAGGTATTTGCATGCTCTTTAGCTGGCTCCTCGGCCTGTTTTCCCATGATCTGGCCATCGACCTCGGTACGGCGACCACCCTGGTGTACGTCAAGGGAGAAGGGATCATCTGCTCCGAGCCGTCCGCCGTGGCCGTCCACCGGGACAGCCGCGGAACGAAGAAGGTCCTCGCCGTGGGGATCGAGGCGAAGCGGATGATCGGCCGCACCCCGGGGAACATCGTGGCCATCCGGCCGATCAAGGACGGCGTCATCGCCGATTTCGAGGTCACGGAGGCGATGCTCCGCTACTTCATCCGGAAGGCGCACAAGGCGCGGACGCTGGTCCGCCCCCGCATCATCATCTGCGTCCCCTACGGCTGCACCGAGGTGGAGCGGCGCGCGGTCCGGGAGTCCGCGCAGAGCGCAGGGGCGCGGGAAGTGTACCTCATCGAGGAACCGCTGGCGGCCGCGATCGGCGCCGGGCTCCCCATCACCGAGCCGTCCGGCAACATGATCGTCGACATCGGCGGGGGAACGACCGAGGTGGCGGTCATATCGCTCGGGGGGATCGTCAGGAGCCAGTCGGTCCGTGTCGCCGGCGACAAGATGGACGAGGCGATCCTGCAGTACGTGAAGCGGAAGTACAACCTGCTGATCGGCGAGCCCACGGCGGAGCACATCAAGGTGTCCATCGGCAACGCCTTCCCGGGGTTCTCCGAGTCCACCGAGGTGAAGGGGCTGGACATGGTCTCCGGAGTCCCAAAGGCCCTCACCCTCCACTCCGACGAGATCCGCGAGGCCCTCTCCGAGCCCGTGCGCGTCATCGTGGACGCCGTCAAGGGTGTGTTCGAGGAAACCCCTCCGGAGCTTGCGGGGGACATCTACGAGCGGGGAATCGTCCTTGCCGGCGGGGGAGCGCTCCTGCGCAACCTCGACGCCCTCCTGCGGGAGGAGACGGGGCTCCCGGTCACGGTCGCCGAGGACCCTCTCTCCTGCGTGGTGCTCGGGTCAGGCAAGGCGCTGGATGAGCTCGACCTGCTCCGGCAAGTGGCCCTCCACTAACCAGTCGGCCGACGGCGGGAGGCCCGGCCCCGCGGTCGCGGCCCAGGCGGTTACCCGGTCCTGATGGGATCCTTTTTCCGGCATTGGTGGCGCCTCCTCGCCGCCGTGGCGCTCTTCGTCGCGGCGATCCAGCTGTTCGTGCGCCCCTCTCCCGCCCTCGAGCGCGCCGAGCCGGTCCGGGCCGCCGGCACGGCCCTCTTCCGCCCCTTCTACCTCGGCGTGGATTTTCTCCGGCAGGGCATCACGGGAGCATGGGACCACTACATCGCCCTGGTGGGGGTATCGCGCGAGAACGACCGGCTGCGGAAGGAGGTGGCGGACCTCAGGCTGAGGCTCCACGAAACCCGCGACGCCGTACTCGAGAACCGGCGCCTGAAGGACCTTCTCCACTACTCCGAAACCGTCGAGCGGAGATCCCTGGGCGCCCGCGTGGTGGGGCACGAGGTATCCCCCTGGTTCCAGGCCCTCTTCATCGGCGCGGGCACGGAGTCCGGGGTGGAGCCCGGCATGTCCGTGGTGACCCCCAACGGCGCGGTGGGCCGGATCCACCAGTCCCACCCGGGGCTGTCCGAGGTCCTGCTGGCCAGCGACGGCCGTTTCGCCGCGGACGTGATGGTGGAACGCAGCCGCGTCCGGGCGATCGCGGAGGGGATCGGGGGGAATTTCTGCCGTCTGAAATACGTATCCCCCGTGCAGGACATCGCGGTGGGCGACCGCATCGTCTTCTCCGGATTCGACGGGAGCATGCCCAAGGGGGTCCTCCTGGGGACGGTGGTCAGCGTGGACCGGCCGAAGGAGAGCCTGTTCCAGAAGGTCAAGGTGCAGTGCGCGGTGAACTTCCAGGACGTGGAGGAGGTGATGGTGATCCTCACGCGTCCCTCCATCCCGTTCCGGGCGGGCAGGGACTGATTTGAGGTATTTCCTGGCGCTGCTCGCCCTTTCGTACCTCGGCGCCGCCCTCTGCGTATGGTGGCTCTCCGGTTTCGTCCCCTGGTTTCTTCTCCCCGACTTCCCGCTTCTCGCGATCCTCTTCGCCGGGCTCTTCGTGCAGGGGGTGACGGGGTTCCTGTGCGCCATCCCTCCGGCGATCTTCCGCGAGATCACGACCTCCGCTCCCTCCTGGTCGATGTTCCTCGGTTCGATGGCCGTCTACTTCGTCGCACGGGAGATCGGCCGCCGGATCTACATCCGCACCGAGCCTCACCTCCTGGCCGTCGTCGTATCCCTGATGGCGGGCGAATCGCTGTCCATCGCCCTGCTCCTCTCCCTGGCCGGCGCCAGTCCCCTCTCGCTGCTGTGGGGGGCGCAGGAGGCGGTCCGGATCGCGTGGACCTCGCTGATCGCGGTCCCTCTCTTCCTCGACCTCGCGGACCGGTGGCGGCGGGTGAAGGAATGATCGACCGGATCCGCAAACGCGAGCAGGACCCCGACATCGTCCGCAGGGCCCGGGTTCTCCTCTATGTCGCCATGGGGGCGTTCCTCCTTCTCCTCGGGCGTCTTTACTGGCTCCAGGTGGCCCGGTACGAGCATTACAGGGAACTCTCCGAGAACAACCGGCTGAGGTTGCGGACCGTGCGGGCGCCGAGGGGGCTGATCCTCGACCGGAAGGGGAGGGCGATCGCGGAGACGCAGGGTTCGTTCGATCTCGTCTGCTCCCCCGTGGACGTAAGCGACATCGAGGGAGAGATCCGCTTCCTCGCGCAGATCATCGAGTTCGACACCGACGAGGATGAGGTCCTCGAGAAGATCCGCAAGGCGAAGCTGACGAACCCCTACAGCGGTATCACCGTGGCGAGGGACCTCAGGTTCGAGCAGATCTCGGTGGTCGAGTACAACCGGGAGTACCTGCCGGGCTTCTCCGTCCTCGTGGAGCCGAAGCGCAGCTATCCGTTCGGCGCCGCCTTCGCGCACGTCCTCGGGTACGTGGGAGAGGTGAGCCAGGAAGAGCTGGACCGTTCCGGGGACGGACGGCTGACGATGGGGGACATCGTCGGCAAGTACGGGCTGGAGCGGCTCATGGACAATGTCCTGCGGGGGGTAAACGGCGGCCGCAAGGTCGAGGTCGATGCGGCGGGCCGCGACCAGCGTCTCGTGGAGGAGGTCCCGTCGCGCACCGGAGGGACCGTCTACACCACCCTGGATGCGGACCTGCAGACGGCGGCGCAGGAGGCGATGGGGAATCGCGCCGGGGCGGTGATCGCGATCGCGCCGGCGACGGGGGAGGTCCTGGCGTTCTATTCCGCCCCCGCATTCGATCCCAACGTCTTCGCGCGGGGGATCCGCCGGGCGGAGTGGCAGGCCCTGGCATCCGACCCGAGGAATCCGATGCAGAACAAGGGGCTGCAGGGGACGTACGCCCCGGGGTCCACCGTGAAGCCGTTCCTCGCGCTTGCGGCCCTGGAGGATGGGGTGCAGGACCGGAGCCGGATCACCCTTTGTCCGGGCACGTTCCGGCTCGGGAACCGGGTGTTCCGCTGCTGGAAGGAAAAGGGGCACGGCGCCGTCGACATGTACCGGGCGATCGTTCAGTCGTGTGACGTGTATTTCTACAACCTGGGGCTGAAGCTGGGGCCGGACCGCGTCGCGAAACTGGAGAAGGATGCGGGGTTGGGCACGATCACGGGAATCGACCTTCCGGGGGAGCGCGCCGGGCTGGTCCCGGACACCGAGTGGAAGAAAAGGGCGTCGAAGGAACGCTGGCACGACTACGAGAGCGTCATCCTGGGGATCGGCCAGGGGGCGATCCACGTGACCCCCCTGGAGATGGTCCTCGGCTACTCCGCCCTTGCCACGGGAGGGGAGGTCATGCGCCCTCGGGTGGTTTCCAGGGTGGTCACGATGGACGGGAAGGCGCAGGTCCGTCCGCCCGAGGCCCTGCGGAAGGTCCCCTGGCGCCCGGAGAACGTGGAGTTCCTCCGGAAGGCGCTCGCGGGGGTGGTGAACGACTACGGGACGGGCGGCGCGGCGAAGCTCCCGGGGATCGAGGTCGGAGGGAAGACGGGGACCGCGCAGGTCGCCTCGGTTAAGGGCAAGATGATCAAGTCGGAGAATCTGCCGTACGAGATCCGTGACCACGCGTGGTTCGTCGGCTTCGCGCCGGTCTCGGATCCGAAGATCTGCGTGGTCGCGATGGTGGAGCACGGAGGGCACGGGGGCTCCGCGGCGGGGCCGGTCGTGAAGGCGGTGATGCAGGAATATTTCCGGACCCGGCCCACAGGCCCGCCGCGCAAGGGGGAGGGATGAACCAACCCTCGAAGCTCGCCCGGATGGACTGGCCCCTCCTGATCAACGCCTTGCTCCTGTGCGGGCTGGGGCTCCTGAACGTCTACAGCGGCACGCGGGTGCATGGGGCGCCGGGGACGGGTCTGTTCACGAAGCAGTTGGTGTGGATTCTCCTGGGCGCAGGAGTCTTCTTCGCCGCCTACTACACGAGCGACGGTTTCATCGAGGAGGTGTCCCCCGGATTCTTCCTCGTGGTCCTGGGGCTTCTCGTCGTGGTCCTTCTGGCAGGAAAGATCCGCGGCGGGGCGCAGCGGTGGATCGCCCTGGGAGCGTTCAACCTGCAGCCGTCGGAGTTCGCCAAGATCGCCCTCACCCTCGCGCTGGCCCGTTACTTCGCCGGGAAATACCAGTACGGAGGGATCGGGCTTGCGGACACGCTCCCCGCGATCGGCCTGGTTCTCGTCCCGTTTCTCCTCGTGGCGCTCCAGCCGGACCTTGGGACCGCCGGGGTGTTCCTGTTCATTCTCGCGGGGATGACGGTTCTTGTCTGCGTGAAGGCGAGGGTGATCGGCCTGTTCGCCTCCCTGGGCGCCGCGGTGGTGCCGGGTCTCTGGTTCTTCATGAAGGATTACCAGCGTCAGCGGGTGCTCACCTTCCTCGATCCGGAGCGCGACCCCCTGGGGGCCGGCTACCATGTCATCCAGTCCAAGATCGCCGTGGGATCGGGAGGCATCCTGGGGAAGGGATACCTGCGCGGGACGCAGGGGGCGCTCCGGTTTCTGCCCGAACAGCACACCGATTTCGCCTTCGCCGTCTTCTCGGAGGAGTGGGGGTTCGTCGGGTCGCTCCTCCTGCTCCTCCTGTTCCTGCTGCTGATCTATCGCCTCTTCTACCTCACCGCCCGCTCCCAGGACCGGTTCTCCTCGTTCGCATGCGGGGGCCTGGCGGTCTATTTCCTCACGCACATCGTCATCAATCTCGCCATGGTTTGCGGCCTGTTCCCCGTGGTGGGGATCCCGCTTCCCTTCGTGAGCTACGGCGGCTCGTCGATGCTCACCAACATGCTCGCGCTCGGGGTGATCGCCAACCTCTCCCGTTCGCGGTTCACCTTCCAGGGGGGAGGGATGAAGGGTGGGGAGATCGCTTCCTGACCTCCGCGGAGAGTTCCCCGGCGAGCCCGACCGCGTATCCGGTCCAGCGACGGGCCACCATCCCTTCCGGAGAGAGCAGAAGGAGGACGGGCGCCTGGCTCAGGCGGTACTCCTCGAGGAACGCCCCCGGAAGCGCGGTGAGGGTCGTGACCGGCAGGGAGCCCGCGCCCGGGGCTTCGCGGGGCGCGGGCAGAAGCGGGGGCACCTCCCGCCTGCCGGCGCGGGAGATCAGCGTCTCCCGGTCGAACCGCACCCTGTACGCGTGCACCGTCCCCGGAGGGAACGAGGGGAAAGCCTCGACCACGGCCTTCCAGGCGTCCGCGCACGCCGGGCACCAGGGGAAATCCAGCAGGACAAGCCGCCACGGTTCCTTCGCCGCCGGCAGCGCCTCGAGCGGGCTTCCCGAGGCGTCGGTGAACACGGGACGACCCGAAGGGAAGGGCCGGGATCCCACGGTGATCGCCTTCGGCCCGCATGCCGGAAGCAGGAGGGCCACGGCGAGCGCCGCGGGGAGTACGGCGTTTCTCAAAGATTCTTCTGCAGCAGCGTGACGATGTTGGACTTGGGGTTGACGCCGACCATCTGCCCCTTTATCTGTCCGTCCTTGAAGAGGATGAGCGTCGGGATCCCGCGGACTCCGAACCGGGAGGCGATGTCGGGGCTGTCGTCCACGTTGACCTTGGCGACGCGCGCCTTTCCGTCGAACTCCCTGGCCACCTCCTCGAGGATCGGTGCGATGACGCGGCACGGGCCGCACCATGGCGCCCAGAAGTCGACCAGCACGGGGGTCCCGCCATCCACCGTCGATTTGAAGTTTGCGCTGCTCAGTTCCAGGATGTTTCCGGCCATACCGTCCCTCCCTGTGCCTCTCCCCGGCTTCGCGACCCCGGTCCGGACAAAGGCACCTTCGTGGTTATTTCCCTCTTTTCGCGAGTTCTTTCTTGATGCAGCGGTCCATCACGCAAGGGATCCCCGCGGCGGCGAGAACCTCCGCGGCGGCCTCGTTCGCGACCCCCTCCTGCATCCAGAAGAACCTCGCTCCGATCCGCACCGCTTCCTCCGCGATGGGAGGCACGGCTTCGGACTTTCGGAACACGTCGACCAAGTCCACGGGAAACGGGATCTCGGAGAGCGATCCGTACGCCTTCTCTCCGAGAACTTCCGTGATCATGGGGTTCACGGGGAACACCCGGTACCCCCTCTCCCGCACGTACTTCGCCACGGCGTAACTCGGGCGGTCCGCCCTGTCGGAAATCCCGACCACGGCGATCGTCTTCGCTTCCGCGAGAATCCTTTCGATCCGGCCGTCCATCGCCGTCCCCGTCATCTCTTCAGATGCGGTTCATGCTACCTCGGTTTTCCGCGAAAGCAAATAGAAGCCCATCCGCCCGCTTTCTTGACAGCGCGGAAGGAAAAAGATTATCGTTTCCCTACTCTTTTCACCGGGAGCTCTCCGTGAAAGAATCCATTTCGAGGTCGCTGAAGGAAGGGGCGGAGCTTCGCCTGCGGATGGCGGAGACGATGGCGGCCGACATCGAAGAGGCCGCCGTGGCGATCGCCGATGCGTTCAAGGCGGGGAGGAAGATCCTCCTGTTCGGCAACGGCGGGAGCGCCGCGGACGCCCAGCATATCGCCGCGGAGTTCATGAACCGGTTCCTGATCGAGCGCCCCCCCCTGCCGGCGGTCGCCCTCACCACGGACACTTCCGTCCTGACCAGCATCGCCAACGACTACGCGTTCGAGGAGATCTTCGCCAAGCAGGTGAAGGCCCTGGGGAAGAAGGGGGACGTGGCGCTCGGGATCACGACCAGCGGTTCTTCCGGGAATGTCCTGAAGGCCCTCCGCGCCGCGAAAAGGATGGGGATGACGACGATCGCCCTGACCGGAGAGGGCGGGAAAGCC
Organism: Deltaproteobacteria bacterium; assembly: GCA_021815305.1. Taxonomy (GTDB): domain Bacteria; phylum Desulfobacterota; class Deferrimicrobia; order Deferrimicrobiales; family Deferrimicrobiaceae; genus JAKAHC01. Next base: position 301,181 of record JAKAHC010000001.1, on the reverse strand, counting down.
GCCTCCCTTGCGGACATCGCGCTTCAGATCCCGTCGCGGAGCACCCCCCGCATCCAGGAGGCCCACATCGCGGTCGGCCATATCCTCTGCGACCTGACCGACACGCTCCTGTTCAAGGATGTGGGGAAGCGGTGAGCTCTCCCCTGGACTTCACGCGGCTGCGGCGCACCTCCCTGCTGACGCGGAAGAGCAAGGTTTCCTTCCGGGGCTTCGGGGTTCCTCCCCGGCGGGGGATGTCGGTCGCCGCGTTCCTCGACGGGCTGCCGGACTACCTCGCGGCGAAGGATTTCCGCGCCGTGGTCGCCGCGATCGGGCGCGCCCGGAAGCGGGGGGCCCCCGTGCTTCTGGGGATCGGCGCCCATTTCATCAAGGTGGGACTCTCTCCGCTGCTCGTGCAGGGGATCCGCGACGGCGTGTTCACCTCCGTCGCGATGAACGGCGCCGGGGTGATCCACGACGTCGAGCTGGCGCTTGCCGGCAAGACCTCCGAGGACGTGGCGTCGCGGCTCGCGGACGGGTCTTTCGGCATGGCCCGGGAGGCGGCGCAGTTCCTCCATGCGGCGCTCGCGGCGGGCATCCCGGCGGGGCTGGGATTCGGCGCCTCGGTGGGGAAGGCGATCGACGCCTCGAGAGCCCGCTACCGCGAGAGAAGCCTCCTGGCGCAGGCGCACCGCCTCGGCGTACCCGTGACGGTCCACGTGGCGGTGGGAGCGGACATCGTCCACATGCACCCCGAGGCCGACGGGGCGCTGATCGGCGAGGGGTCCCTGCGCGATTTCCGGTTCTTCTGCGGGCTGGTCGCGGAGATGGACGGGGGGGCCTACGTCAACGTCGGGTCGGCGGTCATCCTTCCGGAAGTCTTCCTCAAGGCCGTCTCGGTGGCGCGCAACCTGGGACGCCCCCTGGCCCGCATCACCACCGTCAACATGGACTTCCAGCGGCACTATCGCCCCGACGTGAACGTCGTGAGCCGGCCCACGCAGGCCGGGGGCAAGGGGTACCACCTCATCGGACCGCACGAGATCCTTTTTCCCCTGCTGATGGCGGCGATCGGCGAACGGAAGGAGTGACCCTCCCCGCACCGTAGCGGTCCCCGCGGGGATCCCCGATGTCAAACCGTCGTTTCTTCCCCCGGCGCGAGGACGATCGGGCGCGTACCCGGGGAAACCTTCGCGAGCTCCGCGACGAACCGGTCCGCCGTCGGCTCCAGGATCGGGAACGTTCCGTAGTGCATCGGGACGACCGCCTTCGCCTTCAACAGGGCGGCGGCCTTCGCCGCGTGCCGGTAGTCCATCGTGAACACGGACCCGATCGGCAGCAGGGCGACGTCGATGGCATACAGCTCCCCGAGAATCGACATCCCGGCGAAGATCCCCGTGTCGCCGGAATGGTAGATCGTGACCCCCGAGGGGGTCTTGACGACGTATCCGACAGGCACTCCCAGGGAACAGGAGTGGTGCGCCTCCGTCATGTGGATCTCGAATCCGAGGACGTTCACCGTGCCGCCCACGTTCATCCCCATGCCCCCGTTCAGCAGCTGCGCTTCGGGGATTCCTTTCGCCTTGAGGTCGCCCACGAGCTCGAAGATCCCCACGACGAGCGCCCCTGTCTTCCCCGCCAGGGCCACCGCGTCTCCAGAGTGGTCGAAGTGGTCGTGGGTGATCAGCATCAGGTCCGCCCCGCGTATCGTGTCCGTCCCGCCCGCCGCCCTGGGGTTCCCCTCAAGCCACGGATCGATGAGCGCCGTTTTTCCGTCACTGATGGAAAAACCGGAGTGTCCCAACCACCGAATCCGCACCGCCGCCATGGTTGTCCTCCTTTCCCTTGGGGTTTCGCTTTCCTTTATAACACGGGGAGGGCATGCGCCATGATGGAGGGGGTGCCTCTTACCCGCCGCAGGCGGGCCGTGATAAAAGGACGGAGGGGACGGGAGGTCGGGAGCGGATGATGACGAAGGCGTGCCCTCCGGTGTGCGGGATTCCCTTCCGCGTCGTGGCGCCCAACCGGGTGGACCTCGCGGGAGGGACCCTCGACATCTACCCCGTCTACCTCCTGGTGGAAGGGGCGATGACGGTGAACGCCGCTGTGGCGGTGCACAGCGTCGTCGAGGTCCGCCCCTACCGGGCGCGCGCGGTCCGCCTGTACTCGGGGAACTTCCGGATGGCCCTCACCGCGGCCACGACCCACGGTTTCTCCCCGACCGGGAAACTCGGGCTTCTCTCCCGGGGGCTGCGCCATTTCCCCGCGGTGTCCGGCGTGGAGATCCTCGTGCGCAACGAGGCGCCCGTCGGGTCGGGGATCGGCGCGTCATCCGCCCTCCTCGTCGCCATGATGCTTGCCGCCGGGCGCCTGACGGGCTCTCCCTTCCGTTGGGAGGACACGGCGCGGGCGGCGATGGAGATCGAGGCGGCTCACCTGAGGAACCTTACGGGCCGGCAGGACCATGTGGCCGCGCTCCGGGGAGGAATCCAGGGGATCCGCTTCCTGCCGGGACGCGTCGAGGTTCACAGGCTCCCGGCCGGGGGGGCGGCCGGGGGAATGCTGCGCTCCTTCGGTTTCCTTGCGTACACGGGGATAGCGCACCACTCGTCCGACGTCAACTGGCGGATGATCCGCGGGGCGATCGAAGGGAGCGCTGCGGCGATGCGGAAGTTCCGGGGAATCGCCGCCGCGGCGCGGGACGCGTGGGGTGCCCTGAACGGCGCCGACCCGGACGCCACGGGGGCGGCGGTGACGGCGGAGTGGTCGATCCGCAGGAATCTCGCTCCCGGGGTATCGGCCCCGAAAGTGGAATCCGTCCTCGCCGACCGCCGCTTCCGGCGGATCGTCTCCGGCGCGAAGCTGTGCGGTGCCGGGGGCGGAGGGATGCTCTTCGGTCTGGCCAGGGAGCCGGGCGATCTTCCCGCGGTCGGTACGATCCTTGCCAAATCCGGGATGGCCCTGATCCCGTTCCGCCCCTGCGGTCGGGCGCGCGTGCTGGGGACACGGGACGAGCGGTAAGGGGAAACCCCGCGGAATCGTGGGCGCCGCCCTCAACGGCCGCCTTGCCGCCGGGGGAATTCTCCGCAAAGGGGAATTTAAGGAAGGTCCCCGCGAGTCGCGGGTAGGATTTCCCCTTGAGGATTCCGTCGCCCTTCTGTTATGAATGATGTTCGGAGGTTGTCCGTAACCCATCCACCGGACGCTTCTTCCCTTGCGATTCGTGGAGGTACCGATTGGCACCCCCCGAGAAGCATGTCTCCCGCACCGCCCTCGTCTTCGTCGTCGCCGCAGGAATTCTTCTCCGGGCGACAGCTTGTACGGAGAGGACATCCTACAAGGGGAATCTGGCGATGACCCCTCTTCATGTTGCCGCCGCCGAAGGGGATCGGAGCCGGGTGAAGGAACTCCTCGACCACGGCGGCAACGTCAACGCGTCCGATCTCCTGAATAACACCCCTCTGGTATACGCGGCGAGGAACGGGCACGAGGACGTGGCCGAATTGCTGATCGCCAAGGGCGCCTGCGTGAGGTGGAACAACGACAGGGCGCTTTGCGAAGCGGTGAAAAACAGGCATGCGCCCGTCGTCGAACTGCTTCTCGCCAAAGGAGCGAACGCCAACGCGAAGGGGGGGATGCATGACACCACGCCGTTGCACATCGCGACGAGAAGGAATTTCCGTGAAATCATGGAAAAGCTGATGGGGAAAGGTTCCGATGTGAACGCAAGGAAAACGACGGGGGAGACCCCGCTGCACATCGCGGCGGAGAACAACAACCGGGGAATCGTGAAGATGCTGATCCTTCACGGCGCCGATGTCGACGCAAGGGACGAGTATGGAAAGACGCCGTTGGCGCGTGCGGAGGAGACCCAGAAAACCTACAAGGAGCAAGCGGCGAAAGGGATCGATACCCCTTCCGCGTTGCTGGACTACTCCTCCGTCATCCGGTTGCTAAAGAAACGCGGCGGGCACGACTGATCCTCCGCGCGTCACCCGACCGACAGCACTCCCGACCCGGAGATCCGGTCCGCCTTCAGCAGCTGCAGGGCCCGGTTCGCGTCCTTCAGGGGGAAGAGGGTCACCTTCGGACGGATGGGAATCTCCGCCGCCTCCCGCAGCAGCGCGAGGCCGTCCTCCCGGGTGTTCGCCGTCACGCTGCGCACGTTCCTTTCATGGAACAGGCACTCCTCGTACCGCATCCCGGGAATGTCGCTCATGTGGATCCCGGCGAGCGCGAGCGTCCCTCCCTTTTTCAGGGCGCGCAGCGCGGGGGGCACGAGCTCGCCCGCCGGGGCGAACAGGATGGCCGAGTCCGGGCGCACGGGCATGTCCGCCGGATCCTCTCCCGCCCACGCCGCGCCCATCTCCCTTGCCAACGACCGGTGTGCTTCGTCCCGCGTGCAGACGTAGGCCGTCGCCCCCCTGCGCAGAGCAAGCTGCAGGACGATGTGGGCGGAGGAACCGAACCCGTAGAGGGCCAGCGCTCCGCCGGGCGGAAGCTCCGCCCTGGCCAGGGCGCGATAACCGATGATCCCGGCGCACAGGAGAGGGGCGGCCTCGGCGTCCGGAAAGACGTCGGGAACGGGATAGGCGAACGCCTCGGGGACGACGGCGAACTCCGCGAATCCGCCGTCGCGGTGGTACCCGGTGAAGAGGGGCGACTCGCAGAGGTTTTCCTTTCCGGAGATACAGAAGCCGCAACTCCCGCAGGTGTGCGCAAGCCACGCGATCCCGATCCGGGCCCCGATCGGGTAGCGCGACGATCCCTCCCCGAGGGCATCCACGGTTCCCACCGCCTGGTGCCCCGGGATCACGGGGCGGCGTTTCGGGGGGAGATCCCCCTCGATCACGTGGAGGTCCGTCCGGCAGATGCCGCATGCGCGAACCCGGACGCGGATCTCGCCGGCGGCGGGCGCGGGGACGGGCGCGTCCCGCAAGGCAAGCGGGGAGGTTTCGATCGGGGCGCTCCGTTCGAGAACCGCCGCCTTCATCAGAGAGCGAACCTGGAGGGGTCGATGATCTCGAACCCCGCCTCCACGATGGCCTTCTTGATCGGGACGATGTTCAGCGTGGCGATGCGCACGAAGTTCGCGCGCTTTCCCCCTTCCGCGTGGCCGGTGGTCAGGACGCTCGTGATGTTCACGTGGAAGGAGCTGATGATGGAGATCAGCCGGGCGAGTTCCCCCGGCCGGTCGGGGACGACGACTTCGAGACGGGAACTGACCTCGTCCACGCCGAGGGTCTCGATGAACGCCTGCAGGACGTCCGTACGGGAGATGATCCCGGCCACCCTTCCGTCCGCGTCCACCACCGGCAGCGCGTTCACCCGGAAATCGTGCAGCAGGACGATCGCGTCCTCCAGGCTGTCGGTCAGCGTCGCCGTGATGACCTTCCGGGTCATCACCTTCTCCACGGGGGTGGTCTTCAGGAACCTCTCCGCTTCCTCGAGGGAGAAGCCGGGGACCAACCCGGCCGGAAGGACGGCCGCCCGGATGTCGCGGTCGGCGAGGATTCCCAGGAGCCTTCCGTCCCCCGACGTCACCGGGATCTGCCGGATGTTCTGTCTCCTCATGCACTCCTGCGCCTCGTAAAGCGATGCGGAGGGTACCACCGTGACGGTGTTCTTCCGCATTCTTCTCGCAACGAACATTCTTTCATCCTCCGTGCGACGGGATCACTCTCCGATGAGCTCCCGGATGTGGATTTCGATGCATGATGTGAGCGAAGCGATCTCGTACCCTCCCTCGAGCAGGGAAACCACCTTGCCGCCGCAGTATTGTTCCGCCAGCTCGACCACGGTGCGGGTCATGAAGCGGAACCCCTCGTCGGTGAGCTGGATATCCGCCAGCGGGTCGTCGCGGTGGGCGTCGAAGCCCGCGGACACCAGCACGATCTCCGGCCGGAACCGCTCCACCGCAGGCAGCAGAAGCTGCTCGAAGGTCGCCCGGTACTCGTCGTCCCCCGCGCCGGGCGCCATCGGGGTGTTCAGCGTCGTCCCCTCGCCTTGCCCCGTCCCGATTTCCCATCGCCGGCCGGTTCCGGGATAGAGGAAGGTGGGGTGCTCGTGGATGCTGAAGAAGAAGACCGAGGGGTCATCGTAGAAGATATTCTGCGTGCCGTTGCCGTGGTGGACGTCCCAGTCGACGATGAGCACCTTGCCGACGCCGTGGCGATGCTGGAGATGCCGCGCCGCCACCGCGATATTGTTGATGAGGCAAAAGCCCATCCCCTCGCCCCGCCCCGCGTGGTGTCCGGGAGGCCGGATGGCGCAGAAAGCGCGGTCCGCTTCCCCGGAAGCCACCGCGCCGGACCCGGCGATGGCGCCCCCTGCCGACAGCAGGGCGGTGACGTAGGAGTGGCGGTTCAGGTACGTGTCTCCGGCGTCGAGCGTGAGGTCCCCGCGGCGGCACGCCGTCTCCACCTGGTGCAGATACGCCTTGTCGTGGACGCGGAGGACATCCTCGTCGTCCGCATAGTCCGGGGTGATCCGGAGCATCCTCTCGAGAAGCCCGGAAGACCGGAGGTGGTCGTCGATGGCGAGCAACCGCTCCGGGGACTCCGGATGCTCGAACGGCGGAGAGTGGAGGAGATAGTCCGGATGGTAGACGTAGGCTACTCGCTTCATGGGCGCACCGACGCCACTATACCAGATTCGGGTATAGTTGAAGGCATGGGAACCGCCTGGGAATGGGTCGCCACGGCATTGGGCCTTTCCGCGCTCGGGATGGCGGTGACCGCGATCCGCGCATCCCTTCTCCTCCTGGGCGAGGAGGGGCTGGAGGAGGCCGCCCGGAAGGGGGACGCCGGCGCCGCGAGGTTTCTCGCCCTGGTCCGCGACCCGACGCAACGTCACCCGTTCTCCCTCTGGCTCGCCGCCGCAACCTTGAAGACCGCTTCCGCGCTGGCGGCGGGAGCGGCCGCGGTCGCGGGATACCGCGCCGCGGACGGGATTTGGGGGCCCGCCTTCGCGGCCTCCTGGCTCGCGGCATACCTGCTTGCCGTCTTCCTCCTGGAAAACGTCGCGACCCGGCAGGGACTTTCCCGGTCGGAGAACGTCCTGCGGGGGGGAGGGCCGACCTTCGCCCTGCTGCGGGGGGCCGCACCTCTCGCGGCGCTTGCCGACGGGATCGGCCGCCTCCTGCTCCGTGGCCGCTACGCGCCGGAAGCGCTGATGGACATCCGCTTCGGGTCGGAAGAGGGGATCCTGACGGTCATCGAGGAGGGCGCGGAACACGGGACGATCGATCCCACCGAGGAGCGGATGATCGAGGGGATCCTCCGGTTCGGCGATACGACCGTATCGGAGGAGATGACCCCCCGCTCCCGCGTCGTCTTCCTCCGGCAGGGGGCGCCTCTTTCCGAAGTGACGCGGACCGTGGGGAGCACGGGCTTTTCCCGCTATCCCGTCCTGTCGGGGAACGGGGAGGAGGTCGTCGGGGTGCTTACGGCAAGCGCGCTCTTTCGCGCGGGGGAGGATTCCCCCTGGGACCGGGACCTGGAAAAACCGGTCTACGTGCCGGAGTCGATGAACGTCGCGGACCTCTTCCGGCGGTTCCAGCGGGTCCGCATGCACCTGGCCGTGGTGATCGACGAGCACGGGATGCTGTGCGGAATCATCACCCTGCACGACCTGTTGGAGAAGATCGTCGGGAGGATGGACGAGGGGGGCGATCCTGCGGAATCGCCGGCCTGGGAGAAGGACGGGGCGCTCTCCGTTCCCGCCGCCATTCCCGTGCGGGTGCTGCGCGAGGAGTACGGGATCGACATCCCCTTGAGCCACGTGTACGAGACGGCGGGCGGTTACGCGATGGACTGCCTGCAGGACATCCCGGAAAAGCGCGTAACCTTCCGCGTCGACGGGTACCGGATCACGGTGACCGAAACCGACCGCAACCGGATCCGCCGCCTGCGGTTCGAGAAAATTCCCTCTACCGGAACGTCGTGATCTCCTCCGGCGGTTTCCTGGGAGGCTTCGGCGGCGCGGCATCCGGCTTTCCCAGAGCGATGATCGCCACGAGTTCCTCGGGGAACCGGATGGAGAGGGCCGACTCCAGCTCCGCCTTGGCGATCAGGGGACCCGTCATCCAGCAGGTGCCGTATCCGAGCGCGTGCGCCGCAAGCAGAAATTGGGCGATCCCCGCCGAGACGCTCTGCAGACCCGGGTTGACCTGGAATCGGCGGATCTTGTACCGCTCTTGGTCCTTCTCCCGCAGCGCCTTGTCCGTCACCGACTCGTAGGGGGAGCCGACGACGCAAACCGCCGCGGGGGCATAGGCGAAGAGATTGTGGTGGGAGGGTTTGTCCTCCGCGGCCTCCTTGCCGGTCACGCGTCCCAGGATCTCGCCGATGATCCCTTTCATCCGTGCGAGCATGTCCTTGTCGTGGACGACGATGAAACGGAAGTTCTGGGCGTTTCCCGCCGTGGGAGCCCACGAAGCGGCTTCCACCATCCGAAGGATCTGCTCTCTCGGTACGGCGTCTTTCCGGAACTTCCGGATGCTCTGCCGGCCCTTCATCGCCTCGAAAACGTCCATCCGCCGCCTCCTGTCCGGTATTGTGTGCGTTGTTGCGCGCGTGCGCCCCGTCCCTCGGGGGACGATCAGCGAATGACTCCGTCGTCCGGTCCCGTTGCCGGACGTGCTTCCTCCTTGCCGACGGCAGCGCTCCGCGGATGACGTTCGGGAGAAGCATTAAGGATTTTACTTTCCGGCACCTTTTTAATAAAGTTGAAAATAAATCCGAGAGGATTGATGCCCTTGCCGCAAAACCCCGGCGATCTCCTCGAAATGCTTCTGAAACTCGGCTATATCGGCCCGGACGACCTGCGGGAACTGAAGGAGCGGGCGGCTGCGCGGGGGATCTCCCCCCTCGAGGCGGCGCTGCTCGGCGGAAGGCTGCACCCGGACGCCAAAGGGTGGATCCTGGCGGAGAACCTGGGGATTCCTTTTCTGGAAATGGAGCCGGGCTCCGTGCCCCTTGCGCTCGCGGACATCATCCCCCAGGCGATGGCCAGGGAAAACCTCATCGCGCCGATCTCGCGGGAGGGGGGCAGGATGACGGTCGCCACCGTGGACCCTTTCCGCCACAAAGCCCTTTCCGCCATCGAGGAGATGACGGGCCTGTCGCTCCGGATGGTGATCTGCCCCGTGCGGACGATCCGGGGAATCCTGGACCGGCTCTACCCCGGGAAGGAGATGCTGGACCCCTCGATCATGAGGGAGGGCGCGATCGACCGGGAAGAGGCGGAGGAGTGGCTCTCCCTCGGCGGGGCCGCACGGATGGTGGAGCAGGTGCTGCTCCACGGCGCGGGCCGGGGGATGTACGGGATCCGGATGTACCCCGTGGGGCAGGACGTCTCCATCGAGGGGCGCGGCGCGGAGACGGACGTCCTTCTCCTGTCCTGTCCGCTCCACTGCCGGAAGCTTCTCTACGATGCGTTCCGGGAGCTGGCGGGCGTCCCGGCCGGCGCAAACGAGGTCACCGACGCGGTCTTCCATCTCGAGTCCGCCGTGGGGGTCACCGCTTTTCGCGCAAGTTTCGTGGAAGGACTTTCCGGGCCCGAAGTGATCGTGAAGATCCTCCCGGACCAGAGGGCGGGGATCCCGCTGGACTCCCTCGGCTGGAACCCGGCCCAGCTCGACATCACCCAGAAGGTGCTCGGGAAGAGGAAAGGCCTGTTCCTGGTCTCTTCCCCGGGGCCCGAAGGGGTCGCAACCACCCTCTTCGCCATGCTCAGGGAAACCTGCCGGCCGGGCTGCCGCGTGGTCACTGTGGAGGAGCGCCACCGCTTCCGGAACGAAGGGTACATCCAGCTCGAGCGCCGGCAGGCGGAAGGCCTGTACGCCCACAACTGGCCCCGGCTCGCGGAAACGCTGGAGCCCGACATCCTGATGATCGAATACGTTCCCGAGCCGGCCGACCTTGCCGACCTGCTCCACCTGGCGCAGGGGGGGACGATCGTGCTGTGCGGCATCCGCCGGTTCAATTTCGACCGCGCGCTGCGGACGCTCCTGTCCCTGGACGTGGATCCCTTCATCCTGGCGCATGTGACCCGCCTGCTGGTGCACCAGCGCCTGGTGAAGCTCCTCTGCATGGAATGCCGCCGGCCCATCCCCGCGAAACCGTCCCTCCGCATGGTGGGGGAGCGGTACCGCGACGCGCTGGAACAGATCGTCCGGGACGAATCCTTCTTCCTCCCCTCGGGATGTCCGAAATGCCGCGGAACGGGGTACTCGGGGAAGATGGCCCTGATCGAGCTGCTCCCCTTCACCCCGGGGGTGCAGAACATCGTGGCGTCGGACGCCTGGCTCGAGGAAAAGCTGACCAGGATCCTCGAAGAGGATTTCTACTCGGCCGTCGAGTCGGTGCACGATCTTCTGCGGCGCGGAATGGTAACATACGACGACGTCTTCCCGTTCTTCCGATGACCGGGGCGATCCCCCGGCGGCAATCCATATCCGCGCAGGAGGAACCTGAAAGGACGCCATGAAAGAGACCACGCTTCATCGGATGTTCCTGAACCGGGTTGCCGAGGGCGGCGACGCCGTAAGATATCTCGTCCCGTCCGAGGGCGGGTATGTTCCCATGACCTACCGCCAGGTCGGCGACGCCGTCCGCGAGATCTGCCTCGGCCTGATGGCGCAGGGGCTGTCCCGCGGAGACCGCGTGGCGATCCTTTCCGGGACGCGGGTGGAGTGGTGCCTGGTCGACTTCGGAGGAATCCTCGGGGGTTTCGTCACCGTGCCGGTCTACCCGTCCAATCTCCCCGACCAGGTGGAGTACCTCCTGGCCCACTCCCGGGCGCGCGCGGTCTTCGTGGAGGATGAACCCCAGTACAACAAGGTGGCCGGGAGCCGCGCCCGCCTGCCGCATCTTTCCGTCGTCGTGATGATGACCGGGAGCGCGGCGGGGAAAGAGGGGACGACGACCCTCTCCGGGCTGCGCACGCGGGGAAAGGAGTACGGGGAGTCGAACCCCGGCGCGATGGAGGCACGCGCGGAAGAGATCTCCCCCGGGGATGACCTGACGATCATCTACACTTCGGGGACCACCGGTCCCCCGAAGGGGGTTCTCACGAGGCACAGCAATTACGCCTTCATCGTCACGTCGGCACTCGAAGCGGTCCGCGTCCCGAAGGGAGCCGTGTTCCTGGAGTTCCTCCCGCTGGCGCACTCCCTCGGAAGGCTGGAGCACTTCCTCTCCACCGACGCGATGGCGGTCTCCGCCTTCGCGCGAAACCTGCAGACGGTGGCCGAGGACCTGGTCGCCGCGCGACCGGAAATCATGGTGAGCGTGCCCAGACTCTACGAGAAGTTCTACGCGCGGGTCCAGGCGAAGGTGGAGGAGGACGGGGGGGTCGCCAAGGCGATCTTCCGATGGGCGCTGGCCGTGGGGCGAGAGGCGTCGCGGCGACGGCAGCACGGCGAGGAGGTCGGGGGGATCCTCGGGTGGAAGTACGCGATCGCGGACCGGCTGGTCTTCCGCAAGATCCGCGCGCGGATGGGAGGCAGACTGCGCTTCTTCATTTCCGGCGGCGCTCCCCTCTCCCGGGAGATCGCGGAGTTCCTCCACGCCATGGGGGTCCTTATCCTGGAGGGGTACGGGCTCACGGAAACCTCCACGGTCACCTCGGTCAACCGCCTGGATCGGTACAAGTTCGGCACCGTCGGGAAGGCCCTTCCGGGCACGGAGATCCGCATCGCCGCGGACGGGGAGATCCTCGTAGGGGGGCCGCACCTGTTCAAGGAGTATTTCAACGACCCCGTCGCCACGCGGGAGGCGATCGACGCAGGCGGTTGGCTCCACACCGGGGACATCGGGATTCTCGACGACGAAGGGTTCCTCCGCATCACCGACCGGAAGAAGGACATCATCGTGACCTCGGGCGGGAAGAACATCGCCCCTCAGAACGTGGAGAACCTTCTGAAGAACGACCGGTACATCAGCCAGGCGTTCGTGTACGGCGACCGGAAGAAGTACCTCACGGCGATCGTCACCCTTTCCCCCGAGGAGATCCTCGCCTGGGCGGCGCAGAAAGGGATCCCGGAGCGCGATCTGGAGGCGCTCGGGAGACACCCCGAGGTCGGGAAACTGATCCAGGAGCGGGTCGACGAGGTCAACCGGGGGCTCGCCTCGTTCGAGCAGGTGAAGAGGTTCATCGTGATGGGGAAGGACTTCACCCAGGAGACCGGCGAGTTGACGCCCACGCTCAAGGTCCGCCGGAAGGTCGTGGTGGAGAAGTACGGGCGCCTCCTCGATGCCCTCTACGGGAAGGAATGACGAGCCATCTTGCCCGGAACGGTATACGAGATCAATCAACTGCCGGAGGAGGAGCGCACCCCGCTGCTTTCGATCCTCATTCCTCCCAGGCTCCTCGAGATTTTTTCCATCGACCCGGTGACGTTCCGGAACCCCGCGGGGAAGGCCTGCGTGAAACTCACCTGCCCGGAGCACATGCCGTTTTTCCAGATCGATGTGCGGAGGGATCCGGGAGACGAAGACGCGGCGTACTTCCTCGACGTTTCGAACACGCCGTTCGGACAGATGGAGATTTCCTTCATCATCGTGAACGATCCCGGAGGGGAGCGGTACCGGATCGACCGGGACGAGGCGGAGCACGAGACGTACTTCGGGACGGCGCGGCGGAACCTCCCGGAGGAGATCCGCGCGATGGAGGCGGGGCTTGCGCCGGGCCAGGTCCGCCGGGGATTGCGGATGATCCACGACATGGTGGATGCGTGGGATGCCTTTTTCCGGGCCGTGGGACACAAGTTCTACTTCCTGGAACCGCTGGCGTACAACAGCGCGATCCTCTACGAGCGCGGCGGGTTCCAGTACGTAAAGGGGAAAGAGAGGATGTGCTGGATCGACCGGGAATTCCACCCCGGCGGAGAGCTCTTCGGGCGGCTCGACGGGAGCTCGCCGTTCCGCCGGCCGGAGCAGGCGCGCACCGTTCGGGGCCGGGCGTGGGCCATCCACGACGGGATCCTGGGAGAACCGTGGGAGAGCCCGAAGATGTACAAGACCGTCGGGGTCAACGCGGGGATCAGCACATTTTCGGGGGAGGGGTATTGAGGCCGGGAATCGCCGTCGCCGCGGTCCTGCTCCTCGCGTCGCTGCCGCCTGCGGTTCGGGCGACGGAGCCGCCGGAGGAGGAGCGCCCGCAGATTTTCCTCGAAAAGAAGGTCTATTCCGATGCGGCGGGAGGGAAACGGCGTTTCTACGAGGCGTACACGGTGGAGAAGGGGGAGAATCTCTGGGAGATCATGGGCCGCAGCGCCCCCCTCACCCCCGAGACGTACGCCGAGCGGCTCCGGGAGTTCCGGCGGACCAATCCCTCGGTGGCGGATCCCTCCCTTCTCCTGCCGGGGCAGAAGATTCTCGTCCCGTCGGGAACCCGGGAGCGCGACGACGGGCGCACGGTCGCCTACGAAGTCAGGAAGGGGGACACCCTCACCGGGATCCTCGCCTCCCGCGGGGTGCCGGGGAAGGAGCGCAGGAAATACCTCGAAGCCATCCGTGCGATCAACCCGTCGGTAAAGGATGTGAACCGGATCCTCGCGGGGAAGACGCTCAGGTTGCCGACCGAGGCGTATTTCGGAGGAGAGAAAGAGGTCGCTTCCCGGCCGGTTCCGGACACCGCGCCTGAGGGCGCGGCTTCGGCGGGCGTTGGGCGACCTCCCGGGGCTCTGGCGTCCCCCGTCGCCCCGGCCGGGGGAATCCCCCCTTCCGTGGAGCTTTCCGCGTCCCCTCCGGCGACCCGGCCCCTCCCCGAGCCCCCTCATGCGGCGCCTCTGACCCGGGATGTCTCGCCGGTTCCGGGACAGGACGCGCTGGCCGCCGGAAAACCGGAAGCCGAACTGCTGGCCCCGAAGGCCTCTTCGACGGGCGTGTCCTTGCTGGAGACGGGGAAGAAGGAGCCGGAGCGGGAAACCGTCACGCCCCCGTCCCGGTCCCCCTACCGGGGGCTGCTCTCGGACCTGTTCAACGCTCTCGGGGAGAAATGGGTGGAACGGGGGACCCTGTACCTTCCCCTGCCTTCCGGCGGGGACGTGGTGCTGCGACTGGCGGATTTCCCCGCGGTCCGGTTCTCCGGGGGAACGGAAGCGCTGATCGATTTCCGCGGGGGGATCCCGCCGGCGGTCCGTGGCGCGATCATCGGCAATTGGGGATCCATGCGGGTTGTGTCCCTTGCGGGGGCGCAGGGGGTGGACGAGATGATCGACCGCATCCTGAGCGTGTCGGGGTACTACTCGGTGAAGGAAGGGCTGGAGCGCCCCCTGGTCATCGGGGAGTCGGTCTCCGTTGCTCTCCCCGCCCGATGGGTCATCCAACGCACCCGCGACAGTCTCCTTTCCGGCGACCTCGTCCTGGTGAAGAAGGTTCCGGAAAAACCCGGCAGGGACCTGCTCGCCGTCCTTCGATACGCCCGGCGCGTCGGGATCCGTGTGCTTCCGTACGCGGACGACCCGAAGGCGATGGAAGGGTTCCTCGTGGGGCTGGGGGAAGAAGAGGCGGCCGGAACGCCCGTGGCGCTTGCCGTCCCGAAGGGCGGGGGGCTTCGGGCCGTCGATTTCGGCCTTTCCCTCCTCGGGATTCCCTCGAAGGAAGGGGAACTGCTTCGCTTCGGGGAGAAGGGGGATGGGTTCCGGCTTTCGGTCCAGGCCGAGAGAACCTTCGAGGCCGGAGGGAAAAAGTACGTTGTGGACACGGGGAAATTTTCCCCCGCCCTTCGCGCTCTCCTCCGGGATGGAGGCTATGCGGTTTTCCCGGCGGAAACGGGGGGAACGGGCCGCGACGTGCTGGCGCGCCTGATGAAGGCGGCCGGGGTGGCAGGGGAAACGTGGCGTGCGGCTCCCATCGCAGGGGGAGGGAAGGAAGGGTACGTGGTCCGCGTGACCGGTACCTGCATCTCCCTCCCCCCGACTTCCGCCGGGGCGGCGCGCAGGGTCGTTTTCCTGAATGGGAAAATCCACTCGGCGGCCCGTGCGCTCCTGAGAGATCTGGGTGTGGAAATCGCGGAGTGGTAGTCGTAGAATGGCTTGTAAGAATCACCGGTCCGCTCCGGGGGGCGACTTCCCATGGCAAGCGCTACGAACCGCAACCCGGCGCGCCGCGTCGGCGAGACGTCGTCCCTGCTGGGGCTGGTGGAATTCCGCCCCCGGCTGACGATCGTCCTCATCTTCCTCACCCTCACGGTCTCCGTGGTCGGATGGCGGATCGCACGCGACGCCGGAGGGCATCGGGTCGATACCCTTGCCCGAGCGGCCATGGGACTGTACGCGGAGGAGCCCGCAGCGGGTGCGGCCGCGGCAGGGCTTTCCCCGGAGGAGGCCGAGAGGAGAATCCGCGCGCTTTCGGGCGTCCGGGTGGAACTTCCCCGGAACGAGGAGGGGTTCACCGTGGAGGGAGTCCGGCCGGAGGCGTTCGACCACCACGCCGGCGCGGTGCTCCGGTTCCGGTACGAAGGGGACCGGTACCTCCTGATGGTCTCCCGCCGGGACCGGATCCTCGGGAATGAACCGTCGTCGGCCTTCCCCGAGGCATCGTTCCTGTCCGGGGAGCGGGAGGGGAAGTCGTTCGTGTTCTGGGAGCGCAAGGGGGCGTCCTTCATCGTCGTGTCCGCCGTCGACGTGGCGAGGAACTTCGACCTAGTTCGCCGCTTTTTCACATGATCAGGATCACATCACAGAATCCGGCAAGAAGGAGGGAAACCTGATGATCGTCGCCAAACGGATGAAGAGGAACCCGGTGTTCGTGGATGAAGGCGACTCGATGAAGAAGGCGATGGACCTGCTGAAGGAGCACGAGATACGGCATTTGCCGGTCATGAAGGACGGGGAGAAACTCGTCGGCATCCTCTCCGAGCGGGACATCAAGCAGGCCTCCCCTTCCCCGGCGACGGCGCTCGAGATCCGCGAGATCTACTACCTGCTCGACAAGGTCAAGGTGAAGCAGATCATGACCCGGCGCCCCTACACCGTCTCTTCCACGGCCCCCATCGAGGAGGCGGCCCTGATCATCCGGGAGAAGAAGATCGGATGCCTTCCGGTGGTGGACAACGGCCGTCTCGTGGGGATCCTGACGGAGACGGACATCATCGATGCGTTCATCGCGGGGATGGGCGTGAACGGCCCGGGGTACCGCATCGAGCTTGCGCTGCCGAACCGGCCGGGGAAACTCCTCGAGCTGCTCAAGCTGTTCAAGGACTTCGATGCGAACATCGTGTCGGTGGCGACGGCGCCCCACGAGGACCCGGCGAAAATCAACAACATCATCCGGTTCGAGACCAGGAGCTACAAGGTGCTGAAGGCCGCGATCAAGAAGGCGGGATTCGATCTGGTTTCCGCCGATTGACCCGCGTCAAGGAACGTGGGGAACGGTAGCGGCATCGTACGAATATCGGCGTAAAATAGGTTCCAGGAGGTATTTCACGTGAGACCCGAAGTAGAGAAGGTATTGGACAGCATTCGCCCCGCCCTCCAGGCCGACGGGGGAGACGTGGAACTTGTCGACATCGAGGGGGGCGTGGTGAAGGTGCGCCTTGTCGGCGCATGCGGAGGCTGCCCGATGGCCACGATGACGTTGAAGGGTGGAATCGAGGCGGCGCTCAAGGAACGGATCCCCGCCGTGGAGCGGGTGGAGTCCGTATAACAACCAACACATCACAGGGAGGTAGCATGGCGTACAAGATCACGGAGGAGTGCATTGCCTGCGGCGCCTGCGCGCCGGAGTGCCCCGCCCAGTGCATCGCGGAAGGGGACCCGATTTACACGATCGACGCGAGCAAGTGCACGGATTGCGCGGCGTGCGCAGGCGTGTGCCCTACCGGAGCCGCCGTTCCGGCGTAAGGGAGTCGATCCGCGCCGGGAATCCGCCGGTCCTCATGGGCCGGCGCCAGGGGGCGAAAGGACACCTTTTCGCCCCCTGGCCGTTTCCCGGATGTGCCGCGTCTCCCGTCCCTCACAGCAGTTTCCGCACTTCCCGCTCGAATTCTTCCTTCTCCATGTAGCCGATGTGGACGTTCCGGATCTGCCCGTCCTTGTCCACGAAGAACGTCGTGGGAAGGGAGGAGACCCCCCCGTACTCCCGCGCGGTGGCCAGGTCACCGAACAGGATCCTGTAGCTGATCCTGTTGCTCATGATGAATCCCGCGAGGTCCCCTTTCGTGTCGGTGTCCAGGGAGATGCCGATCATCTCGAGCCCCTGGGCCTTGTGCTCGTTGTAGACCTCCACGAAACCGGGGATCTCGGCGCGGCACGGGGGACACCAGGTTGCGAAGAAATTGATGACGGTGGGTTTTCCCGCGAACCGGGAGGAAGAGTACAGGTTTCCGTTCGTGTCCTTGAGGGAAAACGCCGGCACCGTCCGGGATCCCTCCGCGACGGGGCCGCGGGAAGTCGCGGCTTCGTTCGGCGCCGTCCCGCTTTGCCAGTTCCTGTAGAGAAGATAGGCGCCCAGGAACACGACGACCAGGATGAGGAAGAGCGGCAGCGCCCCCATTCCGTTTTTCGACTTGGCAACCTGGTTCATCCACGATCCTCCCTTGATCCTCAGGGGGTGATTTGCGCTCGACCGATGGCTTCCGTCGGACAATAACGGGTTGTGCGACGCGCTTTTTCAGATTATAAACTGAAACGGGACCGCCGAAGGATTGAAACGGAACCGGCCCGGCGGAAATCCAAAACATACCGAACGGGCGGGGCGATGCGTCGCACCCCGCGCCCCGGCCGACCGCCCGGAGGAGAGCGCGATGGCGAACTGGTCCATGGAAGAGGCGCTGCGGATGGCGCTGCGGCTCGAAGAGGAGAACTTCGGGGACTACGAGAAGAACGCCGCCGAGGCGACGGTCCCCGGCGTCAAGGCGATGTTCCGCTTCCTGGCGGACGAGGAGCGCAAGCACATCCGGCTCATCCGGGAGAAGATGGAGCAGTTCCACGTCAAACCGTGACTTGGGGCGTACAATACCCTCTATGGCCAAGGTTTTTTTCGATCACATCTCCACCACCCCCCTCGATTCGAGGGTGTTCGAGGCGATGAAACCGTACCTCCTGGAGTGGTACGGCAATCCGTCCTCCCACATTCACGACCAGGGGCAGGCGGCGCTTCGCGCCGTGGACAAGGCGCGTTCGGAGGTGGCCGCGCTGATCGGGGCGAAACCCGGCGAAATCGTCTTCACCTCGGGGGCGACCGAATCGAACAATCTCGCCGTCCTCGGGACGGCGGAGGAAGCGGGGAACGGGAAGCGGCACGCGGTCGTTTCCGGGATCGAGCACTTCTCCGTGATGAACGCGCTGATCCCTCTGCGAAACGCGGGGTACGAGGTGACGGTCCTGCCCGTGGACCGGGACGGCCTGGTGGATCCCGACGCGGTCCGATCGGCCCTCCGCGGCGACACGGCGCTCCTTTCGGTGATGCACGCCAACTCCGAGATCGGGACGATCGAGCCGGTGGCCGAGATCGGGAGGATCGCCCGGGAGGCCGGCGTTCCCTTCCACGTGGACGCCACCGCGTCCGCCGGGCACATCCCCCTGGACGTGCGGGAGGTGCCGGCCGACCTGGTCACGCTGTCGTCGCACAATTTCTACGGCCCGAAAGGGACCGGAGCGCTCTTTGTCCGCGAGGGGACGAAGGTGGCCCCCCGGGTTTTCGGAGGGTTCCAGGAAATGGGGTACCGGGCGGGGACCGAGAACGTCCCGGGGATCGTCGCCATGGCGGCCGCCGCCGCCATCGCTTCGAAGGAGATGGGGCATTGGGCGGACCACCTCGGCCGCCTCGGGAAGATGTTGTGGGACGGGCTCTCCGGCATTCCCTTGCTCCATTTCACCGGGCACCCGACGAAGCGGCTTCCCGGGCACGTATCCTTCTGGGTGGAGCACGCCGAAGGGGAATCTCTCCTGCTGTTTCTGAACGTAAAGGGGATCATGGCCGCATCCGGCTCCGCCTGCAGCTCCAACCTCAGGGGGCAGGACGAGGAGGATCTCGTCGCGTCCCCGGTCCTGCGCGCGATCGGCGTGCCGAGCGACATCTGCACCGGGTCGATCACCTTCAGCCTGGGGAAGGGGAACACCGAAGAGGAGGTTCGCCTGGCCCTCGATGCGCTGCCGCGCATCGTGGAACGGCTGCGCGAGATGTCCCCGACGTACCTGGACTACCAGAAGAGGATGTCCCAAGGAGGATAGAAAGGGATGACGGCAGGACCGTACAGCGCGAAGGTGATGGAACATTTCATGAACCCACGGAACGTGGGGGAGATCGACGGCGCCGACGGCGTCGGCGAGGTGGGAAACCCCGCGTGCGGGGACATGATGCGCCTCTACCTCAGGATCGAGGAGGGCCGCGTCAAGGACGCGAAGTTCCGGACCTTCGGTTGCGGCGCGGCGATCGCGTCGAGCTCGATGCTCACGGAGATGATCAAGGGGAAGACCGTCGAGGAGGCCCGTGCGGTCACCAACCTGCAGGTGGCCGAGGCGCTCGACGGCCTCCCGGCGGTGAAAATCCACTGCTCGGTGATGGCGGAGCAGGCGGTGAAATCCGCGCTCGACGACTACGCGAAAAAGCACCCGGGCTGAGATCCGCCCGCAACCGGCTACTCGCCGCACGGAGGGAACCCGAAGATGGACGGCAATCCCATGGACGTGATCCGGATGGCCCTGGACCGCGAGAAGACGGCGTACCGGAACTACACGGAGTACTCGCGGCTGGCCACGGAACCGGAGATCCGGGACCTGTTCCTGTATCTCGCGGAGGAGGAGAAGAAGCACGTGAAGCTCCTCTCCGACGAGATCGAGAAGGAAACGCACCAGGAGATGTAGCTCCCGGCGCGTTCGTTCCCGGCGGGAGGCGAAACGTGGGGCTTTCCCTGCACGACAGCGCGGTCCGAAGGAAAGTCCCCTTCGTCCCCGGGAACCCGCTGCGGGTGGGGATCTACACCTGCGGTCCCACCGTCTACCGGTACGCCCACATCGGCAACCTCCGGACCTATCTGCTCACCGACCTGCTCGTCCGCTCCCTCCGCTTCCTGGGATACGGCACCCGCTCCGTGCAGAACATCACGGACGTGGGACACATGCACCAGGAACGGCTGGAGCGCGGGGAGGACAAGGTGATCGCCGCCGCGCGCGCGGCCAAGAAGTCGGCGCGGGAAATCGCGGAGTTCTTCACCGAGGCGTTCTTCAGGGATTGCCGCCGGATGGCTTTCCTGCCGGCGGACGTCTACCCTCGCGCCTCGGAGCATGTCCCCGAGATGATCTCCCTGGTGCGATCCCTCGAGGAGCGGGGGGTCACATACGGCGAGGGCGGTTACCTCTACTTCGACGTGGAGAAAGCCCCCGGGTACGGGGACCTGTCGGGCGCATCCCTGGGAGGGGGAACCCCCGCCCGCCGGACGGAGGCCGGCGCCCACCGGCACAAGAAGCGCCCGGAGGATTTCGTGCTCTGGATGCCCGCGGAGCCGGGGCGGGAATACCAGTGGGACAGCCCGTGGGGGAGGGGGTGGCCCGGCTGGCACATCGAGTGCGCCGCGATGGCGATCCGGCATCTCGGTCCGGAGTTCGACATCCACGTCGGCGGCGCGGACCTGCGGTTCCCGCACCACGAGAACTCCCGCGCCATGGCCATGGCCGCCACGGGGAAGCGGTTCGCCGCGCTTTGGATGCACGCCGCCCACCTGCTGGTCGAGGGGAAGAAGATGTCGAAATCGGCGGGGAACGAGTACACCCTGGACGACCTCGAGAACGGTCCGCCGGGCGGAGGGAGGGGTTTCTCCCCGGAGGAATTCCGGTATTATTGCCTCATCCTCCACTACGCCTCGCCGATGAATTTCACCTGGGCGGGGCAGGCCGGGGCCGCCCGGGCCCTCTCCCGTTTGCGGGACGCCTACCGCAAGCTGGCGTCGGCGGGGACCGCGGGGGAAGAAGCGGCGACGACGCTGCGGGAGAAGTTCCGCGCGGCCCTCGAGGACGACCTGAACCTCCCGCGGGCGCTCGCCGTGGTCCACGATGCGGCGCGATCGGGCATCGGGGGAGAAACCGTTCGCTCCCTCGCCGGAGCATGGGACGGGATCCTCGCGGTCGGCCTGCTCCCCGAAGCCGGAGCCGAGGGTGCAACCGCCTGCGGGATGGAAGGGGTGCCCGGGGAGGTCGGGGAGTTGGCGCGGGAGCGGGCCGCACGGCGCAGGGCGGGCGACTACGCGGTTGCGGACGTCCTCCGGAAGAGGATCCGCGCCGCCGGGTACGGGATCGACGACACGGGAACAGGGGCCGGGAGGCTGAGGAAGCTGTAACCGGCGTTCAGGAGGTGCGTGGTGACGGGACCGGTGCGAAACGTCGACGACCTGATGGCGACAGGACACGGGTACCAGCGGTCGATGGTCCTTCTGGCCGCCCTGAAACTGGGTGTGTTCCGCGCTCTCGCGGCCGGGGCGTGCGATGCGCCCGCCCTGGCGAAACGGATCGGGGCCGATTCCGGGAAACTCTCCGTGCTCCTCGACGCCCTGGCGCCGCTGGGGCTGGTCGCAAAGAGCGGGAGACGGTACCGGAACGCGGCCGCGGCCCGGGAATTTCTCCTGCCGGGGAAAAACTCGATGGAATCCATCCTTCTGCACCACCTCGACGGCTGGTCCGACTGGGGGCGTCTTCCCGCGACGATCCGCGCGGGCAGCGCGGCGAAAGGCGGTGTGGAGGGGAGCTACCAGGAGAACTTCATCCGCGGGATGGAGGAAAACGCGAGGGAGAGGGCGGCTGTCGTCGCCCGCAGGATCCGCGTCCGCCCGGGGGAGCGCGTCCTGGATCTCGGGGGCGGGCCGGGGACGTACGCCGTCGCCTGGGCGGAAGCGTCGCCGGATGCGCGGGTCACCCTCTTCGACACGCCGGGGACCCTGCGCGTCACGCGGAAGATCCTGCGGGAAAAGGGCGCGTCGCACCGGGTGTCCCTCGTGGAAGGCGATTTTCTTGTGGACCCGCTCGGCGGCCCGTACGACTTCGTCTGGATCTCCCAGATCCTCCATGCCTACTCCGAGGCCGATTGCGTGCGGATCCTCCGCAAGGTGCGCTCCGCCCTCGCCGTCGGGGGCCGGGCCGCGGTGCAGGAATTCGTGCTGGCGGAGGGGAAGACCTCCCCCCCCGGGCCGGTCTTCTTCGCCGTCCACATGGTGGCCGTGACGGAAGGGGGCCGGGCGTACACGGCGCGGGAGATCGCCGGGATGATGAAGGCGTCGGGGTTCCGGAGAGTCGTCTCCGGCTCTCCCGACCCGCGGGGTGTGGGGATCGTCAGGGGGGTCCGGTAGAGGGGAAACGCCTTGTCGCGTTACCCTCGCACCCGTCCGGTCCTTCAGGTACCGGGAGCCGACGCGGCGGCGACTTCCGGAATCCGGTTCCCGTCATCGCGGGGCATCCGGCTTTCTTCGAAGGAGAAACTCCATGTTCCTCCCGGGGAAGAGGAAACAGCAGTATTTCTCGTAGAATGACAGGCCCAGCGCGGCGGCGAGGAGGCGGCCCAATAACGACGGGATCCCCTTGCCGAACCCGAGCCGGCAGGAAACCAGATCGAAGGCCTCTTGGCGGTTGCCGCGCTGGTAGAAGGGCTCGAAGGATTTGAGGCTGAAATGCATGTAGTGGGTCAGATCCCCCCAGGATTCCGGGGAAGAGTAGTGGGGCGTCGCGATTTCCACCGTCCCGTTCGGCCGAACGATGCGTTGGATCTCCTGCATGGCGCGCCGGGGATCGCGCAGGTGCTCGAGGACATGGGAACAGAGGATGCGGTCGAACGACCGGTCCTCGAACGGCCAGGGGTACCGATCCAGATCATGGATGACATCGGCGCAGCTTTGCGGGTCGAAGTCGATGCCGATCGCGCCGGGGATCCGCACCTGGCCGCAGCCGACGTTCAGGATGGAAGGAGTCTGGCTCATTTCGCCTGGTTCCCTTATAGCACATGAAGCAGGAACCGGGGCCCCCGCGGAGGGATGCCCCGGTTCGACGACTTTCCGGTGGTGGGCGCTACAGGATTCGAACCTGTGACTTCCACCGTGTGAAGGTGTATAGGCCGGGCACCGTCAAGGAGCCCTGTCGAATCCGTACGGTCAAAGGTTCTGAGACGTGCGGCGTATGGAGCTGCGCCCCCGGCTGACGACCGAAATCTGCACGATGGCGATGGCCGACGTCGGCGTGCGGAAACCGACCGCGTTCCGCGCGGCGACAGGGGAGACCTGATGTCGCACTGGTGGCCGTCCGAGGCCAAGGATGGCGACTTCCGAGACGGACGGGGGCGGCTCTACGGCGCCGTCCCATTACCCGAATACACTGGGGATCACCGGAATATGCAGCAACTTTCGCCGTTGCTGAGGAGCGATACTATCCGATTGATCCTTCCTGTGTCTTTCCCGTGTTGACCCAATGTGGACAAGCCGACATACTGAAACACGTGACCGCCATGGCTGGATAATAGAATTGGGGGAGCGAGGATGGCCGTCAACCTGGACAAGCCGGACCGATGGAAGAGCGACATTGTCAAGTCGGTCGATATGTACAACGATTGGTTTATGAATTTCGCACCGCGTGCGTTTCGGGAAACGCGCATCCAGACGACCAAGGACGTGGAAGCGGCACTTCACTGGACGTCGAACATCACAGACGTCCAACCTGCAATTATGCGCGAGCATCCGGAGATACTTCCCACGCTTTGAATGTCCACGTGTCCGCCTCTCGCGGTTGACCGGTTGATTGGCCTCGCCGGAGTATCTCCGCACCTCGTCAAATGCATGGAAACCGAGAAGAAGCTCCCGGTCCGCGCAGATGCGGCCGAGATTGACGTCCAACTCGCCAACATCGCTGCGACGATCGAGAAGATGGCCGATCCGGACATCTTCGTGTGGCTCGGAAGAACAGAGCCACCAACAAAGGCAGAAACTCATAGGGCAGCCACCATTGTTGCTGACCGCCTTTGCGGCGCGGTCGCCAATCCGATAATTCGCAATGCTCAGGAAAAGCGCCAACTCGCAGCCATCAAGGTTTGGCTGGAAGCCCGTCGTTATCGGCAACTTCCTGGCGGCGAGGGTACGCGCTTCGACGCGATGCCGGCTGGAACCTTCAGCTTCCGGATGAACGTGCCCGGCAAGCTTGAGGGCGGCGTCCGGAGCGTTAATATTCCGATAGATGCTGTCATCATGCAGATGAAACCGGAGGGCAGAGAGCTCCCCGTATTCTTTGAAGCGAAATCGGCAGGCGATTTCACCAACACCAACAAACGCCGCAAGGAAGAAGCGATGAAAATGGCGCAATTACGCGGTACGTACGGGGACAAGGTCCGATTCAACCTTTTCTTATGCGGCTACTTCGACAGCGGATATCTCGGCTACGAAGCGTCGGAGGGGATAGACTGGGTTTGGGAGCATCGCATTGACGATTTGGCCCTTTTTGGAATCTGACCATGCGTGAACCGATTCACATTCTCGAACAGCAACGCCTTATGCTCCAGGCGGACTTGGATCGCAAGAAGACGCAGGCCGAAAGAAACCGCCTCGGCCAGTTTGCGACGCCCCCGGACTTGGCCGAGGATATCGTAAGGTATGCGGCGAACTTTCTGCGGAACGTCCGGAAAATCCATTTCCTCGACCCCGCCGTCGGCACCGGCTCCTTCTATTCCGCGCTCCGCAGGGTCTTTGATAAGGCATATGTTGCCGAGGCCCTCGGCTTCGAGATTGATCCGTACTATGGCATTCCTGCCGCCGACCTCTGGAAGGATGCCGGTCTTGCCGTAAAGGTCGCCGATTTCACGCACGCGATCCCATCTCCGCGCTACAACCTCGTAATCTGTAATCCTCCATACGTGCGGCACCATCATCTCGAGAATGGCGAAAAATGCCGCCTGCAGAGTCAGACCCAGCAGACAAGCGGAATGAAAATCAGCGGCCTCGCAGGGCTGTACTGCCATTTCATCGGGATGGCCGACGCATGGATGACTGACGGTGGCGTCGCCGGATGGCTTGTTCCGAGTGAATTTATGGACGTGAACTATGGTCGCGCCGTCAAACAGTATCTTCTCGACCGCGTCACGCTCTTGCGAATCTATCGATTTGACCCGAACGATGTGCAATTTGCGGACGCTCTTGTGTCGTCAGCCATTGTCTGGTTTCGCAAATCGCCGCCTCCGCGAAATCACGAAGTAACCTTTGATTTCGGCGGCACGATTTTTGAGCCGAAACTGTCGCGCGCAGTGGCGGCCAGCGTACTTGCCCATGAGCCGAAGTGGACGCGTTTCCCCGCTTCAGGTACACGCACAAGAACAGCCACCCCGATTCTTGCGGATTTCTTTCGGATCAAGCGTGGAATAGCGACCGGCGGCAATGCGTATTTCATCCTCTCGGAAGATGAAATCCGGGCGCGCGGTTTGCCGATGGAGGCTTTCCGCCCTATTCTTCCCAGCCCACGCTATCTCGCCGAGGACGAGGTGACGGCCGACAATTACGGTGTTCCGAAGATCGATCGTCGCCTCTACTTGCTTGACACCAAACTCCCCGAAAATGAGATCAGGTTTCGGTTCCCAGCCTTGTATGCCTATATTCAGGGGGGAAAGGCCCGCGGGCTCCATGAACGATACCTCTGCCAACATCGTTCACTTTGGTATAGCCAAGAGAACCGCCCTCCCGCGCCAATTGTCTGCACGTACCTTGGACGTGGGGATACCAGGAGCGGTCGTCCATTCCGGTTTATCCTTAATAACTCGCGAGCCACAGTGGCGAATGTCTACTTGGCTATGTACCCGACATCCGTTCTTGCACGTGCGATTGCGCGCGACCCCCGACTCATACGCCGTGTCTGGCAAGTATTGAATGAGATAACACCCGAGCGTCTTCTCGGTGAAGGACGTGTGTATGGCGGTGGCCTCCACAAACTTGAGCCGAAGGAACTCGCCAACGTCCCTGTACCGAAGCTTGCCGAACTCCTACCGCATGACGAACGCCCGACCAAGCAGGCCGAGTTGTTCGGCATATGCGAGGAAGGCAGGCGCTCAAGATAGGGAGATTTCTCCGCGCAGATTTTTCAGAGTCGAATCTTGACTCGACGGTATTCCGGCCATTACTCGCCAAAATGCAGTCCACTCATCCGGAGACTCGACGAAAACATCAGAAGCGGTTTCCGTGGGGCGATGGGGAAATCGGGCAGCTTTGGTGGAAGCAGCGGTGGAAGCGGTCCGCAGGAAAAGAAAAAGGGGCGGCGGAATCACCCGCAACCCCTTGTTTTCTTTGGTGGGCGCTACAGGACTTGAACCTGTGACTTCCACCGTGTGAAGGTGGCACTCTACCGCTGAGTTAAGCGCCCCAGGGAATCCCTATTGTACCTTCCCCGGCCGCCGGTTCAACGGTTTTTTCCGGCTCCGTTCAGAACGAGATCTGCGCCCCGACGTAGGGCCCTGAAAGCTTGAGGCTGGCCAGGGTGTCCGACTCGTCGATCTTCAGGTCGACGTAGCGGTATCCGCCGTGGATCTGCACGTACGGCAGGGGGGCGAGCGTCGCGAAGGCATCCGCCTCGTAGAGGTGGTTCCCCGAGTACACGATTCCCGTCACCCGCGCGTCGGCACGCACCCTGTTTTTCAGCAGCCCCAAACCCACCGCCGCGCCGACCATCGGGATGGGCGCCTTGAAGTCCTTCGTGGTCGCCACGCCGGTGGAGACGCTGCGCAGCTCCACCTTCCCGTCCACATACTTCACCTTCAGGATCAGCCCGAGGTTGAGATTCGCCGCTCCCACGCCTGGCCGGAGGAAGTCGTACTGCAAATCGGCATCCGCCGTTTTCAGGTCGAGCTTCGACAGGACGTTGTCGGAAACGGTGTATGTCGCGCCGTCGAAGGTGATGGTCTGCAACAGCTCCTTGTCGCCGTCCAGCCTGACCTGGGTGTACCCGACGCGCAGCGTCACGCTGCCGATGCGCAGGAACGCCTCTCCGAAGGGCAGGTTCTTGTCCTTGACTCCCAGGGTGTTTCGGACGTCGAGGACGGTGTCCGGTATCCCGCCGGTCGTGGTCTGCACCGTTCCGGAAAGCCTGGGGAACCAGTATTCGCCGCGGACGCCGAACTCGACCGCGAGCGCGCTCGACGCCCCGAGAGCAAGGACCGTCAGGACCGCAATCGTCGCCAGAACCCGTCGCATCGTGCCTCCTTTTCCATCTGGTATAATGTCACCCGCCGTCGGGTCGCACGGAAGCGGATGGGGCGCTGGTGGCCCCCCCGGACTTCAAATCCGGTCGGGAGGCGGAAACGTCTCCGGTGGGTTCGATTCCCTCACGCTTCCGCCAATCCTTCCTGATTTCCTTATCGGCCCGGCGTTGCGAGATCTTTAGTCATTGGGGACCCCCCGGCGGGGGGATCACCGGAAGGAGTACCTGCACCCGCAGTACCGCTGGCGGTACAGCCCCAACGCCCTGCTGGCGCGTACGCTTTCCAGGTACCCGTTCCCCTTTTTCATATCCGCCTCGACGAAGCGGATCCCGGAGCGCTCCCCCTCCTCTCGCCCGACGCGGTTCACCATCGCGGCGTCCTTCCTCGGGCTCACGGTCAGGACCGTTCCGAAGGCCGGCATCCCCAACGCGACGGCCTTTCCCGCCGTCTCCCGCAACCGGAGCCGGATGCACGCTTCGCAGCGGCGGCCGCGTTCGGGTTCCCCCTCGAGCCCCAGGATCGCTTCCTCCCACTCGCACTCCCCTCCGCTCCCCATTACGAGCGGGAAGGGGGCCTTCTCCTGCAGGTCGAGGACGGCCTGCGCCCTTCTCCGGAATTCTTCCCCGGGATGGATGTTTGGGTTATAAAAGAAGCCGGTGACGTCGAACCGCTCCCGCATCGCCCGCACGCCGTAGGAGGCGTCCGGAGCGCAGCAGACGTGGAGGAGGACCTTCGTCCCCGGGGGGATGTCGGACAGGAGTTTCACGGCGGGAACCCTAGGCCCCCTTGCGATGATCTTACTTTCTTACAGGTAACAGGGATCCTCCGAAAAGAAAAGAGGGTGTTCTCCATTGGTCCCGTTGCTCCTTTTCCTGGTCACCTTCGTGACCACGCTCTTCGCGGGGTCGTTTCTCGGGGGGGGGAATCCTCTCGCCCGGCTTTCGGATCTTCCGCTGGGGCTGATGTTCAACGTCCCCCTCCTTTCGATCCTCGGGGTCCACGAGATGGGGCATTACACGGCCGCACGGCTGCATCATGTCGTGACGACCCCTCCCTACTTCATCCCGTTCCTCCCGATCCCGCCCCTTCCCGGGACCATGGGGGCCGTGATCAAGCTCAAGTCCCCCTTTCCCGACCGCAACGCGCTGATGGACATCGGCGCCGCGGGGCCCCTGGCCGGCGCGGCGATCGCCATCCCGGTGCTCATCGCGGGGCTGGCCCTCTCCGAGATCCGTCGCTCCGCGGGGGGCCTCGGCGCGATGCTGGGGGAGTCGCTCCTGTTCCAGCTTCTCTCGCGGGCCGTTCTGGGAAAGATCCCCGCGGGGTACGACGTGGTCCTCCACCCCGTGGCCTACGCCGGGTGGCTGGGCCTCTACATCACAATGCTGAACCTGATCCCCGCGGGCCAGCTGGACGGCGGGCACATCGCCTACTCCCTCTTCGGGGACCGGTATTCGCGGGTGGCCCGGCTCATCCCCTACGGCCTGCTCCTGATGGGGCTCATGGGCAACGGATGGTTCGTCTGGGCGGCGCTCCTGTTCTTCCTCGGCACGGGGCATCCGCGGCCCGTGTTCGAAAGCGTCCCTCTTTCCCCCTTGCGCCGCGCGGTGGGACTGATCGCCGCGCTCCTGTTCCTCCTGTGCTTCACTCCGGACCCGTTTCCGATGGGATGAGGACAGGGCGATCCGCGACCTCCTGACCCTCCTTCCGCACCTGTCCCGCCATCGGCGGGTGTATGCCCTGTGCGCGCTCGGCCTCGTGATCTCGAGTGTGCTGGGCCTCCTCGTGCCGTGGATGACCCGGGACGCGATCAACGCCGTGTCCGCCGCGCGCGAAGGAAGCGCTTCCGGGCCGGGCCGGCTCCTCCGGGCCGTGGAGCTGCTGGCGCTCTTCGCGGTCCTGCACGCCCTGTTCCGGTACTTCTCTAGGCGCTCCCTGCTCGTCGCGGCGCGCGAGGTGGAGAGGGAGATGCGGAGGCAGCTGTTCTCCCACGTGATCCGCCTGCCCATGCCGTTCTTCCACGCCACCCCGACGGGGGACGTGATGTCCCGCATGACGAACGATCTGGGCGCGGTGTGGCTCCTCCTCGGGCCCGGCCTGCTCACCCTGGCAGGCACCTCCATCACCTGGGTGCTCGCGATCGCCTTCATGCTGCGGATCAGCCCGATGCTCACGGGCATGTCGCTGCTGGTGGCCCCTCTCGTGGTGCTCCTGTCCCGCGAGTACGGCCGCGCCTTCCATCGGCAGCACCGGAAAGTCCAGGAGTCGCTCGCTTCGATGAACGCGACGCTGCAGGAGAACGTGTCGGGCATCCGCCTCGTGAAGGCGTTCACCCTCGAGGAGAGGGAGGAGGAGCGGTTCGCCGTGGATTGCCGCGAATATTACCGGCGCAACCTCGACGTCGCCCGGACCTCCGCGGCGTTCCACGGCGCGATCGGGTTCCTCGCGGGCGTGG
Source organism: Deltaproteobacteria bacterium (assembly GCA_021815305.1). Classification (GTDB taxonomy): domain Bacteria; phylum Desulfobacterota; class Deferrimicrobia; order Deferrimicrobiales; family Deferrimicrobiaceae; genus JAKAHC01. The sequence goes on along the minus strand of JAKAHC010000001.1, from coordinate 271,592 downwards.
GCGTCGCGTTCGTCCTGTACGTGGGGGGGCGGTCGGTCGTCTCGGGCACGCTCAGCCTCGGCGGATTCGTCGCCTTCAACGCGTATCTCGCGATGCTGGCGTTCCCGACGATGGCGATGGGGTGGGTGATCAACCTGTTCCAGCGGGGAAACGCCGCGATGGGACGGATCAACGAGTTCCTCCGGCTGCCGGTGGAGTCCTCCGAAAGCGGCGGAAGGGCGGCCCGCGAGGCTGGCGTTCCCGCCCCTGCGTGTGCGGCGGGGCGAGCGGTACCGCGGGGGGAGGGCGCCCCGCCCTACCTCCTGGAGGTGCGCGGCCTCTCCTTCTCCCATGAAGGGGGCGGCAGGGGAGAAACCCTCCGCGACGTCCGCTTCACGGTGCGGAAGGGAGAGGTGCTGGGGCTGGTGGGAACCACGGGGGGAGGGAAGAGCACCCTGTTCTCCCTGTTGCTGGGGTTCTATCCCACCCCTCCGGGAACGATCTTGTGGGACGGAAGGGACGCGGCGGAAATTCCCCTTCCGGTGCTGCGCCGCCGCGTGGCCCTGGTGCCCCAGGACCCGTTCCTCTTCTCCGACTCCGTCCTGGAGAACATCTGTTTCGGCAGGGAGACGCCCGACCCGGCGGCCGCCAGGGATGCGGCGACGCTGGCCCGGTTCCTCGACGAGGTGGAGGAGTTGCCGCGGGGCTTTTCCACGGTCGTCGGCGAGCGTGGGATCTCGTTGTCGGGGGGCCAGAAGCAGCGGGCGACCATCGCCCGCGCGGTGTGCGCCGGGAGCGACTTCCTCCTCCTGGACGATGCCCTCTCGGCCGTCGACGCGGAGACCGAGCGGGAGATCTTCGAGGGAATCCTTTCGGCGAAGGGAGAGCGGACGGTGCTCTTCAGCACGCACCGGATGGCGTCCCTCTCGCGGTGCGACCGGATCCTCGTCCTCGACGCGGGGCGGATCGTCGAGGAGGGGACGCACGACGAGCTGCTCTCCGCGAGGGGAACCTATTACGACCTGTATTCGCGCCAGATGCTGGCAAGGGAGCTGGAGGATTCGTCGTGAATTCCCCGCCGGATGCGTTCTTCCTCGAGGACCGGGCGGAAACGAAGGGGGTCGACTGGAAACTCCTGCGCCGCCTCCTGCGGTACGTCGTCCCCCATCGGGGAATCCTCGCGGGAGCGCTGGCGGCCCTTGCCTGCGGCACCGCGTGCCAGCTGGCGGGCCCCTACATCATCAAGATCATCATCGACCGGCACATCACGCCCGGGGTGCTTCCCGGGATGGGGAGGTGGATCCTCCTGTACCTTGCGGCCCTCGCGGGGGCCATGGGGTTTCTCTACCTGCAGATGTACGCGGTGTCGGTCCTGGGGCAGCGCGTGATCCTTTCGATCCGGCGGGAGATGTTCTCCCGGATGGAGCGGCTCCCGGTATCCTGCTTCGACCGGACACCGACGGGGCGCCTGATGACCCGGCTGACCTCCGACGTCGAAGCGCTCCAGGAGCTCATCTCCTCGGGCCTCGTATCGACGATCGGCGATGCTGCGGTCCTCGCCGGGACGGCGGCGATTCTCCTGGGGATGCACCTTCGCCTCGCGCTGGTCGTCTTCTCGGTCCTGCCGGTCCTCTTGCTGTTCGTCGAGCTGCTGAAAAAGCACATCCGGGAGGCGAACCGGGAGGCGCGGCGCAAGCTGGCCAGGCTCAACGCCTTCCTGCAGGAGCACGTGACGGGCGTGTCCGTGGTGAAGGCGTTCGTCCAGGAGGGGAAGTCGGAGCGGCGTTTCGACCGGCTGAGCGAGGAGTACACCGCGGAGAACGTCCGGCTGACGAACTTCTACTCCCTCTACTTCCCCGGCGTGGAGATGTTCGCCTCCGTCGCCGTGGCGCTGCTGCTGTGGAGGGGCGGCGTCGCGCTGATCGCCGGAGCCGTCACGTTCGGAACCCTCGTGGCGTTTCTCGAATACGCCCAGAAGTTCTACAACCCCATCAAGGACATGAGCGATAAATACAACATCCTGCAGTCCGCCCTGGCCTCCTCCGAGCGGATCTTCCTGGTGCTGGACGCGGAGGTTTCCCCCGAGTACCCGGAGCCTCCACCCGGCGGGCAACGGATGCGCGTGGAACGGGCCGCGGCGAGGAAACCCGCCTCCGCGGCGATCGAATTCCGCGACGTCTGGTTCTCCTACCCCCGCGCGGAGGGCGGAAGCGCGGACCGCCCGGCGGAAGGTTCCCCGGTCCTGCGGGGCGTCTCCTTCGCCCTCGAGGAAGGGCGGACGGGGGCGATCGTCGGGGCGACGGGCGCGGGAAAGACCACGGTGCTTTCCCTCCTGTGCCGGTTCTACGAGATCCGGCGGGGGCAGATCCTGCTCTTCGGCACGGACATCCGGGAGATTCCCCGGCGGGAACTGCGCGGCATGCTTTCCCTCGTCCTCCAGGACCCGTTCCTCTTTTCCGGGACGGTGCTGGAAAACGTAACCGCGGGGGGGCCGGCGGTCGGGCCGGCGCTGGCGGCCGCGGGCGTCGACCGGTTCGCCGCGGAGTGGGACGCGGGGCTTTCGACCCCGGTGGGGGAGCGGGGGGGGATGCTGTCGATGGGGCAGCGCCAGATGGTGTCCTTCGCGCGCGCGCTGGCGCGCGAGCCGAAGGTCCTGCTGCTGGACGAGGCCACCTCCAGCGTCGATCCGGTGACGGAAGCCCGGATCCGGGAGGCGCTGCCGGGGATCCTGTCCGGAAGGACGGCCCTGGTGGTCGCCCACCGCCTGTCGACGGTGCTCTCCGCGGACCGGATCTTCGTGATGCACCGCGGGAAGGTGCGGGAATCGGGGACCCACGCCGAGCTTATGGCGGAGGCGGGGATCTACCGGAGACTCCATTCCCTGCAGTTCGGGGAGCCCCCCCGGGGGTAGCCGCGGCCGGGCATCAATCCCCTTTCGCCGGGCAGGGGCTTTATAGTATCATCCGGCGGATGGCAAAACGTATCCTCTGCGGCATTGCGTGTCTCCTGCTCCTTCTCGGCTGTTCCCGGAAAGAGCCGCCACCCGCCCCGAAAGCGGCGCCGGCGAAGAAGCTCCTGATCGGGCTGATCCCCGAGCGGAACATTTTCAGGCAACTGGAGCGGTACCAGCCCCTGGCGGATTATCTTTCCCGGAAGACCGGCGCGAAGATCGTGTTGAAAGTCCTTCCCCGGTACGGAAACATCATCGACAATTTCCGGTCATCGGGGATGGACGGCGCCTTCTTCGGCAGCTTCACCTACCCCCTGGCGCATGCGAAGGTGGGGGTGGAGGTCCTTGCGCGGCCGGTGGCTCTCGATAACACTTCCACCTATTACGGTATGATCTTCGTCCGGAAAGACAGCCGCATCCGGGCCGCCCGCGACATGAGGGGGAAGCGGTTCGCCTTCGTGGACAAGGCGACGACGGCAGGCTACCTTCTCCCGCTGGAATACTTCCAAAAACACGGGATCTCGAATTACAGGAAATACCTGAAGGAAACTTATTTCACCGGGACGCACGAGGGCGCGATCCGGGACGTTCTCGACCGGAAGGCCGACATCGGGGCGGCGAAGAACACGGTCTATTACCGCATTGCGAAAGAGGACCCCCGGATCCTGAGAGATCTGGTGGTCCTTACGAGGTCCCCCGACGTTCCGGAAAACGGTCTCGCCCTGCGGGGGGACATCGACCCGTCGATGCGGGACCGCATGAAGGAAGCGCTCCTCAACATGCACCTGGACCCGGAAGGGGTGAAGGTGCTGAAAGGGTTCGGGGCGCTGAAGTTCATCGGGACGACGGACAAGGATTACGCCGCCGTCGTGGAGTACGCGAAAGACATCCACCTGGACCTGGCCGCCTACGATTACATGAACAACTGATGAAACGCAAGATCGCCATCGCGTTAACCTCATATTCCGTCGTCTTCCTCCTGGCCGGCGCCTACGTCATCCGCACCATCCGCACCGCCACGGCAAACCTCGACCGCCTGATCACGCTCCACCAGGTGGAGATCCTGAGGGAGCACTACCTGCTGCAAATCAAGAAAGTGCAGTCGGACCTCACGCTCATGGGCACGCAATATTCGAAGAGTTACGATACGGTCGTTTCGAACGTCATGGGCATGGGGAGGATCATCGACACCTGTTTCGACTGCCACCACTCTCCGCGCGGGACGGATCGGTTGAACGACCTGAAGAGGGAAACGGAGCGGTACAAGGACGCCCTGAGCAGGGTGTTGACCCTCCGGGCGAACGCCGCGAGGCTCGCCGCCGAGGAGGACACCGCCTTCCGGATCGGCGAGGAGCTGAGCGCGAAGGTCCAGGACATGATCGCCATCACGAGCTCCCGGCTCGGGGTGAACACGCAAAAGGCGATCAACGAAATCGCCCGCACCAAATATTTTCTCTACGGCCTTGTGGCGCTCGGCCCCCTGTTGTCGGCGTTGCTGGGGTTCGTCTTCATCATGGGGCTGACCCGCCCCGTCAAGGTCCTCGTGGAATCCACCCGAAAGCTCAAGCGCGGGGATCTGGACCACCGCGTAGCGCCGCTGAAAGATGAATTCGGCGAGCTCGGCACCGCCTTCAACGAGATGGCGGGGTCCCTCAAGGAGCAGATGCACAAGATGCAGCGCGCGGAGCAGCTTGCCGCCGTGGGGGAGCTGGCGGCGGGACTTGCCCACGAGGTGAAGAATCCGATGGCGGGAATCAAGGTCGCCACGAGCGTCCTGGCCGAGGAATCGTACATCACCGTCGAGGACAAGGCGGTGTTGCGGAAAGTGGTGGACGAAATCACCCGCCTGGAAGGGCTGATGAAGAGCTTCCTGAATTTCGCGAGGCCCCAGAAGCCCCGGCTGGAGCCGATCAACATGAACCAGCTGCTGAACACGACCCTCAGTTTCCACCTGAAGCACCACTCCATCGGTCCCGGGGGGACGGAGAAGGTCGTGATCCGGAAAGATTTCCAGACCCTTCCGCCGACCCTCGCGGACCCCACGCAGCTGCAGCAGGTCTTCCTGAACCTGTTCCTGAATGCCCTCCACGCGATGCCCCGGGGGGGCGAGCTGGGCATCCGGACCTTGCTGGATGACGAAGGGATGATCCGGATCGAGATCTCCGACACCGGGAGCGGCATCCGCGAGGACCTCATCGGCAAGGTGTTCCAGCCGTTCTTCACGACCAAGGCCAAGGGGACGGGCCTGGGCCTGGCGATCTCCCGCCAGTTGATCGAACATCACGAAGGAGCCATTCACGTCGCCAACCGGTCCGGGGGCGGCGCGCTGTTCACCATCCGGCTTCCCGTGAAAGAGGAAAGCGGGCCCGCGGCATGAAGTCCCGGGGGAAGGTTTTCCTGCTCGACGACGACGAACTGATCGTCTCCATGCTGGAGAGGGCGTTGCGGGGGGACGGGTACGACGTTCGCGCCGAGTCCGATCCTGAAAACGTGATCGACAAGATCCGCTCGTTCTCCCCCGACGTGGTGATGCTGGACATCAAGCTCCCCGGGCGCAGCGGCATCGACATCCTCGGAGAGATCGTCGCGCAGGGCATATCCGTACAGGTTGTGATGCTTACCTCCGACGACACGGCGGAGACCGCCGTCAAGGCCATGAAGGTCGGGGCCGTGGACTACCTGACCAAGCCGTTCAACCTGGACGAGGTGAAAATCGTCCTGGGGCAGATCGTCGAAAGGCGGAACCTGCGCGAGGAGGTGGAGTACCTGCGGAAGGTTTCCCCCGCCCAGGACCAGCGGGAGATCATCGGGAACACGAACGTGATACACAAGCTTCGGGCCCGATGCGAGAAGCTCTCGGACGCCGAGGTGCCGATCGTTTTGATCACCGGGGAGAGCGGCACGGGAAAGGAGATCTTCGCCCGGTGCATGCACGACCGGATGCACCGGAAGGATCCGTCCGTTTTCGCCCCGTTCGTCGGGATCAACTGCGCCGCCCTGCCGGAGCAGCTCATCGAAAGCGAACTGTTCGGGCACGACAAGGGTGCGTTCACGGACGCGAAAACCGACAAGAAGGGAGTCTTCGAGCAGGCGTACGGCGGCTCGCTCCTGCTCGACGAGATCGGAGAGATGCGCCAGGACCTGCAGTCCAAGCTTCTGCGGGTGCTCGAGGAGAGAAAGGTGCGGCGGATCGGCGGGAAGGAGGACATCCCGTTCGACGCGACGGTGTTCGCCACGACGAACCGGGACCTGGAGGCGGCGGTGGAGAAGGGGGAGTTCCGCGTGGACCTGTTCTATCGGTTGAACGCCTTTTCCGTCCACCTCCCCCCCCTGAGGGAGCGGAAAGAGGACATTCCCCTGATGGCCAGGCACTTTCTGGAGGAGTATTCGAAGAAATACGCCAAGCCGGGCATCACGGATTTCTCCGCCGAGGCGCTGGAGTACCTGGTCGCCTACCGGTGGCCGGGGAATTGCCGGGAACTGCGCAACGTCGTCGAGCGGATCGTCGTCCTGGAAAACGACCGGATCGTTCTGCCGGAACATCTTCCGGCGGAGATCCTCTCGGGACGGGGCAGGCCGGCAGGGCAGGCCGCGCCTGGTATTACCATCCCCGACGTCGGGCTTTCGCTGGAGGAAATCGAGAAAAACCTGATCCGGCAGGCGCTCGAGAAGGCCGGAAACAACAAGACGGCCGCGGCCAGGCTGCTGGGGATCACCTACGACTCCCTGCGGTACCAGGTGAAGAAGTTCGGGCTGGAGTAGGCGCGAACGGGCGCGCCCATGTCCCTCCCCTCAATCCTTGGCGTGGCACTTGTTGCAGAGGGATCTCTGGTAGGCCGCGAAGCGGCCCGGCGGCCTTTCATAGAACGCCCTGCGGGTCTCCGCCCGTGTGCGCCCCTGGGAAATGCCGGGCGGCGCGGCAGGGTCCTCGATCCCGGGGAAATTCCCGCCGTAGACGAGAAACGCCGATTCCATGTTCCAGCGCGCCGCGTGGTCCCATGCGGATGCGTGCGCGCGATGGCAGGACAGGCACATCACGTTGGCGTTCGCATCCGGCCCCGTGGATGCCGCGCCGTCGCTCCGCGCCATCGATTTCAGCACGGAGTAGTCGTTCGTCCCGATTTCGAAGGGGACCAGCGAGGTGTACGCTGTCGCCGGGCCTCCGGACATGTCCCCCGAACCTGCGTAGGCATTGTAGGTGGAGGCGGTGTCCGCGCCGAACTTGACGCTTGCCCCGGCGGGATGGACTTTCCGCCCGGCTGATTCACCCATCAGCGCGGCGTGGCAATTTGCGCACCACTCGGACATTCCCGCGCCATACGCCACCCTCGTGTCGCTGTCGCTCTCCGGGCGGTTGAAGTCCGAGGGGGAGACGGCGGCGGGAGGATCCGCGGAAAAGGGGGCTCCGCCGTACAGGGAAGTCACGTAACCCTTCCCTCCCAGGAGCCGGTATACGCCTACCGCGGCGGTTCCGGTCGGGAGGGGGCTCACCTCGTAGGAGCCCGACCCCAGGATGGGGGCTCCACCGGTCCCGATGATTCCCCCCGCGAGACGCCTGTACTTCCCATGGGGGTCGTGGCAACTGATGCAACTGAGCCTGTCGGCGGGATACGTTCCGCCGGGGGCGGCGAAATTCTTCGTGTCCGCCGTGTAACGGTAGTCCGCCGCGACGATGTTGTGCCCGTGCCGTTCCCCGGGGCTGCTCCCTCCGGCCTCGCCCGGATCGCCCCCCCAGCGGTAACTCTTCTTCAGCCAGCCGAAATCTCCGCCGGGCGTGATCTGGGCCGGAGGCAATCCGGCGGGCATGTCCGCATCGGCGGTTGCGATCCGGTGGGAGGAGGGACGCGTTTCCCCTGCTTTCAGGTGGCAGGACAGGCAAGTGGAACCGGGATCCGATCCGACGAGCGATGCGGGATGGGCGCCCGCCGGCTTCTCCGTCCCTGCGGCCGGAGCGTGCATGGAGTGGCACCCGAGACAATCGCCCACGCCGCCCGAGTGGAACGCCGTCGCCGGGACGATGAAAGGTTCACCGAGGAAAAGGAGGGAAACGATGAGGAAGGGAACGGTTCGAAGCCGCAGGACGCTTTCCAAGAGGACCCTCCCTCTCGCCGCAATGCTCGCTGAAGGAAGGTATCGGTCGGGAAAGCCGAAAACTTCACGTTGCCGGGAGGAACCTCAAACCTGCCCGGGACGACTCCGATCCGGGGACGACCCAGACAACTTCGGCGACCGGTTCGCCGGGGAAGAATTTGGAAAAGGGATCCCGCGGGTCCGTAACCCGCAACCGGACACTCTGTCCCTTCCGAAGAGGGTATCCTGTGTTGACGCGCACGCCCTCTTTCCCCACGTCTTCCGCCGTTCCCCCAAGATTGTCCAGATCGGCCGGAGCCGCCTCCGGCGGGTGAGAAAGAACGGAGATGCGGAGGGGAAGGTTGCAGAGGTACCGGGGATGCGCGCGGCCTCCGGGGGAATCCCAGAGCGCACCGGTGACGACCCGTTGGATCAAGGAGATTTCGAACGGTTTTTCGATGAACTGCACCGCACCGGCGGAGAGGGCGAGTTCCTTGTTCGCATCGCTCCCGTCGGCGCTGGAGATGACGACCCGAGTCCCCGGGGACTGGGCGCGGATCTTCCGGAGAAGGTCGATGCCGTTGGCGTCCGGAAGATGGATGTCGAGAAAAACCAGGTCGTACCGGTTCTCCCTCACCGCGTCGAGACACTCCCCTCCCGATCCCATGAAATGGGTTTCCACGAAGGTTGCAGTGAGTTCCCTGTGGATCGCCCAGCAGACCAGGGGATCGTCATCGACGACCAGGACCCGTTTTGCGACGATGTCCGGCATGTCCAAAATGTAAGCAATTCTCATGCCTTACGAGAAATAATTTCCGTTTACCGGATTTTATTCCACATATCGGCACGTTGTGGATAAGGAACGGAGAGGGAAATACGATTCTTACATTGGGAAACTTGGGCTATTCCCCACCTCTCCGGCAATTTCCCCACATTCCCGCCACGTCCCCAGGTGTTTTGCAGGATCTGGGGATATCACGGAACAGGGTGGGGATTCCACCGTAGTGATTGTGTGGTGAAGGAGAGTTAAAACTGTAATATATTGTTTTTACTTAGTAAAGTTGCATAGAGCCGCCGTGGCACCGGAATTGCTGCTCTCCGGTACATGGAAGGGCTTCGCAATAGATATCTTTTCCTCCTTTTCCTGGGAGGCATCCTTCCCCCTGTCATGGGGGGGCAGCCCGCATTCGCGGAATTCGGGGCGAACTACCTGTACAACCTCTCGGATTTCGCCGGGACGGTCCGTTACGGGCAGGTGCGTCTCTATGCCGACAGGCTGCACGACGAGGTGTACGTCGCCGACGGGGACTCCGTCCGGATCTTCAACCGGACGGGCATGGAGGTCTACCGGTTCGGCGACGACCAGGAGATCGGATCGATCTACGGGATGGCGGTCGACGAAGCGGGAGACATCTACACGCTCTCGTACGACCTCAGGGTGCCGGGGATCTTGTCCTACTACCTCTGCCGGTGCAACTATCGCGGGGAACCCAGGGAAAAGATCGCGGTCTCGAACCTCCCCGAGGGGTATGCGGATTTCGAGCCCAATACCCTGATCTACCGGAACGATCGCTTTTTCCTCGTCAGCACGACCCGGATGAAGGCGGTTGTGACCGACAAGCGAGGGGCGTTCGTCCGCGCTTACGATTTCGCCGACATCGTCGGCATCCCCGAGAAGGACCGCCCTTCCACCGAGTTGTTCGGGATCACCCTGGACGAAGCGGGGGATATCTTCCTCACGGTCCCCGCCTTCTTCAAGGTGTACAGGATCTCGCCAAACGGAAAAGTGGCGTCTTTCGGGAAACCGGGCGGCGCGCCCGGATTTTTCGGCGTGGTGTCCGGCATCGCGGTCGATTCGGCCGGCAACATCCTCGTGTCCGACAAGTTGAAGAGCGTCGTGATGGTGTTCGACAAGGATTTTACTTTCCTTACCCAGTTCGGGTTCCGGGACGGCAAACCCGGGAGTCTCGCGGGTCCGACGGACCTTGCGTTGGGGAACGTCGGGCGTCTCTACGTGACCCAGCTCCAGAGGCGGGGGATCAGCGTGTTTTCCCTGACCTCCAACTGACGGCATGCGATCGGCGGCGGGAAATTCCTTCGGGAGAGGAGGTGGTAGGACGGGTTCGGGAATCGACGGATCGATGGAGGATACGGAAAGCTGTCTGGCGATTGCAGGCGTTCAACCCATCAGGCTCCTCCGACAAGGGTAAACCCGTCGCGAGGCGGGGGCACAAAGCCGACGGGTCCACGGGAAGCCGGGGATGGCCGGGCCGCCGGAGAAAACAAGGAGGAGAAATGAAAGCGGTAAAGGTTTCGTTCGTCATCCTGGTCGCCGCCCTGCTCGCCGCCGGGCTGGGGACCACGGCGTTCGCGTTCCATTCGGGCGGCGTCGCCGAGTGCGGCGGCTGCCACAGCATGCACACACCGAAAGCAGGCGGCAGCTTCCTGCTCCTGGGCACGGACCAGAGCTCCACGTGTCTCAACTGCCACCTGCACCCCGGAGACACCGGGCCGACCAGCTACCACATCGCGACGGCGGACGCCAACATGCCCGCGGGCACGGCGCCGCTGCAACGGACCCCGGGCGGCGACTTCGGCTGGCTGAAGAAGACCTACACGTTCACGGTGCGCGGCACCGTAAACACCGAGACCGGTTCTTCCCACGGCCACAACATCATCTCCGCCGACTACGGCTACGGCGTGGACCCCGACTTCGCCTCGTCCCCCGGCGGGACCTTCCCGTCCTCGCAGCTGGCGTGCAACTCCTGCCACGATCCCCACGGCAAATACCGCCGCTTGAGCACCGGGTCGGTCGCGACGTCCGGCGCCCCCATCGTCGGCTCCGGCTCGTACGACACCAGCGCCACCCCCGCCGTCGGCCAGGCGGTCGGCGTATATCGCCTCCTGGCGGGCGCCGGCTACGCCAAGGGCGGCGTGACCTTCGGCGGCGTCCCCGTGGCGGTCGCGCCAAGCACATATAACCGTTCCGAGTCGCTCCAGCAGACCCGGGTCGCCTACGGCGTATCCACCACCGGCGGCCAGGAACCGTGGGGGCAGTGGTGCGGCACCTGCCACGGGTCGATGCACAGCACGGGGAACTACGTCCACCCGGTCGATCAGGGCCTCGGCTCCAGTATCTCGACGCGGTACAGCCAGTACGTCAGTTCGGGCATCATGACCGGCACGTTCGCCGCCGGCCAGGGCCCGTTCCTCTCCCTGGTGCCGTTCGCGGAGAATACCGGGGATTACACGGTCCTCAAGTCCCACGCCAAGAACAACGGGACCGCTCTTGCCGGTCCGGGAACGAGCGACCAGGTGATGTGCCTCTCCTGCCACCGGGCGCACGCTTCCGGGTTCCCGGAGATGCTGCGCTGGCAGATGGAAGGCGAGTTCATCTCCTACGTGGACAACACCGGCGCCGCCGCTTGGCCGGGAACGGACACGACTCCGGGTTCCCCGCAGTTCGCCCGCGGCCGCCTCGCGGCGGAGAACCAGGCGGCATATTACGACCGCCCGGTTTCCGTGTTCGGCGCGTACCAGAGAGTGCTCTGCAACAAGTGCCACGCCCAGGATTGATCGTGGCGTGCGTGCCGGGGGCAGTGTGATCCCCCGGCGGCATACAGCACGGAAAGGGGCCGGCTTTCCGCCGGCCCCTTTCTTTCGAAGCGGAGGGTACACCCCCAGGTCGCCCCGGTGGCATAGCCTCGCGCCTGTTTTGGGAATGTTCCTGCTGCTTGCCGGATGCCAGGCGCGGCAGGGAATGCTCCGTCCCGTCCTCGAATCCGAAGGGGGGCTTTACGTCTATCTCGCCCCCCTGCCCCAGGAAGCGGCGCGCCTGTCGTACCGGATCGAATCCTTGTCCGCTCGCCGGGAAGACGGCGCCCTGTTCCCCCTCGCGGTCCGACTCCGGAAAGTGAACCTCCGGGAGGCGGGCAGGGAACGGTTCCTTGCGTTCGGAGCGCTCCCTCCGGGCCGGTATTCGGGCCTCTCGTTCCGGGTACGTGACGCCTTCCTCAAGGGAGAAGACGGGGAATCGGCGCTCCTCCTGCCGGAGGAGCCTTCCTGGCTCGAATTCCCGTTCCACGTGAGCCGTCGCAGCGGGACCGTCCTGTCCCTCTCCCTCCTGTACCGGGAATCGCTGCCGGGAGGAGTGCGCTTTCTCCCGTCGTTCCACGCCGCGTTTCCCGGGAAACTTGCGGTCGGCCTGAATGCCTTCGCGACCAGCCGGACGGGGAACACGGTGACGGTCTTCGACAAGCTCACGGGCCGCGTGGCGGGGGTGGTCCCCACGGGGGCGGCGCCGTCGGGGATGGCCCTCGCATCGTTGCGGCGAAAGGTATACGTGGCCCTGCAGGGCGGCGATGGCGTGGAGCGCATCGACATCCTCTCGGGAGAGGTCACCGACCGCCTTCGCCTGGCCCCGGGGGACGCCCCGGTGGAACTGGCGCTCACCCCGGACGGGAGGACCCTCCTGTCGGTCAACTCGGGATCGAACACCGTGAGCGTGATCGACCCCGAATTGCTGGTCGAGGATGCGCGCATCCCCGTGGGGAACGGCCCGCAGTCGATCCTCGTCGACCGTACCGGGAGGAGGGCGTACGTATTCAATGCGTCATCCGACACCGTATCCGTCCTCGATCTCCCCGGCAGGCGGGTCGCAGCGACGGTGCCCACCGAGGCGGAGCCTTTCCGGGGCGATTTCAGCCGGGACGGCGGCTTGTTGTATGTCGCCCACCGGTCTTCCCCGTACCTTTCCGTCCTCGACACGGTCACCTTGCGCGTGGTGCGGCGGATCTACGTGGGGACCGGGACGATCGCGCTGAAGGTGGATTCGCGGACCGGCCGGATCTATCTCGCCCGCAGGCGAACCGGCCAGGTCGAGGTCTTCGACCCGATCGCCGCGATGCCCGTCGATTTTCTCGCCACGGGTGACGATGTTTCCTACATCGCGATCGACGGGGAGGGGAACAACCTCCTGCTGGTCCAGCCGGCTCCGGGAGAGATCCGCGTGGTCGGGATCGTCAGCAGGAGAACGGAGGCTCGGGTGGACGTGGGGGACGATCCGTACGGCGTGACCCTGATGGGAGAGAGGTAACCGGTGGAGTGGGAAAGGGGAATGCCATACGACATGCCGCATGGCGCCTCTTCGCGCTGGCCGCGCTGGGGTTTTTCGCGATGACGACCCTGTCCTCTTTTTCCGGGGGGACAGCTCGCGCCGAAGGGATCTCCGGGTATGTGGAATATACTTACGGACGGTTGCGTTCCTACACGGAGGATCCCGTCGGGGGCGTGTCCACGAAAACGGCAACCGATTCCTTTACGCAGCGGTACAGCCTGAACCTCGACAGGCGCCTCTACCCGAACCTCTCGGTTTCCACGGGAGGGTTGTTCGAGAGGGACCTCGCGAAACTGGAAACCGCGACACAGGACATCGGCACCGCGACCAACCGGATCCGGCCGTTCCTCAACCTGCGACTGAAGAGTCCCCTCTACCAGGCGGAAGGGGGGTACGACCGGAACGAACAGAAGGTCGCCTCCACGGGCGCCCCTCCGGTCACCGACGTCCAGGAGAACTATTTCGGAACGCTGGGGTGGTATCCGGACGGCTTTCCCCGGACGATGTTCCGGTACTTTCGCACGGAAACCTATGACAAGGCCCGGCGGTTCCGGGACGCCACGGACGACCGGTATCAACTTGTCTCCGAGTACCGTCCCGCGCAGCCCCTGTTCCTGAAATACACCGGGACGTACGAGGACCAGAGAAACCGGCTGGAGCGCAACGAAACGCAGACGTACACCCATGAAGGCAGGGTGAACTACGGAGACCGGTTCTTCCGGAACCGGATGGATTTTTCCTCGGATTACACCGTGGTCTACCAGTTGGTGGATATCACCGCTTCCGGAGCCGGCGAGATCGGTTTTCCCGTCTCCCCCCTGGCGGCCCTCTCGGGAGTCACCGACACGCCGGCCGACGTGACGCTTGCCCCCGCCCCCCGGTTGATCGACGGGCTGTTCACCCCGATCGACCAGATCAACATCGGGATCCCGGCATCCCCCTTCGACACCTCCACCCGGAACATGGGACTGGATTTCGGGATCGACACCACGGTGAACGCGCTGCTCGTGTGGGTGAACCGGGACCTTCCTTCCGGCATCGCCGCCGCCTACTCCTGGGAAATCTACACAAGCACGGACAACCGGACCTGGACCCTGAGGCAGACGGTTCCCGCCGCGGCGTTCGGCCCGTTCCAGCAGCGGTTCGAAATCCGGTTCAACGACGTGACGGCCCGGTACGTCAAGGCGGTCACAAGGCCCCTTCCCCGCACCGTGCCGGTCCCTCCGGATTTCCCGGATCCCTCCGACATCCGGGTGACGGAGCTCCAGGCCCTCCTGAGGCGTCCCGCGGCCGACGTTGCCGGGAAGACCTCGGCCACCAGCCACAGGTACACCCTTGGAACCCGCGTGAAGCTCCTCGAAGCATACCCCGTGTATTACGAACTGTCCTACTTCCTGGCGAAGAGCGGGACCTCGCCGGTCCGGTACGACCTGTCCAACGGCGTCTCCGCCGCCTCGAACTTCGGCAGGATCTTTTCCGCTTCCGCCCGGGTCGCCCGGGAGGATGGCCGCCAGCCGCAGGGGCGGCGCGTTGCGTACGTTTACACCGCCTCGCTCGCGGCGACCCCCCTGGACACCCTTCGCAGCTCGCTGGTTTTCAGCGGGAGGAACGAGCGGATCGAGGACGCCACGAACGACACTTACTCCGCGCTGCTGTTCAACACCGCCCAGCTGTACCAGGGCGTGGACGTGAATTTGGGAGTGGGAAAGAGCTACCAGAAGGCGGAATCGGGAAGGAAAACGGACGGGACCCAGATCAGCGCGGGCCTCACGCTGGTCCCCCACACGACGACCACGATCAATGTTTCCTATTCGGGGGTGACCAGCCGGATCTCCGGGGGCGACCAGCCCGGGGAGACTACCGACACCACCCGCACCGGGGACATATCCGTCACCGTAAACCCGCTTCCGTCGGTGTATCTGTTCGGCGCATACCACATCGAGAGGAAGACGGGGCAGCCGAACGTCGACAGCTTCAACTATGCGCTCAACTGGTCCCCTTTCCCGGACGGGACACTCCATTTCAATTTCAACTACAATGAGACCATCCGGACGGAGGACAACGAAAGGACGCGGACGATCACGCCGAGCGCGCGGTGGAACATCGCCAGAGGATCGTACCTGGACCTGACGTACCAGGATCTCAAGGCGGACTCCCTGGCGGGAAACACGAGGAACGAGGTCGCGAGCGCGAACCTTCGGATCGCGTTCTGATTCGCCTCGGGCGGGAGGGGAAACCATGGGAACATTCCGTTGCGGACGGGGAATTCGATGAGAAAACTCGGGATCGTCCTTTTGCTTTTCCTTGCGGCGGCAGGGTGCGGCACCATGCGCAACAGCGTGCAGGGCACGTTCCGCGACCCGAACATGGATTTCGGGCAGCTCCAGAACGTTGCGGTGATGCCTTTCGTCAACCTTTCGCGGGACACGAACGCGGCCGACCGGGTCCGGGACGTCTTCATGACGCTCCTTCTCGCCACGCACGGCGTCTATGCGGTCCCTCCGGGGGAAGTGGCGAGGGGCATCTCCCGCGTGGGGATCGCGAACCCGACGGCGCCGACCACCGAGGAGATCAAGAAGTTCGCGGACATCGTGAAAGTGGACGCGGTCATCACCGGAACGGTCCGGGAATACGGGGAAGTGCGGTCCGGGACGACGGCCTCGAACCTCGTTTCCGTAAGTCTCCAGATGATCGAAGGGCAGACGGGACGGGTCGTCTGGTCGGCTTCCTCCACGCAAGGCGGGGTCACCTCGTCGGATCGCCTCTTCGGAGGGGGCGGGGAACCGATGAATATCGTTACAGAGAAAGCGGTGAACGACCTTCTTGACAAGCTCTTCGGACAATAATCTTCTCAGGGCCGCTGTTGCCGCATTGCTCCTCGCCGGCTGTGCGTCGACACGGGTCGCGGAGGCGCCTCCTCATCATCCTCGCGCGGAGCTGTCCGTGCGGCTGGCGGGTCCGGAAGAGAAGGCGTCGCCGCTGGTCGCGGGGCGCGGCATCGCCCGATGGACGGCGGTGACCACGGGCGTCGCCGGAGGCGCCGCGTACGAGTTCCGCGCCCGGAAGGGGTCCGAAGAAACGGTGGAACAGAAAGGCCCTTCCCCGACGTGGGACTGGACCCCTCCCCGCGCCGGTACGTACAGCGTCCGCGTCTCCGTCCGGGACCCCCTCGGTCACACGGCGGAAAGCGGCTGGTCTCCGGAGGTTCCGGTGGTCCCGCCCCTCGCCGTCGCATGGCTGGGACCGGACAAGCCGGCTCCTCGTGCGGCGCGTACGGCGATCCGGTGGACGGTCTCGGCGACCGGGGGGATCGCCCCCCTCTCCTATGAATTCCGCATTCTTTCGGAAGGGAAGGAGGAGCCCTTCCCGAAAGGCCCCTCCCCGGTCCTGGAATGGAAACCGGCCGCCGCCGGCAAGTATCGCGTAAAAGCGGTGGTGACCGATGCGCGGGGGAATGCGGCAGACAGCGGCTGGTCGCAGGGATACGAGATCTCCGCGCCGCTGTCCCTGGAATCGCTCCGACCCGACCGGACGGGGCCGCAGGCGGCGGGAACGCCGATCCGGTGGACGGTGTCCGTATCGGGCGGTGTAGGGGGCAGGACTTTCGAGTTTCGAACGGTCCGCCGCGGTGCCGATACTGTCGATACTTTGGAACAGATGGGCCCCTCACCGGAGTGGGTCTGGACGCCCTCGACCGCGGATGTATACCGGGTCAAGGTTTTCGTGCGGGATGAGAGCGGCGCCGTCGTGGCGGCAGAATGGCCCCGCGACTACCCGGTGGTCCCCCCCCCCGTGATGGCGGCGCTGCGGCCCGACACTCCCCCGCCACAGGCGGCGGAATCGGCCCCGATCCGTTGGACCGCGGCGGCAAAGGGTGGGGTCGGCCCGCTCCGGTACCGGTTCCTGACGGAAAAGGCGGGGAAGGAACGCGTGGAACAGGAAGAGACATCCCCGGTATGGGAGTGGAGACCCGTGGAGCCGGGAGTCTACCGGGTGAAGGTCGTGGCCATTGACGGGCTTTGCAACATGGCGGACGGGGGCTGGTCCCCCGAATATGAGATCGCCCCGGCCCTGCGGCTCACGCCCCCCGCGCCTTCCATGCCTGCCCCCCAGGCGGCGGGTACGGTTGCGATCCGCTGGAGTGTGTCCGCGAGCGGAGGGATCGGTCCTCGCACATACGCGTTCCACCTCGTGAAGGGGACCGGGGATGCGGTCGTGCAGATAGGCCCCTCCCCCGAATGGGAGTGGACCCCCTCCGAAGCGGGGAGATACGTCATCCGCGTCACCGTGCAGGACGCACGCGGAAATACTGCCGACAGCGGGCGGTCCCCCGAATACGAGATCGCTCCGCCTCTTTCGCTTGCGTCTCTCTCCCCGGATCGGCCTTCCCCGCAGGCCGCGATGACCGGAACCATCCGGTGGACGGTTCGCGCGGCGGGCGGCGTGGGAGAGCGCACGTACGAATTCTGGCGAACCGACGGGGAGAAGGAGACCGGCGAACAGAAGGGACTCTCGAACACCTGGGCCTGGAATCCCGAGGAATCCGGGAAGTACAGGGTGCGGGTCGTCGTGCGGGATGCCCTCGGCAACCGGGCCGACGGCGGGTGGTCCGGAGTCTACGAGGTGACCCCGCCGCTTCGCATCGCATCCTTGCGTGCGGACAAGTCTCCCCCCCAAGCGGCGGGTACGACACCTGTCCGGTGGACTGCGACGGCTACCGGGGGCGTCGGGGAGAGATCGTACGAGTTCCGGGTCTCCGGACCGGGCGGGGAAAGGGCGGCACAGACCGGTCCTTCGCCCGCCTGGGACTGGACGCCCGAAGCCCCAGGCAGATACCGGGTAAAAGTCATCGTGCGGGACATCCGGGGGAACGCGGCGGACAGCGGATGGTCCCGGGACTTCGAGATGACCGCCCCGCCGGTTGTCTTGTCCCTCCTCCCGGACAGGGAAGCGCCGCAGAGGGCGGTTTCTGCGACGATCCTCTGGAAGGCTTCGGCGGCCGGGGGGATCGGCGCGCTTTCCTACGAATTCCGGACGAAAAAGGGGGCCGAGGAAACCGTCCGGCAGAAAGGGCCTTCCGCCGCCTGGGTTTGGCAACCGCAGGAACCCGGGGCGTATGCCGTCAAGGTCATCATCCGGGACTCCCTCGGGAACGCGTCCGACAGCGGTTGGTCCCCGGAGTACGGCATCGAGAAGGAACTCGGAACGGACTCGCTGATCGCCGTATTCCCGATGGAGAACCTGAGCGGTGCGGCCGCGCCGATGCGGCGGATCCGGAAGGATTTCACCGAGCGTCTCCGGGCGACGGGGCTGCGGATCCTTCCGGAAGAGGAATTCGAACGGTTCATGGAGCGGCACCGGGTCCGTTACACCGGCGGGTTGTCCCGGGAACTGGGCAGCACATTGCGCAGGGAAACCGGAACGTCGGCGGTTCTCGTCTCGTCCCTCGACCTGTACGCCGAGCCGGATCCTCCCAAGATCGCGTGTACCGCACGCCTCGTCTCCACCGGGCCCACCCCCGCGATACGATGGATGGACAGCGTAGACATGGCAGGGAACGATTCCCCGGGAATCCTCGGGATTGGGCTGGTCCATTCCCCCGGCATCCTCCGGGATCGGGCGGTGCGCCGCATCACGGAATCCCTTTCCGGGTATCTCTCCGGAAGATCAGGCCAAGGGAAGGGAACGGAGGTCAGCCGGAGCGGCCGCTTCCTGCCGAGAGGGTACTTCCTTTCCCGCCGGTTCCAGGAGGTCCCCGGGAGGACCCTCAGGGTTTCGGTACTGCCTTTCTACAACGACAGCACCCGGAAACACGCCGGGGAGATCGTGCGGCTTCATTTCCTTCGCTGGCTGGCGGCGGAGGAGAACCTCGTCGTAATCGACCCCGGGGAGGTCCGAATTGCGATCCTTACGTCACGCACCATCATGCCGGGAGGAGTTTCCCTGCCGCAGGCGGATCTGCTGCGGGAAATGCTGGAAACGGACCTCCTTTTTTCCGGGAGCGTGAAGGATTACCAGGACGCGACGGGGCCTACCGGCACGCCGGTGGTCAATTTTTCCGGGCTTGCCGTGGACGCGCACGAGCGGAAACTGGTCTGGTCCTCGATCAGTTACAACCGCGGGAACGACGGGGTCTTCTTCTTCGACTGGGGCCGGCTCCATACCGCCCATGCGTTGGCTTCCGAGATGTGCCGAAAGGTGATCGGGAATCTGTTCCGCACGCCGGGGAAACAGGAGACCCTTCCCGGCGGGCCGACGACCCTTTCGGGAAGATGAGCCGTTCGCGCTTGCATTTTCAGTGTCGACAGTATACCTTGTCTCGTTCGGTAGGGGTTCCTGATAGCGATACGGGCTGAACCAGGAAGAAAAATACGTTTTCTCCGGAAGGGACGTATGACCCGAATTCACCGTAGTCTTGCGATCGCTCCGCTCGTCCTCGCCTGCCTTTGCGGGCCGGGATTTGCCGCCCCCGCCGGTCTCCCCGTCATCGGCGGCAGGCAGGTCCTGGCCACCGTGAACGGGACGCCGGTAACCAGGGACCAGTTCGAACAGGTCCTTTTCACCCTGCACCAGGGGGTGAAGGAAGAGGCGACCCGGACGAGGAAAAACCCGTCGGAACTCCTCGACAGGATGATCAACGCGGAGTTGATCCTGCAGGAGGCGAAGACCATCGGGCTGGACGGCCTGCCGGAATCGAAAGCGGCCCTGGAGGAGTACGGGAAGACCACTCTCCGGCAACTTCTGTACTCCTACCATGTGCGGAATCTCCGGAAAGCGGAAAAGAAGGACGTGGAGAAAAGGTATCGGGACGCCACCAAGGAAGTGAAGGTGTTTTCCGTGCTGGCGGACAAGGAGGAGGATGCGCGACAGTTGTTGGAAGCATCGCAGGGCGCCGGCGATTTTCACCTCCTCGCGGAAAAAATGGTTTCGGAGAAGAAAGCCACGGCGGGGAAGGAAAGCGCCTACATCAAGGTGAACGACCTCCTGCCGGAGGTGACGAAGGCGCTCTCCGGCATGAAGGTGGGAGCCGTGAGCCCCGTCATCAAGATCGGGAACGGGTATTCGGTGTTCCGGCTGGAGGATGTCCGCTTCCGGAAGAGCGCCGCCGCCAGGAAGCGGGCGGAGGAGGAGGCGCTCAAGGCGAGGAAAACCGCCTCCCTCCACGATTACGCGGGGACCCTGAAGAAAAGGTACGTGAAGATCGACACGAAGCTGCTGGACCGGCTCGATTTCGAGGCGAAAGAGCCGGGGATCGAGAAGATGAAGGAGGACCGCAGGATTCTCGCAACGGTGAAAGGGCTCCCCCCGGTGACGGTTTCCGAACTGGCGGATGCGCTGGCGAAGAAGTTCTATCACGGCACCGGGCAGGCGGGAGCGGGCAAAGTCAACGGAAGGAAAGCGGAAGCCTTCGACGAGGTCGTCATGAAGAAGGTTTTCGACATGGAGGCGAGGCGGCTCAGGATCGACCGGACCCCCATGTACAAGGACCGTGTGGAGCAGTTCCGGAGGAACCTCCTTTTCGGCGCCTTCCTGCAAAGGGTGATCGACCCCGACATCAAGGTGGAGGATGCGGAGATCCGCTCGTACCTGGAGGAGCACGTCTCGGAATACACGAACCCGGAAACCGTGCGGATCGAAGGCATCGCCTTCGCGAAACGGGAGGACGCCTCGGACGCGGCGGACAAGCTGATGAAGGGTGCGGACTTCCAATGGATCCGGGAGAACGCTCCCGGGCGAATGGGGAAAGACAACGCGGCGAACCTCCTTGCTTTCGACGGGAACGTGATCCTGACGGAGACGTTGCCGGAAGACGTGCAAAAGGCGTTGGCGGGGGCCCGCACGGGGGAGTACCGGCTCTACGCCTCTCCGCAAGGCCCCGCGTACGTCCTCTACCTCAAGGAACGGATTCCCTCCGGGCCTCAGCCGTTCGAGACGGTGCGGGAGGCCATCGGGAAAAAGCTCTTCGAAGAGAAACAGAGGAAAGCCGTGGAGGAGTATTCCCGGAAGCTCCGGAAGGCCTCCGACGTCAAGGTGTTCGCCAACGGGAAGCAGCTGGAGGCGTTCGTCTCCGGGCCCGCGCGGTAACCTTTCACAACGCCACAGGGAGCGATTATGCGGACGGTTTCATCAAGGCGGATCTTGTTCCTGGCCGGTTTTTTCGCGTTGGTGTGCGGGGCGGTCTTCCTCGCGACGATGGATACGTCCTTTGCGCAGGTGCGCGCCTTCAAGAAGAAGGAGTGCATCGACTGCCACAAGAAGTTCGCCGAAAAATACCTGTCCATGAAGGCGGCGCATCCCGGCATCAAGGAGGGAAAGTGCGAGGATTGCCACCTCCGCCACGGGATCGTCCCCAAACTCCTGCTGAAAAAGCCGGGAAACGAGGTCTGCTACGGTTGCCACGCGAAGGAGAAGATCGGCCTCGGCAAACCCGGCGTGCATACCGCCCTGAAGACGGGCAAGTGCACCGTGTGCCACAACCCCCACGCGGCCCAGGGGAGTCACCTGCTCAAGGCCGAGGGAGCGGAAGCCTGCTACCAGTGCCACGCGAAGGAGAAGTACGAAAAGAAGGTCGTTCACCAGGTCCTCAAGACCCAAGGATGCAAAGCGTGCCACCTTGCGCACAGTTCCGACCAGCCGAACCTCCTCGTCAAGGCGCCTACGCCCCTTTGCGTGTCCTGTCACGATCCTTCCAAGGGCGGTTTCCGGAAAAGCCACGGGAATTACCCCGTGGAGAAGTCCGGGTGCACGAAATGCCATAACCCCCATTCCTCGGCCAGGCGGAAGCTGCTGAAGACCAGCGTGCACCCCCCCGTGGCGGAGGCGGGTTGCGACTCGTGTCACGCATCCCCCGCCTCGCCGGTCCCTTTCGCCACCACGGAGAAGGGAAGCGCCTTGTGCTACCAGTGCCACGACCAGGGAAAGCTCGCCAAAGGCGGGAATGTGGCGCACCCGCCCTTCCGGGACGGGGAGTGCACCTCCTGCCACGACCCCCATGCGTCGGAGAGTCCTATCCTTCTCGCGAGGGAGGGGAATCGCCTTTGCACCGAGTGCCACGGCGAAAAGGGGAAGCCGGTGGCGAAGGCCCACAAGGCGGTCACGGGAGGAAAGGGTTGCCTGTCGTGCCACGCGCCGCACGCTTCGAAAAACCGCCGGCTCCTCCTTGCCAAAGAGGGCGACCTCTGCTTCACCTGCCACGCCAAGGAGAAAACGGCGCTGAATTCGAAGACGCGCCATGAGCCGTTCTCCGCCGGGGAGTGCACCTCCTGTCATAACCCGCACGGTTCCAACTATGACTTCATGGCGAAAGACCGCCTGGACAAGGTGTGCTACGCCTGCCACACCGACGCCGAGGTGGGTTTCCTGAAAACGAACACCCACAAGCCGGTCCTCGCCGGCGACTGCAACGCGTGTCACAACCCCCATGGTGCCGAGGAGAAGAAGCTCGTGCGGGCCAAAGGGTCCGCCCTGTGCGTCAAGTGCCACGGGGACCTGATGAAGGTGGCCTCCGGATCGTTCTCCCACGACCCGTTCCAGAACGGGGAGTGCCTGACCTGCCACGACGCGCACGGCTCCAACGTCGCGGGGATGCTCGTGGCGCGACAGGAGAAGGTGTGCGGACAGTGCCATTCGGAACTTGCGGACGGGCTGAAAAACGCGAAGAGCGCCCATGCGCCGGTCACCGCGGGACAATGCACGAAATGCCACAATCCCCACGTATCGAAACTCGGCAAGCTTCTCCTGGTGCAGGGACCCGACCTGTGCCTGGCATGCCACAAGGACCTGAAGGACCGGATGCGGAAGGAAAAGGTCCATTCCCCCGCGTCCCGGGACTGCCTGCGGTGCCATGTCCCCCACCTCTCGGGGGAACCGGCGCTCCTGGCCCAGGTTCCGCAGAAGCTGTGCGGCGAATGCCACGACCTGAAAGGCGCCTCGTTCGCCAAAGCGCACGTTTCCATCGATCCCGCGGTGATGGATTGCCGTTCCTGCCACGATCCGCACGCCTCGAAGGACCCGAAGTTCTTCAAGGAAAAGGTCCACCCCCCGTTCGCCGGGAGGTCCTGCGGCGATTGTCACATCGTAGAGAAGAAGTAGAGGAGAGAAGATGAACCCCCGATACAGGCCGTTCCCGCTGCTCCTGCTCGCTGCGGTGTGCCTTCTGGTTTCCGCCACGGCGCACTCCGAGGACAACAAGTTCCGCCTGAAGCCCGGAGCGAAAGGGAAGATCTGCCTTACGTGCCACGTGGCGTTCCGGGAGAAGATGGCCCTTCCTTTCATCCACACTCCGGTAAAGGAGGGTGATTGCTCCGATTGCCACAACCCGCACACTTCGAACCACGGGAAACTCCTCGATGCGAACGTCAACAGGATCTGCAAGACGTGCCACGACGGGATCGTTCCCGGGAACGCGAAGAGCGTCCACAAGGTCGTGGCGGAGGGGAATTGTGTGAAGTGCCACGACCCCCACGCGTCGCGGAACAAATACAACCTGCTGCAGGCGGGAAACGACCTGTGCAACGGTTGCCACAAGGAGATCGCCGCCGCCGTCGGCAAAGCCCGCTTCCAGCACAACCCGGTGGCGAAGGGGTGTCTCAACTGCCACTCCCCGCACGCGTCCGCGCAGTCCGCCTTCCTCCTGAAGAAAAGCGTTCCGGTCCTGTGCACGGACTGCCACGCCGCCGGCAAGCCGGCCTTCACGAAGCAGCACCAGGGTTACGACGTCTCGAAAGCACGATGCACCTCCTGCCACGACCCCCATGGATCGAACCGCGGCGGGCTGCTTTGGGCGGACATGCACGCGCCCGTCCTCAACAAGATGTGCAGCCAGTGCCATCTCGACCCCTCCTCGCCCGATGCGCTGAAGACCAGGCGCTCCGGGTACGAGCTCTGCCGCGCGTGTCACAGCAACATGCTGAACGTCACGTTCGACAGGACCCGCATCCACTGGCCGCTGGTGGGGAAAGGGACGTGTCTCACCTGCCACAGCCCCCACGCATCCAAGGGGTCCCGCCTCCTGAAGATGCCCGTGAAAACGTTGTGCGGCTCGTGCCACGCCGACACCATCGAGCGGCAGAAGAAATCCCTCGTGAAACACAAGCCGATCGAGGAGGGGAACTGTACCCGGTGCCATTCGCCGCACTCTTCCAACAACGTGTTCCTGCTCGATAACGCCACGACGGTCGATCTGTGCGGGTCCTGCCACGACTGGCAACGCCACACGACGCATCCCATCGGGAACAAGGTCATCGATCCGAGAAACCGGAACCTTGCGGTGGATTGCCTCTCCTGTCACCGTTCCCACGGGACGGACCAGAAAGTGTTCGCATACTTCAACCCGAAGATGGACCTGTGCGTCCAGTGTCACGTCGACCTGAAGAGGTGATGGGATGAGGAATCCATGGAAAGTTCTCGCGGTTTTCCTTGCCTCCGTTCTCGCCGCGGCAGGCGCCCACGCCGCGGGGGCCCTGAAGCTGAAGCCGATCGTATCCGGCTACGTGGACGGGAAAGGGGCGGGCCTCAGGCAGCCCGAGGGAGTGGGGTACGACGGGAAATCCCTCGTCGTGGTGGCCGACACCGGGAACGGACGACTGGTCGAATATTCGCTTCACGGGGAATCGTTGACCCCCGGCGCGGACATCTCGATCCCCCAGCTTCCCTATCCCATCCGGGTGCAGGTCGCCCCGAACGGGGAGATCCTGGCCCTCGACGGAAAGCTTCGGAAGATCGCCCGACTGTCCCCCTCGGGAGAATTCCGCGGGTACGTGGAACCATCCGGGGTTCCGGGCGACCGGCCCGTGGTCCCGAGGAGCTTCCGTGTCGGCCCGGAGGGGAATCTTTACGTGCTGGACGTTCTTTCCGGACGTGTTCTCCAACTTGACCCGTCGGGCAAATTCCTCCGAGGGATTCCTTTCCCCGAGGGGTACGGATTCCTGTCGGATCTCGACGTGGACACGGGGGGGAATCTCTATCTCGTCGACAGCGTCGGGAGGAAAGTGTTTACCGCTCCGAAAGACAACGCCGTAGTCGTACCCCTGACGGGCGGTCTCGGGGAGGATCTCGATTTCCCGACGAGCATCGCCCTCGACGAGCGCGGGGACATCCTCCTCGCCGACGAGAACGGCAGCGGGATCGTGGTCATCGGGAGGGACGGGTCGTACCGGGGCCGCCAGCTGGCCATGGGGTGGAAGGAGGGGATGCTCCGGTATCCGTCACAGATCTGCGCCGCAAGGGACGGGAACGTGATCGTCGCCGACCGGGGCAATAACCGGATCCAGGTGTTCAGGATCGTCCGGTAGAAACCGGGACTCCGAACGGAATACGGATGCCGGGAACGGGGAAGGTTCATTCCTGATGCAATCGGCGATCCTTGGGCTCGTGTACCTCATGTTCTTTCTGTCGGGCGTCTCCGCCTTGATCTACGAGGTGGCGTGGGTCCGCTCCTTCAGCCTGGTCTTCGGCGGGTCCCACCTTGCGGTGACCACAGTGTTGTCCGTGTTCATGGGGGGCCTCGCGCTTGGGAGTTACCTGTTCGGAAACCGGGCCGATGTCTCACGGAAGCCTTTCCGCCTGTACGGCCTCCTCGAGATCGGGATCTCCCTTTCCGCGGTCCTGTTCATCCTGCTGATGAAGGTTTACCCGCTCCTGTACGTTCCCCTCGCGCGCGTTACGGGGGACACCCCCGTCCTTTTATCCCTCCTCCGGGTCCTGTTCGCCGGAGTGGCGATGATCGTCCCGACGACCCTGATGGGGGGTACGTTGCCGGTCCTGTCGCGATTCGTTGCGGCCCGTCGGGGCCTCCTGGGGAACAGGTTGTCATTCCTGTACGGCATAAACACCCTGGGGGCCGTGACGGGAACCCTCGCGGCGGGATTTTATCTTCTTCCCTCGATCACCCTGACCGGGACGCTGGCCGTCGCGATGAGCATCAACGCGTGCATCGGAGGCCTGGCGATCCTTTTGCAAGACAAAACCTCCTCCCTGTTCCCCGAGGGACCCCGCTTTTCGGAGGAAGGGCCGGGGCCCGGGAAAGAATGCCGGGGGGGCTCTCCGACGGAGGGTCATCGTCCCCTTCCGGTCCGAATGGTCCTTCTGGGTATCGGGATCAGCGGGTTCTGCGCCCTTGGGTACGAGGTCCTCTGGACCCGCGTTCTCGCCATGGTGGTCGGCGCCTCCGTGTACGGTTTCACCATCATGCTGGCGGCATTCCTGACCGGCATCGCGGCCGGGAGCGGGACGTACGGCCTCTACGGGAAGGTCCGGGGGGAACCGACAAGGGCCCCGGAGATCTCCATGGCATGGTTCGGAGCGCTCCAGGTGGTCATCGGTCTCGCCGCCCTGGCGGTGACGTACTTCATCCGGGACCTCCCGTCCCATTCGATCCGGATCCAGAACTATCTGCTTGGAACCGGCACCGACGAGTTCGGGGTCCGGTTGGGGGCGAACTTCGCGGTCGCTTTCTCCCACATGTTCCTTCCCGCGTTCTTCATGGGGATCGCATTTCCGCTTGCGGGTAAGATTCGCGCGGAGTACGGGAAATCCTCCGGGGAAGCGGTGGGGGAGGTGGCTGCCTATAACACCGTCGGGGCGATCCTGGGAGCCGGCATCAGCGGGTTCGCCCTGGTCTACCTGTTCGGCATCGAACGGTCCCTGCAATTCCTTACGCTGGTCAACGTGGGGGCAGGCGCCGTCATCGTGCTGAGCAGCCGGAGGACCCCGCTGTTGGCGTGGGGGGCGGCCGCCGCCGTCGCCGCCGTCATCGTGGCGCTGGCCGTCCGGCCGGGTCTTTGGAGATTGTGGGACCTGAAATACTTCGCCATCTACCGCAACAACACGCGGGAGGCGTTCGGCACGGCTTTCGACATGAAGGATGCGATGGAAAACACCGACGTGCTGTACTACGCCGAGGGAGTGCAGGCGACGGTGAGCGCGATCAAGGTAAAGGGCGGATCCCAGGCGTTCATCACCAACGGGCGGATCGAGGCCTCGAACCAGAAGGAAGGAATGCAGTGCCAGTACACGCTGGGCCACCTGCCCATGCTTCTCCACAAGGCTCCGAAGAAGATTTTCGTGTTGGGCACGGGGAGCGGGATGACCCTTGGAGCGATTTCCGTTCATCCCGGAGTGAAAGAGATCGTCCTCGCAGAGATCGAACCGGAAGTCCTCGGGGTGGCAAGGACATTTTCCAGGTACAACCATGATGTTCTCCACGATCCGAGGCTGCGGATCGTCGAAAACGACGGCCGGAATTACCTGATGACGACGAAGGAAACGTTCGATGTCATCACGGCGGATCCGATTCACCCGTGGTTCAGCGGGGCGGGCTACCTCTATACCGCGGAATATTTCCGGCTTGCGGCGGAGCATCTCCGGCCGGGAGGGATCATCTGCCAGTGGCTGCCGATCTACGAATTGAGCACGGACGACCTGAAATGCGTCGTGAAGACATTTTCGGAGAATTTCCGGTACACCATGCTCTGGTTGACCCGGAACGACGCGGAACTCGTGGGGAGCAACGATCCGATCGTCATCGACGAAAAGGAATTGGGAAGGCGCATCGCGGCGCCGGGGGTCGTCGACGATCTGAAGAGCGTCGACATGGGATCGGCCGATGATTTCCTCGACTATTTCGTCATGGGCACCAGGGGAATGGCGGAGTTCGGGGCGGGGGGGGTGAGGAATACCGATGACAACCTGCACCTCGAATTTTCCGCGCCCATGTCGATGGATGTTCCCACCCAGGGGGAAAACGCCCTTGCCCTCTACCGGTTCCGGGAGTCCTTGCTGCCCTATCTTCTCCCGGCGGCGGGGGTTGCCGCGCGTGACGCCCAGGTCGAGAAGTGGGACAGGAACCTTCGGGCGGGGGAGGCATACTCCATGGCGCATGTCCTCTTCCTTCGCGGCGGGTATCGGACTACGGAATTTTCCGGAATCATGAGGGAACTGGACCGTACGCGTCCGGACTATGCTCCCTTCCGGTTCCTGAAAGGCGAAGTCCGGGATCTGGCGGCCATGACACCGACGCTGATCCTGTCCGAGAGGTTTCCGTTATTGAACGAATCCGGGACCCGTGTGATCGTGGAGATGTCCGCGGTGGAAGTTCGCATCGGCGAGGAAAGGGCCGCGGTGGTTTTCGCTGACAACCGGACCCGGACCATTTACGGCCAGAAGTACATCGATGCGAAAAAGGAAGCGTTGGAAGAGAGCGTGCGGCGGTACGCCGGCGAAGTCCTGTCGAGTCTGAGGACCGCCTACGGGAGGGAACCTGCCTTCGCGGCGCGTGACGGAAAGGCATATCCCCTCATGGGCACGACCCTCCGAAAAATGAGGGAGATCATCCGGTCGTCGACGGGGAGCAGCTGAAGGGCGCTTGACGAGGCGCTCCGGGGAGTCCGGTTCGTGAAGGAGCCGGATCGGATTACGGGGTTCTCCGGCGGGTCAGCGACTCCAGCTGCGAGGCCCGGTCCGGGTCGATCTTGCGGAGTTTGTCCGCTTCCCTCTCCGCTTCTCTGTTCCGTCCGAGGTAATGGAAGGCCACCCCCAGGTTGAAGCGCGCATCGGAACGGTCGGAGAGGTTCCGGAGATTCGGCATCAGGAGATCGACTGTGTCGCGGAACCTTCCCTGCTGGTTATAGGCGGCCGCAAGATTCACGTAGGCGTCCCAGTAATCCTTCCGGTACGTGATGGCCTTGCGGAACATTTCGACGGCGTCAGCGTACCGTTTTTCCTGCACGAGATAGACGATCCCGAGATTGTAGTACGGCTCGGGGTAATCCGGCTTTATCGCGATCGCTCTCTCGTAACTGCGGACGGCCTCTTCCCGCGCGCCCATGCCGGAATACGCGTTCCCGAGATTGTTGCGGATTTCCTCGTTCCCGGGCTCGATCCGCAGGGCTTGCAGGAAATTCGGGATCGCCTTCCCGTACTCGCCGGAGGCGGCGTATGCAACCCCCATGTTGATGTAAGGTCTCGCCCTCCCGGGGGATTTGCTCGAGGCATCCTTCCAAAGGCTGATCTCGCTCCTCCAGACCGCGTTGCGCCGGTAGGTGGCGGCGGAAAGGGCAAGGATCGCCAGGAAGAACGCCGTCATGGGAAGGACAAGCCTCCTTCCCGAAAAATATTTCGTGGAAATCAGGAGGAACGCTGCGGAGAATGACAGGAACGCCCCGAAGGAGGGGAGATAGATGCGGTGTTCGAAGATGACATCCGTGATCGGGATCACGCTGGATTCCACCGAGAGGGCGATGAAAAACCAAAGGATGCCGAAGGCCGTGAGGCGCCAGGCGGGATCCATCCCTTTCCGGGTGCGCCGGAGAAGGTACGCGGACACCGCAAGCAGGGAAAGGATCAAGAGCAGCGACGACATCACGGGCAGCGAAGCCAACGTGCGCCGGATGGGGAAATCGTAATCGATGTTCTGGCGGAGGGGGAGAAGCAGCAAGCGGAGATACGTGGCGATTACGGTAAATTCCGTAAGGAGGTATTCGTACCGGGTCAAGGGGCTCTGGACGGTGGTCACTCCCCGGACATCGGACAGGATCCGTCCCAGCGGTTCCTTCATGTTCAACAGGTCGAGAGGGATGACGAGGAAGGTCAGAAGGAACGGCACGATCACGGCGGGGCGTTTGAGGATGGATTTTCCGAAAAAGCAGCAGTCGCAGGCGACGATCGTCACCGGGATGGTGAACGCGATCTCCTTGGATTTCATGGCAAGGACGGTGCAGGCAAGGGAACCCGCCAGGTACGCCGCGGACCGCAACCGTCGCGGCGCCGCCTCTTCGTCGATACGCATCCGCAGGAAGAAATACACGGCGAGGAGATAGAACATCGTGGCGAGGGAGGTCATCCTCTGGACGATGTAGGTGACCGCCTGCGTTTGGAGAGGATGCGCCACGAAGAGGAGGCTGGTGAGAAACGCAAGGAGAGGTCCCCGCTCGGAGATGCGGGAGGCCCGCAGGATTCCGGTGCGGAACAGGAGTCGCGCGATGGCGTATACAAGGAGGGAATTCAGCAGATGGATCAGAAGATTGAAGATGTGGTACCCGAAGGGATCGTACCGTCCCACGGCATAGTTCACTGCGAATGTAAAGTAGGGTAGGAATCTTCGGGGGTTGTAGTCGTACCCCGACGCGCCGGACGTGAAGTTGGCGATCCGCCTTATCACCTCGTTTCTCAATATGGATGGCCCGTCGTCGAAAAGGAACGGGACATGGAAGGTATTGGAATAGATCAGGAAGCCCAGAAGCACCAGGACGGCACCGTGCACCGGTGCGCGGTGCCGTCGACCGGGGACCGTCGGCATGGCAGCGGAACTCCTCGGGTTGGTTTCTCCGGTTCGCCGTCGGCGGAACGGCGGGATAACCTTCGATTCACCTTTCGGTTCTGATGTATTATAAACTTTTTCATCACCGTTTCCGGAGGTTCCCGCGTGTCGCACGCCACGGTCGTCGAGACGAGTCTTTCGGGGTTGAAGCTGCTGGGCCGCGGCAAGGTCCGCGACATCTACGAGGTTGACGGGATGCTGCTCCTGGTGGCGTCCGACCGCCTCTCGGCGTTCGACGTGGTCCTGCCCGACGGGATCCCGGGAAAGGGCCAGGTGCTCAACCGGATCTCCGCCTTCTGGTTCGACATGCTGGCCGACATCGTGCCCAACCACATGATCTCCATCGACGTCGACCGCTTCCCGGACGCGGCGAAGGCGCACGCCGAGGTCCTGCGCGGCCGCGCGATGCTGTGCCGGAAGGCGAAGCCGTTCCCCGTGGAGTGCGTCGTCCGCGGGTACCTGTCCGGCTCCGGGTGGGCGGAATACAGGGAGAAGGGCGAGGTGTGCGGCATCCCGCTGCCGAAAGGATTGCGCGAATCGGACCGACTCCCCGAGCCCGTCTTCACGCCGGCGACGAAAGAGGAGAAGGGGAAGCACGACGAGAACATCTCCTTCGACCGGATGGTCGCGATGGTCGGCGGGGAGACGGCGGAGAAGGTGCGCTCCATCGTCCTTGGGTTGTACAACAAGGCCGCGGCGTACGCCCTTGGCAAGGGGATCCTCATCGCCGACACGAAGTTCGAGCTGGGGACCGCGGACGGCCGGCTGATCCTGATCGACGAGGCGCTCACCCCGGACTCCTCCCGGTTCTGGCCCGCCGCCGGTTATAAGCCCGGGGGGCCGCAGAAGAGCTTCGACAAGCAGTTCGTCCGCGACTACCTGCTGACCCTGCCGTGGAACAAGACGGCGCCGGGCCCGCGCCTCCCCGCGGACGTCGTCGAGAAGACCTCCGCGAAGTACCGCGAGGCGCTGGCGATCCTCACGGGGAAGGACATCTTCTAAAGGGCGGCCGTGGGGTACTTCCGGAAGATCTTCATCGCCAACCGCGGGGAGATCGCCTGCCGGGCGATCCGTCCCGCGAGGGAGCTGGGAATCCCCGTCGTGGCCGGGTACTCCGACTGCGACGCGCTCTCCCTCCACGTGAAGCTCGCCGACGAGGCGGTGCGCCTTGGGCCTTCCCCGGCTTCCATGAGCTACCTGGACATCGAAACGGTGCTGCGGGCGGCCAGGGACACGGGGTGCGACGCGATCTTTCCCGGCTACGGCTTCCTCGCGGAGAACCCCGATTTCGCGGATGCGGTGGAACGCGAGGGGCTCGTCTTCATCGGTCCTTCCGCCCGCGTCATGCGGATCCTGGGGGACAAGATCGCCGCCCGCAAGGCCCTCTCCGCGTCCGGCGTCCCCGTCACCCCCGCCATCGAGGACATAAAGGACGCCGGGCAGGTCGTCAAGTTCGGGAACGAGGTCGGGTGGCCGCTCCTCATCAAGGCGTCCGCCGGCGGAGGCGGGAAGGGGATGCAGAAGATCTCCTCCCCACGGGAAGTGGAAGAGGGCCTCGCCTCGGCGCGATCGGTCGCCGAGAAGGCGTTCGGGAAGGGGACGGTCTTCGTCGAGAAGTTCATCGAGGGAGGCCGCCACATCGAGTTCCAGTTCCTCGCGGACCGGTACGGCAACGTCATCCACCTCGGGGAGCGCGAGTGCTCGATCCAGCGGCGCCACCAGAAACTGGTCGAGGAGGCCCCGAGCTCCCTGCTCACGCCGGAGATCCGCGCGAAGATGGGAGCGATCGTCGTCAAGGCGATGAAGGACATCGGGTACGAGACGGCGGGGACGCTCGAGTTCCTCGTGGACCGGGGCGGGAAGTTCTACGCCCTCGAGGTGAACACCCGGATCCAGGTGGAGCACACCGTCACCGAGATGATCAGCGGTTTCGACATCATCCGGAAGATGTACAAGATCTCCGCGGGGGACAAGCTTTCGCTGCGGCAGGAGGACGTGCTGCTGCGCGGCCATGCGATCCAGTGCCGCGTCAACGCGGAGGACCCCAAGAACCACTTCGCCCCGGCCTTCGGCAAAATCACCTTTCTGCGGCAGATCAGCGGCCCCTTCGTCCGCACCGAGTCCGGGATCTACCAGGGGTGGGAGGTGCCCCCGTTCTACGACTCCCTCCTGTCGAAGATCTGCTCCGTGGGCAAGGACCGGGAAACGGCGATCCAGCGGATGCGCCGCGCCCTGCGCGAGTACGACCTCTGGGGCGTCCGGACGACGATCCCCCTGCTGCGCCGGATCATGGACCACCGGGACTTCGTGTCCGGGGACATCCACACCGGCTTCATCGAGGAAAACATCGCGGGCCTCACCGAATACGAGGATGCCGAAGAGGAGATCTTCAAGACCGCCAGGTTCGTCGCCGAGGTTTCGGGCCTGGGCCGCAACCTCCACAGCGGCTGAGACGGGCGGAACGCGTGACGATCGGGACCCTGAAGAAAAAGGGATACCGGAAGGTCCTGAAGGCCCTCCGCGACGGCAAGGCGATCTGGCTGACCAACACCGGCCCGCGCGACACCGGCCAGAGCGACTTCAAGAACCGGTTCACCTTGCACGACCTCTCCCGCCTCCTGCCGATCTACGACGGCTCCGGCTACTTCTCCGTCGAGGTGCACGGCGGCGCCCGCCTCCATCAGAACCTGATGAACAACATGATCCACCCCTTCGAGGAGGCCAGGCGGTTCTCGGAAGGGATGCCCAACGTCCTGACGCAGACCCTCATCCGGGCGACGAACGTCTGGGGGTACCGGACGTATCCGCGCAACATCGTGCGGCTGGCGGTGGAGTCGTTCTTGCCCACGGTCGACGTGTGGCGCTGTTTCGATTTCCTGAACCACATCCCCAACATGGCGCCGGTGGCCGAGGAGGTGTTCCGGGGCGGCAGGATCTTCTCCCCCGCCGTCTCCTTCACCGAATCCCAGGACCACACGGACGCATACTACCTCCGTGTCCTCGGGGAGATCGTCTCCTTGTGCGGCGGCACGGGGGACATCATCCTGTGCCTCAAGGACATGGCCGGGGTCGGGACCCCCTCGCGGATCCGGCGGCTGGTGGACGCCTTTCTCCAGAAATACCCGGACCTCCTCGTCCACTACCACCGGCACTCCACCGACGGGCTGGCGATCCCCGCGATGGCGGCGGCGGCCGAGGCGGGCGCGAAGCTGTTCGACGTGACCGACGATGCGTTTTCGCGTTTTTACGGCCATCCCCCGGTGCGTCCCCTGGTCCGGTACCTCCGGGAACTGGGCCACGAAGTCCGGCTCGACATGGAGCGCGCAGACGAAGCGTCCGACGCGATCCGCGGGTTCATCCAGGGGTACGCCCGGTTCGAGTCGCAGTTCAAGGGGTTCTCCAGCGACATCACCGTCCATCGCATGCCGGGCGGCGCGTTCCCGTCCTCCTTCGAGCAGGCGGAGAGAGGCGGATTCCTCGACCTGATGCCGCACATCCTCAAGGGGATGTCGTACGGCAACCGGATCATCCGGTACTTCGACGTGACTCCGGGTTCGCAGATCACCTGGACGACGTGGGCGGGGATCCTGCAGCGGTTCCACAAGGAGGGCGGGGAGCCCGGCATCCGGAAGCTCTTCAGCGTCCTGGATCGGTTCTTCGACGCGGCCGAACGGATCGAGGCGCTCTCGCAGGCGGACGAGAACCTCCTTCTGCGGCTTTACTCCGGGGCGACCGACGACCTGAAGAACCTCCTCCTCGGGAAATACGGGCCGCTCCCCTTCGGCTGGCCGAAAGACTGGGTCTACCGCAGCGTCTTCGGCGACGGGTGGGCCGAAAAAGTGAAGGCGGAGCGCATCTCCTGCTCCCCGCTGTCGCGGCTTCCGGACGAAGACCTCGGAAAGGCGAGGGCGGCGATGGAGGCGGAGCTGAGCCGGCCCGTCACGCAGGAGGAGTTCGTCCTGTACCTGATGCACCCGAAGGCCGCGGTCGACTTCCTGAAGTTCCGCCAGCGGTACGGCGACACCACAGTGCTCCCCACCGCCGTCTGGTTCAACGGGCTGAGGAGGCCCGGGGACCAGGTGACGATCTCGATCGGGGGCAAGCCCCACGAGCTGCGGCTGGTCTCCATCGGCGAGGGGGTGGGCGGGGTCAAGCACGTCGTGCTGTCCGTGGACAACATCATGCACGTATTCCCGGTGGAGCTGCCGGAAGCGGCCGCTGCGCGCGTCGCGGTGCGGAAGGCATCCCCGGCGCGCAAGGGGGAGATCGGCGCGACCGTCACCGGCACGGTCTGGAGGATCGGCACGAAGGACCGGGTGCTTCAGGCGGGAGACCGGGTCCGCAAGGGCGAGGAGGTCATGAACATCGAGGTGATGAAGACCGAGAACGCCGTCAGGTCCCCCGTGGCGGGAGTCATCCGGGAGCTCTGCGTGAACGTGAACGACCGGGTCGAGGAGGCGCAGCTCCTGGCCGTGATCGACCCCGGCGGGGGCTGAAACGGGACTTGGATGCTCCGGGGGGAATCCCGCGAGGCGGCGAAGGAATCCCAACGGATGACGGCGCGAGGGAAGGCCGCAAGGAGATGAACGTGGGACGGTTTTGCGGTGAGCGCGCGGAAACGGCGGAAGGGTTCTTCGCCCGGCTTCAGGGGGCGTTGCCTCCCTCGGCCGCTTCGGAGCCGATACCCCCGGGGTTGCGCTCCGCAGGCGTGCTGGTGCCTTTGCGCTGCGGCGCGGGGGGAGTGAACGTTGTGCTCGCGCGCCGCACGGAGCGCGTGCCGCACCACAAGGGTCAGGTGTGTTTCCCCGGAGGGAGCCGGGAGGCGGCCGACCGGGATCTGCTGGCCACCGCCCTGCGCGAGGCGAAGGAAGAGCTGGGGATCCGCCCGGAGGATGTCTCCCTGCTTGGGGCGATGGAACCGGTTCCCACCGTCACGGGGTTCTGCATCCAGCCGTTCGTCGCGAGGATCCCCGCGGACGCCCGCTTTCTCCTGGACGAGTTCGAGATGTCCGAGGTGTTCGAGGCGCCGCTGTCGATCTTCACCGATTTTTCGAGGTATCGCACGGCGGAGACGACCTTCCTGGGGATACCGTACAAGGTGTATTTCCTCGATTACGGACCCCACGTCATCTGGGGCGCCACGGCGAGGATTCTGCACCGGCTGGCGGAGCTTGCGCTGCGGATGCCGCCTCGCGGGGCCGCGATTTGACACGCTCTCTCGCGTCCCCGTACAATGCGGAGCTACCAATCGACGAGAGGGATGCCATCCCGTTGAGCCCCCAGGGGACGCGGATCGACCACGACATCATCCTCGAGCTCATCCCGTCCGGCGCCAAGGTCCTGGATCTCGGTTGCGGGGACGGATCGCTCCTCGAGGAGCTGGTGCGGACGAAGGACGTCCGCGGCAGCGGCATCGAGATCTCCGACGAGGGGATCCGCAGATGCATCTCCCGGGGGCTTGCCGTTCTCCAGGGGGACATCGACCAGGGGCTGAAGGATTACCCGGACCGGTCGTTCGACTACATCATCCTCAACCAGACGCTGCAGGCGGTGAAGAAACCCCACACCGTCCTCGAGGAGATGCTCCGGGTGGGGGAGAAGGCGGTGGTGGGGCTGCCGAATTTCGCGTACTGGCGGATGCGTCTCTTCCTGCTCCTCCGGGGCCGGATGCCCAAGACGGAGTTCCTTCCGTACGAGTGGTACGACACCCCGAACATCCACTTCTGCTCGCTGGAGGATTTCGAGAGGTATTGCCGCGGTTTCGGTCTCCGGGTGGAGCGCCGCATCTACCTGTCCAGTCACCGCGGCGGGAGGGTCCTCTCCGGCGTCTGCCCGAACCTCTTCGCGGAATCCGCGGTCTTCCTGCTGTCGAAAGACCGCGCACCCGTTGCAAACCGCGACGGGATGGGGTAGACTCCCGCGTTACATATCGTGGGGCTGTAGCTCAGCTGGGAGAGCGCCTGAATGGCATTCAGGAGGCCGACGGTTCGATCCCGTTCAGCTCCACCAGGAAAACCAAGGGCTTCCGGAGAGATCCGGAGGCCCTTTCTCTTTCCCTTTCCCGGTTGCAGCAGGGAATGCCCTCGCGCGTTGCTCTCTCGTCCCGTCGCGAACGGAAACCGCCGGGCGGTTTGCCCGTCCCCGATCCCTCATCCGTTCGTGGAAAACCCCGGGAACAGCGTCATCCCCCCGTCGATGTAGAGGGAGGTCCCGTTGACGTAATCGGCCTCGTCGGAGGCGAGCCACGCCGCCGCCCTGCCGATGTCTTCCGGAGTGCCGATCCGGCCGTACGGAATCAGGGTAAGGAGCCGGGAAAGCGCCTCGGGCGTGGACCATGCGGACGTGTTGATGGGGGTCCGGATCGCCCCGGGGCAGATGCTGTTGACCCGGATCCGGTGCGGCGCCAGTTCCTGCGCCAGCGATTTCATCAACAGCATGACCCCGCCCTTGGAGGCGGCGTAGTTCACGTGGCCCGCCCAGGGGATGATCTCGTGCACGGACGACATGCAGAGGATCTTCCCGGCCGCGCACGACACTTCCGGCGCAACGCCCCGGCGGAGGAATTCCCTGGCCGCCTCCCGGGCGCAAAGGAATTGCCCCGTGAGGTTGACCGACAGCACGAATTCCCAGTCGCGCAGGGTCATGTCGACGAATCGGGCGTCCCTTTGCAGCCCGGCGTTGTTGACGAGGATGTGGATGGTGCCGTAGGCGTCGAACATCTTCCGGAACATCGCCTGCACCTCGTCTTCCTTGCCCACGTCGGCCCGGATCGCCATGGCCTGTCCGCCGGCGGACCGGATCTCGTCGACGGCGCGCTCGGCCGAGGGGGGATCCGTCACATAGTTCACGACCACGGGGGCTCCCGCGGCGGCAAGCGCCTTTGCGACCGCGTATCCGATGCCGGAATTGGCGCCGGTGACCAGGGCGGGCTGTCCTTTCAGCGGAGTTGCGTTCATTTTGAAGGTTCCTCCTTCCGGGGGGATCCGTCCGCCGGCGGTTGCCGTCCGGCGAAATGGCATCTGGGGTGATGGCACGGGTAGCGGTCCGTGTGGAAGAGTTTCGCGCAAGGCAAGGGCCTTGACATGGCGGAGGCGACCGGCTTCCAAAAGACGGCCGCCGCCGCCGCGCCGCCCAGCGGGCCGGCGAAATACACCCAAAGGTTCCTGTAGGCATCCGCCACGACTGCGGGGCCGAGGCTGCGCGCCGGGTTGAGGCTGGTTCCCGTTACGGGAGCTTCGGCGAACACGAGGAACGCCACCCAGGCCCCGGCGGCGAATCCCGTCCAGCGGTGCAGGGCCGGGTGGCTCACGAAATACAGGATCACCCAGAGGAGGCTCCACGTGATGAGGAATTCGACTCCTGCCGCCGCGGGGGGCGGAACCCAGGGGGCCGGGGAAGTGACTCCGAGATTCACGCTTGCCGCCCATCCTCCCCACAGGATCTTGACGAGGGCCGCCCCCGCCAGCCCCCCAAGGAACTGCGCCGCCGAATACAGGGCCAGGTCCCTCCCCCCCATCTTCCCGAGAAGCCAGAAAGCCAGCGAGACCGCTGGGTTGAGGTGCCCTCCGCTGCGCTGTCCCAGGGGGGAGTAGACGATCGCGGTTCCGCCGGAGGCGAACAGAACCCCCGTCAACAGCAGCCGGAGCCGGTAGTCTGGCACCATCCGGGGGACGGGGGAAAAGTCGCTCATCGTCACCACCACCGCGGAGAGGCCCCAGGCGACCATGAAAAAGGTGCCTGCGAGCTCCGCGGCCCACGCATGCCGGGGGGAGACCGGCTTCCGAATGCCTTCCGTCCCCTTCATCCGGACCTTCCCGGGATGTCCGCCGTTCCCCGCAAGGAAGGTATTTTTACCGATTTCCGCACAAGATCCTCCTTATGAAAGAATCCTCGCGGCGGGCAAACGTTTCCAAGGAATGGAGGGACGTGCCGGGATGGATGCCTCATGAACTCCCTGGAATTCTCGCTCCTTGTCTGGCTGGGTTCCCTGGCGGCGGGGTTTCTCGGCGCCCTGACGGGTTTGGGGGGCGGCGTCGTCATCGTACCGCTGCTGGCCCTCTGGTTCGGGGTGGACATCCGGTACGCCATCGGCGCATCGCTCGTCTCGGTCATCGCCACCTCTTCCGGGGCCGCGGCGGCCTACGTCAAGGAAGGATACTCCAACCTCCGGATCGGGATGTTCCTGGAAATCGCCACAACCATCGGGGCGCTGGCAGGGGCTTTCCTGGCGGCCAGGGTGTCCCCTTCCGCGATTGCGGTCATTTTCGGGGTCGTTCTCTTCTACTCGGCGTACCTGTCGAACCGGTCCCGGCCGGAACGACCCGAACCCGCCCGCCCCGGCTCTTGGGGGACCCTCCTCAGGATGGATTCGAGCTATCCGACGGCGGAAGGCATTGCGTCTTACCGCGTGCACAATGTCCCCGGAGGGTTCGGCCTGATGTTCGTCGCCGGAACGCTCTCCGGCTTGCTCGGGATCGGGTCGGGGGCCGTCAAGGTGCTCGCCATGGATCAGGTCATGCACATTCCGTTCAAGGTTTCGACGACGACCAGCAACTTCATGATCGGCGTGACGGCGGCCGCGAGCGCCGGGGTTTACCTGGGGCGCGGGTACATCGACCCGGTCCTCTCCATGCCGGTCATGCTGGGGGTGCTCGCAGGATCCATGCTGGGCGCGAAGGTGCTGACCCGCGCCAGGTCCCGGATCCTGCGCATCGTCTTCAGCCTGGTCATCCTGGCGCTGGGTGCGGAACTCGTCTTCAACGGCCTGACGGGCAGAATGTAGGGGGATCCGCGGATGCGCGCATGGACCGATGATCTTGTGGAACGGGTGATCGGGACGCTCCTTCGATGGGGGGTCATCCTGGCCGCCTCGGTGGTCCTGGCCGGGGGCGCCGCGTATCTGGTACTCTACGGGTCTTCGATACCCGATTACCGGATTTTTCGAGGGCAACCCCCGGACCTGCGCATGGCGGCCGGCATTGCGAAGGAAGCTCTCTCCCTGCATCCGACCGGCCTGATCCAGTTCGGCCTCCTGATGTTGATCGCCACTCCCGTCGCCCGGGTGGCGTTCTCCGTGGTCGCCTTTGCCCTGCAAAGGGACCGCACCTACACCGTGGTGACACTGATCGTCTTCGCGGTGCTCATGTACAGTCTGGGGAGAGTCGCCCCTTGACCCGCCATACCCCCGAAAGGAGCCGCCATGGAGAAGGACCCCGATCGTAGAGAGGCTTTCGGATGGCCCGGGATTCCGCCGCGATGGACCCATGCCGCCAAGGAAGGGGTCGGCACCGCCTATTCCAGCTCCAGCCGGCTCTGGTTCACCCTGTGGAACGGGGTCGTCACCGAGGTCTACTACCCGACCGTGGATCGGCCGCAGCTTCGGGATCTCCAGTACCTCGTCACGGACGGGGAAAGTTTCTTCCACGAGGAGAAGCGCCACCTCCGCTCCCGGACGGAGCGCATCTCCAACCACGTCCTCGGCTACAGGATCACCAACGAGGATCCCGGCGGGCGCTACTCGATCGTGAAGGAGATCCTCTCCGACCCTCACCTGCCGTGCCTTCTTGTCCATACGACCCTGTCCGGGGAAGAACGGGCAGTGGACCGTCTCCGGCTCTACGCGTTGTGCGCCCCCCACCTCGGGATGGGGGGGTGGGCCAACAACGGGTACGCGTTGGAGTCGGCGGGAAGGAGGATCCTGACCGCCGAGAAGGATGGGGTCTGGCTTGCGATGGCGGCAACCGTTCCCTTCGCGCGGATGTCCTGCGGCTACGTGGGGAAAAGCGACGGCTGGACGGATCTTGCCCGGGATTTCCGGATGGACTGGGAGTTCGATCGTGCGACGAACGGGAACCTCGCCCTCACCGGCGAGATTTCCCCGGACGGATGCCGGGAGTTCACCTTGGGGTTGGCGTTCGGCGACGGTCTCCACAACGCGGTCACGACGCTGCTTGAATCCCTCGCCGTTCCCTTCGCGGAACAGAGGGACCGCTACGCGGACCAGTGGAACCGGTCCTGCCGCCGAATCCTTCCGCTCCACAAGGAGGGTCCCGACGGCGGGGAGCTCTACCACGGGAGCTACAGCCTCCTCCTCGCCCACGAGGACAAGACCTTTCCCGGTGCGTTCATCGCCTCGCTGTCCATCCCCTGGGGGGAGGCGAAGGACGACGCGGACCGGGGCGGGTACCACCTCGTCTGGACCCGGGACATGGTCAACACCGCGACGGGCCTGCTCGCGGCGGGGAACACCGAATCGCCCCTGCGCGCCCTGATCTACCTGGCCGTCAGCCAACACGAGGACGGGGGGTTCTCGCAGAATTTCTGGATCGACGGCGAGCCGTACTGGCAGGGGATTCAGCTGGACGAGGTGGCCTTCCCCATCCTTCTGGCGCGGCGCCTGCTGGGCAAGGGCGACCTCGGGAACTTCGATCCCTACGCCATGGTGATGGCGGCGGCCGCCTACCTCGTCCTCCACGGGCCGGCGACGCAGCAGGAACGGTGGGAAGAGGTGGGCGGCTATTCGCCCTCCACCCTCGCCTCCAACATCGCGGCGCTCGTCTGCGCCGCCTGCTTCGCTCGGGAAAGGGGAGACGAAGCGGCGGCCGCGTACCTCACGGAGTACGCCGATTTCCTGGAGCGCCACGTCGAAAGGTGGACGGTGACGACGGACGGCACGCTCGTACCGGGGATCCCGCGGCATTACATCCGCATCCTTCCCGCCGACGTGAACGATCCGTTCCCCCTCGAAAACCCCAACCTCGGGATCGTCGCGCTGGCCAACCGGCCCCCGGGCGCCCAATGGCGGTTTCCGGCGAAGGAAATCGTCGACGGCGGGTTCCTGGAGCTTGTCCGGTACGGGGTCCGCCGGGCCGACGACCCCGTCATCGTGGATTCCGTCAAGGTGCTGGATGCCGTCCTCAAAATCGACACGCCGTGCGGCCCCTCCTGGCGGAGATACAACAACGACGGGTACGGGCAGAGAGAGGACGGCGGTCCGTTCGGGGGCTGGGGAAAAGGGCGGGCATGGCCTTTGCTCACCGGAGAACGCGGGCATTACGAACTGGCCGCGGGACGGGACCCCGGTCCATACCTGCGCGCCATGGAGCGGTTCGCCGCCCCTACCGGGCTGCTGCCGGAACAGGTCTGGGACGAACCGGACCGTCCGGAGATCTACATGCGCCTCGGATCTCCCACCGGTTCCGCCAGGCCCCTGATGTGGGCGCACGCAGAGTACATCAAGCTGCTCCGGTCCGCGCAGGACGGCAAGGCGTTCGACCTCGTTCCCGAGGTCGCGGCCCGGTACCTGTCGGGGCGCAGGGAGGGAAGGCCGCTGGAGATTTGGAAGCATAACCGGCAGGTTCCCGTTGCGAGGGGCGGAGATGTCCTCCGCATCCAGGCGGGGGCGCCGTTTCTGCTCCACTGGACGCGGGA
This sequence comes from Deltaproteobacteria bacterium, assembly GCA_021815305.1. Taxonomy (GTDB): domain Bacteria; phylum Desulfobacterota; class Deferrimicrobia; order Deferrimicrobiales; family Deferrimicrobiaceae; genus JAKAHC01. Next base: position 229,730 of record JAKAHC010000001.1, on the reverse strand, counting down.
CGACTGGAGCGCAACGGAGGATACGCACTCCACCGGCACCTCACTGGGAATCGATTCCGTCGACATCCCTATCCCGGAAGGGCGGGTTGGCAGGATCCGGTTCACGTTCTACTGGCCGGGCGCGGGACGGTGGGAAGGGAGGGACTACCAGGTCTCCGTCCAGGAGGGATGACCCCTGAGCGGCATTCCCCTTGCCTTCGGGAGCGGGAATCTGCGATAAACCTGTATGTTCTTTACGGCATCGAAACTTCTACGGAGGGAACCATGGATGATCTGAGCAGGATTCTGGTCGTCGCCACGGACATCAAGTACAGCCAGGAGGCCGTCCATCGCGGAGTTTCCCTGGCCAGAAAATACGGGGCGGAGCTCATCGTCCTCCATGTGGAGCACGATCCTTTCGGGATCGACGGATGGAACCTTCCGTTCCTTTCCGTCGAGGAGGAGTACAAGAACCTGCTCAAGGAGGCGAAGGAGAACCTCCACAGGCTCATCCGCTCCGAGATGGCCAAGGGTCTCCCGGTGAGGGAGTTGATCCTGGCGGGTGAGCCCACCGCCGTGGTCCTCAAGGTGATCCGGGAGGAGAGGATCGATCTCCTCGTTCTTCTCGCGCAGGAGGAGGGCCGCCTGGAGCATTTTCTCTTCGGACGGACCAACGACATCCTCCTTCGCAGAATGCCCTGTTCCGTTCTCCTGGTGAAAAAGTCGACCGCGGGCTGATCCCGGTTCCGGTCAGCGATCCTTCGCTGTCCTCCGGATTGCATGCGGGCGCGGTTCCGGAGCGGGCGCGTTCACCTCGTAGGAAAACAGCAGGCGGGGAGGGAGGTCCCGCGCTCCCAGGATTCCGACCAGGAGGGAAAGCCCCGTCCTCACCGTATGCAGTTCTTCCGTGGGGAGATCCTTCAGGCCTGTCAGGAGGAGTCCCTGCGCTACCTGCGGGGTTTTCGATACCAACAACCTCCCTTCCTCCGTAAGGGACACGGTGACGACCCTGCGGTCCTCCGTGGAGCGGGTCCGGGTCGCCAGTCCCCTCGACTCCAGCCGGTCCAGGATCCCCACCACGGTGGAGGGGTGGAGGTACATCCGCTGGGCAAGGTCCGATACGCGGACCGGCGAGCCTTCCGCCAGGACTTTCATCGCCCAGAGCTGCGGCCCGGTGAGCCCGCCGACGCGTTCCGCGCGCTTCGAGTAGCCGTGCACGACCTGGAACACTCTACGCAGATCGTCCAGCACACGACCGATCGCGATGCTGCGTTCGTCCCTTTTTTTCGCCATGCCGGAGTCTCCCGGGTTGTGTTTTCCCGCGGACATATTTTACAATACAAACATTTTGTATCGCAAATATATAGACGCGACGGGATCCATACCGTGACGAACGAATCCCCGGTCCGACTTCCGTCCCGCCGCATGGAGGCCCTGGACCGGAGCTCCGCGGCGGTTCGCAAGTTCCTCTACGGCGCCCTCGAACGGTTCCGCATCGGCGACCAGATGTCCCACATCCTGCTGGCCACGGTGATCGGGGCCCTCTCGGGCCTCGGTTCCGTGGCCTTCCTCCTGCTCATCCGGTTCTTCTCGAACCTCTTCTTCGGGGAGATCTTCCCGGCGCTGGGGGGAGCGAGGTACCTCGTCTTCCTGCTCCCGATGCTCGGGGGACTCCTGATCGGTCCGCTCATCCGGCGATTTCCGACGGAAGCCAGGGGGGACGGGGTGCCCAGCGCGATGGAGACCATCGCCCTGAACGGCGGCATCATCCGGCCCAGGACCGTGGGGCTGCGCACCCTGACGGCGGCGGTCACGATCGGATCGGGCGGCTCCGTGGGGCGCGAGGCCCCGATCGCCCAGATCGGCGCGGCCATCGGGTCGGCGGTCGGGCAGTTTCTCAAGGTTTCCGCGAACCGGATGCGCAGCTTCGTCGCGTGCGGCGCCGCCGGCGGCATCGCGGCGGTCTTCAACGCTCCGATCGGAGGCGTGTTCTTCAGCCTGGAAGTGCTCCTCGGGGATTTCTCGGCCGCGACGTTCGCTCCGGTCGTCGTTTCCTCGGTCATCTCCGTGGCCGTCTCCAGGGCGCTGCTGGGGGATGTCCTGGTCTTCCAGGTTCCCCCCTATGCGCTCGCCGGGATTCACCAGCTCGTCATCAGCGGAATCCTCGGTGCGCTCTGCGGCCTGGCCGCGGTCCTTTTCATGCGCTCCCTGGGGTCGGCCGAAAAGCTGTTCTCCTCTTCGCGGATCCCCCTCTGGGGAAGGGCCGCGGTGGGAGGGGCCATGACGGGGCTGATCGCGATCGCCTTCCCCCAGGTCCTCGGCACGGATACCACGACCCTGGACGCGGCCCTGAAAGGAGCGCTCCCATGGTCCCTGCTCCTCCTGATCGCCTACCTGAAAATCGTGGCGACCTCCTTTTCCCTCGGGTCCGGAGGGTCGGGGGGCGTCCTGGGGCCTGCGGTCTTCATCGGCGGGATCCTCGGGGCGTTCGTGGGAACCGTCGCCAACCTCTGGTTCCCGGCGCACGCGGGATTGCCCGGCGGTTACGCACTGATCGGGATGGCGGCGTTCCTCGCCCCGGTCATCGGGGGGCCCATCACGTCGATCCTGATCCTGTTCGAGATGGCCGGCAACTACCGGATCATCCTCCCGCTCCTGGTGGCCGTGGTCAACGCGATGCTGGTCGCGTACCGGTTCTCCCGGTACTCCCTCTACACGCACAAACTGCACGAAAGGGGGATCGACCTGGTGGCGGGGCGGGAGGAGAGCGTCCTCAAGCGCCTCCTGGTCCGGGACGTGATGCGCAGGGAATTCGATGCGGTCCCGCCTTCGGTCCCGTTCCGGGACCTCGCCGCGACGTTTTTCGGCAGCCACATCGACTACCTCTACGTTACCGGGGAGCGGGGAGAGCTCACCGGGGTGATCTCCTTCAGGGACCTGCGCGCGCATCTGAAGGAAGAAAACCTTTGGCTCCTGGTGCGCGCCAAGGACGTGGCAACTCCCGATCCGGTGGCCGTCATGCCCAGCGAAACGCTGCTGGACGCGCTGAACAAGTTCGCCTACCGGAACGTCCCCCAGCTCCCCGTGGTTTCCGATCCCCACGCGAGGAAGCTGATCGGGACGATCCGCCGGAGCGACCTGCTGGGGGCGTACCAGAAGAGCCTGTTGTCCACCCGGTAGGCGGCGTTCGGGGCGGCGAGATCCCGGGCCTGCCCGTTTTGCCGCCGCGGGGCGGGGTCTCCGGGGGCGTCCGCTCCGTGGGGAAGTCCATGCCGTATACGGCCTGCGGCGGGTCATTGCGTCGCGTTCCCACGAATGTTACGATTCCAATCGTTTGCATGATAATGAACGCGTCGGTTCCGGCATGTGGAAGGGGGCCGCGACGTTGCTTGCGGGCACGCAGGAAATCCGCGAGGACGCGGGTGGCGGGGAACATACCGCATGATGTCGCCCAGGCGTTCCTCGGTTGTTGCGCAGGTCGTTGCGGGGGCAGGACCGGCCCCTGACCGGGAGTGCCGGGCCGGGGTGGCCCCGGAGGCTGCCCCGTGAACTACATGTTGGGAACCCGGCGCCTCTGGGTGTTCAACTTCGACGGGACGCTCTCGCCGTTCGTCCCCGACCGGCGCGAAGCCTGGCTGCACGAAGAGTGCGGCAGGATGCTCCGTTTCCTCACGTCCAGCCCCTGGAACCGCGTGGCGGTGATCTCGAGCCGCTCGCTCGCGGACGTGGCCGCGAGGATCTCCTGCCCCGGGGTCGCGATCGGAGGGGGGAGCGGCCTGGAATGGGAGCTCCCCGGGGGGCACCGGCTGGGGCCGGACAGCGAGACGGAGAATCTTCTTGCGGCCAACCGGCGGCTCGTCTCCACGCTCCTGGCGGAGGTCGCCGCCATCCCCGGGGTGGACGTGGAGGACAAGGGGTGGTCGGTCGCCGTGCATTTCCGGAATGCGGCGCCGAAATCGTTCCGCCGGAGGACGAGGCTCCTGCAGCAACTGCGGAACCGCGCCGGGATCAGGATGTACCGCGGGTACGAGGCGGTGGAAGTGCAGTTCGTCCGGGGAGGGAGCAAGTCCGCCGGGCTGTGCAGGCTGTGCAGGCTGCTCGGCCGGGAGGCATACCGGGACGGGATCGTGTACGCGGGAGACGACGAGAACGATGCCACCGCGTTGCGCTGGGTGCATTCCAGGGGGGGCATGGGCATCGTCGTCGGGAACCGGATCATGGTTCCCTCGGCGCTATCCGTCGAGGAGCCCGAAGGGCTCCCGCGGGCGGTCTATGCGCTTTCGGGCGCCGCGCCGGAGAGAAAGCCGCCGGCCGTGCGGCAGGCCGCCTCCGGATGAACCCGGTGACGCCGGCCCGGACGGTCCGGCCCGGGGAACTCTGGGTATTCGATTTCGACGGCACGCTTTCCCCGCTCGTCGCCGACCGGGATACGGCCGTTCTTCACCCCGCCTGCCGGGATCTCCTCGACGACCTTGCGCAGAAGCGGGGGCTGGCCGTGGCCGTCCTGTCCAGCAGATCCATCGACGACCTCGTCCCCCGCGTTCCTCTGTCCCGGGTCCTTCTCGGGGGCGGGAGCGGGTTGGAGTGGCGCTTCCCGGGAGGGCACAGGGTGCTCCCCGGAGATCGGGCGGAGGCCCGCCGCGACGAGACACGCCGCTCCCTGCAGGCGATATTGGCGCGGATCCGCCGCTTCCCGGGCATGGAGGTGGAGGACAAGCTGTGGTCGCTGGCCGTCCATTACCGCCAGGTCCTGCCGGATGCCGCGCCCATGGTGGCCCCGCTGCTCGATGAGCTGAGGAACACCCCGGGAATCCGGGTCTTCGACGGCCCTTGCACGGCCGAGGTCCAACTCCTCCCTTCCGTGAACAAATCGTTCGGCGTCCGCAGGCTCTGCCGGCTCCTTCGCTTCGATCCCGCAACCGGGCGGATCGCCTACGCGGGCGATGACGAAAGCGATGCGGTCGCGATGCGATGGGTGCTCGGAAAGGGGGGCGCCGCCTTCACGGTCGGGGGCCGGATCCGCGTGCGAGGCGCGCGCGCCGTGGCCGGCCCCGGAGACCTTGCGCGGGCGGTTCGGGAATATGCGGGGCTCCCTCCCCGGGGGAGCAGCGCACAGGGCGAGGTGGAGGCATGACCCCTTTCGAGATCAAGGATTGTGCGCTTCTCGTGCGGATGAGCGGCCTCCCGCCGACGACCAACCTCAGGGAATTGCGGGACAGGATCGCGTCCTGCACCGAGAACGCCCTGTTCCACCACTTCTGCGAGACCACGCTCCGTCCGACCTTCGACAACCCGGACTACCGGAACGATTTCGCCGTCTGGGCGAAGCTGTACCTCGAGGACCGGGTGCTCGCCGAACGGCTCGGCATCCTGGACCCGTACGAATTCCGGTCGCTTTCAGAACTCCGCGCGGTGACCCTCGAGATCCTCGACGAGAGGCTCGGCGAGGTGACCATGATTCCCTGGGTCCGGCCGGGGGACGAATTCTTCTTCCTGGAGGCGACGACCGTGGTCTTCGCCACGGGCGAGCGGATCGCGCACCCTTCCGCCCTGGCCGGGGCCATACGGCGGATGACCAACGGAAGCGTCTACTTCCACTTCCTGGAGGCCCGGCGGCGGCCGCCGCTATGGAAGGACGACTTCACGGCCTGGCTCCTGGACGGCGGAGAGGTCAACGAACCCTACGTTCGGGCGCTGGCCTCCATCGACTTCTATTTCCACGGCCTGGCGCATTTGCGGGACGAACTGGTCCATGTCCTGGGCGGCCTGGAGGGGGCCGTATGAGCGCCCCCCTCTCCGCCTACGAAGAGATCGTCGGATCGTCCGTCACGCGGCAGATCCGGCAGATCGGGGAAAAACTGCGCGGGATCCGGATCGTCCACGTCAACTCCACGCGGGAAGGAGGAGGGGTGGCCGAGATCCTCGGATGGATGATCCCCCTCATGCTCGAGTTGGGGCTCGACGCCTCCTGGGAGGTCCTCCGCGGCACGCCCCGTTTCTTCGAGATCACCAAGTCCATCCACAACGCCCTGCAGGGCGGCATCGTCGCGGTCAACGGGAAGGACTGGAAGATCTACCATGACGTGAATGCGGAGAACCTCGAAACGCTGCGCGGTACCCTTTCCGATGCGGATATCGTCGTCGTCCACGACCCCCAGCCGGCATACCTGCTCCCTCTTTGCGAGGGGAGGAAGGGGAAGTGGATCTGGCGCGCCCACATCGACGTCAGCCGGCCCTTCCGCCCCGTGTGGAAGGTCCTTCGCTCCATCGTGGGAAAGTACGACGCGAGCATCTTCTCGATGGCCGAATTCGCCCAGCCCCTGCCGCATCCCCAGTTCCTGGTTCCGCCGAGCATCGACCCCTTGAGCGAGAAGAACCGGGACATCGACGCGACGGAGCTCGAGGCCGTGCGGGGGAAGTTCGGGCTGGACCCCGCCCGCCCCCTGCTCGTGCAGGTTTCGCGGTTCGACCGCTTCAAGGACCCGGTCGGCGTGATCGCCGCCTACAAGATGGTGCGGAAGGTGGCTCCCGTCCAGTTGGTCCTCGCGGGGGGAGGCGCGACGGACGACCCGGAAGGGAAGGCCGTGTTCGACGACGTGACGGAGGCGGCGGAAGGCGACCCCGACATCCACGTCCTCCTCCTGCCGCCGGATGCCCACACCACCATCAACGCGCTCCAGCGGCTGGCCGACATCGTCCTGCAGAAATCGACGCGGGAGGGGTTCGGGCTGACGGTGACGGAAGGCATGTGGAAGGGGAAACCGGTCATCGGCGGCGACGTCGGCGGCATCCGCCTCCAGGTGGTGAACCACCACACCGGCTTTCTTGTGAACACCCCCGAAGGGGCCGCCCACAGGATCCGTTACCTGCTTCACCACCGGGAGCGGATCCGATCCATCGGGGAAACGGGCCGCGAATTCGTCCGCGAAAACTACCTGCTGACGCGGCACCTTCGGGATTACCTCACCCTGATCCTGGCGGTCCTCCAGGGGGACGGCGAACGGATCATCTACATGTGACGCCCGGCCGCCCGAGTGCTTCGATTCATGAATACGGCAGCATTCGAACGCCGCGGCTCACGCCTTGCGGGGGCGGCCCAGGACGGCCCACTGCAGCTTGTCGAGGTACACGTAGACGACCGGCGTGAGGTAGAGGGTGATCATCTGGGAAAACAGCAGCCCCCCCACGACGGAGATCCCCATCGACATCCGCGAAGACCCCCCCGCGCCGATCCCAAGTGCGATCGGGAGGGTGGCCATGAGAGCGGACATCGTGGTCATCATGATCGGACGGAACCGGATGAGGCACCCCTCGTGGATCGCCTCCGTGGGGCCCTTCCCTTCGTTCCGCTCGGCTTCCAGCGCGAAGTCGATCATCATGATCGCGTTCTTCTTCACGATCCCGATCAGCATGATGACGCCCACGAATGCGTAAAGGTTCAGGTCCATCCGGAAGATCAGGAGCGCGAGAAGCGCGCCGAGTCCTGCGGACGGCAGGCCGGAAAGGATGGTCAGCGGATGGACGAAGCTCTCGTACAGGACCCCCAGGACGATGTAGATGACCAGGATCGCCATCAGCAGCAGGATCCCCAGCCCTTTCAGGGACGCCTGGAACGCCTGGGCCGTTCCCTGGAAACTCGTGGTGACGGACGCGGGGAGGGCGGCCCGCGCCGCCTTGTCGACCTCGGCCACGGCGTCTCCCAGCGCAACCCCCGGCCGGAGATTGAACGAAAGGGTGACGGAAGGGAGCTGGCCCAGGTGGTTCACGAGGAGCGGGCCCAGTCCCGGGGACAGGCGGGCCACGGCGGACAGCGGCACCAGCGCTCCGGAGGAGGACCGGACGTACAGCCGTGAAAGAGCCGCGGGGTCGGTCTGGAAGCGGGGGAGGAGCTCCAGGATGACCTTGTACGTGTTGTTGGGCGCGAAGATGGTCGAGACCTGCCGGGACCCGTAGGCGCTGAACAGCGCGTTCTCGATCTGGTCCGCGGTGACCCCCATCGAACGCGCCTTGTCCCGGTCGATGGACACGTTGACCTGCGGGTTCGCGATCTGCAGGTCGCTCGTCACGTCCTGCAGCCCCGGGAGGGCGCGCAGCTTCCCCTCGAGGATCGGGGCCATCCGGTACAGTTCGCCCGTGTCCGGGCTCTGGAGCGTGAGCTGGTACTGGCTCTTGGTGAGCTGGCCTCCGATGCGGATGGGGGGCAGATTCTGCAGGAACGCTCGGACCCCGGGGATCCCGGCCAGCTTCGGCCGGAGCTCCTGGATGACCCCGTCCGCGCTCAACGCCCGCTCCGACCTCGGTTTCAGGCGGATGAAGATGCGCCCCGAGTTTCCCGCCACGTTCGGACCGCTGGCCCCGATGCTCGACATGATGGTGTCCACGTTGTTGTCGGCCCTGACGATCGCGGCCATTTCCTGCTGGTGGCGCGCCATCGCGTCGAAGGAGATCCCCTGCGCCGCCTCGGTGAAGGTGAAGAGCATCCCCATGTCCTCGTTGGGGAGGAACCCTTTGGGGATGAAGGCGAACAGGTAGACCGTGGCGGCGAAGAGCGCGCCGGACAAAAGGATCGTGGTCCGGGGACGCCGCAGGACGCGCGTCAGGCTCCAGTCGTACCCCGCGAGCATGGCGTCGAAGACGCGTTCCGAGGCTGTGTAGATGCGGCCGTGCCGCTCCGCCGCCGGCGGCCGGAGGAACCGGCTGCACAGCATGGGCGTCAGGGTGAGGGAGACCAGGCCCGAGATGAGGATCGCCGCGATGATCGTCGCGGCGAACTCGTGGAGGAGGCGCCCGACGACCCCGCCCATGAAGAAGATGGGGATGAAAACCGCCGCCAGCGAAATCGTCATCGACAGGATGGTGAAGCCGATCTCGCGCGACCCGTCGAAGGAGGCCTGGCGCGGCGATTTCCCCTGCTCCATGTGGCGGACGATGTTCTCGAGCATGACGATGGCGTCGTCCACTACGAACCCCACCGAGAGCGTCAGCGCCATGAGCGAAAGGTTGTCCAGGCTGTAGCCGAGCAGGTACATCACGGAGAAGGTCCCGACGATCGACATCGGAAGCGCCAGGCTGGGGATCACCGTCGCCGAGACGTTGCGCAGGAAAAGGAAGATCACCAGGACGACGAGGCAGATGGCCAGGAACAGCGTGAATTTCACGTCCCGCACCGAATCCCGGATCGACACGGACCGGTCGTAGAGGATCGCGAGGTCGACCGACGCGGGCATCTCCGCGCGGAACGTCGGGAGGAGCCGCCGAATGGCGTTCACCACCTCCACGGTGTTGGTCCCCGGCTGCTTCTGGATGGCCAGCACGATCGCCCGGGTCGAGTTGTACCAGCTGGCGATCTTGTCGTTCTCGACGCCGTCCACGGCGTTCCCGAGATCCGAGACCCTCACGGGGGCCCCGTTGCGGTACGCCACGACGAGGGGGCGGTACGCGGCGGCGTCGGTGAGCTGCCCGCTCGCCTGCACGGTGAACGCCTTGTGCGGTCCGTACAGGGTGCCGGTGGGGAGGTTCACGTTTCCCTGTGCGACCGCCTGCTCCACCTCGTCGATCCCGATCCCCCTCGATGCCATCGAATCCGGGTCGAGCTGGAGCCGTACGGCGTACTTCTGGGACCCGAAGACCTGGACCTGGGCGACGCCGCTCACGGTCGAGACCCGCTGGGCGATGAACGTTTCCGCGTACTCGTCCACCGTCGAGAGCGGCAGGGTCGGAGAGTACAGGGCGAGGTACAGGACAGGCTGGTCCGCCGGGTTGACCTTCTGGTAGGAAGGGGGGGTCGACATGTCCGGCGGGAGCAACGCCGCCGCCTTGGTGATCGCCGCCTGGACGTCCTGGGCCGCGGCGTCGATGTTCCTGTCGAGCGTGAAGGTCAGCGTGATCTGGGTCAGGCCCAGGCCGCTGCTGGAGACCATCGAGTCCAGCCCGGCGATCGTGGTGAACTGGCGCTCCAGGGGAGTGGCCACGGAGGAGGCCATCGTCTCGGGGCTTGCGCCCGGGAGGTTCGCGGTGACCAGGATCGTCGGGAAGTCGACGTTGGGGAGGTCGCTCACCGGCAGGCGCTGGTACGCCAGGGCGCCGAACAGGAGGGCCGCCCCCATCAGCAGGGTCGTCATGACGGGCCGGCGTATGAAAAGATCCGGGATGTTCATCGTCGCGATCGGCTATCCGCCCGTCCCCTGTTTCTCCTCCACCTTGCTGCCCGGGACGAGCCGGAGCTGCCCGTCGGTCACGACCTTCTCGCCGGCCCGGATTCCTTTTTCGATGACCGTATTCCCCTCGAAAACCTCGCCGGTGGAGACGGTACGCGCTTCCACGGTCCGGTCGGGCCGGACGACGAAAACGTATTGCCCGTTCTGCCCCGTCTGCACCGCCTGGGAGGGCACGACCACGGCACCCGCTCTCGTGGTCAGCGTCAGGGTGACGTTGGTGAACTGGCCCGGCCACAGCCGCCGGTCGGTGTTGGGAAAGGTCCCTTTCAGCCGGATCGTCCCGGTGGCGGCATCCACCGCGTTCCCGATGAAGGAGAGAGAGCCGAACGAGGGGCCGGTCTTCCCGTCCTGCGGGATCGCCTCGACCTTCAGCTTGCCGGAGGCGTGGTGTTTCCGGACGTCCGCCAGGGACTGCTCGGGGATGGAAAAGGAGACGCGGATGGGCACGATCCGGTTGATGGTGACGAGCGGGAGATCGTTCGCCTTGACGACGTTCCCCTCCTGGATGAGGAGACTCCCGGTGCGCCCGTCGATGGGAGAACGGATGAAGCAGTAGCCGAGCTGGACCCGCGCGTTTTCCACGGCTGCCCCGCCGGCCTTGACGGTGGCTTCGAGGGCCGCGGCATTGGAAACGATCTGGTCGTACTGTTGCCGCGGAACGAGGTCCTTGCCGATAAGGGACTGGTACCGGCGGACGTCCTTCTCCGCGTTGTCCTTCAGGGCGAGGTCCCGTGCGAGGGTCGCCTCGGCCGATCGGAGCGCCGCCTGGTAGGAGGCGGGGTCGATCTCGAACAGGAGGTCGCCCTTCCGGACGTCCTGTCCCTCTGTGAAGCCCACCTTCACGATCTGCCCGCCCACCATGGTCTTGACGGATACGGTCGTGTACGCCTCTACGCTCCCGATCGCCCGCAACCGGACGGGCACATCCTTCCGGGTCGCGACGTCCATCGTCACGGGAACGGCCTCCGGAGGGTGCGCCGCCGGAGGCCCGCCGCCGCCGCAGCCCGTCAGCAGGAGCAGGACGAGGAAACGGGGGAAGGAGCGCAGACGGATCTTCTTGTCGAACAATACATGCACCTCCGGGCAGGATCGCACGACAACCAGTATGTATACACCCAAAACGGAATTTCGTGATGAAATCGCTCCGCGCCGCGCGGGAACCGCAGGTGCGCGGGGGAGACGCCTCAAGCGGGGCCGAGGACCTCCCGGACCTTCAGGGCGAGGGTCCGCGCGGTGAACGGTTTCTGGAGGAAGGCGATCCCTTCCTCCAGCACGCCGTGCCGCACGATTGCGTCATCGGTGTACCCCGACATGTAGAGAACCCGCATTTCCGGCCGCCTGGGCACCAGGCGTTCCGCGAGCTCCCTCCCGCTCATCTTCGGCATCACGACGTCCGTCAGCATCAGGTGGATCGGGCCCTGGTGGGCATCGGACAGAAGCAGGGCCTCCCGCCCGTGGCGGGCCTCGAGCACCGTGTACCCGTTCATCCGCAGGATCTCCCGGGCGAGGAGGCGCACGACCTCCTCGTCCTCCACCAGGAGGACCGTTTCGGTGCCCGTGGAAGGGATCCCGCTGCGGTCCGGCTCCGCAGCGGAACTTATCCCCTCGCCCGGGGATTCGACCCTGGGGAGGTAGACCTGGAACACGGATCCGCGGCCCGGGGCGCTTTCGACGCGGATGTGCCCCCCGCTCTGGCTTACGATCCCGTAGACCGTGGCCAGTCCCAGCCCCGTGCCCTTGCCTTTTTCCTTCGTCGTGAAGAACGGCTCGAACAGGTGCGAACGGATCTCCTCGTCCATTCCGTGACCGGTGTCCTCCATGGAAAGGAGCACGTGGGGCCCCGGGCGGGACTCCGGGTGCGCCGGGGCATCCCGTGGGGGGATGTCCACGTTGGCGGTGGAAACGGTGATGCGGCCGCCGCCGGGCAGGGCGTCCCGCGCGTTGACCGCAAGATTCACGATCACCTGCTCGATCTGTCCGGGATCGGCTTTCACGTGGCCCAGGTCCCGGCACAGGGACATGGAGAGCTCGATGTCCTCGCCGATCAGGCGCCGCAGCATCTGCGTCATGTTCGTGACCACGACGTTCAGGTCCAGCACCTTCGGCTGGAGGACCTGCCGGCGGCTGAAGGCCAGGAGCTGCTGCGTGAGGGATGCCGCCCGGTCCCCCGCCCGCCGGATCTCGTCCACGTCCCTGCGCAGCGTTGAGTATTCGGGGAGGCGGTGGAGCAGCAGGTCGCAGTAGCCGGAGATGGCGGTGAGCAGGTTGTTGAAGTCGTGCGCCACGCCGCCCGCGAGCCTCCCCACCGCCTCCATCTTCTGGGACTGGCGCAGCCGCTCCTCCATCCGGCGCATGTCGGTTACGTCCCGCTTGACCGCGACGTAGTTCACCACCTGCCCGGACGGGTCCCGGACGGGGGAGATCAGCGCGTCTTCCTCGTAGAGCGTGCCGTCCTTCCTCCGGTTGATGAAGGTGCCCTTCCAGATCTCTCCGCGCCCGATCGTCTCCCAGAGGTTCCGGTAGAACGCCTCGTCATGCTGTCCGCTCTTCAGAATCTTCGGGTTCTGGCCGACCGCCTCGATGCGTGCGTACCCCGTGATCCGCTCGAACGCGGGATTGACATACTGGATGGCACCCCGGATGTCGGTGACGACGATGCATTCCCCCGCCTGCTCGACCGCCATCGAGAGGCGCGCGCGCGACTCCTCGGCGGCCTTTCGGTCGGTCACGTCCATCAGGATCGACATGATCCCGTAGATCGTCCCGTCCGGGCGGCGAAGGGGGGAGGTCGACACGCTGACGACCAGGGGGGAGCCGTCGGCCTTCCGCCGGTGCAGTTCCGGTTCCGTGAACACTTCACCGTGCAGGGCGCGGCGCCGAAGCTTCCGGAACTCCTCCTGCTTGTCGGCCGGGACGAACGGGAGCCCCCTGCCGACGGCCTCCTCTTCCGTCCAGCCGAAGATCCGCTCCGCGGCGGGGTTCCACATCGTGACCACTCCTTCCGGATCGAAGGTCACGATCGCAAGGGGGGAGGCCTCGATGAGGGTGGAGAGGATCTGGTTCGCCTCGCGCAGCTGCTGGAGGCTCTGCACCTCGTTCTTCAACACCAATGCGGCATGGCAGAAAAAGGGGAGCAGCAGTTCATGCGCCTCTTCCCCCTTCAGCGGCATCCCCTCCATTTTCACGGCGCCCAGGGCCGTATCTCCCGCCACGAGGGGGAAAACCCAGGTGGCGCCGGGGTGGGGGATTGCCTCGGGACCTTCCCCCGAGGGCGTTTCCGGCAGGAACTCCACGAACTCCCGGGTCCGCACGGCCGATGCGACCACCGGGTCGTCAATCCCCCGGATCTCCCGCGTCTCCCCGAACGGTTCGGTGACGTGCCACCGGTCTTCCTCGACGTGGTACAGGGAGATCGAGCCGGTGTCCGAGATCTCCACAAGGAGATTCAGGAACAGTCCGATGACGTTTTCCAGCCCGGAAACGGCGTTGAGCCGCCCCATGACCTTGTTGATCTGGAGGAGGCGGACCTTCTCGCGGGAGAGCGCGGCCACACGGTACTGCAGGTCTTCGAGCCTGGCGCGGGGTATGGTCACGAAACCGGCCTCTTCCCGGGAGGTTACGGGAGGCTCCTCTCTCGGCGCGGAGCGCCTCCCGGCTTCCGCGTCTTCCGCGGAGGAAGTGGGGGGGAACGGACTCATCTCCTGGATTCTTTCGGCATTCCGGGCGGGAACCTTTAGTGCCGGGGCGACCTTCCGGACGTTGACGAACCGGCCGGGTTGGGATCTATTGGTACCTAAAAACGCCTCTCGAGGGTGGAACCATGCGCGTCAGGCACTTCCATGTCCGGCCGAACATCCCGAAGGAGCTCGCCCCGCTTCAGGAAATCGCAAGGAATCTCTGGTTTTCGTGGAACTGGGAGGCGGTGCAGCTCTTCATCCGGCTGGACCCCGCCCTCTGGGAGAGGGCGTACCAGAACCCCGTCCAGATGCTGGGGACGCTGCCGAACGCGGACCTCGCGGCCGCGGCGAAAGACGAGAGCTTCGTCGCCAACGTGAACCGTGTCTACGGGTCGCTCCAGGAGTACCTGAAAAGCCCGTCGTGGTTCTCCGAGTCGTACGGGCCCGAGGCGGGGTTTCGCGTGGCGTACTTCTCCTGCGAATTCGGAATCGACGAGGGGTTGCCGATCTATTCAGGGGGTCTGGGGGTCCTCTCCGGCGATCACCTGAAATCCTCCTCCGACCTCGGCGTGCCGCTGGTAGGCGTCGGGCTTCTCTACCAGAAAGGGTATTTCCGCCAGGTCCTGTCCCTGGACGGGTGGCAACAGGAGTTGTACCCCGACAACGACTGGTACAACATGCCGGTGACGATGGAGTCCGGGAAAGACGGCCGCCCCCTGCAGATCCAGGTCAACATCGGCGGGGAGACGGTGCGCGCGCGGGTGTGGCGCGTGGACGTCGGTCGCACCCCGCTCTACCTTCTGGACGCCAACCTGAAAACGAACTCCGCGCGCTCCAGGGAGATCACCTCGACGTTGTACGGGGGGGACCGCGACATGCGGATCCGCCAGGAGATTCTGCTGGGCGTCGGGGGAGTGCGCGCCCTCGCGGCCGTCGGGATTTCCCCCACCGTCTTCCACATGAACGAGGGGCACTCCGCCTTTCTCATCGTGGAGCGGATCCGGGACCTGATGGTCTCGCAAGGCCTCACGTTCGCCCAGGCGAGGGAGGTGGTGTTCGCCTCCGGCGTCTTCACAACCCACACCCCCGTTCCCGCGGGGAACGAGGTGTTCGACCAGGAACTCCTGAGGAAATACCTGGAGCAGAAGGTGCGCACCCTGGGCTTGCCGTGGGAGGAAGTGCTTGCAATGGGGCAGGCGTTGCCGTCCCAGTCGAAGGAGTTCGGGATGACGGTGCTTGCCCTGAGGTCGTCGGCCTTCGCGAACGGCGTGTCGAAGCTGCATGGGGAAACATCCCGGAAGATGTGGAAGGAGCTTTGGCCGGGGCTTCCCGAGTCGGAAGTTCCGATCCGCAGCGTCACCAACGGCGTGCACTCCCGCTCTTGGATCAGCCACGAGGTGGGGGAGCTGTATGCGCGGTACATGGGTCCCCGGTTCCTCGAAAAGCCCGCGGACCATTCCGTGTGGGACAGGGTGGAGGCGATCCCGCCGGGCGAGTTGTGGAGGATCCACCAGGCGCGGAGGGAGAGGCTGGTCTTCTTCGTCCGGAAGCGCCTGAAGAACCAGCTTCAGCGGCAGGGTGCGGGGGTGGCGTTCCAGCGCGCGGCCGAAGAGGTGCTCAACCCCGAATGCCTGACGATCGGATTCTCCCGCCGGTTCGCGACCTACAAGCGGGCCAACCTGCTCTTCCAGCAGCCCGAACGGCTGGTCCGGCTCCTCACGGACGAAACCCGCCCGGTGCAGATCATCTTCGCGGGGAAGGCGCACCCGCAGGACCTTCCCGCGAAGGAGATCATCCGGTCCGTCATCCATTTCGCCTCCGACCCCAGGGTCCGGAACCGGTTGGTCTTCATCGAGGATTACGACATCAACGTGGCCAGGTACATGGTCCAGGGGGTGGACGTGTGGCTGAACACCCCGCGGCGCCCGCTGGAAGCGTCCGGGACCAGCGGGATGAAGGCGGCCGCCAACGGTGCGCTGAACGTATCGGTCCTTGACGGCTGGTGGGACGAGGGGTATGCGCCGGAGGTCGGATGGGCGATCGGAAGCGGGGAGGCGTACCGGGACCCCGAGGAGCAGGACCGCGTGGAATGCGAGGCTCTCTACACCCTCTTGGAGAACGAGATCCTTCCCCTGTTTTACGAACGGGATCGCGGGGGGCTGCCGCGGGGCTGGATCACGATGATGAAGGCCTCCATGAGGAAACTCGGCGCCTTCTTCAACACCCACCGCATGGTCCAGGAGTACGCGGAGGAGTCCTATCTCCCCGCCCACCGCGCCATGGAGCGTCTTTCGAAGGACGGGTTCGCCGCGGCCGGGGAACTGGCGGCCTGGCGGTCCAGGGTCGCGTCGGCGTGGCCCGGCGTGTCGATCCGCGTGGAGGAGATCCGGACGCACAAGGACATGCGCGTGGGGGACGCGGTGGGGGTCGCCATCCGGGTCCGCCTGGGGGAACTCACTCCCGAAGACGTTGCCGTGGAGATCTATTCCGGGCCCTACAACGCGTCAGGGCAGATCCGCCTGGGGACGATCCTTCCGGCGCGTCACGACGGGCGGGATGGGGACGAGGAGATCTTCCGGGTCGAGATCCCGTGCACCGGGAGCGGCCGGTTCGGGTTCGCCGCGCGCATCCTGCCCCGGCACCGCGATCTCGTCAACCCGCTGACCCCCCTTCTCCTGACCTGGGAGCCCCCGGACCCCGAGGTGTGAGAGTCGGCCGGCCCCCCGGCCCGCCCGCTCCGGGGTGGGGATGGCGATGGGGATTCCCGGGGGAGGCATGGGGCGGGCTTCAGGGCGCGTCGTCGCGGGGTCCGGGATACCGGCCCAGGCGGTTCCGGAGCCGCTTGAGGATCGTGGGGATGAAGAAGGAAAGAAGGAGGAGCAGGACGGGAAAGAGGACCTGAGAGGTGAGAAGGTCCGCGGGTTTCCGGTAGGCGGAGAGGATATCCCTCATCGCTCCCACGAAATAGGTGAAGAGGAACACCGGCGGCAGGAGTCCCAGAACCGAGCCGAGAAGGTAATCCCGGAAGCGGATCCGCGTGGCCCCCGCGGCGTAATTGAGGACGATGAAGGGGAACCAGAAGATCCTCAGGTAGAAGATCACCGAAAACCCTTCCTCCGAGGCTTTCCTGTCGAGCCACGGCAGTTTCGTCTCGAGGAATCCACGAGCCAGCCCGTGCAGGAAGTACCGGCCAAGGAAGAAGCCGAGCGATGCGCCGAGGATATCCGCCGCCAGGTTGTAGATCATTCCGTAGAACTTCCCGAAAATGACGGCTCCCGCGATCGTGAACGGCGTGGCCGGGGCGACGAGCACTCCGAGCGCGTACACGAGAATGAAGACGGCGGGGCCCAGGGGGCCGGCCATTTTCACGAGGGCGTCCAGGCGCCCGATGAGGATCTTCCTCCCGGCGGGAGTCCGGAAGAGCTCTCCCGACGCCGTGAAGAACACGAAATACCCTCCCGCGGCGACCAGCAGGAGGAATGCCAGAAGTTTGAGGGCGTTTCCCGGACGGTCACGCAACGTGGGTTCCCCTGCACATCCCGGCATCTTACATGGGCCGGGGACGCTTCGTAAACCGCCGTTCGGTGATGTCGTTCGGTGATTGTGCCTCCCTCCCCTGAGGAACTACAATGGAAGCGTTTCCAAAATTCCGGACGGGGGGGTGGGCACCATGCCAGGAGGCCGGTGCGGCAAGGGTATCGCGTTGGTGCTGGTGGCGGCGATGGGAGTCTTCACCGCGGGCTGTTTCGGGAAGTTCCAGTTGACCAGGAACCTGTACGATGTCAACCGTTCGGTCGACGACAAATACGTGAGGAGCGTCTTGACCTGGATCCTGGTCATCCCCTACGCGGTGACGGCGACCCTCGATTTCCTCGTCTTCAATCTCATCGAATTCTGGACCGGGGAGAACCCGGTCGCCTCCATGCCGGTGACGAAGATTCACGCCCGGCAGAACGGAAAGGATGTTCTCACCCTCTCCCGCGACGGGGATGCGACGCTTGCGACCATCGAGCGGTACGAGGGGAAGACTCTTGTGTCCACCCTGCGGATCCGCGATGACGGGAAAGGGACGGTCCGGGCGGTCGAAACGGCGGGGGGAACGCAGGTGCGCGACGCGTCCGCGGTCCGCGGCGACGACGGATCGGTGGAGGTGACGACCCGGACGGCCGCCTCCACGACTACGGAACGGTACGCCGCGTCGGCCCTGAAGGTGCGGGGCGCACGGGTGGCCCGGATCGCCTCGGAGGCGCGGCGTGCGGTTGCCGGCGCTTCCGGCACGATCCCGCTGGCGGCCGCCGCCAGGGTGCCCGCGTTCGGGGGCTGACCCCGCGGGCGGAAGGACAGGACGGGAAACGCGGCAACCGCGGCTCCCGGGGGCGCCAGGCCGCCGGGAGCCGCTTTCTTGGAGGCACCATGAAGTGGAAGGTCTCCTGCACCCCGCTCCGTGACCGCGGGTTGCAGTTCAAGCTCACGATGGTCATGCTCATTCTGTTCGCCTGCTCCCTCGGGTCGGTGTTCGTTCCCTATCTCTTCGGGCGGGAGACGCTCAAAAACGAGATCGAGAAGAGCTTCCTCGACCTCTCCAACGCGATCAGCGTCAGCGTCGACCAACTGACCGCGCCCGGAGGTTCCGACCAGGACAACCTGCGCCACTACGTGGAGACGCTGAAGAAGTCGGGGATCCGCGAGGTGTCCATCGTCGGGGAGGACATGGGAGTGATCGACAGCACGAACCCCGGTGCGATCGGGCGTCCGGTCAGGATCAAGCTCCCGCCGAAGAAGCTGGTGATCAACGCCACCTTCGGGGACGACACCGGGGAAAAGATCCAGTCCAAGGACCTGGTGGTCCCGGTCAAGGTGGGTGGGGACACCCTGGGGTACATCCATGTGCGGATGCGCCTCGACGACTTCACGGAACCGATCCGGAGGAACCTCTACTTCCGATTCTTCAGCACCCTGCTCATCTTCTCCGTCGGGCTCACCCTCGCGGTCGCCATTTCCTCCCATTACGTGTCCCCCGTGGAGCGGCTGGCGCGCGCCGCGGAACGGGTGGCGGCGGGAGACTTCGCCGAAGAACTGCCGGTGGGCGGTAGGGACGAGGTGGGAAGGCTGACCCGGGCGTTCAACGAGATGATCGCCAAGCTTCGCCAGAACCGGGCGCTGGAGGAGAAGGTGCGGGAGAGCCAGTACCTTTCCCAGGTGGGACGGCTTTCCTCCGGGATGGCCCACGAGATCCGGAACCCCCTGAACTTCATCGGGCTTGCCGTGGACCATCTCGACGCGGTGACCCTGGGAACGACCCCGGCGGCGGAAACGGAGAAGCGGGAAGTCGTATCCCGCATCAAGGAGGAGATCGGGCGGCTGAACGAACTGGTCACCAACTTCATCCGGTACGGGAAGCCTTCCGAGCTTCAGAGAGCCCGTGTGAGGATTCCGGAACTCATGGAGGGCGTGCTGCGGATGGCGGAGGATCGCATGCGTGCCCAGGGGATCGCCTGCCGAAGAGTGTTCCGGGACGACATGGAGGTGACCGCGGACCCCGACATGATCCGGAGGGCCGTGCTGAACCTCGTCTCCAACGCCATCGACGCGATGCCCAAGGGAGGGACGCTCACGGTGACGGCGGACTACCGGGACGGCGACCGATACGCTATTGTCGTGGAGGACACGGGCGTCGGGATCGGGGATGCGGATCGGGACAAGATGTTCGAGCCGTACTTCACCACCAAGGCCTCGGGACTGGGGCTGGGGCTCGTCCTCACCCGGAAGATCGTCGACGCGCACGGCGGCGAGATCCAGGTGGATTCCGACCCGGGCAAGGGCACACGGATCCGCGTGTTGCTGCCGGTCGATCCCCCGGCAGAGGGGAAGGGATGAAAGGGGCGATCCTCGTCGTCGACGACGAACGCAACCAGCGGGAAATCCTGGGCGCGATCCTGAAGGCCGAGGGATACGGCCCCCTGCTGGCGGGAAGCGGGGAAGAGGCCCTTCAGGTCATGGAACGCGAAGGGGTCGACCTGGTCCTGACCGACCTCGTGATGCCGGGCATGACGGGGGAGGAGTTGATCGATGCGGTCCAGGCACGCAACCCGGGAATCCCCATCCTCCTGACCAGCGCGTACGGCACGATCCAGACTGCGGTGGACGCCATGAAGAAGGGGGCGTACTACTACTTCGAGAAGCCGGTGGACAGGGCGCGCCTGCTCGTCATCATCGAGCGGGCCATCGAAAATTTCCGGTTGCGCGAGTCGCACCGGGTCCTCTCCGAGAAGCTCTTCCCGGGGGCCGTCCCGATCCTGGGAGAGCACGCGGCGATCCGCGAGATCAAGCGGATCCTGCCGCGGGTGGCCAAGAGCGAGAGCACGGTCCTGCTCGCGGGGGAGAGCGGCACGGGAAAGGAGGTCATCGCCCGCAACATCCATTCCCTGAGCGGCCGCAGCGGGGCGCCGTTCCTCGCCGTCAACTGCGCATCCCTTCCGGACACCCTCTTCGAGAGCGAGCTCTTCGGTCACGAGCGCGGCGCCTTCACGGGTGCGGTGCGCCGGGAGATCGGCCTCTTCGAAGCCGCCGAGAAAGGGACGATCTTCCTCGACGAGATCGCGGAGGTGCGGCTCGAGACCCAGGCAAAGCTGCTGCGGGCTCTTCAGGAAAGGGAGATCCGTCGGGTGGGCGGGAAGGGGAACATCCCGATCGACGTCCGCATCATCGCCGCCACGAATCGCGACCTCGAAGTGGCCGTCCGCGAAGGAAAATTCCGGGCGGACCTTTTCTACCGGCTCAACATCGTGAAACTCACCCTTCCCCCGCTGCGGGACCGGATTTCGGACATTCCTCTTCTTGCGGAGCATTTTCTGGGAAAACACGGAGAGAAGGGGGTCCCCCCGGTGAGGGAGGTCACCAGGGAGGCGATGCGCCTCATGATGCGGTATCCCTGGCCGGGGAACATCCGGGAGCTCTCTTCCGTCGTCGAACGCGCGGTGGTCCTTGCCGAAGGAGGGAAGATCCGCCCCGAGGAACTGCCCCGGGAGTTGAGAGAGGAGGCGTCCGCCGTACCCGCCAAGGCGTTCGACCTCCCCCCCCAGGGCGTCGATTTCGAGAAGGTCGAGGAGCAGTTGCTGCGACAGGCGGTGGAGCGGTCCGGGGGCATCCACGCCCGGGGCGCCGAACTGCTCCAGATGAGCTACAAGGCCTACATCTACCGCCTGAAGAAGTTCGGCATCCTCTCCCCGTGAACTCCGGGCCTGCAAGGGGAACCTCAAACCGGGAAGTCGTTCCCCCTTTCCGGGAACTCCGGGGAAGAGGATCTTCTGGGCGCGGAAGGGAAAGATCCTCGTTGTTCCGCCGTTCTTTTTCCCTTGGGTTGGCATTTTTCTTGAATATAAGTTCCGCCGTTATCCAAAATTCTCTCAGGAGGAAGCCACGATGAAGAAAATGCTCGCAATGTTCCTCGCGGTTGTGTTCGCCTTGCCCCTGAGCGGTTTCGCGGCCGCGGCCGACAACGCCGCCAAGCCCGCAAAGGCCGCAAAGACCGAAACGAAAGTGGAGAAGAAGGTGAGGTCCCTCCGGTTCACCGGCACGGTCGAGGCCGTCGACGCGGCGGCGGGCACCCTCACGGTGAAGGGCAAGAAGGGAAACGTGGACCTGAAGGCCGGCGAAAAGGTAAACCTGGCCGGCCTGAAGACCGGGGAAAAGGTCATCGTGAAGCGTGCGGGCGACACAGCGCTGGCCGTGAAGGTCCTTAAAGCGAAGAAGGCGGGGAAGAAGGCCGGGAAAGAGCCTGCCGAGAAGAAGTAACGGTCCGGCGGCAAGCGGTCTCTGCCCCACAAGGGTTTCCGGGACGCGCGGGCAGGGGGACACGCTCCCCCTGCTCTTTTCCTCCCGTCAATGGTATCGCGCCAACTCCGTCCCGATCTCCCGCAAGGCTTTTTCCATGTGTACCCTGCACGTCTCCTCGTCCTGCAGGCAGAGCCGTTCGGCCTCCTCCATGGCGGCGAGCCACCGCTGCCGCTCCCGCCGGAGGTTCCCGATCCACGCGTTGAGCGCATGCGCCAGAGGTTCGATCTGGTCGCTGCGCCGGAAGGCTACCGTCCGCGTCGGATTCCCCGAGAGGTACCCCTCGAAAACCCGCTCCAGGCGGTACATCGGCCCCGCTACCTTGTGGGACATGAAGATGCAGAGAATCGACACGCCTGCGCACCCCAGAAGAATGTAGACGAGCATGGAGACGGCGACGGCAGGGGCGAGATACGAGGAAAGGTTGCGCAAGGCGTAGAACACGGCCGCGTAATCGCCGACGAGGGGGCGGGAGAGGAGGATGTACAGGGTGGCGTAGAGGACGAAAGCCCCGCCCGCGGATGCGATGAACAGCCCGAAAAGGAACCGGATCCCGTAGTCCCGTTCTGTGGGAGGCGCCGCCTTGACGTCGGGGGCCCGTCTCAAGGCGCGATCCTCCGGATTCTCTGCTTCAGCATGTCCCAGTGGAGGCGGAACTCTTCCCGGGACCTCTCCCCGGAAGCCAAGAGGGCCACCTCTTGGCGGACTCCGTCGATCTGCTCCAGGGTGAGGGCGCGGACCGCATCGACCCGGCTGCCGAACCGTGCGAATTCCGCGAGGGAAGAGGAATCCGACGGGGTGGAAAGATCGCCCCCCTCCGAGGCGCGGAACACCTCGGCGATGCGTTCCACGCAACGGTGGATCGCCCGCAACAGGAAGCGGAACACGGCGGCCGAAACGAGGAAAACGCCCGCGAACAGCGAAACGACGTGCCACAGGAGGGGGCCGCGGACGATCTCCGAAGCGTTGACGATCGCGTAATGCCCCTGCAGCGACGCGTTCAGCAGGGCCTGGTGCATGTGCCGGTGCAGAAGAAGCCCGAAGATGACCCCCCCGATGAGGAAGACGGACGAGAACAACAGGGCGGCTCCCCCCTGGGACCGCGGATTGACGAAGTAGATCTTTCGCCAGAGCGGCCGCGGCACCGAGCTCCTTACAATTTCCCGTGGCACGCGTCGCAAAGCGCGGCGAATCCTTTCGAAGGACTGGTTCTGCGAAGGAACAGCGTGCGGAAATACGCTCCCTCCGCAGGCGAGGATTTCTCGGGGGATTGCCCCGGGTAGGTCATGATGCGTGCGAGGTACGGGCCGTGCGCGGTGTGGCAGGTGAGGCACATGATGCGGCCGGCCTCGTTCAGGCGGAAGTCCGGCGGGATCTTTCTCGCCCGGGAGGAGGTTCCCGGAGGGACGTCCGCAGGGTGGATCCGGCCCATGCTGTCCTTCCTGTGGCACCCGAAGCAGTACCGGTCGACCTCGACGGTAAACCGGCCCGGGTCGGGACGCCCCTGGACGATCACGTGGCAGTTCCGGCAGGAATCCTGCGCACGGAAATGGGCGTGGGGAGTCGCCCCGTCGGAAATTTCGGAGGCGGGAAGGACCGGGGCGAGGCACAACGCACCGGCCATGGCCGCAAGCACGTATGCGAGGAAGCGCCCGCACGTCCTTTCCATCGCACTTTCCGGGATATGCCGTCTCCCTTCACGTGTCGATTGCAGGGGAACTTTGCGGCGGTCCCGGCCTCAACGTCCCATGCGATGTCGCGAACTCACTTTCCGCGAAGAAATTCCTCCATGAACGCGGCGAGGGTCTCCACCCACTCGTAAACGGCGGCGTTGTAGATGGAAACACGGATTCCTCCCACGGAGCGGTGCCCCTTGAGCCCTACCATGCCGCGCTTCTTGGCCTCGGAGAGGAACTGCTCCTCGAGTTCCGGGCTCGGAAGACGGAAGACGACGTTCATCATGGAACGGCTCTCCCTTTCCACCGGCGAACGGTAGAAAGAGGAATTCGCGTCGATGACGGAATAGAGGCGCGCCGCCTTCCTCCGGTTCGCCGCTTCGACCTTGGCGAGCCCGCCCTGGGATTTGAGCCAGGAAAGCACGTTCCGGACCATGTAGACGCCGAAGGTCGGCGGGGTGTTGTAGAGCGACTTGTTCTCCGCGTGGGTGCGGAACTGGAAGATCTTGGGGATGTCCTTGCGGCCCTTCTCCAGGAGTTCCTTCGAAACCACGACGACCACGACGCCCGAGGGGCCGATGTTCTTCTGGGCGCCCGCGTAGACCAGGCCGAACCGGGTGATGTCGAAAGGGCGCCAAAGGAAATCGCTCGACATGTCCGCGACCAGAGGAACGCCGCCGGTGTCGGGGAACGCGCGGGAGCCGTCGGCATTGAACTCCACGCCGTGGATCGTCTCGTTGGAGGTGATGTGCAGGTAGGCGCTGCCGGGGTCGCACTTCACCTCGGAAGGGGGCGGTACCCGCGTGAAGCTTTTCTCCTTCCCTTCCCCGACGCCGAGGCTTTGGACCGAAACGTTGGCGCCGAACATCGCCGAGACGGCCTTCGCCTCTCCCAAGGCCTTCTCGCCCCAGGCGCCCGTGATGAGGTACTGGGCGGTCTTCCCCTTTTCCAACAGGTTCATGGGGACCTCGGCGAACAGCGAAGTGG
This sequence comes from Deltaproteobacteria bacterium, assembly GCA_021815305.1. GTDB lineage: Bacteria > Desulfobacterota > Deferrimicrobia > Deferrimicrobiales > Deferrimicrobiaceae > JAKAHC01. The sequence continues at coordinate 205,361 of JAKAHC010000001.1, read as the reverse complement.
CTCCTCCCTGGAGCAGCAGCACCTCGTGGCTCGCCGGCACGCCGAGCAGCTCCCGGACGAGGGCGATGGCCTCGTCGTGCACCGCCTCGTACTCCTTGCCGCGGTGGCTGTGCTCCATCACGGACATGCCGCTCCCCGCAAAGTCCAGGAACTCGTCGCGGGCGCGTTCCAGCGCGGGGAGGGGCAAGGCGGCGGGTCCGGCGTTGAAGTTGATCTTTCGGTTCATGGGTGTCCTCGCCTGGGCGCGTGGGGGATTTCCGCGGATCGCGCCTCGACTCCGGCCGCGGGCCGGTTTGCCCTGCGAATCGGGTTGTTCCTTGACTTTCCGCACGAACCCGATGGGGCGCCCGTGACGCCCCGGGGATGTCACATTTTCCCGGTTTCGAGGCGGACCTTCAACATTTTTCTCCCGGGCGCATCCCGCCGCCTCTCCCGGCGATCCGCGCCGCTCCCGCGCGGTTTGACTTTTCCACCCGCCTCTGATAGGAAATGCATTGCTCTTTTCCCGGCTTCCCAAGAATGCGTACAGGAGACGAGGCGCATGAAAATACTGGCGTTGGACAACCTGCAGCAGGTCGGGATCGACGTTTTCTCCAGGGAAGGGATCGAGGTCGACGTCAAGGGGAAGATGACGCCGGAGGAACTCGCGGGGGTCATCAGCAACTACGACGCGGTGGTCGTGCGCGGGGCGACGAAGGCCACGGCCGCGAGCTTCGAGAACGCAACGCGCGTCAAGGTCATCGGCCGCGCCGGAAGCGGCACGGACAACATCGACAAACAGGCCGCCACCAAGAAGGGCGTGGTCGTGATGAACACCCCCGGCGGCAACACGGTGACGACGGGCGAGCACGCCATCGCGATGATGATGGCGCTGGCGCGGCAGATCCCGCAGGCTACCGCGTCGATGAAGGCCGGCAAGTGGGAAAAGAACAAGTTCATGGGCACCGAACTGACGGACAAGGTCCTGGGCATCGTGGGCCTTGGCGCCATCGGAAAGGTCGTGGCCGAGAGGGCGTTGGGCCTCAAGATGGCGGTGGTGGCGTTCGACCCGTACGTCTCGAAGGAGGACGCCGCCCGGCTGGGCGTCGAGACGGCTTCCCTCGAGGAAGTCTACCGCCGCTCCGATTTCATCACCTTCCATACGCCGCTGACGCCGGAGACGAAGGGGATGGTCAACGCAGCATCCATCGCGAAGATGAAGGACGGCGTGTATCTCGTCAACTGCGCCCGCGGGGCCCTCGTGAACGAGGCGGACCTGCTGGGGGCCCTCCAGTCCGGCAAGGTCAGGGGTGCGGCCCTCGATGTCTTCTCGACGGAGCCTCCGCCGCCGGAAATGCCGCTCCTTGCGCACCCCAACGTGGTCCTGACCCCCCACCTCGGGGCCGCGACCACGGAGGCGCAGGAGAAGGTCGCCGTGCTCATCGCGGAGCAGATCTGCGACTTCCTGAAGAAGGGGACGATCCGCAATTCGGTCAACTTCCCCTCCGTCGCGGGGGAGCTTCTCCCCACGCTCAAACCGTTCCTCTCGCTCGGAGAACGGCTCGGGGCGTTCCACGGCCAGTTGGTCCAGGAACCGGTGAAGGAGCTCAAGGTGGAGTACCATGGGGAGGCGGGGAAACTGGCCACCGCTCCGGTCACGATCTCGGTCCTGAAGGGGCTCCTCCAGTACCAGACGGAAGAGGTCAACCTGGTCAACGCGCGGATGGTGGCCGAGGAGCGGGGGATCAAGGTGACCGAGACCAAGGTCCCGAAGGCGGAGGAGTACGCGAGCCTCATCCGCGTTTCCGTGGTGACGGACAAGGGGGAATCCTCGGTATCCGGAACGGTATTCGGCAGCGCTCCGCGGGTCGTCCGGATCCAGGGGTTTTCCATCGAGGCGGAGCTTTCCGGAGGGATCCTCATGCTCCAGAACCAGGACGTCCCCGGCGTCGTCGGGCGCATCGGAACGTTCCTCGGGGAGAAGGGGATCAACATCGCGGGCCTGCAGCTGGGCCGGAAAGAGGTCGGCGGCACCGCGGTGTCCCTCATCAACGTGGACAACGCCGTTCCCGAAAACGTCCTGGCGCAGATGCGCAAGCTTCCCAACATCATGGCGGCAAATTACCTGATTTTCTGAAGAAGGAAGGCGGCGCGCGTTGAAAAGCATCATCGTGGTCGGCGCCCAGTGGGGCGATGAGGGCAAGGGCAAGATCGTCGACATCTACTCGGAATTCGCCGACACGATCGTGCGTCCCACCGGCGGGAACAACGCCGGGCACACTCTCGTGGTCAAGGGAGAGAAGTTCGTCTTCCACCTCATTCCCTCGGGAATACTGCACGCGGGGAAGAAGTGCGTCGTGTCCAACGGGGTGGTGGTCGACCCGAAAGTGCTCCTGATGGAGATCGGCCGGCTGAAAGAACGGGGCTACCTGAAGGACGACGGCCAGCTGAAAGTGGGTCTGCTCGCCAACATCATCTTCCCCTACCACATCTCCCTCGACAAGGCGCGGGAGGAGAAGCTGGGCAATCGGAAGATCGGGACCACGGCGCGGGGGATCGGCCCCTGCTACGAGGACAAGATCGCCCGCGTCGGCATCCGTGCGTGCGACCTCGTCCGGCCGAAGGCGCTCGAAGAGGCGCTTCGCGCCAACCTCGACATGAAGAATTTCCTCCTGGAGAAATATTACGGAGCGGAAGGAGTGCCCTTCCAGGCGACGTACGACGAGTACCTCGCATACGGGGAGCGGCTGAAGCCGTACCTCATCGACACCTCCCTTTTCATCAACGAGGAGATCCAGCGGGGGGCGAAGATTCTTTTCGAGGGGGCGCAGGGAACGCTTCTCGACATCGACCACGGGACCTATCCTTTCGTCACCTCTTCGAACACGACGGCGGGGGGCGCGTGCACGGGGTCCGGTGTCTCCCCCACGAAGATCCGGGGCGTCATCGGCGTATCGAAGGCGTACGCGACGCGCGTGGGCGGGGGGCCTTTCCCCACCGAGCTCCTCGACGAGGAGGGGCAGGCGATCCGGGACCGGGGAAACGAATACGGCTCGACTACGGGCCGCCCTCGCCGGTGCGGCTGGTTCGACGCCCCGGTGGTGCGGTACGCCCACCGGCTCAACGGGTTGGCGGGCGTGGCGCTCACCAAGCTGGACGTCCTCTCCGGGCTCGCGCGGCTGAAGGTCTGCGTCGCCTACGAGATCGACGGCGTCCGCCGCGAGGAAGTGCCCCTGTCCCTTGCCGAGTTCGAGGCGGCCCGGCCCGTCTACGAGCAGGTGGAAGGGTGGAAGGAGGACGTCTCCTCCGCGCGGGAATTCGGCGACCTGCCGAAAGCGGCGCAGAGGTACGTCCGCATGCTGGAAGAGGTCACCGGCGTGGAGATCAGCGTCGTATCCGTCGGGGCCGACCGGAACCAGACGATCATCCGGAAGAATCCCTTTCGCGCTTGACACTTTCCGCTCCCCCTTCCTAAAATGACCTGTTCCGGGGGAGCCCATAGCTCAGTTGGCAGAGCATCTGACTTTTAATCAGAGGGCCGCTGGTTCGATCCCAGCTGGGCTCACCACCGCGCGCGTCCCCATCGTCTAGTCCGGCCAAGGACACCGCCCTTTCACGGCGGCGACGGGGGTTCAAATCCCCCTGGGGACGCCATGTTCTTCCGTTGCGGCGTCGCAACGGGGGATGGGAACGGGCGCGCGGCGCCGACGAACAGGAGGAAAAGGGCGACGCACGGGAGCCCGCCAGCCGCGGGCCCTGCCGCAAAGGCCGAAGATGTGGATCGAGGATACCGGGTTGCAGGCGCGGGAGCGGCCGGTTCCGGGCTTCGACGTTCTTGTCGGCGGCCCGGTGACGGTGGACCGCGTCGTGGAACACGGCAGCGTTCTGGCGTCCGGCGACGGTCTTCCGTTCGAGGTGTTCCATACGCCGGGCCATTCGCGCGGTTCCGTCTCGTCGCACCTGCGCGTCCGCGGCAAGGAGCGCCCGGTCTTCCCGGCGGGAACGCACCCCGATCCGGCGCTCGCGTCGATTCCGCGGAAACGGGCGTGAGCGGAATGTCCGGCGGCGCGAAACAAGGGCTGCTCGCGGGCATCGCGGGATTTCTCGCGGGCGCATCCATCGGCTATTTCTACCGGCCGCCCGCCTTCCTCGTGGGCCAACTCCCGTTCCGGACGGTCATCTCGAGGGGAGCCGACCTGAAGGGGTTCGACCAGCTTCTGATCCCGGCGGCGCGTTCGTCCTTTAACTACGTCCTTTTCGGGGGGATCCTCGGCGCGGCCCTCGCCGTGCTCGCGGGCAGGCTGCTCCTCAAGGGGGGACCGAAACGACGGGGATAGCCCGCGGCGCGGCGGCGGATCGTTTGCGGTTATACCATGAAAAGAACGGCAACGGTTCCCTGTCGGCGGGACCGGAAGCGGATCGGGAGACCCGATGATCGACAGACCGTTGGACATCGCGGTGCTGTACACCCACGGCTGCCCTGCGACGCCGGATACGATCGGACGCATCCGGGAGTGCGTCGACGAATCGGGCATCCCCGCCCAAGTGCGGAAGGTATTGATCGAATCCCAGGAAGATGCCGACAGGTCGAGGTTCCTCGGGAGCCCGACGGTCCAGGTGAACGGCGTCGACATCGATCCTTCCGTTCGCGGAATCCGTGTTTTCGGGTTCATGTGACGGACATACGGGGCATCGGTGATGCCTGCCAAAGAAATGATCGCGCAAGCGTTGCAGGACGCAAGGAAGAAGCCCCGGTGATTCCTTGATTATGTCAAGGGTATCACCGGGAACGGTCCGAAACGCAATAAGGACATTTTCACGGCGCGCGGCAGGTGCCCGTATTGCGGTTCGCAGCCCAAACCGGCCGGCTTTCATTACGATCGATACCCATCGGTACGGAGCATCCCAATGAGCGATGCGCTGAAACGAGAGGATACGTGTGCAATCTGCGGCAAGACCTTCGTCCGCCAAGACCTCGTGCGTGGAGCGGTCGTCCGTGACGTCATCGCGAAGGAGATTCTCCGCGATTGTCCCCAATGGGCTTCCGAGAGTTTCATCTGCCGCCCCGATCTGAACCGATACCGTACGAAGTATGTCCACTCTCTCCTGGAATCCGAAAAGGGGGAGCTGAGCAATCTCGAACTGGAGGTGGTGAGCAGCCTCCGGGAACATGAACTTCTGGCGAAGAACGTCGATGCGGAATTCGACCAGGAGTGGTCTTTCGGCGAGCGGTTGGCGGATCGGATCGCGACATTCGGCGGAAGCTGGACCTTCCTCATCTGCTTCGGCGCCTTTCTCGCGTTGTGGATCGTCATGAACTCGATGGTTATGCTCCTGCGCCCCGTGGACCCGTACCCTTTCATTCTCCTGAACCTCGTTCTGTCCTGTCTTGCCGCGATCCAGGCTCCGATCATCATGATGAGCCAGAACCGGCAGGAAGCGAAGGATCGCCTCCGCTCCCAGCATGACTACCAGGTGAACCTCAAGGCCGAGCTGGAGATCCGGCATCTGCACGAGAAGGTCGATCATCTCATTTCCCATCAGTGGGAGCGTCTGGGACAGATCCAGGAAATCCAGGTGGAATTGCTGTCGGAGATCGGCAAGAGGAGATGAAGACGTGCGGCGGATCGCGGCCTGCGGCTCTCCCGGCGTGACGCCTGGCAACCGGCGGCGTGGCTGCCCACGGGTTGCTTTTCGTCCTCATGACGCCTGAAAATACCCGGGTCATGGATTTTCTGCGCCCAGAAAACCTGCTGCGTCACGGCTACAAGGACTGCGTGCTCTGCGAAGTGGAGCGGAAAGGGGAGGAGAAACGGTGCGCGCGGTGCTCCGGCCGCCTGGAACAGCGCGACCGCCTTCTCTGGGAGATCCGCAGGGAGCGGATCCGCCGGACCGCCGGGCGCCTCGCCGCGGCCTTCCCCGGCCTGGGGCACTTCTACTCCGGCAGGATCGGATACGGCCTCTTCTGGTCCGCCCTCCTTCCGATGGCTTTTCTCCTGGCATGGAAGGCATGGAGAGGGTTCACACCCGGGCACGTCTTCCTTCTCCTCGCAGGAGGCCTCGCCTGGTACCTCTCCCGGATCGACGCCCGCAGGGGTCTGCACGAACCCGTCGCGCCGTGCGAGGGCGCCTGCCCGTCCCACGTCCGCGTGCCCGACTACATCGCCCTGGTGCGGGAGAATCGGCCGGCCGAGGCGCTGGCGCTCGTCCACGACAAGTTGCCCTTCGCGGCGTTCTGCGGGAGGGCGTGCCCCCATCCGTGCGAACAGGAATGCGTGCGGGCCGAGTTCGGGGCGCCGATCGCGATCATGGCGATCAAGCGCCACGCCGCGGATCTCGGCTATGCGGAAGGGTTCCTCCCTTCCCCCGTCCGCGGCGGCGGTCTGCCTCCCCCGAAGGTCGCGGTCATCGGCGCGGGGAGCGCGGGGCTGTCCGCTGCAGATACGCTGGCGCGGCTCGGCGCAAGCGTGGCGGTGTTCGACCCGAACGGGGAGCCGGGAGGGATGATGCGGTACGGCGCCGGGGAATTCCGCTTCCCCAGGGAGGCGCTCCTCGCGGACATGCGGCAGATCTTCGCACGGGGGGTCGAGTTCCGCGGCGGCAGGACGTTCGGCGAGGACGTGACGTTCCGTTCCCTCGAGGAGGAAGGTTTCGAGGCCGTCCTCCTCGCCGTCGGGACGTGGGAACCTCTGAGGCTTCCAGGCGCGGGCGGGGAGGCCGAGGGATTTTACGATGCCCTGCCGTTCCTCGCGGGCGTCCGCAGCGGACGCCCGCCGCATCTGCCCGGCAGGGTCGTCGTCATCGGAGGGGGGAGCGTGGCGATCGACGTCGCGCGCACGGCCCTGCGGATGGGGAGCGCGGATGTCGCCATCTCCTGCATCGAGTCCCGGCAGGACATGCCGGCGTATTCGTGGGAAGTGGAGGATGCCATCGCCGAGGGGGTCGGGATCCTCCCGGGGGCGGCGGTGAAGCGGTTTTTCCTTCGGGGCGGAAGAGTGAGCGGATTCGAGGCGCTCCGCGTGGAGCGGATCGCCGTCGATCCCAAGGGACGGGTCGTGCCGCACACGGTGCCCGGAAGCGAGTTCGAGGTCCGTGCCGACGCCGTGGTGACCGCCATCGGCAGCCGGGCGGGGCTCGGATTCCTGCCCCCCTCGGCCGCGTGGAGGGTCGTGGACGCCAAACACCATGTTTTCCGCTTGATTTTTCGCGGTAGTGATCCTAAAATCCCCGCCTATGCCTGTGGGGATTGTGCCCGTGGCCCCGGCACCGTGGTGGAAGCATCGGCCTCCGGCAGATCGGCGGCGTTGAATATCTATTCCCGGCTTCGCGTCGAAGAGGTCGGAAAGGCCCGGTACGAGGACAACTACCGCAGGCGCTTCGAGCCTCAGGAGACCGACCGCCCCGGGTGGCGGATCCGCTCCAGGGCGGATCGGTTGACCCCTGAGGAGAGTCGCGGAAACTTCAACGAGGTCGAAAAGGGGTTTACCGGCGAATGCGCACGCACGGAGGCGGAACGGTGCGCCCGGTGCAATCTCTGGCTTTAATCCAACCCGGAAGGGGGTGAACGGGCATGAGGAAGTTCGCGACTCTATTGGCGGTCGTCATGTTGTCGGTGTTCTCGGCCAGCGTGGTGGTCGGTGCGGCGTTCCAGGATTCGATCACGATCAAGGACGTCAAGAAAATGAAGGAACCGGTCGTGTTCCCGCACAAGGCGCACGCGGACCGGATCAAGAATTGCGAGTTCTGCCACCACAAGGACACTGCCGGCAAGGAGCAGTCCTGCTTCAACTGTCACAAGGCCGAGAAGAAGGGGAACGTCATCGCTTTCAAGGACGCCATGCACGAAAGGTGCAAGGGGTGCCATTCGAAAGAGAAGAAGGGCCCCACCATGTGCAACGGTTGCCACAAGAAGTAGGCGGCCCTCGGACCTGCCTGTGAACCGGGAGGGCGGGGGAAACCCCGCCCTCCCGTTCCCCCCTGAAAATCCTTTTCCGTTGACGCGGGCTGTTTTATCTGCTATACGGTATACATTCCTGATAACTGAAGGTGCCCTGAATGGTTGACGATAAACAAGCTCCTTCCCCCATGGACCGGGTGTGGAATTTTTTCACCTCCGTCAAACTCGCCATCATCACGCTGATCGTCCTCGCCACCGCCTCGATCATCGGGACCATCGTCGAGCAGAACCTGCCCGTGGAGAAGTACCACCAGATCTACGAGGACTGGGCGTTCGCCCTGATGGACAAGCTCAGCCTGTTCGACATGTACCACTCCTGGTGGTTCCTCCTCCTCCTGGTCCTCTTCACGGTGAACCTCGCCTGCTGCACCATCGACAGGCTGCCGAGGGTGCTGAAGGTCGTCCGGAATCCGCGGACCCGGCTGGATGAGGGCCTCGAGAAGTCCCTGTCCCTCGCGGACCGGTGGAAGAAGAAGGGGACGGTGGACGAGTGGGCCACCCGGTACGCCGACGCCCTTTCCTCCGTCTTCGCGAAACCCAGGATCACCCGGGGGCCGGAAGAGAGCGAGGAAGTCCATCTCTACGCGGAGAAGGGCGTGATTTCCCGGTTCGGGGTGTACGTCACCCACCTGTCGATCATCATCATCTTCGTCGGCGCGATCGTCGGGAACGTGGCGGGGTTCAAAGGGTACGTGAACATCCCCGAAGGAGGGGAAATCACGAAAGTGCCGGTGCGCGGAGGGAGCCGGATGCAGGATCTCGGGTTCGCGCTCCGGTGCAACAGCTTCCGCCTCGAGACGTATCCCAGCGGCCAGCCGAAGGCCTACGTTTCCGACCTGAGCGTCATCAACGACGGCCACGAGGTCCTCCGCAAGACGATCGTCGTGAACGACCCGCTTCGCTACAAGGGGATCTGGTTCTACCAGTCGAGCTACGGAGAGGCGGGAGGGACCACCGCGCTCGTGGCGGTCACCCGCCCCGACGGCGCGCCGGTGCGGATGCTCTCGCTCGCGCCGGGGGAACCGGTGAGGATCGCCGGCTACGGTGCGATCCGCGGGGTGGACTACAGCGGCGACTACGAAGGGAAGGGCCCTGCGCTGAAGGTGGTCGTCGAGAAGCCGGGCAAGCCCGAAACCGGTTTCTGGATCTTCTCGACTCCCGGCGCGGACGCCGCGCGGAAGGACTCTCTGGTTTTCACTTTCGGGGGCCTCAACGCGAAGATGTTCACCGGGCTGCAGGTGGCGATGGACCCCGGCGTGAACATCGTGTGGCTCGGGTGCGCCCTGATGGTGCTCGGGATCATCATCGCGTTCTTCATGTCCCACCAGCGCGTGTGGCTGAAAATCGCGCGCGGGAAGGACGGACGCGTGGAAGTCGTGCTCGCCGGTTCCGCGAGCAGGAACCGCCTTGCCTTCGAAAAGAAATTTGAGAGAATACAGACCGGCGTAAAGGCGGTGGAACCGTGACCGCGACGCCGGATACCGCAACGGGAGCCCGCCGGCAATGAGCAACGTCATCCTGTTCAATCTCACCACCGTCCTGTTCGGGGTGGCGTCCGCCCTGTACCTCGGTGCGCTCTATGCGAAAAACGAAAAGATCGCCCGCTTCGGGACCTGGACGTGCATGTTCGCGGCGGCGGTTTCCACCGCAGCCCTCGGGTTGCGCTGGTACGAGTCGTACCAGATGGGGATCGGCCGCATCCCGGTCACCAACCTCTACGAGTCCCTCGTCTTCTTCGCCTGGGCGGTGAACCTGTTCTACCTGGTCATCGAGAGGAAGTACGCCAGCCGGAGCTTCGGCGCCTTCGTCATGCCGATCGCCTTTTTCACGATGCTGTTCGCCATCAAGAACGATTCCACCATCCAGCCGCTGGTCCCCGCCCTGCAGTCCTACTGGCTGCACGCGCACGTCATCACCTGCTTCGTGGGATACGCGGCGTTCGCCGTCTCCGCCGGGGTGGCCGCCATGTACCTGCTGAAGGCCCGCCAGGAGGAGGCGAAGATCTCGCAGGGGGTCGTCGGCCTGCTGCCTCCATGCAAGACGCTGGACGACCTGGTCTACAGGGCGATCATCTGGGGCTTCCCGTTCCTCACGGCCGGGATCATCACGGGGGCCGCGTGGGCGAACTACGCGTGGGGCACCTACTGGTCCTGGGACCCGAAGGAGACCTGGTCCCTCATCGTCTGGCTGGTCTACGCCGCCTTCCTCCACGCCAGGATCACCCGGGGGTGGCACGGGAAGCGCGCAGCGATCCTGTCCATCGTGGGGTTCCTCGCGACGATCATGTGTTACCTCGGCGTCAACCTTGTGCTCTCCGGCCTGCACTCCTACGGCGGGGGCTGATGCCGCGGGCCACGGACCCCGGATGCGCGTCAAACCGTTGCACGACGGGCAGAGGGGGCGAAAGAGGAGGACGGCGATGAAGGGGCGTGCGCTCGCCTTCCTGTTCACGGCCGTTTCGGCCGCGGCGGTCCTTGCGTTCGGCATCTACCGAAAGGAGATCGGCGAGGTGCTGGTCAACGCCGCGCTCCTTTGACTGTCCTGCATCGGGGTCGGGTGACCCCTTGAGATACCTGAAGCGCCGCATCTACCAGGGGCTGGGAACGCTCCTGCCCAACTCCTACCTGCCCGGTTTTCTCTCCTCCACGATCTACCAGGGCCCCATGAAGGGGGTCTGCACGCCGCTGCTGAACTGCTATGCCTGTCCTTCCGCGCTGTTCTCCTGTCCCATCGGCGCGCTGCAGCATTTCATGGCTACGGGCCGGACTCCGTACTACGCCCTGGGCACCCTGTCGGTCATCGGGGCGGGCGTGGGGCGGATGACGTGCGGAACCCTTTGCCCGTTCGGGTTCCTGCAGGACATCCTGTACAAGTTCCGGGGATGGAAGGTGTCCCTGCCGGTCTGGACGCGATATCTCCGCTACGCGGTCCTGGCCGTGCTGGTTTTCCTCGTGCCCTACGTCACCCGCGAGCATTGGTTCTCCAAGCTCTGCCCGGCCGGTACGCTCATGGCCGGCATCCCCTGGGTCACGATGAGCCCGGACATCCGGTCGATGGTCCGGTCCCTGTTCTGGGTCAAGATCGGGATCCTGCTGTTCTTCGCCACGACGGCCACCATGGCCAAGCGCCCCTTCTGCCGCGCGGCCTGTCCGCTCGGTGCGATCTTCTCCCTGTTCAATCCGGTTTCCTTCGTGCAGCTTGCCTGGAACCCCGATACGTGCACCCGGTGCGGGAAGTGCCAGAAGATCTGCCCGGTCGACATCCGGCCCGACCGGAACCCGACCAACCCCGATTGCCTGCGGTGCATGGACTGCACCCGCTGCCCGAGCCTCAGGATCACGACCGTGTTCCGGCGGGATCCTTTCGGTGCGGCGGGCGGGTCCGGCGTTGCCGACGGAGGGTTTTCCGAGGCCCCCGCGCGATGATTTCCCGGACCCCGAAGCCTGCCCACGGAGGAAAGGCGGAAATGGCGGAAGCGGCCCCCGATAACGGCTCCTTGCGTTCCCTGTGGGAGTTCACCCCCGGAAGGAAGAACCTGGCCGCTCTGGCCCTGCTGTTCCTCATCACGATTCCCATGCTCACCAAGATCTTCACGAGCGACTTTGGGACCCATCTCGCCATCGGGCGGGAGATCGTGCAGAACCGTCACATCCCGACGAAGGAGATCTGGAACTACCCGTCGCTCGGGATGGAAAACGGCAGCGGGGGAGAGTGGGGTTTCGAGGCGATCCTCTACCTCGTGTATTCCGCCGCCGGGCAGTACGGGGTGTCGGTCATGATCTGGGCCGTGGTGTTCGGGATCTTTTTCCTGCTCTATCGCGCCACGGTGCTGCGCGGCGGGGACCCTCTGCTGGCGGTCCTCGCCATCTTCGCCTTTTCCGGGTATCTGCGGATCCGGATCCAGCCCCGACCGGAGATCTTCACCTATTTCTTCATCGCCCTCACGATCTATCTCCTCAGCGAGTACTACTACGGGCGGCGAAAGCGGTGGATCTACGCGTTCCCGGCGATGATCCTCGTGTGGGCGAACTCCCATCCCACGTACCTCATGGCCTTCGTCCTGTACGGCGCGTTCTTCGTCGACGCCATGGCCCGGGCGGCGTGGCGCAGGGAGTTCCGTTGGGAGAAACTCCGCGGCTGGATCCTCCCCCCTCTGGTCACGGGGTTCCTCGGGCTGGTCCTCTGCGGTCTGAACCCCCACGGGTACGGATGGCTCCTCGCACCGCTCCACATGATCTCCCGCGGACAGGGTACGGGTTCCAGAGGAATCCTCATGGCGATCTCGGAACTGACCCCGGTGGTGGGCACCGGCTTTTACGCGTATTACAAGGCCGGCGTGGTCTTCGCGGCGATCTCCCTGCTTCTGGGCGCCTTCGGCAGGCGCGTCTACCTGTTGGACATCCTCCTCTTCGGCATCGCCTTCAAGGGCGCGTGGGACTCGGCACGGGCGGTTTCCATGATGGGGCTCTTCCTGTCTCCCGGGGCGTCGATCCAGCTTACGGGGTTTGTCTCCGGCGTGCGCGACAGGGTTCTCTCCAAAAAGGAGACCGCTCCCAGGGGTGGCGGGAAGGAGAGGGGAAAGGGGAAAAAAGGAGGCGGGGAAAGCGGGCCGCGCCGTCCGGTGCCGGTACCCTCCCCCCGTCGCGGTTGGCGGCACATCGCCGCCGTGACCGCCGTCGCCGCGGCGCTCTGCGGCTTCGGGAGCACGGTCCTCGCCTTCTCGATGACCCAGCTCGAGTGGGGGATGGGAATCACGCAGCACAAGTTCTCGTTCAAGGCGGCCGAGTTTCTCCGCACCAACCCCATCCCCGGCAGGATGTTCAATTTCTTCGACATCGGCGGATTCCTCGACTGGCAGCTCTATCCCCAGGCGCTGACCTTCATCGACGGGCGGACGTACAACCAGGACGTGTTCCGGGATCACCAGATCGTCACGGCCGCCGCGCCGGGATGGAGGGACATCCTGGAGAAATACGGCGTGACCTACATCGTCATCAAGTCGATGGATTCCTCGGGGATGATCCTTCCCCTCGTTCCCGCCCTCGCAAACTCTCCGGACTGGTCGCTCGTGTTCTCCGACGGCCTCTTCCTCGTCTTCGTCCGCAATGTACCCGAGCTGCGGGACTACATCCGCCTGCACGAGATCCCCAAATCGATCATCCCTGCGCACATCATCCGGGAGGCGTACCATTACACATTCCTTGGGGTTTCGCCCGTCACCGCCTACAGCACGATGAGCAACATGTACCTGATCCTCGGGGACCGCGCCCAGGCGGTCGACATGCTGAGGAATGCCCTCAAGGAGAGGGACGACCCCTACCTGCGCGCGCGCCTCCGGCAGTTGGAGGGGGGCGCCTTTCCCCGGTGATTCGCCGACAGGCGGTGACGGCCGCGTGAAGATCCTTCACCTTGGGAAATATTACCCGCCGGAACCCGGCGGCATGGAGGTCGTCGTCAGGGGTTTCGCCGAGGCGACCTCCAGGGCCTTCTCGAACTACTGCCTCGTCGCCACCCGCACGGGGGAAACGCGGGTGGAGAAGCGCGGCCCCACGACCCTCCATTTCCTCCGGCAGGCGGGCACCTTCCTTTTGGCCCCCGTGCTGCCGTCCCTGCCGTGGACCCTGCACCGCCTCCGGAGGGAGGAATCCTTCGACGTCATCCTGCTGCATTACCCCAACCCCACGGCGATCCTCGCCCTCTTCCTTTCCCTCCTCGTCCGTCCGAAGCGGGAGAAGATCGTCATCTGGCACCACGCGGACATCCTGCTCGAGGAGCGGTGGAAACGGGCGATCTACGCCCTCTACCGCCCGGTGGAGGAGTTCGTGTTCCGTAGGACCGACCGGTTCCTCGGGGCGACTCCGCACCATGTCCCCCGCTCTCCCGTGTTTTCGCGGTTTGCGGACCGCTCCGGGATCATCCCGTACGCGGTGCCGGACTCCTGGTTCCGGATCGGCGAAAAGGAAGCCGGGGCGGGGGAGGCGGTCCGACGGGAAATCGGCGGGCCCTACATCCTCTTCGTGGGGCGCCTTGTCCCCTACAAGGGACTGGACACCCTGCTGCGCGCCGCGGGCGGGATCCCGTATCGCATCGTGATCGTGGGCACGGGCCCCCTCGAGAGCTCCATACGCTCCGAGATCGTCTCCCGGGGGCTGGAAGGAAAGGTGATCCTTGCGGGAAAGGTGGCGGAACTGCGCCCTTACTTCCTCGGCTGCGACGCCCTCGTGTTGCCGTCCCGGTCCGCCCTCGAGGGGTTCGGGATCGTGCAGATCGAGGCGATGGCCCTGGGGAAGCCGGTCGTCAGCAGCGATCTTCCCACCGGGGTCACCTACGTGAACGTGGACGGGGAAACGGGGCTCGTGTTTCCCGTGGGCGACGCGGAGGCGCTCGCTTCCGCCTGCAGGAGGCTTCAGGCGGAGGACGAACTCCGTTTCCGCCTCGGCGATGCGGCCAGGAGACGAACCATGGAGCTGTTCTCGTACACGGCGATGGAGCGCCGGGCGGCATCCGTTCTGGGCGATCTGGTCGGCGGCAAGCCGGGATGAACATCTACCTCGACGGGATGTTCTACCGGTGCTCCGGCGTGGGAAGGGTATTCGAAAACCTCCTGTCCGCATTCCTCGAGGATGACGGGTTCCGGGAGATCCACACCGTCGTCCCTGCCGCCGAAAGGGAGCCGTTCCTCGCGCAGTTCCCCCGCCCGGAAGTACGGCCGACGTTCGTCGAATACGGGCCGATGACCTTCGGGGACCTCCTCGGGAAAGGTCTCCACCTGCGGACTCTCCGCGGCGCCGTGGAAAGGTTCTTCTTCCCGGGGCACAACGTGCCTCTGTTCCTGCCGGGGAATTACATCGTCAGCGTGAACGACCTCACCGTGTTCTCGGAGCATTTCGCGCTCCCATGGCACCGCAGGGCGGGTTTTCGATGGCTGTTGTCCCGAGCGGTCCGGGGTGCGGAAACCGTCGTCACGATCTCGGAAACGGTGAAAGGGGACCTTGTCCGGGAGTTCGGCCTTCCCCCGGGGAAGATCCGCGTGGTGTATCCCTGGGTCAAGGAAACCTTCTTCCTTCCGCCTTCCCGGGAAGTTTCCCCGGTTCGGGGGGATTATCTCCTCTACCTGGGGCTTCGCATCGCCCACAAGAACGTCGATGGGGTGATCCGCGCCTTCCTGCTTCTCGCGGACGAATTTCCTGCGTTGCAACTCGTGGTCGCGGGGAGCCGGTATTCGACCCCCGACGTGGTCGACCGGTGGAAGCGGGATCCCCGCCTGAGGGAAAGGATGGTAGAGATTCCGGACCCTTCGGACGAGGATATCCGGAATTTGTTCGGAGGCGCGAAAGCGTTCGTGTTTCCGTCCTTCGCGGAAGGGTTCGGGCTGCCGCCCCTGGAGGCGATGGCGTCCGGTGTGCCGGTCGTCTGCTCCGACATCCCGGTGTTCCGGGAGGTGTACGGCGACGCGGTCCGGTATGTGGACCCCGTCAGCCCCGACTCCATCGCCGGCGGAATCCGCCAGGTCCTGCGGGATCCCGGTTACGCCGGAACCCTCGCGCGGCGGGGGAGGGATCGGGCCGGCGCCTACCGGCGCGACCGGTCCGTCGGATCCTACCTCGATCTTGTCCGCTGACGCTTTCGCGCGCCGCGTCAGATCAGGGTGAAGTGCGGCATGGGGACGATGAACTTCCCCCCGGAAAGCAGGTACGCCTTTTCCCTCTGGCGGAACTCCTCCAGGAAGTGCCATGGCAGCACCAGGAAATAGTCCGGCCGGGCCGCCCGGGCCGCCTCTTCGGAAACAATGGGAATGTGCGTGCCGACGGTCACCTTCCCCCACTTGTCGGGATTCCGCTCCGCGGCGGCGGTGATCAGGGTGTGGTCCAGCCCGAAATACTGGAGGAGGGTGTTCCCCTTGGTCGAGGCGCCGTAGACGTACACCTTTTTTCCCTTGGCTACCTGGGCCCTGACGAACCCGACCACGTCCTCCCGGATCCGGTTCACCCAGACGGCGAACTCCTTGTAGATTTCGATGTCGTCCAGACCGAGCTTCACCTCCTGGTCCCGCAGCGCCTGGACGCGCTCGCGGGCCAGCTCCCTGTACGTCGCGTCCGCGAACCGGTTCGGGTCGGACTTCCGGTCCCGTATGTATGTCCGTATGCTCCCTCCGTTGATGTCGTTCAGTTCCACGTCCACCACCTCGAAGCCATGGAGGTTCAGCAGGTATTCGAACGAAGTGAGGGAGTAATACTCGAGGTGCTCGTGGCAGATGTTGCCGAACTCGTTCGTCTTCAGCATCAGGGGGAGGTAGCTCATCTGGACGATCCACAGCCCCTGCGGGTCCATGACGGTTTTTATGTCGGAGACGAACTTGTTGGGGGCATCCAGGTCGTAGAACATCGCGATGCTCGTGACGATCTTCGGACGGCACCCGGCCAGCTCCGGATCCTTCGCGAACGTTTCCGAGTCGAAGAACCCCACCACCAGCCTGTCGGCGATCTTCCTGGAAAAGACCGCCAGGTTCTCCGCCGGGTCGAAGCCGATCTTGCGGATGCCGCCCGTGCGGTACGAGGCCAGGAGAGTGCCGTCGTTGCACCCGATGTCCACGACCGCGCCGCCATCCTTCAGGTGGATCAGCGTTTCCGCCTTGTTCGCGATGTCGGAGAGGGCGTTGCGCATGGTCTGGTTCGTCCCGGAGCGGTACCAGTAGTTCTGGTACATCGTCTCCGCGGGGACCGTGTGCTTGAGCTGCAGGAGGCGGCAGCGCCGGCAGATGACGAGCTCAAGGGGCGCTTTCGTCCCGTCCGATCCCCCGGGGGAGATGAAGTTCGAGACATGGTGCGCGCCGAGATCCAGGACGGGTTCGAACGCGCTGTCGCACACGCGACATGTGGTCCTCGTGATCATGATGATCTCCTCATTTCCTCCAGGTCCGCATCCACCATCATCCGGACAAGTTCCCGGAACGTGACCGTCGGTTTCCAGTCGAGATCCCGGCCCGCCTTCGCGGGGTTTCCCACGAGTTGCGACGTTTCCGGCGGGCGGAAGCTTTCCGCTTCCTGCACGACGTGTTCCCGGTAATCGAGCCCCACGTGGGAGAAAGCCTCTTCGCACAGGTCCCGCACGGAGTGGGTCTCCCCCGTCGCGAGCACATAGTCGTCGGGCTGCGGCCGCTGGAGCATCAGCCACATGGCCCTCACGTAATCTCCCGCGAATCCCCAGTCGCGGCGCGCATCCAGGTTCCCGAGGCGCAACTCCTTCGCGAGGCCAAGCTTGATCCTTGCGGCGGCAAGGGTGATCTTCCGGGTGACGAACTCGGGGCTGCGCCTTGGGCTTTCATGGTTATAGAGGATGCCGGAGCAGGCGAACAGCCCGTAATTCTCGCGGTACGTCATCGTCATCAGATGGCCGTACGCTTTCGAGACCCCGTAAGGGTTCCGCGGATGAAAAGGGGTCGTCTCCGTCTGGGGAACCTCCGCCGGTTTGCCGAAGATCTCGCTGCTCGACGCCTGGAAGAACCGGGTCCGGGGAGCGATCTTGCGGATCGACTCGAGGATCCGGGTGACCCCCATGGCGAGCACCAGGGTGGCCGCGATGGGCTGCCGGAAGGAAGCCGCGAGCACCGAGTTGGCCGCGAAATTGTAGACTTCGTCGGGCCGGTGCTCGGCGAACAACCGTTCGAGCCGGTCCTGGTCGAGCAGATCGTCCCGCACGATTTCGACCCTGCCCAGGAGGTGCCGGATCCGGTCGATGTTGGCGGGGTCGTCGTCCGGCACCGTCCCGACCACGCGGTACCCGTTCGCCAATAGCATCTCGGCAAGGTAGGAGCCGTCCTGGCCGCCGATTCCGGTGATGAGCGCAGTGGGCATCGTCCGTTCACCCTACTTCCGACCGAAACCGCGGTGGTTCATCTCGGGACTCCCTTCGCGGGCCGGCATGCCGGGGCCGCGGGAACTGGATGTTTCCGGATCGATGTCCGTCGGCCATCCCCGGGGTGTTCGGAAGAACCTCGGTTTCCCGCATCCCCGCCGTTCCAGGTTGCGGACGGATCCCGGGGCAATAATGGAGAGAACCCGCAAGAGTGTTGTTTTCCCGAATAATTTTCTGCCATTATGATTCCTGCGCGGATCGCAGTCAATCGCGTGTCGGGAGGCGCATCTCGTCGTGGTTCTCTACGTTGACGGCATGTGGTTTCGGCATACCGGCATCGGAAGGATCTACGAGAACCTCCTGCAGGGACTTGTCCGGTCGGATGCGGTGGAGTGTATCCATACGATCGTTTCCCCGGAAAGGAAGGGGGAGTTCCTCGACAGATTCTCCGACCGCAAGGTGCTTCCGCGCTTCGTACGCTTCCCGTACGACTACCGCGAAATGCTACGGAAGGGCCTGGCCCTGCGGGATCTGGATCCCAAGCCGCACCTCTTCCATTTCCCCTCGTTCAACGTTCCCTATTTTCTGGACGGCAGGGTCGTCTCGACGGTTTGCGACCTGATCCCTCTGACGCCGTTTTTCGACCTCCCGTGGCATATGCGGGCGAGGTTTCGATTGGCGGTGCGGCACGCGCTGGCGAGGTCCGCGAGGACGGTGTGCATCTCGCAGGGGACGAGAGATCACGTAGTGAAGGAGTTCGGCACCGGCACCGGTTCGCTCGAAGTGATTCACCCTCCGCTGAACTTCCTGCGCCGGGACGGCGCTGCCGAGGCCGGCGCAGGACCTCCGATCGTCCCCGGAGAGTATCTCCTCTACGTCGGGAACCGGAATCCGCACAAGAACCTGCGATGCCTCCTCGAAGCGTTTCGGATCCTGGCGCCAGAGATCCCGGACTGCCGCCTTGTCGTGGCGGGTTCCCGGATGCGGAGCACGGACGATATGGATGTTGCCGGAAGGTCGCCCGAACTGCAAGGCAGGTTGGTCGAAATCCCGTCGCCCTCGGACTCGGAGGTCCACAACCTGTACGAGCATGCACGCGTGTTCGTCTTCCCCTCCCTGATCGAAGGTTTCGGGATACCCCCGCTGGAGGCGTTGTGGCACGAAGTGCCGGTCGTCTGCTCGGACATCCCGGTGGCCCGGGAGGTTTGCGGAGGAGCGGTCCGGTACGCCGACCCCAGGGATCCTGCCGACTTTGCGTGCGCGATGCGGCTTGCGCTACGGGAACCGAAGGACGTCGAAAGGCGGAAAGCGGGGAAGGAATGGGTGAACCGCTACTCCTGCGACACCGTGACGCGCCAGTACCTGGATCTGTTTCGGCGTTGCATCGCTTCCGGACCCGCCTCGACTGTTCCCCTGTAAATTGTCTAACCGTTTCGTGCCATTCTCTCTCTTCGTATACGCTGGAATAACCGAAAAAAGATACAATATTCGCTGCGAGTGATGTTGTAGAACGGTATGCTGGACTTTGGAAACACGATCAGGCTGTATAACAAACTTAGCGTATTAGCCAACATTATTGGAGTTATCGAAATCAGAAAAGAGATATACCTTGACATTCCATGGCTTGTTCCGTTCATGATGAATTTGCGGTAATCGTTGATTGTATAATTTCCCAGCGCGCGGAAAGCAAACAATGACTTGAGGTTTTTGGAAGGGTTCTTCGGGCAGATCCTGCGTTTTGTCGAATCGGAAAAACCGGGGAGGGACCAGATCAACTCCGGCCACCGAATCAACCAGATTTCGAAAATCCTGCTGCCCCACGATATGTTGCCGTTCCGAATGGCGATCAAGGGATCGGCGATCGCCAGGGCACCGTCGGGAAGCGGGCGCTGGAAGACAACGCCTACGTGGGCGAACCACGAGCCGAAGTACCGTTCTCGTTCTCGCGAAAGCCAGAGGTCCCTGCGGATGACGAGTCCCGGAATGAAGGAAAGGTAGTACACCGTATCGATGAAGAACCGTTCGGACTCCCCGGGACGATAGACACGATCGGTTGTGAAGGAGAGTCGATTCTTCGCCAGGCGCAACGTGAAATCGTCGTTCCAGTCTTCGGCGTTCACGACGATCGCGCTATAGCCCTTTTCCACGGCGTCCAGGACTCTTCGCAACGCCCCCGGTTTGACAAGGTCGTCGTCCGACATGAACCAGCAATACTCTCCCCGCGCCGCTTCGACGGACGCATTGTAATCCCTGTCCACTCCGGAATTTCTGTCCTTGCGGTGATACGCCAGCGAAGGGAATCTTTTCTGGTACGAGCGAACGACCTCTTCCGTCCCGTCTGTCGAGGCGCCGTCGACGACGACGATCTCCACTTCTTCCGTTACCTGCGGGAGTATGGAATCCAGGGTCTGACCGACCAACTTCGCCCTGTTTCGGGTCGTCATGCAAAGGGATAACTTTTTTCGGGGGCCGGGATTACGCGGGGGATTGTTCGCCGAGGGGTCCATCCCTTATTTCCGTTGCGCCCATTTCGAGATTCCATGGAGCACCAGCCTCAGCGCGGGCTTTACAAGATCGGGGACGACGGCATCCAGGCAGGAAAATTTCGTTTTGATTTTGTCTTCGAACTCCAATGATTTTCTGTATCCTTCCAGTTGCGCGACGGAACCCGGGCTGACAACCGCATCGCTCCCGGCAGCGTACCAGTCGTTGACGCCGGTCCTGAAGAATTTCTTGTAGCCTTTTCCTTCCAGGTACTTTTCTACCGTTTTGTCGTTACGGTCGGAATTGTCTTCGACGATGATGATTCCGGGCCGGAACTTCTCTAGGGTAAATCCTTTCATCACTTCCATTTCGTGGCCTTCGACGTCGATGGTCACAAAATCCATACCGGATATCCCCGCTTCGAGCAAAATATCGTCCAGCCTGCGTTTGCGGATCGTGATTTCGCGAACACGGGATGTACCGCCACCCGCAGCCCCAGGGAGAAGGGCTGTCGGGGAAAGGGTGGAAAGCGACTCCGCGGATTCGGGGACGTGGAGCACCCCCTCCCCGGTTTCGGAACTGGCGGCACATTCGAAAACAGGCGATGAGCGGAACCGCCTGATCTTTCCGCAGAGGCCGGGAACGGGTTCTACCAACACGCAACTCCAGCCCTTTTTTTCGAAATAATACGTGGTACTTCCCGTGATTCCGTCGTTGGCGCCGACTTCCACGCATGTTCCCCTCTTGCCGGGAAAGATCCGCTCGAGAATCTTGTCCTCTCGGAATTGAGAATACGACGGATCTTTATGGCTCATGCCTGCGCTTTTCCCTTGGGGAAGGAGTGGAGCAGGAACTCCCTGGTCGCCGGAGCGCACATGGCGGCGGCGGCAAAGGCAAGCGCGAGCACCAGGAGCAGCAGCGACGCGGAGGCGAACCGGGAATGAGCGTTGAAGTGACCGAATCCCCAACGGGCGCTCCCCGCGACGAGCACGCATCCCGCCAGCGGGATGCCGACGTCTTTGGTGAACCACCGGAATGCTTCTCCCTTCAGCAGCCGCCGGTGGGTCAGCGGCACGCCGACGATCATGTAGATGCCGTTCAATCCCAGCCACACGGACGCTGCTCCGGCCGCTCCGAAGTGCATGGTCATCAGGATAATCGCGGGAACGAGAGAAAGGATGAAAAAGGCGTTGATGGCAAGGCCGATCCGCGTCCACCCGTGGGAGAGCTGCAGCGCATAAGGGAGGTTCATGAGCCCGTTCAACGCGGTTCCGCCTACCAGGATGCTGACGATGGGGGCCGTGTTGTGCGCGATCTCCGGGCTGCCCGTCCAGAGGAACATGATCTCGTGGGAAAACAGGGCGACGACGACGGTTGCGGGCAGGATCATCACCGACATGACCTGGGTCGAACCGTGGTACATCTCGAGCAGGCTCTTCCGGTCCCCCGAGGCGACCAGCGAGGAGAAGCGGGGGAAGACGGTGTTGAACATCGGTGCGATGAGCAGCCCCGAGAGGCCGTTTCCGACCATTCCCGCGAGGATGTAGTACCCGAAGGTTTTCAGCGTGAGCATTTTACTGAGGATCACTTTGTCGGTTTGCATCAGGACCAGCGCGGTGATCGTTATGCCGCTCATTCCGGCTGCGAATCGCCAGATGTTCCTGGTAATGGCGGGATCGAAGCGAGCGGCATGGCCGGAACCGGGGAGGCAGCGCCACAGGGCGATGGTGGTGACTCCCACCTGCAGCAGACTGGCGGCGATCTGCCACGTGAAAAAGGCCGAAACCGTCGGGGAGACGAGCCACAGGACCAGGAGGGCGCCGCCGCCGGAAAGCGTGGCTGTCGCAATCGTGATCCCGTTGAGGAGTACCTGGCGCTGGAGCCCCAGCAGTCCTCCCTGGTAGAAAGTGAGCGGCCATTGGAGGGCCGTCAGCGCCCCCATGACGGCCACCGCGCGGCGAACTTCCGCGGGAGGGATGCCGCCGCCCCGGATCCAATGGTCTGCGATGTACGGGGCACCGAGCCAGACCGCACATCCGACGAAGATCCCGATGGCCCAGTAGCCCACCTCCAGCGTCCGTACGAAGTCCCGCGCCTCCGCGGCCTTGTCCGGGAGAACGCTGTACCGCGCCATCTCGCGGTTCATGGTGGGACTCAGGCCAAGGTCGAGGATCTGCATGACGCCCTGAAGCATGAAGTAAAAGCCGATCAGGCCATAGGCTTCCATTCCCAGGAAGCGGATGTACAGGGGGGTACAGGCAAGCCCCACCATGGCGGTCCAGCCGGAACCTGCCAGGTTGGCGAAAAAATTGGTCTTGACGCGATTCATATTCTGTCGATGGAAAACATCACGCCAAGCCGGGAGGGCCTCCGGGAGATTTGCGCCTCGAATTTTCCTTCATCATCGCGATCTCCTGCGCCATCTTCTTGTTCATCCGGTGGAGTTTCGAGATGGTGATCGAGAAGTGGATGAGGATCAGAAGGATGAACAGGATGCCCACGAGGAAAAGGAAAGAGGGCGGATAGGCGATCCCGACGGCATGGGCGATGCGGTCGAGCCAGCTCTGCTTGAGGGACAGAATGAGGATCACCGCGCTTCCGAACAGCCACAGGATCGAATATTCCTCCCGCAACTTCCGCCGGCGCACCATCTCCAGGATGTAGAGCAGGAACGCCCCGGAAACGCAGATGGACAGCACGGTAACGCGGTTCACTCGAATCTCCGGATGCAGTTGATGAGGAAGGAGAGCGTCACCTTCACCATATAATACATCGCCCGGAAGGGGGTGATGGAGGATTTCCCCTCTTCCCTCTCGTACATCCGCACCGGGACCTCCACGGCGCGGGCCTTCAGGCGGTGCATGAGGATGAACGTGTCCACCTCGGGGTAGTCGGAAGGGTAGTGGACCGAATAGAAATCGACGAGCCGCCGGTCGATGGCGAAAAAACCCGACGTGGGGTCGGTGACGCGGTATCCGGTGACCAGGCGGATCAGCCCCCGGAAATACCGGATCCCGAAGATCCGGGGCATCGAGCCTCGGTACCCCGTCCCCTGGAGGAACCGGGATCCGATCGCCGCGTCGGCATCCCCCCGCAGGATCGGTTCCAGGAGAGAGGGGATGTCCCGGGGTTCGTGCTGCCCGTCGCCGTCGAGGCGCACGACCGCTTCGTACCCGCGCTCCCGGGCGTAGAGGAAAGCGGTCTGCACCGCGCCGCCGATCCCCAGGTTGCACGGCAGGTCCAGGACCGCCGCGCCCGCTTTCCGGGCGGCGGCCGAAGTGCCGTCCGGGGAGCCGTCGTTCACGACCAGGACGTCGTACGGGAAATGCTCCTTCACCGACGCGACCACCGAGCCGATCACCGGCTCCTCGCGATACGCGGGGATGACGACCAGGATGCGGTCCGCTCCGGGCGAGAGGGGCATACGCGGCAGTTTATAGGAAGGCCGCCGGGGAGGAAAGCGGCATGGTGGATCCCGGGCGGGTGCGGGTACGGGTGGAAATACCGCGTCTCCCGCCGTATCATGGTTTTGGAACGTAATTGCCGGGAGTTATTCCCGATTCTACGGCCGTCGGTGCCGGATCGATCCGCGAAGGGGGTCGCATGGAGGGGTGCCGGTGGAGTCGAAGGGATTTCCTGAGGATCGCGGGCGCCGTTGCGGGGGCCGCCGCATCGTCGGGGGCCGTTTCCGTTCTTCACGCCGCAGCGGGTCCTTCCGTCCCCGTGGCCATGGCGTCCGGGGGATCTCCGGGAGAAAACGTCCGTCGCGCCGTCGCCGCACTCGGCGGGATGGGGAAGTTCGTCTCCCGCGGAGACGTGGTCGTGGTGAAGCCCAACATCGGTTGGGACCGGTCGCCCGGGCAGGCGGCCGACACGCATCCGGACGCGGTCGTGGCGGTCGTCGGGATGTGCCTTTCGGCGGGCGCGAAAGCGGTGCGTGTCTTCGACAGGACGTGCAACGAGCCGAGGCGCTGCTACGTGAACAGCGGCATCCAGGACGCGGTGGAGCGGTTCGCGAGGATGCACGGATCGGGAGACGCCCTGCGCGTGTACCATGTGGAGGATCGGAAGTTCGTCCGCACCGCGATCCCCCACGCGCTGGTCCTCAAGGAGTGGGAACTCTACCGCGACGCGCTGGAGGCCGACAAGGTGATCAACGTTCCCGTCGCGAAACACCACGGCCTGTCCGGGGTCACGTTGGGGTTGAAGAACATGATGGGGATCATGGGGGGGAACCGGGGGCAGATCCACTTCCGGCTCCCGGAATGCCTTGCGGACGTCCACCGCAGGGTCCCTTCGGTCTTGACCGTCATCGATGCCGGGCGCGTCCTCGTGCGAAACGGCCCCACCGGCGGGGACCTCGCGGACGTCAAGTTCTTCGGGAAAGCCTTCGCTTCCGGAGACGTCGTCGCGGCCGATGTCGCCGCGGCCGAAAGGATCTTTTGCCTGGCCCCGCGCGATGTCGCCCACATCCGGAAGGCGATGGAGTCGGGGGCGGGGATCTCCTCCGCGGCGCAGATCCGCCTGCTGGAGGCCTGACCCGGCATGGACGCGGGCGGTCGCGGCAAGCCGGGAGGCGGTGGGATCCGGCCGAAACGGAACCCCGAGGTGGCATGGCGCCTGGAAAAGGGCCTCCACGCGATGGCGTGGGACAAGGCACGCGGGGAAGAGGAGTTCGAGGACATCGGCGTGCTGACCCTGATGTACGGCGACGGGATCCATCAACTGAACCTCCTGGGGGCGGAGATCTGGACCCGGGTGAACGGCGTGAACTCCGTCGGCCGGATCTCGGGAGAGGTCGCGGAGTTGTTCGGTTGGGAACCCGGGGAGTCGGAAGAGGCGGTCCTCGAGTTTCTCGAAGGGCTCGAGGAGAGGGGGTGGGTGAGTCTGGCGCGTTGAACCCCTTCGCAAGTTGTGTTGTAATCTTCCTCATACCCACCGGAGTGCAGCCGCCCCCGGTGCGCGATATCCCGGGGGTTTGCTGTTTTTCTGACCATCGAGAGGAGAAGGAACCGTGAATCGAATGAAGAGGATTTCCGTCGCGGTCCTGCTGGCGGCGGGGACGGCCGCCGGCGTGCTGGCCGCGGGGTGCTCGAGCAGCAAGGACGCGAAGCAGGGCGTCGTCGCGACGGTGAACGGCGACGAGATCAAGACGACGGAACTCCGGGAGATTCTGGGCGTGCCGGGCGGGGTTTTCGCGGTGACGGACATCCCGATGGAGAGGAAGAAGGAAGCCCTGGACCAGTTGGTCTCCTGGAGGCTGCTGACGCAGGATGCGCGGACCCGCGGCCTCGACAACACGCAGGAGTACAGTGACATCCTCCGGCAGAACGCGCAGATGGTCATGATCAAGGCGCTCCTGCGGAAGGAGATCGCGGCCAAGCTCAAAGTCACGGACAAGGAGATCCAGGCCGAGATCGCCAAGGTCAAGGAGGCGAACAAGGGAATTCCGGACGCCGCCGCCGCGATGCAGGCGGTGAAGACGGTTTTCGAGGGGCCCACGCGCAAGATCCAGGAGGAATTGATCGCGACGGCGAAGAAGGACACCGGTGCGACGATCGACCAGCCGGCGGTGAACCGGATCGGCAAGGGAGAGAAAGTGCCGGATAACGCCGTCCTTGCTTCCGCGGGGGAGGAGAAGATCTCTTACGGGGATGTCAAGAAGGTGCTCCAGGGGTTGCCGATGCCCGGTGGCCCCCATGGGCAACCGGACCTTTCGAAAAACCCCGTGGTGATCGCCAACGTGCTCAACCGCGAATTGACCCTCCGCGCGCTGAACGCGTACGCAAGGAAGCAGGGGATCGAAGGGACCGACATCTACAAGGCGACCCGGAAGGAAATGGAATGGTTCGTCCTCCGGAACCTCGATGCGGAAAAGATCGTGTCGAAAGATCTCCCCGTGACGGACAAGGAGATCGAAGCCGCCTATGCGGAACACGCGCAGCAATTGATCCGCAACGGGAAGAAGATCCCTCTGGCCCAGGTCAAGGAACAGCTGCGGGGGTACCTGCAGGGCGAGAAGGGGAAGAAGGCTCTCGATACCTACGTTGCGGAGCTGAAAAAGAAGGCGAAGATCACGGTGGACGAGGTCGCCCTCTCCAAGGCGTAACGCCTGTGCCGTCCTTCCGGGAGGTGGGAGCCGCTTTGGGTTTTCGGCCGGGACTGCGCACCCTTGTCCTTGTCGCGATGGCGTTTCTTCTCGCGGTTCCCCGCGGGGTCGCGGCGGAGGAGGGTTCCGCGGTCCCGCCTGGGCCGGGAGCGGACGGTGGAGAGCCTGCCGGAGCCCTCATGCCGGGCGCGGCGGCCCCCGATTTCACCGTCCGGGACCTCGACGGAGGGGCGTTCCACTTCGCGGAAGAGAACGCCAAGGGGCCGTTCCTGCTGGTTTTCTGGTCGATCTTCTGCGAGCCGTGCAGACTGGAGATGCCGGTCGTACAGAAGGTGTACGAGCGCCACCGGAATGCCGGCTTGCGGGTCGCGGCGATCTCGCTGGACGGGGAACCGTTGAAGAGCACCATCACCGGGTTCGTGCGCCAGGATGGATACACCTTCCGGATCCTGATCGACGAACTGGACGGGAAGGGGATGTTCAGGGTGTCCGATCCCTACGGGGTCGTCGCCACCCCGACGGTCTTCGTCGTGGAGCAGGGGGGCAGGATCGCCTTCCGCGGGGTGGGCCGGGTCGGCGAAGAGGAGATCGAGAAAGCCTTGCAGCCTGTTCCGGCGAAGTGAAAGGAACCGAAAGGAGAAGATGCCCCCTCCCGCCCGGTTCCTGCTTTTCGATTCCGTCGGGGACGCTTGGCCCGGCGTGCGCCTCCCCCAGGTGGCCTTCGCGGGCCGCTCCAACGTGGGGAAGTCGTCCCTGCTCAACGCCCTGGCCGGCCAGTCCCGCCTGGCGCGCGTCAGCAACACTCCCGGCCGGACCCGCGGCATCGTCCTCTTCGAGGTCGAGGGGCGGTACGCTTTCGCCGACCTCCCGGGGTATGGGTTCGCGAAGGTATCCCGCGACGAGAGGGAGGCGTGGAAGGTTCTCGTGGAGGGGTACTTCGACCGCTGCCGCTTGCTTCGGCGCGTGTACCTCCTCGTAGACCTGCGGCGCGGTCCGGAGGGGGAGGAGCGGCAGCTTGCGGAATACCTCTCCATGCGGTCGGTGCCGTACCGGTGGGTGGGAACGAAGGGGGACAAGCTCTCCGCCAGGGAAATGGCTGCCGCGACCGCCCGGTTCGAGGGAGAACCGTGGCGGAACGCGGGCGGCCCGCTCCTCCCCACTTCCGTGAAGACGAAGGCGGGGATCGCCAGGCTCTGGGGCGACATCCGTTTCGCTTTTTCCCCTTGATTCCCTCCGGTGGAAGGGGTAAACTCACCCCCGTTTCCGCGTCGGCCATCGACCTGCCTGACACCCTGTGGTATTCCCTTGGTCCGCCCCCAACATCGCGGCGGACGTGGAGGAGACTCCTTGTTCCCCATCCTCGAGTCCAGAGAGATCGCCCAGAACGTCTACCTGCAGCGGATCCATGCGCCCAGGATCGCCCGCAAGCGGAAAGCGGGCCAGTTTCTCGTGCTGCGGCATACGGACACGGGCGAGCGGATCCCGCTTACGATCGTCGCATCCGACCCCGCGGAAGGGTCGGTTACGATCATCTTCCAGGCGGTCGGGAAATCCACCTCGGAGTTCTCCATGCTCGGGCCGGGGGACGGGTACCTGGACGTCGTGGGTCCCCTTGGGCTCCCGACGCACATCGAGAAGTTCGGCACCGTCGTAGGCGTCGGCGGCGGCATCGGGACGGCGCCCCTGCTCCCCATCGCCACATCCATCAAGCTGGCGGGTAACCAGCTGCTCTCGATCGTGGGGGCGAGAACGAAGGACCTGCTGATCCTCGAGGACGAGATGCGGGCGATTTCCGACGAGATCGTCGTCACCACCGACGACGGTTCGTACGCGAAGAAGGGGTTCGTCACCACCGCCCTGCAGGAGATGATCGACCGGGGCGAGAAGATCGCCCTGTGCATCGCCATCGGCCCCGTGCCGATGATGCGCGCGGTCGCCGAGGTGACCCGCCCGCACCGGATCAGGACGGTCGTGAGCCTGAACCCCATCATGGTGGACGCCACCGGGATGTGCGGCGCCTGCCGGGTGTCCGTGGGAGGGACGACGAAGTTCGTCTGCGTGGACGGCCCGGAATTCGACGGCCACCAGGTGGACTTCAAGGAACTCGTGATGCGAAACCGGGCGTACCTCCGGGAAGAGAAAACGGCGATGGAGAAGTTCGAACACAAGGGCGGCAACTGCATGGGAAGCGACATCGCGACTTCCGCGCGGGGCGGAAACTGATGGCCGACGTCACGCACAAACCCCGCCCGAAGCCGTTCAGCATCCCCCGGCAGCCGATGCCGGAGCAGCCGCCCGCGGTCCGCGTCAGGAATTTCCGGGAAGTGCCGTACGGCCTCACGCCCGACCTGGCCATCCAGGAGGCCAGCCGGTGCATCCAGTGCAAGAACCCGCAATGCGTAAAGGGGTGTCCCGTCAGCGTCCAGATCCCGGAGTTCATCGACCTGGTCGCCAGGGGCAAATTCATCGAGGCGGCGAAGAAGATCAAGGAGACCAACGCCCTTCCCGCGGTGTGCGGGCGGGTCTGCCCCCAGGAGGAGCAGTGCGAAATGCCGTGCGTCCTGGGAAAAAAGGGAGAACCCGTCGCGATCGGCCGCCTCGAGCGGTTCGTCGCCGATTTCGAGCGGGTCACCGGGAACGTGGAGATCCCCCCCGTTTCGGCCCCGACGGGCAAGCGCGTGGCGGTGGTCGGCGCGGGGCCTGCGGGCCTCACCGTGGCGGGGGATCTTGTCCAGATCGGTCACGACGTGACGATCTTCGAGGCGCTCCACAAAGCGGGGGGGGTGCTCATGTACGGCATCCCCGAATTCCGCCTTCCCAAGGAGATCGTGCAGGCGGAAGTGGACTACATCCGGAACCTTGGAGCGAAGCTCGAGTGCAACGCGGTCATCGGCAAGTCGATCACCATCGACGAACTTCTGACCGAGGAAGGTTTCGACGCCGTTTTCGTGGGGACGGGCGCCGGGCTTCCCTACTTCATGAACATTCCGGGGGAGAACCTCATCGGGGTCTACTCGGCCAACGAGTACCTCACCCGGGCCAATTTGATGAAGGCGTACGCCTTCCCCGAGGCGGACACACCGCTGGTCAAGTCGAAGCGCGTCGCGGTGGTGGGTGGCGGGAACGTGGCCATGGACGCGGCCCGGACGGCGATGCGGATGGGGGCCGAGAAGGTCTATCTCGTCTACCGGCGGTCGCGCAAGGAGATGCCCGCCCGCATCGAGGAGATCCACCACGCCGAAGAGGAGGGGATCGAGTTCCACCTCCTCACGAACCCGATCGCCTTCCACGGCAACGACGACGCGTGGGTGACGGAGGTGGAGTGCCAGAAGATGGAGCTGGGCGAGCCCGACGCTTCGGGGCGGCGGCGGCCGGTGCCGATGAAGGGGTCGGAGTTCCGCCTCCCCGTGGACACGGTGATCGTTTCCATCGGGAACGGGGCGAACCCGCTGGTCCCGTCCACCACCCCGGGAATGGACACGAACAAGTGGGGGAACATCCTGGCGGACCAGGAGACGGGGAAGACGAGCAAGAAGGGGGTCTTCGCCGGCGGGGACATCGTCATCGGCGCGGCGACCGTCATCCTGGCGATGGGCGCGGGGCGAAAGGCCGCCGCCGCCATCAACGAGTTCCTCAAGACGGGGGTCTGGTAAGCCGGGCCGAGGCGCCCTCAGCTTCCCCGCAGCATTTCCACGAAGGCCTGGATGCGGATCCTCGTCCTCTCGTCCACCGCTCCCGGCGCGTCTCCCTCCAGCGTGAGCACGGGCACCCCGACCTCCTCCCGCAGCAGGATGTCCTCGATCTGACGGAAGCAGAACGACTGAACGTAGTGGACCACTCCCCGCGCTCCGCGCCGCCCCGTCTCCGTCCTGATGTCCGCCAGCCGCTCGAAGAAGGAATACGGGTAGGTGTACGAAAGGTACTGCTCGACGAGGGACCCCGTGGCTCCGGGCATGGAAAACTGCCGCTGGACCTCGTTGAAGACGATCCCCGCTCCCGCCTCCTCGAAACACGCGTGCAGGCCCGACACGATGGGAGGAACCCCGACGAAGGCGATCGGCACGAGGTCTTTCCTGGGGGGGCGGCGGGACGCCTCTTCGAGGAAGGCCTCCGCCCGGCGGGCATACCCGTCGGGGTCCCCGTCGAAGTCGGAGCAGGAAACCAGCCATCGGTGGTTCTCCTCCCCGGACACCTTCCCCGTCTCCCAGGTGAGGCGGTCGATCTCGCGCGCGAGGAGACGCACTGTGTCGAGGCGGCGTTTCCACGCTTCCGCCGCATCGAGGTCCGTGCCGAAACGGGATGCCATTTTCGCGAGTTCGGAGGAAAGGAAGTCCGGGTCGCGGTCGAAGGGGAAGGCGAAGGGGACCACGGTGATTCCCCTGTACCGCAGCACTTCCATCAGCGCCTGGGTGAAGCTGCAATCCCCCTGGGTGACGGCGATGATCTCCCCGAATCCGAGGCTGCGGACGACGCCGTAGATTCCCTTGATCCATGCGCAGCTGTTCCGCGGGAACCCCTCACCCTCGGCCCGGCGGACATGCTCCCCCGGGCGATCCGCGCCGATGAACACATTGTTCAGGTCCACGGGGACGCGCCCCGCGGCGAAGAGAACCTCGACGGGGATGGTGGTGGTGAAGCCGACCGCCCGCGCGGTGTCAGTCCCCACGGATGAAGATGAAGTAGATGAGGACCACGGCGACGACCATGGTCCCGACCGAGAACGTGACGAGGTTCCTGTCGATCGAGGCGTCCCCGCCGGCAACGTTGGTGTAATGGATGACGGCCAGGGTCGCGCCGATGCCGAAGAGGAACAGGAGGACGTACTTCCAGCGGAAAAGGATGGCCAGAACGAACACCACCCCGGTGGCGAACAGGACCCGCGGGTCGGCGGCAAGTTCCGATATGCGGGAATTGGTGAGGAAATCAAGGATCTCGCGCACGATTCCTCCTTTCCGCGGGGCGCTTGGTTGACTTCTATACGATAGCGTTTTACTTTAGAAAAATCAAAGTATTAGGATGACCATTGGAAAATCCGGTAGGAGTGTTCGATTCGGGGGTGGGCGGGCTCACCGTGTTGCGGGAGCTGGTGGCGACGCTCCCTTCGGAACGGTTCGTCTATGTCGGGGACACGGCGCGCCATCCCTACGGCGGGAAATCCGCGGACACCGTCACCCGGTATTCCATCGAGATCGCCAACCACCTGATCCGGAGGAGCGACATCAAACTCCTCGTGGTCGCCTGCAACACCGCATCCTCCCTTGCGCTCCCGGTGCTGCGGAAGATCTACAAGATTCCCGTGGTGGGGATGGTCGATCCTTGCGTCCGTCGCGCCGCGGCTCTCCGGAGAAAGGAAACCATCGGGGTCGTCGGGACGCAGGGGACGGTGCGTTCCGGGGCGTACGAGGAAGCGTTGCGTTCGGCGGTCCCTTCCGCGCGGGTCCGGTCGATCGCCTGCCCGCTCCTGGTATCCCTCGCGGAGGAGGGGTGGATCGACAAACCGGTCACCCGGGAGGTGATCGGCGAGTACCTCGCTCCGTTCCGGGAGGACCCCCCGGACGCCCTGATCCTCGGGTGTACCCACTACCCGGTGCTCAAGGACCCGATCCGCGACTGCATCGGGGACGGGACGGTCCTGATCGACTCGGGGGAAGAGGCGGCCAGGGTCGTCGATGTCCTTCTTTCCGAGACGGGGGTGCGCCGCGCGGGAGGGGTGGGGGATGTGGAGTTTCTCGTCACCGACGATCCGGACCGGTTTGCGCGCGTGGGACAGAGGTTTTTCGGCGCGACGCTGACCTGCGCCGAACGGATCGCACTGTAGGAAGCCGGACACGATCGCGCGCCGGGGAATCGAGGAAGGGACCGATGGGTTCATCGCAGATGAAGATGCTCTCCGGGTTCAACCACAACATCCGTTTCCGCGGGAAGGTCTACCACATCCAGACGGAGGACGGGGGCAAGGAGAATCCGCAGATCATCACCCACGCCTTCCTGGGCGGGGTGATCCTGGACAGCGTTCGCAGTTCGTACGGGGACCTCTTCTCCAAGAAGGACTGGCATGCCGTCCTGAAGGAGCGGATGAAGGCGCAGCATCTCGAGGAGATCCGGCGGCTCATGGCGGGGGAAATCACGCCCGACGAAGGGACGTCCGGAGAGTGAGGATCGAGGCGTTCCGGCTCGGGGTGGTCTGCCGCGGGGAGACCCTTTGGGACGGCCTCGACTTCTCCTTCGAAAGCGGCGCGGTGTCGGTCGTCGTGGGGCCCCCGTCTTCCGGGAAGTCGCTGCTTCTCGGGATCCTGCGGGGGGAACGGAAGCCGGACGCGGGAGATGTCCTCGTCTCGGGGGAATCCCTGTACAGAGGGAGTGGCGCGGCCGCCCGCGCTTTCCGCGCATCCTGCGGGTACGTGCCGGAACGGCAGGAAGAGGAGGATCGCCTTGTCGTTGGGGATCTCTTTCGCCGCTCCGCGCTGGCGTGCGGCGGGATTTCCGGGAGGGAACGCAAGGACCGCGAGGTCTCCCTTCTCGAGATGGTGGGGCTTCCGGGCGGCGCAAAGTGGAGTCTGCCGTCCCTGTCCGTTTCCGAGAGGTCGCGGGCCTACCTCGCCGCCGAGCTTCTCCGGGGGCCGAAAGTCCTGTTCGCCGACGGCGTGGTCGCCGCGGCCGGAGCCCCGCACCGGGAAAAACTGGCGGGGCTGTTCCGGGCGCTGGCCCGGGAAGGGAACACCATCGTGCTTGCGGAGCGGCTGATTCCGGAGCGGTGGGCCGCGGCCGCCGAGGAGGCGATTCCCTCGGGACCTTTCCGCGTCTTCCGGCTCCCGGTTCCCCGGCAGGGATCCGGGGCCGCGCCCGCCGTGTCTCCAAGGGCGGAAGATCGGGGAGTCGACGGAGGATCCGCATGAACGGGAAGGTTTCCCTGTACTGGATCGATTGGCGCATGAAGGGCCGCTCCATGGCGGTTTCGAGCCTCACGCGCTTCGTCTTCTACACGCTCCTTGGGTTCGCCTTCCTCCTCCTGCTCCTGTCGGGTGGTGCGCGGCGGTTCCTCGCGTCCCGTTATTCCGTGACGGCGCTGCTCAGGGCGTCCGTCTCCCAAGGGGAGGCCGAAGGCCTCGCGCGGAAAGTCGCCGCGATGCCGCCCGTTTCCTCCGCGGTCTTCAGGGATCCGGAGGCGGCGTGGAAGGAATTTCTCGAGGCATATCCCGGCCTCGAATCGATCCGTACCACGGGGGGGAACCCGCTTCCCGGGTACATCGAGGTCCGGTTCCGATACGACCACCTGACCGCGGGGGACGTGAACCTGGTCGTCTCCGCGCTTCGGAACGTGCCTTCCGTCGACAAGGTGTTGTCCGGGGAGGACTCTTTCCCGGGGATCCTCCGGTCGGCGGCCTTCGCGGACGCGCTGTCCTGGTGCGTGTTCGGGGCTTTCTTCGCCGCGTTCCTCCTGGTTTGCTGGCACCAGGAACGCGCGCGCGCGATCGCCATGGAAAAGGATTTCGCATTCCTCGCGGAGCGGGGGGTTTCTCCCGCCCGGATGGCGGCGTCCCGCGCCGCCGGTGCCTGGTTCGCGGGGCTGTTCCTCTCCGCCGCGGGGATCGCGGGAGCGGGCGCCGCGCTGTTCTTCCTGCTGCAGCGGTTCCATGTCCTCGGGTCCTTCATCGGACCTCCGGAAGACCTCCTGCTTCCTGCGACCGCGGTCACCGCATCCGTCTTCCCCCTCTGCGCGGCCCTGTTGGCCGCGTCTACGTCCCTCCTCGGCTGGAGGGCGGCCCGCTCCGGAAGGAAGTGATGCGGAGAAAGGGATTCCCGGCCGTCTTCCTGATCGCGATGGCCCTTCTCGCGGCCTCATGGCCCCTGCCTTCGTCCGGAAGGGACGACGCGCCGGAGCTCAGGCGGGAGAAGGTACGGCTTCTCGAGATGAAGCGACGCGAAGAGAAGGCGGCCGCGGATCTTACCGAGGCGCTGAGGAAGGAGAAGATGACGAAAAAACGCGTCGGCGAGCTGCAGACGAAGCTCAAAAAACAGCGGAACCTCATTGCGGGCATCGACCGGAAGCTCGACGCCCTGAACGGGAAGCTGGGTCGGACGGAAAAGGAGGTCGAGGCCCTCGCGCATGCCCACGGGCGTGCGCAGGACGTTCTCCGCAAGGCGTCGGTCGCCGCGTTTGCGGCGCACCGCCTCGAGGAGACCGGTATCCCGATCGAAACCGGGGGGGAGAGGCACCGGTATTTCATGCGGGTGTACCTCGGGGCCGACCTCGACGACGTCTCCCGCCTTGCCCGCGAGCGGGAGCGGAAGGAGGGAGAACTCTCCGGGATCGAACGGCAGGTCCGCTCTTCCGAGCGGAAGATGACCCGGGAAAAACGGGTGGGTCAGACCCTCCTTTCCCGGCGGGAGGAGGAACGGAAGGCGCTCTCCGCCATCGGGCGGGAGAAGGAGAAGAAGTCGAAGGAGCTGAAAGCGCTGCGCGCCAGGATCGCGCGCATGGAGCGGCTGGTCTCCCGCGTGGAGCGCCTGGTGAGGGAGAGGGAGCGGAAGGCGGAGGAGGGGGCCGGGCACGGGACGGCGGCCCGCGGGCGTCCGGAGGTCCGACAACGGTTCGCATCCCTTCGCGGCGGGCTCTCCCCCCCGCTGGCCGGAAAGGTGATCACACCCTTCGGGAAGCAGCACGACGCGACATTCGATGTGACGATCGAAAACCGGGGCGTGGAGATCGATGCGCCCTCGGGCGCAACGGTGAAGGCGGTGGGCAGGGGAGAGGTCGCCTTCGAGGGGAGCGTCTCCGGATTCGGGAACGTCCTGATCCTCCAGCACGGCAGCGGGCTTTTTTCCGTGTACGGGAAACTCTCGTCGTTCCTCGTGAAGCAGGGGGAAACCGTGGGCAGGGGGGACGTGGTTGGACGATTGCCGGAATCGCCGTCCGGGAAATCGGTGTTATACTTGGAGTTGCGGGCCGGGGGCACCGCCATCGACCCGACGTCCGTGATTCCTCTCAATCGGTAAGGAGCCAAGCGGCATGGAGCACAGTGGAACCGAACCTCGGAGATCCCGGGGGAAGAAGTGGATCGGCACGCTTGCCATCGTAGCGGTCTTCGCCCTGGGGTTCGTCGTCGGGGACTTCGGCACGTACCGGGATTCGGCCCAGGCCAACGTCACCTACAGCCAACTGAAACTCTTCGGGGACGTCCTCTCGCTCATCCAGAGCAGTTACGTCGAGCCGGTGAACGTCGACAACCTGATCCAGGGGGCGATCAACGGAATGGTGCAGACGCTCGACCCCCACAGCAGTTACCTCACCCCGGAAATGCTCAAGCAGGTCGAGGTGGAGACCAAGGGGACTTTCGGGGGCCTGGGAATCGAGATCGGGATGAAGGACGGGTACCTCACGGTCATCTCCCCCATCGAGGACACCCCGGCGGCGCGGGCCGGGTTGCAGGCGGGCGACAAGATCATCCGGATCGAGAACGAATCCACCAAGAACATGAACGTGATGGACGCTGTGAAGCGGCTTCGGGGTGAGCCCGGCAGCAAGGTGACGATCACGATTTCCAGGAAATCCTTGCCGGAACCCAAGTCGTACACGATCACCCGCGACATCATCAAGATCAAAAGCGTGAAATCCAGGTCGATGGATGACGGGATCGGGTACATCCGGCTCACGCAGTTCCAGCAGGACTCCCACCAGGAGATGGCGCGCGCCCTGCAGGGGTTCGTCAAGGAGAAGGGCGGGCTCCGGGGCCTCATCCTCGACTTGAGGAACAACCCGGGCGGCCTCCTGGACCAGGCGGTCAAGGTGGCGGACGAATTCATCGACTCGGGCCTCATCGTCTACACCGATGGCCGCGTGGAGGCGCAGAAGACGAAATATTTCGCCCACAAGGAGGGAACCTACAGCGGGTTTCCCATCGTGGTGCTGGTGAACGCCGGGTCCGCCTCCGCATCCGAGATCGTCGCGGGCGCCCTGCAGGACCACGGCCGGGCGATCATCATCGGTCAGCGCACCTTCGGAAAGGCGTCCGTGCAGACGATCCTTCCCCTGGAAGACGGCTCCGCGCTGCGCTTGACGACCGCGAGATACTACACCCCCAACGGGCGATCGATCCAGGCGAAAGGGATCGAGCCCGACATCGTCGTGAGCGACGGGCGCGAGACCCCCGAAGGCCATCCGGCCGTTCTCCGCGAAAAGGACATGGAGCGGCACCTGAGAGGCGACGGGGAGGCCGATAACACCGTTGCGCCCGCCGGAAAGGACAGGAAGGCGGGGGAACCGAAAAAACCCGGGAACGAGCCTTCCGGGAAGCCGGAGATCCTGAAGGAGAGCGGAAAGGATCCCCAACTCGACCGGGCGGTGGAACTTCTCCGGGGGTGGGAGATCTTCAAATCGCGCTTCATAGAGAAGAAGAAGGCTTCCTGAAAAGCCGGCGTTCCACGCCCATGAAGCGTCCGACGGCCGGGGGTGCGCGATCCCGGCGGAGGCAATGGAGTTGGGGGGCGCTGACGGTGGGGGCGTTCCTCGGAGGACTCCTTCTGGTGGGGCTCGTGCTGTTGTGGCCGGGCAGCGAGGAGAAGCCTCCCCCGGGTTCCTCCGTGTTTTCTCCGCCTGCACCCGCGGGTCTCCCCGGTGCGACGGACCATCCGGCGGGGGGAAACGTCGAAGGGCCGACGGCGCCCCGTCTTGCCATCGTCGTGGCCGATCTGGGGTACGACCCCGTGCGGGACGCGGAGTGGCTGCGGTTCCCGGAAAAGCTCACCGTGTCCGTGCTTCCCTTCGGTCCCTCCTCGAGAAACATCGCCTCCTCCGCGCAGGAGAGGGGGTTCTGCGTGCTCGTCAATGTCCCCATGGAGCCGGAAAACCCGACGGCGACCTCCGACGGCACCGGACCTTTCCGCCTCCGCAGGGGGATGACGGAATCGGAAATGGAGGCGGCGTTCGAACGCATGGCGGGGGACATCCCCATGGCGGCCGGCGCGAGCAACTACATGGGGTCGGCGTTTACGGCCGATCCGGCCGCGATGGCGTCCTTCGCGGAAGTCCTGAAGAAAAGGGGGTTCTTCTTCCTGGACAGCCTGACGGCGCAGGGCTCCGTCGGGCTGGAGGCGGCCCGCAGGGCGGGAGTCCCGTCGCTAGGGCGCGACGTCTTCCTCGACGACGACACGCGCCCCGCCGAGATCCGCCGCCAGTGGGCCCGGGCGCTCGCCCTGGCGAAGGAGAGGGGAGAAGCGGTGCTCATTTGCCATTCCCGCCCCGAGACGTACAAGGCGGTGATCGAAATGCTCCCCGACCTCCGCAAGGAGGGGATCCGCACCGTGACCGTGCAGGAACTGCTCGCCGACCCGCAGAAAGGGTGATCCTCTTGGAATCCGGCCCGGGAACTCTCCCGCCATTTCACGGGGACATCCTCTCCGTCACCGAGTTCACCGCCAGGATCAAACTACTTCTCGAGTCTTCCTTCCGTTCCGTTCGCGTCGAGGGGGAAGTCTCGAACTACAAGCTGTACGGCGCCTCCGGACACCGGTATTTTTCCCTGAAGGACGAGGGGGCACAGATCCGGGTGGTCCTCTTCCGGGGCCGGGAGAGGCATATCTACGGGGAGATCCGCGACGGACAGACGGTCGTCGTGGCCGGTTCCCTCGGCGTATACGAGAAGAAGGGAGAGTACCAGATCTACGCGCAGTCCGTCGAGGTGCGGGGCGTGGGAAACCTCCTCGTCGAACTCGAGCGGAGGAAGCAGCGGCTCGCCGCGGAGGGGTTGTTCGACCCGGCGAGAAAGCGACCGCTTCCTCCCTTCCCCCTGCGGATCGGCATCGTCACCTCGCGCCACGGGGCCGCGTTGCGCGACATGGTGCATGTGGCGCGGGCCCGCCTGCCCGGCATCGGAATCTCCCTCGCGCCGTCCCTGGTGCAGGGAGAGGGAGCGGCGGCGGACATTGCGGCGGCCCTCGACGTCCTGTACGCCCACGGAGCCGCGGATGTCATTCTCGTAGGCAGAGGAGGGGGGTCGATCGAGGATCTCTGGGCGTTCAACGAGGAGGAAGTCGTACGCGCCATCGCGCGTTCTCCCGTCCCGACGATCAGCGCGGTCGGACACGAAACGGACTTCACCCTTGCGGATCTCGTCGCCGATCACCGCGCTCCAACGCCCACAGCCGCCGCGCAGATGGCGGTCCCCGACCGGGTGGAACTGACGGACCGCGTCAGCGGACTGGCGCTGCGCCTCCGGCGGGCGGAGGTCCATGAACGGGAAGCGGCACGCCAGGCGTGGCGGATCGCGGCGGGAAAGCTTGCAGACCCGAGGCCCCTGCTCCTGGGGAGGCGGTACGCCGTAACCGAACAGGCGGCCGCCCTGCTGGACCTTGTGAAGTCGTCGGTCCGGGAGAGGAGAGAGCGTGCGGAGCGCCTCGGCGCCTCGGTCCTCCTCCACTCTCCCTCCGCGTGGGTTTCCACGAAGCGCGGGGAACTTGCGGTGCTTCTCTCCCGCGCCGCGGGATCCGCTGCCTCCGGGAGGGCGAAAGCGGGGGCTTCCCTCGATGTCCTGGCGGGGAAACTGTCCGCCATGGATCCCAGGGCGGTGCTCACCCGGGGGTACGCGATCGCGATCGACCGTGCCACCGGGAGAGCGGTCCGGTGCGTCGGGGAAACACGCCCCGGACAGGCGCTGGACGTCCACGTATCGGACGGGGCATTCGGCGCGGTGGTCGAGGAGCGTAAGGCATGAGGGGGGGAATACCCCTCGCGGGGATTCTCTGCTTCGCGGTGCTCGGCGCCGGCGTTGCGGGAGCGGCGCCGGCGGCGGGAAGTTCCCGGGATGTCTCTCTTTCAACGGGCGGATCGTTCACGCTGTCCCTTTCGGTCGAAAACC
Organism: Deltaproteobacteria bacterium; assembly: GCA_021815305.1. GTDB lineage: Bacteria > Desulfobacterota > Deferrimicrobia > Deferrimicrobiales > Deferrimicrobiaceae > JAKAHC01. The sequence continues at coordinate 166,123 of JAKAHC010000001.1, read as the reverse complement.
GCACCCCTGCCCAGGGAGAACCTTTCCGCGTGCGGGTTTCCACGTCGGGGGCGGTCGACAACCTGGTTCTGGAGTGGATGGGCGGGACCTACCCGGTGCTCGAGACGGGGCCGGGGCGGTACGAGGGGGTGGTCGGGGTGGATCTTCTCGATCCGCCGGGTTCCGCGGCGCTTGTCGCGGAAGGCCGGGTTCCCGGCGGCGCGCTTCTCCGCGCCGAGGTGGAGCTTGTCGTGGCGCCAAGGAAGTTCCCCGTGCAGGAACTGACGCTTCCGAAAAGGATGGCGGAATTCGACCCCCCCACCCTCCGGCGGATCCGGGAGGAAGCGGACGTCCTCAAGTCGCGCTTCGAACGTGTGACCGAGCCCATCCGGTGGAGGATCCCGTTCCTCCCCCCGGTGGAGGAGTACCGGCCCACGAACTTCGGGTCGCGGAGACGGATCAACGGGGAGCCGCGGTTGCCCCATGCCGCCGTGGATCTTCACCTTCCGGAAGGAACGCCGGTGCGCGCGATCGCCGGCGGGATCGTCGCATTCGCCGGGGAGCAGTTCTTCGGCGGGAGGTCGGTGGTGATTGACCATGGCGGCGGGGTCTTCAGCGTGTACTACCATCTGAAGGAGTTCTCCGTATCCGACGGGCAGAAAGTGGGGCGGGGCGAGAGGATCGGAGCGGTGGGAGCGACAGGGCGCGCGACGGGACCTCACCTCCATTTCGGGGTTCGCGTCCCCGGCGGGAGGGTCGATCCTTCGCTGCTCCTCGGCCTTTCCGGCCGTTGAGGGAAGAAACGGTTATAATGGAAGAATTCTCCCCGGGCGGTGTGCGATGGCGGGAAAAGGGAAAGAGAAAGAGCCATCCTTCGAAGAGGCGCTGAAGGGGCTGGAGGACGTGGTGGCGCGGCTGGAGTCGGGCGACGCCCCCCTCGAAGAATCGATCCGGCTCTTCGAGGAAGGGATGAGGCACTCCGAAACCTGCCGCAAACGGCTGGACGAGGCCGACAGGAAGATCGAAGTCCTCCTGAGGAAACCCGGAGGCGTTTCCCTGGACACCGAGGAGGAGGGCGACCTCCTCGGGAAAGAGGAGTGACGTGTCGGGATCGGCCGGGAGAGAACTCTCCCGTCATCGCGAACGCGTGGATGCATTCCTGGGGAGGCTCGCGTCCTCCGGGGCTTCCCTTGTCCCTCCCCCTCTGGGAGAAGCGATGGGATACTCCCTGATGGCGGGGGGGAAGCGCGTACGCCCCGTGCTGCTTCTTTGCGCGGGGAACGCCGTCGGGGGAAACGAGGAGGAACTGCTCCCCTTCGCATGCGCGGTGGAATACGTACACACCTACTCCCTGATCCACGACGACCTTCCGGCGATGGACGACGACGACTTCCGGCGCGGGAAACCCACCTCGCACAAGGTGTACGGGGAGGGGACGGCGATTCTTGCGGGGGATGCCCTGCTTACCGAGGCGTTCCGGCTGATGGCGGAAGCCCCGCTTTCGTCGGCGAATCCCGCAAGGGCGGTGCGCGCGATCGCCGAACTGGCGTGCGGGGCGGGGGCCGAGGGGATGGTCGGGGGCCAGCAGATGGACCTCTTGGCCGCTCCGGGACGATCCGCCGCCGCCGATGTCACGGAGATCTCCCTCCGGAAGACCGCCGCGCTGCTTGCCTCGTGCGCGCGGATGGGAGGGATCCTCGGAGGGGGAACGACGGACCAGGTGGCGTCGCTCGGCGCGTTCGGCACGCAGCTGGGGCTCCTGTTCCAGGTGACGGACGATATCCTCGACGAGACCGGGAGCTTCGAGGAGATGGGGAAGGGGATCTCCAAGGACCGCGCGCGGGGGAAGTGGACCTACCCCGTGGCGTACGGCCTGCCGGCCGCCGTCGCACGCGCCGAGGAGCTCGGTCGGGAGGCTCTCGCGGCGGTCGCCTCCTTCAGCGGGCGCGCGGAGCCGCTCCGCGAGCTGGTGCGCAGGATCCAGGCCAGGAGGTCGTAAGATGCCGGACTCGTCGAATCTCGCCTCGATCCAGTCCCCGGAGGACCTGAAGAGGGTCCCCAGGGAAAGGCTGCCCGGAATCGCCGCGGAACTGCGGGAGATGATCGTCCGGAGCGTGGCGCGCACGGGGGGACATCTCGCCTCGAGCCTCGGGGTCGTCGAGTTGACGATCGCCCTCCACTACGTTTTCGACTGTCCGAAGGACCGGATCATCTGGGACGTGGGCCACCAGGCGTACGCCCACAAGATTCTGACGGGACGCCGGGACGCTTTCCCTTCCCTGCGGACCTTCGACGGGATTTCCGGCTTCCCCCGCATCTCCGAAAGTCCCTGCGACGCTTTCGGAACGGGGCACTCCGGGACGTCGATCTCCGCCGCCCTCGGGATGGCCGTCGCCCGGGACCTCGCGAAGGGAAAGAACCGCGTTGTGGCGGTCATCGGGGACGGTTCCCTGTCCTCCGGCCTCTCTCTCGAGGGGTTGAACCAGGCGGGGCACCAGAAACGGGACCTCGTCGTGGTCCTTAACGACAACGAATGGTCGATCTCCCAGAACGTCGGGGCCCTGTCGGGGTACCTGAACCGTCTCATGACCGGGAAGCTCTACACCTCATTCCGCAAGAGGATCGAAACGCTCCTCAAATCGATGCCCCATGGGGACTTCATGGCGCGCATCGCAAAGAAGTCCGAGGAACTGACCAAAGGGTTCATCGTCCCCGGGCTCCTCTTCGAGGAACTGGGTTTCACCTACATCGGTCCCATCCCCGGCCACGACCTGGAAGCCCTCATCGGGACCTTCCAGAACCTTGCCAATCTCGACGGTCCCGTCCTCATCCACGTGGTCACCTCCAAGGGGAAGGGCTATGCGCCGGCGGAGGCCAACCCGGAGTCCTTCCACGGCGTGGGCGCTTTCGACCCGGAAACCGGAAAGGATACGGAGAAACCCCACGGTTCGACCTACACGGACGTGTTCGGCGAGACGATCGTCGGCCTGGGGAGAAAGAATCCGAACATCGTCGCCATCACCGCGGCCATGTGCGGCGGCACGGGGCTCACGAAGTTCCGAAGCGCCTTTCCCGACCGGTTCTTCGACGTGGGAATCGCCGAGCCCCACGCGGTGACCTTCGCGGCGGGCCTGGCCAGGGAAGGGAAGATCCCCGTCCTCGCGGTCTATTCGACCTTCCTGCAGCGCGCCTACGACCAGATCATCCACGACGTGTGCCTGCAGAATCTCCCGGTGGTGTTCGCCGTGGACCGCGGCGGGATCGTGGGTGCGGACGGGGCGACGCACCAGGGTCTGTTCGACCTGTCGTACCTGCGTCATATCCCCAACATGTCGCTCATGGCGCCACGCGACGAGGCGGAACTCGCGCGGATGCTGCACACGGCCGTCTCCGCCGGCCGCCCCGTGGCCGTCCGGTACCCGAGGGGCACGGGGATGGGCGTTCCCGTCCCCCCGGACCCGGAAACGATTCCCTGGGGAAAGGGGGAACTGCTGTCGGAGGGGAAAGACATCCTGCTGCTCGGCATCGGGGCCACCGTCGGCCCCTGCCTCTACGCTGCGGAAGAGTTGCAGAAGCGGGGCGTGTCCGCGGCGGTGGTCGACGCCCGGTTCGTGAAGCCGCTCGACGCCGACCTGATCCTGCCGCTGGTCCGCAAGATCGGGCGGGTGATGACGCTGGAGGAGAACGTGCTGGCGGGGGGGTTCGGCAGCGCGGTGCTCGAACTGCTGGAAGAGCACGACGAGGTCCCCCATGCGTTCCGGAGGATCGGTATCCGCGACTGTTTCGTGGACCACGGGACGCCCGGGGAGCTGAGAGCGGCATACGGGATCTCCGCGGACGACGCGGTCTCCGAGGCGTTGCGGATGTGCGCCGCGGGGAAGGCGTTCCTGCCGTCGATCCTCTACGGAATCCGTTCCCGACTCGAGAAAATTGTCTGATCCTCCACCGACCCGTCCCCGGACGCGCCTGCGGCTCGACACCGGGATGGTGGAACGCGGCCTTGCGGAGACGCGCGCGAAGGCGCAGGGGCTGATTCTCGCGGGAAGGGTCCTTCTCTCCGGAAAAGTCTGTTCCAAGTGCGGGGCGCCGGTCCGGACGGACCAGGAGGTCTCCCTCCTCCCCGCTCCGCGTCCGTTCGCCTCGCGCGGCGGAGAGAAACTCGAAGGTGCGCTCGCGGATTTTCGCCTCGACGTCCGGGACAGGGTCGCGCTGGATGTGGGCGCCTCCACCGGGGGGTTCACGGACTGCCTTCTGCGGCGGGGCGTCCGCAGGGTATATGCCGTCGATGTGGGAGAGCGATTGCTCGACGACCGGTTGCGGCACGATCCGCGGGTGCTGTCCATCGAGGGAGTAAACTTTCGGCATGCCCCTGCCGATCTATTACCCGAGGGGGTGTCCTTGGCCGTCGTCGACGTTTCGTTCATATCCTTGCGGCACATCCTGCCCGTGCTCTCACTGTTCCTTGCGCCGGGAGCGGACGTGCTCCCCCTCGTGAAGCCCCAATTCGAGGCGGGAAAGGGGAAGGTGGGAAAAGGGGGGGTGGTGAGGGACGACGGAATCCGTGCGAAGGCGGTTCGGGAGGTGGCGACGTTCGCCGCGAAGTTGGGGTACGACGTCGTGGCGGAGGCGGAAAGCCGGCTTCCGGGCCCCAAGGGGAACCGGGAAGTATTCCTCCATCTTTCCTGGAGGAAACCCGGGAGAGCTCCCTTGACTTCGGCGGATGAGGAATGCGATTCTCTTGCGTAATAGCGGAAGTTACATACAAATGATATATAATTTCACGCCCTTGGGGCGGGGAAAAGAGGTACGGCGATGACACGGCCTTCGAAGCATATCGGGGCGGTCGCGGTTCTTGGCATGTTCCTCCTCCTGCCGGCAGGGATCTTTGCGCAGCAGGAAACTGCGGCCGAGCCCGCGAAACCCTCGGAGGGGATCGTTCACACGGTCGTAGAGGGGGACACCCTCTGGGATCTTGCCGCGAAATACCTCGGGTCTCCCTGGAAGTGGGCGCAGATCTGGGAGCAGAACCGCTTCATTACCAACCCGCACTACATCTACCCCGGGATCCAGGTCGTGGTCGTGCCCCCGGCGCCGAGGGATATCGACCTGAAAGTGGAACTTCCGCCGGTTGTCGCCGGGAAACCCTCCACGGAACCGCCATCCGCCGCCGCGGAAGCCGCCAAGGCGGCAACCGGAACGGCGAAACCGGTGGTCGCGGTTCCGGGACACCCTGCGGAGAGGTATCTGGACATCAAGCCGGAAGATTTCGTCCGCGCCGGGGGGTTCACGAGGGAGGCGCCCCGGGGCATCGGCAGGATCCGGGGAGGGGAAGATCCCAAGGTGGGGTTCTCGCAGGGCGACACGGTGTATCTCCGGCTGGACAAGGAGATCCCCGCGGGGCAACTGCTGGGAGTGTACCGGGTCCGGGGACCGATCGACGTATCCGGAGAGCGTTCGTATTCCGGATACGTGAAGTACCTGATCGGCATCCTCCAGGCAGGGAAGAAGAAGGACGGCCAGGCGACCGCAACGGTGCGCCGGTCATTCGAGGATCTCACGCGGTCCGACCTGATCTCGGAGAAGATCCCGGGCTACACGCCGGTGAAGATCGTTCCCGGCGCCGAGGGGGTATCGGCCACGGTGATCGCGGGCCGGATGGAAAACGGGGAGCTTGCCACCGGCGATTTCGTCTACCTGGATCGGGGTTCCGCGGCCGGGGTGGCGATGGGGAACGTCTTCCAGGTGTATGTCCCGACCGGGCTCGCGACAGGGGTGGCTTCCCGGGGGGCCGGAGTCCAGACGGACGTGGCCCGGCTGGTGGTCGTCCGGGTGACCCCGGATTTCGCGTCGGCATACGTTGCCGACAGCACGGAATCGTTCGGCGCGGGCGCCCTGGCGAAGCGGGGGGGCGTCGTTCGCTGACCGACCCGCCGCCGGTGGTTGCGGCGGCACGGATATTGATGGGTGGGGGGGGAAAACCGGCCGGGGGTTCCCCCATGGACGAATCAGGAAGCTCGCCTTCCCTCATTGACGCATTCCTCCGCCTCTCCCTGATCGAGGGGTTCACCGTAGATCATCTCCAACGGCTTCGGGCTCTTTGGAAAGGATGCCCCCCGCAGGAGAATCCGGCGCCAAGGGAAAGGTCCATCCTGGCGAGAGCCGAAGCCGCGCTCTCCTCGGCGGAAATGGGGAAACGGGCCGAGGCCGTCCGGGGGAACGCCGCCAGGAGGGGGATCACCATCGTTCCATACGGTGCCCCGGACTATCCGCCCCCCCTCCGGGAGATCCCCGGTGCTCCCCTGGTGCTCTACAGGCTGGGGGAGGCGTGGGGGGACGGGGTGGCGGTGGTGGCCCTGGTCGGAAGCAGGGCTCCCACCGGTCCGGGCAGGGAATTCGCCAGGCGCCTTTCGGGGGAACTGGCCGAGGGGGGGATCCTGGTGGTCAGCGGCATGGCGCGCGGGATCGACGCCGCCGCGCACCGGGGAGCGCTGCGGGGGGGCGGGAAGACGATCGCCGTCCTGGGGTGCGGTCCCGATGTCGCGTATCCCCTCGAAAACGAAGGCCTGAGAGAGGAGATCGCCGCATCCGGAGCGGTGTACTCCGAGTATCCTCCGGGGTCGCTCCCGTTGCAGCACCGGTTTCCGGCGCGCAACCGGATCCTCAGCGGTATGTCCCGTGGAGTGATCGTGGCGGAAGCGCCTGCGCGGAGCGGCGCGCTGATCACGGCGAGATTCGCCCTGGATCAGGGTCGGGAGGTGATGGCGGTGCCGGGCAGCCCGTGGTTCGCCCATACCGAGGGGAGCAACCGGCTTCTCCGGGAAGGGGCGATCCCCGTTTGCTCCGCGGACGACGTCCGGAGCGCTCTGGGCGTCCTGCGGAAGCCCAATGACCTCGCCGGGGAAATCCTGGACCTTCTTGCAAGGGAACGGCATGCGACCGAAATCGCCGCCATGCTTTCCCGGCCGCTTGGGGAAGTTCTCTCCTGCCTGATGGAGATGGAACTGGCGAATCTGGTTGTAAAACGGGCGGGGGACTATTATAAGAGGAAGTCCGAACGACGGGGGTGACCCCGTACTTTCGCCGGAGGGACAATGAGCAGGTCGTTGGTCGTCGTCGAATCGCCTGCAAAGGCAAAAACGATACAGAAGATTCTCGGAAAGGGGTTCCAGGTCCTTTCGTCCATGGGCCATGTGAAGGACCTTCCCAAGAGCCGACTCGGCGTGGACGTCGAGGGCGGATTCACCCCGTCCTATGTGGTCATCAAGGACCGCAAGAAGGTCCTGGGAGAGATTCTCGAATCCGCACGGTCGGCGGAAACGGTGTATCTGGCGCCCGATCCCGACCGGGAAGGGGAGGCGATCGCCTGGCACATCGCCGAAGCCATCCGGGAGGACGGCGGGAAACGGAAGAAAAAGGCGGAAGCCGCCGGGAAATCCGCGAAACCCCGGAAACCGGCGAAACCCCGGAAACCGGCTGGGGACGGAATCCCCGAGATCCGGCGGGTGCTGTTCCACGAGATCACGAAAAAAGGAATCACGCAGGGAATGGCGTCCCCCATGCCCCTAGACCACAACAAATTCGACGCCCAGCAGGCTCGCCGCATTCTGGACCGGCTCGTCGGTTACACGCTCTCCCCGCTCCTCTGGTCGAAGGTCCGCCGCGGGCTGTCCGCCGGCCGGGTGCAGTCCGTGGCCGTGAAGATGGTCTGCGCGCGGGAGAAGGAGATCTGCGCGTTCGTGCCCGAGGAGTACTGGTCCCTGACGGCGCGTCTGGCGGGGGAGTCCCCCCCCCCCTTCTCGGCGAAGCTTGCGGAAGCGGGCGGGAGAAAAGTGCGCCCGGGAAACGGAGCGGAGGCCGAAGAGCTGCGCGCCGCGGTGCAGGACGGCCCCTTCGTGGTCCGCGATGTCCGGAAGAAGCTCCGCAGGCGGCTGGCCCCCGCGCCCTTCACGACCTCCAAGATGCAACAGGAGGCGTCCAAGGGGCTGCGGATGCAGGCGTACCGGACGATGATGGTCGCCCAGTCCCTCTACGAGGGGGTGGAGATCCCGGGGGCGGGCCTCGTGGGGCTCATCACCTACATGCGGACCGACTCGGTCCGTGTGGCCGACGAGGCGATCGCGGCGGTGCGGGACCACATCCGGCGGCAGTACGGCGACGACTACCTCCCCGGGTCCCCCAACGGGTTCCGGAACCGGAAGTCCGCCCAGGACGCCCATGAGGCGATCCGTCCGACGTTCCTCGATTATCCTCCTTCCACCCTGAAAGGAATCCTCAACCGGGACCAGTTGCGCCTCTACGAACTCATCTGGAAACGGTTCGTCGCCTCCCAGATGGCGGCGGCGGAGTTCGAGCAGACCACGGTGGACATCCTCTGCGATCCGCCCGGAGCGCCCGCCGGCGGGTACCTCTTCCGCGCCGGGGGTTCGGTCCCGAAGTTCCCAGGCTACCTCGCGGTGTACCGGGACGCGGATGCGGACCACCGCGAAGAGACCGGGAACGGGGACGCGCCGGAAGGAGAAAACGGGATGCCGGGAGGGGAGTCCGGCGGAGGGGGTGGAGAAAAGCCCGAGGAGAACCTCCTTCCGCCGCTCTCCGAAGGGGAGGCGCTCTCTCTCCTGGATCTTGCCGGCAGCCAGCACTTCACGCAGCCCCCTCCGCGGTTTTCCGAGAGCTCTCTCATCAAGGAGCTGGAGGAGCAGGGGATCGGGAGGCCCTCCACGTACGCCTCGATCGTCAAGACGATCCGGGACCGCGGCTACGTGAAGACGGCGGAGGGGAAGTTCCTCCCCACGGATCTCGGCAAGATCGTCACCGGGCTGCTGGAGGAGAGCTTCCCCAAGGTGATGGACGTGGCATTCACGGCGAAGATGGAGGAGGAGCTCGACCAGATCGAGGACGGCGAGCGGGAGCTGGCCCAGGCGATGGACGACTTCTACCACCCCTTCTCGGAGGAGCTCGAGCGGGCGAAGATCGCGATGCCCACGGTGAAGGAGGAGCTCATCGCCACGGGAATCCCTTGTTCCGCCTGCGGCGGGGAAATGGTGATCCGCTTCGGGCGGGCCGGGAAGTTTCTCGCGTGCCGGAACTACCCGGCCTGCCGGAACACCGCCGACTTCCGGGAAACGCCCGAGGGGAAAGTGGAGATGCTCCCCCCCCTGGAGGCGGGGGTGACGTGCGAGAAGTGCGGCAAACCGATGATCGTCCGGAACTGGAAGGGGGCGCGGTACATCGCCTGCTCCGGCTACCCGGAATGCCGGAACAGCAAGCCGTACCCCGTGGGGGTTTCCTGCCCCGAATGCGGGCAGGGGGACGTCGTGGAGCGTTCCTCCCGTTTCGGCAAGGTCTTCTACAGCTGCTCCAGGTACCCGGACTGCCGTTTCGCCTCCTGGGGAATGCCCGTCGCCGCTGCGTGTCCCGCCTGCGGGTATCCCGCCATGGTGGAGCGGACGCGGCGGGACGGGGGAACGCACCTGTCGTGTCTTCGGAAAGGGTGCAAGGGCAGGATCGAGGGAATCGCCCCGTCGGCCCGGGAGGAGACGGGTTGAAGGAATACGTCCTCGTAGTCGACGACGAGCAGAGCCTCCGGCAGCTTCTGGATCTCTTCTTCCGCAAGGAGGGGTTCGTGGTCGACACGGCGTCCTCCCTTGCCGAGGCGGAGAAAGCGATCGAGGTCCACGCATACGATCTTGTTCTGACCGACCTGCGGATGGCGCAGCCGGACGACGGGCTCAAGGTCCTCCGGGCGGCCGTCCAGAAGAACCCGTGGACCCAGGTCATCGTCCTCACGGCATACGCCACGGTGGAGACGGCCAAGGAGGCGATGAAGTACGGTGCGTACGACTACCTCACCAAGCCGTTCGACAACACCGAGCTCCGCAAGATCGTCCGGGCCTCCCTCGCGCGGAAGGAAGACGACGCGGGGCGCCGGAAAGCCCTCCGGGAGTCGGTCCGCGGCACCTCGGCGTTCGAAGGGATCGTCGGCCGCAGCGAATCGATGCTTTCGGTCTTCGAACTGATCGACCGGGTGGCGCCCACCGACGCCAACGTAATGATCCTCGGCGAGAGCGGGACGGGGAAGGAGCTCGTGGCGGCGGCCCTCCACGCCCGAAGCAACCGGAAGGAGTTCCCCTTCGTCCCGATCAACTGCGCGGCGATCCCCGAGGCGCTCATCGAGAGCGAGCTGTTCGGGCACGTTCGCGGCGCATTCACCGGGGCGGTGCAGACCAAGAAGGGGCTGTTCGAAGACGCCCACCGAGGCACTCTCTTCCTGGACGAGGTGGGGGAACTTCCCCCTCCGATGCAGAGCAAGCTTCTGCGTGTCCTTCAGGATCGGTCGCTGCGGAGGGTGGGCGGGAACGAGGACATCAACATCGATTTCCGCATCGTGTGCGCGTCCAAGCGGGACCTGCACCAGGAAATGGCGGGGGGAAGATTCCGCGACGATCTCTATTTCCGGCTCAATGTCATCCAGATCTTCGTGCCCCCGCTGCGGGACCGGAGAGAGGACATCCCCGCGCTTGCCGCCCACTTCGTCCGGAAATTCGCCGGGAAGCACGGCAAGCCGGTCGAGCGGATCGACGGAGAGGCGATGCGGGCCCTTCTCGCATACGACTTCCCGGGGAACGTCCGGGAACTGGAGAATCTCCTGGAGCGGGGTACGATCATGGAGACAAAAAATGTCATCTCGATCGGTTCGCTCCCTCCGAACGTGACAAAAAATGTCACCAAAGGACCCGGCGCCGATTCCTCTCATCAGGAAATATTCCTGGATGAAGGGGCATTTCTCGACACCGAGATGGACCGGCTGGAAAAGAGCTACCTGGTGAAGGCCCTCGAGAAAACCGGAGGAAACCGCACGGACGCAGCGAAATTGTTGAACATTTCCTTCCGATCCTTACGCTATCGCCTCCAGAAGCACGGGATCGAGTGATCCCTTCGCGAAAAGTCCTTAAAGTTTTGGCCCGCCCCTTGCGATAGGAAGGGCAACACATTTGTTTTCCAGACCCGAAAGGAGGGGACGAGAATGCTGAGCAAGCTGAGAGGCAAGAAGGGCAAGAAGGGGTTCACCCTGATCGAACTGATGATCGTCGTCGCGATCATCGGCATCCTGGCGGCCATCGCCATCCCGAACTTCCTGCGGTTCCAGGCGAAGTCGAAGCAGTCCGAGGCCAAGACCAACCTCGGCGGGATCTTCACGGCGCAGACGTCGTACTTCGGTGAGAAGAATACCTTCGGCACGTTTTCCCATATTGCCTGGGCACCGGTGGGCACCACGCAGCTTTACACCTATTACAGTGGGAGCAACGGGACCGACGGTACGGCCGGTACGACCGATGTGAAGAATCCGCCGACGGCTGCGGCGATCAGCTGGACCGGCACGCCGACACCGGCAATGAGCGGGACGGGCTTCACTTCCGGCGCCATCGGGAACATCGATTCCGACGCAAGCTATGACATTTGGGTGATCGACGACCAGAAGAACCTCCAGAACGTCTCCGACGACGTGACCATCTAGATGTGACAACGGATAACGGATCGGGGAAAGGCGGCAGCAATGCCGCCTTTTTTTTCTATTTTTTCTCCGTGCTCCTCGTCGGTGTCGTCGACACGGGGAAACTTTTTTCCGCACGGCTGGGAATCCTGAGACTGGCGGGGTTCGCCGGGGCTGCCCTGTTCCTCTGGCGGAGCCGTGACCGGGGGACGGAAGCAGGCCTTTACGGGCTGACGGTGTCGGGATTCGTCCTTCTCTCCCTGGGGCACGCGTTTTCCTCGGTCTATTTCTGGGTATCGATGCAACACGCCTTGAACATCGCCCTGGCGGCGATTCTTCTGATGTGGGCGTTCCGGGTGTTCCGCGGGGATCCCGAAAGCGCATGGAACGGGGCCTTCCTTTCCATAGCCGCGATCGCCGCGCTGCAGTTCCTGGTGGCCCTGTATCAAAGATTCTTCGACGGCAACCTGCGTCCGCGGGGGACGTTCGACAACACGAATTTCCTGGCGGAGTTCATGGCGGTCGCCTCGATCCTGTGTCTTTCCCGGCTGCTCTTCAAGGACGAACGGAAAGAGGCGCGACTGGCGAACGCCGCGGGGGCATTCCTCTTCCTGGGCACCGCACTTGCTTTTTCCGCCTCCAGGGCGATCCTGGTCGGGATCGTCCCCGCGGTGGCGCTTCTTTTCCTTTTGCGGTTCGGCTGGAGAAGGGGAGGGGCGTTCCTTCTCGTTGGAGGACTGCCTGTCCTGGCGGTTCTCGGGTTCCGGGCGGCGACACGTTTCGGCAGCGCGGATCCCTACAACTACGCCCGTCTCGTCATGTGGAAATCCGCCGCGAGAATCTTCGCCTCGCATCCCTTCGGCGTCGGCCTGGGAGGATTCAAGTATTACTGGTTTGCGAACCAGTTTCCGATCGAGGGAGCGTTCATGAAGTACGGGAAGTTCGCGACGACGGCGCACAGCGAATTCCTCGAAGTCCTGACGGGGATGGGAGTCGCCGGCCTGGCGCTTTTTCTGCCGGTTCTGTTCCTTCCGTTGTTCCGCGCGTATCGCGGCTACCACGGCGTCGACGCGGGGAAGAAGCATGCGGCCGCAGGAACCGTATGCGGTCTGGTTGTGTCGGGTTTGCACGCAACGGTCGATTTCAATTTTCACGAGATCGGGCTGGTCGTCCTGGACGCCATCCTCCTCGGCGCGCTCCTCGCCCTGCTGCCCGACGACGCCTCGCGCTTTCGTCTCTCCATTCCTCCGTGGCTCAAGCGGCTCGCGTTGGCCTCCGCCGTCCTCCTCTTTGCCGGGTCGACGGCGTCGATGACAGGGAAAATCATGGAGGGCATGGGAGAAGGATCCCTCAAGGCGGGGGATGTTCCGAAGGCGGAGAGAATGTTTCGGGCTGCAATGACGGCGGACCCGTATTGCGATGTCTACCCCGATGCCATGGCCGCGCTTGGCCAGAGGGTTTATGCGATGGGAAAGAAGGCCGGCGACACGGATGTGCATCGCGCGGAATATCTCCTGACCGAGTCCATCCGGTGGGAGGCGAACGCGCTCTCGCTCTGCCCGATGGATTTCCAGAAGACTTCCCGGCTTTCCTCCCTGATGGGTGAGTTGTACGGTGTCTCGGGAAAGGCCGGAGATCTTGCGGCCTCCATCGACGTGGCGGGTCGCGCTCTCAGACTCAACCCATTCAGCGCCGAAATGCTTTGGAGGCGGGCAAGGCTCCTGTTCCTTTCCGGGCAGCAGGCAGGCGCGATTTCGGACCTGGTCCGGGCCGTCTCTATTGAACCGAACTTCTGCCGAGGCTATGCTGAATTGGCCGAGCTTGCGAGGCCCGCGGATCCGGGGAAGGCATCTGCCTGGGAAGAAAAGGAGGATGCGTGCAGGAAGAGGGCGCAGGCCCTGCCGCTGGAGGCCTACGAGAAGTGGATGGTGGAGTCGCCCGGGGAATGAAGGAGGATGAGGCTGATATTCACCGGAAGACGGCGTCGGCATTCCTCGCCTGGATGTCGCTGCTTCTCTTTTTCTGCGCCTCCGTGGTATTTTCGTCCAGGATTGCGAGAGAGCGGTCTTCGATATCCGGGCGCCGGGGCGGGGACGGTCTTCTCCTCACGATCAGCCGCCGGCCTTCTTTCGCGTTCGGGTTCCGGAATATTCTTGCCGACGCGGCATGGCTCGAGGCGGTGCAGGTTGCGGGCGTGCGCCGGATGGCACCCGCCGATTACGACCGGCTTGCCGCTCTCATCGAGACGGTGAACAACTTCGACCCCAAGTTCGACGTTCCGTATTTCCTGGGAGGATTGATCCTGGGGGAGTCCCCTGCCCATGTCCCGGACGCGCTCCGGGTTCTCGAAAAGGGAAGGATGGAACTCCCGTCCGCATGGCGTATCCCCTTCTACGAAGGGTATCTCCGTTACTTCGCGCAAGGAGATCCTTTGGCCGGCGGCATGGCACTGGAAGAGGCCGCCCGGGTTCCGGGGAGTCCTTCCTACGTGCCGTTACTTGCCTCCCGGATGCTCGCGGAAGGCAGGCGTCCTGAAACGGCGCTCCAGTTTCTGTCGGCGATGATGAGGGAGGAGACGGACCCCTCCCGCTTGAGAGCGCTGGAAGCAAGGATCCGGGATGTGGAGACCGAGCGGGACATCCAGTTGTTGGAGCGGGCCGTGGAACGGTACCGGAAGAAGACCGCCTCGGCGCCCCGGGCCCTGTCGGACCTCGTCGCGGCGGGAATCCTCCAGGGACTGCCGACCGAGCCGAACGGCGGCGGGTATTTCCTGGAACCCGACGGCTCGGTCCGAAGCGACCGGGTCGCACATCGCCTGAAGGTATTCCGGTACGATGCCCGGCACTGATCGCCTCGTCGAACTGGAGAGGGTTTCGAAATCGTACCCGGCGGGTTTCTGGAGAAGGCGCGTCGGGATCCTCTCGGAACTCTCCTTTTCGGTCGGGAAAAACGAGATCGTCGGTTTTCTCGGGCCCAACGGGGCGGGGAAGACCACGACGATCAAGATCCTCAACCATCTCGCCATTCCGGATTCCGGCAAGGTGAGAGTCTTCGGCGAGGAGGCGGGACAGAGTCCGGAAATCCGCCGCCGGATCGGGTTCATGCCCGAGCAGCCGTATTTCTACGAATATCTTACCGGAGGGGAATTTCTCCGGTTGTGCGGACACCTGTACGGAATGGGGCGCGGGGAGATGAACCGGAGCGTCGGCGAGATGCTCGGGCGGCTGGGGCTTGCCGGGGCTGGCGGGAAGACGATCCGGAAATACTCGAAGGGAATGATGCAGCGCCTGGGGTTGGCCCAGGCGCTGCTGCACGACCCGGAGCTCGTCATCCTCGACGAGCCGATGTCGGGTCTCGACCCCATGGGACGAATGGAGGTACGGAACCTGATCCGGGACCTGAAAACGGCCGGGAAGACCGTTCTCTTCAGTTCCCACATCGTCTCGGACGTCGAGGCGTTGTGCGACCGGGTCGTCATGATCGACAGGGGGAAAAAGGTCGCGGAAGGGTCCCTGGAGGAACTTGTCGGCGGCGGAGGCGTCCAGTACGTGGAACTCGTGTTCTCCCCCGTTCCTTCTCCCGCCCGGCTCGCCGCGGTCTCCCTTCCGCCGGATGCGGGTTCCGTCCTGGGGGACGCGTACGTGGTGAAGGCGCACGACACGGAGGAGGCCAACCGCCTGATCCCCAGGTTCCGCGAGGCGGGCGCGCTGGTGCGCTCCTGCTATCCCGTCAAGAAACGGCTCGAGGACATCTACATGGAACGCGTCGCAAGGGGCGACGGGAGGGAACGAGCCGTTCCTCCCGTGGGTTCCTGAAGGGAGCCGACCATGCCCGACAGGATCCTGTCCATCGCTGCGAACACGTTCCGGGAGACGATCCGCAACAAGATCATGTACGCGATCCTCGCGTTCGCCCTCCTCGTGATCGGGCTTTCCTACTTTCTTGCCGATCTCTCGGTCGGGGAACTGACGCGGATCATCGTCGATGTGGGTCTCGCGTGCATCCATTTCTTCGGCGTCATCGTGGCGGTGTTCATCGGCATCACCCTCGTGAACCAGGAAATGGAGCGCAGGACCGTCTACCTCATCCTCTCCAAGCCCGTCCGGCGCTGGGAGTTCGTCGTCGGCAAGGCGGCGGGGCTCTCCGGCACCCTTGCGCTGATCGTGCTGGTCATGGCCGTCGTGCTCTTCCTGGTCCACAGGGCGTACGGGGGACGCCCCGAGGCCGGGATCTTCATCGCTTCCGCCGGGATTTACATGGAACTCGTCCTCCTCATCTGCCTGGCCTCCCTGTTTTCCACGTTCACCACCCCGGTGCTGAGCGCGATCTTCACCATCGCGATGTTTCTCGTCGGGCACGTGTCGAAGGACCTCCTCTTTTTCGGAGGGCGTTCCGATGTCCCCGCGGTCCGATGGCTCTCCGAGGGGGTCTTTTATGCGCTCCCCAACCTCGAAAACTTCAACTGGAAGAACGAGGTGGTCTACGGAAAGCTCCGGTCCGCCGGGGTCCTCCTGAACGCCGGGAGCTATCTCGTCTTTTACGGGGGAGCGGTGCTCCTGCTGGCGTGCCTCCTCTTCGCGAGGAAGGATTTCAAGTGATGGGCGGCGGGGGCATCTACGCAGCCGCATCCTTCCTGCTTTCCCTTCTCCTTTCGCTATACCTGACGCCGATTTTCCGGGACGCGGCGAAAGAATTCGGAATCGTCGATGCGCCGGATGGAAAGTTGAAGACCCACGGGGAACCCGTCGCCTACCTGGGGGGGGTCGTGGTCTTCAGTTCCGTGCTGTTCCCCGTCGCGCTGTTCCTCCACTTCAGCGACAAGGTTTCCGGGCTGCTCCTGGCCTCTTCGGTCGTCGTCCTCCTCGGGCTGATCGACGACATCGGCCGTCTCTCCCCCCGCATCAAGCTGCTGGTCCAGTTGATCGCGGTGTTCCTGATGCTGAAGGCGGGCATCCGCGTGCGCATCGAGGCGTTTCCCCCCTTGGTCTGCATCGGTCTCACCTTCCTCTGGATGATCGTGATGACCAACGGGTTCAACCTGATCGACGTGATGGACGGCCTGGCCTCGGGCGTGGCGGTGGTATCGTCCGCGTTCCTCGCCTTCGTCTTCTTCCTGCAGGGGAACGAGATGGGGGAGATCCTCTGCCTCTCTCTGGTGGGAGCGCTCCTCGGGTTCCTTCGGTACAATCGCCCCCCCGCGCAGATCTACCTGGGCGACACCGGTTCCCTTCTCCTCGGCTTCCTCCTGGGCGGGCTTGCCGTCGAGGGGGACTACACCGTGAAAAATCCCTACGGGTGGATCACCGCCCTCGCCATCTTCGCCGTCCCCCTGTTCGAGATCGCCTTCGTTTCCTACCTGCGGTTCCGCCGCGGCGCCTCCATCTTCGCCGGCAGCCGGGACCACTTCAGTCTGCGGCTGCGCCGCTGGAAACTTTCCCGGGGCCAGACGGTCATCGCAAGTTGCGTCGCTGCGATCCTGGCGGCGTTGCTGGGACTGGCGGGAATGGACCTTGCCCCGATCCCCTCGTTCTTCGCGTATGGGTCGATCGTCTTCCTGTTTCTCATGATCGGGGCATGGCTCAAGAAGATCGACATGGGACTGTAGGGGGGACGGCATGATCCTCGTGATCGGAGGGGGCATCACGGGACTTGCGGCCGGGCGGACGCTGGCATCCCGCGGTGCGGAATTCCTGATCCTCGAACGGGAAGCCGAACCGGGCGGGTGGTGCCGGTCGATCCGGTCGGGCGATTACCTCTTCGACATGAGCGGGCATTTCCTGCATCTCTCCGATCCCGTCATGCGCGACTGGATCCTTCGCCTGGGGGGAGTCTCCTGGGACACGGTATCCCGCGACGCCCGCGTGTTCCTCCGCGGGAAGGTCACGCCGTACCCGTTCCAGGCGAACCTCCACGGCCACTCCAGGAGGCTCGTCGCACGCTGTCTCTCCGATTTTGCCGCCGAGCGGATCCGGGATGCCGTCGGCGGATCGCCCGCGCCGAGGAATTTCCGGGAGTGGCTGGTCCGCCGGTTCGGCATGGGGATGTGCAGGGAGTTCTTCTTCCCGTACAACCGGAAGATGTGGCGCACGCCGCTCCGGGACATGGGATACGAGTGGACTTCCTGGTCCGTCCCCGTCCCCGCTTTCCAGGAAATCCTCGCCGGCGCCCGCGGGGAGACCCGGACGGGAATGGGGTACAACCCGTCGTTTCTCTACCCCCGATCCGGCGGGATGGGATCCCTCGTGCGGACCCTCGCAGCCCCCCTGAAGGACCGGCTGCGGCTCGGCACGGAGATCGTCCGGATCGACACGAAAAAGAAGGTCGCCTGGTCCGCGGGAGGGGAAAGGATCCGATACGACGCCGTCCTTTCGACCGCTCCGCTCGACCGCCTCGTGCGAGCCTGTGCGCCGGTCCCCTCCGCGGTCCGCCTCGCGGCGGGGAAACTGCGCTGGGTCAAGGTCCTCTCCGTAAACCTCGGGGTACGCAACCCCGCGGCGACCCTTGGCCACTGGGTCTACGTCCCCGAGCGGTCGTATCCGTTCTTCCGCGCGGGCTTTTTGTCGAACGTGTCTTCGTCCGCGTCTCCGAAAGGCGGCGCTTCCCTCTTCGTCGAGAAAAGTTTCCCCTCGGGAGCGAGGGTGGACGTCCGCGGGGAGATCCGCGCCGCGGTGAAGCACCTGGAACGGATGGGCGTGCTCCGCAGGGGACAGGAGCCCGATGCGGCGGTGCCCGTGATGCTCGACCCGGCTTACGTGGTGTTCGACCACGCGCGGGAGGGGGCGGTCAGGGAAGTGCGGGAGCGACTCGCACGGCGGGGGATCTTCACGGCGGGGCGGTACGGTTCCTGGGACTACAACGGAATGGAAGCCTCCATGGCCGACGGGATCCGCACGGCGGGCGCGGTCCTTCGTTCGGTGAAGGGAGATGGTGCGTGAACGGGGGGGGGGTGGACGCCCGCGCCACGGTGGTCCACATCATCACCCTGTTGGAGTGGGGTGGCGCGCAGGAGAACACGCTTCACACCGTCGCGTCGCTGGATCCCCGGAGGTTCGATCGCGTCCTGATCGCGGGCCGCGGGGGCATGCTCGACGAACGCGCATCGGGGATCCCGTCCCTGCGGCTTTCCCATGTGGACGATCTTGTCCGGGAAGTGCGCCCCGTACCCGATGTGAAGGCGTTTCTCGCCCTGCGGGCCATGCTCCGGGCGGAGAAGCGGAAGGCCGCAGGAAGACCGCTGGTCGTGCACACCCACAGCTCCAAGGCGGGGATCCTCGGGAGGGCGGCGGCGCGCGCGGCCGGGGCGGATGTCGTCGTCCACACGATCCACGGGTTCGGTTTCCACGACGGCCAATTCCTTCCCTTGCGCGCTTCCTACGTGGCCGCGGAGCGGCTGGCCTCCCGCTGGACGGATGCGTACGTCGCCGTGTCGGAAGAGAACGTCCGCCTGGGGGAAAGGGAGGGGCTCTTCTCGCGGGAACGGTGCCGCCTCATACGGAGCGGGTTCGACACGGAGAGGTTCCTCCACGGATCCCGGGAGAGGGGAAGAAGGATCGTCGGCGCCGCCGAAGGGGAAAGGGTGGTCGGGACCGTCGCCGTTTTCAAGCGACAGAAGGCTCCTCTCGATTTCGTCGAGACGGCACGCCGCGTGGCGCGCGAGGTTGCCGGCGTCCGCTTCGTGATGGTGGGGGACGGGGAGTTGCGGCGGGAAACCGAACGGGCCGCGGCGGCGGCGGGACTCGCGGAGCGGTTCTCCTTCCCGGGGTGGAGGCCGGAGGTGCCGGACCTCCTTGCGGCCCTCGACGTATTCCTCCTCACCTCCCGCTGGGAAGGCCTCCCGAAGGTCGTTCCCCAGGCGATGATCGCGGGCGTCCCCGTGGTCGCCACGGCGGTCGACGGCACGAAGGAGATCGTGGATCACGGATCGGACGGGGTGCTGGCGCCGCCGGGGGACGTGGAATCGCTTTCCCGCGGTGTGGCCGACATCCTCACGGGCCGCCTCCGGTTGCAAACCGGTAGACGCCGGGAGTGGCTTCTGCGGGAATTCGACCAGGACGGGATGGTGCGCAAGCAGGAGCGTCTGTACGCGGAGCTGTTGGCCGGGAAGGGGTTCTCCGGTTGGGGCCGATGACGGCGGCGGCGTTCCTTTTCGGAGCGTGCGCCGGGAGCTTTCTGAACGTGGTGATCCACCGCCTTCCCCGGGGAGAGTCGATCGTTTCTCCGGGATCCCGGTGTACGGTGTGCGGCCGAGCCATCCGGCCTTGGGAAAACCTGCCCCTGGTGAGCTTCCTCCTCCTTCGCGGCAGGTGCGCGGGATGCGGCATGCCGATCTCATGGAGATACCCTGCGGTCGAGGCGCTGACGGGGATTGGCTATCTCCTGATCTTTCTCCATGACGGGGTCGGGGGCCCCCTGCTGCGCGACCTCCTCTTCTTCTCCCTGCTGGTGCCGGTCGCATTCATAGACGTCGACCACAGGATCATCCCGGATGAGCTTTCCCTGGGAGGGCTTGCCGCGGGGGTTCTCCTCTCGTTCCTGCCGGGGGGCGACTGGAAGGGCAGTCTTGGCGGCGCCTTCCTCGGAGGGGGGATCCTTTACGGCACGGCGTTCCTGTACGAGAAGGTCCGGGGCATCGAAGGAATGGGCGGCGGCGACATCAAGCTGATCGCGATGATCGGCGCATTCCTGGGGTGGCGCGGCGTGGTGGCCACGATCTTCTTCGGGGCGCTCCTCGGCGTGGCGGGCGGACTGGTGGCGATGCGGGGAGGGAAGGAAGGGTTGAAGACCGCCATCCCTTTCGGCCCGTACCTGTGCGTCGCGGCCCTGCTGGCCAGGTATCTGGGGGAATGGTTCTGGGGGGCGATCCCTATCTGAAGAAGGGCGAAGTGTTGTCCTGGTACGGGTTGTTGTCCCTGGTCACGTACCAGCGGTCCCCCGCCATGGGCCCGATGCCTGTAGCGGTCCCCGTGAAGTCCTGCGCGGCGTTGTCCAGCGCCACGGAGACCTGGTAGTAGTTGTACTTCACCGGGTCGAAGTCCAGCAGGGTGACGTTGTCCGTGTACCTGTCGTGGTTGCTGTAGTAGACCGTTTCCGTCTTGACAAGGTGCTGCAGCACCGTCTTGGCCTGCGTCATCCGTGCCTTGTCCACCATCCAGCGGTAGCTGACGACGGCCATCGCGGCGAGGATGCCGATGATCGTCAACACGATGGCGATCTCGATGAGCGTGAACCCCCGCCTGCCCCGCCGCCGGCAGTTCCGGGCGACTCGCGAGGCGGCGGGCGCGCGCCGCGCCCCTGGACGGCGCATCATGATCCCTTCGTCCCCGGCGGGGCTTCCATGGGCGTTCCCGCCGCCGCCGCGGGGGACTTCCCGTACTTTTTCGCCACCTGTTCCAGGAGGTCCGTCGTGGATTGGAAAAAGTCGGATTTCCGGAATCGCACGTTCGACGGGTACTCGTCCCGGAGCAACTGCCGGAGCACTTCGTTGATGCGGTGGACCGGGCCGGCGATCCGGTGGCTCAGGATCAGGGTGTAGACGAAGACGCCGGCGAAACTGAAGATCCACGCGACCCAGATGCGCTTGTGGAGGATGAGGAATTCGGCGGCGGCGTCCCCGAGGGATTTCAGGTCGTTGTTCGTCATCAGGATGTAGGCGGAAGGAGCGAAGACCAGGGCGATGCCCATCCCGAAAAAGGCGGCGAGGACCAGGAACAGGCGAAATGCCAGTCCGAGCTGAAACGTCCGGTCGACGAACCTCGTGCTGCGCCGATCCTCCCTGGGACTCACGTTCGCCTCCCCCTCCCTTTTTTGCTATTCTAATCCGCGTGACGTCAGAGTCAAAGCTCTTCCCTCGCCGATGGGCGAGCTTTCGCCGGCCTCTGTCGATCCGCGCCGGGGTCGTGCTGCAACTGGCGTTCGTGGCAACCGCCTCTCTTTCCCTCCTGGCGGTCTTCGCCCTGAAAGTCGTGGAAGTCACCCTGGAACGGCGCCACGTGGAGGCGGGGATTTCCGTCGCGGAAGTGGTTCGCTGGGCGGTGGAGAGGGAATCCGCGAACGGCAAGGTTCCCTCCGCGTTTCCTCCATCGAGGTTCGCCGGTTCCCTTTCTCCCTACATCCGGCAGATCGCTCTCCTGCCGGAGGGTCCCCCCGACGGGGTGCCTTCCGTGGTCCCCGTGGGACGCCGGGCCTTCTTTCTCCTTTCGGTGTACCCGACCGTCGACGTCACTCTCCCGTTCTCTCCTTACGGTGCGGCGATCGGACGGCACGGCGCGGACGTTCCCCGCGGGATCCGGATCCGGTTCCACTCTCCGGGGCTGGCGAGCGAGGTCGGGACTTTGGTGAACGTCACCGTCGTCCTTGCCGTGATCGATGTTGCGATCCTTGTTTTTTTCGGGGGTTTCCTCCTGGACCGGACCGTCATCTCGCCGGTGCGAAGGCTGGCGGCGGTTTCGGAGAAGATCGCCGCCGGGGATTACGCCCTGAGGGTCGAGGTCGCGGAGGGGAACGAGTTGGGGCAACTTGCCGCGTCCTTCAACAAGATGGTGGACGGGATCCTGGAGGCGCAGGAGCGCCTCCGCCGGTCCGAGCAGGAGACGTTCCGTTCGGAGAAACTGGCGACCGTGGGGCGACTGGCCGCAGGCGTGGCGCACGAGGTGGGGAACCCCCTCATGGCGATCCGGGGATATGCGGAGCACCTGCTGCGGCACCGCCCGCCCGCCGGCGAGGTGGAGGAGTGCCTCGCGAAGCTCGTCGAGGAAACGGGAAAAATGGAGAACATCGTACGGGGGCTCCTCTCCGTCGCCTCGCCGGGAGGCGCGCGAAAAGGCTCCACGGACATGAATGCGGTGGCGCGGGAATCGGTGGAGATGCTCTCCTACCGGAATCTCTTCCGCGGCGTGGAGGTCCACCTGGAATGCGGCGATGTCCCCCGGGCCGCGATTCTCGAGGACCGTTTTCGCCAGGTTTTCCTCAACCTCGTCATCAACGCCGTGGATGCGATGCAGGGACGGGGGCGCTTGACGGTCCGCACGTGGGTAATGGACGCCTGGAGCCCGGGGGGGCGGCGTGCGCTGCGGCGGCGGGCGGGCGATCCGCCGGGATGGGACAGCACCCCGCTGAGGGCGTCGGGAGTGGGGGCGGGCCAGGGGGTTGCGCTCTGCGTGTCCGACACGGGGGGCGGCATTTCGCCGGAGAATCTTCCTCTGGTGTTCGATCCGTTTTACACGACCAAGGAACCTGGAAAGGGGACGGGGCTTGGTCTTTCGGTTTCCCGGACCCTCGTCGAGGGAGTCGGCGGAGAGATCCGGGTGGAAAGCGAAGAAGGGAAGGGCGCGACCTTCACGGTCGTCCTGCCGGTGGCGCGGCGGGAACCGCTTGCCGAAACGGGAGGGAGGGACGATGGCTGACCGCATCCTGGTGGTGGACGACGAGGCCTCCCTGCGGGATGCCCTGTCGAGGATTCTCGCCGCGGAGGGGTACCATGTCCGGCAGGCGGCGGACGGCCGGGATGCCCTTGAGATCCTGGCCGTCGATCGGTTCGATTTCCTCCTCTGTGACCTTCGGATGCCGGTGATGGGGGGACTTGATCTGCTCCGGGAGATCACGGCGAAGAAAATTCCCGGGACCGTGATCATGATGTCGGCTTTCGGGACCGTGGAGACCGCGGTCGAGGCGATGAAGCTGGGCGCGTACGACTACATCTCCAAGCCGTTCATGAGCGACGAGATTCTCCTCACGCTGCGGAAGGCTTCCGAGCGGGAAAAGCTTATGACCGAAAACGAGTACCTTCGCAGGGAGATCGAGAAAACCCTTCGGGCCGAAGACCTGCTGTATACCAGCAAGGAAATGGAAGAGGTCGTACTGACCGTCGGGAAGGTGAAGGATTACGACGCCACGGTGCTCGTTACCGGGGAGAGGGGTACGGGCAAGGAACTGGTCGCCAGGATGCTCCACTTCTCGAGCCGCCGCCGGGGGAAGCCGTTCATCGCCGTGAACTGCGGGGCCATTCCGGAGACGTTGCTGGAAAGCGAGCTGTTCGGGTACCGGAAGGGTGCGTTCACGGAGGCGAAGACGGATCGGGCCGGGCTGATCGAGGAGGCGAACGGCGGAACGCTGCTCCTTGACGAGGTCGGGGAACTCCCGCCGCAGCTGCAGGCGAAACTTCTCCGGTTCCTTCAGGAGGGAGAGGTGCGCCGCCTCGGGGACAAGGAAACCCGGAAGGTCAACGTGCGGATCGTCGCCGCCACCGCGCGCATGCTGGAGGAGGAGACGGGATCCGGGAAGTTCCGGGAAGACCTGTACGATCGCCTGAATGTCATCCGCATCCACGTTCCGCCTCTTCGGAAACGCCCGGGGGATATCCCTCTCCTTGCGCGGGATTTCCTCGGGAAGTTCTGCGCGAAATACCAGAAGGAGGAACGGGCTCTCGCGGAGGAAACCCACGCCGTGTTGGCGACATACGAGTGGCGGGGGAACGTGCGGGAACTGAAAAACCTGATGGAGCGGTGCGCGTTGCTCGGTTCCGGCAGGGAAATTTCGAAAGAGGAATTGCTCTCGATATGGAGGCAAGGGACGGGAGGAGAGGAAGGAAAGGGTGAAGGGCCCAGGCAGATCCTGAGCATCCCGATATCCTCCGAAAGGCCGGACCTGAAGGCCGCCGTGCGGGAGCTGGAGCGGCAGCTGATCGGGATGGCGCTGGAACGGACGGCGGGGAGCCGCCCCCGTGCGGCGGAACTGTTGGGCATCAGCCACCCGGCGCTGTTGTACAAGGCGAAGGAGTACGGGATCCGCGGGTGATAATTTAGCATAATTATGTCTCATTAGATGTAAGTTGAAAATATCTTGACATCCATTATGCAATGGTTATGATTTCGCTTGAACGGGCGATTCCCAATACCGCAGGTGACGATGCCCGGAGAGGTGGAAGGACTTGGGGAGCCAGGAGAAGGAAAAGCCTAAAGTTGAGGCGAACAACGTCCGAAAGATACGGGAAGGGCTCCTGATGAGCAAGGCGGAGCTGGCACGACGGGCGAAGCTGTCCGTGCTGACGATCGACCGGGTGGAGAAAGGAATGACTTGTCGCATGGATACCAAGCGGAAGATCATCCTGTCGCTGGGCTTGCGGTTGTCCGACCGGGACAAGGTGTTCAAGATCTAGCGCGGGAACACGGGGGCGTCGATGGGTCTGTTCGGCAGCAAAGAGGTGATCGGATTGGACATCGGCTCGAGCTCCGTGAAGATGGCCCATATCCGGGCGGCGGGGGCCGAGAACCGGCTCCGCAAGTTCGGAGTGTTTCCCCTCCCGACGGACTCCATCGTCGACGGCGCGATCATGGACCACGCGTCCGTAGTCGACGGCATCAAGGCTGCCATGCGGGAGCTCAAGGTCCACGAGAAGGACGTCGCGGTATCCCTTTCCGGCCATTCGGTCATCATCAAGAAGGTGCAGCTTGCCACCACCACCGCGGAGGAGCTCGAGGAATCGATCCAGTGGGAGGTGGAGCAGTACATCCCCTTCGACATCAAGGACGTCAAGATCGACTTCCAGGTGATCGGTCCCCTGAAGGACGACCCCTCCAAGATGGATGTCCTTCTGGTGGCGGCCAAAACGGACCTGATCAACGACTACATCTCCGTGGTCAAGGATGCCGGGCTGGTTCCCCGGGTGGTCGACATCGATTCCCTGGCGGCGGGGAATGCCTTCGAACTCACCAACCCCGTCTCCGACGAGCAGGTCCCGATGGTGGTGAACGTGGGCGCCTCCTTCATGAACATCAACATCCTGCACGCGGGGGTTCCGCTGTTCACCCGCGACGTCCCGATGGGGGGGGGGATGTACACCTCCGAGATCCAGAAGCAGTTGGCGGTCAGTTACGAGACCGCGGAAGAGTACAAGACCGGGCGGAAGGACCCCGGCGAGCGGGGGACCAAGCTGACCGAGATCATGAAGGTGGTTTCCAACCTCCTCGCCACGGAAGCCCAGAGGTCGTACAACTTTTTCTCCGCCACCTATCCCGATCGCCTGGTGACCAAGGTCTATCTTACGGGCGGGGCTGCGAAGTCCTCGTTCCTGAAAGAGATTCTCGCGGAAAAGATCGGGGTCGGGGTGGAGATTTTCGACCCGTTCCAGGGGTTGACGGTGGATGAGAAAACCGTCGATCCCGCCGTGGTTTCCCAATTCAACACCTCCGCAACGGTGTCGATCGGTCTTGCGCTGCGGAACCTGGAGGCTCGCGGATGATCCGGATCAACCTCGTCCGGGGAAAGCGGAAAAAGCGTCGTGAAGTCAACGCCGGCGTGGCGTTCCTCCTCGCTCCCCTGGTCGTTCTGGCGGGGACGCTCTACTTCCACACCACGGTCACCGGCAGGATCGCGTCGCTCGACACGGACATCCAGAAGGCCAACGCCGACATCGTCCGGCTGAAAAAAGAGATCGGCGAGGTGGAGAAGTTCAAGATCCGGAAAGCCGAGCTGCAGAAGAAGGTCGATATCATCTCCAGCCTCCAGAAAGGACGGACGACCCCGGTGAAGATGTTCGAGGCGCTGTCGGCCTCCATTCCGGAGAAGTGCTGGATCGACCAGCTGAGCATCCAGGGGGAGAATGTGGCGCTCGGGGGAGTCGCCCTCAACAACTACACCATCGCCAACTTCATGACTGCGCTCGGACAGACCGGCCGTTTCAAGGAAGTCACGCTCGGATCCGCGGATCAGGCCACGGTCATGCGCGTGAAGCTGGTGCGCTTCAACCTGACGTTCCGGACTGTGGACTGATCTCCATCTCTGAGAGAGAGGACTCGGAATGGCGTTAAAACTGGGCGATCTTTCCAAGGTTCCGACCAGGCAGAAGGCGATGCTCGCGGTCCTGTTCTGCCTTCTCGTCGTCGTGGGGTACTATTACCTCTACTACCGGGAGGCGTCGCAGCGGATCGGCGCCATGGAGAACCAGCTGGCGTCCCTTCGCAGCAAGATCAAGGAGCAGGAAGTGATCGCGGGGAACCTGCGCTCCTTCCAGGAAGAAGTGGCGCGCCTGGAAGGACAGCTTTCCCTGCTGCTCCAACAGCTTCCGAACTCCGCGGAGATCCCTTCGTTGCTGAAGAGCATCTCCGACCTGGGAAAGGAGTCCGGCCTGGAATTCCTGAAGTTCGCCCCCGGCCGGGAGGTGAGGAAGGAGTTCTATGCGGAGATCCCCGTGTCGATTTCCGTCCTGGGGGAATACCAGAGCTTCGTGCTGTTCGCCGACAAGGTCAGCCACTACCCGCGCATCGTGAACCTCTCGAACATCACGTTCAGTTCCCCCAAGGTGACAGGTGAAAATCTCGTTCAGTCCACCATCAATTGCACGGCGACGACCTACAGATTCGTGGAGCAGCCGCCGGCTGCCCCCCCGGGGGCGGGCGGAAAGGGAGGGGCGAAATGAGATCCTCTCCCATCAAGTGTTTTGCGCTTGCCGTGTTCCTTGCCGCCGGGTTTCTGATCGCGGGGACGGCGGGCTGTTCCAAGGAAGAACCCGCTTCCCAGCCGGTGGTAAGGAAAATCGCCCCCAAACCGGGCGCCGGCGCGGTTCCCCAGAAACCGGCGGAGATCGCGGAGAAGAAACCCGCCGCATCGGCCGGGTACGACCCGGCCGGGAAGCGGGATCCCTTCGTGCCGTTCCTGAAGGGCGAGCCCAGGCAGCGCCTGAAGGAGGAGCTTGCCACCCTGCCCCCCCTTCAGCGGTACGATCTGGGCGAGCTGAAGTTCGTCGGCGTGATCTGGGAGAAGAAAGGCGTGCGGGCGCTTGTCGAGGACGCCGAGGGGAAGGGGTACTCGGTGTTCGTGGGGTCCCGCATCGGCCGCGCGGGAGGCGTCGTCACCCGGATCACGGAGAAGGAGATCGTCGTCCGGGAGGAGTTCACCGGAGTCCGGGGGGAAAAGCTTCACAGAGAGAACGTGTTGCAGCTCACCACGGCAGGAGGAAAATGATGATGACCCCGTTACGGCTCTCGGGCCGGGTTCTCTGGCCCCGCGTCATGCAGGGGATGTTGGCGTTGGCCCTTGCCTGCGCACTGCTCGCACCGCCGGCGATCGCGGCGGAACCTGCCGGACCGGGCGCGGCGCAGCAGGCGGGGGCTACAGGCGCCAAGGTAAAGGACCTGACGATTTCGAAGTCCCCCTACAGCACGACCATCCAGGCGGTGGTCGACGGGGCCATCGAAAACTATAATTCCTTCAAGCTGAGCGACCCGTTCCGGATCGTGGTCGACATCTGGGGGGTGGGGCAGGGGACGGTGGCATCCGTGATCCCGGTGGACACACCCCAGGTGAAGGCGGTGAAACTCTCCTCCCAGGACAAGAAACTCCGGATGGTGGTGGAGACGCCGGGGGATCGGCCCATGCCGTTCATGGTCAGCGCGGAAGACGGCAAACTGGTCCTGGCCGTCGGCGGCGGCCAGGAGGAGAAGGTCACCAGCACCGAACGGCTGCAGGGCGAAAAGGAACCCGTGAAAGGGCCTGCCGTCGTGGGGATCGACCTCGAGGATCTTCCGGACGCTTCGAACGTCGTCGTCACGACGTCGGGGAACCCCCCCTACAGTGTGTCCAGGAAGGGCGGGAGCGTGGTGCTGACGTTCCCCGGAGCCGCGGTGGAGAAGGGCCTCCTCCGCATGGTCGACGCCAGGAAGTTCGAGATCCCCGTGAAGACGATCGTGCCCGCGCATGACAGGAAGGGTACGGCGGTCGCGATCACGTTCGCACCGGGGGCAACGTATACGGTCGAAAAGAAGGGCGGCGAAGTCGTTGTCGCCTTTGCGAAAGGCGCAGGAGCGGCCGCGAAGGAGCTTGTCGCACGGGTGGTTCCCCGGGTCGAAACGCCGGGCTCGCCGACGGGAGAATCCCCGGAAAGCGTCGGAAGCGTGTCGGAACCCGCGACTCCCTCCGGGCCCGTGCAATGGGGTTTCCTGTCCGGGACCACGGATGTGGGCAGGAAATACAAGGGGCAGCGGATCTCGCTCGATTTCAAGGATGCGGACGTCACCAACGTTTTCCGCATCATCGCGGAGGTGAGCCACCTGAATATCATCACCACGGATGACGTCAAGGGGAAGGTTTCCCTGCGCCTCATCAATGTCCCCTGGGACCAGGCGCTGGACATCATCCTCCGCTCCAAGGCGCTCGGGGCCACGCAGGAGGGCAACGTGCTGCGGATCGCGCCGGTCACGGCGCTGCGCAAGGAGGAGCAGGACCGTTTCGAAGCCCAGAAACAGATCGAACAGGCACGCCAGGAGGCGGCGACCCGGGCCGCGGAGCTCAAGGCGACCGAGGATTCGGTGTTCGACACCATCCCGGTCAGCTACGGCAAGGCATCCGAGATCCTGGCCAAGATCAAGCCG
Source organism: Deltaproteobacteria bacterium (assembly GCA_021815305.1). Classification (GTDB taxonomy): domain Bacteria; phylum Desulfobacterota; class Deferrimicrobia; order Deferrimicrobiales; family Deferrimicrobiaceae; genus JAKAHC01. The sequence continues at coordinate 137,290 of JAKAHC010000001.1, read as the reverse complement.
CTTGCCTCCAAGTACGGCAAGCTCGACAGCGACGACAGAACGAACGTGCTCATCATCCGCGATCTTCCGCAGAACATCGCGGAGATCCGCGCCCTCGTCGCGCGGCTCGACACGGCCACGCCGCAGGTCCTGATCGAGGCGCGCATCGTCGAAGTCGACACGACGTTCACCCGGGAGCTGGGGGTCCAGTGGGGCGGCACGTTCCGCTCGGGGACCACGACCCAGTTCGGCGTGGGGGGGGTCCAGGATTCGGCGGGGGCATTGAGCGCGGGCGGAGCCATCAATGCCGGCAACACGAGGCCGTTTTCCTCCACCGCCCCGGCCCCGAGCTACGCGGTCAATCTCCCCGCCGGGATCGGGCTGGGGAGCGGAGGCGGGATCGCTTTCGGGATCCTGAGGGACAACATGCGTCTCGACCTGTCGCTGTCGGCCCTGGAGGCTTCCGGCAAGGGAAAGATCGTCTCCTCTCCGAAGGTTGTGACCGTGGACAACAAGGAAGCGACGATCGAACAGGGGACGCAGATCCCGTACTCGACGGTGTCCGCCTCCGGGACGAACACGCAGTTCATCGATGCGACCTTGAGTCTGAAGGTGACTCCGCACATCACGCCCGATGGCCGGGTTACAATGAAGCTCGAGGCGAAGAACGATTCTCCCGGGGACGTTGGCGCCAACGGCCAGCCGGCGATCAACAAGAAAAAGGCGACGACGGAGGTTCTCATCCGGGACGGGGAGACCGCCGTGATCGGAGGGATCCTCCAGATCACCCGGACGGAGAACCGGAACGGCGTACCGTGGCTGTCGAAGGTCCCGCTGCTGGGGTATCTGTTCAAACGCGACCTCAACTCCTCGAGAAACCGGGAGCTGCTGATCTTCATCACGCCCAAGATCCTGAAGCCGGAGCCGGTCCAGGCGAAGGCGTCCTGATCCGGGGCCGGGGGTAAGGCAGGGAGCACCCGGACCGTTCCGTCCGGGTGCTCTTTTTTTCAGGGAGGACAACGCCATAGCGAATTTCACGTTCCGGACCGCGGGAGAGACCCACGGGCCCGCACTGGTGACGGTCGTGGAGGGGGTGCCGGCGGGGGTCCCCCTCCTTGCGGAGGGCATCAACCGGGAACTCGCACGGCGCCAGGTGGGGTATGGTCGCGGCGACCGGATGCTGATCGAGAAGGACGAGGTCGAGATCCTCTCCGGCGTCCGCTTCGGGCACGCGCTCGGCGGCCCCGTGGCGATGTTGCTGCGCAACCGCGACTGGCCCAACTGGCGGGAGAAGATGGCCCGGGACGGGGAGGGGGAGGGGATCGAACCGCTGAACACCGCGCGCCCGGGACATGCGGACCTCGGGGGAATCCTCAAATACGGGCACCGTGACGTCCGCAGCGTTCTCGAGAGGGCAAGCGCGCGGGAAACCGCCGCGCGGGTCATGGCCGGGGCGGTCGCGAAGGCGATCCTCTCGGAACTCGGGGTGACCGTCGTCGGTCACGTGCTGGCCATCGGAAGCTTCCGCGTGGCGGCCGGCGTGGAGGGGAACCCCGCGGAAGCGGCCCGCGCCGAAAACAGTCCCCTGCGCATGGCGGACCCCGTCGCGGAGCGGAACGTCATCCGCTGGATCGACGAGGTCAGGGAGGCGGGCACCACCGCGGGCGGAATCGTCGAGGTCATCGCGAAAGGGGTGCCTCCGGGGCTCGGGTCGTTCGTGTCCTGGGATCGCCGGCTGGACGGGCGGCTCGGCCACGCGCTGATGAGCATCCCCGCGATCAAGGGTGTGGAAGTGGGCGGAGGCATGTCGCTTTCCTCCCTTCCCGGGTACGAGGTCCACGACGAGGTGTTCCCCGGGGGCGACCCGGGCAACCCCCTTCTCGGCACGCATCTCCTCCCGTTCCGCAGGGAAACCAACCGGGCCGGGGGGCTGGAGGGCGGGATGACCAATGGAGAGCCCGTGGTCGTCCGCGCCGCGATGAAGCCGATCCCCACGCAGTCGCGCCCCCTGCGGACCGTGACGGTGGACCGGTGGGAGCCTGCGACCGCCCATCGGGAACGCAGCGACGTATGCGCGGTCCCCGCCGCTTCCGTCGTGGCCGAGGCCATGGTGGCGATCGTGCTGGCGGATGCCTTCCTCGAAAATTTCGGGGGAGATGCCCTGCGGGATATCCTCTATAATTATTCCCACTATCTGCGGCGCATCTGCGGGGAATGACGGGCTCGGGGCGGTTCCAGGGAGTCGTCCTCGTCGGGTTCATGGGGTCCGGAAAAAGCTCGGTCGGGAAGGCGCTCGCACGGAAGATCGGGGCGCAGTTCGTGGACGTCGACGAGCGGATCGAAGCCGCGGCGGGCAGGAAGATCCGCGACCTTTTCGCGGAAGAGGGCGAGGCGGCGTTCCGGGAGCGGGAAAAGGCGGCCCTGCGGGAAGTCCTCTCCGAGCGCGGCCGCATCGTCGCCACCGGCGGCGGGGCGTTCCTGGACGAGGGGAACCGGGCGCTCCTGAAACGATACGCCCCGGTGGTCTATCTCGAAGCCTCCCCGGAGGCCGTCCTCGAACGGCTCTCCGGGGACGTCGACCGCCCGCTGCTGCGGGGCGGCGCGCACGAGAGGATCGTCCGCGATCTTCTCACGCGGCGGGTCCCGGGCTATCGGCAGGCGGACTTCACGGTGAATACCGACGGCCGGACGGTGGACGAGGTCGCCGGAAACGTCCTGGCGCTGTTCGAGGGAAGGGGAGGGCGGGAGAGTTGACCCCCGAAACGTTGACGGTCGCGCTGGGCGACCGGGCCTACGACATCTTTTTCGGACGGGATATCTATCCGCTCTTCCAGGAATGGATCTGTCGCTTTTTCCCCGGGGGGACGGTCCACGTGGTGACCGACCGGAACGTCGCCTCCATCTACGGAGACGACATCGAGCGATGGCTTGCCGGGATCCCGCACGGCGTCATCGCGCTTCCTCCCGGGGAAGAGCGCAAAAACTTCGATACCGTCCGCGAAATCTATGCATTTCTCGCCCGCGGCGATGCGGGGAGGGATTCCCTCGTGGTCGCCTTCGGCGGGGGAGTGGTGGGCGATCTCGCCGGCTTCGCGGCAGCCACCTATCTCCGCGGCATCGGCTGCATCCAGGTCCCCACGACGCTCCTGTCCCAGGTGGACAGCAGCGTGGGCGGGAAGACGGGGTTCAACCTGCAGGAAGGGAAGAACCTGGTCGGGGCGTTCCACCAGCCCCGGGCGGTGTTCATCGACGACGCCTTTCTTCTGACGCTCGACGCAAGGAATCTGCGGGCGGGCATGGCCGAGGTCGTAAAGAGCGGCCTTGCCGGCGACGGAGAACTCTGGGAGCGGCTCTGCCGGCATGGGCCCCGATGGCGGTCCCTCTCCGGGGAGGAGTGGCGCTGGCTCATCCGCAGGTCCGTCGCGTTCAAGGCGTCCGTCGTGGAGCGGGACGAGAGAGAGTCTTCCCTGCGGCGGATCCTCAACCTCGGTCACACCATCGGGCACGCGATGGAGAAGGCGGGAGGGTACGGCAAGCTTCTCCATGGCGAGGCCGTGGCGATGGGGCTGGCCTGGGAGGCGATGCTGGGTCGCGGCCTCGGAATGACCGGGGAGGAGTTGGCGGACCGGATCGTGTGCCTGCTGCTCGACATGGGATATGCCCTGGACGACGTCGGGCTGCCTCTCAGTTCGATCGCCGCAGCCATCGGAATGGACAAGAAGAGGGTCCTGTCGGATGTCGACCTGCCCGTCGTGGTCGCACCGGGGCGGTGCGAGCTCCGGCGCATTCCCCTCGCAACGATCCGGCGGGAGCTCCCCGCCATCCGGGCGCAGATCCGGGAGAGGACTGCCGACAGGAGACGGGACGCCTCCCCGGAGGAAGCGGAAGCGCCGGTTGCTTCCAGGCCCTCCCTGCCCGAAGGGTTGAAGGAAACCGTCCGGTCCCTCGAAAAGAGGGTTTCGGGGAACCCGAGGGACAACGAGGCGATCGCGCTCCTCGCGGAGGCGTACCGAAAGTCCGGGAACATCGCGGCCGCCTGGGAGACGATCCATGCGCTCCTCGAGCGGGACCCTTCCGACCTTCGGGCGCAACGGATCGCCGGCGGGATCGGGGCGCAGCTGTCCGGAGCGATCGCCGGAGAGGCGGACCAGCAGTCCCTTCCCCTCGAAAAGCTGGTGTTCGTGGAGGAGGAAGCGTACGAGATCCGTGCGGCCGAGGATCCCGCCGCCCCGGTACCGGGGGAGAAAGGAGTTCCGCCCATGGAGACGCCGGAGGAGCCGCCGTGCGGGACGGAACCGGCTTCTTCCGAGCCCCTCTCCGTCGCGACGGTGACGCTCGCCGACGTGTACTGGGCCCAGGGGGAGAGGGAAGAGGCGCGCCGGATCGTGGAGGAGATCCTCCGCAAGGAACCGGGGAACACGCGCGCGAAGGCATGGAGGGAATCCCGCAAGGAGGAGGATCCCGTGGAAGCGGAGCTCAATGCGTTTCTCCAAACGACGGCGAAGGAGTACGGGTATGACCTTTCGCGATATCATTGAGGAAATGCACCGAAGGGATCCCGGCGTTACGTGCGGGGCCATTGTGGGCACCGACGGGCTTACCGTGGAGGAGTGGCTTTCTCCCGGCGAGACGAGGGACCTGTCCGCCCTGTGCGCCGAGATCGTCCAGTTTTTCCGGGAATCCGATCGCATCGCGGAGGAGAACGGGTTGGGCTCCGCGGAAGAGGTCTACCTCGGCGGGGGGAACGCCATGGTTTTCGTGCGGAAGGTCACCGGCGAGTATTACCTGGTGATCGTCACGGCCTCCGGCACCGTTCCGGGGAAGTGCCGGTTCCTCCTTCGGCAGGCAGCACGCCGGACCCGGGAGATGCTGTGAAGAGAAGATCCCCCCTGCGGGTCCTGTTCGTGAACGGTCCCAATCTCAACGTCCTCGGGAAGCGGGAACCCGACGTCTACGGAAAACAGACCCTGGCCGACATCCGCGAAAGTGTCGAAGAGGCGGCAAGGAAAGAAGGGGTGGAGGTCGTCTTCTTCCAGTCGAACCACGAGGGGGCGATCGTGGATGTCCTCCAGGAGGCACGTGAAAAAGCCGACGGCGTGGTGATCAACCCCGGGGGATTCACCCACACGAGCGTCGCGATCCGCGATGCCCTGCTCTACGCGGACCTTCCCACGATCGAGGTGCACCTTTCCAACCCCGCGCGGCGGGAAGGGTTCCGGAAGGTATCCTTCGTCGAGGATGTGGTCATGGGGCGGATCTGCGGATTCGGCGGATCCGGGTACCTCCTCGCCCTGCAGGCCCTCCTGCGCCATCTCCGGCGGGGGAAGAGCCGTGGGAGGGGGTAAGGACCGGTTCGAGCGGTTGCTCGCGGTCCTGCGGAAGCGCCGCATGGACGCATACCTCTGCGTGCGCCTCACCAACATTCGGTATCTCACGGGTTTCACGGGGAGCGAAGCCGCGCTGCTCGTCGCACCGGCGGATGCCGTCCTGTTCACCGACGGAAGGTACGACGTCCAGGCGCGCCGGGAAGTCCGCGGCGCGAGGGTGATCGTCACGGCCCGGAAGTGGGACGAGATCGCGCGCCGCCTGCGCAACCTGCGGGCGCGCCGCGTAGGATTTGAATCGCGGTATCTCGCCGTGGATTCCTTCCGGACCCTTTCCCGAAAGGGACGGGACCGTTTCCTGCCTGCCGGGGACCTTGTCGAGCCGATACGGATGCGGAAGGACCCGGAGGAACTCCTCGAGATGGAAGGCGCGGCGGCGGCGGCCACCGCGGCCCTTCTGGCCGTGCTCGCCTCCGGGGTCACGGGAAAGGCGGAACGCGCGGTTGCCGCCGACCTGGACCGGGAGATGATGCTGCGGGGCGCGGAGGAGGTCTCTTTCCGCCCGATCGTCGCGGACGGCGCCCGCTCCGCCATGCCCCACGCCGCCCCCACGGGAATCCCCATCGGGGAGAAAGGTCCCCTCATCGTGGATTTCGGCGCGAGGAAGAACGGGTACTGTTCCGATGAGACGGTGACGATCTTCCCCTCGAAACCCCCGCGCCCTTTCGGGAAAGTGTACGACGCCGTGCGGCGGGCGCAGGAGGCGGGGCTCAAGGCGCTGCGGCCGGGGATCCCATGCCGGGAGGTGGACGCCCGGGTGCGGGAATCGCTGGACCGGTCCGGATATTTGAAGTATTTTGTTCACTCGACGGGTCACGGCGTCGGGCTCGACATCCACGAACGCCCCGCGCTCTCCCCGAGGTCGAAGGACCGTCTCGAGGAGGGGATGGTGGTTACCGTGGAACCCGGAGTGTACCTTCCCGGGGCGGGGGGGGTCCGGCTCGAGGACACGTCGAAGGTCACCGCCTCGGGGTGCGAACGGATCACGTTCCTCCCCAAGACATTGTCACCGCTGCTTTGAAGGGAGCGAATACCGGATGTACACGACATCGGATTTCCGCAATGGGCTCAAGATCGACTTCGACGGGAGCCCGTACGTCATCACCTATTTCCAGCACGTAAAGCCCGGAAAGGGCGTGGCTTTCGTCCGGACCAAGCTCAAGAACCTGAAGACCGGAGCCGTCCTGGAGCATACGTTCCGCAGCGGAGACAAGGTCGAGAAACCCGACCTCGAAGACCGCGAAATGCAGTTCATGTACAAGATGGAAACCCAGTACCACTTCATGGACACGAAAACCTACGAGCAGATCTACCTCGACGAAGACCACGTGGCCGAAGCCGGGAACTACCTGATCGAAAACCTTCCCGTCCAGATCCTCTTCTACAAGGGCGAACCCATCGGGATCGATATCCCGTTCTTCATCGACCTGAAAATCGTGGAAACCGAGCCCGGTGTCCGGGGAGACACGGTGAGCGGCGCCACCAAGGCCGCGAAACTCGAATCCGGAGCCGTCGTGCAGGTGCCCCTGTTTCTGAACGAGGGGGACAGGATCAAGGTGGATACGCGTACCGGCACGTACATCGAGCGGGCGTGAGGGGATACCCATGAATCTGAAAGAAATACGGGAGATTCTGGAACTGCTGAAGGGGACCGATGTCTGCGAGTTCGAGCTGGGCCGGGGGGACATGGTGCTCAAGGTCCGCCGCGGTCCCGCGCAAGGCGTTCCGGCGGCCGCATCGGCGCAGGCCGCGGCCCCTCTTTCCCCTGCCGGGCCGGTCCGTGCGCCGGAGGAGGCGCAGGCCGCGGTTCCCCCGACGAAATCCTCCCACAAGGAGATCGTCTCTCCGATCGTCGGTACGTTCTACCGCTCCCCCGCCCCCGACGCCGCGCCGTTTGTCGAGGTCGGAACCCGCGTGGTCAAGGGGCAGGTCCTGTGCATCGTCGAGGCGATGAAAATCATGAATCAGATCGAATCAGACACCACCGGGACGATCGCCGCGATCCTGGTGGAGAACGCCCAACCGGTGGCTTACGGCCAGCCCTTGTTCCACATCCTCCCGGAGTAGGGTGCAGGGCATGATCCATAAGGTGTTGATCGCCAACCGCGGAGAGATCGCCGTCCGGATCATCCGGTCCTGCCGGGAGATGGGGATCAAGACGGTGGCGGTCTTCTCCACGGCGGACCGCCAGGCGCTGCACGTGCGGCTGGCGGACCAATCCGTCTGCATCGGGCCTCCGCCCAGCGCGGAAAGCTACCTGAACGTCCCCGCGATCCTGTCGGCCGTCGAGATCACGGACGCCGATTCCGTCCATCCGGGCTACGGGTTCCTCGCGGAGAACGCGGCCTTCGCCGAGATCTGCATGAACTACGGGGTCAAGTTCATCGGTCCCTCGGCGGAATCCATCCGGATGATGGGGGACAAGATCGAGGCGCGGCGCCTGGCGCAGAAGTCCAAGGTGCCGGTAGTCCCGGGGAGCGACGGCGCCGTCACCGAAGAGGACGACGGTCTGCGCGTCGCCAAGGAGATCGGTTTCCCCGTGATCGTCAAGGCGGCTGCGGGTGGCGGCGGTCGCGGGATGAAGATCGTCCATAGCCCCGCTTCCTTCATCAACGCCTTCCTGACCGCCCAGTCGGAGGCGCTCTCGTCCTTCGGCGTTCCCTCGGTCTACGTCGAAAAATACTTCGACAACGCCCGGCACGTCGAGGTCCAGGTGATGGGGGACCGCCACGGCAACGTGATCCACCTGGGAGACCGCGATTGCTCCATCCAGCGGCGTCACCAGAAGCTGATCGAGGAAGCGCCGGCCCCCGCCCTGCCCGCCCGGGTCCGGCACCGCATGTGGAAAGCGGCGGTCGACGCGGCGGCGGCGGTGAACTATAACAGCGTGGGCACCGTGGAGTTCCTCTACATCCCCGATGGGGAGTTCTACTTCCTCGAGATGAACACCCGGATCCAGGTGGAGCACCCGGTCACCGAGATGATCACCGGGATCGACATCGTGCGGGAGCAGATCCGGATCGCGGACGGGAAGAAGCTGCGGTACGAACAGAAAGACGTCGCGCAGCGAGGCCATGCCATCGAGGTCCGCATCAATGCGGAAGACCCCGATACGTTCCTCCCGTCCCCGGGATCCATCCATTCGTGCGTTTTCCCCGGGGGATTCGGCGTCCGCGTCGACACGGCGATCTACCCGGGGTACACCGTCCCCTCCACGTACGACTCGCTGCTGGGGAAGTTGATCGTCCACGGCGAGGACCGGAACGACGCCATCATGCGGATGCGGCGCGCCCTCGACGAGTTCAGGGTGGATGGGGTACGCACTACCGTGCCGTTCCACAAGAAGATGATGGTGAACTCGGATTTCGTCGAGGCGCGGCTCTCGACGAACTTCCTGGAGAAACAACGGCCATGATCCACCCCACATTTCCGGAAGACGAGGACGGCAGGACGCGATGAGCTTTCTCGACAAGATGAAGAAGATGTTCTCCTCGCAGGAGCAGGAGGACCGCGCTTCCCTTTCGAAGAAGGTCCAGAACGCCCCCAACGATCCCCAGGCGCGCCAGAAGCTGGGAATCTTCCTCATGCGGCAGGGAGAGGTCGTCGAGGGACTGGATCAACTCGCGCGCTGTGCGGTGCTTTACGAGAAGGACGGGTTCGCCGGGAAGGCGATCGCCGTCCTGCGCCAGATGCTGAAGCACGACCCCGGGAACAACGACTTCCAGAAGTGGATCATCCGGCTGCTGGCGCAGGAAGGTCTCGGTGCGGACGCCCAGGTGGAGCTTCGGAAAGCGGCGGGGGAACCGGGCCGGTTCCACACGGACGAACAGCGCCTCGATTTTTTCCGGCAGGTCGCCGAATTCCTCCCGAAAAATCCGCTTCCCCGGTTGTACCTGTGCGACGTCCTGCGGGGGCAGAAGAAGTTCCTCGAGGCGGTGAACGAGTTGGAGAGGGCCGCACCGACCACGGCGACCACCGGGATGTACGCGGAGTTCACGGAACGCGTGCGGGGGTTGATGTCCCAGGCGGGAGGGGATTCCTCGATCATGGAATCGTGCGGATTCCTCTGGATTTCCATCGGCATGAGGGAGGAAGGCCTGCCGATCCTGGACCGTCTGGTCGAGGGTGCGGAGAGCGCCGAGGGCCAGGAGCACGCGGCGGCGGAGATGCGGGATGTCCTCGATGCCATCCGCGGCGGTTGGGACGTCGCTGGGGCGAAAGCGTTCTCCTTCACCGAGGCGGCGGAGAAGCTGGCCGCGCCATCCGTCCCTGCCGCGGAGGTGCCGCAGGCGGACGTTCCTCCGCCCGGGGAGGAAGAACCGGAGGGGCCGTCCGAAGAGGGGTACCAGGAGGAGGAGAACATCGTACGCAGCGCGCTGGGGCGACTGCAGGCGAAGGTCCAGGAAGAGATCGGCGACACGGACCTGGATGCCCGCTACAACCTGGGGATCGCCTACAAGGAGATGGGGCTCCTGGAGGAGGCGGCGAAGGAGTTCCGCCTCGCGATGCAAAAAGCCGAACTGCTGGTCGGGGCATCGTCGCTGCTTGCGGACACCCTCTCCGACCAGGGGGACCACGACGCGGCGATCGGCGTCCTGGAGGAAACGGGGAAAAGCGGGACGCTGAGCGAGGATGAGCGACGCGACGTGCGGTACCACAAGGGGGTGCTCCTGTCGCGCGCCGGGCGGGAAGAAGAGGCACGGGAAATCTTCCTCGCGCTTTACAAGGAGATGCCGGGATATCGCGACGTCGGGACCCGGACGGAGGCGTACAGGTCCTGACGGGATGCGGTTCCCCGTTGCAAACCGGTTTTCGGATGTGGTAAAGATACTTGGGCGTGCGGGCGTAATTCAGGGGTAGAATGCAAGCTTCCCAAGCTTGACGTCGCCGGTTCGAATCCGGTCGCCCGCTCCATCCGGAAAAACGCCGCCTGGCCGGCTTCGCAGCGGACGGAGGGCCTCTCCCCCACGGGGGGAGGGGCCCTTCGCATTTGCGGGATTTTCTCTATAATTGAACCATGTCGAGACGATGGGTGTGGTGGACCGTGGGCGGCATGCTCGTCGTCCTGTTGCCGCTTGCCGGGTGGCGCGTGTCGCTGGAAATTCCGGGGAGGATGCGCAGGGCCGAGAAGGAGATGGTAGAGGCCGCCGCCCGGTACGGACTCGAGGTCCGATACCGGAGCCTGAAATTTCACCCCCTGCACCTTCGTCTTTCCCTCGATGACCTGGTCGTACGCGATGGCCTCGACGGCCTGCCGCTGGTGCGGGCCGGGTCCGTAGACGTTTCCCTCTCCTTCACCCGCCTTCTCGGCGGGAACATCCCCGTTTCCCGCATCCGGGTCCGCGATTTCCGGATCGAGGCCGGGGAGGCCAACCGACTCCTCTACGAGAAGCTGACGGCGGCGGAAGGAGGCGGCGGACGCTCCGAGCCGCTCCCCGAGATCCTTCTGGTCGACGGGGTGGCCCGGCTCGGCCCCCTGGGCCCGGTGCGGCGCATGGAGACCTCGGTGCGGGAACTTCGCATCCGGGAGGTCCGTTTCCTCGGCACGCGCATCACGGCATCGCTCGCGCGCACGACAGGAGATATCGTGCTTCCCGGGGGGGGCGCGGGTGCGTGGCCCTTTGCATCGATGGACGCGGACCTTCTCTACAGGAAGAAGACCCTTCGGTTCCGGCGGCTGCGCGCGTGGGGCGATGCGGCTGCGGTGCGGTTTTCGGGCGTGGTCGACACCGGGACCCGCATCGTGGGCGGGAAGGTGTCGGGAGAAGTCGACATCGCACGCTGGCTTGCCGCGAATGCGCCGGGGGCCTCGTTTGCGAAAGGCTTCCTCCGGACGGGGAAGGTCGAGTTCTCCTCGTCCGTCTCCGGTCCCTGGAACAATCCCGAGGGGTCCGGGAAAATCGTCCTGAGCAAAGCGGGGATCGCGGAGGGACCCCCGGTGGACGGTGAAGCGGAAACTTCTTTCGGTGGCCGGATCGTGAGGGTCGACGGCGCCCGGACGACGCTCTGGGGCGGAACGCTCGAGGCGTCGGGGTCGTACGCATTCGATTCGGGCCGGGTGGAGGGCAAGGCCTCCCTGCGACGCTTGTCTCTCGCGGCGGTTCCGTGGAAAAGCCTCGGGGTTCCCGCCCGTTTCGGGGGAACGGGGGATGCGAGCGCGTGTCTGGAAGGGACGCCGGCCCGCCTTCAAGGGAGCCTTTCCCTTTCGTTTCAAAACGGTGTGGAACAGCTTCCCTCGTCGGACCGGGACCGGTTGCGGCTTCGGTTCCCCGTCACCGCGGAGGTTTCCGGGGATCTTTCGGGAAGAGGCACGGTCCATGTCGATTCCTTCCGCCTCCTCGCGGGGAAGGCGGAGATCCGGGCTTCCGGCGAAGGATCCCTGCCGGACCGGAACGTCCGGTTTCGAGGTTCGGTCCATCTGCCCGCCGGAAGTGCGGCGGACTACGGGTGGAACTATCCGCTCTCCTGGGAGAAGATCGGGTCGGAGTGGGAAATCTCGGGGCCGGTTTCCCGTCTCCGGACGGCCGCTTCCCTCACGGCGGATTCCGTTGCCGCCCGGGCGCTGCCCCCGCTTCCCATCCTCCTGAAGATCGACGGTGATCTCGCAGGATCGCTCCACTTCGTGGCGGACGTGCCGGCGCCCTCTTTGAAGGTCAGGGCCGTCGGGACGGTCGCGGGCCTTCTGCAACCGTCCGGGGCGCGGGCGGACCTCACCGTGACCGCCCGCGAGATCGATCTCTCGGAAAGCGGTCGCCTGGTGTCCGCGGTCGCCTCCTCCCTGGGGGAGGAGCCTGCGAAAATCCGTGGGTACCTGGAAGGAGTCGAGGGCATGGCGGAGGCGGATGCCAGAATCCATGCGGACACGAAGTCTCTCGGGCTGTCCGGAACGGTCCACGCCGCCGGGATGGGGATCCGCGGGGTCCGCCTGGCTTTCGTGGAGGCGGAAGGGGAATACGGCGGCGAATGGGGAGGGGCGCGCTGGAACGTGCGCGGGAGCGGGAGATTCGGCGACGGGACCGTCCGCGTTTCGGCGAGAGGCGCCCCGGGAGAGGGAGCCGAGGTCGCCGGGGAAGTGGACCGCCTGGAGATCGCGCAGGCGCTTTCCCTCCTCAAGCGGGAAAACCTTTCGGGCATCCGGGGGTCCCTGGACGCGAAATTCGCTGCAAAGGAAGGGTCCCGCGGCTGGGAGGTCCCCCGGTTCGCGGCAGGCGCGAAAGAGATCACCGCCGGCGCGGTGCGGGTTGCCGGGGTGCGCGCGGAAGGTTCCCTCGGATCCGCCGGCGGAACGTTTTCCGTCACGGCCGATGCCCCGCACCTCGACCTCTCGGCGGAAATCCGGCGGGGCGCGGGATGGCCTACGAAGGTCTCCCTGTCCGCCACGGGATTGCCCACTTCGTTCCTCCTTGCCGCGGCGGGGCGACCGGAGATTCCTTCAGGCGGTTCGTGGAGCGGAGAGGCGGACGGAGTCCTCCTGCTTGGCGACATCGCGGACGGGAAGCGGTTCGAGCCGGACATGTTCCCCGCGTTTCGCGCCTCGGTGCGGGGAAGGGGAGCCTCCGTGGAGGAAATCCGATTCCAGGAGATCCAGGCCTCCGGGAGGCGGCAGGGAGATACCCTTGCGGGAGAGATCCTCACGCGGTCTCCGGAAACGAAACTGGCATGGTCGGTCTCCCTGCGGGAGCCTTTCGCCTTCCGCGTGGAAGGACCGTTTTCCCTCGGCGAGGCGGTCGACGGGGCTCCGAAAGACGAAAAGCGGCGATTCTCCATCCAGGGTCGTGCGGAGATCCAGGGGGCGTTGACGGCGGTTGGCAGGACCACCGGAACCGTTCGCATCGGGTCCCTTTCCCTCGGGGAAGGGGGACTGGAACTGACGGGGAAGGATCTCTCCGCCAGGATGGATCCGGACGGGGTGCGCTGGACCGGGGGGACGCTTCTGGGAGCCGGGAACCCCGTGCAGGTTGCCGGAAAGATCTCGTGGAAAGGGGATATGGATCTTCGAGTCGAGGGGAAGCTGCCCGCCGGCACGGTGCGGCTCGTCGTCCCGGGTGTCTTCGATCGCCTGGACGGGACCATGGCGCTCGAGGTCCGGGTGACCGGAAAGGTGGACGACCCGTCGATCGTGGGGAAGGGGCACCTCGAAGGGGGCAACCTTTCCTTCCTCGGCTACGCCCAACGGTTCGAGGGGATGAAGGTCGACGCGGTCATCAGCCGGGAGAAGATCGTGTTCGAACATTTCGAGGGGAGAAGCGGCGGGGGATACATCGACGGCTGGGGGGAGGTTCCCCTCAAGGTGGATGCCGGCCAGCGGCTCTACTTCTCGGTGGATTTCCTCGACATGAGATATCCATATCCCGAGGAGCTCCGCCCGGTGATCCAGGGGCACGCGGAACTGTTCGGCCCCGTCGATAACCTCCTCGTCACCGGCGACGTCGAGGTCCAGTCCGCGAAATACACGAAATCGTTCCGGCCGGAGAAGGTCCTGGGCGATTTCGGCAAACGGCTGGCCGACGTGACGGCGCGCAGGGAAAAGCCCGAGTTCCGCGTCCGTCTCGACATCGACGCCATCGCCGACGGCACGATCCGGATCCGGAACAACCTTGCGAACGCCACGGCGAAAGGAGAGTTCAAGGTCGTCGGCGACAGCAGCCGGGTGATCGTCCTCGGTTCTTTCGACGTCACGGAAGGGGTTGTGGAGTTCCGGGGGAACAAGTACGAACTGAAGCGCGCGACGGTGGATTTCCAGGACCCCCGGAGGAACAACCCGCAGATCGACGCACGCGCAGAGACCACGAAGGGGAATGTCACCGTCACGGTCACGGTGACGGGGACGCTGGACAAATACGAGGTGGATTTCTTCTCCGATCCTCCCATGGGCAAGAACGACATCGTCGCCCTGCTCTCGCTGGGCGTCACGACGCAGGGGCTGGCGGGGCAGGAAGGTACCGTGGGATCGGCCGCCGCGGCGTCTCTCGCGCTCGCCCCGTACACGGGGGGCGTCGAGGAGGGGATCCGGAACGCCGTCGGCCTCGACCGGTTCTCCATCGAGCCGGGGTTCTCCTCGACCACGAAGACCTTCGAACCCCGGTTCATCGTCGGGAAGTCTTTCGGCGACCGGGCTTCCGTGTCCGTGGCCACGAGCGTCGGGACTGCGGCGGACAGCTCCGCGACCGCGGAGGTCAAGCTCCGGGAACACATCTTCCTCCAGGGGGATTGGCAGAGCACCACGACGACCCAGGAGGGGGACCTCGGGGCCGACCTGAAGTTCCGGTACCGGTATCGACAGTGGAAGGATTTCCTGCGTGGAAAGGAGTAGACGGTCCCGGCTTCTCCTGGCCGTGTCGTTTCTTCTTCTCCTGCCCTGCGCCGTGTCGGCCGCCGAATCCGGTCCTTCCCCGGCCGGCAACCCCCTCATCGCGTCGATCTCTTTCCAGGTGTCGTCTCCCTACCGGATTTCCTACGAGGAACTCACGGGCCTGATCCCCCTTCGCCCGGGAGACCGGCTCACCGACGAAGGGGTGCGCGCCTCGATCCGGGGGCTGTACGAAAAATCCGTTTTCCGGCAGGTCTCCGCCTACGTCCGCTCCCGGGAGGGGGAGGCGGATCTGCTCTTCTTCCTCCGCCCGATCCCGCTGGTCTCGGAGATCGAGATCCGGGGAGCGAAACGGCTGACGCAGGCGCGGTTGATCGCAGCCACACACCTTCGGCGGGGGAGCGCGGTGGAAGGGAAGGACCTGAGAGACGCGGAGGCGGCGTTGCGATCCTTTCTTGCCGGAAAGGGATTCCTGAAAGCTTCGGTTTCCGTCACGTCGACCTGCAACGTGGAGAACGGATCGGGAAAGGTCACCGTTTCGATCGAGGAAGGCCCTCCCGCGAAGGTCGGCGAGGTCCTCTTCCCGGGGGCCCGGCACGTTCCTCCCGGGCGCCTCATGGAGATCATGGGCGCGAAGCCCGGGGAACCGCACGATTTCCGGAGATGGGAGGAGGGGCTGACCCGTCTCCGGCGGGAATACAAGAAGGAAGGGTTCCTCACGGTGCGCCTGGCCGAATCGGTTTCCCGGTGCGGGCGGGATCCGGACCGGCTGTGCCTGCGCGTGGATGTCGAGGAGGGGCCGTGGTATGAACTGCGCTGGGTCGGGGTTCGCGCCTTTCCCTCCGGCAAGATCGCCGAGGCGTCCGGCCTCTACGGGGACGAGGAGACCTCGGAGAGCGCCCTCCTGCACGACCTTCGGGAACGGGTTCTCGCTTTCTACCGTGGGCGGGACTACCTGGAGGCGACGGTGTCCGTCAAGGTGGGAGAGGAAGTTTCCGGCCGCGTACCGATCACCGTATCCGTCGACGAGGGGAAGCCCGGGTACCTCGCGGGAATCCGATTCGAGGGGAACCACGCGCTGAGCGGCGACACGCTGCGCCGCCAGATGACTTCGAGGCCGCGCGGATTCTTCCACTGGGTCACGGGTTCCGGAACCTACCGCGAGGAGGAGTGGAACGACGACCGGAACGCCATTGTCGGGTTGTACCAGAAATTGGGGTACGCCCGGATGAAGATCCTGGGCGTGGACACGAAGGTGGCCCCCGACGGAGGGATCGTCAAGACGATCCGGATCGAGGAGGGCCCCCGGTACCTTCTCCGGAAGATCGTCTTCCGCGGGAACGATCACATCTTGCGTCCGGAGCTTCTGGCGTCGATCAGAAACCACGAGGGCGGCTACGTCGATTATTCGGGCGTGGAGCGCGACCAGGAGGTCCTCGCCGCCCACTACCGGAACGCAGGCTATCTCGACGCGCAGGTGGAATCGAAGGTGGATTTCGATACGGGGAAAGACTCCGTCGCACTCCATTTCGACATCCGGGAGGGGCCGAAGTACCGCTTGGGGAACATCGTGGTCCGGGGAACGCTCCTGACGCGGGCCGCCGTGATCCTCCGCGAGAATCCGATCCCTGCCGGAGGCGCCGCAGGGGAAAAGGCGCTGTTGTCGTTTCAGCAGTCCGTTTACGCGACGGGGCTGTACAAGAGCGTGCGCTTCATAAGGATCCGGCGCCCGTCCGAGGGGATCCTGGATCTCGTGGTGGAAGTCGAGGAGGCGCTTTTCTTCGATGTCGAGTTCGGGGGCGGGTACGGAACCGACACGGGCGTGCGCGGTTTCGTGGGCGCGAAGGAGAGAAACCTCGACGGGCTGGGGCGGAGCCTCTCGGGACAGGTCCTGCTGAGCCAGAAGGAAGAGAAGCTGCTGGGGGACCTGCGGGAGCCCTACATCCTCGGAAACCGGTGGAAGTGGGAGGGGCAGCTCACCGGATCCTACCAGAAGGCGGAGCGCAGGAGCTTCAGCCTGCGGAAGACCGGCATCGTGGCGGGGATCAACCGGAAGCTGTACGAGCGATCCTCCCTTTCGCTTCAGTACGAGCTTTCCCGGGACGACGTGTTCAACGTTGCGCCCGAGGCCGTCCTTTCCCCGGAAGACCAGGGGTATGCGACCATCGGGGCGGTCCGTGCGTTGACGGTCCTCGATTTCCGCGACGACCCGTTCAACCCGAAAAGGGGGACCTTCCTTTCCGGGACCGCGGAGCTGGCCACCCTCCCCCTCGGATCGGAGGTGGATTACTACAGATTCACGGGCCAGGGCAGCATCTACTTCCCCGTTTTCCGGCGCAACACCTTCGTCGTTTCGGCACGCGCCGGGATCATCCAGCCCTTCGGACGGTCCAGCGAGGTCCCGATCCAGAAACGGTTCTTCCTCGGCGGGCGGACCACCGTCCGCGGGTTCGCCGAGGAATCGCTTGGGCCGAAGGCCCCCGATGGCACTCCCATCGGGGGGGATGTGATGGTGAACTTCAACACCGAACTGCGCATTCCGCTGCTGTACGGATTCATCGGCGCGGTCTTCGTGGACTCGGGGAGCGTCTGGTTCCTTCGGGACCCCGCGTACGGCTTCGACATGCGGGAAAGCGCCGGGGCGGGGCTGCGGTACATCACGCCGGTGGGGCCCATCGGCCTCGATTACGGGTGGAAGCTGAACCGCCGCCCGGGAGAATCCCCCGGAGAGTGGCATTTCACCATCGGAGCGGTGTTCTGACCATGAAAACCGCCGGGACCTTTCCTCCGGTTTCCGCAATATCCGGAAACCGGGATTCATGGTAACTTCCCCTCATGCATGAGGATCTCCGCAAACCCGTAGGGACGAAGCCGGATGGGCCCGGATGGCGCGCGGCCCTTGTCTTCGCCTGGGGCGCCCTTTTCGCAGTCACGCTGGGCTCCTCCTTTCTCGCCGGCGGTACCCTGCAGGCGGCGCTGGCCGGCGCGGCGGCGGGGGAGACCGTGCTGGCGGCCGCAGGCTACCTGCTTCTGGAGAGAAAGGTATTTCGTCCCATCGCCCGACTGAGGGAGGCCGTGGCGGAGGAAGACGCGGGAAGTCTCCCCCCTGCCGCCGGGCCGCTCGCCCCGCTGGCGGAGGCGATCTCCGAAAGGATGGATCGCACCGTCGCAACGCTTCGGGAGGCGGTGAGGGACAGGGAAGAGCGGCTCGACCAGGTGGAGCGTCTCCGGCGCGCCCTCGAGGAGACGAGATCGAACCTGGAATCCAGCGTGCAGTACCTGCGCACGATCGCCGAGGTGGCGACCGTCCTCACCGGCACCCTGGATCCCGACGAGCTGTACAGCATTCTTCCCGAGCGGGTGATGCGGAAACTGGGATTGCACGACTTCTGCATCATGCTCTATTCCCGCGAGAAGAAGATGTTGGTCGCAAGGACCGCCTCGGGGAGCCCGGGAGAAGATGCCGTCCCCTTCATGCTGTCTCCGGGCGAAGGAATCGCCGGGAAAGTCTTCGCCACGGGGGAGCCGGCATGGATCCCCGACGTGAAGACTTCCCCCGATTTCCAGTTCTACGGCGGCCGCCGCAAGGATGTGCGGTCGTTTCTGTGCGTGCCCCTGGTGTCCAAGGGGAAAAACATCGGGGTCCTGCTGCTCAACCACCCGGATCCCAACGCGTTCGAGCCGGAGTTGCTGCCCACCATGCGGGTGCTGGCGTCCTACATCGCCATCGCCATCGAAAACGCCGAGTTGTTC
The DNA here is from genome assembly GCA_021815305.1 of Deltaproteobacteria bacterium. Lineage (GTDB taxonomy): Bacteria > Desulfobacterota > Deferrimicrobia > Deferrimicrobiales > Deferrimicrobiaceae > JAKAHC01. The sequence continues at coordinate 118,864 of JAKAHC010000001.1, read as the reverse complement.
GGTTTCGTCAAATCCCTGTCGGAGAAGGACTCGCTGACGCTGCTGTACAACCACGGGGCGTTCCACGAAAAGCTCGGGATCGAGCTGGAGCGGGCGATCCGGTATGGACGCCCGATGTCCGTCATCATGCTGGACCTGGATGATTTCAAGGAGATCAACGACACCTACGGACACACGACGGGGGATCGCGTCCTTACGCTCGTGGCCGGCGCGCTGGGCGCGCACCTCCGGAAGACCGACATCGCCGCGCGCTACGGGGGAGACGAGTTCTCCGTGATCCTGCCGGAGACCGACCTGTCCGCGGCCGCGGTGATCGCGGGTCGCATCGCGGAAGGGATTTCGAACGTGCGGCTGGACGCCGACAAGGAGAGCGTGATCTCTTTCACCGCCAGCGTAGGGTACGCGGCATGCGCGCCCGACTCTCCGGACCGCGGGCAGATTCTCAACATCGCCGACCGCCTGATGTACGAATCGAAGCGCCGGGGCCGCGGAGGCGTCATCGGGATGCGGATCTGAGGAGCGCACGAGGATGGAAGGGAGGATATTGAAAACCTTAGACGACCTGTTGACGAAATGCGGATGGGGTTCCCCGGAGGTTCCGGCCACCGAAGAACTGGAATGGCGAAAGGAAGCGCGCAACCGGGTGGGTATGGTCATCCACGCCCGGTGGGTAATCCTCGCCATCCTGGCGATTTACGCCGTCTACGCCTATTTCTTTTTTCGTCATGGGGCGGCGGAGGCGTTGGGCGTTACGCGGCTCCACCAGGCCGTGTCCGTGGGGGCCTTCCTCTTCGCCGTCGCGTACAACGCCTGGTACCAGTACACCTACGAGTTGTTCGGCCGCATCCGGGACCTGAACAAGGCGCAGATCCTGTTCGATCTTGTATTCGTCACCATCCTGGTCCATTTCAGCGGCGGGGCCGTTTCCTGGTTCTGGGCGATGTACCTGATCCTTACTCTCGAGTCGGCCCTCATAATGGACAAGGCGTCGGACACGTACGCGATCGCCTTGGCGGGGATGCTGGCCTACGGGGGGGTGCTCACCGTCGAGTACTATAGACTCATCCCGTCGGTCCCGATGCCCTTCGAGAAGAACGAACTGCAGCAAAACTACTCCTACGAGATGATCAAGTGGGCCTGGGTTTCCATCGTGAACTTCTGCGTTGCCTTCGTCGGCGCGCACATGATGAACATCGTGCGGCGGCGGGAAGCGGAGATGCTGGATCTGGTCACGAAGGACAGTCTGACTTCCTTCTACAACCGCAGGTATTTCTTCCACCGTCTGAACTCGGAGATCCAGCGGGCGCACCGGTACGGCCGCACCTTCTCCCTTCTCATCCTGGACGTGGACGATTTCAAGTCGTTCAACGACAAGTACGGGCACCTCGGAGGGGATGCCTTGCTGAAGGGGTTGTCCGACGTCATCCGGGGGGCCATCCGCCGGAGCGACGCAAAGCCTTCCTACGAGGTGGATATCGCCTGCCGCTACGGCGGAGAGGAGTTTGCCGTCATCCTTCCCGAGGCGGCCCAGGTCCAGGGGGAAAAGGTGGCGGAACGTCTGCGGACAAGCATCGAGACCCGCGGGGCGACCATCGTTGCGGAAAGGATCCGCCATAGGATCGAGTCGACCCCGTTGGAGGGCCGGACGGTCACGGTGAGCATCGGGGTTTCCTCTTACCCGGAGCACGGGAAGGATGTGGAAACGCTGATACGGACCGCGGACGAGGCGATGTACGACGCGAAACGCAAGGGAAAGAACCGCGTGGTGGTCTCGGGGCAGGGATGAAGACGGTTCGGCCGGAGGGCGCGGATGGAACGGAGAGACATCGAACTGTACCGCCTGGCTCTGTTCGGAAGGATGGTGATGGGCGTCGCGCACGAGGTGGACAACCACCTGAGCGTGGTCCTCGGATTCTCCGAACTCATCCAGATGGCGCCGGACAAGGCGCAGAAGGTGCGGGAGAACGCAGGCAAGGTGCTGTCGGCGGGGGAACGGACCGGCTCGATCATCAAGGCGTATTCGCAATACGCCCGCCCCCACCCTCCCGTCGTGGAGCCCTATTCCCCCGTGAAGATGCTTTCGGAAATGATGGTTTTCGCACGCTACGACCTGGGACGCAACAACGTCGTCGTCGGCGCGCCTTCCGGCCCCCCGGATCTCCTCCGTGGCGATCGCCGCGACCTGGGACTCGCACTGCTCGCCCTGATGTTCAACGGGTCGGAGGCGATGGCGGAGAAGGGCGGGGAGCTTTCGATCGACGTGTCCCTGGAGGCCCAGGGATGGGCAATCACCGTGACCGACCAGGGCACGGGAATTCCCGCGGGGATCTCGGGAAAGATCTTCGAGGAAGGGTTCACCACGCGCCCCGAGCCGCACCATGCCGGCATGGGGTTACCGGTGGCTCGCACCCTGGTCGCCGAGGCCGGGGGAACCCTCAAGCTGGGGGACGCCCCCGGAGGCGGCTGCGTGGCAACGGTGCGGATTCCCATATCGCCGAGGGGCGTGTAAACCGATGCGCAGGCGCCGCCGTCCTCGTCCCTTCCCCCGATAGGCGGCCGGGACACGGACGGCGGTCAGGCCGCGGGATGCGGACGGGAATCCGCAACGAAACGCCGATCCCGGACATCGATAGAAAGGATCACCACTTTCCCGGCGAAAAGGAGAGAGACATGCAGGAGAGAAAGGGGATCGTCACCTTCAAGGGGAATGCCATGACCCTGCTGGGGCCCGAGATCCGCGTCGGGGACAAGGCTCCCGATTTCCGGGCGGTGGACGCCGGCCTCGCACCCGTCGCCCTTGCGGACTTCGGGGGGAAGATCAAGGTCATCAGTTGCGTTCCTTCCCTCGACACCCCGGTGTGCGATACGGAAACTCGCCGTTTCAACCAGGAGGCGGCGAAGCTGTCCGACAAGGTGGTCGTGATCGCGATCAGCATGGATCTTCCGTTCGCCCAGAAGCGGTGGTGCGCAGCGGCGGGGGTGGATCGCGTGAAGGTCCTCTCCGACTACCAGGACCGCTCCTTCGCACAGGCCTACGGCGTGCTCATCAAGGAACTGAAGCTCCTGTCCCGTTCGATCTTCATCGTCGGCGCGGACGACGTGGTACGCTATGTACGCCATGTCCCCGAGATCGCGCAGGAGCCCGATTACGACGAGGTGCTCGGGGCGGCAGCAAAACTCGTGTGACACTTCCAGGGGTGGGCTGCGGGTGCGGCGATCCCTTCGCGTGATCGCGGGAGCGGTGCTTCCGTGGATTCCGCTTCGGAGGATGTTCTGAAAATCGGGGCGGGGATACTTGTCGACGAATCCGGGATCCGGGAAAGGTTCATCCGGTCTTCGGGGCCCGGCGGACAAAACGTCAACAAGGTCGCCACGACCGTCCAGCTCCGGTTCGACGTCCGCAACTGCGGATCCCTGCCGGAGGATGTGCGCGAACGCCTGATGCGGCTGGCCGGCAGACGCCTGACGCGGGAGGGCGTACTGATCATCGAGGCCGGACGGTTCCGCACCCTGGAGCGAAACCGGCGGGACGCGAGGGACCGACTGGTCCGGTGGATCGAAAAGGCCGCTGAGCCCGTGAAGCGCCGGAGGAAAACGCGCCCGACCGCGGTATCGAGGGAGCGGCGGCTGGAGAGCAAGCATCGGCGGGGCGAGATGAAGCGGGAACGCAGGCCGGTGGCCGTTTCAGAGTCCTGACGGGTCCTCCGGAGAGGAAGGGAAACCGCATGGAACCATCCCCGTTTGCCCTATCGCGAGAGGACCGGTATTTCGAGGATTATGTTACCGGATCGGTCCATGAGTTCGGCTCGATCGCGGTCACGGAACAGAGTGTGATCGCTTTCGCGAAGCTTTACGATCCGCAGACCTTCCACATCGATCCGGAAGCGGCGAAAAAGAGCCACTTCGGAGGTCTCGTCGCGAGCGGCTGGCACACCGCCGCCCTGATGATGCGTCTCCTGGTGGACAACGTCATATCGAGCGTGGCGAGCATGGGGTCTCCGGGCGTGGATGAATTGCGGTGGATCAAACCGGTGAGGCCGGGGGACGAGCTCTCGATCCGGGTAACCGTCCGGGAGGCCAGGCGTTCCCGAACCAAGCCGGACCGGGGAGTCGTGGTATTTTTCATCGAGGCGATGAACCAGCGCCGGGAGACCGTCATGACCCTTCTCGCGATGGGCATGTATCGGTGCCGGGAGATGCCGGCATAACGGGCATCGTCCCGAGTCCCAATGAACCTTTGCGGAGAGGGAGCGCCGATCGCCATGTCGAGCGAGAAGCCGAAGGAAGCGCAGCAGATCCAGGTCATCGCCGGGGATGAGATTTCGAGGGGGCGCTACAGCAACAACATGCTCGTGAGCCACAGCGGCGAGGAGTTCATGATCGACTGGTTCCTCAATTCGCCGACCGGCACGCACATGGTCTCCCGCATCATCGTGAGTCCCGGACACATGCAACGCATCATCGAGGCGTTGGGGAACAATTTGCAGAAGTATGAAAGCAAGTTCGGCGGCGTGCGGCCGATGGAGCCGAAAGACCAGTCGTTCAATTAGGCGGCAACCCCCGGTCTCCCGCCGGCCCGTTCCCGGGACGGCGATGACGCCGCCGGCCGGGACCGGCGCATGCCGTCCCCGTCTCCCGCTTCCGCGGAGGGCGCAACACGGCGTACCGGTCGGAGCCCGCAACGCCGACTGTATCCCGGGGAGGGACGTGGCGGGGCGTCCGGTGCCTGTCGCTCCGCCTCTCCCCCCCCGCATCGGCATTCCGTCGGCCGGGCCACGATCCCTTCGCCCGCCTCGGCGCAAGCGGGGCATGGCGTGCGGACCGGAAGCGTTTCGGCGGTCTCCGGCACCTGGTCCCGATGCATTGATTTCGGGCGGACATCCGGCAAGATCGATTCCCTCCCGACAGGGCCGGTTCCCGCAAGAGGTGCGAAATGGATTCTTCCCTGTTTTTCCCGACGGCGGACCAGAACCTGCGCCAGGCCCACGAGATTCTCCTCCGGTCCGGAACGGTTCCGTCCGGAAAGCTCCGCCCGGTGATCGCCCGTTCGTGGGAACGGTGCAGGAAACTGGGGGTGGATCCCCGCTCCGGCCAGTGTCCCGACAGGGTTTCCGGCGACGAACTCAAGGCCCGTCTCGAAAGATACGATTTCCTCCTGAAGGCCGCCGCTCCGTTCATGGAAAGCCTTTACGGATTCGTGCGGGACTCGGGCTTCGTCGTGTTGCTGGCGGATCCGGACACCTGCATCCTGAAGGTGATCGGCACGGAGAACGCCGACGAGCGGGCCGCCGCATACCATGCGCCGGGGGCGATCTGGAAAGAGGAATACGCCGGGAACACCGCGATCGGGACGGCTCTCGCGGAGGGAACGCCCCTCCAGATCCATGCGCTGGAGCATTACTGCAAGGATCTCCTCGCCTGGACATGCTCCGCGGCCCCGATCCGGGATCCGGACGGAAGGGTCGCGGGCGTGCTCGACATGTCCGGGAGCACGGATCTCGTCCATTGCCACACCCTCGGGATGGTCGTGGCGGCGGTCACCGCCATAGAAAACCAGATGGCGATGAACCGGGCTGCCCGGGAGTTGAAGACCGCGTACAAGTACCAGGCGGCGATCGTGGAATCCATATCCGACGGATTGCTCACCATCGACAAGCGGGGATGCATCACTTACCTGAACGCGGCCGGTGCCCGCATGATCGGGATCGACCACAGGGATGTGATCGGCCGTCACATCCAGGATGTGGTGGACTACCGCGCCACGATTACCGATGTCCTTGCCAGCGGAAAGGGGTATGCGGACAAGGAGTTTTTCCACAAGAGCGGCAGGGGAGTCCTGCATTTCATCCAGACCGCGGTGCCCATCCGGGAGGAAAACGGGGAGATCGTGGGCGTGGTGGACGCGTTCCGCGAGGCGAAACGGGTGCGGCAGATGGTCAACCAGATGATCGGGTCCCAGGCCAACTTCACCTTCGACGACTTCGTCGGCCGGAACCCCAAGATCCAGGACGTCCTGCGCCTGGCCAGGGCCGCCGCCGCCAGTTCTTCCACCGTTCTGATCCAGGGGGAGAGCGGAACCGGCAAGGAGATCCTGGCCCAGGCGATCCACAACGGGAGCAACCGGCGGGAAGGCCCGTTCGTCGCCGTCAATTGCGGCGCCATCCCCAGGGAACTGATCGAGAGCGACCTGTTCGGCCATGAGGAGGGTGCGTTCACGGGTGCCCGGCGTGGAGGACGACCGGGGAAGTTCGAGCTGGCCAACGGGGGCACGATCTTCCTGGACGAGATCGGGGATATGCCTCCCGACATGCAGGTCAAGCTGTTGAGGGTGCTTCAGGACCGGAAGGTCTTGAGAGTGGGAGGATCGAATTACATCGATGTCAATGTGCGGGTGCTTGCGGCGACCCACAGGGATCTGCAGTTCGAGGTGGAAGAAGGGCATTTCCGCCGGGACCTTTACTACCGGTTGAACGTTTTATGGATAACGATGGTCCCCCTGCGGGAATGGCTGGACGACCTTCCCCTCCTGGTGAGCCATATCATCGACAAGCTCAACCGCAAGTTGGGCAAGGCGGCCCTGGGAGTGACCTCTGCGGTGATGGAGCGGTTTCGGGTGCATTCCTGGCCCGGCAATGTCCGCGAATTGGAAAACGTTTTGGAGCGCGCGTTGAACGTCAGCCATGGGGATTTCATCGACGTGGAGTACCTGCCCAAGACGCTCTGGAAACCCGGGGAGACGCAAGTGGCCCTGGGCCAGGGCAAAGCGTCGCTGAAGGAAATCGAGAAGATGGCCGTCGCCAAAGCCATGGAGGCGGCCGGAGGAAACATCACCAGGGCGGCGAGGGTCCTGAAGATAAGCCGAAACACCCTGTACGGCAAGATCCGCAGGTTCGGACTGTAGATCGATCCTGTTTCGCCTCGCTTCGGGGGTGTCACTGTTCAGGACGTTCCTGTTCGGGACGATGTGTCCTGTTTTTGAGCGAAAAACGTCGGTCCCGGAAGGGGCGGAAAGGGTAACGAGGCGTACTCCCTTCCTGTTTCCCTTTATGGCAACGGCAGGTGACGAAAGAAAAATCCGGCATGGCACTTGCTGTTTACGGGGGGCAAATCGGCTTCACGGGGCATGTCCGATGACGACGAAAAGACCTCGCCTGCTTCGCCACCCGGGGCCGTTCAACCCGGTACGGATCAAGGCCGGGTCGGCCACTTACGGGATCCATATCCGTTTGTCCCTCAAGCCGGGGGAAACCTTGTTCGACGCGATGGTCAAACCCCTGGCGGAGCGCAATATCCGCGATGCCTCCACGACCATCCTCCGCGGGGCTTTCGAGAAAATGTATTATTGCGTGGCGCCTCCGGATCCGGAGAAGCGCGCCGTGATCGCCTATTCCAAACCGATCGATGCAGGTCGCGCCTACATGATTTTCGGCAATGCGACGCTGGGGAGGACCGTCGAGGGAGAGCCCCTGGTCCACTGCCATGCGGTGATCCGGACGGAGCGCGGGGAAGTGAAGGGAGGGCACATCATCACCGAACAATCCATTGTGGGCAGCAAGCCGATTTCCGTGCTGGTCACCTCCATCGTGGGGATCGAGCTGCGCCAGGCCTACGACGAGGAAACCCACGTCTCGCTGCTGCAGCCTTACGGGGAGGAATCCCATGGGTGATTTCCGGTACGTGGAAAACGGGAGGATGGGGCGCGTCGCCTATGCGCGCATCGCCCCCAATGAAGACCTCGTGATCGGAATCGAAAAACTCTGCCTGGCCAAGGGGTTCAACAACGCGTTCGTGCGGGGGGCACTGGGAAGCCTCGTCGATGCGAGCCTGGAGGCAAGCGACGGGGGCGTGATCGAAGTCAAGGGCCCCGCAGTCGAAATCGTGAGCCTTGCGGGCGAGGTGCGTTCCGACGCGAACGGGACGCCGAGCGCCTCGCTCTCCGGCGTGGTCGCCGACCCGGAAGGAAACGTGTACGGCGGTCCGTTCGTGTCGGGCCTGAACCCGATCTGCGTTACCTTCGAGGTGACGCTCGAAGAGTGGCTGCCGGAACCCGCCGAGGACACCGGATCATCCCGTGCCCGAACCGGGGGATTGCACTTATAATTGCCTGAAGTCGCCGTTCACTCCACAGGAGGTTGGGTCCGTGAAAAAGTCTCTCTTTTCCGTCGTGGCCGCCGCACTGCTCATGATCTGCCTGACCGTCTCGGTCTCCGCTGCAGCTCCTCAGAGGTTCAAGCCCCGTGAACTCCGGATGGGCGTGACCTCCTCCGACACCTCCACATGGACGATCTCCGCCAGGAAGTTCGCGGAGCTCGTCGCGCAGCGGACCGGGGGCGCGGTCAAGGTCTCCGTCTTCCCGAACAGCCAGCTCGCCTCGGGCAACCAGATCAAGGAACTGGAGATGCTCCAGAACGGCGCCATCGACTTCACCGTCACCTCGACGATTTTTTACACCGGCCTGGAGCAGAAGTTCACCGTCGTCTCCATGCCGTTCCTGTTCTCCAGCTACGCGCAGGTGGACAAGTTCCGCAACGGCCCCCTGGGAGAGGAGATCCTGTCCCTGGCCAAGCCGAAGGGCATCACCGGCCTGGCCCTGGGCGAGAACGGTTTCCGCCAGGTGACCAACTCCAAGCGGGAGATCCGTACGCCGGAGGATATCAGGGGCCTGAAGATCCGTATCCCGGGAATCAAGATGTACATCTCGGCCTGGAAGGCGCTGGGAGCGAACCCCCTGTCCATGAACTTCGGCGAGGTTTTCGGCGCCCTGCAGCAGAAGGTCGTGGACGGCCAGGAGAACCCGCTGGACATCATCGCCTCCTCCAAGCTCTACGAGGTCCAGAAATACATGACCCTCTGGAACTACTCGTATGACGCCCTGATCTACGGCGTCAATACCGCCAACTTCCAGAGCTGGGAACCGGAACTGCGGGATATCGTCGTCAAGTCCATCAGGGAAGCGGCGGCGTTCCAGGTCAAGCTGAACCGTGACAGGGACGTTTCGAACCTCAAGATCATCAAGGACAACGGAGTGGCGGTCTACACCCCCACCAAGGCGGACCTGGCGAAGTTCAAGGCCGCGGTGGCCCCGGTCTACAATGAGTACAGGCCGATCCTCGGCGCCGACCTCCTCCAGAAGTTCCAGAACCTATCGAAGTGACATGGCGTTCCCGCGGTTCCCGGGCGGCGGATCCGCCGCCCGGGAACCGCGGTCTGTCGCGCCCGACCGCCTTCCGGGGCGGAAACCCCCGTTGTTCCGCGAGGGGAGGTTCATGCGAAAGATTCTCAACGCACTCGACTACCTTGAAGAGGCGCTGGTGGCTTCGGCGATCCTCGTCGTGGTCCTCATCGACTTCGTGTCCATCGTTACGCGCGGGATCGGCGTACGGACGGGCGAGGCGGAAGAGGTCATGCTGCTGATGTTCGTCTGGATCACGTTCCTGGGCATCCCGATGGCCACCAAGCGCAGGGCGCACCTGGGTCTCTCCCTCCTGGTGGATGTCTTGCCGGCGAAAGGCCGTCGTTACGTCTCCCTGGCGGCGCTCGCCGCCGTACTCTTCTTTCTTGGATTTCTCGGTTACTTCGGCGTCAAGATGGCCCTCCAGGAGTACAACACCGGCCAGACAACGCCTTCCCTGGGTCTTCCCGCGTGGCCTTTCAGCGCGGTCGTGCCCCTTTCCGTCCTGCTGACCCTCATCCGTTTCCTCGAGAACGCCTACGATGACTTTTTCGGAGACAAGGCAGAGGAGAAAACGGCATGATCACGACCGGCATGGCGGCCGCTTTCCTGTTTCTCGTCTTCTTCGTCCTCCTGTTCCTGAACGTCCCCATCGCCGTCTCGCTCGGCGCCTCGGCGATCATCACTCTCCTGCTCACCGGAATGCCCCTGGGCATGATCTCCACCATGATGTACGCCGCAACGGAGAAGTTCAGCCTGCTGTCCATCCCTCTTTTCGTCTTTGCGGGGATCACGCTGGACCGGTGCGGCATATCGGACCGGCTGATCCGTCTCTCCAGCCTGGTCATCGGCCCGGTGTACGGCAGCCTCGCGCTGGTCACCGTGGTCGTGGGAGTCATCTTCGCAGGCATCTCCGGGTCCGGTCCCGCCGACGTCGCGGCTCTTGGCGCCATCCTGATCCCGGCCATGGCACGACGGGGATACGACAGGAATTTCGCCGCCGGCATCATCGCCAGCGCCGGCTCCATCGCGATCATCATCCCCCCGTCGATCGCGTTCATCGTCTACGGTGTGCTGGCGGAGGTTTCCATCGCCGACATGTTCCTGGCCGGCATCGTTCCGGGCCTGATGCTGGGCCTGGTGATGGGGGTCTATGCCTGGATGTACGGCAAGAAGCACGGCCACAAGGGGGAGCGGCGCGGCACTCCCGGAGAGATCTGGGCGGCTTTCAAGGAGGCGGTCTGGGGCCTCATGGCGCCCGTTGTCCTCCTGGTGGGCATCTACGGAGGTTTCTTCACGCCGGAGGAGGCGGCCGGAGTGATCTGCGTATACGGCCTCCTCGTGGGCATCTTCGTATACAAGACGGTCACCCTGAAGCGGGTTTGGGAGATCGCCATCGACGCGGGAACGTCCTCCGCCGTGGTCATGTTCGTAGTGGGGGCGGCGGGCCTCTTCGCCTGGGTCGTCATCGCCAAGGGGATCGCCATGAAGGCCAGCACGCTGCTCCTTTCGATCTCGAAAACGAAGCTGGCGTTCCTCGTTTCCGTCAACGTCCTGCTCCTGATCGCCGGCTGCTTCCTCGATGCGATCTCGATCTTCTACATCTCCCTCCCGATCTTCCTGCCCGTGGCCAAGGAAATGGGGGTCAACCTCGTCCACTTCGGCGTCATCATGTCCGTCAACCTGGCCATCGGCCTCTTCACGCCGCCGGTGGGCGTCAACCTGTATGTCGCCTGCAACCTCGCGGGAGTTCCCTTGAAAAACATCCTCAGGTACGTGGTTCCCTTCATCATCGCCGCGGTCGTCGCCCTGATCCTGATCAGCGCGTGGCCGGACATGTCGCTGTTCATCCCCCGTCTCGCCGCGAAGATGCGGGGGGCATAGCCCTGCCGGGAAAGGACGGAGACGGCATGCTGGCGGTAATGAAACTCCAACGGGGACCGGGGGCCTCCCTGTGCACGACCGAACGCCCCGAACCGGGACGCAGGGAGGTCCTGGTCCGGGTCGCCGCCGCCGCGATCTGCGGGACCGACAGCCATATCCACGAATGGAACGCCTGGGCGCAGGGAGCCGGCCTGAAGGTCCCGGGCGTCATCGGGCACGAGTGCAGCGGCGAAATCGTCGCGCTGGGAGCCGGAGTGACCGACCTGGCGGTGGGCGACCACGTCTCGGTGGAGACCCACATCCCCTGCGGCAGGTGCTACCAGTGCAGGACGGGCGACCAGCATATCTGCGCGGATCTCAGGATCTTCGGGCTGCACACGGACGGGTGCTTCGCCGAGTACGCCGCGGTGCCCGCGGCCGTGGCCCGTCGCATCCCCGGGGAGATTCCGCTGGAAACCGCAGCGGCGTTCGAGCCGGCGGGGGTGGCGTTGCACGGTGTGGAGCGCGGCGGTGTGGCGGGAGCGGACGTGGCCGTGGTCGGCTGCGGTCCGATCGGCCTGTTCGCGGTCCTGTTCGCCCGCATCTTCGGGGCCGCGCGCATCTTCGCCCTGGATGTCGCCCCGGGACGCCTCGCGCTGGCGGAGAACGTCGGAGCCACGATCCTGATCCGGCCCGGAGAGGTCGACCCGGTCAAGGCCATTTCGGATGCGACGCATGCCCGCGGCGTCGACGTGATCCTCGAGGTGTCCGGCGCGGGCGAGGCGCTCCGGTCCTCGTTCGGTTACCTGCGCAAGGGGGGGCGGGTGGTGTTGCTGGGTCTTCCCGGCGCCGAAGTCTCCCTGGACGTGACGCGGGACATCGTCTTCAAGGAAGCGACGATCCTGGGGATTCACGGACGGCACATGTGGCGGACGTGGGCGATGCTGGAGGGGTTGGTGGCCTCCGGAAGGGCGGATTTCGGACCCGTGCTGACGCATCGGCTGCCGCTTTCGGAATTCGAACGCGGATTCGCGTTGTCGCGCGGCGGGGACGCCGGGAAGGTGCTTCTGCTTCCCGGGGGAGGCTGAGGCGATGGAACTGAACGGAAAGATCGGCCTCGTAACGGGCGGCGGAGCGGGGATCGGCCGGGCCGTCGCGCTCGCGTTCGCAGGGGCGGGGGCCGACGTGGCGGTGCTGGATCTCTCCCGTCTGTCGGCGGCCGCGGTGGCGGACGAGGCGCGGGCCCTGGGGCGACGAGCCGTCGCCGTGACCGCCGACGTGGCGGATGCGGCCCAGGTGGAGAAGGCGGTGGGTGCGGCCGCGGAGGCCTTGGGCGGGATCGACATCCTGGTGAACAACGCCGGGCACGCCAAGGCGTCCTCCTCCGTGCTCGACGTGACGGAGGCGCAGTGGGACAAGGTGCTCGCCGTGAACCTGAAAGGGCCCTTCCTCCTCGCCAGGGCCGTGCTTCCGCACATGCGCCGGAGGGCGCCGGGCGGCCGTATCATCAACATCTCCTCCCTGGCGGGGCGGTCCACCAGCGTCTTCATGGGACCGGATTACACCGCCTCCAAGGCAGGTCTGCTGGGGCTTACCCGGCACCTGGCGCGGGAACTCGCTCCCGAGGGGATCACGGTCAACGCGGTCTGCCCGGGATCGACCGAGACGGAGTTCATGCTGCACCTTCCGGAGAAGGTCCGGGACGATGCCGTCCGGCTTATCCCGATGGGGCGCTACGGCGCGCCGGAGGATATAGCCGACGTCGTCCTGTTCGTCGCTTCGGAAGGTTCCCGGTACATGACCGGCGCGATCCTGGACGTCGACGGCGGGAGGTTGCTGGTTTAGCTCCAACACGAACCGCGGGGGATGAGGGAATGAAAACAGCGGGTGCGCCGGATCGCAGGATCTACGAAACCATGGTTTCCATCCGTTCCTTCGAAACGAAGCTCCAGGAACTTTCGAGGAAGGGCGTGTTGCGGGGGTCCGTCCACTTCTGCATCGGGCAGGAGGCGGTGGCGGCGGGCGTCTGCGCCGCGCTTTCGCCCGGCGATTACATAACCAGCACGCACCGGGGACACGGCCACGCGATCGCCAAGGGCGCCCGCATGGACCTGATGATCGCCGAGTTGCTGGGCAAGGCGACCGGCTACTGCAAGGGCAAGGGCGGTTCCATGCACATCGCGGACCTCGACCTGGGGCATCTCGGGGCGAACGGGATCGTCGGCGGCGGCATTCCCATCGCCGCCGGGGCCGCCCTGGGGATACGTCAACTCGGGTTGCAAAACGTGGTCGCCGCGTTTTTCGGGGACGGGGCCGCCAACCAGGGGGTGTTCCACGAGACGTTGAACCTGGCGGCCCTGTGGAAACTCCCGGTGGTCTTTGTGTGCGAGAACAACCAGTTCGGCATGACGACCCCCTTGTCCGAGGCTTCGTCGCAACCCGATCTGGCGAAACGGGCGATCGCCTACGACATGCCCGGCACAAGGGTCGACGGAATGGATGCGCGCGAGGTCTTCCGGGTAACCTCGGACGCGGTCGGGCGCGCCCGCGCCGGAAAGGGGCCGTCGCTTCTCGTGATGGATACCTACCGTTTCGAGGGCCACTACATCGGCGATCCGGTCGTCTACCGCACCAGGGAGGAGGTCGAGGACTGGAAAGCGAAGGATCCGATCCTCCGCCTGCGGAAGCAGATGGTCGGGGAGGGACTCGCCACGGAGGCGGAACTGGACGGGATCCACGGGGAGATCGCCCGCAAGCTGGACGAGGGGGTCGCCTTCGCCCAGTCTTCGCCGGACCCCGATCCTTCCGAACTCTTCACCGACGTGTATTCAGAGTAGGGGGGAATCCTTCCATGAAGGAACTGACGTTGTCGCAGGCGGTCAACGAGGCGTTGGTGGAGGAAATGGAGCGCGACCCGCGGGTCTTCCTGATCGGAGAGGATATCGGTCTCCACGGGGGCGCATTCGCGGTGACCAAGGGGATATTCCAGCGCTTCGGGCCGGAACGCGTGCGCAACACCCCGATCTCGGAAGCGGCCATCGCCGGCGCGGCTGTCGGAGCCGCCCTGGTGGGGGCGCGCCCCGTGGCCGAGCTCATGTATACGGATTTCATCACCATCGCCATGGACCAGGTGGTGAACCAGGGGGCCAAGGTCAAATACATGTTCGGCGGGAAGGCCAGGGTGCCCATGGTCCTCCGGATGCCTTTCGGGGCGGGGCGCGCGAACGCCGGGCAGCATTCCCAAAGCCTGGAGGCCTGGCTCTGCCATGTGCCGGGTCTGAAGGTGGTCATGCCCTCGACGCCCGCGGACGCCAAGGGGCTGCTGAAGAGCGCGATCCGGGAAGACAACCTGATCATCTTCCTGGAGAACAAGCACCTGTACTCCCAGAAAGGTCCCGTCCCCGAGGGAGAGTACACCATCCCGCTCGGAGCGGCGGAGATCAAGCGCGCGGGCGGGGACGTCACGGTGGTGGCCACCGGCAGGCAGGTCACCATCGCCCTGGGCGCGGCGGAGAAGCTGTCGAAGGAGGGGATCGACGCGGAGGTGCTCGATCCCCGGACGCTCTGGCCGCTGGACAGGGAGGCCATCATCGCCTCCGTCAAGAAGACCGGGCGTCTCGTGACCGTCCACGAAGCGGTCAAGCGGTTCGGGTTCGGAGCCGAGGTCGCGGCGATCGTCGCGGAGAGCGAAGCCTTCGACTACCTGGACGCTCCCATACGGCGGGTGGCGGGCGCCGAGGTCCCCGTCCCCTTCAGCAAGTTCCTCGAGGACCTCTTTCTGCCCGACGAACAGAAGATCATCGCCGCCTGCAAGGCGGTCCTCGCGTAGGGGGAGGGATCGGCATGGCGTTCGAAATCGCAATGCCCCGGATGGGCGTGACCATGGAAGAGGGCACGGTCCTCAAGTGGCTGAAGCGCGTCGGAGATCCGGTCGCCAGGGAGGAACCGATCGTCGAGATCGAAACCGACAAGGTGACCGTAGTGGTCCCAAGCGACGCGGAAGGGGTGTTGCTGTCCGTCGTCGTTCCCGAGGGGAAACAGGTTCCGGTGGGGACCCCACTGGCCTGGGTGGGGCGTGCCGGCGAGAAGGTGCCCGTTGCCGGGACCTCCGCGGCTTTCGCCTCTTCCGGCGTTGCGGACGCTTCCGGTCCGGCCCCGGCACCGACCGCGCCCGGGATCTCCAACGGGCCCGCAGGGAGGGTCCGGGCCACCCCTGCGGCGCGCTCCCGCGCCCGCGCCTACGGAATCGACCTGGCTTCCCTGCGGGGGACCGGGGCGAGCGGTCGGATCCATGCCCGCGACGTGGAAGCCGCGCGGGAGGTTCCCCCGGCCCCCGCGGCTGCAGCGCCGGTCGCCGCGTTCCGCGACGTGCCCGTGACGGGGATCCGGAAGGTGATCGCCGATCGCATGTCGCAAAGCTTCCACGGCACGGTGCCCGTGCTGCTCACGACGGAAGCCGTCATGGAGCGCGCCGAGGAACTGCTGGCGCAACTCGATCCGGAATTCCGGAAGAATGCCGAAGGGAAGACCGGCTACCTGCCGCTCATCATCAAGGCCGCCGGGATCGCGTTGAGGGCGCATCCGGGGGTGAACGCCCACTGGCTGGGAGGCGTGATCCGGCGCTTCGAAGGGGAGATCCATATCGGCGTGGCGGTCTCGCTGGAAGAGGGCCTGGCGGTCCCGGTGCTCAAACATGCCGACCGGATGGGCCTGATCGAGATCGCGTCCGGGGTCGGCGCGCTCGCGTCCAGGGCCCGCAGCGGCTCCCTGGCGCTTACGGACCTGGAAGGGGCGACCTTCACCGTCTCGAACCTCGGGGGCCACAACATCGCTTTCTTCATGCCGGTGATCAACGCGCCGCAGGTAGCCATACTGGGCGTCGGCCGGGCGGTCCGGAAACCCGTGGCGCGGGACGGGAAGGTGGAGGTCCTTCCCGTGTTGCCGCTGAGCCTCGTCTTCGATCATCGCGCCATCGACGGCGCACCCGCGGCGGCTTTCCTGGACGCGATCAGGCGGATCCTGGAGGAGCCTTACCGGCTATCGCTGTAACGGCAGGAGATTTCCCGCGGGCGGGCGTTTCCGCCCCTTCCCGGCGGAACGGTCAGAAATGCATCCGCTCCGCCACCCACCGCATGGGAAACAGGATCAGGAAGTAGGGGAACATGTAGAGCACGGCCAGCAGCGTGGGATCGGACCCGAAGAAGCGGGCAGCGAACACCGCCACCAGCGTGTTGTTGATGCAGGTGAGCCCGAGAGCTCCGGTCAGCCCGTCGAGCCGGAAGCGCCGCAGGCGGGACATCCCCAGCCCGAAGGAAACGAAGGCCACGTTCAGCAGGGTGGCCATGCCGAGCGCCGCCAGCACCCGGTCGATCCGGCCGGTGACCTGCCCGGCGAAGGGCGCGATGATCGCCATGTCGACGAAAAAGAAAAGGACGATCCCCAAAGGCACCGAGAGCCGGTTCAAACGGTCCGCCAGCCCGGGGGAGAACCGCTTCAGCAGGAATACGACGATCCCGGGAGGAAGCAGGACGAGGGCCAGCATCCGGGCCATGTAGGAATAGGGGATATCCAGGCGCTGCCCCAGCAGCAGGGTGACCAGGGCGGGAAGGGTGAAGGGGACCAGGGCCGAGGTCAGTGCCGACACCTGCAGCATGCGGTGCGGGCTGCTCCCCAGGAGGTTCGCGATGAAGGGAGCGGTGACCCCGGTGGAAACCCCGCTCATCAAAAGGACCGGCAGCGCCCATCCCGGGGCCAGCCAAGCTGCGATCGTCCAGAACAGGATCGGAACGAAGAAGAGCTTCGCCGCGCTGATCACCCCCACTTCGACGGCATCGGCCGGGCGCACCCGGGCCAGTGAACGGAAGTCTACCCCGAGGAAACTGAAGAAGAGCTGGGCCATGAGCACGTGCACGGTCCAGGGCGAAAAGAGGAGCCCGAACTTCGGGAAGACCACCCCCGTGGCCAGGCCGCCGAGCGCCAGGACCACCAGCATGACGTCGCGCATGCGCATCGCGTCATTGTACCTCCCCGTGTATCCGGCCGGAAGCGCGACGCCGGGAATCGCCGCCCGGGATCCCGAAGCGTCCGTGGGGAAAGGGATCGCCTCCGGGCCGGGGGCATAGCCGACGTTTTCCCGATGGCGGACCCCCTTCGCCTCATGGCGAAAGAACTCAAGGATATCCTTACGTATTTCATGCTGAATCCTTCGGAGATCGAAACTCGCAAACCGTATGACGAGATCTGGTGCATGGGGCCGGCCGCAAAACCGCCATGTCGGGGGAAATGGATTTTGGAGAAAAGTGCGCAAGTACTGGTGCCGAAGGGGGGATTTGAACCCCCACGTGGTTGCCCACACCAGACCCTGAATCTGGCGCGTCTGCCAGTTCCGCCACTTCGGCACACCGGATGCGGAAAAATGAAATTATAGCAAAACCGCCCGCGGCGGCAACCCCAATTACGACCCCCCGATTACACTCCCCGATTACGTCACCCCGATCATCACCTCCGGGAATCGCTCCTCGTCCGGCACTCCCCGGCCGACACCCGTGGCAAACCCCGCGTGTCCAAGTATGATGGAGGAAATGCGCTTGGCGGGGAAAGGGGAGGGGATGCGCGACCAGGAATATTGGGAAAGGTGGCTTCGGCAACGCCTGGACCACCTGAGGGACCGGCGCGCATCCGTGAAGGAGTGGTACCTCGAGGCCGGAGTGGAAAAGGGCGAACGTAGGGCTTTCAAGGCGGCGCTGAAAGCGCTGCTTCCGGACGGGATGGCGGGCAAGGCGGGGGGAAAGCCGCCGAGGCGCATGAAAACCCGGGGTTCCTTCGGAGATGGGAAGCCCCGCGGCGCGTCGGTGCCCCGCAGGCAGGGGGGAGAAGAGCGGAGCGTCGAGGGGCGGTTGCGGTTCACCCGGGAGGGACGGCCGCTTGTTGTGCCGGCGGACCCGGAGATCCCCGTCGTGCGCATTCCCGGGCATTCCCTTTCCGGCGCCTGGCCGAAAGACCGGGTTTTGGTGCATCTCGAACGGCTTCGCGGAGGGGCGCCGCGGTATGGCCGGATCGAGCGGATTCTCGAGCGGGGGATCCGGACCTTCGTCGGCCGGTACGTCCCCGCGGGGAACCGTCACTTCGTGCGCTTCCGTGACCGGGAGTCCGACCTGCTCGTCGAAGTGGATCTTCCGGAAGGCCCGGTTGCGGAACCGGGGGACCTGGTTCTGGCGGAGGTCACGCGATATCCGTCGGCCCGCGAGGAGGGGAGAGCCAAGGTCGTGCGTCTCATGGGCAGATCGCACACGATGGAGACGCTTTTCCTTGCCGTAATCTCAACGATGGACCTGCCCGTGGCGTTTCCCGATCCGGTGGCGGAAGAGGCTGCGCGGATCCCGCAGGCCGTCCGTCTCTCCTCGTGCGAAACCGGCGCGATCCGCGGTGCGGAGTCCGTCTCCCGCATCGACCAGAGGGGAATGACCTACGTCACCATCGACGGGGAGGACGCCCGGGATTTCGACGACGCTGTATGCCTGGTCCCCGACGGGGACGGGTATCGTCTCTTCGTCGCCATCGCGGACGTGGCGCACTATGTGGCGCCCCGGTCGGTCCTGGACCGCGAGGCGTACGCAAGGGGAACCAGCGTCTATTTTCCCGACCGATGCATCCCCATGCTTCCCCCCGAGCTCTCCGAGGGCGTGTGCAGCCTGAGAGCCGGGGTCAATCGCCTCACGATGACCGTGGAAGTGCCGATCCGTCCCGGCGGCAACCCGGGAAAGCCCGCCTTCTATCCTTCCGTCATCCGGAGCCGGGCCCGCCTCACCTACGACGAGGTCCATGCCTTCCTCTCGGGCGGAAACGGGGGGACGGCGGGCGAACCGCCGGGGGGGAGGATCACCGCCGGAATCGGGGACATGCTGCGGGCCATGGCCACGGCCGCGGGTTGGCTTACCCTGGCAAGAGCCGGACGGGGAGGTCTCGACTTCGACCTGCCGGAAGCCAAAATCGGTGTGGAGGGGGGGATGCCCGTATCGGTGCGGGCGGCCCCCCGTTGGGAGTCCCACCGGATCATCGAGGAGTTCATGCTCCTGGCGAACACTTCGGTGGCCGAGTTCCTGTCGATGCGGGGCGACCCGTTCCTCTTCCGCATCCACGAGGAGCCCGCGCCCGAGAAGATCGAGGAATTCGAAGCGATGGCGGGCCGTCTCCTGCGCCGCCAGCGGTCCACCGATCGCCGCGACGTCGCTTCCCGCCTGCAGGCGTGGGCGGATCTTGCCCGGGGGGGAAAGTACGAGCGGCCGGTCCACATGATGCTCCTGCGCAGCCTGATGCTCGCGCGGTACGGTCCGGAGACGCGGGGACACTTCGGTCTGGCCCTGTCGAGGTACACTCATTTCACCTCCCCCATCCGCCGCTATCCGGACCTTGTGGTCCACAGGGTGCTCAAGGCGGCCCTCGGGGACGGCGGTATGGAGCCGTACCTGCGGGCCCTCGTGTCGAAGTGGCCGGAAGTCGGTTCCCATCTGTCCGGAAGGGAGCGGGCGGCGATGGAGGCGGAACGAACCGTCGAACAGAGGGCGAAGGCGCTTTTCATGTCGGGGAGGGTGGGGCAGACCTTCGAGGGTGCGGTGTCCTCCGTCGTGCCCTCCGGATTTTTCGTCGAACTGGCCGATTGGATGGTGGAGGGGTTCGTCCACGTGTCCACCCTCCGGGATGACGAGTACGCGCTTTCCCCGGAACGGCTGGAGTGGGTGGGCGCCTACAGGAGACGCCGGATCGCCCTGGGGGACCGGTTGCGGGTGCGGGTCCGGCGGGCGGATCCCGACCGGGGCGAGGTGGATCTGCTATTTGTTGAAAAGCTGCCGGAATCTCCATAGAATGAAGGGCAAATCGGGGGGGGCGATGCCGAAAAAACTTCTTCTCGCCGAAGACAGCCTCACCATCCAGAAAGTCTTCTCGCTTACCTTCGCCAAGTCCGACGTCACCATCACGGCCGTCGACAACGGCGATGACGCCGTGCGCCTTGCGGGGGAGATCGCCCCCGACCTGGTGGTTGCCGACGTCACCCTTCCCGGCAGGGACGGATACGCCGTCGCCGCGGAGCTGCGCGGCATGGAGACGACCCGCCGGATTCCCGTGCTGATCCTCTCCGGGACCCTGGTGCCCCTTGACGAGGCGAGATTCCGGGCCAGCGGCGCGAAGGGGGTCCTCTTCAAGCCGTTCGAGTCCCAGGACCTGGTGGAAAAAGTGGAGAACCTCCTCAGGGAGCCCGGCGAACCCGTTCCCGCGGGGAAACCGGGAGAAACTCCGCAGGGGGAGGAGCCCTGGGATTTCAGCGATGTTCTGGACGAGGTCGAGGAAGAGGGTGGACAACCGCTGGCTGCCGCGCCCTCGGCCGGCCGGGAGGGGATGCCCCCCGGAGCGCTGCTCCCCGGGGGCGTGAGAACTCCCGAAACCGTTTTCAACGAGTTCGACGTGTCCCTCGACGAGATCGACGGGGGCGGTCCGCCTTCTCCTCCGCCCAGGCCCGTCGCTTCGCCCGCCCCTCCCGTGGCGCACATCGAAGGCGGCGCCACGGAGGATGCCCCTGCGGCGGTGACCGACCTTTCCCCGGCGATGGAAGGCATGGAGGAGATCGAGGACATCGAAGACATGGAGGATGTGGAGATCCCGATGGCGCCGGAGCCTTCCGCATCGCCGGAAGAGGCCGCCGCCGCGGGAGAGGCCTCGCCGGTCCCTGCCGCGCAGGAGGAAGCCGCCCTTCTCGATGCGGCCGTGAAGGGGCAGTTCTCCGGCCGGGCGGAAGAGATCTTCCGTGCCGTGGCTTCCGAAGCCGTGGAGAAGGTGATGTGGGAAATGATGGACCGTCTCACGGCGGAATTCTCCGCGAAGATCCGGGAGTCGGTCGAGGCCGTGGCGTGGGAGGTGATCCCCGCCACCGCGGAGGCGCTCATCCGCGAAGAGATCGCACGGATCCGCGCGCAGTCCGGGAAGCTTTCCCACTGAACCGGTAACTCGGCACGGCGGGATCGGCCGGGCGTCCGTGCCCGAACGCCGCTCATGCCGCTCATGCCGCATTTTCCCCCATGGAGCCGCCAAAGACGATGAAAGAGAAGGAACCGGTGAAGGAAAAGGCGTACGACCCGAAAGCCGCGGAGGAGAGGTGGTATGCCGCCTGGCTCGAGGCAGGGGCCTTCCACGCCGACCCCGCCCGGCCCGGCGAGCCGTATTCGATCGTGATTCCGCCCCCCAACGTCACGGGTTCCCTCCACATGGGGCACGCGCTCAACATCACGCTGCAGGACGTCCTCCTGCGATATGCGCGCATGAACGGCCGGAATGCGCTCTGGGTTCCGGGGACGGATCACGCCGGCATCGCCACGCAGAACGTCGTGGAGAGGGAATTGCGTGGGGAAGGAGTTTCGCGCCAGGAACTCGGGCGCGATGCGTTCGTTGCCCGCGTGTGGAAGTGGAAGGAGCAGAGCGGAGGAACGATCCTGCGCCAGCTGAAGCGCCTCGGGGCCGCCTGCGACTGGGACAGGGAACGGTTCACCATGGACGATGGGCTTTCCCGCGCGGTCCGCGAGGCCTTCGTGCGCCTCTACAGGAAAGGGCTCATCTACCGGGGGCGCTATATCATCAACTGGTGCCCCCGCTGCCACACGGCGCTCTCCGACCTCGAGGTTTCCTACGCGGAGGAAAAGGGCGCGCTCTGGTACATACGATATCCCGGGCAGTCGGGGGGGCAAGGGGTCGTCGTGGCCACCACCCGGCCGGAGACGATGCTGGGGGACACCGCCGTCGCGGTCAATCCGAAGGACGAGCGGTACGCGGAGCGGGTCGGGACGACGCTTCGCCTCCCGCTGATGAACCGCCCCATCCCGCTGCTTGCGGATGCGATGGTGGACCGGGAGTTCGGCACGGGGGCGGTGAAGATCACGCCGGCCCATGACGTGAACGATTTCGAGGTGGCCAGGCGCCACGAGCTGCCGTCCGTGCGGGTCATCGACGAGTCCGGAAGGATGACGGCCGACGCGGGGGTCTTCGCGGGCCTGGATCGCTTCGCCTGCCGCGACGCCGTGGTGGCGAAGCTGAAAGAGGAAGGCCTTCTGGTCCGGGAGGAGCCGTACCTGCACAACGTCGGCCACTGCTACCGGTGCGGAACGGCGGTGGAGCCGTCGGAGAGCATGCAGTGGTTCGTGAAGGCGAAGCCCCTGGCGGAGCCCGCCATACGCGCCGTGCGCGGAGGGGAGACCCGGATCATCCCTTCGCAATGGGAGAAGACGTACTTCGAGTGGATGGAGAACATCCGCGACTGGTGCATCTCCCGGCAGATCTGGTGGGGGCACAGGATCCCCGCGTTCCACTGCCGTTCCTGCGGGAAGACGATGGTGGAACCGGATCCCCCTTCGAAGTGCGCGGCCTGCGGAGCGGAGGAGATCCTGCAGGAGGAGGACGTCCTCGATACGTGGTTCTCCTCCGCCCTGTGGCCCTTCTCCACGCTGGGGTGGCCGGAGAACACGGCGGACCTGGAACGGTACTACCCGACCTCCGTCCTGGTGACGGGCTTCGACATCCTCTTCTTCTGGGTCGCCCGGATGATGATGATGGGGATCGAGTTCACCGGGAAGGCCCCCTTCCGCGACGTGGTGATCCACGCCCTGGTCCGGGACGCAAGGGGCGAGAAGATGAGCAAGACGCGCGGGAACGTCATCGACCCCCTCGAGGTGATCGACCGGTTCGGCACGGACGCCTTTCGCTTCACCCTGGTGGCGCTGGCGGCGCAGGGGCGGGACATCCGGATGTCGGACGACCGGGTCGAGGGGTACCGGAACTTCATGAACAAGCTGTACCAGGCGGGGAGATTCGTCCGGATGCACGTGGACGAGGAGACCCCGCGCAAACTCCCGGGGGAGCTTCCCGTGGTGGACCGATGGATCCTCTCCCGCCTCCAGCGCGTGATCGACGAGGTCCGCGGGGGGATCGAAGAGTACCGGTTCAACGAGGCCGGATCCGCCTATTACCAGTTCGTCTGGCACGAGTTCTGCGATTGGTACCTCGAGATGATCAAGCCCGCCCTCCTCCCGTCGGCCGGTGAAGAGGAACGAAAGGCCCAGCGGGCGACCCTCCTGCACGTCTACGAGACGCTCCTCGCGCTCGGACAACCGTTCATCCCCTTCCTGACCGAGGAGCTGTGGCACGCCTTGCCCGGGGGGCGGGGGCTGCTGTACGACAGGCCGTACCCCGTTGCCGACGCCGCCGTGAACGACGTGAACGTCGAGGAGGACATGGCGCATCTGATGGAGGTCATCCGCGCCGTCCGCAACATCCGCAGCGAGCTCAACATCCCGCCCGCGAAGAAAGTGGAGGTCCGGCTGAAGGGGGAGGCGGAAGAGATCGCGTTCCTCCGCGATCACGAGGAGATCTTGCGGCGGTTGGCGCGTGCCGAGGCCGTCGCGTACGTGGATCCGGACTACATCCCGGTACAGGACGCGACCGCCGTCGTGAACGACATCGAGGTGTGCCTGCCGCTTTCGGGTCTCATCGATTTCGACCAGGAGTCCCGGCGGCTCAAGAAGGAGATCGAAAAAGGGAACGCGGAGCGTGTCCGCGTGGCGGGGCGGCTTGCCAACGAGAAGTTCATGGCGAACGCGCCGCAGGACATCGTCGACGCCCTGCGCGAACGCGAGGCCGCCCTGGAGCAGAAGCTCGCCAAGCTCGGGAAGAACCACGAGCTGGTGAGCCGTTACCTCTCGTGATTCCCCGGTCGGAGTACAAGGGGATCGTCCGGGAGGCGCTGCGCGAGGACGCCCCCTCCGGCGACCCGTTCGGGGAGGCCCTTCGGGGAGGGGCTTCGGGAGCGTTCCTTGCGCGCGCCGAAGGGGTCTTCTGCGGCGGCGCCGTCGCGGAGGAGGTTTTCCGCCAGGTGGACCCCTCCGTCGTCGTGGCCTTCGTTCCGGAGGGGCGCCGCGTCTCGCCCGGGGATCGGCTGGGGGAGGCGGCCGGCCCGGTCGGATCCATCCTCCGGGCGGAGCGCGTGGCCCTCAATTTCCTGCAGCGCCTCTCCGGGGTGGCCACCGCCACCTCCCGGTACGTCGAGCGGATCGCGGGGTACGGCACCCGTCTCCTCGACACCCGGAAGACGACACCCACGATGCGCGCGCTGGAAAAGTACGCCGTCCGGGTGGGGGGTGGAGCGAACCATCGTTTCTCCCTGTCGGACGGGATCCTCATCAAGGAGAACGGCATCCGGGCCGCGGGAGGAATCGCCGAGGCGGTGGCCGTCGCCCGGAGCGCGGCGCACCACCTTCTGCGTGTCGAGGTCGAGGCGGAGACGCTGGCCGATGTCGAGACGGCGACCCGGGCGGGGGCCGACGCGATCCTGCTGGACAACATGCCCCCGGAGATGGTCCGCCAGGCGGTGGAGCGTTTCGGCGGGGAGGTGTTCCTCGAAGCTTCCGGCGGAATCCACCTGGGGAACGTCGAGGAGTACGCCCGCGCGGGGGTCGCCGCCGTCTCGGTGGGCGCGATCACCCACTCGGCGCCGGCGCTGGACATCTCCTTCGAACTGTCGACGTGAGACGGTTCCCCCTCGTCCTGTTCCCCGTCCTGCTGCTTCTTGCCGCCGCAGATGCGCGCGCCCTCGACGGGTATTCGCTCGTCGAATCCACGGCGGCTTCGGTCAACGGGGAGGTTCTCTTCCGCTCCGATGTGGCCCGGGAGGCGTGCTTCTTCCGTTGCGGGGCCTTGCCGGGGGAGAGGGCGGAGAGTCTCACCCTAGGAGAGGCGCGGGACCGTCTGATCGCGGACACGCTGGCCCTGCAGGAGCAGCGCAAGCTCCAGTTGGGCCAGGTGGACAACGCGGCGCTTGCGGACGCCGTGAAGGAAGCTCTCGCCCGGATGGATGCGTGCGCTTCCCCCTGCCGGCGGGGGATCACCCCGGAGCAGACCCGGGCGTGGGTGGAGCGCGAGCTTCTCATCAGGGAGTTCCTCAAGCGGCGCGTTGCCGTATTCGTCGAGGTCAACGAGGAGGACATCCAGAAAGAGATCCGAAGGAGGAAGGCGGCTGGGGGAGACAACGCCGCCACGTCCGGGGATGCGGTCGCACGGGAGCTTCTGAAGGAGAAGGTGGCCCAGGAGGTGCGAAACTGGTTCGCCCGCTCCGCATCGAAAGCCAGGATCATCCTTTCTCCCCTGGAGGGGCAATGAGCGGGATCTACGCCCTCACGGTGCGGACCTCCTTTGCGGCGGCCCACCGGCTGCTGGAGTACGAGGGAAACTGCGAACGGCTGCACGGACACAATTGGCGGGTGGAGGTGACCGTCGAGTCCGCGGTCCTGGACGCCCGCGGGATCGCCCTCGATTTCCGCACGATCAAGTCGGAGATCCAGGACCTTCTTTCCCGCTTCGACCACCGATATCTGAACGAGGAGCCCCCCTTCGACCGGATGAACCCGTCGTCGGAAAACCTCGCCCGCTACCTGTTCGAGGAGATGGAGAAATCGGTCTCCGCGCCGGCGCGCGTATCCCGCGTCACGGTGTGGGAGTCCGAGGATGCCCGCGCCGAGTATTCCCGCCCGTCCTGAAAGCGGGTCTTCGGCGCGTCACTCCCTTGCCGCCACCGAATCGTTCAGGCCTTTGAGCAGCACCTCCAGATCGATCCCGTGGACCTTCGCGCCATGCGCCAGGTTCTCGTACTCGGAGAGCTGGCACTGGGCGCAATCGATGCCGAACCTCTCGAAGACCGGGATCGTCTGCGGGAACCGCCGGAGGACCTCTTCGATCTTCATGTCCTTGTGGATCATCTCGGCGTCCTCCCGGGGGGGTTGACCTATTTTACCACGGGGCCCCCGTGGGCGATTTCAAGGAATCGGAGGGGAGGCGCCGCCGGGATGCGGCCGATCTTCTCCGCCAGCCGGTAAAAGAGGGACAGACCTTCCGTCTCCTCCTCGAGGTCGTAGGAGAGACATTGCCAGTACTCCTCGCGGAACCCGGTGGGGATCCAGTCGGGCCCTCCCCAGGGATATTCGCGCCGCCGGATCGATGCCTGGACGGAAGCCTTGGCATCGAGAAGGGCCGCGGCGAATCGCGTCAGAGGTCTCCTGCGGGTTTCCCACGCCTTCCTGTTGACGATCCAGAGCGCGAAGACGAACGGCTTGCCCGTTTCCTTGCGCCACCACTCCCCCAAATCCGTGGTGTGGGCCGCGGTCCGCCGGACCGCGGCGCGGATGGCCTCGTCTCCGATGGCCAGGTACGCGGGGAAGCGGGAAAGCGCCTCTTCCGGGGGCAGTTCCGTCCGGACGAGCAGGTTTTCGCGGCCCAGGGTTTCCCGGAGGAGGATCTCCAGCAGCGTCACGGAGGTGTCGGAATTCCCCGTCACCGCGATCGGTTCGGGAGGCAGCGCGCGGAGCGGACCGTTCGACAGCAGGAGGACGCTCATGACGCGGGAACGGCTTGCGACGGAGACTCCCGGGCACAGGAGGTACTGTTCCGGGCGGACGGCGTACTCGATGGAGGAGGAGGGGGAAAGGTCCAGTTCCCCTTCGCGCAACCGACGGTTCAGGTCGGATGGGTGCCCGTCGACGAAGTCCAGTCCGCCGGGCACGACGGAACTCCCAAGTGCGTGGAAGATGGGGACGAGATTGGCATACGGAATGCGCCCGACACGCAAAGGGGATCTCCCCGCCATGCGGACCTCGTTGTCCCGTTGGGATGATTGGAACCGTGGTAGTCTACCACGCGGGGGCGACGGCCACGGATGGCCCGGTGCCGGGACGGGCATGGATGGGGCGTCCTTGACGCGGAGGGCCGAAATTCCAATAATGGTGGGGCGAATCCGGCAGGAGGATCTTCATGAACAATCCGGCGCTGAAACGGTTCATACCGGAAAACGCGGCGAAGGCGATCCCCCACGGGCACCCCGCGTGCCCCGTAAACGGCAGGGACGTCTATCGGATCCTGGCGTCCCGCGAAACCATCGTGATGGCGTGCAATATCCGCATCCCGCTGGTCCTCCCGGGGATCATGCGGGCGGCCCGGGAACTCGACGCCGTGGTTGCCTTCGAACTTGCGAAGACGGAGGGCGATCTCGCGGGGGGTTACACCGGGATGACGCCGAAAGTATTCGTCGCCACGATCCTCGATGCGGCGCGCAAAGTCGATTTCGGCCACCCCTTCGTCATTCACGGAGACCACATCACCGTGAAGAACGCCGGGGAGCAGGAGATCGAGGCGGCCCGGCTGCTGATCGAAGCGGAGATCGAGGCGGGATACACCAGCTTCGCCATCGACGCCTCCTTCAACGAGATCCCCGACAACGCGCGGATCACGGCGATGCTCTCCGCCCCCATCGCGGCGAGGAGGCTCGGCCTCGAGGTGGAGGTGGGGGAGATCAAGTCGGCGGGGACGGAGGCCCGCCTCTCCACCGTCGAGGAGGCGGTGGAACTGATGGAGCGGTTGTCGGCGGCGGGGGTCGATCCGGACCTGCTGGCGATCAACAACGGGTCCAAGCACGGGAACTACCTCGAGGGCGAGAAGATCTCCATCGACCTCGAGCGGACGGGGGAGATCTACCGCGCGATCCATGGACGCTTCGGGGTTTCCATCGCCCAGCACGGGATCACCGGAACGCCGCTCCACCTCGTCGGAAGGTTCGCGGAGTACGGCATCCGCAAGGGGAACGTGGGAACCCAGTGGCAGAACATCGCCCATGCGGGGCTTCCCGCGCCTCTCCTGAGGAGCATGCGCGAGTGGGCGAAGGAGTCGGGCAAGGACATCAAGTTCGCGACGAAGCAGTTCAAGCGCGAGATCGACTCCGTCCCCGCGGAGTTCGCGGGGAAGATCGAGGACGCGGCGTACGAGGAGGCCGTGCGGCTCCTCAAGGCGTTCCGTGCGGAGGGTACGGCGCGGATCGTCGCCGACGCCCTCGCGGCCGGGGCGTAACGCGAAGGGACCCGGTGCGTGTCGTAGGGGGGAAATGGGGTGGACGCGCGCTGCGCGCACCGCGCGGGACCTCCGTCCGTCCCACCTCCGACAAGGTCCGGGAGGCGATCTTCGGGATTCTCGGGGAACGCGTGGAAGGGGCGACGGTCCTCGACCTTTTCGCCGGGACGGGCGCCATGGCGATCGAGGCGCTCTCCCGGGGAGCTGCGGGCGCGGTCCTCGTGGAACCATCCGCCATCGCATTCGCGGCATTGAAGTCGAACCTTGCCTCCCTGGGCGCGACGGGTCCGACCTGCGTCCCGGCGGACTACCGGAAGGCGCTCCGGCGGCTTGCCGCCGGCGGAATGCGGTTCACGCTCGTGTTCCTCGACCCGCCGTACGGCAAGGGGCTCGTGGGACGGTCGGCGGCGGAGATCGAGCGTTGCGGGGTGCTGGCGGCGGGGGCCCTCGTGGTGGCCGAGAGGGCCGCCCGCGATCCCGACGAGACGTTTCCTCCGGGCTGGTCGACGATCGCGGACCGGCGGTACGGCGACACGCGCGTCACGCTCTGTGAAGTCCCCCGACCCGGCGGCACGGCGGCGCCCGGGCGGACCGCGAAGGAGGCAGGATGAGGACCGTTGCCGTCTACCCGGGCTCGTTCGATCCGCCCACGTACGGCCATCTCGACATCATCGAGCGCTCCTCCCGGGTGTTTTCCCGCGTGATCGTCGCGGTGGCGCTGAACATCCGGAAGAACGTCTGCTTCACCCCGCGGGAGCGGGAGAGCATGCTCAGGAAACTGACGCGCCCCTGGGGAAACGTGGAGGTGACGTCCTTCAGCGGGCTCCTCGTGGAATTTGCGCGGAAGAAGGACGCCCATGTCCTCGTGCGGGGGCTGCGGGCGATTTCGGACTTCGAGTACGAGTACCAGATGGCCCATATGAACACGAAGCTCGCTCCGGAGATCGACACGGTCATCATGATGACGGGGGAGCGGTATTCCGCCATCAGCTCGAACATCGTCAAGGAGATCGCGATGTTCGGCGGGAAGATCGACGACCTCGTGCCCCCTCTGGTGCGTGACCTCGTTTTCATAAAACTGAAAGGAGCGAAGAGGAAATGAAGCTGGCAAAGAGAGTGGGGAAGATCCAGCCGTCGCCGACGCTTGCGATCACCAACAAGGCCAAGCAGATGAAGGCACAGGGGATCGACGTGGTCGGCTTCGGCGCGGGGGAGCCGGATTTCGACACGCCGGACCACATCAAGGCCGTCGCCAAGAAGGCGCTCGACGACGGATACACCAAGTACACCCCCGTCCCCGGCTCGCCGGAGCTGAAGGATGCCGTCATCGCCAAGCTCAAGCGGGACAACGGGCTGGAGTACAAGAGGGAGAACATCATCGTCTCCTTGGGGGCGAAGCACTCCATCTACAACGTCGCCCAGGCTTTCCTCGAAGCGGGGGACGAGGTGGTCATCCCGGCCCCGTACTGGGTTTCCTATCCCGACATCGCCCTCCTCGCCGACGCGACGCCGGTGATCGTGGAGGCCAAGCAGGAAACGGGGTTCAAGATCACCCCCGCGCAGCTGGAAAAGGCGATAACAAAGAAGACGAAGCTCTTCGTGCTGAACAGCCCCTCCAACCCGACCGGGGCGGCGTACTCGAAGGGGGAACTCGAGGCTCTGGCCCAGGTGATCGTGAAGAAGGACATCACCGTCCTGTCGGACGAGATCTACGAGAAGCTCGTGTACGACGGGTTCCAGTTCACCTCCTTCGCCTCCCTGGGCGAAGAGGTGAAGAAGCGCACGATCCTCGTGAACGGTCTTTCCAAGTCGCACTCGATGACCGGTTGGCGGATCGGGTACGTGGCCGCGGAGAAAGACCTCGTGGCGGCGATGAACAACATCCAGAGCCAGAGCACGAGCAATCCCGTGTCGTTCTGCGACAAGGCGTCCATCGAGGCGCTGAACGGCCCGCAGGATTTCCAGAAGGCGTGGGTCGCCGAATTCGACCGGCGCCGCCGCTTCATCACCGACCGGCTCAACAAGATGCCGGGCGTGTCGTGCCTTCTTCCGCAGGGTGCGTTCTACGTCTTCCCGAACTTCTCCGGGTGTTACGGGAAGAAGACGCCCGCGGGCCAGGTGATCGACAGCTCTTCCGCCCTGTCGGCGTACCTGCTCGACGATCACAAGGTGGCGGCGGTCCCCGGGATCGCGTTCGGCGACGACGCGTGCCAACGTCTCTCCTACGCCATGTCGATGAAGAACATCGAAAAAGGGATCGACCGGATCGAGCAGGCCGTCAAGGCCCTCGCGTAATCCTTCGGGCGGCCCTGCGGGGAGGCGCTCCTTCCCGCAGGGCCGGCAATTCAAAGCGGATCGATACACAGAAGCCGATGGTTCGGCTGCCGGAGATTTGCCCCTTCCGGATCCGGCAGAGGTCAGATCGGCCTCTTTCCCGTCCTTTGAAACCGGAAGTAGTCCGACAGGATCTTCCCGTGATCGAAGGCGAGAGGGGAGGGGAGATCCCCCTCGGAAAAGAGCCGCGCCTCGGCGGCGTCGTCCCCGCCTTCCGGGCGACCTTCCGCCCGCCCGACGTAGACCGTGGAAACGGTGTGGTGCCGCGGATCCCGGGCCGGGTCGGAGTACACCCCCAGCAGCAGGGTGAGGGTGACGCGAAGGCCCGTTTCCTCGAAGGCTTCCCGGACGGCCGCGGCCTCCACGGTCTCGCCGACCTCGACGAACCCGCCGGGGATCGCCCACCCTTCGGGGGGGTGCTTCCGCCGGACGAGGACGATGCGGCCGTCCACTTCGATGATCACGTCCGCCGTGGGGAGAGGATTGCGTCCCGTCATCCCGGAAGAGAAAACCTCCGAATCCGCGGGGCAAAACCCCACGGGGAATTATGTTATAAATTCTAATATGAATTTCGGGAATCCCGCCGCAATCTTCGTCTCTTCCTTCCTCATCGGCCTGTCGGGGGCGATGATGCCCGGGCCGTTGCTCGCCGTGACGATCCGCCACACCACCCGGAAGGGGTTCCCCGCCGCCCCGCTCCTTGTCCTGGGTCATGCGATCCTGGAGGGAGCGCTGCTCTGCCTCATCCTTTTCGGGCTGATGGAATGGATCCGGGGGGAGGCGGCGACCACCGCGATCGCCCTGGTCGGGTCCGGGATGCTTCTCTGGATGGCCTGCGGAATGGCGAGGGAGGTGCGGACGCTCCGCTTCGCCGGCGGTTGCGAAGAGGAGTCCGCCCCCGCGGGGGAACGCGACGCGTTTTCGGGCTGGCTACGGCCCGTGGTAGACGGAATCGTCATCTCGGCGGCGAACCCCTATTGGTCGTTGTGGTGGGCGACGATCGGCCTCGGGTACCTGCTCCTCTCCCGCAACCACGGGATGACGGGAATCCTCTCCTTCGTCGCCGGGCACATCCTGGCCGACGCCGCCTGGTACCTCTTCGTCGGCATCGCCGTGTCGGCGGGGCGCGGCTGGTTCACCGACAGGGTGTACCGGGGGGTCGTCTCGGCCTGCGCCCTGTTCCTCGTGTTCTTCGCCATGTCCTTCGGGTATTTCGGGATAACGCATCTCATCCGCTTCCTGTAGCTCCCACGCTTCTCCTTCGGAGGCCAAAGGCATGAAGGCGGTCGTGATGGCGGGAGGGTTCGGCACGAGGCTGCGCCCGTTGACGGAGAAACTCCCCAAGCCGATGGCGCACGTGGCGAACCGTCCCATGATGGAGCACGTCGTCCGCCTCCTTGCGCGGGAAGGGATCCGCGATCTGGAGGTTCTCCTCTACTTCTACCCGGAGAAGATCAGCTCCTGGTTCGGCGACGGCGCCCCCTGGGGCGTCCGGATGGAGTACACCACCGCGGAGGCGGACTACGGCACCGCGGGGGCCGTCAGGAACGCGCAGGATCGCCTGTCGGACACCTTCATGGTCATCAGCGCGGACATCATCACGGACTTCGACCTGTCGAAAGCGATCGATTTCCACAGGGAACGCAAGGCGTCGGTCACGATCGTGCTCACCCGCGTACCCAACCCGCTCCAGTACGGCATCGTCATCGCCGAGGAGGACGGCCGGATCGTGCGGTTCCTCGAGAAACCCTCCTGGGGCGAGGTATTCTCCGACACGATCAACACCGGGATCTACATCATCGAACCGGAGGTCCTCTCGCTGATCCCGGAGAAGAAGAATTTCGACTTCAGCAAGAACCTCTTCCCCGCGATGCTTGCACGGGGCGACCGGCTCCTGGGGTACGTGGCGGAGGGGTACTGGAAGGACGTGGGGAACCTGGACGAGTACCTGAACGTCCATCTGGACATCCTCGCGGGGAAGGTCAAGATCGATTTCGGGGGGAGCCGCGCCGGGACGAGGAACGTCTGGATCGGGGAGAACTCCAAAGTGGACTACACGACCGACATGGAGAACGTTCTCCTGGGGAAGGACTGCGTCGTGGGTTCGGGCGTCACGATGCACAACGTCGTGATGGGGGACGGGAGCGTGGTGGAGGACGGCACGGTGATCCAGTCCAGCGTCCTGTGGCCGCGCGTTACCGTCGGGAAGGGCGTCCGGATCCTCGAGAACATCATCGGTTCCGATGCCAGGGTGATGGACGGGGCGTTCCTTTCGGAGCGGGCGGTCGTCAGCGACCATTGCATCATCGGGACGGAAGCGGTGGTCAAGGCGAACGTGAAGGTGTGGCCTCACAAGGTGGTGGAGGACGGGGCGGTCCTTTCCTCCTCTCTCATCTGGGGGGAGAAGTGGGCGCGCTCCCTCTTCGGCGCTTACGGGATCGTAGGGTTGGCCAACATCGAGATCTCCCCCGAGTTCGCCGCGAAGGTGGGAGCCGCGTACGCCGCCACCTTCGGCAGGAAAGTGGTCCTCTCCACCAGCCGCGACAGCCACAAGGTGTCCCGGATGGTCAACCGCGCGATCATGACGGGGATGCTCTCCGTGGGTGTCGACGTGCACGACTACGGCGTCACCCCGCTGCCGGTGGTCCGTTTCCTGTCCCGGTCGCACCGGGACGAGCGGGGAGGGGTGCACACGAGGAAAAGCCCCTTCAACCCGTCCTTCGTCGACCTCAAGTTCTTCGACGACTCGGGGCTCGACCTGTCGATGGGACTGGAGAAGAACATCGAAAACCTCTTCTTCCGGGAGGATTTCGTCCGTGCCGACATCGAGGATACCGGCGGGATCACTTTCCCGATGGGCGGTTTCGACCTGTATGTCGACGGGTTCCTGAAGTCCGTCGACGTGAAGGCGATCCGGGAGCGCAGGTTCAACATCGTGATCGACTACTCCTACGGCTCCTCCGTCGTGATCTTCCCCCGGATCCTGGGCCAGATGGAGGTCGAGACGGTGGCGCTGAACCCGATCCTCGACCCCGCGCGCATCACGCGGACGCAGGAGGAATTCGACAGGGGGATGCACCATCTCAGGGCGATCGCCAGGTCCCTGAGCGCCGACTTCGGCGTGATGCTGGACACGGGCGGCGAGAAGATCTTCCTCGTGGACGAGAAGGGGGATGCGCTGCCCGACGCTACGGCGCTGCAGGTTGTCTGCCTCCTGGCCTGCCGCCAGGCGCGCAAGGGGCGGGTCAGCGTCCCGGTCACGGCGTCCCGGAACATCGAGAAGATCGCGGCGCGTTTCGGGATGGACGTGGTCCGGACCCGGACGCTGCCCCGTTCCCTGATGGAGACGGCGGCGCACGAGGGTGTGGCCTTCGCCGGGGACGGTTCCGGCGGGTATGTTTTCCCTCGGTTCCAGCCGGCCTTCGACGGGATGTTCGCCATCGTGAAGATCATGGAGTTGCTGGCCGCGGAAGGGCGCAGCCTGTCCGACGTCCTCCGGGAGATCCCGCCCACCGTGGTGCTTCAGCGGAAGGTGCCGTGCGCATGGGAGAACAAGGGGGCCCTGATGCGCATGCTGGCCACCCACGCCAAGGGGAAGCCGAGCCAGTTCATCGACGGTGTGAAGGTCTTCGAGGGCGAGGACTGGGCGCTCGTCTATCCCAGCCAGGACGAGGCGTATTTCCACCTAGTGGTGGAGGCGGAGGACAGGCAGGTGGCCGAGCGGATGGCCGACGAGTACGCGGACCGGTTCGTGTCCTGGGGCAGGACGCTTTGACGGGGAAAAATGCGCTGCGTGTGCTCGTGATGGAGGTGGGGCCGCTCGCGGTGAACACGTACATCGTGGAGCACGAGGCGAGCCGGAAAGCCTTCGTCGTCGACCCGGGGGACGAGGCCGGGCGGATCCACGGGGAGCTTGTGAACCGGGGCCTGCTCCTCGAAAAGATCCTTCTCACCCACGGGCACTTCGACCACGTGGGGGGGGTGCGCCTGTTGAAGGACCGGACGGGGGCGGAGATCCTCATCCACCCCGAGGATGCCGACGGGATGCGCGCGGCGAGCCGGCAGGGGCGGATGTTCGGGCTGCGCGTCCCCGACCCTCCTCCTCCCGATGTGCTCGTAAGGGAAGGGGACACCGTCCTCCTCGGCGACCAGGCGTTCCGCGTCGTCCACACGCCGGGTCACACCCCGGGGCATGTGGCGTTCCTTGCGGCGGGGATGGCTTTCGTGGGAGACCTCGTCTTCGCGGGTTCGATCGGGAGGACCGATCTGCCGGGGGGGTCCTACGAGGAACTCATCCGGTCGGTCCGGGAGAAGATCTTCACCCTCCCCGACGACACCGTGCTGTTCCCGGGCCACGGTCCCGCGACGACGGTGGGGGAGGAGCGGCGGACCAACCCATTCTTCACGGGGGAGGCATAGGCGATGACGACGCTTGCGGGCAGGGAAATCGTCCTCGGGGTGACCGGGGGGATCGCCGCGTACAAGGCGTGCGAGATCATCCGGGAACTGCGCAGGGAAGGCGCGAACGTCCATGTCATCCTGACGGCCGCGGGCGCGCATTTCATCACCCCGCTCACCCTGCAGACCCTTTCCAGGAACCCGGTCTACATGAACATGTTCGACCTGATCAGCGAGTCCGAGATCGGACACATCTCCCTTGCGCAGCGGGCCCACCTCCTGATGATCGTTCCCGCCACGGCGAACACCATGGGCAGGATCCGCAACGGGATCGCGGACGACCTGCTCTCCACGGTGGTGATGGCCACCGCCGCGCCGGTGCTGCTGGCTCCGGCCATGAACAGCCAGATGTACGCGTCGCCGGCGGTCCGGGAGAACGCGGAGGTCCTTCGGGAAAGGGGGTTCACCATCGTCGATCCCGACGAGGGCGAGCTTGCGTGCGGGACGGTGGGACCCGGGCGGCTGGCGGACACGGGGAGGATCGTGGAGATGGCCCGCATCCTCCTCTCGGAGAAGCTCCTCGCGGGCAAGAAGGTGGTGGTGAGCGCCGGTCCCACCGCGGAAGACATGGACCCGGTCCGGTACCTGACGAACCGCTCCAGCGGCAGGATGGGGTTCGCGATGGCGGTGACCGCGCGGCGTTTCGGGGCGGACGTCACCCTCGTGGCCGGACCGACACCTCTCCCGGCCCCCCCGTTCCTCACGACGGTCCGCGTGCGGTCCGCAAAGGAGATGATGGGCGAGGTCACGGCGGCTGCGGAAGGGGCGGACGCGGTGGTGATGGCGGCGGCGGTGGCCGACTTCCGGCCCGACTCCGCGGCCCAGAAAAAGATCAAGAAGGAGAAGTTCGACCGGACGCTCGCCCTGGTCCCCACGGACGACATCCTTTCTTCCCTCGGCCGCACGAAAGGAACACGGGTCCTCGTCGGGTTCGCGGCCGAGACGAATGATCTCGAGGAGAACGCGGTCGAGAAGATGCGCAGGAAAAACCTCGACGCGATCGTCGCCAACGATGTCTCCCGCTCCGACATCGGCTTCGGGTCCGACAGCAACGAGGTGCGCGTCTACTTCTCCGACGGGACCGCGATCGATCTCGCCATGGCGGCCAAGGACGCCATCGCCTCGGCCGTCTGGCGGGCGGTCTGCCGCAAGTTCCTCCCCGCATGAACAGGGCGGTATCCCGCAGGATGCTCGCGGCGTGGCTCCGGGAGGTCGGGGTGGATTACATCCACGTCCCGGGGCGGAGGGGGGCTCCTCCGGCGTCCGCGCCAGGTGGCGCCGCCCACGGGCGTCCGACGCCCTCCGTGGGAAGCGAAACCCTTGAGGACATCCGGGAGGAGTTGGCCCGCTGCCGCGGCTGCCCCCTGTGTTCGGGCCGCAGCACCATCGTGTTCGGGGTGGGGAACCCCCGGGCCCGCCTGATGTTCGTGGGGGAGGGTCCTGGCGCCGAGGAGGACCGCCGGGGGGAGCCGTTCGTGGGAGCGGCGGGGAAACGCCTGGACCAGTGGATCGCGCGGATCGGGCTGCGGCGCGAGGATGTCTACATCGCCAACATCGTGAAGTGCCGCCCTCCGGAGAACCGCGTCCCGTTTCCCGACGAGGCGAAGGCGTGCCTGCCCTACCTGATGCGGCAGATCCAGGCGATTCGCCCGGAAATCCTCTGCACCCTCGGCGCCACGGCGCTGAACTTTCTTCTGGGTGCCGAGGAGCGGATTACCCGGGCAAGGGGGCGATGGAGGGAACTCGGCGGGATCCCCGTCCTCCCCACCTATCACCCCGCCTTCATCCTGCGCAACGCCGCCCGGGAACCGGAGGTGTTCGCCGATTTCGAATCCATTTCACGGCGACTCTCCGGGCCCCCGAACGGATGACCGTGTCCCTGCCGGAGGTCCGAGTGAGCCGGAAGGGAGAGGACCGCCTCCGGTCGGGCCACCCATGGGTGTTCGGAGACGACCTCCGGGAGGTCCCGACGGGCCTCGCGCCGGGGCAGTGGGTGCGGGTGCGCTCGCGGGCGGGGGATCTGCTGGGGACGGCGACGGCGAACCTGCGGAGCAGGATCGCTCTCCGGCGCGTGTCGCACGGCGCGGTGGAGCCGTCCGCCGGGTTTCTCGGGGGACGCATCCGGGAGGCCCTCTTGCGGAGGGCCGAGTCGGGGATGGGAGGAGAGCAGGCCCTGCGTGTGGTGTATTCCGAGGGCGACTCCCTGCCGGGTCTCATCGTGGACCGGTACGGAGAGGTCCTCTCCGTACAGATCCTCACGGCGGGGATGGAATCCGCCCGGGAGCTTCTTCTCGATGTCCTCGAACGGCAATTCTCGCCGCGGCTGATCTACGAGCGTTCGGAGGGCGGAGCGAGGCGCCACGAGGGACTGGCGGAGCGGAAAGGCCCGGTCCGCGGGGAGGGGGCTTCCCGCGTGGAGATCGAAACCGACGGAGTCCGGTTCGCCATCGACGTGGCGAGCGGCCCCAAGACGGGCTTCTTCCTCGACCAGCGGGGGAACCGGAACATCGTCCGCCGGCTTGCCGCGGGGAGGACCGTCCTCGACGGCTTCTGCGCCGCCGGAGGGTTCGGACTCTACGCCCTCCGCGGGGGAGCGAAGAGCGTCCTCGCCATCGACGCCTCGAAGACGGCCGTCGAAACGGCCCGGCAAAACGCCGGGCTGAATGGTTTCGCCGGCGCGTGGGAGGGAGAAACGGCGGACCTCTTCCAGGCGTTGCGGGACCTCGCTTCGTCGAAACGCCGGTTCGACATGGTGGTTTTGGACCCGCCGTCGTTCGCCAAGTCCCGGCTCGAGAGGGAAGGCGCGTTGCGCGGCTACCGGGACATCAACCGTGTGGGGTTGTCCGTGCTCGCCCCCGGCGGCCTGCTCGCCACCTCGTCTTGCACGCAACTCATCGATGTGGCCAAATGGAAAGAAGCCCTTCGGGACTCGGCTTCCGACGCGGGCGCCGACCTGGAATTGGTCGCGTGGGGGGGGCAACCGCCGGACCACCCGGTGTTGCTTTCCGTGCCCGAGACCGAGTACCTGAAGTTCGCCGTCTACAGGAAGCGGGTGCCGTGACGTCACTCCACCGCCGCGCCTTTCTCCTCCTGGTTCCCCTCCTGCTCCTCGGGCGGGGAACCGCGGTGCCCGCCGCCCCACCGCGGGCACCGGTGATGGTGGCTACCATCGCGGCGCCGATCAGTCCCGTCATCGCGGACTATCTCGAGTCGGCCATCCATCGGGCAGAGAGGGACAATGCGACGCTCCTGGTGGTTACGCTCGACACGCCCGGCGGCCTCGACCTGGCGATGCGCCAGATGGTCCAGGCGATCCTGAAGGCACGTGTTCCCGTGGCGGTGTACGTCTTCCCGCCGGGCGCCCGGGCGGCCTCCGCGGGGGTCCTGGTCACCCTTGCCGCGGACGTCGCCGCCATGGCCCCGGGGACGAACATCGGCGCCGCGCACCCCGTCAACGTGGGGGGCGGTTCGATGGACAACACGATGGCCAGGAAGGTGGAGAACGACGCCGCCGCGTACGCCCGCTCCCTCGCCGAGCGGTCGGGGAGAAACGCCGAGTGGGCGGAGAGCGCCGTGCGGGAGAGTTCCTCCCTCTCCGAGAAGGAAGCGCTGAAGAATAACGTGGTCGACCTCGTCGCGCCGAACCTCGCCGATCTTCTTGCCCGGCTCGATGGCCGGGTGATC
Source organism: Deltaproteobacteria bacterium (assembly GCA_021815305.1). GTDB lineage: Bacteria > Desulfobacterota > Deferrimicrobia > Deferrimicrobiales > Deferrimicrobiaceae > JAKAHC01. The sequence continues at coordinate 80,427 of JAKAHC010000001.1, read as the reverse complement.
GGGAAAGGGGGGGAGACTTACACGATCCGTACGAAGGACGCTCCGGTGGTCCGCATTCCGATGGGATTGCGGTATCGCGTCCTTGCCGCCCTCGCGGACCCCAACGTCGCATACATCCTGATGATGATCGGGATCTACGGGATCTTCTTCGAGCTGGCCTCCCCCGGCGCGGTGCTCCCGGGGGTGGTGGGGGGGATCTGCCTGCTGCTGAGTTTCTACGCGCTCCAGACGTTTTCGGCGAACTACGCGGGGTTCCTCCTCATCCTCCTCGCTCTGGTCCTCTTCTTCCTCGAGGTGAAGATCCATTCGTACGGCGCCCTGACCCTCGGGGGGATCGCCGCCATGGTCCTGGGGAGCCTGATGCTCTTCCGGGAGAGCGCCGACCCGTTCCTGCGCGTCTCCTGGACCGTGCTGATCACCATGGTCGCGCTGTCCGTCGTCTTCTTCTCTGCGGTCATCTCTCTAGCCGTGCGCAGCCAGCTCCGGAAGCCGTTCTCCGGTTCGGAGGGGATGGTCGGCGAGACGGGAGAGGCGGTCACGGACATCGACGGAAAGGGGAAGGTCCGCGTCGTGGGGGAGCTGTGGGACGCAAGGTGCGATCGGCCCATCCGCAAGGGGGATCGGGTCGTCGTCAAGAGTGTCGAGGGGATGACGGTCGTCGTGGAACCGAAGCGCTCCGATCCGGGAGACGGGAAGAGCAGCTGACACCGGAGGATATTCCGGGAAGCCCAAGGAGGGTCGTCCTTATGTTTCTCTACGCAGCCGCACTGGTACTGGTCCTGCTCTTCCTTTCGAGCGCCGTCCGGATCCTGAACGAATACGAACGGGGCGTGGTGTTCCGGCTGGGGCGCGTGATCGGCGCGAAAGGCCCCGGCCTCATCCTCCTCATCCCGGTGATCGACAAGCTGGTCAGGGTGGACCTGCGCGTCGTGGCGATGGACGTTCCCCCCCAGGACGTCATCACGAAGGACAACGTCACCATCAAGGTGAGCGCCGTCCTCTATTTCCGCGTCATCGATCCCAACAAGGCGATCGTAAGCGTCGAGAATTACCTCTACGCGACGTCGCAACTCTCGCAGACGACGCTGCGGTCCGTATGCGGGCAGGCGGAGCTCGACGAACTTCTCTCCGAGCGCGAGAAGATCAACGCGCACCTCCAGGAGATCCTCGACAAGGACACGGAGCCGTGGGGCGTCAAGGTCGCCAAGGTGGAGATCAAGAACATCGACCTGCCGCAGGAGATGCAGCGGGCGATCGCCCGGCAGGCCGAGGCCGAACGGGAGCGGCGCGCCAAGGTCATCGGGGCCGAAGGGGAGTTCCAGGCGGCGCAGAAGCTCTCCGATGCGGCGAGGATCATCGCGGAGAACCCGATCGCCCTCCAGTTGCGGTACCTGCAGACACTTCGGGAGGTGGCGGCCGAGAACAACTCCACGACGCTCTTCCCCGTACCGATCGATCTGCTTACCCCTTTCTTGCAATTCGCGAAGGGCCTCTCCGGAAAGGGGACGCCCGCCGGGTAAGGGGGAGAATTCCCTGGTTTTTCCGCGAGAAGGAAGAAAGTATCCGATGGTGCGGGCGCTTCCGGGGTACATTCCTTGAAGTTGCCGGCATTCCGGAGGAAGGGGTGCCCCCCTCCCGGGAACGAGATGCCGCAACGGGACGGGATGACGATCTCCTCCCTCCTTCTTCTTATGCTCTTCCTCGGGATGGTGTCCTTCTGCGGGTGCGCGGAGGCCCCGCCGCGACCCGCGGAAGGTGCGGGCCGGAAGGTCCTTGCGCCCCCTTCACCGGCGGAAGCGGCGGGAACGGCCCGCGGGGCGGCTGCGCCGGGACCGCCCCGGATCGCCGGAACCCGGTTTGTCCGGGTACTCCTCGCGGAGGGAGCCGGGCCGATCGTTCTGCGGGCGGAGGAGATGCGCGCCTGGGGCCCCGACGGGCGGCTCGTTGCGGAAATCCCGGGGACCCTGACGCTCTCCGCCGTCGGAGGGCGGATCCGGTTCGACGGAACGAGGCTGCTTCGCGACACCCTCGACGTGGCGGGAGTCCCCGAACTGCGCCTGTCGGGCGGCAGAGTGGGCGGTCGGCTCCGCATCGTGGCGCGAAGGGGGCGGCTCCTCGCCGTGGCCGTCGTGCCCCTGGAGACATACGTGGCCGCCGTCGTCAGCCGGGAAATGCCGCCGCGGTTCCATCCGGAGGCGCTGGCGGCGCAGGCCGTCGCGGTGCGAACGTACGCGCTCGGCGCGATGCGCAACCCCCGCGACACGGACTACGACGTCGCGGGGAGCGTGGAGGACCAGGTGTTCGAGGGGACCGACAACGTGGCCCCCGTGTTCCTGCGGGCGGCGGAGGAGACGCGCGGGCTGGTGGTGCGGTACCGCGGGGAGCTCGCGAGGACGGTCTACCACTCCACGTGCGGAGGGCGGACCGAGTCGGCGGCGGATGCGTGGGGGAAAGACGTTCCGTACCTGCGATCGAAGGATTGCGGCGCCTGCGGGGATAGCCCCTTTTCCCGGTGGGAGTACCGGATGTCCGCGGCGGAGGGGCGCCGTCTGGGGCGGTTGCTGGGGATTCCGCCGGGGAAGGACCTTCGTTTTTCGGTCGAGGGCCGGACGCCGACAGGGCGGGCGAAGCGGGTCCGGATCGCCTCCGGCGGGGTTTCCCGGGAGATGCCCGCACCGGAGTTCCGGAAGGCCGCCGGGTACGCGCGGGTCCGCAGCCTGAAATTCGGGATCGTCCCCGCCGCGGGCGGATGGCTCGTATCCGGGGAGGGGTACGGCCACGGCGTGGGGATGTGCCAGTTCGGCGCGAACGGGTTGGCGAAGTCGGGCCGCAGTTTCCGGGAGATCCTTGCGTATTACTACCCGGGGACCACGGTGGAGGGGGAATCGCCCTGAAGACCGAGATCCTCTCGTACCACCTGCCGGATCGTCTCATCGCGCAGCGGCCTGCGCCCCGGCGGCGCGACGCACGCCTTCTGACGCTCTCCCGGGGAACGGGGGAGATCGGGCACCTGGTGTTTTCGGATTTCCCGTCCCTTCTGCGGCCGGGGGACCTCCTTGTGGTGAACGACACGAAAGTCCTCCGTTGCCGGCTGCGCGCGGTTCGAAGGAGCGGCGGGGCGGTGGAGGTTTTCCTGCTGTCGCCGCTTGGCCCATCCGGGACGGAAGGGGATCGTTGGGACGCGCTGGCCAGGCCGTCGAAGAGACTCGGAGAGGGGGAGGAATTCCTCGTCGGGGGATTCCTGCGGTTGCGGCTGCGTCGCCGTTCGGGAGAGGGGCGGTGGGAGGTCGAACTCTCCGCCGGCGATGTCCCCGTTGCGGAAGCCCTGGAACGCGTTGGGGAGGTGCCGCTGCCGCCTTACATCCGGCGCCGTCCGGGAGACCCCGCCGCGGCGGAAGACGCGGACCGGTATCAGACGGTGTACGCCGCGACCCCCGGCTCCGTGGCCGCCCCCACCGCGGGACTCCATTTCGACGACGATCTCCTCCGCGAACTGTCCGGGTCCGGCGTCTCCTTCGCGCGGGTGACGTTGTCGGTGGGGTACGGGACGTTCTCGCCCATCCGGACGGAGGAAGTGGAGGCGTTCGAGATCCACCCCGAGGAGTACCGCCTGGGGCCGGAGGCCGCGGAGGCGATCAACGGGACGCGGGCGCGCGGCGGCCGGATCATCGCGGTCGGGACCACCGCCGTGCGAACGCTGGAAAGCTGCGCCCGGGAGGACGGCACGGTAGCCCCCTCCGCGGGGACCACCCGGCGGTTCCTCTTCCCGGGACACCGGTTCCTGGCCGTCGACGCGATGCTCACGAACTTCCACCTGCCCCGCTCCAGCCTGCTTGCCCTGGTGATGGCGTTCGCCGGGATCGAGCCGGTCCGCGAGGCGTACCGCGAGGCGGTGGGGCGGGAATACCGTTTCTTCAGCTATGGCGACGCGATGTTCATCGCGTGAAGGGGGGGCGCTCCTTGCGACCGGGCAGGGCACCGGGATGACGCTCCGGTTCACGCTGGAGGCACGGGACGCGGGCACGGCGGCGCGCGCAGGCGTGATCGCCACCGAGCGCGGCGCCTTTCCTACGCCCGCCTTCATGCCCGTGGGGACGGCGGCCACGGTGAAGGGCGTGTGGCCCGCCCAGCTGCGGGAGATGGGGTACGGCTGCATCCTGGGCAATACCTATCATCTGTACCTGCGGCCCGGGCACGAGCGCATCCGCGGACAGGGGGGGCTCCATCGCTTCATGGGATGGGACCGCCTGATCCTCACCGACAGCGGCGGGTTCCAGGTGTTCTCCCTCAGCGCCCTGCGGAAAGTGTCCGACGAGGCGGTTTCCTTCCGCTCGCACATCGACGGTTCCGCGCACATCCTCACCCCGGAGCTCGCGGTCACGGTGCAGGAAGCCCTCGGATCGGACCTCCGCATGGTGCTGGACGAATGCGTGGAATACCCGGCGGAACGGGCCGAAGCGGAGGAGGCCGTCCGACGCACCACCCTCTGGGCGCGCAGGTCCCTTGCCGCGCGGACTCTCGAAGGGGGAGGCATGTTCGGGATCGTGCAGGGGGGGATGTTCCCCGAACTGAGGCGCCGCAGCGTCGAGGAGATCTGCGCCCTTCCATTCCAGGGATTCGCCGTCGGTGGAGTGAGCGTGGGGGAAGGGAAGGAACTCCAGCGCGAGACGGTCGCGAGAACGGTGCCGATGCTTCCGGAATGCCGTCCCAGGTACCTCATGGGGGTCGGGACGCCGGGGGACATCCTCTTCGCCGTTTCCCGCGGGGTGGACCTGTTCGACTGCGTTCTTCCGACCCGCAATGCGAGAAACGGCATGATGTTCACTTCCGGGGGCACGGTGTCGATCAAGCAGGCGCGGTATGCCGACGACCCCCTCCCGCCGGACGAGCGCTGCGATTGCCCCACCTGCCGCGCCTTCTCCCGAGCCTACCTGCGCCACCTGTATCTTCAGCGGGAAATGCTTGCCTCCATGGCGATGACCGTGCACAACCTCCATGCGTACGCCCGGCTGATGGAACGGGCGCGAGAGGCAATTTCCCGTGGAGTTTTCCCGGAACTTGTGAAAGAATTGCGGATTTCAGGTATCGAATAGAAAGAAACAAGGAGGCGACGACCCGATGGTGCTTACCGGAATGGCGTACGCAATGGGGGGGAGTCCGGGCGGGGGTTCCGGCGGAGCCGGGGGCCTCATGGGCCTTCTCCCGATCCTGCTGATGTTCGTGATCTTCTACTTCCTGCTCATCCGGCCACAGCAGAAGCAGGCGAAAAAACACCAGGAATTCGTCAAGAATCTCAAGATCGGCGACCGCGTCGTGACCTCCGGCGGGATGCACGGGGAGGTGAAGGGACTCACAGAGACCACCATCACCCTGGAGATCGCCGACAAGGTGCGCGTGAAGGTGACCCGGGGCGCGATTTCGGGATCCAGCCAGGAGGCGGCGGCCCCGGAATCGCAGAAGCCCGCCTGACAAACGCACGCGCAGGATTCGAAGGAAAGGAGCACCCTCGAACCATGTCGAAGAGCATCACCTGGAGGATCACCATGATCGCCGTTTTGACGGCGGTCTCCATCGTCGTCCTGCTCCCTTCCCTGACCGGGGATCTGCCGGCGTGGTGGAAGGACCGGATGCCGAAGATCAACCTCGGACTCGACCTGCAGGGGGGCGTGTTCCTCCGTCTCCAGGTGGAGATCGACAAGGCGATCGAAAATACGGCCCAGCGGTACGCGGACGACGCCCGGGCGGTGTGCCGCGAAAAGGGGCTTCCGGTGCTGGCGCTGCAGAAGGCCGGGGACGACGGGTTCTCCCTCAAGTTCCCCCCGGGCGACTTCGCCCAGCGTGCGGTGAGCCTCCTGAAGGATGAACTTCCCTCCCTCGACGTGTCGTTGGGCGAGGTGAAGGCCGACGGGGCGACGGTGACGGCGCGCATGAAGCCCGCCGAGGTCCAGGCGATCCGGGCGAACGCCGTGAGCCAGGGCGTGGAGACGATCCGGAACCGGATCGACCAGTTCGGCGTCCGGGAGCCGCAGATCGTCGCGGAGGGCGAGGACCGGATCGTAGTCCAGCTCCCCGGCGTGAAGGACCAGCAGAGGGCCATCGAGCTCGTCGGGAAGACGGCGCTCCTCGAGTTCAAGCTCGTGGACGAGGGGGCGAGCGTCGAGGACGCGCTGAAAGGGAACCTTTCCCCGGACGACCAGATCCTCTATCTGCGGTCGACGGACCCGCAGACCGGCAGGGTGACGAAGACGCCGATGGTGGTGAAGAGGCGCGCCGTCCTCACGGGCGACATGATCAAGACGGCGAAGGTGAACTTCGACAGCCGCGGGGGAGGCGCCTACGTGTCCATTTCCTTCGACTCCCGGGGGGCCAAGATCTTCGACCGGGTGACGGGGGAAAACGTGAAACGCCGCCTGGCCATCGTTCTCGACGACACCATCTATTCCGCCCCCGTGATCCAGGAGCGGATCTCCGGCGGACAGGCGCAGATCACGGGCAACTTCACGCCGGAGGAGGCTTCGGACCTGGCGATCGTCCTTCGGGCCGGATCGCTGCCTGCGCCGGTCAAGGTGATCCAGAACGTCTCCATCGGCCCGTCTTTGGGACAGGACTCCATCCGCAAGGGAGTGCGCGCGGCCCTCATCGGGGCGCTGCTGGTGGTGGTGTTCATGGGGTTCTATTACCGGTTTGCGGGGCTCGTGGCGGATTTCGCCCTGGTCTTCAACATCCTCTTCCTCCTTTCCGGGATGGCCGCCTTCTCGGCGACATTGACCCTTCCCGGCATCGCGGGGATCATCCTGGCGATCGGCATGGCGGTGGACTCCAACGTCCTGATCTTCGAGCGCATCCGGGAGGAGATCCGGGCGAAGAAGTCGGTGCGCGCCGCCATCGACGCGGGGTATGACAAGGCGTTCTGGACGGTGGTGGACTCCCACGTCACCACGCTGATCACGGCGGTCATCCTCTTCCAGTTCGGCACGGGGCCGATCAAGGGGTTCGCGGTGTCGCTCTCGATGGGTGTGGCGATCAACCTCTTCACCGCGCTCGTGTGCACCAAGGTGGTGTTCGATTACCTCAACGCCAGGAAGCCGTTGCAGGCGCTGAGCATTTAAGGGATGCGGGGGCGGCGGAAACGATGATCGAACTGGTCAAGAACACCAAGATCGACTTCATGGGTCTGAAAAAATACGCGTTCGCGTTTTCCACGGTGCTCGTGCTCCTGGGATTCGTCGGTACCGCCCAGATCTACCGGGGGAAGGCGAACCTCGGGATCGACCTGGCGGGCGGGACGGAGATCCAGCTCAAGTTCCAGAAACCCTATTCCATGGACGAAATCCGCTCTTTGCTGGCCAAGGCGGGGCACACCGAGGCAACCCTGCAAGGGGCGCCGGAAGAGAACATTCTCCTCATCAAGCTGCGGGCGCACCGGCAGCAGGAGGAGAGGATGATCGCGGAGCCGGTGATCGCCCTCCTGCGGTCCAGCCTGCCGGGGAACCCCTTCACGGTGCAAAGCGTCTCGGAGATCGGGCCGGCGATCGGGCACAAGCTTCGGAAAGACGCGGTACTCGCCCTGGCGGTTTCGGCATTGGCGATCATCATCTACCTCGCCTGGCGGTTCGAATTCAAGTTCGGGGTGGCGGCGGCGATCGCCACCTTCCACGACATCTTCGCCATCGTGGGGATCTTCTGGGTCCTGGGCATCGAAAAGGACCTCCTCTTCATCACAGCGCTTCTCACCATCGGCGGGTATTCCCTGACGGACACGGTGGTCGTCTTCGACCGGATCCGGGAGAACATCCGGCTCCGGAAGAAAGGGACCTTTTCCGAAACGATCAACCTGAGCGTCAACGAGGTCCTGAGCCGCACCATCGTTACGTCGCTCACCGTGTTTCTGGCGGTGCTCGCCCTGCTGTTCTTCGGAGGGGCGGTGCTGCACAACTTTGCGCTGGCGCTGGCGATGGGGATCCTCGTGGGAACCTACTCCTCGGTCTTCGTCGCCAGCCCCGTGGTCGCCATCTGGCGTGGCGAGAAGATGACCGAAGTGAAGAGGTGACGGGGGGAACGGGTTGAGGGGATCGGTCGAGCGGAAGTGGACGCTTCTCTCCCCCGATCCTTCCCTTGTCGCCGATCTCTCCGCCCGCTTCGGACTGACGCGGGCCGGGGCGAAGGTGCTCGTCAACCGGGGGTTCACGGTCCCCGGGGACATCGACAGGTTCCTGCGGGGAACCCTGGCGGACCTTCCCGACCCCTCTCTCCTGAAGGATGTCGACAAGGCGGCGGACCGGCTGGTCACGGCGGGCTTCCGCGGCGAGCCGCTGCTGATCTACGCCGACTACGACGCGGACGGGGCGACCGGCGCGGCTTGCCTGTATCTTCTCCTGAAAGAGGTTTTCCCCCGACTTCCCGTGCGGATCCACCAGAATGACCGGATCCGGGACGGGTACGGCCTGAAGCCGCGCGTCCTCGAGGAATTCGCGCGGGAGGGGTACAGGCTCGTCGTCACGGTCGATTGCGGGATCTCGGACGTGGGCCCGGTCCACGGAGCGGCCGCGGGCGGGACCGAGGTGATCGTCACGGACCACCATCTGCCCGGGGAGGTGATCCCGGGAGCTCTCGCCGTGGTCAATCCGAAACAACCCGGCTGCGCTTTTCCGGAAAAGGACCTCGCCGGGGTCGGCGTCGTATTCCTGCTGCTTTGCGCCGTCCGGAAGCGGCTCCGGGAAGCGGGGGTCTTCGGCGGCCGGCCCGAACCGCCGATGCGGAAGTATCTCGACCTGGTCGCGCTGGGGACGGTGGCGGACATGGCTCCGCTGCGGGACGGGAACCGGCTGATGGTGCGGGAAGGCCTCCGCGAGATCCGGAAAGGGCCCCGCCCGGGGGTGGAGGCGCTCTTCACCGCCGCGGGGGTTCCCCACGTCTCGGCGACCGAGGCGGACCTGGGATTCCGCGTCGGCCCCCGGCTGAACGCGGCAGGGAGGATCGGAGAGGCGTTGCGCAGTTCGCGGATCCTCGTCACGGAATGCCTCGAGGATGCCATGCGGCTGGCCCGGGAGCTCAACGAGGACAATGTGAGGCGGCAACGGGAGGAGGAGTGGATCCTCGCCGCGGTGGAAAAACGCATCGGGGCGCAGGGAGAACTTCCGGCGGCCATCGTGTTCTCGGACCCCGAGTGGCATACCGGCGTTCTCGGGATCGTCGCCTCGAAGATCCTCGACCGGTACTGCCGTCCCGTCGTTCTGTTGCGGGAGGAGCAGGGGGTGGCAACCGGATCGTGCCGCAGCACGGAGGGGTTTCCGATCGTGGATGTCCTTTCCCGGCTGTCGCCCCTGTTGTTGCGGTACGGCGGCCATGCGCAGGCGGCGGGCCTGGCCTTGTCCGTGGGGAACCTGGGGGCGTTCCGCGAGGGTCTCCTCTCCGTCGCCGCGGCGCACGCCGAAAGCGCTCCCTTCGTCCCCCTCCGGAAGGTCGACGCCGAGATCCGTGTCGACGAGATCACCCCGGGGATGCTTGCGGACCTGGAACTGCTGCGTCCCTTCGGCGTCGGGAACGAGGAGCCGCTGTTTCTTCTGCGCAATGTGCGCCTTACGAGGGCTTCCCGGATGGGGGGGGGAGGGAAGCACCTTCGGTTCGAGGTGGAGGGAGGCGGGCGACGCGTGGAAGGCGTGGCGTTCCGGCGGGTGGAGATTCCCTCGGACCCCGCCGGAAGATCGGACCTGGTCGTCGCCGTGCAGGAGAACGCGTACCGGGGATCCCGTTCGGTGCGCCTCCTTCTCAGGGACGCGAACCCCGCCGGGGAGGCGGTATTGTGCGCCGGAGCGCCGCCGGGGTAGAATCTGCCGGATAGTCCGCCCCATACGAAGGAGGCCTCTCTTGATCCCATACTCCGTGACGTTCGGAGGAATCTCCGGCAGGTACGCATCGTGGAAGGAGGCGACCTTCGTCGTCGTTCCCTTCCCGGTCGACCAGACGACGACGTACTTCGCCGGGACGCGGAACGGCCCTCGGGCCATCCTGGCCGCCTCTTCCCACATGGAGCTCTTCGACGAGGAGAACAAGATCGAGCCGTACCGCGCGGGGATCTTCGTTTCGACCGAGATTCCCGTCGCCACAACGGGGCCGGTCAGCGCTCTCAAGGAGGCGGAGCGCCGGATCCGTGCGATCACGAAGGCGGGGAAGTTTCCCATCCTCCTGGGGGGGGAGCACACGGGCACGGCGGCGGCGGTGACCGCCCTCAGGAAGAAGCACGGGGAGCTCACGGTTTTGCAGCTCGACGCGCACACGGATCTTCGGGACGAGTACCTCGGGACGCCGCTCAACCACGCCTGCGTCGGGCGCAGGATCGTCGGGGCGGGCGCGAAGCTCGTCCAGGTCGGCATCCGGAGCATGTCCGAGGAAGAGGACCGCTACCTGAAGAAGGCGGAGGACGTGAAGACCTTCTATGCCTCCGAGGTCCGCGACAACCTGGCGGACGTGACGAAGGGGATCGTCAGCTCCATCCGGGGAAACGTGTACATCACCATCGACCTCGACGTGTTCGATCCCGGGATCATGCCCGCCGTGGTCACCCCGGAGCCCGGCGGACTCACCTGGTTCGAGGTGATCGACATGCTGCGGGACGTGATGCGATCGAACTGCAACGTGGTCGGCTTCGACATCATGGAACTCGCCCCGATCGGGGGCATGGTCGCGCCGGACTACCTGGCGGCGCGATTGTGCTACCGCCTGATGGGGTGGCTGGTCGCCCGCCAGGCGGGGAAGTGAGATCCCGGCGAATCTAAGGAGAAGCCGCCAATGTCCGTACCGACGAAGGTCTTCTTTACCAAGGGGGTCGGCCGCCACCGCGAGCAGCTGACCTCGTTCGAGCTTGCCCTCCGCGATGCCGGGATCGAGAAGTTCAACCTCGTGCAGGTGTCGAGCATATTCCCCCCCAAGTGCAGGATCGTGAAGAAGGACGAGGGGCTCAAGCTCCTCTCCCCCGGGGAGATCGTCTTCGTGGTCATGAGCCGATGCTGCAGCGACGAGCCCCGGAGACTGGTGGCGGCCTCGGTGGGGTGCGCGCTGCCCTCCGACCGCTCCGTGTACGGGTACCTGAGCGAACACCACGCCTTCGGCCAGACGGAAAAGGTCGCCGGCGACTACGCCGAGGATCTGGCGGCGGCGATGCTCGCCTCCACGCTCGGCGTCGAGTTCGACGAGGACAAGAGCTGGGACGAGAAGCGGGAAGTGTGGAAGATCAGCGGGAAGATCTACAAGTCCTTCAACATCAGCCAGTCTGCCATCGTGAAGGACGAGTACACCACGACCGTAGCTGCGGCCGTGCTGATCCTTTAGACGGGGGGCGGGATGCGAGGAGCGAGGATCGTCGGCACGGGGCGGGAACTTCCGCCCAGGGTGGTATCGAACGAGGAGTTGACGATGCTCATGGACACCTCGGACGAATGGATCGTCCAGCGCACCGGGGTGCGGGAGCGTCGTTTCGTGGAACCCGGCGTGGGAGCGTCCCACCTGGGGACCGCGGCCGCGCGCAAGGCGATCGGGAAGGCGGGGATCGCCGTCGACGATATCGGACTGGTCGTGTTCGCCACCCTCTCGCCCGACTACTACTTTCCGGGCGCCGGCGTCCTCGTGCAGCAGCAGCTCGGGATGCCCACCGTGGGGGCGCTGGATGTGCGCGACCAGTGCACGGGTTTTCTCTATGGTCTCTCCGTCGCGGAGGCGTACGTCAAGGGAGGGTTCCACGACTACGTTCTGGTCATCGGGGCGGAGACCCACAGCCCCGGCCTCAACTTCACCACGGCGGGCCGTGACACGGCGGTGATCTTCGGAGACGGCGCAGGCGCCGTGGTCGTCGGTCCTGCGGATTCCGGGAGAGGGATCCTCTCCTCCCACCTCCACTCCGAGGGGAAATACGCCAGGGAACTCTGCGTCGAGGCGCCCACCTTCCTTTCGAACCCCTGGATCACGAAAGACATGCTCGAGGCGGGAAGGCACTTTCCCAGGATGAACGGGCGGTACGTGTTCACCCACGCAGTCCGCCGCTTCCCTGAGGTGATCCGGGAGGCACTGGCGAAAAACGGTCTCGCCCTCTCCGATCTCTCCCTCCTGGTCCCGCACCAGGCGAACCTACGGATCACCCAGGCGGTTGGGGAGGCCCTCGGGCTCCCGGAGGGGAAGGTCTTCTCCAACATCGAAAAGTACGGGAACACAACGGCGGCGTCGATCCCCATCGCCCTCGACGAGTGCGTGGAGGGGGGGAGGCTCCGGGAGGGGGACCTCGTTTGCCTTGCGGCGTTCGGCTCGGGGTTCACATGGGCGTCGGCTCTGATACGCTGGTAGCGAGGGCGTAGGGGCTGGACTTCCGGATCCGGACCATGGAATCCCCGGATCTCGACGGGGTGATGGCGATCGAGGAGTCCTCGTTCCTCACGCCCTGGTCGCGCGGGATGTTCGCCGAGGATCTGGGCCGCGACTTCTCCGCTCCCGTCGTGGCGGTGGGCGAAGGCGGGGAGATCGTGGGCTACGCCGTCTGCTGGACCGCCGCCGGGGAGTCTCACCTCCTGAACATCGCCGTACATCCCGCCCGGCGCCGGCGGGGGATCGGGAGGGCGCTGGTCCGGGAATGCATCGCGCGGGGCGCGCGTGCGGGATCCTCCCTGCTCCACCTGGAAGTGCGCGTGGGGAACGAGGAGGCGCAGCGGCTGTACGGTTCGATGGGTTTCCGGTTTCTGGGGATCCGGAAGAGGTACTACACCGACACGGGAGAGGACGCCGTGCTCCTCGCCAGGGAAATACGGGAGAGCGATGCCCATTAACCGGCCGCGGTTCGTCCACGGGAAGATTCTTCACAACGCCGGCGGCGGCATCTTCTACCGGATGGAAGTCGCGCTCCCCGACCGGATCGAGTTCGCCCCCGGTCAGTTCGCCATGGTGTCGGGATGGCCCGGGAACGACCCGCTGCTGCCGCGCCCGTTGGCGATCTTCCGCGCCAGAGGCGCCAGGGGCAAAGGGACCGTGGAGTTCGTCTACAAGGTGGCCGGCAGGGGAACCGCGCTTCTTTCCGGGCTCCACGAAGGCGATCCGATCGCGGCGACTCTCCCGCTGGGCCGCGGTTTCGAATTCGGCGGGGAAGAGCGCACGTACTGGCTCCTGGGGGGGGGCGTGGGGTTCTCCACGGTGTTTCCCGCCGCAGTTTTTCTGGAACAGGAACGGTCGGAATTCGAGATGTTCCTCGGCGCCCGCACGCGCGACCAGCTCCCCCCGCGGGACTGGATCCCCGGCGGCGGCCTCCCGGGCCGCGTGCATCCGTGCACGGACGACGGGACGGCGGGTTTCTTCGGCACCGTGACCGATGCCGTCCGGGACCGGCTGGACAGGTTGAAAACCCCGGAGCGGAGGCGCCTCATGATCCTTGCCTGCGGCCCCCGGGAAATGCTCAGGTCGGTCTCCTCGCTTGCCCTCCCCCTCGGCATCCCGGTGCAGGCGTCCCTGGAGAACCACATGGCTTGCGGTTTCGGCGTCTGCTGGGGGTGCGTGACGGAAGTGCGCGAGGAGGGGAAGACCTCGTACCGGCGGGTCTGCAAGGAAGGACCGGTGTTCGACGCGAGGGAGGTCGTCTGGTGACGCAGGCGGCGGTCCCCGATATCCGCGCCAGGGTGGGGGAGGTCCTTCTCAAGAACCCGGTGATGAGCGCGTCGGGAACCTTCGGGTATGGGCTGGAATTTACGCCGTTCTACGACATCTCCCTGCTCGGGGCGATCATCGTCAAGGGGTTGTCCCTGGAACCCACCGCCGGGAACGCTCCCCCGCGGATCGTGGAGACATCCGCAGGCATGCTCAACGCCATCGGGCTGCAGAATATCGGCGTCGAACGTTTCGTCGCCGAGGTGGCGCCCCGGCTGGCGGATGCCGGTGCGGCATACGCGGCGAACATCTACGGCAGGACGATCGAGGAGTACGAATCGGTCGCCCGCCGCCTCTCCGGGGTGCCGTCACTGATCGCCATCGAACTGAACGCCTCCTGCCCCAACGTCAAGGAGGGGGGCATCGCCTTCGGCTCCACACCCGAAGGGCTGTACGGCCTGACGCGCCGGGTGCGCGCCGCGACGGGCAAGCCCCTGTGGGTGAAGCTTTCCCCGAACGTCGGGGATATCGGAGCGGTAGCCCGCGCAGCGGAGGAGGCGGGGGCGGACGCGGTGACGCTCATCAACACGATCGTGGGGATGGCGGTGGATCACCGGAAGCGGAAACCCGTGCTCTCCAACGTGACCGGGGGATTGTCCGGACCGGCCATCAAGCCGGTGGCGTTGCGGATGGTCTGGGAGGCGTGCCGTTCGGTGAAGATTCCCGTGATTGGTATCGGCGGGATCCAGAGCGCGGAGGACGCGCTCGAGTTTCTTCTCGTCGGCGCGGCGGCGGTGCAGGTGGGGACCGCGAACTTCCGCAACCCGAACGCGTGCGTGGAAATCGTGGAGGGGATCCGCAACTTCTTCATCCGCGAGAAGATCGCCCGGGTGGACGACTACCGTGGGCGGCTCGTCCTCTAAGGGGGAGGAAAAGAAATGTGTTGTGGGCGATGGCGCTTTCCCTGTAATATAATCGGGTTTAGGGCTTGAAATGAGTGGGCGGGGGCCCACTTTTTTTTTCCTATCGTGAGGAAAACGGACACCGAAAAGATCGAGGTGCTGGCGAGGGAAGTCGCCAGAGACCTCTCCCTCTCCTTGTTCGACCTCGAGGTCGTTCGGGAAGGGAACAGGGCGATCCTTCGCGTGTACGTGGATCGGGAGGGCGGCGTCTCCTTGTCCGAGATCGAGACGTGCAGTCGCAGGTTGGGCGCCGTCCTCGACGTGGAAGACCCGCTGGAAGGAAATTACGTTCTCGAGGTTTCCTCCCCCGGGGTGAACCGCAGGCTCCGCACCCCCGGGCACTTCACCGCGGCGGTGGGGAACCGGGTGAAGGTGGCTCTGGCGGAGCCCAGGGAGGGGCGCAGGAACCTCCAGGGAACCCTCGTGACGGCGGACGACGAGGGAATCGTCGTCCGGGGGGACGATGCGGATCACCGCGTGAGGTATCTGGAGATCCGGAAGGCGAATGTCGACGTGCCGCAGGACGAACTCTTCGGGAAGGGAAAGAAAAAAAGATGATTCTGGACGTGGGGCAGATCATTGCCCAACTGGGCAAGGAAAAAGGGATCGACAAAACCGTCATCATCGACGCGATCAAGGAAGCCCTGGAGAGCGCTGCGAGGAAGAAGTTCGGGATGAACAAGATCCTCGAAGCCACCTACGACCCCGATACGGGGGAGTTCGAGATCCTGGCCTTCCGCACGGTGGTGGAGAGCGTCACGGACCCCGACACCCAGATGGACCTCGCCGAGGCACAGGCGATGGACCCCGAAGCGCAGGTCGGCGACAACCTCGGCGAGAGGCTGAGCACGAAGGACCTGGGCCGGATCGCGGCGCAGACGGCGCGCCAGATTATCATGCAGAAGGTCAAGGACGCGGAGCGCGAGGTCATCTACAACGAATTCATCGGCCGCAAGGGAGAGATCATCAACGGAATCGTGCAGCGGTACGAGCGCGACTGCATCATCATCGACATGGGCAAGACCGAGGCGATCATGCCCCCGTCGGAGCAGATCCCGCGAGAGCGGTACCGGCAGGGCGACCGGATCCGCGCCTATATCAAGGACGTGGCGAAAACCTCCAGGGGCCCGGAGATCCTCCTTTCGCGGTCCGACCCCCGGATGATCCTCAAGCTGTTCGAGCAGGAGGTTCCCGAGGTCTACGAGGGGGTGGTTTCCATCCTGAGCGTGGCCCGGGAACCGGGGTTCCGGACGAAGATCGCCGTCCGCTCCAAGGACCGCGATGTGGATCCCGTCGGCGCGTGCGTGGGGATGAAGGGGTCCCGCGTGCAGAGCGTCGTGCAGGAACTGCGCGGGGAACGGATCGACATCATCGCGTGGGACGAGGACCCTGCGAAGTTCGTCTGCAACGCCCTCCAGCCTGCGGAAATCATTCGGGTCCTCGTGAACGAGTCGGGAAAGACGATGGAGGTGATCGTTCCGGAGGAGCAGCTTCTTCTCGCGATCGGGAAGAAGGGGCAGAACGTGAAGCTCGCCTCCAAGCTCGTGGGCTGGCACATCGAGGTTCGCGCCGAGGGACAGGTCGAGGATGCCCTCAAGCGGGCGGAGGGGTTGTTCGCGAAGAAACCGGAATCGGAGTCCCCGGCGCCTCCGGAGGGGGTTGACCCCGGAACGCCGGAGGAGGGCGCACCCCCGGATGCGTCTTCCCCGGGGAGCCCCGGCGTCGGTGCGGGAGAGGCCCCGGCTCCTTTGCAGGAACGGGATCCCGGCGCGGCCCCCGCGGAAGGCGGCGCCCCCGGCGCGAAGGAGGAGGCTCCGGGTGGGAACGAAGCCCCGGAGCAGTGACGCCGGGGGACCGCAGCGCACCTGCGCACAGTGCGGGGCCGTCCGCGGCAAGGATCGGTTGCTGCGCATTGCGGGAAAGCCGGGGGGGGAGTGGAAACCCGATCCGGGAGGGAAGCTGCCGGGGCGGGGGATCTATCTCTGCCGGTCCGGTGGATGTATGGTGATATTCGCGGCCAGGATCCGCACGCAAAAAGGCGGTGCGCGATGGAAGATGGGTGCCGGAGGCACGGATCTGGCGAAGATGCTTGCCGCCATGGCGTCGGGCGAGGCTACAAAATAGCGGGGGGAGTGGATGGATAAGGTTCGGATACGCGATCTGGCCAAGGAACTGGGCATGGAGACCAGCAAGGAGCTCCTTGTCTTCCTGGAACGGATCGGCGCAAAGGGGAAGTCGGCGTCGAGCAACCTGGAGGGAGACCTGATCGAAAGGGTCAGGGGCCATTTCAAGAAGCCCGCTCCCCCTCCTCCTCCGCCCCAGACCACCACCCTGACACGTGCCGACGGAGTGCTCGAACGCCGTTCGCAGAAGGTCATCCTCCGGAGAGGGGCGCCCGCGCCGCCCCCGGAAGCCGAGCCTGCCGCCGAGCCCCCTGCCGCCGAACCCCAGCCGCAGCGGGAGCCCCCTCCGCCCGATGCGGAGCCGAAGGTCCCGGTCGAGGCCGCTCCCGCGCCCATGGAGGTTCCCCCCGCGGAGGGCGAGGCGCCGCCGGCCGAGATGCCGCAGACGCCGGAGGCGAGCGTGCGGGTCGTGGAAAAGCCCGCGCCCGCCGTGAAGCCCGAGGACGCGCGGAAGGAAAAGGAAAAGAAGTGGAAGAAGGCGAGACCCCACGAGAAGAAGGTCCAGAAAGGGGTCCTGAAGCAGACGATCATCAAGGAAGTCCTCGAGGAACCGGAGGCCGAGGCGAAAAAAGCCGACGCGGCCGCTCCCGCCGCGGAGGCCGAGGCGGTCGTCGTCCGACAGTTCCAGCCCAGCCGAACGGCCAAGAGGCGGGGGAAGCCCGTCAGGGAAAAGAAGGCCCCTTCCACGATTCCGCCGAAAGCCAGCAAACGGCTTCTGAAGATCGAAGAGGTCATCACCGTGGGCGACCTGGCCCACAGGATGGGGATCAAGGCCGCCGACGTCATCAAGAAGCTCATCGAGATGGGGACCCCCACCACGCTGAATCAGCTGTTGGACGCCGACACGGCGAGCCTCCTCGCCCAGGAGTACGGCTTCGACGTGGAGAACGTGGCTCCCGAAGTGGAGAGCCTGATCGATCAGGAGGCGGACCGGGAGGAGGATCTTCGGCCGCGGCCGCCCGTGGTCACCATCATGGGTCATGTGGACCACGGCAAGACCACGCTTCTCGACGCCATCCGGGAGAGCAACGTCACCGAGTCGGAGGCGGGAGGGATCACGCAGCACATCGGCGCGTATGAAGTGGAGCACGCCGGCAGGCGCATGGTCATCCTCGACACGCCGGGCCACGAGGCCTTCACCTCGATGCGCGCCCGCGGCGCGTCGGTGACCGACATCGTCGTCCTCGTCGTCGGCGCCGACGACGGCGTGATGCCCCAGACGGTCGAGGCGATCGACCACGCCAAGGCGGCGGGGGTGCCCATCATCGTCGCGGTCAACAAGATCGACAAGCCGGGCGCCCAGCCGGACCGGATCCGCCAGCAGCTGTCCGACCACGGCCTCGTTCCCGAAGGGTGGGGCGGCCAGACGCTTTACGCCAACGTTTCCGCGAAGCGGCGCATCGGCATCAACGAACTGCTCGAGCTCATCCTGCTGCAGGCGGACATCCTCGAACTGCGCGCCAATCCCACCAAGTTCGCCCGCGGCACGGTCATCGAATCCCGCCTGGAGAAGGGACGGGGCCCCGTCGCCACCGTCCTCGTGGAGGACGGAACGCTCAGGGTGGGAGACCCCATCGTTACCGGGATCCACTACGGGAGGGTCCGCGCGTTGGTCAACCACAAGGGGAAGCGGCTGGACCAGGCGGACACCGGCACCCCCGTGGAAATCCAGGGGCTCTCCGGTCTCCCGGAAGCCGGCCAGAAATTCGCGGTCCTGAAGGACGAGCGCACTGCGCGTCAGATCGCCCTCCACCGCGCGGAGAAGGAGAGGGAGCGCACCGTGGTGCGGCCGCGGATGAGCCTCGAGGATCTCCACAGGAAGATCGACGCGGGCGAAATGAAGGACCTGAACATCGTCATCAAGTCCGACGTACAGGGGTCGATGGAGGCCCTCCAGTTCTCCCTCAACAAGCTCGCCACGGAGAAGGTGAAGGTCAACGTCATCCACGCCGGTGTCGGGGGGATCTCCGAGTCGGACGTGATGCTGGCTTCCGCCTCCGCGGCCGTCGTCATCGGCTTCAACGTCCGCCCCGAGGCGAAGGGAGCCGATCTCGCCGAGCGGGAGGGGGTGGACATCCGCCTCTACTCGGTCATCTACGACGTGGTGGACGACGTCCGGAAGGCGATGGAGGGTCTCCTCGATCCGACGCTGCGGGAAGTCATCCTGGGGAGGGCCGAGGTGCGCAACGTGTTCCACATCTCGAAGATCGGGACGGTTGCCGGGTGCGGCGTCATCAACGGCAAGATCACGCGCAGCTCCAACATCCGGCTTCTCAGGGACAGCGTCGTGGTGCACGAGGGGAAGCTCGCCTCCCTCAAGCGGTTCAAGGACGACGTCAAGGAAGTCACCGAAGGATACGAGTGCGGCCTGGGGATCGAGAGCTACAACGACCTGCAGGTCGGCGACCAGATCGAGGCGTTCATCGTCGAGAAGGTCGCCGGCACCCTCGCCTGACGCGGTCCGAACAGACGGCGTACGACAGGAACCATCCCATGCTGGTGGCGGTCCTTACCGCGGAGCTTTTGTTCCCGGGCGTGGCGTCCCTGAAGGACAAACGACGCCGCCTCTCCGGTCTCGTCGCCCGGATCCGTGCGGGGTACCCCGTATCGGTGGCCGAGGTGGCGCACCAGGACCTCTGGCAGCGCGGGGCGATCGGCGTGGCGCTGGTCACGACCGATGCGCGCCTGGCGCGGTCGATGCTCGACCGGATCTCCGGCGGGATCGGCAGGGACGGGGAGGTGGAACTCCTCGGCAGTCGCATCGAGCTCCTCCGCCCGGAAGGGATCGGAACGGACATATACCCCGAAGGGATCGGATCGGAATGAAGGGTCGCGGGGACCGCCCGATGCGCGTGGGGGAACGGATCCGTGAGGAGATCTCCCTCCTGCTGCAGCGGAAGGTGAAGGACCCGGGACTGTCCGCGGTCACCATCACCGAAGTCTCCGTAACGCCCGACCTCAAGATCGCGCACGTCAACTACTCGGCGCTTGTCGGCCCCGAGGAGCGGAAAGAGGTGGCGCGGGCGCTGCGCCGCTGCAGCGGATTCCTTCGCAGGGAGCTTGGCCATTCCCTCGATCTGCGCTACGCACCCGAGTTGCAGTTCCACTACGACGACTCGTACGATCGCGGCGCCCGGATCGACGCGATCCTCCGCGGAATCGAAGGGAAGAAGGAGGAACCGCATTGAGGGGCGACATGGACGCCGTCTGCCGCGTCCTCACGGAGAAGGATCGGTTCCTCATCGCCTGCCACGAGAACCCGGAGGGTGACGCGATCGGGTCGGAGCTGGCCCTGGCGCTGGCGCTGCGGAAGATGGGGAAGACCGCGACGGTTCTCAACGCCGACCCCGTCCCCGGGAACCTGCGGTTCCTCCCGGGTGCGGAAACGGTGGTCTCCACGGAAGACGGGGCGGGGTACGATGTCGCGGTGGTCGTAGACTGCGGTTCTCCCGAGCGGACGGGCAGGGTCGGGGCGGAGCTGCGCAAGTGCCCCCTGATGATCAACATCGACCATCACCGGACGAACGGCGACCGGGGGGACCTCGCGCTGGTCGATCCCGACGCGGCGGCGACGGGGCTTCTGATCCACCGCGTCCTCACCGCCCTGCGCTACGACATCGATCCGGACGTGGCGGTGAACCTCTACGTCGCCGTCCTCACGGACACCGGTTCGTTCCATTACAGCAGCGCCTCTCCTGAGGCTTTCGAGGTGGCCGGGGACATGATCCGGCGCGGGGTGGATCCCTGGGGGGTGGCCGAGCAGGTGTACGAGACCCAGAGCGCCGGCCGCCTCCGGCTGCTCGGGCGCGTGCTCGGGTCCCTCGAAATCGCATCGGGGGGGAGGGTCGCCTCCATCGCCACGACGCGGACGGACCTTTCGGAGTTCG
Source organism: Deltaproteobacteria bacterium (assembly GCA_021815305.1). GTDB lineage: Bacteria > Desulfobacterota > Deferrimicrobia > Deferrimicrobiales > Deferrimicrobiaceae > JAKAHC01. Next base: position 59,778 of record JAKAHC010000001.1, on the reverse strand, counting down.
CGGAGGGGAAGGATGCCCTCGAAGGGTTCATCAACTACCCCCGCTCGATCGTCGGCGTGGAGGTGGCGGTCTCCTTCCGGGAGGAGGAAAGAGGGGGGATCCGGGTGAGCTTCCGTTCGAAAGGGCGGGTGGACGTCTCCGCGGTCGCGGCGCGGTTCGGAGGAGGCGGACACCGCAACGCCGCGGGATGTACCGTCCCCGGGACCCTTGCCGAGGTGAGGCGGAAGGTGACCGAAGCCCTCGAGGCCGTGCTGCCGTGACCGCAGGCGTGATCGTCCTGGACAAGCCCGGCGGAATCACTTCCTTCCAGGCGGTCCGGGCGGTCGGACGCATCCTGGGGGAGCGGAAGTGCGGTCATGCGGGCACCCTCGACCCGATGGCCACGGGCGTCCTCCCCGTCTGTGTCGGCCAGGCGACCAAGATCGCCGGGTACCTCTCCGCCGAGGAGAAGGAATACGAAGTGCGGTTTCGCGTCGGCATCGCCACCGACACGGGGGACATCACGGGAAAGCCTGTGGAGGAGCGTCCCGGGGCATCGGTGTCCGAGGCGGAGGCGGCCGCCGCGGTTTCGTCGTGGGTCGGGACCTTCGATCAGGTCCCCCCGATGTTCTCCGCGGTGAAAGTCGGGGGGGTGCGGTCCTACTCCCTCGCGCGGAAGGGGAAAGAGGTCGCGCTTCCTCCCAGGAAGGTCACGGTCACCGGCGCCCGCCTGGTCGATTCCGGGCCGGAAGGGTTCCGGGCGGTCCTTTCCTGCTCCAAGGGGTTTTACGTGCGTTCCCTGCCCGGCGTCCTTCGGGCGCGCCTCGGCGTACCGACGACGGTGGCGGGGCTTCGGAGACTGCGCGTCGGGGCGCTCCGGGTCGAGGACGCGGTGACGCTCGACGCGCTTTCGGAGCGCGTTTCCCGGGGAGAGGGGGACCGGGTGCTGATGCCGATCGCGAAGGCCCTTTCCCGGTTTCCGCAGTGGGTGGTGCCGGCGGGAGCGGTGCCGGCGGTGCGCAACGGGCGCCTCGCGGGGGCGTGGCTGGCGGGGTGGGCGTCGGAGGAGCGTGGAAGCGTGGCGCTCCTGGTCACGGAACCGGGGGATCCGCTCGCGATCGTGGGGAGGGATGCGGCGGGGTTGTGGAGGATCCTTCGGGGCATATGATTTTACTTCCCATCGGTGATATGGTATAAAGAAAATCTTCAAGAAAACCGGAAATTTCCGTCGAATCGAAAGGAGAAGGACAAAAGGTCATGAGCTTGGTCACGGAGAAGAAAAAGGACATCATCGGCAAGTTCCGTGTGCATGAGTCGGATACCGGCTCTCCCGAGGTCCAGATCGCGCTTCTGACGGAGCGGATCAATATGATCACGGACCACTTGAAGGCCCACTCGAAGGATTTCAACTCCCGCAGGGGATTGCTGAAGCTCGTCGGTCAGAGGCGCCGGCTTCTGGACTACCTGAAATCCAAGGAGTCCCTGCGGTACAAGGCCGTGGTCGAGTCCCTCGGCCTGCGCAAGTAACCAGACATTTTTTAAACACAACTTCCGATACACTCAATCTTCGGCCCCAACGGGCGCCGACACGAGAAGGGAACACAAAACCGTGGGTAACGTGTACGAAACGGAAATATCCGGGCGGGAAATGCATATCGAAACGGGTCGTTGGGCCAAGCAGGCCGGCGGCGCCGCGGTCGTGCGGTACGGCGAGTCCGTGGTGCTGGTTTCCGCCTGTGTGACGGAATCGGCCCGTCCGGGGATCGACTTCCTCCCCCTGGTGGTCGACTACGTGGAGAAAACCTTCGCTGTGGGGAAGATCCCCGGAGGCTTCTTCAAGCGCGAGGGGAGGCTCTCCGAGTTCGAGGTCCTCACCTCACGGCTCATAGACCGCCCCATCCGCCCCCTCTTCCCGAAAGGGTTCTACAACGAGATCCAGGTCATCGCCACCGTCCTGTCGGCGGACAAGGAAAACGACACGGCGATCCTTGCGATGATCGGAGCCTCCGCGGCCCTCTCGATCTCCGACATCCCTTTCAACGGCCCCATCGCCGGCGCGCGGGTCGGCCGGATCGACGGCGAGCTGGTGATCAACCCCCGGATCCCCGATTTCGAGCGCAGCGACCTGAACCTCTTCGTCGCCGGCAGCCGCGATGCGATCCTGATGGTGGAAGGGGAGGCCAACGAGATTCCCGAGGAGGAGGTTCTCGACGCCATCCTGTTCGCGCACCGGTCCCTGCTCCCCGTCCTCGAATTGCAGGAGCGGATGGCGAGGGAGGTGGGCAAGGAGAAGCGCGTATTCGAGAAGGTGTCGCTTCCCGAGGAAGACGTGAAAAAGATCGAGAAGACCGCGGGGGAGGATCTCGCCGCCGCATACGCGATCCAGGCCAAGCAGGAGCGGCGGAAAAGGATCGAAGAGGTCTCCGAGGCGGTGCGCAACGCCTTCTCGGAGGAAGAGCGCGCGGAAAAGGGGACGCTGATCGGGGAGGCCTTCAAGGGTCTCGAGAAGAAGATCGTCCGCGGGAAGATCCTCCGCGAGAAGAAGCGGATCGACGGCAGGGGGTTGACGGACATACGCCACATCTCCTGCGAGGTCGGAGTGCTTCCGCGGACGCACGGTTCCGCGGTCTTCACGCGCGGCGAGACGCAGGTCCTGGCGACGGCCACCCTCGGGACATCGCAAGACGAGCAGCGGATCGACTCGATTTTGGGCGACACCACGAAGGCCTTCATGCTCCACTACAATTTTCCCCCCTTCAGCGTCGGCGAGGTGAAGATGCTGCGCGCCCCCGGGCGCCGGGAGGTGGGCCACGGCGCCTTGGCCGAGCGCGCCGTGACGAAGGTGCTCCCGCAGGGCGCCGATTTCCCCTACACGGTCCGCGTGGTCTCCGAAGTGCTCGAGTCCAACGGCTCTTCCTCGATGGCCACGGTGTGCGGGTCGTCCCTTGCGATGATGGACGCAGGCATCCCCACGACCGGCGCGGTGTCGGGCATCGCCATGGGGCTGATCAAGGAGGGGAACGAGGTGGCCGTTCTCTCCGACATCCTCGGCGACGAGGACCACCTGGGCGACATGGACTTCAAGGTGGCGGGGACGAAAAACGGCGTCACCGCCATCCAGATGGACATCAAGATCGGCGGCGTCAGCCGCGAGATCATGCTGACCGCCCTGCGGCAGGCCCGGGAGGGTCGCCTCCACATCATCGGGAAGATGAACGCCGTCCTGCCCGAACACCGGGCCGAGCTTTCCCCCTTCGCGCCCCGGATCTACGTGATGATGGTCAAGACGGACAAGATCCGCGAGATCATCGGCCCGGGAGGCAAGGTCATCCGCGGCATCCAGGAGCAGACCGGGGTGAAGATCGACATCGAGGACGACGGGACCGTGAAGATCGCCGCGGTCGACGCCGACTCGGCGCGCGCGGCCATCTCCATCATCGAGGGGATCACACAGGAGCCCGAAGTGGGAAAGGTCTACCAGGGCAGGGTCCGCAAGATCATGGATTTCGGCGCCTTCGTGGAGATCTTTCCGGGGACCGACGGGCTGCTCCATGTCTCCCAGATCTCGAAGCAACGGGTCAACGCGGCCGAATGCTTCAGGGAGGGCGACGAGGTCACGGTCCGCGTCCTCGAGGTGGACCGGGACGGCAAGATCCGGCTCACCCACAAGGAGTTCGAGGAGGAGGGGCGCTTCAAGGCCGCCACGGGACCACCGCCGGGTTCGGACAAGGAAGGAGGTCCCGGTCGGGACCGCGATCGCGACCGGGGCCGCGGGGGGCCGAGAGGGCGCCGCTAGGCCGGCGACGTCGATGACGGTCGCAAGAACGGTCCTCGACAACGGCGTTTCCATAGTCACCGAGCAGGTCCCGTATCTGCGCTCCTCCACGGTGGGGATCTGGGTCCCCGTGGGTTCGCGGGCGGAGACGCCCGGCGACAACGGCATCGCCCACTTCATCGAGCACATGCTCTTCAAGGGGACGCCGCGCCGGAAGGCAGTCGACATTTCCCGCGCCATCGACGCAGTGGGCGGGACGATGAACGCGTACACTTCCCGCGAGTACACGTACTTCTTCGCCAAGGCGATGGAAAAGGATTTTCCCCTTCTCTGGGACCTGCTTACGGACATCTACCGGAATTCCCTCTTCGACGAGAACGAGTTCGCGCGGGAGAAGGGCGTCATCCTCCAGGAGATCCTCATGGTGGACGACACGCCGGAGGAGTACCTCCACGACTTCTTCAACGCTTCCTATTGGGGCGGCCACCCGCTGGGGTTGCCGGTCCAGGGGACGGCGGAGAGCGTCGAGGGGTTCGACAGGCGGCGGGTGGTGGATTATTTCGGAGACCGGTTCCGCCGCCGGGGGATCGTCGTGACGGAAGTGGGGAACCTTCCGCACGATGTGGTCGTCGAGGCGTTCCGCAAGGCACTGGATGCCCTTTCCCTCGAGTTCCCGCTGCTCCCTTCCTCCCCCACGGAACCGGTGCGCGGCGCGTTTCTCAAGCCGAGGCCGCTGGAACAGGTGCACCTTTGCCTGGGTGCGCCGGCGGTTTCGCGGAGAAGCGCTTCGGTCTTCGCGATGGACGTTCTGAACGCCATCCTGGGAGGCGGCTCCAGCAGCCGCCTCTTCCAGCGGATCCGGGAGGAGCGCGGCCTCGCGTACTCCGTGGGGTCGTCGCTGTCCGCCTACGCCGACACGGGGATCCTCGAGATCTACGCCGGGACGGGGCGGGCGCAGGCGGAGGATGTCCTCGCAATCGCGGGGGAAGTGGTGGACGAACTCCAGAGGGGCGGAATCCGGGACGAGGAGGTGAACTTCGCCAAGGAGTTCATCAAGGGGAACACCCTCCTGTCGCTGGAGAGCACGGGGTACCGCATGTCGTTCCTGGGAATGAACGAGATGTTCCTCGACCGTCTGGAGCCGCCCGAGGCGATCCTCTCCCACGTGGACGCGGTGACTCCGGACCGGGTACGGGAGCTCGCATCGGAGTCGCTCCGCCGGGACCGTTTCACGCTGGCGGCCGTCGGAGACCTCCCCGACGGCGGGCTTTCGTTTTAGGATTAGGATATGGACGGGGAGTGCCGGATCCGCGTGCTCCTGGTGCGCGGCGAGGAGGATCTCCTCCCGGCGTACCAGACCGAAGGGGCCGCGGGGATGGACCTGAAGGCGTCGGTGGCCGGGGAGGTGGTGATCCCGCCGATGGGGCGCGCCAAGATCCCGACCGGGCTGGCGATTTCCTTGCCGCCGGGCGTGGAGGCGCAGGTCCGGCCCCGCAGCGGGCTTGCGGTCCGCCACGGGGTCACGTGCCTGAACAGCCCGGGGACGATCGACCCGGACTTCCGCGGGGAGATCCACGTGGTGTTGGCGAACCTCGGAGAGGAACCGTTCCGGATCCGCCGGGGCGACCGGATCGCGCAGATCGTGTTCTCGCCGGTGCTGCGGGCGGGCATCGACGTCGTTGCGGCCCTCGACGGAACGGGGCGAGGGACGGGCGGTTTCGGGCACACGGGACGCTAAAGGGGGGCGACGTGATCGAACGGTACACGCGGCCTGAAATGGCGGCCGTCTGGAACGACGGGAACCGGTTCCGCATCTGGCTCGACATCGAACTGCTGGCGATGGAGGCGATGGTCCGGAAGGGTTGGGTGCCCGAGAGCGCCCTCGCCCGCGTCCGGAAGAAGGCCGCCTTCGACGTGGCCCGCATCAACGAGATCGAAAAGAAGGTCAAGCACGACGTCATCGCGTTCCTCACTTCCGTGGCCGAGCACATCGGAGACGATTCCCGGTTCCTCCACGTGGGGATGACCAGCTCGGACGTCCTGGATACCGCTTTTGCCGTCCAGATGCGGCAGGCGCTGTCGCTCCTGATCCGGGAGGCGGAGGGGGCGTTCGAGGTCCTGAAGGGCAGGGCCCTCGAGCACCGCCACACGGTGATGATCGGCCGGACCCACGGCATCCACGCCGAGCCGGTGACTTTCGGCTGGAAGATGGCCCTGTGGGCGGACGAGGTCCGCCGCGGCATCGTCCGCCTGAAACGCGCGCGCGACGTCATCTCCGTCGGGAAGATCTCCGGCGCCGTGGGAACCTTCGCCAACATCGATCCTTTCGTCGAGGAGTACGTGTGCCGCAGGCTGGGGCTTTCCCCCGCGCCGGCGTCCACGCAGGTGATCCAGCGGGACCGGCACGCCGAGGTGTTTTCGACCCTGGCGATCGTCGGTTCCTCCCTGGACAAGTTCGCCACCGAGATACGCCACCTCCAGCGCACGGAGGTACTCGAGGCGGAAGAGTATTTCTCCGCGGGGCAGAAGGGCTCGTCCGCGATGCCCCACAAGCGGAACCCCGTCCTCTCGGAGAACCTCTCCGGCCTTTCCCGCCTCCTGCGCGGCTACGCCGTCACGGCGTTGGAGAACATCGCGCTGTGGCACGAGCGGGACATCAGCCATTCCTCGGCGGAGCGTGTCATCGCGCCCGATGCCACCATCGTCCTTCATTTCGCCCTCGGGAGGTTCCGGGGGATGATGGAGAAGCTCCAGGTCTACCCCGACCGGATGCGGAGGAACCTCGAGAGCACGCATGGGCTGCTCTACTCGCAGCGGGTGCTCCTGGCGCTGACGGGAAAGGGATTTTCCCGCGAGAAGGCCTACGACGTGGTGCAGCGCTCCGCCATGGCGTCGTGGAAGACGGGGCGGAAGCTCTCCACGCTCCTGTGGAAGGACAAGGACGTCCGGTCCGCGCTGACGAAGCGGGAGTTCGACGCGTTGTTCGACATCGGATACTACCTGAAGAACATCGACGGGATCATCGACCGGGTGTTCCGCGCGAGGAGGAAGCAGGCTTGAAGGCGAAAATCTTCGTCACGCTCAAGAAGGGCGTTCTCGACCCGCAGGGGAAGGCCATCCACGCGTCGCTCACCCACCTCGGGATCGGCGGCGTGGAGGACGTGAGGGTCGGCAAGTTCATGGAGCTCACCCTGAAGGAGACCGGCAGGGACGAGGCGCGGATGCGGCTCGAAGAAGCGTGCCGGAGGCTTCTCGCGAACACGGTCATCGAAGACTACCGGATCGAGATCGAGGGGTAAGGGGGAGCGCCATGAAAGCCGCTGTCCTCGTGTTCCCCGGGTCCAACTGCGACCACGACGCATACCACGCCCTCAAGTACGTCGCGGGGGTGGACGCCGAATTCGTCTGGCACAAACAGTCCTCCCTTGCGGGGTTCGATGCGGTGGTCGTGCCGGGAGGCTTCACCTACGGCGACTACCTCCGGACGGGGGCGCTGGCGAAACTCTCCCCCGTGATGGGGGCGGTGAAGCGGTTCGCCGGGGAGGGCGGGCCGGTGATCGGGATCTGCAACGGGTTCCAGATCCTGCTCGAGGCGGGCCTGCTGCCCGGGGCGATGATCGTCAACGGGTCCCTGCATTTCGTGTGCGATTACGTGTACCTCGCGGCCGAGACCTCCCGCACCCCCTTCACCGGAAGAATCCCGCCGGGTTCGATCCTCAAGGTCCCCGTGGCGCACTACCAGGGAAACTACTTCGCGGACGAGAAGACCCTTTTCTCCCTCGAGGAGCGGGGGCAGGTGGTGTTCCGGTACTGCACTCCCGATGGCCGCATCACGGAGGACGCGAACCCCAACGGCTCGGCCCGGAACATCGCGGGGATCTGCAACGAGGCCGGGAACGTTCTCGGGATGATGCCCCACCCGGAGCGGTGCGCGGAAGCGGTGCTCGGGAGCGAGGACGGGCGGCAGGTCTTCGATTCCATGGTTTCCTGGCTCAAGGAGAGAGGGAAATGAGGGAAATGCCGGTCAGCCCGGAACGGGCGAGGGAGCACGGCCTCTCCGGGGAGGAGTTCGAGCGGATCCGGACCCTCCTCGGGAGGGATCCGAACTTCACCGAACTGGGCATCTTCTCCGTCATGTGGAGCGAGCACTGCTCCTACAAGAGCTCCAGGATCCACCTGAAGAAATTTCCGACGAGGGGGCCGCGCGTCCTGCAGGGGCCCGGGGAGAACGCGGGGATCCTCGACATCGGCGAAGGGCTCGCCGTGTCCTTCAAGATGGAGAGCCACAACCACCCTTCGTACATCGAGCCGTACCAGGGAGCGGCCACCGGAGTCGGGGGGATCCTCCGCGACGTGTTCACGATGGGAGCGCGGCCCATCGCGTCGCTTGACTCCCTGCGATTCGGCCGTCCCGACCATCCCCGGACGCGGTACCTGGTCAACGGGGTCGTGGCGGGGATCGCGGGGTACGGCAACTGCATCGGCGTCCCCACCGTGGGCGGAGAGGTCTCCTTCGACGAGTGCTACGACGGGAACATCCTCGTCAACGCCTTCACCCTGGGAATCGTCCGCCACGAGCGGATCTGGCGCGGGACGGCATCTGGCGTCGGGAACCCCGTCATCTACGTGGGGTCGAAGACCGGCAGGGACGGGATCCACGGCGCGACGATGGCATCCGGCGAGTTCGACGAGAAATCCGAGGAGAAGCGGCCCACCGTCCAGGTCGGAGACCCGTTCACGGAGAAACTCCTCCTCGAGGCGTGCCTCGAGCTGATGCGAACCGACGCGATCGTGGGGATCCAGGACATGGGAGCGGCGGGACTCACCTCCTCTTCCTTCGAGATGGCGTCCCGCGCCGGCACGGGGTTCCTGATGGACCTGGACCGCGTCCCCCAGCGGGAGGAGGGGATGATCCCGTACGAGCTGATGCTCTCGGAATCCCAGGAGCGGATGCTCATCGTGGCGAAGAAGGGGCGCGAGGACGAGGTCCGGGCGATCTTCGAGAAGTGGGACCTGGATGTCTCCGTGATCGGCGAGGTGACGGGGGACGGCATGGGGAGGGTCCAGTGGCGCGGGGAGACGGTGGCGGAGATCCCCGTCGCCGCGCTGACCGACCAGGCCCCGGTGTACGACCGGCCGTCGGCGCGGCCCGCCGTTCAGGATTCCCTGCAGAGCCTCGACCCTGCTGGGCTTCCCGCCCCCTCCGACCTCGCGGAGGTCTGGGTGCGCCTGATGAGCTGCCCGGAGATGGCGGACAAGAAGTGGGTGTTCCGCCAGTACGACCACATGATCCGGACGAACACCCTGGTGCTCCCGGGATCGGACGCAGCCGTGCTGCGCGTCAAGGGAACGGGGAAGGGGATTGCGATGTCGGTGGACTGCAACAGCAGGTACTGCCGCCTCGATCCGTTCGTCGGGGGAATGATCGCCGTGTGCGAGTCGGCGCGGAACGTGTCCTGCGCGGGAGCCGAGCCGATCGGCCTGACGGACTGCCTGAATTTCGGGAACCCGGAGAAGCCGGAGATCATGTGGCAGTTCCGGTCGGCGATCGAGGGGATGGCGAAGGCATGCGAGGCCCTCTCCGTCCCGGTCGTCTCGGGAAACGTCTCCTTCTACAACGAGACGATGGGGAAGGGCATCCACCCCACTCCGACGGTGGCGATGGTGGGGCTCCTGGAGGACGCAAGCAGGCATCTCGTGCAATGGTTCGACGCCGAAGGGGACAGGATCTTCCTCGCGGGGGCGGACCGTCTCGGCGTGCACCTCGGCGGTTCCCTCTACCTCAGGGAGGCGCACGGGAAGGTCGCGGGGACCCCGCCGCCGGTGGACCTGGATCACGAGAGGAGGCTGCAGGAGTTCCTGCGGGCGGCGGCGTCGGATCGGCTGGTTTCCTCGGCGCACGATCTCTCCGAGGGAGGATTCGCCTGCGCCCTCGCGGAGAGCTGCATCACCCGTCCCGACGGCGCAGTGGGCGCTCGCGTGGTGAACCCCTTCGCGGAGGCGATCCGGGCGGACTTCGCGATGTTCTCCGAGTGCCAGGGCGTGGTGCTCCTTTCGTGCCGCCCTGCCGGGAGGGACGCCCTCCTGGCCGCCGCCCGGCCGTTCCGTATTACAATGGTGGAAGTCGGAGTCGTTGGCGGGGAACACATCGACATCGAGGGCGTGGCCCGTGTCGGAGCGGCGGACCTGCACAAGGCGTGGCGGGAAGGGTTCGCGAAGGGCCTGGGCCTGGACGGGTAAAGGGGCGTCGCATGTTCGAAAGGTGGCATGAGGAGTGCGGCGTCTTCGGGATCCACGGGCATCCCGAGGCGGCCAACATGACCTACCTCGGGCTCTACGCCCTGCAGCACAGGGGGCAGGAGAGCGCGGGGATCGCCAGTTCCGACGGGGAAATGATCACCTTCCACAAGGAGATGGGCCTTGTGGCCGACATCTTCTCGGAGGAGATCCTCACCAGGCTTCCGGGCACCATGGCCATCGGCCACGTCCGCTACTCGACGACGGGGAGCTCCGAGCTCAAGAACGCCCAGCCCGTCGTCGTGGACTTCGAGTCCGGCTCCATCGCGGTGGCCCACAACGGGAACCTCGTCAATGCGCACGAGATCAAGCGCGAGCTCGAGGTCTCCGGCTCCATCTTCCAGTCCACGATGGACACCGAGGTCATCGTCCACCTGATCGCCCGCTCCCGGAAGGACCGCATCGAGGACCGCATCGTGGACGCCCTCGGCCAGGTCCGCGGAGCTTACTCCCTCCTGTTTCTCGCCCGCGACAAGCTGATCGGCATACGGGACCCCCACGGGATCCGGCCGCTGGTCCTCGGGAAGCTGAAGGGGGAAGGCGGGCACGTGATCTGCTCCGAGTCGTGCGCGCTCGACCTGATCGAGGCCGAGTACCTGCGCGAGGTGGAGCCCGGGGAGATGGTCGTGGTGGACCGTCGCGGGGTGAGATCCTATAAACCGTTCCCGCCCGCGACCGCGCGGTTCTGCATCTTCGAGTACATCTATTTCGCCCGGCCGGACTCGATCATGGGCGGGCGCAGCAACTACGAGATCCGCAAGGAGCTCGGCCGCCAACTGGCGCGGGAGTGCCCGGCGCAGGCCGACATCGTCATCCCCGTGCCCGACTCGGGAGTTCCCGCGGCGCTGGGATTCTCCGAGGCGGCGGGGATTCCCTTCGAGATGGGGCTGATCCGGAACCATTACGTGGGACGCACCTTCATCGAGCCGCAGCAGTCGATCCGCCACTTCGGAGTGAAAATCAAGCTGAACGCGGTGCGCGGCGTCGTGGAAGGGAAGCGCGTGGTCGTGGTCGACGATTCGATCGTGAGGGGCACCACGGGGCGGAAGATCATCAAGATGATCCGGGCCGCGGGGGCCCGGGAGATCCACGTGCGCATCAGCTCCCCCCCTACCTGCTACCCCTGCTTCTACGGGATCGACACGCCGCTGCGGCGCGACCTGATCGCGGCGACCCACACGCTGGAGGAGATCAACAAGTACCTCACCTCCGACACCCTCGGGTATCTGAGCATGCGGGGGCTTCATGCCTGTGTTCCCAACGGGAAGGCGACCTACTGCGACGCCTGTTTCTCGGGGAACTACCCGGTGCCGCTCGAGGTGGAGGAAACCGAGGAGCAGCTGCCTCTGTTCCGAGGGTCGGTCCGCATCTGAAACCGCCGACCGCAACCATGCCCACCCGGGGGTGACCATGCCGACGCAGCCGTACGGTCCACACGTGTTCCCGCCCGAGCTCGCCGAGGATCGACGCAGGTTCCTATCCGTCCTGAAGGAGAAGAGCTACGAGAGGAGGAAGGTCGTCCTCACCTCGGGGCGCGAATCCGACTTCTACATCGACTGCAGGCAGAGCACGCTCGACGCGGAGGGTGCCGTGCTCACCGGGCGCCTCTTCTGCTCGATGCTGGAACAGGGGGAACGTCCGCAGGCGGTGGGCGGGATCACCCTGGGCGCCGACCCGATCGTGACGGCCGTGTCCATCACCAGCGTTCTCCGGGGGTGGCCGGTTCCGGCGTACATCATCCGGAAGGAGCCGAAGAAGCACGGGACCGCCCAGTGGATCGAGGGGACGAAGAACCTGTTCACCGGCATGAGGGTCGCGATTCTCGAGGACGTGGTGACCACGGGCGCGTCGACGCTGCGGGCGGTGGAACGGTCCGTCGCGTCCGGGCTGGTCGTCGTCCGCGTTCTGTGCCTTGTCGACAGGGACGAAGGGGGCGCGCAGGCCGTGGCGGACGCCGGGTACCGGATCGAGCCGATGTTCCTGAGAGAGGACGTGGAACGTGCGTGAGCGCCGGGCTGCGCGGTGGACGATCCTTGCGCTGCTGGCGGCGGCGTCCGCCTCGGCGGGGTGCGGATCGCGGTCGGTCTCCCTGTACGAGAAGGTGATGGGCTCTCCGTCGTACGCCAAGGTGACGGAGGCGATGACGCGGTCGCGCGAGGTCCACGACGGACTGGAGACCCGGTTCATCCTGTCCGCCACCTGGCTTTCGCCCCAGTGGCTCAACGCGTTCGCGGAGGAATACTCCAACATCTATTACCTCGACGCGGCGCGCAGGGATCGGGTGATCTCCTATTGGCGCGGGGAATCCGCGGGACACGTGCGGTTCTTCGTGGCCCTGTTCGTGCCGGACGAGAAAGGAAACGACCTGGAGAAGCCCGGTACGCTGTGGAGCCTTCGCCTGGTGCGGTCGGACGAGAAGGATTTCCGGCCGGTGTACATCCGGAAGGCTTCCATGCGTCCGGAGGAAATCGCGCGCTTCTTCCCCTACGCGGGCACGTGGTACCGGACCTACGAGGTGGCCTTCCCCATGGAGGCGGAAAAGGCTCCGGTCCCGCCGAAGCCCGGGGAGCCGCGGTTCAAGCTCGTCCTGTCCGGGGTGGACGGGCGCGCAGCCCTCGCCTGGGAATGACGCCCCGGTTCCCCTAGAAACGGGGCCGCCGGATCAGCGTGTCCCTCCGGCCGTGTTCTTCATCGAGGTAGGGGTAATCGATCGTGGTGTGAAGCCCCCGGCTTTCCTTCCGTTGCATGGCGCACCGTACGATGAGCTCCGCCACCGTACAGATGTTGCGCAGTTCGAGCACGTCCCCGGTCACCTTGAAGTTCCAGTAATACTCGGAAATCTCCCGCTTCAGCAGTTCGATCCGGTCGAGCGCGCGGGAGAGGCGCTTGTTCGACCGGACGATCCCCACGTAGTTCCACATCGTCCGCCGGATCTCCTCCCAGTTGTGGGAGACGACGACCGCCTCGTCGGGCTCCTGCGCCTTCCCGGGGTCCCACTTCGGAATGGCGGTTCTCGGGTGCGGCTTCCCGGAGTAGGCGGCGACGGCGCGCCGGGCGGCCCGGTCGGAGAAGACCAGCGCTTCCAGCAGGGAGTTGGAGGCGAGGCGGTTCGCCCCGTGCAGCCCGGTGCATGCGCACTCGCCGATGGCGAAGAGCCTCCGGACGTCGGTTTCCCCCTGGAGGTTGGTCCGCACGCCGCCGCACTGGTAGTGGGCGGCGGGCACCACGGGCAGCGGGTCCCGGGTCATGTCGATGCCGAAGGACAGGCAGGTCCTGTAGATGTTCGGGAAGTGTTTCCTGATGAACGGCGCCCCCTTGTGGCGGATGTCGAGATACGCGCAATCCTCGCCGGTGCGCTTGAGTTCCGAGTCGATCGCCCGCGCGACGATGTCCCGGGGAGCGAGCTCCTTCATCGGGTGGACGTCTTCCATGAACCGTTTCCCGGCGCGGTTCAGGAGGACCGCCCCCTCGCCGCGGACCGCCTCGGAGATGAGGAACGACTTGGCATGGGGATGGTAGAGGCACGTGGGGTGGAACTGGACGAATTCCATGTTCGCGATCGTCGCCCCGGCGCGGTACGCCATGGCGACCCCGTCCCCGGTGGCGACGTCCGGATTGCTCGTGTACAGATACACCTTCCCGGAGCCCCCCGTGGAGAGGATCGTCGCCTCCGCCACGAAGGTGTGGATCGCCCCGGTGTTCCGGTCCAGCACGTACGCACCCAGCACTTCGTCCGCGTCCTGCCGGTCGAAGGAGGAGATCTTCTGCCGCGTGATGAGGTTGATCGCGGCGTGGTTCTCGAGGATCCGGATCCTCCGGTTCTTCCGCGCCCGATCGAGCAGAGCCCTCTCCACTTCCCGCCCGGTCAGGTCCTGCGCGTGGAAGATCCGTCGCCTGGAGTGCCCGCCCTCGCGGTGGAGGTCGTATTCCCGTTTTCCCGTGCGCCGGGTGAACTCCACCCCCCACCCGATCAGTTCCCGGATACGCGCCGGGGCATCCCGCACGACCAGGTCCACCGTGTCGGCGTGGCACAGTCCGGCCCCCGCGCGGTGGGTGTCCTCGATGTGGGATTCGAAGGTGTCCTCCCCGCTCCAGACGGTGGCGATTCCCCCCTGGGCGTAGTTGGTGCTCGATTCGGCCGCCTCCTTCTTGGTGATGATCGTGACCGTCCCGTTCCTGGCCGCATGCAGGGCGAAACTCAACCCGGCGATTCCGCTTCCGATGACCAGGAACCGCGAAGCTTTCTCCATCGGAACTCCTCCCGGACACCCCCCGTTTGACTTGAAGGGGGTCATTCCCTACAATACTGGATTATGTTTTATTTTCGGAGCTTTTTCATCCTTTCCCTTCTCCTGCTCCCGGCGGCGGTCCGTGCCGACATCTACCGCTACATCGATGGGGACGGCGTGGTCCACTTCTCGAACACCCAGCCCGACGGGAAATTCGAACTGTACCTCAGGGAAGCGCCCCGGCCCCCCGCCCAACGGGTTCCATCCTCGCGTCCCGGAGAGGAATGGATCTCCACCTACGTCGACCGGTACTGCCGGGCGAACCACCTTCCCCCCGCGCTGGTACATGCCATCATCAAGGCGGAGTCCAACGGACAGCGAAAGGCCGTCTCCCCCAAGGGAGCCAGGGGGATCATGCAGCTGATGCCCTTCACCTCGAAGAGGCTCAACGTCAGCGATCCCTTCGATCCCATCGAGAACATCGAAGGGGGGATCAAGTACATCAAGGAACTCCTGGCCGAGTTCGAGGGGAACCTCGCCTACGTCATCGCCGCCTACAACGCCGGCCCCGCCGCGGTGAAGAAGTATGGAGGCGTTCCACCCTACCAGGAGACGCGGCAGTACGTCCGCCGGGTGCTCGACCTGTACCGTCAATACTCCGCCGTCGAATGAGCGGCTCCTCCCGGCTGAACACACCCAACATCCTCACGATGCTGCGGATGCTGGTCATCCCCGTGGTCGTGCTCATCCTCATGCCGCCCGCGGGAAGGGCGATCTCCTTCGGCCGCTCGGTGGCCGCCTTCGTCCTGTTCGTCTCCGCCACGGTCACCGACCTTTTCGACGGTTACATCGCCCGGCGATACCAGATGGTCACCTCCCTGGGGAAGCTCCTGGATCCCCTGGCGGACAAGCTTCTGGTGTGCGCCGTCATGACCATGCTCATCCCTCCGGGCAGGATCCCGGCCTGGGTGGTGGTCATCGTCGTCGGGCGCGAGATCGGCGTGACGGCGCTCCGGGGGATGGCCTCGACGGAAGGGGTGATCATCGCCGCGTCGAAGCTGGGGAAGGCGAAGACGCTGCTGCTGAACATCGGGATCGCGGCCCTCATTCTCCACTATCCCGTTTTCGGGCTCCCCGTGCGTACGATCGGCCTGGGGTTCCTGGCCGCGGGGCTGGTCCTCACCGCCTGGTCGGGCATGGACTACTTCTTCCGCTTCGTGGGGGAAATCTTCAAACGGTGACGGCCCCCCGCCCGGGGCAGGGGGGGGGGCGGTTCTCCTGCGGTCCCCGGATCCGCGGAAAGGGACTGCGGACGGGCGCGGAAGAAGCGGCGCCCCTCGGCGATCTGCCAGAGCAGAAGGGCGGGAAGCCCGACGAGAAGCTCCCGGATCCGCTTCATGAGCGACAGGGCCAGGCCGGTTTCCGGCGCGATGCCGACGAAGGATCCCAGGAGGATGAATCCTCCCTCCTGAACCCCCAGCGCCCCGGGGACCATGAACGCCGCGTGGCGAAGGGCCTGCCCCAGGCTCTCCAGCATGACGGCCTCGCCGATCCCGACGGGCCTCCCCAGGAAAAAGAGCGCCAGCCAGACTTCCAGCGTGCCGGCGAGCCACCCTCCCATGCGCCAAAGGCACGCCGCGAGGAATTCCCGCCTCCTCCCGTAGGTTTCCATCACGGCGGCGTCCAGCGCCCGCGCGCTCCCCATGACGTTCTCCCAGTCGCCCACCTGGACCAGCCGCTCCAGCAGGCGGGCCAGGCGGAGGAACATCCCGCTCCTCTGCGCGACCAGGAAGAGCGCCACGATGGCGCAGAAAAGGAGCGCGCCCACCGCGGCGGCGGTCACGGTTCCGCCCCCCCCGCCCCGCCGGACGAGCAGCGCGATCCCGGCGAAGGTGAAGAGAATCTCGGTGAGAATGCCCGCGGTGATGTCCGCCACCACCCCGGCGCCGGCGTACGCGCCAGGGATGCCGCGATGGGCGACCAGGCGGGCACGGACAAACTCGCCGCCGACATGGGCCACCGGGAGCAGGCCGTTGACCGCGTCGCAGATCCATCGCGGCAGGACCAACGCGGAAAAGTCCGGCCGATGTTCCGCCGGGAAGAGGAGGCGCCAGCATTCCGTGTCCATCAGCAGCGCGGCCGGGTAGAACGCGCACACGGCAAGCAGCCCCCAACCTGCCCCCGCCAGGGCGGACCAGACCTCCCCGATTCCCTGGGAGGCCACCAGCGCGATGGCCAGCGCCATCCCCGCGAACCCCAGGAGGGCCGCAGTTCGCTTCATCGGTTCCCGCCGGCGAGATCGCCGAAGCCGACGCGCCGGATCCCGAGGCGGCAAAGCGCCGCCGCGACCGCCGGGCTCGTCAGTGCGGAAAGATCGCGCTCGGCCTCGAATCCCGGGGCGGGCGGATCCGGGTCCGACCCCCGGGTTTTCGCGGGGTGGAAGTGGAGTTCCGAAATGCCCGGCGGCAGGAGGGCCAGAAGGCGCATCACGAGCTTCTCCTCCATTTTCCCGGTGTCGTGCATCCCGAAGAGGTGGTCGTTGCACGGGATGCCGTTTCGACGCAGGCGAGCCCGCACGAGGCCTGCCCAGGGGAGGAGGAACAGGGAGGAAAGGAGCCGCCTTCCCATGCCCTCTCCCGCCGCGCGCCACGAGGGGAGGAACGGCTCGCGCGGGAGGCGGACCGGCACAGGCCCGTGTTCCCGCGCCACGCGGAGGAGCAGCCCGAGGACCGTCGGGTGGAGGTGCATGTGGTTGTGGACGTTCACGTGGTCGAGGCGCAGACCGGTCCCGCGGAACGCCTCGAACTGCGCCCGGATCTCCGCCTCGAGCTGACGCCGGACTCCCGGCCGGAGGAAGAATCGCACCCCCGCGCCCCCAAGGCCTGACCGGAGCAGGCCCCCGCGGTCGACGAGGGCGGGTATCTCCCGCGCGGGGAGCACGGGACATCCCCGCGTCACCGCCACGTGGAGCCCCACATTCAGCGACGGCATCGCCCTGGCGCGCCGGACGGCGTCCGCGGCGGCCTTGCCGCCGACCATGAGGCTCGCGGCGCCGAGGATTCCCCGCAGGTGGGCTTCCTCGACGGCCTCGTTGACGGGGACGGAGAGCCCGAAATCGTCCCCCGTGACGATGATCGCTTTCAGGCCTTGTTCTCCCGCTCCGAGAGGAACCGGAAGAACTCCATCCCCTCCCTCAACCTCCGGCGGAGCATCCGGGGACTTGCGGCCATCTCGGAGACGAACTCCAAGATCTTCCGCGGCCGGAAGTAGAAGCGCCTGTAGAACGTCTCCACGGCACGGAACATCTCCTCCTTCGGAAGATCGGGATAGGACAGGGAGCTCACCTGCACGCCGTCCTCGGCCACCATGCGCCGTCCCTCCTCGACCAGCCATCCGCGCTCCGCCGCCTGGCGGTACAGCTCCGTGCCCGGGTAGGCGGCCGCCAGAGAGACCTGGAGGGTATGCGGATCGACCTCCTGCGCGAACCGTATGGTGCGGTCGATCGTCCCCGGGGTTTCCCCCGGCAGGCCGATGATGAAGGTCCCATGGATGGCGATGCCGAGGTCGTGGCAAT
Source organism: Deltaproteobacteria bacterium (assembly GCA_021815305.1). Classification (GTDB taxonomy): domain Bacteria; phylum Desulfobacterota; class Deferrimicrobia; order Deferrimicrobiales; family Deferrimicrobiaceae; genus JAKAHC01. The sequence continues at coordinate 41,924 of JAKAHC010000001.1, read as the reverse complement.
CCCTCGTGAACCGCCGGGCCTCGTCGACCCGGGTTCCCTTCCGGATGTTGTCGAGGATCTCCTGGCAACCCGACTCGTACCCGACGAGGAGGAGGCGCAACCCGTTCTCCCGCATCACGCGGAGAGTCTCGCGCGGTACGTTCGCCTTGGCGCTGCAGGACCAGGTCACCCCCATCTTCCCCAGAAGTCTCGCGATCGCCTCGGCGCGCGGCCGGTCGTCGGTGAAGGTGTCGTCGTCGAAGAAGATCTCTTTCACCTGCGGGAAATAGCGCATGGCTTTCCCGATCTCCTCTGCGACGTTTTCCGGACTCCGCGTGCGGTAGCGGTGCCCGCCGATCGTCTGCGGCCACAGGCAGAAGGTGCAGCGGGAGCGGCACCCGCGACCCGTGTAGAGGGACACGTACGGGTGGAGCAGGTAACCGATGAAGTAATCCTCGACCCGGAGATCTCGGCGGTAGACGTCGACGACGTGGGGGAGGGAATCCATGTCCTCGATCGGGGCGCGGGGAGGGTTGCGAACGACTCTCCCGTCCGACTTGTAGCTCAGCCCGGCGATCTTCCCGAAAGGCTCTCCCGCGGCGACCTCCCGCAGGGTGCATTCGAACTCGTTGCCCGCCACGAAGTCGATCGCAGGGGAGGCGAGGAGCGACGGTTCCGGGGACACGGCGACGTGGGCCCCCACGAAGCCGATGATCAGGCGCGGGTTGGCCTCCTTGAGCGCCTCGGCGACCCGGACGTCGGAGGGGAACGAAGGGGTGCTTGTGTGCAGGACGGCAAGTCCGAAGTCGGCGGCCAGCGGCAGGATGTCCTCGAGCGTCATCCCCCGGGCGGGAGCGTCGACGAGACGGCTGTCGGGGACCATGGCGGCGGGAAGGGCCAGCCAGGTGGGGTACCAGAAGGAGCGGATCTCCCTCCGCGCCTGGTATCGCGCCCCCGCGCCCCCGTCGAATCCTTCGAACGAGGGGGGGTTGAGAAAGAGGGTTCTTATGGCGTTCCTCCGTCCCGGTCCGCGCCAAGGTGTCCGTCCGGACGGACGGAAAAGGTTTTCCCTCTCCATTCTACACCCCGCCCGAGGAAACCCGCCGCCCAGATCGCAAGGCAGAGCGCATCGCGCAGCGGGATCCTCCAGGCCCCGGACGGGGCGGGACCGCGGACGACGGCCGTAACGGCGACGTGGAGCAGGGCGCGAAGTCCGATCGACGCGCCGAAAAGGGCCATGCCGGCGGTTCCGAACCCGGACGCCAGCAGGTGAAGGGCGGAGACGGAGACCGCCCCGTTTCCGAGAACCGAGAAGGCATACCCCGCCGGTCGGCAGGCTCGGATCGTTCGCGCCCAGCGCAATTCGTGGACCAGCAGGGACCGGAACCCCGGTTCGCAGACGATCCCCTCGACCACGTAGGGCGCCAGGGAAACCTTGTAGCCGCACTCGCTGACCCGGTTTCCCAGCATGTAGTCGTCCGCGAGGTACGGGGCCAGCGTTTCCATGCCCCCGATCGCCGCGAGCGCCTCCCGGCGGACCGCCATCGTCGCCCCGAAACAGAACCGGAGTTTCCGGAAAGAGACGGCGACCAGGACCGACGGGAGGAACCATTCGTTGATGTACATGGCGCCGAGAGCAGAGGGGAGTCCCGGGCCGGGCGTCCCGCTGTAGATGCATGTGACCGCCCCGACCGCGGGATCCTCGAAGGGAGCCGCCACGGCGCTCAGGTAATCGTCGCCGACCCGCATGTCGCTGTCCGCGATGACGAGAAGATCGTGACGCGCGCGGGGCATCATGTTGAACAGGTTGGAGACCTTCAGGTTCTTCCCGATCACCCGGTCGTCGATCACCAGGTCCGCATCCAGGGAAGGGAATTCCCGGAGCACCTCCCGGATCACGGGGACGGCGGGATCGTCCGCGTCGCGGACTCCGAAGATCACCTGGTACAAGGGGTAGTCCTGCGCACAGAAGGAACGCAGGTTTTCCCGGAGCCCGGGGTCGAGCCCGCAGACCGGTTTGAGGACCGTAACCGGCGGGAATCGCACGGGAGAGGGCGGCGGCCTGCGCCTGGCGAACGCGGCAACGGAGACGACCGCGGCAACGAGATAGGCGATCCCTCCAAGGGTGGCGGCCAGGAGGAGAGCCCGGAGGAGCGAGAAAAGGGCCGCGAACACGTGCGCGATCCCCGTCAGAAAGGGTATCCGAGACCGACGAAGACGGCGGGGCCTTCCTTCCCCCAGCCGATGTCGATCCGGCCTACGATGTTGGGACGCACCGTGGCCCGGAAGCCGATTCCGGGGTTGTACTCGAAGGAGTGGCGGTCGATCCGGTCCAGGGCTTTCATCACGGAACCGATGTCGAGAAACGGGACCACCTCCCAGTCGGCGTTCACGTTGAAGACCTTCCACCGGAAGAGGCGGATCCGCTCCTCGACGTTGAGAAGGAGGTAGCTGCTGTCGATGAACCGGCCGCGCCCGTACCCCCGGAGGGTGTTCTCCCCGCCGAGGATGCTGCGTTCCAGGAAGGGGACCCCGTTCCCGAGGGTCTGGTTGTATGCGGCGCGGGCGATGGTGATGAACCGGTCCTCCCGCGCAGGGAAGTACCCCTTCGCCTCGATGTCGTAGTGCTGGAAATTGGCGGAGCTGCCCAGAATCCGCTGACTCGTCTCCACGGAGGCGCGGGCGTAAAGCCCCCGGGTCGGGAACTCCCTGGAGTCCACCGTGCTGTAAACCAGGGCGAGCCCCTGGGCGTGGGTGGTGAACCCGTCGATGCCGGGGACCTCCGCCGCCGTGAACCGGTCGCGCAGGAAGGGGAGCGAGGTGACCGCCCCCGGAACGATGTCCACGTGCCGGTACCTCTCGTTCACCACGAACTGGACATGTTCCGATACGTCGTAGCCCACGGAGAGGGTGACCCCGGCCTCCCGGTCCCCGTAGTTGGTTTCGTTTCCGCTCGGACTCCGGGACTGGAACCCGAAAAACCGCGCGGAGCCGTCGGTGAACCCGTACAGGAAGGCGCGGATCTCGATCTTTTTGCCGAGCAGGGTCTTGTCCCGGATCTTCAGCTCGTAATCCTCGTTCACTTTCGCGGACCGGGACAGGTTGATCTCCCAGTTGCGCTCCGGAGAGAGGTAGAAGGATCCGAAGAACGTCCCGGTCACCCCGAAGTTCGCGTTGTAATAGAGCTGGGGAGCGACCAGCGTGTCGACCTCGTCCTTCCTGTTGTGGAGGAGGAACGGGGTGAGCCCCCCGTAGGTGATCCCTTCGTTCGGCGTCGCCGCGATCGCGGGAAGAGGGATCGTGACCACTTTCACGCGGTCCCCGAAGTTCCCGTTGGTCAGCGGGTACGGGAGGTCCTTCTTGGCGATCCGGCTCGTGCACGCCGGCAACAGAAGGAACCAGACTGCGAGGAACGCGCAGGGCACGCCGCGAAAAACCGTGGGCCGGATACCGCCCCGGACCCTGCCCCGGACCCTGCCCCCCGCGCACGGAGGCGCGGCTTCCCCGGAAGCTTCGCCTACCCGCCGCACCCGTTCCCCCGGAACCACGCCACGGCGTCCCGAAGGGCCTCCTGCGCGGGACGCGGCGCATACCCCAGTTCGCGCATCGCCTTCCCCGACGAGTAGAACATGCGCCGTTTCGACATGCGCACGCTGTCCACCGTCGCCCGGGGCTCGGCCCCTCCGAAGGCCCTGGCCCATCCTTCCATGAGGTACGCCGCGGAAAGAACCAGGCCGTGCGGAAGGCGCAGGCGGGGAGGGTGTCCCCCCGAGAGCGCGGCGATCGCTTCCAGGATCTCGCGGAGGGCCATGTCCGTTCCTCCCAGGATGTACCGCTCCCCCGTTCGTCCCCGCTCGAAGGCGAGGATGTGCCCTTCGGCCACGTCGTCCACGTGGACGATGTTGAGCCCCGTGTCCACGTAGGCCGGGATGCGGCCCATGACGGCGTCGGCGATCATCCTTCCCGTGGGCGTGGGTTTCACGTCCCCGGGACCCACCGGTGTGGACGGGTTCACGATGACCGCGGGCAGCCCCTCCTTCCGCACGAGTTCCCGCACCACTTCCTCGGCCAGGTACTTCGACCGCTTGTAGGGGCCGATCATGTCGTCGAGCCCCGAGGGGGACTCCTCGTCGGCCGGGCTCCCGTCGGGGGTGTGCCCCAGGGTGGCCACGCTGCTCGTGTAGACGATCCGCCGAACGCCCGCCGCGAGGGCGGCCGACAGGAGGACGCGGGTCCCCTCGACGTTCGTCCGGTACATCGCGTCCGGGTTCGGGACATAGAGGCGGTAATCCGCCGCCACGTGGAACAGGGCATCGCACCCCTTGACGGCGAGCTCCAGGGAAACCGGGTCCAGCAGGTCCCCCCTGGCGACCTCCACGGTAAGGCCGGAAAGGTTCCGGAGATCGCTGCCCGGGCGGACCAGGGCGCGCACCTTGCGCCCGGCAGCGACGAGTTTGCGGACCACCGCCGCGCCGACGAACCCCGTGCCTCCCGTGACCAGCGTCTTCATCCTTCCCCTGCGCCGAGCCGGATCATTGGAATGGTCCTTTACTGCGGGAGATTCTACAATACAACATATGCGACGCCGTGCGCCGGAACGTTTCGTTGCGCCACGGCTTCCGACCGATGACCGAAACGGCGACCCAGGAACAGATCGAGGAGACGGCCCGGAAGGGGAGGGAACGGCTTCTCTCCCTGCAGGACTCCCGGGGATACTGGGCCTTCGCCGTGGAGGCGGACGCGACCATACCCTCCGAGTACATCCTTCTCCAACGCTTCCTGGGACGTGCGATCGATCCGGACCTTGCGGACCGGCTGGCGCGCTACCTGCGCCGCAGGCAGAGGCCCGACGGGGGATGGCCCCTTTACGCGGGCGGCCCCCCCGACATCAGCGTGACCGTCAAGGCGTACTTCGCCCTCAAGCTTTGCGGGGATCCTCCGGGCGCTCCCCACATGGCCAGGGCGCGGGAACTCGTTCTCTCCATGGGAGGGGCGTCCCGGGTGAACGTCTTCACCCGCATCTCCCTGGCCCTGTTCGGCCAGATCCCCTGGCGGACGGCACCCGCCATGCCGGTGGAGATCATGCTCCTGCCGCGGTGGTTCTTCTTCCACCTGCAGAAGGTTTCCTACTGGTCCCGCACCGTGATCGCCCCCCTGCTCATCCTTTACGCGGCGCGGCCGGTGTGCGCCCTGGAAGCGGGGAAGGGCGTGGAGGAGCTTTTCTCCTTGCCGCAGGACCGGATCCGCGAGGTGGGCCGGTTCACGCCGGGACGGATCCGGAAAGACCTTTTTCTCCTGCTGGACCGGGGGCTGAAGCAGGCCGACGGGTGGGTCCCCCTGACCGTCCGGCGAAAAGCGGTTCGTCTCGCCGAACGCTGGACCCTCGAGCGGATGCAGGGCGAGGGGGGGCTCGGAGCCATCTTCCCGGCCATGGCCAACGCGGTCATGGCCCTGAAAGTCCTCGGGTACGCGGACGATCATCCCGACATGGTCCGGGGGTTGCGGGCCCTGGACGACCTCCTCGTCACGCGGGGCGACGAGAGTTTTTGCCAACCGTGCGTTTCGCCCGTATGGGACACGGCCATCAGCCTTACGTCGCTGATCGAAGCGGGCGTCCCCCGGGAGAACGATGCCGTGCGGTCGGCGGTGGGATGGCTCTTCGGCCGCCAGATCACGGTCCGGGGCGACTGGGCGGACCGTGCCCCGGATCTCACCCCGGGGGGATGGGCCTTCCAGTTCGAGAACGACATGTATCCCGACGTGGACGACACGGCGAAGGTCCTCATCGCGCTGTTCCGGGCGGGCGTTCTCGGGGAGGAAGAGCGCAGGGAAGCGTTGTCCCGGGCCGTGCGCTGGGTTCTCGGCATGCAGGGGTCCGACGGCGGCTGGGGGGCGTTCGACGTCGACAACAACAGGCTCTATCTCAACGAGATTCCCTTCGCCGACCATGGCGCGCTCCTCGATCCGAGCACGGCAGACGTGACCGGGCGGGCCGTCGAGATGCTGGGGATGCTCGGGTACCGGAAATCCGATCGCCCCGTCGCGCGCGCCCTGGCGTTCCTGCGCCGCGAGCAGGAGGAGTGCGGGGCGTGGTTCGGCCGCTGGGGAGTGAATTACCTCTACGGGACGTGGTCCGTCCTCGCTGCGTTCCGCCAGGTGGGGGAGGACATGTCCCAGGCCCACATCCGCCGGGCCGTCGGCTGGCTCAAGTCGCGGCAGAACCCCGACGGCGGCTGGGGGGAGTCGTGCCGGTCCTACGAGGACCCGTCCCTGGCCGGGTCGGGGGAAAGCACGGCGTCACAGACCGCGTGGGCGCTGCTGGGACTCATGGCGGCCGGCGAGGCGGAAAGCCCCGAGGTTGCGCGCGGCATCCTCCACCTCGTCCGGATGCAGGACGACAAGGGAGGGTGGGACGAACCGCAGTTCACGGGGACCGGTTTCCCGAGGGTCTTTTACCTCCGGTACCATGGCTACCGGCAATATTTCCCCACGTGGGCCCTCGGGACGTACCGGCGTCTCATAGTGTCCGGCGCCACCGCGCAGGACGAGGCGAGGCTCGCCCCCTCCGCGGATCCGTTCCGGTTCTCCGGGAGATAGCGCGTGCATCCGGCGTTGGGCCTCGTGATCCCCCTTCCGCTGGAAGCCATAGCGCTGCTCGGCCGCGGGGCGGCGCGCCTTCGGGGGGAGGAGCCGGTCTTCCGCTCCCGGGCGCGGGACGGCACGGAACTGGTGAGCGCGATTTCCGGCGTAGGGTGCGGGAACGCCCGGTCGGCGGCCCGGAGGCTCGTGGAATCGGGGGGAGCGACCGCGCTTGCGGTCCTGGGCGTCTCCGGCGGGATCGCGCCAGGCCTCGGCGCGGGGTTCCTGGTCGTGGGGGACGGTGTCGTGGAAGAGACGGGGGACGCGTGCCCTCCGATACGGGCCGACGGCCCGTGCGCGGAATTCGCCCTCGCGTCCCTGGCGGCCGGAGGATTCGCCGCATGCCGAGGAGGGATCGTCACCGCTGCGCATGCCGTCCTGTCCCCCGAATCGAAGCGGTCTCTTCACGAGCGCACCGGCGCCCTTGCGGTGGACATGGAAAGCGCGGGCGTGGGCCGCGTGGCGGCGGCGACCGGCCTTCCGTTCTTCGCCCTGCGCTCGATCTGCGACCCGTCGGGACGCGGGGTGCCCCCGGACCTGCCCGGTTTCCTCGGCGACGATGGGAGGGTCCGGCCCGGGGTCCTGTTGCGCAACCTTCGGACGCGTCCATCCCTGCTCGTCGATCTGCTCCGCGCGGGGAAAGACCTCGCCGTAGCGCTTTCCTCCCTCCGGGGCGGGTGGGGAGTTCTCGAACGGCAGGGGCTTCCCTCCCGGCTCGCTTCGGGAAGGTGAACCGTTTCCGGGCTACCGGTTTCCCGGCGGAGCGCCCCGGAGGGCGGCCCGAAAGGCCCGGAAGGGATGCCTGAGGGAATCGAGGACCGCGGTGGGCTCGAACCCGCAATGCACCATGCAGTCGGCGCACCGCGGGTCTCTCCCCGCGCCGCACGTTCCCCAGTCCGTGGCGTCGACAAGCTCCCTGTACGTAGGCGCGTAGCCGTCGTTCAACAGGTAGCACGGACGCTGCCAGCCGAAGACATTGCGGGTCGGGTTGGCCCACGGGGAGCAGCGATATTCCCGGTTTCCCGCCAGGAAGTCCAGGTACAGGCCGCTGTGATTGAACGTCCAGCCCCGCCCGCGCCCGATTTCGAAGAGGCGCCGGAACAGGTCCTTCGTGCCGTCGCGGCCGAGGAAGTTCTTCCGGTCCGCGGCGCTCTCGTAACCGAACCCCGCGGAAACCGTCATCGCCTCGACCCCCAGGGAGGCGAGAAAATCGAAGAACCGCGCCGCGCTCTCGGGGGTTTCGCCGCCGAAGAACGTTGTGTTGGTCGTCACCCGGTAGCCCCGGGAGACAAGGAGGCGGATCGCCGCCACGGCTTTGTCGAAGACCCCGGGGCAGTCCACGATCGCATCGTGGCGCTCCCGCATGCCGTCGAGGTGGATGTTCACGGAGAGGCGGCGTGACGGGGAAAACTCGCCAAGCCGCTTCTCCACGAGGATGCCGTTGGTGCATAGGTAGACGAATCGCCTGCGCGCCGCAAGCTCCCGGACGATGTCCGGCATGTCGGGGTGGAGCAGCGGTTCCCCGCCGGCGATGGATACGACGGGGGCGCCGCACTCCTCGGCCGCCGCGACGCATTTGGCCGCGTCCAGGCTCCGGTTCATGACCTCATCGGGGTGGGAGATCTTGCCGCACCCCACGCAGCGCAGGTTGCACCGGAACAGCGGCTCCAACATGAGGACCAGAGGGAACCGCCGGTTGCCCGAAAGGACCTGCCGGACGATATGGGCCCCGATGCGGGCCTGCTGGATGGCGGGGATTCCCACGAGACGCTCCTTTTGCGGATTCCTTCATTTCCCGGGGTTCATCGCATCCCCGCCGGGGCGCAGAGGCGGTCCCGCAGGGAATACGCTTTCTCCCACGCGGGGCGCTCCTCCGCGCCGGGAGGCATCTCCCGCGGGAGCCGCGACAACTCGTCGCACGCCTCGGCGCGGTGGTCGTTCTCCGCGAGCGCCTCGGCCAGCCCCAGGCGGTTCCCTATGAAATCGGGGTCGAGGGTGACGGCTCTGCGGTAATGCGACAGCGCCTTGCCCCGGTTCCCGACGCTGATCGGGTAGGACGGAGCGCGCAGGTACAGTTCGCCCAGCATCCGGTCCGGTCCTGCGTGGTCCAGCCGGGGGTTCCTTTCCGCCGCCATCAGGGCCTCGTTCTCGATGACGGAAACGAGCCCCAGTCCCCGCCAGGGGACCCGGTCCGCCTCGAGCCCCGCAAGGTAGGCGGAAAGGTAGTGGGCCACCCCGCTGCCGGGGAATGCGCCGACGGCGATGCCTGCGGCCTTCCTGCCGCGCCTTGCATCCTCGATCTGGCTCTTCCTGTCCCCGCCGCCCCGCTCGACGAGATACGCGTGGCAGGCGGCGGCAAGAAGCGCGGCCCGGCCGTCGCGATCCGACGCGGCGTCCCACCGCTCCGCCTGTTCCCGCCCGCAGGGGGCCCAGAGGGGGATCCCCGCGTCCGGCGGCACCGCCGTCTTCTGCGACGGAGTCGGGGCGAGGGAAGGGGGCGCCGCGACGACGGAGGGCGCGTGCGTCCAGAGGAAGACGGACGCCGCCAGTGTGCGTAGAGCCGCTCTCATGGGCGCAGGGAGGCTATTGATGGCGGAAATTCGCCACCGGCACTCCGGCAGGCGGTTCGCATGCCGCCAGGTAGCGCGGTTCGAGGAACATCCGGATCGCCGCCTCCAGATCCTCGGGGGCGACCTGGGTGTTGTGGCATGGCCCGAACGGCCTTCGGTTCAGAACGCCGAATGCGGGCAGGGGATGGATGTCCTGGATTCCGCTGGCCAGGTCGCGCTCGCAGGCAACGGCCAAAACCAGCTTCGGACGCTTCTTGACGATGATGCTCCGCGCGATCGTTCCCCCCGTGGCGATGACGAGGTCGATGCCGTACTTCTCGCTGAGCCCGACCAGGTTGTCGATGGGGCATTTGCCGCACCGCGCGCACTGGAACACGTCATAGGTCAGCTTGATGCCGCAGTCGGCATTCTGCAGGCAGTGGGGCATCAGCAGGAGGATCTGGTCCGGCGAGTATTTCCGTTTCCGGTCGGCGACCAGTTCGTTGTTCACCTGGATGAAGGACGAGCGGACCATGTCCTTGGACATCCCGAGCGCCCGGCCGACGAGGATCATGAGGGGAAGGAACAGCCGCACGGTGATCCCCCGGAGTCGCTTGAACAGCGGGAGGTCCTTCCCGACGAGGATATTGACGACGAGGCCGCAGGAAAACCACAGCACCAGGAGGATCGCGGCCAGGATCACTCCGCCGAAGATCCAGGGAACGAGCGGGTGAATCCTCGCCAGCCCGATGTAGGGGACAATCCAGAAGGACGCGAGGACAAGGCATACGATTCCGCTGGTGCCCAGCACCAGTCCGATGAAAAGCCGCTTCTTCGCCCTGTCGGAGGATTCGTCGTTGGAGGGTTTCGCGAGTGCGGGTGTCGTGGGTCGCATCTTGGCTCACAGTGGCCCGCCACACGGGCAGGCGCGGTCTTTACGCTCGGTATATTATAATGGCTCTCGATAACCGGAAAGCTTATAATACAATATATTCCTGCGGCACACGGAGAAAGTTCCCTAACGAGTCGATCCTCGCCGGTCCCGGACTCCGGCGGGGGCAATCGCCGTCGGACGCCCCGGAGACGTTCCACCATGGAAGTGATCCGCGCGAAGACAGCGGGGTTCTGCATGGGGGTGATCCTCGCCCTTCACAAGCTCGATGCGCTGGTGGAGGCGGGTGGTTCCGGCGGCGGGATCTTCACGCTCGGGCCGATTATCCACAACCCGCAGGTGCTGTCCGCCTACGAGAGGAAGGGCGTCCGGACGGTCCCCGCGCCGGAGGACCTCCCGTCGGGGAGCACGGCCGTCATCCGCGCCCATGGAGTTCCGAGGGGTGTCGAACACCGGCTCCTCGCACGCGGCGTGACGGTCGTCGACGCCACTTGCCCGAAGGTGAAGAAAGCGCAGCTCCTCATCCGCGAACAGACACTGTCGGGGCGCACGCTCCTCCTCTATGGCGAGGAAAAACACCCCGAGGTGAAAGGGCTCCTGAGCTACGCCGCCTCGGGCGCGCTCCTTTTCGAGACGAGGGAGCAGTTGTCCCGCATGATGCTCGATCCGGGGAAACGGTATTGCCTCGCCGCCCAGACGACCCAGGAGAAAGAGATCTTCGAGGCCGTCGCCGACGATCTGATCCGGTGCAGGCGATGCGACGTGATCGTCCTCCGGACCATCTGCGACACCACGAGGGAGCGGCAGGAAGAGGCGGTGCGCATCGCGCGTACGGTGGATTTCATGATCGTGGTCGGCGGGTTCGAGAGCGGCAACACCCGCCGCATCGCCCAGGTCGTCTCCGCCCAGGGAACGCCCTGCCTGCACGTGGAGACCGCGGGGGACCTTCCGATGGAAGAGATCCGGCGATACGGAAAGATCGGGCTGACCGGGGGCGCCTCGACGCCGAAGGGACTCATCGACGAGATCCAGCGGATCCTGTCGTCCCGGAACGGAGCCCCGGTCGCGGGACCGCCGCCGCGGCGCGACCACGCGGCATCGGAAGGAGGAGTTCCCTGAACATTCTGGACCGCCTGGATACCCCTGCCGCCCTGAAACTCTTGAGCATCGCCGAGCTGGAACGGCTCGCGCAGGAGATCCGCGAGCGGATGATCGAGACCGTTTCGAGGAACGGCGGTCACCTCGCCAGCTCCTTGGGCGTCGTGGAACTGGCCATTGCGCTGCACCGCGTGCTGAACGCTCCGGAGGATACGATCGTCTGGGACGTGGGGCACCAGGCCTACGCCCACAAGCTGCTTACCGGCCGCCGGGACCGCTTCCACACCCTCCGCCAGTTGGACGGCATCAGCGGTTTTCCCAAGCGGGAAGAGAGCCCCTACGACAGCTTCGACGTGGGGCACGCAAGTACCTCCATCTCGGCGGCCCTCGGGATGGCGGCCGCGAGAGACCTGCTCGGGGGGAAGGACAGGATCGTCGCCGTGATCGGCGACGGGTCCCTGACCGGGGGGCTGGCCTTCGAGGGGCTCAACCAGGCGGGGCACCTGAAGAAGGACCTGGTCGTCGTTCTCAACGGAAACGAGATGTCCATCTCTCCCAACGTGGGGGCCGTTTCCTCATACCTCAGCCGCAAGATGACCTCGGACCTCGGGATCCGCTTCCGGAAGGAGATCCGGGAGTTCCTGGGGAGAGTCCCCGGCATCGGGCCGGACCTTCTCCGGTTCGCCCGCCGCGCGGAGGAATCGCTCAAGAGCTTCCTGACCCCGGGCATGCTCTTCGAAGCCTTCGGTTTCACTTACGTCGGTCCCCTCGACGGCCATCGCCTCGGGGAACTCGTCCGCACCTTCGAAAACGTGCTGCGCATGAAAGGCCCGGTCCTCGTGCACGTCGTCACCCGGAAAGGGAAGGGATACGCCCCCGCCGAGGAGAGCCCGGCCCGCTTCCACGGGATCGGCCCGTTCGACCCGGAAACCGGCGCCGCGAGGGAATCCGGGGGAGGAGCGGAGAGTTACACCTCGGTCTTCGGGAAGACCCTGATGGAGATGGCCGCCGAGGACGACCGGATCGTGGCGGTGACGGCCGCCATGAAGGACGGCACCGGCCTCGAGGAGTTCGCGCGTTGTTTCCCGGAACGGTTCCACGACGTGGGAATCGCGGAGCCGCATGCCGTGACTTTTGCTGCGGGCCTCGCCTGCAGGGGCCTGCGTCCCGTCGTGGCCATCTATTCCACGTTTCTCCAGCGGGCCTACGACAACATTCTCCACGACGTCTGCCAGCAGAACCTCCCCGTCGTCTTCGCCCTCGATCGCGGGGGGCTCGTCGGCGCCGACGGCCCCACGCACCACGGCGTGTTCGATCTGTCCTACCTTCGTCACGTCCCCAACATGACGATCATGGTTCCCCGGGACGAAGCGGAGCTGCGCAGCGCCATGGCCACGGCCCTCGCCCACGAGGGGCCCTTCGCCTTCCGGTATCCGAGGGGGAGCGCGGAGGGCGTTCCGACGGACCTCCGCCCGGAGCCGATACCCGTCGGACGGGGGGAAAAGCTGCGGGACGGGAACGACGGGGTCGTGTTCGCCCTGGGGAGCGTGGTCCGGCCCGTTCTCGCGGCGGCGGAGCGGCTGGAGGCGGAGGGGATCCGCCTCGCAGTTGTCGACGCCCGCTTCGTGAAACCCCTGGACCGGGATCTCCTCCGTTCCGAGGCGCTGCGGACGGGTTCGGTCATCACCGTGGAGGAGAACGTCCTGCAGGGCGGGTTCGGCGGCGCCGTCCTGGAACTGATGGAGGAGGAAGGCATCGCCCCCCGGGTCCTCCGCATCGGGCTGCCCGACGCCTTCGTGGAGCAGGGCACGCAGCGGGAGCTGCGCGCCCTGCACGGCATCGACGTCGAGGGAATGGTCTGCCGGATCCGGGAATGGTTCGGGCGGGCTTCCTTCGCGGCACCCGCGCCGGAGAGACGGGTGCGGGAAGCCTCCGGGATCTGAAAGGCCGCCGCGGTTGTCCGACCTCCCGCCGTACCTGTTTGCGATCCCGGCGATCCTCTGGCTGGCCGTGGCGTTCCTGCCGTGGCGCCCCTGGAGCAACCGGGAGGTTCTCGAAGCGGTCTCCCCCTGCCGGAGGGAGGATCTCTCCGGCGTCACGGTGCTGATCCCGGCGCGCGACGAGGCGCGGGTCATCGGGCGGACCCTGTCTTCCGTTGCGGCCCAGGGAGACGGCCTCTCGGTCGTCCTGGTCGACGACGGCTCCACGGACGGAACCGCGGAGCGGGCGCGCCTTGCCGGACCGGAGGGGTTGCGGGTGGTGGCGGGCGTACCGCCGCCCCCGGGATGGAGCGGGAAGCTGTGGGCACTGGAGCAGGGCCGCCGCCGCGTCCGCACGGCGTACACGCTTCTCCTGGACGCCGACATCGAACTGGCTCCCGGCATGATCTGCGCCCTCCTCGGCAAGATGCGAAAAGAGGGGATTTCCTTCCTCTCCCTGATGGCCGCTCCCCCGATGGGGAGTTTCCGGGAGAAGCTCCTCCTTCCGGCGTTCGTCTACTTCTTCAAGCTCCTCTACCCGTTCCGGCTCGCCAATTCGCCCTCGTCGCGCGTGGCCGCGGCGGCGGGAGGGTGCATCCTCATGGAAACCCGCCTGTTCGAGGGGATCGGCGGCCTGGAAACGATCAAGGAGGAGCTCATCGACGATTGCGCCCTCGCCCGCCGGGTCAAGGAGGCCGGCGGGTCCACATGGGTCGGAGTGACGCGCTCCGTGCGGACCGTCCGCCCGTACAACGGCCTCGGTGAGATCCGGGACATGGTGGCCAGGACCGCGTACACGCAGTTGCGGTACTCGGGCGTTCTCCTCGCACTGTGTACCGTCGTCATGGCCGTCGCGTTCCTCCTCCCTGTGGCGGGGCTCGCCTCGGCGAGCGGTCCCGCGCGCTGGGCGTCCGCGGGGGCGCTCGGGGTCATGTGCCTGACGTACATGCCCACGCTGGCGTTCTACGGGAGATCGCCGGCGTGGTCGCTCTGCCTGCCGGGGATCGCCATGCTCTATCTCTTCATGACCTGGACCTCCGCCGTCCGCTTCTGGAAAGGGGAGCGAAGCCGCTGGAAGGGGCGGGTGTACGCCGCGAAGGCCGGAAGAACGCCGCCGCCGGGTCCCAGGTCCCGCGAAGGTTGTTCTTGACAGGCGCTCCCCGGATTTCAGATACTTGACAATCTGCGCGGGCGTAACTCAGCGGTAGAGTGCGACCTTGCCAAGGTAAGGGTCGTTCAAAAATCCCATTAAATCCGAAAGATTGTTACTTGTCTTCGGACCTTGGTGCCACGTCGGTGCCATCCTTCCTCCTCCTGAACGCATCCCTCTCGTCCCGGGCGTAGTGCTTCCGGGTAGTCTCGAATCGGGCATGGTCGAGTTCCTGCCTCATCTCGTCGGCCATTTTGCGCTCCAGGTCGCGGCGTTTTTGTGAGACCCGCGAGTGCCGGATCGAGACGTATAGGCAGACGTTGACTTTCGCCTCGCGCGCGGCGTCCCTCCAGATTTCCGAGGCAAGGTTGGTCGTGAAGGGTCCTCCCTGCGAGTTCGTGAAGAGCCATGCGTCGGGGAGTTTGTCGCGGGTGCTTGCCACGAGCCGGGCGTACAGACTTGAGGAGAGTGCTTTCCACGAGGTGACTCCGGTCTTGGTTTCCTTGAGCATGCGTTTGCGGGTGAAGGCCCGCTCGATCCGGATGCCGCCGTCTTCGAGGTCGCGCGCCTTCGCCGCGATCATGGAGCCCGGGCGGACACCGGTTTCGATCATCGTCTCGATCAGGAGCCTCGCGTATTCCGGAATGTGCTCCAGCACCGACGCCTGATCAGCGGGGTTGAGCCACCGGACGTCTGTCCGGGGTACGGGAGAGGTCGACGGAAAGGTCGGAATCCGCTCGATCACCTCTTGCTTCTGGAGCCACTTGAGGCAGGACTTGAACCCCCTCAGGATGTCCCTCACCGAGTTCGCCGATAGCGGCCCCTCGCCGGGGCCAGGTTTTCGGCGTTGGAACTCCTCTTTCGGTGTCCCGTCCGGTTCCCTCCCTTTTTCAAGAAGGGCCTTGTGAAGCTTCTGGATGTCGAAGCCACGGAAGTGGCGGACATCCATCTCGCCGAGTACCGGGAGGACGTGGAGCCGCAAGCAGGTCTCCTGGTGCAGGCGGTAATCGCCATCGGGGTTTGCACGTTTGAGGGAATCGAGCCATCCCTTGCAGACCTCGGAGAGGAGCAGTTTCTGCCGGGCGTCCTTCTTCCACCTGGTCGAATCGAAGCGGTGCTCGTCCACCTCTCGGCGCATCGCCTCCAACGTTCGCATCGCGGAGTCGAACGAGTCGAAGGCGTTCCCGTTGCTGTCGGTGAAGATCCTTCCCGGAGAACCCGCCGAGTCTTTGAATGCGCGGGCATCCACGAAATACCGCCTGGGATTCGTGAGGCACCCTGCGCATTCGAGGTCCAGAATCTTCTGCCTTCGATTTGGATGCCGGACCTCCTCGAATTCTCCGCCGCACACGGGGCATTTCTCCTTTGTCCGAACGGAGCCGAGCATAAAGAGTTTTCCTCCCCCTGTTGGATTTCCTTCCGGAGCTATATGCGGGACCACCGCAGAACCCTGTAACGCCCAGAGATCAAGAGCCTCGGCTGGCGGAGTTTCATCCGCAACGTATTCGAAGGATACCGCCGGTATAGGCATGAAATGCGTAATATTGTCGTAATGCCGATGAAGCTGTTCCATATATGGCGATATTAACTTATAACGCAATTTTCTGTCAACGGGTAATTGCATTGTTGCCTAGATACGCCTAATATTTGCAAAACTTCTTGGCGTGTGGGAATATTGGGGCGTGGAGAGCCTGACACTGAACATTCGATACCTGCTCTGGCGCGAAGGTGAGCGACGGGAAGAATGGGCCGCCAAGCTTACGGATCTCCTTGGTTGCGACATCCGTCGTGCTCAGGAAATTCTCAGCGGTGGCGTTGATCTTCAGCCGAAAGAGATTTCCGCGATGGCAAAGGCATACAAGATCGGCGTCAACGACATGCGGACTCTGAATCTCTTATCGAAAGAGAAGGTCAACGTATTGACTGCCAACATCCGGCACCTGATAGAAGGCTTGGCGCATGGACAGAGAAAATATTTCGCCGCCGAGCTCGGAGTCGACGTAACGACGGTATCCAGGTGGAGCAGTTCCGCCCAGCGACCAACAAGGACGAAGTTGAGGCGGATCTGTGAATACTTTGGGCTTCCACTTGCGACGAATCTCGAAGACGATCCCGTCTTTCTCTCACTCGACCCCGTCACAGGAAGCGAAATGAAAAGTTGGCTTCACGAGCAAATAGAGGGACTGGATGCGGACACTCTACGAAACTTGTTCCCGGCCCTCCAGAGGCTTCTGAAGAGTAAGTAGAGACTGCTGACGGAACTCTCCCGGCGAGGGCGAGTTCCACATAGGCGATCTCGAATATTTAACTGGCGATCCGGACGTAGCTCGCTCTACCTGCAGATCGGTCAAGCCGAAATCTGAGGTCGCGCCAGAATGTATCTTTCTACCGTTGAGATCACGAGCTTCCGTTCGTTCGAATCGCTGCGTATCGAGCTGCAGCCTGGCCTTAACGTACTGGTCGGCAGGAACAACATCGGAAAAACCAACTTGCTACAGGCGATTCGCCATGCAGTCGGCCCCAGTGCTTCGCGTGGCGATGCTCTCTGGCTGGAACGTGACGATTTCTACAAAGACTCAGCAACGGACATCACGGAGCGCACGATAACCATTACGCTGACCTTCAACGGATTGACAGAGGAACAGCGTGCCTATTTCTACGAGATTGTAGACTTTGATCTCTTGGACCTTTCAAAGTCAAAGGCCATCATACGGTTCGAGGCTTCGTGGCCGAAAAGCAAGAAGCAGGCATCGATTAAACGCACAGGCGGCACTGCGGCAGCTGAAGCGCCCGAAGTTCCGACGAAGCTCTTGGAGTCCTTGCCGATCACATTTCTGCCTGCCCTACGGGATGCGGAGGCGTCCTTGGCGCCCGGGTACCGCAGCCGTCTCGCATTGCTTCTGCGTGAGCTTGCAGGTCGGAAGGGCGGGACGACGGAGGACGACATCAAGAAGATCTATGCGAATGCCAACCAGTCACTCGAAGACCACCCACTAATTGGCGATACAAAATCGTCACTGCAGGTTACGACCAAGGAACTCGCCGGTACCGATTATTCCCCGTCTGCGATCAAGGCCGCCGAAGTTGAGTTCGAGAAGATCCTCCGTTCGTTGCAGATTCAAATGGATGGTTCTCCAATCGGCGCGCTTGCTGCTAACGGGCTCGGCTACAACAACCTCCTGTATATGGCGGTTGTGCTTGAGCACTTACGGTCGCCGGACCCGGATGAGTGCCCGATTTTTCTCGTTGAGGAACCGGAAGCCCACCTTCACCCTCAACTGACGATGCTACTGGCCGATTACCTCGCGAAGAAGACGCCGGGAGAGAAGACACCTCAGACGATCGTGACGACACATTCGCCGACCCTCGCGGCGAGCGTGCCGCCCAGCCGCATCCACGTGCTGTTCTCCGACCAGATGAGCGGCAAGCCACGGTGCAACAGCCTCGCGAATGCAACCATGGATGAGAAAGAGCGAGGGGAACTTCAACGGATGATGGACATCACACGGGCCACGCTATACTTCGCGAAAGCAGTGATTCTTGTTGAGGGCATCTCTGAGGCGCTCCTCGTCCCGGCGTTGGCTCAGCGGCTCGGGCACGACTTGGCCAAGCTCCACATCACCGTGATTCCCATTTGCGGTGTTGCGTTCGGGACGTTCAAAAAGCTGCTGGATCCCTCGGTGTTTGGCATCCCGGTGGCCATCGTAACAGATGCGGATCCACCGGTCAGTCGAGGCACCTCGTGGGAACAGGATGCTCCCGAAGCGGAGGGTTCAGGATTTAAGATGTCCGACCGAACCACGAAGCTCGTCGACATTTTTGCCGGGCATACGACAGTGAAGGTCCGCCACTCTCAGATTACGCTTGAGTATGACCTTGCTGAGGCAGGAGACGACAATGCCGCCGTCATGGCAGCGGCGTGGGAGGATTGTTTCGTTGGGACACCGGGGACCTTTAACCAGACCAAGGTCATAGAGGCGGGGAATGACCGGAAAGCCAAGGCAATGGCGGTGTGGCGAGGCATCTGCCGGGCAGATCACACAGGGAGCAAGGCCGAGTTTGCTCACCGCCTTGCAGCCAAGCTCATTGGGGCAGACGGAAGCGGACTATGCCCAGCGTTCTTTACCGTGCCCGGATATCTCAAGGAGGCGATCGACCATGTCGTTACCTCGGTCAGCGAGACCGCCTCGGGTCCCGAAGTCGCTGGCGCATGAGAACGCCCACGCACGAGCAGCGGGTCGTTATCGAGACTGATGCGCGCGTGCGAGTCGTCCGTGCTGCTCCAGGGAGTGGAAAAACTTGGTTGGTCTCTGAGGTGATCCGAAAAGAACTCGACACGTGGCCAGCAAGAACCAGCGGCATCGCCGCCCTATCCTTCACGCGAGTTGCTGGCAACGAGATCCGGAAGGCAATGGGCCACGACCTTGGGCATCCGCATTTCGTTGGTACAATTGATGCCTTCCTTTTTCGGTACGTCATTCGTCCCCACCTTCGCCGTGTCTTCACGTGGTTCGCCGACCCCCGCCTCGTGGTAGGCGAATGGGGTGCGGAGCACTGGGCGAGATGCGCCTCAAATCAGAGTACGACTGTTGGTAAGGGAATCAATCTGTTCGGCTGTGTATATATCGGCGAGGAGAATGGCGCGGAAGTCATAGCATACAAGTCTGGCCCGACCCTACCGCTGCAGCGGCTAACCGGCTACGACCTGAGACAGGTCATAGAGGAAAAGAGAAAGATATGGGCGCATCGCGGTCTACTCACTCACTCTGATGCGGCGTTTTGGGCAACGAAAGTTCTGGAGGATCGAACTTTCGGTCCGGTCGTTCGTGTCGAGATCATTCGACGGTTCCCGTTTCTAATCGTTGATGAACTGCAAGACACCGGATACTTTCTTGGCAAGAGCATCCGACTGCTGATGGAAGAAACTACGTCCAGTGGTTTTCTTGTGGGTGACCCGGATCAGGCAATCTTCGAATTCACCGGTACTCGACCCGACCTCTTCAATACGTTTGAAACAATTGCCGGTGCCGCGCGACTGACCCTTGCCAGAAGTCGGCGCTGCGCCGCCGCCGTCGCGGCCGCCGCAGCGCACGTGAAGGATTCGGGAGGAGCGATCGAACCCGCTGAGGAACGGGTCGGGCGGGCACTCCTTGTGCGATACAGCAATATGGTATTGGACGTGCCGAAGGTCGTGGACGCGGTCCGCTCAACTCGTACCACTACACTTCTTAAGGTGATCGCGCGTGCGACCTCAACGGTCGAAGATCTTACCGGGCGTCGTGCCGGGAATACACCCTCTCTCCATTGCCCCCCTCTCACCCATCTCCATCGAGCAGTGGTGGCATTCCGCCGGAGCAGAAACGTCTCCGCACTGGCGGCAGCTCGGGCAGCGCTTGAGCGTGCGGTCTTCCAGCACGAGGGTGTAGATGACGAGGAACTTGCTGCTGCGAGTATCGACCCTGGCGACTGGAAAGCGCTTGCCGTTCGATGTCTCCTTAAAGCCGATGCAATCGCCACGAGCGGCACGTCTTTCGACTGGCACACAGAAGTCGGCGGGATGCTCGACGGAGAGATAACCGACTTCGGATTGAGCCCTGGGCTCGCCTTCGTCGCGGGAAGACTCAAACCCAAGAAGCATCGCGGCTGGGATAAGCCGTGTGCCAACTTCCTGCCTCAATCGATGGCCGACGGTCGCGCTCTTGCTGGTGTTCCGATTCACACAGTTCACGGCGTCAAGGGCGAAACGCACGACGTGACCGTTTTTGTATGTCCGAAAACCTCCAATGCTGCTCGCTGTCCCTCTGCCGTGTGGTGGTCCACTGACGACGAAGACCGCGAAGAAAGGCGCATCGCGTATGTCGCTATGACACGGAGTCGGGGCGATCTAATTATGTGCGTCTCCGACGCCTGCTATCAGCGACTCGCGGTCGCTCACCCCGAGTTCGTGGCGAGCTTTGAGTGCATGACCGTTGCAGAATGTGTGATCGCGCTAGGGAACAAGATCGGTACGAAAAATATGCCCTGATTGCCGTCATTCCTGCAGTAGTCGCCGCCGCAAGAGTAGTCAGATCGCGTGACCTATTGACAGCGGCTATATCATCTGATATGTTCCGTTCATGTGCGCCGCTGGATCGATGGGAAAACGAACTACGGATCACCTGCCTACCGAGGATTACCCCGCCAAGATAAAGCGCCTCCGGGCCCGGCTGGGGCTCACGCAAGCCGCCTTGGCACAAGAGCTTGGCGTTTCGTTTCCGACGATCAACCGGTGGGAGAACGGAAAATCCCGCCCCTCCCAGTTGTCTTGGAGTCAGATCCTGAAGTTGGCGGGCGAACTGGACGCTGACCGAGTTGCGGAGCCCGAACCCCCGCCATACGCCGACAAGCCGCCCGTCCTGGACTTCACCGCAGCATCGGAGGTAGTGCAGGCGCTAGTCGAAGGCGAGCGGCTTTCCTTCGGGCACTTGGCCAATCCCGCCTTCGCCACCGAAATCGCCAGCATCGATCCCCTGCCGCACCAGCGCATTGCCGTTTACGACCACATGCTGAAGCAGCCTCGGTTGCGCTACCTGCTTGCCGACGATGCGGGGGCGGGCAAGACGATCATGACAGGCCTCTACATTCGCGAGATGCTTTCGCGCCGTCTGCTCAAGCGGATCCTGATCGTCCCGCCCGCCGGTCTGGTCGGCAACTGGCAACGCGAGTTTTCGGTCCTGTTCAGCCTTCAGTTCGACATTGTCAGCGGCAGCGATGCGCGAACCAACAATCCCTTCACGGGACATTCGAGCAACCGCCTCATCGTGAGCGTCGATACACTGGCCGGAGACCGAATGTTCGCCAGGTTTCGGGAAAAAGAGGTCGAACCCTACGACCTCGTGGTCTTCGACGAGGCCCACAAACTCTCGTGCGACAGGGGAAACGACTTCCGCATTCGCAAGACGGATCGATACCGCCTGGCTGAGGCGATTGCCGGTGTTCACACCGGCGACCGGGCGTGGCAGCTGCCATGGCACGCGCATCATCTGCTTCTGCTGACGGCGACACCCCACATGGGAAAGGACTACCCGTATTACGCCCTTTGGCGATTGCTGGAGCCGGAGGTGCTGACCACCGTCGAGGCCTTCGACCAGTTTCCCTCCGAACACAGGAAGCAGTACTTCATCCGGCGTATTAAGGAAGAGATGGTTAAACTGACCGGCGAGCCGCTCTATCCGCGCCGCATCGCCGATACCCTTGCCTACGATCTGACCCAGGGCAATGTGAGCGAGCAACGGCTCTACGATGAAACGACAGAGTACCTCCAGCACGTCTACAACAAGGCCAAGCTTCTGAACCAATCGGCCGCGTGCTTGGCCATGGGCGTCTTCCAACGTCGCTTGGCCAGTTCCACCTACGCCCTGCTTTGTTCCTTCGAACGCCGCATCGAGAAGCTCGGCACAGTGATTGATGACGTTCAGGCCGGTCGGATCACGATGGAGCAATTGCTGATGCTCCAGAAGCGAATCACCGAAGACGACGACGTCTTGGAAACCAAGACGGCGGACGATGAGGGCACGGAGGATGGCCGGGAAGAGAACGAGGTTGCCGAAGACAAACTCCTGCAAGGCGTCATCGCCGCATCGCTCGCCGATCTTGTGGCCGAACGGAAGCAGGTAGAGCAGCTGCGTGACCTTGCCCAACGAATCTACGAAGCGGGGCACGAGTCGAAGTTCGACAAGCTGCGCGCCGTCATCACCGATCCCAAGTACGCGGGCGAGAAATTGATCGTCTTCACGGAGCACAGGGACACGCTGGACTTCCTTGTGCGCCGCCTCGGCGGCATGGGCTACACCGGCCAGATCGCCATGATCCACGGCGGCATGCACTACACCGAACGCCAGGAGCAGGTCGAGCGCTTCCGCAAGCCCTGTGGCGAAGGTGGCGCGCGCTTCATGATCTGCACCGACGCTGCGGCCGAGGGGATCAACCTTCAGTTCTGTTGGATCATGATCAACTACGACGTTCCCTGGAATCCGGCCCGCCTGGAACAGCGCATGGGCCGAATCCACCGCTACGGTCAGAAGCACGATCCGGTCATCATCCTGAACCTCGTCGCGCCCTCGACCCGCGAAGGCCGGGTCCTGAAGACGCTCCTCGACAAGCTCGAAAAAATCCGCAAGCAGCTCAAGAGCGACAAGGTCTACGACAGCATCGGCCGCATCTTCGCCGACGTGTCCATCAAGAAGTACATGGAGATGGCGATGCTCGGCGACCCCGAAGCCATCGCGCGGGAACTCGACGGCCGCCTGACGAAGGAGCAGGTGCAGGCGCTTGCGGAGCGCGAGCGCCGTCTCTATGGCGACGGCGGCGACGTGAAGAAGGAACTGCCGCGCCTGCGCGAAAGCATCGAGCAGGAGGTCTTCTTTCGCCTCCTTCCCGGTTACGTCCGTCGCTTCATCTCATCCGCCGCGCCGCTTGTCGGCATCGAAGTCGATGGCGATCTGGGCGACGTGTTCGCCCTGCAACCGGCGAGGAAAGGCGCGGTTGACCCGCTCCTGGCCGCGCTCGAGATCTATCCTCCTCATCAGCGTACATCTCTGTCGGTGGTGCGCCCCGAAGACAGCCAGGCCTGCGTCTGGATGCATCCGGGAGAACCGCTGTTCGAACGCTTTCGCGAGCTGATCCGCAACCAACTCGGCAAAGATGCCCTTCGCGGCGCCGTGTTCGTCGATCCCACGGCCAAGAATCCCTACATCTTCCACTTGGCGCGGCTCACCGTGATCCGTAAAGGCGACTCCGAAATCGACGAGCTATGTCAGGAAGAGACCGAGGAGTGTCGCCTTGTAGGGGTCCGTCAATCCGAGGGCGCGGAGGTCTCCGTCTGTCCCGTCGAACATCTCCTTCTGTTACGCGGCGGGCACGGGTTGCCGCCCGATGCCCAACGTCTGGCGGTGGTCGCCAAACAGCATCGCCAGCTGGCCCAGGCTTATCTCGCTGAGCGCGTTGCGCGCACCATGGCGGTGGATCGTAGAACACGCCTGCTCAACACGGCAATCGAACGCGAGAACTTTATTAAGCGTGGTTTCGACTTCCAGGAGGCCGAGCTGGCCATCGCCCGCGCCAAGCTCTCGCAGAAGGCCCGCGAAGGGAACAAAGCGGCCGCCCAGCACCTGTCGGAGATTAAAGAGCAGCAACGCGCCTTGTCCCAGCGCCGCGACAAAGCCCTTGCGATACTTCGCCGCGAACCGGAGTTGATCGTGCCCGGAGAGGTGGTATTCATCGCCCACGCGCTGGTCGTTCCGTCTACCGAACCGGCCGACCTTGATCGGCATCAGGCCGAAATCGAACAGATCGCCATGGACCTGGTGCGCGCCTTCGAGGAGGCGGCCGGCGCCAAGGTCCGCTTCGTCCATGCGCCCGAGCTGGCTCGCGCCGCCGGGCTGCCCGACCACCCCGGCTTCGACGTGCTCTCCATTCGTCCGGGCAACGAACGGCGCTGTATCGAGGTCAAAGGCCGTGCCAATACGGGAGAAATCGAGGTTACCGACAACGAGTGGGCTCGCGCTTGTAACCTGCGCGCCGACTATTGGCTCTATGTCGTCTATCACTGCGCTGCACCCTCTCCGCAGATGGTCCGCGTTCAGGACCCATTCGAGAAGCTCCTGGTCCGGCCCTTCACCAAGACGCAGGTTGTGGAAACGGTGCGGGAACTCGGTGGCGTGCGAATCGCGCACGCGCAGGTCATGGAAGTCGGGGAGGTGTGAGGATGAGACAATTCGACTTCTATGAGTTTGTTGGTGTGATTGCTCCTGGTACGGTGATCCTGCTTGCTGCCGGGCTGATCTGGCCGGACTATCTTGGTGAGGTCCAGAAACTCAATGTAAGTCTGGGCGGTTTTGGGCTCGCGCTGCTTTTGGCCTACGTTGCTGGCCATCTACTCCAAGCTGTGGGGAATCTGCTGGAGTCCGCCTGGTGGAAGCTCATCGGCGGCTGGCCGTCCGACTGGCCGCGAACTGGCAAGGGTGGCCTTCTGTCGGAACTCCAGCTAGTAAAACTCCAGGAACGCATACGTATCGACCTTGAGTTTGACAATTTCATACTCGGTCCCAACGTCTCGCCGAAGTCGTGGCATCCTCTCTTCCACCAGATCTATGCAACTGTGCGCGCTGCTGGACGAGATGACCGCGCCCACACCTTCAACGGCAACTACGGCATGTTTCGAGGAATCGCGTCCGCGGCGATCATATCCATGATTATCATTCTCGTCGCAAGAGGTTGGGAGGTGTGGCCATACGCCATCGCCTTTCTAGTCGCTACCGGGCTCGCGGTTTTTCGCATGCACCGCTTTGCCAGGCTCTACGCACTTGAGACCTACGTGCAGTTCCTAGCTCTCCCGCGAGCTAAAGGGGGTGCGCTGTGAATGCGAGCTTTTACCTGTTCAACGTTGATCATGGACAATGTGCGGCGATTCATCTGCCGAATGGTCGTTGGTGCATCTTCGATGCTGGATGCACGACCGGGTTCTCGCCGATCAGTTGGTTGGCAACAGCAGTAAGCAGACCGAAAATCTCGACGCCGTTGGCAGATGCATTGGCGATACCAGCGACTTTCAGCATCTACAAGGCGACGGTCAGTCACCTCCATTGCGATCATTTGGATGACTACGCAAATCTATTCAAGTATAGCCCGCAGTTTCTCCGCACGCTCGATCCCGACGAGTCGTACCTGATCGACTGTGAGTCCACTTGTGCAGGCGGCTCTTGGGCCAAGGTTTGTGGATTCCTTCGGCATCGCCAGCAGAACTTCGGCCCAGCCACGCTAAGCGCCGACTATGGAGGCGTGAGCATCTCTGAACTTTCACTGCCCGTAGGCGTGGCGCGTCGAGTGGGCGGAGATGCAAATGCTCGCGTCAACAATGCGAGTGTGGTCACCCGCATTGACGTGTATGGCAACTCCATTCTCATCTGTGGCGATGTCGAAAAGGAAGCATGGGAGGCGATCATCAATGACACGGGCGATTATGGGCGGGTGTGGCGGCCATTCTTGGCGAATGCGGATATCCTGGTCGCTCCGCATCATGGCCATAGTTCTGGATACTCGGTGGACCTCCTGAATCTGGTCAGGCCATCCGTCGTGTTGATTTCCGTTATGTCACGTGATGAGCATGTTGATTCTCGTTACTCCGGGGCTCCTGTTGCGGGAATTCGAATTGGCGATACTGACTACCGCTACATTTCCACTCGAAAACAAGGTCATATCCGTGTACAGATCGCGCCGCCAACCAACGCTCTGATGATTGGACCCAAAGGGAAGCGGATTTGGTTCTTCGGGAATGAAGCGTTGGGAATTGGCTGACGAAAGGTATGAATGATGGCTGATTTTCCCCGCCTTATCGAGCGTGCATTTCCGCTAAAGCAGGCTTCCTTGGACTCGGTCCACGAGAAAAATGTGCGCCATGGGCATATTTCGACGCTTCATATCTGGCCTGCTCGGCGACCGCTGGCGGCTTGCCGGGCGGCGTTGATTGCCACGCTCTTGCCAGATCCCGGAACGGCGGAGGAGCGCCAGAAGCTATGTGAGAAGATCGGTGGCAGGGTGGTCCAGAAAATTGAGAAGAAAAAGATGCCGAATGGTCAGGCAGTCGAGCGCATCAAGGATGAAACCGAAGGCGGCATCCTGCACTGGAAGCGTGAGACTGAGAACGCCGACGATCTGGAATGGTTTCGACAAGAAATCCGCAAGTCGTACGGGGGCCGCGCACCGAGAGTGCTTGACCCATTCGCGGGTGGCGGGGCCATTCCACTTGAGGCCATGCGCCTGGGCTGCGAGGTCACGGCGGTGGACATCAATCCCGTCGCCTGGTTCGTCCTCAAATGCACCCTCGAGTACCCGCAGAAACTGGCGGGGAAAACGCACCCGTTGCCCGACTTCATCCTCGATGATGAGGACTTCATGGCAGCCTTCTACAAAGCCCAGCCGCATCTCGTCGGGAAAACCAAGCGCACAAAGAAACAGGCGCGGGAATTCGAGAACGATCTCTTCCTGAAAGATAAGGCAGACTCCGGACGCGCGCCCGAGGCAGACTTGGCCTGGCACGTGCGCGCTTGGGGCAAGTGGGTGCTGACCAACGCCCGGCGGGAGCTGGCGGGTTTTTATCCCACCTACGCGGACTTCGAGGCGCTCAAGTTCGGAAAGGCTTACGAGAAGCAGCCCATGCGACTCGTGCCGCTCGAAGACGACGGCGCCCCGGATACCACCGCGCTCAACTCCGAGTTAAGCGAGGAGTATCTGGCCGACAAGAAGAATCCCCGCTGGGTTGCCAAACCCACGGTGGCGTACCTCTGGGCGCGGATGGTGACCTGCAAGAACTGCCGTGCCACGGTACCGCTCCTCAAGACCCGCTGGCTCTGTAAGAAGGCCAATAAGCGCGTCCTTTTGACCATGGTGCCGAACCTTGATAGTACCGGTGTCATCTTCGGCATCGAGAACTACGTGCCAATCAAGGGTGGAAATGCGGCGCAGAAGAGGGAGCACGACAAGCGGATCGGTGCAGGAACAATGTCGCGGGCCGGAGCTCAGTGCCCGTGCTGCAACACCATCATGACGATGGAGGACATTCGTCTCGAAGGCCGGGCTGGGCGGCTCGGCGCCGTCATGAACGCCGTGGTTGTGGACGGTCAGAGCGGCAAGGAGTATCGCCTGCCAACTCAGCACGAATTCGACGTTGCCGAGATAGATGAGGCACGGGTCGATCGCATTTTCGAGCAACTCCCTACGGGCCACCTTAAAGCGATGTTGCCCCTCTCGCGGGTCGAAGGCAACTCAGGCTTTCGCGTCATTCTCTATGGCATTGACTCTTGGCGGCGCCTACTTCTCGGCCGTCAATATGCAATGCTTGGGAACTTTTCGGTCGTTGCCCGCGAGGCAAGAGAAACCTGCCGTAAGCTAGGTTACGAAGCGTCATGGTCTGAGGCCATCGGTGCTTACATGAGCATCTGCGTTGACCGCCTCGTGGATTCTTCGACCACCGTCTGCCACTGGCAAGTTGGGGCCGAGTTTAGCGTCAACACACTGCAGCGATTCGCACTTCCAATGTCCTGGGACTTTAGTGAGGTGAACACACTATCAACCCTCACTGGGAGTTTCGGAAATGCTGTAAACTGGGTGGCGTTAGTCATCTCGCATTGCCTTCTGGCAACGCGGTCGTCGCCCGTACCTCATGTGCGGCACCAGTCATCGACGACGCTTCGTCAACATGAAACATACGACCTGATCCTGACTGATCCACCTTACTATGACGCGATTGCTTATTCGGATGTGATGGACTTGTTCTACTGTTGGCTCCGAGGGAGTGTAAGTGATCTGTCTCCAGACACTGCGAGTGCTTTCAAGTCACCGATCGGGCCAAAGTGGGATCACGACTCCGAAGACGGGGAGCTCATAGATGATCGGTCCCGTTTCGATGGAAACTCTGTGGCTTCAAGAACTGCATATGAAGATGGGATGAGGAAGGTCTTTAGCTGTTGCTTTGATCTGCTGGTCGACAGAGGCCATTTCGTTGTTGTCTTTGCCCACAAGCATCCAAATGCGTGGGAGACCTTGGTCTCCGCCATAATCGCATCCGGGTTTGTCGTCGACGGAAGTTGGCCGATCCAAACCGAACGAACTACTCGTGCGGTTGCCATCAACGGCGCAGCTTTATCGTCCTCCGTCTGGCTCGTCTGTAAAAAGCGTCCCGCAACAGCCCGCCCGGGCTGGGATAACAAGGTACTGGAAGAAATGCGGGTGAACATCGCCACGAGTTTGCGCGAGTTCTGGGACGCGGGGATTCGAGGCCCCGACTTCGTCTGGGCCGCCACCGGCCCGGCGTTGGAGGCCTACAGCAAGCACCCCGTGGTGAAGAAGGCCAACGACCCCGGCAAGACCATGGAGGTCGGCGAGTTCCTCTCCCAGGTTCGCCGCATGGTGGTGGACTTCGTGGTTGGCCAGGTGCTGGCCGGCGATCGGGAAGGCGCGGATCTCGCGGCCGCCGACCGCATGGACGCCCCGACGGCCTACTACCTGCTCCACCGCCATGACTTTGGTCTAGAGGAGGCACCCTCCGGCGCGTGCATCCTCTACGCTACGGCCTGCGATCTTTCCGACCGTGAGTTGGAGGCCTCATGGGACATTTTGGTCCGCACCGGCGGCAGCAGTGGCAGCCAGGATGAGGACGAGGAGAATGAGGATGCCGACCCGGATGCCGAGGCCGATCTGGACAGCGCCTCGGATTCCGGCAGCAAGGTGAAGCTCAAGACCTGGGCACAACGCAAGCACAAGAGCATGGGCTACGAGGCCCCCGGTGGCCAGCCTGTACCGCTCATCGACCGAATCCACCGGCTGATGCATCTCTGGCGCGCGGCGGACGTGCTGAAGGTGGACGAATACCTAGACGAGCACGGCCTGCGGCGGCAGGAACTCTTCAAGCGGCTTCTGCAGTCGCTCATCGAGCTTTCTCGCAAGGATGCCGGTTCTCAGGAACTCCAGATCCTGGAATCGCTCAGCAACCACGTTCAGGCCAAGGGCGCAACGCCTCAGACAACGCTGGCATTCGATGAGGGGAATTAACCGACCCTCGGCGTCGGGATAGGAGCCACGTTATGGCAAAGTTACCTTGGAAGTGCTGGCACGAAGTCGTAAATCTGCGGGAGGATTTGCGCTCGGGGGAGCTCCCGCTCCACATGTTCGCCGCCGACCTCTACGAGGTCCTCATGCAGAGCGGCAAGCGGCCAGTCTACGAGGACCCGGAAAAGTTCTTCGCACTCACTTTCCCGACGTACAACCTGCGCCAGTTGGTGCGGGACGTGGTGCTGCGCGTGGCGGGTAAGAACGATAAGGCTGTGCGCCAGCTCGAGCTGACCTACGGTGGCGGCAAGACCCACACCTTGATTA
The DNA here is from genome assembly GCA_021815305.1 of Deltaproteobacteria bacterium. Taxonomy (GTDB): domain Bacteria; phylum Desulfobacterota; class Deferrimicrobia; order Deferrimicrobiales; family Deferrimicrobiaceae; genus JAKAHC01. The sequence continues at coordinate 12,728 of JAKAHC010000001.1, read as the reverse complement.
CACTACTGCATCTGGTGACCGATCCGGCCAACCTGCCCAAGTTGCCCGCCGTGGCCGAGTTCATCGAGGCCATCGGGCAGACGCCTCCCAAGGCGCGCATTGCCGGGCTCTGCTTCGACAAGTTGGACGTCGAGAAAGGCATGGAGGTGCGCTCGCCTGGCGGTAAGGTCCGCACGCTCAAGCAGCCCTGGAGCGTACTGGCCTACCAGCTCGCCGGCGACGAGGGGTTGAAGATTCTGCACGCCGACAATAAGGCCGAGGAACGCGACAGCGCTCCGGCCGAGAACCTGCTGACAACGATGCTGGAGCTGCCCGTCAAGGATGGCCTTGGCGTCCTGATCCTAGTCGACGAAGTGTTGATGTATGTCCGCGAGAAGGTGGCGGCGGACCCCAAGTGGAAGGTTCGCATCATCAATTTCTTCCAATACCTGACACAGGCCGCCACCAAGGTGGACCGCTGCTGCGTCGTGGCGTCGCTCCTGGCCAGCGATCCGGCCAAGGGCGACAGCTTCGGCCGCCAGCTTCAGGGAGAGCTCTACGACATCTTCCAGCGCCAGCGTGAGGAGGCGGTGGAGCCCGTGGTGAAGGAGGACGTGGCCGAATTGCTTAGGCGACGCTTCTTTACGCCGGAATCTATCAAGGATCGAAACGCATTTCGGCCGCACGTTCAGGCGGCGCTCAAGGGCATCTTCGACATCGACGAGCAGACAAAAAAACAGGGTGCGGACGCCGAGGAACGCTATCTCAAGAGCTATCCGTTCCATCCGGACCTGACGGAGGTCTTCTACACCAAGTGGACCCAGTTGGATCGCTTCCAGAAGGCGAGAGGCGTCCTGCGCACGTTTGCGCTGGCGCTACGCGAGGCCGAGAAATGGGACACGGCACCTCTGGTGGGGCCCGGCGTTCTTTTGAACGCACCTGGGCGGGGCGGTATGTCCGAAGCCCTGCGCGAACTTGTGACGGTGGCCGATACTGAGGAGAACGAGGGGAAGAGACCTGCCTGGACGGGCATCATCGAAGGCGAATTTGGACGGGCCCGAGACATCCAGCGCGATTCCGTAGGTCTGCGGTTCCGGGAAGTCGAGCAGGCCATCGTTGGTACGTTCCTCCATTCGCAGCCCATCGGTCAGAGCGCGCGGTCCCGCGATCTTCTCGTTCTGTTGGGCGCTGCCCGTACCGACCGGATCGAGTTGGAGAAGGGTCTCAATCGCTGGGCGCAGGCGAGTTTCTGGCTGGATGACCAGTACACGGCCGTGGGCGACAACCAGTTGCCCGGCATGTGGCGCCTAGGCAACCGGCCGAATCTCACGCAGATGCACGCGGTTGCAGCGGGCCGTGTCTCCGACGACGTGGTGCGGGCCCGCCTGCTGGATGAAATCGGCAAGGTGAAGTCCCTCACGGCCGGAGCGTCGGCCGCCGGTGTGCGCGTCCATACGCTGCCCGTTCGCCCTCGCGATATTGAGGACGACGGCCAGTTTCACTTTGCCGTACTGGCACCGGGCGCGGCGTCGGATTCCGGCAAGCCGAGCCCCGAAGCCAAGCGATATCTGGACGAAACCACCGGCCCGGAGAAACCGCGCGTCTACCGAAATGCCGTGCTTCTGTTGGCACCCTCCAAGGATGGCATGGAGGTCGCTTCAGCGCGCGTCCGCGATTACCTGGCGTGGGAGCAGGTGCGCGCCGACCTGAAGGAGCAGGAAAAAGGCGGCGATGTCGACGTCGCGCGTATGCAGACGCTGGCCATCAATATCGACAAGGCAAGGGGTCGCGTACCGGAAGCCGTCAAGCAGGCGTATTGCATCGTCGTGACCGTTTCTGAGAAGGACGAAGTTCAGGCCTTCAAGATCAATGTCACGGACGAGCCGCATTTCAACATCATCAAAAATGACTCGCGCTCGCGCGTTCAGGATTCTTCGATCACAGCGGAGGCGTTGCTGCCGGACGGCCCGTACAACCTGTGGCGCGAAGGCGAAACAAGCCGCCGCGTAAAGGATCTGTCGGGCGCGTTCGCGCAACTGCCTCATCTGCCCAAGATGCTCAAGGCCCAAGCCATCCTGGACACGCTGGCCGATGGCTGCGAGCAAGGCGCGTTCGTGCTGCGACTGACGCGGCCCGATGGCTCATTACGAACGTGGTGGCGCACGCGCTCCGACGATGCCGCCATGAACGATCCGGCCCTCGAATTGGTTTTGCCGGAGGTGGCCGAACTGGGCGAATTGCCATACCAACTTCTTTTGACCGGCAACCTGCCCGAACTGTGGAGGGACGACGAGATCGCGGTGCAGGCCGTTCTCGACTACTTCGGCGGCAACACGGTCGTCCAAGTCCAGCACAACGGATATATGGAGCCTGTTTCCATTCCCAAGACGAGCGCGGCGGTCATCACCAAGGCGATCACGGCCGCCGTTGAGGCCGGGGCGCTATGGCTCGTGAGCGGCCCGGCCAGCGTGCTCACGGAAGCCATTCCGGCGGGCGTACTGACACCAAAGGCAATCCTTCGTCAGCCGCCGCCCATGATCGCCGCTGCTGAGATACTGCCGGAGAACCTGCCCGATGGCTGGTCTGATGGCACTGCAACAGCCCTATCCATCGCCACCGCGCTTTCGCAGAAGTTCGGCCAAAACTTGCCCTGGAAGACGATCAAGGACGTGATCACGGCATCGATCAATGCCCGCTTTACCGAACTGGACGGTACGTCGGGCAACTGGCCCTGCGACTACCCGGCGGCGCAGTTGATCAAGCTGAAGGTCGCTTCCGGGCCGTCTGGTCGACCGGGCGTAGGCGGTATAGGTCCCACAACACCATCCAAGTGCCTCGTTGCCCACGCGGAGCTTGAACCATCTGAGATCCAGGATCTCGCAGAGATCATCCCGAACCTCCTTGAGTTGAAGGCGAAGTTCAACATACCCCTGAAGTTCCGGGTCCAGATCGAGCTGGGTGACGGCAAGGAAAGACCGTCGGAGGATACGGCGAAGGAGATCAATAGGCTGCTGAAAGAACTGAAGGATGGATTTGAATTTCAGTGGCCATAAAACGTCAATCACGTCATACGATCTGAGGTGCATGATGCCCACTCCGTCCATTATCTGCCCTCACTGCGGAAGAGAAATCGAAATTACCCAGGCATTGACTCACTCAATAGAGGAGAAGCTCGCAAAGAAATACAAGTCTGATATGGACTCAAGACTGAAGGCGCAGGAAGAAGTTTTCAGGGAGAAGGTACAGGAGCTTGAAGAAAAAGCTAAAACTCGGGCTTCGGAGGTGGAAGCTGAAGCCAGGGAACAGATAATGGCCGAAACCTCTGCCACGATGGACGACCTTCGGCAACAGCTTAAGAAAGAGCAGGATAGGGCGAAGGAGTCCGCGGCCCGGGAGCTCAACCTCCTCCAGGAGAAGAAGGCTCTCGAACTCCGTGCTGACCAACTTGATTTGGAAGTGGCCAGAAGGATGGAGAAGGAAAGGATGGCCATTGTGGCGACCGTCTCGTCAAGGAAGGACGAGGAGCATCGGCTGAAGGAGGTTGAGAGGGAACATAAGCTTGCGGATCTTTCTAGCCAAGTCGCCGCGCTGAGGGATCAGGAGGAGACCCAAAGGAAGAGGGCGCAGGAGCTCGAAGAGCAGGCGAAGATAAGGATTGCCGATGCCGAAGAGAAGGCGATCAAGAAAGCGAAAAGCGAGCTTGGAATTTCCCTTAAGATGTTGCAACAGCAGGTGAGAGAGCAGGACGAGAAACTGAAGACCGCTACCGCCCGGGAACTTAAACTCCTCCAAGACAAGAGGGATCTCGAGATCCGTACCGAGCAACTTGATCTGGAGGTTGCCAGAAAGATCGAGGATGAGAGGAAAAGTATTGCCTCCGAGATCGCTGCCCGGAAAGACGAAGAGCACCGTCTTCGGGAAGCTGAAAAGGACCATAAGATATCTGATTTGGTCAAACAGATCGAAGATCTAAAGCGCAGGGCTGAGCAGGGGAGCCAGCAGGCTCAAGGGGAGGTCCAGGAAATCGAGCTGGAGAAAATGCTCTGCGCCGAGTTCCCGCACGACGCTTTGAACGAGATCTCCAAAGGTGTCCGGGGTGCCGACTGCATGCAGGAGGTTTTCACGCCGGGGGGCCAGAGCTGCGGGAAGATCCTGTGGGAATCCAAGAGGACGAAGAACTGGAATAACGCATGGGTGGACAAACTCAAGGAGGACCAGCGGGAGGCGAAGGCAGACATCGCGGTGATCGTCTCGCAGGCCATGCCGGAGGGGTTGCGCCACGTGGGGCACCTCGGAGGCATATGGGTTTGCGACTTTGCTTCAGCCGTGGGAATGGCGTACATCCTTCGCGGGGGTCTGGTTCAGGTCGCCATAGCCCGCGCATCTGTGGTGGGCAAGAACGAGAAGATGGAGATGCTGTACGAATATCTTTCAGGGGCCGAGTTCCGCCATGCGGTCCAAGGGGTGATCGAGGCGTTCACGCAGATGAAGGACGATCTCGAGTCGGAAAAGAGGGCGACAGAGCGTCAATGGGCCAAGCGAGAAAGGCAGTCCACAAAGGCCATCGTCAACATGGCGAGGATGTACGGCGGTATCCAGGGGATCGTCGGAAAGGCGCTGCCGGCAATCCCCGCCCTGGAACTTCCGGGAGGAGAAGAGATTTGACCGGCTCGGTTTGTTTTTGGTGCCCTTATTGGGCGGAAGGCATGAGAAACCGCTCGGAAGAATAACCACGAGCGTGTATATGAAGAGGGGAGCAGACCGATGCCCTTGCTTGACGACATTCTTGCGTGGTCTAGCACGGTCCTAAGCACTTGGCAACGCGATGCGGTGCGCCGTCTTTTTCAGGAAGAGGGGAAGCTCAGCGGTCAGGACTACGACGACCTGTATGCAATGCTGAGATCGGCCCATGAGCTGCCCGATCCGAAAAACCGCAAGCCAGTTCCACTGTCAAAAGACCACCTTCCCGCCAACGTGTCGAAAACCACACCCGTCGTACTTCTGGCAATGCGAGATCTGAAGCACGTAAACCGTATCGCACCGGCACAAAAACTTGAGTTTGCGCCAAAAGGGATCACCGTAATTTATGGCGGTAATGGTTCTGGGAAGTCCGGCTATTTTCGTGTGCTGAAGCGCGCCTGCCGCGCCCGCGACCTTGCGGAAACAGTCCACGCCGATGCATTTGACCCCAATGCAGGTTCTAAGGTCCCGGAAGCGACATTTGACATCGAGGTTGGCGGGCAGCCACGCACGCTCATTTGGACGCGCGGCATAACGCCTCCCGACGAACTCTCAACTATCGCTGTGTTTGATAAACGATGCGCTCGGGCTTACTTGGATAATGAGCAGGACGTGGCTTACCTCCCGTATGGTCTTGACATCGTTGAAAACCTTGGCCAGCTCGTTCTGCCTGAATTGGCACAACGGTTGAACGCGGAAATTGCCACCGTTAACACCGACACGGCACCTTTTGTCGATCTTCTGGGGGACACAGCAGTAGGCAAGATGATCGCCTCCGTAAACGCTCACACCGATTCCCAGAAAGTGACAGCGCTCGCTACGCTAACAGCAGTCGAAACAAGTCGACTGTCCGACCTTGAGAAGACTTTGGCGGAGAACGACCCAAAAGCCAAAGCAAAGGTGCTGCGTCTCTCGGCGCAGCGTATCGACGGGTTGGTGTCCCGCATCGACGCTGCGATTGCGTGGGTCAGCGATGCCGCGGTAGAGAAACTCAAGGCATACGATGCAGAAGCTGAATCTGCATCCAAGGCGGAGGCGGTTGCGGCGACATATTTCTGGGCCGGAGAGGCCCTGCTCCCAGGTACTGGGGAGCAGGTGTGGAAAGACTTGTTTGAGGCAGCGCGACGTTTCTCGATTGGCGTCGCGTATCCGGGCAAGCCGTTCCCATATGTGGATTCGGGGGGAAAGTGTCCGTTGTGCCAGCAGTCCATAGATCAGGTAACGGCTGAACGGCTGAAACGCTTCGACCACTTTCTGAAGCAGGACACCGCAAAGGTTGCGACTGAGAAGCGAGAACAGCGTGCCAAGGCGACGCAGAGAATTGCCGGAGCTTCGCTGTCTTTTGGGTTGGATGCAGCCACGACCGAAGAGCTTAGGCAACTGGATGTTTCTCTTCTTCAGTCCGCGCAAGAGTTCGAGCAAAAAGTCGAAGCCCGCAGGACATGGCTATTGGGCGCGATCAAGGCACATGCATGGGATGGAGCCCGGGTGCTTGAAGGCGACCCGCGCGTGGAGTTGAAGTCCCTTTCGACCAATTTCGCTGCTCAGGCAACTGACCTCGACAAGGCTGGTGACGAGAAGCAGAAGAAGGTCCTTGAAGATGAAAGGTCCGAACTTCGAGCACGCGCGAGCCTGTCGATCCGCCTCAATTCGGTGTTGGATCTGATCCAGCGAATGAAGGTTAAAGCAATGCTGACGGGCTGCAAGGAGGACCTGAAAACAAAGGCCATCTCGGATAAGGCCAAGGAGTTTGCAACTCAGGCCGTCACGACCAAACTGAAAAACGCGCTCAATGCTGAGTTTCGCGCGATGGGAGTGGATCACATCAAAACCAAGCTTATCGAGCGCGTCGAGAAAACCAAGATGAAACATAAGCTGGTGCTTGATCTTCCCGTAACGACAAAGTTGGACGAGATACTGAGCGAAGGCGAACAGCGCGCAATTGCCATCGGCTCGTTTCTGGCGGAGCTACACTTGGCGGGCCACGGAAATGGGATTGTGTTCGACGATCCTGTTTCGTCACTTGACCACCACCGTCGAAAGGATGTTGCCCGCCGTTTGGTGGAGGAAGCCAGGAAGCGGCAGGTAATCATACTGACGCACGACACCGCTTTCCTCGGTGAATTGCGCGACGTGATTGAGCAAAAGAACGTCGCTCACGTCATACATCATCTCGAATGGATTAATGACCGTCCGGGCTGTGTGTCCGTGGGGCTTCCATGGGAGCACAAATCCTACAAAGAGCGCTTGGACAAACTTGAGAAGACGCAGAAGGCGATGGAGAAAAATTGGCCGCCCTACCCGAACGAGGAAGACAGGGCGAAGATGACCCTCCAATACGATCTTTTGCGAGCTACGATCGAAAGGGTCATACAGGACGTCGTGTTCAATGGTGTGGTGAAACGGTACCGAGATTGGATCCGCATTGATAAACTTGGCGGTGTGGTCGGTTTCACGGAAGATGAATTTAAAGAAATCGACAGGCTGCACAAGGCATGTTGCGATGTCGTGGATGCGCACGACCATTCATCGGCGAAGAACGCTTCCGTTCCGAGTTCCACACAACTCGGCAAGGACATTGCTGATCTAAGGGCTGTCGCGGATACGATCAGGGGGAGAAGGACTAAGGGAGGAATCACTGCCGTCACGGTGGTGTGATATTGCATTCGGCGGATCGATGTCTTCACGCACGAAACTTCAATGTGGTTGCAAGTCCAGTCTGAGGGGTAAACGAGATGGCTAGAGGAGAATTGCTAAGGAAACTCTTCGCTAGTTACGCTCGTAACGACGATGACCTCTTTCGGTCGGTTGCGCTGGAAATCATCGCTGAGGAAGAACAAAAGAAGAATCACGCTCTCGCAAAGGAGCTCCTGCGAATGTTAGACAATCCCGCGATACCCAAACCGTCCAACTCATTTTCACTTTCGGAGCAGTTGCCGAAAGACAAGGAGCGACAGGCATTCCTTGTCGACGTCCGGCAACCTGCTCGATCCCTTAGCGATATTATTTTAAAGGACGAGACACAGGCGCAGGTCATCCGCATTCTCAATGAATACCGGAAGTCTGAACTGCTTCACGTCCATGGACTTCTTCCGAAGCTGCGGCTGTTAATGTGTGGGCCTCCGGGTTGTGGCAAGAGCCTTTGTGCCGAAATCATCGCCGCTGAACTCCACTTGCCAATGCTCTATACTCGCTTTGACGCCATCGTTTCATCGTATCTTGGCGAGACATCCGCCAACCTGCGCAAGGTTTTCGAATACGCCCGGTCGGGTATCTGGGTAGTCCTATTTGATGAATTTGATGCGATCGGGAGGAGTAGGAACGATGCGACTGAACACGGAGAGCTCAAGAGAGTGGTCAACAGCTTCCTTCAATTGCTTGACAACTTTCAAGGGAAGAGTCTGATAATCGCTGCGACGAACTACGAGGGCTCGCTCGACCATGCTCTTTGGAGGCGATTTGACGAAATCATTTTCTTCGAAAGACCGAGTCAATCGGAGATCCGTGCGCTCCTATCGATGAAGCTTAAGAATTATCCGCAGAAGGAGGTCAACTTCAGCCGAACAGCGAAGAAGCTTCGAGGTATGACACACGCTGAAGTTGAGTGGATCTGCCTCGAGGCCATCAAGAGCGCCATACTCCGGGATAGTGATGCGGTGACGCAGGAACTGATGGATGAGGCGATTGAGCGACAGCGATCTAGGAGACGTGTCCGAGACGCCGCAAATGACCGACAGCTTGGGATAAGGTAGAAATGCCTGATCTTCCGCATCTACCCCTGCGTCGTGTCGAGTACGAGGCCCAGCGTAAGAAGAAGCCTGGCTACGGGAAGATTCCGTCCCGCGACTTTCGTCGACATGGAGAGAACATCGGACAGCGGGTAGAGGTGATGCTGGAGGGTTTCACTCGACAACCACCACCTCGCGGAATCGACCCGGCGTTGATCCTACGGGTCAAGCTTGATGGAAACGTCGATGAGGATACATGGCAGCGGGCCGGTCTTACTCTGGTCGGACATACTGAGGGGGATAGGTTTGTCCTATTCTCGTCCGACGCTGAACTACGCCAATTCAGGCGGCAAGTAGAGGCTTACCGTGGGGGGCCGCCTCACGGTCAGAAGAATCCACCGTACGTTGGACTCATCAGTAAGATTGAGGAGGTTGGAAGGATAGGCCCCACCGATCGGATCGGACGGCTGCTGAGAGCGGGGGGAATAACCACTCTGGACCACTTTTTGGACGGGATAACGTACACGCTTGACCTTGATCTTTGGCACACAGGGAATATTCAAGATTGTCAGAACCGCCTTGCTCAGATCCGTACCTTCGTCGATGCCCAAGGCGGGCGAATCACTGATACCTATGTCGGCTCATCCCTCGTCCTAGCGCGTGTGAAGGCTTCGGGACAGTGTATCAAGGCCCTCTTGATAGTTGATGCCGTAGCAAGCATCGATTTGCCTCCGCGCGTCTCGCTTCGGGTGAGCGAACAGCTCGATGTGAGTCTGCAAGACCTCGGCGGAGTTCCTCAGTCGCCTGGAGAAGTCCCTGGGGTGTGTACACTCGATAGCGGCGTGACAAGCGGACATCCTCTGATAGGGCCGGCGATTGGCGAAGCTACCGCGGTACCGGCCCAACTTGGAGATCCGAGCGATGCGCATGGTCACGGGACGTTGGTTGCGGGACTCGCGCTTTACGGAAACGTTCAGCAGCGCATCGAACAGCGCAGTTTCGTCCCTCAACTACGTCTGTTCAGTGCCCGGGTGCTGAACGCGAACAACGAGTTTGATGATGAGAGCCTTATTACGACCCAGATGAGGCAGGCTATCGAGTACTTCAAGAGCACCCATGGATGCAGAGTCTTTAACGCGTCCTTGGGCGATCCACGAACCCCATTCAACGGCGGCAAGTTGTCCCCGTGGGCTTCGATTCTCGATAACCTTGCGCGCGAGCTTGACGTTGTCATTGTCGTCTCAGCCGGCAACTACGACTATGAGCCTTTTGGCGCGGAAGATCCTGACGAGCACGTCAGCGGCTATCCGCGTTACCTTCTCGAACCGCCCGCCAAGATCATCGAGCCGGCAACGGGTTGCATCGTCTTGACCGTCGGAGCCCTCGCAAACAGTGCAGATGTTCCGCCTCAACGTGGCGCGGTTCAGTTCCGTCCTATTGCCCAGCCCGGGCAGCCATCGCCTTTCACACGATCGGGCCCCGGGATTGGAGGTGCTATTAAACCCGAGTTCTGCGATTACGGTGGGAATCTAGGCTACAACGGAACCTTGCAGAGACTCGAGTACACAACAGAGCTTTCCGTCATCTCAACGAATCGAGAGTATTTGGCGCGCCTCTTTGGGACGGCAGTTGGAACCTCCTTTGCAGCCCCCCGGGTTGCGCACAATGCAGCGAGGCTCCTTGGAAATGTCCCTCGTGCGTCTGCAAACCTAGTTAGGGCTCTGTTAGCGTCATCCGCAACAGTGCCCAAACCTGCGACCGAGCTCCTGGAGCCACTCGGTGAGGATGCGATACGACATCTCTGTGGTTACGGAGTTCCATCGCTTCAACGGGCATTGTCGTCGGACTCGAACCGAGTGGTGCTGTATGCTGAGAACACACTTCCTTTCGATTCCTTCCACATCTATGAAGTACCGATCCCGGATGAATTTTATGAGGACCACCGCGGGGAGCGTCGCATCAGCGTAAACTTGGCCTTCGATCCTCCGGTTCGTCACAGCCGGTTTGACTACCTCGGAACCACGATGTCATTCAGGCTCATCCGAGGCAGGAACGTCGACGAGGTGGCTGAAGCATTCCGCCAACGATCTCAGACCGAGCCAAAGGTTGAACGGATCGGTTCGCCCTACGATTGCCCCATGATCCCGAAGCCCACGCAACGTGAAGCGAGTACCCTTCAGAAGGCAACCTTCACAATGCGGCGGAAGCCCGAGAATTATGGGGATACATACTTTCTAGTAGTGCGATGCCAGGCAAAATGGGCACTACCTGAGGACTCTCCACAGCGCTATGGAGTTGTCGTCTCTATTGTGCAAGATGCCCAAGTGGACATTTACGCCCGCCTGGAGGCGAGGGTGCGGGTACCGGTGCGGGTCCAAATCCAGAGGTAAAACGCGGAGGGCCGGCCATAAAAAAACCGTACTTTGATTTTAGTTTTTGGATGTGCTAATTTCGCACTATGACGCGACGAATCTCCAGTTGGAAGGAACTTGGCTCCAGGGTGGCCGAAGCACGCAAGATTGCGCAGCTAAGCCAAGCAGATCTCGCCACGGCGGTCCGCCTCGATCGGACGGCGATCACCAAGGTGGAGTCAGGTGAGCGAAAGCTGGATTCACTGGAACTTACCGGCATCGCAAACGTGCTCAAGCTACCGATTGAGTGGTTCCTCTCGCCTCCGCTTCCCGCCGTAGTGAGTCGTCGGGCAAGTCGCGAGCCGACCGATGAGTCCAAGGCCGATGCTTTGCTTGAAAGGCTTGCCCAAGATGTGAAGCTTGTCATCGATCTGGGCCTCCTTGATCCGCCTCCGTTGCCCAAGCCGATGAGCATCAACTCTGTCGAACGCGCTGAAGCGTCCGCCCGCGACTTGCGCCGTCAACTGGAGCTGCCACCAGGCCCAATATGGGAGCTTTTGACTGTCGCCGAGCGTGTTGGCCTCTACGGTTTTTGCCTCGATCTCGGCAACGATTCGCTCGATGGATCGTATCTGCGTCTCGACACCGGTGGCGTCGCGGTGGTGAACGGTGCAACGCCGTCGGGTCGTCGACGGTTCACTTTCACCCATGAGCTTGGCCATCACATATTCGCCGACGAGTTCTCCGACGAATGGATCGTGGGCTCGGGTGGCGACGACCGCGAACGGTTTATCAATGCATTCGTCATTCATTTTCTGATGCCCCGTGGGTCGGTCTCCTCTCGCTGGCAGGAATTGGATGGCAATCGAGAGCCACGCCAAGCGGCAGTGGGGCTTGGCGCTGAGTATGGCGTCAGTTGGACTGCTGTGCTGGGCCATTTGCGCCATCTTTCCCTCATCGACAGTCGAGCGCATGAACAACTCGGTAAGGAACGACCAACCAAGGCAGATTACCTGGGCAGCGGTTTCATGATGCGCGAGGAGATGATGCCTCCTGCAGTGGCGCCTCGTTACGCGCAAGCAGTTATCCGTGCGTTCAAGCGCCACAAGATAGGTTACAACCGAACTCTCGATTTACTCCATGGTACGATCTCTGCGGAGGACCTGCCGCCGGAGGACCGCATTCCTGTCGAGTCGATGCGAGCACAGTTCAGCCTCGACTGATATGGCGGTCCTCGTCTTGGACAGTGCGCCCCTGAGTACATTCGCTCGTGCACGACAGCTTCCAATGCTCGATCGGCTCTTTGAGAAGGACGAGCGTGTCACGACCACAGCAGTATTACAGGAACTCCACGAGGGATTGCCAGCGTACCCGGAACTTCAGGAGGCGATCGACCTCCCATGGCTTCGGGTCGAAAACCTCGCCAACCTGAAGGAACTCAGGCTTTTTGCCGAGTATGCCCGGCGCTTGGGTGCCGGAATGCACGATATTGGCGAAGCGACTGTTCTTGCTTGGGCGGAAGCACACGGCGCTATTGCCTTCACAGATGACGATGTTGCTGTCCAGATTGGTCGTGAAAGGGGCGTAAACGTGGTTCGAACACTTTCGCTCGTCGCCCGAGGAGTAAGGCACGATCTCTTGACCGAGTCCGAAGCTGATCGCCTCGTAGATGAACTCCTGCGGGCCGGTGGCCGCTTCCCGTTCCGCCCGGGTGAGTTCATCTTATGGGCGCGGGACCATGGCCTGTTTTAGGCGATGTAAAACTGAATCGCCAATGCAAAATGAGCATTGAAAATGCATTGGCTGCGTATTCCGGTCCATTCCGGCCACTGATTCCGGTGGCAAGCCGGCCACCCATTCCGGTCGATCCCGGCCACTGATTCCGGTGGAAGTCGGCCACCTGATCCGGTAGCATCCCGGCCACTTTCCG
>JAKAHC010000003.1 GCA_021815305.1 Deltaproteobacteria bacterium | reverse complement strand
GCTGAACTCAAGGGTCATGATCCTGTCTTCCACTCTTACTTCAAGTCCCATGGTTCTCCCTCCTCGATTGGGAGGGTGGGTGAAAATTCAGTTCCCATGATGGGTGATTATTGCGTTCCCGATGACACCTGGCCAAGATCGACCTGGTCGCGCCGCATCGCCGTCATTTCCGTGACGCGGCCGGCATGGCGATAGGAGATGAGGACGAACGTTGAGTCGCGGTGCCGATGCCTGCCCGTTCTCCCTGCGGCCGTCCGAAGGGCGTCGACCTCAGCCGGAGTAAGGTACTCCCGCGAACGCACCTCGATGTTCCTGATCCTGCGTGGAGGCAACTTTCCCATTTTCGATGTTTGGGGGAGCGTCACCACATCGCCCATTTTCCTTGTCCTTTCGCGGTTGGAATAAAGCCACTTTACCATAAACAACCATAAATGGGAAAGTCTTCGGAATGAACTATCGAAACCCCTCTTTGAATATCACTACGACTCCGACTTGGGAACCCATTTCCATTTTCATTCGGCTCATATCACGATAAGCTTTCGAAGGTATTTTCCTGTTTATTAAGAATTCTGTTGCAACTGTTTCGAATACCTTCCGGCTATTAAACTCTATATCCGAAATCGAAACTTCTATTTTCTTCTTTGTTCCGTCAGGCCAATCTGCGGAAAATTGAATATTTAAGGGGGCACTTTCATATCGCTCTGCAATTACTCGCCATGGCCGAACAATTCCTAATTTATTATTGCATTCATTGCAAAACATCTCCAAATCCCCGTTTGGCGTATAGCACTTTGGACATTTTCGCAAGATACGGTCCTTGCTCATCTTATTTCTCCTTGATGACACTTCCTCCATTTCATTCTCCAAGTTTTTATCTTACTTAATTTCCGAATATGGTCATTTTAAGGAATGTCATCGTGCCAATTCCAAGTCTGTTTTACCTTTTAAGATACTTGATTTCCGATCGGGTGGATCTAGCGAGACTTAGGCGGGAATGGAGTATACGTCTTTTCTTTCTTGGGATCCCAAGACCAAACTTTAATTCCGGAGTCTTTATAAATCATGATCTTTTCCTCCTTGCGCTTGTCATATCTTTTGTAACCAACCATACCGAATACTTCCATCAAATATTCCTTTTCTTCAGTATCCAATAGAACAAAATCAGGAAAAGTACATTCTCCATAATAAGCTACCGGCTTACGGAAAACGCGATCTTCTTTAACTAGCTGCCTTGCAATACGGAATTCGTTACTTGATTCTACCGGAATCCATTGTTTCGAAACGGGCATCAGACCGAAACCATGTACTGAGTAGTTGTCTGGTTTGGTGTCAAAACCAACAACAAACAGTCCTAATATCCGTCCACGACGGTTTAACGGTTTCGTAACCTTTACTTTATTTGATTCCCTGTGGAAACTTGCTTCAAGCTCTGGCCTTGTCTCCTCATCTGCCACAAATTTACAGTCCTCCAGGTTCTTTATCCGTATGACCAGTCCTTCAGCATCCTTTTGAGCACTTTGGACCTCACCCAATAGGAGTGCAAACCGACTTGCATCCAGGTTTCGAACCGCCGCGCGATTCATTAATACACGGAAGTCGTGATTTGGGTCACGACGACCGCCGTACTCGTATTGCGCCGGTATGAATAGAATCTTGGAGAGTTGCTGATTGTTTAATATTGATTTGCCCGCAAAATCGAGGACGCGACCTCTGACGACTCGCCAACGACGTGTACGCAGATAACCCGGGCCCCAGAAATTGAGCTCCACTTCCTCCCAGATCGTCCTCATCACACCAAGCAGACTACGCGCATTACGCTTGATTCCACCTCGGCCGATTCGCCTGCCGGTGGCTGGACCAGCGGGGCCCGTATGCCGCATGAGCAGGCGTTTGTCGAGCCTGATGTGGACTACGTTATCCTGGTCTCTCCATATTGCGCGCCGGGAGCTGATCGCCATGGTGGGACGCGTAGCGAATCGAGTCTCGAACGATGGACATTTACTGGCGTGGCGAAGGTCGGTATTCGGCGAATGAACCAGATAATATTTATCTTTAACACGTCGAACACTCACCGCTGCGCTAGGCTCAACGGATACGCACAAGAGCCCCACTTTTCTGCGGAAATTCTTAAGAATTTCCTGCACGCGATCGCGATCCACTCCGTCCATCGCAGACCGCGTAAACTTCTGTCCGCCGATCTCGAAGGTCTGCTCCACTGCCTCTCCTTCCATTGCTACCTGAAGTGTCGCAATCCCTACTACTACGGCAGGCTGTTATCTGGTGAGACTTATCCCGAATTTCCGAAATCAACGGAGTCTCGCATAGTCCCTATTCCTTTGAGCAGAGCTGACGGCGGTCAAAAATCTATAGGACTCCACGAGTTCCTGTCATCCACGCCATAATTGCCTGAGGCGAGACATGACTGTCTTCGGTGGCGCATTAACCCTCGATGCGTTAGTTTCCCGGATGCCCGGATCGCTCTCGCCAGAGCGATCTCCGTAGTACGCATCCTTCAAGTTTCGGTCCATTGTTCGGGCTACGTCAATTTCCGCCTTCGTCCATCTACGTGCCCACTTCACACGATTACGGATTATCCAATAGTGCGAGCGGCACGGGAAACTCCAGTTTCCGATGGAGGGAGACAGCGAAACCGTTTCACCGTCAAATGTCAACTTCCAGTCTGTAGGCGTGAGTGGCGTCACGACCCTGCGCCCGCACCCGCACGGGCAGCTGTGCGAGGCGGATGCGTATGGAATCGAGATGTAGACAACCCCGGGCTTCAACTCGCTCGGGATAAAATCGACAAACTCGTGAGTGAAGGCGCTCAGACGCTGCATGGCCTATCTTCGTTTGCGAGCGTGTTCCCGTCGAGCGTGTACACGCTGAAGTGTTCGCGGTCAAGGTCACCGTAGAACCCGAATAACTTCTTCCACTTCACAACTGCCAACACGGCGTTGAGCGCGTTTAGATCGGCAATTTGAATATTTGTGGCATACACGTCGTTTCCATCCCCATCTGAAAACGGGATGCGAGTCTTCGAGTGAACGTGCTCCCGCGCGTGAGGGGTGCTGGTCGTCACCCTCAATATGCCGTAGATGCTCTCGCCTTCAACGTACAGACCCATCCCGACGTCGATAAACGATACGCCGAAGGATTCAAGCTTCTCGACCAGCATACGTTTGGGCCCGCCCCTGTCGAGACACAAGAAGACGAAGTCCACGCCACGCAGCTCGTCGACGTTCGATTCGTCAACAAAATAGTCGTGCGCAACGATTCCGCGGTGCATCCTGGAGTACACTTCATGGAGGTAAGCTACCTTCTGCGGTTTTGCCGCAAGGGTCTCCTTCGATGGAGCACCAGGAGCGCGGAAGGCGTTGTGTTGGGAAAACCTGTCGCCGTCGAAAACGTGAATCTCTTTGACGGGCGTTTTCGCGACTTGATCCAAGACATACGCCCCTGTTCCCCCGAGCCCTACGATCGCGACCCTACCAAGTTCCAGCTTCCTCGTCACACAAGCGATACCGGCACGGCTCGACGCGGTATCCATGTATTGGAAGACCGAGTCGTCCGAGGTCTCCTCGATCAGCGGGAACGTCTTCGGTGTTATGCCAAGGACGAGGCTCTCGGCGGGACTGGATAAGATGGCTGCATAGGTCGTCATCTTCTGGTGGTAGTCTTCGTAACACCCGCTCGTCGGTTTGGATGAGAATTGGCAGTTCACGACCAAGTCTCGGTCCAGTTGCTTTGTCTCGGTCGAAATGATGATCTCGGCTATTGGCCTGCCGTCCCGGTGGCATGGAGGTCCCCCAATGAACCAGGCGACGTGGGTGTCGGGCCGGTCGGTTATTTCCCCCGCGACGCGCAGCGTCGAGACAAGCGTCCCTCGCCGGACCTCCTGCCGGCTGTCAACATAGGGTACGTCCTTGATAAGGAGGTGACCTTCCCTGACCTCCATGTCGTAGCCGTCGTCACGAAGTCGCTTTAGATCGGGACTACGACTTATCAGTTGGCGTGACATTGAAAACTATCCCCTCTTTGATCTTGACCGTCTCGCCGGCGATCAAGGACCCCTCCGGTTTGTTCCCCTCGCCCCTTCGGTAGGTCACCGTGTAGATTCGGTTGCCACCCTGGGGGACCCCGGGAAAGGCTAGATCCACCACCTGCTCAAAACTCAACTCTCTGCCTGCGACGCTCTTCGGCTGAGCGTTGACGACAATCGTGAATTCCTTGTTGCGTCCGTGATCCTGCTTCGCGTCGTTCATGACTTCTCCTCTTCGACCTAATCGATTGCTCACCGTCGGCGAGCATGTTGCCTGTTACCATAACACTAAACGCATTTCTCGCGCAACAACTTTTTTGCCGTCCGGATCACCGTTATAAGAGATTGGGTTGAGCCTCGGTCGATTCTTTGTCCCGGATCAGTTTCAAGTCGTCGAGCCGGTACCTCATCGCCTCGATGCTGACGTTGGAAAAATTCCCTTGAATCAGGACCGCCTTCGCCAGTTCGCTCCACGGGCCAACGACGGACGTGTCGCCTTGATGGTTACGCAGGCCGGCGAGAAGGAACGGTCCCTCTCCGTGTATCGTATGGAAGGCGATGCGTACGAGACGCTCGGGCATCAAGAGGCGGGCGGCAAATCTATCGGCTTGTACCTCGGCGGGGGGTTTCCGACCGGATCGGCACACGAAATCCGGCACCGATACCCTTGTCCCGATATATCCAACCGTGACCTTCTCCATCTCGTAGAGTGGCCGGTGCAACTGCCAATGTCCTATTTCGTGCGCCATCGTGAACGACAGTCTTCCCTCCAGTTGAAGCAGGTTCTCATCCACGCGTATTACGTTTTCGTCGAAGTACGCTGCCCCGAGGACATCGACCATTCCGAGCCTAGTCTGAAGATCCACGATCTCCAGTGTGATGCCGAGAAACTTCTCGATGATGTCGTCAACCGGAATCGGGGGCAACAATTCTCTGCCCAGCTTCGTTGCGCACTTCCCAAGAAGTTCGATCACGGCACTGTCGATATCCGTGTTTGATACATATGGGACCTTCATCGCCTACTTCTTCCTTTTGTCCTTTTGCAGGAGTCGCTGAAGATCTTCCGCGGAATAACCTCGCTCGCGGACCGACCTCAGAAACTGCGGCAAGCCGGGGTCCTTCGCGATGAACTCCTTCACGTCCGCTGGCACGCGCCCAGCGAGTGACATGAGAAGGTCGATCTTGTCATCGAGCACCTCAGCCAAACCCTTAAGGACTTTTTCCCCCGGAGGCGTCTTTTCCTCATTCGTCTCGATCCGCGAAAGGTACGCCGGGGAAATACCGACCTTCTTTGCTGTCTCGCGAAGCCCCAAATCCTTCTCGTCACGAAGCCGGCGAATGCGTTGTCCGAGCGACTCCTTCGTCAATTCCATCTCCTTCCATGACTAATGATATGTTGCCTAAACGATTAACAGGCGTCAAGTGACACCCGGGTATCACTGGAACGAGACTGAGCCGGCGACGGAAGCACCCTTTTAGTCCCCATGTTCCCCTGCGCTTACGCCGACGCCGGACGTGCCTCTTGTTTTAGGCGATCGAGATAGTCGGCCCACAGTTGCATCATCTTTTTCCGTTCGGCCAGGTGAGACGTCCGGTTGTATGCCCGGCCGAGCGGATCGCGGACGGCGTGTGCAAGCTGGTGCTCAATGAAATCCGGGCGCTGCTGCAATACCTCGTCGAGAATGGTCCGCGCCGTTGCACGGAAACCATGCGCGGTTTGCTTCCCCTTGTATCCCAGCTTGTGTAAGGCAACGGGTATCGCGGCTTCGCTCATCGGCTGGTCAGGCTGTCCGTGGCAGGGGAACACATATCTGCCGCGCCCCGTCAACTCGCGCAGGTCCCGCAATATCGCTACGGCCTGCAACGGCAAGGGCACAATGTGCGGTGCCATCGTTTTCATCTTCTCGCCCGGAACGCTCCAGATCGCCTCGTCGAGATCGATCTCGCCCCACTCGGCTTTGCGCAACATCCCCGGGCGCACCATGAGCAACGGAACCAGCATGAGTGCACATTTGACGACGTGCGTCCCCTTGTATCTATCGATGGCGAGGAGCAGGGGGGCGAGCACACGCGGTTCGGTGATCGCGGGAAGATTTCCCTTCTTGTATGGTTTCAGGGCGTCCTTGAGGTCAACCGTCGGATCGCGCTCGGCCCGCCCGGTCGCCACGGCGTACCGGAACACCTGCCCGCAAATGGTCCGCACCCGGTGTGCCGTTTCCAGCGCACCCCGGAACTCGATCGCGCGCAACATCTTGAGCACCTCGGATGCGGTGATCTCTCCGATCGGGCGCGCGCCGAGCCTGGGGAACACGTCCAGATTCAACCGCCCGATGACTGTCGCGGCGTGGGAAGCGGACCAACTCGATGACCACCGGGCGTACCATTCGCGGGCAACGACCTCGAACCCGTTTTCGGCTTCCGCGACCTTCGCCGCCTTCAACGCCTTCTGTTGCTCGCGAGGATCGACGCCGTCACGAAGCTTCTTTCTCGACGCCTCCCGCTTCTCCCTCGCCCCGGCCAGCGACACCTCGGGATAAGCGCCGAAGGCCAGCGGCGCCATGTCCTTCCCGCCGAAGCGGTACTTCATCCGCCAGTACTTCCCGCCGGCGGGTACGACCAGCAGGAACAGTCCACCGCCATCCGACAGCTTGTATTCCTTGGGGCGGGGCTTGGCATTCTTTACCCTGGAATCCGTCAATGGCATGGCTTGGCGGGGCATGGCGGCTCCTTTAGGGACATCGGCCTCCACATAGGGACATATCTGCCCCAAATATGTCCCTAAAAACTCCGGATATCAATGGTTTTAGCAGGACAGCATCGGACGGCAGAAACCAAAAGACCCCGGTTTTCCGGGGCCTTTTGGTCTTTCTCGGACTGCCTTGGATCACCACTTGGTGGAGGCGGGGGGAGTCGAACCCCCGTCCGAAGATTCTTTACTCCGGGCTGCTACGTGCGTTTCCGGTCCTTTGGATCTCGTCCCCGGGGACCCCGGCCGGCAGGGTTCCCTTCGGACCATCCCGGGAGAGATTTCGCCCTTCGGCCCCCCGGGAGGAGGCTTCGGGCTATCCCGTGAGAGTGACCTCCTTCTCGCCTATACGGGCATTCGGCGGTCGGAGGCAGGCGGCTTAAGCCGCCTGGGCTAACGGATAGTCGTTGGCGACTATTGAGTTCCCGTTTTTACGAGGTTCAGGGCCTCGGCACGCGACCCGGGAGCATCGACATCCCCGTCGAAACCGTTTCGCCCCCGTATACCGTACATGATAGCAGTTTGGCGGGCCCCTGGGTATCTACCCCAAAGTGCCCGCCAAGCATGCCCAAACAAGGAGGGAAACAGGAGCATTTCTGCTCCCGTAGTGTTAGACATCCGACCGGCGGGAAAGGTTCCGATCGGGCGAAGGGTTTACCCGTTCCTGCCGACGTCGCGCTTGCCGCGCGACCGGGACACCCGCTCGATGTCGCGCTTCGCGTCCCGCTCGGCGATGTCGTGCCGCTTGTCGTAGAGCTTCTTTCCGCGCGCCAGCCCCATTTCGAGCTTGACCCGCGGTCCCTTGAAGTACAGCTTAAGGGGAACGAGGGCCAGGCCCCGCTCCTTGACCTTCCCGAAGAGGTAGTCGAGCTCCTTGCGCTTGAGGAGGAGCTTGCGGACCCGGAGCGGGTCGATGACCCGCAGATCGCCGTGGGAGTACGGGGTGACGTGCACGTTCTCGACGAACGCCTCGTTCCCGCGAAAGACGGCGTATCCGTCCGCGATGTTGACGCGCCCCTCCCGGATCGACTTCACTTCGTACCCCTGGAGCGCCAGCCCGCACTCGAAGGTTTCGAGGATCTCGTATTCGTGCCGGGCCCGGCGGTTCGTGGAGACCACCTTCACCCCCGGCTTGTCGGTCTTTTCGGCCACTCCGCGCGCGGATCCTTTCTACGGGGTCGCGCCGTGCGCCAGGCGCCCGGCGACGAAGGTCATGCGCACGTTCTCCTGCTCCGTGCGCTCGATGAGGTTTCGGAAGAAGCGGTCCCCGCCCCCCCCCGGATCGTCGACGACCGCGATGTCCCCCGGAAGTCCCGGCGCGAGGACCCCGCAGGCGAGGTCCAGCGCCGCGGCCCCGTGGACCGTCGCGGACCGGAAGATCTCCCGGCAGAGGGCCGTGTCCTTCCTCCCGCCCATGTACAGCGACCTCGCGGCGCGCATCTCCGACCAGGGGGAGAGGTCCGGCACCGACCCGGGGCTGTCGGTTCCCAGGGCGAACGGGATTTTCGCGTCCACGAAGTGCGTGACGTCCGGGGAGCCGTTGCCGTGGGCCGCGTTGCTCCGGGGGCAAAGGACGAACCGGGCGCCCCCCGCGTGGAGCGCGTCGATTTCCCGCCTCGACAGGTGGACATTATGCACCAGCAGCAGCCCCTCCCGCAAAAGGCCCGCCTCCGCGAGATACACGGGGAGGGGGCGGCCGATCCCGTGGAACCAGGAGACGTCCTTCCCCACGGCCGGATACAGTTTTGCGGCGATCTCCCCCGCGCCTTCTCCGAGGAACTCCATCTCCGCCCGCGACTCGGCCAGGTGGAGGCACACCGGCAACCCCTTCCCCGCGGACCGTTCCGCCAGGGAGCGCAGCAGTTCCTGGCCGACAGTGTAGAGCGTGTGCGGGGAAATCCCCGGGGCCACGACGGGGTTCCTCCCGGAGATCTCCTCCAGGCGCCGCACCGCCTCGGTCACCGCGGCCAGGCCCCCCGCGGCGGCTTCCGGCGCGAAGCCCACCCCTTCCGCATAGACGCGCGCCCGCAACGGACAATTCTCGTAGGCGGAAAGGTCGGGCCCCGTGATCTCCCCCACCGCCGTCACTCCGAAGGAAAGGGTCTCCCTCGCGGCTTCCGCGAGGTTTCCGGGGAAGGTGGACGGATCCGCCCCCCTCCTCCAGGAGATCACCTGGAGGATCCAGTCGATGAAGGAAGGAGGGACGAGAAGCGGACGCCCTTCCGGGTCGACAAAACGGGGGATCTGAAGGTGGACGTGGGCGTTGACGAGCCCCGGCAGGAGGACGCTTCCGGGAAACTCCATCTTCGTGCTTCCGGGGGGCGCGGCGCGGAGGACGTCCCCCGGCGGTCCGGCAAGGATCACGGCCCCGTCCGCCACGGCGACCGCGCCGGGGGAAAGAACCGTCCCCGGTTCGACGACCAGGCGGGAGGCCACGTATACGGTTCCCTGCCGCGGGCCGCCGGACGGATCCATCGGACACATCATACCGCTCTTCCCATGCGTGCGGGAGTATCCCTTCCCCCCCCCCCCCCCCCCCCCCCCCCCCCCCCGCGCCCCCCCCCCCCCCCCGGGGCGCGCGCCGCCCCCCCCCCCCCCCCCCCCCGCAGGACCCGGGAACGTCCCGGCGGTCCGGTCAGCCCGCGGCGGCCACCCGGGAGCGCCGGTGCTCCGGCTCGGCCTTCCGCTTCACCTTCGTGATGCGGTTCTTCCCGTCCACGTACACCAGCGTGGGCCGGAACCCCGCGAGCTCCTTCTCGTCGTAGGAAGCGTAGTTGGCGATGATGACCCGGTCGCCCTTGCTCACCTGGCGCGCGGCCGCGCCGTTGAGGCAGATCGTCCCCGAGCCCGCCTCCCCCTCGATCACGTACGTGGAGAACCGGTTCCCGTTGTCCACGTTGTAGACGTGCACCTGCTCGTACTCGACCAGCCCCGCGGCTTCCATGAGCGTCCTGTCGATCGTGATGCTTCCCTCGTAGTGGAGCGCCGCCTCGGTCACCGTCGCGCGGTGGATCTTGCACTTGAGCATCGTCCTCTGCATGTCCCGTCCTCCCCGGTTCCGGGTTTTTTCATCTTCCGAGCGTCACGTTGTCGATCAGGCGGGCCGGCCCCACCCTGGCGGCCACAAGGATCGTGACCGCGCCGACGCGGCCCGAGAGCGGCGCCAGCGTGTCGGGGTCCCTCCCCTCCGCGTATTCCAGCCTCGCCCGCGGCTCCCCCTCGATCTCGGCGCGCGCCGCCCGCACCAGGACCTCCGCTTCCCGCTCGCCTCCGGAAAACAGCGCCCCGGCGCGGAACAGCCCCCGCGAAAGGCACCGGGCCGCGATCCGGTCGTCTCCCCGCAGGTAGGCGTTGCGCGAGCTCATCGCCAGGCCGTCCTCCTCCCGGACGATCGGCGCCCCGACGATTTCGACGCCGAAGTCGAGATCCCGGGTCATCGCGCGCAGGACGGCGAGTTGCTGGTAATCCTTCTCGCCGAAGACCGCCACGTGCGGTTTCGCCGCCAGGAACAGCTTCGCCACGACGGTGGCGACCCCCCGGAAGTGACCGGGGCGGAAAGCGCCGCACAGCCCCTTCGAGACACCCTCCACCTCCACGTACGTCCGGTACCCCTCCGGGTACATGTCCGGGACTCCCGGAAGATAGACGGCGGAAACGCTCGCCGTCCGGAACATCGCGAGGTCCCGCGCCTCGTCCCGCGGGTACTTTTCGTAATCCTCTCCGGCGGCGAACTGCGCAGGGTTGACGAAGATCGACGCCGCCACCGCGCCGCATCCCTTCTCCGACGCAATCCGCACGAGGCTCATGTGCCCTTCGTGGAGGTACCCCATCGTCGGCACCAGTCCGATGCGCTCCCCCGCCGCCCTGCGCGCGTCGGCCCACTCCCGCATCGCACGGGGATTCCGAAGCAGTTCCATCAGAAGGAGTGCTCCTTCCCCGGGAACGACCCGTCGCGTACCGCTTCCACGTAGGCGGCGACCGCGTCCTCCACGGGTTTTCGCAGCTCGCCGAAGCGCCGGACGAACTTGGGGCGGAAGTCGTCGAGCAGCCCGAGGAGGTCCTGCATCACGAGCACCTGGCCGTCGCACCCGGCCCCCGCGCCGATCCCGATCGTGGGGATCGACAGCCCCCGCGTGATCTCCGCGGCCAGGGCCGCGGGCATCCCCTCGAGCACCACGGAGAACGCGCCGGCCTCCTGCACCGCCGCCGCGTCGTCCTGCAGCCGCTCCCGCTGGAGATCGGTCCTCCCCTGCACCCGGTAACCGCCCATCCGGTGGACGGACTGCGGCGTCAGCCCGATGTGGCCCATCACCGGGATGTCCGCCGAGGCGATCGCCCGGATCGTCCCGGCCGCGTTGCGCCCTCCCTCGAGCTTCACGGCTTCCGCGCCCGCCCGCAGGAGGCGACCCGCGTTCCGGACGGCTTCGGAGGGGGATGCCTGGTACGACAGGAACGGCATGTCGGCGACGAGGAACGCCCGTTTCCGGCCGCGCGCGGCCGCCTCCGTGTGCCGAACCATGTCCTCCATCGTCACGCCGAGGGTGTCCGGGTAGCCCAGGACCACCTGCCCCAGCGAATCCCCGACGAGGATCACGTCCACGCCGGCCTCGTCGAAGATGCGCGAAAAGAGCGCGTCGTAGGCCGTGATCATCACGATCCTGGCCCGTTCCGCTTTCATCCGCCCGAGGTCGAGGATGTTGGTCTTGCGCATCGCCATCGCCTGCCGCCTTTCCGTCGGAACGTTCCCCGGGAAATGCCGCCGGAAAACGAAACGGCCCTCCGGAACCGTATCCGGAAGGCCGCAAATGAACCCGCGCCCGGCGCCCGCCGCGCTCGCAATCCTTTCGCGCGCGGCCGCCTCCACCGAAAAACGATCCCGTCCAGGTCCGGACTATCTGGATCCCAGCGGTATGTAGTGTTGCGTCCCGCGTTTCGTACTCTTGACTTCTCTCACGAGATGTTCAAGGTCGCGGGGGCTTTCCACGAAGTCGATCTCGCTCGTGTTCACCACCAGGAGCGGGGTCTCGTTGTAGTGGAAAAAATACTCGTTGTAAGCATCGCTCAGCGTGCGCAGGTAGTCAAGGGAGATGTTCCGCTCGTAGGCGATCCCGCGTTTTCTGACCCTGGAGAGCAGGACCTCGGGCCGCGCCTGGAGATAGATGACCAGGTCCGGCTTGGGAAGCGTGGAGACCAGCAGCTTGTAGATCGACTCGTAGAGAGAGACCTCGTCGTCTTCCAGGTTGATGAGAGCGAAGATCTTGTCCTTGGCGAGGATGTAGTCGCACACCACGCCCGCATCGAAGAGATCCCCCTGGGCCAGCTCCTTCTGCTGGCGGTAGCGCGACAGCAGGAAGAAGAGCTGGGTCTGGAAGGCGTATTTCCGGGGGTTTTCGTAGAAACGCTCGAGGAACGGGTTGTTCGCCACCTCCTCCTTGACGAGGCGCGTCCCGAACTTCTGGGCGAGGAGCTTCGCCAGGGACGATTTCCCCACCCCGATGGGGCCTTCGATCGCGATATAACGGGGGGGCGAAGGAGCGGTCATGTCCGGTCAATTGTAGGCGGGTATCGCAGGATTTTCCACTACTTTCCCGAAAGCGACCTCGCCAGGGCGAGGTAGGCGTCCGGCGGCACTTCCTCCGCGCGGCCGGAGGGATCGATTCCTGCGGACCGGAGCAGCTCGCACCACCGCGCCGATCCCCCCGGGAGGAACGGAACCGGGGCGTTGCGCAGCGTCTTCCTCCGGTGCGCGAAGGCGGCGCGGACGGCCGTCCGCAGCGACTCGACCAGCGCCTCGGGATAATCGCCGGCGAAGCGGACCGACATCACCGCGGAGTCGACGTCCGGGAGGGGATGGAAGCAGGTGCGCCGCACGGCGAACTCCATGCGCGCCTCCGCGAGGACTCCGAGGTAGACCGAGAGGATCCCGTACTCCTTCCCTCCCGGACCCGCGCACAGGCGGTCCACCACCTCCCGCTGCAGCATCAGGACCGCGCGGGGAAAACGATCCCGCAATTCGATCAGCCGCAGGACGGCGGAAGAGGAGATGGAGTACGGGAGGTTCCCGATCGCCGTGCCTCCCGACGGGAAACGGCGCATCCACTCCTCCGGGGATACCGCGAGGAAGTCCGACTCGACCACCTCCACGGGCGTTCCCGCGAAACGCACCCGCAAGTGGGCGGCGAGACCGTGGTCGACCTCGACGGCGACCACTTTCGCCCCGTCCGCCGCCAGGGGGCCGGTCAGAGCCCCCAGCCCCGGGCCGATCTCCAGGTAGGGCGCGGGGAACTCCCGCGCAAGCGCCACGATCTTGCGCGCCACGTTCGCGTCGTGGAGGAAGTTCTGCCCGAACGACTTCCGGGGGGAGAGCCCCAGGGCCGCCAGGGTCTTCTTCGGATGTTCAGCGGGAGAATCGGGAAGCGGCATAGGCGTTGAGCTCCGGGCCGGAGAAACGTCCCGCCGACATCCTGCGCTCCCCGAGCAGCGCCACCATGGCGGCGTTGTCGGTGCACAGGGCCTTCGACGGGAGAAAAACCTCCACGCCCGCCGCGCTTCCACGCTCCTGCGTCAGGGCGCGAAGCCTGGAGTTCGCCGAGACCCCTCCCGCGAGCACGACCCTCGGGATCCCCTCTCTTTGCGAGGCGGCGATCGCCTTCCCCGAGAGGACGTCCGCCACCGCCTCCTGGCAGGAGGCGGCCACGTCCTCGACCCGGGCGGCCTGCCCCTCCGGCGAGCCGAGGAAGGTCCGCAGCGCGGTCTTCAGTCCCGAGAACGAGAAGTCCGCCGAGTCGCGTGAGAGCCACGCCCTCGGGAAGGAATACCTCCCGGGGTTCCCTTCCCGCGCCATCCGGTCGATCTCCACCCCGCCGGGATACGGCAAACCCATCATCCTGGCCGCCTTGTCGAACGCCTCTCCCGCCGCATCGTCCAGGGTTCCCCCGAGCTGCCTCGCGCCGTCCCAGCCTTCGACGCGAAAGAGGGAGGTGTGCCCCCCGGAGACCAGGAGCGCGATGTACGGGAACTCGACCGGGTTCTCGAGGAAGACGGCGTAGATGTGGGATTCCAGGTGGTCGACACCGTAGATGGGCTTCCCCCAGGCGAAGGAGAGGGACTTGGCGAAGCAAAGGCCCACAAGGAGCGAGCCGATGAGCCCCGGCCCCGCCGTCACCGCGATCCCGTCGATCTCCCCGCGCCCCGAGGAGGCATCGGCCAGGGCCCTCTCGACCACGGGGAGCACGGACTTGAGATGCTCGCGCGAGGCCAGTTCGGGGACCACGCCGCCGTAGGCGCCGTGCACCGCGACCTGGGAGGACACCACGTTGGAGAGGAGCCCCGCCGACGGGTCGAAGACGGCCGCGGCGGTCTCGTCGCAGGAGCTCTCGATCCCGAGGATGCGCATCGTCCGCTACAGGATGTTCGCGGCGAGCTCCGCGAGGGGGGAGCGCTCCC
Organism: Deltaproteobacteria bacterium; assembly: GCA_021815305.1. GTDB lineage: Bacteria > Desulfobacterota > Deferrimicrobia > Deferrimicrobiales > Deferrimicrobiaceae > JAKAHC01. The sequence continues at coordinate 311,323 of JAKAHC010000003.1, read as the reverse complement.
CCTTGGCGAGCATCACGTGGCCGGCGATCGCCTCCCCCTTGAACTTCTCCACCGTGTAGGAGAGCCCGTTGCTCGCCGAGTCGACGAAGGGGTTGTCGATCTGGTACGGGTCCCCCGTCAGGACCACCTTGCTGTTCTCCCCGGCGCGCGTGAGGATCGTCTTCACCTCGTGGGGAGACAGGTTCTGCGCCTCGTCCACAACGATGAACTGGTTCGGGATGGAACGGCCCCGGATGTAGGTGAGCGGTTCGATCTCGAGGATCCCGAGGTTCATCAGCTCCTGGTATCCGCGCACCCCGCCCTGGCGCTTCTTCCGGTTGAAGCCGAACAGGTATTCGACGTTGTCGAAGATCGGCTGCATCCAGGGTTTGAGCTTCTCCTCCACGTCCCCGGGGAGGAAGCCGAGGTCCTTCCCCATCGGCAGGACGGGTCGGGACACGAGCATCCGCTGGTACACCTCCTCGTCGGAGGTCTTCCGCAGGCCCGCCGCGATCGCCAGGAGCGTCTTCCCCGTCCCCGCCTTCCCGGCGAGGGTGACGAGCTTGACCGTGTCGTCGAGGAGGATGTCGAGGGCGAAGTGCTGCTCCTTGTTCCGGGGGCGGACTCCCCACACGTCCTCTTTCATGGGGGGGAGCAGGCGGATCTTTCTGCCCGTCGGGTCGACGCGTCCCAGCGCGGACGACTGGGTGGCGGCGTTCCGGAAGACGAAATACTCGTTCGGATGCAGCTCGCCGGCCTCGGGCGGGGGGAGGCAATCCCCGGCGGCGTAGAACCCGTCGATGAACTCCTTCCCCGTCGTCACCTCGCGAAAACCCCGGTAGAGCTCCTCGATGTCCACGCGGTCGCTCTCGTAATCCTCCGCCGTGATGCCCAGGGCGTCCGCCTTGATCCGGAGGTTCGTGTCCTTGGTGACCACCACGACGGGCGTCTCCCGGTCCCGGCCGCGAACCGACAGGGCCACGCCCAGGATCTGGTTGTCCTCGAGCTGGCCCCTGAGTTCGGGGGGCAGGAGGGAAACCCCCTCGCCCCCGATGGCCACGCGCAGCACCCCGCCCTGCTCCAGCGGAACTCCCTCGGCGAGGTTGCCGGACTCCCTCAGCCGGTCGATGAACTTGGAAACCGTCCGGGCGTTGCGCCCGAGCATGTTCAAGTCCTTCTTGAAGTGGTCGAGCTCCTCGATCACCGTGATGGGGATGATCACGCGGTTGTCCTTGAACTTGAACACCGCGTTGGGATCGTGCAGCAGGACGTTGGTGTCCAGCACGAAGTTCTTGATCATCTCCGCTCCCGGGACGACGCGTGGGTTTTACCGGATCTCCGCAAGTTTCTTCTTCGCCAGGTCGGCGGCATTCGTCCGGGGGTACTTCGTGGACACGAGATCGAGCAGGATCTTCGCGTTCTTCCTGTCTTTCAGGGCGAGGAACGACAGCCCCTGCTTGTACATGGCGTCGGGAGCCTTGTCCCCGCCGGGGTACTTGTCCACCACGTCCTGGAAGGCGAGGATGGCGTTCTCGTAGTCCTTCTCCGCGTAGAACGCCTCACCCTTCCAGTAGAGCGCGTTCGGGAGGAGCTTGTGGCCCGGGTACCGCGTGACGAAGGAGGACAGGATCTCCCGTCCCTTCTTCGGGTTCCCCCCCTTGATCTGCCCCACGGCGAACTCGTACATCTCCTCCGGGCTTTTCCACTCCTTCGGCGCTTCCGCCGCAGCCGCCGGGGCGGAGGAGCCGGAGAGTTTCCCCACCTTCTCCTCGAGGGCCGCCACGCGCTTTTCGACCTCCTTCATGCGCCCGGCGTTCCCCCGCATCTCCTGGATGGCGCGTTCCTGCTCATCCAGCCGGGCCGCCATCCGCTGCCTCTCCGCCTTCGCGTCGTCCACGCGGGTGGAGACGGCGAGCAGGTCGGTCTTCATGCGATCGACATCGTTGCTCAGGTCGGCGAAGTTCTTCCGCAACCCCTGCACGTCGCCGCCTCCGGTCTGCGCCGCCGGGGCGGCCGCGGGGGGAGGCGCCGCCTTCAGCCGGGCCATCTCCCTCTTCAGGGACACCATCTGGTCCTGCAGCCGCTCGAAGGCGCCGGTGTCGGCCACGGCGCATCCCGTTCCGCCCGCGACGAGGGCCGCCAGCAACAGATAGAGGAAACCGCTGCGTTTCTTCATCGCCGCCTCACTTCACCACGAAATGGGCGCGGCGGTTCTTCGCCCACGCCTCCTCGTTGTGGCCCGGATCCAGGGGTCTCTCCTTGCCGAAGCTGACCGTGGAAAGCGCCGCCCTGGGGACCCCCAGCGACACGAGATAGTTCATCACCACCGTCGCTCGGCGTTCCCCGAGCGCCAGGTTGTACTCCGCCGTGCCGCGCTCGTCGCAATGCCCCTCGATGAGGATTTTCGCCCGGGGGTGCGTTTTCATGTAGTCCGCGACGGTCTGGCAGATCTTCCTGCCGTCGTCCCGGAGCGCCGCCTTGTCGAAGTCGAAATGCACGTCCTCGAAGACGGACGGCTTCTCTTCGGTGACCGCCACACCCGCCGCTTCCGCGGCACGCGCGGTTTGCGTCGGCTCCGCGGCCTTCAGCGCCTCGGTGACCGGCGTCTCCCGCACGGGAGCCTCCCCGATCGCCCCCGGAGCGCCGGCCTGCTGCGACTCCCGGGAGGCGGCACCGGCGTTCTCGGACCGTACCGTCTGTTTTTTGGCGCACCCGACCGACACGACCGCCGCGAGGAACAACGCCAGGGCGGCCCGCTTCCATGGAAACGCGCGATTCATGCTTTTCCTCCGCTTTCCGGATGCGGCCGGTCCACCATCGCCCCCCGCCATCACCGCCCGGGGGACCATGCGGGCGAACCCTCGTCGTTGTGCCCGGAGATCAGGGTCCGCTCCCGCCGACCGTCCAATGAGATGATTTGCAGGTCAGAATAGCCCCTTTTCCTGAAGGAGTAAACCAGGTACCGGCCGTCCGGGGAGAACGACGGGTCCTCGCAATCGCCGTCCGGCGCTGATGCGACCATCTGCCGGCCGGAACCGTCCGGTGCGACCGTGTAGATGGCGAAATGTCCCCCCGAGCGGGCCGTGTAGGCGATCCGGTCGCCCGCGGGCGCCCACGACGGCGAGGTGGCGTACCCCGACCCCTGGGAGATCCGTGTCTCGTCGGCGCCCCCCACGGTCTTCACGTAGATCTGCGGAGACCCCCCGCGGTCGGACACGAAAGCGATCCTCCGCCCGTCGGGGGACGGCGACGGAGAGACGTCGAGCCCCCACCCCGTCACCACCTTCTCCACCGTTCCTCCGACCACCCTCACGCGGTAGATGTCGGAGTTGCCGTCCACGCTCACCGAAACGTACAGCCACTCTCCGTCGGGGGAGAACCCCCCCGGCGACTTCGCTCCCCCGAAACGGACCAGCACCTTCTCCGCCCCGCTGGCGACGTTCCGCAGGTAGATCGCGGGAACGCCGGTGCGGTACGAAGTGTATGCCAGCCACTGCCCGTCCGGCGACCATCGGGGGAAGAGATTGTAGCTCCGGTTGTCCGTCACCTTCCGCATCTCCTGCCCGTCCATTCCCACGACGTAGATCTCCTTCCCCCTGCCCTTCCCCGGGCGGGCCGTGAAGGCGATCTCCGTTCCGAAGACGCCGCGGACCCCGGTGAAGGCGTACACGATCTCGTTGGCGAACCGGTGGGCTATGGAGCGCACCTGGCGCGCCGTTCCCTCGTACCGCTTGCCCACCATCAGCGTTCCCTGCGTGGCGTCGTAGAGCCGCATCTCGATGGAGAGCCGGTCTCCCTTCGTCTCGACCTTCCCGATGACCACAGCCTCCGCGCCGATCACTTTCCACGCCGGGAACGACAGGGGGGTGCCGGAGAAGTGGGCGGCCGTGACCGCCTCCAGGTGCGCCGACTGCGGGATGATCTCGAACAGGTCGGTGAGGAGAAGGTCGTTTTCGATGATCTTCGGGATCCCGCGGGAGAGAGCGGAGTCCCCGGAGACGACGAAGTTCGCCACCGCGATCGGCATCCGCTTGCCGCCGGGGGAGTTGATGTCGATGTAGAGAACCGGGAACGCCGCGGAGGGGAATCCCGACAGGAGGAGAAGCGCGGCAGCGGCGGCCATCCGGATCGATCGTCTCATCTTACGTCCCTCCCGTACCGTGGAATCGGAAACCCACCTCGTAATGATCCTCCCCGCCGCGCAACTGTTCCGGAGGAACCGGCAGCGGGCTCGCTTTCCGGATCGCGCGTTCCACGGACTGGTCGAAGTAGACGTTCCCCGAACCGCTCTCGATGCGCACGCCCGACACCCGCCCGTCCTTTTCGATGACGATCCGCAGCTCCACCACGAGGTCCCCCGCGTTGCGGGCGACCGACTCGGGGAGGAACCAGCTGTTCCGGACCTTCTCCTCGAGCCTGCGGAAATATTCCCGGAGCTCGGGGGACAGGCGCACGGTGCCCCTGGCGCCTCCCCCGAAGGCGCCGCCCGCCCCGGTCGGGATCGTCGCCGCCGAAGGCGCCTCGATCCGGTGGGCGACCCGCTCCCCCACGCTCGCCACGGCGGCCCGCGCCGCCGCCTCTTGCCGACGCTCCTCCACCGCCCGCCGCACGGCGTCCGACCGAGCCTGCGCATCCCGCATCTGGCGCAGCCGCTCGGCGACCGCCGCGGTGTCCTGTGCGCGCCGTTTCGAAGTGGTGAACTCGTCGGGCCGCGCCGCGGGGGGAGAGGCCTTCTTCACGGCCGCTTTGCCCTTCGGCGCCCGGGGCGCCTTCGCCTTCCCGCCTTTGGGCGCAAGGGGCGCCTTTGCCTGCGCGGCCGCCGGCGGTCCGGGCTTTTTTTGCGCCTCCTGCCGCAATTCTCCCCCTCCTACCAGGTCCACCACGGCTACGGGCTCGAGATGGTAGGAGGGCCCCTGCATCGAGGAAAGAACCAAGGCGAGGGCGCCCATCAGAAGATGGAACCCCCCCGAGAGGACGACCATCTTCCGCAGGGGCGGCGGCGAAGGGTCCTGGGGGAACGCCGAGCCGGCCGACCGGTTACCGCTCGAGCGGTTCGGTGACCATGCCAAGTTTTTCGATTCCGGAATTCCGGACCTCCGCGATGACCTTCACCACGAACCCGTACGGCACGGAGCGGTCCGCGCGGAAATACACCAGGCGGTCGGGGCGTTTCGAGACGATCTGCCGAAGCGCTCCCCCCAGCCGGTTGAACTCGACCGGCACCTTCCCGATGAAGATCCTGCTGTTGGCGTCTACGGTGATGACCAGGCGGTCCTCGTCGCTGCGCATGGCCTTGGCCGCCGCCTTCGGGAGGTTCACGTCCACCCCCTGGGTCAGCATGGGGGCGGTGACCATGAAGATGATGAGAAGCACGAGCATCACGTCGACCAGCGGGGTGACGTTGATCTCCGACATGACCCTTCGGTCTCCGGCGCGGCCGGAGGAACTCATCATGGCCATGGCGTCAGGCCTTCTCCGCCTTGCGTTCGAGGAAGTTGATGAGCTCGATCATGAAACTGTCGATCTTCGTGTTGACCGTCCGGATGCGGTTCAGGAAGTAGTTGTAGGCCATGACCGCGGGGATCGCGGCCACCAGCCCCGCCGCGGTGGCGATCAGCGCCTCCGCGATGCCCGGGGCCACGGTCGCCAGCGTCGCGTTCCCCGTGGCGGCGATGCCGGAGAACGCGCTCATGATCCCCCACACGGTGCCGAACAGGCCGATGAACGGCGTCGCGCTGCCCGTGGTGGCGAGGAAGGGGAGGAGCTCCTCCATCATCCCGGTCTGCTCGTGGGCCGTCTTCTGCATCGCCCGCACGACGTTGTCCACCGGGAACGGCGCCGCTCGGCCTCCCTGCGCAGCCTCCGCCCGCTCGCGCTGGATCCTCGTGAGTTCCATGTACCCCGACCGGAACACCTCGGTCATCGGGGACCGGGCCGACTTCTCCGCCTGGTCGTACAGGGTGGACAGGCTCCTTCCTTCGGAGAAGGCGCGGGCGAAATGCGCCTGGTTCCTCTCGATCCCCTTGAAGAGCTTGAACTTGAGGAAAATGATGGCCCAGGAGATCACGGAAAATCCGATCAGCAGCAGCAGCACGAATTTCACGATGGGCCCGGCCATCAGGACGTGCTGGAGCACCTGGGTGTCGAACACCCCGGCGGCAACGGGTACCACGGGCAACACCGATCCTGCGAGAACGATCAAGGAACCACCCTCCAGTCGCATGGCGATAACAACCCTATATAACGGATTCTCCCCTGTGAATCAATCATCTTGACAATCTTTTTCCCCATAAATAGGATACGTCCCTGAACCCGTCCCCTCAAAGGAGTATATGCATGAAGAAATCCCGGAATACCCGCCAGCGGGGCGTAATCCTCGATATCCTGAAGGAATCGGGCGCCCACCCGACGGCGGAGATGATCTACCGGGAAGCGCGGCGGGTCATCCCCAACATCAGCCTGGGAACGGTCTACAGAAACCTGAACTGCCTCCGGGAGCAGGGGGTGGTGCGGGAGATCCGCCCCAGCGACGGAGGGTCCTCGCGGTTCGAGGGGCTGCACATGCCCCATGCCCATTTCCACTGCACCCGGTGCAACGGGCTGCTCGACATCCCGCTGCCGGAGTTTCTCGAGACCGCCCGTTTCGACGACGTGGCGAAGATCGCCGCGATCTCGTCCATCGACCTTCACGTCATCGGTTCCTGCTCGAACTGCGCCTCGCCGGAAACGCACTGAGCGTTTCCGGCCACGTACACCGTTTCGCGACCACGGGAAAGTTTCCGGACGCAGGACGAGCCCGGAGTCCCGGTGCCCCAGGGTCATCCTTACCGGATTCGTGAACCGGCTCCCCAAGCGTCGATCGGAGACGGGAAAGGGGGCCGTTCGGCCCCCTTTCCCGTTTCCCCGCGCGCCGGTCCGGCTTACGAAAGCTTCCGGCCGCCCTCCGCCGCCCATTTCTCCAGCATGTCGGTCGTGACCGACTTCGGACGCTCGAGGGCGTAGCCCAGGGCCCGGTCCCAGGTGATGTTCGCAAGGACCCCCAGGGCGCGGCCCACCCCGAAGAGGACGGTGTAGAAGTCGTATTCGGTGAGGCCGTAGTACCACTGGATGACGCCCGACTGCGCGTCCACGTTCGGCCAGGGGTTCTTCGCCTTCCCGTGCTCCTTGAGGATGTCCGGCGCCACCTTGTAGATCATGTTCACCAGCTTGAACATCGGGTAGTCCGGCAGGTTCTTCTGGCAGAACTCCATCTGCGAGGTGTACCGCGGGTCGGTCTTGCGGAGCACCGCGTGGCCGTACCCCGGGATGACCTTCCCGCCGTTCAGCGTGTCCCACAGGAACTTCTTGAGCTCCTCCTCGGTCGGAAGTTTCCCGCCCATCTGCTTCATCACGTCCTGGATCCAGGCGAGGACCTCCTGGTTGGCGAGGCCGTGGAGCGGGCCCGCCAGGCCGTTGATCCCGGCGGCAAGGGAGTAATACGCGTCGGAGAGCGCCGAGGCGACGAGGTGCGTCGTGTGCGCGGAGACGTTCCCGGATTCGTGGTCGGAGTGGAGGATGAAATACATCCGCGCCACGTCGTCGTACGGTTTGGGGAACCCCATCATGTGCGCGAAGTTGCCCCCCAGGTCGAGGCTCCTGTCCGGGGCGATCGGGGTGTCGCCCTTGTACTTCATGCGATAGATGTACGCGGCGATCTCGGGGAGCCTCGCCATCAGGTTCATGGAGTCTTCGTACATCGGGTCCCAGTACTCCGTCTTCTTCATCCCCTCGTTGTACCGCTTGACGAAGACCGACTCCCGCTGCATGGAGACGATCGCCGCGGAGAACATCGTCATCGGATGGGTGTCGCGCGGCATCGCCCGGAGGACGTCGAACACGTACCGGGGCACCTGGGAACGGGACTGGAAATCCTTCACCACCTCGATGGCCTCCTCCTTCGTCGGCACGTCGCCGGTCAGGAGAAAATGGAAGAACCCCTCGACGTACGGGTAGTCGCAGCCGGGGGCTTTCGGGAGCGCGGCGAACGTCTCGGGGATGGTCTTCCCGCGGAACCGGATCCCTTCCATGGGGTCGAGATAGGAGATATCGGTCACCAGGCAGCGGACGTCCCGGGCGCCTCCGATGGCCTGGTCGATCGTCACCTGGTCGATAACGACTTTACCGTACTCCTTGACGAGTTTTTGGGTGCGGGGTCGCTGCGCCTGGATCTTCTCGAAGAGTTTCTCCTTGAGTTTCGACACCTTTGCGGTTCTCCTTTCCTCTTTTTCTGCGACAGGCGTCATCCTCACGACCTCCTTTCGCGCGGAAGGAACAGGGGAAACCTGTGCTCCCCCCGCCTTAAACGTTGGAAACCTCCTCCACTTGGCGCGTTCCCTATATTGCGTATGAGGTGGAACCGGAACCGCGAACGATGCAATGATGTTGGGATCAGAGATGTAGGATCAGAGATGCACGGACCGGCAGCGATGCGTTTCAACGCCCGGATACTGTATACCGTATACACGGTTCCTATCTGTTTATCAGGAAAACCTCCGTCAAGTCAAGGGCAAAGAAAACCCGTTTGACTGTGAAGGATTTCTGGCGTAATATTGAGTGCTTACGGACGGGAAACCATGGCGCTTCGAGACGAAACCATTCTTCTTTTCGACGGGGCCTGCGGGACCAACCTGCAGCGGATGGCCATCCCCGCGTCCGCCTGGCAGGGGCGCGAAGGATGCAACGAATTCCTCAATCTTTCCGCGCCGGAGACGATCCGGGAGTGGCACGCGTCGTTCCTTGCCGCGGGGGCCGGAGTCCTCGAGACGAACACCTTCGGGGCGAACGCGATCGTCCTCGCGGAGTACGGGCTTGCGGACCGGGTCGACGAGATCAACCGGGCGGCCGTCGCGAACGCCCGCGAGGCCATCCGGCGGGCCGGAGGGAAAGCCTGGGTGGCGGGCTCCATCGGCCCGACGACGAAGCTTCCCTCCCTCGGGCACATCGACTACGACGGCATGGCCCGGGCGGTGACCGGGCAGGTGCGGGCGCTGGCCGAGGCGGGGGTGGACCTCCTCATCGTCGAGACGTGCCAGGACCTCCTCCAGGTGAAGATCGCCCTGGTTTCCTGCTTCGACGCCCTCGAGGCGGCGAACCGGGACGTCCCCGTGATGGTTTCCCTCACGATCGAGAGCACGGGGACCATGCTCGTCGGCACGGACGTGGCCGCCGCGGTGGCCGCCATCGAGCCGTTCCCCGTCTTTTCCCTGGGGCTGAACTGCGCCACCGGCCCCGAAGGGATGACCTCCCACATCCGGTACCTGTGCCGCCACTTCCCCGGGCGCGTCTCCTGCATCCCCAACGCGGGGATCCCCCAGGTGGTCGACGGCAGGACGTTCTACCCCCTCTCCCCGGGGGCGTTCGCGGAGCAGCTCGCAGCCTTCGTGCGGGAGGAAGGGGTTTCCATCGTCGGGGGGTGCTGCGGGACCACCCCGGACCACATCCGGGAGCTGCGGAAACGCCTCGAAGGAGTCTCGCCCGCCCCGCGGGACATCGCCGGCAAACCTTCCCTGGGGAGCCTCTACCAGGCCGTGGAGATCCGCCAGGAGATCCCCCCGCTCCTCATCGGGGAGCGGTGCAACGCCAACGGCTCGAAGAGGTTCCGGGAGCTTCTCCTCGCGGACGACTACCAGGGCGCCCTGCGGATCGCTCTCGAGCAGCAGGAAGACGGCGCCCACGCCCTGGACCTCTGCACGGCATACGCCGGCCGCGACGAGAAGGAGGACCTATCCGCCATGGTCCGCCTCTTCGCCAGGTCGGTCCACCTCCCGGCGGTCATCGATTCCACCGCCCCCGACTGCATCGAGGCCGCGCTGAAGATCCACCCGGGACGGTGCCTGGTCAACTCGGTGAACCTGGAGGACGGCGGGAAGAACCTCGACCGGGTCTGCCGCCTGGCGAAGAAATACGGCGGCGCGGTCATCGCCCTCACCATCCACGAGAAGGGGATGGCCCTGTCGGTGGAGGAGAAGGTCGAAACGGCCAGGGCGATCCACGCGCTGGCCGTGGACCGGTACGGGCTGCGCCCATCGGACCTGCTCTTCGATGTCCTCACGTTCACCATCGGATCGGGCGACGCCACGCTGTTCGACGCCGCGGCGAACACCCTCGAGGCGATCCGGCGCGTGAAGGCGGAACTCCCGGGCGTTTCCACGGTCCTCGGGGTGAGCAACGTCTCCTTCGGTCTCTCCCCCGCGTCCCGCAGGATCCTGAACTCCGTCTTCCTGCACGAGGCGGTGGCCGCGGGGCTGGACGCGGCGATCATCGACGCCGGCAAGGTCCTTCCGATGTCGAAGATCCCGGAAGCCGACCGGAAAGCATGCCTGGACCTCATCTACAACCGCAGGGAGGAAGGGCGGGAGCCGCCCCTTTCCTCCTTCATCCGCCGCTTCGCCGATGCCGGATCCGCTGAGGAACCGGCGACGGGCCGGAACCTTCCCGCCCTCTCCCCCGAGGAGGAACTCACGGCGAAGGTGGTGGCCGGCGACAGGGAGGGGCTGGAAGACCTCCTCGCGATCCTCCTGTCGCGGCGTTCCGCGTCGTCGATCATCAACCAGCTGCTCGTCCCCGCGATGCGGCGCGTGGGAGACCTGTTCGGGCGGGGAGAGATGCTCCTCCCCTTCGTCCTGCAGTCCGCCGAAGTGATGAAGCGCGCAGTGGACCGCCTGGCCCCCTTCCTGGAGAAGGCCGAGCGGGAGGCGGGGCGCAAGGTGCTGCTGGCCACGGTGGCCGGGGACGTCCACGACATCGGGAAGAACCTGGTGGACATCATCCTGTCGAACAACGGCTACCGGGTGATCAACCTCGGGATCAAGGTGCCGGCGGAAACGATCATCGAGAAGGCGCTCGAGCACGGCGCGGACGTGATCGGGCTGTCGGGTCTTTTGGTGAAATCCGCCCTCGTGATGCGGGAGAACCTGCCGCAGTTCGCCGCCGCGGGGCTGTCCCTGCCGGTTCTCCTCGGGGGGGCGGCGCTCACGGAGAAATTCGTCGCGAAGGATTGCGTCCCGGGGTATCCGGGGCCGGTGGTCTACTGCGCCGACGCCTTCGCGGGCCTCTCGGCGATGCGCGATTTCGAGGCGGGGACGCTCTCCTCCACCACCTTTGATGCCGGGGCAGCCCCCCTCGCCATGACCCCCGGACCCCGAGGCGCCGCCGTCGCGAGGGACAACCCGGTGCCCGTCCCGCCGTTCTTCGGCGCCCGGCGGGTGGAGGGAATTTCCCCGGAGCTGCTCTACCCCTACATCAACGAGCAGGCCCTCTTCCGGGGACGTTGGGGCTACCGCCGCGGGAAGATGACTTCGGAGGCGTATGCGGAGCTGGTGCGCGGCAAGGTCCGCCCGATCTACGAGGAACTGAAGCGCAGGGGCGTCGCGGAGGGGCTTCTCGCGCCGAAGGTCGCCTACGGGTGGTTCCGATGCTTCGCCGACGGCGACACCCTCGCGGTGGAGCACGGGGGACGGGATTTCCGGTTCCCCTTCCCGCGGCAGAAAGCCCCCCCCCACCTCTGCATCGCGGACTATTTCCGGACGGAAAGGGAGGGCGGGGACGTGGCAGGGTTCTTCGTCGCCACCATCGGCGAGGAGATGGGCCGGGCGGCCCGGGATCTGTTCGACGCGAACCGGTACCACGACTACCTGCTGCTGCACGCCTTCGGAGTGGAGGTCACCGACGCGCTGGCGGAGTACTGGCACGAGGCGATGCGCAGGGAGCTCGGCATCGGGGAGGAACGTCCCGCGTCCTTCACGGGCTACGTCGTGCAGGAGTACCAGGGGTCGCGGTACGGCTTCGGCTACCCTTCCTGCCCGGACCTGGAAGCCCACCGGCCGGTGTTTGCGCTCCTCGACCCGGGACGGATCGGGGTGACGCTCACGGAGTCGATGGAGATGGTGCCGGAGCAGACCACCTCGGCGATCGTCGTGCACCACCCCCAGGCGAAATATTTCGCCGTGTAGGAAGGAGGCAAGGCCATCGGGAAATACATCTGCACGAACTGCGGCTACGTCTACGACCCGCAGGCGGGAGACCCGATGAACGGCGTCCCGCCGGGGACGCCGTTCGACCGGCTTCCCCCGGGTTGGGTCTGTCCGATGTGCTACGCCCCGAAATCCGCATTCGACGAGCTGGAGTAGCCCTGGACCTTCTCGCGCGCATGAAGGAGTCTCCCCTCGTCTTCGACGGAGGCATGGGGACGGTGATCTATGATCGGGGTGTGTTCATCCACACCTGCTACGACGAGCTGTGCCTCACGAATCCGAAGCTCATCCTCCAGATCCACCGGGACTACGTGGAGGCGGGGGCCGAGGTCATCGAGACGAACACCTTCGGCGCCAACCCGATCAAGCTCAAACCGTACGGCCTTTCGGACCGGACCGAGGCGATCAACCGGGCGGCGGTGCGGCTCGCCCGCGAGGCGGCGGGAGACGGGGTGTTCGTCGCCGGCTCCGTGGGCCCGTGCACCGACTCCCGCCAACAGATCCCCGAGACGTTCGTGGCGGAGGTCGAGGAGGCGTTCCGGGTCCAGATGGCGGCCCTGGCCGCGGAGGGGGTGGACCTCTTTCTCCTCGAGACCTTCTCCAACCTGAACGAACTGCAGCTGGCCGCGCGCGTCGCGAAAGCCTTCGGCGTCCCCGTCCTCGCCTCCTTCGTCCTGAACGAGCGGGGAGAGACGGCGATGGGGACAAGGGCGGAGACGATGGCGTCGGCGCTGTCCGAAGACGGGAACGTGGACATCCTCGGGATCAACTGCGGAACCGGACCCTCCGGCACGTTCGACGCCCTCCAGGCGGTCCTCCCCCACGCCTCGAAGCCCGTGGTCGTCATGCCGAACGCGGGGCTCCCGCGGGAGATCAGCGGGAGGGTGATCTACCTGACCAGCCCGGAATATTTCACCGAGTACGCGAAGAAGTACATCGAGCTCGGCGTGAGGGGCGTAGGGGGATGCTGCGGGACCACCCCGGCCCACATCCGCATGGCGGCGCGGGCGATCAAATCCTTAAGCGGCGTGAAGCGCCACGTGGAAGTGAAGCCGCTCCTCCGGCAGGAGGCGCTGGTCTACGCCGTACCCCCGGAGAAGAAGTCCCGCCTGGCGGAAAAGCTTCTCTCCGGGCGGAAGGTGACGTCCGTGGAGCTGGTCCCGCCGAAGTCGAGCGACATGACGGCGATGCTGGCCAAGGCGAGGCGGTGCGCGGAAGCGGGCGTCGACGCGATCAACATCCCGGACGGACCTCGCGCGAGCGCGCGGGTCTCCCCCATGATCTCCGCGATCACCATCCTGAGGGAGGTCGGGATCGAGCCGATCCTGCACTACTGCTGCCGGGACCGCAACCTCATCGGCATGCAGTCGGACCTTCTGGGAGGGTACGCGGCGAAGCTCGCCAACTTCCTCATCATCACGGGGGACCCCCCGAAACTCGGGGATTACCCGGACGTGACCGGCGTGTTCGACGTGGACGCCATCGGCCTCGTCCAGATGGCCAACAACCTGAACCACGGCTTCGACATCGGGGGCAACCCGATCGACCCGCCCACGGGCCTCTTCATCGGCGTGGGCGCCAACCCGTGCGCGGTGGACCTCGAGCGGGAGATCGACCGGTATTACCGCAAGATCGACGCCGGGGCGGAGTTCGCCATCACCCAGCCGGTGTTCGACCCCGGCGCGCTGCTGCGCTTCCTCGACCGCGTGGAAACGTACCCCAGGAGGATCCCGGTCCTCGCGGGGGTCTGGCCCCTGCTGAGCTTCAAGAACGCCGAGTTCATGAACAACGAGGTCCCCGGGGTGGTCGTTCCGCAGGCGATCCTCGACAGGATGTCCCGCTGCAGGACGCGGGAGGACGGACGCAGGGCCGGGATCGAGATCGCCCGCGGGATCATCGGCCAGATCCGGGACCGGGTCGGCGGATTCCAGGTGAGCGCCCCGCTGGGCCAGGTGGAAACCGCGCTGGCCGTTCTCGGAATGAGTTCCTGACGCGGACGGGAAAAACATTCCCGCCGCAGTTGTTGACAACCATGGCACGAGTGCCTGTAAACTAACACGGTATGGACGAGACAGCCCTGAGATTCTCCGAGGACCATCTCTGGATTCTGGAGATGGGCCAGACCGTGCGCATCGGCCTCTCCGACTACGCGCAGGAGCAGCTCGGTGAGATCATCTCCGGCACCCTGGGCGAAGTCGGGAAGTTCCTCGAGAACGGCGACACCTTCGGCGAGATGGAATCCCAGAAGACCGTGGTCGAGCTGGCCTGCCCCGTCACCGGAACGATCCGCGCCGTGAACGAGGGGATCCTGGAGGATCCCTCGCTGATCAACATCGACCCCTACGGGAAGGGGTGGCTCGTCGACATCGAGATCGACGACCCCGAGGAGCTCGAGCGGCTGATGAGCTTCGAGGATTACGAGGCGTTCGTCGAGGAGTAGCCCCGCCGTCCCCACCTTCCCGCCCGCCTCCGAATCCGGCGCAAGGAGCGCTTCCCTCCGCGCGGGACCCTTCCCTGCAGGGACGCCTCGTTCGCCATCCATGAGGTAGCTCCTTTCGGCTGCGGGTCTTTGTCGCGCCGCCGCCCTGGGGACAGGGAATCCCTCCAGGTTTGCATATGACATGACGGACTGCCGTTATTCGGCGATGGTAAGGAAGAGAGGCGGGAGATCCCTACATCTTGCCCGGATAGATGGTTTTGGTTCTTCCTTCCCTGAGCCATTCAATGGATGTCGAAAAGTCGTCCGTCCAGTCCTCGTTCGGCTTCCACTTTTCTTCCAGCGCATGTATGTGGATGGTCTTCCTCAGATGGTTGAACACTTCCTGACGCTCATTCGCATCGAGAGACTCTAACCGCTTGAGGACTTCCAACAGATCGATATTCGTCATTTTTTCGCTTTTGGTCTTCCGGCGGTTTTCGGCGCGAAGGTCGTCACTTCGTCGCGGTGAACGAACGTACGCCCCCCGATAACCAGCGTCTTAAGGCGCCCCAACTTGACGAGTTTTGCGATTGCCTGTCTACTAACCCCGCGCCTTCGTGCGGCCTCGGCCTGTGAGATCCATCGGGATAGATTTTTCGACGACCCCAACATATCGGTTGACAATGTAAACCTATTCGCTACCATTTTTAATACGCTATAATTTCAGAAAAACGAGGGCAGGGCAAGGTTGAGCACCATTCTTAAATCCACCAAAGTCGTTCAAGGCATCCTAGGGATACAGGACAAACCCCACCCTCAATCCTTAGCTCGTAATATCCATCCCTTTTACACCACGCACATCGGGGCCGCCTACCTCGGAGATTCCCGCGACGTCCTGGGGGGGATTGCGAACGGAGCGGTGAATCTGGTATTTACCTCGCCGCCGTACGCGCTCCACTTCAAAAAGGAATACGGGAACGTAGAGAAGCCCGAGTACGTTGGGTGGTTTCTTGGGTTCGCCCGGGAGATTCACCGCATTCTCTCCGACGATGGCAGCTTCGTGCTGAACATCGGCGGGAGCTACAACCCTCGAGAGCCCACTCGCTCCCTGTACCACTTCAAGTTATTGATCGCCCTAGTTGAAGAGGTGGGCTTTCATCTTGCGCAGGAATGCTTCTGGTACAACCCCGCCAAGATGCCTACGCCCGCGGAGTGGGTCAACGTACGCCGCGTACGAGTCAAGGATTCCGTTGAGTACGTATGGTGGCTATCTAAGACGCCTTGGCCGAAGGCCGACAACAGGAAGGTGTTGAAGTCCTACAGCAGAGATATGATCCGATTAAACCAGCGGGGGGTAAGGACTACCGTGCGCCCCTCGGGTCACAACATCAAGGCATCCTTCGACAAAATCGACGCGGGGGGATCTATCCCATCGAACGTCGTGGAAGATCTGGTTCTTCCGGAAGACATGCTCAAGTTTGGAAACAACTCCGCGACAGACTCCTATACCAAGCGATGCAAGGAAGCAGGAATATCCATCCATCCGGCAAGGTTCCCCGCAGCACTTCCGGAATTTTTCATCAAACTGTTGACGGACGAAGGTGACGTGGTAGTTGATCCGTTTTGCGGCTCGAACACCGCCGGAGCGGTGGCGGAGAGACTCGGCAGACGGTGGCTGGCAATCGACTGTGTGGAGCCCTATCTCGAAGGAAGCAAGTTTCGATTCGAATAATCCAAGCTTTGCAGATCGCCCCGCAGGAAGGCAGGAGAGGGGAGACTAACGCCACGGCGGCGGTGGAAACCCTTGTGCGAGAAAGGCTCTCATCGCGATCCGACCGGGCTTGTCCCCTCGTAACGGTATCAGTTACACCCGGGCCTTCCGCGGAGGACGGATATCCTCTCGCAGCGGCGTCAGTCGCGAACTGGAGGCAAGGAGGCCGAGAAGGAGCGACTGCGCAGGCGAAGACGGCCAGGGACGGCCGTCAAGCCGTAGCGGAGAGAGGGTATCCGTGCGAAGCGAAAAGAAGGCCCGGAAACAGGAACGGATTACGCCGAGAGGGACCGCCTGTGAAGAAAGCGTGCCGGGAGGCTCCTTCGCCCCCCGGCACGCGGATGCAACGGGCTGAACCGGGGAAGGTTCCCCGGGGCTTCCCCTACTTTCCTCGCTTGGCGGCGAGCACCTTGTCGATGTTGGACTGCGCCACCTTCAGCAGTTCCCTGCTGAGCCTGAAGTTGTGGGTTCCCCGGCCGGAGGAGACCACCTGGTAGTTCGCGTCCGCCTGCTCGACCAGCGCCTGCTCCTTCGAGACGTCCTTCCCCGACTTCTTCACGCGGTCGACGTACGCTTTCGCCTCCTCGAGCGCCACGGCGATGGTGTTCTCCCGCTTCGTGATCTCCTCCTTCCAGTCCAGCAGCATCTTTCCGTGTTTGGCGTCGTGGCACTCCTCGCACTTCGCCTTCACGGTGAGCACCGTCTGCGATCCCTTCTTCAGGTCGTGGCAATCGGTGCACTTGGTGTCCGCGGCCGCCATCACGTCCGGCGCCGCCGCGACCCCGTACACCTTCACCTTCCCCTCGTAGAGGGCCTTCTGCGCCTTGTGGCAGTGGCCGCAGTCGATGTCCTTGCTCTCGTGGTGGCACTTCATGCACTCGGACTTGGTCACGATGCGCATCTTGTGCTTCTCGGGGGAGTGGCACTTGGCGCATTCGATCCCCACGTCCTTCACGTGGAGGGAGTGCGGGAACTGGAGCTCCATCTCCTTGAAGAACACCTTGTCTGGGGGCATGATGCGCGCGTGGCACAGGGTGGTGCAGAACGCCGAGGAGTTGGCGAGGATGGCTGGCCTGGGCGGACCGCCCGGAACTCCCGCCAGCCTGTACGCGGTGGTCACCTGCTCGAACCCCACCCGCACGATCTTCAGGGCGTACTCGATGTTGTGCGCCCCCCGCCCCGCCCGGAGGAAATCCAGGTTCGCCTGGGCGTCGGCCACGAGGGACCTCGCCTGCGCCATCTTGCTTCCCGCCGCCGCACCCGAACCGACCGCGGCTTTCCCCGAAGCGACGATCCGCTCCAGGTCGCCGACGAGGTTGCGGGACTCGCGGACCCAGTCGTCCAGCATCAGGTCGTACTTCTTCCCGTGGCAGACCACGCAGCTGTGCCGCTCCGCCGCCAGCTTGGTCTCGCCCGGGAACGAAACGCCCGACTCCTTCACCTCGACGGACTTGATGTGGCACCCGTTGCACGAAACCTGCGCGGAGAACATCCGGGACGGCGTGTCGGGGACCCCCTTGGCCCCCGTGCCCATGTACATCTCCTTCTGGTAGCTGTGCAGCCTCTTGTGGCACGCGTCGCACTGGACCTCGAAGGTCTTGGTGAACTCGATCGCCCCGTGGTTGATCTTGTCGTGGCACTTGAAGCACTGGATCGCGTTGTAGGTGACGTGGATGCGGTGGATGCCCAGCACGTCGCCCTTCTTTTCGAGCCTGCCCACGTGGCAGTCGTAGCAGTGGGCGTCGTCCACCTTCCCGTCGCCCTCGGCCACCCGCACGTGGCACTGCATGCACGGCACGCCGATCTTCAGGTACGAGGCGTGGGAGAACAGGAACCCGCTGTGCTCCACGGTCCTGGTGGGCGTCCCGTGACATCCCGGGCACCCGCCGAGGGCCTGCCCCGGCCCGATCCCCTTGAAGTGGCACAGGAAGCAGACGCGGTTGTCCACCTGGGTATGGGAACCCTTGACGATGTTCTCGCCCTGGACGATCGCGTAGTGGCAGCTGGTGCAGCGCAGCTTCTCCCCCCGCTTGAGCTTGGTCAGGTGGTCCTGGTGGTCGAAGGTGATGTTCCCCATCTTGGCCTTGCCCTTGGCGATCCGTCCCTCGTGGCATCCGTTCGCGAGGCACGCCGCGTCCTGCACGTTCGCGTGCGGGCGCGGGTTGTACAGGCCCGTGATGTACTTGAGGGTCGTCACCGTGATGAAGACGGGGGAGAAGGAATGGCACTTGATGCACGTCACGTTCGAGTGGCTGGACGCCTGCCACTGGGCGACGTAGGGATCCATGTAGTGGCAAGCCCGGCAGGACTTCGGGAAGTACGCGGCCACGAAGAACGCCCCGTTCACGACGATGAACAGTCCCGCGACGACCACTGCGACGACGACGAGCGGCCTCCTGCTCCCCCCGAGAAATTCCCACCAGACCTTGAGTTTTTCCTTCATTGCCCGGCGACCTCCGGCGGCTTTCCGGCGCGCCGCGCCATGATCTCCTCGTATTCGAGGGGGTGCTCTTCCTTCATCTCATGCTCCGTGAGCCGGCCGTGCCACCACAGGAGCGTCCCCGGGAACCGGTCCGGGTTGAAGTGGACGTTGTAGAAGTGCCAGATGACGATCGCCAGGGTGGCCAGGAGCGCCTCGTCGCTGTGCATTTCGTGGGCCATGTCGATGGCGTATTTGGGAAGGAACTGCATGACGTCGGTCTCGAACCACAGGAACAGCCCGGACCCGATCATGATGACGCAGCCCCAGTACACCGCCCAGTAGTCGAACTTCTCGATGTAGCTGAACCTGCCGAAGCGGGGCCTCTCGGACGTCTTCCCGAGGAAGTGCCGCACGTTCAGGGCGATGTCCCTTGCGTCCTTGAGGCCGGGGATCATGAGGACAAAGTCCCGCCGCCCGTCCCGCGTCAGGACCGTGTAGAGGAAGTGGTGGACCATGAAGTAGATCAGCATCCCGGCGCCGATCCGGTGGACGATGGTGGAGTTCTGTATCCCGCCCCAGAAGCCGATGACGAAACGGGAGAGGACGAAATCGGGGAACTTCAGCGGCATGCCGGTGATGATCAGGAGGATGACCGAGGTGAACATCACCATGTGCTGGAAACGGAAGTTCCGGTTGAACCGGACGAACTTCTCCCCCTCCTCGACCTGTTTCTCCTTCTCGCGCGCCTCCTTCCGGTCCGAAGCGGCCCGTATGCGAAGCTCCCTCTCCACCTCTTCCTGGACGCGGCGGCGGATCTTGTCCCGCACCGCGTCGGCCTGCTCCGACGGCAACCCGGAAAGGCGCTCGGCAAGGGCCGCCTCGATTTCCTTCTCGACGGCTTCCCCGTCTGCGATCCGCTGGTCTTTCTCTGCCATTCTCATGACTCCCGATCGTCTTGGTTTGAGGGTGTTCCCGCCCCGCCCGCCGGACAGTCTCGCCCCTTCCTCATCGTTCTCCGCGGAGGCGGCGCGTCCTGCCGTACATGTCCAGGAAGATGTGCACGATGAGGGCGAGCATGGTGCAGATGGTGAGGTACTTGAAGAAGGTCGCGGTCCAGTAGATGATCCCCGACTCCTTCTTCTTGGCGTCCACGTGGATCTTCCCGACGGCGAAGTTCGCGTTGGCGCCCGGGTGGCACTTCCCGCACGTCTTCGGGATATTCCTCGGGTTCACCGTGGAGAGCGGGTCGTCCGGCGGGCGGATGTCGTGGACCCCGTGGCACGATGCGCAGTTCGCGACGGTGCGGGAGCCGAACTTGCTGGCCACGCCGTGGAAGGATTCGTTGTAGGTGGCGACCTGCTCCGTCTCGATGCCGAACTTGCTCATGATGGCGACCGAGGCATGGCACTTGGAGCACTGCTCGGAAACCCTTGTCGGGTAGACGGTCGACTTGGGATCGGTGTGGGCGTAGATGCGGTGCTCCCCGTGGCAGCCCGTGCAGGAAGGCGCGTCCGCGATACCCTTCGAAAGGGCGACCCCGTGGATGGAGGTTTTGTACTTCGCGTAGATTTCCATGTGGCACCGGCCGCACGTCTCGGCCACCTTGAAACGCGACACTTTCGATTCGGGATTCTTCACCTTGAGGATCTGGTGGCTGCCGTGGCAGTCCTGGCACAGCGGAGCCTTCGCGTTCCCTGCGGCGATCGCCTTGCCGTGGGCCGAGTCGAAGTACGCAAGGACGTTGTCGGACTGGGGAGCGCCCTCCCTGTTCCCCTTGTAGTGGCAGTGGGTGCAGGTCACCCGCTTGGGACGCTCCCGGTGGGGGATCTCGTTCACGTCGAAGTGGCAGTCCGTGCATCCCTTCTTCTCGTGCACCGATCCTTTCAGGCTGTCCCCCGTGACGAAGAGGTCCCGGATGGCGCCGTCGACCAGCAGCTTGCGGAACTCGGGCTTGCCGTGGCACAACGTGCACTTCTCCAGGGAGATCGCGGCCCCGGCGTCCCGCGCGAAACCAGGAAGGACCACCCCCCCGAGGAAGACGACGACCGCGAAGAGGAACTTCCTCATAACAACCCTTCCCCTTTGAGTTTTTCGTATTCCAGCGGGTGCTCCCTGCGCAGCCATTCCGTCGACACTTTCCCGGTGAGCCAGGCCGGATTCATCGGGAACACGGAGGGGTGCAGGTGCACGTTGTACAGGTGCCACAGGAAGAGGAGCACGAACCCCAGGAGCCCCTGGTACCCGTGGATGATCAGCGCCAGGTCGAGGATGAATTTCGGGAAGAAGCGCATGGAGAAGGTTTCCGCCCAGAGCATGAAACCGGTGAACCCGATGAGCAGGATCCCCACCGTGGCGCCCCAGTACTGGAACTTCTCCCTGTACCCGTACTTCCCGAACCGGGGGTACTCCTTCTCCGTGCCCAGGTTGTACCGCAGGGCCTGGAGGAAGTCGTCGACGTCCCGCCGCGTGACGAGCAGCTCGCGGAACTCCGCCTTCCCTTCCCGGGAGAAGAGCATGTAGAAGATGTGGTACACCAGGTTCGCCAGCAGCAGGACGGCGGCGATCCGGTGGACGACGCCCCGGTTCTGGACCCCCCCCTCGATGCGGATGATCGCCTGCGCCAGGGCGTTATCGTGGTACATCAGGGCGAACCCCGTGACGGCGAGCACAAGGAGGAGCATCATCAGCAGGAAATGCTGCAGGCGGAACCGCAGCGACATCCGGATCACCTTGCCGGCAGCCAGGTCGGCCCGACTCATTGCGCCCCTCCCTTTCCGCCCGACGCCCCCTCCTTTTTCTCCCTCCACCGTCCGTACAGTTCGAGCCCGACGTGAAGGACGAACAGGACCACCAGGGCGGAGATGAAGATGATGTAGAACATCCGGATCGCGAAGACGCCCAGGGCCTTCGCCGCGGTCACCTCGACGTGCACGGATCCCTTGGCGAAATTGGGCCCCGCCTTGGGGTGGCACTTCCCGCAAGTCCTGGGCAGGTTCGCCTTGTTGACGGAGGAGGCGGGATCGGAGGAAGGCAGGATGTCGTGAACCCCGTGGCAGGACGAGCAGTTGGCCGCCTTCGTCATGCCGTACTCCACCGCGATCCCGTGGAACGAATCCATGTAGGAAGAGAACCGCTTCTTCGGGAGGGCATACCGCGAGGAGATGGCTTCCTTGTCGTGGCACCCCGTGCACGTCTTCGGGATGTTCCGCGCGCTCACCGGAGAATTCGGGTCGCTGACCTTCGAAATCGTGTGCTCCCCGTGGCAATCCGTGCACACCGGGGACTCCGCGATTCCGGCGCGCATCCCCTTCCCGTGGACGCTCCTCTCGTACTTTTCGAGGATCCCGGAGTGGCACTTCCCGCACAGGGTGGGTATGTTCTGACGGAAGGTGGCGGACTTCGGGTCGTCGCCGGGAAGGATGCCGTGGTTCCCGTGGCAATCGGAGCAGACCGCGCTTCCGGTGAGGCCGGCCTTCCTCGACGCCATCCCGTGGACGCTCTGTTCGTAGGCGATCATCACTTTCTGGTCCGGAAGGTTGTACTTCTGCTCGATGGCCCGGTCCTTGTGGCAGCGCAGGCAGGTCGCCGCGATGTTGAGCCGGAAGGTCCGGGAGGCGGGGTCCGCCGATTTCCGGATGTCGTGCTTCCCGTGGCACCCGTCGCAGCCGGGGACGTCGGTGACCCCCTTCGCGCGGAGCTTCCCGTGGGAGCTGCCCGCATACGACTTCGCTGCGTCGGCGTGGCACCTGCCGCACGAGACTTTCCCGAGCTTTTCGTGCGGGGCCTTGGCGTCGACATGGCACGTGGCGCAGCCGCTGTTCCCGTGGACCGACCGGCGGTACGCCTGCAGGTCGACGTAGAGCGAGAGGGTTCCCCCGCCGGGGAGCGTCTTCTCGATCGATTTGTCCCCGTGGCACTCCAGGCAGTCGTTGACGCCCGGGGGGACGGCCGCGGCGGCGAGCCCGGCCGACAACAGGGCCGCGCCGGCAAGGGCCGCGGCAAGATGGTGGCGGATCATCCTCTTCATTCCTCCTCCGTGGCGATCCGGGTGACGTCGGGGGGCGGTTCCACCCCGCGGCGTTCGTACGCGTCGATCTCCTCGAGCTCGAGGGCGTGTTCGTGCTCCATCAGCTGCCGGGAGAGCTTTCCGTCGATCCAGGTGAACGACATGGGGGCGAAATCCGGATTCACGAACACGTAGTAGAGGTGCCATACGAGAATGGCCAGGGTGGCCAGGACCGCCTCGTAGAAGTGCACGATGGTGGCCACGTCCAGCCCCCACATCGGGAGGTACCGGAGCGCCTCGTCCTGGAACCAGAGCAGGAAGCCGGTGACGACCATGACGACCGTGCCCCACACCAGCGCGAGGTATTCCGCCTTCTCCACATAGGTATACCGGTCGAAACTGGGCTTGTGGTCGGCGATCCCGAGGAAGTACCGGATCGTCCCCACGACGTCCTCCACGTCCTTCCACCGGGGGAGCATCCGCCAGAGATGGCCGCGGCCCCGGGCGGTGAACACGACGTAGAAAACGTGGTAGACGCCGGTGGCGAGCATGACGAGGGCGGCGATCCGGTGGCCCCAGCCCCGCAGCGCGACGTTGGCCTGGTCGGAGATCAGTGGTACGGACCACTTGAATTTCAGCGCGAACCCCGTGACCACCAGGATAAAGAAGGTCGCAAGCGTCAGGAAGTGCTGAATCCGCTCGGAACGGTTGAGCCGCTCGTACGCCGGCTGGCGCCACTGCCGCCGCTGCCGGTAGAGCGCCTGCATCTTCCGGAAGTAGTCCAGGCCGTTGTGGAGGACCATCCCGCCGATCACCAGGACGATCATCCAGATGTAGACCCGCTCCACCCAGTACTTGATCTGGCCGCCCGTTCCGCCCGGCCCCACGTGGATGTTCCCCTTGGCGAAGTTCGCCGTGGCCCCGGGATGGCACTTCCCGCACGTCACGGGAAGGTTCCTCGGGTTGATCGTCGAGCGCGGGTCGGAGGAGGGGAAGATCGCGTGGTCGCCGTGGCAGGAGGCGCAGTTGGCCACGGTCTTGTCCCCGAGACGCGCGGACAGGCCGTGGAAGCTCTGCTGGTACCCGAGCACCTTGTCCACCGGCACCCCGTAGCGCGCCGCCAGCTTCTCGGCCGCGTGGCAGGAGGGACACGTCCTCTGGGAGATCGCCGAGGCCGAGACGGGCGAGTTCGGATCGCTGACGGCGAGGACCTCGTGTTCGCCGTGGCAGTCGGCGCAGTTGGGGGCGTCCGGAACGCCGCGGGCCAGGGCCGTCCCGTGCACGCTGTCCTTGTAGATGGCGTAGACCCCGTAGTGGCACCGCCCGCAGGTGGCGGGGAGGTTCGTCCGGTTGATGGACGAGGCGGGGTCCCTGCGGTCCTTCATGTTGTGCGCGCCGTGGCAGTCGATGCAGGTCGCGGACTTGTTCAGCCCCATTTCGACGATCGCCCGGTTGTGGATGCTCCGCGTGTACAGCTTGGCCGCGCCCGGGATGGCGATGTTCCGGTTGTCCGTGACCTTCTTGTCCCCGTGGCACCGGGTGCACGTCGCGGCGATGTTGCGGTAATAGACCGGAGATGTGGAGAGGGACGATTTGGGTACGGCGTGGGCCCCGTGGCAGTCGACGCACGCGGGGGGATTGACGACCGGCTTCCCGTCGAAGGTGAGGACGTGCCGGCTCTTCGCATACGTGGCCGCCACCTCGGAGTGGCACCCGGAGCAGTTCACGTGCTTGAGCCTGGCGGTGTGCGGAAGATCCTTGATGTCTGCATGGCAGTCGGTGCAGGACACGTCCGCGTGCACGGACCGTCTGTACGCTTCGGCGTCGACGAACAGGGACATGCCGGGAAAATTCCCCGCGACGTGCCCGGGTTCCTCCGGTCCCCCCGGCGTCACGTTGGACGCTTTTTCCCCGGCCGACCAGCCGAGGACGGAACGGTCGCCGTGGCAGTCGAGGCATTGCCCGTTATCGAGCGCGGAGGCGACCCCCGGGAGGAAAAGCAGGACCGACGCTGTCAGAAGAACGGCCGCCGGAAACATCCTGTGCGTGCTCCTGATGCGTGGAATCGGCATCGTATCCACCCCTTGTTCGCTGATTCGGGCCGCTGGTCCGGGGGTTGCATGGCGACTGTCGACTGTATACAATACGCGCCGGACAGGGCGGAATCAAGAGAAAAATGACCGCCGCTTCTCCTGCCCGCACCCCCGGGAACGCAAGGAATCCTCCCGTCGGAGCGGAAGACACCGTGGGGGGGGCGATCCGCGGCTCCGCGCACCGTCCCGGAGGATTGCTCCGGCCTGCCCCATGCGGCGAACCTCCGGAAGACATGCCGACGCGCAAACGGAGAACGAAAAGCGGACACCATGTTTTATTCCGACGAAACCTTCCTGTGCTGCGGAGGTTAGCAAAAAATGATTTTTCTCCGTGCTTTTTCTTGACAGCCCTGTGGCGGCACAATATCTTGTAGTCGTCGTGGAACCCGACCACAAGATACGCTATCCTGAAAGAAAAGATCTCCCACCGATCGGAGTGAATCGATGGATCTGACCGCTCCCGCTCCCGCCCCCACTCCCGCCGCCGCACCCGCCGAGGAGGCCCTCTCCCCCCGCGATGGCCGTGCGAAACCGCCCGGGAAAGGGCTCTCCGGCCACCCGCCGAAGGCGTGGGCCGACGCCATGCGGGAGAAGTACGGTCCCATGCCGGTCTCGGAGAACGCCCGGACGGTGCTGGCGCGCAGATACCTCAAGAAGGGGATGAAGGGGGACCCGCTGGAAACTCCCGAGGAGATGGTCGCCCGCGTGGCGTACAACATCGCCCAGGCGGAGGGGCTCTATTACGGCGCCCTCCCCGAAGTCGTCCTCCGGTGGGCGGAGGCGTTCTACGCCCAGATGCTGCGCCTGGATTTCCTTCCCAACTCCCCCACCCTGATGAACGCGGGTCGGGAGCTGCAGCAGCTGTCGGCGTGCTTCGTCCTCCCCGTGGACGACTCGATGGATTCCATCTTCGAGGCGGTCAAGAACACCGCCATGATCCACAAGAGCGGCGGGGGGACCGGCTTTTCCTTCTCCCGCCTGCGCCCGCACGCCGACGTCGTCCGCTCCACGAAGGGGATCTCCTCCGGGCCGATCTCCTTCATGACGGTGTTCGACGCGGCCACCGAGACGATCAAGCAGGGAGGAACGCGGCGCGGCGCCAACATGGGGATCCTCCGGGTCGATCACCCCGACATCCTCGATTTCATCACCTGCAAGAGCCAGACGAACAAGCTGAACAATTTCAACATCTCCGTCGCCCTCACCGAGGACTTCATGAAGGCCGTCGAGAACGGCGAGGAGTACAGCCTCGTGAACCCCCACTCCCGGGAGATCACGGCGCGGCTCCCGGCCCGCGAGGTCTTCGAGCGGATCGTCGACGCCTCCTGGAGGAACGGGGAACCCGGGATCATCTTCATCGACCGGATCAACCGGGACAACCCCACCCCAAGGCTCGGCGCCATCGAGAGCACGAACCCTTGCGGCGAGCAGCCGCTGCTTCCGTACGAGTCGTGCAACCTGGGTTCCATCAACCTGGCCAACATGGTCGCAGCGGAGAACGCGCACGCGAGGATCGATTACGAGAAGCTCAAGGGCGCGGTGCACACCGCGGTGCGGTTCCTCGACGACGTGATCGACATGAACAACTACCCGCTCGCCGAGATCCGGCACATGACGGTGGGGAACCGGAAGATCGGGCTCGGCGTGATGGGGTTCGCGGACATGCTGATCCGGCTGGGGATCCCTTACGACTCCGACGAGGCGCTGGCGGTGGGCCAGGAGGCGATGAGCTTCATCCAGGACGAGTCCGCGGCGGCCTCCTGCGGCCTCGCCCGCGAGCGCGGCCCCTTCCCCAACTACGACGTGAGCGTCTACCCGGACCGCGGGGGCGCCCCGCGCCGCAACGCCACGACGACGACGATCGCCCCCACGGGGACCATCAGCATCATCGCCGGGGTCTCCAGCGGGATCGAGCCGATCTTCGCCCTCTCCTACATCCGCAACGTCATGGACAACGACCACCTGGTGGAGGCGCACCCCCTCTTCGAAGCCGAGATGCGGCGCCGGGGACTCTACTCCATCGAACGGATGACCGAGATCTCGAAGAAGGGGTCTCTCCACAAGGTGGACGGGATCCCGGAGGACGCAGCCCGGGTCTACGTCACGGCGCACGACATCTCCCCGGAGGCCCACCTGCGGATGCAGGCGGCCTTCCAGAAGTTCACCGACAACGCGGTGTCCAAGACGGTCAACTTCCCCTCCGACGCCACCCGCGAGGACATCCGCAAGGTGTTCACGCTCGCCTGCCGCCTCGGCTGCAAGGGGGTGACGGTCTACCGGGACAAGAGCCGGGAAGAGCAGGTCCTGAACATCGGCGAGGTGAATCGGAAGGGAGCCGCGGAGGCCGCGGCCGAGAAGGCCGCGCCGTTCGTCACGCCGCGCCCCCGCCCGGATACGCTGATCGGCGTCACCAAGGAGATCAAGACCAGCTGCGGGAAGCTCTACGTCACGATCAACCGGGACGAGAAGGGGATCTTCGAGGTGTTCAACCAGATGGGGAAGGCGGGCGGCTGCGCGGCGTCCCAGTCGGAAGCCATCGGGCGCCTCGCGTCCCTGGCCTTGCGCTCCGGGGTCCAGCCCGAGATGATCATCAAGCAGCTCAAGGGGATCTCCTGCCACCTCCCCTCCTGGGGGGGGAACGGAGGGAAGATCCTCTCCTGCGCGGACGCCGTGTCCAAGGCCATCGAGTGGTACCTGGAGAACTTCGAGGCCATGTTCCCCGGCGTCCCGAAACCGACCGGGGCGGCGGCGCCCTCGAAGCAGGCGAAGATGCCGTCCGGGGACGAGCCGGAGGTCGCCCGCGGCGCCTGCCCCGACTGCGGCAGCCAGGTGGAACGGCAGGAGGGGTGCCTCAAGTGCCGCTCCTGCGGCTTCAGCGAGTGTTAGCCTGAGCGCGCCGTTCGTCACGTTCGAAGGGGTCGAGGGGTCGGGGAAGTCGACGCAGCTGCGCCGGCTCTCCGCGCACCTCGCGGCGAGGAATGTCCCCCACCGGGTCACCCGCGAGCCGGGCGGCACTCCCCTCGCCGACGAGGTCCGCGCCCTCCTGCTCTCCCCACGGGCGGAGGCGGTCTTTCCCGAAACCGAGCTGCTGCTGTACGAGGCCGCGCGGGCCCAGCACGTCCGCGGCGTGATCCTGCCGGCCCTCGCCGCGGGGATGGTCGTCCTGTGCGACCGGTTCTGCGACGCCACCACGGCGTACCAGAGCCGTTCCCGGGGCATCGACGAGGGGATGGTGGACCGGCTGAACCGGTTCGCCGCCGGCGGCCTCGTCCCCGACCTGACGCTGCTGTTCGACCTTCCCCCGGAAACGGGGTTCGCCCGGATCCGGGGCAGGAAGGCGCCTGCGGACCGCATGGAGCGGGAATCCCTCGCCTTCCACCGCGCCGTCCGCGACGGATACCTTCGCCTGCTCGAACGGGAGCCTGCCCGGATCGTCCGGATCGACGCCGGTCTCTCCGAGGAGGAGGTCTTCCGGAACCTCCTCGCGGAGACGCGCCGGTTCGGATGGTAGAGACGCTCTCCTCCGTCCTCGGGCAGGACCGGGCCCTCGATCTCCTGCGCCGATACCTCTCCTCGGGGTCGGTCCCCCAAGCGCTCCTCTTCGCGGGAGAAGAGGGGATCGGCAAGGAGAAGGCGGCGAAGGCGTTCGTGGGGGCGCTGCTTTGCAGGAAGCCGGGCGGGGACGGCGCCTGCGGAGCGTGCCACGACTGCCGCCTGCTCGCTTCCGGGGCGCACCCCAACTTCCTTTCCATCGCGCCGGAAACGCAGTTCCTCCGGATCGACGAGATCCGCGCGCTGCAGGAGGAGCTCTCCCTCAAGGCGTTCTCCGACCGGCCCCGCGCCGCGATCCTGTGCCCCGCGGACCGCATGACCCCGCAGGCCGCCAACGCACTGCTCAAGACCCTCGAGGAACCGCCGCCGGAAACGCACCTGCTCCTCGTCGCCCACCGCGTGGCGGGCATGATGCCCACCATCGTCTCCCGCTGCCAGCGGGTCCCCTTCCTTCCCCTCCCCGCGGGAACGGTCGAGGGGATCCTGTCAGGACGTCCGGACGCGGGCAGCGAATATCCCGCGGCGGTGATCCGGCTCGCCGCGGCCGTCTCCGGCGGCAGCCCGGGACGCGCCCTCACGCTGCTTCCCGGCCTCTCCGACGAACGGGAAGCATGGGTGTCCCTGCTTTCGAAGCTCTCCCCCCGCGCGGCGGTGGACCTCGCGGAGCGTTGGAAGGGGGAGGGGGACGCCGCGGGACGGCTCGCTGCGCCGTTGTCGCTGCTCCGGGATCTGGCCCTCTTATCTTCGGGCGGCGGAGCGGCTATAATGAACGAGGATCTGCGGGAGCTCCTGACGGCCGTGTCCGGACAGCCCCCCGCCGGGGGATGGAACGCGGCGTTCCGGGCGCTCCTCACGATCTCCCGCATGCCTCCCCAGCCCCAAAAACGGCTGATGCTGGAGGCGTTTTTCTTCGGACTGCGCGAGAAGGGATAGGTCTCCGCCATGGACATCGCGGGAATACGGATGCGAGGGGTCTGCAAGACCTTCCATTACGACTGCACGGGCGTGGGCGTGCGGAAGGGCGACTTCGCCGTGGTGCAGACCGAACGCGGGGTGTCGATGGGCGAAGTCGTCCAGCGTCTGGACGGGTACGCGCCCGGGAACCCGAAAGCGTCCTACAACAAGGTGCTCCGCCCCGCGACCGCTGAGGACGTGCACGCCCATCAGGAAAACGTCCGCAGGGAGGCGGAGGCCGAGGCGTTCTGCGAGAAGCGGATCGGGGAGCGCGGGCTCCCGATGAAACTGGTGCGGGCGGAGTACCTCCTCGACCGCAGCAAGGCGATCTTCTACTTCACGGCGGACGGAAGGATCGACTTCCGGGAGCTGGTGAAGGACCTGGCCCACGAGCTGCGCACGCGCATCGAGATGCGCCAGATCGGCGTGCGCGACGAGGCGCGCGTGGTCGGCGGGGTGGGCCCCTGCGGCAAGGAACTCTGCTGCGCCACCTTCCTCCGGGATTTCGAGCCGATCACGGTCAAGATGGCAAAGGACCAGAAGCTGTCCCTGAATCCCGCCAAGCTCTCCGGGGTCTGCGGCCGTCTCATGTGCTGCCTGATCTACGAGCACGAGTCGTACGCGCGGCAGAAAAGCTGCGGGGCGTGCGCTGCCCCGAAAGGCCCCTCTCCCGGCGCGCC
Organism: Deltaproteobacteria bacterium; assembly: GCA_021815305.1. Classification (GTDB taxonomy): domain Bacteria; phylum Desulfobacterota; class Deferrimicrobia; order Deferrimicrobiales; family Deferrimicrobiaceae; genus JAKAHC01. Next base: position 281,436 of record JAKAHC010000003.1, on the reverse strand, counting down.
CCCGCCTCCGGAGCGGGACGATCCCGAGGAACTGGCCGCGCGGCTGACCGACGACGAGGAGGGCGCTTCTTGAGAGAGACGTTCTACATCACCACCCCGATCTATTACGTCAACGACGTCCCCCACATCGGCCACGCGTACACGACGATCGCCTGCGACGCCCTTGCCCGCTGGCACCGGATGAAGGGGAAGAAGGTGTACTTCCTCACCGGCACCGACGAGCACGGGGAAAAGGTCCAGAAAAGCGCCGCGCGGAAAGGGATGACCCCCCGGGAGCTGGCCGACCAGGTCGTGACGAACTTCCAGGGGCTCACCCCGGCGCTTTCGATCAGCAACACCGCTTTCATCCGGACCACCGAGCCGAGGCACTACGCCTCCGTCCAGGAGCTCTTCCGCAAGTCGCTGGGGAACGGCGACATCTACCTGGGAGAATACGAGGGGTGGTACTGCGTCCCGGACGAGGCGTATTGGACCGAGCTGCAGCTCGAAGGGGGAAACTGCCCCACCTGCGGCAGGGCCGTGGAGAAGCGGAAGGAGCCGTCGTACTTCTTCCGGCTGTCGAAATACCAGGACCGGCTGCTTTCGTTCTACAGGGAGAACCCGAGGTTCATCCGCCCGGAGAGCCGCCGCAACGAGGTGGTCGCCTTCGTGGAAGGGGGGTTGAACGACCTCTCGGTCTCCCGCACCTCCCTTACGTGGGGGATCCCCGTGCCCGAGGCCCCCGGCCACGTGATCTACGTCTGGTACGACGCGCTGACGAACTACCTCACGGGGCTGGGATACCCGTCGAAAACGGAGGACCTTGCGACGTTCTGGCCCGCGGATCTCCACATGGTGGGCAAGGACATCCTTCGGTTCCATGCCGTCTACTGGCCCGCGTTCCTGATGTCGGCCGGGGTGGCCCCCCCGCGGGGGGTCTTCGCCCACGGATGGTGGACCGTCGAGGGGCAGAAGATGAGCAAGTCGCTGGGAAACGTGGTCGACCCGTACGAAATGGTGCGCAAGTACGGCGCGGATGCGTTCCGCTACTTTCTTCTGCGCGAGGTTTCCTTCGGTCTGGACGGCGACTTCTCCGAGAAGGAACTCGTGAGACGCGCAAACTCAGAGCTCGCCGACAAGCTGGGAAACCTCCTGAACCGCACGTTGGGGATGCTGGGAAAATATTTCGCTTCCGTCGTCCCCGCCCCGGAAGCGGAAGAGCCGGCGGACGCCGTCCTTTCCCGGTGCGGGCGGGAGACGGCGGCGGCCGTCGACGCGGCGATGGAGGAGGTGGCGTTCCACAAGGCGCTCTCCGCCGTGATCGAGTTCGTCACGAAGGCGAACGAGTACGTGCAGTCCACGGAGCCGTGGACGCTCGCGAAGGACCCTTCGAAGCGGGAACGGCTGGGCACGGTCCTCTACAACGCGCTGGAGGCGGCCCGGATCGCCTCCCTGCTGATGTCGCCCGTCACCCCCGCGGCGGCGCAGCGGATGTGGGAGACCCTCGCGCCCGGGGCGGGGACCGTGGAGGGCGCCCTCCTCGGGAAGAACGGCGCGTGGGGAGGCCTGCAGGCGGGGATCACCCTGCCGAAGGCGTGCATCGTTTTCCCCAAAATCGAAACCTGAACGGCCCATGTTTTTCGATTCCCACGCGCACCTCGACCTGTCGCCGTTGTCCGATGCGGAAGAGCCGGTGGTGCGGCGCGCCCGCGACGCGGGGGTAAGCCGGATCGTGACGATCGGCATCGACCCGGAGAGCAGCGGGAAGGCGGTGGGCATCGCCCACCGGTACGCCGGGGTCTACGCCTCCGTCGGCCTGCATCCGCACGATGCCGCGCGGCTGTCGGAGGATGCGATCTCCGGCCTCGAGAATCTCTCCCTCTGCGACAAGGTCGTGGCGATCGGGGAAACCGGTCTCGATTTCTTCCGGGACCGCGCCCCCAGGGACCTACAGCGCGCAGCGTTCCGGGAGCAGATCCGCCTGGCCCGTCGCCGCAACCTCCCCGTCGTCGTCCACGACCGGGACGCCCACGACGACGTCCTCTCGATCCTCTCCGAGGAGAAGGCGGCCGAGGTGGGGGGGATCATCCACTGCTTCTCCGGGGACCTGTCGATGGCCCGGAAAGCCTTGAGGATGAACTTCCTCATCTCGATCCCCGGCGCGATCACGTACAGGAGCTCCGCGACGCAGGTCGAAGCCGTGCGGGGGCTTCCGTTGGACCGCCTGTTGATCGAGACCGACAGCCCCTTTCTCGCGCCGGTTCCCCACCGGGGGAAAACCAACGAGCCCTCGTACGTCCCCCTCGTGGCGGCGAAAATCGCCGAGATCCAGGGGGTGACCGTCGATGACGTGGCCCGGGCGACCACCCGGAGCGCGATTGCGCTCTTCCGCATTCCCGCGGAGGAGGAGGTCCGGGTCGCCTACAGGATCCGCAACTCCCTCTACCTCAACATCACCAACCGCTGCACGAACGCCTGCACCTTCTGCGCGAAGCGGCGGGACTACCACGTGAAGGGACACCTTCTGAAGCTTCCCGGGGAGCCTGCCGTCCGGGAGGTGCTCATCCTGGTCGGCGATCCGACCGCCTACGACGAGATCGTCTTCTGCGGCTTCGGCGAGCCGCTGCTCCGCCTGCCCGACGTGCTGGAGATCTCCCGGGAGCTGAAACGCCGCGGGGGCCGGGTGCGGGTGAACACGGACGGGCTGGCCAACCTCGTCCACGGCAGGAACATCCTGCCGGATCTCGAGGGCCTGGTGGACGCGCTGTCGGTCTCGCTGAACGCCGCCGATGCCGAGTCGTACGCCCAGGTGTGCCCCAACCGGTTCGGCGCCGCGTCGTTTCCGGCCCTGCTCGACTTCCTTCGCGAAGCGCCGAAGCACGTTCCTTCCGTGGTGGCGACCGCCGTTGCGCTGCCGGGCCAGGACCACGACGCGGTCCGCCGGCTCGCCGAGGCGATCCCCGGGATCTCGTTCCGCCTGCGCCCCTACGACGACGTGGGGTGACCGGCGCCGGGAATCGCCGGAAGCGCTTCGCTTCCCGTCCACACCCCCTCCGGCTTCCGGAAGGCGCGCACCCCGCTCACCGGAGCACGCTCCGGAGGACGTCTTCGAACCGGGAAAGGATCTCGTCCAGTTCCCCCTCCGTCGTGCACTGGGGGAGGAAGAGATAGAGGACATTCCCCAAGGGGCGAAGGAAGAGCCCCCGGCGCAACCCTTCCCGACGCGCCGCCCGGAAGACGGGGTCTTCGCCCGCCAGCGCCTCCTTCGTCTCCTTGTCCCGCACCAGCTCCAGGGCGGCGACCATCCCGATGTGCCGGACATCGCCCACCTTCGGAAGGCGCGCGAAGGAGCGCACCGCCTCCCCGAGGCGCGGCGCGACCGACGCGACCCGCGCCAGCAGGTCGTTCTCCCCGAACAGGTCGAGAGAAGCCAGCGCGGCGGCGCACCCGATCGGGTTTGCGGTGTAGGTGTGCCCGTGGTAGAAGGTCTTCCCCGCCGCGGGGTCCCCGAGGAACGCCTCGTACACCTTCGAGGTCGTGAGCGTGGCCGCCAGCGGCATCGTGCCCCCGGTCAACCCTTTCGACAGGCACAGGAAGTCGGGGGAAACGCCGGCCTGCCCGCACGCGAACATCGATCCCGTCCGCCCGAAGCCGGTGGCCACCTCGTCGAGGATCAGGTGGGCGCCGAACGAGCGGGCCAGGCGGGCGACTTCCGAAAGGAACGACGGAGGGTAGACGATCATCCCGCCCGCGGCCAGGAGCAGCGGCTCCAGGATCACGGCCGCGATCCTCCCTCCCGCCTCCCGCAGCTTCTCCTCCACCGCGCGGGCGCAGGCGGCCGCGCACGCCTGCGGTGTCCTCCCCTCGGGGCACCGGTAACAGTCGGGCGCCGGGACCCGGCGGGCGGGGAACAGCATCGGGCGGAAGCCGCTTCGGAACGACTCGACCCCGCTCACGCTCATGCACCCCGTGGTGTCGCCGTGGTACCCGCGGTCGAGGCAAAGGAACTCCGTCTTCTCCCCCTCCCCCACGTTGCGCCAATACTGGAGCGACATCTTCAGGGCCACTTCCACCGCGGTGGAGCCGTTGTCGGAGAAGAAGACGCGGGGGAGCGCCGAAGACGTCAGGCCCGCGAGCCGCTCGGCCAGCAAAACCGCGGGAGCGTGGGTGACGCCGGCGAACAGGACGTGGTCCAGCCGCTCCATCTGGCGCGTCACCGCCTCCCGGATCTTCGGGTGCCCGTGACCGTGGACGACGCACCACCAGCTGGAGACGGCGTCGTAATACCGGTTCCCCTCCGCGTCGAAGAGGAAAAGCCCTTCCGCCCGCTCGATCAGCAGCGGCGGCTCCGATGCGAGGACGCTCATCTGGGTGTAGGGGTGCCAGCTGTGCCGCAGGTCCCTCCTCAGCCAATCCCTCGGGTCCGTCATCCCGGCCTCCATCGGGAGAGAATGGCGCGCCCCGTGGGCGCGAATGCCTCCCGCCCTCCCTCGATGCCGGGGAGAAAAGGCACCTCTCCGAGCACCGGCGCCCTCGCGACCTCCCCGACCGCGCGCGCATTGTCCTCGAGCATCCCCGCGGGCGTCCCGCCGTCGGGCTCCGACGGCCGGTTGAAGACCAGCCCAAGCAGCGGGATTCCCCGAAGGCGGACCGCTTCCACGGTGAGAAGGGCGTGGTTGATGCAGCCGAGGCGGTTCCGCACCACCACGAGAGCGCCGAGACCCAACCGCGCGGCGAGATCCCCGGCAAGCAGATCCTCCGACAGCGGGACGAGGAACCCTCCCGCCCCCTCGACGAGCACGACGTCGTGCGACGCCGCGAGCCGTCCGTACGCCGCCTCGATCACGGACGCCTCGATGCTCTTCCCCTCGCGCGCCGCCGCCAGGTGCGGCGAAGCCGGGAGGGAGAACCGGTACGGGCACAGGTCCGGGAGCGACGATGGGGGCGCCGGGGGGAGCCCCATGAGCCGGCGATGGACGGAGAGGTCGGAAGGTTCCCCGGCGCACCCCGTCTCCACCCACTTCTGCGTCACGGCGCGCACCCCCTGCGACCGAAGGAAAGCGGCAAGCAGCCCGCAGACCACCGTCTTCCCCACGCCGGTGTCGGTCCCGGTGACAAAGACCCCTCTCATCCCCCCTCGCTTCCCGCCTTGTCTCCGCGGCAGAGGTACACCTGGTACGTGGCCCGGATCCCGCCGTGGCGTCGCCGGTACGCCGCCTCGACCCGCGCAAGGCGCCCCGGGCTGAAGCCCCCTCCCTTCTCCCCTCGCCACGTCCCGGTGTACCGGATGCTCCGCATCAGGTCCACGAGGGTCGGGAACTCCTGCCGGTACGTGCGCTCCTCCATGTCCCACCGGGAAAACGCGGACGACAGCGCCGCGGAGATCTCCTCCCGCGCGGGAAAGCCCGCGGCGGCGACGCGCACGCGCGCGCCGGCCCCCTCCCGGACCGCCGAAGCTTCGCCAAGGGCCTCGTCGAGCTCCGCGTACGTCCCCTGCCCGAAAAAGGAGAAGGTGAGGACGCCCTCCCGGTCGAGGAGGGACGCCATGCGCGCCACCGTCTGCGGAAAGGAGAGGAACCACTGGAAGGTGGCGTTGGAGCTGACCAGATCGTACTTCCCGCCCGGGATCTCCTCGGCGTCGGCCACGACGAAACGGGCCCGGGGGTCCCGGATGCGGCGGCTGGCGACGCGCACCATCGCCTCCGAGAGATCCACCCCGACGACCGACGCGCCGGGGAAAGCGGCGAGGAGCATCTCCGTGTAGATCCCGGTCCCGCAGCCGGGCTCGAGGATATTGAAGGCCCGCCCCTCCCCGGGAGCCGGCTCCCCCTCCGGCCCCGGGATCTTCCGTTCGGAGAACGACGACACGGTGCGCTCCAGCAGGTCCCGGGCCGAGAGCCTCTGGACGTGCGCGTGTCCGTCGTAGCGGGCGGCGTGGGCGGAGAAGCGCCGGAGAACCGAGGGGTCAGCCATCGGCGACCGCCGTTTCGAACCCTTCCGCGAGGAAGGCGGCATGCCCCGCCCCCGCGAGGAGCCGGAACGATGCCCTGCCGCTCTCTCCCGCGATCTCTTCCGCCTCCGCAGGCGGCGCCACGGCATCCCTTCCTCCGTGGAGGATCGTCACGGGGCACGGAGGGAAACGGTCGGCGGCGAGGAGGGCGGAGGAAAGGTATGAAAGCCCTTCGAGGAGAACGGCGCCGTCCATCTCCCGGAGGTACTCCTTCTGCAGGGAAGACCGGAACCGCCGGTACTCCGCCATCTGCGACGGGTAGAAGCATTGCGCGTAGAATCCCGACAGGCACCCCTGCCGGTCCCGGAGCAGAGACTCCCGCACCTTCTCCACCTCGGGCGCGGGATATCGCCGCCGGATCCCCACCAGAACGAGATGCCGCACGCGGTCCGGATATGCCCGGGCGAACTCCGCCGCGAGGAACCCCCCGAGCGACCACCCGGCGACCGTCACGGGGCCGCGCGACGTGCGGTCAAGGAACGCCGCGAGGCGCCGGGAAAATCCCTCCGGCCGAAGCGCTCCGCTCGTCACCGCGGTCATGCCGGGGAGCACCCCTCCGAAAATTCGCCCGTCCGTCGCCCACCCGGGGAGCAAGACCACCGAAGGCTCGCCGTCCCCGGCGACCGTGAACTCCTCAGCCGACACCGAGCGCACCCAGGACACCCGACAGGTGGCCGTCCGTGTGAGCGGCGGTCAGGGAGAAGCGGATGCGGGCCGACCCCTCCGGCACCGTGGGGGGACGCACGGGAAGGGCGAGGAACCCGCGCTCCTCGATGGACCGGGAGAGGTTGACCGCGATGTCGGTTTCCCCCACCACCACGGGAACGATCTGGCTGTCGCCCCCGACGGCCCACCCTCTCCCGCGCAACGCCTCGCGGAAGGAGCGCGCCCGCTCGAGCAGCTCGCCCCCCCTCGTCTCCCCGGTGAGGCAGAGCCTGAGCGCGGCGAGGTTCGCGGCGATCACCACCGGGGGAAGGGCCGTCGTGTAGATGAAACTGCGGGCGGAGTTGACGAGGCAGTCCACCACGGTCCTGGACGCGGCGAGATAGGCGCCGAACCCCCCGAGCGCCTTGCTGAACGTCCCCATCACCAGGTCGACCTCCCCGGTGAGCCCCTCCGCCTCCACGCATCCCCGCCCCTGCGGACCGAAAACCCCCGTGGCGTGCGCCTCGTCGACCATGAAGCGACACCCGTGGCGGCGGCACACCGCGAGCAGGGCGGCCAGCGGCGCCCGGTCCCCGTCCATGCTGAAGACGCTCTCGGTCATCACCAGCGCCCGCTGGAACGCCGCCCGGTGCTTCGCGAGGATCCTCTCCAGGTGTTCCGGGTCGTTGTGGCGGAAACGGATCAGCTTCGCCCGGGACAGCAGCGCCCCGTCCAGCTGGCTCGCGTGGCACAGCTGGTCCGCGAACACGGCGTCGCGGCGCCCGAACAGCGCCGGGAGGATCCCGGTGTTCGCCTGGTAGCCGGAGTTGAAGACCAGCGCCGCTTCGGTTCCCTTGAAGACGGCGACCGTCTCCTCCAGCTCGTGGTGGATCGCCAGGTCCCCGCTCATCAGGCGGGACGCTCCGGCGCCCACGCCGTAGCGCCCGAGGGCACCCTCGGCCGCGGCGACCAGCGCGGGGTGGGACGAAAGCCCCAGGTAGTCGTTGGAGGAGAAGTCGACGTATTCCCGGCCCGCGCGCACCACCACCGCGGGACCCCGCGTCGAGGAGGGGGAAAGGCGCCGCAGCAGGTTCAGCCGCTCCCGCTCATCGAGGAATGCCTTCCACCCTTCCACCGCTACCCCCGGAGAACCTGCTTGTCGAACTTCCCGGAGAAGAGGTATCGCTCGAACATCCGCTGGTAGTCGGTCCAGCGGGCCCCTTCCCTCAGATCCGCGATCGCGTCGTTCACGGCAGTGACCTTGGCGTCCATGTTCTCCACGTGGTGGAGCAGGATCCCCTCGAGGGTCTTGGGCCGCTTGGGGGATCCGTACTCGAGCTCCCCGTGGTGGGAGAGGACCATGTGCTTGAGCAGCACGGTCAGCTCCCGCGGGAAGTCGGGGAGGGAGGCGCACGTGCGGTCCACGAACTCCGCCCCCATGTACAGGTGTCCCAGCAGCCGCCCCTCGTCGGTGTAGTCGAAGGCTCCCTCGTACGAGAGCTCGTGCACCTTCCCCACGTCGTGCAGCAACGCTCCCGCCAGCAGGAGGTCGGCGTTCACCCCTTCGTAATGGCCGGCCAGCAGGCGACAGATCCCGGCGACGGACACCGTGTGTTCGAGCAGCCCGCCGATGTAGTCGTGGTGCATCGTCTTGCCGCCCGGCGCCTGGCGGAACCGGCGCGCCACGTCCGTTTCGGGGGGGTCCGGGAAGACGGCCGACAGGAGCCGCGCAAGGTCCTCGTCCCGCACTTCCGCGATGTACCCCTGCATCGTCTTCCAGAGCGGGTCGATCCCCTTCTTCGTCACCGGCAGGAACTCGGAGAGGTCTTTCGCGCCCGCCTCCTCGCGGCGCACATCGTGGACCTTCAACTGGATGCGCCCCTGGTACGCGATCGCGGTGCCGCTGGCCTCGACCACGTCGTCCCGGTCGAAGCGCTTCCCGATTTCCTCCGCCCGGTCCCAGACCCTCCCCTCGAGCTGCCCCGTACGGTCGCGCAGCTGGAGGGTCAGGTACGGTTTCCCGGTGTTGCTGGTCAGGAGCGCCTTGGCGCCCACGAGGAACAGGTCCCGGACCGGCTCCCCTTCCTTGATGTCCTTGACGAAACGCGTTTTCGGCATCGGCTCCCTGCTTTCTATCTGGGATAGGTTTCCAGGATGCGGAGGGCGGCGCGGATCCCGTCCACGGCGGAGGAGACGATCCCCCCTGCGTGCCCTGCGCCCTCTCCAACAGGATACAACCCTTTGTGGGTTACGGATTCATAATTCACCCTTTCGATCCGCACGGGCGAGGAGGTGCGGGACTCTACGGCGTAGAGCGCGCACTCCCGCGTGAGGAAACCCCGCATCGCCTCCCCGAACCTCAGAAGGCCGAAGCGCAGGTCCCCCTCCACACCTTCCGGCAGGATCCCCCGCAGGGTGTCCCGCACGACCCCCGGCGCGAGGGCGCGCCCCGGAGGAGGCGGAAGATCTTTTCCGTGGAGGAAGGAGAGGAGGTTCGCAGCCGGCACGCCGAAGCTCCCGCCGCCGCGCGCGAACGCGCGCCGCTCGATCTCTTCCTGGAAGGCGAACCCCGGCAAGGGATCTTCCCCGGCCCCCGCCACGGCACCGAAATCGGCAGGGGTCACCGAAGCCACGATGCCGCTGTTGGCGAACCCGGAACTCCTCGCCCTTGAGCTCATCCCGTTCACCGGCGCCTGCCCTTCCCCCGAAGCGGCGTTCATCACCTCGCCCCCGGGACACATGCAGAAGGAGTAGACCCCGCGGCCGGACGGCGTCCGCGCCGCCAGGCGATACTCCGCGGGGGGGAGTCCCTTCCCCGCCATCCTCCCGTACTGGATCCGGTCGATCAGCCCCTGGGGGTGCTCCGCGCGGAATCCCACCGCGAACGCCTTCCGCGTCATGCCGACCCCCTGCCGGTGGAGCCGCCGCATCGTGTCGCGCGCGGAGTGCCCCGTCGCCAGGACGACGGCGGAGGCTGGAATCCCCTCCCCGCCGGACAGCCGCACCCCACGCACCCCGTCCCCCGCGACGATCAACTCCTCCACGCGGGCGCCGAACCGCACGTCCGCCCCGAGGGCCAAAAGCTCCTCCCGCATGCGGCGGCAGAACGTACGGAGCCTGTCGGTGCCCACATGGGGCTTCGCGTCCCTGACGAGGCCGGGAATGCCGGCGAAGCGCGCGAAAACCTCCGTGACGTGCTCCACGAGGGGATCCCCGATCCTCGTGGTGAGTTTCCCGTCGGAGAAGGTCCCCGCCCCGCCTTCGCCGAACGGGACGTTGCTCTCGGGGTCGAGCCTCCCCTCTTTCCAGAACCGCGCGACGTGCGCCGCGCGCTCTTCCACCGCGGCTCCCCGGTCCAGCACCACGGGCGGGGCGCCGAACCGCGCGAGGGTCAGCGCGGCGAACAGCCCGGCGGGGCCCATCCCCACCACCACCGGCGGGGGATCCGGCCTCCGCACGGATCCTCCCGGGAACGGGTCGGGCGGGGGCACGTACCGCCGGGCGTTGGGGACGCGGGAACAGACCGCATCCTCCGTCCCGGGGGACCGCAGGGCGCACTCCACCGTGTATACCCGCCGCACGTCCCCCTTCCGGCGGGCGTCGTACCCCCTCCGGAGGATGGAAAACCGTTCTACCTCCCCGGAGGGAACGCCTATAATCGTCAGTATGCGATCGAGCAGCAACCTTTCCGGAAACGCGGGATCGACACGGACATCGGAGATGCGGATCGGCAATCGGCTCTTCCCCCTGTTGGTCCTGGGCGCGGCGGTCCTTTCCCTGTCGGCGTGCCGTCCCCTCCTCCGGGAGGTCTTCCAGCCCCCGAAGGTGAAAGTGGTGGACATCGGGTTTGCCGGGAACCCGTTCCTCGCGCCGCGGGGGCCCCTGGAGGTCGTCCTGCACCTCCAGGTGAGCAACCCCAATTCCTACCCTCTGAACATCGCCCACGTCGCCTATTCCGCGACCATCGGGACCCACCGTATCGCGGACGGGGAGTGCACCGAACAGATCCGCATCGAACCGTCCGGCGACACGCTCGTCAAGGTGCCGGTGCAGCTGCGGACCGACGTCTTCGCCGCGGCGATGCGGGATGTGGTCGACGCCCGCGCGCTCGCCTACGAGTTCAACGGCTCGATCGGGGTGGTCGCGCCCGTCGTCGGGGTCGTACGCGTCCCCTTTTCCAGGACCGGACGCATCGATCCGATGGACCTCCTCCGGAGAAAGGGAATCGGCTTCAATTGACGGGACAAGGCGGCTCCCTGCCTTCGAGGACCGCCACGAGGTTCTCCGTCGCCAGCCGTCCCATCCCCTCCCTGGCTTCCACCGTGGCGCTGCCGAGATGGGGAAGCAGGACCGCCGACGGGGCGAGCAGGAGCCCCGGGTGCACCTGCGGCTCCTTCTCGTAGACGTCGAGCCCCGCCGCGAATAGCCTCCGCTCCGAGAGCGCCTCGGCCATCGCCCCCTCGTCGACCACCTCTCCCCGGGCGATGTTCACCAGGACGGCCGTCGGTTTCATCCGGGCGAGCCGTTCCCGGGAGATCAGCCCGCGGGTCTGCACGGTGAGAGGCACGCACAGCATCACGAAATCGCTCTCGGACAGGAGCGCGTCCAGATCGCGGTGCGACGCCGCAAGTTCTCTCTCTCTCTCCGGCGACAGGGGGTGCCGCGCGTGGTACAACACGCGCATCGAGAAGCCACGGGCCCTCTGCGCCGCCGCGGAGCCGATCTTCCCCATGCCGACGATCCCCAGCGTCTTCCCGGCGACGGGCATCCCGAGGAGACCCCAGGGGTCCCACCCCGTCCAGCGCCCCTCCCGGAGGAACCGCCCCGCCTCCGAAAATCTCCTCGCGGCGGCGAGGAGCAGGGCGAACCCCAGGTCGGCCGTCGCGTCCGTCAGGACGTCGGGGGTGTTGCATACGCGGACCCCCCTGCGGGTGGCCTCGGGAATGTCGATGTTGTTCACCCCCACGGCGAAGTTCGACACCACCTTCAGGCCCGGGCCCGCAGCATCGAGGAGCACCGCGTCCACCCGGTCCGCCAGCGTGCAGAGGATTCCCGCGGCCCCGGCCGCCCGCCGGAGGAACTCCTCCCGCGACATCGCCGTGTCCGGCGGGGACGCCCCGGCCCGGAACCTGCCCGAAAGGATTTCGAACGGCACCCCGGGAAGCCTGCGCGTGATCAGGATCGTCTTCGGCTCCAACGGTCCACCCCCTTCCGGTGGGCTTCATTATATACCCGGATATACCCGGTCAAATTGACAGTGAGACGGGAGGGGGTATAATCTTCCTTTTCGATGCGATCGCTCCAAATTCCGCGATGGAGGTTGAGCAGGACATGTCCGTCAAAGTCGGCATCAACGGGTTCGGGCGGATCGGCAGGAACTTCTTCCGGGCGGCGTACGGCGATCCCGCCCTCGACATCGTGGCCGTAAACGACATCACGGACGCCAGGACGCTCGCTCACCTCCTCAAGTACGACTCGGTGCACGGCCGCTTCGGGGAGACCGTGACGGTCGGGGACAATGCGATCGGGGTCGCGGGAAAGGAGATCCGGGTGCTCGCTTCCAAGGACCCCGCCGAACTCCCGTGGGGGAAGCTCGGGGTCGAGGTCGTGATCGAATCCACCGGGAAATACACCGAGCGGGAAGGCGCGGAGAAGCACCTTTCGGCGGGGGCCAGGCGCGTGATCATCTCCGCGCCCGCCAAGGGCGAGGACGCGACCATCGTCATGGGTGTGAACGAGAGCCGGTTCGACCCCGCGAAGCACGCGATCCTATCCAACGCCTCCTGCACCACGAACTGCCTCGCGCCGGTGGCCAAGGTGCTTCTGGACACCTTCGGCATCGAGCGGGGGCTGATGACCACGATCCACGCCTACACCAACGACCAGAGGATCCTCGACCTGCCGCACAAGGATCTGCGCCGGGCGCGCGCCGCGGCGGTGTCGATGATCCCGACGACTACGGGGGCGGCCAAGGCCGTTTCGCTGGTCATCCCGGAGCTCAAGGGGAAGCTCGACGGCATGGCGATCCGCGTGCCGACCCCGAACGTGTCGGTCGTCGACCTGACGGCGGAGCTGTCGAGGACCGCGACGGCGGAAGAAATCAACGCGGCGATGAAGAAGGCCGCCGAGGGCCCTCTCGCGGGGATCCTGAAATACGTGGACGAGCCGCTGGTCTCAATCGACTTCAACCACGACCCGTGCTCTTCCGCGTTCGACGCCCTCTCCACGAAGGTCATCGGAGGGAAGATGGTGAAGGTGCTCTCCTGGTACGACAACGAGTGGGGATACTCCTGCCGGCTGGTGGACCTGGCGAAGCACGTCTCGCGGGCGAAATAGCCGATGCGCGTGCCGGTCATCGCGGGCAACTGGAAGATGTACAAGACCGCGGGGGATTCCGCGGCCTTCGTCCGGGCGTTCCTCCCGCTGGTCGCGGGCGTCCGCGGGGTGGAGATCGTCCTCGCCCCCCCCTTCCCGTCGATCGCCCCTGTGGCGCAGCTCGTGAAGGGAACCGGCGTCGGGGTGGCCTCCCAGAACGTCCACTTCGCCGCCGAGGGGGCGTACACCGGAGAGATCTCCCCCTTCATGGCGGCGGACGCCGGGGCGACCCATTGCATCGTCGGACACTCCGAGCGAAGGCAGTATTTCGCGGAGTCGGACGAAATGGCGGGAAAGAAGGTCCGGGCGGTCCTGTCCGTCTCGCTGACTCCCATCCTGTGCCTGGGGGAGACGCTCGCGGAGCGGGAGGCCGGGAAAACGTTCGAAGTGGTCGAACGGCAGCTGCTTGCGGGGCTCGGAGCGGTTTCCCCCGCCGAGGGCCCGCGGGTGATCGTGGCCTATGAGCCCGTCTGGGCCATCGGGACCGGGAAGACGGCGACCGCTCCCCAGGCGCAGGAGGTCCACGCCTTCCTCCGCCTCCGGATCCGGCGGCTGTGGAAAGATGCGGCCGCCTCGGTCCGCATCCTCTACGGCGGCTCGGTGAAGCCGGAAAACATCTCGAGTCTGATGTCCCAGGCGGACATCGACGGCGCGCTCGTGGGGGGGGCAAGCCTCTCCCCCGGGTCGTTCGCGGACATCGTGAAGTTCCACTAACCCTTATTCGGAGAAAGCCGGGAGCATGTACACACTACTCGTCATCGTGCACGTGATCGTATCCATCGCCATGATCCTCGTCATCCTGCTGCAGACGGGAAAGGGGTCCGACATCGGGGCGGTCTTCGGCGGGGGCTCGTCCCAGACCCTGTTCGGCTCCACGGGGCCGACCAGTTTCCTGAGCAAGCTCACCGCCGGGGCGGCGATCATCTTCATGATTACCTCGCTGTTTCTGGCCTACTTCACCGGCGGCGGCTCCCCGAGCAGCATCATGAATTCCGGCGTCCCGGCGCAGACGGCCCCCGCGCCGGCGCCCGCGGCCCCGCCCGCGGGAATGCCCGCCGCGCCGCCGACGAAATGACCGGGCGGAAGGGCGCTCCTTCCCGTCACCCCGGTTCGGACCGGGAGCGCCCCCCGGACCGCAGCTCCTGCGTCAGCTGGTGGGCCCTGCGGGCCGGGTCCGGCAGCCGGTAGCGGGAACACAGGGAGAGGACCAGGGCGATCGAGGTCGCCAGATCCGCCCGGTGTCCCGGCGACACGAAGACGGGCTTCACCCGGTCCCGGGTGCGGAGCGCCGCGCCGATCACCTCTCCCGCATCGGTCAAGGGCGTCCACTCCCCCTTCTCCCCTCCGGGTTCCGCGCACTCCCCGACAAGCCGGCTCTTGGCGCAGCCGACGCTGGGAAGATTCAGCAGAACTCCCACGTGGGAGGCGATGCCGAACCGGCGGGGATGGGCGATGCCGTGCCCGTCGAAGAGCAGGACCTGGGGCCGGACCGAGAGCTTTTCCCAGGCAGCCAGGATCGCCGGCCCCTCCCGGAACGAGAGGAAACCGGGGACGTAGGGGAAGAGGGTTTCCCCGACGGCCGTTCGTTCCTCGACCACCTCCCCCGTCCGGGCATCGACGACCACGACGGCCGCCCCCACCGTTTCCTTCTCACCTATGTACGTGACGTCCGCGGCCCCGATCCGGCGCAACCTCTGCAGCGCCAGCGGCCGGATCCGCACTCTTCCCCTGAGGCGCTCCTGCAGGAGGCGTGCGCCGCGGACGGAAGACGGAAACAGGGCGGAAGGCGGCGGCGCCTCTCGGGTCATGCCGTTTTCTCCTGCCGGGCGCACCCACGAAAAAAAAGCCCCGGCGGTCGTCCGCCGGGGCTTTTGTTTGCAGGGGTTTTTGCGTCCCCTTGGGTTGCTTGCCCGTTACGCCTTGGTGACGTTGGCGGCCTGCGGGCCCTTGGGGCCTTCGGTGATCTCGAACGCGACGCGCTCGCCCTCTTTCAGGGAGCGGAACCCGTCCATCTTGATCGCGCTGAAATGCACGAAAACGTCCGGACCGCCCTCCTGAGCGATGAACCCATACCCCTTCGCGTCGTTAAACCACTTCACCGTTCCTTCTGCCACTTCTGTGTACCTCCTGACTGGTATACGCTGTCAAACCTGGACTTGGAACCGCCCAAAATTTGCAACCCGGGTACTGTAGCAATGGGTTATTCCACTGTCAAGTATTAATCCAACCGAATTCCCCCCTCCGATCCATTCCCCTGCATTCAGGATTCTTCCGCCAGTATAAGGCGATTTGCGTTCCGCGAGAGGGAACCTGCACGGAAAACCGGGAAGATCCGGGAAAGAACCACCGTCCGGGGGTGTACCATGAGGGGATGGGACAGCCCCTGGTGATCAGCGCCTCCCGGCGAACGGACATCCCCGCATTTTTCGCGGGGTGGTTCGGCGCCGCCTTGACCGCCGGGTCGGCCGAATACGAAGCCCCGTATACCGGGAAGACCGTCTCCGTCCCTCTTGCGCGGGAAGACGTCGCCGCGTTCGTCTTCTGGACCCGCAACCCGGTCCCGTTCCTTCCGGTGCTGTCCCGCCTGGAGCGGGCAGGGTATCCGTCCATTTTTCAGTACACCGTCACGGGCCTCCCGAAGGCGCTCGAACCCCTTGTCCCGCCGATGGACGAGGCGGTCCGCTCGTTTTCGGATCTCTCCCGGCGGATCGGCCCGGAGAGGGTGCTGTGGCGCTTCGACCCGATCCTCCCGGGCGAGGACCCCCGGGAGGTCGTTGCGCGGTTCGACGCCCTCTCTGCGAAGCTCGCGGGGATGACCTCCCGATGCACCGTCAGCCTTGCGCACCCCTACCGCAAGAGCGTCCGGGCGACGAGGGAAACCCCTGCGATCTGGGAGCCGTCGGAACGGATGCGGGATGCAGCGGAAGAAATTCTCCGGATGGGGGCGCAACGGGGAATCCGGGTGGTTTCCTGCTGTTCCCCGCGGCTGGCGGCCTGGGGGGTTCCCGCTGCTGCGTGCATCAACGGGGAACTGTTGCGGCGGATCTTCCCGGGATCCGGGATTCCGGTCGGGGTTGCGCCGGGCCGGACGGGGTGCCTCTGTTCCGCCGCGAGGGACATCGGTTCGTACCGAACGTGCCGGCACGGGTGCCGGTACTGCTACGCGGCGTAGAGGGCCTTCCCGCCGCTACCGCCTCCTCTCCTCCAGGTCTTTCCCGCACCAGGGGCAATAGTGCGCATCGCGGTCGACCCAGTGGAGACACTTGGCGCACTGCTTCTCTTGCGGAGGCGCGGCCGTTTGACCCTCCTCCGCGCTTTCCTCCCACGCGTCCTCGTCGTATTTCCAGTCGTCGCGGCCCATGGACTCTCCCTGCGCGGAGCTTCCATCATCGTACCACGAAAAAAAACCCGGCCCCTTTCGGGGCCGGGCCTTCGCATCACCGCCGGCCGGGTCGGCCGGTCTGAAAATCGACGCCCGGGTTAGAAGGTCTGGGCGACGGAGTTGTTCAACACCGCCTGGACGAAGCTCGGGTTGTGGAACCCGAAACTCTTGTCGCTGTGGATCAGGAAGTAGTTCCAGGCGCCCTTCACGAAGTTGCTGTTCGCGGCGTACAGCGCCGTCGTGCCGTTCGTGAGATTGCCCAACTGCACGGCGAAGGAGCTGGCGCTGGCGGTGCCGAAGTTCACCGGGGTGCTCGTGGTCAGGACGAGCGAGATCTGCCCGTGGACCTCGGCGAGGGACACGCCGGTGACCAGCGACCCGGCGAAGTTTGCGCTGCCGGTCCCGATCGTGGCTTCCGTCACCGGGTCTACCGCGCCCGTGACGTAGACCGTGCTCGTTCCGTTGATCACGGCCTTCGCCGCCAACGTAAGCTTGTTGGACAGCGCCGCAAGCCCCGCCTCCGTGGCGGCCTTGATCCCTTCGCCGTTCACGTTGGCGCTGTGGCAGTTCGCGCACACCGTGGCGGCATCGGCATCGTCGATGCGGAACAGGTGGGCATTCACCGCCAGTGACCCGTGGGAAAGATGGGTCTTGGGATTGAGCGCCATGTGGCACCCGACGCACGCGTCCTCGACCGCCGCGTGCTTGGAGGTCATCGGCAGCGTGCTCCCCATGAAGTAGGCGTTGTGGCCCGCGAAGACGTCGCCCTGGGCGGCCAGGTGCGGCGCGCTGTAGCTCGTCAGCGGGTTGGTCGGGTCGCTATCCTCGTGGAGGAACGTGGTCGTGCTGGTCAGTCCGCCGTTCCGGGTGTTGTGGCACGTGATGCAGATCGCGCCCTTCCCCACGCCGGTCATCTTGAAGCCGGCCGGCAGCAACGCGGTGTCGCCGTATACCCGAAGCTGGTTGACATTGGTGGCGTCGTGCGGATCGTGGCACGCCGTGCAGGTGATCGTGGCCACGTTGGCCGCCGTGACGGAGCTCAGGAACTTCGCGCCCGCCGGCGTGGTGACGTTGTCGATGCTCCCGACCACGCCCGCGCCGAGCTGGTCGATGAAAATGGTGAAGCCCTGCGCGCCGTGGCAGCGCCCGCAAGAGCTGTTGTTCCGCCGGTTGAAGTTGGCGTTGGAGTGCCCGATGCCGTCGGCGCCGAGGGTGTTCCACTGCGAATAGATGTTGTGGCCGGCCCCCGAAGCGTGGCACGTGGCGCACAACTCGGCGCTGTAGGCGATCCGGTCAGAGGCGAACGTGTTGTTGTTGTCGATCCCGCCCAGCGGACCCGTCGACATGTGGCCCTGGGAGGCCTGCGGACCGTGGCAGTTCTCGCACTGGATGTTCGCCAGCTTCGCCACGCTCGGGAAGTTGGCGACCATGTTCGTCCACGCGGTCGCGTTTCTCGTCGGGAAGACCCAGCCCGTCAACGACGCCAGGTCGTCGAACCCGCCGTTGTTCGTCCCCCGGTCGAACCCCACCGTGTGGCACGTCAGGCAACTGACGCTGCTGCTGCCGCTGCCGCCGGTGACGCCGAAGGTGAAGATCTTGGAGTGCGCCGTCGCGTACCAGGGGTCGAACTCGTTGACGGCGACGGTGTCGTTGTGGCAGGTGAGGCAGGCGCCTTCCTGGCCGTACGTGTAGCCCGTAGTGGTCGCGCCGGCCTGGTCGATCACGCCCACCCAGGTCCCCGCGTTGATCGTGATCGTGTTCGCGCCGGCCGTAAGCGTGTACTGCCCCGAGACGTCCGCCACGAACGAGGGCGTCCTGCCGGACGCGTTGTCCAGCGCCGCCGCCGAGCCGGCAGGCCTTGCGGTGATCGCCCACGTCTGGCTCGCGTTGTCGTTCCCGCGGTTCATGTAGACCCGCGCGCCTCTCGGAACGTTCCGGGCGCCGGTAAGGACGCTCGCCGCGTTCAGGGACAGGGAAACGGAGGCGGACTGCCCACGGCCGTCGGTCACCGTGACCTTGGCGGAAACCCCGCCGCGCGTGTCCGCGAGGATCGGGAGAATGCCGAAACGCCCGACGTTGTCGTTCGCGTAGTTGAACCCGGAGATCGTGGCGTTGTTGGCCGTGTCGGCCCGCGTCGCCATCGACTGCGCCAGCGTCGGGAAGGTGACCGTTCCCGAGGTGCCGGACCCGGTGACCGACCCCAGCACCGGAGCGGTCGCGTTGCTCCAGGCGTAGGTCAGCGTGTCGCCGTTCGGGTCGTTCCCCGAGGCGGCAAGGGCCGCCGTCCCGCCGTACCCGAAGTCGTCCGTCGTGTACATGCCGTTGTTGTAGCCCGTGATGGAAACGCTGGGCCCGCCGGCAGCCGACTCGCTCAACGCCGCGTTGATCGTCACGGTCTGGCCGCCCAGCACCCCGACCGTCATCCCGCCCGGAGAAGTGTAGTACGTCTGGGCGAAATAGACCGTCACGGTCCCCAGCGGCAGGCCCGCCAGGGTGTATGCGCCGGTTGCGTCCGTCGTCGCCGTACCCAGGACCGCGCCGCCGCTGTTCTTCGCAGTTGCCGTCGCGCCGGCGATGCCGCCGCCCGCCACAGCGTCGGTGACCGTACCGGCGATCGTGCCGGTCGTCGGCGCCGACGTGCCCGCGGGACCCGTGTCTCCCGTGCCGCAGCCGAAGAACATCAGCGGGGCGACAAGGAAGATCGCAGCAATCAGAAAGCCCGTTCTCTTCGTCATGAATCCCTCCTCACGAATGGTTAACTCCGTTTGCGACACATGCTGCACCATGGTCCCCGCGCTTCGCTCGCTGTTGTCGAAGCCCTGTATCACCCTCCTTTCCGGTTACGTTTCCTGCTGGCGGCATGTGCGGGACATCCTGCACGCTTCCGAATCACCCGGGTCGGCCCGTCGGACTGTACGCTGAAAAATCCCGGAATTTCCATGCTGCGCCTCGACATAGGAAGAGATCATCCGGGTTGAAAAAGAATGGCGACCATGCTGTATACAGTTGAAAATTATACTGGAGCCCGTCGGCGGCGCAACGGGAAATTGAAGGCCGTGCGGCGTGCCGGGAACCGGCAATTTCCTCATTCGTCCTTTCCCCTGCGTCCCTTTCCCATCCGGCGGATTTACCTGAAAAATGCCGCCTTCCCCGCGAAAACGACGCTTCCGTTCAACGCCCCATCGTCCAGTTCGTCGAGCGAGTCGTACAGCAGCTGGGCGGCGTACCACCAGTTGTGGACGTACGCACCGGGGTCGCTGTAGACGAACTTGTAGTTGTACGCGGCCCGCAGTTGGGCCGCCGTCGTGATGTTCGTGAAGTACGGGAAGACAAAGGGGGCGGCCTTCACGACCCCTTTTGCCGCCAGCGCCGCGTCGAGCATGCCCATCAGGGAGCCGAGCGTGCCCCGGGGGTTCGTCCCCCGGACGTCGAAGGAACTGACCGGTCCGTGGCACGCGACGCTCGAGCAGGCCGTCGTGTTCAGCGCCGGGCCGGAGGTCATGGAGAGGGCATGCCCGCCCAGGTTCCAGTTCCCCGCCGGGCCCTCCGCCATGTGGCAACCGGCGCATGAGGCATCCACATGGTACGGGTTATAGAAATACGACCTTCCCGCGTATTCGTATCCGCCCTGAGCCAGGGGACCGTCGAGGACGGCGGCGGCAGGCAGGAAATGGGCGTCAACGAAACCGTAGACGCCCCCCGCGGGAATCGCCGCATCCACGTCGGCCTTGGACTTGCGGCCGCCGTGGCACCGGAAACAGATCTTGGAATTCCCTCCCCTCGTGGTGGAAAGACCGCTGGGGAAGGTGAAGGAGGCGATCTGCCGGACGTGCAGGCTCGACGCCGGGGCGCCGGAGTCGTGGCAGGTGTTGCAACCGAGGAAATTCCGCTGCGTGGGCGGGATGAATCCGGCCGTCTGGGTCCCCCCGGAGAGGTAGGTCAGGAACCCCGCGGAGGTATGGCACGGGACGCACGCCGTGTTGGAGGCGGAGTTGTACGCCTCGGCGGTGTTGTCGTTCCGGTGCAACCGGTCGCCATAACCTCCGATCCCTTCGTCGAGATAGTCGGCGTGGCCGGAGCGCGCCCAGCCGTGGATTTCGTAATTTCCGGCCATGGCGCTCCCCACCGTGCCCGCGTTGTGGCAACCCGAACAGGCGTTGGGCATCGACGCGGCGACGCTGTTGTCGGTCGCCGACGTGTTGAAGTAGGTGCCGGGCAGGTCGAGGATGCTGATGTTCGGCGTCAGCACGTTGAACGTGTGGGCGTGGAGGTCCCCGTTCCGCTTCCCGTCCGCATCGAGGAAGGAAGGCCCGTACACCGCGGAGCGCGCCGTCTTGGGCATGTGGCAGGAGGTGCATCGCCCCACCCCGCCGGGGAGGTCGAGCGGCACGTCCATGTTCGCCCGGTCGATCATGTGGCTGGAGATTGCGGCGTTGACCGCGGAGGAGACTCCGCCGCTTGCGACGGTCTGGACATCGGACACGGAGATCCCCGCGAAGTCCCCGGACCCGGCATGGCACGCAAGGCAAAGCGTGTCGTTTTCCTCGGCGGTGCCGGTGACCTTGGTGACGCCTCCCTCCGAGACCGTGGTCGCGACCATGTGCCGGTTCGCGGAGGAGTGGGGGGAGTGGCAGCCCCAGCAGGGGACGTCGAACGCCTTGTCCGCCGCGTGGGGTCCCTGCCCGATGTCCATGTACTGCTGGCGGTTGGCCCGCGGGGCGGTGAAAAGGGGGAACTTGCCGTTGACGTCGGACGCCGCGAAGTTGACGGAACCCCAGAAGCTCGAGGCGTCCGTGGTGAGCGTGACGTAGGCGCCGGTAGCCGAGAGATCGTTCAGGAGATTGTCCCCCGGCCGGAACGGGACGACGGTGCTCCCCGACAGGACGGCGGGCGCCTGCATCGGGAGAGACATCCCCGGAAGGGCGACCGAGGTGCCGCGGCTGTGGCACGACCCGCACAGCTCGTTGGCCCGCCGGACCCCCGCGACGCCGCCGGCAAGCAGGTCGGCGGGGTTCAGGATGTCCGCCGGGTCGTGCGAGGCGACATGCGCGGCCCCCGGCCCGTGGCATGCCTCGCACCCGATGTTCAGCTCCTGGTAGCCGCTCACGACCTCCGTCACGCTGCTTCCGCCGTAAGCGGCCGGGTCTGCCTTGACGGCGAAGCCGGTCTGGTGGCAGCCGCCGCACCGGTTCTCGTAGGAGGAGGCGGTCCCCTTCCGGTCGATCCCGTTGTTCAGTGCGTCCAGCTGGAGGACAAGACCGTCCGTTCCGTACGCCGCCGTGAACCGCGGCTGGTTGCCCGGGGTGTACCAGTCATCCCCGTTGTAAACCGTGTAGCTCTTCTCCACCATGTTGTACTGGACGGGGAGGACGTAGTAGCTGCGCCCGATCCGGGTGTGGTACCTCTGCTTCCAGTAGCCGCCGTTTCCCCCCTGGGTCCGCCGGACCTCGTAGCGCACCGCTCCGATCGTGATGAAGTATTTCCCGGCGGAGAAACTCAACGCCGGGGCGTTCGCGCCGTAAGCCGCGAAGTTCGGGTTCCCGGCCAGGTCGAGACCGTCCTTGAAATCGTTGGACCCGTTGCCGTTCGCGTCGTTGGCGAACGCGGCGTCCCCGACCTCCGCGACCGTCTTGAGCATGCGGTTGTGGAACGTCTGCCCCCACTCGGCGTAAATGGCGCCGTGGCAGGCGCCGCAGGCCCCGGACCCGGCATAGCCGTTTGCCGCCGGAAGGACGGGGTCGCCTTTCTGGACCAGCACTGCGGACACCCCCGGCGGCACGTTCTGCCCTTCCCTGCTGGAGGAGGAGCCGCACCCGGCGAGAAGGATCCCCGAAAGGAGGAGGGTTCCGAACCATGCGAGGCGGACATCCGTCTTCAAGAGCCGATCCTCCGGGAGAGGGAGATTAGAAATCGTGGCAGACCCTGCACGTCCGGTTGCCGGTCCGGGACTGGATGCTCCCCCCCTTGAACCCCGTCGGGTGGGGGTTGATCCTCAGGCCGGACCTCGCCGAATGGCAGGGCATGCAGACGTCGCCGTCCGGATGGCACCCCTGGCACGAGGCGAGGTTGCGCCGCGCCTCCGCGGCGTGCTCGTCGGGAAAGGACGCGATGTAGCTCTGCCCCGTGGCGGTCTTCCTGTGGGACCGGATCGTCAGGCCGCTTTTTTTCTGCTGCCCATGGCAGTCCTGGCAGAAGCGCGGCTCGTGGCAACGGGAGCACTGCTGCGGGTTCGATTGCGCCTGGATGGGGTGGATCGAGATCCAGTCGGTCCGGTGGCTTTCCGGGGCGATGTCCCGCTTCCACTCGCTGCGGGAGAGCGGCGCGCCGAGTCCTCCGCCCTTGTGGCAGTTCTGGCAGGTCGCCTGATCGTGGCAGTCGTAGCAGTTTCGGTTCGGGCTTGCGGCCAGGATCCTGTGGTCCTGCAACCACCCCCCGCCGTGGTTCGGAGGGACCCCGGACCCGATGTGGCACTCCGCGCACTCCGGGAGCTTGAGAGTGCCGTACGGACGATGATCCTCGCGGGCGGACACCGTGGCCGCCGCCAGAAGGGCCGCAAGGAGCGTCAGGATGGGCCAGACGGTTTTCTTCATCGGTTTCTCGCGCCCCCCTTGCCTTGTCCCGTCAGAAACCCATTTCGACCGAGGCGCGACCCTGGACCTCGTTCGGGAAGAGGCGGGTGACGGCGTCCTCGATGCGCAGCCGGGCGATCAGGTTTTTCCGGAATTCGTACGACCCGCCGATCCAGTACTTCTTTGCGTTGAAACCGTCCGTCAAGGAGTCCCGCTGGAAGTTGTCGTACGCCGCCCCCGCGGCCAGCAGGGCTTTCTTGTATGCATAATCCGCGGAGAGCCGTCCCCCCGTCAGTTTGCCGGGATAGCCGCGCCGCACGTCGACCGAAGCGTTGATCCCGAGTCCCGCGACCCTCTTGGGGCGGGCGCGGATGCCGATCGTCCCGACGTCGGCGTTCGGGCCGTCGTAGTCGGCCCGGGTGTAGGAACCGTAGAGGGTCAGCCCCGGGTTCACGATCCAGTCGACGCGTCCCACGAGCTCCTGGTACCGCGTGACCGCGAAAACCGTGTAGATCGTGTCGGCGTCGAAGGTGGGGTAGGAAGCGTAATATTCGGCGGTGAAGGTGATCATGCGGCTTTCGAACGGGAACGCCTTGAAACCTGCGAGGAACTCGCTGTACGCCTCGTGGACCAGGTCGTACCGGAGGTCGGCGTACCCCTTGATTTTCCCGAACGCCGTCTGGTCCACGTGGACCCCCGCCATCTCCCGGACGACGTCGCTGTCTCCGTATTTCCGCAGGTAGCTGAGCTCGAGGTTGTTCCCCGCGAAGAGCGATCCGCCCGCGGACGCCCCCGTAAGGTAGTTGCCGGACTTCGTGCGGTCGGTGGTCTCGGCGAACCGCACCTCGTAACCGCCGAAGACCGAGATCGTCGCCGGCCCGAGGTTGCGCACTTCGACCCGGGCGCCGTCGATCGTCCCGGCGCCGGCTCCCACGGCGACGAACTGCCGCCCGAGCCGCACGCTTCCCCTGTCCGCCGGGATGGCGTAATTCAGGTAGAGGAAGTAGAGACGTCCCAGGATATCGTCGGTGTTCCCCAAAGCGATGTTTTCGTCCGATCCGAACTGCCTGGAGACCCGCCCGTAGCCGAACGCCGAGAACCGTCCCGCGGAGTCGATCTTCGTGGCGCTGAATTTCAGGTACTGGAGGACGTCCGACTCGTTCCTGTCCTGGAACGGGTCCTTGTACCAGAGGTATTGCGTGGAGGTTTGCGCCTTGAATTCCGCCGCGGGCGCGAGCGCGGGCGCAAAGGACAGAAGGAGCAGCCAGATCACGAGGAGTGGCACCCTGCCCGTCATCACCGCTCCACCTCTCTGCAGGGATGTGTCGCACGTAACACGGGAAGAAGAGGACTTGGATGATTCCGTGCGATCGAATCCACTATTTCGCTTTGCCGTTCCATTGCGGCCCCGCCGACCGATGTTCCAGACCGCAGGGCGGCGACGATGCGCAGATTGTATACTGTGGACAAAGAGGAAGCAAGAGATTTTTGACCTCATGGGCACGTCATCTTCCGTGGAGGTTCTAAAACCGCAACAGGCTGAAAACACATGGCTATTCACAGAAACGAGCGGATCATAATATGGTCAGACCAACAGACCACCCGAATCCGCCGATGTTGATTTCCCCCCTTGGCCTGCGTATGATGTGAGCGATTTTTCGATGGGACGCCGTCCGCACCGTTCCTTACCAGCAGCCACATATCGTGCCCGGGAGGGGGGAGGAGAGAAGTCGTGGGAAAGAATATCGTTCAGAAGATCGTCGACGCGCACTACGAGGCAGGCGACAGGAAGTCCGGCAAGGAAATCGCCGTCCGGATCGACCAGACCCTTACGCAGGACGCGACCGGAACGATGGCGTACCTGCAGTTCGAGGCGATGGGCGTCCCCCGCGTGAAGACCGAGGTGTCGGTTTCCTACGTCGACCACAACACCTTGCAGGAAGGCTTCGAGAACGCCGACGACCACCTCTACCTGCAGACGGTGGCGGCCCGGCACGGGATCCGCTTCTCCCGGGCGGGAAACGGCATATGCCACCAGGTCCACCTCGAGCGGTTCGGCGCGCCGGGGAAGACGCTCCTTGGGTCCGACTCCCACACGCCGACCGGCGGGGGCATCGGGATGATGGCGATCGGGGCCGGGGGGCTGGACGTCGCCGTGGCGATGGCGGGAGGCCCCTTCTACATGACGTACCCCCGGGTGATCCGGGTGAACCTCACCGGGCGGCTCCAGCCCTGGGTGGCCGCGAAGGACGTGATCCTCAAGCTGCTGGAGATCCTGACCACCAAGGGGAACGTCGGGTGCATCGTGGAGTACGGGGGAGACGGCGTGGAAACGCTGTCGGTGCCGGAGCGGGCCACGATAACGAACATGGGCGCGGAGCTCGGCGTGACCACGTCGATCTTCCCCTCCGACAGGGTGACGAAGACGTTCCTCAAGGCCCAGGGCCGCGAGGGTGCGTGGGTGAAGCTCAAGGCCGACCCGTCCGCGAAGTACGACCGGGAGATCGGGATCGACCTTTCGAAGCTCGAGCCGATGGTCGCGATGCCGCACAGCCCGGATAACGTCAAGCGGGTGAGGGACCTCTCGGGGAAGAAGGTCGACCAGGTGCTCGTCGGGTCGTGCACCAACGCCTCCTACAAGGACATCACCACGCTGGCGAGGATCCTTTCGGGCCGCACCGTCAGCACGAACGTTTCGTTCGGGGTCGCGCCGGGATCGCGCCAGGTGCTCCAGATGGCGGCCAGGGAGAGCAGCATCGCCACGCTCGTGGGGGCGGGGGCCCGGATCCTGGAGACCGCGTGCGGCTTCTGCATCGGCGCGGGGCAGGCCCCGCCGTCGGGGGGAGTGTCCGTGCGGACGAACAACCGGAACTTCGAGGGGCGCTCGGGGACCCGGGACGCGGGGATCTTCCTCGTGTCGACGGAGACGGCGGCCGCATGCGCGCTCAAGGGGGAGATGGCCGACCCGCGCGACGTGGCGGCGGAGATGGGGATCCCGTACCCCGACGTGAAGGTACCCGGAAAATTCCAGATCGACGACACGATGATCCTGCCCCCCGCGGAGGACGGGTCGAACGTCCCTGTCCGGCGCGGGCCGAACATCGGCAAACCGCCGGAGAGCGCCCCCCTGCCGGAAACGATCCGCGGCGAGGTGGCGCTCAAGGTGGGAGACAAGATCACCACGGACCACATCATGCCCGCCGGCGCGCGGCTGAAATACCGCTCCAACATCGCCAAATACGCCGAGTACGTCTTCGAGGGCGTGGATCCCACCTTCAGCAAGCGGGCGCTGGAGAACAAGGCCAGGGGGGTCCACAACGTGGTCGTCGGCGCGCTCTCTTACGGGCAGGGCTCCTCGCGGGAGCACGCGGCGATCTGCCCGAGCCACCTGGGAGTCCGGGCGGTCATCACCAGGTCGTTCGAGCGGATCCATGCCGCGAACCTGATCAACTTCGGCATCGTGCCGTTCCTCTTTGCGGACGAGGCGGACTACGACCGGATCGCCCAGGGCGACCGGATCGAGATCCCGAACGTGCGGGAGGCGATCCGGAAAGGTTCGAAAGTGAAGGCACGGAACGTGACCCAGGGGTTCGATTTCGATGTCACGCACTCCCTCACGGGCCGGCAGATCGACATCATCCTGGCCGGCGGACGCCTGGCCTACACGAAGGAGAAGGGCTCGTTCTGAGATCGTTCCGCAACGCAGGGGGGGGCGCGGGGAACGACCCCGCACCTCCCCCTCTCTTCCCCTTTTCCCGTTGCGCCGGGTCCGGCGGCTATTATAATGGTTTTAAAACCACAAGTTACGCGATTGCGTGGTGTCCACGTCCGCGGGAAAGGAGATCGTGCCATGAACCGGGAATATCCGAAAGATTTCAAGCTGAAGGACGGTTCGACGATCACTCTCAAACCGTTCGAGCGGAAGGACAAAGAGGAACTGTTCACCTTCTTCCAGCGCCTGCCGGAGTCGGACCGGCTTTTCCTGAAGGAGAACGTCACCGACCCTTCCGTCGTCGAACGGTGGGCTGCGGAGCTCAACTACGATCGGATCTATCCGCTTCTGGCGTTCAGGGGCGACGACATCGTGGCGGACGCCACGCTCCACAAGAACCTCGGCGGGTGGATGAAACACGTCGGAACGATCCGGATCGTCGTGGCGAGGGATTTCCACCGGAAAGGGCTGGGGAGCGTTCTCGCCAATGAACTGTTCCTGCACGCGTTGAAGTCGGGGCTCGAGAAAGTGGTCGCCGAGGTGATGGATACGCAGCCGGGGGCAAGGCGGGTCTTCGAGAAGCTGGGGTTCCGGCTCGAGGCCACCTTCCGAGGCCACGTTCGCGACCAGATCGGCATGCGGCACGACCTGCTCGTCCTCTCCAAGGACCTCGAGGAGTTCTGGGCGAACATCCAGTCCCACGAGTACTTCTCCTACCCCACCCGGGAGATGGAGGGCCAATAACGGAAGACGTAAAAGGGGACGTAAAAGGGGACGTTGCTACAAAACGACAAAAGGGGACGTTGCTACAAAATTCACCCCGACTGTCTTTTTTTCTGGATGGAATATTGTAGCAACGTCCCCTTTTATAAGTTCAGGAGGGAGAGGGCGGCGGCGGACTCCTCCGCCGCCTTCGCGATCGCCTGCGCCGCCAGGGTGTCGGGGGATGTCGCCACCAGCGGGCTCCCGGCATCCGACGCCACCCGAAGCTCCACCTGCAGCGGGACCTCGCCCAGGAAACGGAGCCCCATTTCCGCGCATGCCGTCCTTGCCCCGCCGTGGCCGAAAATCTCGCTCCGGGACGCGCAGTGCGGGCACAGGAAGTAGCTCATGTTCTCCACCACGCCCAGGATGGGAACCCCCACCTGCTCGAACATCCGCACCGCCTTCCTTACGTCGATCAGCGCAAGGTCCTGCGGCGTGGTGACCACCACCGCTCCCGCCACCGGCGTCATCTGCGCCAGCGAAATCTGGACGTCTCCCGTGCCCGGGGGAAGATCGATCACGAGGTAGTCGAGCTCCCCCCACTTCGTCCCGTGGAGGAACTGCTCGAGCCCCTTCATGAGCATCGGCCCGCGCCAGATGACCGGGCTGTCGTCCTCCAGGAGAAACCCGATCGACACGATCTTCAGCCCATGGGCTTGCGCGGGCACGATCTTCCCGTTGTCCCCCGTGAGCCTGTGCCCCTTCATGTTGAAGAGGGTCGGCACGGAGGGTCCGTAGATGTCGGCGTCCAGCAGCCCCACCCGGGCGCCGGAACGGGCCAGCGCCACCGCAAGATTCGCACTGATCGTGGACTTTCCCACCCCTCCCTTCCCCGAGGCGACGGCCACGACGTTTCGCACCCCCTCCACCGGTCGGCGCCCCTCCATCGGGTTCTTCGCCGGCCGGACGTCGGAGGAGAGCCGCACCAGGACGGAGGAAACCCCGGGGACGCCGCGGACCGCCTGTTCCACGGACGCCCTGATGCTGTTCTTCATCGGGCAGGCGGGCGTTGTGAGGACCAGGTCCAGCTCCACCTCCCCCCCCGAGACCTTCACATTGCGGATCATGTTCAGCGTCACGAGGTCCTTCCCCAGTTCCGGGTCCATCACCTTCGACAGCGCGGAGAGAACGGCTTCCGGGGTCGCCCCTTGCGCGGTTTCCTTTTTCTCGAATAACGCCATTTCGTTCACCTCGGCCCCATGATTTCCTCCGACAATGCCGGAGCGCGGGTCGATGACCCCACCGCACGCGTCGGTCCGGCAAAACGCGGTGGAGTCCTTCCCCAAGCATTCGATTATAGCCTCATGCGCGTCCGCTTCCCCGCCCGCAAAGGAAACACCCCGGGCCTGACCCCTTCCCTGTGACGGCAAATTCCATGGATTCCCCGGTTCTGCGGTATAGTTTCAACCATGCAGGATTCCGCCGGCCGACAGATGAGGCGCGCCGCGGCGCTGATGATGGCCTCGGTGTTCCTCTCCCGGGTACTGGGGTACGCTCGCGACGCCGTGATCGCCTACCAGCACGGCGCCACCCCCAACACGGACGCCTACTTCGCGGCGTTCACGATCCCCGACTTCCTCAATTACCTGCTTGCGGGCGGGGCGCTGTCGATCACCTTCATCCCGATCTTCGCCCGGTACCTCGCGGAAGGGCGGGAGGAGGAGGGGTTCCGGTCGTTCTCCGCGATCGCCACGGTGATGGGGGTCGCCATGGTCTTCTTCATCGTGCTCGGGGAATTCCTCGCGGGACGGATCATTCCCCTCGTCGCCCCCGGTTTCACCGCGGGCCAGTCGGCCGTGGCGGCGCGGCTCACGCGGATCGTCCTCCCCGCGCAGATCTTCTTCTACCTCGGCGGACTCCTGATGGCGATCCAGTACGCGCGAAAACAGTTCTTCCTGCCGGCGCTGGCCCCTCTCGTCTACAACGCCTCGATCATCGCAGGGGGCCTCCTGGCCGGGCGCGAGCACGGGATGGAGGGGTTCGCCTGGGGGGTCGTGGCGGGGTCGTTCGTCGGGAACTTCGCCCTGCAGGTGTACGGGGCCAGCCGCGGGAACTTTTCCTACCGCCCGCGGATCGACCTCTCCGATCCGGGCCTGCGGGAGTTCATCCGCCTGTCCATCCCCATCATGCTGGGATTCTCCCTGGTCGTGGTGGACGAGTGGACCACCCGGGTGTTCGGATCGTTCCTGCTCGTGGGAGCGATCACCTGGCTGAACAACGCGCGGCGCCTGATGCTGGTGCCCGTCGGCATCTTCGGACAGGCATCGGGGGTGGCGTCGTACCCGTTCCTCTCGGGGCTGGTGGCGCTGGGGAAGAAGGAGGAGATGTGGGACACCCTCTCCCTCACCCTGCGGTGGGTGTTCCTCGTCTCCGCGGGGATGGCGGCGATCGTCTCCGTCCTCTCCCGGGAGGCGGTGCTCGTGGTCTACCAGAGGGGCGCGTTCAACATCGACGACACCCTGCACACCGCCAGCGCCCTGTCCGCCTTCGGCCTCGGGATCCCGTTCTGGTGCTTCCAGGCGATCGTGTCCCGCGGCTTCTTCGCGATGAAGGACACCTGGACCCCCACGCTCGTGGGCACGGGGGCGTGGATCGTCGCCCTCCCGGTGTATTACCTCCTGCAGCAGTCCTACGGCGTTTTCGGCCTCGCCCTGGCGAGCACGGTGGGGATCTTCCTGTACGCGGGGGCGCTCTACGGGATCCTCATGCGCAGGACGGTGGGTCGCAGGGGGATCCCCGAGCTTGCCGAGTACGGGAAGATGGCGCTCGCCGCGATCCTCGCGGGGGCGGTCGGACGGTACGGGATTTCCGCCGTCGCGCGGTTCCTCTCCTGGGAGACGTTGTGGGGGGCGGTGGCGCGGTTCTCCGCGGGAGCGGCGGCGATCGGCGCGACCTACTTCCTTCTCGCCTTCCTGATGCGGAGTTCCACGGCGCGGTCGATCCGGCGCAGGCAGGACCTGCTCCACCCGCCGTCGACCGCTCCCGACGCCGCCGGACCTCTCTGCCCTCCGGGGCGGTAAAGCCGTCCCGGGGCGGGAGCGGGAGGACAAACGCCGGAATGATCACGCGGCTTTCGGACCGGATCTGGCTCGTGGAGGGGGGAAAGGGCGGACGGTACCCCTGCGCGCACTCCCTCTACGTCCGGGACGGGGGAGGATACCTGGTCGACGCCGGATCGGACGCGGCGGAAATCGAACGGCTCCGGCGGGAAGAAGGCATCGCCGCCGTGGTGATGACCCATTATCACGAAGACCATTTCCCCTTCCTTGCGCTCCTCCCGGACACGGAAGTGTGGTCGTCGACGGCGGACGCCCCGGCCCTCGAATCCCTCGAAACGCTTCTGGCCTGGTACGGCGTTCCCGGCACCGAATGGGAGGCGTTCTACCGGAACCTGTTTGCGGAGAAGTTTCCCTTCACGCCGAGGAAGGTGGCCCGCAAGATCGCCGACGGGGAAGAGCTTCGCTTCGGGGACACCCGGGCGATCGCGGTGGTCGCCCCCGGCCACACGCCGGGACACCTGTGCCTCCACTTCCCCGACGACGGGATCCTGTTCCTGGGGGACTACGACCTGACGGAATTCGGTCCCTGGTACGGCGACGCGCCGTGCGGGATCGGGGAGTTCCGGCGATCCGCGCAACGCCTGGCGGGAATCGCCGCGGAGGTCTTCGTGGTCTCCCACGAGGGGCCGGTCCACCGCGGCCCCATCGCCGGGAAAATGGATGCCTACCTCGCCGTGATCGACCGCAGGGAGGAATCGCTGCGAGAGTTCCTCCGGGAACCCCGCACCCGTGGCGGGATCATCTCCCGCCGGCTGATCTACGGCCCGGGGCACGACGGCCCGTGGTTCGACTACGGGGAATGGGCGCTCCTGTCGAAGCACCTGTCCGGGATGATCGCCCGAGGGGAGGCCTCGTTCCGGAAAGGGGCTTACTCCCTGACCCGATAGCCCCGCACTTCCTCTTCGGACATCCCCAGGACGTCCCGCAGCACCTTCTCCGTGTGCTCCCCCAACAGGGGAGGCGGCATGCGGTACTCCACCGGGGTTCCGGAGAACTTCATCGGGGACCCGATCAGGCGCACCGATCCGGCCTTCGGGTGCGGCATCTCGACGACCATCTCCCTCGCGGCGGTGTTCGGGTCGTCGAGCGCCTTGTCCACCGTGTGGATCGGGCCGGCGGGGATCCCCTCCTTCCACAGGCTCCCGATCCAGAACCGGGTCTCCCGCCGGGCGAAGAGGTCCTCGAGCAGCGGGATCAGGGCCTCCCGGTTCCGGACGCGCCCGGGGTTGGTGGCGAACCTCTCGTCCGCGGCGAGTCCGGGTGCCCCGGCGATTTCGCAGAACTTCCGGAACTGCTTGTCGTTCCCCACCCCCACGGCGAGGTACCCGTCGCTCGCCCGGAACACCTGGTACGGCACGATGCTGGCGTGCCCGTTGCCGAACCGCCCGGAGATCTCCCCCGAGACCAGGTAGTTCTCCCCCACGTTCGCAAGCCACGAGAGGGCCGAGTCCATGAGGGAGACGTCGATGTGCTGTCCCTGGCCGGAGGCGTCCCTGCGGCGGAGGGCCGCGAGGATCGCCACGGCGGCGTAGAGTCCCGTGGTCAGGTCCACCGTGGCCACCCCGAGCTTCATCGGCTCGCCTTCCTTCTCCCCCGTGATGCTCATCAGGCCGCTCATCGCCTGGATGATGAAATCGTACCCGGGAAGGTCCCGGTACGGCCCGGTGCGCCCGTAGCCGGTGATGCTCAGGTACACCAGCCCCGGGTTGGAAGCCGACAGCTGCGCGTACCCCAGCCCCAGTTTCTCGGCGACCCCCACCCGGAAGTTCTCTATGACCACGTCGCTTTTCGCGGCGAGGGACGCGACGACCCCGTGCCCTTCGGGGGACGCAAGGTCGGCGAGGACGCTCTTTTTGTTCCTGTTGACCGACAGGTAGTACGCGGACTCCCCGGCGGCGAACGGCGGACCCCACTCGCGGGTGTCGTCCCCCCCTTCCGGACGCTCGACCTTGATCACCTCCGCCCCGAGGTCCCCGAGGATCATGGTGCAGAAGGGGCCCGCGAGGACCCTCGACAGGTCCAGGACCCGGACGTCCGACAACGGTCCGCTCATCGTGCACCCTCTCCGCGCGCTCCCCGACGCATCACGACACCGCGTCGAGGCCGGTCAGGTCCTTCCCCAGCACCAGGGTGTGGATCTCGTACGTCCCCTCGTAGGTGTCCACCGACTCGAGGTTGCACATGTGCCGCATCGCCTGGTACTCGTCGCTGATCCCGTTGGCCCCCAGCATCCCGCGGGCGGTGCGGGCGATTTCGAGCGCCATGCGGACGTTGTTGCGCTTGGCGAGGCTCACCTGCTGCGGCCGCATTTTCCCCGCGTCCTTCATCCGTCCCAGTTTGAGGGCGATCAGCTGGCCGGCCGTGATCTGCGTCACCATGTCGGCGAGCTTGGCCTGCGTCAGCTGGAAGGAGGCGACCTCCCTGCCGAACATCCTGCGCTCCTTCGTGTACGTGAGCGCCTCGTCGAAGCACGCCATCGCAGCCCCGATCGCTCCCCACGCGATCCCGTACCGCGCCTGCGTCAGGCACATGAGGGGGCCTTTCAGCCCCTGCACCCCCGGAAGGAGGTTCTCCGACGGCACCCGCACGTCCTCCAGGATGAGCTCCGAGGTGACGGATGCGCGCAGGGAGAGCTTCGACTTGATCTCCGGGGCGGAGAAGCCGGGCATCCCCTTCTCTACGAGGAACCCCCGCACCGCGCCTTCGAGCTTGGCCCACACCACCGCCACGTCGGCCATGGAGCCGTTGGTGATCCACATCTTCGCGCCGGAGAGGACGTAGTGGTCCCCGTCCCTCACCGCTTTCGTCTTCATCCCGCCGGGGTCGGAACCGTGGTCCGGCTCGGTCAGTCCGAAGCACCCCACCGCCTTTCCGGATCCGAGGGAAGGAAGCCATCGCCGCTTCTGCGCCTCGCTGCCGAACGTGTGGATCGGGTACATGACCAGCGCGCCCTGCACGGAGGCGAAGCTGCGCAGCCCCGAATCTCCCCGCTCGAGCTCTTGCATGACGAGGCCGTACGACACGTTGTCGATCCCCGGCAACCCGTACCCCGAAAGGTTGGCCCCCAGCAGCCCCAGCTCTCCCAGCATCGGGATGATGTGCCCGGGGAACCCCCCCGCACGGTAATGATCGCGGACGACCGGGAGAAACTCCTTCTCCACGAACCCCCGGACCGAGTCCCGGATCATGCGCGATTCCGTGGAGAGCTCGCTTTCCACGTCGTAATAGTCGATGGCGTTGAACATCTTCTTCCGTCTCTCCTTCCGCTGTCGGTTTTTCCCCCCCGCGGGGGGAGACGCTACTTCAACCTCCGCGTGATGCCTGCCGCGGCGGCGGCGAGCTCCCGCAGGATCCTTTCCTTCCGCCGGCCGGTGTACCGGGACGAGGGAACGGACACCGTGAGGCTGGCGGCCAGCTTCCCGCCCGGGAAGAACACGGGCACGCTGACCGAGGTCACGCCCCGGACGCGCTCCCCGTCGCTTTCGGCGTACCCGCGCGCCCGGATCCTGCGGAGCTCTTCCCGCATCGCGCCTTTCCCGGAGATGGTGTTTTGCGTGTACCTCCGGAAGGGCCGCGCGAAGACCCGCTCGATGGTCTTCTCGTCGGAGAAGGCGAGGAGCGCCTTCGAGGAGCCGCCGCAGTGGAGGGGGGACCGCTGCCCCACGGACATGACCGTCTTGAGCTGCTGCGGCGAGTCGAGAACGTGGACGCAGACGCGTTCGACGCCGTCCACCACGTTCAGGTGGACCGTCTCCCGGAGGGCGCGGTGGACCCGTTCCATGCACGGGACGGACAGGGAGATCAGGTCGCTTCCCTCCGAAAGCGCGGAGGCGAAGGAGTAGTAGATGTTCGAGAGGGCGTACCTGCCGGTGGTCTCCTCCTGGCGCAGGAACCCCCTCCGGACGAGCGCCCGGACGATGCGGGCGGCGCTGGATTTCGGCATGGCGAGGCGGCGCGCCGCCGCCGTCACCCCGATCGGCTCCCCGGCGTCCCGGCACAGGAGCAGGACGTCCAGGGCCTTGTCGATCAGCCGGGCGCCGGGCGGGTGTTCCACCATATGGAATCCTGTTTCAGCATGTGGTCCGATCTTTATACCTTGTCCGGCCGCGAAGCGTCAACGGCTTTCCCCGCTCCGGGCGCCCCCCGCGGGCGCCGCGGATCCTTTCCCGCCCCGGGATCCCTTCCCGCGGAAGCCCGCGCCGGAAGGCGGCGGGGTCCCCCGGAGGAGGCCGGAACCCGGGGTTCGAGGATGTAGAACGTGGCGGAGCCGAACGCCACCGGTTCGCCGTCCTCGTTCCGGATCTCCGCCGACCCCACGGCGAGCGTCCTGCCCAGCCGGATCACCGAGCCGTGCGCCGTCACCGTCCCTCCGGGGACAGGCTTCAGAAGGTTCACCTTGTACTCGACCGTCGTCATCCCGGACGAGGCCGGGACGACCGACCGCAGCGCGGTGGCCACCGACATGTCCACCAGCGCTCCCATCACCCCGCCGTGGAGCGTGCCCGCGGAGTTCTCGAGACGCTGCCGCATGCGGCACCGCATCGTGCTCTTTCCCCCGCCGCAGGACAGAAGCCGCATCCCCATGAGCCGGACGAAGGGGATCCGGTTCACCCGCTCCCTTTCCCTTTCCTCGTCGAACGTGTCCATCGGCGCGGCACCTCCCCGGTCAGACCCTGTCGTAGCGGGAGAACTTCATCGTGTAGTTGCCCCGTCCCTGGGACAGGGACCGCAGGGCCGTGACGTACCCGAACATCTCCTTCAGGGGGACCAGCGCGGAAAGAGAGCTCCCCTCCGGCCGCCGGTCCACGGAAGTGACCCTGCCCCTGCGGGCGTTGATGTCGCCGATGACCCCGCCGAGGAACTCCTCCGGCACGACGATCTCCACGGCCATCAGCGGCTCCAGGAGATACGGCTTCCCCTTCTCGTACGCCTCCTGGAACGCCTTGGCGGCCCCCACCTTCGCCGCCATGGGGGAGGGAAGGCCCGAGAGGAATTCCACTCGGGAGACGGAGATCTCCACGTCGTCCACCGGGTACCCGAGGCTGCCGGTGAACGCCCCTTCGCGGATTCCCATCTCCACGGCATCCGCCACTTCCGGAGGCAGCCCCAGCAGGCGGAACCCGTCGGTGATCCGCACGCCGGAGCCCCGCGGCCCCGGCCGGACGACGACGTCCGTCGCGAGTTTGACCAGCCGCTCCGCCGCTTCCCGCTCGAAGGCGCTCTCCGATCTCCCCTCGGAGGACACCGTCTCCCGGTACACCACCTGCGGATTCCCTTTCCGCACCACCATGTCGTGCTCCCGCGCCAGCCGGTCGAGGACGACATCCAGGTGCAGCTCACCCATCCCCGAGAGGAGGATCTGCCCCGTGTCCGCGTCCTCCCGGAACGACAGCGTGGGATCCTCGTCGGTCATCCCGGCGAGGAGATCCCGCAGCCGGTCCATCTCCCGCGCCGTCCTCGGCTCCACCACGACGGAGACGACGGGCCTGCGGATCTCGATCTTCTCGTAGACGATGGGCGCCTCGGGATCGCACAGGGTGTCCCCCGTCCGCGCCGACCTGATCCCGCGGGCGGCGACGATGTCCCCGGCCAGCGCCTCGCCGATCCGTTCCTTCTTCCCCGCGTGCATGCGGAACAGGCGCGCCACCTTCTCCTTCTCGCCGGTCGACGCGTTGAGGATCGTCGCCCCCTCGGCCGTCTTCCCCGAATAGACGCGCAGGTACACCGTGCGCCGACCCTCCTCCTGGACGACCTTGAAGGCGAGGGCGGAGAACGGCGCCGCCGCGGACGGCTTCCGCTGCGACGGGACGCCGGTCCGCGGGTCGTCGCCGCGCGCCGCGGGCGCCTCGAGGGGAGAGGGAAGATAGTGCACGATCCCGTCCATCGCGGGCTGGACGCCGCGGTTGCGCAGCGCGGAGCCCGCGAAGACGGGAAAGATCGCGCCGGAGATCGTTCCCCGGCGCAGCGCCCTGCGCAGCAACGCGGGAGGGACCTCCTCCCCCGCCAGGTACTTCTCGGCCGCCTCGTCGTCGGCGTCCGCGGCGGCCTCCAGCAGCGTCTCCCGGTACCTCGCACACGCCTCCCGCTCCGGCGGACCGAGCGGCTGCCGGGACACCGTCGCCCCCTGGTCCTCCGGGGAGAAGGAGACGCGCTCCATCGTCACCAGGTCGGCCACGGCGGCGAACGCTCCGTCCTCGTACAGCGGCGCCGTCAGCGGAACGCCGCGGGCTCCGAGCTTGCGGTCCATGTCCGCGATCACCCGGTCGAAATCGGCTCCCGGCCGGTCGAGCTTGTTCACGAAGGCCAGCCGGGGGATCCCGTACCGGTCCGCCTGCCGCCACACCACCTCGGATTGCGGCTCCACGCCGCCCACACCGCAAAACACCGCCGCCGCGCCGTCCAGCACGCGGAGCGACCGCTCCACCTCGATGGTGAAGTCCACGTGCCCCGGGGTGTCGATCAGGTGGATCTCCGCGCCCAGCCACGGAAACTGCGTTACGGCCGCCGTGATGGTGATACCGCGCTCCCGCTCCTGCGGCAGATAGTCCATCTGGGAGTCCCCGTCGTGGACCTCCCCCATCCGGTGCGTGATCCCGGCGTAGTAGAGGAGCCGCTCGGTGAAGGTGGTCTTCCCCGCGTCGATGTGGGCGATGATCCCGATGTTGCGCAACCGCTCCGCCGGCGTCACGTTTCAGAAATTTCCCCGGAAAAGGTTGAAGGTCGAAGTCCCCGGGATCGGCCGGTCGGCCAGGAGGGCCGAAAGCACCGCCTGCGCCTCCTGGGGAGGAAGCCCCCGCAGGTCGGCGAAGAAGTCGCGGATCCCCGCGGACCGGAGTTCGTGAAGGGAGCCGGACGCGGAATACGCCTCCGCGGGGAAGACGGCGGACCCGTGCTCGTCCGCCGTAACCCGGAACCGCTCCGCCCTCGGGCTTTCCACCTCTCCGCTCCGCACCCCGGAAGCGGGCGTGAGCCGCGAGGTCATCAGGGGCACGCGGCCGTACGCGACGGCGATCCCAAGCCCGTACAGGAATTTTCCCACATCGCGCAGCGCGGACAGGGGCGCCTCCAGGGGCAGGATCATCCGGGCCGCCCCCAGCCGGGAGAGTGCGGAGAGGGACGCCATGTTGAAGGCATACAGGTAGTGGTCGCTGAAAAGCGTCACCTGGCGGCGCAGGGGGGAAGGGGCGAAGATGCGGAAGTATCCCACGTCCGGCAGGACCCACCGCGTGAGCCCTTTGCGCACCGCATCGGTCACCGTGCGCCGAAGGAACGATGCGTCCGATTCCAGCAGCGGGGCCGGGAGCCGGAAGAAGGCGCCGGACCGGGCATACCGGGTCACCGGAGACGGATCGCGGGCCAGCGCGCGGGTGAACTCCACCACGGGCACCACTTCCGGAGCCCGGGGGAGGTCCGGAAGCTGCTCCGGGCGGCATCCGGCGAAGATCACCGTGCCCGGCCCCTCCTCCGGGCGGTTCCCCGAAACCCGCAGCGTCGGCAGGATTTCCAGCCGAAGACGCTTCCCCGCCAGGTGAAACTCCTTGTCGAACTGACGCGCCGCTTGCAGAAAAAGGGTCCGGACGTCCCCCCATGCGCTGGGACCGCCGTGGAACACGACCTGCACGCCGGCCAGCGGCAGGTCGCCCCGATACAACCCGGAGAGCTGCCGCTCCCCGTCCGGCGGTACCGATCCGGGAGGACCTCCCGGGGGGCCGGACACCCTGTATCGGTACTCCCTGGCCACATCCCCGTACGAGGCGCCGACCGTCACCGCTCCGTGGGACACGGAAACGAGGAACCGCGCGCCTTCCGGAGGGGCGGTTTCCATCTCCCGGCGCGCGCGCCGGGTGAACTCCGCCCTTCCCCCGCCCGCCACGCGGAACAGAAGGTCTCCCGGGGACAGCGGGAACGGGACCTTCACGTAGACCCCTTCTTCCGAGGTGCGCAGGGAGGAGGCGGAAAACCCCTTCCCCGAGCCGTCCTCGCGGAACTGGGCGCGCAACCGGTCTCCGGCGGTCACCCGCGCGACGCCGGGGACGAACGCCCATCCGTCCTCGAAGCGGGCAACCGCCCCCACAAGGTCCCCGACGTTCCCCGAACCGCCCCCCGCGGCCACTTCCGAGGGGGCGGCCCCGCCCGTCAACCCGGGAGTCGTCTCCCTCCCGATGACCCCATCGAGGATCCGCATCCCCTCCGCGACCCCTTCCGCGGGTTTCCCCGCCCGGATCCCGTCGAGAGCGGCGCGGTACGCCGACACTACGCCGGCCACGTACTCGGCGCCCCGCATCCTGCCTTCGATCTTGAGCGCCGAGATCCCCAGGGGAACGATCTCCGGAAGGCGCGGGAGCAGCGAGAGGTCGCGCGTGGAGAAGACCGCTTCGGCCCCCTCCTCCCCGTGGCCGTACAGGCGGCGGCAGGGCTGGACGCACGCGCCGCGGTTCCCGCTCTTGCCCCCGAGATAGGAGGAGAAGAAGCATTTCCCCGAGTAGGAATAGCACATGGACCCGTGGACGAAGATCTCCACGCCGACCGGCGAGCGGGCGGCGATCCGCGCGACTTCCTCCATCCTCAGGTGCCGCTCGAGGATGACCCGGGACGCTCCCATCCGGGCATACTCCTCCGCGGCCTCCGCGGACGCGCAGCCCGCCTGCGTGCTGACGTGGACGGCGATCCCCGGGAAGAACCCGTGGAGGA
Source organism: Deltaproteobacteria bacterium (assembly GCA_021815305.1). Lineage (GTDB taxonomy): Bacteria > Desulfobacterota > Deferrimicrobia > Deferrimicrobiales > Deferrimicrobiaceae > JAKAHC01. The sequence goes on along the minus strand of JAKAHC010000003.1, from coordinate 242,249 downwards.
TCCGCAGCAGGCCGAGGTCCGCCACGATGACCGCGTCCGGGCCGAGCGGCGCCAGCTGGTGGAGCAGGGCGACCGCCTGGGGGAGGTCGCTTTCCGTGAGCAGCGTGTTCATCGCGACGTAGATGCGGACGCCGCGGGCCCGCGCGTGGGGGAGGATCCGGCACAGGTCGGTCAGCTGGAAGTTCTCCGCGCGCTCCCGTGCGTTGAATTTCCCCAGCCCCAGGTAGACGGAGTCGGCACCGGCGTCCGCCGCCGCGAAGTACGCTTCCGCGGAACCCGCGGGAGCCAGGAGCTCGGGGAAGGCGGGGCGTGCGAAACGCGGCAGGGGACCGGGCGCCGTGGGGGGGCGGCGCGGGCCTTTCGGACGGTTCTCCGCGGGGGGGGCCTGGACCGGCCCGCGCGCGGGTTCGGATCTTTGCCTGCGGTGGGGAAATTTCCGCCGCTCCTCCCCCGGGCGGGGAGGCGGCTTCACCTCTCCGGGCCCCCGCCGAACGACGGGGGGCTTCCCGTCACGGTTTCCGGAAGAGCGATTCGAGCCGTTTTCTGTCGGTTTCCTGATCGTCTTTCCCCTTGGCCCGGGACCCGGACCGACCGCGGAACCAGTCGCAGAAATTGGACCGGTCCTTCTCGATGACCCGCTCGGCCCGCGGCTCGCGGCACTCGTTGTATGCGGCCGTGTCGTGGAAATCGCAGCTCCGGCACACGTGCAGGTCGGCGCCGCACCCGTCGCAGGTTTCCTTCCGCCCCACGGGGCTTCCTCCTTCCCTGGCCCTGCCGCACTTGTGGCACGTCGTCACCGGGGGATCCCCTCGTCCTTTCGCCCCTTTTCGTTTGACTTCCATCATACATCCGTTAGACTTGCCGAAAAAGCAGCGATTCGCAAGGCGAATCGCCCCAATCCCCCGCCGGGAGGATCGAGATGGCGTATGTACCCCTCGTCCTGATCGCAGTCGTGGCCGGATGGTTCGTGGCCGCATACAACCGGCTCGTCCGGCTGCGCAACCAGATCCGGAACGCGTGGCGCCAGATCGACGTGCAGCTTACGCGCCGCCACGACCTCATCCCCAACCTCGTCGAGGTCGTGAAGGATTACATGTCCTACGAGCAGGAAACGCTTGCGAAGGTCATCGAGGCGCGCGGGGTTGCCGTGGGAGCCCGGGGAACGGCGGCGCAGGCGAAGGCGGAGAACATCCTCACCGAGTCGCTCAAGAGCCTCTTCGCCGTCGTGGAGAACTACCCCGACCTGAAGGCGAACCGGAACGTGGCCTCCCTCCAGGAAGAGCTGACGGGAACGGAGAACAGGATCTCCTTCGCCCGGCAGTATTACAACGACTCCGTGATGACCTACAACAACGCGATCCAGGCGATCCCGGGCAATTTCGTCGCCTCCCTCTTCCACTTCGGGGCGGAGACGTACTTCGAGGCGGATGGCCGGGACCGGGAGGTCCCGAAGGCGGCCCTCCGGTAAGCCCGGTGCCCCGGTTCCCCCGCCCCGAGACCCTGCTCCCCGGAGGGCCGGGCAAGTGAGCGCAACGGGCCGGATGTGCCCGAAGTGCGGCGCCGGGAACCCGCCCGGGGCGGATTACTGCTACCTCTGCCAGGAGCCGTTCGCCGCGCCGCCCATGCCCTTCCCGGGAGCGGCGGTCGCCCTTGCCCCGGAGAGCGCCGGCGCCCCGGCCCTCGCGGGAAAGCCCGGCGGTCCTCCCAGGCCGGCGGCCCGCGCCATCCCGATGCTCCTGTTCACCGACGCGGAGCGGCGCAACGTCCGGATGTCGGTGGTCCTCTTCCTCCTGCTCTTCGGCGTCTTCCTGCTCCTGGGCGCCGCGATCGGCGCCGCGTACGGCGACGTCGGAAGGGGGCTCGGGCTCGCGACGGTCCTCTTCGCCATCCTCGGCGGCGTCGCGTATTCCGGCGGCGCCGGAATCGTCCTTTCGATCCACGACGCGGTGGAGGCCGGCGCGACGGAATACCCGCAACTCGTGAACGTCGTGGAGGAGATGAAGATCGCCGCCGGCATCCCGATGCCGAAGGTGTACGTGATGCCGTCGCAGGGGATGAACGCTTTCGCCGCGGGCAGGAGGCCGGAGGAGGCGTGCGTCGCCGTCACGACGGGACTCCTCGACCGGCTTTCCCGCGAGGAACTGCAGGGGGTGATCGCCCACGAGATGGCGCACATCAAGAGCCGGGACACGCTGTACGGGGTCAGCGCCGCCGTCCTCGTCGGGGCCATCGCCCTGCTCTCCGACATGTTCCTGCGCGGCACCCTCTTCGGCCGGGGCCCGCGTTCCTCCGGAGAAGGACGGAGCGGAGGGGGAAGGGGAAACGCCGCGTTCCTGGTGCCGGGGATCCTCCTCGCCCTCCTGGCGCCCCTTGCGGCGAAGATCCTGCAGATGAGCATCTCCCGCGAGCGGGAGTACCACGCCGACGCGGCGGCGGCCGGTTTCACCCGCAACCCCATGGGCCTCGCGTCCGCGCTCGCGAAGATCACCGCGAACGGGGCGCAGGTCCCCGGCGAAAACCGCGGGACGCAGCACCTGTTCCTCGTGAACCCCCTGAAGGATTTCGGACCGGACGCATCGGCCCTGATGTCGACGCATCCCCCGACGGCGCTCCGCATCCAACGGCTGAAAGCCATGGCGGGCATCGCCGAACGGGGGTAACCCCCCGCGGCCGGGAGGTGGCCGATCTCCCCGGGATTGTGATAGAAAAGGGGAACCAAACAACCTCCGGAGGACGTCATCCATGCAATTTTCCGAAGATGCGCTCACGTTCCTCAACCTGGGCATCGAGTCCGAAATCGCCGCGTATCTCTTCTACAAGAAGGCCGGGAAGTTGGTCCACGACAAGGGGTTGCAGGATACGCTCCTTTCGCTTGCGGGCGACGAGAAGAACCACTTCCTCTCGCTGGAGGATCTCTACGATCGCAACGTCCGGTCGGAGATGTGGGCTCCCTACAAGGACATCCTGGGCAAGGAAGGGCTGCCCGACATCGACGAGCTCGTGCAGGAGACACACAAGGAGCTCCTCTCCAGGATCGGGAAGCTGTCGTCGAAAAAGGACGTGCTGGAGATGGCGCTGATGCTGGAGAAGGAGGCGTTCGACCTCTTCAGCGCCGGCTTCGCGAAAACCCAGGACGCGGAGGTGAAGAAGATGTTCGAATTCCTCATGGGGTTCGAGAAGGGGCACGTCCAGTGGATCGAGAAGGAGCTTGCCGCGCTGTAAGGCGCGCCGGCGGGCGCGATGGGATGCGTCCCCCCGCGGGTTCCCCGCGGGGGGACGTGCGCTTCAGAACTTGTACCCGATGTCCAGGGCCGCGAGCCAGGCGTTCCCCGTCCAGGTGCCGTTGAACCCGGTCAACGTCGCGTTATTCTGGTTGTTGACCGTGCGGTCGAACTTGTCGATGTACATGAAGGCGCCGTCGATCGTCCACGGACCGATCTTGTACCCCACCCCCGCCGTGTAGTTCAGCCGGGTGGCGTCGGGAAGCTCCGGGCCCATCGTATCCGCGGGCACCGGCGTCGGGTCGTAGACGAAACCCGCGCGCAGCGAGAGGGGATCGGTGACCCGGTACTCGGCTCCGAACCGGAGCGCGACGACGTCCTTCCAGCGCTTCTGGGCGTCGGTGCTCACAAGGACCGGCGGCCTCTGGTCCTGGATGGTGATCGGCAGGTCGGTGTAGCTGTGCCAGAAGGTCCAGTCCGCGTCCGCCTCCACGGTCAGGCGCCCCGCGGTGTACGCTGCGCCCAGCGCGAATGTGGCGGGAAGATTGATGGTGGCGTTCCCCTTCGTTCCGAACGACGTGTTTCCGCCGAAGAACGCCTGGGAAACGGACGCCCCTCCGAGGGCGGCGACGCCGGTGGTGTTGATGCCGTCGAGATTCACATCCCCGTCCTTGAGACGGAGGGTGAACGGGCTGCGGTAGGACGCTCCGATCCGCAGGTTTTCCGTCGGTTTCAGGAGCAGTCCGAAGTTGTACCCCCACGCATCCCCGTGCGCCTTCAGCGCCAGTTCATAGAGGTTTCCGCCCAGGGTCGGCGCCCACGGCGTCTTTCCCAGCTTCGCCGTTCCATACATCCAGTCGATCCCGAACCCCACCGACAGCACCTCGTTCACCTTGAACGCGATCGTCGGGTTCACCACGAACGTCCGAAGGTCGATCTTCGTGACCTGGTTCCGGAAGATGCTGGTCTGGTGGTTTTCGTACTCCTGGCCGAGGCCGAAAGGCGTGAAGACCCCGATCCCGTACGCGAATCCCGAGGGCGTCGTCCGGGTGTAGTACCCGTTCGGGATGTAGAAGTTCAGCGTCTTCTGGGTCTCCGACTTGGCGGCGGTGAACCCGTCGAGGAAGTCGTCCACCGGCGTGGTCCCCGAGAACTTCCCGCCGTTTTCCTTCACGTACGTGAGGCCCACCATCGCGTTGTTCCCCGAGAGCTGGGTAAGACCCGCGGGGTTGAAGTAGATCGCGGACGGATCGTCCGCCTGCGCCGTGAAGGCGAACCCCATCCCCATCGCCTTGGCCCCGGCCTCCGGCAACCGGAACCCCGACGCGTGCGACGTGCTCGCCGCGAACAGCAGGACAAGCATCACCGGTAACGCCTTCCATCCCCTCCTCATGCGGACCCTCCTCCTCGCGGAATTCACCGCCCCCGTGGAATTCGTGGTCCCAACATACAGTTTCAGGAATATTTAATCAACGGAATAGAAGGACCAAAGGACGGAATATCGTTCGGATTCCCCTGGCGGAAGATGGAAGGGAAAGAGGATCCGCAGGCAGACTCCCTGGTGGATCCTCTCCGCCCCCGCCTCGGAAAGAGACGCGGTTTCGATGGGGTACCGCAGTACGGCGCTCTCCCGGTCCAGATCGGCCTGGGCGGCCACCTTGCGCCAGCCGTCCACGAGCCGGAATCGCCGCACGCCGTCCGCGACCCCGGAGGAGGACATCTCCCGCGCATCCCCCATCCCCTCGTAATACCGTTCCGGCCCGCTCCCCGACAGGAGGTTCAGGTTCCACTCCGCGCAGAGCCGCCCCGAAACGCTCTGCGTCCCACGGTTCGCGAGCCGGTAACACGCCTCGAACCCCTCCGTTCCGGCCCGAAGGACCAGAGATTTCGACAACAGCAGGTCGAGCCCTTCGCCCCGAAAGGGAAGGGAGAGCGTAACGTCGAGGCGCGCTCCCCGCCGCGAGGTCGACACCTTCGCATCCTGTCCCGCGGTCGTCGCGCAACGCGGACCCGCCGCCCCCGAGAAGATCGCCTCCGGGGAGTCCTCCTCCCGGTAGATCGCCTCCCGGAAGGAGGCGCGCTGCCACGGGTCCGCCCCCAGGGCGGAGAGGACCGACGGGTCCTTGAGCACCAGGACGTCGTGGATGCTCGTCGATCCGTCGAACGACCCCGCCGCGCGGCGGAACTTCGCGTGGTACCCCTCCTCCCTCCGCGTGAGCACGTGCCCCAGCGCCACGCCCCGCGAAGGGAGGGAGATCTCGGTCAGGGCGCCGCCGTCGTGCGCGTGCACGAAGAGGGTGAGGAGGGAGGTCTTGAGGAGCAGCTCCGGCCCGCCGTCCCGGTCGATGTCCCCTTTCACGACCTCGATCCATCCCGCCTTCCCGGCGTGCAGCACCGCATCCGCCGCTCTTTCCGCCTTGAGAAGGTTCGAGTACGCCGCATCTCGCAGGTGGTTGAGGTAGAGTCCCCCGAAGACGCCGTGCCAGTAGACGTCGTTGCTCTGCGCCCTGTAGAGATCGTCGCGGATCCCCCGCGCGCCAGGTCCCCCTTTCCGTTCGGCCGCTTCGACCCGGGAGCTCGCCCACAGCACCCGCTTGTGGAGCTGGTTCGACTCGTCGTACTTGCGGAGGAAGTTTCGGAAGTGTCCCCCCTGGGCGAAGGGCAGGATCTCCGTCATCCTCCCCGCGCGGAAGTCGTGCAGCAGTTCGCCGAACCGGGCCGCGGGCCGCGGCGGCAGGGTCCACTCCCCCATCTCGATGTAGGAGCAGGTGGGGAGGTAGACGGTCCCGCGCGGCGGCGCGGCGGCTGCGTACTCCCCGAAGGTCATCGTCGTCAGCCAGCCGGCGCGGGCGGAGATCCCCTCGAAAAACCGGTTCAGCCACCCTTCCTGGTACACGCTCCTGTGGGTCCCCGGCCAGACGCCGAACTTCTCGCCGTCGTCGGCGAAGATCGCCGCGGGGAACGGGACGTCGCGCGAGGTCATCCGCCCGATCTCCGAGAGGGTCCATTCCACGTCCCCGAAGGGGATGAGGTACCGGAGCCGCTCGTTCCCCGGGAACACCCGGACGGCCGCCCCGTTGTGCTCCGTCAGGTAGACCCCGTCCAGCTCCTCGCGGGCAAGGCCCGCGCGCACGAAGTGGTAGTCGTCCAGCGGAAGGTACCCGACCCCCGCCGCGGAGAGCGTCGCGGGCAGGTCGGGCTCCCACACCCTCTCGGCGAGCCAGATCCCTTGAGGCGCCTTCCCGAACCGGCGGGAGATGGCCCCGGAGAGCGCCTCGATCTGCCCCCGCCGGTCGCGCTCGGGAAGCAGCGCAAGGACCGGTTCGTACATCCCCCCGCCCAGAAGCTCCACCTGGCCGCGGGACACGAGGTCCAGGAGGAGGGTGAACGTCTCGGGGGCGCGCTCCTCGATCCACCGGAGCAGCCACCCGGAGAAGTGGATCGTGGCCTTGACGGAGGGGAAGGCGGCGAGGGTGGCCAGAAACGGCCGGTAGGCGTCCCGCGTCGCCCCCTCGAGGACGGAGTCGAAGTTCCCCACCGGCTGGTGGTTGTGGAAACAGAGGAGGAGGACGCGCCGCGAGGGCGCGGGACGGGGGCCGGTCAATGCTCTCCGTCCCCTTCCTGGGCGAACTCGGTCAGCACGCCGAAGGTGGATTTCGGGTGGAGGAAGCCGATCCGCGTCCCGTGGGCGCCCTCCCGCGGCGACTCGTCGATGAGGCGGACCCCCTTCCCTTTCGCGTCCGACAGGGCGGCGGCCGCGTCGTCCACCTGGAAGCAGAGGTGGTGGATTCCCTCCCCGTTCCTGTCGAGGAACTTCCCCACGGGCCCGTCGGCGGCCGTCGACTCGATCAGCTCGATGGCGCTCTCCCCGACCCGGAAGAGGGCGGCGCGGATCTTCTGTTCCGGAACCTCCTCGGTCCCGAGGAGCGAAAGCCCCAAAACGTCCCTGTAGAACGGAACGGCTTCCCGCAGGCTGCGGACGGCGATGCCGATGTGCTGGATCTTCCGGATCATCACGAGGACCTCCGATGTCTGCAATGGAACCGCGATGGTTACAGTGTAACCGATGGCTACAGTGTAACCGATGGCTACAGTTTGACGAGGAAGGGGGAGAGCAGGCGGAAGGCGAAATACCCGGCGGCGGCGGAGGCCGGGATCGTCAGGACCCAGGCCCAGACGATCCGGATTCCCACCCCCCAGTTCACTTTCCTCTTCCCATGGGTCAGGCCGACGCCCAGGATCGCCGAGGTGATGACGTGGGTGGTGCTGATCGGGATCCCCATCGCCGTCGCCGTGAGGATCACGGCCGACGAGGAGGTTTCCGCGCAGAACCCGTGGACCGGCTTGAGCTCCACGAAGTCGGTGCCCACGGTCTTGATGATGCGCCACCCCCCCATCGCGGTCCCGAGGGCCATCGCGGCGGCGCAGGCCAGGATGACCCACACGGGGATCGCGAAGGTCGGCAGCGTCCCGTAGGAAACCAGGGCGAGGGTGATGACGCCCATGGACTTCTGCGCGTCGTTGGAACCGTGGGAGAAGGCCATGAAGGCGGCGGAGAGGATCTGCAGGCGGCGGAAGGCGCGGTTGAGGGGAGAGGGATGGTAATCCCGGAAGACCCAGTAGATGACGACCATGAGGAGAAACGCCACGATCGTCCCGGTGACGGGCGACAGGACGATGGCGACGAGGATCTCCGAGATCCCCCCCCAATGGAGCGGCTGGAACCCGCGGGCCGCCACCACCGCCCCGATCAAGCCCCCGATGATCGCGTGGGAGGAGGAGGCGGGAATGCCGTAGCGCCAGGTGAGAAGGTCCCAGAAGATCGCCCCCGCCAGCGCGGACAGCACGACGATCTGCGAAACGTTCCCGGGATCGACGATCCCTTTCCCGATGGTGGTGGCGACGTGGGTGGAGACGAGCGCCCCGAGGAAGTTCAACCCCGCCGCCATGAGGATGGCGTTGCGGATCGGGATCGCCTTCGTGGAGATGCAGGTCGCGATGGCGTTCGCCGTATCGTGGAAGCCGTTGATGAAATCGAAGACCAGGGCGGCGACGATCACGAACCCGAGGAGCAGCGCCGGCGCATCAACCATTCTTCAGCGCCACGCCTTCCAGGACGTTGGCTGCATCCTCGCACCGGTCGGTGGCCAACTCCAGCGTTTCGTAGATCTCCTTCCACTTGAGGATCGCCACGGGGTCCTTCTCGTTCTGGAAGAGGGAGGCGATGGCGTCCCGGCAGACCCGGTCCGCCTCGTTCTCGAGGGAGTTGACCTCGACGCAGTGTTCGTACACCCGGTCCCTCCCTTTCGCAAGGGGAAGGTGGGCGATTCCCTTCTGAAGTTCCTGTACCGACTTGAGGATCAGGAACCCCAGTTCCCGGGCGTGGGGGGTGGTCTCGGTCACCTTGTAGAGCAGAAGCCGCGTCGCCACCCCATGGATCAGGTCGATCACGTCGTCGAGGGAGGAGGAGAGGGCGAGGATGTCCTCCCGGTCGATCGGCGTGATGAAGGTGGTGTTGAGCTTCTTGACGATGTCGTGGGTGATGGTGTCGCCCTTGTGCTCCACCTCTTCGATCATGCGGGCCCGCTCCTTCAGGTCGTCGAAATGGTCGAGGAGATCCTTGAGGCGCTCCGCCCCCTCGATGATGTTCTCCGAGGCCTTCTGGAACAACGCGAAAAACTCCTGGTCCCGCGGAATGATCCGGAACATCTCCCCTCCCTAAGCGCGCCGGGACAGCGCCGCTTCGGCCCCGGTCACGAGTTCCTCGAGAATCTCCCGCACGGGCTGGATCCTCTTGACGAACGCCACGCTCTGGCCGGCCATCAGGGATCCGTGCTCCACGTCCCCTTCCTGAACGGCGCGCCGCAGCGCCCCGACCCAGAACTCTTCGAGCTTGACCTGGGCCTCCTCGCGGGGCATCTCGCCCGTCTTCACCTTGTTCAGGAGCGCAAGCTGGAGCCGGTTGAAGTCCTTCGTCCCCTCGTTCTGGATCGCCCGCACGGGGATCGTGGGGAGGGACGGGTCGAACTGGGATGTGGGCATCGCGTCCCGCGCGGCCGCGCGGATGAACGCCTCCTTGAAACGCGGGTGCGCCGCGCACTCCTCCGCGGCGACGAACCGCGTCCCCAGCTGCACGCCGGCGGCGCCCAGCGAAAGGTATTGCGCGATGATCTCCCCCGTTCCGATCCCGCCGGCGACGAAGACGGGGATCTCGGTGATGTTCAGGAGAAACTCCTGCGCGAGGACGGACGTGGCGACCGGTCCGATGTGTCCCCCCGCCTCGTTCCCCTCGATCACCAGCGCGTCGACCCCCTGCTTGATCAGGCGCTTGGCAAGCGTGAGGACGGGCGCGAAGCAGACGAGCTTGGCCCCGGCGGCCTTCACCTCCGCGATGTCACGCCCGGAGGGAATGCTTCCCGCGAAGAACACGAACCGGCACTTCTCCCGGATGACGACCTCGATGTGCTGCTTGAACGAAGGCGCCACGGTGATGAGGTTCACCCCGAAGGGGTGCTTCGTCTTTTCGCGGGTCTTCGCGATCTCCGCGGCCAGGACCTCGGGCGGCATGTTGCCGGCGGCGAGCACTCCGAACCCGCCCTCGTTCGAGATGGCCGACACCAGATCGGCCTCGGAGACCCAGGTCATCGCCCCGCAAAGGATCGCGTAGCGGGTCCCCAGAAAGTCCGTCCCCCGCTTCCACGCCCCGGGCAGGTGCTTCAGTTCCTTCAAATCCATATAAGGTTCTCTCCGGCTGTGTGGATGGCAATCACCTAATATATACCAGACCCCGTGGGGATATACACCCGATTCAGGGCCTGGTTCCCCGGTTCACAAACCCGGGGACGCACGGAGAGGATCGATGCGCTTCGGGATCGCGGTCCGGGTCTGGTATAGTAGGGGCGCCATGGTCCTGCAGGCCGAGTTCTACGACATCACGGTGGTCGGCGCGGGGCCGGTGGGGCTCTATGCGACCTATTACGCGGGACTCCGGGAGTGCCGCGCGAAACTGATCGAGACGTATCCCCAGGTGGGCGGGCGGCTGATCTCCATGTACCCGGAAAAGGAGATCTTCGATGTCGCGGGCCACCGCAAGATCCTCGCGGCGGAGCTCGTCAGGGAGCTGGCCGCCCAGGCGATGCAGTACGATCCCACCGTCGTCCTCAACGAGCGGGTCACGGGACTTCGGATCCTCGGCGAGCGGATCATCGAGCTCGCCACCCCGAGGGGGCTGCACTACACGCAGACGGTCATCCTCACCGCCGGGTGCGGGGCCTTCGTCCCGAGAAAGCTGGACATCCCCAACCTCATCGATTTCGAGGGACACGGGATTTACTATTTCCTGAAATCGTTCGAGCCGCTTCGTGGAAAAAGGGTCCTGATCGTCGGCGGCGGGAACAGCGCCGTCGACTGGGCGCTTTCCCTGGACGAGATCGCCTCCGAGGTCACCCTGTGCCACCGGATGTACAAGTGGCAGGCCCACGAGGCGATGGTGCACCAGCTCCTCGCTTCGCACGTGCGCGTGAAGTACCCCTACTACACGCTGAAGCAGGTCCTCGGGGAGGACAGGGTCACCGGTGCGGTCATCTGGAACGAGCGCAGCGGCCTGGAGGAGACGATCGATGTGGACGCGATCGTCCTTTCCATCGGCATGCTGACGAACATGGAGCCGTTCCGCGACTGGGGGCTTTCCATCGTCGGCAGCGGGATCGCCGTGGCCCCCGACATGTCCACCAACCTCCCGGGCGTGTTCGCGGCCGGCGACATCGTGACCTACGCCGGCAAGGTCCTCCTCATCACCGCGGGCGCCGGCGAGGCCGCCACCGCGGTCAACACCGCCAAGGAGTACATCCTCTCCGGCGACCTCGGGCGGTAGGCGTCCCGCGTCCGCAGCGCGCGAAGACCCGGTCACCCGGCGCGGCGGCGCCACTCCTCCCGCAGGGTCCGGGCGCGGTCGGAGAAGACGCCGATCGCGCCGGCGGCGAAAAGGCGGGACGCCTCGTCCGGTTCGTCGACCGTGTACGGCAGGAACGGGACCCCCGCGGCCGCAAGCTCCCGAAGCCGCAAGACGGTGAGGAGCCGGTGGTCGGGGTGGATCGAGGAGAGGCCGTGGCGGAGGCAGAAGGCCAGGTCCGAGGCCGACGGACGGCGCGTCACCAGCCCGCACGGCAGCCCCGGAAAAAGGGATCGCGCCGCCAGGCACTCCCGCCGGAGGCCCGAGGAGAGCGCCAACTCGCCGACGTATCCCACGGCGATCAGCGCGTCCTTCGTCGCGGCCATCCCGCCCTCCGCCTTCGACTCGATGTTCAGGGGGACCGCGCCGCGGACCAGGGCCAGCACGTCCGCCAGGGTGGGAAGCGCCTCCCCGTTCTTCAGCCGGACCCGGCACAGGCGCGCCACGGGCGTTCCCGACACGGAGAGGTTCTCCCTCGCCGTGCGTCCCGTCCTCTCGTCATGGAAGACCACCGGCACGCCGTCCGAAGAGAGCCGGACGTCGAACTCGATCATGTCGGCGCCGTCGGCGACCGCCAGCCCGAAGGCGGCGGCCGAGTTCTCCAGCGCGCGGTCCGACGCGCCGCGGTGGGCGACGAAAACGGGTCGGCCCGGCTCCTTGCAGGGGAAGAGAGGACGCATACCGTAAAGTATCCTATAATCGCAGCCGATGATCGACGTGATCTACAATCCGGTCGCCGGGCCGAAGATTGCGGGCAGGATCGAAAAGGTCCGCTCGTACCTGTCCCGGCAAGGCGTCCCCTTCCGCATCCGCGAGACGGCAGGGCCCGGGGACGCCGTCGTGATGGCCCGCGAGGCGGCCTTCGAGGGGGCGGACACGGTGGTCGCCGTCGGCGGCGACGGGACGGTCCACGAGGCCGCCAACGGGCTGGCGGGCGCCGCGACCCGGCTTGCGGTCGTTCCCGGGGGGACGGGGAACGTGTTCGCCAAGGAGTTCTCCCTCCCCGCCTCGGTGGAAGGGTGCCTGGCCCTGCTGACCGAAGGGAAGACGATCTCCGTCCCGCTGGGGAAGGCGAACGACCGCTATTTCGTCCTCCTCGCCTCCGCCGGCTTCGACGCCGAGGTCGTGGAACGGATGCACCACCGCCAGAAGAACGCCTTGGGGATCGCCGCCTACGTCCTGGTCGGCGCCCGGCACATCCTGCGGAAACAGCCCGCCTTGTGGCTCGAGCTCCCCGGCCGCGAGCGGATCGAGGTGCAGTCGGTGATCATCGTCCGGGGGAAGAAGTACGGGGGCAACGTGACCATCGCGCCCGCCGGGAACATCGAGGGGACCGCCTTCCAGGTGATCGGGCTTCTCCGCAAGGGAAGATGGGCGATCGCGCAGTTCGCCCTCGACGCCCTCCGGGGAAGGCACACCGCATCCCGCCACGTCCTGGTCCGGGAAACGACCTCCGTCGTGGTCCGCTCGTCCATCCCTTCGGCGGCGCAGGTGGACGGGGAGTACCTCGGACCCCTCCCCGTCCGCTTCACGATGACCGGCGTTCCCCTGAAAATCGTCGTCCCGCCGGCATTCCCCGCCCTCTGACGGCCCCCGTTCCGGCTCGAAGGGGGGCGGCGGGTCGCCCCGCCTCCCCCCAGCAGTGTCCCCGGCTGCGGATTGCGGATGCTACCGCAACCGTGCGTCGACAAAGACCGGGTTGCTGTAGAACCAGAGGTCGCTCCAAGCCATTTCCGCGTTGTTCGTGCCGGGGGTGTTCTGCAGCGGACTGCCCGCGGCATCGGTCCCGTACACGATCCTTGTGCCCGTCGCGTCATACCGGACTTCGTGATACGGGAGATTCGTGCCCCGGATACGGAAGAACATGTCGTTCCGGACGTGCGGAACGACAAAGTACATCGTGGTGAAGCCCTCCTCGTCGATGCGCCAAGAAGAGGCATCGAACGTCTTGACGATGCCGGCGGCCGTGCTGTCGATCGAATTGTAGGCAGGGTTCGGGGTAACGCCGTCGCCAAGAAACTTCTTCGCCTTCGTCGGGTTGATACGCCCCTGGATCAACTGCACGTGGTGAACCACCGGAAGGGCGCAGACATAGCCCGCGGAGGCATTGACGCCCGGCTTGCAGTTGTTGGCGGCAGGGCTCTTGAACCGGATCCGGACGGTTACCTTTTCCCCTTTCCCGACGGAAAGCGTCTCCCCCATCGTGGCGCTGCGGCTGCCGAAGGAGGCTCCGGGGAAGACCCGGAAATCGAGCTCGTTGATCAGGTCTCCGTGGACGGAGAAGGCGTTTCCGGAGCGCAGGCCGTCGATGACGTCTTCCTGGGTGTAGGTCCCGCCATGGCCGGAACCCTTCACCTTCACGTAGGTCTTCTCGTACTCTCCGGGCCAGAAATCGTTGGGCGTATCATGGAAGTCGGAGCTGTCGAAGTTGTAGAACCTGCGCCCGTCGGCCAGCAGGCTGTCCCAGAGGCCGCCCACCTGGGCGATGTAGATGCCCGCGCCGCCATAGGTGCCGCCGCCGCAGGCACTGCCGCTGAATTCGCCGCGGTTGCTCGCCTTGTCGTGCCCGGGAAGTCCCTCGAAGCCGAAAGCCACCGTCGGACCGTTGTCGTTCATGTCGCGGAAGGCGGCGATCGAGTAGCCGCCCACGCCGCACCCCGCCCGCTCGACATGGGCCGGGATGATGTACCCGGTCGTGGGGTAGTGGGCCTGCATCCACTTGACGGCATCGATGGTCTTGTTGTGCTTGGCGTTCAGGGCGAGAACGGAGGAATAATCCGGATAGGCGGGAGCGGCGTAACCGCTGCTCTGGATCTTGCCGGTCCACCCCATGGTGGTGGCCGTGGCGGCAGTGGTCGTGCCGTCGGTGTCGGAGTTGTCGAAGCGGTACTCGAATTCGGCGATCGGCAGCGGGTCATCGGCGACGATCGCGGTGCTCGCGTGTTCGTGGCCCGGGACGTTCCATTCCATGCCGGTCATCACGATCTTGTCCGGCCAGTTGGCGCGGATGCCTTCGATCCAGTCGTATGCGCCGAGGTACCAGGGGCCGGAATAGCCCGGGATGTCGGCCGGGTTGATGAGAGACTGCCAACGCCACATCTGGCCGCCGGTAGGATCCCCGATCGCCGGAAGCGTCGGATAGGCTGTCGTGTCGTTCCAGTTCCGGCCGAAGCCGTCGCGGGCGCGGAGGCCCCCGTGCTCGGAGTTCGTGAAGAAGTCGAGGCCGTTCCGGAACCCGGTGGGCGCCGTGCCCTGCCGATACGGCCCGGTGGTGCCCGAAACCGCAGACCCGAGGATCGCGTCCGGCCCGGTCAGGTCGTTCATGGGCCAGCTGCCGTCGGTGAATGGGGTGTGGTTATGGAAATCGCCGGCCATCCATTTCACTCTTTCCTTCCGGTGATCTTTTCCCTTCCCATGATCCTTTTCCTTCCCACGATCCTGGTTTTCGGCGCCTGCGGGACTTGCCAAAGCCATGCAGAGGGCCAATGCGGCCACCCCTAGTCTCAGACTGGAATTCATCCCTCTCATTCCCGGTTCTCCTTTTGTCCCTGAGGATATTTTTGCGGCGCGACAAACCGACAATCCTTCCCCTCCTTCCTTGGAATCGACCCCCCTGGAATGCGGTTGGCCCCTTCAGGAAGATGTACCAATCCGGTTTTGCGAAATTGTGAACGCGGGGTAAAAAATTCGTGAAACGGAAGGTTGACGGGATGGGAAGGGCGGCAGGGCGGTTACTTCCCTTCGGGCTCTTTTCTCAAAGGAAAGCTGTAGATGCGGCCCGGACGCGGCTTCCGCCCTCCCGCCGTCCTTAAGGGGAGGGGCTTGCGATGCCCCCGTCCCGACAGGTCGATGACCTGCCCGTGCCCTTGCGCCGTGCCGCCCGGCGCGGCCTTGGTTCCCGCCGTACCGAAGACGCGGCATTGGAGGCTTCTCGATCCGACCCCGGGTTTCCGGGTCATCCGGCCGCAGCCTCCGTCTTCGGCTCCATCGCGAGGAGCTCCACCACGGGCACGAGGCGGGAACCCTTGCAGATCCGCAGCGTCTGTCCGCGCCACTCCACGTTCCGGGAGAAGAACGCGGAGAACCACAACCCGAAGCCCATCAGGTCCCGCAAGGGACCGAGAAACGCCCATCGCGCCGCCTTCCGCTCCCCGAGCCGCCGGAGCATCGCGGCGTCCATCGCCATCTTCGCAGCCGTAACCAGCCCGGCGAAAAGGAAGGCTTCGCCGGTCCCTCCGGCCGCGGCGACCATCGGGACCGAAAGCCCGACCGGGTTGGTGACCAGCTCGGCGAGGTACGCCGGGCCCGCGATGGAGAAACGCATCCGGTTCCAGCGGGCGTGCCGGGAAAGGAACTGGCGCACCGTGCGGTAGACGTTTACCGTATCCACGGGCCAAGGGGACACCACCACCTTCTTTCCCGCCGCGCGGAACCGCTTGCCCAGGATGTAGTCTTCGGCGAGGTAATCCTTCACCCCCGGAAATCCCCCCAATGCGTCGAAGTCCGACCGCCGCATGAGCATGGACTTCCCGATGACGCACGGCATGGAGAACATGGCTTCGAGCAGGCAGACGGATGGAAGGATGAACGTGTTCAGGTGCTGGCTTTCCAAACGCGCCCCCAACGTTTTCGCGCCGACACCCCGGACCAGGTGGGAGACCATCCCCACGCCGGGGTCCCGGAAGTGCGACATCGCCTCCCGGAGGTATGCGGAATCCGGCGCAACGTTGCTGTCGCTGATGAGCACGAACGGATACTTCGCCGCGTCGTATCCCGGGATCATGTTGTTCACCTTGGGATTGAGCCCCTCCCGTCGATCCGCCACCACGATGGAGATCTCCCGCTCCGGGTGCGACTCCTTCACCTTCCGGGCCACCCGCAGCCCGGGATCGCTCGCCCCCTGGACGCAGAAGAGGATTTCGTACTTCGGGTAGTCCAGACGGCAGAAGCCGGAGAGGTTGTCCAGGAGCCGGTCATCCACACCCTTCAACGGTTTCAGGATCGATACGGGCGGCAGCTCCGCGTCCGCGGGCAGCTCGCTGCGGCGGTTTCCGCGAAGCGCCTTCCACGCGCACCCGAACTGCAGCGTGGAGGCCGCAAGGGATGCGGATACCAGGAATTCCAGCGGCGTGATCATCTGCGTTTCCCCCTATTCTCTCGCCGTCCCGTTCCGGAACATGGTGATCGCGACCCCCCGGTTGTCCCGGATGCACTCCTTCACGGATTCCTCCTCCTTCCTGCACGGGAGGAGCGTCTTCCAGGAGTAGAGGTGCTGCGCCTTGTGGAAGTCGCCGTTGGCCAGGATCGGATAGTTGTTCAAACTCACCACGGAAAACAGGTCGTTGCGGTTCGCCACCTCCCACGCGTCGAAGAACGGAGCGTACTGCCGGCGGTGCCTCCAGAAGTACAACGTGTCGTGAAGCTCGTGGTCGGTGTAGTGCGGGTGGCACGCGACCACGATCGCCCCCTGCCCGCGAGCCTCGCGGAAGATGTCCGGCCATGGCAGGTCGGCCGATATGTACCTGCCCGGGCCCAACAGCAGGACATGCGCGGACGCCTCCTCGGAGAGGTAGTCCTTCGTGATTTCCACTCCGGGGATGAGCAGCATGCCGTACCTGCGCATCGCACGCTCGGATTCCACGCGCAGAGCTTCCATGTATGTCGGGAAGTTCTCCTCCGATACCGCCTGGTTCAGCCGGTCCGCCCACGCCCCGATCGTGCTGTCGCTGTTGTAGACGTGGTCGGTGACCGAAATCACGTCGAATCCCGCCTGCCCGTAGATATCGACCACGTCCGGGAGGTCGACCGAACCGTCCGACCAGGTGGTGTGGATGTGGAAATCGCATAACAACATGGACATGGACGAAAACATAACAACCCGGTGCTGCGGGGAAATGAAATCGGCGTAAAGGGTGCGTTAAGGAGTATTGTGCCGGCGGGCGGCCTCGTCCGCGGCGATTCTCCGCCGGACCCAGCGGGAAAAATACGAGGATGCATCCGTCGGGCGGCGGGCGAGCGTATCGAAGTCCACGTGGAACAGCCCGAACCGGGGGCGCAGGCCTTCAAGCCATTCATAGTTGTCCATCAGGGACCACCAGAAGTACCCCCGCAAGTCGATGCCTTCCCGGATCATCCGGCGGACGACACGCAGATGTTCCTTCATGTAGGCGATCTTCCGGAGGTCGTCGGTCTCGGCCGTTCCGTTTTCCGTGACGACGATGGGGACTCCCGCCAGGGCGGCCGCACGGAGCACGTCTTCGAATCCCTTCGGGTAAACCTCCCAGCCGGTCTCGGTGAGCCCGCGACCGCCACGGTCCTCCCAGAAGGGATCCGGCCCCTTGAGGCTCAGGGGGGACATGCGGAGAAACATGCGGAAGTAGTAGTTCACGCCGAGGAAGTCCACCTTGTCCCGAACGCCCACGGGGGTTTCCTCGTCGAGGAGAAACGGAATGCGGACGGAGAACGTTCCCGTCCGGAAGGTCTCGATCAGCCCCATATTGTAGAAGGTGTGGGCTACCCCGGCGGCCCACCGGTCGAGAGCCGATTTGTCGGAAGCGGGGTGGAAAGCCACCATGTTGTGGGCCAGGCCGACCGCCGGCCGTTCCCGTCCCAGAGCGTGGATCATGTCGTACAACGTCCCGTGCGCCCGGAGGACGTTCGCGAACGCCGCAAGGCCCTCCCGCGCCCGTTTCCCTCCCGGAGGCATCCGCTTTGCGAAATACCCCGCCACGATGAACACGTTGGGCTCGTTGAACGTGATGAAGACGCGCACGGAATCCCGGAGGGCGCGCACAGCCCGTTCCGCAAAGCGCAGAAACTCCGCCGCGGTGGCCGGGTTCTCCCAGGCGGACCGCCCGACCAGCCACGCCGGGTTTGTGAAATGGTGGAGCGTGACGACGGGCTCGATTCCGGAGTCGCGCAACGAAGCGGCGATGCGGACGTAGCGGTCCAACTCCCTGCGGTTCCATTCGCCGCGGCGAGGGACCACCCGGCTCCACTCCACCGAAAACCGGTACGCGTTGACGCCGAGGTCCGACAGCAGGGCGAGGTCCTCTTCGGTGCGCTCGATGTGCCCCACGCCGTGAAGCCGTGCCTTGCGGTCGGCCTCGTCCCGGATCTTCCAGTGGGTCCAATCGCACCGGGGCGCGCCTTCCATCTGGAACGCCGAAGTCGCCACTCCCCAGAGGAACTTCCGCATCCCGAGCGGGTACACTGCTCCCCGATGCAATTTTGCGCATCTCCCCGCGTGATTCCGCGGCCGTCGATCCCGCGGTTGGCTTATTTTACGGTTTCGACCGCCTCCCGCGCGTCAAGATACGGTGAAGTTTCGCGATAGCCGGTCCCTAAAGCGCGATTTTCACTCCGCCGTAATACTCCCTTCACACCCGGCGGGTACGCTTCGCCCATCCAAGGAGCGGCTCCACGAAACACGGAAGATGACGGAGCCGCCGAGGGGTGCCGCATGCTGCCGTTCATCGACGTTTCGGATACCGCTCCCCGTGCGCAACCCCTGCCCCGGCGGCCGGCAAGGCCCAGGTTCGTCCTCCGCGAGAGCGGGCTCGAGCTGCGGGTGGCCGGAAGCCGGGCCGACACGACCGATGCCCAGAGGCTGCGGTTCGAGGTTTTCAACTTGGAGCTTCGGCTCGGGTTGACCTCCTCGCTCGCGACCGGCCTGGACCAGGACGCGCACGACGGTTACTGCGACCATCTCCTGGTGATCGACACCGCGCGGGATTGCCTGGTGGGCACGTACCGGCTCCTCTCCTTCGACCGGGTGCCGTCGTTCGGCTTCTATTCGGAAACGGAGTTCGACCTGACGAACCTGAAGCGGTCCGGGCTGCGCCTCCTCGAGCTGGGGCGAAGCTGCGTCGCCATCGAATACCGCGATGGGAACGTCATCCGGCTGCTGTTCCGGGGGATCGCGGAGTATCTCCGACGGTGCGGGGCGGACGCCCTGATGGGTTGCGTAAGCCTCCACGGGACCGACCTCCCGAAGATTTCCGCGGTTAACGAAATGATCTCCCGCCGGTTCCTGTCCGAACCGTCCCTGCGGGTCACCCCGCGGAGGGGATTCGACGTCCCGCCCTGTTCGCGATCCGTCCCGAGGGACGAGACGGCGGCTTTCCGCGAACTCCCCCCGCTGTTCAAGGGGTATCTCCGGCTGGGGGCGAAAGTATGCGGCCCCCCCGCCTATGACCGCTCGTTCGGGACAACGGACTTCTTCGTCCTCGCCAGGACCCGTGACATCGTGCACCGGTACAGCCGCCGGTTCCTCGGGTAGGGGAGTGCGCCGCATCCTCCGGTTGGCCGCCATGGGAGCGATCTCCGCACGCCGGAGCCTTCCGCTCCCCGGCGAATTCATCTGGGTCCATCCTGTCGTGTGAATGTCGGCATGGACCGGCAAGGGTGTACCATTTCCGCTCCCAGCCCTATAATGAGGTCCCAGACGGATCCTCAGGAGGCGGCGTTGCCGCGAAGCATCCTCGTGGTCGAGGACGAGAAGGAGATCCGGGACCTTCTCGCACTCTACCTCCGGAAGGAGGGGTTCTCGCCGCTCCTCGCCCCCGATGGAGAAACGGCGATCCTGAGTGCGAGGCGGGAGAAGCCGGACCTCGTCCTTCTCGACATCCTTCTGCCGAAGGCCGACGGCCTGGAGGTGCTGCGCGCCATCCGCACGACACCGGAGATCGCCGGGACGCCCGTGGTCATGCTCACCGCGAAGGGCGATGAAACCGATCGCATCGTCGGGCTGGAGCTGGGAGCCGACGATTACATCCCCAAGCCGTTCAGCCCCAGGGAGGTCGTGGCGCGGATCAAGGCGATCCTGCGCCGCAGCCACGCGGCGGCCGGCGAGCCCGAGCCGGCGCTGCTGTCGTACCGGGAGCTGCGGATGGACGTGGGCCGCCACGAGGTCCGGATCCAGGGCAAACCGGTATCCCTTACCTCCAAGGAGTTCCGCATCCTGCAGGCGCTCCTCGCCTCCTCCGGAAGGGTCCTCTCCCGCGAGGCCATCCTGCGGAAGGTCTGGGGCGAGGACACCCACGTGATCGACCGGACGGTCGATGTCCACATCGCGAAGCTGCGGCAGAAGATCCCCCTCCTGGTCAAGGCCATCGAAACCGTCAAGGATGTCGGGTACAAGCTCCGGGAAGGATAAGAAGCCGGTGGCGCGCCGCCTTTCCATCTCCTCCAAATTCTTCCTCACCAACCTGGTGATCGCCGGATTGGCGCTTTTCATCGCCGGCGCCGCCGGATTTCTGCTCGTGCGCTCCCTCGTGATGTCCGACGCCGACGAAGCCCTGCTCTCCAGGGCGCGCCTTGCCGCGGAGCGGTTCCGTCCTTTGCTTGCCGCCCCGTCGCCGGATCGCCGGCGGATCGCGCAGCAGGTCGACCGCCTCGGACAGGAGCTCGACGCGCGCGTCACGATCGTACTCCCCGACGGCGTCGTCATCGCCGACTCCACCGTCGGGGCGGAAGGCGTGCCGGAAATGGAGAACCACGCGCACCACCCCGAGGTCCAGGTGGCCCTTTCGGGTTCCCCCTCGTTCTCCCTCCGCCGAAGCATTACCGTCCGGGAGGAGCAGCGGTACGCGGCGGTTCCGATACGGGACGACGGAAGGATCCTCGGGGCCGCGCGCGCCTCCGTGCCGGCAACGACCCTCTACCGCCGGATGTGGCAGGTCACCACGATCATCTGGGGGACGGGGCTCGCGGCGCTCCTCATGATCCTTTGCGGGGCCGCCTTCATGGCGCGCCGGGTCACCGGCCCCCTTTCGGAGATGCGGGCGGCGGCGAAGGAGATGGGCGCGGGCGACCTGTCGCGGCGCGTCCTGGTCCGGACGGGTGACGAGCTCGAGGACATGGCGGAATCCTTGAACCGCATGGCCTCCCGGCTTTCGAACACGATCGCGCAGCTCGATGCCGGAAAGGCGCGCCTGGAGACGCTTCTGGCCAACCTGTCCGACGGTGTGATCGTGGTCGCATCCGACAGGACCGTACGGATGATGAACCGCGAGGCGGGAACGATCCTGGACGTCTCCGAAACGATGGGCGAGACGCGCTCTTACGCGGAGGTGATCCGGCACCCGCAGGTTCTCGCGTTCATCGACGGGTGGGTCAAGGGTGTCAACCCGGGCACAGGAGACGTCTCCCTCGCGACGCGGCAGGGGAACCGCGTGGTCCGCATGTCCGGGACGACGGTCCGCTACCGGGGAGAGGAGGGAGCCGACGTTCTGCTTACGCTTCGGGACATCACGGAGGAGAAACGGCTCTCCCAGGTGAAAAACGATTTCGTCTCCAACGCGTCCCACGAGCTGCGCACCCCGCTGACCAACATCCGGGGCTACCTCGAGGCGATCCAGGACGCGATGCGGGAAGGCGCGGAACCCGACCCGTCGTTCCTTTCCGTGGCCCTGGGGAACGCTCTCCGGATGGAACGGATCATCGACGATCTCCTGGAGCTCTCCCGCGCCGAGTCCGGCGCGATCCCCCTCGAAAAGGAGGAAGCCCCCCTGTCCGACTTCCTCGCCCGGGTTGCCGCCCTGCATCGCCCGGAGGCGCAACGGATGGGGAAGATCCTCGACGTGTCGCCGGGCGAAGGAACGTTCCAAGCGGACCTGCGGAAGATCCTGCTCGCCCTATCGAACCTGGTCGACAACGCGATCAAATACGGCAAGGAAGGGGGGCGGATCACCCTCGACGGGAGGATCGAGGAGGGCGCCGTCGTGCTTTCGGTCTCGGACGACGGCCCCGGGATCCCGCAGGAGCATCTGGACCGGATCTTCGAGCGCTTCTACCGGGTCGACAGGGGACGCTCCCGGGAATTGGGAGGGACGGGGCTTGGGCTCTCCATCGCAAAACACATCGTGGAATCGCACGGCGGCACGATCGCGGTGGACAGCCGCCTGGGAGTCGGGACCCGGTTCGTCCTGCGGTTTCCGGTGACCCCGTGAGGCGCCGAATAAGGAAAGACGGGGCGGAAGATCGCTCTTTCCGCCCCGTTTCCGGAGAAACCCCTCGAAGGCCTGTACCGGCCCTTCCTACTTCTTATGGCAGTCGTCGCACTTCACGGGGCCCTTCTTCTCCTTCTGGTGGCACCCCTTGCACTGGGTGTGGAACGCTTCCTTCAGGGAGACCTTCTTCCCCTCGGTCTTTTCGCCGTGGCATTTGGAGCATTTCTGCTCCTTCCCCGCCGCGTCCGCATGGTGGCATACCGCGCACTTCTTGAGCATTTCCGCGTGCGCCTTGTGGTCGAAGGAAACCGGCGCCTTGATCTTCCGGATCTCCTTGAGGACCATCTTGTCAGGGGGCGCGGCGAACGCCGTGCCGAAGGCGAAGACCACCGAAACGACCAGAGCCGTCAATGCCGCCAGTTTCCTCATCGATGAACCCCCTTGCGGAAATGTGGAACGGGGAAAGCATAGATTCGAATGGAAGGATGTTCAACCAAAACCTTCCGGAGGAGACAGCTACGTCATAACCTTTCGATTCACAAGGACTATTCCTGGCGCGAACCTTAACGCGATCTTAACACGCTTCTCACTCCTTCTTGATGTACATATCCTACGGTACCCTCAAAGCCGCAGATGCGGACTATTCATCAGGAGGGTCAAAGGAATGAAAAAGCTCTACGGGGTCCTGACAGCCGTTCTGGCAACGATTGCGGTCGCATCCGCCGCATTCTCGGCGGAGCCGCTGACGGTCAACGGCGCGGGGGCGACGTTTCCGTACCCGCTCTACTCCAAGTGGTTCTACGATTATTCCAACGCCAACCCCGGTGTACGGTTCAACTACCAGTCGATCGGGTCCGGCGCCGGGATCCAGCAGATCACAACGGGGACGGTGGACTTCGGCGCATCCGACGCCCCGATGACGGAGGGGCAAATGGCCAAGCTCCCGGGGCCGATCCTCCACATCCCGACGACGATCGGCGCGGTGGTCATCGTCTACAATCTCGACGGCGTGAACAGCGGGCTGAAGCTCACTCCCGAAGTCCTCGCCGACATCTACCTGGGCAAGATCACCCGCTGGAACGACCCGAAGGTCGCGGAGCTGAACAAGACCGTGACGATGCCCAACGCCGACATCGTGGTCGCCCACCGCTCGGACGGCTCGGGCACCACGGACATCTTCACGAATTACCTGCGGACGGTGAACACCGAATGGCGGGCGAAGGTCGGCCGCGGTACGTCCGTCAACTGGCCGGTGGGTCTTGGCGGCAAGGGGAACGAGGGCGTGTCCGGCGTGGTGAAGCAGACCCCCGGCGCCATCGGGTACGTCGAACTGGCGTACGCCAAGCAGAACAAGATGAAAGTGGCCGCTCTCCGGAACCGGGACGGGCACTTCGTCCTCCCGACGCTCGCGGCGACGTCGGCCGCAGGCGCGGGCGCGGCGAAGAACATGCCCGCCGACTTCCGGGTCTCCCTGGTCGACGCCCCGGGGAAGGACACCTACCCCATCGCGGGGATGACCTGGCTCCTCGTGTACAAGAACCAGACGAACGAGGCCAAGGGGAAGGCGCTGATCCAGTTCCTCAAATGGGCGATGACGGACGGGCAGAAGCTGGAGGCGGCGCTGGACTACGCTCCGCTGCCCAAGCCCGTGGTGGAGAAGGTCGAGCATGCGCTGAAGGGGATCATGTACAAAGGGAAATCCCTGTATTGAGTTTCCAATCCCCCGTGCGGGGGCGCAAGCTGGATGTACGATCGGAAAGGGGGGGGCAATCCCCCCCTTTCCTTCTCCAAGAACGGTGAGGAAAGGCCCCGGATGGCCCGGAAGACCGGCAGGAACTTCAAGGATCTCCTCTTCGAACGGACGACGGCCGCTTTCGCGTTCGCGGTCCTCGCCCTTGCGGTCCTCCTGTTCGGGGTCCTGCTGCGGGGGTCGGTTCCGGCGCTGCGGAAATTCGGGGCCGCGTTCCTGGTCACGGGGACGTGGGATCCGGTGCTTTCGAAGTTCGGCGCGCTCCCGTTCATCTACGGCACCCTGGTTTCCTCTTTCCTCGCCATCCTCATCGCCCTCCCGCTCAGCGTCGGGGCGGCCATCTTCATCAACGACTTCGCCCCGCCGTGGATGAAGGCCCCCGTCGCTTTCCTGGCCGAACTCCTTGCCGCGATTCCCAGCGTGATCTACGGGCTGTGGGGGATCTTCGTCCTCGTGCCGGTCCTGCGGGACTGGTTCATGAAACCGGTCGCGAAGGTCCTCGGATGGATCCCGCTCTTCAAGGGACCCGTCTACGGGCCGAGCATGCTCGCAGCGGGGGTCCTCCTCGCGATCATGATCGTCCCCTTCATCCTTTCGGTCAGCAGGGAGGTTCTGGCGACCGTCCCCCAGCGCCAGAAGGAGGCCGTCCTCTCGCTGGGAGGCACGCGGTGGGAAATGATCCGGATCGCCATCGGGCAGCACTGCATCCCCGGCATCTTCGGCGCGACGGTCCTGGGCCTGGGGCGGGCCCTGGGCGAGACGATGGCCGTCACCATGGTCATCGGGAACCGTCCTGAGGTCCTCCTCTCCGTCTTCCAGCCCGGCTATTCGATGGCGGCGGTCATCGCCAACGAGTTCACCGAGGCCGTCGGCGACGTCTACCTCTCTTCCCTGATCCTCATCGGGCTCATCCTGTTCGCGATGACCTTCGTCGCGAACCTGGCGGCCAAGTGGGTTCTCTCGAAAATGGTCGCGCGCGCCGCAAGGGGGATCTGAAAGAGTGGAAACGGTCTCCTTCCGCCGCAAGGCCCTCGACCGGTGCATGAAAGCCCTGTTCTGCGTCTGTGCGGTCCTCGTCATCCTGCCGCTGTTCGTCATCTTCTTCGACCTGGTGATCAAGGGAGCCAAGGAGCTCAAACCGTCGCTGCTGATCGATCTGCCGCACCCCGTCGGCGAACCGGGGGGAGGGATCGCCAACGGGATCGTCGGGACGATCGTCATCACGCTGCTGACGATGCTCTGGTCGGTCCCCACGGCGGTCCTGTGCGGCATCTATCTCGCCGAGTACGGCAGGGGGAAGTTCGCCTCCGCGGTGCGCTTCGCCGCCGACACGATGACCGGCGTCCCTTCCATCATCATGGGGATCTTCGGGTACATCCTCCTGGTCGTCCCGATGAAGCGGTTTTCGGCGTGGGCCGGCGCGGCCGCGCTCTCCATGATCTTCATCCCGGTGGTGGTCCGCACGACCGAGGACATGCTGCGCACCGTCCCGCACCACGTTCACGAGGCGGCGCTGGCGCTGGGGATCGAACGGTGGAAGACGATCCTGTACATCGTCGTCCGGACGGCGTCCTCGGGGATCCTCACGGGGATCCTGCTGGCCATGGCCCGCATCCTAGGGGAGACGGCCCCGCTGCTCTTTACCGCCCTGGGGAACCAGTTCTGGCAGACCCGGCTGGATCAGCCGATCGCGGCGATCCCGCTGCAGGTGTTCACGTACGCCATATCTCCGTATGAGGACTGGCACGACAAGGCGTGGGCGGGGGCCCTGGTCCTGATCGCCATGGTCCTCCTGATCAGCCTGACCGCACGGTTCTTCGGGCGGGAGAAGAAATAGCGCAAGGGAAGGAGAAGGCGATGGAATCGGTCCTCGAGGTAAAGGGCCTGTCGGCCTGGTTCGGAGGCCACCAGGTGCTCACGGACATCCGGATGGACGTCGGGAGGAACTCCGTGACGTCGGTGATGGGCCCCTCGGGGTGCGGGAAGAGCACCTTCATCCGGTGCTTAAACCGCATGCACGACCTGACCCCGGGGTTCCGGTCGACGGGAGAGATCCTCCTGGACGGCGTGAACATCCAGTCCGAAAGGATCGACCCCGTGAACCTGCGCCGGCGGGTCGGAATGGTCTTCCAGCAGCCGAACCCGTTCCCGCGCATGTCGGTGTTCGAGAACGTCGCCGTGGGCCTGAAATTGAACGGGAAGAAGCTTACCCGCGCCAGCATCGCGGAAACGGTGGAGAAATCCCTCCACATGGCGGCGCTTTGGAACGAGGTGAAGGACCACCTGGATCGTCCGGGATTGTCCCTCTCGGGCGGCCAGCAGCAGCGTCTGTGCATCGCCCGGGCGCTGGCCGTGGAGCCGGAGATCCTCCTGATGGACGAGCCGTGCTCCGCCCTGGACCCGGTCTCCACCGCAAAGATCGAGGAGCTCATCGAGGACCTGAGCGAGAGGTACACCATCGTCGTGGTGACCCACAACATGCAGCAGGCGGCGCGGATTTCCGACAGCGTCGCCTTCTTCCTCCTGGGCGAACTGATCGAGATGGACAAGAGCGGCAAGATCTTCACCAATCCTTCGGACAAGCGGACGGAGGAGTACATCACGGGGCGGTTCGGCTGACCATTTCTTCGCGGAGGCGGTGAACGGGGATGAAGAAACATTATTCGGAACAGCTGGCCGGGGTCCGGGAGCTCGTCCTGCGGATGGGGGGGCTGGTGGAGCAGATGACGCGGCGGGTGGTCCAGTCGCTCGTGCAGCGGAACCTCAACCTGCTCGCGGAGGTCCGGGCGATGGAGAACCAGGTCAACCAGCTCCACATCGAGATCGACGAGGCGTGCCTCGAGCTGATCGCGTTGCGCCAGCCGGCGGCGGCCGACCTGCGGTTCATCGCCGCGGCCATGAAGATCAACACGGACATGGAGCGGATCGGCGACCAGGCGATCAACATCACGGAGCACGCGGAATCGCTGCTCGCCGTCCCCCCGCTGAAGCCCCTGATCGACATCCCGCGGATGGCGGAGATCGCGCAGGAGATGCTCAAGGCCTCGCTGGACGCCTTCGTCAACGGCGACGATGAAGCGGCGTTCGAGACGATCCTGCGGGACGACACCGTGGACCAGCTCAAGGACCAGGTGTTCCGGGAACTGCTCACGTACATGATGGCGGACCCGTCGACCATCCCGCGGGCGCTCGACCTCATCCTCGTGTCCCGCAACATCGAGCGGATCGCCGACCACGCGACGAACATCTGCGAGGACGTCATCTTCATGGTGAAGGGGAAAGACGTCCGGCACCAGGGGCCGCTGGCGTAGGGGAAACCGCAAAGGGGGGGACGTTGCCACGGATCGCAGCCATCGACATGGGCTCCAACGCGATCCGCTTCTACGTGGTCGAAACGACGGTGGATTCCGGCTACCGCGTCCTGGAGAACCTCCGCGAGCCGATCCGCCTGGGCGGCGACGTATTCCTGTCCGGGAAGATCCGCGAGGAGAACCTGCGCAAGGCCGAGGCCGCCTTCCGCCGGTTCCGCCAGCTGCTCAAGACCCACGGGGTGCAGAACGTGAAGGCGGTCGCCACGTGCGCCACCCGGGAAGCGGCGAACGCCGACCAGCTCCTCTCCCGCCTGGAACGCGCCTCGGGCATCCGCGTCGAGGTCATCAACGGCGACGAGGAGGCGCGGCTGATCGCCCTGGCGGTCGGGAAAAAGATCCCGCTGGCGAAAAAGAGCGCCCTCATCGTCGACCTGGGGGGCGGCTCGGTGGAGATCGCCTTCGTGGAGAACGGCCGCATCACCCTGACCGATTCCCACAATTTCGGCGCCGTCCGGCTGCTGGACCTGCTCTCCTCCGCGGAGGAGGACCTGCGGGGGGCGGGCCAGCTTCTGAACGAGTACATGGACCTGGTCGGCCAGAAGCTCTCCCGCCGTGGGACCGGGAAGAAGGCAGCCCTGTTCATCGCCACGGGGGGCAACATCGAGACGATCGCCTCCATCCCCGCGATCGGCGCGCAAGCCCATGCCGACTACCCCGACACGGTCGTCATCCGGCCCGAAAACCTCCGGAAGCTGATGGAGGAGCTCTCCGGGATGTCGCTTAGGAGCCGCATGGAGCGATACGGCCTCCGGGAGGACCGCGCCGACGTCATCCTGCCCGCGTGTTTTGTCTACCACCGGATCTCGGAGCAAAACGGCGCCGAGGAGATCCTGGTCCCGCGGGTGAGCCTCAAGGACGGCCTGGTCCTCGACCTGCTCGCCCGGGAGAAAGGGGCCGAGCGCTTTCTCGACCTGCGGGAGCAGGTGGGGGTCTCCTGCCGCCAGATCGCCGCACGGTACCGGGTGGACATCAAGCACTCGGAGAAGGTGTCCGAGCTCGCGCTCCAGCTCTTCGACAAGACGGAATCCCTCCACGGTCTCGGGAAGCAGGAGCGCATTTATCTCGAGGCGGCGGCCCTGCTGCACGACATCGGCTACTTCATCAGCATGCAGAAGCACCACAAACACAGTCACTACATCATCGCCAACACGGAGATCGTGGGGTTCTCCCCGTCGGAGCGCCTCGTCGTCGCGGGGATCGCCCGGTACCACCGCAAGGCGGTCCCGACGTCGGGTCATCCCGAGGTCGAAGGCCTTTCCAAGCGGGAGCAGGAGGTGGTACGGGCCTTGGCGTCGATGCTGCGGATCGCCGACGCCCTCGACAAGGAGCACGCCGGCGCCGTCCACGGCATCGACTGCCGGCTCCAGGACGGGTCGCTGCTCCTGCGGGCCCTGAGCAGGAAATCGTGCCGGCTGGAGGCCCTGAGCGTATCGAAGAACGCGTCGATGTTCCGGGAACATTTCGGCGTCGACGTGCAGTTCACCATCGAGCCGGAGGGGTAACGGGAATGCCGACGCAACCCGTCGTGAACGACACCCCGGGAAAGCTGATCGCCGTCGAGGGGCTCGACGGATCGGGGAAATCGACCCAGGTGTACCTCATCAAGCGGTGGCTGGAGCTTTCGGGGTACAAGGTGTTCTTCACGGAGTGGAACTCCTCCTCGATCGTCCGGGAGGCCACGCGGAAGGGGAAGAAGCGGAACCTTCTCACGCCGACCACCTTCTCCCTGATCCACTGCACCGACTTCGCCGACCGGTACGAGCGGAACATCCTCCCGATGCTCAAGGCGGGGTTCATCGTGCTGGCGGATCGGTACAAGTTCACGGCGCTGGCGCGCGACACCGTGCGGGGGTGCCCGCTGGACTGGGTCGATCAGCTCTACAGCTTCGCGTTCCAGCCGGATATCACGTTCTATTTCTCCCTGCCGCTGCGCACCGCGCTCGACCGGATCCTGGCGGGCCGGCCGGCCCTCAAGTACCACGAGGCGGGGATGGACATGGGGCTCTCGCCCGATCCGGTGGAGAGCTTCCGAATCTTCCAGGGAAGGATCCACCAGGCGTACGAGGCCCTCGCAAGGAAGCACCGCTTCACCCGGATCCGTTCCGACCGCCCTGTGGAGGCGATCCAAGAGGAGGTCCGGGAGCTCCTTCGCGAACGGATCGATCTCGCGCAATACCGGGCCGTATCGCGGTGGATCCTCCCATGACGCGGGCGAAGGCATTCTCCTTCTACGGGGCGGGGATTCCCGGGGTGAACCTTTCCGACCTCAAGGGAAAGCTCATCGTCCTCGAGGGGCCGGACGCCTCCGGGAGGAGCACGCAGATCGCGCTGCTCACCGACTGGCTGGAGCGCCGGGGGCACGCCGTGGAGCACGTGGGGCTGAAGCGCTCCACCCTGGTCTCCGCCGAGCTTGCGAAGGCCAAGGAGGGGAACATCCTCTCCCCTCGCACCCTGTCGCTCTTCTACGCCACCGATTTCGCCGACCAGATCGAGAACCGGATCCTCCCTGCCCTGCGGGCGGGGTTCATCGTGCTCGCCGACCGGTACATCTACACGCTGATGGCGCGGGATATTGTCCGGGGAGCGGACCTGGCCTGGCTGCAGTCTGTCTATAGCATCGCCCTGGTGCCCGACCTCGTGATGTACCTCCGCGTGACGCCGCAGAAGCTGCTGGAGCGGTACATCTACCGGGGCCGGGAGCTCGATTACTGGGAGTCGGGGATGGATATCGGCTACAGCCGTTCCTGGTACGACTCGTTCATCCGGTACCAGACGGAGCTCCACCGGTCGTTCATGCGGCTCCAGGCGATCTACGGCTTCGTGCCCGTGAACGGCATGAGGACGCCGCGGTTCGTAACCCGGGAGCTGCAGACCCGCATCGAGTCGGTCATCGGAGCGGAAACCTGAGGGGGAGGGGGAGATGGCACCGGTAAAGAAGGCCAGACCGAAGGGCGAACCGCCCCCCGCGGCCCATCCCGCGGCCAGGGGCAAAAAGTCCCTGCGGAACATCGCGGCGGCCCTGGGGAAGAAGCCGTCCCGAAAAATGGAGCGGGAGATGCTCCTCCTCGAGACACGCCGCCTCCGCGCGATGTTCTCGGAGATCGCGGAGCGCTATGCGGAGAACACGGAAGGGAAGATCGCCTCCGTCATCGAGGCCATGGAAACGAAACCCCTTCCCGCCGGAAAAATCGCCGGAATGCTCCGGTTCGTGCGCGACCTGGCCGTCAAACCGCAGAAAGGACGGCGCAAGGACCTGGTCCGCATCGAGAAGGCGGCGGAGACCCTCCTGAAGGAACTGGAGGAATAGGGGGACGGCCTTGAGGGCCTCAGGACTCCTCTCGGAGGCGGGCAGGGAACGGATCGGGCGGTTCCGGGAGTGCCTCAACGGCGCGGCCGCCGATCCTTCCCGGGAGGAAACCATCCACGACCTGCGGGTTTCCATCCGGAGGGTCCTCGCCTGGATCGCCGTGCACGAGGCGATGGCGGGCCCGGACCGGCGGCTTACCGCGGCGCGCGCCTCCCTGAAACGCCTCATGTCGCCGCTCGGGAAGCTGCGCGACGCCCAGGTGAAAAGGGACCGGATCCGCGGGCTCGTTCCCGCGGGGGACGAGCCGTCGTACCGATACGCCGTCCTGGTGGTGAGCGATGTCCTGCGGTGGGAGCGGCGGGCCGGGAAGCTCCTGGCCGGGAAACGCATCCGCGCGATACGGGTTCCCATGCCGGGCGCTTTCCCCGAAGGTCGAGGAGGCGGCAATGCGCCGGACGAGGGAGCCCTCCTGCTGGCACGTCTGTGGGCCGATGTCGCGCGTCACACACCTGCGGCCCTCGACCCGTCGAACCCCTTGGCGCTCCACCGGATGCGGCTGGCGTTCAAGAAATACCGATACGCGTGGGAAGCGCTCGCTCCTGGCGGCGGACACGGTAATGCGAAGAGGACCGCGAAACGGCTCCACGCCTTCCAGACGCTGTTGGGAACGATCCACGATTGCGACGGGATCCTCGTCGAAGCCCGCGCCTTCCGGGAGGGAATCCTCGGCCTGCGCGAGGAGTGCGCGCTGGAGACCGCGTTCCGGACCCTCCGGTCCCGCTCGTTCCGCGAATTCCGGGAGATGGCGGGAAAGCTTGAATCCCTCCGTCCCCTTTGCCCCTCCAACCGGTAGATGGTAGATTCGATACCGGAATCCACCCACGGAGGACGCCCATGCGCTACCTGATCCTGGGAAGCGGCCCCGCCGCCATCGCCGCCGCCAAGTCGGCACGCAATCTGGACGGAAAAGCGGAGGTGCTTATCGCCACGGAGGAGCACGCGGCGCCGTACCTGCGGCCGTGCCTGCCCGACCTGGTCTCCGGAGAGATGGAGCTCTCCGCCTTCGCCGACCCCCAGGCGAAGGACCTCCCCGGGTTGCGGATCGAGGTGCGGGGCGGGAAGCGGGCGCGGCGGGTGGATGCCGCGAAGAACCGCGTCGCCTTCTCCGACGGGTCCGAAGAGACGTACAACTTCCTGCTCGTCGCCACGGGCGGACGCCCCATCCTGCCGCTGTCCCTGATGGGGGCGCCCGGATCGTTCCTGTTCCTGAACTCCCTGGGCGACGCCCGGCGGGTCCGGGAGCGCGCGATGCGTTCCGACACGACGGTGGTGTACGGCCCCGGCTACCTCGGGATCGAGGCGGCCCGGGCGCTGCGCCACATCGGCCTGCAGGTCGCGTGGGTCAACCCGGGGCTGCCCCGTTTCGGCAACCCGATCTCCGGCGACGTGGAGGCGCGCGTCACCGAGCAGCTTCGCGGCAAGGGCGTGAAGGTCGTGGAGGGCACCGAGATCGCGGACGTCCTCGACGTCGACGGACGGACGTACTCCGTGGTGACCGCGGGCGGCGAGGAGATCCGCTGCTCCCTGATCGTCGTGGCCACCGAGCGGCTTCCCAACATCGGCTTCCTCGAGGGGAGCGGCGTGAAGGCGGGCGCGGGGGTCCTGGTCGACGAGTATCTGCGGACCAACGTCTCCAACATCTACGCCGCGGGCGACTGCGCCGAGGTCTACGACATCAACCGCAGGGAGAGCCGCATCAACTTCGGCTGGCGCAGCGCGATCAAGCAGGGGCAGCTCGCCGGGGAGAACATGGCGGGGGGGGGGAAGGTCTACATCCGGAACACCGAGGACTATTTCGGCCTGCTGTACGGGTCGCCGCTGCCGGATCGCGCGGGGAGCTGACCCGCGGGAGACGCCGCGGGGTCACGGGCCCGCGGCGCCGGTGGCCCCGCCCGCCGAAACGGGAAGACCGGGGCGTCGGTCCGGTTGCAAGACGGGCGTTTTTGCGGTATGCTTCGCGCCTGAACGGAAAATCCGTTTCGACTCATCCAAATACAAGGCAAAGGGACCCGAACCCCGAGGAGACCGCTGTGGCCGAACGGACAGGTGTGCCGAATCCCCCCACGCTCGAATCCCTGGTCGCACAGCTGCGCCACGAAAATCCCCACGCCCGGTGGGAAGCGGCCCGCGCGCTCGGCGTGCTTCGGGATCCCGGAGCCGTGGAACCGCTGATCGAAGCTCTCAAGGACCGCGACCCGGACGTGCGGAGGAAGGCGGCGCTGGCCCTTGCAAGGATCAGGGACCCCCGCGCCCTCGAACCGCTCGAAGTCTGCTCGGCGCAGGACGAGAACCAGGTCGTCCGGTGGGCGGCCGCGTGGGGACTCGGAAGGTTCCAGCAACGGAAAATCGCCTGAAAAGCGGGTTCCGGGCGATCGCCGGTCCGGATCAATAGTCGATCCCCTTCTCCGCCTCGATCCCGGCGTCGAAGGGGTGCTTGACGCTGCGGACCTCGCTCACCATGTGGGCCAGGCGGATCACCTCCTCGTGGGCATGGCGGCCCGAGAGGATCAGGTGGACGTTCTGCGGCCTCTCCCGGATCAACGAGAGCACGTCGGCCAGGTCGAGCAGCCCGAGGTGGAGCGCCACGTTCACCTCGTCCAGGATCACGATGTCGTATTTCCCCGAAAGCATCCGTTCCCTTGCCTCGGCGAGCGCTTCCCGCGCCGCCTCCCGGTGCGCCTCGAAGGGCAGGGAGTCGCCGCGGATCCCCACGAATCCCTTCCCCATCGGGAGGAGCTCGAACTCGGGGGCAAGGCGCTTCGCGCCGTCGAGCTCCCCGTAGTGGAGCGACCCCTTGATGAACTGGATCATGACGACCTTCATCCCGTAGCCGACGGCGCGGACCGACATCCCGAGGCAGGAGGTGGTCTTCCCCTTCCCCTCCCCCGTCACCACGACGACCAGCCCGTGGCGGGGCTTCTCCGGCAGGCGCTGCCTCTCTGGGGGATCCGGCACGGCGCAACCCTCCTCTCCCGAGCCTTTAAGATGAGGCCGCCGCCGGGGCGTTTCCCCGGGGGAGGAACTTCCTTCGGGCCGACCGACCGAGACTTCGGGTGATTGTGGAATAATGGAAGAGGGAGGCGGAACGCCTCCCTCGAGGGCGATATGACCGATACGAACCGTTGCCTGGTTTGCGCAAAAGACGGCGCTTTCGAGGGCGGGATCTGCGATCTGTGCAAGGCGATCATCCGCGGAGAGGCGCTCGAGCACCAGCACCAGATCCGGAAGGACGCCGACCATTCCCTCCACAAGGAAGGGACGGACCTCGGGAAAAAGCGCGGGGGGTGACTAGTGCACCGTCTCGCAAATACCTTGGCATTCGAGCGCCGCCGCATCCGCTCCAGCTTCGTTGCACAAGTTCGCCGTACTCTCCCGGTACGCCTTCACTTGCG
Organism: Deltaproteobacteria bacterium; assembly: GCA_021815305.1. Classification (GTDB taxonomy): domain Bacteria; phylum Desulfobacterota; class Deferrimicrobia; order Deferrimicrobiales; family Deferrimicrobiaceae; genus JAKAHC01. Next base: position 208,245 of record JAKAHC010000003.1, on the reverse strand, counting down.
CAACGAAGCTGGCGCGGCGCATCGACGCTCTCAGTGCGTCAAGCTATTTGTGAGACGGTGCACTAGGCGGCGCCCCCCGCGATCTCCGCGAATTTCCTGCCGAGATCCACGCAGGCCAGCAGATCCTGCTCCGACGGCGTCATCTTCACCCGGATCGGCTCCGGAGACACCTTGATCCGCATCGACGTGAGGATGTCCTGGATCGTCTTGACCGCCTCCCCGCTCCATCCGTAGGAGCCGAACACGGAGGCGGGCTTCCCCTTCATGTTCAGCGTCACCAGGTTCCCGATCAGGTGCAGGATCGGGTGCGGCACGTTGCTGTTCAGCGTCGGGGTTCCGATCAGGAAGCCCACCGCCTCGTCGAGCTCGTCGATGATCCGGGGCATCGGGACTTCCACGCAGTTCAACAGCACCGGGGTGAGCCCGCCCGCGGCCACCCCCTCCGCCACCTTCCGCGCCATCGCCGCCGTGTTCCCGTAGGCGGAAACGTAGACGATCGGCACTTTCTTCTCTTTCACCCGCCGGCTGGCGGAGGCCCGATCCTCGTACCACGACAGGTATTCCCGCGGGTCCTTCCGCAGCACCGGCCCGTGGGAAGGGGCGATCATGTCCATCGGGAGGTCCCGCAGGCGGTCGCACGCCTTCAGGATGTGCTCCTTGTACGGCCGCATGATCGTGCTGTAGTAGAACTCGAAGGCGCTGCGCGCCTTCCCGGGCTCGTGGATCTCGTCGTTGAAGGTGTGAGGGCTCGAGTAGTGGGCGCCGAGGAAGTCGCAGGGGCACAGGATCCTGTCCTCCACCAGGTAGGTGAACATGGTGTCGGGCCAGTGCAGGAACGGCACGCTGATGAACCGCAGCGTCTTCCCGCCCAGGGAGATTTCCTCGTTGTCGTTCACGACGCGGAAGCGGTACTCGGAGTTGACGAGGTTGTCGATGAACGTCTTGGCGGGGCGGGAGAGAAGGACCGTCACGTTCGGGTGGCGCTTCAGCAGATCCACCAAGGCTCCCGAGTGGTCGGGCTCGGAGTGGTTGATGACCACGTAGTCGATCTTCCCGACGGGGAGGATCTCCTCGATGTTGCGGAAGAACTCCTCCGCGAAGGGCCGCTTCACGCAGTCGATCAGGGCGGTCTTCTCCGTCCCCCGGACCAGGTAGGAGTTGTACGTGGTCCCGTACTCCGTCGGGATGACGATGTCGAATACGGTGAGACCGGGGTCCTTGACCCCCACGCAATGGACGTTCGGGGCGAGGGCCTGCGTGGTCACGAAACGGCCTCGAATTCGTCCTTCCCCACGCCGCAGAGCGGGCACACCCAATCTTCCGGGATGGACTCGAAGGGAGTTCCCTGGGGTACGCCGTTGTCCGGGTCTCCCGCAGCGGGGTCATAGATGTAGCCGCACACGTTGCATCTCCACTTTTTCATCGGGGGACTCCTTCCTTCAAGGGGAAAGTTTCGAGATTATACCCTCGCCCCCGGCGAACCGCAAGATCGCCCGCGCAACCCCCTCCGGGGTGCGGATTCCGCGGCGGCGGGAGCTCCCGCGGAGCCGCTCCCACCGTTCCCGGGGGAACCCGGGCGGCGGGAGAACCAGCCCCGGGCGGACCACTCCCACGCGGATGTCCCGGGGAGCGGCCTCCGCGAGACCCGCTGCGAACGCCTCGAGGGCGATTTTCGAGAGACAGTACGGAAGGTACGCGGGCCACAGATCCCTTGCTCCCGCGTCCCCCACGAAACAGACCCCGGCGCCCCGGCGCATCAGGGGGAAGAGCGCGCGGGTCAGAAGACACGGCCCGCGAAGGTTGACGGCGAAGACCTCGTCCCACCCGGCCGGCGTCACGGTCGAAAGGGGGGTGCGCGGAAAGACGGCCGCGCTGTGGACCAGCAGGTCCAGCCGGCCGTGTTCCCTCTCCAGGCGTTCCGCGAACCGGGCGAACGTCGAGGGACGGGACAGGTCGAGGGGAAGCGCGTTCCCGCCGATCTCCGCGGCGATCCGCAAAGCCTCGCCGCGTCCGGAACGGTACGTCGGGACGACAATGTAGCCGCCCCGCGCCAGGGCGCGGGAGATCGCCGCGCCGATCCTCCGGCCGCCGCCGGTGACCAGCGCAACCTTCCCCCCGGCTTCCCTCATCCTACTTGCCGGAACTCGTCGGAAGGGGCGCCGCAGATGGGGCGGAAACCGGGCGGCCGGTCTCCGATGCGTATGTGTCCGCAGACGCCGCACTTCCACTTTTTCATCCGACGGCCCCCGTGAGATGATGCCCACTTTATACCATAGCCGTTCGGGAGGAGGCCAATGGCCGGGGGAGACATCGCGGAGTTCCCGTTCGTCGCGGCGGACGTGGAGACGACGGGCCTCTACCCCGCGGAAGGACACAGGGTCTGCGAGGTCGCCCTGCTCCGCTTCCTGCGGGGCGTGGTCATCGACTCGTTCGTTTCGCTGGTGAACCCGATGCGTCCCATCGATCCCGGCGCTTCCGCCGTCAACGGGATCACCGACGCGATGGTCTCTTTCGCTCCGACCTTCGCAGACCTCTTCCCCCGGATCCTGACGTTCCTCGCGGACGACCCGGTGGTGTTCCACAACGCGCCGTTCGACCTGTCGTTTTTGCGCGCCGAGGCGCGGCTGGCGGGCGGCGCGTGGCCGGGGAACCGTGTCATCGACACGCTGGCCCTTGCCCGCCGCACGGGACGTTTCCGTTCCCACTCCCTTCCCGACCTGTGCCGGGAATTCGGGATCTCTTCCGCCTTCCACCGCGCGGAAGCCGACGCATGGGCAGCCGGCAAGCTCCTGATCCATCTCGCTCCGACACAATGGTGACGCACAGCCGGCCCCTTCGACGAAGTCCCTCTAAGGATAATACAGGGAATCGTTTTGCCCTTTATGGGAAGCGCATTTCTTTTCAGGCTGGGAAAACCTGGTTCGTTTTCCCGAAGAGAACCGGAATACGCACTATATCTTCACGGGTTTCATCGGTTTTTCTCCCGATCTTCCGCATACGGCATATGTCTTGCTCCTCTGCAGCCGTCGTCGAAGAGGCCATTGCGCGAAACATTTGTTTTATTACCCGTTTTTTCGCTTTGCCGCATGCCTCATGCAAGCCACATTCAACGGAGGGGTCGAGGAATGAAAACGAGGTGGTTCCTTTGTGTCGGCACGATGATCCTGCTGCTGTCGGCGGGCGTTTCCTTCGCCGCGGAGCAGGTCATCCAGAACGGGACGACGGCAGGATCGGTTCGGGTTGCGGTGCAGGACGGGGGAACGATGGCCGTCTGGCGGTACGACGGCGCCTCCTGGATAAACCAGTCCTACGGTCCCTACTCCAAATATTCCCTCCTCTTTCTCGCGGGGGACAACACGTCGATGATCTTCGGCGCGGGGCTCGCAGGGACCACCTGGACCTCCGTCTCGAACACCACGAGCGCGGACAACACCACGATCACGACGGTTTTCCTTGCGGCCGACAACGCCGTGCGCGTCACCCAGACCACGACGGTCACCTCCGGCCCCTACTACCGGATGCAGTGGAACATCGAGGACATCGGGTCCGTAACCTACAACGACCTGCGGTTCACGCACGGCGAGGACACCTACCTGGCCGGGAGCGACTACGGCGAGGGGCACTTCGACAATACCCTCAACATGGTGTACGTGATGAACCCGGGCTACACGGCGGATCTGATGGGGCTCTATGCCTCCGCGAGCACCCCGTTCAGCTACTACTTCGAAGGGGGTTACTCCGAAAATTACTCCCGGATGAGATCCTGGACGCTGGACAACACCGTCAATCCCGCCAACGTGGACAGCGGCTACTCCCTCGGATGGATTCGCTCTTCCCTCGCCCCGGGGCAGACCTGGACGATCATCGCCTACGAGAAGTTCACCCAGTCGGTCGGTATCCAGGTAATCGCGCCCGCGGAGCAGTCGGGCGCCCCGGGCGACACGCTGACGTACGACTTCACCGTGCGGAACCTCGACGCGGGACTCATGAACATCTCCCTGGGTTCGTCCTCTTCCAACGGCTGGACCACCTCGGTCGTGGACGGCTCCGGCAGCCCTCTTTCCTCCATCTCTCTGGGTGGCGGGACCGAGACCCTGGTCCACGTGCGGGTGACGATCCCGGCCGGGGCGGCGGCGGCGACGACCGACCTGCTGACATTGACCGCAAGCTTCGGTGAAGGGGGGACGAGCTCCGACTCCACCAGCACCGTCGTCGCCGGAACCGCGGTGCCCCCGCCTCCTTCCCTCAACTTCCAGAACAACGGGATGGGGAACGGCTGGATGGGCTGCAGCATGGTTTCCGGCATCGGCGGGGAAGGGAAGCGGAGCCCCCTCGAGAGCGCCGGCCTCGTTCTCTTCAACATGGCCCTTCTCCTGGGGCCGATCTTCCTCCTCCGCTTCCTTTCCGGGAGGAGGCGCCGCCCTTTTGAGAAGGCGGGACTGCTTTCCCTCCTCGTGGCGGCATCCCTTCTCGTCGCCGCTTCGGCGCACGCCACGCGGCTCATCGCGCCCAAGGCCCAACGATTCCACCCCACCGCCGACGGGATGGGGACGCTTACGGTAGACTCCGACGCGACGGTCGGCGAAGGACAGCTCGCTGCGGGGCTCACGCTGAGCGGCGCAAAGAAACCCCTGAACATCGGGGATATCCGCGAACTGAGGGTCGAGCAGGTTCTTGTCGACGAGCTGTACACCGCGGATTTGACCGCGGCGTACGGCATCACCCGGAATCTCGAAGTGGGAGTCGACCTGCCGTACGACTATGCGCGCAACAGCCTGAACTTGACGACGGGCCAGCGCGACACCGACTTCCACCTCGGGGACATCCGGGCGAACGTGAAGTACCGGGTGCTCTCGGGCGGGTCGTACGGGGTGGCGCTGGTGCCTTTCGTGAACTTCGCCACCGGCGACAAGGACTATCTCCTCTCGGAAGAGAAGTTCGGCTTCGGCCTGAAGGGTGCCGGACACCTGGACGTGACGAAGACGCTGACGATGTACGCGAACCTGGGACTGGAGCACGTGGGAAAGTTCGTCAGCGCGGACGGCCCCGGGTACTACACCCCCTGGATCCAATACGGGGTGGGCGCCGAATACCGGCTCCAGGGGCGGAAGGCGCAAATCGTGGCGGAGGTGAACGGCGAAACCAGCTGGTCCACGCCGTTCCACCACTCGACGCTTTCCCCGATGGAGTTCCTGGCCGCGTACCGGACCGAGGTCACCCCCGGTTGGACGCTCCAGGTCGGCGGAGGCGGAGGCCTCAACAAGGGAATGGGCGCGCCGCAGTGGCGCGGCATCCTCGGGGTGGCCTACAGGCAGTAGCCGCGAAGGCAATCGGAATCGGAAAAGGCCGGGAGGATCATCCTCCCGGCCTTTTCCGTCCCGGCCAGGAACCAATTTTCACACATTACTCACCGTCGGTAAAATATTTGCCCTTATTGGATATGTTTTTAGCCACGAAAATCCGATCTCACGAAATCTCGTCGCCATAGGAAAAAATAATACCCAAAGTATCTCCATAAGTTCCGACGCCTTTCCTCTTTCAACCCACGCAAGGCATACCTCTTGCTCCTTGCCCGATCGCACGGTCGCTGGAAAATTTCCCGGCATTGTCTGGTTCCTTTGGCGCAATGCCCCATGAAGCGGCAGGCTCCTTCCGGAGGTGAGGCGATGAAAACGAGAGGGTTCCTTGGCGTCGGCGCGGCGATCCTGCTGCTGTCGGCGGGCGTTTCCTTCGCCGGGGAACAGGTCATCCAAAACGGAGCGATGAACGGGTCGGTCCGCGTCTCCGTGGAGGACATGGGAAGAATGGCCGCCTGGCGCTTCGGCGGCAACGCCTGGGTGAAACAGACCTACGGGGTCAATTCCAAATACTCCCTCCTCTTCCTCGACGGCGACAATCCCGCGATGATCTTCGGGGGAGGACGCACCGGGTCGCTCTGGATCCCGGTCTCGAACACCACGAACGCGGACAACACCGCGATCACGACGAGGTTCCGGACGCCCGACGGCGGGGTGCGCATCACGCAGATCACGACGGTCACCCCCGGACCCTACTACCGGATGCAATGGAACATCGAGAACATCGGGTCCGCGACCTACAACGACGTGCGGTTCGCCCACGGCGAGGACACCGACCTGGCCGGGAGCGACCACGGCGAGGGGCACTTCGACAACGCCCTCAAGATGGTGTACGTGGCCGACGTCGCCTCGGGGACCGCGGACCTGATGGGGATCTACGCCTCCGCGAGCACTCCGTTCCACTGCTATTTCGAAGGGTACTACTCCGAAAACCAGGCGCGGATGAACTCCTGGACGATGGACAACACCGCCGACCCCACCGGCGTGGACGGCGGCTACTCCCTCGGATGGATTCGCTCTTCCCTCGCCCCGGGGCAGACCTGGACGATCATCGCCTACGAGAAGTTCACCCGGGCGGTGGGTGTGCAGGTCAACGCACCCGCGGAGCAGACGGGCTCTCCCGGAGACACGCTGACCTACGCCTTCACGGTGCGCAACCTGGATGCCGGATCGCGGAACATCTCCCTGAGCCCGTTTTCCTCCAACGGCTTTGCCGCTTCGGTCGTGGACGGCTTCGGCAACCCCCTTCCCTCCGTCACCCTGGGCGGCGGGACCGACGCGCTGGTCTACGTGCGGGTGACGATCCCGGCCGGTGCGGCGGCGGAGACGACCGACCTGCTGACCCTGACCGCGGCGTACGACGAGGCGGACACCGGCTCCGACTCCACCGGCGCCAGGGTCGCCGGCGCCACGGCCGTTCCGCCGTCCACGTCGAATCTCCCGAGCCGGGGGATGGGAAACGACGCGTCGGGCTGCAGCGTGGTTTCCGGAAGGAACGGGGACGGGAAGCGGAGCGCGCCGGAGAACGCGGGCCTTGTCCTCCTCAACACCGCTTTTCTTCTGGGGCCGGTCTTCCTTTTGCGGTTCCTCGGCGGGAGGAATCGCCGCCGCGCCTGACCCCACGATCGCGGCAGCCGCAGCGGGGCGGCCCGGCCGCGGACGGGAGGAGGGTCCTTCCGCCCTTCCTCATCTCGCCGGTTTTTCGCGGGCGATCTTCCGCTTCTGCGTCACCTTCGCGGCGGAAACCGTCCTGCGGTACGCTTTCTCCAGCGCCGTCAGCATCTCCTCCCGGCGATCGTAGAGGCGCTTCAGGGGCCGCTTCCCCGCCCTGTCGAATACGCAGGCGCACAACAGCGGAAGCGCCACGGTGGAGTCCAGGTAGCACACGACGGTGTCCGGCAACCGGTCCGGGTCCACTTTCCCCCAGGAAACCGCTTCCGACGGGGTGGCGCCCGACAACCCTCCCGTGTCGGGGCGGGCGTCGGTGACCTGAAGGAAGTAGTCGTGCCCCTTTTCGTCAAGCCCCAGGACCTCCTGGATCTGCGGCTCGGTCTGGAGCATGAAGTTCTTCGGCGAGCCTCCTCCCAGGATCCAGACGGCGCTCTTCCCGCGCTTGCGCTTCGCGTCGTAGACGATCGCCGCCGTTTCGTTGACGTCGAGGGAGACGTCGAACGCCACACCCCGTCCGCCAAGGCGCATGGCGGCGACGTTCATGCCGATGGAGGAGTCCCCGGGCGAGGAGGTGTACACGGGAACGCCGTACCGCCACGCGGCCGCGAGCATGCTGACCTCCCTCTTCCCGAGGGCGCGCTCCCGCTGCGCCATGTACCGCCCCAGGCGGTTGTGGAACTCCGCCGTCCCCATGACTCCCTGGAATTCCGGGAGGTCCAAGACCCGGCGGAAGAAGGCGTCCGTGTCGAGGAGCACGTTGTAATCGAAGAGGACGTCGTAGATCCGCACGACGCCCTCCTCGCGCAGGATGCGGTCGTCCAGGAACGGGGACCCGGCGTGCATCGGCAGCCCCAGCCCGAAGTGGGCGTCGTGGTACAGGTTCGCTCCCGTCGAAACGATCCAGTCGACGAACCCCGCCGAAAGAAGCGGCACCACGCACGACATCCCCAACCCCGCCGGCGTGAGCGCTCCCGTGAGAGAAAGCCCCACCGTCACGCCGGGCCGCAGCATCCGCTCGGCCAGAAGCCTTGCACCCTCCCTAAGCCTCCCCGCGTTGTAGGCGAGGAACGTCTTCTCGACCAGGTCCGCAACGTCCATTCCCTTCCCGATGGGGGGGGGGAGAATGCGCGCTCCCCGAAGGAATTTCGATGTCTTCGCCATCCGCCGATCTCCTCCCTTGCGATCCCTTTTCCGCCGCAGCCAGGCGTCCCGGCCGTTGGCCCGCATTATACGCTATAATCCCCCCGTGACAGATTTCCGCGTCCCCGAAAAAGCCGAGATCGCGGCTATCCACGAGGTGGCCAAGATCCTCACCTCCACCCAGAACCTCGACCGGGCGCTGGGGACCACCCTGCGCACCCTCCAGAGCTTCCTTGGCTTCGACCGCGCCGCAATCTTCCGCCCCGACGAGGCCACGCGCGAGATCCGGATGGAGATCGCCGCGGGGTACACGGCGGAGCAGCGCGGGCGGTCCCGGTACGTGTGGGGCGAGGGGATCGTCGGAAAGACGATGAAGACCGGCAGTCCCATCGTGCTCCCGGACGTCCGGAAAGAACCCACGTTCCTCGACAAGACCCGCGCCCACGGGAAATCCTCCGCTGCACCCCTCTCCTACCTTTCCGTTCCCATCCGCATCGGCTCGGAGACCCTTGGGGTCCTCACCGCCGAGCGGATCGGGCGCGTCGGGACGCAGGCGCTCGAGAGCGACGCCCGGATCCTCAACGTGGTCGGCTGCTTCATCGGGCAGACCCTCAAGCTCCACAGGGCGATCGAGCGTCTCCAGGAGGAGTTCCAGCGGCAGCGGCAGGAGTTCGAGAAGACGATCCGCAAGACCTACCGCATCGAGAACATCGTGGGCCAGAGCAAACGGATGCAGGAGGTGTTCGCCGCGGTGACCAGCGTAGCCGCATCGCGCGCCACCGTGCTGCTGCGCGGGGAGTCGGGCACCGGCAAGGAGATGATCGCGCGGGCGATCCACCAGGGGGGACCCCGCGCCGAGCGGCCGTTCGTCGCCGTCAACTGCGCGGCCCTTCCCGAGACGCTCCTGGAATCGGAGCTGTTCGGCCACAAGCGGGGGGCCTTCACCGGCGCGGTGGAGGAGCGCAAGGGCCGCTTCGAGGAGGCGGCGGGAGGGACGATCTTCCTCGACGAGATCGGCGACATCCCCCTTCCCACCCAGGTGAAGCTGCTGCGCGTCCTCCAGGAGCGCAAGTTCGAGCGGCTCGGGGAGAACCGCCCCGTTTCCGTGGACGTGCGGATCATCGCCGCGACGAACGCGGACCTCGAGAGGATGGTGGCGGCGGGGACGTTCCGCGAGGACCTCTACTACCGGCTCAACGTGATCCCGGTCTACCTTCCCCCGCTGCGGGACCGGAGGGAGGACATCCTGCCGCTGACGGAGCATTTCCTCGAGCGCTTCAACCGGGAGCACGGGAAAAACGTCGTTTTCACCAAGGAGGCGCTGGACCTGCTGCTCGAGTACCGGTGGACGGGAAACGTCCGGGAGCTGGAAAATCTCGTGGAGCGCGCCGTGGTCATGGCGAAGTCGTCCACCGTGCCGTCGCAGGATCTTCCCCGGGCGATCCGCGTTTCCTCCGGTCCCCACGCGATCGGGCTGTACGGGCAACCGATCGATCCCCGGACCTTTTCGGTGGCCTCGGCGGCGACGGAACCGGATTCCCCGGACCACGGCCGGGAGGGGAAGCCCCGCTCGGCGTACCTCAAGGAGATGGAGATCGAGGAGCTGCGCAGGGCGCTGGAGGGGGCGGGATGGGTGATCGCCCGCGCCGCGAAGCTCCTGGGCTGGACGCCGCGGCAGGTCGCCTACAAGATGAAGAAGTACGGGCTCTCCTCCCCCTGGAAAAAGTGATCCCCGCACGCCGCGGCCCGGCAGTGCCCGTAGCGCCATTGTCGTAGACTTCCAGACATTTCCGTAGCGCCGGCGGTTTCGCCCCGGAACACCGTCGCGCCCCGTCCCGCTTTTTCTCTCCTTGGATTTCAGCAAGTTGCTCCTGATCCGCCCCCCCTTTCCCCGGCATGGCACGGGAGATGCTCCCACACCACCCGTCGCAACCATTTTCTTCACTCTTTCTCTTTCAGGAGGACATCATGTTAAAGAGCAGCAGGATCATCCGGACGACCGGCATCTCCCTCGCGGCGTTTGCGGTGTGCGGTCTCGTCGCGACCGCGGCAATGGCCACGCCGTCCACGCAGATCTGGATCCCCTCCACGGACATCCAGCCGTACAAGACGCTCCACCTGAACATCGACAGCTACGTCCGCACGAAGGCCAACTCCAACGGAGCGAACGACCCGCCCATGTATCTCGTCGGCCCCACGGTCGGCGTCCTGCCGTTCGAAAAAATCCAGGCGGAAGTCGGTTTCGACCTCATGTACGGCGGGACGAACACGGCGGCGGGGCTCGACAAGGACCCCCTCTATTTCCACGCGAAGATCGGAACGCCGGAGGACTCCCTCTTCAAATACTCCCCGGCGATCGCGGTCGGGGGCTACAACTTCGGAACGAAGAAGGGCGAGGTGCAAAACGGCGTCTACACGAAGAACGGCACGGACGCGAACATCTACTACGGCCTCGTCGCGCGGACGCTTCCCGTGATCGGCCGGCTCTCCGTCGGGTATTACGGGCTGAACAGGAAATCGTCCGTAGCCACCGTCTACGACGGCAACGGAACGAAGGGCGACGACTCCGGCGTCCTCCTGTCCTGGGACCGCACGATGACGGAGATCTCCGACAAGCTGTGGGTCGCCGTGGACTACCAGGGCGGCAAGAACGCCTACGGAGCCACAAGCTTCGGCGCTTCCTGGGCCTTCGCCAAGAACGTGAGCGTCATCCTCGGGTACGACGTCTATAACAACAAGGACCGCGCGGGGCAGAACACCGCCACCGTCCAGGTCGACATCAACTTCCCTTGACCCGCCGACCCATAAAATGAAAAGGAGAAACGTCATGGAAAGTCATCTACGGAAATGGACCCTGACGGCCCTGTGCCTGGCGGCGCTCTTCCTCGCCGCCGGCACGGTCCCCCGCGCTGCCGCGGCGGACGAGGCGAAACCCGCGGACAACGCGGCGGCGGCAACCGCCGCGCCCGAAGCGGTGGCGCCGCGGAACGACCCGTCGGGGGCCAACACCGGCGGGATCTCGGACATTCTCGCCGCCTCGGCGGGCGCTCCCACCGACAACGACATCAAGCAGCTGTCCGGCAAGGAGCCGCTCGCCGCCAAGGTCGGCGACGTCGCGGGCCACAATCGGATCGCCATCAACATCGTCTGGACCCTTGTGTGCGGCTTCCTCGTCATGTTCATGCAGGCGGGGTTCGCCATGGCCGAGACCGGCTTCACGCGGGCCAAGAACGCCGGCCACACGATGGCGATGAACTTCATGGTGTACGCTCTCGGGATGCTGGGCTTCTGGCTTACCGGCTTCGCCCTGCAGATGGGAGGGGCGGGTCCCTTCGCCACGCTTGGTGGCGGCGGGACGATGAACGGAGAGTTTGTGATCCGCCTGTTCGGAAAGGAGTTCGGTCTGTTCGGCACCAAGGGGTTCTTCCTTTCCGGGCAGGCGTACGATGCCTCGATCTTCACCATGTTCCTGTTCCAGATGGTGTTCATGGACACCACCGCCACGATCCCGACCGGGTCGATGGCCGAGCGGTGGAGCTTCAAATCCTTCATGGTCTACGGGATCGTCGTGGGCGCCGTCATCTACCCGCTCTACGCAAACTGGGTCTGGGGCGGCGGCTGGCTCTCCAAGCTCGGGAGCAACTTCGGGCTGGGCCACGGCCACGTGGACTTCGCGGGTTCCTCGGTGGTCCACATGACCGGCGGCGTCCTCGCCTACGTCGGCGCCAGGATGCTGGGGCCGCGCCTGGGCAAGTTCGGCAAGGACGGCACCCCGAACGCGATGCCGGGGCACCACATCCCGATGGCGATCGTAGGCTGTTTCATCCTCGCCTTCGGGTGGTTCGGATTCAACACCGGCTCGACCCTCTCCGGGACCGACCTGCGGATCGGCGTCATCGCGACCAACACGATGCTCGCAAGCGCCGGGGGCGCCTTCTCCGCTGCGATCTACATGTGGCTGCGGTACGGCAAGCCCGACATCAGCATGGCGGCGAACGGACTGCTCGCGGGCCTTGTGGCCATCACGGCCCCCTGCGCCTTCGTCACCGCCCCGTCGGCCGTCCTCATCGGTGTCCTCGCGGGGATCTTCCTCTGCTGGTCCGTCTTCTTCGTCGAGCGGACGCTCAAGATCGACGACCCGGTGGGCGCCATCTCGGTGCACGGCGTCAACGGGGCATGGGGCGTGATCGCGCTGGGAATCTTCGCGGACGGCTCGTACGGAGACGGGTGGAACGGCGTGGCCGGAACGGTCAAGGGGCTTCTGTACGGCGACGCGTCGCAGTTCGTCGCGCAATGCATCGGTACGCTGACCAACATCGTGTACGTAGCCGCCATCGGCTACGCCGTGTTCAAGCTGCTCGACCTCACGATGGGGCTGCGGGTCGACCCGGAGCAGGAAGTGGAGGGGCTCGACCAGCACGAGGTGGCGGTCATCGCGTACCCCGACTTCAACCTCCGGAACTTCCCCCGCTGAGGCGCGGGATCCTTGACGGGAGGAAAACGCCATGAAGAAGATCGAAGCGATCATCAAGCCGTTCAAGGTGGATGAGGTGAAAAACGCGCTCGGCGAGATCGGGGTCACCGGGATGACGGTCCTCGAGGTGAGGGGGTTCGGGCGCCAGAAGGGACACACGGAGATCTACCGCGGGGCGGAGTACGCGGTAGACTTCCTCCCCAAGATCAAGATCGAGGTGGCCGTGCCGGCGGAAACGGTGCCCGCCGTCGTCGAGCGGATCGTCACCGCCGCGCGAACGGGGAAGATCGGCGACGGAAAGATCTTCGTGTTTGACCTCGAGGAAGTGGTCCGCATCCGGACGGGAGAAAGGGGAAAGGAAGCATTGTAGCCTGATCCTTCCGGGGGAGCGGCATGATGTGAGAACCCCTCCTCCTCCCATGCCGAAGTGCTCCCCCGGAAGGATCGTCCCATGGAGGGGAGACGCGAATGCCGTATACTACGGGGATGGATCCGAAGGGGCCCATCCCCGTTTCCCTTTTCTTCACTTGCCTCGCCGACGCCTTCTCTCCCGGGGTGGGTTTCGCGACGGTCAAAGTGCTGGAGCGGTTCGGCGCCGAGGTGCGCGTCCCCCTCTCCCAGACCTGCTGCGGGCAGCCCGCGTACAACTCCGGGAACCGGAAGGAGGCGAGGGCGATGGCGCGGAAGTTCCTCCTCTCCTTCCCCGGCGAAGGCTACATCGTGACGCCCTCGGGCTCCTGCGCGGCGATGGTCAGGCACGGCTACCCCGTGCTGTTCCGCGACGAGCCCAGGACCCTCGCGCTCGCCCATGCCGTCGGAGAGCGGATCTACGAACTCTCCCAATTCCTGGTCGACGTGCTCGGGGTGACCGACCCGAAGTCCGATTTTCGGGGGAAGGTGACTTACCACGACTCGTGCCACCTGCGGCGCGGGCTGGGGGTGGTCGAGGCCCCGCGGAAGCTTCTGCGCGCCGTCCCCGGCGTCGAGTTCGTAGAGATGGAGGAGGCCGACCGGTGCTGCGGGTTCGGAGGCGTCTTCTCCATCAAGTACCCCCAGATCTCCTGCAGGATGACGGAGCGCAAGATCGAGCGGATCCTGGCGACCGGGGCTTCCTACGTCACCTCCGGGGACCTGGGATGCCTCATGAACATCGGCGGGATGCTGTCCCGCCAGGGGTATCCGGTGAAGGCGATCCACCTTGCGGAGATCCTCGCGGGCGAATCTTCGGGGGCGCCCGCCGCGGCCGGCTCCCCGGGGGAGGGAAGGAGCTGATGGAGCCCGGGGCGAAGGCGTTTCCCCGGAACGCCCGGAAGGCGCTTTCGGATCCCGCGCTTCAGGCCGCCCTCGGACGCACCACCGGACGGTTCCTGGATCACCGCGCCGCCGCGGTGGCCGCTTTCCCGGAATTCGAGGCGACCCGGGAGCGGGCCTCGGCGATCAAGCTGGAGGCTCTCTCCCGCCTCGACGTTCATCTGTCCCGGTTCATCGAGGAGGCCGAGAAGCGGGGCGCCGTCGTCCACGTCGCAAAGGGGCCCGTGCAGGCGCGCGGGATCGCCGCGCAAATCGCCCGGGAAGAAGGGGTCGCCCTGGCCGTCAAGTCGAAATCGATGGTCTCCGAGGAGATCTCCTTCAACGCGGCCCTGGCGGAGGCGGGCCTGGAGGTGGTGGAGTCCGACCTCGGGGAGTTCATCCTCCAGCTGGCGGGGGAACCGCCGTCCCACATCATCGCCCCCGCCGTCCACAAATCACGCGCGGAGATCTCGGAGCTTTTCTCTCGCCGTCTCGGCGCGCCCCCCACCGACAGCATCCCCGAGCTGGTGGCGATCGCAAGGCGACACCTCCGGGAGAAGTTCCTCTCCGCCGGGATGGGCGTCTCGGGGGCGAACTTCCTCGTGGCCGACACGGGATCCGTCGTGCTCGTCACGAACGAGGGAAACGGACGCATGGGCACGATCCTCCCGCGCGTCCACCTGGCCGTCGCCGGGATCGAGAAGGTGATCCCCCGGATGGCGGACCTGCCTGCGTTCCTGCGGCTGTTGCCCCGCAGCGCTTCGGGGCAGATCCTCTCCTCCTACGTGTCGATCCTCACGGGGACAAGGCAGGCGGGCGACGCGGAAGGACCCGAGCGGATGCACATCCTCCTCGTGGATTGCGGCCGCAGCGCCATCCTCGAGGGGAAATACCGCGAGGTGCTCAAGTGCATCCGGTGCGGCGCGTGCCTCAACTCCTGCCCCGTGTACCAGAGCGTGGGGGGACACGCCTACGGGTGGGTGTATTCCGGGCCCATCGGCGCGGTCCTCACGCCCCTCCTGATCGGCCTTTCCGAGGCGGCGCCGCTGCCCGACGCAAGCACCCTCTGCGGCGCGTGCGCGGAGGTGTGCCCGGTGAAGATCCCGCTTCCCGATTTCCTCCTGGAGCTGCGCGCCGACGCGCGTGAGCAGGGCCTGAAGACTCCGGGGGAGATCGCGGGGATGAAGGGATACGCCGGCGTGATGAAGCGCGCGGGCCTGCTCGAGGCGGTGGAGCGGATCGCGGGGGTACTCGTGCAGTTTTTCACGAAGGGAAAGCCGGTGGAGGGGCTCCCGCACCCGTTCTCGGGGTGGACGGAGCGGCGCGACTTCCCGGCGGTCGCCATCCGGCCGTTCCGCAAGCTGTGGAAGGCCCGGCGGGGAGTGCGGGAATGACGCCCACGGACGAGAGGGAACTCCTTCTGCGCCGCGTCAGGTCCGCCGTGGGGAAGCATGGCGCGGAAGCGGGCGGTGCCGCCCCGGCCGAAGGCGCCCGGAATCCGCTTGCGGAGGACGAGCGTCTGGATCTGTTCGAGAGGATGTTCCTCTCCGCCGGAGGCGTGATTTTCCGCGGGCCGATGGAAAAGGTGATGTCCGACCTCGGGGAGATTCTGCGCACGGAGGGGGTGGCCGCCCTGTTCTTCCCGGAAGACGACGCGTCGGCGCGCGAGATTGCGGAGGCACTCGTCCCGTTCGGGCCGTTCCACCTCACGACCGGGGCGGAGGTCCGCGGCGGGAGCCCCGCCGTGACGGCGGGATTCCGCAGCGCAGAGGCGGGAATCGCCGAGACGGGGACGGTCGTGGAGACCAGCGCAGGCGGGAGGACGCTTCTCCCGGGGTTGTTGGCCGACGTGCACGTGTCGCTGCTTCCCGCGTCCTCCGTTGTCGAGCGGATGGACGAGGCGCTCGCCGCTCTTGCCGCCGGCCCGCCCCGGAACATCTCCTTCCTCTCCGGACCCAGCAAGTCCGCCGACATCGAGCAGACCCTCGCGGTGGGAGCACACGGACCGAGGAAAGTGATCGTCCTGCTGGTGTGAGCGGACGGGCCGGGGGCGCGAGCTCTCCCGCGGTTACCACCCCATCGCCCGCAGGAGGAATAGCCACCCCGTGATCGTGAAGGCGGAGGCGACGGTGGAGACGATGATGATCGTCCCGGCGAGGTCGGCATCCCCCCGAAGCTGGCTCGCCAGCACATAGGTGATCACCCCCGTCGGGCAACCGAGCATGATCACGCCGATCCGCAGGTCCTCGCCCGAAACGCCCATCCATCGGTAGATGGCAATCGCAAGCGCCGTCGCAACGATCACCTTGAGGGACGCAGCCAGCGCCGCGAGGGAGAATCCCCTGCGCGCCCGCTGGAACGAGAACGATCCCCCCAGGCACAGCAGCGAAAGCGGCAGCGTGGCGGGAGTGAGCAGGAACAGGGTCCGCTTCACCATCAGGGGGAACGGGAGTTTCAGGAGGCTCCAGGCGATGCCCGACACGCACCCCAGGATGAGGGGGTTGGCCGCGACTTGCCGGAGGATGCGCCATCCGGTCGCGGCGATCCCCTCCTCCTTTTCCGCTCCGTGGGGGATCATGAGCGCGATGACGGACAGCCCGTTGATCACCGGCACGACGAAGCCGAGGAAGATCCCCGCCCTGCTCAAGCCCGCCTGGCCCAAGGCGTTGAAGACGACCGGCAGGCCCATGTAAGCGAGGTTCGCGCGGAAGGATCCCTGGACGAACGCCCCCGTCTCCGCGGGGCCGATGCCGAGGAGGCGGGACAGGGAGAAGGCGAGGAGGAAGACGGCCAGGGTGGTGGCGTAAGCGCCGATCACAAGGGAGCCGCTGAACGACTCCAGGAAGTTCGTCGTCCCGACCTCGTAAAAAAGCAGCATGGGGAGAAGGAGGTAGTAGACAAGGTCGTTCGCCGCGGCGATGAACCTTTCGTCCAGGAAGCGGTACCTGCGCAGGACGACGCCCAGCACCACGACGAGGAATACCGGGAAGACCGACTGCAGGATGTCCAAGAGCCCGCCACCCCCGCAAGAAGAACGGGCGGCCCCGGAGCGCCTGCGGAACCGCCCGCGTACGGATTCGCCGCCCGGGCGATCCCCCGCCCGAGGTCGATTCCTGCGATAAAATTGTAGCTACGTCCCCTATTGTTACTTTTTCTTCGGGCCGCGGACCTTCGCGAGGTAATCGACGATCTCCTTCGCCTCCGCGTCGTTGATGGGGCACCCGTTCTTCCGCATCTGCGCGACTGTCTTCGTCCATTCGGCGCGGCTTTTTTGCTCGCCGAGGGGCCGGGAGAGGGCGTGGCAGATCGAGCACTTCTTCTCGAACAGCGCCTTCTCCTTGGCCTGCGACTCGGCGGCGGACATCGCAGGGCCCGCCAGGGTGGAAAGTCCGACCAGCAGCAGCGTCGCCGAGAGAAACACCGAGATCCCCCGCTTCGTTCCCATGGAAACCCCCCTTTTCGCTGAAGGTTACTTCGTCCCGTGGTCCGCCACGAGGAAGTCGATGATCTTGTCGGCTTCCGCGTCCGAGATCCACCCGGCCTTCTTCCCCTGCATCTCCTTCACGATCGCCGTCCACTTGGCCTTCGATTCCTTGCGGGACGTCGCGCGGTCGAGTCCGTGGCACACGCTGCACTTCTGTTCGAAGAGGGCCTTCCCGTCCATCGCGCCGCCTGCCGCGGGCGCCGCCGGAGGAGCCTCCTGCCTGGGGGCTTCCTGCTTCGAGCAGGCGACGGCAAGGGTGAGGATCAGCCCGGAGAAGAGACACATCAACGCAGAGCGCAAGCGCATTTCCAACATCCTCCTTTGGGGAATGATGGCCCCAGTTTACTCCCCGCCATGGAGGGACTCAAATCATTTGTGGACGCGGCGATGCCTTGCGGGCCCGTGTCCCGCAAGGGAAACTTCCCGAACCGCGGGAGCGGCGCGGTTTCCTGTATAATGCATCCGATGATCCGCGTGCGGCTTCCGCAGAAAAAGAGGGAACTCGACGTCCCCGGCCCCCGGCGGGTGATGGACATCCTCGCCGAAGCGGGCGTCCGCCCGACCACGGTGATCGTGACGCAGGGGAAGCGGCTCCTGACCCGGGACCACAAGGTCGAGGACGGGGAGACGATCGAGGTCATCTCCGTCGTCTCCGGGGGCTGACCCGGCCGATGAAGTGCAAGCGCTGCCGGAGGGCCGAGGCCGCGGTCGACCTGCCGAGCCACCACGCCGCCTTCTGCCCCGACTGCTTCTTCGTCTTCTTCCGGCGACAGGTCCGGGAAGGGATCCGGAGGTACCGGCTTCTCGCTCCCGGCGACCGCGTGCTCGTGTGCGTGTCGGGCGGCAAGGACAGCCTCGTCCTCTGGGACGTCCTGATGGAGGCGGGGTACAAGACCGAGGGGCTCTACATCGATCTGGGAATCGAGGGGTATTCGGCCCGGTCCCGGGAGAAGGTCGCAGCCTTTGCCGCCGCGCGGGGGAAGACGCCCATCGTCGTGGAGCTGGCGAAGGAGGGGATCCCGATCCCGGAGGCGGCGCGGTGCATCCGGATGCAGGAGTGCTCCATCTGCGGGACCGTCAAGCGGTACTTCTTCAACAAGGTTGCCGCCGAGGGCGGGTTCAGCGTGGTGGCGACCGGGCACAACCTGGACGACGAGGGAGCGCGCCTGCTGGGGAACCTCCTCCACTGGCAGCGGGACCACCTGGCCCGGCAGCATCCGTTCCTGCCCGAAGCGGGGACGGGGCTGGTTCGGAAGGTGAAGCCGCTGTGGCGCATAACCGAAATGGAGACGGCGGCGTACGGCTTCCTCAAGGGAATCGACTACGTCACGGAGGAGTGCCCGATGAGCCTCGACGCGACCTCCCTCGTGTACAAGGAGGCGCTGTCTCTCATCGAGGACAAGATGCCGGGAACGCGGATCGTGTTCTACCAGGGCTTTCTCGACGCTTCGAACCCGTTGCGGCAGGCGACGGTCGAACCGATGGCGGAT
This sequence comes from Deltaproteobacteria bacterium, assembly GCA_021815305.1. Classification (GTDB taxonomy): domain Bacteria; phylum Desulfobacterota; class Deferrimicrobia; order Deferrimicrobiales; family Deferrimicrobiaceae; genus JAKAHC01. Next base: position 189,339 of record JAKAHC010000003.1, on the reverse strand, counting down.
GACGGGGAAGAAACGGGGTTCGGGAAGGGATCGGCCGGGGGCGTCCCGGGGGCGTGTTCGTCGTGCGGGGCTTCCACGTTCGCGCAGGTGTGCTCCTTCTGCCGGCTGAAGGAACGCGTCCGCGAGCAGCGGGAACGCCGGCGGGAGAAAACGTGATGCTTCCTTTCGCCGCGGGGATAGATAACCGTAACCGTTGGATACCCGGACGCAGGGCGCAGCGGGGGAGTTTCCCGCAGCGGCGTATGGAGCGAGGCAGCGATTGCGTCGAGCGGAATCGCAGCAAGCGGACGAGGGTCGCGAGCGTAGCGGAGTGGAAGCTTCCCCGCGAGCCCGGAGTCTACGTTGCCCTTTTCCGTGTCGGCGACAGGGAGCGCTTGGGATGACGGAGGGGGGGCGCATCCGAAGGGGACCGTTCCAGGCGGGGGAGGACGTTCTCCTGGTCTCTCCCAAGGGCGAGGAGCACCTGGTGACCCTGGCGCACGGGAAGGTCTTCGGAACGCACAAGGGGAACCTCCTCCACGACGACATCGTCGGCAAGGAGGACGGGTGCCGCGCCTGGACGGCGATGGGAAGCGAATACCGGGTCTTCCGCCCCACCTACATCCAGTACGTCATGAACCAGAAGCGCAACGCCCAGATCATCTATCCGAAGGACACGGGCCCGATCCTGCTTTGGGCCGACGTGTTTCCGGGCGCCACCGTGATCGAGGCCGGGATCGGCTGGGGGGCGCTCACCATCAAGCTGCTCGAGGCGGTCGGCCCGGAGGGGAAGGTCGTCTCCTACGAGATCCGGGACGATTTCGCGGAGAGCGGGGCGCGCACCGTCCGCCGGTACCTCGGGGAGACCGAGAACCACGAGATCAAGGTCCGCGACATCTCCCAGGGGATCGACGAGCGCGGGGTCGACCGGGTGGTGCTCGACCTTCCCGAACCGTGGAACGTGGTGCCGCACGCCCTTTCGGCGCTCCTGCCCGGCGGGATCCTTCTGTCCTACCTCCCTTCCACGACCCAGGTGAAGCAGCTGTGCGACCGGTTCGTCGAGGTGGGCGGCTTCGCGGACCCCGAAACGTTCGAGGTGATCCTGCGCCCCTGGCACGTGAAGGGGATGTCCGTACGCCCCGTCCAGTGGATGTTCTCCCACTCCGCCTTCCTCGTGGTCGCCCGCAAAACACAATAGGGGACGTTGCTGGAATTCTTGCCTGCAAACTTGGGATGTTCCATAAAGGGGAATATCTGCAATATACCCAGGGATGAATGCAAACGGGGGAGTGAAGGGCAGGTCCGAAATAGGCACGGGGCAGGGGTTTGGCGGAATGGGGGACGGAGGCGCAAGACCTCAACGTCGAAGCATCGGACTCCCGTCATCGGCTTCGTCCTTCAGCAGATACCACCCGCTATACTCCGGGATGCCGGCCCATTGACAGATTTTCGAAACCGGAACCGCCAATTCCCTACGGCAAATCCTCAACAGAAGGCGCCGTGCGCGGACAACGCGGGCGTGCTTGGCGTTCCCTGGGATGTCTTTCGCTGCCACACCGGTCTTCGAGAGGACCTGCTCGAGAATCCCGAAGAACATTTCCGGAGGCGCGTCGGTCATGTGTAGGGAGTGCCGGTTCGGCTTCCTTGCCGCACTGGCAGAGTCCGAGCAGGCGGGCAATGTGGAGCCGTTGCCAAGACGAAGCCCGATCTGGAGAAACTCCATGTATGCCTGTATCCAGGATCCTTGGGGAGAAGCGAAGATCTCCCGGATCGATTCGAGATCCTGCCAATCGGGGATGGATCCGGAAACAATCCCGCGATGCCCGGTCCATGGATGCCCGGAGAGCGTGTCCAGATCATCCACCATTCCGGCGCGTATCGGGTTGAGGTGGATATATCGGACCAGTTCCCTGTAATGCCCATCCCGCGTCAGCGCCTGGGATTTATACCGGTTTTGAAAAAGGTGCCCGACACGGCTATAACGCTTATTGAAGTAGATGCTGTATCCGGTCAGCAGGCAGCGCATGAGCGAGGCCAGGTTTCCCGACGGGCAGCGGATGAGAAGGTGAAAGTGATTCGGCATCAAGGCCCATGCAATGCAGTGAATCCGCCAGCGTGCAAGGTTTGCGCCCAGTCGTAATACAAAACGTTCCCGGTCCCCGTCATCGAGGAACAGGTCTCTTTTCTCGATCCCGCGGCCGTATACGTGGTGTACCGCCCCCGGGAAATCGACTCTCGGCAAGCGAGGCATGGGAAGGGGGAATCCAAACCCCGTGCCAACCGGCTGCGAAGACCCGCGCAGGAGGCCCCCTCGGGAAGCGGGAGAATTGTAGCTACGTCCCCTTTTGTTGGAACCAGTCGAACGTGGCGGCGAGGCCCTTTGCGAAAGGGACCTTCGGGTCATAGGAGAGGAGTTCCCGAGCCAGGGAGATGTCGGCAAGGGAGTCGCGGACATCCCCTGCCCGTCCCGGCTCGAACTTCGGCGGCACGCGTTTCCGCGCCAGGCCATAGACGATTTCGAGAATGTCCAGGAGCGAAACCCGCTCCCCGCACGCGATGTTTATGACCTTCCCGCACGCCGTTCCCGGCGCCTCGCAGGCCGCGAGATTTGCCTGAACCACATTGTCGATGTAGGTGAAATCGCGTGTCTGGAGACCGTCTCCGTACAGTGTGGGAGGCTCCCCGCGCAGCACCGCGGTGATGAAGCGCGGGATGACGGCGGCGTACATCGATTTCGGATCCTGCCGGGGGCCGAATACGTTGAAGTAGCGCAGCGACACGGTCTCGAGCCCGTGGATTTCGTGGAAAATCCGCATGTAATGCTCCCCGACCAGCTTCTGCGCCGCGTAAGGGGACTTCGGGTTGGGGGTCATCGATTCCCGCTTCGGCAGCGCGGGGGTGTCGCCATAGGCGGAGGAGGAGGCGGCGAACACCACACGGTGGACAGCGGCGTCCCGGGCGGCGACCAGGAGGTTTACCGTGCCCCCCACGTTGATCGCGTTGGAGAGGACGGGATCGGCAACGGAACGCGGCACCGAAGGCAGAGCTCCCTGGTGGAGGACGTATTCGATCCCTTTTGCCGCCTTCCTCACCGTCGCGAGGTCGCACAGGTCCCCTTCGACCAGTTCGAAGGATCCGCCGTGCACCTCGGCCAGGCCGGCGAGGTTCTCCCGCTTTCCCGTGAGGAAATTGTCCAGCACACGAACGGTCTGTCCGGTGGCGAGGAGCGCCCGCGTCAGATTCGACCCGATGAACCCCGCCCCGCCCGTCACAAGGTATCGCATGCTTCCCCCATGGAATCATGAAAAGAGGCACCAATAATAGGGGACGTTGCTACAAAATTATGGACGAAAATGAAAGGTTCCGGCGATAATTTTGTAGCAACGTCCCCTATTATTGGTGCCTCCGAATGCAGGTCAGAGCTTGATGATTTTCTTGCCGCTCAAGCCCTTCAGTGCGTTGCGGGTGTCGACGACAAGCTTCGCCTCGCGGGCCACCAGCTTGTAATCGAACGCATCGTGGTTCGTCACCACGACCACACAGTCCGCTTTCCGCACCGTGGCGGCCGAAAAAGGCGCCGCCGAAAGCTCGATCCCCGCCTCCCGGACTTCGGGGACGAACGGATCGCAATACGAGAGAATCGCTCCCCTCTTCGCCAACAACTGCAGGATGTCGAGGGCGGGCGACTCGCGCACGTCGCTGATGTTCTTCTTGTACGCAACGCCCAGGACCAGCACCTTCGCCCCGTTGACCGCCTTCCTGTGCCGGTTGAGCGCCTCGCCGATCTTGTCCACGGTGAAGTGCGGCATGTGCCCGTTCACCGTGCCCGCCAGCTCGATGAACCGCGACTCGAAGCCGTACTGTTTGGCTTTCCACGAAAGGTAGAACGGGTCCAGCGGGATGCAGTGGCCGCCGATCCCCGGCCCCGGGTAGAAGGGCATGAATCCGAAGGGCTTGGTCGCCGCCGCCTCGATCACCTCCCACACGTCGATCCCCATCCGGTCGGCCATCAGCGCGATCTCGTTGACCAGCCCGATATTCACTGACCGGAAGGTATTCTCCAGCAACTTGACCATCTCGGCCACCGCCGCGCACGACACCGGGTGGACGTTCTCGAGCACCCCCCTGTAGAGCGTCGCCGCAACCTTCGAGCATTTCGGCGTCACGCCCCCCACCACTTTCGGGATGTTCTTCGTCGTGAACCTCGCGTTGCCGGGATCGACCCGCTCGGGCGAGAAGGCGAGGAAGATGTCCTTTCCGACCTTGTATCCCTTCTCCTCGACCATGGGGGCCAGGACCTCCTCCGTCGTCCCCGGATAGGTCGTGCTCTCCAGGACGATCAGCATGTCCTTGTGGAGGTAGTTCACGATCTTGTCCATCGCACCGACGATGTAGGACAGGTCCGGATCCTTCGTCTTGCGCAGCGGCGTGGGGACGCAGATGTTCACCGTGTCCGCCATCGCCAGCGCCGAGTAGTCCGTGGTGGGATGGAACAGCCCCCCGTCGACCGCGGCCTTTACGGATTCGGCCGGAACGTCCCCGATATACGACTTCCCCGCCTTCAAGGCGCGGACCTTTCCGCCGTCCACGTCGACGCCGATGACCTCGACCCCCGCATCGGCGAACTCCATCGCCAACGGGAGACCCACATACCCCAGACCTACGATCCCCGCGGTGAAGTCCTTCGACTTGAGGCGGGACGCAAGATCCCTCCGCTCGTTCCTGTCACCGGCCATGTCTTCTTCCCCTCCCGCTCCCATGGGTTGCACAAAAAGGTTCCTGAAGAAAAACGCCCGCGCAGGCGGAGCGACCCGGCCCGGGCGGGCGTATACACTATATATCTATAGAATACTTAAGCGCTTTTCAACTTCTTTAATTCCGCGATCAGCTCCGGCACCGCCTTGAAGAGATCCCCCACCAGCCCGTAGTCGGCCACCTGGAAGATCGGCGCCTCCTCGTCCTTGTTGATCGCCACGATCACCTTGGAGTCCTTCATTCCCGCCAGATGCTGAATCGCCCCCGAGATCCCCAGCGCGATGTAGAGCTCCGGCGCGACGATCTTCCCCGTCTGCCCCACCTGCCAGTCGTTGGGAGCCCACCCCGCGTCCACCGCCGCCCGGGAGGCCCCGATCGCCGCCTTCAGTTCGTCGGCAAGCTCCTCCACCATCCTGAAGTTCTCCGGCGCCTTGATCCCGCGGCCCGCCGAGACCACCACCTTCGCCTCCGTCAGTTCCGGCCGCTCCGACCTGGTCTCCTGGCGCGACACGAAAGCCGTCCCGCCGCCGTCCGCGCTCACCGCCACCTTCTCCACCGGGACTTTCGCACCGCCCATCGGAGCGGGGTCGAATGCGGTCTGCCGCACCGTGATCAGCAGCGGGCTTCCGTGCAGCTCCACCGTGCCGACCGCGTTCCCGGCGTACATCGGCCGCTTCACCCGGACGACGTCTCCGTCTTTCTCCAGGCCCACGATATCGCTTGCCAACGGGGCATCCAGGAGGCCCGACAGCCTCGGCATGAAATCCTTCCCGAAGGTCGACGCGGGGGCGAACACCGCGGCGTACCCTTTTCCCTTCACAAGGTGCGCCACCGCCTGGGCGTAGGTCACGGCCAGGTATTTCCCGAACACCGCCCCTTCACCCAGCAACACCTTCCGCACGCCGCTGCCGGCCACCAGGTCCGCCACGGCCGCCACGCCGTCGCCGAGTACCAGCGCGTCCACCGCACCGCCGAGAAATTCCGACAGCGCCTTCGCCGCCGTCACCGCCGACAGCGTGTTCTTCCGGAACGCCCCTTCCTGGTGCTCGACGACTACCAGAATGTCCGCCATCTTTCTCCTCCCGATGCATCAAATGGGGACGTAGCTACAAAATTCTCCGCGAAAAAGTTGCGTGAAGGAATTTTGTAGCTACGTCCCCTATTGTTAGAGAACCTTGGCCTCGTTTTTCAGCTTCTCCACCAACTCCTGCACGCTCGCCACGCGTCCTCCACCGGCGCGCTGCTTCGGAGGGGCGTAACCGAGCACCTTCACCCTCGGAGCCGTGTCCACGCCCAGGGAGGACAGCTCCAACACCTTCACTTCCTTCTTCTTCGCCTTCATGATCCCGGGAAGCGACGCATACCGGGGCTCGTTCAACCGAAGATCCGTTGTGACCACCGCCGGAAGCGTAACCTCGATCGTCTCGAGGCCGCCGTCCACTTCGCGCGTCACATTCGCCTTCCTGTTGTCCGCCAGGAACTCCACCTTCGACGCGAAGGTCGCCTGCGGCCATCCCAGCACCGCCGCGAGGATCTGCCCCACCTGGTTGTTGTCGTCGTCCACCGCCTGCTTCCCCATCAGCACCATGTCGGGCTTCTCGCTTTCCACGACCTTCGCCAGCACCTTGGCCACCGCGAGCGAATCGAGGTCGGTCCCCGCTTCCACCAGCACGGCGCGATCCGCGCCCATCGCCAGTGCGGTGCGCACCTGCTGCTCCCCGACTTTCGGGCCCACCATCATCACCACGACCTCGCCGCCCTGCTTCTCCTTGATCCGCAGCGCTTCCTCCACCGCGATCTCGCAGAACGGGTTCACCACCATCTTGATGTTGTCCAGAACGATCCCGCTGCCGTCCCCCTTGATCTTCACCTTCTCGTCGGGATTGGGCACCGGCTTGATGGCCACCAGGATCTTCACACCGCACCTCCCAGGGGAGTCAATGGTTCAGACGTAACAACCTATCGGAAACGCATGCCAATTTCAAGAATGAACGATGATTCACTCTGTAACGTTCCGGGGAACGGACTGGTTTTCGTGTGGCGTACGTCCTCTTACGCGCGCGCCTTCCGCACGTACCAGCGGTCGTAGAAGGACTGATACTCTCCGGACTGGACGGCCCGCCACCACGGCTCGTTGGAAAGGTACCAGCGGACCGTGTCGGCCAGCCCCCGCTCGAAGGGGACCTGCGGCGCAACGCAAAGCTCAGTGCGGATCCGCGTGTCGTCGATGGCGTACCGGCGGTCGTGGCCGGGCCGGTCGGGGACAAATTTCATGTGCGAGGTGTCTTTTCCCATCGCGGAAAGGAGCATCTTCGTGATCTCGATGTTCGTCCTCTCGTTTCCGCCGCCCACGTTGTAGACTTCCCCGGGCCTGCCGCGCAGCAGCACGGCCTCCACCGCCCGCGAGTGGTCGTCCACGTGGATCCAGTCCCGCACGTTCTTCCCGTCCCCGTATACCGGGACGGCCTTCCCTTCGCGGAGCAGCGTCACGAAGAACGGGATGATCTTCTCCGGAAACTGGTACGGCCCGTAATTGTTGGAGCAGCGGGTGATGAGCACCGGCAAGCCATAGGTCTTGAAGTAGGCGCGGGCCAACAGATCGGCCGAGGTCTTGCTGGCGGCGTACGGCGAGTTGGGTTTGAGCGGCGAATCCTCGGAGAATTTCCCCGCCGGTCCCAGCGACCCGTACACCTCGTCGGTGGAGATCTGGAGGTACCGGCTTACGCCGCTCCTGCGCGCCGCGTCCAGCAGCACCTGCGTCCCAAGGATGTTGGTCCGCAGGAACAGCCCGGGGTCGTCGATGCTGCGGTCCACGTGCGTCTCCGCCGCGAAATTGACCACCGCGTCGGGCTTCTCCTTCGAGAAGATCCCCGCGATGGCTTCCGCGTCGCAGATGTCCGCCCGATGAAACCGGTACCTCGGGTCTTCCGAGACCTCCTTGAGGTTCGCGAGGTTTCCTGCATAGGTGAGCTTGTCCACGTTGACGACCTGCCATGCGGGCCGGCTCTTCAGAATATGGCGGATGAAGTTCGAGCCGATGAAACCGGCCCCTCCGGCGACCAGCAGCTTCAGACCGTCGGCACCCATCGCGCCTGCCTCCCCGGTCATCCGTCTTTCCTCGCCCAGTCGTAAGGGATGTCGCTCCCGTGCGGCGGAAGCCGGAACTCGTCGGGCGCGTCGTATTTGTAGGTCTGCGTGGAGATATTGACCAGCAGCGCCTCCTCCGTGCCGATCGTCTTGAACCCGTGGTAGACGAGGGGGGGAATCCGCAGCACGACGGTCCGGTGCTCGCCGAGAAAGAACTCGTTGACCTCGCCCCGTGTTTTCGACCCCTCCCGGGAATCGTAGAGGACGACCTTCATCATCCCCTTGACCACGCAGAAATGGTCGTACTGCACCTTGTGATAGTGCCACGCCTTGACGACGCCTGGATATCCGGTGGTCAGGTAAACCTGCCCGAAGCGCATGTAGATCTCGTCGTCCTCACGCAGGATCTCCATCAGCCGCCCCCGCTCGTCCGGGATGACTTTCAACTGTTTCACCATCACGCCGTCGATCATCTCACCCTCCCATAAAAGGGGACGTTGCTACAATTCTTTCCCTTCGGTAAGTACATCAAGCGATTACTTGAAATCCTAACACCGACGCCATTCGAAAAAGATTTGTAGCTACGTCCCCTATTGTTAGTCAGGGGAGGGTGATGCCGGAGTAGTCGCCCAGCATGAAGTGGTAGGCCCGCGGCTGGCCGTCCCCCTTCCGGATGACTACGTTCCGCCCGACAAGGGAGTCGATGATCCGGGACCCCGCTCCATCGATCGTACACCCCTCCAGGATGATGCTGTGCTCGACCTCGACGTTGGCGATTGTGCAGCCCCCCGCGATCGCGGTGAAGGGCCCCACGTACGAGTTGACGATCCGCGTCCCGGCCCCGATGGCCGCAGGCCCCCGGACCACGCTGTTCTCGATCACGACGCCGTCCTCGAGCGCCACCTTGAATTCCACCCGGCTCCCCGTGTCGATCCGCCCGACGATCCGCTCCTCGATCCCGTCCAGCACCATCCGGTTCGCCTCCAGGATGTCCTCGAGCTTTCCCGTGTCCTTCCACCACCCCGTCACCAGGTGCGGCCGGACCGCGTACCCGCCGGTCAAAAGCCACTGGATCGCGTCCGTGATCTCCAGCTCCCCGCGTCCCGACGGCCGGATCGCATTCACCGCCTTGAAGATGTTTCTGTCAAAGAGGTACACACCCACCAGCGCCAGGTCGGAGATGAATTCCTTCGGCTTCTCCACGAGGCGCACCACTTTCCCGTCCCGCAGCTCCGCCACGCCAAACTGGTTGGGGTTCTTCACCCGCGTGAGGAGGATTTGGCAGTTGCACGGGTCGGCGCGGAACTCTTCGACGATAGAGGTCACTCCGTCGCGCAGCAGGTTGTCCCCGAGCACCATGATGAAGGGGGCATCCTTCAGAAAACTTTCCGAAACCTTTACCGCGTGGGCGAGTCCCCCGGGCACGTCCTGGCGGATATACGTGGCCTGGATGCCGAAGGCGCCCCCGTCCCCGATCGCCCCCCGGATCTCGGCTTCCGTGTCCCCGACGACGATCCCCACGTCGGTCACCCCCGCGGCCGCGAGCTGTTCCAGGCAGAAGAACAGGACCGGCTTGTTGGCGATCGGCAGGAGCTGCTTGGCGCTGGTGAAGGTGATCGGGCGCAGCCGCGTCCCCTTCCCCCCGCTCAGGACCAATCCCTTCATCTCCCCTCCTCCGCTCTCACAAAAGGGGACGTAGCTACAAAACGTCGAAACACCGGATCGGACATGTTACTCCCCCTCGACACATCACATCGGCCGAACACGACGGTCCGGCGACGCCCCTTCCTCTATTCCCCTCACCGATGGAAGTCGCGACTACGATACGGATTGACTTCTTGCCGCAAGAATTGTAGCTACGTCCCTGTTTGCAAGGGGTGCGCCTCGTTCGCCTTCCGGCCGATAGAGTGGTACAGGAACCCGAGTTCCCGCATCTTCCGCGGATCGTAGATGTTGCGCCCGTCGAAGAGGACCGGCTGCCGCATCAGGGTCTTCATCAGCCCGAAGTCGGGTTTGCGGAACTCGCTCCACTCCGTGGCGATCACCAACGCGTCCGCCCCCTGCAGCGCCCCGTAGGACGACACGGCGTATTCGACCCGGTCTCCGTAACGGTTCCGAGCCCCCCCGGTCGCTTCCGGATCGTACGCCGCCACCGATGCCCTGGCCTTGAGCAGTTCGTCGATGATGTGGAAGACCGGCGCCTCCCGCGTGTCGTCGGTGTTTGGCTTGAAGGCGATTCCCCACACGGCGAACCGCTTCCCGGCCAGCTCCCCTCCGAAATGACGCTCCATTTTCAGGAAGAAGCGCTTGCGCTGCTCCTGGTTGATGGTCTCAACCGCCGTCAGGACCGCCAGCGGCGCCCCCGCGTCGTTCGCGCACTTGAGCAGTGCCTTCACGTCCTTGGGCAGGCACGACCCGCCGTACCCCAGCCCGGGGAAGAGGAACTTCGGCCCGATCCGCGAATCCGACCCGATCCCGTCCCGTATCCGGTCGATGTCCGCCCCCACCGCGTCGCAGAAGTTCGCCAGGTCGTTCATGTAGGAGATCTTCAGCGCGAGGAAGGCGTTTGCCGCATACTTGGTCACCTCGGCGCTTTTCTCGTCCATCACGATGACCTTGCTGCCCGGCTGCAGGAACGGCTCGTACAGGTCCTTGAGGGCCACGATCGCCCGCTCGCTGACCGACCCGATCACCACGCGCTCGGGCCGCAGGAAGTCCTCCACCGCGAATCCCTCCCGCAGGAACTCCGGGTTGGACACCACGTCGAATTCGAGCGACGCCCCCGCGTGCTTGTGGATCGCCCCCCGCACTTTCTCGCTCGTCCCCACGGGCACGGTGGACTTGTCGACCACCACCTTGTACCCCGCCTCCGGGTGACGGGCGAAGATCTTCCCCATGCCGTCGGCCACATGGAGGATGTATTTCAGGTCCGCCGAGCCGTCCTCCCCCGGCGGCGTCGGGAGGCACAGGAAGATGACCTCCGCCGGCAGTATGGCCTTCTCCAGGTCGCCGGAGAACGCGATGCGCCCTTTTTTCAGGTTGCGAAGGTAGATGTCCTCCAGACCCGGCTCGTAGATCGTCACCTGCCCGCCGCTGAGCTTCTCGAGGACCATCGGATTCGTGTCGACACAATGCACGTCGTTGCCGCGCTCCGCGAGGCACACCCCGGTCACCAGCCCCACATACCCCGTTCCCACGATCGCCACGTTCATCCCACAACCTCACGTAATCCGACGTGTTACAACCGATTGAGGATACCTTAAAACCCCCCGCGCCCACAAATGAGCTATAAAAGGGGACGTAGCTACAATTCTTCTCGTCAGGAATATTTTCCGCAAACCCGCGGTTAGGCCTTTCGTGAGAGCGAAGAATTGTAGCTACGTCCCCTTTTATAGGATACTGGCGCACATGATTTTCGTGTTTCGGAAATTCCGCGCGAACCGGTTTCCCGCCTCCCTTGCCTTTCTCCTCCTCGCCGCCGCATTCCCCACGCAGGCCGGCGCCATCGGGGGGCCGAGGCCGGTCACCGTCTCCGTCGAGGGGGAGGCCCGCCGGCCGGGGAGCTACACGCTGCCGCACGACGCCACGCTCTCCACCTTGATCCTTGCCGCGGGCGGGTACACCGGCAACGCGAACCTGCGCGGAGCATACCTTGTCAGGGAACCGGAAAAGGAGGCCCAGCGGATCGAACTGAGGGACCTCCTCGAACGCCTGGAGAACACCCGGGCGGAGCGCCCGGGAGGCCGGGACGCATGGCGCCGCCTTCTCGACGGCATTCGCGCGCTGCCCCCGCTGGGCCGCATCCCCGCTCCACTCTCCCATCCCCGCCTGCTCAAGGGGAGCCCGCAGGACCTTCCCCTTTCCGACGGCGACACGCTGCGCATCCCCTCGAAACGGGACACCGTCATCGTGAACGGCGCGGTCCGCACGCCCGCGACCGCCCTCCCGTTCACCGAAGGGGCGGGCGCAAAAGAGTACGTGCGCCGGGCCGGGGGACCGGCGGAACGCGCGGACATGGGTCATCTTTACCTGCTGCGGCCCGACGGCACCGTCACCTTGTGGAACCGCGGCGTCATCGTGTGGGACCATGCGGCCTCCCGGTGGGAAATCCCCTTCCTCACCGGCAGCGGTCCCAAGATCGCCCCCGGAGACACGATCTTCGTCCCGCGCAAACCCGCCCCCGGCAGCCGGGCCGGCTCCGTGAAACGCCTTCATGCCCTCCTCCTGCGGATCGCCGAAATCACCGGCACGGTCCCGGAAATCCCGTGATCGCCCGGGCTTCCGTCATCTTCTTCCTCCTCGCCGCCCTCCTTTCCGCAGCCGCCGCCCCCGCGCGCGCCGGCGACGAACCGTTCACGGGCCCCAACAACTTCGGCGTCACCGGCCTCATGGAAACGCCCACCGCCCGCGTGATGAAGGAGAACCGGTACCGCCTCGGCGTCACGCAGGACCACCCGTACCGCTACTACTACGGTACCGTCGGCCTGTTCGACCGCCTCGAAATCAACGGCCGCGTCACCCAGATCCTCGGTGTCCCCGGGGGTGCCCCGGGATACGGCGACGACAAGGACAAGGCGTTCGACGCCAAGTTCCAATTCCTCCACGAGGGGAAATATCTTCCCGCCCTCGCCGTTGCGATCTCCGACCCGCACGGAACGCGCCTCTACGCTTCCCAGGCGATCGTCGCCGGCAAGCAGATCTACCCGTTCGACTTCTCGCTGGGTTTCGGCAACGGCCGTCTCGGGAAAACGCCCCTCCCCGCGCTGGGAGAAGGGTTCAAGGTCGAGATGTTCACCAACCCCGCCCAATGGGCCCGCGAGGCCCTCCCCTTCGGCGGAGTCCAGTTCGCCCCGAACCGGTGGCTCGCCCTGATGGCGGAATACAGCCCCATCCGCTACGACCGGCAGACGAGCGACCCGGCGCAGAAGAAATATTTTCGAAACCCCGTCCCCTCTCATCTGAATTTCGGCGCCCGCATCCGGCCGCTTTCCTGGCTCGAAGTGGACGCGAGCTGGCAGCGGGGGGAGGAGTTCGCCGTATCGGCCTCCGTCGCCTTCGATATCGGACGTGCGCTGGTTCCGATCTACGACGCCCCGTACCTGGAGAGCCCGGAAGCCGCCCGCGAACCTCTCGCCGACCGGATCGCCTTCGCCCTCGCGGAGGAGGGCTTCAGCGACATCGGCGTCGCGACCGACGGCCTCTCCCTCCGGATCGACGTGCAGAACGACCGGTACTTTTTCACCCCCCGCGCCGCGGAGGTCCTTCTGCGGACGATCGCCCCCATCGTGCCGCCCGACATCGAATACCTCCGGATCCAGTTCCGGGAGAACGGCATCCCCGTCGCCGAGGTCACCGCTCCCAATCCCGCGCGGTCCGGCATCCGGAAAGGATCGCCGACCCCGGGCACCCTTCTCGATCGCGAGGGGTTCCGCACCGGGGATTTCGACCCTCCGATCCGGCGGACGACCCACCGCCGCTGGTTCGATTACGCCCTCAAGCCGTCGGTCGAGACGTTCCTCAACGACCCGTCGGGCTACTTCAAATACCGCGCGGGCCTCTCCGCAACCCTTTTCGCCTATCCGTGGGTCGGCGGCGCCGCGGTCCTCGGCGCGGAAGCCTACCCGCTGAACACGGTCTCCACGGCCAACCAGCCGCTCTCCATCCCCATCCGCAGCGACCTCGCGGAGTACGAGAAGGACAAGGTCGCCTTGAGCCGCCTCCTCTTCGACCAGACCGTCGCCACGCGCGATCCGGTCTACTTTCGCGCGGAAGCCGGCATGCTCGAGACGATGTTCACCGGCATCGACGCGGAAGCCGCCCTCCCCCTGTGGAACGGCCGGGTGCTCGCCGGCGCCTCGGGCTGCTTCGTCCGCAAGCGCGCTCCGAACGAGACGTTCGGGTTCCGCACCAACGACGATTTCCGCACGGCCCTGCTCCTGGGGCGGTTGAACCTGCCCGGGGTCGACGCGTCGATCGACGTGAAGGCGGGCCGGTTCCTCGCCGGCGACCGGGGCGTGCGGGTCGAGGTGTCGAAGTTCATCCGCGGGGTGACGCTGTCGGCCTGGTACAGCGCCACGGGCACCTCGATGTTTTCGGACCCGTACAATCACGGGTACCACGACAAGGGGATTTCCGTGGAGATCCCCCTGCGTCTCTTCACCGGCCACGATTCCAGAACGACGTATCGCTACAGCCTCTCCCCCTGGACGCGCGACGTGGCGCAGGACCTTTCCCGCTACCGCACGCTGTTCGACCTCATCGGCCGCAATGCGGGGGTTCTCCTTGACAAGGACCGGGGATCGATGTACAAGGAGCGTTAGTAACCCTTTGTTTCAAAAGGAGTTCGTATTGAAGCCACCCCGTGCACCCCTTTCCCGGAAAGGTTTCGTCGCCATCCTGTGCGCCGCTTGCTTCCTCGCGTTCGCGCAAGGAGCCGTGACGCAGGCCTTCGCCGCCGAGCAGTGGCAGACATGGCCCCAGAAAGCGGCCGAGCCGGGCGTCACACCGCCTCCCGCGGAAACCGGCGCGGCCGCGAAAGCGGGTGAAGCGGCGGGCGCGAAGACCTACGCCGGGATGTCCGCCGGGACCATCGGCTGGATCGCCCTCGGCGTGGCAGCCGCCGTAGGGATCGGGATCGCCGCCGGAGGGGGAGGCGGCGGGGGCACCACGTCCAACCACTGACCGGCGCAGCGAAGCACATCCCCCGCATGCGTCCCCTCTCGCGGCTCCCCGGAGCCGCCGCCCTCCTTGTCGCGTTGTTCCTCGCGGTTCTTTCCGCACACGCCGCGCCCCCGGTAGATAACCCCGCCGTCCCCGTCATCCTCGACCGCGCCGAGGCGTTCTTCCACGCGCTCAAGGCCAGGGACTGCCGCACCGCCTTCGCCGCTCTCACCGCCAAGTCGCAGGCGACGATCCTCTCCGAGACCGTATCCGCACTCGCCGCCGCGGAAGGGTCGGCGCCGAAGCGGCAAGACGTCCGCCGCGACTTCGAGAACGGCGGGCCGCTTGCCCGGAACTACTGGGGCGGTTTCCTGCGCCGCTTCGACCCGGACGTCGCCCTCGAACACAGTCGCTGGCGGATGGGGGCGATCGAAACGAACCGCGCGGAGATCCTCCTGACCCACGAGGGTGCGGAGCGGCCCGCGGTCTTGCGGATGTACCGGGAAGGTGGAATCTGGAAGGTGGGCCTGGCGGAGACGTTCTGGACCCGCTGAGCCCGGCCCGACGCTCCGCCAGCCGGATCTGTGTACGGACCATGGCATACCTGCGGTTCCAGGCATTCGTCCTGCGCGGTTTTGATGTCTTACGTTGCCGATAGCGGGGAGAAACGATTTCGGGTTTTGACTCCGCGGTTGGCCCTGGAGGTCGCGAGATGATCTACCCCGTGGTGATCCACAAGGAAAAGGAGGCCGACTATGGAGTCAGCGTTCCGGACCTACCGGGATGCTTTCCGGCCGGAGAGACCCGCTCCGGTTTTCTCCTCCGTGCAGCCCTGGAATTCATCGCCCGCCATCGGGCGGCGTGAACCACGTGTGCGGTATCCCCATGGCTCGTAACCGGATCTTGGGGCGGCTGGCGGTCCTGGCGGTCCTGGCGGCACCCTCCGCCGCGCATGCCGTGGAAATCCACCCCTTCTACGCGCGGCATTTCAGCCCGATGGTGCAGGCCTTCGGCATTCCTCCCGCGGAGGACGGGGAGATCACTCCCCAGGGGGCCCTCCTTGCCCGGCTCGTCGTCGACGCGGCCAACAGCTACCATTCGGGGCTTGCGCCCAGGGAAACCGCCACGCTCGACGGCGAGACGTGGCGCACCACCGTCGCGCTCCGGTACGGGTTCAGCCCGCGGTTCGAAGCGGGGGTGGATGTGCCCGTCGTGCACCACTCCGGCGGCTTTCTCGACGGCTTCATCGAAGACTTCCACCGCTGGATCGGGAAACCGAAGAACGACGGGATCGGGAACCCCAGGAACCAACTCTACTACGTGTACCAGCGAGACGGTACGACGGCATTCCACATCCAGCACGACACCACGGCCCTCGGGGACGTGTTGCTCTCCGCGGCGTGGCGCCTTTCCTCCCTCGAAGCGGCGGGTCGATCCGTCGCGTTGCGGGCCACCCTCAAGCTCCCCACGGGTAGGGAATCCGCCCTGGCCGGGAGCGGCGGAACGGACGGGTCGCTGCGGCTTGCCGCGCGGGACGCAAGGACCCTTGCGCGCTGGGACGTGACGCTCTTCGGCGCGGCCGGCGGTCTCTACATCGGGAACGATACGTTCCTGGGCGATCTGCGCCACCCCGTGGTCGGATTCTGCACGGTGGGCGCAGGGTGGACGCCCCTCTCCTGGATGGCGGTGAAGGTCCAGACCGACGCCCATACGCCGCTCTCCCGGGAGACGGAGTTCAAGCCGTTGTCGTGGACCATTCACGTGATGGGAGGGTTCACCTTCGCGCTCCCCGCGGGCATCGCCATGGACCTCGGCATCGCGGAGAACATCCTGAACGAGACCGCGCCGGACGTGGGATTCCAACTGGGGCTCCGGAAGCGGTTCGGCGGAACTTCTTAGTGTATTCCGGAACGTCTCGTTTCCGGGGGTTCCCGCCGCCCGGTGAGAATTGTAGCAACGTCCCCTTTTGTTAGTGGAGGGATTTGGAGGAGGAGATCGTTTCGGCGGCGGGGATGCCGTGGAACTCGTAGGCGGGGCGGTACCCTTTCACGAGGGCGTCCAGCTTCTCGACGACGGAACCGCGCTCCCCGGTGATGGCGGTCACGATCAGCTCCTCCACCCGCTTGCCCCATTCCGGGGGCATGGTCTCGTTGCCGATCAGCTTCATCACCTTCGGGTGGAAGGTGCGCATGACATCCTCCCCCTCGATGATCAACTCCTCGTGGAGCTTCTCGCCGGGGCGCAGGCCCGTATAGACGATCTCGGCATCGACCCCCAGCTCCTTCCCCGACAGGCGGATCAGGTTCCCGGCCAGCTCCACGATCTTCACCGGCTCGCCCATGTCGAGGACGAACACTTCGCCGCCCGTCCCCATCGCCCCGGCCTGCAGGATGAGCCCGGCGGCCTCGGGGATGAGCATGAAGTAGCGGGATGCATCCGGGTGGGTCACGGTGATCTTCCCCGTCGTCTCGAGCTGCCTGCGGAAGATCGGGATCACGCTCCCGGCGCTGCCGAGCACGTTGCCGAACCGCACGGCCACGAAGACCGTGGATCCCTCTCCCCCGTTCAGGTTGTGGATGATCAGCTCGGCCAGCCGCTTGGTCGCCCCCATCACGTTCGTGGGCCGCACCGCCTTGTCGGTGGACACGAGAACGAACCGCTCTACGCCCTGCCTGGCCGCGGCCCCTGCGATGATCCGCGTCCCCAGGACGTTGGTCTTCACCGCCTCGACCGGGTGCATCTCCATCATCGGAACGTGCTTGTAGGCCGCCGCGTGGTAAATGACGGCCGGCCGGTAGGCCACAAGCGTCTCCTCCACGCGCCGCCGGTCGCGGACGTCGCCGATGACGGCCACCATTTCCAGCGAGGGGAACTTCTCCCGCATCTCGATCTCGAAATCGAACAGCGGGCTTTCCGCGATCTCGAACATCACCAACCGCGCCGGCAACAGGCGAGCGAGCTGCCGGCACAGCTCCGATCCGATCGACCCCGCCGCGCCCGTGACCATCACCGTGCGGCCCGTGATGTGGCGGTGGAGGAGCCCCTCGTCCAGCGACACCGGGTCGCGGCCGAGGAGGTCCTCGAGATTCACGTTGCGCAAGTCCCGGAGGCTCACCTTCCCGTCGATCAGGTCCCCCACACCCGGAAGGATCCGCGCCCGGGCCTTGACGTCCTTGCAGTACCTCAGAATCTGACGGAGGCGCGACGGGGACGCGGACGGAATGGCGATGATGATCTCGTCGATCGCGTGCTTCCGGCAGATCGCGGCGATCTCCGTCTGCCGACCAAGCACCGGTACGCCGTCGATGCGCGTGTGCGCTTTCGCCCAGTCGTCGTCGATGAAGCCCACTTCGATCATCCCGAGCGCCGGGTTGCGCCGGATCTCGCGGACGATCGTCTGGCCGGCGGACCCCGCCCCCACGATCAGCACGCGGCGGTCCGTGTCGCGGCGCTTGCGCCCCAGCGTCTCCCGGCCGAAGCGGATGAAGTACCGCGCCCCCAGAGTGAACATCAGGGTGAGTCCCCAGTCGATCGCGTAGACCGATCGCGGGATCGACCCATGGGTCATCAGGAACTGGTTCGTGATCCACAGGAGCATCGAGCCTAAGGTGCACCCCCCGACGATCGGCAGGACATCGTGGATGGAAACGTACCGCCACCAGCCGTAGAAGAGCCCGAATGCGAGGAACGCCAGCGCCTTGGAGGCGAGAACGGCGGGGATCGTATGGCGGATCAGGAGGAAGTACTCCGGCGGGATCGACCAATCGAACCGGAAGAAGAACGCCCCGAAATACGCGGAAAGGAAGATGCCGACGTGCAGAAGGAACTTGATGGCCCCCCGCAGCCGGAACGACAACCCCAATGCAGACGAAAGCGTAGCCGAGGTGGAGTCGCGAAGAGTCAATCCGTACCCTCTCGGAAAAGCAGGAGGTTCAACGAAGCAAACTCTCGGGAGTATTATCCATATCTTTTATCGGATGGGGAACAAGATTTCTTCACGCCGGATTCGGTTCATTTGATGGCAAGCAACTCCACTTCGAAGATCAGCGTCGCGTTCGGGCCGATGTCGGCGCCCACCCCGCGGGGGCCGTACGCAAGTGCGGAAGGGACATAGACCTCCCACTTCGATCCCACGGACATGAGCTTGAGCGCCTCGCGCAACCCCCGGATGATCCCGCCGCCGATCTCGAGGTTGGCGGGCGGCCCGTCCAGGTCGGTGCCGTCGAACTCGTAGCCGTTCAAGAGCGTGCCCCGATATCGGACCTCCACCTTGTCGGCATCGGCCGGCTTCCTGCCGCTGCCCTCTTTCAGGATCTTGTACTGCAGACCGTCCGGCAGCGTAACCACGCCCGGCTTCTTTGCGTTGGCCGCGAGGAACTCCGCTCCCTGTTTGCTGTTTTCTATTGAGGCCACCTTGACGGCCAACTTCTGCTTCTGCCGCAAATCCTGCTGGAAGGTGTTCATGATCACGCGGAGATCCTTCTCGCTCATGAGGAGCTTCCCGCCGGTGAGCCCGTCCCTCAATCCCTTGACGAAGGCGTCCAGGTCGACCTCGATCCCCTGCCGCTTGAAGTTCCTCGCGGTGGTGACGCCGATGCCGTAGCTTTCCAGATCCTTCTGCGTCTTTAAGGCAGAGGATTCGTCGGCAAGTGCCGGAGAGGCAACGAGCATCACTCCCAATGCAACGATCCATGCCTGTCTCATCGACCCTCCTTGGAGGCATACGCAAAAAAAGGAACGACGTATTTACACAGCAACAGTCATGCCCACGATTTCCACACGGGAAGGGCCTTATTCATAACGGAAAACGGGTCGCGCTCCGCAGTGCATTCGAAGATATTCAAACACCTCGTCGCAATTATTCGAAATTCCCCTTCTGATGGATCCTCCCGTCTTCAGCAAATCAACCAATCATATGTTTCTAAACAGGTTCTTGGGTAGCTTTCCGTGGCACGGCTTCTGCTTGGTAGAAGGCACTGTCGCTGCCAGAGTGCTTGCGATCGGAGGCAGAGTTCTATGCGAAGTGATGGATCTCGTTTATTCCAAGGGTCGCAAACCATGCGCGAACTCGTCATCGCTTTCCTGATTTTCCTGCTCGCCGCTCCCTCCTTCGCCGGGGAACCGCCCAGGACCGAGGAGCAGAAAACGCTCTATGCCATCGGCCTCCTCGTATCCCGCTCGCTCGGCGTGTTTCACCTCACTCCCGCCGAGCTGGAGTACGTGAAGCAGGGGATCACGGATGCCGCCACCGGCAAGACTCCCGCCGTGGACCTGGCGGCCTATAACGGAAAGGTCCAGGAGCTGGCCCGGTCGCGCCGCAAGGCCGAAGGCGAGAAGATGGCTTCCGTCAACAGGGAATTCCTCGAGAAGGCCGCCAGGGAAAAAGGCGCCGTCAAGACGGCGTCCGGCATGGTCTTCCTTTCGCTGAAAGAGGGCACCGGGAAAAGCCCGGCCGTGACGGACACGGTCAAGGTGAACTACCGGGGAACCCTGTCCGACGGGAAGGAGTTCGACAGCTCCTACAAGCGCGGAACGCCCGCCGAGTTCCGGCTCGACAGCGTCATCAAGTGTTTCGACGAGGGGCTGCGGAAGATGAAGGTGGGCGGCAAGGCGCGGCTGGTGTGCCCGTCGACGCTCGCCTACGGCGATACCGGCGCGGGAGACCTCATCCTGCCCGGGGCGACGCTGGCATTCGAAGTGGAGCTTCTCGAGATCCGGAAATAAGGAGCGACCATCTTTTCAGCGACAAAAGGAGACGCAACATGACCAGAGGGAGATTCCCGAAAGTCGCCGGCCTGTTCTTCGTGGCGGTTACCCTGGCGTGGGGGATCAACCAGGCCATCGCCGGCCCGGGGGGCGGAACGTATTACGCCAACAGCCCGGCGGGCACATGGACCGACTACGCCGGAAACGTGCACGTCTCCGGTACGCCTCTCAGGAAGTTCGTCGACCGGCTTCCCGGCGTGGGGCTCCCCGGTTGTGACAACACGGCGGGGGCGGCTTTCTCCACCGCCACCTGCGGGGCGAACGAGATCGGCCAGTACATCCCTGTCGCGAGCAAGCTCACGGACCCGACAGGCAACGGGGATGATTATTACGAGATCGGGATCGTCGGCTACGCCGAAAAGTTGCATTCGGATCTTCCCAAGGCGACCCGGCTGCGGGGGTACCGGGATCTTGCCCCGGGCGCCGACCCCACTCCGCATTACCTGGGACCCCTGGTCATCGCCCAGGAAAACAAACCGGTGCGCCTCAAGGTCACCAACATGCTCCCCACGGGAACCGCGGGCAATCTTTTCATCCCTGTGGACACCACGTACATGGGGGCGGGGCTGGGCCCCGACGATAATGTGACGAACTACTCGCAGAACCGCACTTCCGTCCATCTCCATGGCGGCAACACTCCGTGGGTCAGCGACGGGACGCCTCACCAGTGGTTTACCCCCGCGGCGGAGACCAACAGGTACCGCATCGGTGTAAGTCAGCAAAACGTCCCCGACATGCCGGTGGATACCCTTGCCACGGGCCAGGAAACGCTGTACTACACCAACCAGCAGAGCAGCCGGCTGATGTTCTACCACGACCATGCCTTCGGGATCACGCGCCTCAACGTGTATGCCGGGATGGCCGCCGGGTACCTGCTTACGGACAACACCGAGGAAAACCTGATCAACACCGGGGTCTACCCGGTCCAGAGCGACCTGGGAGCGCAGTACCGTTACGGCATCCCCCTGATCATCCAGGACAAGACCTTCGTTCCCCAGGACATCGCCGCCCAGGATGCTTTGTGGGACACGACCCGGTGGGGGCAGCCGGGCGATCTCTGGTTCCCTCACGTCTACGAGACGAACCAGGATCCCTATAGCATCGATGGGGCGAACCCGTTCGGCCGGTGGGACTATGGTCCCTGGTTCTGGCCTCCGCTGGATCCCACACAGTTGCTGGGTCCGCTGCCGCAGCCGTCCGGTGTGCCGGAAGGGTTCATGGACACCCCGGTCATCAACGGGACCGCCTACCCCTACCTCGTGGTGCGGCCCAAGGCGTACCGGTTCCGGATCCTGAATGCCGCCAACGACCGGATGTGGAACCTGCAGTTATATTACGCCGATCCTTTGAACCCCACGGAAGTCAAGATGGTCCCCGCGGTTGCCACCGCGGGGTTCCCCGCGGACTGGCCGACAGATGGAAGGAACGGCGGCGTGCCGGATCCGACCACGGTGGGGCCGAACATGATCCAGGTCGGCAACGAGGGCGGCATCCTGCCGGCTCCGGTGACGATCCCCAACCATCCCGTCAACTACGAATACAACCGCAGGAACATCGTGGTCCTGAACGTCAACCAGAAGGCGCTCTTCCTGGGGCCGGCGGAACGGGCCGACGTCATCATCGACTTCTCCTCGGTTCCTTCCGGGTCCACGATCATCCTCTATAACGACGCGCCCGCGCCGGTTCCGGCGTTTGATGAGCGGAACGACTACTATACGGGCGACCCGGACATGACCAACAGCGGCGGCATGGCTCCGACCGTGGCGGGATACGGTCCCAACACCCGGACCATCATGCAGTTCCGGGTAAGCGGGACGGCGGCCGCTCCGTTCAACGTGGCCGCGCTCGATAACGCCCTGCCGGCGGCCTTCGCCGCGTCGCAGCCCACGATCATCCTGCCCGAGTCTGCCTACGACAGCGTCTACGGGCAGACGTTCACCGATACCTATGCGAGAATCCAGGACAACACCATTACGTATACTCCCGTCGGCTCCACGATCCAGAGGACGGTCCCCTTGCTCCGGAAGGCCATCCATGAACTCTTCGAACTGAAATACGGACGGATGAACGCGTTGCTGGGGGTCGAGCTTCCGCTGACGAACTTTTTCACCCAGACGACGCTCCCCTTCGGGTACATCGATCCGCCCACGGAGGTCTTGACGGACGGGGAAACCCAGTTCTGGAAGATCACGCATAACGGCGTGGATACCCACGCCATCCACTTCCACCTGGTCAACGTGCAGGTGATCAACCGGGTGGGCTGGGACGGGGCGATCCGGCCGCCGGACCCCTGGGAGATCGGCTGGAAGGAAACCGTCCTCATGAACCCGCTGGAAGACATCATCGTCGCGATCCAGCCGAAGAATCAGACGCTTCCCTTCCTGCTCCCCGAAAGCGTTCGCCTCCTGGACCCGACCCAGCCGATCGGCAGCGCGATGGGGTTTGCGGGAATCAACCCGGCGGACGGGACCCCGCTTACCGTCACCAACCAGCTTCACAACTACGGCTTCGAGTACGTCTGGCATTGCCACCTGCTGGGCCACGAAGAAAACGACATGATGCGGGCGGTCGAATTCCGGGTTCCCACGGATCAACCCCTTGCCCCTTCCGGCCTGACCGCCACGTTGTCCGGAATCGATAATTCCCAAATCAACCTCGCATGGGTGGACAATTCGAACAACGAGACCGGTTTCCTGATCCAGCGGGCCGCCGGTGTCGGGGTTTTCCAGGACCTGACGATCGCCTACACGAACGCAACCACCTATACGGACACCGCGCTTACGCAAAACACTTCGTACAGGTACCGCATCCGCGCTTTCAACAACATCGGAAATTCGAATTGGTCGAACATCACCCCGCCGGTTACGACGGGTACTTTCTCTCCTGCAACCGGTGTGACCCTCGCTGTGCATCCTGCAAGTCCGCAACTCGTCGGCACGATCGTGAATTTCATCGCGACGGCCACCGGCGGAACCGGCACCTACCAGTACCAGTTCGAACAAAGGCTGGCGGGCGCGGCATCATGGACCGTGGCGCGGACCTACACCTCGAGCAACAACTGGATATGGAACACCTCCACATACCCGGCGGGCAACTACGAGATCCATGTTCTGGCCCGGACCACGGGGGGTACGGGTGCGGCGGCAATTCCGGCGACCAGCCCGACGGTGCCCTTCGTGCTGGGCACTTCTCCGGCCACGGGGGTAACGCTGGTGGCCAGTCCCGCCACCTCGGCACCCGTTGGAACGAGCGTCACCTTCACCTCCGCCGCCAGCGGAGGGAGCGGCACCTACCAATACGCGTTCGAATGGAGACAAGTGGGTGCGACCGCGTGGACCGTGGCCCAGGCCTACTCATCGGCCGGCACCTGGGTGTGGAACACCGCGGGGCTCGCGGCGGGAAACTATGAAATCCAGGTTCTGGCCAGGAACGCCGGTTCCACGGCGGCCTCCGAAGCCACCAGCGGAGCGGTTCCCTACGCGCTCACGCCCTCACTTCTACCCGCAACCGGGGCAGTGCTGGTTGCCTATCCGACGAGTCCTCAACCTCCGGGCACTCTCGTGGCTTTCCTCGCCGGCGGGAGCGGGGGGTCGGGGACCTACCAGTACCAGTTCTCCGACAACGTGTCGGGCGTTATGACTGTCGTGCAACCGTACTCCCAGACGTCTGCTTTCGTCTGGAACACCACTGGGTTGGCATTAAGCAGTTACGGTTTCAAAGTGGATGTCCGGGTCTTAGGCTCGACTTCGGCCTCTGAAGCGACCACCACAGTTGCATACTCGCTCGCACCGCTTCCTGCGACCGCGGTGACACTCGTACCTAGTCCGTCGAGCCCACAAGCCGCCGGGACATCCGTAACGTGGATGGCGGCTGCCTATGGTGGGTCGGGGACCTACCAGTACCAGTTCTCGTATCGACTTACCGGCACACCAACCTACACAATCGGGCAAGCGTACGGTTCGAGCGCCACCTGGGCTTGGAACACAGCGGCTATTCCATCCGGAAGCTATGATATCCTTGTGAACGCACGTAGCGCCGGATCCACCTCCGCGTCGGAGGCCAGCGCAACCACGACCTATCTGTTCACGGGAACGGGCGCCGCCACCGGTGTCGTTCTCACCCCATCTCCCGCCAGCCCGCAGCTTCCGGGCACATCGGTGACTTGGACGGCTGCTGCCAGTGGCGGATCCGGGATCTACGAGTACAAGTTCTGGCTATACAATAATGGTTGGTATGTCGTGAAGGACTACGGGGTGTCCGGCAATAGCTGGACGTGGGACACTACCGGGTTTGTCGGCGGGACTATGTACTCTGTGACAGTATGGGCCAGGCAAGCCGGTTCAACGGCAGCATATGATGCATATACGACTATTTCATTTCTCCTTTCCCCGACAGCCTCATCGGTGTCCCTCACACCATCCGTTGCTAGCCCGCAACTTCCGGGTACGTCGGTGACTTGGACGGCTACTGCGAGTGGCGGTTCGGGTACCTACGAGTACAGGTTCTGGCTATACAATAATGGTTGGAATATCGTGAAGGACTACGCAGTTCCGGGCAATAGTTGGAACTGGGATACCACTGGATTGCCTGGAGGAACAACGTACTATGTGACCGCATGGGCCAGGAATGCGGGATCTACCGCTTCATATGAAACTAATCAGACCTCTGCGCCATACGTCATAGCCGCTCCGCCTGCCTCGGCGGTGACACTCGCACCTTCTCCCAGTAGCCCACAAACGATTGGGACAACGGTAACATTGACCGCATCCGCCAGTGGCGGCTCGGGTACCTACGAATACAGGTTCTGGTTATACAATAATGGTTGGAATATCGTGAAGGACTACGCAGTTCCGGGCAATAGTTGGAACTGGGATACCACTGGCCTGGCAGCCGGAACGCACTTCTTGACGGTTTGGGCCCGGGACGTGGGGTCTGCTGCACCGTACGAGGCGTATTTCACCATTCCGTTTGACCTCCAGTAATATAACTGGAATTTTTTAGTTAAAGTCCGACAACCAGCAAAGAAAAACAAAAAGGGGGGGCGAGGATGCCCCCCCTTCTAATTCGAATGGAATCTAGAAAAGGTTCTGGATCTCCCTTGGAGTTACCCCCCCATTTTCCCAGCCACTCCTATTGATGAATATAGGTGATTGGGAGATCATCCATATCCCCGAACACTTTACACGTAAGAATCCCGCGCGGGAGTGCTTAGAAGGAAATTGGATCACGTCGCTCGAAGATGCATTGATCAAGATCGAGGCGTGGCGGAAAGATTACAACGAGAACCGTCCCAATAATTCCTTGGAGGACAAAACACACCGCGGATTCTAATTTAATAAGTGTCCAAAGTCTGCGCTATGATTACGGTTTGTTTTTGACATTAGACGATTGTCCTATTTCCGGGACCCCTTCTTTCTTTTCTCCAAACCCACCCCCCGCCACAGATGATTCCAACGGCCACGGAAACTACCAAAGCGATCCGCACCGGAAGACCGGCCGGGATAAAGACCGCGGCGGCGGCACTGGAAGCGGCCACCACGAGCAGTTCGATGGTGGTGACTTTTCCGTGCGACATTCCGAGGTTGGTCATCCTCTGGTAGAAGTGGCTGCGGTGGGCCCGGTACCACTTCTCCCCGCCGATAACGCGCCGGAAGAGCGTGAACGTCGTATCCAGGATGAAATTGGCGAACGGCAGTACGAGGACAGGGAACGGGACATCCGTGGACAGCGCGGCCACAACGGATTGCATCCCGTAGAACGCCCCGAGGAACGCGCTACCCGCGTCGCCCATGAAGATCCGCGCCGGGGGCCAGTTGTGCACCAGGAACCCCATCGATGCCGCCGCAACGACCACATTCGCGACCGCCCACCCGGACTGGCCGTAATGGGCAAAAACCAGGAAGAAGAAGGAGGACGCCATGGCCGCCTCCCCTCCCGCGAGCCCGTCGATCCCGTCCATGAAGTTGTACAGGTTGAGCATCCAGACGACCCAAAACGCGCCCGGTACGACCCATGCCCACCTTGGCACCACCCATTCCCACAAGGAAACATCCGGAAGGAGGAATGGGAGAAAGAAGAGAAACAGCAACGCCGAAACGAACTGGACCAGGAACCGGAACAGAGCGGAGAGATTCCGTAGGTCGTCGTAAAACCCGAGGAGGAACATGGCGAGAGCGAACAGGAACGTGTGCGGAAGTTCCTTAAGAAAGCTTGCCTCTCCCCTCACCGCGAGAAAGGTCCACCCCCCAAAAGCAAGCGCTGCGGCCGCAACCATCGGCACACCGCCCGTCCTCGGAACCGGCATGGAGTGGGAACTGCGCTCGTTGGGGACGTCCATCGCCCCGACGCACCGCGCGATCCGGATCGAACCCCATACCCCCGCGGCCGAAAGTGCCAAGGAGAGGACGGTGAACCCGAACGTTATCGGAGCGAACGCCTGTACCACTGAACCGTCCTTGCGATTCCCTCTTCACCGGAAATCGGCGGTACGAACCCGATCTCCTCCCGGATCTTCGCGGCACTCACCCGGAACGAGGAGGTCACCTTCCGGAAATTTTCCGAGACCGCCCCCGCAATCCGGCCCAGTGAGGTCGGCAATGGGATGAAGCGGGGCACCTTCCCCAGTTCACGACAGATCGAGGAGTAGATCATGCGCGTCGAACAATCCGCATCATCCTTGACGATATAGGTCCTTGGCGCCGCGTCGCCCGTGGGGTGGGTTCCCAACACCGCCTTCATTGCCGCCACCACGTTCCCGACGTACACCATGCTTCGAAGGTTGTCCGGCTGAACTAGGGGAAACGGCAACCCGCGATCCGCCCATCGGATCATTCTTGGAAGGTTTCCCTTGTTCCCCGGACCGTAGACCATCGGCAGCCGGAAAATCACCGCGGCCATCCCCGTCCCGTCCGCCTTGGCCCGTACCAACTCTTCCGATTCCAGCTTGCTGATGCCATACGGTGTAGAAGGCTGGCATTCGTCGCCTTCGTCCAGAACCTTTTCCGCCCCCTCCCCGATGGCCTTGACCGAACTCACGTGAATAAATACCTTCACACCTCCCACGGAAGCTGCTCGCAGGACATTTCGTGTCCCCTCGACGTTGACTTTTCTATAATCGGAAAGTGGATCCTTCGACTTCTCCCGGAGGACGTGATTCCGCGCCGCGAGATGGATAACCGCATCGGCCTCCGCGAACGCCGCCGCCAACCCAACCCCGGTACGGATATCGACAGTGTGCGTTGGAAGATCCGCGGGCCTGCTTGTGATTCCCGG
Organism: Deltaproteobacteria bacterium; assembly: GCA_021815305.1. Lineage (GTDB taxonomy): Bacteria > Desulfobacterota > Deferrimicrobia > Deferrimicrobiales > Deferrimicrobiaceae > JAKAHC01. The sequence continues at coordinate 161,820 of JAKAHC010000003.1, read as the reverse complement.
TTCGACGGTACCCGTCACGGCATCCCCTGCCTCCGTGAGCGCCGGAACGATATGCGACCCGATAAAGCCATTGCAACCCGTTACGACAATTCTCAATTTCAGCCGTCAAGCCCCTCGGTCGTTTTGTGTACCAGTTTGAAGAACAGCGCTTCATGCTCGCTGATCGTTCGACTCCACGGAAACATCTCCTTCACCCTCTGTTTTGCTTTTTCCCCGTAAAGATCTCTCTCTTCCGGGTGTTCCAATATGTAACGGACTTTAGAGGACAGATCTCCATCGGTTTTCGTAAAATAGAGACCTGCGTCCGCGAGTACTTCCCTGTTGAACGGAACATCCAGCGCAATAATGCACTGTCCTGCCGCCATGGCGTCCAGAAGAACCGGGTTCGTGCCGCCCACTTCATGTCCGTGGATATAGACGAAAGCATTTTTCATCAACGCGCGATACCTTGCCCCGTAGATGCCCCCGAGCAACCTGATTCTGGCGTCCTTCGTACTCCTGAGCACCTCGCCGTATTTATGACTGTACGGACTCCCCCCTACAATGGCCAGGCCCATGCCGGTTTTCACCTGCTCGAACTCTCGTATAACCAGATGCGCGTTGTTTTCCGGCTCCATCCTGCAGATCTGCACGATATACTCATTGGGGCGCAGTCCTTCCATATCCAAGGGATCGGCGGCGGCGAACTGCGCCGGATTCGCCCCATATGGGATATAGACCGCCCGTCTCTTGTAGTTTTTCCACGTGTACTCTGCGATCGCCTGTGAATCCGCTGCAATACAGCTCGCACCGACAGCGGAGATTCGCTCGAACAGTTTGAGGACCGTCGAACCGACCCATCCCCATCGGGTCCTTTTCCAATCCAGGCCGTCGGGGTTGATCACTACCTTCTTCCCAAAGATCCTCGGCACCACGCAGAACGGACCCCCTCCGACCTGGTTCATCAGGATGACGTCCGCGGAAGAAGCGGAGACATGGAGAAAGGAAAGCGCCGCATATACGAATTTCTCCATTGAGGCGAGACGAATGGTCGGCACGATTACCCGACGGATCCCTTTGTAATTCAGAGATCTGTCTTCCTGATACGGCGAGCAGCAATAGACGGTGACTTCGTGCCCGCGCGCGACCAGGCCGGTGGCCAACACCTCGGTGAATGTTTCCGTCCCCCCATACGTCGCAGGCAGACAGCGCGCACCGAGGATGGCAACGCGCAATCTTTCTTTCCCCCGTTCGGAACCGTCGACAGAAGGACCACCACTCATCGATTATTTCCCTCTTCCATGTGCCGCGCTGTTCGCAATTACCCGCTCGTAGGCCTCCACGGTTTTTTCGGCAGCCTTCGCCCACGTGAAATTTTTGACGATGTGTCTTTTCAAGTCCTCGCTTTTCGGGGCATTGTAAGCACGAAATACCGCGTCCCGGATTGATTCCACGGAATCGGGCTCGCAGTAATACGCGTACTCTCCAAAATATTCACGTGTCGATCCTCGGTCCGTAACGACGATATTGCAACCCGCCGCCGCAGCCTCAAGGCTTGCCAAGCCCGGAGTTTCATACCAACTCGGCAGGCAATGAACTTTCGCGCTTCTATACAATCGGTACACTTCTCTGTTCGGCAACTGTCCCAGGAATTGACAACGAGGGCCGGCTTCACCGCGCAATTTTTTCATATAGGAGGAATGGTTGGGCGCCGGCTGACCGACGAACACCAGCGGGAAAGGACTTTCCTTCAACGCCTTGGCGAGATTGACCTGGTTCTTGCGACCGTCGATCCTCCCGACACAGAGCACGCAATTTTCAAATTCGATGTCGGAGTTCGGAGAACCGTCGAACAACAAGTCGGGATCGATACCGTTTGGGACCACCGTATAGGGTAGTACCTTCTGCTGGCCGAATTTCGATTGAAACAGGGACATTTCTCCTTCCGAATTCGGAAGGAAATGGTCGATGTACCCGATGGCCTCCTTCTGCAATCCAAGAAAACCCTTTCTCACCAGGTTCAGGTTCGCCTTGTTCCATTGACGTTCACCGACTAGGCGCCAGAGACCCTTCAAGCGCTCAATCTGATCCATGCTCAACCTTCCGGTCAGTTTCTTCCGCCACCCCAGGTCCGCTTTCCGCTCCGTTTCCTCGTTGTCCCAGTACACGGTGGAAAGGACGACGGGTTTCCCTGCCCTCTTCGCCTCACGGGCGAACAAGTACGTTTCCTGAATTCTCGTGTAGTTGAAGAGATGAACGATGTCGTATGGACCGTAGTCCTGCACCGGAGCGACGGACAGATCGCAAGATATTCCCAGGTGCTCCAGGTGTTCTCTCGTTTTCAGAATCTGCACAGTATCGCCGCCGGGCGCGGTGAACAGATTGACGCGGGCCTGCATCAGAACCTTCATTGCCGTCGATTCCCCATACATAAGCATGGACCCCCCGGAAGGGCATTGCCGTGAAACCGACCGCTCACTTGTTACACGCTTTCCCTGTCCTGAACAGCAGGCGAATGGACTCCCCCAGCAAGGATCGGTAGTTCGCGATACGATCCCGCACCGAAGATCTTTTCCTGCCGATGGATAACGGCGCGAGACCGACGACCCTCAGGGCATACCCCATGACACCGAACAGGAGAAAGGATCGATAATTCAATGCACTGCTTGACCGGCATACGGCATCCGCCAACAAATCGAACCATTCGGCACGCATGCTACCACTCTCGATCATGCTTCCCCGATAGTGATGAGTGGCGAACACTTGAGGAAGGTATGCAAACCTCCATCCTTTGGCACGGGCGCGCCAACACCACTCGGCGTCCTCTCCGTACACAAAGTAACGCTCGTCAAAAAACCCTACTTGCGCAAGGGTCTTTGCCCGAATCATCATGCAGGCACCTGCCAGCCAATCCACATCCACGGGTTCATGCCGACCTTCATAATGCTCCTGGACGATGAATAGTCCGCGGAACCTCCGGTTCATCCTCGAAAGCAGGAAAAAGGTATTGAAGGAATAGGACGCTCTCGGACCCCATCCCGCACCACCCATCTGGAATCGTCCATCCGGCAGTCTCAAGGCCGGTCCGACGGCCGCAACACCTTCGTGGGCCTTCAGGAAGCGGAGTAATATCCCGATCACTTCCGGAGTCACCGTTGCGTCGGAATTCAGCAGGAGGAAATACGAACATGCGGGGTACAGTCCAAAGACAACATTATTGGCCTTTGCGAAACCCATGTTCGTTGAATTCTTCACAAGCCGGGTCTCCGGATATGCAGCTTCGATCATATCCGCACTGCCATCCGTCGAGCCGTTGTCCACCACGACGATGGATAACCGGAGAGACTCCCGGCATTCCCGCAACGAATCCAGGCATTGGCGCAGCAATTCTCTCGTGTTCCAATTCACGACAACAACAACGATGTCCGTGTCCTCGAGCGGGAGGTTCTGTCCGGACCGTTCAGGCGCCGGCATAACCCTTGACCCTTTTCCCGGTGAAGGCGCATTTGGCACAAGCAGTGGCGATCCCGAAATATACCCATGAAAACGGAAGCCACAGCCCATTCGTCATAACATAGGAGAACAGAAGTCCGATGGCGGCAACCCCGAAGGCCACCGCATATTTTGCGGATATACTTTCCGGATTCGCCTTCAAGGAACCTAACAAGAATCGAAATAACGACAGGAGATAAACAATGAAAATTCCTGCTCCGAACGCCCCGGTGTCGTTTACCAAGGTGGTTGCGATGCTCGGATCGAAAGGAATACCCCGGCTGAAGTCCATATCCAGGGCGCTTCCCTGCGTTGCGAATGCACCCGGGCCATGGCCGATCAGAAGGCTATCCTGCGCATTCCGCCAGCTCTCCCCTATCATCACCAAGCGGATATTTTCGCTGATCGAGTAAGCACCGGTCTCTGAAAGGGAGATTCTTTGCCAGAAGAAGTCCCGCAGATTAGGCAGCGCAATAAAACCCGCAACGCAAACCGCGGCGACCAGGCCGGCCGTCACCAGGAGGTTCCTTCCGCGCATGGAAAACCGTACCGGATTAAAAAATAACGCGAAAAACCCGAGGACGAGGATGCCAGCAATATATCCGATCCAACTAGAGCGGACGAACGAGAAAAAGACGTTCGCGGCAAAGAGCGCAACCATGAAGTTATCCTGCATCCTGCCAAAAACCCGTACCCGGAACAGATGCAACGTATTCAGAACCAACAGGTTCCCCATCATCGCCAATGCGAAATAATCGGAGTCTCCGGAACTGATCATCCCTGTAGGCCTGACAAATTCTCCAAGCATTTGACCGACGCCGATCAACGCCTGGAGCATACCGAATAATAGAAATGCCTTCACCAGTTTGGCCGCGGTCTTCTCTCCCGAACATTGATTGACCAGATAGATATCAACGAGGAACCACGCGAGAAGCAGCCCGATGATCCTGAAACTCATCGAAAGATTTTGACTGTTTACCAAGCAAATGACGTTCCCGGCGACGTACAAACCCAGGTAAATGACCGGCCTTGCGAGAACAACGGGTCTATGCGTGGCCAACCTGTTTAACGTCATGCCCACGGTAACGACTGCCGCCATCAACAGATTGGGTCTCAGCCGGCCAATGGGGGTCTCGATGGAAAATATTTCGGATTCAAGATACAAGCTCCCGAGAAATATCAGCAGGGCTATATCTGGCCTCGCGTAAGCGATGAGCGTCAAACCCACGAGGATAAACGCTGCCGCTACCAGAGGTAATGCGAAACCGGCACTGAATGGATTCATGCCATATTCACCGGAAGAAGGGAGACGGCTACCCCTGAACAGGTCAATTCTTTACCGCGGGTTATGGTAAGCCGCCCAACTCGGCGGTAGATTCCTTAATACCTCGATCGCCTCAAACCGGGAACTTTGTCTTGCACCCACCTGCCGGACCCATGCCGCCATACGGGTTATTCCCTCACGAAGCGGAACGCTGGCGGTATCGCCGAACACTTTTCTCACCTTGTCGTGACTCGAAAAGGCGTGCAGGACTTCATGCCGGGCCGGCAAATATTCGAGTCGACCCTCGCACCCGAATACACGACACACTTCTTCGGCAAGTTCCCGAACCGATACGGGTTGGTCCGCCCCGACGTTGAATACTTCGTTTCGTGCGCCTGGTTCGTACCCGCCGCGCGCGATGATTGGTGCAACATCCCCGATGTAGCTGAAAGCCCTGGTCTGGCTACCGTCTCCGAAGATCGGCAGGCTCAACCCCTGCAGGAGGCGGTTCATGAAGATACCGACCACGTTCCTGTAGGAATCCCCGATGTTCTGACGCTCTCCGTAGACGTTATGCGGCCGGAAAATGACGTATTCCAGTCCGAACATCTCGAATGCGGACCGCAGATCCTGCTCTACGGCCAGTTTCGCGATTCCATACGGATCCTCGGGGTTCGGAACGAGGTCCTCCGTCATTGGAAGCTGGTTGGCACCATAAACCGCGATGGAACTTGTGAACACGAAGCGGCGCACACCGTTGTTTATCGCCGCATTCAACAGGGTGACGCTTCCAACCAGATTGTTCGTGTAGTTGTAGCGCCGGATGAAATGGCTGAGCCCTTCCGCGGCGTAAGCGGCAAGGTGAAATACGACTTCAAACTTTTGTTCCGCGAAGAGTTTGTCGACGAGCCGCACGTCGCAAATGTCTCCCTGTATGAATTTCGCGCTGCGCGGAATATTGTCGACATTTCCCCCGCTCAAGTCGTCGATCACCACAACATCGTGTCCCATCTCGATTAGATGATCTGCAACGTGTGACCCGATGAAACCCGCTCCGCCTGTAACCAAGGTATTCATTGGTGCTCCTTTTTGAACGGAAATTGCCTTCTACGAAATCTTTTGAGCCACGAGAAATATCCCTTGGGCATTATCAAGCGGTCGGAATCTGTCTACCATGTTGCTCACCGCTCCCAGGAAAGCATCCGTCAGGATCATGGTCAGAGGATTACTGGACAACAGGCGACATGCAGCCACCCACAACTTGAGGATCCGGGAGTATACGCGATACTCGTTGCCGAACTGGGTCACATATTGGCGCGTGTCCCATACGGCTCCCCACATTTTCTCCACCCGGACAACCCGGAAGCCTTGTTCCTGGAAACGCCGAACAACCTCCGTGGGCATTTCCAGACCATAATGACCCCCGATCCGTTCAACGAAATATTTCTTGAACAGATCAGGGTATCTGTGTGCAAACCGGAAACATACGTTCGTGCTGTCCGTTTCCACCACGTGCACCATGATTCCGTCCGGAGCAAGCACCCGTCCCATTTCCGACAGAACCTTCCCTTTTTCAATGATAGGCACATGCCCAATGAAGTCCGAACTTACGATATATTCGAAGGATCCGTCCGGGAAAGGAAGCCGCTTCGCATCCGCCTGGACCACTCTTTCATAGATACCCCGATGCTGAAGGTCGCGGAGCGCCGCCATGCTCAGGTCCACACCGGTTACGGGCCCGAATTCGCAATACATGGACTGTCCGGTTCCACATGCCAAGTCAAGGACCGACCCACGCTTTTGATTCGCGAACGCGGCGGAAAACAGGCGCTCCCGTTTTCCGGTGAAATATCGCAACGGCTTGAGGATCCGGCGCACTTTTTCCCGGAACAATCCATTCCGTCGGTTAACCGTTTGCTCCTTGTGCCATTCCTCATAGAAACGACTCTCACCGACATCCGTTGAAACGAAGGAGGGGATCCCGTCGATGATCGGCCAGCCGGAACGACACCCTTCGCAAACGTTCAACCCTCCGCTCTCGACCAAAGGATCTTTACACACAGGGCAACACAGTGTTCCCCCCGGGGACTTTATCGAATCATTTATCTGCAAGTTCATCGGAACTACCGGCGTTCCATATCTGCAATGGCTGCACGGATCTGCTCGGCCCGTTTCTTCCACGAGTGGGCGGACATCGCCGCGGAACGTCGTGCCCGAACTTCAGGCGGTGCCGGGGACCGCAAGACAGCCCTCACCGACTCGCAAAACTCGGACTGCTGAGACAGCGCCAGGAGATCTGCATGCTGCATCAACGCGGGCAACGGTGTCGCCACGACGTCCTTCCCGGCCGCGAGATATTCGTACACCTTCACGGGGTCGATTGCCCGGGTCAGTTCCGTGTCCCGAAAAGGGAGGATGCATACGGAAAAATGGGCTAAATATCCGGGCAATTCGAAGTAAGGCTTGGTCCCCAGCAGATAAATTTTTCCTCTTTTCGCCAATCGCCTCGCCTGTTCCGTATGCACGGGACCGACCAGCACGACGCTTGCGCCCTCGATTCGACCCAGGCGTTCGATGATTTCGAAATCCATCCAGTCTGCGATGCTCCCGTAGTATCCAATCCGTGGGGCCGGGATGTTCATCATGTCAGCAGGAACAGGATGGGATTTGTCGAGGACGGTGCGAAAGTGTTCCACCTCGACTCCGTTCGGCACGAGGTGGACTTTGTCGGAATGCTTTCGGGCCTTTTCCTCCAATGAACATGCGGATACAAAGACAAGATCCGCCTTGCGAAACAATTCCTGCTCGAAGGAAATCAACCGTGGATAAAAGGATTCGTAGTTGTCCATGCAATCGTAGCAGACAAGGCTCGCAGGTATTTCCTCGCAAAATGGCAACTGCTCCGGGGACGAAAGCCACAGGATGTCGATCGGGATACGTTCCCGCTTCAGATATTCGGAAACAGCCGAAGCCCACTTGCGGTGGTTCCAATCCCTCAGGGAAGAAAAACGCCAGGAAGGGAGAAACGGGAAATCAAGCACGCGAAGCCGCTCCGTCTCCTCATGACGTATCAACTTCCATCCTCTTCCAAGGTGTGAAAACATTCCGCGGCGGGAATGGAACGGGGTCGAGTTCGTATAAATCACATTTACATCGCAATGCATGGAGAGTTGTTGTGCCAGGTGCTGAGGCCTCTGCCAAAGACCATGCCAGGGCCACAGGGATACATAAAGGATATTTGGTCGACTCATGGAAGAGGAATCGCGTTTATTCAGATCGACGAGGAATATCGCCGACTCGTTCAGGTGTTCAGAAAAGAGTTCTTATCGGGGTGGCAATGGCGCCGGTCGACATATCATTCCTCGGCGCTGCATCCAGGAGAAGGCATGCCTGCACCGCGAACAAGATCCCCCAGGTTGCGATGATCGGTGATGCTCTAACCCAGCCGAGTGATATGTCGAACCGCGCGTAAAGCCCTCCCTGCGCATTCTTCAACGACCCCCGGTACATGACGTTGGGAATCAGCGCACGGAGAATTCGTGTCGCCTTCTCCGCTCCCTGGTCATCGTCACCACGCAGGCGGCGATAGAGGAACAGGCGGGCGGCCTGCACAGTCGCATCGGTCGCGATTTCCCGACGGGGATGAAGGCGACGGAAGAGGCCAAACACGTCGTGGGAGGCCCTTGCCTCGCTCGGCGAAAATCCCAGTGCGATCTTTTGGGTGCCGAGTATCCCGTACCGCTTGTCCTCCGCCTTTTCAAGCCAGGCGCACGAACGGTCCACCGCGGCCTGGTACGTCGAAGACCCCAACTGATCACAGGCAAAAAGCAGCCCCTCGGTCGCGTAGCAATGGGCATGGGCGAACACATGAGAGCGGGTCGGATTCGCCCAGAATGCGCCATCTTCCTCCTGGAGGGAAAGAACCCAGTCGCAAACTTTCCGTGCGGCATGTTCATATCGACAGTCTTTTGTTGCGGAATACAACTTAAGTAGTGCGATCGCATGCTTGGCGTGCAGACATCCCGCATCCTCGTGGAAATACGGGCCCGGGTGCTCCCGCAACCCGGTTTCCGAATCGAAATTGGAAAGGAAAAACCCGGACGGGTCCTGCATGGTCAAGAGCCATTCCCCCGCGGCCTTTGACGCATCGAACAATTCGATATCCCTGGTGATCGCGTAAAGGTCGAGCAACCCCTGGATGCACATCGCCGCGTCGAAACTGTAGTGTCTCGGCATGGGCGCCAGATCGGCTGCCTGCAATCCTTCGGGGAAGGAACCGGTCGCCGGCGTCTGGTGCCGTAGCAGGAACCGGGCGCTGACCTTGGCTGCGTCAAGATAGCGGTTCTCCCCGGTGGCCAGGTGCAGCGCACACAACAGGCTGACGGCATAGCCTGTGATCTCGCAATATACGAAGAGCCATCGCCTGGACCGGACATCGTACCCGGCGTGGACTCCGCCGCAGGCGGGATGAGCCGGATCTTGCAGACAGACCCCGGAGTCGAGCAGCCAGGAAAGGAGGGACTTCTCCATTTCCGCTGTGTCGAAAACCTCTGCTCCTCGAGAAAAGATCGGTCTACGCACTCTTTCTTCGAAGTTTTTCCATCGCCCCTTTTCCATACCGTCCCAGAAAAGCGTCCCGGATTCCAAGGTAAGTGGCCTTCGCCAGTCCCGGTTGTCCATGGATCGCGAACCGGCAGAACCGTTCCGCTCCGCGCAGGAAATAGTGAACGGCGAACAACGGGAACCGGGGGCAATGCTTTTTCATGAACAGCCAGCGATTGCGGGTCATCAGGTAGGTCATCACCGGCGAAAGTTCCCCAAACGTCATCGACACCTTATGCCATACCTTCGATTCCGGAACCCATACCACCCGCCAGCCGGATTTCCTGGCCCGCTGGCACCAATCCGTCTCCTCGTAGTAGATGAAAAATGTGGGATCCAGCATACCGATCTCGCGGATCAGTCGGGTCCGGACCAGCATGCCGGCCCCGGCGACCTCATCCACGTCTTCCAGGGGCGGCAATTCCGTACCGAGAGGCTTGCCCACGCGCGGATCGACCATGTCTCCCCGCAACCAGTTCGCGTGAGCGCCGGCGAACCAGACGATATCCGGAGGGTCGAAGTAGAAAACCGTGGAACCCGCGATTCCTATCTTCGGGTCGCTTTCCATGGCGGAGACCATTGAATCGAGAAAATCCGGGGCGACTTCCGTGTCATTGTTGAGCAGGTAGACGTAATCGCACCCTTCGGCGACGGCGTATTCGATTCCGACGTTGTTCCCGCCGGAAAAGCCGAGGTTGTCCCGGTTCGCCAGATACGTTATCCCGGGGTGTCTTCCCCGAAGGTATTCCAGCGATCCGTCAATCGATCCGTTGTCCACCACCACGATCTTGAAGGCGGGATAGCTCACCTTCGACATCGAACGGAGACATTCGTCCGTAAGTTCCTTCTGGTTCCAGTTCAGGATGATGACGGAAACAAGGGGATGCCCCATTTAATGACCGCTTTCCGTCGCGGAGCGCTCCGCGACGACAAGATATTGGAACGTGATAAGGTCCTCCAGTTTGTTTCGGGAGAAGAGATTCGCCGTCCGCATGATCCGTCCGGAACCCGTGTTCCTCAACACGCGCACCGGGCGCAGACCCGACTGCGCGAGAAGATCCTCTATCCCGGATCGGGTGAAGAAACGCAGATGCGTCCGGTCGAGGAGTCCCTCTTCCTTGTATTCCCACCGGCCTTTGGCCAAAGAGAGAAAGGTCGTGTAATGACGGACATTCGGGATGCTCAGAATAAAGACCCCGTCATCGCGCAGATACCCGGTGAATTTTTTCAGGACTTCCCAAGGATCGCGGAGATGCTCAAGAATATCGCCGAACACGATGCCGTCGAAAACCTTACCGGAAAACGGCGGACGGAACGTTTCCACATCGGCGCAATACACTTCATCCAGGACCTTGCGTGCCGCCTCTGCGGCCCCACGGTGCGCTTCGATCCCCACGACGTGGCACGGTCGCGTCGCCTTTACCTTCCTTCCGAGCCAGCCGGATCCGCACCCTACGTCCAATAGTTTCCTGGCCCGCGATGGAACAAGAGAGAGCAGTTCCCAGCGCGGATCATCGTAATACGACGGGCTATCGCCACCCGTCTTATTGGCACGAACCGTCCCCCCATGCAGCTCGACATTCTCCGCGCTTCCCTGCGCCAACACCTTCCGCAGCGCCTGTTCGAGCGCGGCATGGCCGTCCGCCCGAAGAATCCCCGGATTTCCATCGTAAGGATAGATCCTCCGAACGAATTCCCGGTTGACGAACGCGATCGACGGTTTCCGCAACACCGTCGCCTCCCAGAGGCAGGTGGACGTCTCTGCGACGATTACATCGCTCGCAAGAATAAGCTCGTGCGCATCTCCTGACACAAGAACCTTGATGTTCCGTAACCCATGCCGGGTCACCCGTTCCTGGACACGTGCGAACTCTCCATTAAGGGCGTCGTTCGGGTGAAGCTTGATCAGGAAATCGACCTTCGGAATTCCATGGGTAACCCGGAACATTCCCTCCAGGGTTTCATTCACTTCCTCCGAATGATCCATCGCCGACAAACCGCAGAACGGCATTGCCGCGTAGAAAACGACTTTTCGTCCCGGCGGGATCCCCAAGCTCTGCCGGATCCGGGCCGTATCCGTCTTCGGAATCTTTTCTCCAAGCACCGGAACTATAGGGTTCTCAAGAAGGACCAGCCTGGACTCTTCAACTCCAAACGATTGGAACAATTCGCGGGCATTCTCTTCCCAGACGATCACCTTCTCCGATGTCGGCGGAATGAACGCTGCATACCGGTTCGCAACTCCATGCTGGAAACGGACCGTCAACAACCTGCGGCACCTCCCCACGAGAGCCAACGCCTTGTATAGCCCAAACTCGTCGTACGGAAGAACCATGGCATCGATCCCATGTTTCCGTAGGATCCGCTCGGCCGTCTCGATTTCAGCGCACGCCTTCCGGATCAAGGGGGCGCAATGCTCGCCGAAGGCGGCGAAAAGTCTTTTCCAATCTATTCCGAGGCCAGGAAGGTCAAGCGGCACGGAACGATCGCCGAGTCCCACCGCGGTCTTCCGCAGCCTGCCGACGATTTCGTCCGTTGAGCCCGGCAGAACCGCTCCTTCGCTTGTGTGGAAGAATCCGGTTTGGACGCCAAACACCTCCTCGAAATACCGGATGCGCGGCATTCCACGAACGTTCGGGCAGGGGATCACGACACGATCGCAGGCATCCCCGAACAGCATGGGCAAGAGCCGCTCGTATCCGACATAGGGATCGAACAAGACACAGCGGAGCCCTTTGGATCGAAGGAACCCCGGCGCGACAGCCTGTCCGATCCGGCGAAAGGCATTGCGCCCTGAGTGGAAAAACTCAAACGCACGTCCGGCGGAGGACGCCAGAATCCGCCGATATCCGGCCTTCCTGCCGGAAAGGGAAGAACTATTGCCGGGCAGCGGGGCAAGCCGCCTGACCGGTAGGCCCTCGGTTTCCGCGGAAGCGCACAGGATCCGGTCGATGAAACCCGGATCCTCCGGAACAACGAGAGTCTCCGGCTTCTCCTCGGAACAGAGCCGCGAAAGAACCGCGAAAAACTTCATCGCCGAAATGAACCATTGCATCGCCTCGTAGGCGATCATGTCGCCTACCGGGATCCCGTTGAACTTCGGGCCGGCATCGCCGCCGTGCCACGACAGGGCCAGATCGCAGGCGACCCGATCGATCGAAAGGGCTTCCTCCGTGGACAAATACGCCCCGGGCGTTATCCTTCGATATCTCCCGGACGCGAGAGGGGATGGCGCGCCTCCGAGGTCCAGTACGAGCCCCTCTCCGGGAGAAAGACAGGACAGATATTCCTCCGCTTCCGCCTCCGTTCCCCGTTGCGCGACGACTACTTCCCTCACCAATACGCTTCCCCTATGATCTTGTGGCGCGACGGAAGAGACTTGCCACATCTCCCGCGATTCCACCGCTATGGATCGCATACCCGACGAGCGGGCTGGACAATAACCCGAGAAGGGCAACCCGGTAACTCAACTGCTTCAGTACCCCGTATCCTGTCGCAGCATTGCCGGGGACCAAGAGCGGGATGAGCCAAAAGACGAAAAGGTAAACGATCGCCATCGGCGACAGCAGAATGACCATGCGCCGCACGAGCGCCTTCCAACCCAGGCCGAAGAGCCTTCCCACGTAAAATATGAGGATGATGGCGACGACTCCGTGGCTGATGTTCTTGATCCATGCCATCCCTTCCAGCCCCCAATGAAGCCGCGCGCTTAAGTACGAACCCGCCAGGCCGACGACGATCCCTATGATCGTGGCCACGCCGTATGGAAACAACCGAAGGCTCGTACCCAGGAAAACACCATATATTCCCATCAGCCCCAGAAAATAAACCCCAAGGATGGATATCTGCGCCGCCGCGATTCCGGTGACATACCGCGGCAGAAGCGTCTCCGTGGCCGGCGGAATGGCGAGAATCACGACTCCGATCAAAGGGGGCAACAGGAAAGCCATCAGCATGGTCGGTTTTTCGATGTACGGAAAGATGGTCCGCCAATCCGTTCCCAAAGCGCCGAGCTTCTCGGCGATTCGCGGCCACATGATCTGGGTGATCACCGTCGGGACGACCCCCAGGAGGGTGCCCGCCATCGAGGCCACTCCGTAAATGCCCAGTGCGGTGGTGCCAAGCAATGTGGCGGCGGCCAACCTGTCGATGGAAGTGAAAAACCCGAACAAGGTGCCGACGATATAGATGGGGAATCCCAGTCTTATGTATTTCCAGGAAGCATTCCAGTCGAATTCCCACGTCACGTTTCGTCCGACCGTCCTGTAAAGAACCACGCACAGGATAAGTTCCGTGACCGCCAACGCTCCCCATTGCGCAACCACTCCGCCCCACCGGGCCCCGGCGAGCCACACCAGCGGCACCCACGCGAACATCAAGGTGAAACGGCTTAGAAAAGCGAACTGGTTCGTCGAACGGATCAGGAAGAAGTAGTAGGTCTTGAACAGTTGCAACGCAGATATCACCGCTCCGAAGCAAAGGCCAAGCGCTAATAAATGGGAACCGGTGTGGTACTTCCAGGCCGCCAGAATCAGGACCAGAATCGCGGACCCCGCCGCGGTAATCCCGATAAACCCCAGGACGACGCCCAGGATCCGGCGGGCTTCTTCGCTCGCTTCCGGGGTTCCCTGCCCCATCAACCATGGGTAGCGCTGGCTCAGCGCATTCAAGGTCCCCATGTGGAGGTTGATGGTATAGGTGAGGATCAAGGCGATCGCGGCGGAAGTTATCCCCGTCAACTCCGGCCCAAGGATCCTTGCAATCATCAAAGAGGAGAAAAAAGTGATCGGGAGACTGACAAGATTCGCCGCGACGTTGCGGACGGAATCCGACACCAGTTCCGCAAGAAGGGATTTATTGCTTTTCATCCCCTTCTTTCTCTCCCGTCAACCGGTTCTTGATAACCTTGGCGGGGTTCCCCACGGCAACACAAAAGGCGGGTACGTCCTTCGTCACAACGCTCCTTGCGCCGACGATCGCTCCAGGCCCGATGGTGACGCCTCCCAGGATCATCGCGCCACTCCCGATCCAGGCGTTCTCCCCGATGCGGATCGACTTGAACTCACCAGGCTCCATGAGGATTTCACTCGTCCGGGGATCGATCCGGTGAGTCCCGTCGTTGACGTGTACGAAGGGCCCGAAGATGACACGGTCCGCAATCTGTACGTCCGTGCCCTCGACGATGCAATTTCGCGCTACCCAAACCTTTTCACCGAAATAAATCCCCGCTCCCTTGATGGCGACATCGTTGTTCAAGGTCGAACCCAACCCGATCCGGATCGTTCCCGAGCTTTCGATCTCCACGCCGTTCAATAAGATGCAGCCATCGTCTATGGCAAGGATCCCGCCTCTGGCGGAAAGAACCACGCGCTCCCCAACGTTTACGTTCCTGCCGATCCGGATGTTTTCCCCGCCTGAGATCGTGACCCGGCCGAAGAATTTCGATCCACTTCCGATCACCGGGATCTCGGCGCGTACAAGAAAACCCATCATTGCGGTTTTAATCCTCCACCCGAGTCCAACTGCGCGTTTCACGAACCAATTTACACTGGTCATATGTCCGTTACCTGCCCGCGCCTCAACCATCCACGACGGGTTTCTGCACAACCTGCTTGTTTATGTCACAAAGCATGGGTTCGCGCTCAAGAAGCGCCAGTACATCATGCCAGGAAAAATCGCCGTTTTTTCCCAGCCGACCATAGACTTTCCGAAC
The DNA here is from genome assembly GCA_021815305.1 of Deltaproteobacteria bacterium. Taxonomy (GTDB): domain Bacteria; phylum Desulfobacterota; class Deferrimicrobia; order Deferrimicrobiales; family Deferrimicrobiaceae; genus JAKAHC01. Next base: position 146,770 of record JAKAHC010000003.1, on the reverse strand, counting down.
GAACTCGAGGTCTTCCTGCGTGTCCACCGTCCAGCGCCAGTCATGCCTGTCAACATCGCTTGTGACACTTAACAAACGGAACTGGTCGGGATTCTCGTAAATATAGATCGTCACGTGGGAACGCTGATAAGGATGTATGGCATCGCGCCATGCCCGCTCCAGCGCATCCCGTGTGAACGCCTCCGTGTCCAGACCGCGGGGATACGACTGTGGAATCTTGTTGCTCACGTAATCCACGGGGGGACTCGCCTCGATAAACCGGCCAATAATGAAACCGCTCACTTCCGGGTCGATCAAAGGGCAATCCGACGTGATGCGGACACAGATATCGGCGTCATGGGTCATTGCCGCCTTGGTGAAACGATCCAGAACATCCGAATCGCTGCCGCGGAAGACCGTGACGCGCATCTTCCCGCATTCGGCGACGATTGCGTCATCGATGGGAAGGGTGGATGTGGCAACCACAATATTATTCACACCGACGCAGCGTCGGGTGCGGCGGACGACCCTCTCCAGCATCGTCTGACCGGCGATGTCCATCAGAACCTTCCCCGGAAGACGGGAGGAACCCATGTGGGCCTGGATTATGGCGACGGTATTCAACCAGCGTCACTCCGGACCGAACCGGGTTGCACAAGCCTCGTATAGGCCGCCATCAGTTTCCCGATGTTGCGATCCCAGTCGGCTTTCTCTTCCGCAAGCGCGCGATTGCGCTGACGCATGGCAGCACGTTCCACATCCGATATCCGCGAGGCACCCAATAAAGCGGACGCGAAATTTTCGGGATCACCAACTTTCCCGAGCCAACCGTTGACGCCCGTCTCAATCCATTCCCTGTTGCTTGGAATATCCGTGGCGACCACCGGCACCCCCACGCCAAGCGCCTCGAGCATCGAGATGGAGGTCCCGTCGGAGTAGGCACAACTCATGTAGATGTCCGCCGCCTGGAAATAGTGAACGAGTTCTGAGTGGGGAACCTGGCCCGGGCAATGCACGACATCTCGAAGTCCATGGTTGACGATGAATCCCTCGACCGTCTTGCGCAGCGAGCCGGTTCCGAGCATGAGGAGGCGCAGACCATGCTCGGATTCGTGCGCAATCCGGAACGACTCCAGCAGGACGTCAATGCCGTACAACTTCTCCCAGGTCCGCATGGACAACACAATCCGGTTTCCATCCCATCCTGTTCGTTCCCTGATCGATTGACCGCCGGTCCCCGGCCGAAAAGTAGCGAGGTCGATCCCCCACGGAAACTGGACTACGCGATCATCCGGAAATGGAAGGAGGCTTTGCGCTTTCAATCGCACGGTGGAGGAATCGCACGCCAACATATCTGAACGCGAAAGGGCATACCGCGTCATCCGTCGCCACGAGTCGTCACGATCGGCGTCAACCAGAAGATCGGAGCCCCACGACATGAGCAGCAAGGGGTGAAAACCGGATGTCGCCGCCATGAATCCGCACGACTGCACGGGACCGGCATGGATCAGGTCGGGCTTCACCTGTTCGAGCGCGCGTTTGAAGAACGGCATCAACCGGCGCCAATCTTCGGGGGTGCGGGCTGGTTTGCGGCCTCCCTCCCATTCCACAACCTTTACTCCCGCTGGCAAAGGACGACTCTCATAAGGATTGCCGTCGGCCTCGAGACGTAGGAAATGCATTTCAAACGGAGGAGTGGCGAGTTTCGCCAGAAAACGATAATCGTGGGTGGTGTAGTCGCGGCTGAAATAGAGAACACGCATCTATGGCTCGCCCAGCATATCCCAGCGCAAATAGTCCCCTTCCGCGAGGTCGACGGCGAGTCGTTTGCCTACCAATCCATCGATATCGTACGGAAAGATCGCGTCGCGCGGGGCTGGCCTCAAGACGCTCAGCATATCGCGCGCCAGGACAATTCCCGCGGGGAGATCGCGGGCGGCACGTACGCATCTCCTTTGAACGACCACGGTCTCCGCCTCGTTCTCCTCCACTTTCTTGACGGAGTCACCCAAGGCAGACTCCAGTTCCCGTGTGCGGTCGACCATCTCGCGCCAGGTTTGCGGGGTCATGGAAAAGGGGTGATCGGGGCCTTCCCTTGTGGTGTCGTCCGTGAAATGTTTCTCTATCACCCGTGCGCCTAGAGCCACGGCACCCAATACCGAGACATGGCCCGGCGAGTGGTCTGAAAGGCCGAGGACGATCCCCGGATACATGCCGCGAAACCTCGTCAATACATTCAAATGCATGTGCCTAAAGTTCTCATGGCTTCCCGTGTAGTTTGTATTGCACTGCATCAGGCATAAATCCGGGTTCACCGCCCGGATGATATCAACCGCACGCTGGACATCCTCGAGATCGGAAGCCCCGCACGCCAGCAGAACGGGTTTGTTCTTACGGGCAACCTTCGAAAGCATTTCCGGCCAAGTTATGTCGCCGGAACCGATCTTGAAAGCCGAGACATATGGATTGAGCATCTCCACGGCACCGAAATCGTAGGGTGTCGACAGATATTCGATGCCCACTTGTTCGCAATGGGCTTTAAGGATGGGCGTCCACTCCCAAGGGATGGTCGCTTCCGTGTAAACCTGGAAAACGCTTTTTCTCCACGCGGCCTGATGGCCCTGCCTAGTCCCCATCGTTTCAAACCCACGCGGGCTGACGATCTCCGGCGCGCGGAAATTCTGGAATTTCGCCGCGTCGGCTCCGGATGCTTTTGCAAGTTCGACGAGCCGCTTGGCCCGTCCCAATTCGCCGTCGTGGTTCGCCGAAATGTCCGCGATGAAATACGTTGGGCTCTTTTCGCCGATCCCGCGGTGACCGATCCGAAACGTGGGCATATCGTCCTCCGCCGCCGTCTATCCGAGCAGACTTCTGAACGCGGACAGATCCGATTCAACGAAATTCCGCATCCGCCTCAATCCCGTTCGCAAATCAGGAAGGACATGGCCCAACTCGCGATACAACTTGTCGCACCGCAATGAGGTATCGAGCGGGCGGGGAGCACCCAGTCCGGCAGTCGCCATTTCCGTCGGCCTGATCGCTTCCGGATCATGCCCCCACTCCGCCGCGACGGCACGTGCGAATTCGTATTTACTGCAACGTTCCGAACCCGCCACGTGATATGTACCACTCAATCCCCGGGCCATCATGGCGTTCAGGCAATCCGCCAGGTCCATGTTGAAGAGCGGGGTAAAATAAACGTCTGTCCAGCCCGGCACGGAAACGCCGGCCTCGAGTTGGGCCAGGACCCATTCTGCGAGGGACCGTTTCGGCTTCAGGTTCCATCCGTAGAAATTGACACGCGCGATCAGAACCTCCGGCAGGAATCCGCGGACGCGCCGTTCCGCCTCCAGCTTCGATGCCGCATATTCATTGAGCGGTCCGGTCGCATCCGTTTCGACGTACCGCCCCCGGCTACCGTCGAAGACCGAATCCGTCGAAATCAGCAGAAACTGCGCCCCGTAGTCGGCCGCCGCGCGGGCAAGGGCTCCCGATGCGGCGACATTCAGGCGGTGGGCGGACTTCGGTTGTCTTTGACAGAGATCCACGTCGGTCAACGCCGCGCAATGGCAAATCCAGTCCGGCTTGAATCCCGCCACCAGGTCCTTCGCATGGAATTCCACGGCAAGATCGATATTCCGGGTATCAAAACCTTGAGGATGGAGTCGGGTATCGTGGGTGCATGCCAGGATATCAGCGGTATTCAGTCCCCGGTGTAGCAGCGCCCCCCCCAGCAGGCCGCTCGCGCCGGTAATGAGAAGACGCGTCATGCCCCTGGAGTCCTCCATATACATATCCGAATCCCGGGGCCTACGACACCAGCCCGGATACCTTCCCGGAAGAAACCCACCTCATGAATCTTCATTTTTTAAGCCGATCATTTTCCGCAACTCATCTTCTGAGATCCATTTCGCATTCGTATCACTGCTGTAGCTGAAACCGTCTTGGCAAGGAATTCCCCCCTTCTTGTTGATGTGCGCGTTTACATCCCAAGCATGGAAGGACGGTACGATCGCGTAATGGCTCTCGTACTCCACCGTGCGGCGGGCGTCGTCTTCGGGAACCATTACTTCATGGAGTTTTTCACCTGGCCGGATACCGACGATTCTCAGTTCGCACTCCGGAGCAATCGCTTTCGCAAGATCCACAATCTTCATGCTGGGGATTTTGGGAACGAAGATCTCCCCCCCTTCCATCCATTCCAAGCACGCCAGCACGAAGTTGACTCCCTGATCCAGCGTGATCCAGAAACGCGTCATGCGCGGATCGGTGATCGGCAAGAATCCGTTCTTGCGCATGCCGAGGAAGAACGGGATCACGCTTCCCCGGCTGCCTACCACATTTCCATAACGCACCACGCTGAACCGGGTTCCATGGGGCCCGGCGTAATGATTTCCAGCGACGAATAACTTGTCGGCGCAAAGCTTAGTAGCTCCATAGAGATTGATCGGATTGGCGGCCTTGTCCGTGCTGAGCGCAATCACCTTTTTCACGTTACGGTCGATTGCCGCGTCGATCACATTCGCCGCTCCCAGCACGTTCGTCTTCACCGCTTCGAGGGGATTGTATTCCGCCGCCGGAACCTGCTTTATCGCGGCCGCATGAATGACAATGTCCACCCCATCGAAGGCCCTGTATAACCTCTCTCTGTCACGCACGTCACCGATGAAATAGCGAATGCAGCGGTATTTATCCTCGCCAAACCGTTCGCGCATTTCGTATTGCTTCAACTCGTCGCGACTGAAGACAATCAGTTTTTTCAGTTTGTACCCGGAAAGAACCGTTTCGGCAAACTTCTTCCCGAAGGATCCTGTTCCTCCAGTGATCAATACAACCTTATCGTTCAGCATACCGTTGAACCTCTTTTTGTTGATTTTGCCGTCGACGAGAGGCGGAGGAATTTCCCGCCTTGGGATAGGAGCTTCAAACAGGGATCGGGGCAATTTGCTGATCAGCCATCAATATTGACACGATGCGCTCCGCGGCATTTCCGTCCCCGTAAGGATTGACCGCATGCGCCATTTTTCCGTATTCCCCGGAGTCCTGCAACAACCTGGAGGCCTCGGCCAATATTCGCTCCCTGCCTGTTCCAACCACTCGCGCGGTGCCCGCCTCCACCGCCTCGGGGCGCTCCGTGACCTCGCGCAGCACCAGAACCGGTTTTCCCAACCCCGGAGCCTCTTCCTGCAATCCTCCTGAATCCGTAAGGACCAGGAAAGACCTATTAATAAGCTGTACCATCGGAAGGTATTCCAATGGATCGAGCAACGTAACGCCCGGGACACCGCCCAATATCTCGTGTGCAACACGCTTTACGTTTGGATTCATATGGACGGGATAGACGATCTTCACGTCGGGATGCCGCGCTGCGATGTCCTTCAGCGCAAGGCAGATGTTTCTCAACGGTTCGCCGAAATTCTCCCGCCGGTGGGCGGTCACCAGAATGATCCGGGACGAGTCCCCATGCTCCTTCAGGCCGATTTTTCGGAACATGGCGTGAACATCCGCCGTAAGGGGCAGCGTGACCACCCAGCGCAAGGCATCGATCACGGTGTTGCCGGTCACGTGTATGCCTGCCTCGTCGACTCCTTCGCGCAAGAGATTTTCCCGCGCTGATTCCGTTGGGGTGAAATAGAGGTCGCAGATTCTGTCGGCGATCACGCGATTGATTTCCTCGGGGAAAGGGTGGAACTTGTTCCAGGTCCTGAGCCCGGCTTCCACGTGTCCTACCTTTACGCGATGATAAAAGGCGACCAATGCCGCCGCCATTACCGTCGTCGTGTCACCTTGCAACAAAATCCAGTCCGGCTTCTCTTTCACGATCACTTTTTCGACCCCGGTCAGTACGTTGGCGGTGACATGCGCCAACGACTGGTCCTCCCGCATGATGTCGAGATCGTGGTCCGGCCGGATATCGAAAAGCCGCATGACCTGGTCGACCATTTCGCGGTGCTGCGCCGTGACGCAAACCTTCGTCTCTATCTCTCCGGGGTATTTCCGCAACTCCATCACCACCGGCGCCATCTTTATGGCTTCCGGGCGGGTTCCGAAAACGACCAACACCCGTTTTCGGGTTTGTTTCCCGGTTTTCATTCCTCGGCGACTGCCCGGCTATTACCACCTGCCGATTGTTTCCCTTTTTCCCCCCCGCGGATGATGAAAATGACACCCAGGACCAGGAAAGAAAGGAGGGTTGCCGCAGCGGCGTTCTTCAATCGGCTCGGTCCCGATTTCCGGTTCGGCACGCGGGGTGAATCGATCACCCGGAACCCGAACTGCTCCCGGTTACGAGCCATCATCTCTCGCTCGACTTCCTGACTCAGCAGGATGTACAGTCGATCGCGATTCAGGGCGTCGACCGTCTTCCCGATCTGTTCTTCGATGAACTTCTTGTTCTTCGTTGCCCGATCGAGCGCCTCTTCCTGTAGGCGGCTTTTCCCTTCCTCGAGGAAATACTTCACGATGTTCGCGGAACCTTCCGCGGAGGCAGATTCAAAAGAGACGGAAACGGTTCCGGACTTCTTGTTGACGGAAACCTTGAGGCGATCTTTCGCGGCACGGATGGCGTCCCAGTCGCCGGGGGGCTTCTGTTCCTTCTTACTTCCAAACAGACGGTCCGTCCACGCTGGTTTTACTTTTCCGGTCACCGGATCGAACTTGTCCGCAAGGAGGATCGGCCACAGGTTGTATTTCCTGAAAACCCGAACGGCGAGGTCGTTGCTTTTGAAGAGGGTGTCCAGATCTTCGATGTTGGACGGTCCGCCGACAGTTACCCCGAAAGAGGCGAGCGCACCCAATGCGGGACTTTGGCTTCTCTCATCTTTTTCCGGGGTGATGACAGCCGTTGCCTTGTAGATGTTCGGCTGCTGCAACATGACAACGAGCGTCACAATTCCTATAACCAGGGAGAACAGGGCAATCTTCCACCAAGCCTTCCGCAGGATCGCAACGTAGATCCCGAGGTCGATTTCGTCTTCTTCGTACTGCCGGGGCACGCTCTCTTCCATGGTCCTCTCTCTGGGTGCGGCCTTCGTTTTATCGTCTTCCATGCCCGCTCTTAGAACACCACGAGCAGCACACCGGCGGTGACGGCGATCCGGTAGTGGATGGCGGGGCACCGGAGACTATTCATTTTCACCTGCCAAGAGGGGATATCTGTCGTCTCAACCATTTTGCGGTGTTCTACCGACGCCCCAATCGCGCAACAAGACGATACGGCCCTTGTTCCCCGCCTTCCGGAAATAGGCCTCGTCCGCCGTGACCAGGACTCCCTTGCCGAGCAGGGCGACGGCATGGTACACGGCGTCGTAGAACGTCACCCGGCACGCCTTCATCAGGCGAAACGTCGCGCGGCACAGGTCCGGGGTCGTTTCCATCTCGGGGAGCCGGTAGCCGAGGAATATCTCCATCAATTCTTCGGCCTGGGCGGGTTTTTTCAGGGCAAGCACGTTCCCGACCTCGAACGCCCAAATGCGGGGGAGGAGGAGATCGACCCGACCGTCGAGCCACTCTTCCTGGAGCAGAGCGGCCTGTTCCCGGTCATCCTCCTCCAGGGTGTCCAACCCCCACTTCAGCAGGACCGACGCGTCGGGGACGATGATCTTCCCCGCCGATGCGCTCAATGACTCTCCCGGTCCTTCCGCAACGCGGCGACGATCTCCTCCGTGGCGATGGCGGGGCTTTTCTTCCGAAGCGTCCGCAGTCTCTCGGTCAGCTTCCTCCGCCGAATGGAGAGGAGTTCCTTTGCAAGAGCGTCGTTGACCGTCCGGCTTCGTTCACCGGCGGGGACCAACGCCTCGAGATCCCGCGCGACCTCGTCCCGGATCATGAAGTTCAGCTTCCGCGCGGAGGTCGGCATCGGGTCATCTCCCGGGTTGGGGTAACAACATTACCCCCCTATCCTACCTATTTGGCGGCAACCTGTCAAAGTGCGCCCTCCGTGTGCGACACGACCATGAGCGCGGACGCCACGATCGGGACCGCAAGGGTGACCGCGGCGCCCGACCGCGGAACAGGGACGTTCCCGGGTTGGGGAGAGCGCCCCGAAGGGTCCCGATGATGAGGTCGTCATCCTTCATATCCGTTCACCCCACTTCACAGACGGATTCCGCGATACGCATCGTCGTGCCGGGCGTGCAAGGTGACGAGGACGAGGGAAGGGCCATCGTTCAGGCACACCAGCGCCCGAGCGGCGCCGGAGATCCGGATCGAATACAGCTGATTTCCCGTTTCCGGCTCGATGAACCCATGCAGCTTCTCGAAATGGAGCCCGGGATGGGACAGGAGCTGCCGGTACTCGATCTCCTGGAGGAGGCGCAGCGTTTTTGCGGCGGCGTTGCGGATCGGCCGCTCGGCGGCCCGGACCGCCTCGTCGAAGCCGGGGCGGACCTCAATCCTCACCGTCCCACCGCTTGGCGAGCGCCTCCGCTTCCTCCTTCGACTCCAGAACGATCGACGGGCGAGGGTCTTTCAGGGAATCGGACACGACCTTGCGGTTCTCCGGCGTCCACGCCCAGAGTTGGTGCTTCGGGATGGTCGCTACGGGCACAAGGACCAAGCGGCCGTCCGGAAGAATTTCCAGCTCCACCGTGTCCCCCGGCCTCAGGTTCGCGTCGTTGGGGATCGTGATCCGTTTTCTCGAATCGATGTGCAAGAGCATCTTTCGGCCCTCCTCACCCCTGAGGATACACCCAAAATGGGTAATGAGGCAATACCCCCCCTCGCTTGGTTACCATCGGAACACCACGATCGGAACGCCGGCCGAAACCGCGATCTGCATCATGATCTGCGTGATGTCCTTCACGTCCTTCATCAACGCTTTCTCAACCGGGTAAACTCTTCGACGCTGAAATCGATACTCCGGAGGATCGCCCGAAGGGTTCCGCGATCCAACTCTTTATGGTCGGGGACACCACCTGACAGAACGGGTCATCGCGGCGCAGGATCATGTGACTTCCCTCCTGCCGTTTCAACGCAAATCCCGCTTTCTGGAGAACCTTCAGGCATTCACGGCCGGATATGGCCGGGAGTTTGGTCACACAGCCACCAACAGGGAGTTGAAATGCTCTTTCGGGATGGGGATACCGTCCTCTTTGAGCGCGGCGACGTATCCCCGGATCGCCTCCTTCATGTTTGCGATCGCCTCTTCCTTCGACTTCCCTTGGCTGATGCACCCGGGAAGACTCGGGCACTCGGCGATCCAGTATCCGTCCTCACCTTTGTAAAGCATCACCTGGCGCATAGGAGAACCTCGCGGAGTTCGTGAAGGATCCGGTCGACGTCGGCCTCCGATTTCACCCCGTATGTTGAGTATTACAATGTATGATACCAGAAACAAGGGCCGCATTCAGAACGCCACGATCAGCACGCCGGCCGTGACGGCGATCTGATACAGAATTTGCGTGAAGTCCTTCACGTTCTTCATCAGGCTCGGCTGGGCCAGCTTTTCCGGCACCAGGATCGAGTCGCCCGGCTCCACCCTGGAATTCATCAAGCCCTTTTCGCCGAAGGCGAAGAACCCGCGGTCCGCGCTCTCCCGCGTGACCACCGAGCCGTCCGCCTTCAGCAGGAAGATGTGGTCGCGGTCCGCGCTCTCCGTCGGGCCGCCCACCGTCCGCAGGTAATACCCCACGGTATCGCGCGCCGGGTCGAAGACCACGCCGGTGGGGTTGTAGACGCGGCCGACGACGTTCACCACGTTCATCTTCTTGGGAACGTACAGCGTGTCGCCGTCTTCCAGGAGGATGTCGCCCAACGTTCCCGCCACCTTCCCGTTGTCGGCCAGGCGGATGATGACGCGCCCTTTTGCCCGGGCCTTTTTGAGCTGGTCGATCAGGCCGCGGCGCGCGACCATCAATTCCTTGTTCGCCGTCACGCTTTCCTGGTCGAGGGCGCCGCCGACCTGCTGTGACTGCTGCGCCACTTCCACCTCGAGGTCGGAGATCAGCTTGTCGATCGCCTCCTGCTGCGTCTTTTGCGTGGAGACACGCGTGTAGACCGCGGCCTTCAGGTAGGCGTCCTTCGTGAAGCTTCCGGCCCGCGCGATGACCGAGCTCAGTCGCTCTCCCTTCCACGCCATGTACGCTCCCGGGAACTGCACCTCGCCCGAGAGCGTCACCTGGATCTTCGCGGACCAGTCGGGAATCTGCCGGACGACGAGGAGGTCGTACTCGTTCAACGCGACGTTCGCAGCCGGATCCCCCGCCAGCGCCTTTTCCGGATAGACGACGAGGGTCTGCGTCCTCACAAGGTCGCCCTGCGGGGTGACTTCGCGGCGGACGAGCTCGGCTTCCTTCGCGTAGGCGCTCTCCCGGAACCCGCCGGCCTTGAAGAGCAGGTCCGCCAGGCGCATCCCCTGGGTCAGCACGTAGTCGCCGGGGTTGTTCACGTCTCCCGACGCCGTGACGGTCTTCCGGTACCGCGTCTCCATGATGGAGTGAATGCGGACGTGGTCCTCGTTCTCGAGGAGGAGGTTCTCCTTCGGGGCGCCCTCCATCGCCTTGCCCAGGTTGAAGTAGATCGTGTGGTAGGTGCGGTCCGCGTCCACGCGCACGACCTCGGCGCGGTCGAGGGAGGCAAGCCGCGTAAGCCCCCCGGCCATCTTCACCAGGTCCGCCACGCGCATCCCGGCCTGGATGTCGAAGGACAGGACGTTGTCGGCGCCGCTCCGGGCTTCCGCAGCCGTCTTCGCCTCCAGGGCGGTCTTCCCAAGGGTGGCCTGCACCTCGGTTGCCGGGGGCTGCGCAAGCTCCCGCCGGGTCATCCGGACCTCGCCGGAGATGGTGGCTTTCGGAAGGTCCCGGAAGGCGGAGCGGTTGTATACGGTCACGGTGTCCTGCGCCTGGAGGGGGAGGTCGGCTTCTTTCTTCCGCTCGAGGACGATCTCCCTCAGGTTGACGGGGAGGATCTCCTTGTGCAGGTCGGGCGGGACCAGGCGGGTCAGGAGCGCGTAGTCGAAGTACGTTCCGGGCAGGAAATCGTTCATGCCGGTGAAGAGCCCGCCCACGGTCATGCCGGGTTTGAGCTCGTAGCGGCCGGGACGGGCGACGTTCCCCGTAAGCGTGACCACGTTGACGTCCGTGGGCAGGATGGGAAAGACGCGGACGATGTCGCCGTCGGACGGCGTGAGCGTCTGCCCGCCCTTCTCCAGATCCTCGACGCTGGCGTCCAGAACGACGCGGGAGACGTTCCCCTCGAGCCGCTCCACCTGGACGCGCCGTTTCCACGCAGAGGGGGCCAGCCCCCCCGCCACATGGATCAGGTCCAGGAGCGTCTTCTCGTCGCGCAGTTCGTAGATGGCGGGGCGGCGCACCTCGCCCACCACCGCGGTAAGCTTTCCCACGACGGGGACGAAGATGACGTCGCCCTGCTGCAGGCGGACGTCGTTGCGCGTGTCTCCGGACAGGAGCAGGTCGTACAGGTCGATCTCCTGGACCGGCTTCCCTTCCCGAAGGATCCGGATATGCCGCAGCGAGCCGATGTCCTTGATGCCGCCCGCCAGCGAGATCACCTGGAGCGCGGTCTGGAAGGAGCTGACGCCGTACCAGCCGGGGGAGACGACCTCGCCCACCACGGAGACGCGGATCCCCTTCATCTGGCCCAGGGTGACGTCGGAGCTGACCTCGGCGATGGTGGAGACCTTGGCCTTGATGAAGGCGCGCAGTTCCTCGAACGTCTTGCCGGCGACGTAGAGGGAGCCGAACTTCGGGAGGAAGATCTTGCCGTCGCGGTCGACGGTGGCGCGCTGGGTGCCCTCGACGCGTCCCCACATCCGCACCACGATCTGGTCCCCGGGGCCGATGATGTAGGTGGGAGCCACGGGGATGTTTTCCTGGAGTTGCGCGGCGCCCGGAGTCGTCTCGAACAGGGCGTGGCCGAAGTGGGAGATGGCGTCGCGCTCCGGGGGAGTGAGGCGGGTCGCGAAGAGGCCGCCGACGTAGGAGGATTTGCGCCAGTCGTAATGCACCGGCGCCAGCGCCGCCATCTCCGGGGCTGCCTGTCGCTTCTTCGCCTCGGCAGCCGGGCCCTTCTTCGTTTCCTCTCCGGGCTGTCCCTTCTGTTGCTCGACCGCCTCGAGCGCTTTGCGCGCCTCGGGATTGGACTCCAGGATCCGCTTCGCCGCCTCCTGCTGTCCGGGGGTCAGCCCCGCGGGGAGTGCGGGCATCGGCGACGCCGCGCCCCCGCTCATCGATTCCGCGGCGAAGGCGGGCACGGAGGCCAGGGCGATGAGAAAAACCACGGCCAACGCCTTACAAAAGGGGACGTTGCTACAATTCCAACCCGTCTGCTTCATCGACCGGAAAATCGGTTTCATCATCACCTTCCGTGAAGGGATATCCGACTCGGGAACGTTTCCCGAACTTCCGGAATTCGTCAGCGGGGGATCCGGCACTCCGGAGGATCGCCGGAGACGGCCGGGAGTTTGCTCACACCGCTACCGGCATCGCGTTGAAGCGCTCTCGCGGCAGCGGAGCGTCCGCTTTCCATCCTACCCACGCGCTGAAACCCCGTCAAATCGCCTGCGTTTCGTCTGCTCATCGCCCCCATCCCGTCTGGTACGAAACCGCCAGGCGGAAGCTGGCATCGTCGGCGCGGGTGCCAGCGACGCCCCCCGCGTCCTTCACACGGTCCAGCGCGAATTCGGTTTCGACGCGTACCTTCCCGGAGAGCCAGCCGACCAGGCCCGCGGCGATATGGTCGGTGCGCTCCCGGGCGGGCCCCAGGGAATAGCGGTCCGTACGGTTCGCGGTGAGCTGGAGATACGTAGACGGGAGGAAAAAGTAGTGCCCCTGGAGGAAGAGGTCCGAAGCGTCGGTGCCCATGGGGTGGCCGAGGATCCGGCCGCGGTACTCGTGCGGGTACAAGGGGTGGTAGTACCACGCCGGGCCGTCGCCTTTCAGGTGGTTGCGCGCCGACTCCAGCCGCAGGTCGAAGGAGGAGTTTCCCAACAACGCGGGGAGGAAAATCCCCCCGACGTACGCCCACTTCGTGGGGCCGGGAATGGGGGTGCCCAGGATCTTCGCCTCGTCCTCCCCCGCCATTTCGAGGTAGAGCTGGACGGGTTGCACCTTGAAGGGAAGCGTGGCCTCGACGTCGAACCCTGCGATTTGGTTGCCCACGAAACTCCCCGTGTTATCGAGGGGGGCGTTGAGGTTATCGTGGGTGCCCTCGAACGATTTCCACCAATCGCTGAAGCCGTTCCCATGCCCTTTCCCGCCGTAGTGGGCGGCGCGGGAAAGGCCGATCTCGAGGTACCGGTTGGGACGGGCCGCCACGCGCATCCCGAAGAGGAGCGGGTTCGGGACGGGGCGGTCCGGAGCGGCGTCGAGACGCGCGAGAAACAGGTCGTACTGGACGTTTCCGAGGAAGGAGAAGAATCCGGGGACGGCGATGGGAACCGGGTTATGGAAGCGTACGCCGGGGTACGGCTGTGCGTTGTTGGTGAAGATGAGGGCGCCGCGGCGGCCGGGGCCGTACCAAGTGGTGATCTTGCCGCCCTGCAGGGAAGCGTACGGATAGCCGACCTCGAGCGCCGTCTCGCCGACGCGCGTGCCGTCGTCGTCCCCCTCGCCGAAGAAGGTCGCGGCGGAGGCGTGGGCGGAAAGGTACGGGGTGGTCTCTTCGCGGGCGAGGGCGGAAAGGCGTCCGGAAATCCCTTTCGGTGTGGGGACGCCGCCTTCGTTGTCCCGGACCTGGCGCTTCCCGGAAGCATCTCCTTCGACCGTGCCGCGGATCAGCCGGGTCTTGCGCGCGTAGAACGAAACCCACTTGGCGAGCTGGGCGTCGAACCCCTGTCCGATCGTCGTCCGGGGGTTGTTGTCGAGGGCGGCGCGGACGGCGGCGGTGGAGTAGGGCCGCGTGTTGGCGAGGAAGCCCGGAAGCTCCCCCATCGCGTTCAGCTTGTCGATGGCGAGGTAGATCTCCCGCTCACCGGTAAGGAACAGATCGGCGGCCCGGGCGGGAGCCGGGGCGACGGCGAGGAGCACAAGCATGGAGGCGGTCCCGAAAAATGTCCAAGCCGGGAAGGTCTTCATCGACTGATGCCGGTTCATTTCTTCTTCGGGGGGAAAGAACGCGGGCTACCGCCCATTCGGCCTCCAGAAAGCGGAGAATCCGCCATCACCATAATAAGAATAATTCCCGGCTATCACGTCTGTTGAGATCGGTTATCGGTTTTGAATGAGAAAAACATTACCATGAATCGCTTCCCGCGCCGATATTTTACGATTCGAGGGACTGTTTCTCAATCGTAAGTTTGTAGCTGGAGACGGCATCGAGGAGAAGCACCACGCGCTCGCGGTCGGGAAGCTCCTCGAGGAAGATGGCGTCCAGCCCCGCGAAAGGTCCCTCCCCGATCTTGACCCGCTGGCCGGGGGAAAGGGTGACCCTTTTGGGCTCCAGCTTGACGAGCCCCTCCTCGTCCATCCGCTGCCGGATGGCGCCGATGATCTCCGCATCCACCTCCTGCGGCTCGGGGCCGAAGCAGATGACCCGGGCCACGCCGTGGGTGTACCGGATCGTTTTCAGCTCGTCCCCATGGAAGCGGACGAACAGGTAGGTCGGGAAGAGGGGGCGAAGCTCGAAGACGCCGCGATGGCGGCGGGATTTCCTGCGGATTTTCGGGAAGAGGACCTCGTACCCGGCGCCGGTGAGGCGGGTGAACACCCTCGTTTCGTTCAGAGCCTTCGTCTTGACCAGGTACCACTTACCGTCCAAGCAAGGCCTCCGCGCGAACGTTGCCCCGGGGTGTTTCTGCGTCGTCACGAGGTTGCACATCGTCTGGTTGGGGCGCACGCCGGAATGTTAGAGAGATGGTACCGAAGGCAGGCGGGTAAAACAAGCGGGATCGTACACACAGGGGCAACACCGGAAGGCAACCGGCCGTGGTGGCGGGGAGGAAGCGTCCCACGGGCGTTCTCCCGCGGAGATGGGACGATCGATGACTCGCCGGACCCACTCCAGGGGGATGCCGCGCGCCTGCAGGACCACGGATGCATGGTCGGTCAGGACAAATGGGAGGAATTCAGACCTCACCCGATTTTCTTGCCGTGTCGACAACGGCATGGGGCTGGAACACGGGCGCGGAGAGCAGGCGGGAGGGCCCCTCGAGCTGGGGGACCTGGTCGAAATCGGCGCGGGAGAGGGCGGCGCCCGTGGCGGAAACGAGGTCGCGATACGTAGGAATCCAGTTGGCGTCACGAAGGGATCGGCACAGATAGAACGTGTGGGCGCCGTGGTAGCGGCCGTCGATCCAGGCGTCGGCCGAGGTCTGGTCGTCGCGGCATGCGGCGAGGAGAACGGCGTTGGTCTTCGTGATGCTGACGCCGAAGCGGCGGGTCGGCCGGTTGCGGCGGGCGGGGATCCCGGGGCGCCGGTGCGGATACGGCAGGAAGCGGGAACGGGATGCGGCGTCGCGGCGGACGGGTTCCCGCAGCCCCGTTCCGGAGTGGCAGCAGTCGAGGATGACGGTGAGGAGGGCTCCCCTGGGGATATGCGCGCAGACCGCGGCGAGGTCGTCGTCGGCGAGGGGGCGGTCCCAGTCGAGGTCGTAGGGGCACAGGATCTCGTCGAGGCCGTCGGTGGTTTCGTCGCCGTGTTTGTCGGGCACCTGCGAGCCGTGGCCGGAGTAGTGGAAGACCAGGGAGTCGCCCGGGGCGGCGCCTTCGGTGAGCCACGCAAGCCCGTCGAGGATCGCCTTGGTGGTGGCGCGGGCGTCCAGGAGGATTCGGAGATTCCCGTTGCCCGTGAAGCCGTACTGCCCTTCCAGCGTTTCCGCCATGAGGCGCACGTCGTTTACGCATCCCATCAGTCCGTTGCCCGGATCCGGGTACCTGTTGATTCCCACCAGCAGCGCTTTCTTCATCGCTTCCTCCTTGAAAAGGGGACGTTGCTACAAAACTCGCCTGGCGGTTTTTTTAAAGATCGTTGTCGAGTTTTGTAGCAACGTCCCCTTTTCTAAGTCCCGTGTTGCAGGAGGAGGACCCAAGGGAAACCATTGGAGAAACGGGGGTTTGGGGCGCGAATCTGCGGGATGACAGACCGGTTATCGAACCGATGGTCCGAAGAACGGACGGACGGGGGTTGCTACCCCCCGGCCGCCAGGAGCTTGCGGAAATAGTCGACGGTGCTTGCGAGCCCTTCGCGCAGCGGGACGGCCGGCTGCCAGTTCAGCTTCTCCCGGGCAAGGGCGATGTCGGGCTTGCGCCGGACCGGGTCGTCCTGCGGCAGCGGCTGGAAGACGATCTCCGACTTCGAGCCGGTCAGTTCCCTGACCATGGTGGCAAGCTCCAGGATCGTGAACTCCCCGGGGTTTCCCAGGTTCACCGGTCCCGTCAGCTCGTCCTGCTCCATCATCGCGATCAGCCCGCCGACCAAGTCGTCCACGTAGCAGAACGACCGCGTCTGGTTCCCCGTGCCGTACAGGGTGATCTCCTCCCCTTTCAGCGCCTGGACGATGAAGTTGGAGACCACCCGGCCGTCGTTGGGGTGCATCCTGGGACCGTACGTGTTGAAGATACGCACCACGCGGATCTGCAGATTGTGCTGGCGGTAATAATCGAAAAAAAGCGTCTCGGCGCAACGCTTCCCCTCGTCATAACAGGCCCGCGGGCCGATCGGGTTCACGTTCCCCCAATACGTCTCCCGCTGCGGGTGCTCGGCGGGGTCCCCGTACACCTCCGAGGTCGAGGCCTGGAGGATGCGCACCTTCAGCCGCTTGGCCAGCCCGAGCATGTTGATCGCCCCGTGCACGCTGGTCTTGGTCGTCTGGACCGGATCGAACTGGTAGTGGACCGGGGAGGCGGGGCAGGCGAGGTTGTAGATGCGGTCCACCTCCACGTAGAGGGGCCAGGTGATGTCGTGCCGCATGAGCTCGAACATCGGGTGCCCGATCAGGTGGGCGATGTTCTGCCGGCGCGAAGTGAAGAAGTTGTCGACGCACAGGACCTCGTCGCCGTGCGCAAGCAACCGCTCGCAGAGGTGCGATCCGATGAACCCGGCCCCGCCCGTTACCAGGATCCGCCGCATGATTCCCCCTCGACCCTTACCGGTATTTTAGGATGCACCAGACGGCGTGGAGGCCGTCCTTCCAGCCGATCTTCTTCCCCTCCGCGTACGTGCGCCCGGAATACCCGATCCCGACCTCGTAGATCCGGCAGGAGAGCCTTGCGATCTTCGCGGTGATCTCGGGCTCGAAGCCGAACCGGTCCTCCTCGATGCGGATCCGGCGCACGATCTCCCCCCGGAAAACCTTGTAGCACGTTTCCATGTCCGTGATGTTGAGGTTCGTGAACATGTTCGACAGCGTGCTCAGAAAGCGGTTGCCCACGTAATGCCAGAAGAACAGGACCCGCTTGGCCTCGCTGCCGGAAAAGCGGGAGCCGTAGACGACATCCGCCCTCCCGTCAAGGATGGGGGCGAACAGCTTCGGGTACTCCCGCGGGTCGTATTCCAGGTCGGCGTCCTGGACGATGACGATGTCGCCGGTGGTGTGCGCGAATCCCGTCCGCAGGGCGGCTCCCTTCCCGCGGTTGCGGTCGTGGTACAGCACCCGCGCCCCCGCACGCCCCTCGACCTGCCGCCGCAGGAGGTCCCGGGTACCGTCGCGGGAGCAGTCGTCGACCAGGATGATCTCCCGGGAGAGGCCAGGCACCTCGGCGGCCTCCACCCGCCGCAGGAGTTCCAGGAGCGTGTCCTTCTCGTTGTAGACGGGGATCACCACGGAAAAGGTCTTCACGGCGCGCCCCGCTTCCTTTCCATGTCGTATATCGTGACCACGTTGTCGCTGTAGACGATGCGCTCCCCCGCGAGGAACCGCTCCACCGCCGTTCTGCCGTCCGCGGGCCAGAGATCCCTGTAATACGAGTCGCAGAGCCGTCGCCATTCCGGTCGGTTCACCAGGATGTGCGTGAACCCCAGTTCGCGAAGTTCCCGCCGGATGGCATCGGGGGCCTTTCCCGGGATCGCGATCGTCTCGAGAGGGTGGACATCGAATGCGGAAGGGGCGAGGAAGTCACGCCGGTAGTAATAGGTCATGGTTTCCCCGAGAAACAGGAGACGGGCGTCCTCCGGCAAGCGGGCGTTTACGAAATTCGCCGCGGCCAACTGGGGCACGATGTGGAATACGAGGGCCCTGGCCCGGCCCGGATTGCCCGGGAGGGAGAGGGAGGCCTGCCATGCCCCGAGGACATTGGCGGGCTCCTTCAGCGTGAAACCCTGCGCGACAAGCGATGCGGCCACGAGAAACGCGAAAACCGTCCCTCCCGCCCTTCCCGCCTTCCGTCCGATGTCGTCGAAGATCTTCCCCGTGAGCAGCCCCATCAGCGGCAGGGCGGGCAACAGAAACCGCGAAAACCATGATGTGAGGAACCATGTCGCGATGCACGCAGCCGTCACGTTGCGGAGAAAAACCCAAGGAGGGGGTTGTCCCCGACGGGGAAAAAATACGGCGGCTCCGACCACCGCAACCCCCAGCGAAGATCCGACCCCCGCGATGGACGGACGCGGGAAAAACGTCACCGCGCCGAGAAGAGCCGCCATGTCGCGCCAGGAGTGCAGCATCGTCCGCAGGGGTTGCGCATCATCGGCGAGCATCCTCGCCTGGGCGGCCGACCAGCCGGCAGAGTGGAAGACCTCCGAGAGAAAGGGGTAGACCGGATTCCCGACTGCGAAGAGATTCCGGAGGGGCCAGATGGAATAGGCCGCTCCACAGGTCACGGAGAAGAGGAGGAGATCGCGCAACGCCGGCGTGTACCCGCTTCCCCCCTCTCCCGATCCGTTCTCCCTTGCCAGGGCACGGAACCGCCCCGTGAACCCCGCAAGGGCGGCCAAGGGCACGAAGGCGAACATGGTGTACTTCGCCCCGAGGGAAAGTCCCGCAAGCGTCGCGGACAGGGCCAGGAAGCGGCGATCTCCCCGCCGTTCCAGATATACGAGGAAGGAATACACGAAGGAGAAAAAGAAGAGGGTCACTCCGATGTCGTTCTTCTGGAAGAGCGCCATGTACAAGGTCGTCGAAGAGAAGGAAAAGAGAAGGATCGCGGCAATCCCCGCCCGACGGGATCCGATCCGATCGGAAAGGCAAAGAATGCCGAGGCCGCAGAGGGCGACGAGGAGGATGTTTACCAGGTTCGCCCCGAGGTACCCGCCGTTCGCCATCCCGGCGAGGAAGAGCATTTCCACGCCCAGCGGGAAATAGGATTCCACGACATGCGGAAGAGGGGCGGTGTGGCCGGATCTCAGGAAGATCGCCGGCAGCCCGTAATGGTAATGCAAGGTGTCGTAGAAGAAGGGTGGGAGAAAGATCAGGGGCAGCAGGAGAAGGGGAGCAAGGCACAGGGCGCAAGTCGCCGGCGAGGGGATCGCAGGAGGCTTGGGGCCGGAGGACGCTTTTCTCCACAAGGCAAGCCCCGTCGCACCGGTTGCGGCGGCCGCGATGGAAAAAGGCAAGGCGCCCGCGAATCCCGCAAGCCCCAATCCCATCGAGGAGAGGGACATGCCGCCAAGGCCCGCCACCGCCGAGAAGAACATCTCTTCCCCCGCATGGTTCCAGGGGAGGCGCATTCTGCGGAACAGGGAGAGGAACAGGAAACCGGAGAACAGGAACCAGAGGGGGAAAAGGACCGGGACCATGTTCGGCCTATTCCATCCCGCCGTTATCGTCGGGAATGGTCAATGCGGGCCTGCTCGTACCAGGCGATCGTCCTGCGCAGCCCCTCCTCGAAGGGGGTGCGGGCGATGAAGCCGAACTTCTCTTTCGCGCGGGAGGTGTCGAGGCACCGGCGGGGCTGCCCGTCGGGCCGGGTGAGATCGCGGACCACCTTCCCCCGGTAGCCGGTCATTTCGCAGACCATGGCGACCAGGTCGTTGATGGGGATCTCGCGGCCCGCTCCGAGGTTCACGGGCTCCGGGCCGTCGTACCGTTCGGCGGCCAGGGCGATCGCCTCGGCGGCGTCGTCCACATAGAGGAACTCGCGGGAAACGGGTGTCCCACGGTAGTGGCCGCTCCCCCATACCACCACCTCCGGGGCGCCGATCTCGCGCGCGTCCACGAACTTCCGGATGAGGGCCGGGATGACGTGGGACTTTTCCGGCTCGAAGAAATGGTCGCGGGGGCCGTAGAGGTTCACCGGGAGCAGGTAGATCACGTTGAAGCCGTACTCCTCGCGGTACGCCTGCCCCATCACCATCATCGCCTTCTTGGCGATTCCGTACGGTGCGTTGGTGGGCTCCGGGTATCCTTCCCACAGGTCGTCCTCGCGGAATGGAATGCGCGGCGGCTGGAACGGGTAGGCGCAGATGGTGCCGATCTGGACGAACTTTTTCACCCCCGCCCGCCGGGCCTCCTCCATGAGGTGGACCCCCATCGAGGCGTTGTCGTAGAAGAGGGCCCCGGGATGCGCCCGGTTCCAGCCGATCCCGCCGGCGTTGGCGGCAAGGTGGATCACGAGATCCTGCCCGGCGACGACCTCCGCGCACGCTTCCTGGCGGCGCAGGTCGTGCCGATGATGGTCGGGGACCGTGACATCCTCCGCCCGCGCCCCCCGCTCGACGAGGATCCGGATCAGCGGTCCGCCGAGGAACCCCGCCCCGCCGGTGACCAGGATCTTCCTGCCCGAAAAGGGACTCAACCCTTCCTCTTTCCCCCGTTCGTATTTGTGCCTGGGCCGTTTCCCCCGCTTTTCCGGCGGTTCGGCGGCACGCATCGTTTCGACTTCCCCTTCCCTGCCCCGGCCGCCGGTGAGGACGGGCTGTGTTTTCCGTGGATCGTTTTGCGCGTGGGAAGGGTCATGTTTTGTAGCTACGTCCCCTTTTGCGGTATTGTAGCTACGTCCCCTATTACAGGCGGGAGCCGATGGGGAAGCCCTTCGCGGCGAGGATCTTCCGTCCCTCGCCGGGGGGCGCAAGCCCCGCCTCCTCCATGTCGGCGTCCACCATGATCCGCACCAGTTCCCTGAAGGTGATCTTCGGCTCCCAGCCCAGGAGCTTGCGCGCCTTGGAAGCGTCGGCGATCAGGTTCTCCACTTCCGTCGGGCGGAAATATTTCGGGTCGATCTTCACGTGCCGCTTCCAGTCCAGCCCCGCGTAGGCGAACGCTTCCTCGAGGAATTCCTTCACCGAGTTGGACTGGCCGGTGCCCACCACGAAGTCGTCGCCCCGGTCGTGCTGGAGGATGCGCCACATGGCCTGTACGTACTCGTAGGCGAAGCCCCAGTCGCGCCGGGCGTCCAGGTTCCCCAGGAACAGCTCCTTCTGCTTCCCCGCCTTGATGCCCGCGATGGCGCGGGTGATTTTCCGGGTGACGAAGGTCTCCCCGCGGCGGGGGGACTCGTGGTTGAAGAGGATCCCGTTGCTGGCGAAGATCCCGTACGCCTCCCGGTAGTTCACCGCCACCCAGTAGGAGTACACCTTGGCCGCCCCGTAGGGAGAGCGGGGGTAGAAGGGAGTCTTCTCGTCCTGCGGCGGAGGGGTCGCCCCGAACATCTCACTGGAGGAGGCCTGGTAGTAGCGGGTCTTGCCGCCCGCCCGGCGCACCGCCTCGAGGATCCGGGTGGTGCCCAGGCCCGTGACGTCGCCGGTGTACTCGGGGATGTCGAAGGAGACGCGCACGTGGCTCTGCGCCGCGAGGTGGTAGATCTCGTCCGGGCCGACGTTGTAGATCAGGTTGGTGAGCTGCCCGGAGTCGGTGAGGTCCCCGTAGTGCAGGAACAGGCGGGCCCCGGCGGCGTGCGGGTCGATATAGATGTGGTCGAGGCGCCCGGTGTTGAAGGTGGAGGCGCGGCGGATGAGGCCGTGGACCTCGTACCCCTTCGACAACAGGAACTCGACGAGGTACGATCCATCCTGGCCGGTGACGCCGGTGATGAGAGCCTTGGGCATGTCTTCGTTCCCCTGGCGCGCGACGTTTCGGAACCGCTGTCGGCGGTCAAGGAAATGTATCCCGAATGGGGGGGAAAATTCAATGAGGGAGCCGTTCGAACTCCTATCCGATTACATACGCATCGACACGACGAACCCTCCGGGGGACTGCCGGGACGCGGCGGAGCTTCTGTGCGGCGTCCTGCGGGAGGAGGGGCTCTCCCCGGTGAGGTTCGGGGCAACCCCCACGAAGCCCAACGTGCTGTGCCACGTCGGGGGGACGGAGGAGCCGGGGCTGGTCCTCATCCATCACATGGACGTCGTGCCGGCGCACGCGCAGGAGTGGAGCGTGCCGCCCTACTCCGCCGAGGTGCGGCACGGGTTCCTGTACGGCCGCGGGACGCTGGACACGAAGGGTTTGGGTGCCGCCCACTGGTGCGCCGCGCTGCGGGCCGCGAAGGCGGGGATTCTCCGCCGGAAGCTGTTCCTGGTCGCCAATGCGGACGAGGAGGTCGGAGGGGTCGAAGGGGCGGACTATTTCGTGCGGAACCTGCCCTTCTCGCTGGGCCGGGCGTACGGGATGAACGAGGGCGGCGTCGGGGTGCGGGACGTCTTCGGCCGGGGCGGGAAGTTCTTCCTGCTGAACCTGTGGGAGAAGGGGCCGGTGTGGCTGAAATTGCGCGCGAAGGGGAAGGCGGGCCACGGCAGCCGGCCGTCGGAAAAGGACGCCCCCTCGAGGATCGCCCGCGCGCTGGCCCGGATGGCGGAATTTCGGGAACCGCCGCGGCTGACCGAGCCGGTCCGCGAGATGCTGCGGGTGCTCCACGCCAGGGGGTTCGTCGCGCTCGACCCGGACACGCTGCCGGGAGGCCCCGGGGACGCCGATGCGCTCGATGAGCTTGCGAAGCGGTTCCCCGAGATGGACCCGCTCCTGCGGAACACGTACGCGATCACGACGCTGTCGGCGGGCGTCAAGCCGAACGTCATCCCGTCGGCGGCCGAGGCGACGATCGACGCGCGGATCGTCCCGGGCGAGGACCCCATGGCGGTCGCGGGCCGGGTGCAGGCGATGACGGCGGACCTGGACGTCACCGTGGAGATCCTCTTCGCGGAGCATCCGAACGGATCGCCGATGGGCCCGCTCTTCAAGGCGATGGAGGAGGCGGTCCTCTCCGTGCACCGCGACGCGGTCGTGCTCCCGTACATGTCCACGGGGTTCACCGACTCCCGCTTCTTCCGGTCGATCGGGATCCCCACCTACGGGCTGATGCCGCTGCTGCTTCCCCGGGAGGAGTACGGCAAGATCCACGGGGTGGACGAGCGGATCCCGCTGGCGGGGATCGGGGAGATGACCGATATCCTGTACGCGCTGATCGCGCGGTGGAACGGGTGACGTGAGCCCCGGGGCGACACGGAAAGCGTCCCTCGTAGCCCTCCTGGACGCCCAGGCGCCGGAGTCCGACCTCTGGAAACGGAGGAACCGGTATTACTACGAGTCGATCGAGCGGATCGTCCGGTTCCACGTTCCGAAGGGCGCGGCCGTGCTGGAGATCGGCTGCGGGACGGGGGAACTGCTGCACGCACTGGCCCCATCCCGGGGCGTCGGTGTGGACATCAGCCCGAGGGCGGTCGATATCGCCCGCGAAAGACACCCGGAACTCACCTTCCTCGTCGCGGACGCGGAGGAACTTCCCCTCTCCGAGCCGTTCGACTACGTCATCCTCTCGGACCTGATCGGCTATCTTGACGATGTCCAACGTGCCTTCGAGCGGTTGAATCCGGTCTGCCACCCGCGGACCCGCGTGATCCTCACGTATTACAACTATCTTTGGGGGCCGATCCTTCGCCTCGGGGAACGGCTCGGCATGAAACGGCCGCAGCCCGAACAGAACTGGCTCGCACTGGAAGACCTTCAGAACCTGCTATCCCTTGCCGGCTTCCAGACGATATCGAAAGGATACAAGCTCCTCCTCCCGGTGCGCGTCCCGCTGTTGGCTCCCCTTTGCAACCGGATCCTTGCGAACCTCCCGCTGCTGCGCAAGTTGTGCCTTGTGGAGGCCCTCGTCGCCCGGCCGGCGCCCGTTCCGGTCCCCGCGGAGTCGCTTTCCTGCTCGGTGGTGGTGCCCGCCCGCAACGAGAAGGGGAACGTGGAGGACGCGGTGCGACGGATCCCGGCGATGGGGAAGCATACGGAGATCCTTTTCGTGGAGGGGAACTCCCGCGACGGTACGGGGGGAGAGATCGAGAGGGTGATCGCGGCGTACCCGGAACGGCACGTGAAGCTTCTGCGCCAGGGGAGCGGCGTGGGAAAAGGGGACGCGGTCCGCAAAGGTTTCGCCGCGGCGACGGGGGACGTCCTGATGATCCTCGACGCGGACCTGACCGTTCCCCCGGAGGAACTGCCCAAGTTCCTGCACGCCCTCGCCTCCGGGCGGGGAGAGTTCGTCCACGGCTCCAGGCTGGTCTACCCGATGGAGAAGCAGGCGATGCGGTTCCTGAACACCCTGGGGAACAAATTCTTCAGCCTCGCCTTCACGTGGCTGCTCGACCAGCGTTTCAAGGACACGCTGTGCGGGACGAAGGTCCTCTACCGGCTCGACTACGAGCGGATCGCCGCGGGGCGGAGCTACTTCGGCGACTTCGACCCGTTCGGCGATTTCGACCTGATCTTCGGGGCGGCCAAGCTCGACATGAAGATCCTCGAGATCCCGATCCGGTACCGGGAGCGCACCTACGGGACCACGCAAATCTCCCGGTTCCGCCACGGGTGGCTGCTGATGCGGATGTGCCTCTTCGCATTGCGGCGGATCAAGTTCGTGTGACCCCATGCCCAAGGACGACGTACGGAGCCATTTCGAGGGGATCGCCGGGGAGTACGACCGGTGGAAGGAGAAGTCGGCGTACTACTACCGGCTCCTCGCGGGGATCTACCGGGAGCGCGTTCCGGAAGGCGCGTCGGTGATCGAGATCGGTTGCGGAACGGGGACTCTCCTCGCCGCCCTCTCCCCCGCGCGCGGCACGGGCGTGGACGTCTCTCCCCGGATGGTGGAGATCGCCGCCTCGAAGTTCTCCTCCCTCACCTTTCGCGTGGCGGATGCCGAGACGTTCGATGCCGGGGAAACGTTCGATTACGTCATCGTGCCCGACGTCATCGAGCACCTGTCGGACCCGGGGGCGATGTTCCGCTCCGTGCGGAAGGCCTGCCACCCCGGCACGCGCGTCATCGTCACGTGCGTCAACCCCCTCTGGGCGCCGTTTCTCCATTTCGCGGAGCGCATGAAACTGAAGATGCCGGAGGGGGAACACCGGTGGCTCCCGGCAAAGGATCTGATCCGGACGGCGGAAGACGCCGGGCTCCGTCTTGCGGAGTTCGCCGGAAGGATCCTCTGCCCGAAGGAGATCCCCCTCCTGGCCGGCGCGCTCAACCGGGCGGCGGGGCGGTTCCCCTTCCTCCGCCCCGCATGTCTTATCCAGGTGCTGGTGTTCGCGCCGCGCTGAACGCGGCCTCTCCTCCCGGCCTCACACCCGCGATCGCGATGCCCACGAGCACGGGGTAGACGGCGAGGCCGAACCGCGGGTCCCCCCAAAGGACAGCGTGCTGCGCCCAGTACGTCCAGTACAGGAGCAGAAGGAATCCGAGAGCGGGAGACGCGCGCCCGCGCAGCCACTGCCCGGTGCGGAGGAGGAGCAACAGGTAGAACGGGACGTGGAACAGCCCCGACAGGATCCAGAATTCCGCCGTGTGTTCCCCGGGCCGGAAATACCCCCGGATATCCCACCAGTCGCGCGACGGTGCGGCGAAGTAGGCGGCGTTCCGCACGACCCGGCGGACGAAGAAATAGCCGGGATGTTCCAGAACGTACTTCCACAGAAGCGCCTTCCGCTCCCCTTCCGGCAGCCCCTTCCGGTAGACCTCCGCCGCGAACTCCGATCCCGGGCGCTCTCCCGGGATTTCCGCGTGCGAAACGTTCCACTCCAGCATCCCCTCCCCTTGCCCATTCACGGGAATGAGCCGGTGGAATCGCACGTAGTTCCGTATCGTCCATGGAGCGACGACGATCGCGAAGCCCAGCAGCAACACCGCCGCTTCCCTCCTTTTCCACTCCCACCGGCGCCGTTCCGGCAGGAGGCGCATCGCCAGCAGCAGGAGCGGAACGAACCAGGCCACCACCTTGTCCAGAGTGCACAGCCCCCACGCCGCGCCGGCCGCACCCGCACGCGGGAGCGACGGCGCCTTGAGCAGGCGCACCGACAGCCACGCCGCGAGCGTGGTGAACAGCAGAAGCGTCGGCTCCTGCAGGACCAGGGCCGCCCGCGTCACCAGAAGCGGATTCACCGCCAGCCAGAGCGTCCCGGCAACGGCCCACGCAAGGGACGGAACGACTTCGAGGAACAGGAGGAACGCCGCGAGCACTCCTGCCGCGTGCATCAGCGACTGGAACACCGCCGCCGATAGCGGCGAGGAATTCCCCGATACATAGAACCAGCCGCCAAGCAGCGCGGAAAACAGCGGGGGCCGATACACCGCCGGCGTCACCCCGTTTACCGTGAACCCCTTCCCCGCGGCGATGTTGCGCGCGAGGGCGAGGTATTCCACCGCGTCGTTCTGTACCGGAGGCAGCGGATACGAGAACACGAAGAGGAAACAAGCGGCGAGAGCCGCGGCGGAAAGGAGAGCGGCGGTCAAGGCGGTTGTCCCGGCGTTACGGGAGAATAAGCGCATCTCAGCGGGTGGGGTTGCGCTTCCCGGCAACGATCATCGCGTTGCCGGAATAGCCTCCGGTAGCATCGAGCCCGTCCGGAAACGGCCGCATGCCTCCATAGATGGCGCCGTACACGCATCGGGAAAGTGCGTCCGGTACTTCGGCCACGGTACCATGCATCGTACGACGGCTTGCTTTCGTTCCGGCGCGGCCTGTTTCCGGCATACGCCGAGTATATGCCATGCGCCGGTCTCTTGCCATTTCTACGGGCGACATCAACACCAGGGAGGCCGCGCTGCCCGCCGTGAGGACCGGACGCTCACTCCTGCGGCGGTACGCCGCTCCCCCCGTCGAAGCGATCCCCGCGGAACAGGCGGCTCACCCAGTCCGGAGCCATCCCCCACAGCAGGATGCCGGCGACCGCAAGCCCCGCGGGCATCTTCCACAGAAGGCTCCGGAAGGGAGATACCGCCCACGGGGAGGACATCAGGATCCCGGAAGACAGCGCCACGAAAGAGGTGGCCGCGAGCCGGCGCCAGGGCACCGGCAGGGGAAACCGGCGTTGCGAGGACCACATCACGCCCGCCGCGATCAGGGCGAAGCTCGTACACACGGCAACGGCGGCGCCTCCCGCGCCATATCGGGCGACGAGGAGGAACGTCAGCCCGACGTCCAGCGCCGCTCCCGCGGTCCACCACCCGACGGCGGGCCGAAGGTCCTTCCGGAGGATCAGGCCGGTGTTCGCAAGGCTTGCGACACCGTAGAAGAACACCCCTCCGGCGAGCCATGGCACATAGACGGCACCTCCGTAAAATCTCGGGTCCGCGAGGAGACGTATGGCGTCCCCGCCCGCCGCCGTGACGGCGACCCAGGCAACCATCAGGCTTGCCGCCAGCCTCCCCCACATCCGGCCGATGGAGGCGGGCGCCTCCTGCCGCGACGCTTCGTACGCCCTCGACATCTCCGGAAACCACGAATACGTGATGGCGCTGTTCAGCAGGATCCCCAGCTGCCCCATGCCTGCGGCAAACGCGTAGACGCCCACCGCGTCCTGGCCTACGAGGAGCCCGATGGTCCAACGGTCCGCGGAGTTCATGAGCCAGTACAGCGGCGCCATCGCCGCCCCCGCGATCCCGAGCCGGAGGACCTCCCACCGTCGCTCGCGCGGAATCCCGGACGGCCGAGCCACATCGGCCGGCGCGGGAAGTCCCGATACCAAGATACATACGAACAGTCCCGCGAGCCCTCCGAGGAGCAGGGACCACGCATCCTTTCGCCAATAGAGGGCGAGGAAGATCGACAGGACCGCCCCCGTGGCTCCCATGGCGACGACACCGACCGCGATCCGGAGGTACCCCTCGCGAAGCCGCTGCCTCGTCATGGCCATCGTGTTGAGCGAACCGAAGAAGATCCCGGCGGCGGCCATCCAGGCCAGCGAGGCGGGTAGCCCGATTCTCCCGCTCCAACACCACCATGCCGCCAGCGAAACCACGGAGACGAGAAGCGACACGGCCAGCGCGAAGCGCCAGCAGAAACGCTCCACCGCCTGCCCCTGCCCGGGGGATTCCGAAAAATAGAACCGCGAGTACGACATGTCCACTCCGGAAAGGGCGAACAGCGAACCGAGGGAGGTGACCGTTCCCAGCAGAGCCACGACGCCGTAGGGAACCGGGCCGAGCGCTACCGTCAGGATCGGCGCCGTGATGAGGGAGAAGACCCGATTGATCGCTCCCGCCGCCGCGATCAGGCCGGTCCCGCCGATCACCGCCCTTGCCAGGGACCGTTGTCCCGTCACCTTGGCCAACCGTGTTCCTCCATCATTCCGGACAAGAGAATGCGGCAAGGACCGAATGGCCGAAATACCCCATCCGTTCGAGGATCCCTCGCCGGCAGTAGAGTTTCCACAGTGGAGGAGAGAGGATGAGCCTCCAGAGAAACCTGCCCGTCCAGAGAGAGAAAAAATCTCCCGCAAAGGGAATCCTTCCGAGACTCCGAGTGACCGCCGCCCGAAGGCGGTCTCTCGGCACGCGGATATCCACGGGTTCAAACGCGATCTCGCGCAGCGGGATCCCGGAAATCCTTCCAACGACACGCAACTGTTCCGAACCCCAACGATGAAGGTGGTGCGGCGGACAATCCAGCGGTTCGACGGGGGCCTTCTCGGATCGCTCCCGATTCGGAACCGAGAGATAGACGGTTCCCCCCGGCCGGACACACGAGGCAAGGGACCGAAGGAACGCTACGGGCGCCTCGACGTGCTCCAGGACGTGGAAGGCGCAGGCGACATCGAACTTCCCGGCGTTTTCCGGCGCAAACGTCCCCAACTCCCCGAGGTATACCTCGAGCCCGTTCCGGCAGGCGTCCTCGACCACGGAAGCGTTGGTCTCCAGCCCCACCGCCCGCGAGGCGACGGCGGCGATCTCCGACAGGAACTTCCCCGGGCCGCATCCCACGTCAAGGATCGATGCGCCCGGTTGCAGCCGCCTCTTTACCCAGCCGAACTCCCATCGGGTCGGCGTATAGTACTTCGCTGCGACCGACAACGCACCGTAGTACCCCGCATCGCCGGCCTTGGCGCGGGCGAAAAACCGTAGGCCGCAGGATGAGCATTCGAGCAGACGGCACGCCGCCTCCGGAGCGTTGCGGAGGGCTATCGCTTCCGGGATGCGGATCCCCCAATCCGCGGCGAGAATCTCCCGCAGCACCCGGTTGGGGATCTCCTCCACCAGGCGGTGTTGCCGCATGTCCTCGCACAGGGGACACCGGGCCCCCGGGTCAGGGGAGGCGTCGTGGAGGTCGATACTCACCCTGTGGAAAATACCACATGGTGCGGGGGGGGCGCCATTTGCGGAGCGGAAGCGATACCGTCCGCCATCGGCGATCCGACCCGCAGCCATCGCCATTGTTGACGCGCCGGAACGAATCGGGGACACTTCATACGGACCCGGCGATGCGCCATACCGATCCCATCTCCTACCCTGTCGGCGTAGCATACGTTCTCCCCGGGCTCGGTCGGGGGGGGACCGAGAAGCACGTGTTGGACCTGGCGTCCCGTCTCGACAAGCGCAAGTTCACCCCCTGCGTCATCAGCACCGCCGAGTCCGATGCGATGGAGGACGATTTCGCGAGGCGCGGAATTCCTGTGCGCCGGCTCCCCTACCGCGGGATTTCTCTCCGTCCCGGCAAGGCATCCGCACTCCTGCGCCAGGCCCGGCTCTTCTTCCATGAATTCGCCCGCGTTCTCGAGGATCGAAATGTTTCCGTGCTCCACGCCTATCTCCCGGCCGGGAACGTCCTCGGAATGGCCGCGGCGCTGTTGTGCCGGACGAGGGTTCGGATCGTCAGCAAACGGGCGCTGTGCCGGTACAAGGAAGGCCACGCCGTCTACTCCTTCTTCGAAGACCTCGCGAACTTCGCCGCGCATGCCGTCATGGTGAACTCGCGCGCCGTTGCGCAGGACGTCCGGCGGACGGAGCGATTCGCCGCGGGAAAGATGTTCCTGATCTACAACGGCCTGGATATCGCCAGGGATTTCCCGGACGACGGCTCACGGATGCCGCCCGATATCGGCGTCGCCTCCGGCGATCCGGCGATCACTTACGTGGCCAATCTCCGTGAAGACAAGGCACACCGATGTCTGGTCGAAGCGGCCCGGACCGTCGTCGCGGCCTTCCCCTCGGCCCGTTTCCTTTTCGTCGGCAGGGAGGATCGGGAAGCGGCCTCCGTCCGCGCGAAGATCCGTGAACTCCGCCTCGAGAGAAACATCGTTCTCACAGGGCCAAGGAAAGACGTTCCTGCGATCCTGAAGTCGTCTTGTCTCGTCGCACACCCGGGGGAACAGGAAGGGTTATCCAATGCCATCCTCGAGGCGATGGCGGCGGGTATCCCCGTTGTGGCTTCCCGCGCAGGAGGAAACCCGGAGGCCGTGTCGGATGGGGCGACCGGACTGCTCGTGCCGCCGGGGAATCCCGACGCGCTGGCCTCCGCGATTCTCCAACTTCTTCGCGACCCGGCGAAGGCCAGGACCATGGGCCGCGCCGGGAGCGAGCGGGCCAGGCAGCGGTTCTCCATGGATCACATGGTGACCGCCGCGGAGAAGACCTACCTCGAACTACTCGAGGGCAAACCTCTTGCTTGCCGGGTGTGACCCGATGCCGGACAGCCGGCCGTCACGCCGGGGAGAATCCCGGGACGGAAGGGGTGTGGCGCGCTTCACGCTTGCAGATCGGCACACGACCCACGATGATGGGCGTTACGGCGGAAGATCAACGGCAACGGGCGGAAGAATATGGGAGACGAAATGCCGTCGGGCCACGCGGGCGAGATCGCAAAAGGGGATCGGTTCGCATTCGGGAAGAACTGGCGTAGTTTCCTCGAACGCCTGAGCGAGGACCGCATCGCCGATGCGGTCCGCTCGCTCGAAGACCTTCTCGGGGCGGATTCCCTGCGGCGGAAGCGGTTCCTGGACGTGGGTTCGGGAAGCGGGCTGTTCTCGCTCGCAGCGATGCGTCTCGATGCCTCCGAGGTGGCCTCGATCGATTACGATCCCTCCTCCGTGGCATGCACGCGGGAACTGCGGGATCGATATTTCCCGGGCGACGCGCGCTGGCGGATTTTTGAAGGGTCCGTGCTCGACCGGGATTTCCTCGACTCCCTGGGGAAATACGATGTCGTCTACTCCTGGGGGGTCCTCCATCACACGGGGGACATGTGGCACGCCTTCGAAAATATCCGTTTCCCGGTGAAGCCCGGGGGGTTGGTCGCACTCGCGATCTATAACGACCAGGGCCGCAGGAGCCGGGTATGGCGCAGGATCAAGAAGCTGTACTGCCGGACCTCCCGCCCGCTCCGTCCCGTGTTGTTCCTCTCCATCCCCCTGTATTACGAATTGAAGTGGATGGCCGCGGACCTGGCGCACGGAAAGCCGCCCTTTGCCGCGTGGCGCAGGCGGAGTGCGCGGGGGATGAGTCCTTACCATGACTGGATCGACTGGCTCGGCGGATACCCTTTCGAAGTCGCACGGCCGCAGGAAGTCGTCGACTTCTTCGGCCGTCGCGGATTCCGCCTCGCGAAACTCGTTACGTGCGGGGAAGGGTGGGCCAACAACGAATTCGTCTTCCGGGCGCCGGAGACGGGGGATGCCGGAATCGGTTGAAGATCACTTATCTTCTACCCAACATCGAGTCGGGCGGGACGGAACGGCATGTCCTCGCGCTTGCGAGCCGCCTCGACCGGGCTCGTTTCGATCTCTCCCTCGTGACGGTCGCGGGGGGAGGCTCCCTGTACGCTTCGTTCGCCGAGCGGATGCCGGTCACCGTCATGGGGGACCCGGAAGCCGGGAGAAGATTCCGGAAAAGCTACATCGAGCAGATCTCGACGGCAGGCTCCCTCGTGCGGCATCTCCGGGCACGGAAGCCGGACATCCTGCACGCCTACCTCCCTGCGGCAAACGTGATCGGCCCCGTCGCGGCCCGCCTCTCCGGGGTGCGCCGGGTGATCGTCAGCAAGCGGGCGTTGGCAAACTACAAGCGGGAGTTTCCCCTGCTGCGCAGGGTCGAACCGGTGGGAAACCGGTTGGCAGACATGATCCTCGTGAACTCCGACGCCGTGCGGCGGGACGTCGAACGGACCGAGCGGCATTGGGAGGGAAAGTTCCGGAAGGTGTACAACGGCGTCGCGCCGGTCGCCCCCTGGACCCGGGAGCAGGCGGACGCTTTCCGGGCCCGGGAAGGGATCCCCGCCGGCGTCCCCGTGGCGGTGTGCGTTTCCAACTTCTATCCGTACAAGGGACACGCCGACCTCGTCGAAGCGATCGCTCGGGTCGTGCCGTCCTTTCCGGAACCGGTCTTCCTGCTGGTGGGGAGGGATGCCGGGACGCTGGAAACCGTGCGGGCCCTGGCGCGGGAGCGCGGAGTCGACCGCGCGGTCCGGCTCCTCGGCAGCCGGACGGACGTGGCGGATCTCCTCCGGGCGGCCGACCTGTTCGTCCACCCTTCCCTTGAGGAGGGGTTTTCCAACGCCATCCTCGAGGCGATGGCGGCGGGGCTGCCCGTCGTCGCCTGCAACGTCGGCGGGAACCCGGAGGCGGTGGCGGACGGCGTGACGGGACGCCTTGCGCCTCCCGGGAAACCGGAGGCGTTCGCCGCGGCGATGGCGGAGATGCTGTCCGACGGGGATCGGCGCAAGGCAATGGGCGAGGCGGGCAGGAGGCGCGCCACGGAAGCGTTTTCCCTCGAACGGATGGTGGCGGAGATGGAATCGATGTACGAATCGCTGATGCCGGGGGGACGGTAGGAAGATGTGCGGGATCGCCGGGTTCCTCGCCACGGGAAACATCCGGCCGGACGAGGCCGTCCTGCGCGCGATGGGGGGCGCCATGGCGCACCGGGGACCGGATGCCTCCGGAACGTTCCTCTCCCCCGACGGGTGCGTCGGGCTGTCCCACCGGAGGTTGTCCATCCTCGACCTGTCGCCCGCCGGGGCGCAGCCGATGTTTTCTTCCGACGGCTCGCTCGTCCTCTCCTTCAACGGGGAGGTGTACAACTTCCGGGAGATCCGGGAGGAACTGTCCGGGCGGGGCCACTCCTTCCGCGGAGGGTCCGACACGGAGGTCATGCTGGCGGCCTTCCGCGAATGGGGCGTCGACGCGGCGGTGCGCCGGTTCCTCGGGATGTTCGCCTTCGCGCTGTGGGACGCGGGGGCGCGGAAGCTGTTCCTGGTGCGGGACCGGCTCGGGATCAAACCGCTGTACCTCGCACGCCTGCCCGGGCTGCTCCTGTTCGCCTCGGAGCTCAAGGCGCTGCTGGCGTGGCCCGGCTTCCCGCGGGAGGTGGACCGGGCCGCCCTGCAGTACTACCTGGAGTTCCAGTACGTCCCCGCGCCCCATGCGATCTACCGGAGGGTGGAGAAGGTGCGCCCGGGGCACATCATCGAAATCGACTGCGATGGGGATATTGCGGACGCCGCCTACTGGGACCTGTTCGACCATTGGAGGAAGGGGGACGGGCGGACGGGAAGCGAGGCGGAGTACGAGGAGGAGCTTGCCGCCCTGCTCGAATCCTCCGTGCGCTACCGGATGATCAGCGACGTGCCGCTGGGGGCGTTCCTCTCCGGCGGGATCGACTCGTCCCTCACCGTCGCGCTGATGCGGAAAGCGGCCACGGGGCCCGTGAAGACCTTCTCCATCGGTTTCCGGGAGAGCGGGTACGACGAGTCGCCTCACGCGCGGGCGGTGGCGGCCCACCTGGGGACGGACCACCACGAGAAGATGTGCACCCCGCAGGAGGCGCTCGCGCTGGTCCGCCGGATTCCCGAGGCGTACGACGAGCCGTTCGCCGACTCTTCCGCAATCCCGACGATGCTGGTGTCGGAGTTCACGCGGCGGCACGTCACCGTGAGCCTGTCCGGCGACGGCGGGGACGAGCTGTTCTGCGGCTATCCACGGTATGCCTGGGTCCGCCAGGGGAGCGTGGTGCGGGGGATCCCGGGGTTCCTGCGGCGGCCGCTGTGCTCCCTCCTCTCCCGGGTGCCGATCCACAAGGTGCAGCGGGGGGCGGAGAGCGTCCTGTACGACGACCCGGCGGAGATGTATTTCCACACGGTGGGGATCTTCGAGCGCAGGCGGATCGGAGAGATCGTCCGGGAGGTCGCAGACGACGCGCACCTTTCCTACTTCCGCACGTTCCGCGACCCGCGGTGCGGCGGAATCGTCGAGCGCGCGATGGCCACGGACATCCGGACCTACCTCGTGGACGACATCCTGACGAAGGTGGACCGGGCCTCGATGGCGTATTCGCTCGAGGCGCGGGTGCCGCTGCTGGACCACCGGATCGTGGAGTTCGCGGCGCGGCTGCCGCTCGGGTTCAAGGTGCGGGGAGGGGCGGCGAAATTCCTGCTGCGGAAGGTGCTCTACAGGCACGTGCCCCGCGAGTTGCTGGATCGCCCCAAGATGGGATTCGGGATCCCGGTGAACCGCTGGCTGCGCAACGAGCTCCGCCCGCTTCTTTCGGAGTACCTGGGCGAGGAGCGCGTGCGCCGGGAAGGGTTCCTCCGCCCGGAGGGCGTTGCGCGCGTGGTGCGGGAACACCTGTCGGTCCGTCGCGACCACCAGTACCGGCTCTGGGCGCTCCTGGTCTTCGCGATGTGGACCGAGCGTTATCGCCCCACCGCATAACCACAATAGGGGACGTTGCTACAATACCCCGTTCGGCTCCACACCTGCAATAGGGGACGTTGCTACAATACCCCCAGCGGCGCCCTGCGGAGGGTCAGAACACCACCGTATCGCCGTTCCCCGGGTAGAGCACGCTCTTGCTGCCGTGACGGCCTGTGCCTCCGACGACGGGCATGCCGCGCTCCCGCATCTTCCGGACCGCGGTCTCGCCGGTACAGTGGTTGCATGCGAACTTCCGCACGCCATATTCCTGCAGCTTGTCGAGCAGCTCCTCCTGCGGGGGCCCCCACTCCTCGAAAGGGGAGATGTGCAGCCCGCCGTATACGCCATGGAAGCCGGGGAATCCCGCCAGGTTTTCCCTGGCGTACGAAAGGAGCCCGAGAACGCCGGGGTGGCAGCAACCGGTAAGCGTGACGAGCCCCTTCCCCTGCACGTTGACGTAGAGCACCTGCTCTCCGTGCGTCTTCAGGAAGATCGGCTGATCGAAGGTGACGGTAGCGCAGCCGGGAAACAGCGAGTGGGCGCCTGGGGACATCTCGACCACCTCGCCTTTGTGCCCGGACTTCGCCAGGAGCTCCCTGCTGCGGGCGGAGAACCCGGCAGGGATCATCAGCTTGACGTCGGGCCGGTATTTCACGACGACGGGCATGCCCCAAAAATGGTCCACGTGCTCGTGGGTGATGTAGACAAGGTCGATCCCCCCGTCGGCGAGGAGCCGGTCGATCCCCTCGCGGCGGAAGACGGCGTCCATGTAATCGATATCCCACCCCACGTCCATGAGGATCCTCCATGGCCGCCCATCGCCGGCCACGGCTTCCACGAGGGCGGACACGCCGGCCGCGTTCCCGGGCGTCCACTTCACGTCGAACTGGTCGACGCCCAAACCTCCCGCATCCCGAACATCCATCCGCATCCTCGCGTTGTCGTGCCAAGACAGCTCCGAGAGACACCGGACCGAAAGCGATTTCGCCGTTCCCATCGGAAGCTTTCCCATGGTCTCACCCCCTTGCGCGGCATTCCCGACCATATTACCTCACAAGAATCCAACAAAAGGGGACGTGGCTACAAAATCCACTTCCCGCAGGATCGACCGGACTTCGGTAATCCCCTTGGGGACCCAAAAAGCGGAACCTTCAGAAGTGCGTATCGATCATAACTTCCTGATCTGATCGGAATATTGTAGCTACGTCCCCTATTGTTGGTGTTGTCAGAAAAAGACCAAAGTGAGGAGGGCGAAGATGGGGAGAAGGATGCCGCACGACCATGCCATGTAGCCGAAGAAGGACGGCATCCGCACCCCCGCTTCTTCCGCGATCGCCTTCACCATGAAGTTGGGTGCGTTGCCGATGTACGAGTTGGCCCCCATGAAGACCGCCCCCGCGCTGATCGCCGCCAGGACCGGCTTCGACACGCCCGCCACCAGGTGACCCCCCCCCAGCCCCTGCGCGAGGCTGAAGAAGGTGAGGTAGGTGGGGGCGTTGTCCAGAAAACTCGACAGCCCCCCGCTGACCCAGAAGAAGTGGGCCGGAGCGGTCACCCCCAGCTCGCCTCCGCGGGCCTTGAGGATCAGGAGGGCCGGGATCATCGTGGCGAAGATCCCCGCGAACAGGATCGCCACCTCTTCGATCGGGTGATACGTGAACTCGTTCTCCTCCCGCACCTTTGCGGGAGTCGCCCACACGGAGACGACCGCCGCCGCCGCCATGGCGGTTTCCCGGAACGGCGTGGGGAGGAAGACCGCCCCGATCACCGCCGCCAGCAGGAACAGGTTGATCTTCCCCTCGATCCCGAACCGTATTCTCCGGTCCGTGTCGACGGCGTTCGCCGGGGACGCCGCCGCGCCGGCGCCCATCAGCTCCTCGAACGCGTACGCCCTCCGGTCCACGAGGTAGAAGACCCCGATCACCAGGCCGCACGCCGCGAGCCACAGCGGCCAAAGGTGCCGCAGCGGCCAGAAAAACGGCACCCCCTTCAGGTACCCGAGGAACAGCGGGGGGTCGCCGATCGGGGTGAGGGAGCCGCCGATGTTGGCGACAAGGAAGATGAAGAAGACCACCACGTGGGCCGGCCGCCTCCGGTAGGCGTTCGCCCGCAGCAGGGGGCGGATCAGGAGCATCGCCGCGCCGGTGGTCCCCAGCAGGTTCGAGAGGACGGCCCCCGCCGCGAGGACCGCGCAGTTGACCGCAGGGGTCCCGCGCATCGTGCCGCGCAGGAGGATCCCCCCCGAGATCGTGAAAAGGCTCGAAAGAAGGACGAGGAAGGAGATGTAGTCGAGCGCCGTGTGGAGCAGTTCCCGCGGAGCGTTCACCAGGAAGTACAACCCCACGGGGAGGCCGAAGAGGAAACTCACCTTGCCGAAGTGGCGCCCCCAGAAGCCGGGGGCGAACAGCGGGAACAGGGCGATGCAAAGCAGCAGGCCGACGAAGGGAGCGACGGACCATACCGGGAGAGAGAGTCCGAGGGCCACCGGGTCGTGAGGATTCATGGCGCCGGCCTACATGCAGAGGAAGAGATGTCGGCGCCCCTCTTCGAGGAAACGTCCGGTGATCGAGATCCCGAGGAGGTTGGACCACCATCTTTCCCCCCAGCCGCCGAGAGCCACCACGTCGGCTTCTTCCGCCGCGCAGAAGGCGGTGAAGGACTCGATCCGCGGGCCGGGGATCACCCGCTCTTCCCAGGGGGGATAGCCGGCGTCGGCGAGGATCCGCCGGGGCGCCGCGAGGCGCGATTCCCCACCCCGGGGAGTGTCGTCCGCGGCCAGGAGGATTCCCCGGCAGCCGGACTTCCACAGGGAGAGGCGCGCCATCGCCCCCACCATCCGCTCCGTCCGCGCCCCGCCTCCGCACCCCACCACCACGGTGCGGACGGGTCGGAACGGGGAACCCGCAAGCAGCACCGGGATCTTCCCCTCCTTCATCACCGACAGGACGAGCCGGCCGGGAGCGTCCTCCAGTTCCGGGGCGAAGTGGGATGCGATCGCCGACACCAGCAGGTCGCTCCCCCCCGCGGCGGCGACCAGCTCCCCTTCGGGATCCCCCTCGCGAACCTCTCCCCTCGCCGGAACCCCGGCCGCTTCGCAGGCGTCCGCCGCCTCGCGGACCGCGGCGGTACCCCCCGCCACCATCCGCTTCTCGACTTCCTCCGCCGCGTGGTGCGCGAGGTACATGGCTCCCGGAGAGGCCCCCGACTCGATGCGATGGATCTCCTTCTCATCGACGAGGGAGAGGATCCGGATCCCGCCGCCGTGGGCCTTCGCGGTGTCCACCGACAGGCGAAGGGCGTCCTTCCACGACGGGTCCAGGGAAACCGGGAGGAGAAGGTTCATCATCAAATCACCGTGACCCGCTGCACGTCGATCTCCCCCCCCGCGTGCGTCCGGCCGATGCGCCAGGCCCCCTCCCCTTCGCGCCGCAGCGCGTCGCACAAAACACCGGCGCGATCCTCCGGGACGAACATCAGCAGGCCCCCGGACGTCTGCGGGTCGGCAAGCAGCAACCCCTCTTCGGACGGGAACATGGGCGGGAATCGCACCCGCGTGAACTGGTGCGCCATGTTCTCCCTCGCTCCCCCGGGGATCGGGGGCTGCCCGAACCTCCGGTGAAGCCACCGGGCGCCGGGGAAGGCCCGGTCCCCCACGGGCGGCCCCATGCGTTTTCGCCCCATGAGCTCCCGGACCCCCGGGAAGACGGGCACCTCGGCGTGGTGCAGTTCGGCGGTCAGGCCGCTCCCGTCGAGGACCTCCAGGAGATGGCCGATCAGCCCGAATCCCGTGACGTCGGTGGCCGTGGAGATCCCCGCCTCGCGGCCCGCCCTCGCGGCGCCCGCGGAAAGGCGCGTCATCGACGCCACCACGGCATCTTCCGTCGGCTTCGGGCAGATCCCCCACTTGATCGCCGTGGTCGCCACCCCGGTGCCGATGGGCTTGGTGAGGACGATGACGTCCCCCGTCTTCGCACACCCGTTGTGCCAGATCCGCCCGGGGTGGACCTTTCCCGTCACCGAAAGTCCGAACTTGGGCTCGCGGTCCTTGACCGTGTGCCCGCCGATGATGCAGATGCCCGCCTCCTTGGCCTTGTCGGCGGCGCCGGCGATCACGTCGGCCAGCAGCGGAAGGGTCTTGCCGTCCTCGGGGAAGGCGGCGATGGCGAGGGCGAAGAGCGGCTCTCCGCCCATGGCGTAGACGTCGCTCAACGAGTTGGCGGCCGCGACGGCGCCGTACGTGTACGGGTCGTCCACGATGGGGGTGAAGAAATCGAGGGTGGCGACCAGCGCCTCGTCCTCCGAAAGACGGAACACCGCCGCATCGTCGGCGCGCGAGGAGCCGACCAGCACCCGCGGATCGTCGGGCGGCGGGAGAGCGGACAGTACGCGGGCAAGGACCCCCTGCCCCAGCTTCGACGCTCAACCGGCGCAGGACGACAGGTGGGTCAGGAAGATCCGCTCTCGATCGCTCAACCGCCCTCGATCCTTCCGGTGTCCTGTGTCAGGCCGCGGACCGGATGGGAACCTGGATCTCCGTCAGCATGTCGTCCTGGCTCCCCCCGGAGTGCGGCTCGGGCGCCACGAAAAAGACTTCGCGGGTTTCCCCGGCCACTTCGTACCCGCTTTCCCGGAACCAGTCTAACACCTTTTCATAGGTGCACTGGATCCACTCGTACGGGCCGCGGTGAACGAACACGGCCACCTGCGCTTCGGGGAGTTCCACGATCTCCAACCCCGGGGGTTCCCTTTGCGGGTCCTGGGTCAGGGGAAACAGGACACGGTATCGCGAATGGAAGGCGTCCGGGATCCGCATCGCCCCGGGCCGGACGCCCAAGGCGGGCTCGCGGAACATCACCCTGCCCTCCATCGCCTTCTCATAGAGACGGGTGAGCGCGGTATCCACGTCCCAGAGGGACATTTCGCCCTGCATCCCGATCGCCTTCACCCGGGGAACCGTCCTGATCTCGTGGAAAGGGGTCATCTGCGCCTCCTTAAGGGAAAAGAGCTTTCCCTCGACGCCACACAAGACACCTCGGGATCGCGCCTTTCACGGGATGCGGGTAAGATGATCGCAGGGCATGCGTCCGATTCCCTCCTCCGGCGGATTTCCCCGCCATCCGCCCCCGGATAACGACTTTAAAACTACGTTTATAAAATTCCTTGACACTGGTTTTTCGTTTAAGGTACAAATTAGAAAATCTTATTTTACAGAGTAAAACCAGTTTCCCCCCGAAAGGAGGTGGACCCGGGACGTATCCGCGGAGCAGGGGACTTCATGGTTTGTCCAGGGCATCAACACGAGATAAATCGGAAGGAGGGGTAAACAGAATGGCAGAGGAGAAGGTAACTAACCGCTGGGTGATGGTTGTTGCCGCGCTGGTCATGCAACTGTGCCTGGGAGTCCTCTATTCCTATTCGGTATTCCGCGGGCCGCTGTCGAAGGAACTTGGGTACACGGTGCAGCAGACCGGCTACCCGCTGATGGCCTCGTTCTTCTTTTTCGCGGTGGGTATGATCATCGCCGGGAGATGGCAGGACAAGGCCGGCCCGAAGAAGGTCGCGATCTTCGGGGGAATCCTGCTCGGCGTGGGCGCGCTATTGGCGGGCGTGCTGTACAAGACGGTCGGCGGGCTGGTGTTCGCCTACGGGATCCTCGGCGGCCTCGGCGTCGGGTTCGCCTACGTGACCCCGATCGCCACCTGCATCAAATGGTTCCCCGATATGCGGGGGACGATCACCGGCCTCGCGGTGTTCGGGTTCGGCGCCGGTACGCTGATCTTCGGACCGCTGATCTCCAAGCTCGTCGCCAGCACGGGGATCGCCAATACCTTCTACGTGGTCGGCGTGATCATGCTCATCTTCGTCTGCGGCTCGGGCGCCGTCTACAAGGTCCCCCCCGCCGGGTACAAGCCGGCCGGATGGAACCCGCCGGCGGCCTCCTCCGCCACGGTCACCAAGGTCGACTGGAGCCCCAACGAGATGATGGGGAACGCGCAGTTCTACATCCTGTGGCTCATCTACTTCTTCGGCGCGGCGGCGGGCCTGATGATCATCGGGCAGGCGGTCCCGATCGGGGTGCAGGTCGCGAAGCTGGACGCGGCGACCGCGGCGGGCGGTCTCGGGACGATGGCGCTCCTCAACGGCCTGGGGCGCCTGGTCCACGGGTCGATCTCCGACAAGCTGGGACGGAAAAACACGGTCATCCTGTTGTTCGCCGAGTACCTCGTGGCGTTCCTCATCCTGCTGCCGAACTCCGACTCCTTCACGAAATGGCTCGTGGGAATCTGCATCGTCGGCTTCTCCTACGGCGGCTACCTGGCGC
The DNA here is from genome assembly GCA_021815305.1 of Deltaproteobacteria bacterium. GTDB lineage: Bacteria > Desulfobacterota > Deferrimicrobia > Deferrimicrobiales > Deferrimicrobiaceae > JAKAHC01. The sequence continues at coordinate 105,756 of JAKAHC010000003.1, read as the reverse complement.
TGATGCCCTCGATCACGGCCGACTACTTCGGCACCAAGTCGCTGGGCACGAACTACGGCTACCTGTTCACCGCCTGGGGCATCGCCGGCGTCGGCGGCCCGTTCATGATCGACTGGATCAAGGCATCCACCGGCGCGTTCACCAACGCGATGTACTACATCTCCGCGGCGTGCGTGGCGGGGATCGTCCTGGTCTTCATCTCCAAGAAGCCGGAATTCAAGGGAGCCTGATCGGTTTCCCCTCCGGCCCGGCACGATGGAATGGGAAAGGCCCCTCCTCGAGGGGCCTTTCCTTTTTCCCGCCGGCTGTGCTCCCCGTCCTTCTTCCGCCGCCCGGCGCGCCCGTCAATTCTCCACGTCGTTCTGCTCGAAAAGGAGGCGCTTGGCGCCGATGTACCGCTTGACGAAGTAGGGGCGGTCGAGGCTGTCGATCTTGACCTCGTGCGAGCGGGACGAGGCGTGGATGAACCGGTTGTCCCCGAGGTAGATCCCGACATGCGAGGGGTACTTCGCGTAGGTGTGGAAAAACACGAGGTCCCCGACCGACAGGTCGCTCTTCTCCACCTTCTCCCCCAGCCGGAACTGCTCGCGGACGGAACGGGGCAGATCCAGGTTGAGGAAGCCGTAGACCTTCCTGACGTACCCGGAGCAGTCGATCCCGCGCAGGGTCGTCCCGCCCCACCGGTACGGGATGGACAGCATCGTCTCCGCCACGCGGATCAGGCGGGCCTGCAGCGTCCCGGCGGCGTTGTCGGTCCCCGCGGCCGGCGCCTGGCAGGCATCCGCCTTCAGCTCCTCCTCGGTGGGGTAGCGGAGCGGGTCGGCCACGGAGGGTTTCGAGCCCGCCGCCGGACCTTTCCCCGGCGCACCGGCGGACCGCGCCGGGATGACCAGTTCGGTCCCCGCGGCGATCCGGCTCGACCGAAGGCGGTTCGCGGCCTTGAGCCTCTTCACGGGGACGTGGAACTCCCCCGCGATCTTCGAGAGGGTGTCTCCCTTCGCCACCACGTAGGTGGCCGCCGCCCGGGCGGGAAGAGGCGCAGCCGCAAGGCACGCGAAGGCGGACAGGAAGGCGATCCGGCACGCCATTCTCTGGAAGGAAGGGGTCTCCACGGTCACTTTTTCCCCGGCGATATTACCACGGCGGGGAGCGGCGGCAAACGCAATAATCCCACGGAATTATGGTATGGTGGAACCACGAATCCCCCTGCCCCGGCCGCAAGCTCGGGAGGAACTTTGTCCGTGTACCCCCGCCGCGACACCCAGGCACGATTGTTTTCCATACTTATCGGCATGTTGGCTGCATTTCTTTCCACGATCCCGCCGGCGTCGGCTTCCCCCGCGGAGACGGTAAGGATCGGCGTCCTCGCTCCCCTCTCCGGACCGTTCGCCGCGGGGGGATCGTCTTTCCTGCAGGCGGCCGAGCTTGCCGTCGAACAGGTCAATTCCGAGGGAGGGGTGCTGGGGCGGCGGGTCGAACTCGCGGCGGCCGACACCGAGGGAAGGGTGGATGTCGCCCGGTCCGAAGCGCTGCGGCTGCTTTCCCGCGAAAAGGTCACAGCGCTGGTAGGGGCCTACCTTTCGGAAGAAACGGTGGAGGCGATGGAGCAGGCGGCGGCGCGGCGTACCGTCCTCATGGTCCCGGTGGCCGCCACGGCCGAGATCACCGACCGGGTGCGCAGGGAGTACGGAAAGTACCGGTACGTCTTCCGGGTCGGCTATTCCATCCCCCAATGGGCGGAGATCCTTGCGTCCTTCCTCAAGGAACGGGGAGCCCGCCGCTACGCTTTCGTCGGCACCGGGATCCGGTGGAACCGGGAACTGGGGAGCGCGCTGGAGAAGGATGCGGCCCGGTCGGGGATCGCCCAGGTCTACGCGGCATATTACAGCCCGGGGAACCCGGCGTTCGACCCGGTGGCCGTCGCCGCCGCAGAAAGCCGTCCGGACATCGTCGTCCTGGGGGACCCGGGAAGGAATTCCGTATCGTTCCTCGTGCGACTTCGCGAGGCGTCCCCCGGCCTCCCGGTCCTCTCCGTCGGCGGCGCGCTGGGAGACGCCCGGCTGGCGCCCGCCCTCCCCCTCTCCGGCCCGCTCTACGTCCAGGCGGCGGCGTGGAAAGGTTCCTCGCCCGCCGCCACGGCGTACGTGGAACGGTTCGAGAAACGGTACGGGACGCCCCCCGTGGGATACAGCGACACCCTCCCGTACGACGCCGTGATCCTCCTCGTCGCCGCCTGGCGCCGCGCAGGGAGCCTTTCCGCCGACGCCACGATCGCCGCCCTGGAAAAGGGGGCGTTCCCCGGCACGGCCGGAACGTACCGGTTCGACGCATCCCATCAGGCGATCTGGGGCGCAGGACCGGGAACCTTGCACGGGACGGTGATCCGCCGGGAACGGAACGGCGGCCGGATCGCGTTCCCCGGACGCTGACAGGGGCTCCCCAACGTGTCCGTCCTTCCCCAACTGCTCCTGGACGGGGTCCTGACCGGAACGTCCTACGCCCTCATGGCGGCGGGGCTTTCGCTGATCCTGGGAGTGGTCAAAGTCGTCAACCTCTCCCACGGGGCCTTCTTCACCCTGGGGGCCTACGTCGCCTACGCCCTTTCGTCCGGGGGGGCGGAGTACCATCCGGCCGCCGCCGTTTTCCTTGGGTCCGGGATCGCCTTCGCCTTCGGCGTCTTCCTGGGGAAGAGCTTCATCAACCCGGTGCGCTCCCACCCGTTCTCCGTCGCGGTGGGGACCCTGGCCTTCGCCCTCCTGTTCGAGCAGGCCGCCCAGTTCCTTTGGGGGCCCCACCCGCTGGTCATCGCGGGAGGCGCCCCCTTCGCCGGCCCCCTCGGCACGACGATCCGTCCCTGGGGGGTGGCGGCCCTCCTCTCCTCGGCGGTCCTCTTTCCGGGGATGCGGATTCTCCTCTCCTCCCGGTGGGGCCTCCCGATGAAGCTGATCGCGGAAGACGAGGAGATCGCGGAATCGGTCGGTGTGGACGTGGAGAAGACCCGTTACCTCACCTTCGGCGCGGCCTCCGCGATCGCGGCCTCCTGCGGCGCCCTCCTGGCGCCCGCCGCGGCGATCGCCCCCACCATGGGCCGCAGCCCCTTGATTCTCTCCCTGATCGTCGTCATCGTTTCGGGGATGGAGCGTCCCTGGGCCGGGTTCCTCCTCGCGGTCGCGCTGGGGCTGCTGTCGAACCTGAGCGCGTACTACCTGGCTCCGGAGGCCTCCTACCTCCTGCTGCTCGCGGCCGTGTGCGCCCTCCTGGCCTTCCGCCCGGCGGGGCTCGCCGGCGTCGGGATCGCCCGCGACGCGTAAGAACCGCGTTCGGCCTCACTCCAGGAATTCGGCGATGTCCGGGACCCGGAAACCCGCCTCCCGGAGCTTTTCCTTCACGGTCGCGACGTCGATCGTCGAGAGCCGCAGGAACGCCACATACTCCTTCCCCAGCGAGGACAGGACCAGGCTGCGGATCTCCAGCTCCATCTCGCCGACCTGGCGGATCAGCCGGAGCACCGCGCCGGTGTCCCGCTGGAGCATGACCTCGACGCGCACCCCGATCCCCTCGATGTCCAGGGTATCGAGGAAGGCCGCGAGGATGTCCGCCTTGGCGAGGATCCCCACGAGCTTCCGGTTCTCCACCACGGGAATCGCCCCGAACCGCTTCCGGTGGAGGATCAGCGCCGCATCCTCGATCGTGTCCATGGGGGAGAGGGTGACGACGTTGCGGGTCATGATTTCCGTGACCCTCCGGTTCTCGGCCGCGGTCGAGCCCTCCCCGCCCGGCGCCGTCCGCTCGAGGGTGCCGTTGCGGATGTCCGTACCCGTCACGATGCCGACGAGGCGTCCCCCTTCGACGACGGGCAGATGGTGGATCCGGTGCTCCTTCAGGAGGTCGTTCGCCTGCCGGAGCGTGTCGCCCGGCGATACGGTGATCACGTCGGTCTTCATCCTCTTTCCCACGAACATGCTATCGGCTCCTTCCCTGCAGTGCCCGGATGTGGGCCAGCGCGGAGGATGACAACGACGGCAGGTTGTACCCCCCCTCCAGCACGGAGACGAGGCGGCTGTCGCAATGCCTCTCCGCCAGTTCGCACAGTTTCCGGGTCATGTGGATATAGGCGGCCTCGGTCAGATCGAGGTCCGCGATGGCGTCCGCGTGGTGGGCGTCGAAGCCCGCCGAGACCAGGATCAGCCCCGGCCGGAATCGTTCGACGGCGGGGATGACCTCGCCGTCGAACGCCTCCGCCAGTTCCCGGTCCCCCGTGCGCGGCGGCAACGGGAGGTTCAGGGTGTACCCCTCTCCCCGCCCCCTGCCCGTCTCCATCCTCCGGCCGGTGCCCGGAAAACAGAAGGAGGGGTGTTCGTGGATACTGCAGTAGAACGTCTCCGGGTCCTCCTCGAAGATCTCCTGGGTGCCGTTGCCGTGGTGGACGTCCCAGTCCAGGATGAAGATCCGCTCCACCCCGTAGGCGGCCCGCGCGTACGCGGCGCCGACGGCGACGTTGTTGATGAAGCAGAACCCCATCGCGGTCCGCCTCCCCGCGTGATGCCCCGGGGGCCGGACCGCGCAGAAGGCGTTCTCGACCCTGCGGTTCATCACCGCGTCGATTCCCGCCATGACCCCTCCGGCCGCCAGAAGCGCCGCGTCGAACGACGCGCGGGAGATGGAGCAGTCCCGCGTGGAGAAGGTCGTCGCCCCGCTCTCCACGCCGCGCCGGAACGCCTCGATGTACTCCGGGGAGTGGACCTTGTGGATGTATTCCATCTCCGGGACGTACGGTTCCAGCAGAACCAGGCTCCGGTACAGGTCGTCCCGGCGGATGTCCTTCATGAGCGCGGTCAGGCGCCTGCCGTTTTCCCTGTGCCCCGGCCGCACCCGGTGGGCGAGATACTCCTTCGAGTGGACGAATCCCGTCCGGCGGGGGGTATCCGTATAGATGACCTTGTAGCCGTCCCACGGCCGGGAGCAGAGCAGGCACGCCTTGCCGAGCGGGAACCGGCTTTCCTCCGAGTGCGTTTCGTCCCTCTCGAGGGAATAGTACCCGTCCGGGTCCCGGTACACGGGGATCTTCAGATCCCGCCGGAACATGGAGACGTCGTAGGCATGATTGAGCCGCCGGATCTCGGTTTCCCCGACGGGGAGGCCCCGCTCCCCGACCAGGTCCCGGATCCTCTCCTTCATGAAGCGCAGATCCGCCTTCTCCTCGCAGTCGAACCCCTCCTTCGCCCAGTAATACTTTCCCACCGACAGGGAGGCCTTCAGCCGGAACTGGTTGAAGCCGAGGGCGCGGAAGAGGCGCTCGTAATGCCGGAACAGCGCGGAGGCGTACCCCGAGCTCTGCTCCCGGAGCTGGATCTGCTCGATGTAGACGATCCGCAGCTTCCGCCCCGTGAAGAACGACTTCCACCCCAGGTCGCCGTCGCGCTCCGAGTAGAAAAACAGCGTCATGCCGCCGGTCGGGACCCCGCCGTGCAGGATCCGCGTGTCGTAGATCACCCGGTCCTTCCCGAAGAGGAGCAGCTTCTCGTCGTGCTCGAAACCGTGGATCCCCGCGGAAACCGCGTCGAGGAAATCCGCGGGGGACAGGAGATCCCGGAACAGGTCGGCCCAGAGGGCGAGGAGCTTCCTCCGCGACGGCAGGGAGGTGACGAGGAAGCGCGACCCTTTTCCGCTCTTCTTGATGACTTCCGGGTTGAGATCGGCCCCGAAGAGCCTCCCGTCCGCGACCAGCCGCTCGAAACCCCGCAGGATCTCGTCCCTTCGCAGGGGAGCCGCGTATTCCGGGATCGCTGTGGGCTGCACGGCCCCATTTTCCGACGTTTCCCGTCTCCCGGGCAAGTGGGTTAGAATCTTCGGGAAATGCGAAGGAATCCTCCCTTGGAAAAAACGACCGGCGCCATGGCGGCCACGGCGGGGATCCTCCTTTTTCTCCCCCTCGCGGGCCTCGACTCCTTTCTTCTCGACGTGATGGCGACGGGGTTCCTCCTCTCCGTCTTCGCCGGCTCCTGGGACATCGTGGGCGGAGTGGCGGGGCAGGTCTCCCTGGGACACGCCCTGTTCTTCGGGTCCGCGACGTACGCCTGCGCGGTCCTGACCACGCTCCTGCGGTGGCCCTTTCCGCTCGCCGCCGCCGCCGCGATCCTTTTGTCCTCTGCCGCCGGGGCCGCCGTGGGCGTCCTGTCCGCCCCGCTCAAGGGACCCTTCGTCGCGGTCGTCACGCTCGCCCTCGGGGAGGCGGCCCACGAGGCGGCCCTCGGGCACATTTTCCCCGGAGGCGCCGGCGGATACGCCTGGGGCGGGGAAGGGGGCGTCCCGGTGACGCTCCCGTGGGAGACGGCGTCCCCCCTGTCTTCGTACTATGCCGCCCTCGCCTTTCTCTTCGCGGCCACGTGGGCGATGGTCCTCTTCCGCCGGTCCCGGGAGGGGCTGATCCTGCGCGCGGTGGCCGGGAGCGAGCTTGCCGCCCGCGCGTCGGGGGTGGACGCGGCAAGGCACAAGCGCCGGGCGTTCGCGATCTCCGCGGGGCTCGCCGGCGCCGCGGGCGTCGCGTACGCGGCCCACATGGGAAGGGCCGCGGCGACGGACTTCTCCCTGGAGCTTTCCTTCCAGGCGGCCGCCTTCGCCGCCGTCGGGGGACGCGGCACGGTGATCGGTCCCGTCGTCGCCGCGGTCCTGCTCCACACCCTCCTCCAGGGCCTGGCCGTCCCGCCGGGCACGCGGATCCTGTTCTTCGCCTTCACGCTCCTGCTGTTCCTGCGCTTCTTCCCCGGCGGGATCGCGGGCGCCCTGGCGGCGGCCCGGGAGCGCGGCCGGCGGCTCCCGGGCCGGAAGCGGAAACCCGCCCGGGCGCGGAGGGCGCACCCGTGACCCCGCTGCTCGAGGCCCGGGAGATCCGCAAGGCGTTCGACGGCGATCGCGTGCTCGACGGGGTCACGCTTTCCCTCGCGCCGGGGGAGGCGGTCGGGCTGATCGGTCCCAACGGGTCGGGGAAGACGACGCTCATCGACATCCTCTCGGGGCTCACGAAGCCGGACGCCGGCACGGTGGGGTTCGAGGGGCGGGAGATCGGCGGCCTCCCGATGGACGCGCGGTACCGCGCCGGGATCGCGCGGACCTTCCAGGTGCCGAGCCCGTATCCCGCCCTCTCCGTCCTCGAAGCGGTCCTCGTGCCGATGGCGGCCGCCTCGCAGCGCGGCCGCCGGGGCGGCGCCGGGGAGGAAGAGGAACCGGCGCTTGCGCTCCTGCGGCGGGTGGGGTTGTTCGACCAGCGCTGCGTCCCCTGCGCCCGCCTGTCCCAAGGGTGCCTCCGCCGCCTCGAGCTCGCAAGGGCCCTTGCGTGCCGGCCGAGGGTCCTGCTCCTGGACGAGATCTTCTCCGCCCTGTCGGCGTCCGACGAAGCGGAGCTCGTCGCTCTCCTTGCGACCTCGAACAGGGAGGACGGGACGGCGTTCCTGCTGGTCTCCCACAACCCGCCGCTCCTCGCGTCGACGTGCGGCCGGATCCTCACCTTGAAGGGAGGGCGCATCTCCCGGGAGAGGGCGGTGTAGCCGGTGGCGGGAGGAGAGGGCCAGGGCCTGAGGGTGCGGGAGCTATCGGTCGCCTTCGGCCAGGTCGTGGCGGTGCGGAACGTCTCCTTCTCGGTGCGGGAGGGGGAAACGCTGGCGATCTTCGGGGCGAACGGGTCGGGGAAGACCACGCTCCTGAAGGCGGTGGCGGGCCTTCTCCCGTCCGCCGGCGGCCGGATCGCGTATCGCGGGGAAGACCTCACCGCGCTCCCGGCCCACGAGCGGGCGCGAAGGGGGGTCCGCTACGTTTCCGACCGGTCGCGGGTGGCGACGCGGATGACCGTCCGGGAAAACCTCGATGCCGGCGCCTGGCTGCTGCCCGCAGCCCGCAGGGAGCCGTCCCGCGAGCGGGTGCTCTCCCTCTTCCCGGTACTGGGGGATAAGGCGCGCGAACCGGCGGGGATCCTCTCGGGGGGGGAGCGCCAGATGCTGATCCTGGGGAGGGCGCTGATCGGGGAGCCGACGCTTCTGCTGATGGACGAGCCGTTCCTGGGGCTGTCGCGGGAGATGCGGGACCGGCTGCTCTCCGTGATCGAGGGGACGATGAAGGGAAAGGCGACGATCCTGCTCGCGGAGCACGACGCGGATACCGCTCTGCGGCTTCTTTCGCTCCACGTGATCCTGCGGAACGGCATCGTGGTCCACGAGGGGACGAGAGCGGAGGCGCCGGATGCGAAAACCTTGACCGCCCTGCTGCACAGGCACTTCCGCCCCGGAGCGCACCCCGGAGGCCGCTGAGGAGGAACCGCCGCGAAGGAGGACCGATGGGAACGAAACACGGGGAGGGGACGGAATCCGGGGGGCGCGAACCCGTGATGGTGACGGTATCCCTGCCCGGGGAGCTTTCGGATCGTTTGAAGGAATTCTGCCGCGAGCACCGCGTGCCGGCGGACATCGTGGTGGAGCGCGCCCTGATCGAGTATTTCCGCGAGGGGGACCTGAGCCACTAGCGCACCGCGAATCCCCCGGCATTCGACCGCCGCGGCCCCCCGGGCCTGCCGAAGCCGGCGGCGCGCGAAGAAACACTAATGGGTTTTCGGGGTGTCGGCGTCGGCGAGCGACTCGGAGATCAATCCCGCGGTCTTCTCCCGGCGCTCGGCATCGCGGCCGGCCACGATGCGCGCCATCCGATCCTTCCAGGGCTCCATCCGGAACCCCGCGCGGTCGCGCAGGCAGGCGTCGATCAGGTCGCGGTAGAACCGGACCATCTCCCCCACCAGCGGCACCGAGTATTCCCGGCCCTGGATCTTGATCGTGTCCACGCCCAGGTCGAGGAGATCCGGGATGTCGTCGGCGCGGAAGTAGGCGGTATTGGGCAGGACGAAACCCGATTCCTCCACCTCGCCGCGGGCTCCGACCCGGTCCCAGTCGGACAGGCAGATCCGGTAGCAGAGGCCGCCGCGGTTGGGACTGCCGGGGAAGTGGTCCTTTCCCTCCGCGTCCAGCCGGTGCTCGTACCGGGTGTAGCTGCTCATCGTGCAGCGCCCCAGCAGGGTGTAGCACGTGGTGGCGTGGACCAGGACCTCGAGCCCCACGCCCGCCTCCTCCTTGATCCTGCGCATGGTGGCCTTGTCCATGCGGCACTCGGCCACGACCTGGGAGGCGCCGGCTTCCCTGTAGAAGAGGGCATCCTGGACGTTGATGATGGTGCACCCGACGCTGGCGTGGAGGACCGTGTCGGGGTGCCGGTTCTTCAGGGCCATCATCAGCCCGGGGTCGGTGAGGATGAAATCGCGCACGCCCGCCTCGTAGAGGCCGTCGGTCTTGGCGAGGAAAAGGGGGACCTCGAAGGAGGAAGGGAGGGTGTTGAAGGCGACCCGGAGGATCCCGCCGACGGACCTTGCGTATCCCGCCGCCTCCGCGATCCGGGCGTCGTCCATCTCGTACTCCGCCCTGCGGCGGCTCCAGCCCTTTGCGCCCACGTACACGGCGTCCGCCCCGTTGTCGAAGGCGGCCTTGACCATCTCCATCGAGCCGCCGGATGCAAGCAGTTCGGCCATCGCCGTCACCTGCCCTCCCCGTGGGACCCCCGTCGTCCGGGACTCCGAAATGTCAATTATACCCCGCTGTTAGGGTTCTGTAAAACGGTACCGACGTACTTCCTTCCGGCGGTCCCGAAATAATAACCGTTGCAGAGGCCCCGCTTCGCGTGGCGGCGCACGGCGGCGGCCCACCCCGGAGTTACTGCGTACCGCTCTCCGGCGAACGCCAGGGAGAGGGCATCCCGGTAGACGGAACCGATCTCGGACCGGTACGCCGCGTTCTCGTAGAGCCCCTCCACGCGGAACACGCGGAACCCCTCCCGCACCAGCCGGGGGAGATGCTCCAGCATGCACATGTCCCGCCCCGAGAGAACCCCCTTCCCCACGGTCTTCAGCACCCACTGCCGGGAGGTGAGCCACCGCTCTTCCCGGCAGGCGGCGGGACACTTCGGGTCGGACTCCTCGGGCCCATCGAGGAGGAAGCACCGGTCGGTCACGCCGAGGGGGATCTTGCCGTGGATGAGAAGTTCCACCTCGACCCGTCCCTCCCGGGCGATCGTCCCCATCTCCTCGAGGGCCACCTCCGCGTTGGGGCGCACCCGCACCGCGCCGGCGTCGCGCATCACCCCCGCGGCGAGGTGGGTGTAGACGTTGGCGTAGGCCCCCATGTGCGCGGGCAGCGGCCTCCCCTTTTCCCGGAGGATCCGCAGCACTCCCATGTTGTGGATCTCCAGGGCGTCCGCACCCGCGGCGGCCGCGGCGTCGACCAGGCGCGCGACGTGGGGAAGGTCCGCCTCGCGGGGGGCGGCCGGGGTCGTGACATAGGCCCGTTTCCCCGCATCGTGCAGGAGGGAGACCGTCTCCGGGAGCCGGTCGAGCGCTTCCGCGAAGTTCCCCTCGACGCGCCGGCAGTAGGGGCTCCCCAGGCAAACGGCGTCGTAGGGGGAGAGGTCGGTCCCGCCGAACTCCCCGGGGGAGGCCACGCTCGCTACGAGTTCGAATCCCTGCACGGCAGACTCCGGGAGGCGTTGCGCGCCGGGGCCTTGCGGCAAAGCTTACCGGTCGCCCTTTTTCATTTCGATCAGGACCATCTTGATGACGGCTTTCAGCGTCTCGAACACCCCGATCCCCGTGGTGGCGGACGCCTCGAACTCCGGAACATTGCGCGTATTGAGCAGGGCGTGGAGTTCGGCCACGGATGCGGTGCCGGTCAGATCCCTCTTGTTGTACTGGATCACCAGGGGGACCTTTTCCGGGCTGTACCCCTGTTCCCTCAGGTTCACCCGGAGGTTTTCCATCGATTCCACGTTGGCGTCCACGCGCGTGAGCTGGGAGTCGGCGCAGAAGACCACTCCGTCCACGCCGCGCAGGATGAGGCGGCGGCTGGCGTCGTAGAAAACCTGGCCGGGAACCGTGTACAGGTGGAAGCGCGTCTTGAACCCACGGACCTCCCCCAGGGACAGGGGCAGGAAATCGAAGAAGAGGGTCCGCTCCGTCTCGGTGGCGAGGGAGATCATCTTCCCCCGGGCTTCGGGGTTCATCCGCTTGTAGATGAACTGCAGGTTGGTGGTCTTTCCGCACAGGCCGGGGCCGTAATAGACGATCTTGCAGTTGATCTCCCGGGAGGAGTAGTTGATGAAGGACATTACTTGAATAGGCTCTCGATGTCGGCGTCGGTCAGTTCTTCGATGACCCCCCCGCCCTCGGGCTCTTCCTCCGCGGAAAAGAGGATCCGCGCCAGGTCCTCCGACGCCCGGCGGACGCGCAACCGGACCAGGCCGACGGAAGAGCGCCGGTCGAAGATCACCACGAGGATGAGCCGGTCCGCGAGCACGGAGATGTGCATGTGGTCCCGCTCCCCCTCGTGGAAGAGGATGGAGAACTCCTTCTCCCCGATGAGGTTTGCGAGTCCGCCCGTCGCGGCGATGTTCCCCGCGGCGAGCGAGGCGAGGGACGTGGTGTCGAACTCCGCGGTGTCTCCCGCGGAGGCCAGCAGCGTCCCGTTCTTGTCGACCAGGAAGACGATTTTCGCGCAGGCGTCCGACAGGAGCTTGCGCAGGACCGAGAGAAACGCCTCGTACTCCCTTTCCCGGAGGATGAAGAGGTCCCGACCCATAGGCAGGAAGATACCACACGCCCCCGCAAAGAAAAAGCGGTCCCCCTTCGCCCGGCCTACAGGAGCGGGTTCTTGTGCATCTCCTTCAGGCGGCGCCAGCGCCGGTCCACCTCCGCCTGGAACCGCTCGAGCTCCGGCTTGCAGTCCGGCTTGAGCATGTGCTTGGTCTTCCCCATCTGCTTGAGCCACTCGGTGACGGGGACCTTCTTCCCCTTCTCCTCCGGGTCGTAGTTGATCGTCGTGATCCCGCGCTCCACCTCGTAGAGGGGGAAGAAGCAGCTGTCGACCGCCGCCTGGATGATCGGGACGGAAGACCGCTCCTCGGTCTTCCACGCCAGGGGGCACATGGAGATCAGCTTGACGAAGGCCAGCCCTTCCTCCGCGTACTTCTGGGCCTTGGCGGCTTTCCGGATCATGTCGCGGGGGTTGCACTCCGCGGCCGTCGCGACGTACGGGATGTGGCACGCCGTGAAGATCTGCGCGGTGTCCTTGTGGTGCGTGCTCTTGCCGTGCTGGAACGGGCCGTAGTTGGAGGTGGAGGTCGACTGCCCCAGGGGGACGGTGAACGAGAGCTGGGAGCCGGTGTTCTGGTACCCCTGGTTGTCGTACTCGACGATGATCATCCCGTGGTTGCGCATCGCGGCGCCGATCGAAGGCCCCATCCCGATGTCGTGGCCGCCGTCCCCGGTGACCATGACGAAGGTGAGTTTCTCCTCTTTCGGGATCTCGCCGCGCTTCTTGCGCTCCTCGAACATCTCGACCACGCCGGAGAGGGTGGCCGCGCCGTTCTGGAACAGGTTGTGGATATAGGTCACCTTGTGGGCCGTGTACGGGTAGCCGGTGGTGACCACCATCGCGCACCCGGTGTGGAAAAGGACCACCACGTGCCCCTCGATCCCCTTCATGAAAGTGTTCAGGTTCACGAAGATCCCGCAGCCGGGACACGCGCCGTGGCCCGGGGCGATCCGCTTGGGCCGTTCGGTGAGGTTGCGCAGGACGCTCCCCTTGACCTCCATCTTCCCTTCCGGGGTGACCTCGACGCGCGTGAGACCCGAGGCCTCCGCCTCCGAAATCGGCTCGTACGCCTTCGGGGGGGTGAAGCCGGGGTCCCCGGCGTTCGCGCCGAAGTAGGCGTAGGGAACGGCGACGGCGCCGGTCTTCGCGATCGTGACCGCCTCGCGCAGCATCTCGGCCGCATCCTCGACGAAGAACTCCTTCCCCCCGGTTCCGTACACGCGGGCGGCGACCCGGGTGGCGTTCCCCGGAACTCCCTGGAGCGCCGCCTTGACCTCGACGGCCATCGCGCCGCCGTAGGCGCCGAAGTTGTCCTGGCGGTCCGCGACCACCAGCCCCTTCACTTTCGAAAGGGCCTCGCGCACCTCGTCGATCGGGAACGGGCGGATGACGTTGGGCCGGATGAGCCCGACCTTGCGGCCTTCCCGGCGCAGCGCGTCCACCGCCTCCTTCGCCGTCTCCGCGGCGGAGTTGAGGATGAACAGCGCGGCCTCGGCATCCTCCATCCGGTACAGATCGAGCAGGTCGTACCGGCGCCCGGAGAGGGCCTCGTACTCGGCGAAGACCTTCCGGATCACGCCGTGGGACCGGACGATCGCGTCGGCCTGCTGCTTCTTGTTGTTGATCTGGTCCGGGTCGTTCATGTACGGGCCGATGGTCACCGGCACGCGCGGGTCGACCGAGGTCACCGTGGGGACGAAGGGCCCCAGGAAGTTCCGGACCGTCCCGCCGTCCGCGAAGATCTCCACGCGGCGCTTCTGGTGGGAGGTGAAGAACCCGTCGTAGGCCACCATCACGGGGAGGCGCACCGCCATGTCCTCGCCGATCTTCGGGGCCATCACGTTCATGTCGTAGACCGCCTGGGCGTCGGACGCCATCAGGATGATCCAGCCGGTGTTCATCGCCAGCATGATGTCGCTGTGATCGCCGCGGATGTCCAGGGGGCCCGACACGGCGCGGGTGACGATGTCGAACACCATCGGGAACCGCTCGCCGGACTGCACCGGGAGCTGCTCGAAGGCGAAGAGCAGGCCGTTCGCGGAGGTTGCGTTGAAGACCCGCCCGCCCGCCGTGCTCGCGCCGAAGCAGATCCCGGCGGCGCCGTGCTCTCCGTCTCCGGGGACCATCCGGATGGTGTGCTCCCCCTCCGCCTTCATCGCATCGAGGGTCTCCGCGACCTCCGTGGAGGGGGTGATCGGGTAGTACCCCATGATGTGGTAATTGATCTGCTTGGCCGCCGTCGCGGCGATCTCGTTGCCGCTCTGGACGACCATCGTCTGCACGGGGCGTCCGCTCGCATTCGTCGCGGTCTGGACCATTCGCATTTCTCCTTCGATCTGGATTGCGGTCGTTATTTCAGGAACCTGTGCTTGACGGTGATCTTCTCCATGTCCTGCTCGGCCTCCTTCGCGGGGAGGAGCGCGCCGAACTTGCAGATCCAGGTGCACCGCAGGCACCCCTTGCAGTACTGGTAGTCGATCCCCCGCAGGACCATCCCGTCCTTGCCCGTCCCGGGATCCTTCCCCCGCTCCCACACGAAGCAGTAGTCGGGGCAGGTGATGTCGCACTCGCCGCACCGCACGCACTTGTCCTCGACGAAGAGGGGAATCATCCCCGTGCGGCTGGTGGAGAGATCCTTGAACCGCATGTTCCCCACCGAGTAGATCGTCCCGCCGATGGGGGCGGTCTCGTACCCGAGCCTGGGCTCCTCGCGACGGAACGGCGTTGCCGGGTACCTTCCGTCCACGGGAAACTCCCGGAATTCCACCTCGTCGTACCCCCGCTTCAGCGCCTCGAGGTTTCCCTTCATGAGGGCGGCGTACTTCTTCCCGAACTGCTCGTTGACGGCGCCCTCGACCGCCTTCCACTCGAAGAAGCCGGCGGCCTTCATGACGGCGCCCATCATGACCATGTTGACGCGGGAGCCGGTGGCCATGGCGATCTCCATCGCGTCCACCGTGCCGATCTTCCCCCCCTGGAGCTTGAGGAAGTCGCGCGCCTGTCCCGGGTCCTTCCTGGTGTTCAGGATCACCGTGGTCTTCCCGGGGACCGCCCCCGCGGTCACGGGGACCGACTTCGCCAGCGCCTCGTGGAAGATGGCCAGCACGTGGGGTTCCTCGACGGGGCTGTTGACCCGGACCTTGTGGTCCGCCTCGCAGATCCGCACGAACGCCTTGACCGGAGTTCCCTTCTTCTCGGAACCGTACGAGGCGAATCCCGCGCCGTTCATTCCCATCCCGATGATCGCCGCCTCGGTGAGGATCTTGCCGGCCACGTTGGCCCCCAATCCTCCGATGCTCTCCATCCGGATCTCGAAGAACCCGAGGTCGTTTTTCACGGGCAACCGCAACGCGTTACCGCTATGGCTCATGTCTACCGCCCCTCTCCCGTAATTTTGCAACCGGCGGAAAACCCGTCCTGTGTCCGGGTTGAAATCGGTCGGAACCTCATGCCTTTTCGGGGGTTGCCCGCCATTCTACTCAGCCCGAAAGGCGCGTGTCAACCGGGTCACAGCTCCCTTCGCCCCTTCATCGCCCGGCCGACCGTGATCTCGTCGGCGTACTCCAGGTCGGACCCCATCGGAAGCCCGTAGGCGATGCGGGTCACACGGACACCTTTCCCTTTCAGCGCCTCGGCCAGATACGCGGCGGTCGCCTCCCCCTCCGACGTCAGGTTCGTCGCCAGGACGACTTCGGCGATGCCGCCGCGGGACACCCGGTCCAGCAGTTCCCGCACGTGAATGTCCTCCGGCATGACGCCGTCGATCGGCGAGATCGCCCCGCCGAGAACGTGGTATCTCCCCTTGAACTCCCCGCTCTTCTCGATCGGGACGATATCGGTGGGGCCTTCCACAACGCATATGAGGTCGTCACGGCGGGCTGGGTC
Organism: Deltaproteobacteria bacterium; assembly: GCA_021815305.1. Classification (GTDB taxonomy): domain Bacteria; phylum Desulfobacterota; class Deferrimicrobia; order Deferrimicrobiales; family Deferrimicrobiaceae; genus JAKAHC01. Next base: position 90,196 of record JAKAHC010000003.1, on the reverse strand, counting down.
GGCGCAGAGCGGGCACGGATCCTCATCCGCGATGTTGAAGCATTTCGAGCATTTTATCACGGCCCCGCGGATCCCGGCAATCGCGGTCCCCAATTCGCCGACGTACTCCCCGGACGCCTTCAGAAGGAACATCGCCAGGCGGGTCGCCGTCTTCTCCCCGATCCCCGGAAGGCGGGAGAGGAGGACGACCAGGCGGCGCAGCGGTTTCGGGTAGACCGCGGTCACAGCATCCCCGGCGGGAGGATCCCGCCCGTGAGCTTCGTCATCTCGGAGGCGGCAAGCTCGCGGGAACGCGTCAGGGCGTCGTTCACCGCCGCGCGGACGAGGTCCTGCAGCATCGGAACGTCGTCGGGGGAGACGACCTCCTTCTCGATCCGTATCGACAGCAGCTCCTGGCGGCCGTTCATCACGGCGACCACCATCCCGCCCCCCGCGGAACCCTCCACGGTCCTCTCCCCAAGCTCCTCCTGCAGCCGCTGGAGGCGGGAGCGCATCTCCTGGGCCTGCCGCATGATTTCCTGGAAATCGGTCATTCCTCCTCCTCGGGCGCCGTTTCCGCGAACACCGGCTCTTCGCCCTCTTCCGCCTCCCCCGCCGCCGCATCCCCGGGGGGGGGCTCCGGCGACGGGCCCGGTCCCTGGGGCGCCGCCTGCACCTTGACCACCTTCGCCCCTTCGAAAACCTGCAGCGCCAAGAGGACGAGCGGTTCCTCCAGGGCTTTCCGCTCCAGCCCGGCGTCCGGCCGGGCTAAGGCGTCATCTTCCGGGCTTTTTTTTTCCGCCGAAACCGCGAGCCGCACCGGGATCGCCTTCCCGGCCGCCTCTTCCAGGGCCGCGACGAGCGGTTGCCACTTGTCCTTTTCCTTGAGCCGCTCCAGCATCATCTCGTGCCCGCAGGAGATGACGAACTCGCCGTCCGTGGACTCGCCTTCCATCTGGGACAGAAGGCCAAGAAGCACGGTCTTTTTCCTCCCCTCGAGGATCCGCCGCATCGCGTCCCACAGCCCTTTCCCTTCCGCCGCCCCCGTCGCGGCGGGAGGCTTCGCCTCGCGTGCGGGCGGAGCCGGCGGTTCGGCGCGCGGAACGGGCTTGCGCGAGAACGTCGCGGACGGCGGGGAGGCTCCGGACGGCGGTTCCGCGGCGGCGCTTCCCGCCTCGAGGGTCTCCACGGAGAGCATCCCCGGCGCGGCGGCCAGCCGCAGCAGCAGCAGCTCGAACCCAAGGTTGGGGAACTCCGTCGCCAGCACGTCGCGCTCGGAACGGAAGGCGATGTCGAGGAGGAACATCCACTCCTCCCTGGAACGTTGCGGGACGAATTCCTTCATCCGGGAAAGGGAAGCCGGCGAGTGGCGGAAGAGGAGCCCCTCCTGCCCGGTGAAGGACAGGACGGCCGCGTCCCTCAGGACGTCGACCAGAGAGAGGTACAGGTGTTTCAGGTCCGCCCCGCGCAGCAGCAGACCTTCAAAGCGGGAGAGCGCCGCGCCCGCCCCTTCGAAGACGGCCGCGGTCGCCAGGTCGATGGCCGCCTCGGTTCCGACCAGTCCCAGCATCCCCTCGACCAGCTCGGCGGTGACGGTACCGCCGCCGGAGACCGCCGCCTGCTCGAGGAGGGATTGCCCATCCCGCATCGAGCCGAACGCGTACCGGGCCATGAGGGCGAGCGCGTCCTCCTCCACCGCGATCCCCTCGGCCCGGGCGATCTCTCCGAGGCGCCCCCGGACCTCGGCCTCGGTGAGCATTCGGAAGTCGAAGCGCTGGCAGCGGGAGAGGATCGTGTCGGGAATGCGGTTGGGCTCGGTGGTGGCGAGGATGAACACCACGTGGGGGGGAGGCTCCTCCAGGGTCTTCAGCAGCCCGTTGAAGGCCGCCTTCGACAGCATGTGGACCTCGTCGATGATGTAGATCTTGTAGCGGAGGCGGGAGGGAGCGTACGCGGCGTTCTCCCGCAACCGGCGGATATCGTCGATCCCGGTGTTGGAGGCCCCGTCGATCTCCTGGACGTCGGAGCCGACGCCCACCTCCTCGCACGACGGGCAGGCAAGGCACGGGGTCGGCGTGGGGCCGATCTCGCAGTTGAGCGCCCGGGCGAGGATCCTGGCAAAGGTGGTCTTGCCGACGCCGCGGGTTCCGGAAAACAGGTAGGCGTGGTGGATCTTGCCGGAGGAGATGGCGTTGGAGAGGGCGCGGGTCACGTGCCCCTGCCCGACGATCTCCTCGAACGTCTTCGGGCGCCACTTCCTGGCGAGCGCCTCGTAGGCCATCGGTGGCGCATCCCCTTTCACGCTGGTGCGGCATCCCGGACTCCGGGCTCTTCTTGCCCCCCATTTCCCGCTGCGGGGATCCTCGGGCGGCGCGAAGCTCTTACCGGGGCGGGAGGCTCCCCGGCTTCGCCCTGTATCCGGGGTCTGATACGATACCGGGGAAACAACCCCGCAGGCGCCCGGGGGTCCGCCGGCGGCCAGGGGAGCCGCCGGCACACGGAGGTGTGCGGCTACCGCTGCTTCCTTCCGGACCTGACGGGGTTTGCCGCCTTCCGTTGCGGCGGGCCTGGCCGCCGGCGCACCCCCGGCGGGGCGTCCGGCCGATCCTGCGGACCGTATCGCGCAGAAAAAAACATCGTACGGGATTCACCGGGGCTTTTCAAGCCGCCTGTCGGGAAACCAGGCGCGGACCTCGTCCGCGGCGGCGAGCCTTCGCCCCAGCGCCCGTGCGCCTTCGGCGACCTGCCGGACCAACGCCGCGTTGTCCTGCGCCGGGGAGCCGTCGCGCAGGGACAGGTTGTTTTCGAAACCCACACGGGCGTGCCCGCCCAGGGCCGCGGCGGCGATCGCGCAGGCGTTCTCCCGCGGCCCGAAGGCGCACACGCACCAGGGATACATCCCGTCCTCCGCGCCCAAAAACGGCAGCAGGTCCCGCGGAGCGGAGACCCGGCCCGCCGCGTACCGCCCCAGGACGAAGAGCGGAAACCACGGTCCCTCGGGGACGACGCCGCGACGGCGCAGATCGTTCCAGAGGAACACGTCCGGCACGTCGTACAGGATGATCTGCGTCATGACGCGGGCGCGCGCCAGCCAGGAGAAGAAGGAGGCCAGCCCGCTTTCGGGAGCATCGCCCCCCGCAAGCTCCCGGACCGAGAGCGACACCGCCTCGGGGCGCACCGCCCTGACCACGGCCATCTGCTCCGGCGGCCGGTAGATCCCGGCGGCCTCGGTCGTGATCTGGATCACCATGCGCCGGCCCACGGCGCGGCGCACCACCCGGGTGGCGGCGAGATACGTGTCCGCATCGAGAGTGTGCCTCCCCTCCGGTGTGCGCACATGCAGATGCAGCATCGCCGCGCCTTCGTCGAGGCACGCCTTGGCCGTTGCCGCCAGGGCGTCGGGAGCCAGCGGGACGGCGGGATGATCGGCAAGCGTCCTGCGGGCTCCGTTGGGAGCGACGGCGATCAGCAGAGGGGCTTCGAACCCGCGCCCGGGCGGGCCGGATGAGGCAGGCATACCCGACATCTTAGTACGCCGAGACGAACACGTGCGGGAAAACGGCGTTCGAATCCCGCCGCAACCGAAGGAGAACGCAGGAATGGCGGAGGGGCAGGAATGGCGGAGGGGGTGGGATTCGAACCCACGTGGCGGCTCGCACCGCCAAGTCGATTTCGAGTCGACCCCGTTACGGCCACTTCGGTACCCCTCCGCGCGGGAAGGGAGGTATTATATGCTGGCGAAGGATCCTCCCACAACCGTTAGCTGGCGGGCGCATGTACAACGTCTGGAAATACTCGATCCTGGCGCTGAACGTCGTCGGCTACGTCTTTGCGCTGTTCCTGATCCCCCGCATCATCCTGGAGCGCCGCCACCCTTCGGCGACCCTCGCCTGGATGCTCGGCATCGCCCTTCTTCCGGTGTTCGGCGTTCCCCTCTACTTCCTGATCGGCGTCCGCAGGATCCGCCGCCACATCCGCGCCAAGATCGCGACGGTCGCGCCGATCGCCTTCCCCCTTTCGGCGCGCCTCCGCCCGGAGGAGCTCCCGACGCCGGGGGGACGGGAGTGCGGACGGGTCCTGGCGGCGGCGGGAAGCCCCCCGCCGGTGGCCGGGAACCGCGTCACGTTCCTCCGGGGAGGGGACGAGGCGTACGACGCGGTGCTCGCCCTGATCTCGTCTGCGCGCGACCACCTTCACGCGCAATTCTTCATCCTCGACGCCGATCCCGTGGGGAGGCGCTTCGTCCAGGCGCTCGCCGTTCGCGCGCGCGAGGGGATCCGCGTGCGCCTCCTCCTGGACGCGGTGGGGTCGTGGCGGGCGCTGCGGAGGATGGTCCGGCCGTTGCGGGAAGCGGGCGGCGAAGTGGCCGCGTTCCTCCCCGCGTTCCCCCTGCATCGGCGGTGGTCCTCGCACTTGAGGAACCACCGCAAGCTCCTGATCGCAGACGGCCGGAAGGCGTTCACCGGGGGGATGAACATCGGGAAGAGGTACATGGGGCCGCGCACGGCGAAATGGCAGTGGCGCGACACGGCCGTGATCATCGAGGGGCCGGGGTTGCCCGATCTGCAGGGGCTGTTCCTGGACGACTGGGCGTTCGCCACCGACGAGACGCTTCCCTCGGGAGAGCTTTTCCCGCTCTGCGCGCCCTTTACCGGAGGAAGCCCCTCCCCGTCCATCCTCCAGGTCGTCGCGTCGGGGCCCGACCGCCAGGCGCACCCGATCTACCAGGGGGTCTTCACCGCGTTCACCGGGGCACGGCAGCGCATCTGGGTCGAAACGCCGTACTTCGTCCCCGACGACGCCATCGGGACGGCCCTGATCAACGCGGCGCTGCGCGGAGTCGACGTGCGTCTCATCGTGCCGTCGTCCCGCCAATCCGACCTGTGGGTGGTCGCATTGGCGGGCCGGTCGTATTTCGACGAGATGATCGCGGCGGGGGTCCGGATATTCTTCTACCGGCGGACGAACCTGCACTCCAAGGCGCTGGTCATCGACAGCGACGTGGGGGTCATCGGGTCGCCCAACGTCGACATGCGGAGCTTCTTCCTGAACTTCGAGCTGGGGGTGTTCCTCTACGACCGGCCGCGGATCGACATGCTGGCGGCGGGGATCGCGGAAGACCTCCTCGGCGCGGAGGAGCTCGACCCGGAACGATTCGCCCGCCGCAGCGGCGCGATGCGGCTGATCGAGGACACCTGCCGGATCTTCTCGCCCCTGTTTTGAGGGACGGAGCCGCTCAAGGGGAGGAGTTCCCGGCCGACGGGTTCAGCGGACCGGCTTACCCCGGAAGGGATGCCCCGGTGCCCCCCGCTCCGCGACGGGAGCGGAAAAAGGCCGACAGCAGCGCCGCGCACTCCCCGGACAACACCCCGGGGACGACGGCGGCCCGGTGGGACAGGCGCGGGTCGGACGCGATGCGGTACAGGCTGGACACCGCACCCCCCTTGGGATCCTCGGCGCCGTAGACGATCTCCGCCACGCGGGCCGCGACCGCGGCGCCGGCGCACATCGCGCACGGCTCGAGCGTCACCACCAGAAGGCACCCGGTCAGCCGGTAGTTCCCGACCTTCGCCGCCGCCCGGCGCAGCGCGAGGATCTCGGCATGCGCGGTGGGATCGGCCGAAGCGATGGGGCGGTTGTGCGCCCGCGACAGGATCTTCCCTTCCGGGGACACGACGACGGCGCCCACCGGGACCTCGCCCGCGGCCGCGCCGCGCTCCGCCTCCTTGAGGGCGGCGCGCATCCACGCCTCCCGGGACACGGCCATGGGCCCGGTCCCGCCGGGGGGGGGCGATGCCCTATTCACCGCGGCCGCCCGCCGGGGAATCCCCGGGACGCGAGAAGAGGAACCACCGGAGATCGCCCTGTTCCCGCAAAGTGAGCCCCCGGAAGAAGGGCCACGCCCGCATCCCCGCTTCCCGCTCCGCGGGCGGAAGCGACCGCCACTCCCAGATCTTTCCCCGGAGAACGCGGCGCCTGCCGGGCGGCAGCGAACGCATGCGGGCGAAAAATTTCCGGACGACCCGCTTCTCCTCGGGACCGGCCTCCCGCAACAGCTCCCTGCGCTGGCGAAGGTATTCCCTCTGCTCCCCGGGCATCCTCCGCCACCGGCGGTACCGTTCCCGGATCCGCTCCCGCTGTTCGGGAGAAAGCTCCTTCCACCGGCGGTACCGCTCCCGGATCCGCTCCCGCTGTTCCGGGGTCATCGCGCGCCACCGCTCGAGGTTCTCCCTGGGGACCCCTTCCGCCTCCGGCCCGCCCGCCGCGGCGGAGGACGGGGAGGGAAACCGCATGTCTTCTCCGGAAGGTTCCCGTGCCCCGGGCGGACCGATCGTTTCGCCCCGGGCGGGCGACGCACCGGGGGAGGGCGACGGGAAGGCTCCCGGCGTTGCAAGGGGATCCCCGAGGAGGAGAAGGAGCATTCCGCAGGACAGGGCCCGCCTCATGCGCCCCTCCTGCGGGAATCGACCGTATCCGGGGCGTCGCCCGCGCCAGGGGGCGGGGCGAGCAGTTCCAGGTTTTTCTCCTCCGTGTCGCCGGCGCCGTCGAATGCGGAGGGATCCTCGAGCACGTCCATCAGGGCGATCATCTCCTTCTCGTCCGGGGAAAGGGCGCGGTGCTCCGCCGACGAGGACCCGGGAGCCGCGGAAGACCCTCCCGCCGGCTCCGCCGCGGGGCGCACCTCCCTGGAAACCTTCGGCGCGGGAGCGGGGGCGGGGGGCTCGACCCGCGCGGTCGACGGGGCCGGGACGACGCGGTCGCGAACGGCCTCCCGGGGGAAAAGCAGGAAGATCGCCAGCGCGGCGGCCGCGGCGAGAGGGACCGCTGCGTAGCGCAACCGGAACCCGGACGCCTTTTCCCGCGGAGGGAGCAGGTCCTCCGCCTCGAGGCGGGCGAACACCGCATCCCGGAACCCCGGCGAAACCTCCCCGCCGAGCCGGCCCATCCCCTCGTCCACGGACCGCATCCGCCGCTCGAAGTTCCGGCACCGTTCACAGGCGGCAAGGTGCTCCCGCACCCGCGCCGCATCCTCCGGCGAGGTCTCTCCGTCCGCGAAAGCGCTGATCCGCTCCCTCCATTCACCGCACGCCATGGTCATCCTCCACCGCCATCCCGGTAAACCCCGCCGCAGGGAGAAAGTTTCACGGGGACACCTCGGGGGATAGCCGCCGCAGGAGCCTCTCCCTCGCCCGGAAGATTCGGGTTTTCACCGCCTGCACCGTGATCCCGAGGATCCCGGCCACTTCCTCGTAAGAGAGGCCGTCCCCCCGGTTGAGGACGAAGGCGGCTCGGTATCCCTCGGGAAGCTCCCCCAGCGCCTCGAGGAACCGTTCCTTGAGCTGGGCACCCCAGATCATCTGCTCGGGATTTTGCTCCTCCGGCCCGGAAAGCTGCAACGGCTGGAATCCGTCCTCCTCCTCCCCCGCCGGCAGGATGGGGACCATCTCTCCCCCTTCCGCCGTGTCCCGCAGAAAGTTGAGGGTGGTGCGGCGCGCGATCGTGTACATCCACGTGGTGAACCTGGCCCTGGGTTCGTACGTGGGCGCCGCGCGGGCGATCCGGAGGAAGATCTCCTGGGCCGCCTCCTCCGCGGTTCCCGGATCGCCGGTCATCCGGAAGGCGAACCGGATCACCGCCCGGTGGTGGCGGGAGAACAGCTCCTCGAACGCCTCCCGGCTCCCCTTCCGGAAGAGGAGCATCAACTCCTCGTCGGACCGCATCCGTCGCCCGCCGCGTCCGGTCAGAACGGCCAGAAGCGCGCCTCTCCCCAGTACATCTCCCGCAGCTGGTCGTATTGCCGCGTGAGAAGATCCAGGTGATCCTGCTCCCAGGTGATGAGGTCGGAGAACGCCTTCTCCGCCTTCGGGTCCCCGGCGGCCTTCTTCCGGAGGGCGACGAACTGCGCAATCGCCCGCTTCTCCAGCGTCATGCCGATGGAGAGCGCGGCGACTTCCCCCTCCGCCTGCCGGCCGACCTTGACGAGATCATCGGTCAGAAGGGGGCTGCGGAACTTCGCGATCCCCCGCCGCGACACCACCCCCCGCTCGATCCGGAACGTCTTCCCGGCGGCCGCCCGCTCCATGTGCAGCAGGATCGCCTCGCGGTGCCGCTCCTCCTCCCCCTGCAGGAACCGGAACATCTGGCGCACGGCGTCGCGCCTGGCGCTCCCGGCCGCCATGCGGTAGAACTCCGCGCCGTCGACCTCGTTGCGAAGCGCCGCCCTCAACCCCTTCATGACGGGGTCGTCCGCGGTGCCGGACGGACCTTTTTTCATTTGGGGTGGCCCTCCTCCTGCTTTAAGATGGTTCCATTATGCAGGATATTATCCGCGACTTGCTCGTCAAGATCGGCGAGGACCCCGACAGGGAAGGTCTGAAGAAGACCCCGGAGCGGTTCGAGAATTCGATCTCGTTCCTCACGCAGGGGTACCGGCAGGATCCGCGCGAGGTGCTCCGCGGCGCGATCTTCCACGAGCAGTACGACGAGATGGTCACCGTCAAGGACATCGACCTCTTCTCCCTCTGCGAACACCACCTGCTGCCTTTCTTCGGGAAGTGCCATGTCGCGTACATGCCGCGAAAGCACATCGTGGGGCTTTCCAAGATCGCCCGCGTCGTGGAGCTGTACGCGCGGCGGCTCCAGGTCCAGGAGCGGCTGACGCAGGAGATCGCCACCGCGCTGATGGACACCCTGCAGCCGCACGGCGTGGCGGTGGTCGTCGAGGCGTTTCACCTGTGCATGATGATGCGCGGGGTGGAGAAGCAGAACTCCAAAGCGGTCACCTCGGCGATGCTCGGCGTCTTCCGCACGCGCGAGTCGACGCGGATGGAGTTCCTGGAACTGATCAAGCCGAACCTGAACATCGTGCGGTGAGGGCGCCGCACGGCGGGAAGGACCCCCGGCATCAGTTGCCGGGGAACTTCCTGTGGCAGGACCGGCAGGCGGTGGGCCCTCCCTCCCGGTTGTGGCACACGGTGCAGTCGGACATGGTCGGGAACACGGGAGCCCCCTTCTCCCCGTGGCATGCGGCGCACGTCATTCCCGCCCCCGCGTGGGACCCGTGGGAAAAGAGGACATCTTCGTAGGAATCCGGGAGGACCGGCGGGCCGGGACGGTAGCGGCCGGCCTCCGCCGGGCCGCCGGCGCGGGGGTGGCACGCTTCGCAATCGGAGAGCGCGGCAAACCTCGGCATCGCGGGGTTCGCGCCATGGCAGGGGATGCAGGCCCCCTTCGCGGCGGAAAGGTGCGCTTCGTGCCGGAACGCCCTCTGGCCCGCCGCGCACGCGCAGAGCATGCCCGCGGCAAGGAATGCGGCGGGAAAAAGCTTCCCCGGAGGCCGTCTACTTCGCGGCATCCTTCATGATCGCCTCGATCGCGGACTCGACCTCCTGCGCGGTCCCCGCAAGCGAAGGCTCGTTAAACATCGACAGTGCGACCGTGGGCCGGATCGTCTCGAGAACCACTTCCTGGCCGTCGGTGTAGATCGTGACGCGGCAGGGCAGAGCGGATCCGATCTTCACGTTCGTGTCGAGCACCTTCTTCGCCGCCCCCGGATTGCAGACCTCGTACACGTAGAGTTTCCTCTCGAACGCGAGCCCCTTCGCCCGGAGCCGTTCCCCGACGTCGTGGCATCCAAGGACGCCGAACTTTCGATCGGAGGCGGCCTCCTCGAACCGCTGGCGGACCTCTCCAAGGGATTTCTTCGTCCGGATCGTGATGAGCATTTCGTTACCTCCTTCTCCGGCGCCCGGCCGGCGGTCAGCACCGGGGGCCTCAACCGCCGCCCGGGCCGCCTCCCAGCAGCAGGAACACCACGAACACCGCACCGAACAGGATCAGCGGAAGCCATTCACCCAACAAGGTTCCTCCTCGGATGGCGGGCGGGGGAACGCTCCGGAAACCATGCTGCCGGCATCCTCATCCGGAATGTCTCCCCGACCCATGCTTTCCGCCCGGCGACCGCCGGGCGAGGCTTCAGGTTCAACTGAACGGGGAGCGCCGCCCGCCACCGCAAGAGGAGCCGCCGCCAAACGGCGTGTTCCCCTTTGCGCTGAAGAGGGAAATCCCCATTTTCACCGCGCGTCCGCCGCACGCGGGGCACATCTCCTCTTCCTTTTCGTCGGACAGCCTCCTGTACGACTCGAACTGCTGCCCGCACTTGTCGCACCGGTACTCATACAGTGGCATCGCGGTTTTCCCCCGTCGATCTATCGTTCCGGAACGCCCAACTTCTTCAGGAACGTCTCCATCAGGCACCAGTTGGTCCACCCCGACTGGAACAGGTTCAGCCCTACAAACGCCGTGAACAGGAAAAACCACGGGGAAACGAACCAGCCGAGCGCCAGGCTGGCAAGAACGAATGTGCCCGCGATCACGCGGATCCACCGCTCGGTGTTCATCGCCATGGGTCCGTCCTCCTTCCTTTTGCCGACTGCCGTTGGATGTTGCCCGTCCCTTCACGTTTCAGGAGACAAGCATAGGAGATGCCAATACAGGGACCCCGGCGCTTTCTTATCGTAACCAAGCGATCGGAAAAGGCAATTATTGCTATCCTTGCCGCCGGGGGAAAGACCCGTTCCCCGGGGGCGCACCTCCCTGTTCCAACAATTGCACCAATATATTGCATCACCGGTCAGACAATGCCGAAGCGCCGCATCTTCCGCCACAAGGTGGACCGGTCCATCCCCAACGCCGCGGCGGAAGCTCCCCGGTTCCACCGGTGCTCCTCGAGAATCCGCAGCAGCAACTCCCTTTCTCCCGGAGAATCCTCCCCGGCCGGGGCGTGCGGCGCGTCTTTCCGGACACCCGAAGTTTCCCTTCCCGCCGGCGACGCTTCCTCCGCCGGGCGGATGCGGCACGGTTCCCGCACCTCGTCCGGGAGATCGGCCGCGGAGAGCAGCGGCCCCCGCGCGCACACCGCCCCGCGTTCCAGGACGTTTTCCAGCTCCCGGATATTGCCCGGCCAGGGGTACTCCATCAGGCACCGCATCGCCTCGGGGGAGACGGAGCGGACCCGGTCCAACCCCCTTCGGCGCAACCTTTTCAGGATATTCTCCACCAGAAGGGGGATGTCTTCCCGGCGTTCGCGCAACGGAGGAACGAGAACCGGGATGACGTTGAGCCGGTAGTACAGGTCCTCCCGGAACCTTCCCCCCCGCATCTCCTCCCTCAGTTCCCGGTTCGTTGCGGCGATCACGCGAACATCCGCCCGCTGCGTGCGGCTGCTCCCCACGCGCTCGAACTCGCGGTCCTGGAGGATGCGGAGCAGTTTCACCTGGAGGGACGGCGAGATCTCCCCGATCTCGTCGAGGAAGATCGTCCCTCCTTCCGCGGCCTCGAAACGCCCCACCTTCTCCGAAACCGCCCCGGTGAAGGCCCCCTTGACGTGGCCGAACATCTCCGACTCGAGGAGCGTCTCGGTGAGGGAGGCGCAGTTCACCTTGACGAAGGGGCGGTCCCTCCTCGGAGAAAGTTCGTGGATCGCCTGCGCGAAGAGCCCTTTCCCGGTGCCGCTCTCGCCGGTGATCAGCACGGTGGAATCGGTGTCCTTCACCACTTCGACCAGGTCGAAAATCCTCCGGATGGCGGGCGTCTTCCCGACGATGTCCCGGAAGGGGAATTTCGACTTCCGCTCTTCGGCGATCCGCTCGATCTCCTCGAAGCTGCGGAAGGAGATGACGAAGCCGTGAACCTCCCCGGTCTCGCTCTCGAAGAAGGCCCAGCTCGCGGATACGGGAACGATCCGTCCGTCGGCGCGCACCAGCGTCCCTTCCACGTCGGCCCTCGGTTTCCCCCCTTCGAGCAGTTCCCCCATGGGGCAGTCGTGCTGCGCGGGGCCGAAGGAGGCCCGCAGGATCGCACGGCAATCCTTCCCGAGCGCCTCTTTCGCCCGGATCCCGACAAGTTTTTCCGCCGCGCGGTTGAAATGGGACACACGATGGTCGCGGTCGACGGTGATCACCGCCTCACCCAGGCTGTTCAGGATCGCCGAAAGCTTTCGTTCCCCGGAGAGAGCATCGCTGGAAGGAGCTCCTTGCAACAATTCGTCGTTTCCCATGCAGCCAGTGTAGCAGATGGGGCGGTCCCCATCGCTCTCCTTGACAGGCGCCGAAGGGTACTTTAACATTTACGTCGAGGTAAAGGATGAGATTGAACCTCGAAGACCACCAGCAGATCGGTGAGCTCGCACGGTCCCTGGGAGTGACGACCCGGACCCTCCGCCTGTACGAACAGCTGGGGCTGATCGATCCCCCCCAGCGGACGGAGGGGGGGATCCGTTACTACACGAAGGACGACATCCGGAGGCTGAAGTTCGTCCTGAAGGTGAAGGAGCTGGGGCTGACCCTGAAGCAGATGCAGGAACTCGCGGAGATCTACCGGGAAAACAGGGTGCCGGACAGGATCATGCCCCGCCTCATCGAACTGCTCGACTCCCACACGGACGCGATCCACCGGAAGATCGAAAAGCTGTCGTCCCTGGCGCGCGACATCACGGAGTACCGGAAGAAGATCGCCGACATCTACCGGATCTCCCGGTAGGCCCCGGAGGGGCGCGCGGACTCGCCCTCTCTCAGCCCTTCCCCAGCATTCCCCGCTTGAGATTCTCGTCCGCCGGCCTGCTCCCGAACCAGATCAGCAGCACCGCGCGGGCAAGAGCCGGGGAACGGATCGCGCCCAGCTCCTTTCCGTTCTGAGTCCCCGAAACGGTGCCGTCGGGGGAGAAAGCGATGTCCACCGTGTCGCCCGCCACGAAATCGCTGGTGAACCAGGAGAGGAACGCCTTCGCTTCCGGCGTGCCCGCAACGCCGGGGGAATTGTTCGCCAGGCCCTCCGCGAAGGCATCGACGATCTTTCCCTTCTCCACCTTGCTGTAGACGAACCGCATCCGGACAAGTTTCTCTCCCGGGTCCGCCAGGAGCTGTTCCGGGGAGGAAACTTTCCGCTCCGTGTAGAGGGAGCCCACGTACACCTTGAAGAAGAACTTCTTCCGGACGCCGGCCCCGTCGAGCACGAGCGGTTTCCCGTGGACCGTGACCGTCGGGGCCACGTTCACCCCGGCGACTTCCAGCGCGTGGACGTTCGACGACAGCAGCAGGAACGACAGCGCGACGGCGATCTTCCGCATCCCCCACCTCCGGTCCCGAAGTGTCTTGCGCGGGGGGAGCCCTTCCCTCCCCCGGCAAGTGAAGAGTGTCCCCCCGAAGCCGGTTTTGCGCAAGGGGCTGCCGGAGGGGGCCCGCCCGGAGGCGGAGCGACCCGCACGGGCGCGGCGCCGGAGCGGGCGGCGCTCCGCGCCTATCCGATCGGGTACCGCTCCTTTTCGAGCGTCGCGGCGGCGAGCTTGCGCTTGGCGTCGAGGAGCCCCGACGCGTCGTAGCGGCCCGCCCGGCGGATGCCGGAGAGGAGCATCTGCAGGGTGGGACCCTCGCCGATGTAGAAGGCCGCCCTGCGCGCCGCGGTGACGGCCCCTTCCGCCGCCTGGAAGGCGAATACCCCGGCGGCCGCCTCCGCGAGGCCCGCCTGCCCCGCGTTCCCCGATGCGGCGATCTTCTCCGCCCGCAGCACGGCGCTCTCGAGAGAGAACACGCCGATCGCGACGTCCGCCAGCGCGATCAGGGTTTCCTGCTCGTCCCTCACCTTCGCGCCGAACCGCTGCACGGCCGCGCCGGCAAGGACCAGGAAGGCGTCCTTGAGGTTGCGCAGCAGCGCCTTTTCCGCGCCGAAGGGGGCGGAAGACGGTTCCCCCCGGGCGGCGGAGAGGCGGCCGACCGCCGCCATCACTTCCTCCTGCAGCGGGAGCTCTCCCTTCAGGGCGCGGCGGAGCAGGGTGCCCGGGATGAGCATCCGGTTGATCTCGTTGGTCCCCTCGAAGATCCGGTTGATCCGTTCGTCGCGGTAGAACCGCTCCGCCGGGTATTCCTGGGTGTATCCGTACCCGCCGAAGATCTGGACCACCTCGTCCGCCACCAGGGCAAGGACGTCGCTGCAGAACACCTTCGCGACGGCGCACTCGATGGAATACTCCTCGATCCCGTGCTGGTACGCCTCGTAATAGTCCGGAATCCCCTTGGGCACGGTGGCCAGCCGGGCGTCGACCATCCCCCCCACGCGGTACGCCACCGACTCGGAGGCGAACAGGGCCGCCACCATGTCGGCGATCTTTTCCCGGATGGCCCCGAACGTCCCGATCGTGACCCCGAACTGCTTGCGCAGGTTCGCGTATCGCACCCCCTCCGCAAGGGCGCATTTCCCGCCCCCCACGACGCAGGCGCCCAGCTTCAGCCGTCCCACGTTCAGGACGTTGAAGGCGATCTTGTGCCCCTTCCCGATCTCGCCCAGGACGTTCTCCGCGGGGACGCGCGCATCCTCGAGGATCACCTGCGTGGTGGAGGATCCCCGGATCCCGAGTTTCTTCTCTTCGGCCCCGGGCTTGACGCCGGGGAAGGTGCGTTCCACGAGGAAGGCGGTGAAGTGCTCCCGGTCGACCTTGGCGAAGACGGTGTAGAGATCGGCGAAGCTGCCGTTGGTGATGAACTGCTTCGTGCCGTTCAGCAGGTAATATTTCCCGTCCGGCGTCAGGGTCGCCGAAGTGCGGGCGCCCAGCGCGTCGCTTCCGGAATCGGGCTCGGTGAGGCAGTAGGCCGCGAGCCACTCCCCCGTGATGATCTTCCCCAGGTACTTCTCCTTCTGCTCCTTCGTCCCGTAATAGATCAGCGGCAGCGTGCCGATCCCGGAGTGGGCGGCGTACGCCGTGGAGAATCCGCCGTAGAGGGAGGCCTTCTCCGCGGCCACGAGGCTGGTCGTCTTGTCGAGTTCGAGCCCCCCGTACTCTTCGGGGGCGTCGATCATGAGGAGCCCCAGCTCGCCGAATCGCCGCAGCAGCTTGACCAGCAGGATGAAGTCGTGGTTTTCCAGCTTCTCCACGTGGGGAAGGACCTCGTTCCGGAGAAACTGCTCCGTGGTTTCTCCCAGCGCGCGCTGCTCCTCCGTGAAGTCCTCCGGGGTGAACACGTCCCCCGAGGGGACGTCCCGGATCAGGTATTCGGCGCCCTGCAGGATCTTGTCCGAGATCATGGCCTCACCTCTGCATGCGTTCTCCCCCGGCGACCCGGAGGTCTTCCTCATGCATACTTCTTCTTAACGTTAATGTCAAGTACGAAACCCGAAAACAGCCCGCGACGGCAAGGCCACGGGCTGCCCGGATCTTTCGAGGAACGCCTGTTTTTCAGGTCTTGCGAAGGGCCCGGTCGAGGTCCTCGATGATGTCGTCGATGTGTTCCAGGCCGATGGAAAGCCGGACGAAGTCGCCCGTCACCCCGGTCGCGAGCTGCTCCTGCGACGTCAACTGTTGATGGGTCGTCGATGCCGGGTGGATGACCAGGCTCTTCGCGTCGCCGATGTTCGCCAGGTGCGAGAAGAGCGAAAGGTTCCCGATGAACCGCTTCCCCGCTTCGACGCCTCCCTGGATGCCGAAGCCCAGGATCGCCCCGTACAGGCCTCGGTGGTGGTACTTCTTCGCCAACGCGTGGGCGGGATGGCTCGGAAGTCCGGGGTAGTTGACCCACGACACGTTGGGATGCTTTTCGAGAAAGTGCGCCACCGCGAGGGCGTTCGTGCTGTGCCGCTCCATCCGCAGGGGAAGGGTCTCCAGCCCCTGCAGGAACTGGAAGGCGTTGAAGGGGGAGAGCGCCGGCCCCAGGTCGCGCAACAGCTGCACCCGCAGCTTGACGATGAAGGCGACGTTCCCCAGCCCCGGGAAGTTCCCGAAGACCTCCCAGAACTTGAGGCCGTGGTACGAAGGGTCGGGCTCCGTGTACTCGGGAAAATTCCCGTTTCCCCAGTCGAACTTCCCGGAGTCCACGACGATGCCTCCGATGGAGGTGCCGTGCCCGCCGATGAACTTTGTCGCGGAGTGGATGACCACGTCCACGCCGTGGTCGAAGGGCCGGAGAAGGAAAGGGGTGGGCATCGTGTTGTCCACCACCAGCGGAATCCCGGCGTCGCGGGCGACCGAGGACACCGCCTGGAAGTCGAGGGTGTCGAGCTTGGGGTTCCCCACCGATTCGGCGAAGATCGCCTTCGTCTTCTTCGTGAGGCTTTTCCGGAAGTTCGAAGGTTCCCTCGGGTCGACGAACTTCACATCGATCCCCATCTTCGGGAACGTGTAGTGGAAGAGGTTGTACGTGCCGCCGTACAGGGAAGCGGAGGAGAGGATCTCGTCCCCCGCATGGGCGATGTTGAGAAGTGCGAGCGTTTCCGCCGCCTGGCCCGAAGCCACCGCGACCGCCCCGCTTCCCCCTTCCAGCAGCGCGATCCGCTGCTCGAACACGTCGGTGGTCGGGTTCATGATCCGTGTGTAGATGTTTCCGAACTCCTGCAGACCGAACAGGCGCGCGGCGTGAGCGGCATCGTTGAAGACATAGGATGTGGTCTGGTAGATCGGCACCGCCCGGGCGTTGGTCGTCGGGTCGGGCTTCTGCCCCCCGTGGAGAGCGATCGTTTCCGGCTTCAGGGTCGGGGACATCGTGGCGCTCCTTTCCTTTTCGGGTGTCACGGTAATGACGATTTAAATTATAGAGTTTATAGATTATGCGGAGAAACAAAAGGTGTCAACGTTTTTTTTCCGCTCCCGATGCCCCGACCTCCCGCACCCGGCGGGATCTAATCGGGAAACGTTCCTGTTACCTCCGGATTTCCTCGTTCGGCAAGAAAATCGCGTCCGTGGTATTGCGGATGACGGAGCCGAGCGGTGGCTGCGGGTGGATCGGGGAAGGGGGATCCAAAGGTCGTGCAGGCGCTTCACCACGGTACGCCTCCACTCTTCACGCACAGGGCGGACAACGACGCGGGGGGGTCCGCGCCGGCCTTTCCAACACAACCTGCGGAACGGGTGCCGATCAGGCGCGCTCGAACAGCCCCGCCGCGCCCATCCCGCCGCCGATGCACATGGTGACCAGGCCCAGGGCCGCGTTTCTCCGCTTCATCTCGTGAAGGAGCGAAGCGGTGAGCTTGGCCCCCGTGCATCCCAGCGGATGGCCCAAGGCGATCGCGCCGCCGTTGACGTTGACCTTGTCGGGATCCAGCGACAGTTCGCGGATGACGGGAAGGGACTGCGCGGCGAACGCCTCGTTGAGTTCGACGAGATCGACGCGGGTGAGCTTGATGCGAAGCCGTTTCAAAAGCTTCGGCACGGCCTCGATGGGCCCGATCCCCATCACCTCGGGGGCTACGCCCGCCACGGCAAAACCGAGGAACCTCGCCATCGGCTCGACGGCGAGATCCTTGAGCGCCTTCCCGGACACGACGATCGACGCGGCCGCTCCGTCGCTCATCTGGGAAGCGTTCCCCGCGGTCACCGTCCCCCGGGCGTCGAAGGCGGGCTTGAGCCTGGAAAGCGCCTCGACCGTGGTGTCGGCCCGCGGTCCCTCGTCCGTGTCGAAGACGATCTCCTTGCGCTCGGGCCTGCCGCCGTCCACCTGCCGGAACACTACCGTCGGAACGGGGACGATCTCCTCCCGGAACCTCCCTCCCCGGATCGCCTCCAGCGCCTTCCGATGGCTGTGGTAGGCGAACTGGTCCTGGTCCTCCCTCGTCACCTGGAACCGGCGGGCGACCTCCTCCGCCGTCAGCCCCA
Organism: Deltaproteobacteria bacterium; assembly: GCA_021815305.1. GTDB lineage: Bacteria > Desulfobacterota > Deferrimicrobia > Deferrimicrobiales > Deferrimicrobiaceae > JAKAHC01. The sequence continues at coordinate 72,582 of JAKAHC010000003.1, read as the reverse complement.
TCGGCAGGAAGACCTCCGGGCGCATATCGATGAGATCCGGGTTGAAGGACGGCTTGTTCCCCCCCATGGGGACCATCGTCATCGACTCGGTGCCGCCCGCGACGACCACGTCGGCGAACCCCGCGAGGATCCGCTCGGCCGCCATCGCGATCGACTGCAGGCCGGAGGAGCAGAACCGGTTGACCGTCATCGCCGGAACGCCGTCGGGCAGCCCGGCCTTGAGGGCGCAGATGCGGGCGACGTTCATCCCCTGCTCCCCCTCCGGCATCGCGCAGCCGAAGATCACGTCGTCGATGCGCCCCGGGTCGAGGTTCGGAACGCGGGAGAGCGCCCCGCGGATCGCCTCCGCGCCCAGATCGTCGGGCCGGGTGTCCTTGAGACTGCCGCGGTACGCCCTGCCCACCGCGGTGCGCACCGAAGAGATGATGTACGCTTTCGTCATCGTCGTGTTCCTCCCTGGCGGCCTAATTCCGCAGCGGCTTCCCCTTCATCAGCATGAACTGGATGCGGGCCTGGGACTTCTCCTCGCCGCACAGCGAAAGGAACGCCTCGCGCTCCATGTCGAGCAGATCCTGCTCGGACAGCTTCGTCCCCGGCGGGACGTCCCCGCCGGTCAGCACAAAGGCGATCTTCCGGCCGATCTTCTCGTCGTGCTCGCTGATCTGCCCCGCCGCCTTCATCGCATAAAGGCCGTACGCGAACGCCGGAAAAGCCGACCTCCCCGGGAGGGCGATGTCGGTCCGCGGCTCCGGCGGCTCGTACCCTTCCCGGACCATCGCCAGCACGGTTTCTTTCGCATCGTGGATCAGGAAGTCCCGCTGGATCGTGATCCTGTCCCAGGGCCTCAGGAACCCGAGCTCGCGCGCCTCCTTCGCCGACGTGGAGACCCTCGCCATCCCCACCGTCTCGAAGGCCTTCCGCAGGAACGGCATCGGGTCCGCGGACACCCCTTCCGGGATCCCTTCGAGGTGGCGGACCGCCATCTCCTTCAGCCCGCCGCCGGCCGGGAGGAGCCCCACGCCCACCTCCACCAGCCCCATGTACGTCTCCGCAGCCGCGCGGATCCGGTCGGCTCCGAGGCACATCTCCGCGCCGCCGCCCAGCGCCATCCCGGCGGGCGCCGCCACCACCGGCTTCCCGGAGTGGCGCAGCCGCATGCACGCGTCCTGGAACCCCTTCACCATCCTCTCGATGTTGTCGAACTGCCGGTTTTGCGCCTCGAGGAAGACCATCATCAGGTTGGCCCCCGCGCAGAAGTGCTCCGCGTGGTTGGCGATGACAAGCCCCGCGTACTCCTTCTCGGCGAGGTCGACGCCCTCCACCAGCATGGCGACGATATCGGCGTCCACCGTGTTCATCTTCGTGCGGAACTCGACGCACAGGACCCCGTCGCCGATGTCGTAGAGCGTCGCCCCGGCGTTCCTGCGCACCACCCGGTTCCGCTGCGCGAGGGAGGGCAGGAAGATCACGTTCGGCGAGACCGGGGCGGGAACGTACGCGCCGGAGGCGAAATCGTAGAACGCAAGCGTGCCCCCCCCGGAACGGTAGAAGGAGGAGACCCCCGCCGCCAGCATCCGCTCCACGTTCGCCGGGATCGCCTTCCCCTCGGCCTTCATCCGCGCCACCGACTCCGCGACTCCCACCGCGTCCCACGTCTCGAACGGCCCCAGGGTCCAGTTGAAGCCCCATTTCATCGCGTTGTCGATGTTGTAGACGTCGTCGGCGATCTCCGGGATCCGTTTGGCCGAGTACAACAGCGTCTCGGAGAGCACCTTCCAGGCATACTTCGCCGCCTTGTCGTCCCCGGAAACCACCTTCCGGATCCGCGCCCCCGCGTCCTCCTCTCCCTTCGCGGCGTCCAGGGAGGCGAACGATACCTTCTCCGCGGGGCGATAGTCGAGCGCGCCGTAGTCGAGGACGAACTTCCGCTTCGTGTCCCCCTTCCCTTCCATCCTGAAGAAACCCGCGCCCGACTTGCGGCCGAGGAACCCGCGCCGGACCATCTCCTTCACGAAAGGGGGCGGCAGGAACCGCTCCCGGTCCGGATCGCCGGGCAGGTTTTCGTAAACGTTGTCGGAGACGTGGAGGAGCGTATCGATCCCGACGAGGTCCGCCGTGCCGAAGGCGGCGGACTTGGGCCGTCCCATCGCGGGGCCGAGGACCTTGTCCACCTCTTCGATCGTCAGGCCGTCTTCCATCATCGCGTGCATTGCGTACATCATCGCGAAGACACCGACGCGGTTCCCGACGAAGTTGGGGGTGTCCTTCCCGTAGACGATCCCCTTCCCGAGGACCCGCTCGCCGAAGTCGGCCATGCCGGAGAGGATGGACGGGTCCGTGTCCTCCCCCGCCACGAGTTCCAGCAGCTTCATGTACCGGACGGGATTGAAGAAGTGCGTCACGAGAAAGTGGCGGCGGAACTCCCGTCCCCGCCCGTCCGTCATCTGCGAGATGGCGATCCCGGAGGTGTTCGACGAGACGACGATCCCCGGTTTCCAGAGCGCCTCGATCTTCCCGTAGAGCGCCCGCTTGACGGCGAGGTTCTCGACGACCACCTCGACGACCCAGTCGCACCCGGCGATCCGCGGCAGATCGTCCTCGAAGTTGCCGATCTCGATCCTTGCGAGGTCCTTCCCCGAATAGAGCAGCGCCGGCCGGCTCTTGCGGATCGCCTCCAGCCCTTTCAACGCGAAACGGTTCCGGAACGCGGGACTCCTCTCCGTCAGTCCCTTCTTCCTGTCGTCGTCCCCCAGTGCCTGCGGGACGATGTCCAGCATCAGGCAGGAGATCCCCGCGTTGGCGAGGTGCGCCGCGATCCCCGAACCCATCACGCCGGCCCCGAGAACAGCCACCTTGCGGATCTTCGGAATCATCGCACCCACCTCCTGTCGAATCGATGGCGACCGGGACGGAAAACTGAATGGCGATTCACTAAACAGGATATCATGTACCGCATACCGGCGGAACGTGTCAAGGGCGCGGATCCGTACGGCGGGAGAAAGTGCGCCCCCTGCGCGCGAACCGGGAGAGAATGGGAGGATGCGCGGGATCTACGTCCACGTTCCGTTCTGTGTCCGCAAGTGCAGCTACTGCGACTTCTACTCCGTCGTCGGCGGGGAGGAGGCGCGCGAGGAGTTCCGCGCCCTGCTTTCCGTGGAGATGGACCTTCTCCTCCGGGAGTTCCCCGGGGAAGGGGATGCGGAGGCGGATACCGTGTACTTCGGCGGGGGAACGCCCACGGTGCTCGGACCGGATCGGCTTTGCGGCCTCCTGGAAGAAATCCGGGCGCGGTTCCCGGTCGCGGAAAGCGCCGAGGTGACGGTGGAGGCGAACCCCGGGACCGTGTCCGGCAAGGATTTCGCGTGCCTGGCCGCAGGGGGATTCACCCGCCTGAGTCTCGGCGTCCAGTCGTTCCAGCCGCGGATTCTTGCGACCCTCGGCCGGATCCATTCCGCGGAGGAAATCCTCCCGGCGTACCGGGATGCGCGGGAGGCGGGTTTCGCCTCCGTGGGGATCGACCTGATCTTCGGGAACCCCGGGCAGGGGGAGGAGGACTGGATTTCCGACCTTGAGCGGGCGGTGACGCTCCTGCCGGATCACCTCTCGGCCTACGCGCTCTCCCCGGAACCGGGAACCCCGATCCACGCGGCGATCGAGGAGGGGGGCCTCGCCCTCCCTTCCGAGGATGCCCTCGCCGGGATGTACTCGGCCGCCCGGGAGACCCTCGCGGCGGCGGGGTACCTCCATTACGAGATCTCCAACTTCGCCCTGCCGGGGGAAAGGTGCCGGCACAACATGAAGTACTGGCGGAGGGAAGGGTACCTGGGGCTGGGCCCTTCGGCCCACGGGCTGCTGTTCCCCCCTTCCGCCCCGCTGGGGCTGCGCACGGAGAATCCCCCGTCCCTTCGCGACTACAAGGCCGCGCTGCGGTCGGGACGCCTCCCCTGGTCGGAAATCCGCAACCGCGACCGCGAGGACGCATGGAAGGAGGCGCTGATCTTCGGGCTGCGGACGGCGGAAGGGATTTCCCCCGGGACGCTTTCGGAAAAGTACGGCCCCCCGCCCGAAGAGGTGCGGGAGGCCGTGGAGAACCTCGTCGCATCCGGCGCCCTGCTGCGGGAGGCGGACCGCATCCTCCTCCCCGAGGGTTACTGGTTCGTGTCGAACGAAATCCTGCGGCGGTTCGCCTGAGATTTCCGGGTCAGTGGTCCCGGCCCTCGCCGTGCCGGTCGTCCCCGTGGCGGTCTTCCCTGCGCCGCTCCCGGAATTCCCGTTCCCGCTCCTTTTCCCATCTCCGGTGCGACCTGCGGTTCTCCCGGTCCCACCGGTCGTGCTCCCTCTTCCACCGTCCGTAGGGGATGGGGCGCTCGCGCACGTACCGCGCCCGGTAGTCATGCGGGACGACGATCACCGCCCGCGGGACATACCGGCGCCCGATGACCCTCCACGGGCCGTCGTACGCCCCCGCGCGGTACCACCGATCCCCCCGGGGGGACCACCAGTACCCGCCGTAGAAAAAGACGTCCAGCTGGGGATCCGGCACAAAGTAGACCCGGGATTGGGGGACCATGATCAGGTCCGGCGGTTCCGCCGCAACGATCGGCGGCGGCCCGATGTTGATGTTGACATGCACCTCCGCCCGCGCCGGGGGCGCGCTTCCCAACACCGCGGCGGCCCCCAGCGCGGTTGCCAGGGCCACCAGGAGCATCCGGCATCGATTCATCTGCTGCCTCCCTGAATCCGTTCTCCCGAACAAGACGAGGTTCCCCGCCGTTTTCTTCAAAGGAAGGGACCATTTTCCGCACCGCACCTCGTATAATATAGTCTTGCCATGAAGATAAAGGAAATCCCATTCCCGGAAACGGGGGGGAGGCGACGTTTTTCGCCGGGAATCCGGATGAAGCTGTTCGGGTTCATGATCCCTCTGGTCTGCCTGCTCGTCATCTCCGTCGCCTGGGCGGTCATGGGGATCACCGAGTCCGCCCTGCGGCGCGACCTGCTGCAACGCGGCGCCGCCATCTCCCACGTGGTCGCCCTCTCCGCGGGGTACTCCCTCCTGTCCAACGACCGGCTGGCCCTGGACCGGCTGGCGTCGGAAACCCGGGGAAGCGATCCCGGCATCGTCTTCGTGGCCATCCGCGACGCCGCGGACAACGTGGTCGCCCACGACCTGGTGGCGGAACGGGGAAAACCGTACCGGGCGGCGCAGCCGGTGAAGTCCCTGGGGACGTTCGACGACACCCGGGCGGACGAGGTGATCCGGAACGGCCGGCGCCTGATCGAGTACACCACGCCGGTCTCTTTCGCGGGACGCCGGGTGGGAACCGTTTCCCTCGCCCTGTCCACGGAGGGGCTCGCGGCCGCGCAACGATCCATCCGCCGGCTGATCGCCGCCGCCGCCTCGGTCATCCTGGTGCTGGCCGTCTTCGGAACCCTGGTTTTCGCTTCGCTGATCACCACGCGCGTCAAGCGTCTCCACGAGGGGGTCCTCTCCCTGGGCCGCGGGGACACGTTCCGCCCCATTCCCGCGCCTTTCCAGGACGAACTGGGCGATCTCACGCGGAACTTCAACCGGATGGCGGAGACGATCCTTTCCCAGAAGGCGGATCTCCAGAGAAAGGCCAGCCAGCTGGAGGAGTCGTACCTCGGGATGGTCCGGGTCCTGGCGGCCTCCCTGGACGCGCGGGACCCGTACACGTCGGGCCACTCCACCCGCGTGGCGAAGCTCTCCTGCGAGCTCGGGCGGCGCCTGGGGATGAACGAGGAGGAACTGGGGCACCTGGAAAGGGCGGCGATCTTCCACGACCTGGGGAAGATCCAGACCCCGGACGACGTGCTGCTGAAGAGAGAGCCGCTCTCCCGCGCCGAAGAGGAGCAGATGCGCAGCCACCCCATGGACGGGACGGACATCCTGCGGATGGCCCCCTTCCTCCACCGGTACATTCCTGTGGTCCGATCCCACCACGAGTGGTACAACGGTGATGGATACCCCGACGGCAAGAAGGAGGACGAGATCCCGCTCCACGCGCACATCATCGCCCTGGCCGACGCCTTCGACGCGATGACGACCGACCGGCCCTACCGGCAGGCGCTCACCACGCAGGGGGCGATCGAGGAGATCCTCCGGTTCCGGGGAAGCCAGTTTTCTCCGGAGCTTGCCGATGCGTTCGCAAAGATGATGCGGGAGCAGCCGACGATAGAGAACACGACCCTGAAGAGCATGGCGCTTTGAAAAACCGGTTTCTCCTGCGCTGCCTCCTGGTGGCGCTCCCCGCAGTCGCGATGTCGGGTTGCGCCTTTCTGCAGAGGCACCTGCCGTGGGTGCCGGGTGCGAAGCCCGCGGCGGCGCCTGTCGCCAGGCCTCCGGCGCATCCCGCCGCAAAACCGCCTCCCCCGCCGCCGCCCGCAGCGAAGCCTCCCTCGCAACCGCCCGCGCCCAGGCCCGCGGAGCCGCCGCCCGCCGCCAGGACTCCCGTCGTCTCCCCGGCGGACAAGGCGTACGCCGACGGGAAGAAGGCCATGGAGGAAGGGGGCCCCGAACGCGCCCTGGAATGGTTCTCCCTCGCGTGGAAGGAGAGACCCGACCATCCCGGCGTGGCCCAGGAGTTCGACGGTGCGCTCATCGCCCTGAAGAAGAACGGGGACGCCGCCTATGTCCAGGGGAAGCCGGAGGACGCGGGGAAGCGGTGGACGGCGACCCTGCGCTACATGAACCATCCCGCCGTGAAGCCGAAGAGCCTTCCCTTCACCCGAGCCGAGGTGCAGGGACAGGTCGACCGGCTCTCCGCGCAACTGATGGACCAGGGGCTGATGGAGTACCGCAAGGGGAACATCCCGGGGGCCATCGCGGACTGGAAGATCATCCTTGCATACGACCCGAACCACAAGGAGGCGGCCCAGTCGATCCGGACCGCCTCCACGCAGCTCGAAAACCTGAAGAAACTCCCCCCGAAGAAGTAGCCCCGGCGCCCGGCCCGGATTTTTCACCGCGAAGACGGCAAAAAACCGTCTTCCGCGACACGACCCGCTGACGGGCCTTCCCGCGGAGAGGCCAACCCACATGGGGGCCGCCGCCGTGCGGAGGAAAGAATCGTGCCGGCGCAACCGATAAGGCGTATGTGGACACGGCGTTTTATTTACATATCATATCTCCTGGCCAAGATTCCGTACCGCGAAAGGGTGAGGCATGAAAAGAGTGGGGAATGAAGTGAGGTCGATCTTCCTCAAGATTCTCGCAATCGTCGCGGCGGGCGGGCTCTTCGAAATGGGCTTCCACAAACTGGTCGGCGAGCCCGAGAGCATGACCGGGGTCTTCGGCAATCTCGTCCTCGTATCGTTTTTCAGCGCTCCGCTTTTCTACTTCTTCGTGATCCGTCCGTACCGGGAATCGGCCGAACAAAGGATTTCCCTGATCAACAACCTCCCCGGAGTGGTCTACCGCGGGCACAGGGACTGGTCGGTATCGTTCATGGGCGCCCAGGTGGAAAAGGTCACGGGGTACACCGCCGGGGAGTTTCTGGATGGCGTCGTCCGGTGGAAAGAACTGATCCATCCCTCCGATCTTGATTCCTTGAAGCAAGCCTTCCGGGAAACCGTGGAGGCGAAGAAGACGGCCCTGCGGGTGGAATACCGGGCTCTCCACAAGGATGGAGGCTACCGGTGGCTTGCGGATCGGCGCCAATTCGTTTACGACGCACAGGACAAATTCCGTCACGTCGACGGGATACTCCTCGACATCACGGACCGAAAGCGGGCGGGAGAGACGCTCGAGGCCGCCCGGAGGAAGGCCGAGGAAGAGAAGGCGAAAACGGAGGCGATCATCGCCGCCATCGGGGACGGCATCAGCATCCAGGACAGGCAGTTCCGGATCCTCTACCAGAACGAGGTCCAGAAAAACCTCGCGGGAGAACACCTGGGGAGGTTCTGCTACGAGGTGTACGAAAACCGGGACCACCCGTGCGAGGGGTGCCCGATCGGGAGGGCGTATCGTGACGGCGGGGTTCACACGGCGGAGAGAAGGGCCGAGAACGAGAAAGGGGTGATGTATGTCGAGATCACCGCCGCGCCGCTGAAGGACGCTTCGGGGAACATCGTCGCCGGGATCGAGGCGGTCAGGGACATCACGGCGCGGCGCCGGATGGAAGAGGACCGGAACCGGCTTGCGATAGCGGTCGAGCAGTCCGCCGAAGCGATCGCCGTCACGGACCGGGAAGGAACGATCCAGTACGTCAACCCGTCCTTCGAGCGCATCACCGGATATTCGAGGGAAGAGGCCATCGGGAAGAATCCCCGCTTCCTGAACAGCGGAAAGCACGACGAGTCGTTCTACAGGGAATTGTGGAGCGCCCTGGGCCGGGGAGAGGTCTGGGCCGGCCATTTCATCAATCGGAGGAAAGACGGATCGCTTTACGAGGAGGATGCCACGATCTCTCCGGTCCGCGATTCTTCGGGGACCGTCGTGGGTTTCGTCGCCGTGAAGAGGGATGTCACGCGGATGGTATCGCTCGAGAAGCAGGTGAGGATGGCCCAGAAGATGGAGTCGGTGGGCACCCTCGCCGGGGGCATCGCGCACGACTTCAACAACGCGTTGACCGGCATCATCGGGTTCGGGGAGATGGTCAAGCTCCGGGTTGCGAACGACCCGAAGGCGCTTTCCGACCTCGACGAGATCTTCCGCGGCGCGGAACGGGCGTCGGCGCTCACCCGGCAGCTTCTCTCCTTTGCCCGCCGGCAGGTCATCGATCTCGTCAACCTCGACCTGAACGAGGTGGTGACCGGCCTTGTGAAACTCCTCCGGAAAGTCACGAGGGAAGATATCGAGATCAGGACCTTCCTGGCGGGAGGGCTGCCGACGGTCCGCGCCGACCAGGGGCAGGTGGAGCAGGTCCTGATGAACCTTAGCCTCAACGCGCGGGATGCCATGCCGGGAGGAGGCCGGCTCGCCATTCATACCGAAGAGGCATGGCTGGACGAGGAGTTCGTGAAGCAGTACCCGTACATGAAAACGGGCCGGTACGCGGTGCTTTCGGTGGACGACACGGGAACCGGTATGGACGAGAAGACCCGGGAACGCATCTTCGAGCCGTTCTTCACCACGAAAGGTCCGGATAAGGGGACAGGGCTGGGGCTCGCCGTGATTTACGGGATCGTGAAGCAGCACGACGGCTTCATTCACGTCAACAGCGAACCGGGAAAGGGAACGACGTTCCGGATCTATTTCCCGGCGGTGGACACTCCCGCCGATCCGAGGGTCTCCCCCGCCCGGGGGACCCTCCAAGGGGGGAACGAAACGATTCTCCTGGCGGAGGACGACGATTCCGTTCGGCACCTCACGGAGAGGACATTGAGCTCCTGCGGGTACAGGGTCCTGAGCGCATGCGACGGGGAGGAGGCGATCGGGATGCTTCGGCGGCACCGCGACGAGATCGCGATGGTCGTGCTCGATGTCGTCATGCCGAAGATGGGGGGCAAGCAGGCATACGACGAGATGGTCGAAACGTTTCCGGGACTGAAGGTCCTGTTCCTGAGCGGCTATTCCGCCGACGCGATTCACGACTCGTTTGTCCTGCGCCCGAAACTTCCCTACCTCCAGAAACCGTTCGGCCCGGATGCCATGGCAAGGAAGGTGCGGGAGGTCCTGGGCCCGAACCCCCGCGGCGATTCCGGCCTGCCCGGGTGACCGCAGCCGGCCCCCCGGTTTTCTCCCGCCTTTTTCGCGGCGCACATCGCGGGATCCGCACGCCGGATCATCCCGCCGCGTCCTCCGGGAAGCGCGGCTCGTGGCGGTGTTTCCGGTTCTCGCTGAGGAAAAAGAGGATGGGCACCGTCATCCGCGACAGGAACAGCGAAGCCACCTCGCCCGCCATCAGGGAGATCGCCAGCCCCTGGAAGATCGGGTCGAACAGGATGACCGACGCCCCGACGATCACCGCGGCCGCCGTGAGCATCATGGGACGGAAGCGCACCGCGCCGGCGTCGATCACCGCCTGGTCCAGCGGCATCCCCTGCTTCAGGCGCAGTTCGATGAAGTCGACGAGGATGATCGAGTTGCGCACGACGATCCCCGCGCCGGCGATGAAGCCGATCATCGAGGTGGCCGTGAAGAACGCGCCCATGAGCCCGTGGGCGGGGAGGATTCCCACCAGCGAGAAGGGGATCGCCGCCATGATGGTGATCGGCGTGACGAACGACTGGAACCACCCCACCACCAGGATGTAGATGAGGACGAGGACCGCCGCGAACGCCAGGCCGAGGTCCCGGAAGACCTCGTAGGTGATGTGCCACTCCCCGTCCCACTTCATGGCGTACTGCCGGTCGGAGCCGGGCTGGCTCGCGACGTACCGCTTCAGGGTGTAGCCGCCCGGAAGCCGGAAGTTGTCGAGCACCCTGTCGATCGACAGGATCGCGTAGACCGGGCTCTCCACCTTTCCCGCCACGTCGGCGGTGACGTACACCACCGGCATCAGGTTCTTGTGGTAGATGCTCTTCTCCGCGATCTCCTCCTTGACCCGCACCAGCTCGCCGAGAGGCACGAGGTTTCCCGCATTCCCCGTCACCCGGACCGCCTTCAGTCCGTCGATGCTCGACCGGTCCGTCCGCGGGAGGCGAAGCACGATCGGAACGTCCTCCTTCTCCAGCGGCTTGTGAAGGAGCCCGACGCTCGTCCCCTGGATCGCCATGTGAAGCGCGGCATCCACCTGTTCCGTCGAGACGCCGTTCAGCGCGGCCTTCACCTTGTCCACCTCGAAACGGTACCGCGGCTGGTCGGCCTCGACGTACCAGTCCACGTCCACCACGCCCTCGGTCTTCTCGAAGATCGCCTTGATCTTCCGGGCGACGTCGATCTGTCCCCGGTAGTCGGGTCCGTACACTTCGGCCACCAGGGTCTCGAGGACCGGCGGTCCCGGGGGCACCTCCGCGACCTTCACGTTGGCGCCGTACCGCGCCCCCGCCGCCTGGACCAGGGGGCGCACCCGCCTGGCGATCTCGTGGCTCTGGGCCTTCCGCTCCCCCTTCGGAACGAGGTTCACCTGCAGGTCGGCCTGGTTCGCCCCGCGGCGCAGGAAGTAGTGCCGCACAAGGCCGTTGAAGTTGTAGGGGGAGGAGGTCCCCACGTACATCTGGTAGTTCAGGACCTCGGGAACGGTGGCCAGGACGCCGCCGATCTCCCGCGTGGCGGCAGCGGTCTCCTCCAGGGTCGACCCCGCCGGCATGTCGACCACCACCTGGAACTCGCTCTTGTTGTCGAACGGGAGCATCTTCACCTTCACCCACTTGACCGCGACGAGCGAGGCCGACCCCGCCAGCAGAAGGACCACGAGGACGAGGAAACCGTACCGCCACGCGGGACGGTGCAGCAGCCGGCCCATGGCCCGCCGGTAGAACCGCGTGCTCCAACCTTCCTCGGCGTGCTCGGCTTCCCCCGTGCGGCCGAGGAGCCGCACTCCCGTCCAGGGAGTGACGATGAAGGCCACGAGGAGCGAAAAGAGCATGGCGGCCGTGGCTCCGACCGGGATGGGCCGCATGTAGGGTCCCATCAGGCCCCGGACGAAAGCCATGGGGAGAATCGCGGCGATCACCGTGAAGGTGGCGAGGATCGTCGGGTTTCCCACTTCGTCCACCGCCTCGATCGCGATGTCGGTCACGGAGCGGCCGCGGTTCTGCGGAAGCCGGTAGTGCCGCACGATGTTCTCCACCACCACGATCGCGTCGTCCACGAGGATGCCGATGGAGAAGATGAGGGCGAAAAGGGTCACCCGGTTGAGCGTGTAGCCGGTGAGGTAGAAGACGGCGAGGGTGAGGGCGAGGGTGACCGGAATGGCCGTGGCCACGATCCCCGCTTCCCGCATCCCCAGCGTGATCCAGATGAGGACCGACACGGAAACGACGGCGATCAGCATGTGGAAGAGGAGCTCGTTGGACTTCTCCTCCGCCGTCATCCCGTAGTTCCGCGTGACGGTGAGGCGGACGTCTCCGGGAAGGAGAGTCCCCTTGAGCCGGTCCACCTTCCGGAGCACCCGGTCCGCGACGTCGATCGCGTTGGTCCCCTTCCGCTTGGCGATCGAAAGGGTGACGGCCGGGGAAACGGAAGCGCCTTTCGCCCGGGCCGCCGGTCCCTCCCCGAAGGATACGTAGTCCGCCGGCTCCTCGGGGCCGTCCACGATCCGCGCCACGTCGCGCAGGTAGACCGGGCGCCCCCCCGACACGCCCGCCACCACGCTGCCCACGTCCTCCGCATTGCGCAGGAAACCGCCCGTGGCGACGAGGTACTCCCGGTTCCCGGAAGAGAAGCTTCCCGACTGGAGCTGGCGGTTGGCCTGGCCGAGCATCTGCGCGAGGAGTCCCGGAGCCACGCCGCGGGCCGCCATCCGCATCGGGTCGAGAATCACCCGGAGCTGCCGGCGCCGGCCCCCGATGACCTTCACCTCCGAGACGTCGGGCACCGTCTTGATCTGGTTCTTCAGCTGGTCCGCGACCCTGCGAAGGCCGAACGGGTCGTACCTGCCGCCCCAGAGGGTAAGGGCGAGGATGGGGACGTCGTCGATGGAGCGCGGCTTCACCAGCGGATGGGTCGCTCCGGGGGGGATGATGTCGAAGTTCGCGAACAGCTTCTGGTTCACCCGGACGATGCTTTTCTCCTCGTCCTCGCCGACCTTGAAGCGGACGATCGCCATCGACTGCCCGGGAGACGAAGTGGAGTAGACGTACTCGACCCCGGGGATCTCCCAGAGGAGCTCCTCCATCGGCCGGGTTACCCGCTCCTCCACCTCCTTCGCCGAGGCGCCCGGCATCTGCACGAACACATCGATCATCGGGACGATGATCTGCGGCTCCTCCTCCCGCGGAAGCAGGAGCACCGCGCCCAGGCCCAGGAGGACCGACGCAAGGACGATCAACGGCGTCAGGCGCGAATCGATGAAGGCGGCCGCGATCCGGCCGGCGATTCCGCGATGGCCGTGCTTCCCGGATGCGCTCACTTCCCGGTCTCCACGACGACGCCGTCGGAAAGCCGGTCGACGGGCGCCACCGCCACCCGCGTCCCCGCCGAGAGGCCGGAGAGCACCTCGACACGGTCCCCGAACTCCGCGCCCGTGGTGATCACGGTCAGGCGGGCGACGTTATCCCGCCCCTCCACCGTGAACACGCCTTCCGTGCCTGCCGCCCGCGTGATCGCGCTCTTCGGAACCGCAAGGACGGTGCCCTTCCCCGCCTTGAACCGCAACCGTCCGAACTGTCCCGTGCGCTCGTTCCCGGGCGGAAGATCCACCTTCACCAGGAAGGTACGGGTACCCGGGTCGATCGCCGGGACGACCTCCGTGACGGCGGCCGAAAACGCCCTGTCCGGAGCTTCGTCCAGGACCACGCGCACGGGCGTGCCGACCTTCAGGACCGGGAGGTACGCTTCGGGGACGGCCGCCTCGAGCCGGTGCCTCCGCGGATCCTCCAGGACGAAGAGGGGAACTCCCGGGACCGCCATCGACCCGGCGTCGGCCCTCTTTTCGAGGACCACGCCCGAAAAGGGCGCCGTCACCCTCGCGTAGGCGAGCATGGTCCGGGCCGCGTCCGCCTGCCCTTTCGCCTGGGCGATCCTGCCCGTCACCTGGGCGCGCTTCTCGATCGCCCTTTCGTGCTCCTTGACCGCCACGGTGCGCCTGGCCAGGACTTCGTCGTACTCCTGCCGGGTCACCACCTTCTCCGCGAGGAGTTTCCGGTACCGCTCGTACGTCTTCTCGGCGAGATCCATCCCCGCCTCCGCCTGCCCGATGGCCTTGTCGACCTCCGATCTCGCCGCCTCCGCCTCCGCGACGGCCCCTCCCGCGGAGGCCAGTTGCGCCCGCACCGCCTGGTCGTCGATGGTCGCCATGAGGCCGCCCGCGGGAACCCGCGTCCCTTCCGCGACGAGCACCGCGGTCAACCGTCCCATCATCTGCGGCGCGACGGCCGCGGTCGTCTTCGCCCGCACCGTACCCACCGTCTCCACCGGGGTCTCCCTCGGCTCCGGCCGCACCGTGATCACTTCCACGCCCTTCACGGCGGTGCGGGAAACCGTCACCGGCTCCTGCCCGCTTCTCCCGCAACCGGCGGCCCACACCGCCGCCGAAAGGATCACCGCAGCCGCGGCGCGCATGCCGTACCCCGCCATCCCCATCACCCCTTTCACCGGCCGGTCTCCTTCTCCACCGACAGCGCCCATTCGAGCAGGCCTCCGGAGGCGTACAGCAGTTGCGCCCTGGACTGCCGGACATCGTTCTCCGCGCGGACGGAATCGGCGCGTGCGGCGTTCAGCGCCGTCTGGGCGTCGAGGAGGTCGACCATCCGTCCGAGATGGTTCTCGTACCGCGCGTTCACCAGGCGCACTCCCTCCTCCGCGGAGGCAAGGGAAGCGCGCGCGATCTCCTCCCGGCGAGTCGCCTCCCGGACCCCGAGGTACGCCTGCGCCACCTGGAACGCGGCCGCATCCCGCAAGCCCCGGTACGCATCCCCCGCCCTGCGCCGTTCGGAAGCGGCCTTCGCCACCGAGGCCTCCCTCCGGAATCCGTCGAAGAGATTCCACGTGAGCCCGACGCCCACCTTCCAGGTCCTGTTGTCCGGGGAGAAGGGGGTCGATTCCCCATCGACCTCGTACGCCCCGGAGACCCCCACGGTGGGGAGATACTCCGACTTCTGCAACCGCACGTTCCGGTCCGCGTTCGCCACGCGCAGGGAAAACGCGCGCAGGTCGGCCCGGCGGGAAACGGCGGCGATCCGCTCCTCGATCGTCCCGGGATCCGGGAACGCCGGCAGCACTCCCGAGGCGTCCACGGGGGCGGCCCAGGGCTCCCCCATCGAAAGGGCGAAACCGCGGCGGGCGATCTCCAGCCGGCTGTCCGCCGTCACCTTGGCCCCTTCCGCGGAGGCCAGGAACACCTTCGCCCGGAGCACATCGGAGGAAAGCCCCATCCCCGCCGATTCGAGGGACTGCGCCACCCGCAGGTGTTCCCTCGCGTCCGACAGCGCCTGCTCCGCCACCGTCGAGAACCGCTTCGCGGACAGGACGGTCAGATAGGCCGTGAGAACCCGGTAGGCGACCTCTTCCTTTTTCCGGGAGAGGTCCAGGAACTTCGCGTCGGTTTCCTTCCGGGCCATCGCGTACCCGAAATACGCCTTGGGGGCGAAAAGGGGCTGGTCGAGGGCGAGAACGCCCAGGAAATCGTTCCGGGGCGGGGGGCTGTTGAAGTTCGCCACGTCCAGGAAGTCGGAGGCCAGGAGCTTTTTCTGGTTCATCTTGAGGGCGAACGCCTCGCCGGGAACGCTGGTCCTTATGAATTTCTCGTCGAACCGAAGGGAAGGAAGAAGGAATCCCCTGGCCATCTCGGCGTCCTTGCGCGCGGCAAAGAGATCCTCGGCCGAAACGGATACGAGGGCGTTGTTGCGCAAGGCGCGGTCGAACGCCGCCGGAAAATCCACCGCCTCGGCGGCGGGCGCCGGCGCGGAAACGGTAACGGAAAGCGCAAGGGAAATCAGCGCGGCAAGGAGCGGGGCGGCTGCGGAGCGAACGCGGTCGGGGCGGGCCATCGGTATCTCCTTTTGGGCAGGGGACGCGGGAAACCTTGCAAGACGAATCCCCTGAAACCTTTCCTGTCTTGGCAAGGAGGATGCCACATACCACGACAGAAGGCTCGAAATCGATTTACCAAAGAATCCCTATAAGTTATGCCTCCGATTTCCCACGGTACGTTTCGAGGGCTTCAGGCGAAAAAACCACGTTGTCGCACCACGGTGCCGTGACCATGCAATAGTTTGATGCAAGACGGAACCGCTCCCTACTTCCCGCGGAGGATCGCAATCGTGTACTTTCCCGTGTCGAGCACGGAAGCGGCCAGGCGGTTCACCTCCGGAAGCGTCACCGCCCCGATCTTCTCCGGAGCGAGGAAGGTCTCCTCGTACCCTGCCCCGTAGAGTTCGTTATACACCATCTTGTCCGCATAGGAAGAGTTGCTCTGGAGGCCGATCTCGTAGTTGCCGATCATCCACTTCTTCGCCCGGTCGAGCTCCTCCGGCGTCACTCCTCCCTTTTTCACCTCGCCGATCTCGGCGAGCGTGTCGGATATCGCGACGTCCAGCTTGTCCGCGCTCGTGCCCATGTAAAAGGCGAAGAACCCCGGGTCGACCTGCTCGGAGGAGAAGGAAGTGACCGAGTAGGCGAGGGATTTCCTGTCGCGCAGGTTGACGAACAGCCGACCCCCCATCCCGCCCAGGGCGGACCCGAGGACGTCGAGGGCGTACCGGTCCGGATCGGTGAACCGCTTCCCCGGGAACCCGATGACGAAGTGGGCCTGCTGCTTGTCGCGCCGCTCCTCGGCACGGAGGACCGCATCGTGGGAGGGGACCGGAAGCGTCCCGAGCGGCTCGTATCCCGGACGCTTCGGGAAATCGGCAAACGCCTTGCGGACGGCGGCGAGCGCCTCCTCCGTCCCGATGTCCCCAGAGACGGCGATCACCAGGTTCCCCGGGTCCGCCCACCGTTCGTAGTACGCCTTCAGGTCCCCCGGCGTCATGGCGCGGACCGATTCCTCCGTTCCCAGCGGATTGCGGGCGTACGGGTGGCCGCCGTAATGGGTCGAGAGGAAGAGCAGGAAGGTCGCCTGGGTCAGCTGGTCCTTCTGCTGCTTCAACGCACCGAGGACCTCGCGCCGCTTCTTGTCGAGCTCGTCCGCGGGGAAGGCGGGCTCCCGCAGCGACTCGGCGAAGAGACGGAACCCCGGCTCGAAATCCCTCCGGAGAAACTTCCCCTGGAGTCCGAAGGAGTTCCGCCCGGAATAGCCGGAGAGTTCCGCCCCCATGTTCTCCACCGCCTCGGAGATCTCGCGCGCCGTGCGGTGGGCCGTCCCCTTGGTGAGCATGCCGGCGGCCAGGCCGGAGACGCCTCCCTTGTCCTCCGGCTCTCCCCGCACTCCGGCGAGAAAACCCGCCTCGACGGCGACCACGGGCACGGCGTGGTTCTCCCGCACGATGACGCGGATCCCGTTCGGCAGCACCTCCTTGACCGCAAGGGCCTTCGTCTCCTCCCCCTTCCGTGGCGCGGTGGCCGCCGCGTACGCCTCCCGCGCGATCTTTCGGACCTCCTCCGGGGAGAGGATCCCCTTCTGCCCCTCGGGAAGGACGGCCGCCACGGTCAGGTTCTCCGGCGTGAGGTACTTCCTCGCCGCCGCGACGATGTCCGCCGCGGTCACGGCGCGGATTCTCTGCAGGTAGGTATGCTCGAAGGCCGCGTCGTTCAACGTGGTCTCGTAGAAGCCCACGTGGCGGGCCAGGGCGGACTGGGACTCCAGGGAGTAGAGGAAATCGGTCTCCGTCGCCGTCTTGGCGCGGGACAGCTCCGGCCCCTCGGGGGACGCCGCCCCAATGCGGAACGTCTCGAAGAGGATCTCCCGCAATGCCTCTTTCGCCTTCTCCGGCGCGAGGGTGCCGCCGACGAGGAGAAGCCCCGGGTCTCTCGGCGTGTACGAGGATGCGTACACCGTGTCGACCAGCCCCTTCCGGTCCTTGACGGCATGGTACAGCCGCGAGGTCTCGCCGTTTCCGAGGATCATCGAGAGGAGATCCCATGCGTACACGTCCGGGTCCCGCATGGAGGGGCCGTGGAACCCCATGTCCAGGTAGACGCGCCGCGCGTCCTTCTCCTTGAGGACCACGCGGGTTCCCTCCTGCCCCGGTTCCTCCGGGATCTTCCCTTCCGGGGCGGGGCGGGGGGGAAGCCGCCCGAAGGTCTTCTCGACGAGCGGCCGGGCGGTCCCGGGATCCGCGTTCCCGGCGATCACCAGCACCATGTTCGCGGGAACGTACCAGGTACGGAAGTAGGATACGAGGTCGTCGCGGGTGGTCTTCCGGATGGTGTCCACGTACCCGATGACCGGCCGGCCGTACGGGTGGACGCGGTATGCCTCGTGGAAGAGGGCCCTGGAGACGACCCGGCCGGGGTCGTCCTCATTCATCCGCACCTCCTCAAGGATCACCTCGCGCTCCCGGGAAAGCTCCCCCGCGTCGAAGACCGAGTTCCTCATCGTATCCGCGAGGATGTCGAGCGCCTCTCCCAGGAACCTCCCGGAGATCGTGATGTGATAGACCGTCTGGTCGAAGCCGGTGTAGGCGTTGATCTCGCCGCCCGCCGATTCGACCTCCCGGGCGATCTCCCCGGGCCCCCGGCGCTTCGTTCCCTTGAACGCCATGTGCTCGAGGATGTGGGACATCCCCGCGCGGGCGGCGGGCTCCGTGGCGCTTCCCGCCTTGACCCACGCCTGCACCGCCACCACGGGCGACGAAGGGTTCGGCCGGATCACCACCGTCAGACCGTTGCCGAGCTTGTACTTGTCCACCGACGCGTCCCCCCCGGCGGAGGAAGTCGCTCCCCCCGCGATCGCCGCGGACAGGACCGCGGCGGCCATCCAAAACCTGCATGCGGAAAATCCCATCTCTCGCTCCGTTCAGGCTTTCTTCCACACCCGCGCCGTCAGGCCGGTCAGCAGGACCGCGAGCCCCAGGCGCATCGAAAAGATCGCCGGCCCGCTTCCGCCGATGACCATGAAAATCAGGATGTCCTCCACCACCGAGTGGCACGTGGCGAGAA
The DNA here is from genome assembly GCA_021815305.1 of Deltaproteobacteria bacterium. Classification (GTDB taxonomy): domain Bacteria; phylum Desulfobacterota; class Deferrimicrobia; order Deferrimicrobiales; family Deferrimicrobiaceae; genus JAKAHC01. The sequence continues at coordinate 53,975 of JAKAHC010000003.1, read as the reverse complement.
ACAGTCCCATCAGGAACAGATCCCGGGCGGAGAGCCCCTTCTGTTGCGCCACCCGGATGATGATCCCCGCGCCGTAGACGATTCCGAGGAAAATTCCCGTGAACAGCGGGATCGCCGCGTCCCGCGTGAGCCCCACCCCCCGCATCGCCGGTTCCACCAGGTTCCCCGCCTTCCGGAACACCGGCAGGTGCCGCAGCACCTCGAACACCGTCACCAGGGGGACGATGATGAGGATGAGCTTGCCGGAGAGCTTGAGCGCCTCCAGCAGGGCGGCGAGCAGGGCGTCCATCTACGACGGGCCCGGGAACGCCAGGGGTCCGGAGGCGACCGCGTGCCAGAGGTGCCACATGCCTCGCAGCAGCAGGCCCCCCGCGCAGCAAACCAGGATGCGGCAAAGGGTGAGAACCCCGCCGCGCGCGCCCGTGGAGGAAAGCACCCCTCCCTCCACGACGAGGTTGTGCGCGACCCCCATCATCAGGCCGCACTGCGTCACCTGGAACGGGGTGAGGTGCAGCGGCGCGATCACCGCGATGGCGGCGTAGATGTTGATGAGGAACGCGGCAACGAAAGCGAAGGCCGCCTCCCCCGGCAGGCCGAAGAGCCCCATCACGGGGCCGAAGAGGTGCCCCAGGCGGTCAAGGACCGGAGTCTCCTTGAGCAGCGCGACCCCGACATACAGCGGGACGGTCACCTTGATGATCTTCCGGGAGGTCCGGACCCCCGCGGAAAGACCGGTCCGGATCCTCTCCGGAATGCCGGGGACCGGGGTGTCCGGCACTCCGGCGGCTTCCGGTTCGCTCATCCTTATCTCCTTCGCCATCCGAACGAAGTGAGCCCCGGGACCAGGTCGGGCAGCACGGCCTCACCCCGGGTTCCTCCCGCATTTTCCGGGGACGAACCGGGACTCCGAAAGGTACGATAGCACGGCCGGGCGCGACCCGCAGCGCCGGGTCGCGCCCGGAGCTCATCGCCTGCCCCTGCCCGCCAGCGCCCGGTCGATCGAAAGCGGACCGGCGCCGCGCACCATCACGGAGAAGGCAAGCGCGATCGCAAGGAGGTGGAACTCGTACCCCTCCTTCCCCGCGGGCATCTGCCCCGCCCAGTTCATGAAAAATCCCATGTGCCCGTGGACCAGCAGGATCGCGCCCACCATGTTGCAGAGGATCCCGAAGGCCGCCACGCGCGCGAGGAACCCGACGAACAGCCCGATGCTGCCCAGGAACTCCGCCGCGATCACGAGGACCGCCAGGACCAGCGGAACCCCCTCCTTCCCGGTGAAGAAACCGAGGGTGGCGTGGAACCCGTATCCGCCGAACCACCCCAGCGCCTTCTGCGCCCCATGGGGGAAGAACACGACCGCAAGCATCAGCCGAAGGACAAGGTCCGTCACGTTGTCGGAAGTCTTAAGCAGCCACTTCATCTTCCCACCCCCGCGCATCCGTCGTAGATTCCGCCTTACGGTTGGATGCTCAGGAACGGGGAAGGCTTTCCAGGTACCGAAGATGCTCCTTCGCGGAGGCGTTTCCCTGCCCGGCCGCCTCCCGCAGCCAGCGGATCGCCTCCTGCGGGTCCTTCCTCACGCCGCGGCCGACCTCGAACATCCACCCGAGCATCGCCTGGGCGTCCGGGTTTCCCCCGGAGGCCGCCTTCCGGTACCACGCCGCCGCCTCGGACGGGTCCCGGGGAACCCCGCGCCCCTCGAGATACATCCCCGCAAGCGCCAGCTGGGCGTCGAGGGATCCCTCGACGGCCGCCTTGCGGAACCAGGAGACCGCCTCCGGTTCGTCCTCCGGCTCCCCCCGGCCGTAGGCGTAGAGAACCCCCTGGAGGAACATCCCTTCGGGCACGCCCCGCTCCGCCGCCTTCCGGATCCAGGTCGCCGCGGCCTTGTCGTCCTGTCGCACACCCAGCCCGTAGAGGAGCGCCCTGCCCAGCCCGGCCCACGCCTTCGCGCTTCCCCCCGCCGCCGCGCGTCCGTACCACGCCGCCGCGAAGGAATCGTCCCTGGGGACCCCCAGTCCGGCCCGGTACATCGCGGCGAGCTGCGCCTGCGCATCCGCCTCCCCCTGCTCCGCCGCCTTGCGGTACCAGGAGGCGGCGACCGCGGGGTCTCTTCGGACCCCCCGCCCTTCCAGGTATCGCCATCCGAGCAACTTCTGCGCCGTCACGTCGCCCGCCGCCGCCGCCTTTTCGTACCAGGCAAGGGCCTCCTGCCCGTTCTGCGGCGCGCCCAACCCCTGTTCGAGGAGAAACCCCATCAACGACCGGGCGGCGGGCTGCCCCTGCTCCGCCGCCAGGCGGGCCCACCGGACCGCCTCCGGGAAGTCGCGAGGGACCCCCCGGCCGCCCGCGTAGCGGCTCGCAAGGGCGTACCGGGCATCGGCGTTCCCGTTGTCCGCCGCCTTCCGGTACCATCGGAGGGCCTTCGCATCGTCCATCGGCACGCCGGTCCCCGAGGCGTACGCGTCGGCCAGGCGGACCATGGCGGCCGTGTCTTCCGGGTTTTTCTTCAGCGCGTCCCGGTAACCGCGCACCGCCCGTCGCGCCCCGGCCTCCGCTGTCGCCCGCGCCTTCGCCCTCGCGTCGGATCGCCTCGCCGGCTCCCGGCGCGCTTTCCCTGCCACGGCGGGGTGCGCGGAACCGGCCCCCCACGGAAGAAGGGATACGGCCAGCAGCAGGCGGAGGGCGGCCCGCCTCATGTCGCCCGCTTCCGCATCCCCTTCGGAGGGCGCCCGAAGAGAACCCCCGTCCGCAGGACCGGTTTCCCGTCGAGGCATAGCTCCCCTTGCGTCCGCAGGTCCTTGATCATGTCCCAGTGGACCGCCGAGTCGTTCCTGCCCCCCGACTCGGGGTAGGACCGGCCGACCGCCAGGTGGATGGTTCCCCCCATCTTCTCGTCGAGGAGGATGTCCCGGGTGAACGAGCTCACTCCGGAGTTCGCACCGATGCCGAACTCGCCCAGGACGGAAGCGCCCCGGTCGGCGGCGAGCATCTCCTTGAGGTACCCTTCGTTCTTTTCGGCGGAAGCCTCGACCACCCTTCCCTTGCGGAACGCGAGGCGGATCCCCGCGACTTCGCGCCCCCCGGCGATGGCGGGGAAGTCGAACCGGATCGTCCCTTCCGTGGAGGTCTCCACCGGGGCCGTGAAGATCTCGCCGTCCGGCATGTTGTACTCGCCGGCGCAGGGGATCGCCGTGCGGCCCTTGATCGAGAAGGAGAGGTCCGTCTCTTTCCCGACGATTCGCACGCGGTCGGCCTTCTCGAGGATCTTCTTCGCCCCGCCGAACATGCGCGCCATCGTTCCCCAGTCCTGCTCCACCGCGCCGTAGTAGAGCTTCTCGTACTCCGCGAGGGACCGGTCGGTCTCCTGGGCGAGGGCCTCCGTGGGGAAGTTCGTCAGCACCCACCGAACCCGCCGCAGCAGGACCTCGGAGACGGGCTTGGTCGCCTTGCGGCGGTCCGCCATCTTCCGCGGGGGGATGTGGGAGAGGTGCCGGGTGTTGCCCGGGGCCAGGATGATGATGTCCGCGTCGATCGTCTTCGCCTCGTACAACTTCGTCGGGGGGAGATGATCGATCTGCTCCTTTCCCGCCTCCTCGTAGAAGATCCCGTCGGCCTCCTCGAACGACACGGAGAGGAGCGGGTGCGCGCCCGCCCGCACCACTTCCCGGAACACCGCGAGCGCCAGCGGCCGCCCCAGTTCGCTCGTCGAGATCCGGACGATCTCCCCCCGCTTCGCCTTCACCGAGTGCCGGACGAGGATTTCCGCCAGCCGTTGAACCTTCCGCTCAGAGCCCATACCGCTCCTTTCCCGCCGGGCGCTGCGCCCTCAAGGACCATCCCCGGCATCCCGGATTCGCCGATTGTCCACCTTTCGATGGGTGCTTCCGCGGGGAGGTTGCGCGCCCGTCACTCTCCCCGCTTGAGCGCGTCGATCGCCTCCTTCTTCCGGCGGGCCTCCTCGACCTTCCTGCGCGCCCGCCCGAGCGCTTCCGGATCGGCCGACTCCGTGTTGAAGGCGAAGCAGGTGTTCGAAAGGATCGGGGAGGTAAGCCCCAACTGGCGCGTCTCCTCGAGGTCGAGGGAAAGGACTCCCTCCCACCCCCGGTTGAGGATGCTGTAGGAGCCCACGAAGATCGCCCGGAAGGTGGACTCGATCATCTCGTAGATGTGGGTGCAGCTCTGGTTCCGCGGGATGCGCTCCTTCACCTTCTTGAACCCGCCCCGCGAAAGCACCCCGATCCCTTTCAGGGCCGAGAGCATTTCCAGGGGCTTCGTCTCGCAGCAGGGGTAGGGGATGCGGTCCATCCGCCCCGCGATTTCCTCGATGCTGTAGGAATCGGAGAGGAGGATCGCGAGGTTGATGTCGTGGTAGTCGTCGTGCATCTGCGTGATCGCGAGCATGCGCCCGTCCTCGAGCTTGTACATCTCGCACTTCACGATCCGGCCGAACCTCTGCTTGTGGTGCTTGGCCAGTTCCCTGATCCCCTCGAAATCCATCGTCTTCCCTCCGGCGGCGTTCAGCTTCCCTCCGGCCCGCCGGCGAGGATCTCCCGCAGCGCCGCCAGGTTCCGAAGGTCCATCTCGAACTCGTCCTCCCCGTCCTTGGGGGTTTCCAGCACCATCGGGAGTTCCTTAAACCCCTTTTGGGTCAGGATGCGGCGGAAGGCGGATCCGGGAATCTTCCCCAGCCCGATGTGTTCGTGCCGGTCCACGTGGCTTCCCGCCGCGGACTTGCTGTCGTTTACGTGCCACATCCGGACCCGCGGGAGGATCCCGAACGACCGCATCTCCTCGAGGAGCCGCTCCCACCCTTCTTCCGCGCCGATGTCGTACCCGGACTCGAAGAGGTGCGCGCTGTCCAGGCACACCGCGACGTCCGGAGGGGTTCCCGCGGCGTCGAGCAGCTCCTTGAGCTCCCCCATCGTGCGGCCGAGGGAGTTCCCCTGCCCCGCGGTGTTCTCGAGCAGCAGGGTCACGCCCTTCGGGAACCTTCCGAACGTCCGCAGCCCCTCCGCGATGCGGGCGATCCCGGTTTCCGCCGGGTCCTCGCCGCAGGAGCCCGGGTGCATCACGAGGTACGGGACGCCGAGCATCGATGCGCGGGACGCTTCGTCCTCCAGCGCATAGAGGGAACGGGTGCGGACCGTTTCCTTCGAGGAAGCCAGGTTGATGAGATACGCGCAGTGGATGGCCACCACGGATACGCCCGTGCGATCCGTCTCCTCGCGGAACGCCCGCACGTCGTCCTCTTCCAGGGCCTTTCCCATCCAGCGGGTGTTGTGCTTCGAGAAGATCTGGACGACGTCCGCGCCGATCCGCCTTCCGCGCTCCGGCGCCGTGTGGACTCCCCCCGCCACGGAGACGTGCGCCCCCAGCGGGGGGGTCTTCCGCTTCACGGCTTCTTCCGCTCCAGCCGGTGGCACTGGCGGCAGTTGGTCTTCCTCAGCGGGTGGTCCTTCGGCATCGGCGGACCCACCCGGATCCCCGGAGACGAAGGGGGTTTCCCGTCGTGGCAGGACAGGCACACCGCATCGGCCTGAGCGTTGTCCCGGATCGCGGCCACGTCGAGGTGCGCCCGGGTCCGCGGGATGAACCGTTCCCTCCCCGTCAGGGAAAGGTACGCAAGCAGGCCGATCACGGCGCCGACCACGACCAGGAACTGGAGATCCCTCGACTTGATCCTCCCCATCGGGTCAGCCCGGATCCGCCGGCTTCTTCACGCGCAGGACGCATTCGTCCCGGCCTTCCCCGCGGGTTCCCTCGAAGCACAGGTCGCACCCGAGAGCCCCTTCCCACGTTCCGAAATCCACCGAGTGGGCGATCCGGCACAGCGTCTCCACGTCCCCCGCGGGCAGCCCCATGGCGCGCCACTCGTCGACGAGAGGACAGCGGGACATGGCGATCACCGCCTCTTCGGGAGAAAGCGACACGATCCTCGGGGCGAACTGGTGCTGCTTCACCGGATCGGGAGAGGCGAATTCCCTGGCCGCCTGCCCGAGATCCCCGCCCCTTGCCGCTTCGGAGTAGTTTCGGGCCGACTTCTCCTCTCCGTAGTTGTAGATCGCCTCGCTCATCAGGTCGACCGCCTCTTGCTCCCCGAGCCGCTTCCGCAGGACCAGGAACAGGTGGGCATACACCGCCGCCCGCTGTCGAGTCGCCTGCGCCACCTTTTCGCCCGTGTCCGACATGCGCGCCCCCCTTCCTCCGGTGATAAGGTTTGATTGTAGGTCCGCGGCAGTCCGGTTTTCACCTGTTTTCTCGGAAAGGGCGTGCGGGGCCGCGCATCCCCGCTCATGAGGCCGGCGCCACAGGACAAGCGGGGGCCTTCCTCTCCGCCATGCTCGCGGCCTCCGTCCGCTCGCTGCCATTCCGCACGACGCAGGCTCTTCCTCGCTCCATGCGCCGCCGCGAGGAACCCCCGCTTGCCCTTCGCGGCATGTTCGCCGGGATCCCCTCCGGGGGATCCTCCTCCCGCAACTACCGGGCGGCGGAGGCGGCCTTCCTCCCGGCGGCGCGCGCGGATTCCGGGGAGGGTTCGTCCGGAAGCGCCGTGATTTTCCGGTACTCTTCCCGGAGGTACTCCTTGAACCGCCTCATGGCGAGCTTCCCCTCCGCATCCTCGTCTCCCGGCCCGGAGGCGCCGTTTCCGGAGGACCGGAGCAGCTCATAGTATCGGACCCCTCCGGCGGTGGCGTAGGAGCGGGACGGAACGAGCACGGTCGGCCCCTCCCCCTTTTTGGACCGCCACAGGGAAGCCCCGACGAGCTTAAGGCCCTGGAGAAGCCCCTCTTCGAAGTGGATCTCGACGTCGGCGAGCTTTCCCGCCGGCGTTTCCCCGTGGTTCAGCACGTAGTGCACCCGCATGGCCTTGCCCTCCTTGTGCGCGTAGTTGCGCAACCGGGAGTTCAAGGCGCGTGCCACGGCGGGTCACACCATCATCTGGTACGGGTCGACGTCGGGCTCGAGGCGCGCTCCGAGCCTGCGGACCGGTTCGCGAAGGGGCCGGAGCAGGTCCGGAAAGCAGGCCCCCACGGGGAACCCGGGCGGCAGGACGAGCAGGACCTGGTAGTGGAAGCGGCGCCTGACCCGCGCAATCGGCGAGGGGGCCGGCCCGAGGATCCTGACCCCGCGGTCCGCGAGCGGCCCGGACAGCTCCCGCGCGACCAGGTCGGCCGCCTCGCGCACCCCCTCTTGCCGCGCCCCCGCCAGCCGCAACATCAGCATCCGGCCGAAGGGCGGGTATCCCATCGCCTCGCGCGCGGCGAGCTCCTCTTCCATGAACCCGTCGTAGTCGTGCTCCGCCACCTTCCGGATGCACGGGCTCTCCGGCGAGAGCGTCTGGAGCAGCACCTTCCCCGCCCGGTCCCCCCGTCCGGAGCGGCCCGCCACCTGCGTCAGGATCTGGAAGGTCCTCTCGGATGCGCGGAAGTCGGGAAACGACAGGGAGAGGTCGGCGAGCAGCACCCCGACCAGGGTCACCTCCGGGAAGTCGTGCCCCTTGGCGATCATCTGCGTCCCCACGAGGATGTCGACTTCGCCCTGCTGCATGCCGGAGAGGACCTCCGCGTACGCCCCGCGGCGGCGCGCGACGTCGGAGTCGAGCCGGGCGACCCTCGCCTCCTTCCACCGCTTCGCGACCCAGGAGAGGAGCCGTTCCGTGCCGATTCCCACCTGCGCGAGCCTGTGCCCGCCGCACCCGGCGCAGGATTCCGGTTCCTTCCGCGTCGCGTTGCAGTAGTGGCACAGGAGGCCGCCCTGCTCCCGGTGGTACGTGAGGGCCACCTGGCAGTTCGGGCATTGCACGGTGGTCCCGCAGTCCAGGCACGTGAGGGCGGAAGCGAACCCGCGGCGATTGAGGAAGAGCATCGCCTTCTCGCCCCGCGCGAGGGTCTCGTCGACGGCGGCCTCGAGCTCCGGGGAGAAGTAGCGGTCCGCGCCGCGGCGGCCGGTCCGCCCCTTGAGGTCCACCACCGAGATCGCGGGCATCCCGCTTGCCCCGATCCTTTCCCGAAGGGTGAGCAGCGTCGCCTCCCCGGTCCTCCCGAGATGGAACGACTCGGCCGAAGGGGTCGCCGAGCCCAGCAGGACCACGGCGCTCTCCATCCGCCCGCGGAGGAGGGCCAGGTCCCGGGCCTGGTACCGGACGCCGTCCTCCTGCTTGTACGCCGCGTCGTGCTCCTCGTCGACGATCACGAGCCCCAGGGCGGGAAAAGGGGAGAAGACGGCCGACCGCGCGCCGACGCAGAGGGACACCTCCCCCGCGCGGACCTTTCTCCACTGCTCCGCCCGTTCGGCCGGGGTCAGTCCGCTGTGCAGCACCGCCACACCGTCCCCGAACCGGGAGCGCACCCTGCCCAGCAGCTGGGGGGTGAGGGCGATCTCGGGGACGAGGAAGATCGCCTGGCGGCCGGTGGCCCGCACCTGCTCTACGGCGCGCAGATACACCTCGGTCTTCCCCGATCCGGTGACGCCGTGCAGCACGAAAGCGGCGTGCGCCCTCGAGGAGACCGCCACGCCGATGCGCGCCAGCGCCGCTTCCTGGTGGGGCGTGGGCGAGAGATCTCCCGCGGAATCCGGCAGGTGCGCGACGGAGAGCCCCACGGGACGCGGACGCGTCTCCGCCGCGAGCCACCCTTTCGCCGCCATGCGCCGGGCCGCCTCGCCTCCGTACCGGACCCGCAGGGAGAGGTCGGACGCGGACCTCCCGCCGGTCTCCCGGATCAGATCGTGGACCATCCGCTGCTTCGGCGTCATCCCCTCCGGCGGCGGTCCCGGCGCCGTCCGGTAGAAGGTCTCCGTTCGCGGCGCCGCGGGACCCTCTTTCCGGGACAGCCCCCGGGGGAGCGCGACGCGCAGCATCTCCCCCATCGGCGCAAGGCACTCGCGGGCCGCGGCGGAGAGGAAACCGAGGTGGCCGGGTGAAATGTAGGGGGTGTCGTCGAGGAAGGCGATCAGGTCCCTCGCCTCCCTCCCGTCGAGCGCCGACGCGTCGGTGATCCCCGTGACGAGTCCCGTCATTTTCCGCCGCCCGAACGGGACCAGCACGCGCACGCCGACCTGCGCCCGGGGCTCCTCCCCCGCCGGCACCCGGTAGGTGAACGGGTGATCGATCGGAAGCGGCACGGCCACCTCGACAAAGAGAGGCGCGGAAAGGGAAAACGTCATGTCGGGATGATACTACCTGATGCCCCGGCCCGCGATACCCGGAAACCCGGCAACGCGAAAGGTCCGGAGGCGGAAGGGAGACCCACGGGTCAGCGGCGGCCTTTCCGATCGAGAAGCTCCCGCACCTTCCGGAGGAGCCCGTCGGGCGTGAACGGCTTCTGAAGGAACTCTATGCCCTCCTCCAGCACCCCCCGGTGGGTGATGGCGTTCTCCGTGTAGCCGGACATGAACAGCACCTTCATCCCGGCCCGCAAGGACCCGATGCGGTCCGCGAGCTCGCGCCCCCCCATCCCCGGCATCACCACGTCCGTGATGAGCAGATCGATCGTCCCTTCGCATCCGACGGAGATCCGCAGCGCCTCGTTCCCCCCCGCCGACGGGAGCACCCGGTAGCCCTTCGAGGAGAGAGTCCTTTCGATGATCTCCCGCACGGAATTTTCGTCTTCGACGACGAGCACCGTTTCGGTCCCCTCCAGCGACAACGCCGCGGGGGGAACCGGCACGTCCCCGACCTCCCCTTCGAACCGCGGGAAGTGGATCCTGAAGGTCGTTCCCATTCCGACCTCGCTGTAGACGCTGATGAAGCCGTTGCTCTGCTTGACGATGCCGTACACCGTGGCGAGCCCGAGCCCCGTCCCTTTCCCCGATTCCTTGGTGGTGAAGAACGGCTCGAAGATGTGGTCCCGGATTTCCCTGCGGATGCCCGTTCCCGTGTCGCTGACCGCCAGGAGCACATGGGGGCCGGGGACGACGGAAGGGTGGTCCTTCGCGAAGGCCTCGTCGAGGACGACGTTGGCGGTCTCCAGGGTCAGCACTCCGCCGGAGGGCATCGCATCCCTCGCGTTCACCGCAAGGTTCAGGAGGATCTGCTCCATCTGTCCCGGGTCGGCAGACACCGGCCACAGAGCCGGGGGGAGGACCGACCGCAGTTCGACATCCTCGCCGATCAGCCGGCGGAGCATCCTTTCCACGTTGGAGATCACCCCGTTCAGGTCGAGGACCTTCGGTTGCAGCACCTGGCGGCGGCTGAAGGCGAGCAGCTGCCGGGTCAGCGACTCCGCCCTCTCTCCGGCATGCCGGATCTCCTCCACATTCCTGCGCACCAGGGAATGTTCCCCCACCCTCCCGAGGAGGAGTTCGCTGTAACCGTTGATCACCGTCAGCAGGTTGTTGAAGTCGTGGGCGATCCCTCCGGCGAGCCGACCCACGGCTTCCATCTTCTGCGAATGCCGCAGCTGCTCCTCGAGCTTCCTGCGCTCGGTGATGTCGGAGAACACGGCGACGAAGAACCCCTTCGCCGGGCTGTACACGGAGACGGAAAACCAGATGTTCAAAGGCGCCACATGGGGCTCGAACCTCTCCGGCTCGCCGGTCGACGCCACCCTGCCGTAGATCTCGAACAGCTCCGGGTTGGACTCGCGGATGCCCGGGATGACCTCGCTCACCTTCTTCCCGACCACGTCTTTCAGCCCGGTCAGTTTCCCGAAGGCTTCGTTCACGTCGAGATACACGAAGTCCCGGGATCCGTCCTCCTCCTCGAGGAATCTGCAGTACGCGCACCCTTCCAGCATGTTTTCGAACAGCGAGCGGTAGCGCTTCTCGCTGGACCGCACCGCATCCTCCGCCTGTTTCCGATCGGTGATGTCCCGGATGAAGGCGATCAGGAACTCGGCATCCCGGTACTCCAGGCGGCTCACATCGACATCGATCGGGGAGGTTGTTCCGTCCTTCCGGCGAAGCATCGACTCCACGGAGCTCGAACCATGGGTCCGCAGATATCCGACGTGCTCGGCCCATCGCTCCCGGGTCATCAGGGGATCGACGTCCGGGACGGTCAGGGAGCACAGTTCGTCGCGCGTGTATCCCAGGGCCCGGCACCCGTTCTCGTTGGCGTCCAGGATCCTTCCGTCCATCGCGACACGGAAGATGCTGATCGACGCCCGATCGATGCAGCATCGGGCAAGGAACAGCTCCTCGTCGGTTTTCAGCTTCGCCAGCGCGATGGCCACGTAGGCCACCAGGTCTTCCAGGAGGGCGATCTTTTCCGCCGTGAAGCGCCCCCGGCGCCTGTCGTTGAACTGGAACAGGCCGAAGGTCCTGTCCCGCGAGCGGAGCGGCACCAGGGCCACCGACTCGTACCCTTCCCCGTTGCACCGGTTGCGCGTTTTCGCCTGCCGATCCGCGTCCGTCGTGTTCGCCAGCAATTCCGTCGTGCAGTTCGACCAGAAGCTGCCGCGCGGGGAGAAAAAGGAGAGGGTGGGATCGTAACGCCCGCAGAGGATGTTTCCGCACATGCAGTCCAGGGAGGGGTGGCCCACATCGTCGCGGACCCGCTCTCCCGCCGGATCCCTCGCGCAGAGACGGTTCTCCGCCAGCACGAAGTCTTCCGGGAAACCCCGGGTTTCGTAATACGGGAAGTCGTCCCCCTCCTTCAGCCGGACGCCCACGGCTTCGCAACCGGTGAGCCGCTGGAAATAGACCATCAGTTCCCGCATCAGCCCTTTCAGGCTTCCGGCCTCGTTGCACAGGCGCAGCAGCTCGATGGTGGCTTCCCGCGCCTGCTCCGTACTCTTTTCCTTCCGGCGGTTCCATCCCATCTCCGCGAGCATCCCCGTGATCTGCGAGACGAAGCGCAGATGGGCCTGCAAAGCCCCTTCCGTGACGACCGGGACCTTCTTCACGGCATCGACGTAACTCTCTTCGTCGAACCCGTACTCCCTCGCCTGAGCCCGGAAAAATTCCGGGTCGGGCTCCGCAAGGAACAGCTGCCCCGTAAATACGCTCCCCAGGTGCTCGCCCCCGATCCGGATCGGAGTCGCCGCGTCGACCAGCCCGAAAGGACATCGGTAGACGACCGGGAGGTTCGCCTCGCGGACCCGCCGGCCGACATCGACGCTGCTCTCCATGCACAGCCTCCCGGTTTCGGGGTGTGCGCGGTGGAACTTCAGGCAGACGTCCTGCCAGCAGGAGCGCGCGATGACGTTCCCGGAGGTATCGATGACGGCCGCGGGGAGTTTCGACACGGCGCAGAGGCTGTCCAGGATTTCCTGAAGCCGGGGGATGTCCAGGAGGTCCGGAATCCGACGGGTCGGCATCTCTTCACCTCGCCGGTTCCCGATGCGCCGCATCACCGGTTCCACCCCCTTCCGACCTGTCGGACCCGCGGGCCGCGTTCCGTACCCCGCTCTCCCGTCACACCTCGTCGATGACTTCCCGGACCTTCCTTGCCAGCGCCGACGGGGTGTACGGTTTCCCTAGGAAGGACACGCCCTCGGCCAGCACCCCGTGGTGGGAGATCACTTCTTCGGTGTAGCCGGACGTGAAGAGTACCTTCATCCCGGGATTGCGCAGGACCAACTGCGTCGCCAGTTCGCTTCCGTTCATCCCCGGCATCACCACGTCCGTCAGCAGCAGGTCGATCCGGTCGCCGTACCCCTTCGCCACCGAGATCGCCTCGGTCCCCTCCCGGGCCTGCAGCACCCCGTACCCCAGCCGCTCCAGGATCCGGACGCACAGGTTCCTCAGTATGCCCTCATCCTCCACGATCAGCACCGTCTCCGTCCCTGCCGGGAGCTCCGCAAGGCGGACGTCGCTTCCCGGTTTCGCCGCCTCCTCCTCGACACGCGGCAGGTAGATTTTGAAGGTCGTCCCGATTCCCTCCTCCGAGTACGCCTCGATGGATCCGCCCGCCTGCTTCACGATGCCGTATGTCGTCGCGAGGCCCAGTCCCGTCCCGCTCCCCTTTCCCTTCGTGGTGAAGAACGGCTCGAACATGTGCGCCTTGACCTCTTCGCTCATCCCCTTCCCCGTGTCGCTGACCGCCAGCATCACGAACCGTCCCGGTTTGACGTAAGGGTGGAGGGCGCAGTATCCCGGGTCCAATTCCACGTCCGCGGTCTCGATCACGATCGTCCCGCTCCCCGGCATCGCATCCCGGGCGTTCACCACCAGGTTCACCAGGATCTGCTGAAACTGCCCCGGGTCGACCTTCACCGATCCCAGGGATTTGCCGCTGGCGGTCCGCAACGCGACGTCCTCGCCGATCAGGCGGGTCAGCATCCTGTGCATCTCCGCCACCAGGTTGTCAAGGTGAAGCACCTTCGGTTCGATGATCTGCTTCCGGGAGAACGCCAGCAGCTGCTGCGTCAGCGACGACGCCCGTTCCCCCGCCCGGCGGATCTCCTCCACTTCCCCGTGCATCGGGGATTCCTTCCCGATCCTCTGCAGCAGGAGTTCGCTGTACCCCGTGATCACCGTCAGGAGGTTGTTGAAGTCGTGCGCCACGCCCCCGGCAAGGCGCCCCACCGCCTCCATCTTCATCGCCTGCAGCAGCTGGGCCTGCAGTTTTTCCTTCTCGGCTTCGGCCCGCTTGTAGTCGGTGATGTCGCGCCAGATGCACAGGTACAAGGATTTGCCCCCGACCGAAATGTACCAGGCCTTGACATGCACATTCCGCCGATCCCCACGCTTGGTGCGATGAAGCGTTTCGAACTCGTCGTACCCGGCGTCCATGATCTTCCGCATGTGCGCCCTGACTTCTTCATGGTCCTCAAGAAAATCGATATCGGAAATCTTCAGGCGGCCGAATTCCTCCCGCGTATACCCAAGCTGCGTGCATGTCTGCTGGTTGAAATCCACCGGGGCCGCCGTTTCCGGGTCGACGATCACGATCCCGTCGGCACCGTGATCGAACACGGAACGATAGAGGGTTTCGCTCTCCCGGAGCCGATTCTCGGCCTCCTTGTCCCTTTCATGCTTCCGACCGATCTCTGCGGCCGTTTCCGCGAGTTGGCGCTTCACGATCGCACCTCCAGGTTTCCTACAAGTCCTACGTATCGCATGAAAGGGGTGAAATCTTCAGTGCCGTCCGGGAGCGGGGCGGCATCGGCGGCCGGTTCCATCCCCGGTGTGCGGCTTGGATGTGCAATTGGATGTGAAAAGAGGAAAGGTGGTGGAGGAGAAGGGGATTGAACCCTCGACCCCCACGTTGCGAACGTGGTGCTCTCCCAGCTGAGCTACTCCCCCACCCAGAGAAAAATCATTGTGGCCGATTCCCCCCCCGGTTGTCAACGGTCGGAGGGAACACGGTCGGAGGGGACACCGCAGGGAAGGGACCCGTCCGGCGGAGAGAGCCCGAATCGCAAGGCAGGATCCGGATGGACCATTCCCCCGCGCGAAGGAGGACGGCGCGGGAAACGGAAGGCGGCGCGCGCGTGCGCCACGAACGTCCCTGCGGGGGCGATTCCCGGCCGCCGGATCGTGCGGGGCGACGGCAAGCCGGGCGGGTACCGCCGGAGCGCGAGGCGAAAGAACCCGCCTGCGCGAAGGGCCGGGGATCCCGTTTCCCCGGTATAGCAAACCGTCCCTCGATGGTTAGAGCCGGCAACCGATACATTAAAAATCTTAAGGGGAATCGGCATTTTGGGCTTGACAGGCTGAACCAGTGTTTTTAGAATTTGGGTAGATTTATTAAACGGAGGGTTTAAAAAACAGACCCGTGATCGACATCGGAGCACGGATCAAGCACCTGCGCCAGATCAACGGGCTGGCGCAGGCCGACCTGGCGGAACGTGCGGGCCTCACCAAGGGCGCCATCTCCCAGATCGAGCGCAATCTCACCTCCCCATCCGTCGCCAACCTCTTCGAGATCCTCACCGCCCTCAACGAGACGCCCTCGTCCTTCTTCGCCGACGTGGACGAGGAGAAGGTGCTTTTCCGGAAAATCGACGCTCTCCCTTCCGAGGTCACCGGATACAAGTCGTTCGACACGCTCCTGCCCAAGAGCCGCTACCGCTCCATCGTCGCCTACCGCGCCGTGATCGCGCCGGGGAAAGAGACGGCTCCCGAGCCGGCGCAGGAAGGGGAGAACTACACGCACGTTCTCTCCGGGCGCCTCGGGCTGAGGCTCGGACAGGTCTCCTACGTCGCCCGCAAGGGGGAGAGCCTCTACTTCGCGGGGGAGCAGGAGTTCGCGTTCTCGAACAAGGGAAAGACCCTCGTCGATTTTCTCTGGGTGCGCACGAGCGGGCGATAACGCCGGGGCTTTCGGCCCCGTCCATCCACCCCGGACGCGGGGGGAAACGAGGAGGATCATGGAGACCCATCCCGGTGACGACGCGGTACCGCTGAAGCGCCCGAAGGGGAGGGCCGCGCCGGAAAGCCTGCCCTGGCCCCAGGCGACGCGCGAGCAGTGGAACGACTACCGCTGGCAGCTGTCCAACCGCATCACCTCCGTCGACGACCTCGCGGGACTCTGCGGCATCTCCGCCGAAGAGACCCGGCTTCTCTCCCGCGTCACGGACCTCTACCGCATCGGCATCACGCCGTACTACCTCTCTCTCGCGCGGTTCGACGACCCGGACGACCCGATCCTCCGCCAGGCGGTCCCCTCCGCGGAGGAATGCTTCGGAGCCGAGAGCGGCGAGGACGACCCGCTGGAAGAGGAAAAGGACATGCCGGTCCCGGGGCTCACCCACAGGTACCCGGACCGCTGCCTCCTGGTGGTCACCAACTTCTGCTCCATGTATTGCAGGCACTGCACGAGGAAGCGGATCTGGGCGATGGGCGAGGCCGCCAAGACCGAGTTCGAGCTCTCCAAGATGTTCGCCTACGTGAAGCGCCACGAGGAGATCCGGGACGTCATCATCTCCGGCGGCGACCCGCTGACGCTTCCCACGGAGCGGCTCGAGTACATCCTGAAAAACCTCCGGAAGATCCCCCACGTCGAGATCCTCCGGATCGGAACGCGCGTCCCCGTCGTCCTGCCGATGCGGATCGACGACGAGCTCTGCTCGGTGCTTTCGAAATACGGGCCGGTCTGGGTGAACACGCAGTTCAACCACCCCCGCGAAGTCACCCCGGAGGCGCGCCAGGCGTGCGACAGGCTCCTGCGGGCGGGAGTGCCGGTGAACAACCAGACCGTCCTGCTCAAGGGCATCAACGATCACGCCGAGATCATCCGGAAGCTGAACACGGAACTGCTCAAGGCCAAGGTCCGCCCCTACTACCTCTTCCAGTGCGACATGGTCCGGGGACTCTCGCACTTCCGCACCCGCCTGTCGAAGGGAATCGGGATCATGGAGGCGCTGCGCGGCCACACCTCCGGCCTGGCCATCCCCTCCTACGTGGTGGATGTCCCCGGCGGGGGGGGGAAGATCCCGCTCATGCCGAACTACATCCTGTCGATCGGAGAGGAGCGGACGGTCCTGCGGAACTACGAGGGGATCATCGTCAGCTACGAGGAGTCCCCGGACGACGGCCGCCCCTCGGCCAGGCCCGAGACGGCGCCGGCGGCCCCGCGCAACGACGTGTACCGCCTGCTGACGGGGGAGGTCCGGGCGCTCATCCCCGCCGGCAACGAGCGGATGGCAAGGAGAAAGCGCCGGTGCGAGTCGGCCTCGCCTACAACGTAAAGCCGGCCGATCCGCCCGATCACCTGCCCGAGGACGCCTTCGAGGAGTACGACTCCGAGGCGACCGTGGGCCACCTCTGCGACGCGCTCTCCCGCCTCGGCCACGACGTCCGGCGGCTCCCCGCGGGCGGAGGCTTCGTGGACGCCCTGCGGAGGGAGAGCCCCGACATCGTCTTCAACATCGCCGAGGGAGAAGGAGGGCGGTGCCGCGAGGCGCACATCCCCGCGGTGCTGGAGATGCTGTCCGTTCCCTACGTGGGGTCCGACCCGCTGACCCTCTCCGTCACCCTCGACAAGCCGATGGCCAAACGCCTCGTTGCGCACGACGGGTTCCCCACCCCGGCGTTTCGTACGTTCCGGTCCGCCGACGAGGTCGCATCCCTCCCCTTCCCGTTCCCCGCGATCGTGAAGCCGGTTTTCGAGGGATCGAGCAAGGGGGTCCGCCTCTCGTCGCGCGCCGCCGACAAGGACCGGGTCCGGGAGATGGTCCGGTTCGTCACGGAGACGTACGGCCAGGACGCGCTGGTCGAGGCGTTCGTTCCGGGAGCGGAGGTCACGGTGGGGGTTCTGGGGAACGACCCGCCCCGCGTGGCGGGGATGATGGAGATCGCACCGAAGACGGTGCCCTCTTCCGAGTTCGTCTACTCCCTCGAGGTCAAGCGGGACTGGGAGAACCGGGTGATCTACCGGGTGCCCCCCGCCCTGCCCGGGACGGTCCTTTCGGAGATCGGGCGATGCGCCCTGGGGGTGTACCGGCTCCTCGGGTGCCGCGACTTCTCCCGCATCGACTTCCGGATCGACGGGGACGGGGTGCCCCAGTTCATCGAGTGCAACCCGCTGCCGGGACTTTCCCCGGGCTACGGCGACCTGCCGATCCTGGCGGAACGGATGGGGACCCCGTACGTTTCCCTGGTCGGGGAGATCCTCTCGCACGCCCTCGTCCGCCTCGGGATGGGCCCGGCATGAACGTCGTCGCGGCGGTGAGGACGCGCGTCGCCGTTCTCTACACCTCCGTGTTCGAGGCGACCCGGGACGTCAAGGAAGAGATCCGCGAGGACATGGACCTCGCGATCAGCGCACGCGCCGTGGCGGAGGCGCTGCGGTCCGCGGGAAGCGACGCGTGGACCCACACGTTCGGGAAAGACGCGGCGGAGCTGATCAAGGGCCTGCGGTCGTCGGCGCCGGATGTGGTCTTCAATCTCAGCGAATGCCCTCACCTCTCCCCCGAAAAGGAGCTTCACGCCTGCGCGCTTTTCGAGCTCCTGCGGATCCCGTACACGGGCAACGGGCCGCTCACGCTGGGGATCTGCAACAGCAAGTCGCTCACCAAGCAGATCCTCGCCGCCAACGGCATCCCGACGCCCCGCTTCCGCCTGTACAGGACCCTCCCGGAAGAAGAGCCGGGGCTGCCCTACCCGCTGGTCGTGAAGCCCGCGAACGAGGACGGCTCGGCGGGGATCACGGAGGACAGCGTGGTGCCGGACCGCGCGGGACTGCGGCGCCAGGTGAAGTGGCTCAAGGACGTTCTCCACCAGGACTCCCTGGTCGAGGAGTTCGTGGGCGGGCGGGAGTATAACGTCGGCCTGCTGGGGAACGGCACCGCCGCGGATCCCTACCGGTCCCTTCCGCCCGCGGAACTGGTCTACAGGAACCCCCGCTGGCGGCTTTGCACCTACGAATCGAAATGGGACTCGACCCACCCGTCCTATGCGGAGATCGCCCCGGTCTGCCCCGCCCAGGCCTCCCCGGAAACCCTCCGGCGGCTCTCCGAGATCACGCTGCAGTGCGCCCGGATCTTCCGGCTGTCGGGGTACGCCCGGGTCGATTTCCGGTCGAACGAGCGGGGGGAGCTGTTCGTCCTCGAGGTGAATCCCAACCCCGACATCTCGCCCGATGCCGGGATGCCACGGGCCGCGCGCGCCGCCGGGATCCCGTACGAGGAGATGATCCGGGAGATCCTGCGGCTGGGCCTTGCCCTGGGGGCCCGTTGACGCGCATCCGCCCCGTCGAGAAAGAGGACCGCGAGGCGGTCCGCGCGCTCATCGAGGGGACGAACGCCTTCAAGCCCTTCGAGGTGGACGTGGCGATGGAGCTGGTGGACGCGGCCCTCGCGAGCCCGGACCAGGAAGAGTACCACCCCTTCGTCCTGGTGGAGGAGGACGGCACGGTGGGCGCGTACGCCTGCTTCGGGAAGAACCCGATGACGAAGGCCACCTACGACCTCTACTGGATCGCCACGCGGACGGACCGGATGGGGAAAGGGTACGGCCGGGCCATGGTGACGTTCGTCTCGGAGCAGGTGCGGCTGCGCGGAGGGAAGCTTCTGGTCATCGAGACATCCTCGCAGGAGAGCTACGGAACCACCCGCCGGTTCTACGACAGGATCGGCGCAACGCTCGCCGCCTCGCTCCCCGACTACTACGACGAAGGGGACGACAAGCTCATCTACCTTCTGCCGGTCCGGTGACCCCGCGGTCCGGCCGGGCCGCACGGGGACCGCGGCGCGCCGATGCAAAGAGCGCTTTCCTCCGTGCCTTGACCCTTCTCTCCAGGCGCCCCTTTCTGCGTAAACGTGGCGGACGCTCCCTTCCGATCCCGTGCGAGGCAGCAGCGCTGCGAAACAGGTGAAGGATCGGCCGTCCGCGCAACGGCATGGGGATTGCGTGTTGGACAGGGAACGGCGCGGCGCAATATACTTGCCCGGAGAAGACGGGTTTTCCCCTCATCGGAGAACGGATGGATTGAATGCGCAATAAGCACAGTCTGGAAGCCAATTTCGACGCCACGTTCACAGCGGTCTTGGCGCAGCGTGAGAAGCAGATCCAGCAGAATTACCGCCCCATTATCGGCATTCATAAATGGTTTGCCCGCCGCCCGGGGACCGTTTTCCGGACACTGCTATTAGCCGAATTTCATGGGGAGGAGCCTCTCGAATCGTCCTACTGGCGGGCACACGATCTCGAAGGAGTCATCGCGGACCCCTTCATGGGGGGCGGCACGACGATCTACGAGGCCAACCGTCTTGGATTGAACGTCGTGGGAACGGATATCAACCCGATGGCTTTCTGGGTCGTAAAGCAGTCGCTGGCGTCTCTTGATCTCGATGCGTTCAGCGAAGCTGCTCGGGCTGTCATCGGGGCAGATACAGTCGGACTCACAGAACGGAGTCTCCAGCAAACCCGGGGCGATTCAATCCATCGATTGGACAAGTTCGACACGAAGGAAGGGAAGAAGTCTCTCCAATACGCCGCCGCCGAGAACGTTCCGTATCCGGTTCTTCTTTACGAGCGCACGGCGGCCACACTCGACCGGCTTCTTGCCCATACAAGAATCCGGGAGTTCGTAAGCCGTTCCAAACAAGAAGACGTCCACGTACGTCAGGAGACCTCGACCGCTTCCCCGGTCTCCACGTACCAGAGGAAGCCGCGCGCCGGGACGCCCCACGCCTCGGACAGGATCTCCAGGTACTCCCGCAAACGGAGGGAGTAGCTCTCCTCGAGCCCGGGCTCCCGCCGCCCCGTCTTGTAATCCACGACCCAGTGCTCGCCCCCGGCCCCCGAAGGTCCCTCCCGGCGGACGACGAGGTCCGCCCGGTCTTCCAGGGCGCGGCCGCCGCGGAACAGAAGGAGCGGCAGCTCCGTGCCGACGACGCGGGTCCCGAGCAGCATCCGGTGCAAGGGGGAGGAGCGGACCTCCGCGACGATCGCCTCCCACCGGGGCCTCTCCTCCTCTTCCCATCCCACGGGGGGGACCGCGCCTTCCGGCGGCCACGGCGATGTCGTGGGAGGGAACGCCTCGAAGGCACGGTGCACCTTTTCCCCGAACCGCCTGCCCCGGTCCCGGTCGTTCAGCTCGGCCAGCGTCACCGGTTCGGGCAGGGGAACCGGCCCGGTTTCCGTTTCCGCCGGCCGTTCCCCGGGGGGGGACGGGAGCGGTTTCGCGATCTTCGGGGGCGGGATCTCCCCCTTCAGCGGCGAAGGGACGCCCACGCGCAGGAGTTCTCCGCCGAAGGTCCCCTCCGGCTCCGGCGGCCCCAATACCAGCCGATCCCCGGGAAGACCCGTCACTGGGCATATGGAGTTGTCCACGGAAAGGACGCCTCCGAGCCCTTCCCGAAGCGCATCCCGCAGGTCCGAACCCGCTCCCTTCCCGCCGTCGACCAGGAACAGACGGTCCCGCGCGCGGGTCGCCGCAACGTAGAGCAGGCGCTGTTCCTCGGCCACGACCTTCTCCCGCTCCCGCCGCTCGAAGGTCACGGACCCCCCGGGGCGCGGGACCTCCCGGAAGGCGGAATAGGTGCGGAACCCGGGGAAGATCACCGCCGAGATCCCCTGGCCCGGGTCCGCCCGGAGACCCTCCGGCCCTTTCCTGCCGCCGCGCGACAACCCTCCCAGGATCACCACCGGGAACTCCAGCCCTTTCGCGGCGTGGATCGTGGAAAGTCGGACCGCATCCTCCCCTTCCTCGAAGTCGGGGACCTCGTCCTCCTCCCATCCTTCCCCCGACTTTCGCCGGACCTCCGCGAGGAAAAGCTTGAGGGACCCGGCGCCGCCCCATTCGAAGGCGCGCGCCATCTCCGCCGCCTTGGCCAGGTTCTGCGCCACCCGCTCCCCTTCGGGAAGCCGCGCGGCCACAAAGTCCACCCCCGTCTCCCGGAACAGTTCGGCCAGCAGATCGGGGAGCATGGCCCGCTCCCGTCTTGCGGAGAGCCGGGAGAGAAGCGCCAACGCATCGCGTGTCCGGAGGGGCACGGCGGCCGCATCCCGGCCGTAGAGCGGGAGGATCTCCTCGTCCGACAGGCCGAAGAAGAGGGTTTTCAGCGCGGCGTGGCGGGCCGAGAGGTCGGCGGGAACGTCGACCGCGGAGAGCACGATCCTCAGGTCCTGGATTTCCTGCCGGAGGAAGAACCCCTTCCGCGACGGCACGATGTGCGGGATCCCCGCGGCGGCGAGGGCCTCCCGGTACCCTGAAAGCAGTTCCCCCGATGCGTCGGAACGGTAGAGCACGGCGACGTCGCGGAAGGCGGCGGGCCGTTCCGACCCGTCCCGGTCCCGGACCTTCACCGTGCCGACGACCCGTTGCACCAGGGCGGACAGGAACCCGGCTTCCTCCACCGAGGCGTCCAGCGTGTAAAGAATGACGGGGTGTCCCGTTCCGGGGTCGTCCCGCTGCGGCCGCACCGGGACGTACGCGGGGGAAAAATCCTCCCCTCCCCGCAGGACGCGGGAGAACAGGCCGTTCAGCGTGGCGACCAGGTCGGGCCGGCTCCGGAAGTTCCGCGCCAGCGCGACATCCTCCCCTCCTTCCGAGAGCATCCCGTCCCGGAACCGGCGGTACGCCTGGATGTCCGCGCGCCGGAAGCCGTAGATGGACTGCTTCGGGTCCCCCACGACGAACAGCCGCCCTTCCCCGCCCGAAGCCGACAGCGTCCGGAGAACCTCCGCCTGCACGGGATCCGTGTCCTGGAACTCATCCACGAACACATACCGGAACCGCGCAGCGAGGCGCCGCGCCACTTCCGGGTTCTTCGCCAGGAGGTCTCCCGCGCGGAGCAGAAGGTCCATGAAGTCGAGGCCGCTCCCTTTCGCCCGCTCGTACGCCGCGATGGCCGTACCGGCCCGGGCAACGAGGAAACGCGCGGCGGCGTCCCCCCCGGGGACTTCTTCGAGGAGATCGAAGAATTTCCGGAGCGCGTCCCGGACCTCGGAAAGCAGGGGGCCCTCGGGCCTGGGGAACTTCTTCCCGCTCCGGGCCTTCCGCAGATCGATATCGAAGGCCGCGGCCCCCTCCGCGGCGCACGCGGCCGCCGCATCGAGATCCCCCCGCAGGACCGCCTCCCACGCGGGCACGAGACGATCCAGCGCCGCCCGGAACGCCGCCGCCGGATCCTCGGCGGAGACTGCGATCCCCGCGACGAAAGACCGGAAGTACGCGACATGGGACGCGTATTCCCTTCGGAGGAACGACAGGAAGTCCCCGGGCGACCCGAAGTCCGGCGGGGCGCCGCGGAGCAGGTCGCGCTGGGCCAGGCACAGCCGGCGGATCACGGACCACACTTTCCCGGGATCCTGCGCCCGCAGGAGGATCGTCTCCCACTCGCGCGATGCGGCTTCCGCGCCGAACTCGCCGCGGAGGAACGTGCGGAACGCCGCGTCCCACGCGTCGGAGGCCTCGCTTTTCGACAGCACCTCGAAGAGGGGGTCCACCCCCGCCTCCGCCGGGAACGACCGGAGCACGCGGGCGCAAAAGGAGTGGAACGTGGTGACCGACAGGCGGCCCTCCCCGTCGACCATCTCCTCCACGCGCCGCCGCAGCGATCCCGGTTCGGGGTATCTCCCCTCCGGGACCTCCACCACGGGTTTCCACGCAGCCATCCGCCGCCCGATCTCGGCCGGGTCTTCGCTCTCCTGCGCCGCGGCGTACAGGCGCTCCCACCGCTCGGTCAGGCGCCCTTTCATCTCGGCGGCCGCCTTGTCCGTGAACGTCAGCAGGAGCACGTGGTCCGGCAGCAGCCCCGGCTGGTCGAGGAACAGATTGGTGACCCGCGCAACCAGCCACGCCGTTTTGCCCGTTCCCGCGGAGGCGTCCACCGCGAGATTCCTCCGGAAGACGCGCGCCGACCCTCCGAGGTCCTCGTTCATCGCCGTCACCCCTTCCCCGGCCGGTGGGAGGACACCCGCCGCAGCACGGGATCCGCCGCCAGCAGGACCGCGACCGACCCGGGGTCGACTTCCGATCCGTCGTAGGCGGGCGAAACCCGGCAATGGTCCTTGAAGGGACAGGCGTCGCAGTAGCGCGGCGCCGCCTGCCCGGCGTAGGTGAACCGGTGGTGGGGAAGGGGGGGGAACATCCCCGCCGCCGCGACGGACAGCCAGTCTCCCAAGGCGGCGGCCCAGCCGTCCCGAACCTCCTCCCACGCCGGGGCGGGAAATTCCCCGAATCCGTTGCGCAGGAAGTAAAAGACCGCCGCGACCGAGGACGGCGCCGGATCGAGCGTTCGGGCCCAGGCAAGATACACGGGGACCTGGTGGGACAGGCCGTGGAGCATCCGATCGGCGGAGGCGGCTCCCCGCCTCGGATCGCCGTGCTTCGGGTCGCTGTACTTGTAATCCACCACCCGCGCTTCCCCCGCAGGGCCCCGGTCCAGCCGATCGACCCTGCCCCGGAAGGCCGGAAGGGGCGGATCGGCGGGGACGACAAAGGACGCCTCCACCCGGGAGATTCTCCACCCCGGCCCCTCCTCCTCCCGGTTGCGCTCGAGCGCGACGAAACGCTCCACGTCGCGCTCCACCGCGCGGCACTGGATGCGGAAGAGCCCGGGAAGCCCCGTCGGGTTCTCCCGGACGAAGCTCGACACGCTCTTGCGGGCCGCGGCGGCGACCTCTCCCCACCCCTTCCCTTCGGCCGCCTCCTTCCCGAGGCGCCGCAGGATGTCGTGGGCGATCTCCCCCATTTCCGCGGGAGTGAGGGCCTGCTCCCCTTCCGGTTCCTCCGCGGGATCGAAGGAGAGGACCCGGTGCAGGAAATACCGGTACGGGCACCGTGCCAACTCCTCCAGTGCGGACGCACTGTGCGATGCCGGAAGCGGAGCGGCGACCCCGGGGCCGGGAAAGATCGACGCTCCCGCGCCCCTTGCAGCCCAGGAGGACAAGGTGCGCAGGATGCGGCGCCACGGCACCCCTGCGGATGCCGGGGGAAGCTCCCTCCCTTCCCGCCACGCCGCCAGCGCCTCCTCGCGCGGGCTTTTGACCCCCCCGCCGCGGAGCGAGGCAAAGGGGGACCGCGGCAACCGATCCGCCACCGCTCCGGAAGCCTCCTCCCAGTCTTCGGAGAACACCGAGGGGCCGCGGAAACGGGACAGGAGGTGGAGGAGGTAGAGGGACGGCCGTTTTGCCGAGCCCGCCCCGTCCGCACGAAGAACGGAATACGCGATCCCCTTCCGCACGGAAGCCGCGGGGAGCGCGAAGAGCAGACGCTCCTCGGTGCCGTTGCGCCGCCGCAGCGAAAGGGCTTCCGGCGCATCGTCCCGGCGCAGCAGACGGTTCAACTCCTCCCGGTCGTCGTCCGGGAGAAGGGGGTCCTCCTCGATCTGTGCGGGAACCGCTTCTTCATTGACGGACAGGACCAGCGCATGGGTCCCCGTGACCCCGCGCATCGCGGCGGCATCGCCGAAAACGACCGTCCCCTGCGCGCGCATCCCGCCCCGTTCCCCCGTGAAGAGCCGCTGGACGGACAGGAGGGAAAGGAATCCGTCCAAAGCCTCCCGCGTTCCCGGCCACGGAGCCTCGTCGTCCGGGATCCCCTCGAGATCGGAGAGGACCGCAAGGAGCGCCTCCACGGCCCTCCGGTCCCTCTCTCCCTCCGGGGTATCGTCCAGGACCACGCGGAATTCCCGCGTCAGGATCTCCCGCAGCGCCCCCGCGAGGGCGCGGTACCCCTTGGCCTCCCGCAAGGGGGAAAGGGCCGCGCGGAGGGAGCGCACTTCCGCAGCCAGGAGCCCAAGCTGCTCCCGCCGCCCGTCCGTTTCCTCCCCGTCCTCTCCCTCGCGGCACCGCCGCAGGCGGGAAAGCCGCGCCTCCCAGTCGGCGCCGGAGACGACCATCGCCTCGCGGGAAAGGATGTCCCAGAGGTCGGGGCGGGGGGCGACCTCGCCGCCGTCCGAGACCCGGCGGCGGTACGGCGATTCGAGGATGTCGAGCACTTTCCGCCGCGGGAAGTCGTCTCGCGCCACCTCGACCATCCGCAGGAGAAGACGCACGGGGGGAACCGAGGAAAGCGGGACGTCGATCCGGCCCGCCGTGCGGATGCCGTACTCCGCCGCGATCCGTTCCCAGTCGGCCATCGCCTCCGGCGTCACCTTCCGCGCCACGAGGAACACCGTCGCGGCCGGCTCCTCGATCTGCCACTTCCGGACCTGCCGTGCGGCAAGACGCATTTCCCCCTCCCCGTGCGGCGCGGACAACACGGCGAACGGCGCCGGGACCGGCTCGCCGGGAGGAAAGGGGGAGAAGATCCGCTCCCGCACCGCCGCGACGGCGGGCGACGGATCATCCGGGAGGAACTCCACGTTCCCCTCGAACGCGGTCCGCAGACGGTCCCATGCCCTCGCGGCGTAGAAGAAGGAAGGGGCGAGCGCACCCTGCCCGTCGAAGAGGCCCGGAAAGTACACCTCGTCCAGGAGGCCGCTTTGGAGAAGCCGGTCGACCAGCGTCCACTGGAGCCGCGTGAAGTCGTAGAACCCGTAGAGGGTCACCCGAAAGGGGTACCCGGGCTGCTCGAATCCCTCCACGGCTTCCTGGAAGATCCTCCGTCGCGTCTCCCCTCCCATCGCAAGGACTTTCCGCTCCACCGCCGCAGCCAGCCGGCGCCACTCCGCCCACCTCGCGGCCCTCCGCGGATCCCCCCCCTCGCGCGCCTTCCTCTCCGCCGCGAAGAGTTCGGCGTCACCCACCCATCCCTCCTCGAAATCCGCGAGGGTACGGGCGAGCGCCGAGGGAAATCCCGGCGTCCCGGCGATCGACGCGAAATCCCCCTTCCCCGCGGCGTACGTCTCCCTGACCGCCGCCGTCAGCGCCGCGGCCATCCGGGCGGGCGGGAGTTCGCGCGGGAACACCCCCCGGTGCTTCAGCAGCCGGTGGGCGAAGTCGTACAGCGTCATCGCGGAGGCGCCGGCGCAGGCCCGATCCCCCCGCAGCGCGAGCCGCTTGAGGAGGTGCTCCCGCAGTTCGTTGGAGGGGACGAGCAGGACGCGTTCCCACCCCTGTCCGCCCCAGGAGGAGAGGGAAAGGCGGGACAGGAGCGCCCGCTCGAGGGCGAGGAACGGTCCGGCGTAGAGCCGGGAGAGATGGAGCGGTCCTTTTTCCATCGTACCCGCCATTGTAATGAATCCTGCGCGCCGCGCGGCCTTGTAATCGCCCCGGAGGCGTCGGAAAATAGGGCAGGAGGGTCACTGATGCCGTCGCCGCCGAAGGGGTTCACCCGCGCACAGTTCGGCCGGGTGGCGTCGAGATACCGCTGCAGCACGGATCATTCCGACGTGGAGGACCTGGACCTTCTCTTCACGGGCCTGGCCCTCGACGCGGAGCACCGCGTCCTCGACGTCGCCACCGGCGGCGGGCACACCGCCGTCACGATCGCCGGCCGCGTCGCCCGCGTGGTGGCGTCCGACCTGACACCCGTGATGCTGATGGAGGCCCGGACGCTGGCGCGGGAGAAAGGAGTCCGAAACATCTCCTTCGCCGTGGCCGACGCCGAGGCGCTCCCCTTCGCCGACGCCGTCTTCGACCGCGTGACGTGCCGCATCGCTCCGCACCACTTCCCCGACGTCCGGTCGGCCCTCTCGGAGATGGCGCGCGTCACCCGCCCCGGCGGGCGGGTCGGCATCATCGACAGCGTGGTCCCCGGGGAGCCGTCGCTGGATGCATTCCTCAACGGCATCGAGAAGGTGCACGACCCGTCCCACGTGCGCAGCTACCGCGTCGAGGAGTGGCTGGAGTTCCTTTCGGGGGCGGGGCTGGCCCTCGTCCAAAGCGCCTCCTTCTGGAAGACCCACCCGTTCCCCGAGTGGTCGGCGAGAACCGGCCTCCCCAAGGACGTGCAATGGGAGGTCGAGATGATGTTCCTTTCGGCGTTCCCCCTGGCGAGGGAGACGTTCCGGATCCGTACCGAAAACGGCCGGGTCGTGTCTTACTCGGACGAGAAAGCCATCTTCGTCGCGAAGAAACCATAAGAGACTCCCCGGTCGATGAAGCCGCAAGAGCGCGCCAACGTCTCTCGCATTTTCGTTCCGGCGATGGACTGCCCCGACGAGGAGCGGGAGATCCGCGCCGCCCTCTCCCGCGTGCCCGGCGTGGAGTCGCTCACCTTCCGGCTCTTCTCCCGGCAGGTGGAGGTGCGCCACCGCGGGGACGTCGATGCGATTCTCGAGGCCCTGCGCAGGATCGGCATGGAAGGGCACCCGATGGACGAGGCGCTCCGGAAGGCCGACCTGCCCGAGTCCAGCCGAGGTCCCATGCGGACGTTCTGCGTCGCCGGCGCAACCCTCCTGCTCGGGATCCTCCTGAAGGCGCTCTTCCCCGCGGCCCCGTTGAGCCGTCTCCCCTTCCTCGCCTCGATCCTCCTGGGAGGCGCCCCCGTGGCGATCCGGGGAGCGCGGGAAGTCCTGAACCGGTCGCTCGGGATGAACGCGCTGATGACGATCTCCATCGGGGGATCGACCCTGATGGGGGAATGGGTGGAGGCGTCGGTCGTCGTGACCCTCTTCGCCCTGGCGAACGCGCTGGAGTCCCGCAGCCTGGATCGCGCACGCCGGGCCACCGTGGAGCTGTTCGCCATCTCCCCGGAGCGGGCGGTGGTGCGCGTCGGGGGCGTGGGGGGAGAGGAGCGCACCGTCCCCGCGGAAGAGGTCCGTCCGGGGGACACCCTGATCGTCCGGCCGGGGGAACGCGTCCCCGTGGACGCGATCGTGCGACGGGGTTCCTCCGACCTCAACGAGGCGCTCCTCACCGGAGAGTCCGCCCCCGTGGAAAAGGAGGAGGGCGACCCCATTTACGCGGGAACGGTGAACGGGCGGGGTCTGCTCATCGCCGAGGCGACCCGGACGCTCCCGGATTCCACCTACGCCGGGATCCTGCGGCGGGTTGAGGAGGCGCAGGGGGAGAAGGCGTCCGTCCAGACGTTCATGGAGCGGTTCGCCGCGGCGTACACGCCGGCCGTGCTCGCCGTCGCCGTCCTCCTCGCGGCCCTTCCTCCCCTGATGGGGCGGGGAGCCGTCCTCGACTGGGTGTACCGGGCCCTCGTGATCCTGGTGATCGCCTGCCCTTGCGCCATCGTCCTTGCGGCCCCCGTAGTCACCCTCTCGGCGCTGACGAGAGCCACCCGCGAGGGGATCCTCGTGAAAGGCGCAAGGCACCTCGAGACGCTGGGGAAGGTGCGGGCCGTGGCATTCGACAAGACCGGCACCCTCACGCACGGAAGGCTCCGCGTCACCCGGGTTCGCGCCCTCTCCGGGGGGACGGAGGAGGAGGTGCTGCGGCTGGCGGGGGCCGTGGAAGCCGGCTCCGCGCACCCGGCCGCGGAAGCGATCCGCCGGGAGGCGGCGCGGCGGGGGGTCGCCACGGCGGCCCGGGGAACCATCGCCAGGACGCTCTCCGTCGTCGGCGGGCTGGGTGTGTCGGCGATGGTGGACGGAACGCTGGTCTCCGTGGGGAACCGCAGGCTGTTCGAGAGGATGGGGTTTCGCCGGGAAGACCTCGATCGCGCTCTCGGCGCCGGGAACTCCGCCACCGTTGCCGTCGTGGGCACCGGGGACATCCTCCTCGGGACGGTGGAGATGGAGGACGAACTCCGGCCCGAGGCCGCCCGGACCGTCGGCGCGCTTCGGAGATTGGGAATTTCGCACCTCGCGCTGCTCACGGGGGACCGGGAGGAGGCGGCGCGAGCCGCGGGAAGCTCCACGGGAATCGACGAGGTCTCGTACGGCCTCCTCCCGGAGGACAAGCTCGCGAGGGTGCGGCAGCTCGTGGGATCCTACGGGATCGTTGCGATGGTCGGGGACGGAGTAAACGACGCCCCGGCCCTTGCCCTTTCCTCCGTCGGCGTGGCGATGGCCGCCGCGGGTTCCCCGGCGGCGATGGAGACCGCGGACGTGGCCCTCCTCACCGGGGACCTCCGGAAAATCCCCTCCGCCATCGCGCTGGGACGACGGATGGTATCCGTCGTCCGCCAGAACGTCTTCAGCGCCCTCGTCATAAAGGCCGGCTTCCTGGCCCTGGCGGTGGGCGGATACGCCACGCTCTGGATGGCGGTACTCGCCGACATGGGGACGACCCTCCTCGTGATCTTCAACGGACTGCGGATCCTGCGTCCCGAGCCCCACCGTGGAGGTGACGATGGAAAAACGTAAACTCCCCCGCAACGTGATCGCCCTCGGAGCCGTGAGCTTCCTCACCGACGTCTCCTCCGACATGATCTCTCCGCTCCTCCCCCTCTTCATCACGACGGCGCTTGGGGCGGGCCCGACCGCCCTCGGAGTGATCGAAGGGGTCGCGGAGGCCACCTCCAGCCTGGTCAAGCTGCTGTCCGGAGCATGGTCCGACCGGGTCGCCCGGAAGAAACCGCTCGTGGTGTGGGGATACTCGGTGGCCACGATCGCACGCCCCCTTTCGGCGTTCGCCACCTCGTGGATCCACGTCCTGGCCATCCGGTTCGCAGACCGGACCGGGAAAGGGATCCGCACCTCCCCCCGGGACGCCCTCATCGCCGCTTCCGTGCCGGCGAAGGTCCGGGGAAAGGCGTTCGGATGGCACCGGGCGATGGACAACCTGGGAGCCGCCGTGGGACCCGTGGCGGCGTTTCTGCTCCTTTCGGCGGGGGGGTTCTCCTACCGGGCGATCTTCCTGCTCGCCGCCCTCCCCGGCATCGCGGCCGTGCTCGCGCTGATCCTGTTCGTCAGGGAAACCGGCTCGGCGGGGACGCCCGGCAAAGGATTGCGCCTCGGAGACGGGTCGCTCCCCCCTCACTTCCGCCGCTACCTCGTCGCCGTGGGCGTGTTCACCCTGGGAAACGCGAGCGACGGATTTCTCATCCTGCGGGCGGTGGACGCCGGGGTGCCGCCGACGTATATCCCCCTCCTGTGGGGCGCCTTTCAACTGGTCAAGTCGTCCTTCTCCACCCACGCCGGGATCCTGTCCGACCGCTTCGGGCGCAAGCGGGTGATCCTCGGAGGGTGGGCGGTCTATGCGGCCGTCTACGCGGCCTGGGGGCTGACCCGGGGGGTCTACTGGATGGTGGGGCTTTTCCTTTTCTACGGGATGTACCACGCGGCATGCGAGGGGACGGAACGCGCGCTGGTTGCCGACTTCGTCTCCGCGGACCGGCGGGGAACGGCGTACGGGTGGTTCCACCTCGTGGTCGGGATCTGCGCACTCCCGGCGAGCGTGATTTTCGGACTCCTGTGGAATGCGTTCGGCGCTCCCGCGGCTTTCGGCGCGAGCGCGGCCCTGGCCCTGATCGCGGCGACGTTGCTTCTCTTCCTCCGGATGCCGGAAAAGGCGAAGGCGGAGTGACGCCGGCCCGCATGTGAGAAAATGGGAAGATGCGTGAATCCGCCAAGGGGCTGCTGGCCTCCCTCATCCTCCACCTGATCGTGGGCCTCGCCGCCCTCGGAGCCATCGCGGCGGGATCGCGGAACGCCCCGCTCCCGGTGGTCGACCTCACGCTCCTCCCGCCCCCGGAGGGTCAGGAACCGCACGCGGATCTCCGGAACCGGACCGCCGGGCATCCCCCGGCGCGCGCGCACCGCACCGCGCCGCGCCCTGCCGCACCGCTCCACCCCGCGCTTCCCTCTTCGCCGGAGCCCGCGCCGGTGAACTCTTTCCGCACGGAAGCCGCGGCGGTGGAACGCCTCCCTGCCCGGTCCTCCGCGCAGTCCGCCGGGTTCCCGGCGGCCGTACCTGCCGGAAAACCATCGGGAAGCGCGCCTGCGACCTCCGCGGCGGTGGGAAAAGCGCCCGCAACCGCCGGGGATGCAGGCCCCGCGCAAGGGGCGGAGGGAACGGCGGAGAACGCCGGTCGGCCCCGCGGGAAGGGATCCGGCAAATCCCCCGAACGCGCCTACGGGTACATCCGCGAAACGATCCAGCGGGGGATCGCCTATCCGCCGGTGGCCCGGAGGATGGGGTGGGAAGGAAAGGTGGTCGTCGCCTTCGTGATCCTTCCCGACGGCTCCGTCCGGAACGTCCGGGTGCTCCAGGGGTCCGGTTTCGCCGTCCTCGACAGGAACGCGGTGGACGCGGTCCGTACCGCCTCCCCCTACCCGCGGCCCCCTTCGGAAGCGGAAATCATCACGCCGGTGGTATACCGGCTGGATTGATCTCGTTCTCCCGCGAAAACTAAAGTATTCTTCATCATGATCCGATGAAATACCCGGGAGGTCCGGCAGTCGGGCGGCGCCGTTGCGCCCCCGCCTTCCGGACGACTGGACCAAACCCCTCCCCCCCGGGACCCGCGGGGCGTGCGAGGAGAACGGCAGGGGACCCGGTGTGACCGACTTCATCGAGCTCATCCTCCGCAACGAAGACCGCCTCCTCCAACGGGTCCTCGCCGGCGCGGGAGAGAACGGCTACTTCCGGTTCGCCTCGCAGGACCCTGGAGCGTGGCTCCCGACCGTGCGGGGGCTCTCCGGCTCCCTCCTCCAGGCGTTCCGGGGCTGCACGGATCCGCCCCCCCTCACCACGGAGGACGTGGGACGGGACGACGGGCTTTCCGCCTTCGGCGTCGCCGAGGCGCGAAAGCGCCGCCTCGACGGCATGCCCCTGGGGATCTTCCTCGGGCTCGTGAAGGTCTTCCGCAACACGTACACCGACCTCGTCCGGTCCGCCGGCCTCCCGCGGGAGGAAGAGGAGGGATACCGGCTTTTCATCGAACGGTTCTTCGACCGGAACGAGGTCGCTTCCTGCGTCTCCTGGATGATGGAGAGCGGGTTCGAGCGCGTGGAGGAACTGGTCCGGAAGCACGACGAACTCTCCCGCCTCTACGGCCAGGTGGCGATGGCGAAGAAGGAGTGGGAAGGAACGATCGACTGCGTCGACGACATGCTCTTCCTGGCGGACGAACACCGCAGGATCCGCCGGTGCAACCGGACGTTCCAGCAGTTCCTCGAAAAACCGTACCCGGAGATCCTCGGGAAACCCTTCGACCAGACCCTGTCCGACGCGGGGATCGTGACGGATCTCCCCTTCGGCAAGGAGGTGGAATGCTTCCACGAGCGGTCCGGCAGGTGGTTCGTCATCAAGCATTACCCGTTCGAGGAGGTCCCGGGCTTCGACATCTCCGGGACGATCGTGACGATCCACGACTCCACGCAGCTCCGGAAGGCCTCCGAGGAGGTCACGCGGAAAAACACGTGGCTCAAGGAGACGCTCTCCGAGCTCAAACGGACCCAGGCGAAGGTCCTCCAGCAGGAGAAGATGGCCTCCATCGGGCAGCTGGCGGCCGGGGTCGCCCACGAGATCAACAACCCCGTAGGGTTCATCAACAGCAACCTCGCCACCCTGGGGAAATACCTGTCGAGGATGACCGAGTTCCTCGCCGCGCAATCCGACTGCATCGCCGCCGGGGCGCCGCCGGACCTGGCCGAGGCGGTCCGGCGGAAACGGGCGCAGCTCAAGCTGGACTACGTCCTCAAGGATCTGGACGACCTGATCCGGGAGTCCCTGGAAGGGGCGGAGCGCGTCCGTGTCATCGTGGCGGATCTGAAGAGCTTCTCCCGCGTGGAGGAGAGCGACTTACAGCAAGCCGACATCAACGAGTGCATCCGAAGCACCATCAACATCGTCTGGAACGAACTCAAGTACAAGGCGACTCTCCGCAGGGAGCTTTCGGAGATCCCCCGCACCCTCTGCCACCCCCAGCAGATGAACCAGGTCTTCCTGAACCTCCTGGTCAACGCCGCCCATGCCATCGAGCACGAGGGGACCATCACCGTGCGCACCTGGGCCGAGAACGGGCACGTGTGCGTCTCCGTGGCGGACACCGGCAGGGGGATCCCGCAGGGAAACCTGGAACGGATCTTCGAGCCTTTCTTCACGACGAAGGAGGCCGGCATGGGGACGGGATTGGGCTTGAGCATCACCTACGACATCGTGAAGAAGCACAAGGGGGAGGTCTCCGTGCAAAGCGAAGTGGGCAAGGGGACCACGTTCACCGTGCGGATCCCGATCGTGAAGGAGGCCTGAAACACGGTGGCGGAGCCGGTCCGCATCCTTTGCGTCGACGACGAGCGCAACGTCCTGCGCTCGCTCGAACGCCTTTTCCTCGACGAAGGGTTCGATATCCTCACCGCCCTGTCCGGCGCGGAAGGGCTGTCGCTCCTTTCGCAGTCCGGCCCGGTACCGGTCGTCCTCTCCGACTACCGGATGCCCGCGATGAACGGCGTGGAATTTCTGCGCGAAGTCCGGAGGCGTTGGCCCGACACGGTGCGCATCGTCCTGTCCGGGTATGCGGACACCGCGGCGATCGTGTCCGCCATCAACGAAGGGCAGATCTACAAGTTCATCCCCAAACCGTGGAACGACGACGAGATCAAGGTCACCGTCGGAAACGCACTGGAGCGGTACCAGCTGACGACGAAGAACCGGGAGCTCGGCGAGGAACTGCAGAGGAAAAACGGGGAACTGCTCGGGCTGAACCGGGAGCTCGAACGGCGCGTGTCGGAGCGCACGGAGGCGCTCACGGCGCAGAACCGCGCTCTGACGGAGTCCCTGAGCATCCTGGACAACCTCCCCTTCGCGGTGGTGGGGATGTACCTCGACGGGACGGTATTCCAATGCAACCGCAAGGGGATGGTCTGTTTCGGCAACCGCATCGGGCCGGTGATCGGGGCGAACCGGCGCGACGTCCTGACGGATGCCCAGAACCTGCTGGTCGACCGGGTCATCGAGGAGAGCCTGAGGTCGAGGAGCGGGGGCGTTTCCGTGGGAGAGGGCAACCACCGGGTCATCCTCGAGCGCAACCCGTACGCGGCGGACTGCCTCATCCTCATCGTCACCGGGGAGGCCGGCCGTGGATAACACCGTCCTCTTCGTCGACGACGAGGCAAGCATCCTGAACGCGCTTTCGAGGCTGTTCATGGAAACCGACCTGCGCATCCTGCGGGCCGAAAACGGGGAGGAGGCCCTTGCGATCGTCCGCGGGGAGCCGGTGGCGGTGGTCGTGTCGGACAACCTCATGCCGGGGATGCGCGGCGTGGAGCTGCTGTCGAAAGTCCGGAACATCTCCCCCGACACGGTGAAGGTGCTCCTCACCGGCTACGCGGACCTTCCCACCGCCATCGAGGCGATCAACCGGGGGGAGGTGTTCCGCTTCCACGTCAAACCCTGGGCGGACGACGAGGTGGTGCGCACCGTCGAGGAGGGGGTGCGCCGGTACCAGCTGGTCCGTTCGCTGCGCCTGGGCGACGAGGGGGCGTTGCGGTCGATCGCCCAGACGATCGAGTTGAAGGACCCGTACACCCGGGGGCACTGCGACCGCGTGGCGGCGTACGCGTTGAAGATCGCCTCCGGGCTCCGGCTCCCGGAGGAGATGCTGCGATCGATCAAGCACGGCAGCTGGCTCCACGACTGCGGGAAGATCGGCGTTCCCGAGGCGATCCTCAACTTCCCCGGACGGCTGTCGGAGCGGGACTTCGAGGTGGTGAAGAAGCACCCCGGCTGGGGCGCCGAGGTGGCGCGGCAGGCCCACCTGCCGGAGGAGGTCGTCAACATCATCCTCTACCACCATGAGCGGATCGACGGCAAGGGGTACCCCACGGGCGCGAAGGGGAAGGAGATCCCGCTGGAGGCGCGCATCGTCGCGGTGGCCGACGTGTTCGACGCCATGTCCACGGACCGCCCCTACGCGAAGGGGTACGACCGGGAGCATGCATTCCGGGTGATGGGGGTGCTCCGGGGACCGGCGCTCGACCCGGAACTCGTCGACATCTTCCTCGTCGCCCTGGCGGCCCCATGATCGAATACGACGATGCCGAAAAGCGGATGGTCCTCAAGCTCGTCTACTACGGGCCCGCCCTGTCCGGAAAGACGACGAACCTGCTGCGGCTGCACGACCTGCTCGTGAAGGAGGGGCGGGGGGACCTGATGGTCCTGGACACGCAGGACGACCGGACGATCTTCTTCGATCTGCTCCCCTTCTTCCTCGTCGCCCCCAGCGGGTTGAAGATCAAGGTGAAGGTGTACACCGTCCCGGGGCAGGTGCAGCACGACGCGACCCGGAAGGCGGTTCTCCAGCGGGCGGACGGGGTGGCGTTCATCGCGGACTCCCGGCGGACGGAGGCGAAGAACAACGCGGAGAGCTTCGGGAACCTGGAGCGGAACCTGGCCATCGTGGGGATCGACATCGACAGGCTCCCGCTGGTGATCCAGTACAACAAGAGGGATCTGAACGACATCACCGCGGAGGAAGAGATCCGGAAGGTATGGGGTCCGACGGGAATCCCGATGGTCCCCGCCTCCGCCCTGCAGGGGTGGGGAGTGGTGGAGACCTTCCGCACGCTCGTCTCGCGGGCATACGACAACCTGGACCGCAAGCACGCGTTCCGGGACACCCACGGCCTGACGCGCGAGTCTTTCGTCGACCGGCTCGCGAGCCGGGCCGGGTGACGGGGAGAAGCGCATGATTGCCGACAACGAGGGGCGCCGGCGCATCATCTACTGCGTGGGGGAAGAGCGCTCTCTGCGCGAGGTCCTCTCCGAGGCCGAGGTCGCGCCCCTGCTTTCCGCCGCGGCGAAAGCGGGCCTTCCGGGCGTACATGTCGCCGACGGAGAGGGGAACGTCCTGTGGGGCGCCGCGGGGAATGCGGCCGCGGGGAAGCGGACCGCCGCGAGAACGGTCCGGCTCGAGGGCGAGCCGGCGGGAAAGGTCATCCTGCGCACGGGAACGCCCCCGGGGGGAACCGAGGACGCCCTGCTGTCCCTCATCGCGGACGCCCTCGCCACGATGGCGCACAACAACCTGAAGCGGATGCTCACCACGGAGATGCATACCGAGGTCGTCAACCGGTCGTACGAGGAGCTCCTGGAGACGAACCGGAAGCTCTCCGCCTCCGAACAGCGGTACCGCGAACTCGCCGAGAGCCTGGAGATCAAGGTCCGGGAACGCACGCAGGAGCTCGCCCGCGCCATGACGCGGCTGGTGCAGCAGGAGAAGATGGCCTCCGTCGGACAGCTCGCCGCGGGAGTCGCCCACGAGATCAACAACCCGTTGGCCTTCGTCACCAGCAACATCCATACCTTGAAGAAGTACACTTCCCGGTTCCTGGACATGCTCGGCCGGTACGAACGGGTGTGCGAGCAGGGAGGGGTGGCGCAGCAGGACCGGGACGGCCTGAGGAAGCACCGGGAGGCGCTCCGCATCGACGCCATCGCCCCGGACGCGGGGGACCTCATCCGCCAGACCCTGGAGGGGACCGAGCGGGTGCGGAAGATCGTCGCGGACCTCAAGGGATTTTCCCACATCGACGAGGAGGGTGAGGGTCCGGCGGACCTGAACCGGGAGATCGAGCGGACCCTCTCGGTGATGACCCAAGAGATCCCGCCGGGGGCCCGGATCGTCCGGGAGTTCTCCCCCGTGCCCGTGATCACCTGCAGGCCGGGGCTGTTCTGCCAGATGTTCCTCAACCTTCTGCGGAACGCCTTCCAGGCGCGGCGGGAGGGCCTGTGCGTCGCGATCCGCACCGGTGTGTCGGAGGACCGGATCCGGCTCTCCTTCGCGGACAACGGCCCCGGCATCCCCCCCGACCGTCGGGCGCGGATCTTCGAGCCCTTCTACACCACCCGGGAGGTGGGCAAGGGGAAAGGCATGGGACTGACCGTGGCGTACGACATCGTCACGTCGCACGGCGGCACGATCGACGTGGAGGACACCCCCGGGGGAGGGGCGACGTTCGTCGTGAAACTCCCCATCCAGCGAGGATGCCATGACCAAGTACGCTGACCTGTTCCAGAGCGCGGAACCGGGAGCCGCAACGGCTTCCTCCCCGGCCGGGGGGGAGGTCGACGCCGAGGAGAGGGAGCGGTTCACCCTCCTGTTCGTGGACGACGAGGAGTCGGTCCTCTCGGCGCTGCGGCGGATCTTCCTCGAGGAGAACTACGAGATCCGCACCGCGGCGACCGCCGACGCGGCGATCCGGGTGCTCGAGGCGGAGAAGGTGCAGCTCGTCGTGACCGACCACCGGATGCCGGGGATGACCGGCGCGCAGTTCCTGCGGGAGGTGAAGAAGCGCTGGCCCGAAACGATCCGGATCATGCTCACCGGCTACGCGGACGTCCAGTCGATCCTCGGGGCGGTGAACGAGGGAGCGGTCTACAAGTTCATCACCAAGCCCTGGAACGACGAGGACCTCCGTCTCACGGTGAGCCTCGCCCTGCAGCAGTACGTCCTCCTCCGGGAGAACCGGAAGCTCCGGGAAATCGCCAGCGTGCAGCAGAGCAAGATCAAGAACTACGCGGCCCTCTTCGACGAGAACCGGGCGGTGGCGGGGAACATCCTCATCCGCGCGGGGCTGATCAGGAAGCAGGATCTGGACGAGGCGACCAAGAGCCGGCTTTCCGGAGAGATCCTGAGCGAAACGCTGGCGCGGCTGGGGACCGCCACGGAGTCGGCCGTCATCAAGGCGTTCCAGGGCTTCCTGAACGTCGACGTCATCGACCTGCGGGAGGTGCCGGTCCACCCCGAGGTGGTCCGGTTCCTTCCCCGCGACCTGTGCGAGAAGAACCGGATGATCCCGGTGAAGCTGGACGGGAAGCAGGTCTCCATCGCGATGGCCGACCCCTCGGACATCGTCAAGTGCGACGCCCTCGAGCAGATCACGGGGCTCAAGGTCGTTCCGCTCCTTTCGCGGCCCTCGGAGATCAAGGACCAGCTGAAGAAGGTCTACGGGGAACGCACCGCCGGGGAGATGGCCGGGCAGGATGCGGCGACCCCCTTCGGCCTGGAGGACATCTTCGAAAAGGAGCCGATGGACGAGATCGACATCGTCATCGACGAGGACGAGAAACCCCTGAACATCAACGAGATGATCGGGTCCACAAGGATTCCCCCGATCATCCGGATCGCAAACGCCGTCATCTCGGAAGCCATCCGGTACAAGGCCAGCGACATCCACATCGAGCCCAAGACGAAGTACACCCTTGTGCGGTACCGGATCGACGGGATCCTCCACAGCAAGATCTTCATCCCCGCGGAGCTGCACGCGGCGACGATCTCCCGGTTCAAGATCCTGGCGAAGATGGACATCGCCGAGCGGCGCAAACCGCAGGACGGCCGGATCGCCGTCAAGTCCGGAACGAGGATGGTGGACATCCGGGTGTCGATGATGCCCACGATCAACGGCGAGAAGGCGGTGATGCGGATCCTCGACAAGCGTGCGTCGATCCGCAAGCTCGACGAGCTGGGCGTTTCCGACACGGACCTGAAAAAGCTCAACATGATCATCCGGAAGCCCCAGGGGATGATCATCTCCACGGGTCCCACGGGAAGCGGGAAGACGACGATGCTCTACTCGACCCTCTCCGCGATGCTGGAGGGCAGCCGCAGCTTCGAGACGATCGAGGATCCCGTGGAATATTTCCTCGAGGAGGCCAACCAGGTCTACGTGCAGGACAAGGCGGGAGTGACCTTCGCCTCCATCCTGCGGGCGACGCTCCGGCAGGACCCGGACGTGATCCTGGTGGGAGAGATCCGGGACACGGAGACGGCGGACGTGGCGTTCAAGGCGTCGCTCACGGGCCACATGGTGCTGACCACCCTGCACACGAACAACTCGGTGGCCTCCATCACCCGGATGATCGACATGGGGGTGAAGCCGTACCTCATCGCCTCGGCGCTGGAGGCGATCCTCGCCCAGAGGCTCGTGCGGAAGGTCTGCAGGCACTGCAGCGTGGAGGAGGCGGTGAACCCGGAGACGGCGCTCCTGCTGAACCTTCCCCCGGGATTGCTGGGGGAGAGCTCCTTCCGCGGAAAGGGGTGTGACCGGTGCGGGCAGACGGGGTTCCACGGCCGGACCGGCGTGTTCGAGCTGTTCGTGATGAACGACGACTTCCGCCACCACATCTGCACGGGGTACAAGGAGTCGGAGCTGCTCGGCATGGCGCGGGCGGCGGGGATGACGATGCTCGTGGAGGACGGCGTCGGGAAAGTCCGTCGGGGGGAGACCACTCTCGAGGAACTTCTCCGGGTCATCGGGCCGCAGACACGGCACGAGCGGCGGTGCGGCGCGTGCAAGCGGATGATCGACGCCAAGTTCCCCTTCTGCCCCCACTGCGGAACCTTCCGGCAGAACGCCTGCCGGTTCTGCCGCATGCCCGTGGAGGCCGAATGGACCCACTGCGCGTTCTGCGGGAAAGAAGGACCGATCGGCGCGCCGTGAAGGGGGGCAATGCCCCCCTCACATCCTCCACTGGGCGCGCGGGGGAGCTCCGGGCGCCTCGATCACCCGGAGAAGGAACGGGCGGCGCCCTGCCGTCAGCCCGCCGAACCGCAGATCGAAAAAGGTCAGCACCGTCTTCCCCCCGGACGATGCGACCTGCACGGCGGGGAACCTCGCGAACCACAGGTACGTTTCCACGTCGGCCATCCCCCGCAAGGCGCGGACCTGCGGAAGGTCCGACCCGCGCAACGCCCTCTGCCGCCACTTCACCGAACCCGTCAGGGGATCGACCTCGGCGCGCAGATACGTTTTCCCGTCGTCGATGAACCCGTTCCAGGAGAAGGGACCCGCCGGGAACGGGATCGCGAACGGCTTCCCTCCGCCTTCCGCGGTCCCGCCCATCGCCCTTCCCGTCCCCGCCGCCGCGGGAGGGGCGAAGGCAAGCCGGTCCGGCGAGGGAAGTTCCAGGTACGGGAGCCTCGGGAGAGCCTGCGCGGAGACCACCGGCACGCCGGCGCGTCGCGCCGCATCGCGCACCGCATCCACCGCCCCCGCGTGGAAGATCGCGGCGACGCCGACGTAGGCGGCCAGCCCGGCCAGCGCGGCGCGGGCGCGGAACGGATTGCGCCGCGACAGGACGATCCCCGCCAAAACGATCCCCGTGAAGGCCAGATCCACGATGAACAGGAGGTCCATCGCAAGCCGGGCGTCGGAGAACGGCTGGAGGATCTGCGTCCCGTAGGAGTTCAGCAGGTCCAGGGCCACGTGCGAGAGCTGGCCAAGCGACACAAGGAGATACAGCCGTTTCCCGTCCTTCCATTTCCCGTAGCGGGAGAACAGGAGCGCGACGACCAGGGAGGAGAACGAGATCCCCAGGAGCGAGTGGGACAACCCCCTGTGGATGCGAAGGTACAGCTCGCTTCCCAGCAACGTCGCCACGTTGTCGGCATCGGGGAGGACCGACCCCAGGACAACGGCGGCGGTCGCCGTTTTCGGATGGCCGCTTTTCCACTCTTCCGGCAGCGCCCGCGCGATAAGCAAGCCGGTCAGCCCGTGCGTAACCGTGTCCATCGTCAGATCATCGTCTGCGGGTCGAGGAGTTTCGCGATCTCGTCCGCGGGGAGAATCTCCTTTTCCGACAGCAGCTCGCGGATCGTCTTCCCCGTGCGGTACGCCTCGTGCGCGAGCTCCGCAGCCCGGTCATATCCGATCCTCACCGCCAGGGGCGTGACCATGGCGAGGCTCCGTTCGACCAATTCCGCGCATCGCTTCCGGTCCGGCGCGATCCCCTTCACGCATTTCCCCGCCATCAGGGACGCGGAGGAGGAGAGAAGGGCGGCCGATTCGAGCAGGTTGCGCGCCATCACCGGGAGCATCACGTTCAGCTCGAGGATCCCCAGAGACCCCCCCAGCGTCACGACCACGTCGTTTCCGATCACCTGCGCCGCCACCTGGATCGCCGCCTCGAGGACCACCGGGTTCTCCTTCCCCGGCATGATGGAGGATCCCGGCTGCAGCGACGGGAGGCCGATCTCCCCGATGCCGCAGCGCGGCCCCGAGGACATCAGGCGCAGGTCGTTTGCGATCTTCATCAGCGAGGCGGCGACCCCTTTCATCGCACCGCTCGCCGCCACCAGGGGGTCCTGTCCTCCCATCTCCGCGAAACGGTTCTTCGCGGCGCGGAACGGGATCCCCGTCGAGCGGCCGATCTCCGCGATCGTCCGCAGCGCGAACTCCGGGTGCGCGTTGAGACCCGTCCCCACCGCGGTGCCCCCGAGCGGCAGCTCCTCCAGCTCCGGGAAGACCCCCCGGATCCGGCGGATCCCGTGGCCGACCTGGCAGGCGTAGCCGGAGAATTCCTGCCCCAGCGTGACGGGAACGGCATCCTGCAGGTGAGTCCTGCCGATCTTCAGGACGTCGGAAAATTCCGCGGCTTTCGCATCGAGGGCGTCCCGCAGGCCCTCGAGCGCCGGGACCAGCCGTTCCGACAGGATGCGGCGCGCCGCGATCCGGATCGCGGAGGGGATGACGTCGTTGCTGGACTGGCACCGGTTGACGTGGTCGTTCGGGTGGACCGGGTCGTTTCCCCCCAGCGGCTTCCCCAGGAGCTCGTTCGCCCGGTTCGCCAGAACCTCGTTCACGTTCATGTTCGTCGAGGTGCCGGAGCCGGTCTGGAAGACCCCGACGATGAACTGGTCGTCGTGCCGCCCCTCGACCACCTCCCGGGCGGCGCGCGAAACCGCCTCCGCCGCGGGTGCCGGGAGAATTCCAAGCCCTGCGTTGACCTCCGCCGCCAGCCCCTTGATCAACGCGACGGCGTAGACCACGGGAAGCGGCATCCGCTCGCCGCTCACCGGCAGGTTCTCCGCCGCCCGCTGCGACTGCCCGCCGTAATACGCCTTCGCCGGAACGCGGACCTCCCCCATCGAGTCTTTTTCCGTGCGGTATTCCATCTCCATTCCCCTTTTTCCCCGGCGCCAGGATTGGATTCCCCCCGGCACAAGGGAGTTCCGGACCGCCGCGGCTATTCCTCCTCCCGGATCGGTTCGAACTGCTCCCGCTCGGGCGAATAGCGGTAGACCGTGCCGCTCCCGATCTCGTAGTACCAGGCGTGGACGTGGAGCCGTCCCTCCTTCGCCGCCTTCTGGACCACGGGGTAGGTCCGCAGGTTTTCCATCTGGAGGAGGACGTTCTCCTCGGAGGTGATCTCGTACCGCTCCTCCCGGGTGAGTTCCGGGTAGTTGGCCGCCACCACCGCCATCGTCCTGTCCCCGTGCTCGAGCCAACGGGAGAAGTGGACCGTCCCGGCGAATTTCGACCGGTCCCTGTAGAGCGCCTTCAACGCCCCGCAGTCGGAGTGGCCGCACACGATGATGTCCCGAACTTCGAGGTGCTCCACGGCGTACTCCACCGCGGCCGCGACCCCGGAGGCGTCCGGCGCCCCCTCGGAGTACGGCGGGACGAAGTTCCCGATGTTCCGGACGATGAAGAGGTCCCCCGGCTCCCCGTGGGTGATCACCAGGGGGGCGACGCGGGAGTCGGAGCAGGTGATGAAGAGCGC
The DNA here is from genome assembly GCA_021815305.1 of Deltaproteobacteria bacterium. GTDB lineage: Bacteria > Desulfobacterota > Deferrimicrobia > Deferrimicrobiales > Deferrimicrobiaceae > JAKAHC01. The sequence continues at coordinate 11,411 of JAKAHC010000003.1, read as the reverse complement.
CTCGGGAAACTGGCCGTGCTCGGCCAGCCTCCGGTACAACTCCCGGTTCGCGCTCCAGTACTGCCTCTGGAAACGGTGGATCCCCTGGATCAGCTTCCGCATGGCGGCGGTCCCTCGTCAAACCGTGGATTTTCCATGATGATATATGGTATCGACGAGGGAAACTCCGTTTTTTTCCGGCCTTGACCCGCGTCAAGGCGGGCACGGGCCATTCTGGTACGATCGTGCCGCGGTTGCGGAAGCGCGTCGGTCCGGCATCCAACGTCGACGTCGGCGGTCCCCCGGCCGCCGGGAACCCCAGGGAGGAAACGGATGAGCAAGAAGACCGCCTTCTGGATTTTCCTGATCGGCACACTCTCCTCGGCGGCCCTGTTCCTTTGGGCCACCTACGACACGCAGCGGCAGATCGCCGCCCTGTCCCACGTGGACAAGCTGTCCGACGAAGTCGTGGCCGGGAAACGGGCGTTCCAGAAACACAACTGCAACGACTGCCACACGATCCTCGGGTTCGGGGGGTACTACGCTCCCGACCTCACGCGCGTCGTGCAGCGCGTCGGGGAGGACGGCATCCGTTTCCGGGTGCAGCATCCCGAACGGGCGTTTGCGAATTCGTGGCGGAAGATGCCGCAACAGAATCTCTCCGACGGGGAGATCTCCGACCTCATCGCGTTCTTCACGTGGGTGGGAAACGTGAACAACAACGACTGGCCCCCGCAGGACAGCCGGAAGCGGCTCTCCCGCGGAGAGCAGATGATGGTGGCATCCGTGGGCGTTTCCCCGGGCGCGGCCGTCTTCCAGACGAAAGGTTGCATGAACTGCCACTCGCTGCACGGCACGGGGGGAACCTTCGGACCGGCGCTGGACAAAATCGGCGCGAGCCTCTCGGCGGAGGAGATCCGGAAGTACGTGACGGATCCGAAGGCCGTCAACCCGAAGGCGATGATGCCGCCGCAGAAGGACAACCTCACCGGACGGGAACTGGAGGAAGTCGCAAGGTTCCTGTCCGCCCAGAAATAAGGAGGACACGATGGAATACCGTTCCCAGAAGGTCGCCTACTGGTACTTCGCCGCCGCGCTCCCGCTGTTCGTCCTCCAGATCTTTTTGGGCCTGTACCTCGCCTTCAGCTACACCTTCACGGTGCCCCAGGCGGTGGTCGACGTGTTCCCGTTCGCGACCGCGCGCGCCATGCACACCAACCTGCTCGTCCTGTGGATGCTGTTGGGGTTCATGGGCGGTACGTACTACATCGTCCCCGAAGAGACCGGGTCGGAGATCTACTCGGAGAAGCTTGCCTTCCTGCAGCTTTTCGCCCTCCTGGCCATCGGGGTGACCGCCCTGGCCGGCTTTTTCCTCGGGTGGACGAAGGGACGGCCGCTCCTCGAGATCCCGCCTCCCCTGAACTACTTCGTCGTCGCCGGCGCCCTCCTCTTCCTGTTCAACGTGGGGATGACGATGGTCCGGGCGAGCCGGTGGACCGCCACCCAGGGAACGCTGCTGGGCGGGCTGGTCTTCCTCGCCCTCCTCTACCTGTTCGGAATCCCCTTCTACCGGAACGAAGTCGTCGATTGGTACTACTGGTGGTGGGTGATCCACCTTTGGGTGGAGGGGGCGTGGGAGCTGGTCACCGCGTCGATCTTCGCCTTCGTCCTGATGAATCTTACCGGGGTGGACCGGCAGGTGGTGGAGAAGTGGCTCTACGTGGAGATCGGGCTGTTCCTCTTCACCGGGATCGCGGGGACGGGCCACCACTATTACTGGATCGGCGCGCCCAGGTACTGGCTGTGGATCGGCGGGATCTTCTCGGCGCTCGAACCGTTGCCGATCGTCCTGATGCTCGTCGACACGATGAACCACATCAAGGAACGGAAGAACCCGATCGTCAACCGGCTCACGTGGACCTACGCGGTCGGTTGCGCCGTGATGCACTTCATCGGCGCCGGCGTGTGGGGGTTCCTGCACACCCTGCCGCAGATCAACTACTACACCCACGGGTCGCAGGTCACCGCCTCCCACGGGCACCTGGCCTTCTTCGGCGCCTACGCGCTCCTGAACCTCATGACCTTCTACTACGCCATGCCGCGCCTCAAGGGGATCCGGGAGTACGACGATACCCGCGGGAAGTACGGTTTCTGGATCATGACCTCCGCGATGATGCTGATGGGGCTGACCTTCGGCGTGGCGGGGGTGCTCCAGAGCTACATCGAGCGCGTGCTGGGATTGGGGTTCATGACCGCCCAGTCGTACATGCGGCTCTGGATGGGCGCGACGTTCTTCCTCGGCCTCGTCTTCCTGTCGGGGGTCCTGACCACCGTCACCGACCTGCTGACGATCCGGCCGAAGGCGCGGGCGTAGGCAGCCCCCTCCGTCCCCGCCGTCCCTCCGGGGGATCGGGGATCTTGACGCCCGTCAAGGCCCCGGTCCCCCGGATAGGGGAGAATCCTCCGTAAGGGCCGGGGAATCCGGTCCCGAAAACCGACTTCCGGGAGAACACGATGGACCGGTACACCAAGGGGTTCGTGGTCGCGTCCCTGCTCTACTTCTTTTCCGCCGCCCTGCTCGGGATCTGGATGGGGAGCGCGGACACGGGGGGGTGGGTGCGGTTCGCCCACGTCCATTTCAACCTGCTCGGCTTCATGGCGATGATGATCTACGGGGTGGGGTACTTCATTCTCCCCCGGTTCAACGGGCGCACGCTGCGGTGGCCCTCCTGGGTGCCGGTCCACTTCTTCATCGCCAACATCGGGCTGATCGGGATGGTGGCCACCTACCCCGAACGTCCCTCCACCGGCTTCGTCCTCTTCGCCGCCCTTTCGGTGATCTCCGCCGGGATGTTCGCGGGAAACCTCGGGGCGACGATGTTGCTGGAACCGAAGCCGGCGAACGCGGACGAGGAACCCTCCTCCACGACCGCCGCCGTTACGGAGGACGGGACGGAGGAGAAAGTCCAGGCGCAGGCGGCGCCGCGGATCGACCCGGACATGCGGGTGGGCGAGATCCTATCCCGGTGGCCGCAGACCGTGGAGGTCTTCGTCGGCAACGGATTCTCCTCCCTGGGAAACCCCGAGCACCGGGAGCAGGTGAAGCGGATCCCCGTCACGCTTCGGATGGCGTGCCAGCGGCACAACGTGGACCTGGAGTCCATGGTGTCGAAACTTTCCGCGGCGATCGCTCCCTCCTCCGCACCCACCGGGTCCGCGGAGGGCAAGCCCACTCCGAGGAAGTCGGCGAAAGGAAAGCTCACGAGGGGAGAGACGATCGGGGCGGACGACATCCTCGGCGCCATCCTGGCGGTCTACCCCGAGACGGAGAAGGTGTTCCGGAAATATTACGGAGACGGGTGCTTCTCCTGCCCGGGCCAGGCGACGGAATCGGTGAAGCAGAGCGCGCTGATGCACAACGTGGATGAGAAGCGGCTCCTCGCGGAGCTCAACCGCGCCGCGGGGTTCTGACCCTCGGCGGACGCCCTGCGCTCCGCATGAAGTTCCGCTTCCCCGGAATGTTTCCGCAGCCGGGCCGGTGTATAGTGAACAGGCATCGTGATTGCCGGGTGGAGGAGGAGGGAACCATGCAAGCGGGAACATGGCGGGATATCGAGGGAAAGGCGGTCACGGAGGCGGGCGCCGACGGGGTCACGATCCGTGTCCTGATGGGCGAAAACGTCGGGGCCCCGAACTTCACCCTCCGGCACTTCGAGGTGGCGCCCGGCGGCCACACCCCCTTCCACACCCACCCCTGGGAGCATGAAGTGTTCGTCCTCTCGGGGAAGGGGATGGTGAAGCGCAAGGACGGCGGGACGGAAGTCGGACCGGGGAGCTTCGTCTTCGTGCCGCCCGACGAGGAGCATGCCTTCGCCAATGCGGGGAACGAAACGTTCACGTTCCTCTGCGCCATCCCGGCGACAAAGGTGTGCTTGAGATAGCCTCCGGGGAGGCGGGGGCCTTCCGCCGCGTCGTCCTGGCGGCGGCGCTGGTGTTCCTCCTGCCGCTGGCGGGCGTGGCGGCAACGGGGAAGCCGCTGTCGCCTTACCTGGAGTTCCCCCCGAGAACGTCTCACGCGGCGCATCCTCCGTTCTCGTTGCCGGTGTTCCTTTTCCTCGCGTTCATCGAGGTTGCCGCGACGTGGCCGTTCCTGCGGCGGATGGCATCGTTCGCCGGGATCGCCGGGGGCCGGAAACCCGCCCTGCCGTTCCCGTGGTGGGGATGGGCCGGCCTGGCGGCGGGAGGCGTCTGCTGGGTCGTCGCCTGGAGCCGGTTCCACTGGATGGGGCGTCTCCAGGCGCACACCTTCACGCCCCTGTGGCTCTCCTTCATCCTCGTCGCCAACGCGCTCACGGTGCGCCGGACGGGGAGATGCCTCATCCTCTCCCGCCCGCATCGCTTCCTTCTTCTCTTCCCCGCAAGCGCGGCGTTCTGGTGGACCTTCGAGTACCTCAACCGCTTCGTGGGAAACTGGCACTACATCGGCGAGAAGGGATTCGGGCCCATCGAGTATTTCCTGTTCGCCACCCTGCCGTTTTCCACCGTGCTCCCCGCGGTGCTGTCGGTTCGGGAACTGCTGCGGACCTTTCCCCGGTTCGACGGACCGTTCCTGGACCGGCGTCCCCTTTCCCCGCCATCGCCGAAGCGGACCGCGTGGGCCGCCCTGATCCTTTCCTGCGCGGGGCTCGCCCTCGTCGGCGTCGTTCCCGACGCCGTGTTCCCGCTTGTATGGATCGCGCCGCCGCTGCTTCTCATCTCCCTCGCCGCGCTCCGGAGGGCGCCGCATGCCCTTTCCGGGATCGCCTCCGGCGACTGGCGGTCCGTGGTATCCTCCGCGCTCGCCGCCGTTCTCTGCGGCTTCTTCTGGGAGATGTGGAATTTCGGAAGCCAGGCGAAATGGGTGTACGCCATCCCCTACGTCGACGTCCTGCACGTGTTCGAGATGCCCCTTCTCGGGTATGCCGGTTACCTGCCGTTCGGGGTGTTGTGCGCGGAGATCGGGGACAACTTCCTCGCATGAAAAAATTATCTCTTCCCCGAAGGCGACTGGGATAAAATCGATTCACCGTACCGGCAGGCGTTCATCCCCGCTTCGATCAGGAAGAGGACCGATGGCCTGGAAACGTCGACTTGCCGTCCTCACCCTTGCCTTCCTGCCGCCGGCCCTCGTTTTCGCCGTTGCCGTCCGGGCGGAAACCGCCCCGCAGCCGATCCGGTTCAGTCACAAGGTCCACTACACGGACAACAGGATCGATTGCCGTTTCTGCCACTCCGCGGCGAACAAATCGCAGTACGCGAACCTCCCCTCCGTGCAGAAGTGCATGGCGTGCCACCGGTCCGTCGCCGCCGGAAACCCGGAGGTGATGAAGATCGCGAAGTACTGGAAGGAGAAGAAGCCGATCCCGTGGAACCGGGTGACGGAGCTTCCCGATTTCGTCTATTTCCCGCATTTCCGGATGGTGACCTACGGGAAGATCCCGTGCCTCACCTGCCACCCCGGGACGGACCGGGTCGCCGCCGCGGAGCAGCGGCAGGAGTTCGCCATGGGGTGGTGCCTCCAGTGCCACCGAAGCCGCGGTGTTTCCATCGACTGCTGGACCTGCCACATCTAGGGAAGAGGCGCCGATGCTCGACCGGAGAGAATTCCTGAAGATCAGCGGGGCGACGGCCTTCGCGGCGTTGTTCGGCGGATGCGAGCGGATGCCGCAAAAGCTCATTCCGTTCGTCATCCCCCCGGAGCACTACGTGCTCGGTGAGTCGCTGTGGTACGCCTCCGCCTGCCGGCAGTGTCCCGCGGGGTGCGGCATCGTCGTCCGGAACTCCGCGGGCCGGGCCAAAAAGATCGAGGGGAACCCGCTTCACCCCGTCAACCGCGGGAAATTGTGCGCGCGGGGGCATGCGGGGCTCCAGGCGCTCTACCATCCGGAGCGGTTGGGGAGACCGCTCCGGCTCGACGGGCCGCGCGGGTCGGGCAAGTTCAAGGAAATCCCCTGGGAGGAAGCGTTGAATCTCCTCCTGTCCGGCCTGAAAAAAGTCCGGGCCGAGGCGCCCTCGTCCCTCCTCATGCTCACCGACCCGATGCGAGGACACCGGAACCTCGTGGCCGCGCGGTTCATGAAGGGTTTCGGGTCCCCAAACCGGGTCGCGTGGGACCCCTTCGGCCAGGACGCGCAGCTTGCCGCCAACGAGGCGGTCTACGGGGTCCGGGATCTTCCCGAGGCCGATCTCGCCGGCACCCGCTACCTGCTCTCCTTCAGCGGGGACTTCCTGGAGACGGGGATTTCCCCCGTCCACTACGGGTACGCCTACGGGCGGATGCGCCAGGCGCGGCCGACGGTGCGAGGCAAGTTCGTCCACCTCGGGCCCCGCCTCTCGATGACCGCGGCGAACGCAGACGTCTTCCTTCCGATCGCCCTGGGGACGGAAGGGTTCGCCGCACTGGGAATCGCCCACGTGCTGGTGAAGGAGAAGCTCACCCGCGCGGCCGGGAACGCCTCCGCCCTGTGGGAAGCGGGGCTGAAGGAATACACCCCCGAGGAGGTCGGGAAGAGGACCGGTGCGGTCCCCGAAGACCTCGTGGAGGTGGCCCGGGAGTTTGCCTCCAACCAGCCGGGGCTGGCCCTGGCGGGGGACGGCGCCGCGTCCTGCACGAACGGTGTCTTCCACCTTTCCTGCGTCGCTCTCCTCAATGTCCTGGCGGGCAACGTGGGGAAAACCGGCGGGATCTCCTTCCCGGACCGGCTTGCACCTTTCTCCGGGCGCGGGGCCGAGGCGGGACTCCTCCTTCCCCCCCCGGGGAGCGGCTACGAAGACGTCCGGGATGCCATCGGGAAGATGGGCAAGGGGGCGTTCCGGCTCGCCATCTTCTCCGGGGATACGAACCCCGCGTTCACCCTCGCCCCTTCGCTTTCGTTCCGCGAGGCGTTTCTCTCGGTGCCGATGATCGTATCCTTCGCGCCGTTCCTGGACGAGACCAGCTCCCTGTCCGATCTGGTCCTTCCCACCCCGACCTATCTCGAGGAGTGGTGGGACGACATCGCCCCCGTGGGGCACGGCGGCGCGGTCACCTTCGGTCAACCGGTCGTGCCCCCCTACCGGGACACCCGCCCGATGCCCGACGTCCTGATCGCGGCGGCACGGGAACTCGGCGGCCCGGTGGCCTCCGCGCTGCCGTGGGGGTCCTCCCGCGAGTGCATCGAGAAGACCTACGCGGGAATGGGGATCCGCCTCGAGGAGGCGCACAGGGACGGCGGGGTGTTTCCGGGGAAAGAGGCGGCATCCCGCCCGGCCCCGAAGGCCGGGAAACCGTCCCTCCCGCAGGTGTCGGAGGCCTCGTTCGAGGGCGATCCCGCCCGGTTCCCCCTCCTCCTGCACGTCTACCCCTCAATATCGCTCTACGACGGGCGGGGGGCGAACCTTTCCTGGCTCCAGGAGCTGCCTGACCCCATCGCAACCGCCGTGTGGCGGAACTGGGTCGAAGTGAACCCGGCCACCGCCGCAAAGTTCGGGCTTTCGGACGGGGACGGAGTGACGGTTTCGTCCCCTTACGGGTCGATCACGGCATTCCTCGTCCTGCACCCGGCGATCGCGGAGGGCGTGGCCGCCATGCCCCTGGGACAGGGGCACACCCGGTACGGCAGGAATGCCGTGAACCGGGGAGACAACCCTTACCGGCTCCTCCCGTCCGCATCGGAGGGGGCGTCGAGGGCCCCGGCGCGGCAGTCCACGAGGGTATCCCTCGCAAGGACGAAGCTTTCGGGCGCCCTCGTCCGCACGGTCAGCACGGAGGGCCAGTGGCTCTACGAGAACATCCTTTGAGGAAGCCGGAGGCGGCGGCGCGATGAAGCACCGTTGGGCGATGGTGATCGACATGGACCGCTGCACCGGGTGCGGGGCGTGCGTGGTCGCCTGCGTCGCGGAGAACAACACGGCCGTCGTCGGCGAGGAGATGGCGGCGCAGGGGCGGCTGATGCAATGGATCCGGGTGGTCCGTTACTGGCGCGTGGAGCACGGCGAGACGCGGGCGGTCTTCGTCCCCACCCCCTGCATGCAGTGCGAAAACGCACCCTGCGAGATCGTGTGCCCCGTCTACGCCACCTACCACGACGAGGACGACAATCTCAACGCGATGGTCTACAACCGGTGCATCGGGACCCGCTACTGCGCGAACAACTGCCCCTACTCGGTGCGGGTCTTCAACTGGTTCGACTACAAGTGGGAAAAGCCGCTCGACGAGCAGCTCAACCCCGACCTCACCACGCGTTCCCGCGGCGTCATGGAAAAGTGCACCTACTGCATCCAGCGGATCCGGCGGGGAAAGGAAACCGCCCTCAAGGAAGGGCGGCCGGTCCGCGACGGGGAGGTCCTTCCCGCCTGCGCCCAGACCTGCCCGCCCGGCGCGATCCTCTTCGGCGACCTGAACGACCCCGAAAGCGCCGTGTCCCGCATCATGAAAGACCTGCGGCGTTTCCGGCTGATGGAGCACCTGGGCACCGAGCCCAGGACCGTCTATCTCAAGAGAATGCGGGGCCCGGGGCGATGAAGAGCGGCGACCACCTGTCCCGATGGAACGGCGGCGAGCTCTACAGGGACCTCTCCCGCTCCAACCTCGTCACAAGCCGGTGGTGGTACATCGGGGTCGCCGCCCTCCTGGCCGTGTTCCTGTGGGGCGTTTGCGCCTTCGTGTACATGATGCTCACGGGGATCGGCGTCACGGGCCTGTCCCGCCCCGTCTTCTGGGGCGTCATGATCATCCTCTTCGTGTTCTGGGTCGGCCTCTCCCACTCGGGGACGCTCATCTCCGCGATCCTGCGGATCACCGGCGCCAACTGGCGGGCGCCCGTACTGCGCGGCGCCGAGGCGATGACGGTCTTCGCCCTGATGGTGGGCGGCCTCTTCCCCATCATGCACCTGGGCCGGAACTGGCGTTTCTACTACGTCATTCCCTATCCCAACGAGCGGCAACTGTGGCCGAACTTCCGCTCCCCCCTGCTGTGGGACGGCGTGGCCATCGCCACGTACCTCACCGGGAGCGTCATCTTCCTGTATTTCGGGATGATCCCGGACCTGGCGATCGCGCGGGACCATTCGACGGGGTGGCGGAAGAAGCTGTACACGTTCCTCGCCATGGGCTTCCGGGGGACCCACTCCGAATGGCGCCGGTACCATGCCGCCTCCACCCTGTTCGCCGTCCTCATCATCCCCGTGGCCGTCTCGGTCCACTCCATCGTGAGCTGGGACTTCGCCATGGCGAGCGTCCCGGGGTGGCACAGCACGATCTTCGCCCCCTACTTCGTGGCGGGGGCGATCTATTCCGGCATCGCCGGCGTGGTCTCCGTCATGGCCGTGCTGCGGCGGACCTTCCGGCTGGAGAAGGTCCTCACCCCGTTGCACTTCGACAACCTCGGGAAACTCCTCCTGACGATGACGCTGGTCTGGGGGTACTTCTACTTCTCGGAGTTCCTTACCGGGTGGTACAGCCGCTTCCCCGAGGACTACGCGGTCAGCAGTTCCTACTTCGGGCATTACCTTCCCCTGTTCCTCGTGATGATCGTCTGCAACTTCGTCATCCCGCTGCCGATGCTCGCCTTTCGGAAGGTCCGGCGCTCCATCCCCGCCATCTTCGCCGTCTCCCTCGTCGTCAACGTCGGGATGTGGGCGGAGCGGGCCCTGATCATCGTCCCTTCGCTCGCGCGGCGCAACGATCCCTCCGTGTGGCACGGCTACTTCCCTACCTGGGTGGAGATTTCCTACATCACCGGATCGATCGCGTTCTTCGCGCTCCTCTACGTGCTCTTCTCCAAGATCTTCCCGATCACGGCGATGTCCGACATCAAGGAGCATCTCTTCCAACTGACCGACCGGACCATCGGCCGGGCGACCGTCCCCACCGTCTCCGGCGGGGAGAGCGCGGAAGAAGGAGAAGGACCGTGAAACAGGGGACCTCGCGGGTCGTCATCGGTCTGTTCGACGGCGTGGAGAAGGCCGCGAACGCGGCGCGGACGCTGTCCGCCCTCTCCCTGCCGGAGAGCCGCGTCACGACGATCTCCTCCGTGGCGCTTCCCGACGGCGCCGTCGTGAGGGACCGCCGCCCCATCCGCTTCCCGCGGATCGTCGCGGCGTTCTGGGTCGTCGGAGCCGTTGCGGGGCTGGGGCTTACCGCCGTCACCTACTACAGGTACCCCATGATCACGGCCGGCAAGCCGATCTTCACGGTGCCGCCCGCCATCATCGTCACCTACGAGGGGGCCATGCTTGCGGCCATCCTCGCCACCCTGGTCTCCGCCTTCCTGTCGATCGGGCTTGCGAGGTTCCGGACGAAGAGGGTCTTCGACCCCGCGATCCACGAAGGGAAGATCGCCCTTTGCGCGGGCGTGGAAACCGAAGAGGAGGAACGAAGCGTGCTCCGGGCGATGAGGGAAGGCGGGGGGACGGACGTGCGGACCGAAGAGGGGGAACTGTGAGCGGCTCCCGGAAGACCGGGGCGCACGGCGGACGCCGCGGGGTCCGGCTCGCCGGGACGCTGCGGGCGGCGATCGCCGCGATCGCGCTCCTCGCCGGGTGCGAGCGGATCGACCGGAACATGTGGTACAACCCCGCCTTCAAGCCGCAGGAGGAGCCGGTGCTGCTTCCCCCCGCCGGTTCCGTCCCGACGAAGGGCATCGCACACGTCCCGGCCCCGGGAAGCGACGCCGCCAGGGCGCTCCGGAACCCGGGGAAGGTTACGGAAGCCTCCCTCCGGGAGGGAAAAGAGTTGTTCGGGATCTACTGCACCCCCTGCCACGGGGTTTCCGGGAAGGGCGACGGCCCCATCGCGAAGAAGCTCGTTCCGGAACCCATCGACATCTCCGGATCCGGGTACGGCGGGTTCGCCTCCGAGGGGCAGCTATTCTCCGTCGTGACCCACGGAGCGGACGGCATGCCCTCTTTCTACGAAGACCTGACGCCCGCGGAGCGCTGGAAGCTCGTCTCCTACGTCAAGACCCTGAAATAGCCGCGAAGCCCGTCCCCGGAGAGTTCAACCGTCGGCCCACGCCCCCGCGGAAGGAGCTCCCGGAGCGCGATCCCCCTCCGAAGCGGGGAGCCGGGCGGCCGGATGCGAACGGGGCCCCTCCCGGAGGCGAAGCGACCCGCAACCGGCCCGGGCGGCTGCGGAGCGCCCGCCGCAGGGAGGGGTCCCTGAGCGGAGGCCGCAAGCGCGGATTCGGCGCAGACCCCGCGCCCGGTAGCGGAGATGTTTGCGCTTGGGGGCGCACGGGGCCGGAGGCCGGGGAAACCTGCGCACGGCACGTTTGCTGGTCGGAGCCGGGGAGCCGGGCGGCCGGATGCGAACGGGGCCCCTCCCGGAGGCGAAGCGACCCGCAACCGGCCCGGGCGGCTGCGGAGCGCCCGCCGCAGGGAGGGGTCCCTGAGCGGAGGCCGCAAGCGCGGAT
>JAKAHC010000009.1 GCA_021815305.1 Deltaproteobacteria bacterium | reverse complement strand
CCTTCCCGTGACCCGAAAGGTCCACCGCACCGATGTCCCCTCCCGCGTTCCCGATCTCCGTCGTCACACGGCCCAGCATGCCCACCTTGTTCTGGATCTCCAGACGCATCGTGATGCTGTAGCTCTCGCTAGGAGAAAGGATCGTGCCCATGGACCCTCCCGTACTGGGGAATATGGAACGGTTACCGCGTATTTTAGGTCTGCGGCGGAAGCAACACAAGGGTGCGTCCCAAGGGGGTATCCCGGAGATCCGCGCATCCCCGCTGAAACCGCCGTCCGTAACCCCCGGAGCCGTGCGGAATCCTTTTCCCACGCCTCCGGAATTCCGGTTTCCCGGAGGTGTAAAATGGAAACGGGGGAAAGAAGGGAACGCCTTTATGGAAAGGATCGACATCGGAAGGCGGATCAAGAGCATCCGCAAGCGGAAGGGATTGACGCTGCAGGAACTGGCGGAGATCAGCTCCGTATCCGCCACCGCCATCAGCGCGATCGAACGGAATGTCTCCTCCCCGACGGTGAACACCCTGACCAGCATCGGAAAGGCCCTCGGGGAATCGCTGTCGTCCCTGCTGGGGGAGACGGAGATCCGCTACGTCCTGACCCGGAACGGCGAACGGCGGCAACTCGCGGCGGGGATCCGCGGCGCCAGGTTCGCAAGCCTTGGGTCCGGCCTGCCGGGGCAGCGCTTCCTTCCGATGATCTCCGTCCTCCCTCCCGGCGCGACCAGCGGAGAGGATTACGTGAATCATGCCGGCGAGGAGTTCTTTTTCGTCCTCCACGGGACCCTGGGCGTGGAAACCAACGGGGACAACCTGGTGCTCTCCGAAGGGGACAGCCTCTACATCGCGAACGGCACGCCCTACCGTTACAACAACCCCGCCGAAGAGACCGCCGAAGTCCTCGTCGTCGCCACGCAGTGACCTTCTAAGGGGACGGCCGCCGGGCGGCGACCCCGCACTTCGGGCACAGGCAGGCCAGGCCGCACTCCCCGCAGCGCGGCGTGCGCGCAACGCAGACCCTGCGCCCGTGCCATCCGAGCCGGGTGGTGAATTCCCACCACCGCTCCCGAGGGATCCGCGACGCGAGATCCTCTTCGATCCGCGCGGGGTCCTTCGACGCGGTCAGGCCGAGGCGGAACGATACGCGCCCGACGTGGGTATCCACGGGAAGGGCGGGAACCCCGAAGCAGGATCCCAGCAGGATGGATGCGGTCTTCCTCCCCACGCCGGGCAAGGCCGTCAGTTCCTCCATCGTACGGGGAACCCGACCCCCATGCCGCTTCAGTATGGCTTCGGACAGTCCGCGGAGCGCCTTCGCCTTGTTCCGGTAGAACCCCGTGGGACGCACGGCCTCTTCCATCTCCGCCTGGGAGGCCGCTGCAATCTCCGCGGGGCCCGGGTATGCGCGGAACAGCGAAGGGGTCAGGCGGTTGACGCGCGCGTCGGTGCACTGCGCGGCGAGCACCGTCGCAACGAGAAGCTCGAAGGGATTGCGGAAATCGAGAAGGACGCGCGCGTCCGGGTAGGTCCGTGCGAGAAAGGAAAGGATCTCCGGAACCGGCGCCTTCGCCTTGCCCCCGGTCAACCGGCGGGCTCCCTGCGGTAGACGATGACCTCGAACCCCTGGACATCCGCTTCGAAGAGGAATCCCTCCACGGGGCAGGAATAGAGCCTCCCCTCGCCGACCGTTCCGTCCGCCGGGTCGAAGGCCCCTTCCCGATCGAGCCAATCGAGCATCGCCCGCACTTCGCGGAACGTCATGTCCGCCTCGGTGATGACGTTGTAGACGCGCCCGTTGTGCGCGATGGGATAGATTTCGAAGCCGTCCGCGTCCCGCATCCACCGCCCCTTTCCGGGCTTTTCCCTCCCCAGTGTAACACGCGGGATTGAAAGAACCCCCGCCGTCTGTTACCTTCAGATCACCCGCACCGTACGGGCACGAGAGGCGCCTTGCTCATCCGAGATCTCCTGGAACACAATGCCCGCGTCCACCCTTCCCGGGTCGCCCTTTCCGCATCGGGCAACGATGTGATGTACCTGGAACTGCGCCGCCGCGTCCGGCGTCATGCCGCCGCGCTGGGTCGCCTGGGACTCGGTGCGGGAGACCGGATCGCGATCCTGGCGCACAACTCGATCGCCTACGTGGAGTCCCTCTTCGCGGTGACGTACGCAGGGGCGGCACTGGTGCCGTTGAACAATCTCCTGATCGCCCGGGAACTCGTTGCCATCCTGGAGAACGCGGACGTCTCGGCGCTCCTCTACGAGGAAGGTTTCCGCACCAGGGCCGAGGAGATCCGGACCGCGCTCCCGGAGATCCGCCATTTCCTGCGCATCGACGACCGGGGGGCCGAAACGTCCGGGGAGAACGAGGCGGCGCCTTCGCCCCGCATTTCGGAGAAGGACATCGCGATGGTGATCTACACCCGCGGCCCCGCCGGCCAACCCCGCGGGGTGATGCTGTCGCACCGGAACCTGTTCGCCGAGGCCGCATCCTCCGCGCTCGAACTCGGTCTCTCCCGGAACGACATCTTCCTGTCGTGCGCGCCCGTGCCCTTCCTGGGGGGCACCGGGCGGCTTCTGCGGTTCTTCCTCGTTGGGGCGACGATCGTGCTGCTGGAAAAGTTCGACCCGGAGGAAGCGCTGCGCATGATCGAGCGTCGATCCGTCACGCGGGCACTCTTCACGCCGACGATGATGGCCCAGATCCTCGACACCCCTTCCGCGGGAAAATTCAACCTTACGACCCTGAAGACGGTCCTGTACGGCGCCTCCACGGTCCCCGTGGACCTGCTCAAGCGCGCGATACGGTTTTTCCGGTGCGGCTTCTTTCAACTGTACGGCCACGTGGAGACCGCGGGGCTGCTGACCTTCCTCCACGAGGAGGACCACTCGCTGGACGAAAACGTCCCCTACATGCGCAAGCTCTCCTCCGTGGGGAAGGAGGCGATCGGCGTCCGGGTCCGCGTGGTCGACGAAGCGGGAAGGGAAATCGCGCCGAACCAGGTGGGCGAGGTCATGGTGCTGGGTCCGAACGTCTTCGAGGGGTATTTCAACGACCCGGAGTTCACCGCGGGGGTCATGCGGGACCGGTGGCTTCTCACGGGGGACATGGCGTCCGTGGACGAGGAGGGGTACATCTACATCGTCGACCGGAAGCGCGACCTGATGATGGTCGGTGGAATCTCGGTCGATCCGCGGGAGATCGAGAACGTCCTGTCCGGGCACCCGTCGGTGAAGGAAGCCGCGGTCGTCGCCTGCCCCGACTACACGATGGGCGAGGTCCCCATGGCCGTCATCGTGCTCCGGGAGGGGAAGAAGGAAGACCGCGAGTCCATCCTGGTCCACTGCCGGAGGAACATGGCGCCGTTCAAGGTGCCCCGGGGCGTCGAGTTCGCGCCCGCGCTCCCGCGCAATGCCCACGGGAAAGTCCTCAAGGCGATGCTCCGGGACCGGGTGGCCTCCCGTCGGCCGAGCCAGCCCCCTCCTCCCCGAATACCTCCGCGGTGAATCCCCGCAGGGTGGTCCCGTGCCGCCACGCGGAAGGGGAAAGGCCGGCCTTCAGGCACGTCTGGTCGAGGAAGGTTTCCCGATCCCACCCCTGCTCGAGCGGGACCTGCGGCAGCAATAGCCCCCTCGCGCGACCCTTCGTGACCATCAACCCGTGTTTCCCGACCACGACCTCCTCGGGACGGATCGGGACCATGGGGGTCAACACGGAAATTTCCAGATGGAGGGAGGGAAGCTCCGCGGGGGCGACCGGCGGAAACCGCGGATCCTCCGTGGCCGCCGCCACCGCGCATTCCTGGACCACCCGGTACAGCGGCGCCACGGCTTCGGTGTACCCGATGCAACCCCGCAGACGCCCGGCCCTGGTCAACGTGACGAAAGCCGCCCCGGGCGCGGCAAGCGCTCCCTGCGCTTCCGCGTCCCGCGGAACCTTCCCGTTCCGGACGTACTCCTCGATCGTCCTGCGGGCGATCCGCAGGAGCGCTATCCGGTCTTCCTCCGCCAGGTACTTCCCCTCCGCCGTTCCGCCCGCCGATTCCGACATGGGCCGCCCTCTCCGCGCTTTCCGGGCATTATAACGGTTCCCGCCATGGCCGACGTCACGGGAATCGGACGGAACGCCATCGACTACCTCTGCGGGGTTCCTCTGCGCGCTCCTCGATGGGCGCTCTTTCCGCGGCGTTATGTCGTTCGCCGACGCGGCGGCGGGTCTTTCCTGCAGGAGACCGGGAGGGAGGGGGGGACATTCCCACGCTGCGGGAGATCCGGGAAGCTTCCCCGGGATGACGACGGCGGAAGAATCGCCGTAGAGGCGGTTCAGCCCCTCTGCCGCCGGAGCTGCGGGAGGATGTCCTCCTCGAATCCCTCCGGGAGGATCACGTCGTCGGGAATCACGATCCTCGACTGGCACCCGAGGAAGACGGCCGCGATGTCCGGGTCGAACTGGGTCACGGAACAGCGCCGGATCTCCGTGTTCGCCTCGGGAACCGGCAACGCCTTGCGATAGGCGCGGGTGGAGGTCATCGCGTCGAACGTGTCGGCGATCGCCATGATCCTGGAGAGCAGCGGGATCTTTTCCCCCGCCAGGCGCGACGGGTACCCTTTCCCGTCGAACCGCTCGTGGTGGTGGAGGATGGCGGGGAGGAGCGGCTGGAAAAAGGGGATCGGTTCGAGGATCCGCACCGCGGTTTCCGGGTGTCGGAAGATTTCGGCGAACTCGTCATCGTCGAGCCTCCCGGGCTTGTTCAGCACCGCCTCCCGCACGCCGATCTTGCCCAGGTCGTGGAGCATCGAGGCGCGGCGCAGGTCTTCCATCTGTCCGGGGGAAAGGCCCATCTCCCGCGCGATGGCCATGGAATAGATCGTCACCCGTTGCGAATGGCCCCGCGTGTAGAAGTCCTTCGCCTCGAGGGCCTTGATCATCGCGTCGATGGAGCGGACGTACATGGAATTGATGACGTCGGTCTGCTCCTTGACCTTCCGCTCCAGGTTCGCCTGGTAATCCTCGAGCCTGCGCTGGAGCTCCATCTTGTGCAGGGCGTTTTCGACGGTGATGAGCAGCACGTCGAGATTGAACGGTTTCGTGATGTAGTCGCAGGCCCCCATCTTCAGGGCGGAGACGGCGGTGTCGAGCTCCGCGTTGGCGGACATGACGATTCCGGCGCTTCCCGGGCATCGGTTCCCCCACTCCCGCAGGAGGGCGATCCCGCCCATCACCGGCATCCGGATGTCGGTGAGGAGAACGTCGTACCGGCCCCCGCCGTTGTCCAGCTTGCCCAGGGCCGCCTTCCCGTCCGCCGCCTCGTCCACCGAGTATCCCGCAAGTTCGAGTCGCTCCCGGACGATGGAGCGGAGGACCTCCTCGTCGTCGACCACCAGGACGCGGATCTTCCGGGAGCTTTGGCACGATATGGTGTCCGGAACGGGCTGAAGCGGGCTCATTTGGGTGTCTTATCGGCTTCCCCTGCGGGGAACTTCACCGAAAAAGAACGGGGGCATCCCTTCCGTCAAAGGTTGAACCGCACGTGGACGATGTCCCCGTCCTTCACCACGTATTCCTTCCCCTCGAGGCGCAGTTTCCCCTCGGTCTTCGCCTTCCCCATCGAGCCGCACCGCAGGAAGTCTTCGCTGGAGATGACCTCCGCCCGGATGAACCCCTTCTCGAGGTCGGAGTGGATCCTGCCCGCCGCCGCCACGGCGGTGCTCCCTCGCCTCACGTTCCAGGCGCGAACCTCGTCTTCCCCAACCGTCAGGAACGAAATGTACTGCATCGCGTCGAATGCGCCCCGGACCAGCCGGTCCCTGGCGGACTGGGCGATCCCCATTTCCTTCAGGAACTCGGCCTGTTCCGGGAGCGAGAGCTGGGCGATCTCCTCCTCCACCTTCGCGCACAGCCGCACGAGGGGGACCCCCGCGGAGGCCGCGGCTCCGGTGAGTTCCGGGTGCGCTTCCCCCCGGAGGCCGTCCTCTCCCACGTTGAGGACCAAAAGCGTCGGGATCCGGCTGACGAAACGGAACCCCGCAAGCGCCCGCTGCTCGTCGCCGGCGAGCGAGAGATCCCGCAAGGGGGCTTCCCGCTCGAACCTCTCGATGGCCTTGTGCAAAGCGGTCCACTCGGCATCCCGCTTCGCCTCCTTGGTCATCCGCTCCACCCGTTTCTGGGCGACGAGGTAGTCGGAAAGGATCATGGCCGAGGAGATCTCGAGGAATTCCGCCACCGGGTTCAGCCCTCCGGGCGGCGCCGGATGGAAGTCGTCCGCAAAGCCGCGGAGGACCAGGGCGAGGACCTCCACATCGCGGAGGGCCGCGAGGGATGCGGGGGAGAGCAGATCCGGCTCCCCCGCGTCGATGTCATGGAAGGCGATGGAGATGTGGGTGGTCTTTTTCGGATGGAAGATCCCGGAGAGACGATCCACGCGTGCGTCCGGGACCTTGATGGCGCACACCCCCACGTTCTTTCCCTGGGGGGCCGTCTCCCCTGCGCCCGCAAGCGCCCGGAACAGCGTGCTCTTCCCCGCACCCGCCTTGCCGAAAATCCCCACGTCCAACGTGTCCCCTCCCCTCTACTCGTCCGGAACGCCGGCGAGCAGGTCGTCTTCGGGCAAGGGTAGCCCGGGGAGCCGCGTCCTGGCAAGGACGTAGGTCTCCTGCCGGGCGAACTCCCGGTAGCCGGGGCGATCGAGGATCCTGCGGATGTCCTTGGCCTGCGTGCCGTGGCAGCGGAAGGCCCGGATCTTGGTCTCCAGAACCGCGGAAGTGTCGATGAACGAGGTGAGGCTTTCCCCGGGCACGCCCCGGAGCGGGGCATCCCACCCCGCGAGGATCTCCTCCGCGATCTCGAACTGGTACAGCTTGAGCGGCGCCCACGGTCGGATCCCGCTCCGGAGCTGACCGGGGTACCAGGCGGGACCCGCCGCGCGGTCGAATGCGGCGAGCGCCACCTCGCACATCACCTTGTGGTCTGGGTGCATCGAAACCCCTTCCGGGCCGAATCCCACCATCACGTGCGGCCGGACCTTGCGCACCACGCCGACCACGCGCTCGACGAGCCGTTCCCGTGGCACGGACGGAAGCCGGCCGTCCGGGAACCCGAGGAAATGGATTTCCGCGATCCCCAGGATTCCGGCCGCGGCGCGCAGCTCCTCCGACCGGACCTCGCCGACATGTTCCCGGTCGGTCACCGGGGGGTCGCCCAGCATGCCGGCCTCCCCCCGGGTCGCGGTGGCGAGGTGGACCGCCGCCCCTTCCCTTGCGTACTTCGCGATCGTGGCCCCCGGACCGAACGTCTCGTCGTCGGGGTGGGCCAGCAAAAACAGGAACCTTTTCGGCATCGTGCACCTCTCTCTTCCATGGCGACCGTCTGTAAGATACCCTCTCCGCGGGATCGGTTCCAGTCCGCGGAGGGGAGAGAGGAGCGTCCGCCGCCAGCGCCATCGGGGTGGCGCCCTACCAGTTGTACCCTGCTTCTCCGTGCTGCGACAGGTCCAGTCCCATCGACTCGTGCTCGTCGGCGACCCGCAGCCCCACGGTCCTTTCGAGCACCTTGAGAAGGATGTAGGTCACGGCGAAGGAATAGGCCAGGATGACGCCCGCGGCGAGGGCCTGGACCGCAAGGAGCTTCGGATTCCCGTACAGGAGCCCGTTCGCGCCGCCGGGGTTGACCGCCATCGTGGCGAACACGCCGGTCGCGATCGTTCCCAGCACCCCCCCGACGCAATGTACGCCCACGACGTCGAGGGAGTCGTCCATACCGAGCCTGCCCTTCCACATCACGGCGGCGTAGCAGACCATGCCGGCGACGGAACCGATCAGGAGAGCCGGCACCGGCTGGACGAACCCGGACGCCGGGGTGATGGTGCCCAGCCCTGCGATGCAGCCCGAGGCCGCCCCCAGGACCGTCGGCTTGCCCCGGTGGAGCCACTCGGTGAACATCCAGGAAAGCGTCCCCGCGGCCGCGGCCGCGTGTGTGGAGAGGAACGCATGGGTCGCGAGCCCGTCCGCCGCCAGGGCGCTGCCCGCGTTGAAGCCGAACCAGCCGAACCACAGGAGCCCCGCGCCCAGGACCGTCATCGGCAGGTTATGGGGAGCCAGGTTGTCCGTTCCGAACCCCTTCCGCCTCCCCACGACGATCGCCGCGGCGAGCGCGCTCGCGCCGGCGGTGATGTGGACGACCGTTCCGCCCGCGAAATCCAGCGCACCCAGGTTGCGCAGCCACCCGCCGATCCCCCACATCCAGTGCGCCACGGGATTGTACACCAGCAGCGCCCACAGGACGGCGAAGACCATGTACGCGGAGAACTTGAACCGCTCCGCGAACGCCCCGCTGATCAGGGCGGGCGTGATGACCGCGAACATCATCTGGTAGATCATGAAGGCCTGGTGCGGAACCGTGGGCGCATACCCCGGGAACGGTTCCACGCCGACGCCGGAAAGCGCGAACCAGGAGAGGTTGCCGATGACCCCTCCGAGGTCCGGACCGAACGCCAGGCTGTATCCGACGAGGATCCATTCCACGCTGACGAGTCCAAGGACGATGAAGGACTGCATGAGGGTGCCGAGGGTGTTCTTGCGGCGGACCATTCCGCCGTAGAACAGGGCGAGTCCGGGGGTCATGAGCATGACGAGGGCTGCCGAGACGAGGAGCCAGGCGGTGTCGCCTCTGTTCACAACGATATCCTCCTTGGGCAAGGTGATGGGGCCGGCGCTGGATGAGCAACCGGCGTGCCGCAGCCCAAGGGATTGTTTCCGCTACGGTTCCCGGAATCCGGGGAGGAAAACGCGGGACAAAATGGAAGGAAATATTACATAATTGGCTTTATTTCTACATATTTATCTCATGCCGCGCGTTCCCGAGATGGGGGCGCCGCGCGCGGCGCCCCCTCTCTCCCCCGGTCGGTGCGGTCGGCCCCATCACCTCCCAGGAGGTCGCGAATTCCACTGTCCCCGCGGTTACAGGCTGTACCCTGCCTCCCCGTGCTCCGAAAGGTCCAGCCCCATCACCTCGTCCTCCCGCGAGACCCGCAACCCCATGACCTTGTCCAGCAGCTTGAGAAGGCCGTAGCTCACGGAGAAGGAGTAGACAAGGGAAACCGCCACCGCCAGGAACTGCGCCGCGAGGAGCCTCGGGTTCCCGTAGAACCAACCGTTCGCGCCGCCGGGGTTGATCAGGGTGGTGGCGAACAGGCCCGTCGCCAATGCGCCGAACGTGCCGCCGACGCAGTGCACGCCGACGACGTCGAGCGAATCGTCGTAGCCGAACTTTCCCTTCATCATCACGGCGCAGTAGCACACGACGCCCGCCGCGAGTCCGATCGCGATGGCGGCCATGGGCTGCACGAAACCGGACGCGGGCGTGATGGCCACCAGCCCCGCGACGCACCCGGAGGCGCCGCCGAGCACCGTGGGCTTGCGCCGGTGGATCCACTCCGCGAAAACCCACGAGAGGGTCGCCGAGGATGCGGCGAGGTGCGTCGCGACGAAGGCGCTGGTGGAGAGTTCGCCCGCCGCCAGCGCGCTGCCGGCGTTGAAGCCGAACCAGCCGAACCAGAGGATGGCGGCTCCCGTGACCGTCATCGGCAGGTTGTGCGGCGCCATGTTCTCGACGCCGAACCCCTTGCGCTTCCCCACGACGAGGGCCGCCGCCAGCGCCGAGACCCCGGAGGTGATGTGGACGACCGTGCCCCCGGCGAAATCGAGGGCGCCCAGGTTCCGGATCCATCCCCCGACTCCCCACACCCAGTGGGCCACCGGGTTGTACACCAGCAGCGCCCACAGGAGGGTGAACACGAGGAAGGCGGAGAACCGGAACCGCTCCGCGAACGCCCCGGTGATCAGCGCCGGGGTGATCACCGCGAACATCATCTGGTAGACCATGAACGCCATGTGGGGGACGGTTGCGGCGTATTCCTTGTACGGAGCAAATCCCACCCCGGAGAGGGCGAACCACGACAAATCCCCGATGACCCCGCCGTGATCCGGGCCGAAAGCCATGCTGTAGCCGACCAGCGCCCATTCGACACTGATCAGTCCGATGATGATGAAGGATTGCATGATCGTGCCCAGGATGTTCTTGCGCCGTACCATTCCCCCGTAGAAAAGCGCCAGCCCGGGGGTCATGAACATGACCAGTGCCGCGGAAACGAGGAGCCAAGCCGTGTCGCCGGTGTTCATCCTTGATGCCTCCTGCCTTCGGTGATGGGTGCCGACCCTCCCTGCCGGACAGCAATCGGTGTGCCATGCCGTAACTCCTCGGAAACGCTGCGATTATGCTCTACCGCCCCGTGGAAGTCCCAAGACAGAATTGTCGTATTCCAGACATATTTCGTTATACCGGGACAGCGGTGCCCGAAACGGACCGCACCTCACAGGGTATCCCTTCCACAGGAGGAAATCCCGGGACACATTCCCTTTACCCGGGGGGACGGGTGCATTAGAATCGTTCCTTGTCCGTTCTCCCCTGATCACGCTCGCCGAAGGAGCCATCCGAATGCACGAGCCGCTGTTCTCCGCATGCATCCGGGGCGCGGGAGCCGTCCTCTCGCTGGCCCGGACGACCCTCGACGGCGTCCAGGCCCGGAGGGGAAAGGATGCGCCGCTCGCCTACCCCGAGACCGCCTACGAACTTCCGGTGGCCTTCGGCCTGACCGAACTCCGCGTGACGACGCTGTCCGGAGCGGGAGCGGTTCTGGATCTCGCGCGGACGCTGATCCGCGAGGGGGCAACGGCGGAAAACGCGATGGACGCCGGGGCGGCGACGCTCCTGGCGGCGGACGTGCTCGGCGCCCTCTCCCACGAGAACGGGAACCCGTACCCGCCCCCCTCGGTGGGCTTCGTCCCCGACTCCGTGCTGCGGAAGCTCGGGATTTTCATGGTGGACGGCTCCGTCCCCGGCGTTGCCGTGGTGATCGGAAACGCTGCGGATCCCGCCGCCGCCGCGGCGATGGTGCGCCACTTCCAGGAGATCGGCCTCCTCGTCTTCCTTGCGGGCGAGGTGACCGGCCAGATGGGCGCCCAGGGGGTGAAACTGGGCGAGGACTTCAAGACGTTTCCGCTGGGCCCCCTTCCGGCCGTGATCCATGCCGTCAACTTCGCCGTCAGGGCGGGGCTGACCTTCGGAGGGATCGGCCGCGGCCAGGCGCAGGCGATGCTCTCCTACCTCGGAAACCGCGTGAAAGCGTTCGTCTGCGCCCTGGGCCCGCTGGACGACGTCGCCCTTGCGATCGCGGCCGGGGCGATGAAGGCGGGCCTCACCGTCCTCGCCGACGAGGCGGTCCCCGAGATCCCGGGGCTGCTTCTGTCCCGCCCCGCGGGCGAGGAGATGGCCCTCGCCGGGATGGAGGCGCGGGGGATCAAGGTGAAGTGGGTGAAGCTTCCCGTCCCGATCGCCTTCGGCCCGGCCTTCGAAGGGGAGCGGATCCGCAAATCGGACACCCACGTCGAGTTCGGCGGAGGGCGCTCCGCGGCCTTCGAACTGGTCCGCATGTCCCCGCCGGAGGAGGTGCGCGACCGCGAAATCACGGTATCCGGCACGGATCTCCGGGGGCTTCCCAAAGGGACCATCCTCCCGCTGGCGATCGTGGTCCGGGTCGCCGGATCGAGGATGCAGAAGGACTTCGAATCGGTCCTCGAACGCCGGATCCACCGCATCGTCAACTACGGCGAGGGGACGATGCACGTCGCCCAGCGCGACACGACGTGGATCCGCATCTCCACGGAAGCGGTGGAGAAGGGATTCACTCTCTCGGACCTGGGGATGATGCTCTACGCCAAGCTGCACGCCGACTTCGAGAACATCGTGGACAAGGTGGCGGTGACGATCCTCACGCGGGAGAAGGACGTCGCAGCCGGCCTGTCCGAGGCGCGCGCCGCGTACGCCGAGCGGGACGCGCGGGCGCGCACGCTCACCGACGACGCGGTCTCCGAGTTCTACTCCTGCACCCTGTGCCAGTCCTTCGCCCCCAACCACGTCTGCATCGTCTCCCCCGAACGCCTGGGCCTGTGCGGCGCGATCAACTGGCTCGACGGGAAGGCGGGGTTCGAGATCACCCCCACCGGTCCGAACCAGCCGGTGGAAAAGGGCGCGGTTCTCGATCCGGTGAAGGGGGCGTTCGGCGGCATCAACGACTTCGTCCGGCAACATTCGCGCAATACGGTCCGGGAAATGAACCTCTACTCCATCATGGACGCCCCGATGACCTCTTGCGGCTGCTTCGAGTGCATCCTCGCCATCATCCCCGAGGCGAATGGCGTGATGGCGGTCAATCGCGAATTCGCCGGCCAGGAAACTCCCTGCGGGATGGGATTCTCCACTCTGGCGGGCTCCGTGGGGGGCGGGGTGCAGACGCCGGGATTCATGGGAGTGGGAAAGCATTACCTCCTGAGCCGGAAATTCCTGGGCGCGGAGGGGGGCCTGGCCCGCGTCGTCTGGATGACGAAGGAAATGAAGGAGCAGCTCGGTCCCGCCTTGCGGGAGCGGGCCGCCGAGATCGGCATTCCGGACCTGGTCGACAAGATCGCGGACGAGACGGTCGCCGTCACGCCCGAACAGCTCGTGTCCCACATGGAAACCGTGGGGCATCCCGCGCTTTCCCTGCCCCCGCTCCTGTGACGGTTTCGCCGTCCATCCCGACGTTCCCCGGCCGGATCCTCGAGGTGACGCTACCCGCGGGCCCCGGAGGTTCCCCCGTCGTCGTGGGGGGGCAGAACGCGCTGCCGCTCCTCCCGGAGGGGGACCATCCCCACGCCCCCGCGGTGGGGATGGAGATCCGAACGGGACCGGAAGAGCTGCCGCCCGCGCTGGCGGAGGTCATCGGTCCCTTTTCCGGAAACCCGGCGGCCCTGGCGCAGAAGTGCGTCTCCGGGTGGGGGGCGCGGTTCCTCTTCCTCTCCCTTTCCGGTTGCAACCCGGACGCGGGAGGCCAGGGCGTGCAAGACGGCGCGGCGATCGTGCGGGAGGTGCTTGCCGCCACGGCGACTCCCGTGATCGTCGGGGGGTGCGGCGACGAGGACGTGGACGGGAGGCTGTTCCCCGCCGTGGCGGAGGCCGCCACGCGCCCGGTCTTCCTCTCGTACGCCGAGGAGAAGAACTACCGGCTCGTGGCGGGCGCCGCGCTGGCGTACGGACACGGCGTGGTCTCCTGGTCCCCCATCGACATCAACATCGCCAAGCAGATCAACCTCCTCCTGGCGGACCTCGGGTTCCCAGGGGAGCGGGTCCTCATCGACCCGCTGACGGGGGGGCTGGGGTACGGCCTGGAGTACACCTACTCCATCGTCGAGCGGGTCCGCCTCGCCGGCCTCTCGGGAGACGCCATGCTCGCCAGGCCGATCCTGTGCCACCTCGGGGACGCGTGGAAGGCCCGGGAGGCCTCGGACGCATCGGAACCCGGTTGGGGGGATTCCGCGCTCCGCGGCAGGAGATGGGAGGAGGCCACGGGGCTTGCGTGCCTCGCCGCGGGCGCCGACCTCCTGGTGTGCCGCCATCCGGAAAACGTGAAGCGGCTCTCGGAGGCGGCATGGCGCTGACCGCCCTGGACATCTACAAGCTGCTGCCGAAGACCAACTGCAAAGAGTGCGGCTTCCCCACGTGTCTTGCGTTCGCGATGCGGATGGCCGCCGGGAAGGCGACCGTCGACCTGTGTCCCCACGCCTCGGGAGAGGCCAAGGCGACGCTGGGGGCGGCGGCCTCGCCTCCACTGCCGAAGGTCCTCATCGGAGCGGGTGAGCGCGAGGTCGTCCTCGGGGACGAAACGGTCCTCTTCCGGCACGAGAAGACGTTCTGCCACCCTTCGGCGGTCGCCATATCGGTCCGCGACGACCTCCCGGACGCCGATTTCGCCGCGCGCATCGAGGCGATCCGCGGACTCGCGTTCGAGCGGGTCGGACAGCGCATCTCTGTGGATCTCGTCGCCCTCCGGTGCGTCTCCGGGGACGCCGGGAAGTACGCCCGCAGGGCCGGTGCGGCGTTCGAGGCGACCGGGCTCCCCCTGGTCCTCCTGGCCCCCGCGGGGCCGCTTGCCGCCGCGGCGGACGCCGTCGGCGCCTCCCGTCCGCTGCTTTCGCCCCCACCGGAGGATCTCGAGGCGGGGGCGAGGTTGGCCGCCGCCCGGAAACTCCCCTTGCGGGTTCGCGCCCGGGGAATGGGCGGGCTCGCCCCGGCGCTGGCGACCGCGCGGGAGGCGGGAGCCGCGTCCCTGGTCGCCGATCCCGCGCCGGAATGCGCGCGGGAGGCCGTGGCGGACGCGACGACCCTCCGCCGGCTCGCGATTCTTGCGCGCAACCGGGACCTCGCATACCCCTCGGCGTTCGACCTGGGGAACGGGTTCCCCGACCCGTTTCTTGCCGCCGCCCTCCTCATCGCGAAATACGGCTCGCTCCTTGTCATGGACACCGCCGACCCGGCGGATCTGCTCCCGCTCCTGACGCTGCGCCAGAACCTGTTCACCGACCCCCAGCGCCCGATCCAGGTGGAACCCGGAATTTACCCCATCGGCGCCCCCGGGGAATCCTCCCCCGTGCTCATCACCACGAACTTCTCCCTCACCTATTTCACGGTGCGCGGCGACGTGGAGGCCGCAAGGACCCCGGCGCTCCTCCTCATCTCCGACTGCGACGGCATGTCCGTGCTCACCGCATGGGCCGCCGGAAAGTTCACCGGCGAGAGCATCGCCAGGCAGTTGGCCGAATGCGGGATCGCGGACCGGGTCGCCCACCGGACCCTCATCCTTCCCGGAATGGTCGCGCGCCTCTCCGGTCGGATCGAGGAACTCTCCAAATGGCGCGTCCTCGTCGGTCCGCAGGAATCGTCCGCCCTCCCCTCGTACCTCCGCCGCCTCACCGCGGCGGCGTTCGCCCCTTCCCGTGGCTGATCCCCCGGGGGGAGTCCGTTTCCTCCCCGAAGGGGTCCTCGTCCCCCTGTCCGCGGGGGAATCGCTGTTGTCCCACGCCCTGCGCGGAGGCATCCCCCTGCTCGCCCCCTGCGGGGGCGAAAGCCGTTGCGGGAAGTGCCGCGTCGTGGTGCGGGGGGAAACGCGCGGAGGAGACGATCCGGGGATCCTTTCCCCCGGCGAGATCGCAGCGGGAGTACGGCTGGCGTGCCGCTGCATTCCGCTCGGGGGGGGGGTGGTCTGCGTGACGATCCTCCCGGAGACCCGCCCCGCCCGCCTTGCCGCCTACATCGACGGAAAGGACATGGGGGCGGACGGCCCGTTCCTGCCGCTGGTCCGGTGCACGGCCGCCGGGAATCCCCTGGGCGTGGCGCTGGACCTTGGAACGAGCACCCTGGCCGGGGCGCTCGTAGACCTTTCCGACGGGGCGGTCCTCTCCCGCGCCTTCGCGGACAACCCCCAGATGGCGTGCGGCGAGGATCTCATCTCCCGCATCGTGTTCGCGGAGGAAACCCCGGGGGGAGGCGAGATCCTGCGGAGTCGGCTCCTCGCCGGGGTGGAAGAGGTCGCAGGCCGGCTGATCGACGCGTCCCCCGTCCGGGGAGAGATCGCGGACGTCGTCGCGGCGGGAAACACCGTCATTTCCCACGTGCTCTACGGAGTCTCCCCTTCCTCCATCCGGCGTCCTCCTTACCGTCCCGTCCTTTCGGAATACCCCGCGGCGGAGGGGAAAACGCTGGGCATCGGCGGACCGATGGCGAAGGCCCGATGGAGGATCTTCCCCTCCCTCGGGGGGTTCGTCGGCGGGGACGTCGTCGCGGGTCTCCTGGCTTCGGGGATGCACCGCAACGAGGAGGTGTCCCTGTTCTTCGACGTCGGGACGAACGGCGAGGTCGTCCTGGGGAACCGGGACTGGCGCATCGCATGCTCCTCCTCGGCCGGGCCGGCGTTCGAGGGCGGCGAGGTCGGCTGCGGCATGCGCGCGTACCCCGGGGCGGTCGAGTCGGTCCGGATCGACCGCCGCACGGCGGTCACGGAGTACACGGTGATCGGGGGCGGCCGTCCCTGCGGCCTTTGCGGTTCCGGAATCCTCGACCTGCTCGCGGAGCTGTTCCGGACGGGGATCGTCGACAGGGCGGGAAGGTTCACCCCCACGGGCCGGGCCGGGCGCCGGGATACGGAACGGGGAGAGGCGTTCGTCGTCGTGACGGCGGAAGAGAGCGCGACGGGGCGCGACGTGGTGTTCTGCGAGGCGGACCTGAAGAGCGTCGTGCGGACGAAGGCGGCCCTTTGCGCGGCGGCGGAGTCCATGCTGGCGGCCGTGGGGCTCCCGAGGGAGTCGGTGGCGCGCATCTACGTCGCCGGGGGGTTCGGCAACTTCCTCGACCTGCGGTCCGCCCTGACCATCGGGCTTTTCCCCCCCTTCCCGCCGTCCCGCTTCGTTCCTCTGGGAAACGCGTCCCTCGCCGGGGCGATCGCCGCCCTCAGGAACCGCCGCAGATGGAAAGAGGGCCTCTCCCTGGCGTCGGGGACGCTGTACCACGATCTCTCCTCGGATCCCGGTTTCATGGAGAGATACCAGCGATCCCTCTTCCTTCCCCACACCGACGAGGAAAGCTACCGGGCCGCGCTGGCCATGGAGGCGGGCAGGTGAGACGGCTGCCCGGCCTGTT
This sequence comes from Deltaproteobacteria bacterium, assembly GCA_021815305.1. Taxonomy (GTDB): domain Bacteria; phylum Desulfobacterota; class Deferrimicrobia; order Deferrimicrobiales; family Deferrimicrobiaceae; genus JAKAHC01. The sequence continues at coordinate 98,373 of JAKAHC010000009.1, read as the reverse complement.
TCCCTGCACGGGAGTGGGAAGCCTCCCGCACCTCGATCCCGGGCCCGCGGTGCGGGAAGTCGTGTCCCGGTTCCCGGAGATCCCGTACTGGCCCCAGCTGCCCCGCCGGACCCCCCTCGAACACATGTACCCGCAATACGCGGCGACGCTCCCGGGCGCGTGGATTTCCGGAGGCAAACTCTCCATGAGGAGCGGGGAGGAACTCCTCCCGGAGGCGGAAGTCTTCTACGAGCTGTTCCTCTCCGGGGATCTGTCCCCTTTCGCCATTCCTCCGGAGCGGGCCGCGGGGCTTGCCGGGCTCCTCTCCGCGGCGGCGGGGCCGTTCCCCGCGGTGAAGGGACAGGTGACCGGTCCCGTGTCCTTCGGCCTCATGGTGTGCGACCGGGAGAAAAAACCCGTTTTCTACGACCCCGTGGGGCGGGACGTCCTGGTGAAGTACCTCCTGCGAGTCGCCCAGTGGCAGGCCGCGCAACTCACCCGCCTCTCGGAAACCGTGGTCCTTGTGATCGACGAGCCGTACCTCGCCTCCATGGGGTCCGCGATCGTCTCGTTGCCGGGGGAGGAAGTCATCGCCGTCCTCGACGAGATCTTCGAGGGGTTGCCCGGCACGGTCTGCGGCATCCATTGCTGCGCCAACACCGACTGGGGCCTCGTCCTCTCCTCCAAGACCCGGTACCTTTCCTTCGACGCGTACGAGTACGCCGACTCCCTGTTGCTGTATGCCGAGGACGTGGCCGCGTTTTTCGCGCGGGGAGGGGTGCTCGCATTCGGCGTGGTCCCCACGGCCGCGGAGGCGATCGCGCGGGAGACGGCGGAAACCCTGGCCGACCGGATGGAGACGATCCTTGACAAGCTCTCCGCCAGGGGCATCCCGAGGGACGACATCGTGGGCTCCGCCGTGATCACCCCGGCCTGCGGCCTGGGCACACTTCCGGAGGGGACGGCGGAGCGGGCGCTGCGTCTCTGCGAGGGGCTGTCTTCCCTCCTGCGGGCCCGGTACGGGAGAAGATCGCCGTGACGATGACGATCGCGGTCGCCGGCAAGGGAGGGGTCGGGAAGACCACCTGTTCCGCCCTTCTCCTGCGCGCGCTGGCCCGGTCCGGCATCCGCCCGTTGCTGGCCGTGGACGCGGACCCAAACGCCAACCTCCACCTGCTTCTCGCCCTTCCCCGGCCGGAAGGGCTCGGCTCGATGCGCGAGGAACTCCTCGAGGAGAAGCGGGGGGCGGTGCCGGTGGAGGACCGGATCGCCGCCGAGGTGCAGCGCCGCGTGTCCGAGGGGGAGGTGGCCGATCTCATCGCGATGGGGCGCGGCGAGGGGCCGGGTTGCTACTGTTACGTGAACAACCTCCTGCGCCGGTCCATCGCGCGCCTCGAGGGGGCCTACCGGGCCGTGGTGCTGGACAACGAGGCCGGCATGGAACACCTGTCCCGGAGAAACGTCGGCGGGATCGATCACCTCGTTCTCGTTGGGGACCCTTCCCCCCGCGGCCTGTCCGCAGTCGCGGCATTGCGCGACCTGGCGCGCGAGCTCGCTCTTCCCGTCGGGAAGGCGTGGCTCCTGATCAATCGCCCCTACGCGGCTCCGGACCGGTCCGGGACCGGCGGCCTCGATCTCCCCGTGCTGGCATCCCTCTCCAACGACCCGTCGATCCCGGGGTGGGAAGCTACGGGGCGATCCTTCCTCGATCTCCCCGCGGGCGCATCGGCGGCGGCGGACGCGATCGCAGCAGCGGTGCCCGGCGCCCTGGGCGGGGCGCCGCCCTGAAACTCCGACGCGACGACGCCCCTGTCGTCCGCATCATCGGGGCTTCCTTACAAGGCGGGGAGAAAGGGAACTTTAAGAAAAGCGCGGACCGTCAGGCGGGCATGCCGAAGTCGAGGGCGGAACGCACCGTCCGGGCGAGCGTTTCCGCGCGGTACGGCTTGGGGAGGAACATCGTCCCGTCGACGGGCTCGGAAGGCATGTTGCCGCTGGAGAGGATGACCTTCGCGTCGGGGTTCAGTCGGCGGATCGCCCGCAGCACCTCCATGCCGGACCGTTGGGGCATCGTCAGGTCGAGGATCACGAGATCGAACGCGTCCTTGCCCGTGCTGTACATTTCGATCGCCCGCTGTCCGTCTTCCGCCAGGTGCACCGTGTAGCCGTGGGCCTCCAGCACCTGCCGCCCCAGTTCCCGGATCAGTTCCTCGTCGTCCACGAACAGCACGGTTTCCTTCCCGCTCACAGGCCCCATCGGGTCCGTTGCCGCCTGCAACTTCGTTTCGCCTCCCGTCGTCTCCGGGAAATAGGCGCAGAACGTCGTCCCCTTCCCCGGCCTGCTCTCCAGGTTGATCCACCCGTTGTGCTGTTTGACGATCCCGTACACCGTGGAGAGCCCCAGCCCCGTCCCCCGTCCCATCTTCTTCGTGGTGAAGAACGGCTCGAACACCCGCCGCTGGGTGGCCTCGTCCATCCCCGCCCCGTTGTCTCCGATCGAAAGCCGGATGTATCGTCCCTTGCGGGCGTAGGGAAAGATGCGGCAATACTCGTCGTCGACGTTCGCGTTTTCCGCGCGTATGTAGATCCAGTAGCCGGTGATCGGCCGGTTTCCCGACGCATCGGCCGCCTCCATCCTCTCGAGAATCGCGTCCCGCGCGTTCACGCAGAGGTTCATCAGGACCTGGTGCACCTGGTTGTGGTCGACATACGCGGGAAGGAGGTCCTCGGCGATGGATGAGGTGATCTCGATGCGCCGGTCGATCGTCTGGGAAAAGAGGGCGACCACTTCCCTCACCACGTTCGAGAGGTTGACCGCCCGGCGTTCCAGGGGGGAGCGGCGGGAGAAGTCCAGCAGCTGCCTCACCAGTTGGGCGGCGCGCTCGGAGGCGCGGATGCTTTCGATGATCGGGATGGCCGCCTGCGACTCCGCCGGGATGTAGCGCCGGGCGATGTCGAGGTTCCCGAGAATGCCGGTGAGGATGTTGTTGAAATCGTGCGCGATTCCCCCGGCGAGCGTTCCCACCGCCTCCATCTTCTGCATCTCGATGATCTGTTTCTCGAGCATGCGGCGCTCCGTGACGTCGATTCCCGTCACGATGACGGAGACGGTCCGCCCGGAGGCGTCCCTCAGCGGGGCGTGGTCCCAGGCGATCGTGCGCCGCTCCTCTTTTCCGGTGGCGATCTGGGTTTCCAGCGGTGGGGGCGCCTGACCCGCAATGACCCCCTCGATCGCAGCGCGGTGCAGTTCGCGCGCGGGCTCCGCGATCAGCAGTTCGTGCATCTTCTTCCCCAGCGCGTCGACGGCCGGGATGCCTGTGATTTCCTCGCACTGCCGGTTGAAGAGGAGGATCTCGCCGGCGGGCCCTACCTGCAGGACCAGTGCGCCGGCGATGTCCAGGATCCGGGTCGAGAAGTCCCGTTCCTTCCGCAGGTCGTGAAGCGCCTGCACGCGCTGCGTCACGTCCCGAAGGAGAACCATCCCCAGGGGGCCGCTCCGCTGGGGGACGAACGTCTCCTTGCGGTTCTCCCGCGGCACCCAGGTGACGTGGATCTCCCCCGTGAAGACGAAACCGTCCCTGCGCAGGAGGGGAGCCTCCCACGCGCTGCGCTCCCCCTCTTCCTGCAGCCCCCGCAACGCTTCCCCGAGGCGGGGGACGGACTCGGGATCGGCGAGGATCGAGGCGGGATCCGCGTCGTTCAACTGCTCGGGGGAAGCGTACCCCAGGAGGTCGGCCGCGGCCGGGTTCGCCCGCACCACCTTCCCCTCGCGGACCAGCAGCACCCCGTCCCTCTGGTGGCGCAACAGTTCGTCATAGGAGGCCTTGGCGTTGACGAAGATCCCGTGGCGCCGGGCGCTCTGGATCGCGCTTCCCAGGCGGGTCGCCAGCGCGGCGATCGCGCCGGCCTCGACGGCGTCGAAGGCGGAAGGCGCGGCCGCGCACACCGACAGGACCATGTGGGGAAATCCCTGCGGGTCGATCCGTGCGGCGGCGCAGCTGCGCAACCCGTACCGGACGCAATGTTTTTTCCACGCGGCGGGGCCGCCGGTCCCCTTCTTCATCACGCTCGTGCCGCCATTGCGCAGGGCCACTCCCGGCGGGGCCTGCCCCTCGGGCGTGTCGTCCCACCGTTGGGGCGCCTCCGCGAGGAACGCCGAGGCGTCGCCGGCGCTGTGCTCCACCCGGATCGTCCCGTCCGGCTCCGCGACCCCCACCCACGCGAGGCGGTACCCGCTTCTCCGCGAAAGGATCCCGCAGACCCGGGAGTAGATCTTCCCCTCATCGAGAACCCCCACCAGGGAGCGGTCCACTTCGGCGATCAGATCGAACCGCGCTTCCAGGCGTTCCTTGAACCGGAACCACTGCTCCGTCAGGAGGAACCCGCTGGCGAAAAGGAGGGAGACGAACACCTCCGCTACCGGGAAGGGATGGGCGAGAACGGCGATCCGTTCCGTCCCCGACAGGGAGAAAGCCCCCCAGAGGGAGAGGGAACCTTCCAGGGCAAGGGCGAGGAATACGAGGAGCCAGACCTTCCCGAGGCGGCGGGTCAGGACAAAGATCATGGATTGCCATGCGGCGATGAACTGGAAGAAGGCCGACCCGATGTAGAGCGCGACCAGCGGCATCCCTGGAGGAAACTCCTGGTGTTTCTATTGAGAACGCACCCCTTGATACTTATCGGCGATATCGGCCGGGAACTTAACCGCGCGCCGGAACGGATCATACCACCCGCGCGGACACTCCGCGAGGGATTTCTCCCTAGGCCCCCTGCGAAATCTCATGCCATTCCGGCATGTTGGGGAGGCGGACCCCCGGAACCTCCCCCGTATGGCGGACCGCGCGGAGATTGTGTACACTGTCGACGTTGCCTTCCCGGCAGTCCGGGGTCCGGCACCCTGCTCCGGGGACGGCGGCGATACGGGGGAACGGGGGGAACGGATGACGAACGGGGACCGGGGCAACGGCATCGTTATGGGGTTCACCCTCTCGGCGATTTTCTGGCTCATCGTCGGGCTCCTCGTCGGGCTGTGGCTGGCGGCCGAGATGGTCTTCCCGGCCCTGAATTTCGCGCCATGGCTCGCCTTCGGGCGCCTGCGCGTGGTCCACACCAACGGCCTCACGTACGGCTTCGCAGTGGCGGGGATCTTCGCCTGCAGCTTCTACATGCTGGAGAAGCTGACCCGGGCGCCGCTGGCGTTTCCGGCCCTTGCGCGCCTACAACTGTGGCTTTTCAACATCGCCATCGCCCTGGCGGCCCTCTCCCTCTTCGCCGGAATGAACACCTCCAAGGAATACGCGGAACTGGAGTGGCCCCTGGACATCGTCGTGGTGGTCCTCTGGGTCATGTTCGCGGTCAACGTGATGGGCACGTTGATCCGGCGGCGCGAGAAGCAGATGTACATCTCCCTGTGGTTCCTCATCGCGTGCGTGGTCACGGTCGCGGTGGTCTACATCCTGAACAACCTCGAAGTTCCCGTGAACCTCACCAAGTCGTACTCCGCCTACGCCGGGGTAAACGACGCCAACGTCCAGTGGTGGTTCGGCCACAACGCGGTGGGCGCCGTGTTCACCTTCCCGATCCTCGCGATGTTCTACTACTTCCTGCCGAGATCGACCGGGCTGCCGATCTACAGCCACCGTCTCTCCATCATCGCGTTCTGGTCCCTCGTCTTCGGATACCTGTGGACGGGGGCGCACCACCTGATGTTCACTCCCCTGCCGGAGTGGATCCAGACCGTGGGGCTGGCCTTCAGCATCTTCCTCATCGCCCCCTCCTGGGGGTCGGTGGTCAACGGCTACTACACCCTGAGCGGCAACTGGGACAAGATGAAATCGAACTACCTGACAAAGTTCTTCGTCTTCGGAATCACCTTCTACGGCCTCCAGACCGTCCAGGGTCCCACCCAGGCGCTCCGCACGCTCACCTCCTATTTCCATTACACCGAGTGGGTCATAGGGCACGTCCACATGGGAACGATGGGATGGGTGACCATGATCATCTCCGCCTCGATGTATTTCATGACGGCGAAGATCGCCGGGCGGGAGGTCCACAGCGAAAAACTGGCGAACCTCCACTTCTGGCTGATCCTCCTGGGGCAGCTCCTCTTCACCGTAACCCTGTGGATCGCCGGCATCGTCCAGGGAGCGATGTGGAAGGCCGTGAATCCCGACGGCTCCCTCATGTACTCGTTCCTGGACGGCGTGGCGGCGATGTACCCGTTCTGGGAGATCCGGCTGTTCGCGGGGTTCCTCTACTTCGCCGGGATCGCGGTCTTCGCCTACAACCTGCTCATGACGGCCCGGCCGAGGCCGCTGGCGACGTAACACCAAGGAGACGAAGGATGGACGCAAGCCGCATCTACGAAAGACCGATCCTGTTCGCCATCGCCGCGGTCGCAGTCGTCTCGGTCGGAACGCTGGTCACGACCTTCATCCCCCTTTTCATGCCGTCCACGCAGCCGGTGAGCCCTCTCGTAAAGCCGTACACGGCGATCGAGGTGGAGGGCCGCGACATCTACATCCGGGAAGGGTGCAACAATTGCCACACGCAGACCGTGCGCCCCCTGCGGACCGAGGTGGCCCGCTACGGCGACTACTCCAAACCGGAGGAGTCGGCCTACGACCGACCGTTCCTGTGGGGATCCCGCCGGACGGGACCGGACCTCGCGCGGATCGGAGGGAAGTATCCGGACGCCTGGCACTATCGCCACACCCCGAACCCCCAGTCGATGTTCTCCCAATCGAACATGCCCCCCTACGCATGGCTGGCGGAAACGAAACTCGACACCTCGTACACCCTTCGCAAGGTGAAGGTGCTCGGCTACGGGTACGACGACGCGGAGGTGGCGCGCCAGCTCTCCGCGTTCCGGCGGACGGTAACGGGGCCGGAGTATGCCTCCGCCCAGATCCGTTCCCAGGTGACCCCCGCCGCGCTCAGGGGAGAGGTGACGGAGCTCGATGCCCTGGTGGCGTACCTGCAGAAGGTGGGGCGCGACCTCAAGGAGGCGCAGCGGGCCGCCGCCGGACCCGCGACGGCGCAGGCGGCGGAGGAAAGGAACCCGTACGCCGGGAACCGGGCCGCCGCGGAGGAAGGGGAAAAGATCTTCGAGGGGAACTGCAAGGTCTGCCACGGGGAAAAGGGCGCGGGCGGCTTCGGACCGAAGCTCGCCACGACGAAACACAAGTTCGGCGGCACGGACGCCGACCTCTTCACCACCGTCTCCGGAGGGCGTCCCGGCGGGATGCCGTCCTTCCTGCAGAAACTCGGAAAAGACAGGATCTGGAAGGTCATCACGTACATCCGCGTGCTGGAGCGGGAAGGCGGAAAATGAGCCTGCGCGCCTTCCTGTATTTTTTGTTCACCGCGCTCCTTGCGGGCGTGATGGTGGGCATCATCGTGTATTGCTACGGCCGGAGGCGCAAGGACCGCATGGAGGCCCCGAAGTACCGCATGCTGGCCGACGACGACAACCTGCCCGGGCGGACGGGCGGCGACCGGGAGGCATGATCCCATGGACACCCCGTTCAAGGATATGGAGCGTCACAACAAGATTCCGCGCGGCTTCCTCGTCCTCCTGTTCGGCCTCATCGCGTGGGGCGTCTGCTACATCGCGGCCTACACGCCGGGCATCAGCGGGTGGTCCCAGTACAAGGTGCTCTCGGTGGAAACGGAAAAGGAGCGCGCGAAAACCTCTTCGGCCGGCGCGATGACCGAAAACCCCTACGAGAAGGACCCGAAGGCGGTGGAGGAAGGCAGGGTCCTGTTCGCGGAGAAGTGCGCCGGCTGCCACGGAAAGGACCTGAAGGGGGGATACGGCCCCTCCCTCGTCGGGCACCTGAAGTACGGAGAGACGGACAACCTGAAGTACGAGTCGATCGCGAATGGCCGCCCAGGCGGGATGCCCGCGTTCGGAACGGAGTTGGGAAGGGACAGGATCTGGAGAGTGCTCGCCTACGTCGACTCCGTCCGGGAGTACGGGAAGCGGCCGTGATATCGGTTCCCGGTCCCCGGAGCCCCCGCGCGTGGCAACCGCGGCGCTGACCGGGAGCGCGCAGGCGGCATTCCCCCGCGGTACACTCTTCCCCATGTGGAAAACGAGGCGCCGCGCCGTCGCCCTCCTCACGGGGGCCGGGATCCTGCTCCTCCCCTTCCTCCGTTTCCGGGGGGAGAGCGTCCTGCGGTTCGACATCCTGTCGCTGCAACTGCACGTCCTGGGGACGGTCCTCTGGATCGACGAGTTCCACATGGTCCTCCTCGGCGTCCTGTTCCTCCTCGTCCTCACCCTCGGCCTCACGGTCGCGTTCGGGCGGGTGTGGTGCGGGTGGCTCTGCCCGCAGACGGTCATCGGGGAGCTGGCGGAATGGGCCGCTTCCCTTCTCCCGGAGCGGTTCCGGACCGCGGGAAGGATGGCGCTCCTCGTCCCCCTGTCGGGGCTGGTCTCCCTTTCCCTCCTCTGGTATTTCGTCCCGCCGGCGGTCGTGTGGAGGGACCTCCCGGGGTCTCCCGTCCTCGTGGGCTTCTTCCTCGCGCAGTGGGCGGTGATCTACGGCATGGCGGGTGTGCTCGGCACGCGATTCTGCGGCACCGTCTGCCCCTACGCGATGCTGCAGAACGCCGTGGCCGACCGGGACACGATCGCCGTCGCCTTCGATTCCGCCCGGGGGGACTGCCTCCGCTGCGACTCGTGCACGCGGGCCTGTCCCGTCGGGATCGACATCCGGAAAGGGGACCGGAGGGAGTGCATCGCGTGCGCCACCTGCATCGACGCCTGCCGCCGCGCGACGTCGCCGCGCGGCGTCGATCCGTTCCTCGAGTACCGCGGGAGGATCCTGCGCGCCAAGACGTACCTGTTCGCAGCGGCCTCCGCGGCGGCGGGCCTCGTGTTCCTCTCGGTATTGTGGAGCCGGCCCGCCGTGGCGTTCATGGTGCAGTGGGACGCAAGACCGGCCGCCCCGGCCGAAAACGTCTACCGGTACTCGGCGCGGAACCACACGCGAACCCCCGTCACGCTGACGCTGTCCGTCGACAAGGGAGTGCGGATCCTGGGCGGCGCCAGGATCGCCGTGCCGCCGCGGTCGCGGATCACCGGAACGTTTACCGCCGCGGCGGCAGGCACCCCGCCGGAGGAGATCCGGATCACGGCGTCGGGCGGCGGTTTCCGCTTCGTCCGCAAGGCGGCCTTCCCGTGACCCGGACGCTCCGTTGGATCCTGGGGGGGTTCGCCCTCCTCATGGGAGCGACGTTCTACATGGCGTACCGGTCCTACGACGGCCTCGTGGAGCGACACTACTACCGCAGCGCGTCCATGGAGTTCGCCGAGCGGGAAGCGGAGGCGCGCGCGGGGTTTTTCGCCATCCTGCCCGACCGGTACCGTTCCGGCCCAAGCCGGTTCGCCGTGAAACTGGCAACCGATGCCGGCCCCCTCCGGGGAGCGCGCGCGATGCTCACCGCGATGCGGATCAAGGGACAGGGGGACGACCGGGAGTTCCCGCTGAACGAAGAGACGCCGGGCGCCTACGCGGCGCAGATCGTTCTCCCCTCCGCCGGGCAGTGGATGTTCTCCCTCGACGTGGAGACCGACCGGCTCCACGCCAAAAGAAGATGGTCTGCGGTCGCAAAAGAAGGACCGGCGGGCACGCCGTCGTGGGATCTGCGCGGCATGGCCGGAAACCAGGAAGTCCGCCTCGTCCTGTCCCCATGGCCCCCGCGTCCGATGCGGGAGCTCTCCTTCACGGTGGATCTGCCCGGGTACGAAGGACACGCGCTCCCCTTCGTGGACCTTTCGATGGAGGGCATGAACATGGGGAGGAACCGCGTCGACCTTTCGCTCGCTCCCGACGGCCGATACCGCGGAACCGGCGTGATCGTCCGGTGCCCGAGCGGACGCAGGGGCTGGGAAGCGGCGGTGACGGTGCCGGGCCGGGGGAAGGCGGTGTTCCGTTTTGCCGTGGCCGACTGACTCCGTATACTGGATTTTTTTCGGTTCGGGGCTCCTCGGCGGGGCGGGCCACTGCATCGGGATGTGCGGTCCCGTCGTGGCGGGATACGCGCTTTCGCTCCCCGACCGGAGGGGCACGCTTCCGCACCTCCTCTTCAACCTGGGCAGGATCGCGACGTACGGGATCGCGGGCGGCGTCTTCGGCCTGTCGGGATCCTTCGTCCGCGTGGCCGCGTGGATCTCCCCCCTCCAGCAGGCCCTGATGCTCTGCACGGGCGTGCTGATCGTGCTGATGGGGCTTTCCGCGGGGGGGTGGCTGCCCGGGATGCGGAGGATCGAAGGCGCCGCGTGGCTTCAGGGCCCCCTCTCCGGTGTCGCCCGGAGGGCGGTGGAGGCGGGAGGCGCCGGTGCCGCCTTCCCCCTGGGAATGGCGACGGGGCTGCTCCCTTGTGGACTCGTCTACACGGCCCTCCTTTCGGCGGCGCGGGCAGGGATGGAGGGAAGTTCCCCCGCGGAAGGATTCCTCAAGGGAAGTCTCGTCATGGCCGCATTCGGGGCGGGAACGTTCCCCGCGCTGCTTCTGTTCGGCAAGGCGGTGGGGATGGCGGGAGTCCGCCTGCGCGGAACGCTCGCGAAACTGGCCGCCGCTCTTCTCGTCGCCGCCGGGGCGGTCTTCATCGCCCGCGCGTTGCTTCGCTGACGCCCTCTCCGCGCATGCCCGCCTGCGCGCATTGCCTCCTCGAAATTCCCGAGACCGCCGCCCTGAAGGAAACGGTGGACGGGAAGGAGACCTCCTTTTGCTGCCGGGGTTGCGCAGGCATCTACCGGCTCCTGCGGAACGAGGGCCTTTCGGGCTTCTACGGCCACAGGGATGGATGGACCCCGGGCCCGCCCGGGGAGGCGGAGCCCTTCTCCCCGGAGGCGTTCTCCGGCGCGGTCCGAAGCGCAGGTGGCGTCGCCGAGGCGGACCTCGCGGTCTCCGGCCTGCGATGCGCCTCCTGCGTGTGGCTGATCGAGCGGTACCTTTCGAAACGCCCCGGCGTGCTTTCGGTGCGTGCGAGTTTCGCCACCGCCAGGATGAGGGTTTCGTGGGATCCCGCCGCGACAGGGATCCGGGACGTGGTCCGGGCGGTCCGCGCACTCGGGTACGCTCCCCACCCCGTCACCGCCTCGTCGGAACTCGCCCTGCGGCGGGAGAAGTCGGACCTCCTCTTGCGGTTCGGTACGGCGGCCTTCCTTTCGATGCAGGTGATGCTTTTCACCGCCGGTCTTTACGCAGGCTACTTCCAGGGGATCGAGGCGGAGTACCGCTCCCTCTTCCGCTGGCTCTGCTTCCTCCTCGCCACCCCCGTGATGTTCTACTCGGGCGCCCCTTTCCTCCGCGGCGCGGCCCGGGCGGCCCGTCACGGCGCATTCGGCATGGACGCGCTGGTCTTCCTCGGCGCCTTTTCCGCCTACGGCTACAGCGCCGCATCCCTCTGGTTCGGCGGCGAGGTGTACTTCGACACGGCGACGATGATCCTCACCCTGATCCTGCTGGGGCGTTACATCGAGGCCGGCGCCCGGATGCGGGCCGCCGAGACTCTCTCGCGCCTGTTCCGCCTCGCACCCTCGATGGCGCGGAAACTCCTCCCCGAAGGAGGGACCGTCGCCGTGCCGGTCGCATCCCTTTCCCCGGGCGACATCGTGGAGATCCTTCCCGGCGATCGGGTGCCGGCGGACGGGTCGGTGACCTTCGGGAGATCCGAGGCCGACGAATCGCTGCTGACCGGAGAGTCGGCCCCGATTCCCAAGGCAAGGGGGGACAAGGTCGTGGCGGGGTCTCTGAACGGCACGGGGCGGATCCTCGTGGAAGTCGCCCGGACCGGAGCCGGAACGGTGCTTTCCCGCATCGCGGCCGCGGTGGAGGAGGCACAGACGCGGAAGGCGGGGGTCCAGCGTCTCGCCGACCGGCTGGTCGGCCTCTTCGTCCCCGCGGTCCTCGTGGTCGCCGCGGCGGCGGTCCTTGCCCGGCTGCAATCGTCCCCCCCCTTCTCCGGCGCGCTCATGGCGGGGATCTCCGTCCTGGTCATCGCATGTCCCTGCGCCCTCGGCCTGGCCACTCCGCTCGCGGTGCTCGCCGGGTCCACGTCCGCACAGGCGCGCGGGATCCTGGTCCGCGGCGGAGACGTCCTCGAGCGCGCCGCGAACGTGCGATGCGTCCTGCTGGACAAGACCGGCACGCTCACCGAGGGCCGCCCCCGGCTGACCGACGTCCTGGGGTTTCACGACACCGTCGGGGAGAAAATCCTCGTCCTCGCGGCCTCCCTCGAGGCGGCGTCCGAGCACGCCATCGGGCGCGCGATCGCGGAGACGGTCCCTCCGTCTCAACGCCTGCCCCTGGAAGAGTTCCACGCCCACCCCGGAGAGGGAATCGAGGGGACGATCGGGGGGGTCCGGTACCTCCTGGGCCGCCCCGAACTCCTGGAACGCAAAGGGATCCCCGTTTCGGGCGCCGCGGCGGAGTCGTACCAGCGCCTTTCCGCGCTGCGCAGGACGGTGGTCCTGCTCGCCGACGATTCCCGGCCCCTCGGTGCCATCGCCACGGAAGATGCCCTCCGGCCCGGGGCGTTCGATGCGATCCGGTCCCTCAGGGAGGCCGGGGTGGCCGTCGCGATGATCACGGGGGACGACCCGGCCGTCGCAGGACGCATCGCCGCCGAGGCGGGAATCGAAGAGGTGCGCGCCCGCGTCACCCCGGAGGGGAAGTGTGAGGAGGTCCGGAAAGCGAGGGATCGATACGGGCCGGTCCTCGCGGTCGGAGACGGTGTGAACGACGCCCCCGCGCTCGCGGAGGCGGACGTGGGCGTCGCGATGGGGGGGGGAGCGGGCATCGCCATGGAGAGCGCCGATGCGGCGCTGCTGACAGTGGACCTGCGGCTCGTCCCCGCGCTCCTGTCGCTGTCCGCCGCAACTCTCCGTGTGATCCGGCAGAACCTGTTCTTCGCCTTCTCCTACAATCTGCTTGCGATCCCCCTTGCCGTGACGGGAAAGCTCCACCCCATCGCGGCGGCCGCCTGCATGGCGGGGAGCTCGCTGATCGTGGTCGGAAACTCGCTGCGGCTCCGCAAAGCGGGGAGGTGAGCCGTGGGAGCGACGCTGCTGCTCATCATCGTATCGCTGGCCCTGGGGGTGGGCGCATGGCTCCTTTTCCTCTGGGCGGTGAAGAGCGACCAGTACCACGATGTGGAAGAACCCAAGCGCAGGATGATGGACGACGGACCGGAAGAGGAGCCGCGGAAGGAAACTTCCGGAGCGACCCCGGATGCGGAAGGGGGAGAAATCCGCCGTCCCCCTGGAGGAGACGGCGCGTGAAAGCCGCCGTTTGCGGGACCTTCTTGAAAAACCTCCCGATGGCGGAACGGCACCCCCTCTCCGCGGTCAACGCCGCGACGGAGAAACTGCGGGACGGGAAAGTCCGTAAGAGCCAGGCGCTCTCACCGGGCGGAGAGGACCGCGAGCGACTCGATGTGGTGGGTGTTGGGAAAGAAGTCGAACATCCCGAGGGAGGAAAGATCGTACCGGTCCGAGAGCGCGCGGACATCTCTTGCAAGCGTCGACGGGTTGCAGGAGACGTAGAAGATCCTTCCTGCGGCGGCTCCCCGGACCGTTGCGAGCGCGGCGTCGGAGAGGCCCGATCGGGGAGGGTCGAGCAACAGGACATCGAAGGGGCCTTCCGGCCGGTACGATTCCACGCGCGACCGCACGGGGAGCACGTTCCCGATCCGGTTCTCCCGGAGATTTCTCCGGAGGTCCCCGGCCCCCCGGGGCTCGCCTTCGACCGCGACGACCTCCCGGAAGCGCGGGGAGAGGGGCAACGCGAAATTCCCCGCGCCGGCGTACAGGTCCAGGAGACGGCCGGAACCATCGCTCCCCAGGGTCGCAAGGAGCTTCTCCAAAAGGGCCAGGTTCATCCTCCAGTTCGCCTGGAAGAAGCTCCGCGGGGAAACGGAGTACGCGAAACCGTCGAGGGCCAGGGTGAGCCTCTCTTCCCCGGTGCCGCGATCCTCGAAACGGGCCCCCGCCAGCATCTTTCCCGCGCGGTCCGCGAGATGCGAGGCCAGGCGTTCCCCGTACGGGGTCCCGGGGAACCACGCCCATACCCGGACCCCGTCGGTCGACAGGTGCACCTCGGACACCGGGGCGATCCGGCCCAGCCCGAGGAACGCCGGCAGCACACGGTTGATGGCGTCAGCCATCAGGGGGCAGTGCGACACGGGAACGATCCGCCGGGAGCGCTCGGCGAAGAACCCGATTTCCCGGCCGTCGGTCTTGAACTGCGCCCGGTGACGATACCCGAACGGTTCTCCCGGGGGTGCGCTTTCCGGCGCGACGTCCCTTCCGGCGATCCGGCGGAACGCCTCCCGCAGGACCTCCCGCTTCATCTCCAGCTGGTACGGGTAGGACGCGTGCTGCAGCTGGCACCCTCCGCAGACCCCGAAGACCCCGCAAGGAGGGGAAACGCGGTGGCGGGAAGGGGAAAGGACCGCAACCGTCTCCGCGAACCCGTAATCCCGCTTCCGCTCGCCAAGGCGGACCTCGACCGTCTCCCCGGGAAGGGCAAAGCGTACGAAAAGCACGCCGACCCTTTCCGTCCGTGCAAGCGCGTATCCCCCGTACACCGGGGACAAGGTCTCCACCCGCATCCGATTCTCCCCCCTCTTCCCGGACTGCCTCGCCGCCATGATCTGCAGGATAACGCGATTCGGAGCCCCTTCCCGCGGGGAGAGGCAAACGCCGGAGGCTACGTATCGGAAAGGGCCGGGTGGGGCATGCGCATCGCCTCGCGAACGACGCGGGAGAGTTCCTCCAGCTTGAACGGCTTGGCGGCCACTCCGACGAACCCGTAGTCGCGCCATTTCGACATGACCGAGTCCTCCGAATATCCGCTGGAGACGACGACCCGCGCCTCGGGGTAATGTTCCAGCAGACGGCCGACCGCTTCCTTCCCCCCCATCCCGCCGGGCACGGTAAGGTCCATGATCACGAGATCGACGGGATTCCCCTCCGTGTCCGCCCGGGCGTACATTTCGATCGCCTCGCTCCCGTCCTTCGCCCTCAGCGGCTCATACCCTAGGTGTTCGAGCATTCCCGACACCACTTTCAGCACGATTTCCTCGTCGTCCATGACGAGCACGCGTCCCCGTCCCCGCACCGCGTCCTCCCGCTTCTTTCTCGCCGGGGGGAGTTCCGAGATCCCGGAGGCGGGGAGGTAGAGGTGGAACACGGCCCCCACCCCGGGTTCCGAATCGACGAGAATGGTTCCGCCGTGGCTCTTCATGATCTGGTAGGAGGTGGCCAGGCCCAGGCCGCTCCCCTTTTCCTTTGTGGTGAAGTACGGGTCGAAGATCCGGGCCAGGTTCTCCTTCGGGATCCCGTTGCCGCGGTCCTCGATGTCGATCCGGATCCAGGCCCCGGCCCTCAAGTGCGGGATTTGCCGCTCCCGCAGCGTCAGGTTCTCCGCGCGGATACGGATGCGGCCGCCTTGCGGCATCGCCTGCGCGGCGTTGAGCACGATATTGTGGATCACCTGGCCGATCTGTCCTCCGTCCGCCATCGCCGTCCACAGCCCCGCCGGGATCTCGAACGCGCAGTCGGCGCCCGTTCCCCTCACCGCCAGAGTCGACGAGTCGTGG
This sequence comes from Deltaproteobacteria bacterium, assembly GCA_021815305.1. GTDB lineage: Bacteria > Desulfobacterota > Deferrimicrobia > Deferrimicrobiales > Deferrimicrobiaceae > JAKAHC01. Next base: position 82,779 of record JAKAHC010000009.1, on the reverse strand, counting down.
AGGATCTCCCCGAGGCCGACCCGCTTCCGGATCGGCTGCCCCCCCTTCGAGAACGTGAGGAGCTTCGTCGCGAGTTCCGCCGCGCGATTTGACGCTTCTTCCGCCTCGCCCAGCCGCTCGCAGGCAACGTGGTCCGCCGGGATGGCGAGCCGGGCAAGGGCGATGTTCCCGAGGATCGCGGTCAACAGGTTGTTGAAATCGTGGGCGATTCCCCCCGCGAGAATGCCTACCGATTCGAGTTTCTTCACCTTGAGGAGTTCCTCCTCCGTCCGAAGTTTCTCCGTCACGTCCCGCAGGACCAGAACCGTCCCGGCGGATTCTCCTCCCGCGCAAAGGATCGGAGCCACGCTGTATTCGACGGATCGGGCGTCTCCGCATCGGGAAATCAGGCGGCTGTTCCCGCCCCCGCGCATGCTGCCCTCCCGGGGACGGAGGAGGTCGCCGCCCGCCACCGGCGCCTCGCCGGTCGCGATGCGGCAGACCTCTTCGACGGGTTCCCCTCGCGCCGCCTCCAGGGACCAGCCGGTCATCGCCTCGGCGGCCGGGTTGAGGAATTCGACGTTCCCGTGCAAATCGGTCGTGACGACGCTTTCCGCGACGGACGAGAGCGTCACCTGGGCCCGCTCTTTCTCCCGGGCAAGCTGGTCAAGCGCCTCCCGGAGGGCGGCGATGGGAAGGACGCGGAGGACGTAGAAAACGGTTGCCCCGAGAAATGCGCCCAGCAGGCCGAAAAGCCCGGCGCCATAGAGCAGCGGGCGAAGGGAGCGCCGGATTTCCAGCGTTCCCACGCGCCGGCCGAAATCCATCAGGGGCCGGGACCGCACGATGAGCGGCGGCGACAGGCCGTCGTCCCGTTCGGCGACAACGTTTCCGGAGTCGTCGAGGACGCGGCGGGCTTCCCTGCTTCCCGCGTCGGGGCGCCGGGAAAGGAGATCTCCCATGCGAACGGTCTCGTACCGCCAGAGCCCGGGAGCGGCGCTTACGATCCCGTTGATCAGCCGCCCGTTGATCTCCGCTTCGGTGCGGATCGAGGCGTCCAGGGAATTGTAGCCGACGGCCATGTACGCCGCGGGCAGGGCCGCGGCCACGAGCACGGAGGCGACCCCTGCCATCCACGAGACGGTATCCGCAATGTCCCTGCGGCGCTTCATGGGCGCCTACCGCGTCACCACGCACCCCACCCCGGAAAGGATGGAGGCCCCTGCGGGAGACCGTGCGAACGCGATGAATGCCTTCGCCGCGCCGGGGGGATGCGCTCCGGTCACGAACCGGTAGACCTTCACGTACGGATAGGCCCCTTCCTTCACGGCCCTGTTGGACGGCGTCACGCCCGCCAGGGAGAGGATCCTGACCCTCCGCTTCTCCGAGAGCACGAGGGCCAGCGTGGTGGTGCCGATGGCTCCGGGTGTCGACTGGATGTAGTCCACTGCATCCTGGTCGGTCGTCGCGACGACCATCCCTTTCCGCCGGTACGCCTTGTCCGCGGCGCTCGCGAGGCCCTCCGGCATCCCCTTGAGCACCTCCGTGTCCGAATCCGACGCAGGGCGGAGGATGACGCGGGCGGGAGTGCCGTCCGGCCAGGACGTCGTATCGCCCGCGTAGATTTTCCGGACGGCGGAAAGGGTGATGTCCTCGACCGGGACGTCCGGGTGGACGGCGAAGACGAACGCCGTCCGCACATAGGGAACCTCCCGTCCTCCACGGTCCCGCTCGTCGTCGTTCAACGCGCGCCCGCTCACGGCCACGTCGAGTTTCCCCGAAAGGGCCGCCTTGATGCTGCCGCTGCTCCCCATGTTGGGGGCGAGGACCACCTTCACGCCGGGGTGGCCCCGCTCGAAGGCGGAAGACAGCAGCGCCAGCCCGCCCATCGCCCCGCCCGTCCCCGACAACCGCAGCGTTTCCGCCCGGGCGGCCGGAGGGACGGCGAAAAGAAGCAGCGGTACGAACAGGAGGGCGAAGGCGGCCCCTACGTTTCCGGCCTGGCGATGTTCCATGCACTCCTCCCCGATGCGGTATCGGCGACCACCATCCGGGAAACGTCGACCCGCCCCGCATGCGGGGCGCCGCTCTTCCCCGTGATTGCGTTCTCGGTTTCTCCGGCTGAAAACTTCAGTCGTTCCCGGGACGGCGCCCATACGCGCCCCGTCGCAAAAATATCCGGAGCCGCGAAGCGCGCCCCGTGGTACAGTTGAGGTCAATTTCCGAAAGGGATCCTGCGGAATGGAATCTCCGGAACGCCCTGCGCCCTCTTCCATGGACGCGCTTTCCCGCCGCTCCGATTTTCTGGAAAACATCCTCCAGACCTGCCCCGAGGGAATCATCGCCAACGACAACGCGGGGAACATCTTTCTGTACAACGCAAGCGCGGAGCGGATCTTCGGCTACCCGCCGCAGGACGTCATCGGGAAGATGGATGCGTCCCGGCTCTACCCTCCGGGAGGAGCGAGGGAGGTCCGGGAATACCTCTATTCCGAGAAGTACGGGGGGCGGGGGCGCCTGGTCGACTTCGAGACCGAGGTCGTCCGCAGCGACGGGAAACTCGTCCCCATCCGGCTTTGCTGCGCTCCCGTCATGGAGGGGAACCGCGAGGCGGGGATGATCGGTTTTTTCACCGACATCACGGAACGAAAGGCCATGCTGAACCGGTTCCTCGAATCCGAGGAACGGTTCCGCGGGATCTTCGAGTCCGCGTACGACGCGATCGTGAGCATCGGGAAGGACGGGAAGGTCTTGATGGCCAACGGAGCGGCGCACGAACTGCTCGCGTATCCGGCCGGGGGGCTCGCGGGGGTGGAGGCATCCGGCCTGTTCCCTCCCCGGTTCGAGGGCTACTGGAAGGAGCTCGTCCTGTACGCGTCGCGGATGGCGGAGGACCGCGCTCACAAGAGCATCGAGATCACGGTCCTGCCGAGGACCGGCGCGGAAAAACCCGTCCAGATGACCCTGGCGGAGAAGGACAACCGCAACGGGAAAACCCTGACGGCCGTCCTGAGAGACATCTCGGACCGCAAGGCGCTGGAAGAGGAGCTGCGCATCCAGGCGATCACGGATGCGCTGACGGAGCTCTACAACCGGCGCCACTTCCTCACGCTCGCGCAGAACGAAGTCGAACGTTGGCGCCGGACCCGCGCGGCCTTCTCGATCCTCCTCGTCGACGTGGACCATTTCAAGCGGTACAACGACCGGTTCGGCCACGCGGAGGGGGACAAGGTCCTGAAGGCGCTCGGAGACGAGATCCGCAACGGCTTCCGAACGATGGATACCGGTTTCCGGTACGGGGGGGAGGAGTTCCTCGTGCTCCTCCCGGAAACCGACGGGGCTTCCGCCCTTCACCCCGCCGAGCGGCTGCGGACCCGTTTCTCCCGGCGGGAGTTCCTGCCCGACCCCGAGGGCAGGCCCCGGAGAGTCACGCTGTCCATCGGCATCGCGGAGTACCGCGAAGGCGACTCGATCGACGACATGGTCCGCTCGGCCGACCGGGCCATGTACGCGGCCAAGAACGGCGGGCGCAACCGCGTCGCCGGGATTCCCGAAACGCCGGCGGAAAACGCAGACCCGCGAAACTGAATCCGCAGGTCCCCGCACTGGGCGCCGCGCGGGACCCAGGGCCGGGAGCGCCCTTCGTCCCCCTGCGCTGCCGCATTTTCGGACCGCACCCCTTAAGCGGCGTTCGGGGTTCCGCGTTCCAGGGGAAGTTCTTCCCAAGGGAACCGGTCCGGGGCCGCGGACTCGTAGACGCGTCCGACCGTGTCCGGCCGGTGAACCGAGCCGGCGATGGCGCGCGCCAGATCCTGCAGATATTCCGGGGAAAGCCGGGGTTCCCCGCTGCGGAGGTCATACCACGGCTCGGGGCGGAAAACGGTCCAGGAACGATCCGACGCCCGCACCAGGGCCTCGGCCCTCCCCCGCGCATCGAGGTACGGTACGGGGTTCCCGGGCCGCGCCCCCGCGGCGCCGACGAAGATCAGCCGCTCGATCTCCCAGACCGATGCGGCGTAGAGGATGTTGGCCGTTGCGTGCACGTGCGCCTCTTCGAAGCGGATCCCCCGGCGCGGGTCTTCCTTCCATGCCCCTCCGAGGTGCAGAATCGCACAGGTCCCCTGGGCGCCCATCTCCACGGATTCGCGCACCGTCATGTCCCCGGGGGTTACCCGGCAATGCTCCCGGATGTCCGAAGGAATCCCGCCCTCCGACCCCGTGCGCACGAGGAGGCGGGGGAGGAAACCCCGCGCGATCAGCTCCCGGCATGCGTGCATCCCCGGGAGCCCGGTGCCCCCGGTGACGAAGACCTCGTTGTATTGCATGAACGCGCTGTACATGGTGATGGGATTCCCGCAGTGCCCCCGATGATTCCTCCTCCGCGCAAAGGAACGTTGCGATAAGATCTGTAGGGGGCGACCACTTGCAGGACGGGAGGATGCCGATGCGGCGCGATGCGGAACGCCGGATGGACCACAGCGTGCTCCGGAACCTCCGGGGGACTGCCGGAGCGGCGAGGGAGAACCTTTCCTGGCTGCACGAAAACATGCCGCCGATCTTCTTCCAAACCCACCGGGAGGAACCGGAGGCGATCGCCTCCCTTTGCCTCCACCTCAGGGAGCTGTCGAAGAACCGGTACCTCGTCCTCGCGGACCGGGAGAAGGAGATCATGCTCGCCCGGCTCGATGTCCCGGGCTCCCTGTACGAAACCCTGCGTTTCCTGGGACCGCGCGAGATCTCCTACGCCGAGATCGCGCATTCGTACGGCCCGGTGCCGGGAACCGGCAGGGATCTCGAGTTCCAGAGGTACGAGTTCGACAGGAAGGAGGAAAGCGAAATCTCCCGGGCGGAGCCGGCGACGATCCCCTCCCGCATCCGGCGGGCGGTGGCCGAAAGTCTCCGGGCCTTCTCCCCCGCGGTCCCGAACGGGGAGAGGGAAAAACTGCTGCGGATCCTGTGGGCCAACAACCCGCGGTACGTCCGGCTCTCCCCTCCGGAGCGCACCGCCCGCGTCCTCTGGCTCTTCCACCAGGCGCGCAACCACATGGGAATCCACATCGACGTCCAGGACGTGGAGACGGAGGCGCACGAGGCGCCGCGGGAGAGCCGCGTCCTCTTCGCCGTGGGGAACCCGCCGCAGCAGGACCACCTCGTCCAGGTGATGGAGGTGTTCAACCGCCTCAACCTCGGCGTGCGCCGCGCATACATCCTGACCCTGGGCACCGGTTCCTTCCCCTACTTCCTCGGAACGTTCTACGTGGCCCGCCGCGAGGGAGGACTGCTGGAGAAGGACTCCCCCCTGTTCCGGCGTCTCTGCCGGGAGCTCTACAACACCCAGATCCTCTCCACCGACTCCGCGGTCTACAAGGACCTGGTCCTCCCGCGACTGATGACGGGGGACGAGGCGTCGCTGGTCAACTCCTTCATCGGGTTCTGCCACACGAACCTGGCCCACAACCAGCCGCACCGCTTCACCTTCGAGGACGTGGCGCGCGCGTTCCATTCCCACCCCGACATCGCACTGAAGCTCACGCACCTGTTCGAGCTGCGGTTCGATCCCGAGATCCCGGGCCGCGGACCCGCCTATGATGCCGCCCTCGCGGCGGTCACGAAGGAGATCGAGGAGTACAACACGGGGCACAGGCAACTCGACGAGTTTCGCCGTACCATCTTCCGGACCACCCTTTCCTTCGTCCGCAGGACGCTCAAGACGAACTTCTTCGTCCAGGAGAAGCACGCCCTGGCCTTCCGTCTCGACCCCGCCTACCTCGACGACCTCGGGACGGACTTCACCTCGGATCTTCCGCCCGATCGCCCCTTCCGGGTCACCTACTTCTTCGGGCGCCAGGCCCTCGGGTACCACATCGGCTTCTCCGACATCGCCCGGGGCGGGTGGCGCACCATCTTCACCTCGACCCGGGACGACTACGTCACCGTCGCGAACACCGTCTTCCGGGAGAACTACGTCCTCGCCCACACGCAGCACCTGAAGAACAAGGACATCTTCGAGGGCGGCTCCAAGCTGGTCACGGTCATCCACGCTTCGGACCTGCAGACCCGGGACCGGATGAACCAGCGCCTCTACAAGGTCCAGTACGCCTTCATCAACGCCTTTCTCGACATCTTTGTGACGGAGAACGGGAAGGCGAAGGACCCGCGAGTGGTGGACTATTACGGGGAGGACGAGCCGATCGAGCTGGGCCCCGACGAGAACATGCACGATGCGATGATCGAGACGATCGCCAGGATCTCCGTCCGCAGGGGGTACATGCTCGGGATCGGGATCATGTCGAGCAAGGAAGTCGGGATCAACCACAAGGAGTACGGCGTGACCTCCACCGGCGTCGTGAAGTTCGCGGAGATGACCATGCGCGAGCTGGGAGTGGACATCCGGGAACATGCCTTCTCGGTGAAGTTCACCGGGGGGCCCAACGGGGACGTCGCCGGAAACGCCATCCGGATCCTGCTCGATCGGTGCCCCAAGGTGGCGATCCGGCTGATCCTCGACGGAACGGGGGCGATCTGCGACCCTTCGGGGCTCGATCGGGGCGAACTGGCCCGGATCACCCTCTCCGGAGACGTCGATGCGTTCCGCCCGGAAAAACTTCACCCGGGGGGGTTCCTCCTCTACCGAAACGAACGACGCAAGGAGGGGCTGCTGGAGCAGTTCAAGCGGGTGGACCGCACGGAGGGGGGCCTGTCCCGATCCTGGGTCACCGCGGACGAGTTCCACATGGAATTCGACAGCCTCCTGTTCACCGTCCCCGCGGACCTTTTCATCCCGGCGGGGGGCCGCCCGGAGACGGTGGACGGGACCAACTGGAAAAGGTTCATCGACAAGGACGGCGCGGCCACGGTGCGCGCGATCGTCGAAGGGGCGAACTCCTTCCTCACGCCGGAGGCGAGGACGCGGCTGCAGGAACGGGGCGTGGTGGTTTTGCGCGACGCGTCCGCGAACAAGTGCGGGGTCATTTCCTCCTCCTACGAGATCATCGGAAACCTCCTGATGACGGCAAAGGAGTTCCTGGCGCACAAGGAGGAGTACGTCCGCGACGTCCTGTCCATCCTGGAAAAGCGGGCAGAGGATGAAGCGCTCCTCATCTTCCGGCGAAAGCGGGAGTCCCCCTCCCTTTCGTACACGGAGATCTCCAACGCCCTCAGCGTGGAGATCAACGGGCATTACGCGCAGCTGTTCGACTTCTTCCGGGAGCACCCCGGGCTGACGCTGACCCCGGTGTTCCGCAGGGCGCTCCTTGCGCACCTCCCCCGGTTCCTGCGCGACCACGCGAGGTACCGGCGCAGGATCGTGGAACTCCCCGTCAAGTACCGGTCTGCGGTCCTGGCGAGCGAGATCGCCTCGACGATCGTCTACCGGGGCGGATTCGGACACGATTTCGAGGGAGACCTCCGTAGGTACGTCCAGAAGGTTTTCGGGTAGTTCCCGCGCCGTTCCACGATGCGGTACGTGTCCACAGTATCCATTGACAATCCCCTTCCGTTAGTCCTATTCTTGCGAAAGGCACGGAAGGATTCCTCGAAGACGGTTTTCCAGCGGGCCCTTGCCTCGAAACACACCAATTCCTTGATTGTCTCTAAGCGTCAGATGGAAAATCCACGAAAGAGGGAAGGTCTTATGCAACTACTCTCGAGCGCGATCGGAAGGAAGGTGGTGATGGCGGCCACGGGTCTGTTCATGCTCCTGTTCGTCATCGTCCACCTGCTGGGGAACTCCACCATCTTCGCCGGTCCCAACGCCATCAACGCCTACGCCGAAAAGCTTCAAAGCCTGGGCCCCTTCGTCTGGGCCTTCCGGCTCTTCCTGCTGTTCATGCTCTTCTTCCACGTGATCTACGGCATCCTCCTGACCCTGGAGAACGCGGCGGCCAACCCGGGCAAGTACGCCGTAAAGAAGATGCTGAAGGCGACCTTCGCCAGCGAGACGATGATCTGGACGGGGCTGCTGCTCCTGGCCTTCATCGTCTACCACCTGCTGCAGTTCACGGTCCGCGTCACGCCGGATGTCGTTCTCGGGAACGATGCCAAGGGCCGTTTCGACGTCTACACGATGGTCGCGGGCAGCCTGAAGATCGCGCCGATCGCCATGGTCTATGTGGCCGCCATGGTCACCCTGTTCCTGCACCTCTCCCACGGGATCCAGAGCATCTTCCAGTCGGCCGGCCTCTCCAACGACAAGGCCCTCCCGCAATACACCGTGATCGGCAAGCTGCTTGCCGTGATCTTCCTGGTGGGGTACAGCGCCATTCCCGTTCTCATCCTCGCCGGCATCCTGGCCAAATAAGGGGGACCACCGTGATACTCGACGGAAAAGCACCGAACGGACCGATCGAATCGACGTGGGACCGCCACCGCTTCGAGATGAAGCTGGTGAACCCCTCGAACAAGCGCAAGTACAAGATCCTCGTGGTCGGCACCGGCCTGGCCGGCGCCTCCGCGGCGGCATCGCTCGGGGAGCTCGGATACAACGTGGAGGCGTTCTGCTACCAGGACAGCCCCCGGCGCGCCCACAGCATCGCCGCCCAGGGCGGGATCAATGCCGCGAAGAACTACCCGAACGACGGAGACAGCATCTTCCGCCTCTTCTACGACACCATCAAGGGAGGGGACTTCCGGGCCCGCGAGGCGGACGTCTGGCGGCTGGCCCAGGTGAGCAACAACATCATCGACCAGTGCGTGGCGCAGGGCGTCCCCTTCGCCCGCGACTACGCCGGCTACCTCGACAACCGCTCCTTCGGCGGCGCCCAGGTTTCCCGGACCTTCTTCGCCCGCGGGCAGACGGGACAGCAACTGCTGCTGGGCGCCTACTCCGCCCTCTCCCGCCAGATCAAGATCGGGACGGTCCGGATGTTCCCCCGCACCGAGATGCTCGACCTCGTCGTGGCGGACGGGGAGGCGAAGGCGATCACGGTCCGCGACCTGGTCACGGGGGAGATCCGCGTCCACGCGGGCGACGCGGTCCTGTTGTGCACGGGGGGGTATGTGAACGTCTTCTACCTCTCCACGAACGCCATGGGGTGCAGCGTCACGGCGCTCTGGAAGGCCCACCGGAAAGGCGCCTTCTTCGCCAACCCCTGCTACACGCAGATCCACCCCACCTGCATCCCGCAGGCGGGGGAATACCAGTCGAAGCTGACCCTGATGTCCGAGTCGCTCCGCAACGACGGGCGCTGCTGGGTTCCCAAGAGGAAGGAAGACTGCAGGAAAACGCCCAACAGCATCCCCGAGGAGGACCGCGACTATTATCTGGAGCGGAAGTACCCGAGCTTCGGGAACCTGGCCCCCCGCGACATCGCCTCCCGGGCGGCCAAGGAGCAGTGCGACGACGGGCGCGGCGTCGGCCCCGGCGGGCGGGGGGTCTACCTCGATCTGAAGGACTCGATCGCGCGCCTCGGCGAACAGGTCATCCGGGAACGGTACGGAAACCTCTTCGAGATGTACGAGCGGATCACCGACGAGAACGGCTACAAGGTGCCCATGCGGATCTACCCCGCGCCCCACTACGCCATGGGCGGCCTGTGGGTCGACTACGACCTGATGAGCAACCTCCCCGGACTCTTCGTCCTGGGAGAGGCGAACTTCTCCGTCCACGGGGCGAACCGGCTGGGCGCCAGCGCGCTGATGCAGGGGCTGGCGGACGGCTACTTCGTCATCCCCTACACCATCGCGAACTACCTCGCCAGGACCCGGCCGGGGAAGGTCTCCGCGGACCACGCCGAGTGCAGGAAGTCCGTCGAGGAAGTGAAGGGGTACACGAGAAAACTGCTCTCGGTCAACGGGAACCGCACCGTGACCGAGTTCATGCGGGAACTGGGCCACCTGATGTGGAACCACTGCGGGATGGCGCGCAGCAAGGAGAGCCTCTCCGAGGCGATCGCCAGGATCCCGGCCATCCGGGAGGAGTTCTGGCAGAACGTGAAAGTGGGCGGAACCGGGGAGGAGTTCAACCAGCAGTTGGAGAACGCCGGGCGAACGGCGGACTTCCTCGAGTTCTCCGAGCTGCTCTGCAGGGACGCCCTGGACCGCAACGAGTCGTGCGGGGGACACTTCCGGGTGGAATACCAGTACCCGGACGGCGAGGCCAAGCGCGACGACGAGAACTACTGCTACGTCGCCGCCTGGGAGTGGAAGGGCATCGACAAACCGCCGGAGCTCCACAAGGAACCGTTGAAGTTCGAGAACGTCCACCTCGCGGTAAGGAGCTACAAATAATGAGCGATCACACCTCCGAACACAGGACGATGACCCTGAAGCTGATCGTCTGGCGGCAGAAGGGGCAAAACGAACCCGGACGGTTCGAGACCTACGTCGCCAGGAACATCACCGAACATCACTCCTTCCTCGAGATGCTCGACGTGGTGAACGAGGAGTTGATCAGGGAAGGAAAGGACCCCATCGCCTTCGACCACGACTGCCGGGAAGGGATCTGCGGGATGTGCTCGACCGTCGTGAACGGCGTGCCCCACGGCGGGCAGGAGCGGACCACGGTCTGCCAGCTCCACATGCGCAAGTTCAAGGATGGCGACACCATCTACCTCGAACCGTGGCGCGCGCGCGCCTTCCCCATCCTCAAGGACCTTGTGGTGGACCGGGGAGCGCTGGACAAGATCATCCAGGCGGGCGGATACACCTCGTGCCACACCGGCGGGGTGCCGGACGCCAATTCCACGCCCGTCTCCAAGGCGGAGTCGGACTACGCCATGGACGCGGCCGAGTGCATCGGGTGCGGGGCGTGCGTCGCGGCCTGCCCCAACGGCGCGGCCATGCTCTTCACCGGCGCCAAGATCTCCCAGTTCGCGGCGCTGCCCCAGGGGCAGGTGGAGGCGCCCGAGCGCGTCGCCGGCATGGTCAACGCGATGCAGGAGTGCGGATTCGGCAACTGCACGAACCACTACGAATGCCAGGCCGCGTGCCCGAAGGGAATCCACGTGAAGTTCATCGCCCGCATGAACCGGGAGTTTCTCAAGGCCCTGTTCCGCGCAAAGTCCGGGTCCCACACCTTCATCGGTGAGGGACAGGATTGAGGAGAAACGTATGACGGCGGCAGCGGGGGCGGCGGACCGGAAGCGGGTCGGCATCCTGGTCTTTCCGGACGTGGAGGTCCTGGACTTCTGCGGCCCCTACGAGGTCTTCTCGGCGGTCAGGCGGAGCGAAGAGAGGCGACGCGAGGAACCGTCCCCGTTCGAGGTACTGCTCGTGGCGGAGAGGGGGGAGCCGGTCGCCGCGGCCGGCGGCTTCCGGTTCCTGCCCGACGTCACGACCGCGGCCTGCCCGCCGCTGGACATTCTCGTCGTGCCGGGGGGGTGGGGAACCCGCAGGGAGATCGGGAACGGGGATCTCATCCGGTGGATCGCCGAGCGCGGCCGGGCGGCGGAGACGCTCACTTCCGTTTGCACCGGCGCGATGCTGCTCGGGCGGGCGGGCCTTCTGGACGGCCACCGCGCCACGACCCACTGGCGTTCCCTCGGCTGGATGCGCGAATCCTTCCCCGCCGTGACGGTGGAGGAACGGCTGCACGTCGTCGAAGAGGGAAGGATCCTCACCTCCGCGGGGATCTCGGCCGGGATCGACATGGCGCTGCGGGTGGTCCTGCGGTACCACGGCGAAACCATCGCGCGGGCGACCGCGCGTCACATGGAGTACCCTTTCCCGGACGACAACCGACGGCGCATCTGAGCCGGGCCGCCCGCTTTCCTCGGCGGCTCCCGGCTCAGGCGACGCCTCCCCCGGCGGGCGCCAGGATGCCGCGCAGGTCAGGCTCTTCCCGCAACCGCCATACCCGCGCAACGACGTCGCGGATCTCCTCCTCCGTCGCCCCGCCGCGGTACGCGGCAAGCCGCGACGCCTTCTCCTCGATCTCGTCTCGGGACAGGGTGTTCTCCGGATCCCCCTTCGGCACCTCGACCCGCTCCTCGAACCGGCTTCCGTCGCGGGTCACCACTTCCACCCTCCCCATCCAGCGCCGCGGGTACGCCCGGTCGATCTCCCCGTCCGGGACCATGGTCACCCTGGAAAGGAATCCGCGGACGGAAGGGACGGCGAGCGCTTCCTCGGTGAACTCGCCAAGGCCCGCGCGGCCGTAAAGCGCGATCAGGGCCAGCGCGAACCCCATGGAGAATTTCGACTGGTGAACGGTCTGCGGGTCGACGACCGGCCCCAGGACGTCGATGGCCGCCCGGTGGACGTGGGCGCGCACCTGCGCGATGTCCCCGGCGGAGAGGCGGTGCCGTCTCATGAGCGCGAGCAGGGCGTCCGCGGAGGGGTGGATGTGCCTGCAGCACGCGTGGAATTTGAAGGAGGTTTCCGCGACCGCCCACCGGCTCCCCAGGCCGTCCGTCAGCCGGGCGGGGTCGGCGTCCTGCGACATGCCGGCGGCCATCCCCTGCTCCCCTTCCAGGATGCGCGGGGCTCCGGTGAACCCGTCGCGGGCGATGCACGCCGACAGCAAGCCGTCCGCTGCGGCCTTGGCCGCGTGGAGCTGCTTGGAGTCCGCCGCGTCCCGGAGGAACTCCCACAACCCCGCCGCCTGGGTTCCGGCGTTGCCGATGGCGTCCCTCATCTTCCCGGGGGGAAGCCCCAGAAGGCGTCCCGTGCCCGCTGCCGCCGCGACCGTCCCGGCGGTTCCCGTGGTGTGGAACACCTTGTAGTGCGGCCGGCCCAGGAACTCGCCGACGCGGATCCCCGCCTCGTACCCGGCCACGGCGGCCGTAAGGAATTCCTTCCCCGTAGCGCCGGTCTGCTGGGCCGCGGCCAGCACCGCGGGAAAGACGACCGTCCCCGGGTGGAACACCGATCCGTTGTGGACGTCGTCCTGCTCCACCACGTGGGACGAGCCGGCATTCACCAGCGCCGCGAAGAACGGAGAGGTGCGCTTCCGGGAGACCAGGATTTCGCTTTGGCCCTCCGCGGGCCCCATCGCGTCGGCGAATCCCTGGAGGATCCTGACCTGCCTCGCATCCTTCCCCGCGAGGACGCTGCCCAGCCAGTCGAGGAACAGATCCTCGGTCCGCAGGACGACAGGCTCCGGGAGATCCTCGAAACGAAGCCCCGCGAGAAAGTCGGCCAGGGCCTCCGTGCCTTGCCCGCCCCCCGGGCTCATTTCGCCTGCTCCGGGGAAAGGCGGCGGATCTGCGGGGCATGCCCCTTGCGGTAGACCATGATGGTCCGGGTGAAGCCGATCACCACCTTGCCGTCCTGGTTGTAGCCGAGGGTCTTCACTTTCACGATCCCGACGTTCGGCCGGGACCTGGACTCCCGCTTCTCCAGCACTTCGGACTGGGAGTAGATCGTGTCCCCCTCGAACACCGGCAGAGGCAGCGTGACGCTGTCCCAGCCGAGGTTGGCCATCACGTTCTGCGATATGTCGGTGACGCTCTGTCCCGTGACGAGCGCCAGGGTGAACGTGGAATCCACCAGCGGCTTGCCGAATTCGGTCTGCGCCGAGTAGTGGTGGTCGAAGTGGATCGGCGCCGTGTTCTGCGTGAGCAGGGTGAACCAGATGTTGTCGGTGGTGGTCACGGTGCGCCCCAGCGGGTGCTGGTAGACGTCGCCGACCTCGAAGTCCTCGTAGAACCGCCCCTTCCATCCTTCCTTGGTGCTCATGGCATCCTGCCTCCTGTGATTTTCCGGAACCGTTCCGTTCCCGTTCCTTTCCGGTTGCCGCCCGTCAGACGACCCCCTCCGCCCGGAGCCGCGAGACGTCGTCGGGGGCGTATCCCAGCTCGCCGAGGATCTTCTCCGTGTGCTCTCCGAGGGCGGGGATCGGGTCCATCCGCGGCGCGAATCCTTCGTGGTCGCAGGGGGGAAGAAGCATCGGGATCGGCCCGACGGGAGATCCGACCTCCCGGAAGCGACGCCGCGCGGCGAACTGCGGATGCCGCCGGACATCTTCCATGGAGTTCATCCGGGCGTTGGCGATCTGCGCCCCGTCGAGCCGGGACACGACCTCCTCGGCCGTCATCCCCCGGAACGTCGCGCGGATCGCGGCGTCCAGGGCTTCCCGGTTCGCCACCCGCCGCGGGTTGCTGTCGAAACGCGGATCGCGGGCGAGCGCCGGATCCATGAGCACCTGCTCGCAGAAGGCGACCCACTCGCGTTCGTTCTGGAGGCCGACCATCACGGTGCCGCCGTCGCCAGCATCGAAGGGGCCGTACGGGGCGATAGTCGCGTGGCGCGCCCCCGTGCGCCCCGGGGGAGGATTTCCGAACCCGGAGTAGTACAGCGGGTATCCCATCCACTCCCCCAGGGCCTCGAACATGGAAACCTCGACCGTCCCCCCCGCGCCGGTCTTCTCCCTTCGGTAGAGCTCCGTGAGGATCCCCGTGAAGGCGTACATCCCCGCGCTGATGTCCGCGATGGAAATCCCCGCCTTCGACGGGGCCTCTTCCGTCCCGGTGATGGAGAGAAGGCCCGCCTCGCTCTGGATCAGGAGATCGTACGCCTTCTTGTCGCAATACGGTCCGTCGGGGCCGTACCCGGAGATGCCGCACACGATCAGCCGCGGGTGGTCCCCGCGCAGCCGCTCCGCGGAAAGCCCAAGCCGGTCCGCCGCGCCCGGCGCCAGGTTCTGCACGAAGACGTCCGCGCGGTCGACGAGGCGCGACATGACGTCCCCCGCACGCGGCGCCTTCAGGTCCAGCGTCAGGCTCTCCTTCGACCGGTTGAGCCATACGAAGTGGGAGGACATCCCTCGGACGGTCTCGTCATAGGAGCGGGCGAAATCGCCGGTTCCCGGACGCTCCACCTTGATGACCCTTGCCCCGAGGTCTGCCAGCTGGCGCGTCGTGAACGGCGCGGCGACCGCATGCTCCAGGGCGACGACCGTGATTCCGGAAAGGGGCTGCATCAGTAGGATCGCGGAAGGCCGAGGACGTGCTCGGCGACGTAGGAGAGGATCAGGTTCGTGGAGATCGGCGCCACCTGGTACAGGCGCGTCTCCCGGAACTTCCGCTCGATGTCGTATTCGGCGGCGAACCCGAAGCCCCCGTGGGTCTGGATCGCTACGTTTCCCGCCTCCCAGGAAGCGTCGGCGGCGAGCAGCTTGGCCATGTTCGCCTCGGCGCCGCACGGTTTCCCGTGATCGAACTTCTCCGCCGCGCGGAACCGCATCAGGTTCGCCGCCTCGATGTTCACGTAGACGCGCGCGATGGGGAACTGGACCCCCTGGTTCTGCCCGATCGGACGGCCGAAGACCACCCGTTCCTTCGCGTAGGCGGCAGCCCGGTCCACGAACCAGTAGCCGTCGCCGATGCACTCCGCGGCGATCAGGATGCGCTCCGCGTTCATCCCGTCGAGGATGTACCGGAACCCTTTCCCTTCCTCGCCGATCAGATTCTCCGCCGGCACCTCCAGGTCGTCGATGAACAGCTCGTTGGTCTCGTGGTTCATCATGGTCCGGATGGGCCGGACGGTGATGCCGCGGCCGATCGCCTCCCGCAGGTCCACCAGGAGAACGGACATCCCTTCCGATTTCTTCTTTACCTGGTCGAGCGGAGTGGTCCGGACCAGGAGGGTCATCAGGTCGGAATGCTGCACGCGGGAGATGAAGACCTTCTGCCCGTTCACCACGTACCGGTCGCCCTTGCGCACCGCCGTGGTCCTGAGGCGGGTGGTGTCGGTGCCGGTGTTCGGCTCGGTGACGCCGAAGGACTGGAGGCGCAGTTCCCCGGAGGCGATCTTCGGGAGGTAGGTCTTCTTCTGCTCCTCCGACCCGTGCCGGAGCAGCGTGCCCATGATGTACATCTGGGCGTGGCAGGCGCCGGAGTTGCCGCCCGAGCGGTTGACCTCCTCCAGGATGACGGACGCCTCGGTGATCCCGAGACCCGAGCCGCCGTACGCATCGGGAATCAGCGCCGCGAGCCACCCCGCGTCCGTCAGTGCCTTGACGAACTCCTCGGGGTACCCGTTCGCCTCGTCGATCCTGCGCCAGTATGCGTCCGGGTACCGGCTGCAGAGGTCCCGGACGGCGCTGCGTATCTCCTCGTGGTGCTCCTTGGCGGTCATTTCGACGCTCTCCTCGCTCGGTTAAGTCCCCTTGCCTGCCGGAGGCTGCCAGGGGGAAATCACGGCCGCGTCCCGCGGGGACCTGCCCCGGGAGACGCCATCTCCAGGATCCTTCGCGCGCGCTCGAGGACGGGAAGATCGACCATCCCCCCGCGGAACTTCACCGCCTCTCCCGAGCTCGCCTCGCACGCCGCGACGACGCCTCTCGCCCAGGAGATCTCCTCCCCGGTCGGAAGGAACCCTTCGTTGACCGCGGAGACCTGCCTGGGGTGGATGCAGAGCTTCCCGCGGAAACCGAGCCGGCGCGCCCTCTCGACGTCGGCATGGAGCGTCCGGGAATCCTCGATCGCGGTCGTCACCCCGTCCACGGGAGGAAGGTTCCCCGCGGTCCGGGACGCGAGGACAATCCGCGAGCGGGCGTAGAGCAGTTCCTCGTCCTCTCCGGTGATGCCGGTGTCGAGCTGGAAATCGAGAGACCCGAAGGCGAGTCGGTGGACCCGCGGAGCCGAAGCGAGCGGAAGGGCGTGCCATACGCCGAAGGCGGACTCCACGATGGGAAGGATGCGCACGGCGCCGGGAACCCGGGCCGCAAGCGCCTCGATCTCTTCCCTCCGCTCCGCCTTCGGGAGGAGGACCCCGGCCACGCCCGGGAGTGAAAGGACCCGGACGTCCTCCTCCCACTCCCCGGTCGTGATCGCGTTGATCCGCACATAGACCGGGCGGGCGGGGGAAAGCCACCCCGCCACCGCCTCCCGCGCCGAGGACTTCTGACCCGGCGGGACGGCGTCCTCCAGGTCGAGGATCACCGCGTCGGCGCCGGCGTTCCACGCCTTTTCGAAGCGATCCGGACGGGTGCCGGGGACGAAGAGGAAGGATCGTTCCATCACGCGAAAGCCCTCCCTTGACGGGTCATCGATCGGACCGTTTCCGGAACAGCAGGAGGCTGAACAGGAATACGGGGACCGCGAACAGGAGATAGGCGAAGGAGTACCGGTGCCCCGCGCCGGCCACGGCGCCGAACAGCGGAGGCGTGATCACCCCGGCGAAATAGGTGAAGAACAGGGTGCCCCCCGTGGCCGTGCCCGCCTTCCCCGCGGGCGCCAGCCGTGCGACTTCCGCAAGGTATACGCCGTTCCACCCGACCGCGGAAGACCCGAAAAGCGCGCCGATAACCAGGATCGGGGCGTAGTGCCGGGAGGGCTCCACGGCGCATGTCGCGGAGGCGGAAACGGCCATCAGGAGCCCGAGGGCCCCCAGCAACCTGCGGGGTTCGACCAGCCGGTCCGCGATGCCTCCCCAGAGGACACGCCCGACGACTCCTGCGCCGAGGGCCACGGTGAGGGTCAGACCCGCCTGCACCAGCGGCATGGAGAGGCTCGTCGCGAGGTAGGAGACGAAGTAGGTCGTGAGGCAAAACTGCATGGAGGCGAAGAAAAACGAAGTGGCCGCCATTTCCCGGATCGATGGAAGGGAGAGCACCATTTTCAGCGGCTCCGTCGCTCCGGTGAACGTCATCGGGCGATCGGCCTGCCGCTCGACGTCGAGCGCGACCCGCGACAGCTCCGTCAGGACCGCCAGGAGGACGCAGAGGCCTCCGACCCCCAGTGCGGCCCCCCTCCACCCGAGAAGGAGGACGAGCGCCGGGACCAGCGCGCCGGCGATCGCTCCCCCCATCGGGACGCCGGTCTGCTTGAGCGAAAACGTAAGGGACATGAGGCCGGGAGGCGCGGTCCGGGCGAGGATGTGGGAACTCGCGGGCGTCACGGGCCCGTACCCCATTCCGACCATGAGAGCGCCGGGGATCATGAACGGAATGGAGCCCGCCGACGTGGCGGCGAGGCCCGCCCCGCAAAGAAGCAGGCAGCATTGGCTGATCCGGATCGGTCCGTACCTCAGGATGAAGTCCCCGCTGGCGAGGGTCGACACCATTCCTCCGACGTAGAAGATCGCCATGAAGACGCCGAGATAGCTCAGGGCGATTCCCGTTTCCCCGGACGCGACCGGGGCGAGCACGGGAACCGTCACGGAGGCCATTGCGACCAGAACCTGGATCCCCAGCGTGACGGCCAGGGGGAGGACGATCCGCCCGCCTCCACCCGCCCCTTTCGGGGGGGGGCCGGGTGGAACCGCCGGTCGGATCGCGGGGGGAAGGGCCCTCATCGCGCCTGCCCGAAAAACGCCCCTATTTCGTCCCTTCTCCCCGCTTCCCGTCGCGGCGCTTCGCCAGGCGCTGGTAATAGGAACGCGACGTGTAGAGGGATGCGAGCGGGTTGTGCCCTGTCACGCGGTCCTTGACCGCGAACACCGTCGTCAGTGCCTCGACGTTCTTGAGGAACAGGGAGTCGTGCCCGATGCACAAGCCGAGCATGATGTTGAAATCGGTCCTGGCGCGGTTCAGGAAAAGGGCCTGGGCGACGGGGTTGCACATCGACTCGAACTCGCCGATCCGGATTTTCTCTTCCTCCCGGATCCCGATCTTCTCTTTCGGAACGCCCCCGACCTTGCAGATCACCGAGACGACTTCGAACCCCTGCGCATCGAGGATGCCCGCCAGGACCGCGGCTTCGTGCGCCAGTCCCGCGCAGAACGCCATCCCGAGGCGCCTGTACCCCATCCGGCGGGAGAACTCGATCAACTCCTCCAGCCTCGGCTTGACGGGGTTGAGGACGTAGGGCCGTTCCTCCCTTCCGGCGTAGCATTCGGCTTCCTGGAGGGACGCGGAGCGCGCGAACTCCATCACCTCCGGCGCCCCGTACTTCTCCATGCTGGAGGCGACGACCGCTTCCTCCGTCGTCGTCGGACACCATGCCGGTCCCTTCCCCTCGGGGGAGCGGCACGCCTTGTCGTTGCTCGGACACTTGGCGCAATTGAAGCACTCCATCGGGTTCCTCCTCGACAGGCGGGTTCGCCCCGTCAGACGCTCAGGTAGGCCTTGCGGACCTCGGGGTTGGCCAACAGCTCCGCCCCGGTTCCCTTTCCCACCGTCCGCCCGTCGGCGAGGATGAACGCGTGGTCCGCCACTTCCAGCGCCTGTTCCACGTGCTGCTCCACCAGCAGCACCGTCACGCCCTCTTTCCGGATATCCGCGATGATCCGGAAGATCTCCTCGACCAGGATGGGCGCCAGCCCCAGGGACGGTTCGTCCAGCATGAGCAGCGACGGTTCGCTCATGAGCCCCCGTCCGATGGCGCACATCTGCTGCTCCCCCCCGGACAGCGTGCCCGCCGACTGCCGGTGGCGCGCTTTCAGCACCGGGAAGAGGGAGAAGACCTTCTCCAGGTTTTCCCGTCTCCGCCGGTGCGGACCCGGGAGGTAGGCGCCGAGGAGAAGGTTCTCCCGCACACTCATCTGCGGGAAAAGGGCGCGCCCTTCCGGCACGTGACCGATCCCCAGCTCCACGATCCGGCGGGAGGCCACACCGTGGATCGGCGCGCCCTTGAACTCCACCGAACCCCCGGCGGGGCGGAGCATGCCGGAGATCGCGCGGATCGTGGTGGTCTTCCCCCCGCCGTTGCCCCCCAGCAGGACGACGAGTTCTCCGGGGGACGCTTCGAAGCTCACGTCCCACAGCGCCTGGACGTCGCCGTGGAATGCCACGAGATTGCGCACACGGAGGATGGGTTCCGCGCTCATGGCGTCTCCTGGGATTCCGCGTAATGGCTCCCGAGGTAGGCGCGGATCACCTCGGGATGCCGCATGACCTCGGCAGGCGGCCCCTCGGCCAGCCATTGCCCGAAGTTGAGCACCACGATCCGGTCCGAGATCTTCCGGACGGCCTGCATCACGTGCTCGACGCCCGCGACGGCCGAGATCCCCCGCGTGGTGAGGCTCTTGATCAGCGCGATCGTCTCGTCCACCTCGGCCGGCGTAAGACCGGCCATGACCTCGTCCAGGAGGATGATCCGGGGCGAGAGGGCCATCGCGCGGGCGATTTCCAGCCGCTTGCGGCGGGCAAGCGTAAGGTTTCGCGCGTCCTTGTCCGCGAAGGGCGTAAGGCGGGTGACCTCCAGGATCTCCTCGGCGCGATGTTGCGCCTCCCGGCGGGTTTTCGTCTTGGCGAGGGCCGCAAGCGTCACGTTGTCGAGCGTGGAGAGATGGGGGAAGGGGCGCACGATCTGGAACGTGCGGCCGATCCCAAGGCAGGCGGTCTGGTTGGGTTTCAACCCATTGATCGACCGCCCCTCGAAAAGAACGTCGCCCGAATCGGGGGTCAGTGCCCCGGTGATGAGGTTGAACAGCGTCGTCTTCCCCGCTCCGTTGGGTCCGATGATGCTGAGGATCTTCCCCTCCTCCACCTGGAAGGAGACCCCGTCCACCGCGCGCAGGCCCCCGAACGACTTGGTCAGGGAACGCACCTCGAGCAACGCGGTCATCGACGCACCTCCTGCATGCCGGTCTTGGGGACCCGCCCCCGGCGCCTGGCGAGGAAGCGGCGAACCAGGGGGATCATCCCCTCCGGCATGAAGAGGAGGACCAGGATGATCAGCGATCCGACCAGCAGCAGGTGCAGTTCGGCGAACCGTGCCCAGATGACCTCGGACAGCACGGAGAGCGTCAACCCTCCCACCAGGGGCCCCAGGATCGTCCCGGCGCCCCCGAGGATGGTCATCAGGATCGACTGGATCTCGTAGTTCCCCGGAAACGCCGACGAGGGGTCGATGTAGCTGAGCCGCCAGGCGTAGAGGCCCCCGGCGATCGCGGGGAAGACCGACGCGATGACGAAGGCCTGGAGCTTCAACCGTGTGGTCTCGACTCCCATCGCCTCGGCCGCCAGTTCGTCCTCGCGGATCGCCTGGAGCCGCAGTCCGAACGCGGACCGCTCGATCGCGCGGGTCACGCCGATTCCCAGGAAGACCATGGCCGCCGCCGCGTAATAGAGAGGCCGCAGACTCGCCGTCGGAGGCAGGTAGATCCCTTCCCCGCCCCCCGTGAAGGAGGACCACGCCGAGGAGACCGTGGAGAGTATCTGCACGAACCCCAGCATACCCAAGGCGAAATAGGGGCCCCGAAGCCTGAGCATCAGCCACCCGAGAGGGACGGCGAGGATCGCGGCAAGGAGGCCGCCCGCAAGCACCCCCACGGGCCAGGGCAGATGGTACCGGAAAACCGCGATCGCCAACGCGTAGGCCCCGAGCCCGAAGAAGGACATCTGCCCGAACGAAAGGTAGCCGGTGTAGCCGGAGATCAGGTTCCACCCGTACGCCACGGTCACGAAGATGAACGTGCTGAAAAAGAACCCGACGAGATAATCGGAACCGAAATGGGGAAGCGCCGCCACGAACAGGATCCCGGCCGCAAGTACCGCAAGGGAATATTTTTTCATCGCCGGAACATCCCGGAAAGACCCTGGGGAAGCACCAGCAGCACCACCAGGAACAGGATGAACGCCACGCCGTTGGCGACCTGGGCGCTGACCATGTAGCCGGTGAAGACTTCCGCCAGACCGAGGATCATCGCCCCGCAGAGTGCGCCGGGGAAGGAGCCGAGGCCCCCGATCACCGTTACGGCGAAAGAACGGATGGTGTAGCCGGATCCCATGGACGGCGAGATCGCGAAGATCATCACGAGGAGCACCCCGGCGGCGCCGGCAAGGCCTGCCCCCAACGCGAAACTCGCGATCTGGATCCGCCCGTTGTCGACGCCGCAAACGGAGGCGCCGTCACGGTTCTGGGATACCGCGCGGATGGCTCTCCCCTGGTTCGTGTACTGGAGGAAGAGCCACAAGAACGTCGTGATCACACCGGCGGCAAGGAACGCCACCGTCCGGGCCTTGGCGAAGTCCAGCCCCCCCAGCGTCCAGGACCCCGCGAGATAGGTCACCGTCTGGAACTCGTTCCCCCAGAGCAGCTGGGCCAAGTTAATCACCACGTAGGAGATGCCGAACGTCATGAGCAGGGACGACTTGATCGCCCCCCGGTCCTGGGGGAGCCGTCCCAGCAGAAATCGCTGGGACAGCATCCCCACCACGAACGTCATCGCCATTCCTGCCGGCAGGAGCAGCAGCGGGTTGACGTGCCATTGGGTGAAGATCCAGAAGGTGAGGAAGCCCGCCGCCATGATCAGGTCCCCGTGCGCCAGGTTGATGACGCCCATCACGCCCCACACGAGGTTGATCCCCAGGGACATGAGGCCGTACACCCCCCCGACCAGGAGGCCGTTCACGACGAGCTGCAGGAAGATGCTGAAATCCATCGCCCGGGACTACTTCCGCTGCGACCAGGGCGGCGTCGGAAGGATCGCCTTGCCCTGCGCCACGGCGGCGGGCCACACGACCACCTGCTTGCCGTTCTGCCACTGCAGGAGGGCGGAAGCGTACCCCACCTGGACTCCCCTGCCGTCGACCTTGAAGTGGCCGTACACCGTGTCCATCTCCGTCTTCGAGATGGCCGCGGCGATCTTGTTCTGATCCAGCGACCCCACCTGCTTGACCGCCGCATCGAGAACCTGCATGGCGCCGTAGTTCGCCGCGCTGTGGTAATCGGGGTTCCGGCCGAACATCGCCTTGTACGCCTTGACGAATTCCGGGTTCCCCTTCGTCTTCATGTTGGCGGCCCACTGCGTCGCGCCGAAGATGTAATTCGCCGTGCTGCCCAGGTTGCCGAACTCGGGCTCGGCGGCGCCCACGGCGACGGCGAACATCTTGGCGTCGACGCCCTGCTCCCGGCTCTGGCGGATGATCCCCTGCCCGTCGGGGAGGTAGGAGTTAGCGAACACGATGTCCGGGTTCAGCTGCTTGACCTTGGTCAGCAGGGCGCTGAAGTCGGCCGCGCCCTTCGGGTAGGTCTGGTTGAAGACGATCTTCACCCCGTACTCGGGGACGACCTTGACCACCTCTTCCGAAACCGCCTTCGGGAACGCCGTGTCCTCGGCCAGCATCGCCATCGTCTTGTAACCGTGCGCCTTGGCGAGGGCCAGCGCGCCGAGCATGTACCGGCCCGCCTGGGTCTGCCCCTGGAAGTTGTATTTGTAGCCGCGCATGTAGATCTTCGCGTCCGCGGCCTCGGGGCCGATCATCGCCATCTTGTGCTTCTCGGCCACGGTGCTGACGGCGCTGGTGACCCCGCTGGAATAGGGCCCCACGATCAGGTCGACCTTGTCCGCGGTGATCAGTTTCTCGTAAAGCTGCACGCCCGTGTTGGCGTCGCTGCGGTCATCGTAGTAGACCAGCTTGACGGGCCTTCCGAGCAGCCCGCCGCGCTTGTTCAACTGCTCCACGAAGAGTTGGTACCCTTCGAGGCCGTACTTGGCGCTGGCCGCATAGCTCCCGCTGAGAGACACGGAGGTGCCGATGAGGATCGGCTTCTTCTCCGCGGCAACCGCGGAACCCGACACCATGAGAAGCGCCACCGCCGCGACCAGCAGAATCCGAACGTTCCGTCCCATGATCCTTTCCTCCTCTTCCCTTGGATTGTTCACGCCACGGGATTCTCCCTCCCGATGGCACCCTCATCGGCCCTGCGGGCTCGGCTTGCGTTTCTCGAAGAAGGCGCGTACGCACTCCTCGTGGTCTTCCGATACCCAGACGGGGCCGAAAAGCTCCGTCTCGAACTCCAGCGCCGCTTCCAGCGGCACGCGCACGGTGATCTGGACAAGGCGCTTGTATGCGCGAACCGCAAGCGGGGCGTTCCCGGCGATCGTCTCCGCGAGCGCCAGGGCGGACGTCATGACCTCGTCGGGCAAGACTACCTGATCGACAAGCCCCATGGCAAGGGCTTCGTCCGCCGACAGCAGGTCTCCCGTCGTCATCATCCGGAGCGCCCGCCCCTTCCCCACGAGGTGGACCAGCCTCGGCCCCCCCCCCCACCCGCTCATGATCCCCAGCCGGATCTGACGATAGCCCAATTTGGCCGACCGGCTCGCGATCCGGAAGTCGCAGGCCACCGCGGTCTCGCACCCGCCGCCGACCGCCAGCCCGTTCACCGCGGCGATGACCGGCCACGGGAATCCCGCCAGCAGGTCGGTCACCTCCTTCATGGAGGAAACCATGTGGCGGGCCTCCTCCACGGTTTTCAGGTGCCGGAACTCCTTCAGGTCCCCCCCGGAGAGAAAGGTCTTGTCCCCCGCGCCGGTCAGGATCATCGCGCGAAGCGCGTCCTCCGCCCGCAGCCTGAGGCAGAGGTCCCTGAGCTCCCGGATCGTCTCCATGTTCAGCGCGTTGTGCACTTCCGGCCGGTTGACGGTGACGACGCCGACCCCCCCCTCTTCCGTGTACAGGACGTTCCCGCTCACCGTTTCACCTCCCCAAGGATCGCGTGGGCGCACGCAGCCACCTCCCACGGGCTTTCCGCGATGACCGCGCCCGCGGCCCGGAGGCGGCCGACCTTCCCTTCCTGGCGCCCCCCATCCCAGACGAAGAGGGTTCCGGGATGTCCCATCTTCGAGGACGGCGGCGCCGTTCGGCCGACCACGTAGGCGATCACGGGTTTCGTGACCGCGTTCCGCTCCATCCAAAGGGCGGCCCGCTCCTCATCGGTCCCCCCGATCTCCCCTAGCAGGACGATGACCCGGGTCCCGGGATCGTGGAGGAACAGCGGGAGCAGATCGACGAAGGAACATCCCTTCACGGGATCCCCGCCGATCCCGACGACCGTCGATTGTCCCAGCCCCGACCGGGTCAGTTCATACGCAACCTCGTAGGAGAGGGAGCCGCTCTTCGCGATCACGCCCACCGGTCCCGGGGAGTACACGTGGCTCGGCATGAATCCCAGCTTGCTCTTGCCCGGACTGATCACCCCCGGGCAGTTGGGGCCGACGAGGGCGCAGCCGTGCTCCCGGGCCATCGCCCGGAGCAGGAGCATGTCGTGCACCGGGATCCCGTCGGTTGTGCAGACGAGGAGCCGGAGCCCCGACCGGACCGCCTCCGCAGCGCTGTCGACGGCCGAAGAGCGCGGCACGAAGATGATGGCCGCCTCGGCGCCGGTCGCCTCGCGCGCCTCCGCCACCGTGTCGAAGACGGGGATTCCTTCGTGTTCCGTGCCGCCCTTCCCCGGCGTCACGCCGCACACGATCCTCGTCCCGTACTCGCGCATGATTCGCGCATGGAAGGAACCTTCGCGACCGGTGAGTCCCTGAACGAGAACCCGCGTCTCCGAATCCAGCAGAACGCTCACGCCGGCCCCTTCCTTGCGAGGGCCACCGCCGCGTCCACCGCGTCCCGCAGCGCCGTGTGGCTCCGGAATCCCTTTACGGCAAGCAGCTCCCTGCCCCGGGAGGCCCCGGTCCCCTCGAGACGGATCACCAGGGGCAGGCGGAACCCGGGGGTCCGCTCCAGGGCGGCCAGGATCGACTCCGCCACCCCGTCCACCCGGGTGACGCCCCCGAAGATGTTGACCAGCATCACCCGGACCCCCGGAAGCGCGGAGGCCCGTTGCAGCGCCGCCGTCACGGCGTCCGCCCCGAACCCCCCGCTGCAGTCCATGAAGCAGGCGGCCCGCCCCCCCGAGGAATCGAGGAGGTCCATGGTCGCCATCGTCTCCCCCGCGCCGACCGAGAGGAGCCCGATCTCCCCGCGGAGTTCGACGTAATCGATCCCGTGGACCTTCATCGCATGCTCCGGTTCGCCCGCCACCGGCTCCCGGAACCTGCCCAGCCGCCCGTTCCGGTCGATGGCGTTGTCGTCGCAGAGCATCCGTCCGGAGGCAAAAGAGAATCCCTCCGCTCCCGACGATAGACCCGTCTCGAGGAGGAGCAGTTCGCATTCGAGGAACGCCTCCCAGAGGCGTCGCACCATTTTCGGCGCTTCCCGGGTCCATGCGCGGAAACCCGCCCGCACGGCGAGTTCCCGGGACTGGTGGTCCCAGAGGCCGAAGCGGGGGTCGATCGTGACCGCGGCCGCATGCGCCCGCAGGTTTCCGGAAGGGAGATCCCGCCACGGAGCGAGGTGCATCCGTACCGCGCCTTCCGCCGGCGCGATCTCCATCGCGAGCCAGGCCTCCGGGACGGCTTGGGAGGATTCCGCCAGGCCGCACCCCCGCAAAACCTCGGTCACCTGGTCGGGGAGGAGCCACATTCCGCGCCGCCTCCTCTCGCCGCCCGGAACCAGGCGACGATATCCGCGAGGGAGGTTCCGGTCGGGAAGACGCCGTCGACCCCGAGCTCGCGCAACCGCGGCACGTCCGGCGGGGGGATGGTCCCGCCCACCAGCACCAACAGGTCTTTCCGGATCCCGAGAGCCGTCAGGCGGTCGATCAGCTTCCGGGTCAGGGAAAGGTGCGCCCCGGAGAGAATGCTCAGCGCGGCGATGTCCACCGCTTCCTGGAGGGCGGTCGCCGCCACCTGCTCCACCGTCTGGTGGAGGCCGGTGTAAAGCACCTCGAACCCGGCGTCCCGCAGAGCGTAGGCGACCACCTTGGCCCCCCGGTCGTGGCCGTCGAGGCCGGGCTTGGCGATCAGCACCCTGGTTCTCCTGTCCGTCATGGCGCCCCCGTCATATCTTCACCGGCTCCTGGAAACGCCCGAAGACCTTGAGCAGGACGCCGTTGATCTCCCCCACGGTGCAGTACGCGCCCACGCATTCGATCAGGCCGGGCATGAGATTCGCGGTCCCCTTCGCGGTTTCCTCGAGGTACCGGAGGGTCGCAGTCACGCGAGCGGGATCCCTGTGGGCCTTCACCCCGGCGAGGCGCTCCCGTTGCCGATCGAGGATCCCGGGATCGGGTTCGTAGAGGGCGAGCGCCGGCTCCTCCTCCCGCGTGAACCGGTTGACGCCGACCACCACCTTTTCCCCCGACTCCACGCGCTGCTGCTGGCGGTACGCCTCCTGGGCGATCTCCCGCTGGATCTGCCCCTGCTCGACGGCGGCGACCATCCCCCCCATCCTCTCCACGCGCTGCATGAGGGCGGCGATCTCCTCTTCCATCCGGTCGGTCAGCGCCTCCACGAACCACGATCCGCCGAGAGGATCGGCGACGGAGGGAACGCCCGTCTCGTAGGCGAGGATCTGCTGCGTCCGCAGGGCAAGCTCCGCGGATTCCTCCGTGGGGAGGGCGAAGGCCTCGTCGTAGGCCGTCGTGAACATGGACTGGACCCCGCCCAGCACGGACGCCATCGCCTCGTAGGCCACGCGGACGGCGTTGTTGCGCGGCTGCTGGACGGTCAGCGTGCTCCCGCCGCAGACGCAGCCGAAGCGGAACATCCACGAACGCGGGTCCCTGGCGCCGAACCGCTCCCGCATGATCTTCGCCCAGAGCCGACGCCCCGCCCGGTACTTGGCCACCTCCTCGAAGAAATCCATGTGAGTGTAGAAGAAGAAGCTGATCTGCCGGGCGATGGCGTCGACCGCCAGCCCCCGGTCCACGCACGCCTGGACGTAGGCGACGGCGTCCGCAAGGGTGTACGCCATTTCCTGGACCGCCGTGGCGCCCGCGTCCCGGAAGTGGGCGCCCGCGATGCTGATGGCGTTGAAATTGGGGGCGTGCAGGGCGCAATGCTCGATGGTGTCCACGATCAGGCGGATGGAGGGGCCCGCGGGGTAGATCCAGGTTCCCCGCGAGACGTATTCCTTCAGGATGTCGTTCTGGATCGTCCCGGCGATCTTCTCCCTGGGCACGGATTGCCGCTCGCAGAGCGCGAGGTACATCGCCAGCAAGATGGCCGCGGTTCCGTTGATCGTGAACGAGGTGCTGACCTTGTCGAGGGGGAGCCCCCGGAAGATCACCTCCATGTCCGCAAGGGTGTCGATGGCCACACCGACCCGGCCCACCTCCTCTTCCACCACGGGATCGTCGGAGTCGTACCCCATCTGCGTGGGGAGGTCCAGCGCCACGCTCAGACCCGTCTGGCCCTGTTCGAGAAGGAACCGGTAGCGCGCGTTGGTGTCCTCCGCGGTGCCGAACCCCGCGTACTGGCGGAACGTCCAGAGGCGGCCCCGGTACATGGACGGGTGGATCCCCCGCGTGTAAGGGTATTGTCCCGGGTACCCGATCCCGGAAGGATCCCGGCCCGCAGCCGATTCCGGCCCGTACAACGGTTCGAGCGGGATCCCCGACGGGGTCCCGGCGGGAGCGGGGGGGCGCCTCGCGATGTCCGCCTCCCAGGCCTTCCTCTGCCCTTCCTGTCCCCTCAAGGCGTCCCCCCTTCCGGACCGCCCGCAAGCCGATGCTCCATGACGGACCGATACGCCTCGAACGCGAGGCGGCAATGCTCTCTGGCGAGATGTTCCGCACGTTCCGGCTCTCCGGCCTCGATGGCGTCCACCACCGCCCGGATCTCCTTCATCGCCATATCCATCCTTCCAGGCTTCAAGAGCGATACCGGTTTTGCCCGCTCCAGGTAATCCCGGATGCCGGAGATCAGCTGGAAGAGCCGCTTGGTGCGGACCAGGCCGATATACCGGTCCCAGAACGCCCCCTGGAGGTCCATGAACCGGTCGATGTTTCCCGTCTCGGCCGTCACCCCCATCTCCTCCATCGCCTCCTTCAGATACGAAAGTTCCTGCGCGGTTCCCCGCCGGGCCGCGATGTGGGCGACCAGCCCCTCCAGCGCGCCCCGTAACCGGTAGAATTCCTCCATTTCCTCGAGAGAGGGGGCCTCGGTCACAACGCTGCCCTTGTACGGTTCGTTACGGACGAGGCCTTCCAATTCCAGTTTATGGATCGCCTCGCGGACCGGGGTCAGACTGACCCCCATCCGGGCGGCCAGTTCCTTGATGACGAGGCGTCGTCCCGGGGGCAGAACGTTTTCGAGGATCGCGCGCCGCATTGCGGCGTGGACCAGCTCCCCCACCGGCCGATGGCCGGCGTATTGGCTTAAATCGAAAAGGTTTACCTCTTCTCTCAAAGGTCCTCGCGTGGATTCCGAAATCTGAGGATCAGGGATTTCGCGACAGACACTAATTTATATTTTATTAAATATATTCTGTCAACTCTTGAATAAACATCGTTTGGTTTTTGCAAACATGGGGGCAAGGCCGGGGGAATATTTCAGAAAAGGGGGAACGACAACGGGGAGGGCCGGGCGACCGGCTCTCCCCGCACCACTGATTGGAGGGATCCTTCGGGGTGGATTCTATCCCCGGGTTGACATCACTCCGATGGGCACACGGTTCCCTTGACGGAGGCCACCCTCCGGATCGACAGGATCGAATCGGCCGCCTGTTCGGCCCGGCGGAACAGGGATTCCGTTTCGAGGAGACTGGTTCGCACCCCCCCGGCTTCGCGACGGGCCAACTCGAGTTCCGATTTCGCCAGGGCGAGGTCGCCCGGGGAGCATTCCTCCGCCCCGATCCGTTCCGTTTCGGCGATCCGGGTCCCGATCGCGGAGGCCCTTTTCGCGTAGCTTGCCGCCATCCCCTGCTTGGCCACGACGCGCGCCTCGATGTCCTTCGCCGCCGCGCGCACGACGAGGGGCAGGACCGGCTTCACCCCCTCATGCCCCGACCTCGACCGGTACTCCAGCGAGGCAAGGTACAGGAGCGCCGGCCCGCAAGCCTCCTTCTTCCTCAGGAACGCCGCCGCATCGTAGGGTTCCCCCGCATCGGAGTAGACCGGCGATTCCGCCGGTTCGGACATCCCCGCAGGATGCATGGCGAGGTAGGCCGTCCACTCCGCCGCAATGGAACGCCAGGCGGCAGGGATCTCTTCCGGGGAGTATTTCGAGGTGCCGTTCGCCACCGCGCGCACCGCGTCGGCGTATTCCGGGGTGGAGACATACCCCAACCCCTTCGACTGAAAGGCTTCGCTGTATACCAGGTCGGGGCATCCGCAGTCGGGACCCGCGGGGAAAGCGGTCCCGCCGCTCCAAAGTACCGTCAGGCAGGACACGAATACGGCAAGAGGGGTTTTCATGGGATTCGCTCCTTACGGGAAGAATTGAAACCCGTCCTTTCGCAAGGGGGCGGTCGCGGCGCCCAGGGTCTGTCCCCTTGCCGGAGCAACATCCGGGCCACCCGGCGATAACGGGGTAACCCTTTCAGAAACAGTATTTTAATATTCCCCGCTTTCTTCGAACATTTCAGGAATGTAAGATATGACAGGAATAATTACAGTTATTACTACGCACATGCAATAAGCAGGGGACATACGGGCCGCGCTTCCCCGTACGGTTCAGGCCGTGGCTCGACTCGGCTGCGCGGGCACGCGCCTGCGGAAAAGCTGGCTGGCGACACCGATCCCCCCCAGCAGGAGCCCGATGGCGTCGGTCGTCAGGCCGGGGATGATAAGCAGCAGCGCGCCGCCGATGAAGATCAGGCGTTCGTACCACGTGGCCTGTATGAGGAAATAGCCGATGGCCCCGGCCCCCAGGAGAACGATCCCCAGGGTCGCCGCGAAGGTGGTCACCACCGCCCCGACCACCGTCGTGTTGAGGAGCAGCAGGGAGTTGTCGTACACGAAGATGAACGGGACGACGAATCCGGCGATCGCGAGACGCACGGCGTTGAACCCGGTCCTCGTGGGATCGGCCTTCGCGATCCCCGCTCCCGCGAAGGCCGCCAGGGCGACGGGAGGGGTGAGATCCGCCAGGAGCCCGAAGTAGAAGACAAACATGTGGGCCACCAGGGGCAGCACGCCGAACATCGCCAGCGCGGGCGCCGCCATCGTGGAGGTGATGATGTAGGTGGGGATCGTCGGGACGCCCATCCCGAGGATGAGGGAAGCCACCATCGTGAGTACGAGCGTGAGGAACAGCCTGCCGCCGGCCAAAGAGATGATCGCGCCGGAGAGCTTCACGCCGAACCCGGTCATCGTCGCCACGCCGACGACGATCCCGATGACCGCGCAGGCGACCGCCACCCCCAGCGCGCTGCGCGCCCCGTTGTGGAGGCTCTTCACGAGTTCGAAGAGGGTGAGGCGCGTCTCGGCGTTCCCAAAGGACATCGCGACGAGGGCGCCGTGGAGGCCGAGCACGCCGAACGCCCCGAAGAAGTACGTCGCCGCCGCTCCCGCCGCGATCACCGCCATCAGGACCGTCCGGAAGAAGGCGTTCGCGTGCGTCGCCCACAGCTTCTGCGCCATGATGAGGGCGATCGTAAGGACAATGCCGTAGAACCCCGCGAACAGCGGCGTGTACCCGGCGAGGAGCAGGTAGACAAGGGCGGCGAGGGGGAGCAGCAGGTACCACCGCCCGCCGATCACCTGCCGGAACCGGGGGAGATCCTTTTTCGGCAACCCGAGCAGCCCGGTGCGTCCCGCCTCGAAGTGGACCATCACCCCGACGGCGAGGAAGTAGAGCACCGCAGGGATCGCCGCCGCCTTGCAGATCGCCACGTACGGAATTCCCAGGGTGTCGGCCATGATGAACGCAACCGCGCCCATCACCGGAGGCATGATCTGCCCCCCCATCGACGAGGTGGACTCTACGGCCCCGGCGAATTCGGGCCGGAACCCGGTCTTCTTCATCAGCGGGATGGTGAAGGCGCCCACGGTGACCACGTTTGCGATCGCGGAACCGTTGACCATCCCCAACAGCGCGCTGGAGCAGACGGCGACCTTTGCGGGCCCTCCCTTCGTGTGGCCGACGAGGCTCATCGCGAGGTCCGAGAAGAAGGAGATGATGCCCGCCTGTTCGAGGTACGCCCCCAGAAGGATGAACAGGAAGATGTAGGTGGAGGAGACGCCCAGGGGGATCCCGAAGATCCCTTCCGTGGTCAGGTACATGTACTCGGCGATGTCGACGAGATGGTATCCCCTGTGGGCGAACACCCCCGGCATGTGGGGCCCGAAGTAGGCGAAGGCTAGGAATACGGAGGCCAGGATCGCCATCGGCGGCCCGATGATCCGCCGGCTCGCCTCCATCACCAGGAGGATCGTGGCGAAGGCGAAGGCAAGATCCAGCGTCGACGGCAATCCCGCCCGCATCACGATCCCCTGGTAGTCCCAGAAGATGTAGAGGCCGACCGCCGCCCCCGCCACCGCCAGGAGGAGGTCGTAGACCGGCACCCGCTGCACCTTCGTCCCGGCCTTCGGGCGAAGGGGAAACAGGAGGAACGTAAGCGTCAGGATGAAGGCAAGGTGGATCGCGCGCTGTTCGTAGGCGTCCAGGAGCCCGAACCCCGCCGTGTAGAGCTGGAACACGGACATCCCCGCCGCGATGGCGAAGACGATCCATTTCCAGGCCCCGGCAAGGTCCCGGAACCGGAATTCCGGGTCGTACTTCGCGATCTCCCGCTCGACGTCCATGTGGTCCACCCCGGGAAGGGATTCGAGATCCTTCCGGAGCTCATCGCCGATCCTGTCCATGCGCGCCGTTCCCCCGTCGTGATATCGCCGCGGACTACTTGAGCACCTTCATTTCCCGGTAATACCTTTCCGCGCCGGGGTCCAGCGGCACGGGGCTTCCCTTCGCGGCGTCCGAAAGCCGGATGTCCCTGGCCGCCTTGTGCGCCTGGACGAGCCTGGGGAGATGCGTGAACATCGCCTTCGTGATGTCGTAGATGGTCTGGTCGTCGATGTCGGACCGGGTGATCAGGAAGTTCGGGATCGCAACGCTCGGGACGTCGGCCGTCTGCCCCTTGTACGTCCCCTTGGGGATCACGGCCGGTATGAAGAAGGGGTGTTCCTGGTGCAGCTTTTTCACGACCTCCGCGCCGATCGGAATCAGGACGATCTCCTGGGACGTCGCGATGTCCATGATCCCGGGGTTGGGGAGGCCCGAGCTCATGAGCGTCACGTCGATGGCGCGGTTCTTCATCTGGTCCGCGCTTTCGGAGAAACTCAGGTAATCGGTCCGGCCGAAATCCTTGTAGCTCATCCCGGCGGCGGCGAATATCTGCCGCGCGTTGATCTCCGTCCCGGAGCCTGGCGCCCCCACGGAGACCTTCTTTCCCTTCAGGTCGGAAAGCTTCGTGATCCCCGAATCCTTGCGCGCCACGATCTGGATCGTGTTGGGGTAGATGTTGGCCACCACGCGAAGCTTCGTCAGAGGGGTCTTGAACCCGCCGATCGCCTCGCCCTTGTAGGCGTACGCGAGCGTGTCCCCCAGGACGAACCCCAGGTCGCTTTTGCCGTCGTTCACGTTGATGCAGTTGACCTTCGACGCCGCCGTGACCTCCGCCGAGGCGTTGAAGCCGGACAGGTTCTTGTTGATGATGTCCGCCAGGCCCGCCCCGATGGGGAAGTAGGCGCCGCCCGTCCCCCCCGTCGCGATGGTGATGAACTTCGCCCCGGAAACCATGCCGGCCGTAAGGAGCAGCGAGCAGGCCGCAACGACCGCAATCCCCAACTTCTTGCCTTTCGTCATCGTCTCTCCTCCTTGTGAAACCGTTATTTTTCGACCCGGATCGTGATCGGACCTTCCCCGAACAACGCGTTCAGATCGATCCGTTCCCCCCCCGCCCAAAGAACGTGCCCGGACACGTTCGAAAGCAGGATCCTCAGTTCCTCGAGGACGACATGCTGCCCCGAGATCCGCATCCGCCCCCCGGCGAATTGGAATCGCTCCCCCTCCTGGAGCCGGTCCGGGAGGCCGGCCCCCGCGGAAGAATATTCGGACAGCGCAAGGGAGATCCGCCCGTCCGGCTCGACGACGAACGTCTCCCGCCACTCCGTGAGTTCGACGGAGTGGCGCCAGGAAAGCGTGAACGAATTGCCGGCCAGGGGGACGAGGCGGGTGATCTTCCCGCCGGACACCCTGAGAACGGCGACCTCCGCCTTGGGGGGCGCGGCATGCGCGGCCGAGACCGCCACCCACAACGCAAGAAGGATCGTCCCGGCTGCCGGAAAACCGGACCGCCGGGAGCCGGCCCGGTAGTGACACCATGTTTTAATTCCAAAACCGCCCCGCGTCAACCGGTTTGCTCCCTCTTCGATCCGCGCCCCGTCACGGTCGGATCGGACGCCGGAGGTCGACCCCCGGAAGGATCCGGTCGAGGAGAGCGCGCAGCTGCGAGGCGGCTTCCGGGTCGAGATCGGCCCCCGGATGGCGCACGCGTCCGCATTCGAGAAGTCCGCGCATCCGGAAGATCTCCTTCCGGACCGCGATGCCCGGCTGCTGTTCGAACACGATAAGGGGGAGGTAGCGCCGGTAGATCCCGTCGGCCTGGTCCGGACGGCCCTCCCTCGCGGCCCGCACCATCGCCAGGAGCACCTCGGGGAACGCGAACCCGGTCATGAAGCCGGCGCTCCCCCGTTCCAGGTCGAAGATCCCGTAAAGGGCGCCGAGCCCCGTGAGCACCGGGACCCGCCGCTTCTTCATCCCCCGGACGAGGGCGCCGATCCTGGCGGGGGTGGGGGGCGCCTCCTGCTTGATGCAGGCGACCCGCGGGATCTCGTCGATCAGCCGGAGGAGGAGCGGCACCGGCATGTGGACCTCGGTGGACGCCGGGTGGTCCTGCACGACGATGGGAAGGGTGATCCCGTCGGCCACGCGCCGGAAATACTGGAACACCTTCTCGTCGGACGGGACGGGCTCCCGGGACGGCGCCACCATGACCGCCGACGCTCCGAGGGAGGCCGCCATCCGGCACAGGGACCGGGTGGCCGCCGTCCCCTTGTGGCTCGCCCCGACGACCACGGGAATCCGCCCCGCCGCTGCCGCGACCGCCGTGCCGATCAGTTTCTCCCGTTCGGCGTCCGTCATCCGGTTCGACTCCCCGAGAACCCCCAGCACGGTCACCCCATCCACCCCGATTTCCGCCATGAAGCGCACCATGCGGGTGAAGGAAGGAAGATCGAGCTCCTCCCCGTCGTCGAACGGGGTGGGAAGGATGGGGTATACGCCTTCCAGGGTCAAACCTTTCCCCTTCTCCTCCATGGGAAACACCCTCCTCTCATGGTACGGTGTGCGGAAAGAATCCCGGCCATCGCAGGAAACCCCGACCCGCTTTGGTCATCCATTCTATAACAACGGTTTCACGGAGGTGTCCATGAAAGCGATCCGCGTTCACGCTCACGGGGGGCCCGAGGCCATGAAGGCGGAGGATTGTCCCACTCCGCATCCGGGCGACGGCCAGGCCCTCGTCCGCATCGAGGCGTCCG
This sequence comes from Deltaproteobacteria bacterium, assembly GCA_021815305.1. Classification (GTDB taxonomy): domain Bacteria; phylum Desulfobacterota; class Deferrimicrobia; order Deferrimicrobiales; family Deferrimicrobiaceae; genus JAKAHC01. The sequence continues at coordinate 47,872 of JAKAHC010000009.1, read as the reverse complement.
GGGTGAATTTCATCGACATCTACCAGCGGATGGGGCTCTACAAGGTCCCCCTCCCCTTCACACCGGGCAACGAGGGCGCGGGCACCGTGGCGGAGACGGGAGGGAGCGTTTCGGAGGTCGTTCCCGGGGACCGGGTGGCATACGCCGGGGCGATCGGGTCCTACGCGGAGTACGCCGTCGTGCCCGCCTGGAGGCTCGTCAAGATCCCCAAGGGAATCGAACCGAAGACCGCCGCCGCCGTCATGCTCCAGGGAATGACCGCCCACTACCTGTCCCACGCGACGTATCCGCTGCGGCCCGGCGACACCTGCGTCGTCCACGCGGCGGCGGGGGGGGTCGGGCTCCTCCTTGTGCAGATGGCGAAGCGGCGGGGGGCCCGCGTGATCGGCACCGTGTCGACCTCGGAGAAGGCGGAGCTCGCAAGGCAGGCCGGCGCGGACGAGGTGGTCCTCTACGCCACGCACGATTTCGAGGCCGAGACCCGGCGGATGACCGGGGGAAAGGGCGTGCAGGTCGTCTACGATTCCGTCGGCGCATCCACGTTCGAGAAAAGCCTGGGGTGCCTTGCGCCCCGGGGATACCTCGTCCTTTACGGCCAGGCGAGCGGGCCGGTGCCGTCGTTCGATCCGCAGATCCTGAACGCGAGAGGAGGCCTGTTTCTTACCCGCCCGTCCCTTGTCCACTACACCGCGACGCGGGAGGAGCTGACGGAACGGGCGAACGACCTGTTCGGGTGGATCTCCCGCGGCGAGCTCAAGGTCCGGATCGGGGGGGAGTTCCCTCTGGCGGAGGCCGGCGAGGCGCATCGCCGGCTGGCGGGCAGGGGAACGACCGGGAAACTCGTTCTTCTCCTCTGAAACGTCGAATAGAACGGTTACAAGGCAGGTTCGGTCGCCCCGGCCGCGCTCCGGACCTCCCAATCCCGGATGGCCGACAGGACATCTTCCGGGGTCCGGCAGGATCGGATCTTCAGGAGCAGGTGCCGGTTCCTGGAAACCCTCGCAAGGATCCCCAGGATCTGAACCTGGGTATCGGGAGAACCGGCGGGCGTGAGAACGAGGAAGATGTACTCCACCGGCTTCTCCGTGGAGACGTCTTGCACTCCCCGGAGCGTGATGCCCATCGCGACGACGGGGGCTTCCAGCTTTTCGATCCGGGCGTGGGGGAACGCCACCCCCTCGTTGAAGAACGTCGACCCCTCTTCCTCGCGCTTCAGGACCGATCCGAGGATCGTCGCCGGGTCCCCGGCTCCGCAGTCCCCCACCGCGGAATCCACAAGGGTACGCAAGGCGAGTTCCTTGCCGACCGGCTGGTTCCATATCACGATCCGCCCCGGACCCAGCAGGAGGCTCAGGAGAGGTTGCTTCGGCGGGGAAGGTGCGGGGCTCCTTTCCTTTTCCGATGCGCCCTCCGGCCTTTCCCGGAGGGCCGGGGAGGGAGCGGCGCGGGTCACAGCCTCCCCTTTCCTGGTATCGAGCACGACGATCGTCATCCCGCGAGGGTCCGCAACCAGCCGACCCGTCGTACTGCGCTTTCCCAGCAACCGCTTCCACGCCGGAATGGGGCTGGGGGTGCCGACGACGATCGTGCCGACCCGGTATTCCCTTGCGAACCGAAAGAGCGTGTCCGCGACGTCCTCGCCCTTGTAGGTGAAGACCATCGCGCCCAGCTGCTTGGCGAGAGTAAGGGTTCCGGAGAGAATGCGTTGGGTCTTTGCGTCGATGACCGTGGGCTCCTCGGACGGGGTCTGAACGTAGACGGCGTACCAGTTCCTGTTGAGCCTGCCCGCCAGCCGGGATGCGAACCGAAGGAGCGCCTCGCTGTTGGGACCCCGGGAACTGAGGCAGACCATGATCTGGTCGGGGCCGCCGAACGATTCCTCTTCCACCGTGTCCCGGCGCCGCAGGTCGATCTGCGAGGCCAGCTCCCGCAGTGTCAGCTCCCGGAGCTCCTCGAGGTTGGATTCGGTGAAGAAGTTGGAAAGCGCGGTCGCGATCCGGTCCGGAGGGTAGATTTTCCCCTCCAGCAGCCGCTTCCTCAGATCCTCGGTCGTCAGGTCGACGTTCACAAGCTGGTCCGCCTCGCCGAGTACGGTGTCCGGGATCCGCTCCCGGATCCTGACGTGGGTTGTCCTCTCCACCAGGTCGTAGAGACTTTCGAGGTGCTGGATGTTCAGCGTGGTCACGACGTGGATCCCCGCGGCCAGGACGTCCTGCACGTCCTGGTATCTCTTCGGGTTCCGGCTTCCCGGGACGTTGGTGTGGGCCAGTTCGTCGATGAGGGCGACCTGGGGTTTCCGGGCGAGAACGGCATCCAGGTCCATCTCCTCGAGGGCCACGCCGCGGTACTCCTGACGGCGGCGCGGGACGACCTCCAGCCCCTTGATCAGCCCCGCGGTCTCCGCGCGCTCGTGGGTTTCCACCAGGCCGATGACGACGTCGATCCCCTCGTCCTTCAGGCGGTGCCCTTCCAGGAGCATCTGGTAGGTCTTGCCGACGCCTGCGCCGTACCCGAGATACACCTTCAGCCTGCCGCGCTCCGCGCGGCGGATCAGGCGCAGGAACGTTTCGGCCCGTTCTTCCGTCATACCGGCTACATTTTACCGTCCAGGTCCAGGTTCAGCAGCAGCACGTTCACCCTCGGCTCCCCCAGGACCCCGAGATCGCGGCCTTCCGTATGCGCCCGCACCCTCTTGAGGACCGCCTCCTTCGGGATCCCGCGGGCGGTGGCGACCCGGGCCGCCTGCAACAACGCGTTCCCGACGCTGATGTCGGGGTCGAGGCCGCTGGCCGAGGAGGTTACGGCGTCGGCCGGAACCCGTGCATCGGGCAGGAGACCGTTCTCCGCACGATAAGCGGCTACGCGTTCCCGAACCGTGCCGATCAGCTTCTTTGACGTCGGTCCCAGGTTCGTGCCTCCGGAGTCGGCGGCGTCATACCCCTGACCCGCCGCGGACGGACGGGGATGGAAATATTTCGGGCCGGTAAACCGCTGGGCGAGGAGCGACGAGCCGGCGACCTTGCCGTCCACTTCGACAAGGGACCCGTTCGCCCTTCCGGGGAACACCCCCTGCGCGATCCCCCAGACGATCAACGGGTAGATGCCGCAGCACACTGCGGCAAGCAGCAGCGTAAGGACGATCGATGCGCGAAGTTCCGCGATCAGCACCTTCATGGGGTTCCCTTTTCACACGAGATGGAAGGCGTTCACGGCGATGTCGATGAGCTTGATCCCGGGAAAGGGAAGCAGCAACCCGCCCAACCCGTAGACCAGGAGGTTCCGCAGCAACAGCGCCCCGGCGCCCAGGGGACGGAAACGAACCCCGCGCAGCGCCAGGGGAATGAGAGCGATGATGATGACGGCGTTGAAGATGACGGCGCTCAAGATCGCGCTTTGCGGCGAGGCCAGGCGCATGATGTTCAGCGGCCCGATCACCGGGAACGCCCCGATCAGCAGGGCCGGAAGGATGGCGAAATACTTGGCCACGTCGTTGGCGATGCTGAAGGTCGTGAGCGCGCCCCGGGTCATGAGCATCTGCTTGCCGATCTCGACGATCTCGATGAGCTTGGTGGGGTTGGAATCCAGGTCCACCATGTTCCCCGCTTCCTTGGCGGCCTGCGTGCCGGTGTTCATCGCCACCCCCACGTCGGCCTGGGCCAGGGCGGGGGCGTCGTTGGTGCCGTCTCCCGTCATGGCGACGAGGTAGCCGGCCGCCTGCTCCTTCCGGATGAGCGCCAGCTTGTCCGTGGGAGTGGCCTCCGCCAGAAAGTCGTCCACCCCCGCCTCCCGGGCGATCGCGGCGGCGGTCAGCGGGTTGTCGCCGGTGATCATCACCGTCCTGATCCCCATCGCCCGAAACCGCTCGAACCTGTCGCTCAAGCCCCCCTTGACGATGTCTTTCAGGTAGATCGCCCCCAGGACCCGCCGGCCCTCCGCCACCACCAGAGGGGTCCCTCCCTGGAAGGAGATCCGGGTGACCGCATCCTCCACATCCGCGGGGAATTGTCCCCCGACGAAATTCCTGACGGCGTCAGCGGCCCCTTTGCGGATGTGTCTTCCGTCCGCGTCCACGCCGCTCATCCTCGTCTGCGCCGAGAAGGCGATGAAACGGGCTTGCGGCATCTCCGCCAGGTTCCTCCCGCGCAGTCCGTGCCGTTTCGCAAGGACGACGATGCTTCGCCCCTCCGGCGTCTCGTCCGCCAGCGATGCAAGTTGGGCGGAGCCCGCCAGTTCCTCGACCGTGACTCCCCTGGCGGGCAGGAATTCCGCCGCCTGCCGGTCGCCCAGGGTGATCGTCCCAGTCTTGTCGAGGAGCAGGACGTTGACATCCCCCGCCGCCTCCACCGCGCGCCCGCTCATGGCGAGCACGTTCTTCTGGACGAGGCGGTCGATCCCGGCGATCCCGATGGCGCTGAGAAGTCCCCCGATGGTGGTGGGAATGAGGCATACGAGCAGCGCCACCAGCACGGTTACGGAGAACGGCACGCCCGAGTAGATCCCGAAGAACTTCAACGTCATGACGACGACCAGGAAGATGATCGTCAGCGCCGACAGGAGGATCGTCAGTGCGATCTCGTTCGGCGTCTTCTGGCGCGAGGCCCCCTCCACGAGGAGGATCATGCGGTCCAGGAAGCTCTCCCCCGGATTTGCGGTGATTCGCACCTTGATCCGGTCCGACAGGACCCGCGTGCCTCCCGTGACGGCGCTGCGGTCGCCGCCCGCCTCCCGGATGACCGGCGCCGACTCTCCCGTAATGGCGGACTCGTCCACGGAGGCCACTCCCTCGATCACCTCGCCGTCGCCCGGGATGGTCTCCCCGGCTATGACCATCACGATGTCCTCTTTCCTCAGTTTCTCCGCGAGAACTTTCTCCAGCGAGCCGTCCTTCGTAAGGAGGTTCGCCATCGTCCGGGTGCGCGTCTTGCGGAGCGCGTCGGCCTGCGCCTTGCCCCGCCCCTCCGCCATGGCCTCCGCGAAGTTGGCGAACAGCACCGTGAACCAGAGCCAGACCGCGACCTGAAGACCGAACCCCAACGGTTCGCCCTCCGGCCGGAAGAAGAGCCCGACGGAGGTGAGAAGCGCCCCCACCCCGGTGACGAACATGACGGGATTTTTCATCAAGGAGCGCGGGTGCAGCTTGGCAAACGATGCGACGACGGCCTGCCGGAGGATCGCGGCCTCGAACAGGGAATGCGCTTTGGCGGCCATGGACTTTCGGTTCCTCTCTAAAATACCGCGTTCGAACGGATCATCAGGTAATGTTCGACGATCGGCCCCACGGCAAGGGCCGGGAAAAACGACAGGAGCCCGACGATCAGGATCGTGCCCACCAGCAGGATGGCGAAAACCGGGCCGGCGACGGGGAAACTGCCGCCGCTTTCGGGGAGAATCTTCTTCTTCGCCATATTCCCCGCGAGCGCGAGGACGGGCATGATGAAGAAAAACCGCCCGATCATCATGGATACGGCCAGCGTCGTGTCGTACCAGGGAGTGTCGCCGGACAGCCCCGCGAAGGCGCTGCCGTTGTTGGCCGTGGCCGAGGAGAAGGCGTACAGGATCTCGCTGAACCCGTGCGGCCCGGCGTTGTTCAGACCCGCGAGGCCCCACTTGCTCACCACCGCCCACGCCGTGAACCCCATGATGTCGAGGATGAGGAGGAGCACGGCCAGCGCGCTGACCTTCACGTCGTACGACTCGATCTTCTTCCCCAGGTATTCCGGCGTGCGGCCCACCATCAGCCCCGCGAGAAAGACGGTCAGGATCACGAAGACCAGCATCCCGTACAGGCCCGCGCCCACACCGCCGAAGACCACCTCCCCCAGGTGCAGGTTGACCAACGGGACCAGCCCTCCCAGCGGCGTCATAGAGTCGTGCATCGTGTTCACCGCCCCGCACGAGGCGTCCGTGGTCACCGTGGCGAACAGGGCGGAGTCGAAGATCCCGAACCGGACCTCCTTCCCCTCCATGTTTCCACTGGCGGATGCCACGCCGAGCGCGTGGAGGCGGGGATTCCCCGCTGCTTCCGCCCACCAGCAAAGAAGGACGCCCGCAAGGAACAGGGCGGCCATGGCCCCCCATATCGACCAGCCGTGTTTCCGGTTTTTCACCATCCGCCCCAGGTAAAAGGTGAGACCGCCGGGGATCAGGAAGATCGAGAAGATCTGGACGAAGTTCGACAGGGGTGTCGGATTCTCGTAAGGATGGGCCGCGTTGGCGTTGGTGTACCCTCCGCCGTTGGTCCCCAGCATCTTGATCGCCACCTGCGACGCCATCGGCCCCTGCACGATGGTCTGCGGCGCGGCCGCCGGTTCGACCGTCTGTGCGGTCACATAGGGTCGGAAATTCTGGATCGTCCCCTGGGAGACAAGGAAGACCGCGTAGACGAGAGAGAGGGGAAGCAGCAGGTACAGGGTCGTCCGGACAAGGTCCACCAGGAAGTTTCCCACCGTCTTGGCGGTGTGCCACGCGATCCCCCGCACGAGCACCGCCGCCACGGCGATGCCGGATGCGGCGGAGGTGAAGTTGTGGAGGGCGAGGGCGGCCATCTGCGAAAGGTACGACATCGTCGATTCCCCGCCGTAGTTCTGCCAGTTCGTATTCGTGATGAAGCTGATCGACGTGTTGAAGGCGAGATCGCCGCTCAGGGGCCCCAGGTGCTGCGGGTTCAGCGGCAGCAGGTGCTGCAGACGCAGGATGGCGTAGGTGAAAAGGGTCCCCACCAGGCTGAACGCCAGCAGGGAAACCGCATACCGCTTCCAGTCGTGCTCCACGGCCGGGTCGACCCCCATCAGGCGGTAGAAGATCCGCTCGACCGGTTTCAGGACGGGGTCGAGGAACGTCTTTCCCTCCGGGTCGAGGACGCGGAAGAGATACAGGCCCATCGGCCTGGTGGCCAGCAGGAGCAGGCCCAGGAAAATCGCCAGTTGCACCCATCCGTAGATGTCCATCGGGATCGCTCCTTGGCCCTCAGAATTTTTCCGGCTTGAAGACCGATACGAAGAGATACCCGATCAACAGGACCCCGACGATGCCTACAAGGACGTCGAACATGGATTCATATCCTTTCCAGCGAATACGCGAACCACGCGCACAGTCCGAACATCGCGATGATGACGACGATGAAGATCCCGTCGATCATGCCCGATCCTCCTCCGAGGCCGGGCATCCCGTCTTCCTCAGCGAGAAGAAAAAGGTGCTTCCGTGGCCCTCGCGGCTCTCCACCCCGACGGTTCCCCCGTGGGCGTCCACGATCTCCTTCACGATGGCCAGGCCCAGACCCACTCCCGAACCCGCCGCTTGCTCGGGAACCCGGAAGAACGGCTCGAAGAGGCGGGGCAGGAACCGCCCGGGAATCCCCGCTCCGGTGTCGGAGACCCCGAACCGGACGAACTCCCCTTCTTCCCTCGCGGAAAGGGTGACGTTCCCTCCAGGCGGGGTGTGCTTCAGGGCGTTCGAAAGGAGGTTGGAGAAAACGTGTGCGATTCGGGCCGGATCCGCCCATACCTTCGGGAGATCGGCGGGCATTTCGACGGACAGACACACTCCGCCGTCGCGGGCCGCGCTTCGATACGGTTCCACTTCCTCCGAAACCATTCCGCCCGGCGATACGGGGCGTACATCCATCTCCGCCTTGCCGGATTCCATCCGCCCGATGTCCAGCAGTTCATCGACGATGGTGTGGAGCCTGTCGGCATCCTCGCGGGCGGCAACCAGCAGGTCCGCCTGTTTCGGCGTAAGCCCCCCGATCTTCTCCTCGAGCAGAAGGTGAAGCGCCATGCGGATGGAGGTGAGAGGGGTCTTCAGCTGGTGGGAAACCGTCGAGATCACCCCGCGCTTCATCTCGTCCTGCCGGCGCTGTTGCGTGACGTCCTGGAAGATCAGGACCACGCCCGCCGGCTCTCTCCCGGGATCGAGGATCGGTACGGCCCGCGGGCGGTAGAACTTCTCCTCGTTCCGGACAAACCGCTGCACTACGGCCTGTCCCCCCTCGAGTTCCACGACGCGGCCTTTCCGGAGGGCCTCTTCGAAAAGGACCGCCATCCACGGGAAAGCCCCCTCCCGCGCGCTGCCCCCCGGTTTCAGGCCGAACGCGTCCCGTGCCGCCCCGGTCGCCACCTCGACCTCCCCTTCCGCGTTGAGGACGGCGATCGCGTCGGGGAGACTGTCGAAGGCCTGCTGCGTGGAGCGCTGGATGCGCAACAGCCGGGCCTGGTCGGTGCGCCGAAACTCCCGCAAGGAAGCCGCCATCTCGTTGAACGCCTCGGAGAGTTGCCCGATCTCGTCGCGGGAACCGCTCTGCACCACGAGGTCCAGGTTCCCTTTGCGGATCTCGTTGGCGGAGTAGATCAGGCGGGTGATCGGCGTGAGGATCCACTTCCCCGTCAGGAACAGAAAACTCGCCGCCACGAGCGTCGAGGCGAGGAGCATCAGGTACATCTGCCGCCGCACCGACGCGGCCTGCAGCTTGGCCCGCGTATCCATTTCCACCATGTTCCGCTGGTTCATCCGCTCGATGTCGTCCGCGGTCTTTTTGATCTTCTGGAACAGGGGCTGGAGTTCGTCGAAATACTTTTTCCGGCGGGCTTCCCGCCCGAACGCGGGGTTCGCCATCACACCGATCGAGGATCGGTATTGGTCGTAGAGCCTCTTCAACGACTCCGCCTTCTCCCCCTCTCCCGGCAGGGTGATGTTGGCCAGTTCCGCGCGAAGGGCCTTTTCAAACAGCGCCTCCTGTTGCACGATCTGTCCGTTCCCTTTCTGGTAGGCGCCGAGGAGAACGAAGACCGCCCCGCTGTCCATCCGGTCGAGCGCTTCCTTCATCTGCTGGCACGCGACGACACTGCGGTAATTCTCCCGAAGGATCACCTCGATCGATTGCCCGAGGGAAGTGATCCGCGTGATGTTGTGTACCCCGATCCCCGCGATGATCATCAGCAAACCCAGGAACCCGAGGGCCAGCTTCCGTCGAAGGCTCAAGATGTCCCTCCTTGCTTCCCCATCGTCAAGATCAATCGATCCGAGTCCCCCTTCGCGGCGCCGTTGTATTTCAGGAAAATCGATACGTCCCTGATTCTCCATTTCGCCTCTTTTACGACCGCAAGATACTCTGTTACATAACTCACCTTGTATTCCTTCGGTTTCCCGTATCTGCGCTTCATAAGGTCCATCAGCGTGTCATACGATCTTTCCGCCTGGGTCATCAGCGTTCTTGGGCCGATATTCGAATCCAGCACGGCCACTATTCTGTAAAACCTGTCATCCTTGAACCAATATTCCACTGAATCGAAAGGGACCCCGTAGATTTTGTCCGTATCATTCTTCCTGTAGTAAATCCTGGATGGTGTTTCCTTCTCTCTCGTAAGGATATAACCGTGGAAGTACAAGTCCGGATAGACATGCAACGCCTGCGCAATCGATGCACCCCATTCCAAATTTTCAAACCCTTCGGTCGCTCCCATATCGCCGACGGCGGTTTGGGCAGGTGACAGATACGATAAGAACAGCGAGAGGACCCATACGCCGACCAGGGAACTCTCGTATCCGTATCGAAGTTTCAAGGCTCCCTCCCCGACCTTCAACGGAAGGGGAAGCAAGCCCCGCGCCAGGGACAGACAGAAAACAACCCAATGAAATCATTGGATAAAATACGGATCGCGAAGAGGAGGCCCGTGCAGAATGCAATGCAAGGCAAGGGAAACCCTTGAAATGTGAAACGGGGCGGGAGAACGCTTCAGATGCCGTACTGCTTCCGCCGGCGCCACAGCGTGGCCTGGTCGATCCCGAGAATCCCTGCCGCCTCCTGCAGCGACCGGGAGGCCGCCAGGACCCGGCGGATATGCTCCTCTTCGATCTTCTCGAGGCTCATCATGCTGCCGACGGAGGGCGGGGCCTCGCTTCCCTCACGGGGACCCGGGATATATTCCGCGCCGATCCATTCCGACCTGCAAAGAATGGAAGCCCGCTCGACGACGTTGCGCAACTCCCGCAGGTTCCCCGGCCATCGATGGCACCTCAACGCCTGCAGGGCCCCGTCCGTAAACCCGAGGAACCGGCAGTGGTGCACCTTTCCGTAGAAGGCGAGATGCTGCGCGGCAAGCTCGTCCAGGTCCTGGAGACGCTCGCGCAAGGGCGGTATCTCGACCTGGATGACGTTCAGCCGGTAGAAAAGGTCCTCGCGGAACCGTGCCGCCCGGACCTCCCCTTCCAGGTCCCGGTTGGTGGCGGTGATGACACGGACATCGGCCCTGCGGGTCGCAGCGTCGCCCAGCCTTTCGTATTCCCGGTCCTGCAGGAACCGCAACAGCTTGGGTTGGAGGGAAAGCGGGAGATCCCCGATCTCGTCGAGGAAAAGTGTCCCGCCGTCGCAGGCCGCGATGCGGCCCGGGTTGTCCCGGACCGCCCCGGTGAAGGCCCCCCTTGCGTGTCCGAACAACTCGCTCTCCAGCAGTTCCCCGGGAAGGGACGGGCAGGACACGACCCCGAACGGTTTCCCGGACCGGACGCTCCACCGGTGGATCGCCCGGGCAAGGACCGTTTTCCCGGTCCCGCTCTCCCCCCGGAGCAGGACCGCCGCGTCGGTCGGGGCCGCCTGCCGGGCCATCGCGACCGCGCGCTGCATCGCGGGGCTGTTGCTTTCGAATCGTGCTTCGGGAGCCGTTCTCTCCAGATCCTCCCGGAGACCCGCGACCTTCTGTTCCAGGGTGCGCACCTGTTCGACCTTGCGCACGGCCAGGGAAACCTGCGCCGGCGTGAACGGTTTGGGGATATAGTCGGTCGCCCCGCGACGCATCGCCTCCACGGCCGTGTCGATCGATGCGTAGGCGGTGATGACGATGATCTTCATCCACGGGCTGCCGGCCAGCAGGACGGGGATCAGGTCCAGGCCGTCGGCCGTGCCCAGACGAAGGTCGACGAAGGCCATGTGGAACGTCCTTCTCGACGCTTCCGCAACGGCGTCCTGGAAATTGCTGACGGGGGTGACGCGGTGCCCGTCGGTTTCGAGGCAGATCGTGAGCGTCTTGCGGATGTTGCTCTCGTCGTCGACGACGAGGACGTTGAGAGCGTCCGCGGCCGGTTTCGGGGCGGTCAACGGGTCCCCCTTCTCAGCGCGTATCCTGCTCGTTCAGCCGGTCGATCAGCTGGCGGAGCCTGCCGAAGCTCCTGTTGTTGAACCGGAACACGATCCTTCGCAGGGAGGCGATCTCGGGGTCGTCGGCCTCTTCCGGGAGGGCGCCGGTCTGGGAGAACGCCCCTTCCGTCAGGAGATCCCCGAAATCCCCGGCGAGGGCCGCGACCGCCGCCGGCGCCAGCGGGCGCCGGATGCGGATCGCCAGCCGCTCCCCGACGAACCTCGCGCTGTGGTACACCCGGTAGAAATCCCGGATTTCCCCGGCGGCGGTCTCGACGCTCTCCGTAATCCGGAACAGGGAGAGGTCCTCGAGGCTGATCATCCCCCTTTCCAGGAGGTTCTCCTCGAGGAAGCGTCGCCACGTCGCCCAGTAGCTTCCCCCGGGCTCGTCGACCAGGACGACGGGGAACGGATGGGTCTTCCCCGTCTGGAGGAGGGTCAGCACCTCGAACGCCTCGTCCATGGTGCCGAACCCGCCGGGGAAGAGGGCGACCCCGCTCGACTCCTTGAGGAAGAGCAGTTTCCGGGTGAAGAAATATTTGGTGTGGATCAGCCGGGGGTTCCCCTCCATCACGGTGTTGTCGGACTGCTCGAAAGGAAGCAGGATGTTCACCCCGATGGAATGCTCCCCCCCCGCCCCGAGGTGCGCCGCTTCCATGATCCCCTCGCCTGCGCCGGTGACGACGAGCCAGCCCGAGCGGGCCATTTCCCGGCCGAACGATTCCGCCTGCCGGTACGCCGGGGATCCCGGGGGAAGCCGGGCCGAGCCGAAGACGGTGACTTTCGGCCGGTCGCGGAGCCCGTCGAAGAACCGGAACGCGTGGCGGAGTTCCCGGAGGGTGCGGGACAGGAGCTTCAGGTCCGCGCGTCCGGCCCCGTCCTCCGCCAGGCCGTCCACGGTCCGACGCATCTCCTGGAGGAGCTCCTCCACGGTCACCTTATGGTTGCCGTTCCCCTCCCGCTTCCTCGCCATGCGTTCCTCCCTCCCGGTCGCTCCTCAAGGCTTCTCCCCGAAGACGTGGACGCTTACGATCGATCCCATCGCCGCCCGCACCGCTTCGGGGGGGATGCCGGCATCGCCCCGGATGCTCGCGGCATACGCGACCGGATCCTCCTCCGGGATTTCGAACCGGTTCTCCCGCACGATGCGGACATCCCGGAACCCCGCCGCCTCCACAAGGCGCAGGTAATCCTCCCTGGGGACGGCGCCCGCGACGCAGCCGGCGTATGCGGCCAGGGAGCCGGCGACGGCCGCAGGAAGTTCCCCGGAGAGCACGATGTCCGAGATCATCAGCCTCCCCCCCGGCCGGAGCACCCGGTACGCTTCGACGAAGACCCGGGCCTTGTCGGGAGAGAGGTTGATGACGCAGTTGGAGATCACGGCGTCCACGGAGCCGTCGGCCGCGGGGAGATTCTCGATCTCCCCCAGCCGGAACTCCACGTTCCCGTAATCGCCTTTGCGGGCGTTCTCCCGCGCCTTTCCGACCATCTCCGGCGTCATGTCCACCCCGATCACCTTCCCGCCGGGGCCGACCTTCCGCGCCGCCAGGAAGCAGTCGAACCCCGCCCCGGATCCCAGGTCCAGAACGGTCTCCCCCCCCTTCAGCGCGGCGAGCGCGGTGGGGTTGCCGCATCCAAGGCCCAGGTTTGCCCCCCGGGGGGCCGCATCGATCTCCCTCCCGGAATAACCGATCCTCCGGCTTGCCGCCTCCGCCGCGCCGGCGCTCCCGCAGCAGGAAGCCGGCCCGCAACAGGAGCCTCCCTGCCGGGCGATGCCCGCGTACCGATCACGCACGCGCTTCCTTATCTTTCCTTCGTCCACTTCCCGTTCCCTCCTTCAAGTCCTTTGCACCAGGTCCCCCATCAGGGGACCGAGCACCCCTTTGACCATCTCGCTCAACTCTTCCGCCTTGATCAGGGAGAGGCAGCACACCTTTCCCCCCCTTTCCCAACCGATCACGGCGAGCTTGTCACCTCCCCGGATCCCCGCCTTGTCCCGCAGATCCTTGGGGAGAACCATCTGTCCGCGGTCGTCCACCGTGACCAGCGATTCGACCTTGCAGCCGCCGAATCCCCCCGGCCGGCAACAGGAATCCCCGATGGGTTTTCTCTTCATCCCGCATCCCTTCCGCCTGCATTCTGATAAATCTATTTTATCAGTTATATCAGAATATACATAAATATTTGCATGATCGCAAGGCCTTCGCCGATGTGGCGGATTCGGGACGGAGAACCCGTTCCCGGATCCCATCGATGCGGGCCGGGGCGACGATCGATTTCAAGGGCATTTCCCTCCCCGGCGCATGCCCCTCGATCTTTCGATGGCGCTTCCTTAAGATGAAAGGGTTTCGGAGGGGTTCCCGGTTCGGCGAACGGTCCACGGGTCGGATACCATACGACTTCATCACGGAACCCGAGGGGGAAAGATGGAAACGGACGCGCGTCAGCATCGTGCCGTCCTTCGGAGGGTCGCCCGTCTGGCGATGCTCGGCCGGGGGATGCTGCCGGATTTCTCCGCCGAGGCGATCGCGGAGCTCGACGGGATCGGCGCCGCACCGGCGGGCGGGGAGAGATTTCTGCGAGACCTGCGGGACCTCCCCTGGGCGTCGATCGACAACGACGATTCCCGCGACCTGGACCAGCTTACCGTCGCGGAGACGCTTCCGGACGGGGCGGTCAAGATCCGCGTCGCCATCGCGGACGTGGACACGCTCGTGAAGAAAGGCTCGGCGATCGACGAACACGCGCGGCAGAACACCACCTCGGTCTATACGGCGGCGGAGATCTTCCCGATGCTGCCGGAGAGGCTTTCCACCGACCTCACCTCGCTCGGTTTCCGGGAGGATCGCCCGGCCATCGTCGTCGAGCTGGTCATCGACGGTGGAGGTTCGCTCCGGGATTCCGACATCTGCGAGGCCCTCGTCCGAAACCACGCGAAGCTGGCATACGACAGCGTTGCGGCCTGGCTGGAGGGAAAGGAACCCGCGCCGGAACCGGTCGCCGCGGTTCCCGGACTCGACGCGAACCTCCGCGTCCAGGACCTCGCCGCGCGGAAACTCAAGGCGTTCCGGCATGAGCACGGCGCGCTGGACCTGGAAACGATCGAGACCCGACCGGTGTTCGACGGCGAGGAGATCCGGGACCTGGAAACCGAAAGGAGAAACAGGGCCAAGGAGATCATCGAGGACTTCATGATCGCGGCCAACGGAGCGACCGCGCGGTTTCTCGCGGCGAGGAGATCCCCTTCCCTGCGGCGCGTCGTCCGTTCCCCCGACCGGTGGGGCCGGATCGTAGACGTGGCCTCCCCATACGGAGTCCGGCTCCCCTCGACGCCCGACCCGAAGGCGCTGGCCCGGTTCCTTGCGCTCCGGAGGGAAGCGGACCCTCTTCGCTTTCCCGACCTCTCCCTCACCATCATCAAGCTGATGGGGGCCGGGGAATACGTGGTCGAGTTCCCGGGAGAAGAGGCGCCTGGTCACTTCGGGCTGGCGGTTCCGGATTACACCCACTCCACCGCCCCGAACCGGCGCTACCCCGACCTGATCACCCAGCGGCTGCTGAAGGCGGCGCTGGCGGGATCCCCTCCGCCATACGGGCCGGAGGAGCTGGTAGAGTTGGCCCGCCACTGCACCGCAAAGGAAAACGACGCGAACAAGGTGGAACGGCAGGTCAGGAAATCCGCCGCGGCGATGCTCCTTTCGTCGAGGATCGGGGAACGGTTCGACGCGATCGTCACCGGCGCATCGGAAAAGGGGACATGGGTCCGCCTCCTGCGCCCCCCCGTAGAAGGAAAGCTTGTCCGCGGACACGAAGGCGCCGATGTGGGCCACAGGATTCGCGTGCAGCTGGTGCGCACCGACGTGGAGCTGGGGTACATCGACTTCAAAGGAGTGGATTGACGGGGAAAAGGGGGGCGACCCCCGGGTCGTCACGCCGTGGGGGCTTTGCCCAGCAACTCCCGGAGTTCTTCCCCCCGGACGACCTCCTTCCTGAAGAGGAGACGGGCCGCCTCATCCAGGACCTCCCTCCGGGAGGTCAGGATTTCCCGCACCCTCCGGTGCGCCTTCTCCATGACCTCGGAGATCTCCTCGTCGATCTGTGCCGCTTTCTCCTCGCTGCAGGTCTTGTTCTGGGGAAAATTCCCCGGGAGAAACCTCGTTTGGCCGGGACGTTCGTAGGTCACCAGCCCCAGGCGATCGCTCATGCCGTACTCCGCGACCATGGACCTGGCGATGTCGGTGGCCCGCTGCAGGTCGTTCTGCGCCCCCGTGGAGATCTCTCCGAACACCAGCTCCTCCGCCACCCTGCCGCCCAGCAGGACCGCCAGCCGGTCCAGCAGCTCGGACCGGGTCAACAGGTAGCGGTCCTCCGTGGGCTGCTGCTGGGTATACCCGAGGGCCGCGATCCCCCGGGGGATCACGGTGATCTTGTGCACCCGGTCGGCATGCTCGACCGATTCCGCCACGATCGCATGCCCGCATTCGTGGCAGGCGACGATCTCCTTCTCCCTGGGATTCATCACGCGGTTCTTTTTCTGCAGCCCCGCGATCACGCGGTCGATGGATTCGTCGAACTCTTCCGCTTCCACCGCCTCCTTGTTTTTCCTGGCGGCCATCAGCGCAGCCTCGTTGATGAGGTTGGCGAGGTCGGCGCCCACGAAGCCGGCGGTCCGCGCCGCGATCTTGCGGAGGTCCACGTCCGGGCCCAGAACGACCTCCCTGGAATGGATCCTCAGGATGGCTTCCCTGCCGTCGATGTCCGGCCGGTCCACAAGGACCTGCCGGTCGAACCGCCCGGGGCGCAGCAGCGCGGGATCCAGGATCTCCGGACGGTTCGTGGCGGCCATGATGATGACGCCCTTGTTGGTTTCGAACCCGTCCATCTCCACCAGGAGCTGGTTCAGGGTCTGCTCCTGCTCGTCGTGCCCTCCCATGACGTTCATCCCGCGGGCCTTCCCCAGCGCGTCCAGCTCGTCGATGAAAATGATGCAAGGGGCCTGGTTGACGGCCTGGGAGAACAGGTCGCGGACGCGCGCCGCTCCCACGCCGACGAACATCTCCACGAACTCCGATCCGCTGATGGAGAAGAACGGCACCTTCGCCTCTCCGGCCACGGCCCGGGCAAGGAGGGTTTTGCCGGTGCCGGGCGGACCGACCAGGAGTACCCCTTTGGGAATCCTCCCCCCGAGTTTCCGGAACTTTTCCGGGGTCCTCAGGAAATCCACGATCTCCTGGAGCTCTTCCTTGGCCTCGTCGATCCCCGCCACGTCGTTGAAGGTGACCTTCGTCCCGCTCTCCGCGAACATTTTCGCCTTGCTCTTGCTGAAGGACATGACGCCCATCCCCGGCCCCATCTTCTTCATCGCGTAGCGCCAGATCAGGAAAAAGATCCCGATCGGGACGATCCAGGAGAGAACCGTGCCGAGGAACCGGCTCTGGTACAGCCCCGAGTACCCGACATGGTGTTCGTCCAGCTCCTTCACCAGCCCGGGGTCGTCCACCCGGACCGTGGTGAACCGCCGGCCCGGCCGGTTGTCCTTCCCCTTGAACGCGCCGCTGATGCTTTCCGGACCGATGGTCACGGTGCTCACGTTGTCGACGGCGAGCTGCTGCTTGAACTGGCTGTAGGGAATCGTCTCGACCTTGCGGGAGAGGATGTACTGCTGAAGGAGGGTGATCAGGAGAAAGGCGATCAGGAAATACCAGATGCTGAAATGGACCTTCGGGGGCAGCCCATCCTGCTGCGCCTTCCGGGAATCCCCGGGGCGGAAGAGGGACCGGAGCCTGTCTTCCAGGTTTCCCATGGAATCGCCCCCTCCTTCGGCCGGAACGATGTCCCTTCCCATCCCTTCCCTCCCTGGAATTTCGCCACTCGCGGCAGGCCCGTCCTTCCCGCCGGAGCCGCCCGATCGCCGCCGCTCCGTCCCGGCAACGGGCCGGGGAACCCTGGTACGGGATTCCCCGGCCCTTCCGCCCGCCTGCGCTTCCCCGTTACCCGCCGACCTGCGTGGTGAGGAATATGGGCAGCGTCATGTGCCCGATCTGGTCCTGCAGTTCCTCGATGTTGTCGATATGCCCGTCCTCGTCCTGGAGAATATGTTCCAGGATCTCTCTGGTGGCGAAATCGTTCGCTTCTCCGGCCTGCCTGATGGCATCGTTGTAGGACTTGATGGCGCCCATCTCGAGCGCGTGGTCGCCCGCGAGCTGCTTCGGCACGTCCGCGCCGATGGACATCTTCCCGAGGCGGTTGACCGTCGGCAGCCCTTCCAGGAAGAGGATCCGGGCGATGAGCTTTTCCGCGTGCTTCATCTCGTCGACGGCCCGTTTCTCGAAGTGCTTGTGGAGCTTCCCGTACCCCCAGTTGGCGCACATCTCCGAATGGACCATGTACTGGTTGATGGCGGTGAGTTCATCCGACAGCAGCGAATTCAACGTTGCGATGAGCTTGTCGTTCCCCTTCATCGGCGCCTCCTGTGTAGGTTGTTGATTTTTCCATTTTACCGCATCGCGCCGTCGAGGACTTCCCGGATCTTTTTCGCCAGGCTCGACAGGGGGTACGGCTTGGAGAGGAAGGCCAACCCCTCCTCCAGCACCTCGTGGTGCGCGACCGCGCGCTCCGTGTACCCCGAGGTGTAGAGCACCTTCATCTCCGGGCGGACCTCGAGAAAGTGCTGCGCCAGTTCCCGCCCGTTCATCCCCGGCATCACCACGTCGGTCACGAGCAGGTCGATCCGCCCGTCGTACGACCCGGAGAGGGCGATGGCCTCGGGGCCGCCGGGGGCGTGCAACACCTTGTATCCCAGCTGTTCAAGGACCCGGATGCCGAGTCCGCGCACCACCTCCTCGTCCTCGACGAACAGCACGGTCTCGCGCCCCCCCGGCAGTTCCGTCGACCCCTCCACGGCCTCCCGCTTCGAGGCTTCTTCCTCCACCGCCGGAAGACAGATCCGGAAAGTCGTGCCCTTGCCGACCTCCGAACAGACCTCGATCGAGCCGCCCGCCTGCTTCACCGCCCCGTAGGCCGTCGCCAGGCCGAGCCCCGTTCCGCTTCCGACGGCCTTCGTGGTGAAGAACGGTTCGAAGACGTGCGCCTTGACCTCCTCGGTCATCCCTTGCCCCGTATCGCTCACGGAGAGCATGGCGAACCTGCCCGGCTTGACGTAGGGGTGCCGGGAGCAGTAGCCGTCGTCCAGGTCCGCCTGCGAGGTCTCGATGACGATCTGCCCTCCCCGAGGCATCGCGTCCCGAGCGTTCACCACCAGGTTCACCAGGATCTGCTGGAACTGCCCCGGATCGACCTTCACCGAGCCGGAGGGGCTGCGTGCGATGGTCTTGAGCTCGATGTCCTCGCCGATCAGGCGGACCAGCATCGCGTGCACTTCATCGACCATGTCTTCGAGGTTCAGGACCCTCGGCTCGATGATCTGCTTGCGGGAAAAC
Source organism: Deltaproteobacteria bacterium (assembly GCA_021815305.1). Taxonomy (GTDB): domain Bacteria; phylum Desulfobacterota; class Deferrimicrobia; order Deferrimicrobiales; family Deferrimicrobiaceae; genus JAKAHC01. The sequence goes on along the minus strand of JAKAHC010000009.1, from coordinate 29,305 downwards.
GCGAGCAACTGCTGGATCAGGGAGGCCGCCCTCTCCGCGGCCTTGTTCGCTTCGACGAGCATGTCCGCCACGGCATCGGAGGCCGGCAGCTTCATGCGGGCCAGCGCGACATTGCCGATGATCGCCGTCAGGAGGTTGTTGAAGTCATGCGCGACCCCTCCCGCCAGGCGGCCCACCGCTTCCATCTTCATCGCCTGCTGGAGTTCGGACTGCAATCGGTCCTTCTCCGCATCCGCCCGGTTGCGCTGGATCGCCAGGGCGTAGAACTCGGCGATCTTTTCGAGAGCCCGGACGTCGTGTTCCGTGTAGTCCAGCGTGGAATTCGCCACGGCGATCTGGCCCACCAGCTCGCTCCCGAGAAGCACCGGCATCGACAGGAAGCGTTCCAGCGGGATGTGACCCGCGGGGAGGCCCGTGGAGGCGGGATGCGATCCGGGCGCGTCGGTACGGAACGGCTCCTTCGTGTTCAGGGAATACCCCCACACTCCCGGGTAGGTCCCATCCGGTTTCCGCGGGAAGACGGTGCGCCGATCGGCTCCCCGGACGTCGCATTGCCCCTGGACCATCTCCGTAAGGGTGTGCATGACGTTGTCCCCGGATGCGGGGTCGATCTCCGATATGTAACCGCTGGAGCTTCGGGTCAGTTGAATCGCCTGGTCCAAAACGGCCGCGGCGATGCCGCGGATATCCGTGCGGGGGGAGGTCAGGGGCTTGTACAGCGCCGCGAGAGCCACGTTCACTTCGAGGTTCCGGCGGAGATCCTCCTCCGCTCTCTTCCTCTCCGTGATGTCGCGAACGAGCACGATGATGTGTTTCTCCCCGTTCCGCTCGATCGATGCCGACCGGGCTTCGACGGGGAACGTCGTCCCGTCCTGCCGCCGCTCCCTGCCTTCGGAGGTGAGGAATTCCCCGGGAACGGCCCGCGTCCAATGCCGGTGGAGGACCTCGCTCGGAACTTCGACCTCGACGTCCGTCGCCCGCATCGTCAGCAATTTCTCCCGGGGATAGCCGAGGACCTCGCATGCCCTCTGGTTCACATCGAGGAACCGTCCCTCGGTGTCATGGACGAAAAAGGCGTCGCCCGCGTTCTCCACGAGGCTTCGGAACCGCTTCTCGCTCTCCTGCAGCGCCGCCTTCGCCCTGCGGAGGGAGCGGTTCCAGACCCCCGAGACGGCCAGGAGGAGGCCCAGGATCGAGGCGACGAAGGCGACGATGAAGGTGGTGTCCGGCCGCCACCCGACATTCCGAACGCTGATCCAGCGGCCGAGGGCCGCCTTCCGCCCTTCCTCTCCGACGGCCGCGATGCCCTTGTTCAGGATCCCCTGGAGCTCCGGCCAGTCTTTCCGGATGCCGATGGCCCACCGGTAGTCGAAGTTCGTCTTGCCCGCGAGCCGCAGGTTCGTGATCCCCGCTTCCTGGGAATAGAACGTGGCGCTCGCCATGTTCTCGACGTAGGCGTCGACCATGCCGAGCGACGCTTTCGCCAGGCCCGTGGAGACGTCGGGGACGACGTCGAGGAGCAGGTCCGGATGCAGATTCTCCAGGACGTCGTGGGCCGTGTAGTTCGAAACGACGGCGACTTTTTTCCCCTTGAGGTCGTCCAGTGTCATTTCCCGCGTCACCGGGTCGCGGGTGAAGATCCCGCCCGGCACGGCGACGAGCGTGTCGCTGAACAGGGCGAACTTCTCCCGGTCCGGGGTTTTCACGATGGCCCCGAGGAGGTCGACCTCGCGCCTCCGGAACTTCTCCATCACCTCGTCCCAGTTCTTCAGCCGGACGATGGTGATCTTCAGGCCGAGTTTCTCCTCGACGAGGCGGACGATGTCCGCCGCCGCGCCCCGGTAGACGCCGTCCTTGTCGAAATACTCTATGGGCCGGAAATCGGGGTCCGGCGCAAGCCGGATGACGGGATGTTCGTGAAGCCATTGCCGTTCCCGGGGGGTCAATGGAACCGCGGAGGAGGGCGATCCGGCGGCCTGGCCCGCGAGGAGCCATGTCGCCAGGATCCCGAGGATCGCGAGGGAAACCTTCCGGAAGATCATCGTCGCCTCCAGCTTCCTGCCGGCCATGAAGACGGGGCCGGGAGTTCCGGGCAGAAACAGTTTTGCACGTTCGGCCGCTCCCGGGAAGTGGGATCAGGCGGCTGAGCCGCATCCCCGATATCCGCTGCCTCTAAGGATGCCTCCGGCCAAGCCGAGCTGCCGTTGTGATATATTCCACACTTGCGAAAACGCTTGGAATCCCGATGAATCATGCCAAGCAGCCGCTGCCCGGGGGTGAATCGCATGCAATACAATGCCTGGTTCCGATGCATCAACCCGAAATGTATCGCAACCTACCCTCTGAACAGGATCCTCTACCGCTGCGAGTCGTGCGGCTCTCTGCTCGAGGTGCAGCACGACATGGATGCCCTGGCGCGACGCGACGCCAAAGCGTGGATGAAGCTGTTCGAGGACCGCTACAAGTCCACCCAGTGGCCCTACGGGTCGGGTGTCTGGGGCAAGAAGGAATGGATCCTTCCCCGGATATCGAACGATAACATCGTCTCCCTTTACGAGGGCGGCACCAATCTCTTCTGGGCCGAGCGGTTCGGAAAGATCGTCGGCCTGGAGAATCTCTGGATCAAGCTCTGCGGCAACTCCCACAGCGGCTCCTTCAAGGATCTCGGCATGACCGTCCTGGTGTCGCAGGTCAAACAGATGATCAGCGAAGGCGCGCCCATCCAGGCGGTCGTCTGCGCTTCCACGGGCGACACCTCGGCGGCTCTGGCGGTCTACTGCGCGGCGGCGGGCATCCCCTCGATCGTGCTGCTGCCAAAGGGAAAGATCTCCATCGCCCAGCTCGTCCAGCCCATCGCCAACGGATCCCTCGTGCTGTCGCTCGATACGGACTTCGACGGATGCATGCACGTGGTGCAGGAGATCACCAAGGACGAAACCCTCTACCTGGCCAACTCCATGAACTCCTTGAGGATCGAAGGACAGAAGACCGTCGGCGTCGAGATCGTCCAGCAGTTCGAATGGCAGACGCCGGACGTCATCATCATTCCCGGCGGAAACCTGGGCAATGTTTCCGCGCTGGGAAGCGGGCTGCTCATGATGCGGGACCTTGGAATGATCGCCAGGTTGCCGCGGATCGTCGTGGCGCAGGCGCAACGCGCCAACCCGCTCTACCGCTCCTATCTCAAGAACTTCGCAACCTTCGAAGCCATGCAGGCCGAAAAGACGCTGGCAAGCGCCATCCAGATCGGCAATCCGGTGAGCGTGGAGAAGGCGATCCGCACCTTGAAACAGTTCGACGGCGTCGTCATGGACGCCACGGAGCAGGAGCTGGCCGACGCCGCAGCGCTCGGGGACACCACCGGGATGTTCAATTGCCCGCACACCGGCGTCGCCCTGGCCGCGCTGATCAAGCTGCTCAAGGCCGGGAAGATCGACAAATCCGAGCATGTCGTGGTCGTCTCCACGGCGCACGGCCTGAAATTCGCCGATTTCAAGGTGGATTACCACGAAGAAAAACTGGAATTCCCCAGCCGGTACGCGAACAAACCCATCGAGGTGCGTGCAAGCGTCGATGCCGTCAAGGATGCCCTGCACAATGCCTTGAAGAACAGGAGAACCACGAATGCCTGAGAAGCCGCAGGATCCCGCTTTCGTTACCCCCGGTGATCCATGAAGATCCCGTCGAACTCGGGCGCGACACGGCGGAACGTATCCAGCACCTCGGGATCGAAATGCTCCGGCGATGTCCTCGCATCCCCCGCCGTTATGATCCTGCAGGATTTATCGTGGTCAAAAGCCGGTTTGTACGGCCTTTCGCTCCGTAACGCATCGTATTGATCGACGAGCATCACGATCCTGCCCTCGATCGGTATCTCTTCCGCTTTCAGACCCCGAGGGTACCCGCTGCCGTCCCTTCTTTCGTGGTGATTCATCGCGATGGAGGCCGCCATGGACATTCCCGGGTAGGAAGATCCCGCGAGCACCCTCTCCCCGATCACCGTATGGGTCTTGATGAGATCGAACTCATCCGGGGTGAGGGGACCCTGCTTCAGCAATATGTTGTCCGGTATCCCGACCTTACCTATATCGTGAAGGATGCTTGCAAACGCGATCTCATCGACAAATCCCGCGGGCAGGTTCATGGCCGCGGAGATCCTTTGCGAATACAGTCCGATCCGCTTGATGTGTTTCCCCGTATCCGTATCTCTGTACTCGGCGACCCCTGCCAGGCGTTCGACGATCTCCTTGCTTGCGGCTTTTACCAGCGCCAGCGCATTCCCCAATTCCTGGGTTTTGTTTTCCAAGGTGTTTTCAAGCGTCGTGGTGTAGTTTTTCTCAAGATCCTTGAGTCCGCAATAATCGACCGCTTTCCTTATCGAATGGGCAAGATATTCGACCTTGTAGGGTTTATTGATGAAATCGAACGCGCCCTTCCGGATCGCATCGATCGTCATATCCAGTTCCGCATACGCAGTCATGAAAATCACGGGAATTTCGGAGTTGAATGAACGGATCCTGTCCAGGAGCTGAAGGCCGGTTACCTCGGGCATCATGATGTCCGTCAGCACGACGCGAACGTCATTTTCTTCCAGTTTCGCCATTGCATCCACGGCATTCCCGCAGGAAAGGACGGGATACCCGAAGTCCCTCAATACACTGGAAGTCAATTTCAGAACGGCGGGATCGTCGTCCACCACAAGGATCGTGTTTTTCTTGTCCAGGGGCATTTTCCTTGTCCCTCCGCAAATCGTCCGAACGGCTGAGGTTCACCGGCACACGGTTGCGGGAAAGAACCCTGTTCCCTGCCGTCAATCTACTGTGGGTGAAGGTTATTTTCAAGGACCACCCGGGACATGACACGGAAAGGGGAACCCGGACCAACGCCGGGTTCCCCTTTCCCGCGCAACGGATCGTCTGGGCTGGAGCGAAGCTACTTCAACTGGATCGAGAACGGATAACCTCCGCTCCCATCGGAATAACTCGACACCATGATGTTCTTGGATCCGTTCATGACCCCGTGGAAGGTCGAGGTCGTTACCCCCCCTCCCATCATGCCTCCGCCCATCATGCCGCCGCCGGAACCGCCCATGGTCATCACGCCGCCGTTCATCAGGAACGTCATCCGCGACGAGGCGACCGGGCCCGCGTTCCCCATCAACCCGGAGAACGTGTCGGTGCCGCTCGAATCCACGATCGACTGCCCGTACGTCCAGTTCCGCGAGCCGGTGTTCCCGGAGGACACCGCATGCATCACCCAGTCTCCCGCCATGTCCGCCGTGGCGTAGGTGGCCGTGGTGTTCTTCATCAAGACCCACATCTCCGGGTTGCCCCCGAAGGTGTCCGTGGCCACGATCGTGGATTTGTCCGGAGACATGACCCCGTAGAACGAGGGATCCCCCGTCTCGGTCAGGATCCCGCTCCCATCCATGGAAAACGCGAAATTCCCGCCGCCGCCCACTCCGGCGTTCGTGGTCATCGAGGTGATGCCCGCGCTGCCGAAGACGAATTGCATGGTCCCGTACGCCCACCCGGACGTCGTGTTGTCGCCGCCGGCGGTGATCCGCTGGAACCGCCACGTCCCGGTGAGGTCGGACCCGTCCGTCGCATAGACCCCTCCCCGCTTCTGGGCGACCATCATCGCCGGTCCGCCGGTATTGTCGGTGAACGTCGCCACCATCACGCTCATGTCCCTCGACACCACGCACTGGAACGTGTTGTCCCCGGCGTTGCGGAGCATCCCGGACAGGGACATGGCGTAGGGAATATCGTCCCGGTTCGAAAGCGGCGTCCCGTTCCGCACGATTCCGGTCATGTGCCCCAGCCCGTTGTTGTCGAACGACAAGCTTCCGTGCTCCCAGCCCATGGTGCCGGAGGTCATCAGCGTGTTGTAGCCCCAGGAGGTCCCGGCGACGTTATCCATCGAGAAAGCGCTTCCGGCCAGCGACGAGGGGACCGTGGAGGAGGCGCCCCGACCCATCATCAATGGAGGGGTGTTCGCCGGAGTGGATCGGCCGGTCACCAGGTCGGGATTGATCAGGCCGAAGTCGATCACCTGGCCGTTTGCGGTGTTGTCCAGCGCGAAGATGTTGTTCACCCCCATGTACACGGGGTAGACCCTCGCATTGCCCGTGCCTTCGTTCTCCATCATGTAGAACCGGTAACTCTTGCCCGTGGGGATATTCATGGAAAAGGTCTTCGGGGTACCGGTCGCGGTGACCCTCCCCACTTCAAGGTTGGTATCGTTGTCCACGGCGACGAAAACGGTCCCGGGAACCGACCCCTGGATCGTGGCGGTGCCGCCGGAAACCGGGGAACCGCCGCCGCCCCCGCATGCGGCAAACAGCAACGCGCCCAGGATGCCGACTGTCCAGCCGAAATACGATCTGCGGATCCGCATATCTTTCCCCTTCCTTTGTGGAACGACGTGGTTGGAAACCCGGTACGGCGACGTTGATGCAATTTAGATTTGTTACTGGTAATTACGTTCTCCCCCGACCGCCTATTCATGGCAACTGCGGGGATTCCCGGAAACCGGCGCCATGCCGTTCTTTCATGGCTTCGGTAGCACCTTGCGCGCGGGAATCATCCTCCGGGATGGCGTCCGGTGAAGGATCCTGTTTCCCTGCACGCCCGGGATCTCTTATCAGGAAAGCATATCACGTACCAATTTCTTTGATTTCCAATCTATTGATTATTAAAGGATATTTATTAATAAGGGGAAAAGGAGCTTCGTGAAAAGAGGATATTCTTCAGGGTCTGAGGAATATTCTCCGACGGAACTCCGAAGGAGGGAGCGGATCACCAGCGCAAAAATCCGATCATTCGACTCATACGGATCCATGGAGACCCGCATCACCATCGTCAGTACGAAGAATGCAGCGCATTACAACAGACTGCGGAAAGTTTCGTCAGTCTCTGTGAAACCTTGCACGGCCAAGGTCCCCTCACACAACTACTGTGGGAATCAGAGAAGGGGGGTCGGACATGAGGGTGGCAGGATCCAGAGGCGGATGGCGGAGCGGGGACTTCCGGGTCGGAGCGGTGCTGCTTTCCCTGTACGCCGTGGTCCTGTGGGTTTCGAACCCCGAGTGGGCGACATGGGCGGGAGCGATGGCGGTGGGCGCACTCCCCGTCATGGATCCGTCGCCTTCGCTGCCGTTCACGCCGAATGAACTGCTCGCCGGCGCCGGGGTGCTCAGTCTCCTGGGCCTGGGGGCTTTCGTGGCGATCCTGCTGCGCTTCGGAGAGGTGGCGTACCGCCGGGTGCTGACCCTGTGGGAGCGGAAGATCGAACGGTGGTGGCATGGCGACCTGCCGGGAAGGTTATGACAGAGGAAGAACGACGGCGGGACCGCGCGTGACGGCCCTCCGGCTACGGCCGCCTATTCGCAAAAGACGGAAGCGGTTTCCTTGTCCGGATCGGGGCTTCCCGTGGACACCGTCGGAGAGGATCTCTGCCACCGGCCGAGAATGACCGACTGGACCGCGGCGGCGAGGCCGAAGGAGAAGACGCTCAAGACCAGCGGCAGCCCCTTTGCACCGAACAGGTCGGCGGTGGACCGGAGCGCCCCCGCCGCGATGACCAGGATGGCCACGTTGCGGATCTCCCGGTTGCGGGTGCGGAAAGCGTAGAGGCCGAGTCCCAGGGCGGACAGGTTGACGATGATCGACTGGGAGCACTGGAAGGTTTCCGGTCCTCCGGGTCCGCCGGCAAGGATGCGCCAGACGATCCCCCGAAGCAGGAGGAAGGCGGCGATCAGGGAGACCATCAACGTGACGGCGCCGCTGCGGTCCTGCCTGTCGTAGCTCCCGAACAAGGGGGAGCCGGCGGGCGGGGCGTGGCGCCGGCACCACCGGTAATGGCACAGGGCAACCGAGGCCAGCGCGGCAGCGGGGACCGTTCCGCCAAAGGGCGTAGCGGCGGGACCGTTGGCCAGGAAGTGGAGCGCCAGGGACGCGAGGCCGCAGACCTGGAGCAGGTAGGAGGTTGCCCGGATCGCCCCGCTGCCCCATCGATCGGAGAGGACGGCCACCCCCAGGGCCCAGACGCCCAGCACGGGGGCGGCGGGCGCGCCGCCGATTGCGGCGGGGAGGGCCAGCGCCAGGAGGGCGCTCCCGGCGAACACGAAAGAGTTGGTGCCGGGGACTCCCTCGATTTTTCGCATCGAGAGCCAGGAGGCGGCCCCGAACTGGAGGAGGGCGAACAGGAACACGGCAAGGAGGAACGCGAGGGCGCTTCCGCCGGCCTCGCCCACGACGGCCCGGGCGGCCAGGTACGACCCCACGGCATTGATCGCGGGCAGACAGAAATCGAAAACGGAGATCCTCTCATGGCGGCTCCGGACGATGCCCAGAAGAGCGATCGCCAGGAAGACGACGCTGGCGGCAGCCAGGATGGGCAGGAACCACCGGGGGGCCAGGGTCGGCGCCGAGGGGATCTTTCGGGCGGCAACGGCATCGAGCCGCATCCACCAGAGAAGGAACATCCCCAGGGTGACGAGGAGCACCGTCCAGCGGAGCCAGCCGCAGCGCTTCAGGGTCCCGGCGTAGTATCCGAGGACGTTGGCCGTCAGGAGGATCATGAACAGGTAGGGGAAGAACGGATGGGGGTAGTCGATGGCCGCGCCGGCCAGGCACATCCCCAGGGTGCCGACGGACACCGGCAGGAAGACCTTGAACTGCCGGCTGACGAACGCCATGCCGGCGCCGGTGGCCATCAGCGTCCAGTAGGCGGGAACGAGGGGGAGCGACTGGAAGCGGGCGTGGGTCTCGACCACGATGCTCGACATAAGGATCGCCCCGCAGGCGACGAACACCGGGGCCAGGGAGCTGTTCCGGCGATACTGGTACCAGCCGGCCGCCATGAGGGCCGCGGCGTAGCCCATCCCGAGCCCCATGCCGAGGAGCGGGTTGACGATGCCGTTGTCGGTGATGGTCCGCAGGATCAGTGCGATCACCATCAGGAAGCAGAGGGTAGCCAGGCGGGGGAAGAGCGACGCCCGGCTCGCCCAGCGGATCACCTCGTCGGAGAGGCTGTCGGGCTCCGGAGCGGGATGTTTTCCCGGGGATTTCCTGGAAAAGGGCGGCGATGCAGGGGGGACGGTCGCGGCGGCGGCAAGCGACAGGCCCGGGGCGAAGACGGCCAAGCGCGCTTCGACATCGGCAACCCGCCGGCTCAGGTACTCGATCTGCCCGTTCAGGCGGTCTACCTTCTCCTCGATCGTCAGGGATTCGCCGGACATGTACGTGCCTCCGTGATGATGCCGCGGATGTTTCGTCCAAAAGAGCGAGCCCGCATCTATAACGTGGTTATAATACCAGTACGGATCGGCGGGGTTGCAAGCGAATTCTTTCGGCAGGCCGCAAACGTCTGGCACCGCAGGGAACGGCGGGAAAGGCCGCCGGACGACGGCTATTTGACCGGAACAACTAATCTAAATCAGGTTATTTTCCTGGAGAGACGCCGCGCGGAGATCGGCCTCGCACCGTTTCGATGACAAATAAAACGAGCGATCGGCTCGCTGCGGGAGGACCGATCGGAAAACGGCATACACGTTCCCGGCGCGCCGGCCCGCCTTCATGTACGGATGCCGCTTCAGATACTGCTCGTCCGGCCGTGCCTCCTGCGTTTCGATGACGAGCCGGCCACCACCCCGTTCAGGTCGACGTTTCCGAGTTCCATGACCTGACGGCGGGCGAAGGTCAGAAGCTGCCGGGTGAGCACCGGGGCCCTTTCCGCGGAAGTCCCGCTTTCCCCTTTCGAAGGCTTGAAATGCCGCCAGGAGATCCTGAAATCCGTCGCTCGAAATCCGCGCGTCCGTGTGCCACGGTCGCACCCTGGGATCGTATTCATGACGTGCGAACCAGGATGGAGACCCGGGAACGTCTCCCGCCGGTCAACGTTTGCCCCACAGCGGATCGTCCATGAAGCGCCTCCGGAGTCGCTCCTCCGGATCTTGCTCCAGGTACTCCCGCTCCGAGAAACAGTAGCGGTATGAATCCACATAATCCATGATCACCCGGTTGGCCTCGATCACCCGGTAAATCTCTTCCGTATCCCCCCCATTCCCTCCATCGGGGTGATGCTTCCTTGCCAGTTCCCGATACCGGGCCTTGATCTCCTTGAGCGTAGCGCGTTCCCCGAGATCGAAGACGCGAAGCGCGGATTCCAGGTCGTCATGCCTCATGTCCATTCTCCGACAGGTTCGACCTCAGCCGTCCCAGAACATCCTCCAACTCCTCCCAAACGGTCGACCGTCCCAGGCTGAACCGGACCGCCCCCATTCCCTCCTCCGGAGGGACCCCCATGGCGGCCAGGACGGGGGAAAGGGTCACCGAGCCGGCGTGGCATGCCGATCCGGTCGATGCGGCAACTTCGGGAAGGCCGGCCAGGACCTCCGCGCCGAGTCTGCCCACGAAATTGACGTTGAGCGTGTTCGGCAGCCGCTCGATCGGATGTCCGTTGAGCGTCACCTTTCCCCCGAAGAGATCCTCGAGCCCCTCCCGGAACCGGTCGCGCAGGGCTTTGACCCGCGGCATCCCGACCCATTGCCGGGCCACGTCGCACGCCGCGCCCAGGGCCACGGCCAGCAGGACGTTCTCCGTCCCCGCCCGCCGCCCCGCCTCGTGCCCCGCACCGTGCACGAACGATTCGATCCTCGTTCCCTCCCGGATGTAGATCGCCCCGATCCCTTTGGGAGCGTATACCTTGTGCCCGGCGACGGAGAGCAGGTCCACGCCCAGTTCCTCGACATCCGCAGAGATCTTCCCCACCGTCTGCGCCGCGTCCGTATGGAACGGGACGGCCGCTTCGCGCGCAATGGCGGAGATCTCGGGTATCGGCTCGATCGTTCCCACTTCGTTGTTGGCATGCATGACGGTGATCAGGATCGTCCGCGCAGTGATGGCCTTCCGGACATCATCGGGGTCCACCATCCCGTTGCGGTCCACCGGCAGGACCGTCAGGCGCGCGCCGAGTTTTTCGAGGAAACGGCACGGCTGGATCGTGGCCGGGTGCTCCACGGAGGTGGTGATGATGTGGTCCCCCCGGCCCCGGTTGGCGAAGAAGATCCCCTTGACGGCATGGTTGTTCGACTCGCTCCCCCCGCTGGTGAAGACGACCTCGGTCGGGTCGCAGCCCAGGAGCGACGCCACCTGCCCCCGGGCCTTCTCCACCGCGTCCTTCGCCGGCATCCCGGCCCAATGAGGACTCGACGGATTCCCGTAAAGATCGGTCAGGAACGGCCGCATCGCATCCACCGCTTCCGGGCAGATGGGAGTGCTCGCGTTATAGTCGAGGTAGATCCCGCGGCGCATCCGTCAAAACACCAGGACTTTTTCCGACTCGGCGGTCCACAACGCCAACTGGCCCATGGTGCTCACCTCGGCACCCTCCAGCAACGGCAACGATTTGATACCCCGCGCTTCGCAGCAGCTTCCGCACAGCTTCACCTGGCCGCCCCTGGCGACGACGGACTTCAACATGCGCTCGATGTTGTAATAGCCTTGCGGCGTGCCCTGTGCGGCCAGGGCGGAGGTTACCGCGTCCGCCATGAGAAAAACGCGGATTTCCGTGCCGGGAGGATCCTTCTGCAACGCCATGGCGAGCCGAAGTGCGTTGTAGGTTTTCTCGGAACCGTAGGGTGCGTCGTTCACGATAAACAGCACCTTCATCTACTTTCACCTCCGTTTGTTGTTGCGGGACGGCAGCCGGGCATCATTTCATGTCCTTGCCGCCGGTTTGTTCCAGGGCGGCCTCGAGCGCACGTTCGCAAACGTTCAGGGCCGCTTCCATACCGGCATCTCCACCTTTTTCGAAATCTTCCGCACGGGTCGCCATGGTATTGGTCACGTGGGCGAGGCAAACGACCGGCTTGTTCAGGACCTTGCCGAGAGTCAGCAGCGCGGAGGCCTCCATTTCCACGGAAACGATCCCTTCGCGCCGGCGCGACGCGATCAGACCTTCCGTCTCCCGAAAGGGAGCGTCTGTGGTCCAGGACGGGCCCGTATGTACCGGGACGGACAGCCCGGCCATCCGATCCCTTGCCGCTGCGACCAGCGCGGGATCGGCATCGGAATAGTGCCCGGGCGGCAGGTAGTGGCAGCTGGTCCCTTCGTCGCGCAACGCCCGGTCGATCAGGAGGAAGAAAGGCGGCTTGAACCGTTCGGCCACCAGTCCCGCGGAGGAGATGCTCACCAACGCTCGGCATCCCAGGGTGAACAGTTCTTCGGCAACCAGGACGGCAAAGGGAGCCCCGACCGTCCCGCCGACCGCACCGTACTCGACGCCGCCGTTGCGCCACCGAAAAAGCCGCGTATGGAAACAGGGCCAGGCGGAATCCTCGAACGCCCTCCCGGTACCGGCCAGGTGCCGGACCAGTTCTCCGTCGAAATCCAGGAGGCATCCGGCCGGAACGGTGATCCTTCCGAACCCTTTTCGGACCCGGGCCGCCGCCAGGAGATTGGCGGCCGTGAAGACGGGCTCCTCCGCCGGATCATGTTCCAGAAGAGGTGTTCGGGTTTCGTCAGCCACGGGACGAGACCTTCTCCTTCGGGCTTCCGGCTTTTTCCCGGTCGATCTGCTCCTTGGTCTTCCGGATAACGGGATGACCGGCAGAGAGGAGGTCCAGCACACCGCCGACCAGCTTCGGGCGGCTCACGTAGTAACACCGCAGCGCCCCGTCCTGGGCGAAATCCACCAGCCTGGCGTTGCGCAGGACCGTGAGGTGCTGGGAGATGTTCACTTGGGTGACCGGAAGGATGTCCTCCATGTCCGTCACGCACCGCGTGCCCTTGCGAAGTTCGTCCAGGATCTGGAGGCGGGTGGGGTGCGAGAACGCCTTGAGAAGTTCCGCCCGTTCGTAGGCCACGTCGGGATCCATATCCCCTCCTCTTGTAAGATAAGAACATTCTAATGTTACACGGAGACCGGTTTCAAGAGGACTTTTTTCCGCGTGCCCCGACATATCGGGATCTTCGGGTCGATCAAACCCTACGATTTTTCGTTGAAAAAAGGGAACCCGGCGTTCGGCACAAATCCCACTCATCCCATCAGGGCAGCTTCTTCTGGTGCGCAGAAAGTCCGTCTACCCCTGCCCGCCAAGCTGCGAGCATCCCGTCTCCAACGGGCACGAATGAGGGATGATCCGCCATATAACGTCTCACCTCTTCCCGCATCTCCTCGACTGCCTCCACAACGCAGTCGATGATCTCGCGTGCCTTCGCCGGCGCGATCGAAAGGTGGACGATCGCGAACTTCGCAAGCGTCTTTCGTGACCACCATATTTTTCGTCCCTCGATCGTCAGTGCCGGAACATCATTTTTCAGATACGCGGTCGTCGTCACAATGTCATAAACCGGCGCAAGCCGGACCGACGCTTTCGCGTCATCATACAGAACACCAAAGTTTTTCAGGTGCGCATCGCCGTTTCGGACGGCCACGGAAAGAACCAGCGCCCCGAAGAATCTCTCCCGCGCCTCGATCCTGTGTTCCGGCGAAACAAAGGCATCGATCGTCTTCGCCGCCTTCTCGTAGCTGCTGTTATATTTACCGTCAGTCCCCAACCCTTGCAAGGAGCAGAAGTCCTCAAAACCGCACGACGCCCCATCAGCGCTTATATCGAACCGTTTCATTACAAATAGACCGCCATTCTCCGACAAATGAAACTCGGGAGTCGCCAACCCCGCTTTCCGGGCCGCTTGCATGCAGAAAAATTCGTTTGCCCCGAGCTGGGGAAAATCAGCTCCCCATGACTTGACGATATAACCTGAGGATACGGCTGTCGCTCGTTCCGTTGCGGGGAGGAGGACCTTCGGCTGGACGCCGGAAACACCGGACCGGAGGGCGTAGCGGGCCACGAGTTCGTTGAATAGTTCAAGTGCGTCGGGGAAGGAAAGAATCTCCTCGAGCGATTCAGGCTCTGACGGGAACATCGGTGTGTCGTCTTCCAAGCGAGAGAAACGATTTCTTCCGATGGTATTTCCACCGGCGACACGCAGGACCGTCAGGTCGTCCGTTCCGGCGACCTTTGCGATCGCATTCCGCACTGCAATCAGCAGTGCTCCTTCCGGAAGATTCATTTGGAAGACAGGATGGAGGTCGCGGCTCTCCCAGCTCTTGAGCCGGACCGGCATGGTCAGGGAGACCGCGTCGGACGGCGATGCGTCAGGATGGTATGCGAAGACATAATCGTCGGCCCGCTCGAGCCTCCCCGCTTTGCGGGGTCCGACCCAGACCGCTAAAGACCGGGTTTCGGGCATCGTTTAACGGCTCCCCCGAATCTCTTCGAGCGTAGGAGGAGCTCCAGCCGGTCTCGTTGTCAGCTCAAACCCCAGTCGGTCGAGAATCCGGATCACCTTCCGAATGCCCAATTCCTGGATCATGCCGCTCTCAAGCAAGGAGAGCGTTGTCCGGGAGATCCCAAGCTCACTGGCGAGATCCGCCTGCGTCAGCCCGAGTCCCTTCCTGGCCTCTCGAACCTGTGAGCCGATCCTTTTCAGGTCATCCATGCGTACAATATATACAACATATTGCCTAAAAACAACAATTATATTTTATATACAAAACATATTTAGATGGCGAATATTTCGTCGTTCCCTTGTTCGTCATCCCTATCTCTACCTCCGACAGCGTCGAAACTGGATCGGGTGCTTCACCACGCGACCACCATCAGCATCAAGGGTGATTCATATTCTCCCTCTGCCTCGCGCGCCTTTCGACGTGTCGCGCTGAATTTGAAATGCGCGAACCCCTCGTCGAACTCTTCGGCGAACTCCCGGCCATGCTACTTCCGCTCGGTAACGTATTTCCTTAGGTCACTCATGACGCTTTCGACCACGTTTCGATTTCATCAGGTAATCAGCGAGCGACATCAGCCGGATTCCCTCGAATTCGCCGACGGCCAGAATCGCCTTGTCGCCCGTGACGATCGCTTCCGCATTTCCCTCGACGGCACATGCCAGGATCCGGCCCAATTCTCATAGAACGACCGCGACCCGGCTCAGTTCTTCTTTGTCGCGGGAAAATTTCGATGCCAGCACCGCGAGGATTTCCTGAATGATAGGGCGTGAGATCGCGTAGCCGTTGCCGCCTCGCCGCCCTGAGCGCATCCTGGATCACGGCGCTTAAGCTTTTCCCCACTACCCACATGCCAAGGAACGACGCCGTGGCGCCGGACCACGTCTGTCCGGGCATTCGCATCCACGCCATCGACATCGTCCAGTCGCCGGGCACTCGATCGTCCCCCCGATCTCCGCCACTATGGCCGGGGAAAGATAAACCTCTCCAATCGAGAATGCCTTTCCCACGGCGTCAAGAGGTGTTCCGCCGAAGGCCGCCGAGACCAGGACGTTGGCGTCGATGACGGTCCTAACCATGGACGGCCTTCTGGGCCGCCTGGAGCGCCCGCAACGCCTCCTCCTTCGAGACGCCTGCGCCTTTGAGGACCATGCCGATTTCCAGGAGCAGGTCCTCGGGGGACCCCTTCGTGATAAGCTGGAGGATTGAGCACCCATCGGGAGCAAAGCTTACCGTCCCGGCGCGGAAACCGATCAAGCCGATATACGTGAAGAAGTTTCTGGGGGTAAGCTTGAATACCCTGGTAGTGTCTCTCATCGCCGAAGGGCTGGGACGCAGGACAAGTTAACACTCCCCTCGTTCCGGCGGCATAGATCCGGCGGGCGGCTAACCAACGGCAGCGGGCGGAGACCCTCATCGATCCCCGCCCGCCGAACGACCAACGACCCGATCGAACTCGTCAGAACGCGTACGACAGGGAACCGCCGGCCGAGAACTCGTCGCGGAACTGACCTTCGACCTCCAGGGAAAGCCGGTCGACGAGGGGGACCCTCAGACCGGCGAATCCGCCGAACTCGCTTTTTTCCTTGTACTTGTTGGAAACGTCGATGCTTTGACCCCCTCCCGAAAGATTGTGCTTGACGTCGGCACGGCTGATGGTCAGCGACGGGCCGGCGTACAGGAGGAATTTCCCGAGGGTGGTCTGGGCGGCGACCCCCAGGCTCGCATCCCATTGGTTCTCGATCGTGACCGTCCCGGACCATGTCGTTCCGGCGTCCACGAACCGGACCGAATCCGTGGATTTCGTGTAGTAGTTCGCCTGGAAAACCGGGCCGATACCGAGCGACGGAGTGTCGTAGAGCAGGCCGCGCACCGCCACTCCGCCGAAGAAATTATAGCGATCCTTGAAGTCCTCGGGCGCCCGCCGGTTCGCCGCACCCGCCCGGACGTCGACTTCCCACTTCCCCGCGACGCCGTATGCGGCCTTGAGGAAGAGACTGTCCTGCTTGACCTTCCCCGTCGCCCAGATCACGTTGACGCCGGTGCCGGTCGTGGCGCTTCCGGTGTCGGGCTTCCACTTGGTCTCGTCGTGGAAGTAGCCGACCCCCAGGGAGAACCCGCCCGCCTTGACGGCGGGAGCCGGCGCTTCGAACGGTCCGGCCTGGGCTATCCGGCTTCCTGCGGCCAGAAGCGGGACGGCGAGGAACAGGATGAAGAGTATCGAATGCGTCCGGGACGTCTTCCGGTCGTCGCGCCGTTTTTCCGCGCCCTTCGCACGGCGCCGGAAGCGGCGGCGCACCGCGAGGCCGATTCCGGGGACCAACAGTGCGGCGACCGTCCCGATCCCGTCTCCGAGCGTTCCGCCGGATCCGGCCACGGCGCACCCGCCGGCTTCCTTGAAGAAGAACAGGTGCACGGACGACCCGGCCGTCGTGAAGCTGAACACGTAGTCGGCGGCAAGCCCGCCACCGCCCAGACCTGGGTCCGCCTGGATTCCCGTGATGCCCGGGAGTGTGACCGTGTACGCCGTTCCGTCTGCCAGCGGCGACGACGGGGTGAACGCCACCGAATTAGCCGCCGGGAAGGAAAAGGTTCCCGGCACGCCGGTGCCGCCGGTCTGAACGATGAAGGTGGAGTTGTCCACCGTGGTGTTGTCGATCGCCCGGTCGAAGACGACGGTGATCGCGTTGTCGACCGGGACGCCGACGGCGTTATTGTCGGGGGTGGTGGAGACGACGCCAAGGCCCGGGGCCAATGTTCCGTAAGCCGCGAAGGCCAGCAGGAGGGTGGAGCCCGGCCCCTCGGCCGTCGCCAGGCCGATCTCCTTCAGCGGGATCGTGAAGTCATAGACCTTGTGCTGGTACGGTACCTTGTCGGTGTACGTGAACGAAGGGACCCCCCACCGCGTGGAACCCTCGGACTGCTTGAATTCCCGGACGCCCGAACCGGTCTTCACGTAGACCTTGGTGTAATCGGCGTCTCCGTCCCGCGTGTTGTCGCCGCTGAAGTCGATCCGTACGTACAGGTCGTCACGGTCGTTCTCCACCCAGCCGTAGGCGTACCCGGAAGGGTGTCCGGAGCCCGACCGGCAGAACTCCTTGAAAAATGGGACGCGCCGCAACAGCGCGCGGCCGGCCGCAAGACGTCCCGGACCGGTCGGTTTCAGTCGGTACGGATAAAAAGCCGAATCCGCGGTCATCGGCTTGTACATGTTCTTCAAGGGAAACTGGAAGGGGGTCTTGCTGACCTCGGTTCCCACGATCCGCGCGGTGATCGACAGGCGCCTGGACTTGCCCGCGGGGAACGACACCTCGAGGGTTTTCCCGAACGCGTCGGCGACGTCGAAATCCTGCCGGGACAACTTGCGCAAGGCCAACGGTTCATTGCTGCCGGTCACCTTGGACGGCGCAACACCCCCGAGGATGATCGCGTCGACGTGGGCGGCGCCTCCCCCCCGCTGCTCTATCCGGATTTGCGCCGGAGTTCCCAAAGGCGAGAAGGCTGCAAGGTCGAGTTCCCGAGTCCGGTACCACGGATCGAAGGGAAGACGTCCGGCCTCCACCCATCCGTGATCCTTCCAGACGGAAACGATGTACTCACCTTGCGCGACCGATTTCCCGGGAGGCGGGAGGTCGTACGGGATGGCCGTGTGAGCCGTCGCGTACGCGGGGATCAGCAGGACAACGAGCAGGAAGACAGGCGTGAAACGGGAAACACCTCGGAACGCGCCGAACCGGGTCATCGCACTCCCCCCTTGATTTTGATGAAAGCGATATCTACCAACACATGTCATGTTCTGAAGGCAATCGAGAAGTAATATTCCGGTGGTGGCGTGAAGTTTATCGTCGAGTCATGAGAGGGTCAAGATACAAAGTTGCAGATACAAAGTTGCGAGAGAGGGAAGTCGATCGAGGGCACGGGACGCATCACGCCAACTAGTCCCCTGTACCGATCCCTAATCCTGCCCGCGGAAAGAGGTGGAATTCGCCTTAAGCCATCCCGAGAGTTTCCTCTCATCCGGTTCTCCCGCGGCAAGGCGCAGCATCAAGTCCACCGCGTCCACTTCCGGCGCGTCCAGGCGATATCCATTGATCTCCAGGAATACGTACATGACCATCAGGGCCACTCTCTTGTTGCCGTCGATAAATGGATGGTTCTTGACGATCGCAACGCCGTAGACGGCAGCGAGGTCGAATCGCGACGGGGAGGTTCCGTAGGCCCGTCGGTTCCGTGGACGCGCAAGGGCCGACGAAAGCAGACCGGCGTCTCGTATTCCCGCTCTCCCTCCATGCTCCGCGATAAGTTCCGCGTGCATCGCCCGTACGGCCGATTCCGGTACCCAGCGGACGCGGCGCTTCACTTCGCCAGCCGGCGCAGCGTATTGCGGAATCGCGTCCTGCCCCGTTCGAACGCCTCCATTGCCGCGTCGAAGTCGGGGTCGTACGGGGATAGTTGGACGCCGTCGGGGGTCTCGGTCACGGAAAGACTGTCACCTTCTTTGACGTGCAAGCGAGCCGCTACCTCGCTGGGAAGTATGGCCCCAAGCGAGTTGCCGACTCTCCTCACCTTCACCTTGAACATGAGCGCCTCCCGCAAGACGTAATAACATATGTTACAACATCGGAACGGGCATGTCGAACGGGAACTGAGGAGACCGGCGGGTTGTGTTGCGCCGTCGGACGGGGTCGCTACGACAGTCCTGACGGCCGCGATCCGGTCCGGGACGTCGCGCAAGAGGGGGTTTGTTGCTCGCTCGATCCTGACTTCCACAAAACTTCCACATGACGGAAAAAGGGAACCCGGCGCCTCTGCGGATTCCCTTTGGTTATTGCGATGGTGCCGAAGGGGGGGGACTCGCCCGCCTGAGCCTCCGCCCATCCATGGCTCCGGCCTCTGCGGCACGGGCTAGAGGTTATGGAATGTTTCCATATGAATCGGTCTTAAGGATCACCGGACGGAAACTCGTGCTTCCGACCGGCGTCCATCTCCCTGCCACGGCAAAGCCGCCGTCCGCAGTTGGCATGACCCCGTACCCCCGATCCTCGCCCGTGCCGCCGAACCATTTCTCCCAGAGGAGCATCCCGGAGGCGTCTGTCCGGACGAGATAGATATCCTCCCCTCCGCTGCCGCCGGAATTGGAGTATCCCGCGACGACGAAGCCGTTGTCCGAGGTCTGCCGAACGGAACGGCCGACTTCGAAGCCTGTGCCGCCAAACATCTTTTCCCACAGGAGGTTCCCGGACGAATCGGTCTTCGCAAGCCAGAGATCCCCGCCGTTCGAGGAACGTCCCCCGGCGAGGATGTACCCCCCGTCGGAGGTCAGGTCCACCGAGTAGGAATCCGTGCTCCCTCCTCCGCTGAAGGTCCGCTGCCACTGGACATTCCCGGAAGCGTCCGTCTTGACGAGATTCCCGACGCCGGAGCGATAGGTGAGGACGTACCCGTTGTCCGCCGCGACCCGGACGCCGGTCGTGGGATCGTAGGTGTATCGCCGCTCATCGATCTCGATGGCGGCCCGGCAGTATTTCTCCGCCTCGTCGAACAGCCCAAGGATGTTCAGACAGTACCCGAGGTTATTGTGGAGGAAATACCAGGTGTGGTCATCTCCTTTGGGCAACGCCAACCCTGCCTTGTACCGCTGGACCGCAGAATCATGATCCCCCATCCTCTCGAACACCGTCCCGGCGGTCAGGTGTATCTTAGCCAACCCCTGCGGATCGTCTGTGATCGAGGTCTCTTTCTCAAGGTAGGCAAGCGCCGCCTTCAGCAGCCCCGCATTCAGACACTCGTCGACCAGGCCGCGCAGTATCCCGCATATCTTTCCCCGCTCCCCCACTTTCGAGACGATTTCCTCGCAAATCGTGTCCACATCTTCGATGGACACACAACGCCCATCCTGGAAAACGTAGCCGTTGAAATTCTCGCGTATCTCGCCGGCCATCTGGTTGTCCTCCTACCCGGCACGTGCCGGCTTCGCGCGCACCTTGGACCTCTAGCAACCCTCATCGAACGCGCCTGGTCGCGACCTCAGCTCTCGCCGACATCGGTCTCCATGAACTCTCGGGGTGTCAGGATCTTCAGGCCCTTTGGCAACTCGGGCGCTCGTGCCGGTGCAACCGCGAGAAGGTCCTTGTCGCCAGTGATCAGAAAGTGGGCCCTGGCAGACACGCAGAGTGAAAGGTAGGCGTCATCCTTGGGATCCCGGCAGATCGCGACATCCCTTTCCGGTTCAGCCAGGTGACAGAGAGATTGAAAGCGCTTCCACAGAGCCGACAGGGTCTTCGTCTTTTCATCCCCCAGCTTGGGCGCCAAACGCTCGATCGTCCCCCCGATCTCGGCCACTATGGCCGGGGAAAGATAAACCTCTCCAATCGAGAATGCCTTTCCCACGGCGTCAAGAGGTGTTCCGCCGAAGGCCGCCGAGACCAGGACGTTGGCGTCGATGACGGTCCTAACCATGGACGGCCTTTTGGGCCGCATGGAGCGCCCGCAACGCCTCCTCCTTCGAGACACCCGCCTCTTTGAGGACCATGCCGATTTCCAGAAGCAGGTCCTCGGGGGAACCCTTCGTGACCGGCACGACCCTGGCGATCGGTTTGCCGTGCCGCGTGACGACCACCTCCTCCTTCTTCCCGAGCAGACCGGTCAATTTCTCTTTGAACTCCCTCACCCCGACGAACTTCAGGCTCGCGGATCTCGGCATGTTGTTCCCTCCATTGTGGACACATTCATAGTCCATATTCCCATGATCTAAACGGAAAGGCAACACGCGTTTGTGGGACGCAGAAGACCGGAGGTGGTTAGGAAGATTCAGCTGTCGGACGTCGACGCTACGGCAGAGTCGGAGGTCGAAATCGTGCCCGAGGGTGTGGGTCCGCGGCCATATATCGCTTCACTCGAACCTGACTTCCACAAAACTTCCACATGACGAAAAAAGGGAAACCGGCATAGATCCGGATTCCCTTTGTTTATTGCGATGGTGCCGAAGGCGGGATTTGAACCCGCACGGGTTTCCCCACCACCCCCTCAAGCCGCTCGCGCCTGCAATAACGCTAAAATCGCCTTGTCTTATTCAATAGTTACAGCCAAGCCAAAATGACACTTTCCGTAGATTTAGGGAGCTTTCCGCAGGCTTCCGTAGATTTCAGCCACAAACGAGCCACTCGAGTCGCGTTTGCTCACACGGCGAACAGCACCGCCACGTGCCCGATCTTGTGCGCCGAGTCCCGAGGGCGGATTACGATGTCGATGTCCCGGTCAAGCAAGGTGATGAACCGGACGAGCCGCTCGGACGAGAAACGACTCAGCTTGTAGTTCCTGAGATCGGAGACGTGCGGTTGCGGAATACAAAATCGCTTCGCGACCGCCGCCTGGCTGAGACGATACTCGTCGATCAATTCGTTCAGGCGAACCGCGAGCTGCACTCGAAGCTTCCTGTCTTCCGAATCGGCAAGGCCGAGGTCCCGAAAGACGTTTCCGCTGCCGGCCACAACCGCTTCACGCTTTATTCTCGCCATATCTCACCTCGTAGTCTTCCGCGGCCGCCCGGAGCCGATCGCGAATCCGGTTCTGATCGACTTGTGCCGTGCGAATGCCGGAAGGAGACTTCTTCTGGAAGCAGAGCAATACATAAACAGCTTCCGTGAATCGAACGGTGTAGACCGCCCGGTACGTGTCCCCCCGGTGGTCCTCGATGATCTCAAAGACGCCGGGACCTTCGCCCTTCCAGGGCTTGGCGTTGGGGGGCTTCCCGCCAATTTGTACCAAATAGAGCGCGTATCCAATATCGTCGACCACCGCATCAGGAAATTCGAGCAGGTCGTCTTTCGCCGACCCGACCCAGTGAAGCGGCTTTTCCGGAAATGCGCGCTTAATCACGCTCCCATTATATACCTAATTAGGTATGGGCAAGCGTTTTTCCCCGCTCCCGCGGACACACGCGAGCCACACGGATGGCAGGGAAGCTAATCGTCGTAGGAAATGACCCACGGACGCGGGGAGCTACGAATCAGGCGCCAAGATATTCGTGGCGCATGCATCCTTCAGGGATATCGATGGCTGAATATGACGATTCGCTGGGGAGAATCTTCAGGTCATTCATATCGTTTCCTGCGACGTCTTTTCGCCAGATAATCGGCGAGCGACACCAGCCGGATTCCCTCGTATTCGCCGATGGACAGCATCGCCTTGTCGCCTGTGACGATCACTTCCGCCTCACCTTCAATAGCGCACTCCAAAATTCGGTTGTCCGGTTCATCCCGGAAGACGGACAGTCGGCGGGAAGGAAGCACGATTTCTCCCATCTCCCCCAAAATGACCGCCACGCGGCTCAACTCTTCCTTGTCACGGGAAAATTTCGACGCCAGCACCGAGAGGACTTCCTGGATGATAGGGCGCGAGATGACGAGATCATCGACCCCATCGAGAATGTTCGCCACCGCAGCGTCGGCACGCCCTCCCGGGAATAACAACGCCGCGATCAGGATATTGGAGTCGAAAACGACCTTCATCGCCGGCGCAGGAACCGGTCAAGATCGTCCTCTTTCAGAAACCCTTTCGCCGTTGCCCGGGCGCTCCAGTACCCTTGCGCCGCTTTCCATTCACCACGTAGCCGTTGCCGCCTCGCCGCTCTGAGCGCATCCTGGATCACCGCGCTCAGGCTCTTTCCCTCTTCGCGGGCAATCCGTTCGGCATCCTCGGCGAGCTCGGGCGGCAGGGATATGGTCTTTTTTACCGCTTCCCCCATCGTTCCGCACCTCCTTGGATCATCTCCATGGTGGTATGAACATTTCACACCGTCCTCACCGATTCTGCCACGTCCGCCTGCATTCGGCAAGGCACTTCGGAGAAACGCGAGGCGATTACCAAACTCTCGGGGGTGCGGATTACAACGACTGCATTCCTCGACCCGGCGTACGCAGGCATCAGCGCGATCATTCACTCGGCAGTTGATGCTGCGAATTCCCCGGTTGTCCTCGGGGAGGACTTTATCGTCCTCCACGATCCATTGACGTCGCATCCCATTCGCACGGAAACCTTCTCATATTGGCGCCAGTACGTGTTTGCGGATGGACGGATCAAAGCGATCGAGCGTCATCCACCTGTGAGAAGTGCCCGAAAACGATACTCCCGGCGTCGTGAAACATAGGGCACCTTGTATTTCCGGGTTCGTCGCCATGAAACGCTCGAGCGTCACAACGTATCCGAGGCGACTCGATCCGGCCGCTCCTGGAAAACGGCTACGCGAATCCAAGGCCGGGTGGTGGCAATCGGAAATAATGTATATTTGGACTGATTCTGGCAGGACGAGGTGAAATCTCATGGAGATCGCTCCCCGCATTACCGTGGATGAGAAGGTCCGGTTCGGCAAGCCGGTGATCCAGGGAACCCGCGTCCATGCGATCCAGGAGATACGGAACAAGTTCGGCCAGCGCGTCCGCCAGGGCGCCTGGGACACGATGGCGGAGGCCAAGACCCAGCTCGAGGACTTCGAAGGGCGCATCCGGAAATGCAACGGCAGCCTGCCCGAGGACCTTCACTTTCACCTGATCTGCGAAAAGTACGATCAGTGGGCACAGGTCAACCTCGCCCCCCGGACGCGCATGGAGCGGTTCATCGCCACGAGGGCTCACCTCAAGCCCTTCTTCACCTGCAACGTCCGAGAGATCAGCTACGAGGTCATCGAAGCATACAAGACGAAACGGAACAAGGACGGGATCGCGCCGGCGACAATGAATTCGGAGCTCAAGGCCCTCTCCTGCACGCTCAGGTATGCCGTCGATTGCGGATACCTGGACGAGCTGCCGAAGATCCGCCGCGTAAAGGTTGCGAAGAAGAACCCGAAGTTCCTCTCCGAGGAAGCGATCTGGAAAGTCCTGGAAGCGGCAACGCCCCGGACGCGGTGGCCAATACAGCTACTTGCGTTCACCGGCATCCGCAAGGGGGAACTGGCCCATCTCGAATGGAGCGACGTCGATTTCGATAACAGGCTCCTCCGCGTTCAGGCGAAAAACGGGTGGATGCCAAAGGGAAACGAGGACCGCACCATTCCGCTGACGGAGGGGGCCATGCAAGCCCTCCAGGCGCTCCGGGAGATGAACGAGAAGCGGACGGTCAAGTCGCCGCTTGTCTGCCCGGGGCGAAAAGGGCACCTGGTCGATATCCGCATCGGCCTCAACGACGCGTGTGACCGGGCAGGCATCCCGCGGATTGCGATTCACGGGCTGCGCCACACCTTCGGATCGCAAATGGCAATGGCAGGTGCAAACCCCTTCGCCATCCAGAAGGCGATGGGCCACAAGGACATCAAGACGACGATGATCTACGTGGATATCGCCAAGCCCCATATCCAGGAGCAGGTGGCCAAGCTAAACAAGATCGCAATCCCTCCACCGCCCGTCAAATCGAATATCACCTATCGGTCGCGGGAGGAGAGAGAGCGCGGAAGAGGTTCATCCCGACAGCCGGAAGCGGCCGCGCTTAATCAGTAGTACCCAGGTTTCTCAATCCAAGAGGCAATCGTTCAAGCAATACAGCTCGTGTCGGTCAGGGCCGCCCACAGCTTCTCGGGCGTGGTGCGGATGTAGGTGATGTCGACAAAGCTACTGCGATTCCCTGCGTTCATGACGTTCTCTTTGCGGCCTCTCGAACTTGCAGATCAAAAATGAGCAGTTCCGTCGGTGATGAAGCGAAACAGCCAGTCCTTGATGGCCGTGTTCCAGCCGTCGGCACACCTTGCGTAGCACTCATTTCCGGGGACAAGGCCCTCGTGGGTGAAGCGGAGAACGGCCCCGTCGCCGTTGGGCGTTATCTCGAAAACCAATCTCGTGTTGGTCCATTCGTGTTTGTCTCTTTCCAGCCATGCCAACCGGCTCTCCGTGATGAGCCAAGCGATCTTCTGGTCAGGAATAAGCTCGACCATCCTCTGTTTCGAATAGTGGACGTCCCCATGCGTGATGGTGAATTCGTCGCCGAGTCGCGTGGTGCTTCCTTCAAGGTCTTTGCCTCCCCACCATTTCGAAACGTCGCTCAAGGACTTAAAGACGTCGTGCGGAGGTTTCGCCACCACGATAGTTGCCGTGTAGTTCTGCGCGTTCGTCGCCATGATCGCTCCGAGTCCCTCAGTGCCCCGGGTGAGCCGTCGTGGCGATCACCCCAATTTCGAGCAGCGACTTCAGGTTGGAAAGGGTGTACGGCCAACCGGCGGATACGGCCGTGATGAACTTGGAATCCGGCCGGTCGATTTCGTGCGTGATGGTGAGCTTCACTGCATTGTCCACGGGCTCGAGCTGGAAAGTGCAGCGGCTCGGGCCTTCAGCCTTCAGTTCCGAGTTCCACTCGTTCTGCCAGCGAATGATCAGTCGCCGCGGCGGGTCGATTTCCAGAATTTCGCCCGCATCGGCTAGCCGCCCATCGGGGAAAGCCATCCGCCACGATGCCCCCTTCTTCCAGGCGCACTCTACCTTCACGCCATACCAGTATTGGCTGATGAACTTGGGATCGGTCAGGGCCTCCCACAGTTTGGCTGGCGTCGTGCGGATGATGGTGACGTAGACGAATTGGCTTCGGTTTGATGCGCTCATGGCGTTCTATCTCCCAGAACACAAATTCTGTGAACTTAACCTGCATGGATTTGGACAGTGGTCCGCCCCGACCAGCTTCGAATTTTGGCACGTCGATGGATATTTCCCCGCCCCGCTCGATCCTGACTTCCACAAAACTTCCACATGACGAAAAAAGGGAAACCGGCATAGATCCGGATTCCCTTTGTTTATTGCGATGGTGCCGAAGGCGGGATTTGAACCCGCACGGGTTTCCCCACCACCCCCTCAAGCCGCTCGCGCCTGCAAAATCGCTCAAATCACCTTGGTTTATTAAATAGTTACAGACATGGCAAAATGACACTTTCCGTAGATTTCGGGAGATTTAGGCTACCTTCCGAGGATTTTGGACACAAATGGGACACATGGCGTTTAGACCAACGGCAGTGGGGGTAAGGCAATCAGAATTCCTTCCCTCCCTCCTGTGGTCGCCAAGAAGTGCTCCGGAAGATCCCAATCGGCATAGGCGATTGGAAATAGGTCAGGGTAGGTGATGCTGAGCATTTCCTGATACCAACCTGAGTACAGCCAGTCGCTCCCCTTGCCGGCAGCGACGATATCGGGGAATCGCTCAATGAACCGGACGGCCAATCGGCTCGGTGTAAATCGGGAGACATTGCTCCACCCGAAGTACTTCCCTCCGCTCGCGCTCGAATAGTCGGCCGATGGGCCTTCGCTGGCCAGCCTCGCTCCGTGCTCCCGGGAAATGTTAGTCACTGGAGTGATCGAACAACGCCAGTGACATCCAGAAGGAGACATCCCTGGGGCGATGCGCAGCTGCTGGTAGCCACGCACGTGAAGCTCGCTGACCATTAGTAAAACTTTTCGATAAACGGCGTAATTCAAGCTATCCATCTCTCGACTTAGACGGGAAACATCAGGCTTCCGTCAGGAGCGGCATTCCGTCCGGATTGAAACCCTTCCTGTCGAGGAGCTCCGAAAACTCACTAGCAGGTATCCAGCTTGAGTTCTTTTTCTTGTTTCCAATCTGCCAGATCACCCTGCTACAAATCTCCTCGAGAGTCATGTTCTTCAGTTTCTCAACTCCGCCCTTGAGCCCGATGAAAAAACCATCCGTCTTGCCCCATCGGCCAATCCGATAAAGAGTGTTAGGGCCAAACGGCGTCCCTGCCCATTCAAGACCACTCAGGTTGTTGGCCTCAGGGTCCAAGGCCCAGCGAGCGATCTTCTGGAAGTCCTTTAACGGAACGTACTGCCACCCAAGGCCCGGGTCCTCGGTCACGCTGACTTCTCTGTCGAGAAACGCGGGGTTCCTCCATGCATCGAACGCGGTGCCCCCACGACCATAACGGACACCCACGTAAAGATCTCCCGTCATGTTTAGCACATCACGAACCTTCATCTTGGGGCCAGATGACTTTTTCGCCGTTGCACCTTCGTAATGGAAACCCTGGAACTCCCCCAACGCAAAATCGACTAGAGAAAGGAGCGTGTGGCGTACCTCTGTCCCGAGAGGCGGGACTGTCCCTGAAGCCTCGCTCCGGAGGATTTCCAGCACAACGTCAACGATGGATGGTATCGCGCCATCATCTCCCACGGCAGGCTGCCAAGATATCAAGGCCTTCCTGTCTCCCTCCCGCAACTCCACCTTGTCGAGCTCTTCCTGGAAGGATGGGGAGACGGCCCACACCTCCCCGTTAAACATGCCAGGCACGAGGTACAGGACCAAGACATGGCAGTTCCCGAACTGTTCCTGCTTTCCCAAGGTGGACAAGAACCCTGCGTATTGCGACTGAACCTGATCTGCTGTCCTCGAGGCATGGACGATCTTATTTTCAATCATGACGAACCAGTCGCCGCACTTGACCACAACATCGACGAAGCCGGAACCACAGTTGAACTCGAGCTCCACTGTGGTGTCGTCTCCCCTGGGGTCAAGGACACTCTCCCAGAGGCGGCTTTTCATGCTACCCGCCAACCCTTGGATCTCTCGGAAATCCCCTGTAGCGGCCACTCTCCCGAGGAGCCTCGATAGGAAGGAATGCCCCAGCCCATGGTCCATCTTCGGGGACAGAAGATAGGCAAGAAATGCTGATGCAAACTCTTCGCGGAACCCATGCTTCCCTGATGCGATAATTCTAAAAATGTTCATCTAAACCTCGCTCGCGTGTGAATTGTGCCGGTTTCCAGATTGATTCACCCCCCCATTTTCAGAATCATTCACCCCCCTGTACCCCGGCCTGCGTGACCGGATGAGAGGAGCGATCCCGGGGGATCTTCTTATCGGGTTCTTATCACGTCATCTTCGTTTCTGTCCACCTCGTCGGCGCGATCTGGATCGTGCCGACGAGGGTTCCGGTTCGGTTTCGGAGGTGCGTTTTGGCTTCATCCTCGGTCGATACGATTCGCCCTCGACTACAAGGTCGTAGGAGTTGTTCGTGAAGCGGTCAATGGCGCTCTGGGCGCGGACCGGGTCGGCGAAGGTGGGGAGCCATTCGTCGGGCCCGCGGTTGGACGTGACGATCATGGACCCGGCGCGATGCCGCTCTGTCAGCAGTTCGTAGGTGTCGCGGCTCTCGGTGGTATCCATCGCATCGAGACAGAAGTCGTCCAGTTATGTGGAGCTCCACATAACTGGACGACTGGGGGCTGCCCCCCCTGGACGACGGGCAGCGCCGCGACCTGCTGGAGATGATGGACGACCGCCACATCAACCGCTCCACGCTGATCACCAGCCAGCTTCCGGTCGAGAACTGGCACGAGATGATCGGCGACGGCACGCTGGCCGACGCCATTCTCGACCGGCTCGTTCACAACACCCACAAGATCAAAATGAAGGGAGAGTCCATGCGGAAACGAAGGGCACAAACCAAAGATCCGTTGACCGAAACCAGAACCTGACGTAAAAAGAACCACCCGCGTCGCTGCGCTCCGACGGCTGGTCAACTTGCGCCGGAATCGCTGGTCAGGTTCGATCGGAATCACTGGTCAAGTTCACCGGAATACGCACGCAGCTGCTTCGCCCCGGACATGCCGCCGATATTGAGCACGCAGTTGCCGGTAACAGCAGTCGCGTTCGGAGACGACACCACCGAGGAATACGTCGAGTCGATGTAGCACCGGACATCCGCCGGGTACGCTTCCTGTATTTCACCTCCCCACCCCACCGCCCCTGAGACCGTTACCGGGACCACCAGCCATTGGTACTTCCCTGCGGGGATGCTGATGTTAAAGACCGATCCCGCGGCCGACCAACTCCACGAATAAATCCAAACTCGCGGTTGGACGATAGCCTCGGCAACCGTGGCCCTCCCTCCGTATCCTGCGTATTCCGGTCCATTCCGGCCACTGATTCCGGTGGCAAGCCGGCCACCCATTCCGGTCGATCCCGGCCACTGATTCCGGTGGAAGTCGGCCACCTGATCCGGTAGCATCCCGGCCACTTT
>JAKAHC010000002.1 GCA_021815305.1 Deltaproteobacteria bacterium | reverse complement strand
TGATCCCGGCCACTATGCGAAAACCATAACCGCCAGCGTCGCTTCGCTCCGGAAGGCGGCCGGCATCCGCCGGATCAGGTGGCCGGGTTCCAACGGAACAGGCGGCCGGAATCACCGGAATACGCATCGAGGTCGATAACGGTCTCCGTCCCATCCTTCTCTGTCAGGGTGATCCGAATGAGTTCGGTTGGTTTGTCGGTGATCTTTTTGTAGTCGGATGCTCGCATGATGCACCTCCAGGAACGGGAGTCATCAGGAGGCGGTCCGTGAAGGGAGGGACGTAGCGGTAGCGGCAGGGATTGTTTCCCGGTTTCCCGGACACATCGACCGGAGCGATCCTCCGATCAACCAACGGTGCCCCTGCCAGGGCTCGTCTGGTGGCCTTCAAGGCCGTCTTGATGCTGAGAAGAAGTATATCGACCTGCGAAGCGAGGAGCAAGAAGTATCCAGGGGAGGGTGCTATCGGCGGCGTCCAATCTTGATTGAAGGCATCTTTCCTGCGTTATACACTCTGGGGGATTCACATCGTAGAGCGGGACGAATGGTTCGGTGCGGATATGTGTTGTGATTGTTAACGCATATCGTGCAAACGGGGTCCCACATGATTTCGTCTGAAGACCACTCGAACGTCTCAATCCGAAAAGTATCGAAGAACCATCTGCGCCGCGACATCATTCTCGATTTGATTGAAAGAGGGGAAGCGCGAGGTGTGATCGACCCCTCGGATCTTCAGGAAGTAATATCCAACCCTCTCATCGCTCAGCACTTGGAGATGAGAAATATAACGGAAGAGAGATTCATCCAATATCTATCGAAGCGCGGCATAGAGGTGTCCGACCGGGACTTCGATAAGGCGAAGTATAAGGCGTTGCCGATGGTAATCGCCCTCGGAAACCCGATCTGGGAGACTTCCTTCCCAAACGTTGCTGGTCAGCGGTTTCACTTTCCGAACAGGTACCGAGATGTAGTTCTGTCAGGGCGTCCCGTCGTCTACTTCAGGGTCGGTGAACGAGGGCAGATGGAATACATCGGGTGCGGTGTCATCGGCGAAATCACCTCGGATCCGGAAAACGTGAAGGTGGATCCCTTGCGCCGCCCATTGAAGTGGTTTGCTGAGGTCCGGGACTATCGTTCCTTCGTCAATCCCGTTTTCTGGAAGGATGGGGCGAATCGATTGGAGGACCTTGCCGACCTCGAATGGAATGACATGGTCCGGGACATCTCTGCGGCAACATACCATCGAATCCTTGAACTTGAACACACCCCTTCCAACAAGATAAAGGGGTCGATGTCTCGTGGCGTGAATCCAGACCAGATTCTCGAACTTGTCGCGTTCAATAAACTAATGGCGGAGTATGGGATTGGTGATGAAGAGGAGGAAATTGATCCCAAGGGGAAACTTGTGATGGCAGACATCCAGAAGGTTGCCCCGTCTGCGGTCGATTCCTCTTCTCTAATGATGGCTACCCGAGCCCGCCCGAGATCAATCCCAAAGGAATCCAAAGCCGGATCTGAATCGGCTCCGGCAAGTTACCGGCGATCCAAGTACTCGGTGGCCATAGGGATCCGGGCGGAGGAGATTGTGGTCCGTCTCCTTCGAGGAGAAGCGGAAACAATGGGGTACCAGAATATCCGATGGGTCTCATCTGAAGGAGAGAAACCCGGATGGGATATTGAGATGGTGGATGCCCAAGGAAACCTACACTCAATAGAGGTCAAAGGCACAAGCGGGAAGGTGTTCCCTTCAATCGAACTAACCGCCGCCGAATGGCAGGCTGCTGAAAAGAGGCGCGAGAAGTTCTGGTTGTTCCTTGTAACGGAATGCCTGGGGAAGCACCCGAAGGTTCAGCGGGTCAAGGATCCTGTTTCCCTCGTACAGAACGGGATACTTGACCTATCACCCGTATTGTGGAGACTCGAACTCTCCAGTACCGATGGTTCATAATTGATGTGATGCTGTCGTGTGATGCAGAGTGGTTACAAAACGAAAAAAGGGGCCACGGTTTTCCGTAACCCCTTGATTTACTTTGGCGGTCCCAGCGGGGTTCGAACCCGCGTTTTCGCCGTGAGAGGGCGGTGTCCTGGGCCACTAGACGATGGGACCGTTGGCTGAGGAGCCAGGATTCGAACCTGGAAAACCTGGTCCAGAGCCAGGTGTGATGCCGTTTCACCACTCCTCAACGGGAAAAACAGATTATCCGAAGGCGATTTCTCCCGTCAAGACCGAATCCGCCGGGCGGCTGCCTCGATCCGCCGGACCACCTCGTCGCGGCCCAGCAGCTCCATCACCTCGAAGAGGCCGGGCGAGGCCGTCCTCCCCGTGAGGGCGACACGGATCGGCTGGTGGATCCTTACGTTCCCTCCCCGGCGTTCGACCACCCGTTGAAGCGCTTCCTCCATCTCGGAGGAGGAGAACAGGTCCAGGGTCGAGAGCTCCCCGGCGATCTCCTCGAGGGCGGGGGCGATCTCCGGCGTGAGGAACTTCGCAGCCGCCTTGGGGTCGGGCAGCGTCTCCCGGAAGTAGAACTCCGCCATTCCGGCCATCTCCTCGAGGGTTCGCACCCGTTCCTGCAGCGTCCGGACGACGGAGACAAGCCATGGGGAAGGCTCGGCGGCGATTCCGCGTTTCGCGAGGAAGGGGACAAGGAGCCCCGCGATCCGAAACGGGTCCGCGGCCTTGATGTAGTGCGCGTTCAGGTGCTGGAGCCGTTCGAGGTTGAACTTGGAAGGCGACTTGCCGACGTGCTCGAGGGAGAAATGGGCCTGCATCTCCGCCACGGAGAAGATCTCCTGGTCGCCATGTCCCCAGCCCAGCCGGACGAGGTAGTTCGTCATGGCCTCCGGGAGATACCCCTTGTCGCGGTACGCCGTCACCGACACGTCGTCCTGCCGCTTGGAGAGCTTTCCCCCCTCCATGCCGTGGATCAGCGGGAAATGGCCGAACCGGGGGAGCGAATAGCCCAACGCCTCGTAAAGGAGAATCTGCTTCGGCGTGTTGTTCAGGTGGTCGTCGCCCCGAAGCACGTGCGTGATCCCCATGGAGGCGTCGTCGACCACGACCACGAAGTTGTACGTCGGGGTGCCGTCGCTCCGGACCAGCACGAGGTCGTCGAGTCCGGAGTTCTCGAACACGACGTCCCCCCGAAGGAGGTCCGGCACGATCGTCTGCCCCTGAAGTGGCGTGCGGATGCGCACGACGAACGGCTTCCCCTCCGCGGCCTCCGGGGGGAGATCCCGGCACCGCCCGTCGTACCGAGGCTTTTCCCCGCGCGCCGTCATCGCCTCCCGGCGCGCGTCCAGCTCCTCCTTCGTGCAGACGCACCGGTACGCCTTCCCTTCCGCGAGAAGGCGGTCCGCCTCCTTCCGGTACAGTTCCAGGCGATCCGTCTGGAAGTAGGGACCCTCGTCCCAGGCGATGCCCAGCCAGGTCAAGCTGTCCAGGATGGCCTGGACGGCTTCCGGGGTCGACCGTACCAGGTCGGTGTCCTCGATCCGGAGGATGAATTTCCCGCCCGTGCGCCGCGCGTAGAGCCAGTTGAACAGCGCGGTGCGGGCGCCGCCGATGTGCAGGTAGCCGGTGGGGCTGGGGGCAAAACGCGTGATGACGTCGGGCATGCCGGATCCTCGATTCCTGTCGCGGTAGTGGGAACATTCCGACGGGCGACGCTATGGGAGCGCGTGCTCCATGATATTAGAGGAAGGCGAGGCCCGCGTAGCCGACCACCTGGTCGAAATCCCGGCTGACCTCGCCGGAAGTGGCGTATTTTACCAGACGGGCGTGCGTCGCGCCAAGCCGCTTCGCGGCGAACAGGACCACCGTGGCCGGGATTACGCCGCACATGGAGATTTTCTCCGCGCGGACCGTCCCGTAGAGCCCCTCGGGATCGAGCGCCAGCATCCGGTCGATCGCCAGCCCGTCCTTGCGGCGCGCCTCGGCTTCGGAAACGTAATGGGACATGTCGGAGCTCGCCACCAGGAGGGGAGGTTCCCGCTCTCCCCGGACGGCATCCGCCGCCGCCTCTCCGAGTTGCCGGCACTCCTCCAGGGAGAGTTGCGCCAGGCAGACCGGCACGAACCGGAAGTCGGGACGGAACCGGTGGAGGAACGGAAGCTGCACTTCCAGGGAGTGCTCCCTTGCGTGGGCCTGCGCGTCCTCGTGCAGGAGAGGGGTCGCCGCCCGGATGCGGACGGCGAGTTCCTCGTCCACCGGGACGCTCCCCCAGGGCATCTTCCACGTCCCGCTGGAGACGATGGCGGCAGGATCGCCGGCCCCGGAGTGGTTCGGGCAGAAGATCACGGAGCGCCCGGGGACCCGAACGGAGGAGAAGATCTCCCCCGCCACCGCGCCGGAATATACGTATCCGGCGTGCGGGGAAACCACCGCGATCGCCGGCAGCTTCTCCGCGACCTCCCGGGTGATCCCCCCCACGGCCCGGGAAAGCGCGGAGGGGGAGCCGGGGTAGAACCGGCCGGCCACGGCGGGGATGCGTTCCATGCTTCAATGATACACCGGACGGGGGCTTCTCGGTGATTGACAGCGGATGGGGGGTTGCCTATAGTATTTTTTTCACTTTTAAGGGAAAAGTGCGTTTTGTACATCCGGGTGTCTGAAATTCCCGGGGGCGGTCTGGATGTTTTCGCCTCCAGGGGGCAAACGTCGATCCCCCGCATTCTCGAGGGGATGGACCCTGCGCCCCTGACGAAGTGCCGCCTGACGGATGCGGACCTGGTCTTGACGGTCGAGTCCGGGGAAGTCTGGGCGGAGGGGTCGTTCGCCGCGGAAGGGGAGGCGCCCTGCGACCGGTGCTCCGAGCCGGTCGTGGTGCGTTTCGGGAAGGCGTTCCGTTCTTTCCTGTCGCCTGCGAGCCGTGGGCCCGGAGGCGGTGGTCCGGTGGAACTGCACGAGGAAGACCTCGACGTGGGGTATTACGACGGCACGGGAATCGAGGTCGACGACATCTTCTGGGAACAGGTCGCCTTGGAGCTTCCCGTGAAGGTCGCCTGCTCGGAAGGGTGCCGCGGAATCTGCCCGAAGTGTGGTGCGAACCGGAACCGGGAGGCGTGCTCCTGCGAGGCGGCGGGGACCCCCGGCCCGTTCGACGTTCTGAAGAATCTGAAAGGGAAAAAGGAGTAGAAGATGCCGAATCCGAAGAGACGCGGGTCCAAATGCCGCAGGGACAAGAGGCGCACCCACAAGAAGTTGTCCCAGCCTGCGGTGAGCACCTGCCCCCAGTGTAAGTCGGTCAAGCGCCCCCATGTCGTGTGCCCGACCTGCGGGACCTACAAGGGCCGGGAAGTCATAGAGAAGACCGAAGCCTGACGCGCCCCCTCCCTTCGATGAAGATCGCCGTGGATGCAATGGGGGGGGATCATGCCCCGCGGGAGGTGGTCCGCGGCGCGATCCAGGCGGCGCGCGAGCACGGTCTCTCCCTGATCCTCGTGGGACGGGAGGAACGGATCCGGGAGGAACTCCGTTCCGTGGATGCCTCCGGCGCGGACATCGAGGTGGTCCACGCCTCCGAGACCGTGGAGATGTGCGACGTTCCCGGGATCGCCCTCCGGAAGAAGAGGGACTCTTCGATCCGTGTCGGCCTGGCCCTCGTGGCCGACGGGAAGGCGTCCTCCTTCGTGAGCGCGGGAAATTCCGGCGCGGTGATGGCCGGTGGGCTTCTGATCCTGAAGAAGATCCGGGGCATCGACCGTCCCGCCATCGCCGCCACGATCCCCACTCCCCACGGGCCGGTCGTCCTCATCGACGCGGGCGCGAACGTCGACTGCAAGCCTGCGCACCTCCTGCAGTTCGGCCATATGGGCGAAGTGTACTCCCGGATGATCCTGAGGGTGCGGCGGCCGCGAGTGGGCGTGCTGAGCATCGGCGCGGAGGAATCCAAGGGGACGGATCTCACGCGCGAAACGTGCGACCTGTTCCGCCGCACCGGCCTCCGGTTCGAGGGGAACGTGGAGGGAAGGGACTTCTTCACCGGGAGGGCCGACGTCTTCGTCAGCGACGGTTTTGTCGGCAACGTGGCGCTCAAGACGATGGAGGGGATGGCCCAGGCGCTGGGGCAGTTCCTGAAAGAGGAGATCGCCAAATCCTCCATCGCCAAGGTGGGCGCCCTGCTCGCGGAACGGGCGATCCGGGACGTGAAGAAACGGCTGGACTACGCGGAATACGGGGGCGCTCCGCTGCTGGGGGTGCGTGGCGGGGTCTTCATCTGCCACGGGTCTTCCGACGAGAGGGCGATCCGGAACGGGATCCGCGCCGCGGGGTCGCTGGCGCGCTGCGGCGTGGACGAGGAGATCGCAAGGTCCGTGGCGTCCCACGGGCACGCGCCGGAGGAAGAGGCCGCGAGGCCGTAACGAAGCGACCACGCGAGAGGGGGAACGGGCAGGTGGCAACGAAGATCGTCGGACTGGGGATGCACGCCCCGCCGAAGAAACTGACGAACGCGGACCTCGAGAAGCTGGTCGACACCAACGATTCCTGGATCACCGAGCGCACGGGGATCAAGTCCCGTCGCATCGCGGAGCTGGGCGCGGCGAACTCGGATTTCGGCCTGGCCGCCTCCCGGAAGGCTCTTGCCGACGCGGGGGTCCGTCCCGACGAGATCGACCTCATCGTCGTGGGGACCTGCACGCCGGACATGCCGCTTCCCTCCACCGCATGCTTTCTCCAGAAGAAGCTGGGCGCCCGGAACGCCTTCGCGATGGACCTCAACGCGGCGTGTTCCGGATTCCTTTACTCCCTCTCGGTGGCGGATGCCCTGATCCGGGCCGGGCGCGGAAAGAGGGCGCTGGTGCTCGGATCCGAGATCCTGTCCAGCATAACGGACTACACGGACCGCGCCACCTGCATCCTGTTCGGCGACGGGTCGGGCGCCGTGGTCCTCGCGGAGTGCCCCGAGGGGGAGGGGATCCTGTCCTGCCATCTCCAGTCGGACGGGAACCTGTGGGAGTTGATCCACTGTCCGGGCGGAGGAACGGTGAACCCGCTGACGCCGGAGCTGATCTCCCGGCGGATGATCTACCTGCGGATGTCCGGGAACGAGACCTTCAAGCATGCCGTGACCAAGATGGCCGATGTGGCGCAGAAGGCGCTGTCCCGGAACGGGTACGGCGTGGACGACCTGGCCCTGTTCATCCCGCACCAGGCGAACCTCCGCATCATCAACGCGGTCGGGAAGCGCCTCGGTGTCCCGCAGGATCGTGTCTTCGTCAACCTGGAGCGGTACGGGAACACATCCGCCGCCTCGATCCCGATCGCGCTTGCGGAAGCGAAGGCGGAGGGGCGCCTCCGTGCCGGCGACCTCGTTCTGCTGGTGGCCTTCGGCGCCGGCCTGACGTGGGGATCCGCGCTGATGAGGATGTAGGAGAAACCCGATGGCGATCGCGCTGCTGTTTCCCGGCCAGGCTTCGCAGTTCCCGGGGATGGGGAAGGATCTTTACGACGCCTTCGACGTCGCCCGGCGGACGTTCGAGGAAGCGTCCGAAGCGCTCGACAAGGACGTGGGGAACCTCTGTTTCCGGGGGACGGAAGAGGAGCTCCGCTTGACCGAAAACACCCAACCTGCCATCTTCACCGTGAGCGTCGCGGCGTTCCGGGTTCTTTCCGCGGAAACGGGCCTGCGCGTCGCCTGCGCCGCGGGACATTCCCTGGGCGAATATTCCGCGCTGGTCGCGGCGGGGGCGCTCTCCCTGGGCGACGCCGTGCGCGTCCTGCGGTTGCGCGGGAAATACATGCAGGAGGCCGTCCCCGTGGGCGAGGGGGCGATGGCTGCGATCCTCGGGCTCTCCCCGGAGAAGGTCGCGGAGGTGTGCCGCCGGGCGTCCGCGCTGGGAGTGGTTTCGCCGGCGAACTTCAACGGGGGGGACCAGGTCGTGATCTCGGGCGCGACGAAGGCGGTATCGGCGGCGTGCGATGCCGCCAGGGCGGCGGGGGCGAAACGGGCCCTCCCCCTTCCCGTGAGCGCTCCGTTCCACTGCGCGTTGATGCGGCCCGCGGCGGACCGCCTGGCGCCCGAACTTCGCGCCATCCCGCAGGGGGAGTTCCGCTTTCCCGTGGTCGCGAACGTGACGGCCGCCCCGTATCGGGAAGGGGATGCGGTCGCGGAATCCCTTGTCCGGCAGGTTGTTGCTCCCGTACTCTGGGAGGAGTCGATCCTTGCGATGCGGTCGATGGGACCCACGTCGTTCCTCGAAGTGGGACCGGGAAAGGTGTTGTCCGGGCTGGTGCGCAGAATCGACAAAGAGGCGTCCACGGCGGCGTTCTGCGGCCCCGCGGACCTGGACGCCGCCAGGTCGCTTCCGTCCTGACGTTTTTTTGCTGGAACCGCCGTGCCGGGAAAGGGTAAGAATAGCGGGGGAGGAGGGACGGGAATGCTCCTTTCGGGGAAGACCGCGCTGGTGACCGGCGCGTCCCGCGGGATCGGGCGCGCCATCGCGGTCCGGCTCGCCGCGGAGGGCGCCTGTGTCGCAGCGAACTACGCGGGGAACGAGGCGGCGGCGAAGGAAACCCTTGCGGCGATCGAAGCCGCGGGCGGGCGCGGTCTCCTTTTTCGCTTCGATGTCGGGAGCGCGACCGAGGTCGATGCGGCGGTGAAGGGGATCCTCGCGGAGCGGGGGAGGATCGACATCCTTGTGAACAACGCCGGGATCACCCGTGACAACCTCCTGATGCGGCTGACGGAGGAAGACTTCGACGAGGTCGTCCGGACGAACCTGAAAGGGTTGTTCCTGGTCACGAAGGCGGTATCGCGGCAGATGATCCGCCAGCGCTGCGGACGGATCGTCAACCTGAGTTCGGTGGTGGGAGAGATGGGGAACGCCGGCCAGTCGGTCTACGCTGCCTCCAAGGCGGGGATCATCGGGTTCACGAAGTCCATGGCGCGGGAGCTCGCCTCCCGGGAAGTGACGGTGAACGCGATCGCCCCGGGGTTCATCACGACGGAGATGACCGACAGGCTGCCGGAGGCGACGCGGAAGGAGTTCGCGGAGCGGATCCCCCTGGGACGGTTCGGCGCTCCGGCGGAGGTGGCGGAACTGGCCCTGTTCCTCGTCTCCGACGCGGCGGCGTACGTGACCGGGCAGGTGATCGGCATCAACGGCGGGATGTACATGTGAGCGTATACTAAGCGGAAGGGAGAACGGCAATGTCGGTCGACAAGCGAGTGCGTGAGATCGTGGCGGAGCAGCTGGAGAGGGACGTGAACGAGGTCACCAACGAGGCGTCGTTCATCGATGACCTGGGGGCCGACTCTCTCGACATCGTGGAACTCGTGATGAAGATGGAGGAGGAGTTCGGGATCGAGATTCCGGACGAGGAGGCGGAGAAGATCAAGACCGTCAACGACGTCATCCAGTACATCACGAACCACAAGAAATAAGGACAGCCCCCTTAAAGAGAGCCCCGGGGAGGGGCGTGGGCGGAAGGGTCGACATGCGGAGAGTCGTCATCACGGGAATGGGGGCGGTTACGCCCCTCGGGGTGGGCGTCCGTCCCACGTGGGACGCGGTGCTTGCCGGGACATCGGGCGTGGGGCCCATCACGCGGTTCGACGCGACAGGGTTCTCCACCACCATCGCGGCCGAGGTGAAGGGGTTCGACCCCGAGGATTTCATCGACAGGAAAGAGATCAAGCGGATGGACCCGTTCATCCACTACGCCATGGCGGCCGCGCACATGGCGATGGAGGACGCGGGCCTCTCGATCGACGCGGCGCTCGCGCCCAGGACGGGGGTCTACATGGGCAGCGGGCTCGGGGGGCTGTCGACCCTGGAACGGTACCACAAGGCGTACCTGCTCGAGGGCGGGCCGCGGAAGATCAGCCCCTTCTTCATCCCGATGCTCATCTCCAACCTTGCCCCGGGCCACATTGCGATGCGGTACGGCGCCAAGGGGCCGAACATCACCACGACCACCGCGTGCGCGGCTTCCAGCCACGCCATGGGCGAGGGGATGCACGCCATCCGCAACGGGGTGTGCGACGTCGTGATCTCCGGCGGGGCGGAGGCGACGGTCACTCCGCTGGGCCTGGGGGGATTCTGCTCGATGAAGGCCCTCTCCGACCGGAACGACGACCCGACGCATGCCTCCCGGCCGTTCGACAAGGACCGCGACGGGTTCGTGATGGGCGAGGGGTCCGCAATCCTCGTGCTGGAGGAACTCGAGTTCGCGCGGAAACGCGGAGCGAAGATCTACGCCGAGCTGTGCGGCTACGGTGCGTCCGCCGACGCGCACCACGTGACGGCGCCCGCTCCCGGCGGAGAAGGGGCGGTGCGCGCGATGGCCGCGGCCATCGCCGACGCGGGGATCTCCCCCGCCTCGGTGGACTACGTCAACGCCCACGGCACGTCCACCCCCTACAACGACTTGTACGAAACGATGGCCATCAAGACCGTCTTCGGCGAGCGCGCCCGGAGTCTCCCGGTGAGTTCCACCAAATCCATGACGGGACACCTGCTCGGCGCGGCGGGCGCCCTCGAGGGGATGTTCTGCAGCCTGGCGATCCGGGACGGCGTCCTCCCCCCGACGGTCAACTACACCACGCCGGACCCGGAGTGCGACCTCGACTACGTGCCGAATGTCCCGCGCAGGCAGCCGGTCCGGTACGCGCTCTCCAACTCCTTTGGGTTCGGCGGGACGAACTCCGTGCTGCTGTTCCGCCGTTTCGAGGAGTAGCGCCTTGGCGGACGCCCCCCGCAGGATCGTCATCGCCGCCGACCACGCCGGCGTGGAGATGAAGCGCTCCCTCCTCCAGGCGGTGGAGGGGATGGGGCTCCGCGCGGAGGACCTGGGAACCGGGTCGCCCGAGTCGGTGGACTACCCGGACTACGCGGCCGCGGTGGCGGGGAGAGTCTCCGCCGGAACGGCGGATGCGGGCGTTTTGGTCTGCGGCACCGGTCTCGGCATGTCGATCGCCGCCAACAAGTTCCCCGGCGTCCGGGCGGCGGTGCTCTACGACGACGACGCCGCGCGGCTCGCGCGGCAGCACAACGACGCCAACGTGGCGGCGTTCGGCGCGCGGACGATGTCCGTGGAGGACGCGGTCCGAAGACTGCGCCTGTTCCTGACGGAGCCGTTCGAGGAGGGGCGCCACGCCCGGCGCGTGGCGAAGATCCACGACCTGGAAAAGAAACCGTCGGCCGGCCCCGGATCCGGGGCTGCCGGGCAAGGAGAGGCGCGCATGTCGCATCTGAAGGAGACCGACCCCGAGATCTACGAGATCATCCGCCGGGAGACGGAACGGCAGGCGTTCCGGCTGGAGATGATCGCCTCCGAGAACTTCGTGAGCGAGGCGGTGCTCGAGGCGACGGGATCGGTGCTTACGAACAAATACGCCGAGGGGTACCCGGGGAAACGGTACTACGGCGGGTGCGAGTTCGTGGACCAGGCCGAGTCCCTGGCCATCGAGCGGGCGAAGAAGATCTTCGGGGCCGATCACGTCAACGTGCAGCCCCACTCCGGCTCCCAAGCGAACATGGCGGTGTACTTCGCCGTGATGGATCCCGGCGACACGATGCTCGGCATGAACCTTTCCCACGGCGGCCACCTGACCCACGGCAGCCCGGTCAACTTCTCGGGAAAACTCTTCAACGTGGTCCCCTACGGCGTGCGGCAGGACACGGAGACCATCGACTACGACCAGGTCCGGGATCTCGCGCTCCGGCACCGCCCCAAGCTGATCGTGGTGGGCGCGTCGGCCTACCCGCGGGCGATCGATTTTGCGGCGTTCCGGCGGATCGCCGACGAGGCCGGATGCATGGTAATGGCGGACATCGCCCACATCGCGGGGCTGATCGCGGCCGGCCTGCACCAAAGCCCCGTACCGTACTGCGAGTTCGTGACGACCACGACCCACAAGACGCTGCGGGGCCCCCGCGCCGGGATGATCCTGTGCCGAGAGGACATGGCGAAGAAGCTCAACTCCGCGATCTTCCCGGGCATCCAGGGCGGCCCCCTGATGCACGTGATCGCCGCGAAGGCCGTTGCCCTGAAGGAAGCGATGTCGCCGGGCTTCAAGGAGTACCAGGAGAGCATCGTCGCCAACGCCGCGGCGCTGGCGCGCACGCTCGCCTCGCGGGGATATCGGCTCGTCTCCGGGGGGACGGACAACCACCTGATGCTCCTGAACCTCGCGGACACGCCGCTCACGGGGAAGGAAGCCGAGGCGGTCCTGGAGCGCGTGGGCATCACGGTGAACAAGAACACCGTTCCCTTCGAGACGCGCAGCCCGTTCGTCACCAGCGGGATCCGGATCGGGACGCCCGCGGCCACCACCCGGGGGATGAGGGAAAGGGAGATGGAGAGGATCGGGCACCTGATCGCGGATGCGCTGTCGGCTCCCGCGGATGCCTCCGTCCGGAAGCGCGTCGAGGCGGAGATCCGGTCCCTGTGTGAAGGCTTTCCCCTGTACAGGGAGCGGATCGGGGATTACGCGAGGGGGTGAGACCGTGCTCACGGGAGGGCGGGCCCGTCCGGACTGGGACACTTACTTCATGGACATGGCGAAGCTTGCCGCAAGGAGATCATCCTGCCTGCGGCGGGCGGTCGGCGCGGTCCTGGTGAAGGATCGGCGCCTCCTGGCCACGGGGTACAACGGAGTGCCTTCCGGCGTGACCCACTGCGAGGCCGCGGGGTGCCTCCGGGAACGGCTCTCCGTCCCTTCGGGAGAAAGGCACGAGCTCTGCCGGGGCCTGCACGCCGAGCAGAACGCCATCATCCAGGCCGCGTTCCACGGCGTGTCGATCCGCGACGCGGTCCTGTACTGCACCAATCTCCCCTGCATCATCTGCGCGAAGATGCTCATCAACGCAGGCGTCCGGCGCATCGTCTACCTCGAGGGGTACAGCGACACCTTGACGCGGGAGATGCTCTCCGAGGTCGGCATGGATCTTCTGAAAATGGAGGTCCCCGGTCCGTGAGATGTCCCCGGTGCGGCCACGACGACAACAAGGTGGTCGATTCCCGGGCGGGCAAGGACCACGACGTCATTCGGCGCCGGAGAGAGTGCCTCTCCTGCCAGCG
The DNA here is from genome assembly GCA_021815305.1 of Deltaproteobacteria bacterium. Classification (GTDB taxonomy): domain Bacteria; phylum Desulfobacterota; class Deferrimicrobia; order Deferrimicrobiales; family Deferrimicrobiaceae; genus JAKAHC01. Next base: position 395,259 of record JAKAHC010000002.1, on the reverse strand, counting down.
CCGGTTCACCACCTACGAGCGCATCGAGGAGGAAACCCCCCTCGTCGTGAAACGGGACGGGCGGCGAGAGCCTTTCGACCGGCAGAAGATCCTCTCCGGCATCATGAAGGCGTGCGAGAAACGGCCGGTGAGCTACACTACGATCGAGCACCTCGTCGACAGCCTCGAGATGGAATTCCAGGCCGGCGCGGAGAAGGAGATCTCCTCCGTGCGGATCGGGGAGCGCGTCATGGAGAAGCTCCTCCCCGTGGACGACGTCGCGTACGTCCGTTTCGCCTCCGTGTACCGGCAGTTCAAGGACGTAAGCCAGTTCGTCGAGGAGATCAAGACCCTCATCACGGAACCTTCCGACCGCCGCGGCAAGGCATGAGCCTCGCGGTGACCTTTCCCCGGCCCGAGTTCATGCGGGCGGCGCTGCGGCTGGCCCGGAAGGGCGCGGGACGGACCTCCCCCAACCCCGCCGTCGGCGCCGTGGTCGTGCGCGGCGGCAAGGTGGTGGGGGAAGGGTACCACCGGGCCGCCGGTCTCCCCCACGCCGAGGTCGAGGCGTTGGCGGCGGCGGGGGATCGGTCCCGCGGTGCGGACCTGTACGTAACCCTGGAGCCGTGCGACCACCGCGGCCGCACCGGTCCTTGCACGGAGGCGATCCTCGCGGCGGGGATCTCCCGCCTGGCGTACGCGATGGAAGACCCCGATCCCAGGGTCCGGGGGAAAGGCGCCCGGCGCCTCAGGGAGGCGGGCGTCGATGTCCACGAGGGAATCCTCGAAGGACCCGCGCGGGAACTCAACCGGGGGTTCTGCCGGTGGGTGGTGTCCGGGAGGCCGCACGTTACGTTGAAGCTCGCGGTTTCCCTCGACGGTCAGATCGGCGCGGCCACGGGAAATTCCCGCTGGATCACCGGCGAGGACGCACGCCGGCGCGTCCATCGGATGCGCTCCGAGGCGGATGCGATCCTGGTGGGCGCCGGGACGGCGCGGCGGGACGATCCGCTGCTGACCGCCCGCATTTCCGGCGCAAGGGATCCGAGGCGCGTGGTCCTTACCACTCGCCCGGGAGAACTCGCCGGGCTCCGCATGTTCCGGGAGGCGGGAGGAGAGGTGTTGATTGCGTGCCCCGCGGCGGTCCCGAAGCGGGAGGCGGACAGGCTCCGCGCTCTGGGCGCCCGCGTGCTTCTTTTCCCTTCGCGCAAGGGAAGGATCCGGGCGGGGGATTTCCTCGATCGCCTGGGAGCGGAAGGGATCACCTCCCTGCTGGTGGAAGGCGGGGGGAGAACGGCCGGGTGGCTGGCGGCGGAGGGGGCCGTGGACCGGTACGTCGTATTCGTCGCCCCCCTCCTCCTGGGGGAAGGGGTTCGCGCCATCTCGGGGTGGGCGGGCAGGTCCCCCTCCTCGGGGAAACGGCTCGTCTTCACCTCCGTTCGCCGCGCCGGCCCGGATCTCGAGATCACCGCGGAACCCGTGCGTTCCGGATAGGAAGCCCGTCGCGAGCCTGCAGCGCTCGAAACCTGGGCGATGGGTAGACGAGACAGGACGGAGAAACATGTTCACCGGTATCGTGGAAGACATCGGCACCGTGGAGTCGCTCTCGCCGATGCGCGCGGGGACGGCGCTCACGGTGGCGACGCATCTGCCGCTTTCATCGATCGCCGTCGGGGATTCCATCGCCGTATCGGGGGTTTGCCTTACGGTGACGGCGAAAGGGGCCGGCGCCTTCACCGCAGACGTCTCGAAGGAAACGCTGTCGAGGACGACCCTCGAGGGGTTTCGCAGCGGAGGGCGCGTGAACCTGGAGCGGTCGCTGTCGCTTTCCGGGCGGCTGGGGGGCCACATCGTGTACGGCCACGTGGACGGGACGGGGGGGATCCGCGAAATCCGCCCTCTCGGGGAAGCGCGGATCTTCCATATACGAACCGATCCTTCTATAATGAAGTTCGTGGTTTACAAGGGGGCGATGGCCGTCGACGGGGTGAGCCTCACGGTCAGCGCCGTCCGTCATGACGGGTTCGAACTGGCCCTTATCCCGATCACGCTCGAACGGACGACCCTGGGCGCGATGCGTCCGGGGGACCGGGTCAACCTGGAGGCCGACATCGTCGGAAAGTACGTCTTCAAGCGCATGGAGTGGGGAGGCGAGGGCGGGGTGACCCTTGATTTTCTGAAAAAACACGGCTTTTCGCGAGAAGGGTGAGATAAGGAATGCCGCTTTCCAGGATCGAGGAAGCCCTCGAAGAGATCCGCTCGGGGAGGATGGTCGTTCTCGTCGACGACGAGGACCGCGAGAACGAGGGGGATCTGACGCTGGGCGCGGAGTTCGTCACCCCCGAGGCGATCAACTTCATGGCGCGCCACGGCCGCGGACTCATCTGCCTCAGCATTACCGAGGAGCACGCCAAAAGGCTCCAGCTCCCCCCGATGGTGCACGACAACTCCTCCTCCTTCGGGACCGCGTTCACCGTATCCATCGAGGCCCGCCGGGGGGTGAGCACGGGGATCTCCGCGTACGACCGGGCGACGACGATCCGGACCGCCATCGCCGAGACGGCGCGTCCCGAGGACCTGGTCCGTCCGGGGCATGTCTTCCCCATCATCGCGAGAAAAGGCGGGGTCCTCGTCCGGACCGGCCAGACGGAAGGGTCGGTCGATCTTGCCCGCCTCGCGGGATGCGTCCCGGCCGGCGTGATCTGCGAGATCATGAACGACGACGGCACCATGGCGCGGATGCCCGACCTCGAGAAGTTCGCGGCCGCGCAAGGCCTGAAGATCGTTTCCATCAAGGACCTGATCGAGTACCGGATGCACCGCGAGCGGATGGTGAACCGGTGCGGCGAGACGCGGATGCCCCTCCGGACGGGCGGCGAGTTCCGGGCGTACGCCTACTGCAACGAGCTCAACGGGGAAACCCACCTTGCCCTCGTCAAGGGGGAGATCCGCCCCGAGGAACCCGTCCTGGTCCGCGTCCACTCGGAGTGCCTGACCGGCGACGTGTTCGGGTCGTTGCGGTGCGACTGCGGCGAGCAACTCCACAGCGCGCTGCGCCGGATCGAGGCGGAGGGCGCCGGGATCCTCCTGTACATGCGGCAGGAGGGGCGGGGGATCGGCCTCGAGAACAAGATCCGGGCGTACAACCTCCAGGACCGGGGATTCGACACGGTGGAGGCGAACGAACGGCTGGGTTTCAAGCCCGACCTGCGGGACTACGGCGTGGGAGCGCAGATCCTCGTGGACCTGGGGGTGCGGAAGATCCGGCTTCTCACGAACAACCCCAAGAAGATCATCGGCCTTTCGGGGTACGGTCTGGAAGTGATGGAGCGGGTGCCGATCGAGATCGCCCCGAACGAGGCGAACGTGCGGTATTTGAGGACCAAGAAGCGGAAAATGGGCCACATACTGAACGTGGAGTAGGAGGGAAAAGATGGCGCAGGTGATCGAGGGGGATCTCCAGGGGCAGGGAATCAGCGTCGCTGTCGTCGTTTCGCGGTTCAACAGCTTCATCACGGAGCGCCTGCTCGAGGGGGCGCTGGACGCCCTGCGCCGTCACGGCGTGGACGAGAAGGGGATCGCGGTGATCAAGGTGCCGGGGGCGTTCGAGATCCCGCTGGGTGTCCGGAAGGCGGCCGGCCGGAAGGTGGACGCCGTGATCGCCCTGGGGGCGCTGATCCGCGGGGGCACGCCGCATTTCGACTACCTGAGCGCGGAGGTCACGAAGGGGGTCGCGCAGGTCATGCTGGAAACCGGGGTCCCCGTTTCCTTCGGCGTGCTCACCACCGACACGGTGGAGCAGGCGATCGAGCGCGCGGGCACGAAGTCGGGGAACAAGGGCGCCGAAGCCGCCCAGTCCGCACTGGAGATGGTCAACCTGCTGCGGAAAATGTAGGTAATACGTCTACGTGCGAAGGGAATCCCGGGAGAAGGTTTTCCAGACGCTGTTCCTGATGGACGCCCTGGGGGTTGGCCCGGACGAGGCCATCCCCCTTTTCGCGTTGACCTCCCCCGCGCCGACGGACGGGGAGTATTACCTCGAGACGGTCCGCGGCGTCTGGGAGCGTCGGCAGGAGATCGACGCCTTGATCGGAAAGGCGGCGGAGCACTGGCGCGTCGAGCGGATGGCGCTGGTGGACCGGAACATCCTGCGCCTCGGCGCGTACGAGATCCGCTACGGCAGGGACATCCCGTTCGCGGTGGCGATCAACGAGGCGGTCGATCTCGGGAAACGGTTCGGCGCGGAGGAGTCGGGGGCTTTCGTCAACGGGATCCTGGACCGGATCTGCGAGCTCATGCGGAAGAAGACGGAGGGAAAGGCGTGAAGTACATCCCCGCGAACATCGAAGGCAAGTGGCGGAAGGCGTGGGAGGAGGCGGGGGTGTTCCGCTGCCCGGACGATCTGTCCGCGCCGAAGTATTACTGCCTCGAGATGTTCCCGTACCCTTCCGGCCGGATCCACATGGGACACGTCCGCGTCTACACGATCGGGGATCTTCTCGCCCGTTTCATGAGGATGCGGGGCTACCAGGTGCTGCACCCGATCGGATGGGACGCTTTCGGCCTGCCGGCGGAGAACGCCGCGTTCCGCCACGGCACGCATCCCGCCAAGTGGACGTGGGAGAACATCGCGTTCATGCGGGAGCAGCTCAAGCAGATGGGGATCTCCTACGATTGGGACCGCGAGATCGCAACCTGCTCGCCCGGTTACTACCGTTGGGAGCAGCTCTTCTTCCTTTGGATGATGAAGGACGGCCTGGCCTACCGCAAGCGCGCCACCCTCAACTGGTGCGAGGAGTGCCAGACGGTTCTCGCCAACGAGCAGGTCAACCGCGACGGAACTTGCTTCATCCACGACCAGACCCCGGTGACCCAGAAAGAACTCGACCAGTGGTTCCTCGGGATCACGAAGTACGCCGAAGAGCTGCTCTCGGGGCACGGGGAACTCGCCGGGGGATGGCCGGAGAACATCCTCGAGATGCAGCGCAACTGGATCGGCCGCAGCGAGGGCGCGGAGATCCGCTTTCCGCTGTCCGACGGGGAGGGGGGGATCACGGTCTTCACCACCCGTCCCGACACGCTGTTCGGCGCCACCTTCATGAGCATGGCTCCCGAGCACCCCATGGTGATGGAATTCGCGCGACGGGCGGGGAAGGAAAAGCAGGTCCGGGAGTTCGTGGACCGTGTCTCCCGCCAGGACCGGACGGCCCGGACGGGAGAGGACCAGGTCAAGGAGGGCGTCTTCACCGGCGGGTACTGCATCAACCCGGTCACCGGGTCGAGGATCCCTGTATATGCAGCCAATTTCGTGCTGTACGAGTACGGCACCGGGGCGGTGATGGCGGTTCCCGCGCACGACCAGCGCGACTTCGAGTTCGCCCGCAAGTACGGGCTGCCCGTCTCCGTCGTCGTGCAGCCCGAGGGGGAGGACGCGCTCGATCCCGAAACGATGGTTGCCGCCCACGAGGGGCCGGGATGGCTGGTCCGGTCGGGCGAGTTCACGGGAATGGACAGCGCCGAGGGGAAGAAGGCGATCACGCGCCGACTGGAAGAGAGGGGGGAAGGTCGCGGGACGGTGCAGTACCGGCTCCGGGACTGGGGCGTGAGCAGGCAGCGGTACTGGGGATGCCCGATCCCGGTGGTCCATTGCGAGGCGTGCGGAATCGTTCCCGTCCCTGAAGATCAGCTCCCCGTGGTTCTCCCGGAGGACCTTCCCTACACGCGCGAACGGGGGAATCCCCTGGCGGCGGCGGAAGAGTGGCTCCGCGTGCCCTGTCCCGCCTGTGGGAAACCCGCCCGGCGCGAGACGGACACGTTCGACACGTTCGTCGAATCGAGCTGGTATTTCCTGCGGTACATCGACCCGGGGAACGACCGCGCTCCGCTCGACCCCGAGAAGATGCGGCGGTTCGCGCCCGTGGACCAGTACGTGGGCGGCGTGGAGCACGCCTGCATGCACCTCATCTATGCCCGGTTCTTTCACAAGTATCTGCGGGACAAGGGACTGGCGCCCGGGAACGAGCCGTTCCGGAAGCTGCTCTCCCAGGGGATGGTCTGCATGCAGACGATGGAGTGCCCCAAGCACGGGTGGAGGTACCCGGAAGAGGTGGACGCGGACGGGAAGTGCCTCCAGTGCGGAGAGCAGGTAGACGTCGGCCGGTCGATGAAGATGTCCAAGTCCAAGCGCAACGTGGTGGAGCCTTCCACGCTGATCGCGCGGTACGGGGCGGATACGGCGCGGTTGTTCATCCTCTTCGCGGCGCCCCCGGAAAAGGACCTCGACTGGAACGAGCAGGGGGTGGAAGGCGCGTTCCGTTTTCTGGGGCGTGTCTACCGGTTGGTGGCGCAACGCGCGCCCGCGATCGCCGCGGCTCCCCGGCAGTGGGACGATTCGGAGGAGGTCCGCCGGATCAGGCAGGTGACCCACAAAACCCTCCTGAAGGTCACCGGGGACGTGGAGGAGAGGTTCCATTTCAATACGGCCATCTCGGCGATCATGGAGATGGTCAACTTCCTCTACCTCGTCGAGGATGCCGCCTGGGAAAGTCCCGGAACCTCGTCGGCGCTTCGGGAGGCGGTCACGATCCTGCTGCACATGCTCGCCCCCTTTGCTCCCCACGCCGGCGAGGAACTCTGGGAGCGCATCGGAGGAGAGGGACTGCTCTGCACGCGGTCCTGGCCCGCCGCGGACGTATCCGTCGTCCGGGAGGAGACGGTGGAGGTGGTCGTCCAGGTGAACGGGAAGGTCCGGTCCAAGCTCACCGTCGGCACGACCGCGGCCGAGCAGGAGGTGCGGGAACTGGCGATGGCCGATCCGAAGGTCCGGGAGTACACGGAGGGGAAGCAGGTCCGCAAGACCGTGTACGTGCCCCGGAAGCTCGTGAGCATCGTCGTCGCGTGAAGGGAGGGAGATCCTTGGGCCGAAGGGCCGCCTGCGCGCTGGCCGTGGTCGTCATGCTGGCGGCGGTCGGGTGCGGCTACCATCTCCAGGGCGGCGGGGCGACCCGTTTCTCCGACCCGTCGGTCCGCGTGGACGTTTCCCCGTTCGCGAACGATTCTCCCGAGGCCGACGCCGGGCCCTACTTCGCGGCCCGCCTGCGGGAGGAGCTCCGCAAGACCGGGTTCCGCGGGACGTTTTCCTCCGCCGGGGCGGACTACCTGGTCGAAGGGAAGCTGCGAAGGATCCGGGAGGACATCTTCTCCCACGCGGCGGACCGTTTCGCGCTGGAGAACCGTCTCTCGGTGGTCGTGGACATCCGGGTGGTCGAGGTCACGCGGGGAAGGGTGCTCTGGAAGGAAGCCGGGCTTTCCGAGACCGCCTCCTACTTCTCGGGCAGCGACGCGCAGTACACCGAGGCCAACCGCCGGGCCGCCTTCGAAGTTGCCGCCAGGCGCCTCGTGCTGCGGATCGCCCAGACCCTCCGCGTCATCCTTTGAAACCCGCGGCCGGACCGACGATCTTCCGGAGCTGGCTCGACCGGGGGCCGGCGCCCGCGTATTTCCTGTACGGCCCGGGGGCGGGCCTTGCGGGGCTCCTGGCGCTCTCCTGGGAAAGGAACCTGCGCGCCGGCGGGGCGTCCGTGGAAACGTTCCACTGGACCGTGAACGACCTCGAACGGGAGCCTCCCGCCGTCGCATGGCGTTCTCCTTCCTTTTTCGCCCGTCACCGCATCTTCACCCTTCCGGACCTCGCCGAGATGAAGAAAGGCCACCGGGACGGGATCAAGACGTACCTCGAGGCTCCCGAACCGTCCGCGATTCTGGTCCTCCACGGGACGGACTACCGACAGGCGCAGAGTTTTTCCCGGACCGGGAACCTGCTCTCCGCCGCGCCCGGAGAGGATCCGGTGGTGGAAGCCCTGGCGCGGCACGCCGTGGAGGCGGCGAAGGCGAAGGGCGCCGTGCTGCCGAGGGCGGCGGCCGAGTTTCTCGCAAGGTGGGTGGGGGCGTCCTTCGACGCGCTGGCCGTGGAACTCGACAAGGTGCTCGCGTTCGCCGCGGGCCGGGGCGAGGTGCGTGAGGAGGATATCCGGGCGGTGTGCGTCTTCCGGGGCGAGGTGAACCCGTTCCGCCTGGCCGAGGCCCTGGTGCGGAAGGAGCGTGCGGCGTGCCTTGCCCTCCTGCGACGGTTCGCGGCGACGGCGGAAGCCGAGGATTACCACAAGCTGAACGGCGCCGTGGCGTGGTATCTTCGGGACCGCGTCCGCGGCAAGGGGGGAGGGGTCGGCGCGGAGCGCGCCGCGGAACTCTTCCGCGTCCTGTCGCGGATCGATCGGGAGATCAAGGGGGAGAGCAGGCTCTCCCCCGAGCAGGTGTACGAGATCCGGCTGCTTTCGCTTCTTTCGTAGCGGTTATTCTTCGCTACTTCCCGGCCTGTGCCTTGTGGACGGCCTTCGCCAGGCGGGAGACCTTGCGGGAGGCTGTCTTCTTGTGGAGGACGCCCTTGGAGCCGGCCCGGGCGATGACGGACGCCGCCTCCCGGAGAAGTTCGGCGCTTTTTTCGCCGCCTTCCGCGATCTCGAGCCGGACATCCTTTGTGATGCTCTTCACGCTCGACCGGACATGGCGATTCCGCGCTCTGCGCTTGAGACTCTGCTTGTGTCGCTTCACGGCCGACGGGTGCTTGGCCAACCTGTGCCTCCTTGCGATCCGTTCGCTGAAATCGGAAAATAGGTATTAAACGACAGGAGAGGCGAAATGTCAAAGGGAAAACCGGCAAATGCGGCGAATCCGGCTCGTCACGGAGAGGTCTTCCACACGCCCGTCGTGCGCCTGCCCCACGGCCTGGCCGCGCTGGTTTTCGGCGAAGGCAGGATCCTCTCGGTTGCGTGGGAAGCCTCCGAGCGGCGGCTCTTCCTCCGGATCCGCATCGCGCATCCCGGGGTCCGGCCCTTCCGCGGTGACCCCGCCAGGGCGGCCGATCTCCTGGAACGGTATGCCGCCGCCGATTTTCCTTCTCCGGCGGAGGTGCTCTCCCTGCCGTTCGCGTGGGAGCGGGTTTCCCCTTTCGACCGGAAGGTGCTCGCGGCTGCGGCGTCCATTCCCCCGGGCCTCACGGCGAGCTACGGGGAGATCGCGGCGCGTTCCGGAGCGCCGAAAGCGTCACGCGCCGTGGGGGGGGCGCTCGGGAGGAACCCATGGCCGGTCCTCATCCCGTGCCACAGGGTTTTGGGCGCGGACGGACGGCTCACCGGGTTCGGAAAGGGGCTGGCTGCGAAGCGTTCTCTCCTTGTTTTCGAGGGGAGCCTGCCGCGGTGACTCTTTCCTGCCCAAGAAACAGGCAATCTGGCGGAGGGGCCATCGCGACGCGGATGCCCCGGAATTTCCACAGGGGAATCCACAGAAAGTCCACAGAGGATGTGGATAACGGGACGGGACTTCAGGAGGTGGCCTTCTTGGCCATCTCCCAGAGGAGGTCAAGGGTTCGCATGTCGGACTCTTCGATGGAACTTCCCGATTCCGATGCGATTTTTTCCATCTCCCGGAACCGGCGTTCGAACCGGTCGTTGGCCGACATCATCGCGACCTCGGGGTTCAGGCCGAGGAAACGGGACAGGTTGACCAGTGCGAACAGGACGTCCCCCATCTCGTGTTCCATCCGGGACGGATCTCCCTCTCCCATCGCCTCCTCCAACTCGGCGAGTTCCTCCCGGAGCTTGTCGACGACCTGGTCGGTCCGTTCCCAGTCGAAGCCCGCGCGCGCCGCCTTTTTCGAGATCTTGGCTGCGCGCAGGAGCGAGGGAAACTCCCGCGGGACCCCGTCGACGAGGGAAGGGTGGGAGCGGTTCTCCACCGTGCGCTTGATGTGCTCCCACTGGAGGGATACCGCCTCCGGGCTGTCCGCCCGGCTGTCCCCGAAGACATGCGGGTGTCTCCGGATCATCTTCCCGGAGAGGGACGCGATCACGTCGGATATATCGAACTCACCGTTTTCCTTGGCGATCTGCGCGTGAAACAGGATCTGGAGCAGGAGATCGCCCAGCTCTTCGCAAAGAAGGGAAGGATCCTTGCGCCGGATCGCGTCGACCACCTCGTGCGTCTCCTCCACCAGGTATTGTCGCAAGGTGTCGTGGTTCTGGACGCGGTCCCACTCGCACCCCCCCTCGCCGCGGAGGCGCGCCATGATGTCCACCAGTTTTCGGAAGTCGTCCATTTAGAGAATTTTCCCCGCACTAATGTTAGCATAAACCGTTATGACTCGACGGGTTTCCAGTCGGCCCCGAAGGGCATGCCCGAACGTCGCGTTCGTCCTTCTGGCGCTTTTCCTTTTCGTCCCGTCCCGCGGAGTTGCGGCGGGACCGTTTCCCGGTTATCCGGCGAGCGTTCGCAACCTTGCGCAGGACGTGGTCGACGCGGCGGGTCCGGGAAAAGAGGAAGAACTGGGGCGGAAGGTCCGCGCTTTGCGGGAGGCGATGTTCCGCCACGGGATCCTTTCCATCAACGCCATCCCGGACGCGATCTTCGCCCGTGCGTGGAAAGAGGGTTGGAAGGGCGAGGCGGGGGGGGCGCTTCGCGCGGTAACCCGGGTTTCCCCGTTTTCCGTCTCCCTGTGGGCCTGGCTGATCCGGGACGACCTGGTCCGGTTCGAAGGGCCGGACCGGCTGTTCGAGGACATGCGGGGGTTTCGGGGAGCGTTGCGCCAGTACGCCCCCGCCCTGCTGGGATGCGCCGCCTGGCTCCTGTTCTTCGTTTCCGCGGCGGCGTGCTGGTTCGCGGTCTGGTCTTCGATTTCCCTCTTCCTGCGCGCCCGCCCCGCCCTGATCTCCGACATTTCCCGGGGATTCAAGCGGCTTCCTCGCCCCGAGATTTTCGCATCCCTGGCCGTCCTCCTGTGCTTCGTCGGTCCCGTCGCCGCAGGCATGGGCCTGGGAGTGGCGGCGATCTTCTGGTTCGCGCTCTCCGCGGGGTATCTGCGGCGCGGGGAGCTCCTGATCGCGATGACGGCGATTTTGCTCCTCGCCGGAGTGTTTCTCTGCGGCGGGGTCCTGCGGTCGATCGCCCGGTTGACGGGGGATACGCGTCACGGCAGCTGGCTTGGGGGGGAGGGGTACTTCCCGCAGAGTTGGCCGGAAACGGGGGCGGAGGCCGGGGATCTCCTGTCCGGCGCCGGCTGGTCGGATATGGTGAAGTTCGCGCGCGCGCGGGCGGAGATGGAGTCGGGCGATCTGGAGAAATCGGAAACCCTCTGGACCCAGCTGATCGGCGAGGGCGGCGGCACCGCCGCGACGTACAACAACCGCGGAATCGTCCGCGCATGGCTCGGAAAGAAGGACGAAGCCGTCGCGGACTTCGATGCGGCCGTGGAGAAAAGCCCCTCCGGGGGACCCGCCCACTGGAATGCCTACCAGATGTACCTCCAGTTGTTCCGCCTGGAACGGGCCGCGAGGGTCCAGCAAAGCGCATGGGCGAGCCTCAGGCACCTCGCGCCTTTCGAATTCGGCCCGGAGGAACTGACCCACGGGGAGCTCATCCCTTCCCCCCTTCCCATGGCCAACGTGTGGAAGAACCTTTTCACGCTGCGGGGGGATGAGCTTCGGGAATCCGGACGGAGCGCCTTCCAGGATCTCTTCTTTCGTCCGGTTCCCGGAAACAGGGTCCTGCTGTTCCTCGGGGCGGGGTGGATCTGGGCGGCCCTCTGGAAATCGCTCTCCCGCAAGTTATGGATGCACAGCACCTGCCGTTCCTGCGGCACCCGGACGCTGATCGTGGGGAGCCGGGAAACCACCGACATCTGCAATTCGTGCCGGGCCCAGGTGGGAAGCGGGGTTCGCGGCGGGGAAGAGCGGGAGTGGCGGATCCTCACCATCCGCTTCCATCGCCGGTACGTCCGGGCGTGTTCCGTCTTTTTTCCCGGGACGGGCGCCTTGTGGGCGGGGAAGGATTTCCGGGCGCTGATCTACGGCGTCCTGCTTTCCCTTCCCCTGGGGGCGCTCACCGTTTCCCTGGGCGCCGGGGGGTCCGCCCACGACCTGGTTTCGGACATGCAGTCGATTGTGATCGGAACGGCCCTGGCGGGAGTCGCCCTGCTGTGGGTCTTCGGCGCCGCCTGGGGGTGGCGTTCCTTCGACACGCTGCAACTCACGTATAACCTCGCCCTCGAGAGGAAATAGACGTGCAGGGGAAAATCGCCGACTTCAGCATCCCGGACATCTTCCAGCTCATTTCCTCCCAAGGGAAGAGCGGCGCCCTCTCCATCACGGGCAAAGAGCGCGTGACCGTCTTCCTTTTCTCGGAGGGCAGGATCGTGGACGTGCAGCCCGACCGGCGGGAGGCCCGTTCCCTCTTGGGGACGATGCTGCGGGATGCGGGGTATCTCACGGACAGCGAGGTCAAACGGTTTCTCGACGCGCAGAGCGCGGGGGGGAAAAAGCTCGGGGAATTGCTCATCGAGAAGGGGAAGCTTTCCAGGGAAGTTCTTTCACGGTACCTCGCCCTGCAGATCCGGGAGTGCCTGTTCGACGTCCTGACGTTCCGGGAAGGAGAGTACCGCTTCGAGGGGTTCAGCGTGCGGCCGGCGACATGGGGGGGGGAGTCGATCCGGCCGGACGTCCTCATGATGGAAGGGATGCAGTTCCTGGACGAGTATCCCCTGTGCCGGCAGAAGTTCCCGCCGGGCCCCTTTCGCGTCTCCCGGAAACGGGGAGAGCGGGTCGACACGTACGCGTTCTCCGAGCCCGAGCGCGTGCTCTGGAAGGCCCTCGATTTCTCGGAAGACCCCGACCGGGTGTTCCGGAAGGCCTGCATGACGGGTCTCGAGGGGATCAAGGGGTTGGGCGCGCTTCTGGAGCGCGGCCTGGTCGAGGTGTCGGCGGTGGAGGAGGGGGACCGGATCGACCCCGTCCAACGGATGCGCAAGGCGCTCTCCTCCCGGCGCAGACTCCTCTGGATTTACGCCGCGCTCTGGGCGGGGGGCGCCATGGCGGCGGCCGTGTGGATCCGGAACGCGCTTCTCTCGCCCGGGGCGACGGCGGTGTTCGCGGGCTGGGTGAACTTCTTCTGACACCGGTTCCGGAACGGAGGCGTATGGAATTTCCTGCTGCGAAAGAGGATACGATACGGTTCGAGGACCCTGCGGTCCTCCCGTCCCTGTTCGGCGTCCACGACGGGCACCTGAAGGTCCTGGAGCAGTTGCTGGGAGTCGTGATCCGCCCGGGAGAGAGGGATGCGCACGTAAGCGGCGATCCGATCCGGGTGGAACTCGCCGGGAAGGTCCTCACCGGCCTGTACAGGGTCCTCCGCCGAGGGATCCCGGTGGCGGGGAACGACGTGGAGGCCGCCGTGAGGATCGTGTCGGCCGACAGGAACGCCGACGTCTCCGAGGTGTTCCAGGACGTGGTCTTCAAGTCGTCCCGGAACCGGATAATCACGGCGAAGAGCGTTGCGCAGAAAAAGTACCTGGATGCCATCCGCGACCACGACATCGTGTTCGGCGTGGGGCCGGCCGGGACGGGGAAGACCTTTCTCGCCATGGCGATGGCGGTGGGATACCTCCTGCGCAAGGAAGTGAAGCGGATCGTCCTCGCCCGTCCCGCGGTGGAGGCGGGGGAGAAGCTCGGATTTCTTCCGGGGGACATGGCGGAGAAGGTGAACCCGTATCTGCGTCCGCTGCACGACGCGCTCTACACCATGCTCGAGTACGAGCAGGCGCTGAAGCTCATGGAGCGCGGCACCATCGAGGTGGCGCCGCTGGCCTTCATGCGGGGGCGGACGCTGAACGACTCGTTCGTCATCCTCGACGAAGCGCAGAACACGACCTCGGAACAGATGAAGATGTTCCTCACGAGGATCGGGTTCGGATCGAAGGCGGTGATCACGGGGGATATCACGCAGACGGACCTCCCCATGGGCAGGGTGTCGGGTTTGAACGTGGCGATCGCGATCCTCGAGGGCGTGGAGGGGATCCGGTTCTGCTGGTTCACCGACATCGACGTCGTACGCCACCCGATCGTGCAGGAGATCATCAAGGCCTATGAACGTTTCGAGAAACGGGAACAGGGATAACCGGCCCCGGAACGGCGGGGCTCCCCTGCGGGACCGGTACGGGAGGCTCCTGGCCCTGAGCCTGGGATCCGCCGCCGTGTTCGCGGTCCTGTTCTACCTCCGGGGCCGGGAGCTCATGCCGCACTCCGCGGGGCGCTGGGGGGAGCTTTTCCCCTTCGTGGGGGCGGTCTCCCTCACGCTGGCGGTGACCCTCTTTCTCACGGAGTGGTTCGGCTTCGCCGGCCGGGAGGTCCGCAAGGTGAGGCTTGCGGCGCGGGACTTCCTCTTCCTGTGCTCGCTCGCCCTGCTCCTCTTCTTCGCCGCGAAGGCGGTGATCGACCTGCTGGCCGAGACCCCCACCTTCCGCGGCGCCGTTCCCACGAGGGTCTGCGCCTACCTGATCCCGCTCCCCGCCTTCGCGATCGTGGTGAGGACCCTGCTGAACTCCGAAACGGCGATTTTGTTCACCGTCGCCGCATCGGTGCTCTCCGCGGCGGCGGTATCCGGGCGGTGGTCCGCGATGCTGTTCCTGCTGCTGTGCGGGACCGCGGGCGCGGCGCGCGCCCGCCGCATCCCGGACCGGTACCGGATGCTTCGGGTGGGGCTGCAGACGGCTCCCGTTTGCGCCTTCGGGGCGGTCGCCCTGGAACTGGCGTTCTACGGAGGCGGGAACCTTCTCTGGGCCGGGATCTTCGGGGCCGTGAACGGCGCGATCTCCGGTCCGATCGCACTGGCGGTGCTCCCCGTCGCGGAGTACGTTTTCGGGTACACCAGCGACATCCGCCTGATGGAGCTGGCGAGCACGAGCCATCCGCTCCTGTCGCGGCTCATGCTCGAGACTCCGGGGACCTTCCACCACAGCGTGATCGTGGGCACCCTCGCCGAGGCCGGTGCGCTCGCCATCGGCGCCAACCCGGTGCTCTGCAGGGTCGCCGCCCTGTACCACGACGTGGGGAAGATCGGGAAGGCGCAATATTTCTCCGAAAACCAGGCCGGGTTGGGAAACGTCCACGACACCCTGACCCCGGGGCTCTCCCGAACGGTGATTCTATCCCACGTGAAGGAGGGGGCGAGGATGGCGCGGGAGTGCCGGCTCGGGGACCGGATCGCCGAGATCATCGAGCAGCACCACGGGACGAGCCTCCTGTACTGCTTCCTCGACAAGGCGATCCCCCTCATCCGCGACCGCAAGGCGTCGGAGGAGATGTTCCGTTATCCCGGTCCCCGGCCGAAGACCCGCGAAGCGGCGATCATCATGCTGGCGGACTCCGCGGAGGCGGCCGTCCGCAGCCTCCGGAATCCGACGGCCCGGGAGATCGACGATGCCGTCACGGGGATCATCAACCGGGCGTACCTCGATGGTCAGCTCAACGATTGCGACCTGACGCTTCGGGATCTTCACGCCGTCGGGCGCGCCATCCAGCAGGTCCTGTCCGCCGTCGGGCATTCGCGGGTGGACTACCCGGCGAGCGGCAAGGGCGAGGCGGGCGGGATCCGTTGACCGTCCCGAACGATCGATTCCGGGTCAGCGTCCGCCAGGATTTGCGCCCCGCGCCGTTTCCCGCGAAACGCCTGAAGGAACTCGCGCGGGGGGCCCTTGCGTGCCTGCGGGCGGAGAGCGCGGACCTGCGGATCCGGGTCGTGGGGGACGAGGCGATCGCACGCTGGAACCGGGAATTCCTGGGAAGGGACCGGCCGACGAATGTGATCTCCTTCCCCGACGCGGAGGGCGGAGGATCCTTCGGCGGTCCCGTGACGGGGGATATCCTCGTGTCGGCGCCCACCTGCCTGGCGCAGACGGAAGGGTGGAAGGAGACGCCGGAGGCGCGCGTGTTCTTCTTCGTCCTCCACGGGATCCTCCACCTCGCGGGGTACGATCACGAGAACGGGGGGGCGGAGGCGAGGAGGATGCGAAGGAAGGAGCTCCAGATGTACCGGCGCGTTCTCTCGGGCGAACGTGGAGGTTCGGGTCGTTGAGCCGGAGGGTCGTCGGGAAAACCCCGCGGGATCTCCTTGCGGGCGCGTTGTTCGTCCTGTCCTACACGTTGGGGATGCCGGGATACGATGTCCCCTACCTTCCGTTTCTCTGCATGGCGCCCTTCCTCGCCCTGACGGCGGGCGCCTCCTCGGTGCGACGGGCCGCCTGGCGCGGGTGGCTGGCGGGGACGGCGGGAAGCCTGCCGCTGTACTACTGGATCGCACACACGATCGCGGTGGAGGGGAAGCTGGGCTGGCCCCTCGGATGCCTCGCGGTGTTCCTCGTCTCGGCGTACCTCGGGGCGTACTTCTCCGTGGCGGGAGCGGCGGCGCGCCGTCTCGTGGAACGGTTCGGCGGGAAGGGCCTCTGGGCATTTCCCCTCGTATGGACGGGGCTCGAGCTGGCGCGGACGTACCTGTTCACCGGTTTCCCCTGGATGCTTTTGGGATACACCCTCGCGGGCAACCCCCTGTTGCGGCAGGCGGCCGACCTTGCCGGGATCCCGGGGCTCTCGTTCCTCCTCGCGCTTTCGGGAGTCTCCCTCTACCAGGCGGGGAGCCGGGTCGCGGACCGGTCTTTCCGGTCGGCGCTCCCGCGGCTCGCACCCGCCCTCGCCGTTGCGCTGTTCCTGCCCGCGTACGGGATTTTCGCGACGGGCCTGCGGAACACCCCCGCCGTGAAGGGCGCGTCCATCAAGGTGGCGATCGCCCAGGGGGGGATCGACCAGTCCGTCAAGTGGGATCCGGAGAACCAGACGAAGACCCTGGACATCTACGGTGAACTGACGATGAAGGCGCGCGAGGACGGCGCAAGGCTTGTGGTCTGGCCGGAAACGGCCGCGCCCTTTTTCTACGGATGGGAGGAGGATCTCTCCCGCCGGCTGGACGGGATCGTCGAGAGGGCGGGCCTTCCCGTCATTTTCGGCGCTCCCTGGTTCGACCCCGCGGACGGGGGGAAATTCTACAACAGCGTCTTCTACATGGACGGTCGCGGCGTGGTCGAGGGAAGATACGATAAACGCCATCTCGTCCCGTTCGGGGAATACATCCCGCTGCGGCCGGTCCTGTTCTTCCTCCGGAAGCTGACGGAGGGGGGGGAAGATTTCTCTTCGGGGACCACCTCCTCCCTGTTCCGCGTGGACGGGCACGAGGCCGGCGCCTCGGTATGCTACGAGGCCATCTTTCCGGCGATCGTGCGGGACAGCGTACGGGACGGCGCGGAGTGGCTGGTGAACGTGACCAACGACGCATGGTTCGGCGACACCGTGGCGCCGTACCAGCAGCTGGCGATGGCCCGGATGCGGTGCGTGGAGTTCCGCCGGCCGATGGTCCGCGCCGCGAACTCCGGGATCAGCGCGTTCATCGACGCGAGGGGAGAGATCGTCGCCTCGCTGGGGCTGTTCCGGCGCGGGACCGTCACGGCGGGGGTCGCGCCGCGAACCGGGGAGACCCTCTATGCAAAAAGTGGGGAAATCTTTGGGATTTCCTGTATTATAATTGCCGTTTTCACGATCTTTTTCCCCCTGCGAGGATCCCATGGCAACCGGTTGGCTGGCAGAGAAGACGTCCACGCTTGAGGCGCGTTTCCAGGCGCTCCGGAGCTATCTTTGAAGTAGACGCCAGGGAATCCCGTCTCAAGGAACTCGAAGCGGTCGTCGCCCGGGACGGATTCTGGGATTCCCCCGAGAACGCGGAGGGCGTCCTCCGGGAGCGGAAGGCGATCGAGACACTCCTCTCCCGGTGGTCTGCGCTCGCTTCGTCCCTGGCCGACCTGCGTGCGTACCTCGACCTGGCCGAGGAGTCCGGGGACGAGGCGCTCGATCAGGAGATCGGGCAGCATCTCGCCCGGGTGACGGAAACGCTGGACACGATGGAACTCGAGAGGATGCTCTCCGGAGAGAACGACGCCCGGAACGCCATCGTGACCATCCACGCCGGGGCGGGGGGCACGGAGTCGCAGGACTGGGCGGAGATGCTCCTGCGGATGTACTCCCGTTTCGCCGACCGCAACGGGTTCCTGATGGAGCTGGTGGAGCGGCAGGAAGGGGAGGAGGCCGGGATCAAGAACGCGACGTTCGTGCTGTCCGGCGACCACCCGTACGGGTACCTCAAGGCGGAGAGCGGGGTGCACCGGCTCGTGCGGATCTCCCCGTTCGACGCCAACAAGCGCCGCCACACCTCCTTCGCATCGGTTTTCGTGTCTCCCGAGATCGACGACGACGTCCAGATCCTGGTCAACGAGTCGGACCTGAAGATCGACACCCTGCGGTCTGGCGGCGCGGGCGGACAGCACGTGAACAAGGTGGAATCCGCCGTGCGCATCACGCATCTCCCGTCGGGGATCGTCGTGCTCTGCCAGCAGGAGCGGTCCCAGCACAAGAACAAGGCGATGGCGATGAAGATCCTCCGGTCCAAGCTCTACGAGCTCGAGATGCGGCAGCGGGCGGAAAAGGCGATGGAGGCCCACAAGTCGAAGAAGGACATCGCGTGGGGGTCGCAGATCCGGTCGTACGTCCTGGCCCCGTACCGCATGGTGAAGGACCACCGCACCGGGCACGAGGCGGGGAACGTCGACGCGGTGCTCGACGGCGACATCATGGAGTTTGTCCGGAAGTACCTGCTCGCCGGAGGCGCGGACGGGGAGATGGGGGGTGCGGCGTGAACGAGGCGTGGAACGACCTGATGCGGGAGCGGCACCGGAAGATCGAGGATCTCCGCGCGGCCGGCGAAACGCCGTATCCGAACGACCAGCGGGTGGGCTGGACCGCGGCGGCGGCGCGGGCGGCGGCGGGGACCCTCTCTCCCGAGGAGCTGGCCGGGAAGGCGATCCGGGTGGACATCGCGGGCCGGGTCGTCGCGCTGCGCCGGTTCGGAAAGGCGACCTTCCTCTCCCTCTCCGACCGGTCCGGGCGGATCCAGGGATACGTCAAGAAGGACACGCTCGGTGACGCGGAGTACGGCCTGTTCCAGAAGGTTGTGGACAGCGGAGACCTCCTCTGGCTGGAAGGGACTCTCTTCATCACGAGAACCGGAGAGCTGACCGTGCAGGCGGACCGCTTCCGCGTCCTGACGAAGGCGATCCGGCCCCTCCCGGAGAAGTGGCACGGCCTCTCCGACGTCGAGACGCGGTACCGCCAGCGATACGTGGACCTGATCGTCAACGACGAGGTGCGCGAGATCTTCCGCAGGCGCGCGCGCATCGTCAATTTCCTCCGGGACTACCTGTCACGGCGCGATTTCCTCGAGGTGGAGACGCCGATGATGCAACCGGTGGCCGGGGGCGCGACCGCCCGCCCGTTCGTCACACACCACAACACGCTCGACATGGACCTCTACCTTCGAGTCGCCCCGGAGCTCTACCTCAAGAGACTCCTGGTGGGGGGATTCGAGCGTGTCTTCGAGATCAACCGGAATTTCCGGAACGAGGGGATCTCCACCCAGCACAACCCCGAGTTCACGATGATCGAGTTCTACCAGGCCTACGCGACGTTTACGGACCTGATGGGGCTGACCGAAGACATGCTCTCCTCCCTCGCGACGGCGCTGTACGGAAGCCCGAAGTTTTCCTACCAGGGGGAAACGGTGGACTTCACGCCTCCGTGGGAACGCCTCACCGTGGCCCAGGCCGCCGCGAGGTACGGAGGCTTCCCCGAGGAGCGGCTCGCGGACGAGACGTTCCTGCGGGAAACGGCGGTGCGGCTCGGCGTTCCCGACGCGGCGGCCGCGTCGCAGGGACATCTCCTGGTGGGGATCTACGAGGAGGTCGCGGAGCGCAGGATCGCGGGGCCGGCCTTCGTGACGGAGTATCCGATCGAGGTCTCCCCCCTGTCGCGCCCGAACGGCGCGCGTCCCCGCATCGTGGACCGGTTCGAGCTGATCGTCCGCGGCCGCGAGATCGCCAACGCCTTCTCCGAACTGAACGACCCGGTGGACCAGCGGGGGAGGTTCGAGGAGCAGCTCCGCCGGCGGGAGAGGGGGGACGAGGAGGCGCATTTCCTGGACGAGGATTACCTTCGCGCCCTCGAGTACGGCATGCCTCCCGCGGCGGGCGAGGGGATCGGGATCGACCGGCTCGTCATGCTGTTCACGGATTCCCCGTCGATCCGGGAGGTGATCCTGTTCCCGCTGCTGCGGAAAGAGGGGTAGGGGTTGAGCCTCCCCGTCGAATTCTACATCGCCAAGAAATACCTCCTGGCCAAGCGGAAGCAGACCTTCATCTCGATCATCTCCTTCATTTCCGTCGCGGGGGTCACCGTCGGCGTGATGGCGCTCATCATCGTCCTGGCGGTGATGAGCGGCTTCGAGGGGGAGCTGAAGGACAGGATCCTGGGTGCCACCGCCCACGTGAACGTCACCAGTATCGACGGGAGCTTCCCGTCCCCCCACGAGGTGACCGCGCGGGTCCGGAAGGTGGAGGGGGTCGTCGCCGCCTCCCCGTACGTTTTCACCCAGATGATGATCTCCGCCGGCGGCAACACCGTCGGGGGCGTCCTGCGCGGAGTGGACATCGACACGGTCGGGGAAGTGACGCGCCTCCCACGGGACATCCGGGCCGGCAGGATTTCGGACCTGCGCCGCAAGACGCCGGAGGGGCTGCCCGGGATCATCCTGGGGAAGGAACTCGCGCTCAATCTCGGCGTGGCCCCCGGAGATCTCGTCCAGGTCCTCGTCCCGGGGGGCACGGTCACCCCGCTGGGCGCGTTCCCGAAGATCGCCCGGTTGCGCGTGGTCGGCGTCTCCGAGTCCGGCATGTACGAGTACGACGCCACCTTCGCCTACGTCTCCATCGACGAGGCGGGGCGGCTGCTGGGGACGCAGGGGCGCGCCACGGGGATCGAGGTCAGGGTCCGGGACATCTACCGGGCGGGGATCGTTGCCGCGCGGATCCGTTCGGCGCTCGGGTACCCCTTCTGGGCGAAGGACTGGATGCAGAGCAACCGGAACCTCTTCTCCGCGCTGCGGCTCGAAAAGGTGGTGATGTTCATCATCCTGGTCCTGATCGTCCTGGTGGCGGCGTTCAACATCATCAGCACCCTCATCATGGTCGTGATGGAGAAGAACAAGGACATCGCGATCCTGATGACGATGGGGGCGACGAGGCGCACGATCCGCCGCATCTTCGCCCTCGAGGGTCTGATCATCGGAGTGGCCGGAACCACGATCGGCACGGTGTCGGGAGCGCTGCTCTGCGATCTCCTGAAGCGGTACCAGTTCATCCGCCTGCCGAGCGACGTCTACTACATCTCCACGCTCCCCGTCTCCCTGGACCCGGGGACGGTCCTCCTGGTGGTTGCGAGCTCCGTCCTGATCTGCTTCCTCGCCACCGTGTACCCTTCCGTGCAGGCATCGCGGGTTGACCCGGCGGAGGCCATCCGGTATGAGTAGCCCAAGCGCCCTCGTGGCGGAGAACGTCCGGAAGGTTTTCCGCCGCGAGGGGTACGACATCGAGGTGCTGAAGGGTGTTTCCCTCTCCCTCGCACGCGGGGAGATGGTAGGGGTGGTGGGCGTTTCGGGGGCGGGAAAGACCACGCTGCTCCAGATCCTCGGCACCCTGGACCGTGCGACCTCCGGGAAGGTCCGGTATAACGGGAAGGACGTCACCGACCTCCCGGAAGCACGGCTCGCCGACTTCCGGAACCGGACCATCGGGTTTGTCTTCCAGTTCCACAACCTGCTCCCGGAGTTCACCGTTTTGGAGAACGTGATGCTTCCGTGCCTGATCGCCAGAGAGAACCCGTCGGAGGCCCGCAGGCGCGCCCTGTCGCTCCTTGCGGAAGTCGGACTCTCCGGGCGGACGACGCACCGGACGGGGGAGATCTCCGGCGGGGAGCAGCAGCGCGTTGCGATCTGCCGGGCGCTCGTGATGGAACCGTCCGTGCTGCTGGCCGACGAACCGACGGGGAACCTCGACCGGTCGACCGCTTCCGGAGTGGTCGACCTCCTCGTGGAGCTCAACCGGGCGCGCGGGCTGTCGTTGCTCATGGTGACGCACAACGACCGGGTGGCGGCCAGGCTCCACCGGGTGGTGCGGATCGACGACGGGCGGATCGAAGCGTGAAGCGGCCGCGTCCCGTCTTCCTGGCGCTGATCGCCGGCCTCCTCCTCGGGACCGTCGCGGCCACGGCGGGGTTCGCGGAAGGGTTCCGGATCGTGTCCGTCGATGTCCGGGGGGCGCACCGCGTCTCGGCGGACGCCATCCGGCAGGTGATGAAAACCCGCGTCGGACAGGAACTCGACCTCGACAGGGTGCGGGAAGACGTCAAGGCGATCTACAAGATGGGGTACTTCAAGGACGTGACCTTCGACACGGAGGAGGTCCCCGGGGGGTACCGCCTGACGGTGATCGTGACGGAGAAGCCGATCGTCGGCTCGGTCGTGATCGAGGGGAACAAGAATGTGGAGACCTCCGACCTCCGCGCCGCGGTCACCCTGAAGGACCGCACCCTCTTCCAGGAGGACAAGGTAAAGGAGTCGGTGAAGAAGATCGAAGAAGTATGCCAAAGTAAAGGGTATTACGACGCAAAAGTGGACGCAGCCGTATCGGAGGACGCGGAAGGCGCCATCCGGGTGGTCTTCCGCGTTTCGGAAGGACCCAAGCTCAAGATCGTGAAGATCCACATCACCGGGAACCTGTACTATTCCGAAAAGAGCCTCCGCAAGGTGATGGACACCACGGAAAAAGGCTTTCTTTCCTTCATCACGGACTCGGGGACTTTCAAGAAGGATGTTCTGGACAACGATGTGCGGAAGATCGAGGCGTTGTACCAGAACGCAGGATTCCTCGACTCCAAGGTCTTCGATCCCGCGGTCTCGCGGGGAAAGAACGGGCTCGACCTGGCGATCCGGATCTACGAGGGGAAGCAGTACCGGGTCGGGGAAATCCGGTTTGCGGGGGATTCCGGGATTCCGGAGGAGACCCTTCGAAAGACCGTGAAGCTGGCCCGCGGGGAAATCTTCGACCGGGAAAAGCTTCTTGCCGATCTGCTCGCCCTGACCACGCTGGTGAACGACCGGGGGTACGCCCAGGCGCTGGTGTCCCCGGGAGTGCAGAAGCGGAAGGAGTACCCGCTTGCCGACGTGACGTACCGCATCGAGCGAGGGGCGAAGTTCCACTTCGGCACGGTGGAGATCTCCGGGAACACGAAGACGCTGGACCGGATCATCCGGAGGAACCTCGAAGTCGCCGACGGCCAGACCTATTCCGCCACCGGGCTCAAGAACAGCAAGGAGAACCTGACGCGCACCTCCTTCTTCAAGGATGTGAAGATCAGCACCGCTCCCGCGAAGACTCCCGGGGAGATGGACGTCAAGGTCGACGTGAAGGAGGGGCCCACGGGCACCTTCTCCGGCGGGATGGGGTACAGCTCCCTGGACAAGGTCTTCGGCGTGGTCCAGGTCAGCGAGAACAACCTGTTCGGGCGCGCGTGGAGGGCTTCGCTCAACACCCAGTTCGGGGCGCGCCGCACGTCGTTCGTCCTCGATTTCCGCGACCCCTATTTCCTCGACACCGACTTCAACCTTCTCCTGTCGGCCTATAACACGAGGATCAAGTACAACGACTTCGAGCGGAAGTCGGTCGGAGGGCGGGTGGGGGTTGGATACAACCTGAGCAAGTTCGTCAACACGAGCCTCACGCTGCGCGCGGACTCCACGAAAATCCTCGAGGTGCAGCCCACCCTCTCGCTGGAGCTGCGGAACGAGTTCAACAAGGGGCTGCAGCACACCCGAAGCGTCATCTACAACGTCACGAGGAACACGACGGACAAGTACATCGACCCCTCGCGGGGATCGGTCCAGTCGGGCAGCCTGGAGTACGCGGGCGGGCCGTTCGGGGGCGACAGCCAGTTCGTCAAATATTTCCTCAACGCGAAGGCGTACTATCCCGTCACCGAGAGCACCGTCTTCTCGTGGAACGTCACCTGGGGGCACATCATCGACACGAAGGGGGGGGTGGTTCCGCTGTTCGAGCGGTTCTTCCTCGGCGGCCCGTACAGCATCCGCGGCTTCCGGGACCGGACCCTCTCCCCGAAAGACCCCAACACCGGAGAGCTGATCGGCGGGAACAAGGAGCTGATCGGGAACCTGGAGTACCAGTTCCCGCTGGCCGGGGATATCGGGTTCAAGGGAGTCTTCTTCTTCGACGCGGGGAACACCTGGGGACAGGGGGAATGGCCGTGGAAAGGGGAGCAGATCCTGTTCGCCTACGGAGCCGGCCTCCGGTGGTTCTCCCCGATGGGTCCCCTGCGGTTCGAACTGGGGCGGAACATCAACCGTCCGGCGGGAGCACCCCGACAGGTGTTCCAATTCACGATCGGAACGGCATTCTGACGGCAGCACACTACATGTACAAGGAGTGGAGAAGATGAGGAAAGCGGCAATCCTTTGGGTCGCGGTCGTGGCGGTGGCGCTCTTCGCGGGATCCTCCTACGCGGAGGGGCTCCGGGCGGCCGTCATCGACGTGAACAAGATCCTGAACGACTCCGAGGCGGGGATGGCGGCGAAGAAGAAGATGGAGGCGCGGTACAACGAGATCAAGAAGTCTGTGGACGCAAAGCAGGAGGAGGCCCGCAAGCTCAAGGAGGAGATCGACAAGCAAAAGGTGATGCTGGGGAAAGAGAAGCTCAAGGAGAAGGAGGACTCCCTCCAGGCCAAGCTGAACGAACTGCGCGAGATCTCGCAGCAGGGCGAGCACGAGATGCAGACCCAGCAGGGGGAAATGACGCGTGAAGTGTTCAAGCTGGTCGAGGCCCAGGTGGATGCGGTGGTGAAGGCCGAGAAGATCAACATCGTGATTGAGAAATCCGCCGGGGTCATCTACTACGACAAATCCATGGACATCACACGGCAGGTGCTCGACCGGTTGAACAAGAGCGCCGGGGAGGCGGCCACGAAAGGGCAGCCGGAGCGGAAGAAGGCGGAGCCGAAAAAGGGGGGGGGCGGTGGGAAATAGCTTCCTGCTGTCCGAGCTGGCCGGGAAGATCGGCGCCGTCCTTCACGGGCCGGACGCCGAGGTGACGGGGATCGCGGCGGTCGAGGAGGCGGGTCCGGGGACCGTGACCTTTCTCTCGAACCCGAAGTACGCCCGGCAGGCCCGGGAGACGAAGGCCACGGCGGTGATCGCCAAGGACCCCATCCCCGGCGCGGCCTGCTCCTTCCTGCTGACGCCGAATCCCTACCATGCCTTCGCCTGCACCATCGAGCTGTTTCACCCGCCGGTGCGCCATGCGGCGGGGATCTCGCCGATGGCGTTCGTCCATCCGGAGGCGGAGGTGGGGAAGGAAGTCTCGATCGGTCCCTTCACCGTCGTGGAGGCGGGGGCGGTTCTCGGCGACCGGGTCGTCCTGTACGCCGGGGCGTACGTGGGAAAGGGCGCCTCCGTGGGAGAGGACTCCATCCTGTATCCCCGGGCCACCCTCTACGAAGGAGTGCGGGTGGGCCGGCGGGCGATTCTCCATGCCGGATGCGTCGTCGGGAGCGACGGGTTCGGTTTCGCGCCCACGCCGGAGGGGTACCGGAAGATCCCGCAGGTGGGAACCGTGGAGATCGGGGACGACGTGGAGATCGGCGCCAACACCGCGATCGACCGCGCCGTGATGGGGGTCACGCGCGTGGGACGGGGGACGAAACTCGACAACCTCGTCCAGGTCGGGCACAACGTGACGATCGGCAGCGACACGGTCATCGCGGCGCAGGTCGGGATCTCCGGAAGCTCCCGGGTCGGGAACCGGGTGATGATCGGCGGGCAGGTCGGGCTTGCAGGGCACCTCGAGGTGGGCGACGGCGTGATGCTGGGCGCGAAGGCCGGAGTGGCCGAATCGCTCACGGCCGCGGAATCTCCCGCGTGGTCGGGGATTCCCGCGATGCCGCACAGGACCTGGCTTCGGATGGCGATGCTGTTGCCGAAGCTGCCGGAGTTGTTCCGCCGCGTCAGACGGCTGGAAGGCCGAAACCGCCCGGAAGGGGAGGAGTGACGTGCTCTCGATCCAGGAGATCATGGAGCTGTTGCCGCACCGGTACCCGTTTCTCCTCGTGGACCGGATCGTGGAACTGGAACCGGGGAAACGGATCGTGGGGATCAAGAACGTGACCATCAACGAGCCGTTCTTCTCGGGTCATTTCCCCGGTCACCCGATCATGCCCGGCGTCCTGATCGTGGAAGCCCTCGCGCAGGTGGGGGGCATCATGGCGCTCATGGCGATGGGAGGCGGGAAGCGGATCGCCTACTTCGCGGGGATCGAGAACTGCAAGTTTCGCCGCCCCGTCGTCCCCGGGGACCAGCTCCGGCTGGAGGCCACCGTCCTTGCGCACAAGGGCCCCGTATGGAAGGTCCACGGCGAGGCTCGTGTCGACGGCGTCCTCGCCGCCCGCGCGGACGTGATCGCCACGATCCCGGAGAACGCGGATTCCCCCGACGGAGGGCAGGAGACATGATCCACCCGACCGCCGTCATCGATCCGGGAGCGGAGCTGGGAAAGGACGTCACGGTGGGTCCGTACGCAGTCATCGGTCCCAAGGTGACGATCGGGGACGGAAGCAGCGTCGGGGCGCACGCCGTCATCGAGTCGCACGTGCGGATGGGGAAGGGGAACCGGATCCACTCGTTCGCCTCCGTGGGCGCGATCCCGCAGGACCTCAAGTTCCGGGGAGAGGAGACGTGGGTCGCGATGGGCGACGGGAACATCGTCCGGGAGTTCGCCACCGTGAACCGCGGGACCGAGGGCGGCGGGGGGGTGACGAGCATCGGAGACAACACCCTCCTGATGTCGTACTGCCACCTTGCCCATGATTGCCGGGTGGGGAGCCGGGTGATCATGGCCAACGCAGCCACTCTCGCCGGACACGTCATCGTGGAGGACGGCGCGATCATCGGCGGGCTCACGGGGGTGCATCAGTTCGTGCGGATCGGCGCGCACTGCATCATCGGGGCGCTGTCCGGGGTGGGTCAGGACGTGCCGCCGTACGTGACGGCCGTGGTGTCCCGCCCGCAGCGCGGGTATGCCCTGTACGGGCTCAACCTGACCGGCCTCCGGCGGAACCGTTTCCCGGCGGAGACCATCGCGGCGCTCAAGCAGGCATTCAGGCTGATCTTCCGCGCCGAGGTCCCGCTGCGCGAGGCGCTCGCACGCGCAGAGGCGGAGCTGCCCCCGCTGCCGGAGGTCGCGCACCTGATCGAGTTTGTCCGATCGAGCAAGCGGGGCGTCCTGAGGTAGGGATGCCGAAGACGCTGTTCCTCCTCTGCGGGGAGCCCTCCGGGGAGATTTACGCCGCGCGTCTTGCTCGGGCGTTTCGGGAGCGACACCCCGGTGTCCCGATGGAAGGGATCGGCGGTTCCCGCCTCGAGGCGGAGGGGGTCAAGCTCCTGCGGGACTACGGGGAGATCTCCGTCATGGGTTTCACCGAGGTGGTTTCCCGCCTCCCGGCGATCCGTTCCGCCCTTTCGGCGGCGAAGGAGCGGGTGCGGCGTCGGGATGTGGGCGCGGTGGTGCTGGTCGACTACCCGGATTTCAATTTCCGCGTGGGGGCGGCGGCGTGGAGGTGCGGGGTGCCGGTCGTGTACTACATCCCGCCGCAGGTGTGGGCGTGGCGCAGGGGCCGCGCGAAAAACCTTTCGCGGTTCACGAAGGGAGCGGTCGTCCTGTTCCCGTTCGAAGAGACGCTGCTGAAAGGGTACGGCGTGAACGCCGTCTTCGCCGGGCATCCTCTGATCGAGGAGCTCGCGCCCTGGCTGGACGCGACCCCCGCGTCCGACCGGTTCGGCCTCCCCGGGGGGAAAACGGTCGTCGGCCTTCTTCCGGGGAGCCGGCCGGGCGAGATCGCGACGCATCTTCCCATCCTCGTATCCGCCGCGCGTTCCCTCGCGGGAAGGTTCCCCGATGTCCACTTCGCGCTGCCGGTCGCGAGGCCCGCTCTCCAGGAGGTTGTCGAGCGCCTGACGCGCGGGGCGGATCTCCCCCTCACGCTGGTTCCGGAGGATCGGCACCTGCTCTTCCGGTGCATGGACGCCGCGGTGGCGGTCTCCGGAACCGTGACGCTGGAGCTCGCCCTGATGGGGGTCCCCTCCGTCATCGTGTACCGGACCTCGTGGATCACCTACGGGATCGCGCGCAGTCTCGCGAAGGTGAGTTGCGTCGGTCTGCCCAACATCGTGGCGGGGGAGCCGTTCCTCCCGGAACTGGTCCAGGACGCGTGCACGCCCGACCGGATCGCGGGCGCCGCCGCGGAGATCCTCGCCGACCCGATCCGCCGCGGGATGCTGCGGGAGAAGTGCCTGTCGCTCCGGGAGAGACTCGCCGGTCCCGGTCCGACGGCGGCGGTGGTCTCGATGCTGGAAAAGGAGGCGAAAGAGGCATGGGCCTGAGCCTGTACCGGCGGATGCTCGGATACGTCCGGCCGTACGTGCCGAAGCTCCTGCTCGCGATGCTCCTGATGGTGGGCGTGTCCGCCCTGAGCGGGGCGACCGCCTTCCTCGTCAAGCCCATCCTCGACGACATCTTCATCCGCAAGGATGCCGGCCGCCTCACGTTCATCCCGCTGCTGGTCCTTGCGATCTACGTAGGGCGGGCGTTCCTCGACTTCTCGCAGAGCTACCTGATGAACGGCGTCGGGCAGCGGGTGGTCCGCGACATCCGGGACCACCTGTACCGCCACATGCAGTCCCTCTCGCTTTCCTTCTATCTCCGCAACCCTACGGGCGTGCTCATGTCCCGCGTCCTGAACGACGTCGCTCTCATGCAGAGCGCCATCACGGACGCCGCCACGGGGCTCATCAAGGACATCTTCACCGCCGCCTTCCTGATGTTCGTCGTCTTCTACCGCGACTGGCGCCTCGCCCTGGTGGCCCTGGTCGTCTTCCCCTTCGCCTTCTGGCCGATCGCGCGGTTCGGGAGAAAGCTCCGGAGGACGAGCACCAGGGCGCAGGAGATCACCGGGGACCTCTCCTCCCACCTGCAGGAGACGATCAGCGGGGCGAAGCTCGTGAAATCGTTCGGCGCGGAGGAGTACGAGGTGGACCGATTCGCCACGCGCAACAGCGAGCTGTTCCGCCTCAGCATGAAGGTGGTCAAGGTGCAGGCGATGACCTCCCCCCTTTCCGAGATGTTTGCGGGCGTAGGCGCCGCGGCGGTCATCTATTACGGCGGGTACAGCGTGATCCGGGGGAACAGCACGCCGGGGAACTTCTTCTCCTTCATCACGGCGCTGTTCATGCTCTACGAGCCGGTCAAGCGCCTCTCGCGGATCAACAACACCATCCAGCAGGGACTCGCCGCGGGGAGCCGCGTGTTCGAGGTGATCGACACGCTGCCCGAGGTCGCCGAGAAGGAGGGGGCCGCCTCCCTTCCGCCCATCCGGGAAGAGATCGCTTTCGAGCGGGTGGACTTCCGGTACGCGCCCGGCGGGGAATCCATCCTGAAGGAAATCGACTTCCGCGTCCCGGTGGGGACGATGGTCGCCATCGTGGGTTCGAGCGGGGCCGGCAAGACCACCCTGGTCGACCTGATCCCACGTTTCTACGACCCGGAGGAAGGCGCCATCCGCATCGACGGTCTCGACATCCGGGACGTGACCCTTTCCTCCCTTCGTTCCCGGATCGGCGTCGTCGGCCAGCATACGGTGCTCTTCAACGATACCGTCCGGAACAACATCGCCTACGGGATGCCGGACGCCCCGTTCGGGAGGGTGGTCGAGGCGGCCCGCCGGGCAAATGCCCACGGGTTCATCGAGCGGTTTCCGGAAGGGTACGAGACGGTGATCGGGGAGCAGGGGTTCCGCCTTTCGGGCGGGGAGCGCCAACGCCTGGCGATCGCCCGCGCCCTCCTGAAGGACGCCCCGCTGCTCATCCTCGACGAGGCGACCTCGGCGCTGGACACGGAGTCGGAGAACGTGGTCCAGGAGGCGCTGGACACGCTGATGCGGGGGCGCACGACGTTCGTCATCGCGCACCGCCTTTCCACGGTCCGAAACGCCGACGTGATCCTCGTGGTCGAGGAGGGCCGAATCGTCGAGCGGGGGACGCACGAGGGTCTCCTCTCCCGGGATTCCCGCTACCGCTCCTTTTACCTCAAGCAGTTCGAGGAGAAAAAGACCGATCCCACGGGCGCCGGCGCAGGGAGGGGGTGAACGTTGCACCGTACGTTCCGCCCCGGGTCCCCGGGGCACCTTCTCTACAACCTTGCCCTGGGAATGGGAATCGTCGCCGGTGCTCCCGCGTGGGTGCCGTGGGTGCTCCTCTCCCGGAAGCGCCGGAAGAACTTCCCCGAACGCCTCGGGCTGCGCGGGATGCCTGCGTCCGCCCCTTCCCCCGTCGGACCCACGATCTGGGTCCACGCCGTCTCCGTCGGGGAGACCACGGCCGCCGTGCCGCTCATGAAACGATTGCGGGAAAGCGCTCCGCGGGCGGCGTTGCTCGTCTCCAACGTCACGATCACCGGGCGGGAGACGGCGAGGAAGGCCCTGTCCGGGGTAGCCGACGGGGGGTTCTACTTTCCCTTCGACCTTCCGGCGCTCTGCCTGCGCATCCTCGACCGGGTCCGCCCGGATGTCGTCGTCATCGTGGAGACCGAGATCTGGCCCAACTTCCTCGCGGCGTGCGTCAAGCGGGGCGTTCCCACGGTGATCGTCAACGGCCGCATCTCGGAGCGGTCCTTTCGGGGGTACCTGCGATTCCGGTGGTTCTTCGCCCCGGTGCTCCGGACGTTCCGGGCGATCTCGGCCCAGACCGCGGAGGATGCCGACCGGTTCGTCGCCCTGGGAGCGCCGCCGGAGATCGTGGCCGTGGGGGGAAACCTGAAATTCGACGTATCCCCGCCGGCCCGCGTCGATTCGCCGTTGACCGCGCTGTTCGCGGGGGAGAAGGAGGCCGGCGCGGTCTGGATCGTGGCCGGCTCCACGCACGAGGGGGAAGATGCCTCGGTGCTTCATGCGTTCGCCGCGGCGCAAGAGAGAAACCGTTCGCTCAAGCTTCTCCTCGCACCGCGCCATCCCGAACGGTTCGAGACGGTCGATGCCCTGGCGCGCCGCCTGGGCATCCCCCTGGTTCGCCGGACCGCACTTTCCGAGGGGGCGCGCCGCCTTTCCGGGCCGGGCATCCTGCTGGACACGGTTGGGGAGCTCGCGAGCGCATACGCCGCCGCGGACCTGGCCTTCGTCGGAGGCAGCCTCGTTCCGAAGGGGGGACACAACATCCTGGAGCCCGCATGGTACGGCGTTCCCACGATCGTGGGTCCCCACATGGAGAACTTCCGGGAGATCGCCACCGCCTTCCTCGCCGCGGGCGCCCTGCTGCAGGTGCCGGGAGAGGAAAGGCTCGAAGGGGAGTTCTCGCGTTTTGCGGCGGACCGGGGCGCCTTCGCGCAGACCGGATCGCGCGCCCGCGCGCTCATCGAATCGTTCCGGGGAGCTTCGGAACGGAATGCGAAAGTCGTTCTCGAAGCTTTCGGGGGCGGGAGGGAGGCTGGGTGATCCTGGGTGCCGCCGCAAGGGTCCGGAGGGCGCTCTACGGCGCGGGTCTGCTACGCCCGGAGCGGCTCCCGCGTCCCGTGGTGAGCGTGGGGAACCTTGTTCTCGGCGGCGCGGGGAAGAGCCCCCACGTCGTCCACATGGCGCGTTGGCTTGGCGAAGGGGGCCGGCGGGTGGCGGTCCTCTCGCGCGGGTATGGGCGACGCAGCAAAGGGGTTGTCTGGGTTTCGGACGGGGGAGGATGCGTCGCGTCCGCGGAAGAGGGGGGGGACGAGCCGGTGATGATCGCAAGGCGCCTGCCCTCGGTGCCCGTGGTGGTGGGGGAGTCCCGGGCTGCGGCGGGGCGGGAGGCGCTATCCCGTATGGCGGTGGACGTCTTCCTGCTTGACGACGGATTCCAGCACCTCTCCCTTCATCGGG
This sequence comes from Deltaproteobacteria bacterium, assembly GCA_021815305.1. GTDB lineage: Bacteria > Desulfobacterota > Deferrimicrobia > Deferrimicrobiales > Deferrimicrobiaceae > JAKAHC01. The sequence continues at coordinate 363,447 of JAKAHC010000002.1, read as the reverse complement.
ATGTCGACATCCTGCTGGTGGAGTGCGGACGGGGGCTCGGAAACGGGAGGACGGCGCCGGCCGGGCCGCTGCGCGAGCCGCCGTCCCACGCGCGGTACGCCGACGCCCTCGTGGTCACCAAGTGCCCGGATGCCGAAGCGGGGAGGCGGACCGCGGGAGCCGTGCCGTTTCCGGCCGGACGCCCCTGCGCCTGCTCCCGGTACGCGCCCGGGGGGATCGTGGGACGCGACGGATATCCCTTGGAAGGGGCGAGGAAGGGGGAAGGCGTCTTCGCCTTCTCCGGGATCGCCCGGAACGAAATGTTCCGACGGACCCTTTCGGAGGCGGGTTACGACGTACGGGGGTTTGCCTCCTTCCCCGACCACCACTCCTACGGGCGCGGGGACCTGGCGCGGATCGCAAGGGATTCCGGCGCACTGCCGGTGGTCACCACGGAGAAGGATCTCGTCCGTCTTCCGGGGGATGTCCCGTTTTCCGTCGGTGCGCTCCGGGTCGAGGTGGAGTACCTCTCCGGGTGGAAGGAAATGTCGCGGATGATCCTGGGTCGCCTGGAAAAGGGAGAGGCGCGTTGAAGGAGAAACTGGCTCGCGCTCTCCTGCGCATCCTGGAGGCGGTCCCCCTTCCCCTGCTCGCCGTTTTCTGCGAAACGGTCATGCTGCTGGTCTGGTGCGTCGACCGGAAGCACCGACGGATCGCTCGGATCAACTTGGGGATCGCCTTCCCCGAGATGGAGGATGCGGAGGCCTTCCGCATCATCCGGAGATGTTACCGCCGGATGGGGACCTCGGCCGCGGAGTTCATCCACATCCCGAAGATGGACGCCGAATACCTCCGGGATCACTTCCGGATCGAAGGGGCGGATCACATCCGGGTTTCGATGGAGGAGCGGAACCAGCCGGCGATGGTGATGACGGGGCACTTCGGGAACTGGGAGTTGTTGTCGCATGTGTACGGCCTCGAGATCGCCCCCACCGCCTTTATCGTACGGCCCCTGAAAAGTCCGGTGCTGGACCGGATCGTCACGGAGCGGAGGGAGTTCGGCGGCAACGTCGTCATCCGGAAGGAGGAGTCGGCCAGGGGGGTGATGAAGATCCTGCGCAGGAAGATCCTCGTCGGGATCCTCATCGACCAGAACGTGGACTGGTACCAGGGCGTTCTTGTGGACCTCTTCCACCGGAAAGCGTACACGACCTTCGGGATCGCCCGGCTGGCGTTGGCGATGCGCGCCGCGATCCACCCGGCGTTCATCTTCCGGGACCCGGAGAGGAAGTTCCATCATACGCTCCGGTTCGGCCCGCCCATCGGGATCCGTTACGGCGCCCCGAAAGAGGAGGAGGTGGCCCGGATCACCCGCCTCTGCAACGAGGAGCTGGAAAAGGCGATCCGGGAGGCCCCCGACCAGTGGATGTGGTTCCACCGCAGGTGGAAGACAAGGCCCGCGGGAGAGGCGGACATCTACGGGGGGCTGCGTTGAAGGGGATCGTCTTCCTCGACCGGGACGGCACCCTGATCGAGGAGGCCGGGTATCTCCGCGATCCATCGGCGGTGCGCCTCCTGCCCGGGGCGGCCGACGGGTTGCGGAGATTGTCGGAAAACGGATACCTCCTCGCGGTGGTATCCAACCAGGCGGGGCTCGCCCGCGGGAAAATCACTTCCACGGAAATGGCGCAGGTGCACCGTGCCTTCCTCGATGCGTTCCGGAGGGAAGGGGTGCGTTTCGACGCCGTCGAGTACTGCCCTCACCACCCGGACGGGGTGGTGGAGGAGTTCCGGGCCGCCTGTTCCTGCCGGAAACCGGCCACGGGCATGGCGGATGCGGTCCTGCGGCGGCTCGGGGTGCCGGATGCGTGCCCTCGCTGGGTGGTAGGTGATAAAATGACCGACGTCCTGCTGGGGGCGCATCTCCGGGCGAGGACGATCCTGGTCGCCACGGGGTACGGCGAAAAGGAGCGACGGGAGGGGGCCAGGGAAGGGATCTTTCCGGACGCTTTCCTCCCCGGCATGCGGGAGGCCGTTTTGTGGATCTTGTCGGGGGGCGGCGGGTGATGGGACGCGGGAACGGACGGATGCGCCCTATCCTCCGATGGGCCGTCGCGCTGCTCGCGGTTCTTGCCGTCGGGGGGTGTTTCGGCCCCCGAAGAGGCGCGGCCCCGCCTCCGCCTCCCGGACCCCCGAGGCCGGCGGCGGCCGACAACGCCTCTCGGCATGCGGCGGTGATCCCTCCCGTGATCCCGATCGTCGAGGAACCTGCGCCCGTCCCGCCTCCCCCGTCCCCGGAGACGGGGGCTCCCCGGGAGAAGGAGGGATCGTGGGCCGGGATCGCGGTTCCAAAGAGTCCCCCGGCGGCCGCTCCCGCTCCTCCCCACGGGACGGGAGAGACGGCGCCGCGGAAGGAGCAGGAGAAGGAAGCACGGAAGGAAGTTCCGGCGCCCCCTCCGGCGCAGCCCCTCCCCACCCATCCCCCGCGCCGCGAGGTTGCGGCGGCCGCAAGGAAACCGAAGCCGGCCTCCCCCCCGGAGACATCGACGCCGGCAAGGGATGCGGCCGCCGCGGAATCGCCGGTCCCGGGTTGGGCGAAGCAGAAGGAGGTGCTAGTCTACCGGGTGGATTTCATCGGGGTCACCATGGGATACGCGCGGTTCCGCTACCAGGGAAAGGTCTCCATCGGGGGAAAGGTGGCGTATCACCTGAACGTGCGGGCGTGGACCTCGGGCGTCCTGTCCTACATCTACCCGGTCAACGAGACGATCGACTACTATCTCGATGCGGAAACGCTCGCGCCGATCCGGCAGGAATTCACGGAACGGGAGCGGGAGAAGGACGACGTGGCCATCTACGACCAGGAGACGGGGAAGATCACGTACAGGTACCGGCAGTCGGGGACGATCCGCAAACAGGTGGAAACCGTTCCGATGGTCTACGACCCCGTGAGCGTGGCCTACTACTTCCGCTGGCGCGACGGGACGGGAGAGGATCACGCGCGGAACGTGTACGCGGGGCGGAAGGTATGGCAGATCTCCGCCAAACTTCTGGGGACCGAGAAGATCCGCACCGAGCTCGGGGAGGTCGACACCATCCTGATCCGTCCCGTGATCCGGAGGAACGGGAAGGTGGAGAACAAGGGGGATCTGAAGGTGTGGTTTTCCAGAGACGAGCGCCATGTTCCCGTGCGGCTCTATGCCAGGTTCCACAAGATCAAGGACTGGACGCTGGTCGGGGAACTGGTGCCGGCACAGGGGGGGGCTGAACATGGATAAGGAACTGCTCGAGATCCTTGCGTGCCCGAAGTGCAAGGGGGTTCTCCGGATGACCGTCGACGAAACGGAGCTGCGCTGCCCGGCATGCCGTCTGAGCTACCGGATCGACGACGGGATTCCGATCCTGCTCGTCGACGAAGCGACCTCGTATGAATGAACGCGCGCCCCTTACCCGGTTCGAGGGGCTCCTTGCGCGCTTCAGCGCGTGCCGCATCCTCGTCGTCGGGGACATCATGCTCGACGAGTACGTATTCGGCACCGTGGGGCGGATCTCCCCGGAGGCGCCCGTTCCCGTGGTGGTCGTCGACCGGGACGAGCGGGTGCCGGGCGGAGCGGCCAACGTCGCCCTGAACCTCGCCGGGCTGGGCGCGGGGGTGACGATCGCGGGCCTCACGGGGGACGATGCGCCGGGACGGGACGTCGCAAGGATCCTTTCCCGGCGGGGGATCGGCGTTTCCTCCATCGTGGCGGACCCCGATCGCCCCACCACGGTCAAGACCCGCGTGATCGCGCACGGGCAGCAGATCGTGCGCGTGGACCGGGAACGGAAGGCCGAGCCGTCCCGGAAGACCCGGGAGTCGCTGCTGCGCAGGATCCTCGGCCTGGTCGCGAAGGTCGACGGGGTGGTGTTCTCGGATTACCGGAAAGGGACACTCACCGGCGATCTGGTCCGGGAGGTGATCGCCGCGGCGCGCCGCGGGAAGCGGTTCGTGGCCGTCGACCCGAAGCGGCTGGACTTCTCCTATTACGGAGGTTGCACGGTCATCACCCCGAACAAGGGGGAGGCGCAGGGCGCGCTGGGCGGCAGGGAACTTCCGACGAACCAGGACGTCTGGAAGGGGGGCAGGGAGCTGCTGGCCAGGAGCCGCTCGGAGGCGGTCCTCATCACGCGGGGGGAGGAGGGGATGACCCTCGTCGAGCGCGGCAGGAAGGGAGGCTTCCACATTCCCGCGCTTGCGCGGCAGGTGTTCGACGTCACCGGCGCGGGGGACACGGTGATCGGAACCCTCGCCGCGTGCCTTGCCGCGGGCGCCACGATGCGCGAGGCCGCCGTGCTCTCCAACGTGGCCGCGGGCGTGGTCGTCGGCGAGGTCGGCACCTCGCCGATCACGGCGGAGAAACTGCTCCACGCGGTGCGCTCGTTCGAGCGCGACCGGGGATCGTCCGGGGGAGGGGGCCGAAACGCCGCCTCCCCGGGAAGCCGCCCCCGCCCCGGCGGCGGATGAGCCGCCGCCGCGTTCCGGTTCCGGCGCGCCTGGTCGTCTCCGCGATTTTCCGCGAGGAGCGGCACTTCGAGGAATCCCTGCAACGGATCGTGGATGCGGTCGGGGAGATTCGGCCCGAGGGAGGCCGCCGGCCCTTCGCGTGGACGGAATATTACGAACGGGAGATGGGATCGCCCCTGTTTCGGCGGTTCCTCACGGCGGCGACCCCGGTGGAGCGCGATGCCCTCCCGGACATCAAAGTCCGATTCGAGAAGATCGAGCGCGGACTTTCGGAGGAGGGACGCCGCACGGTGAACCTGGACCCGGGGCTGGTCACGGCGGAGAACTTCGTGCTGGCCACCGGGAAGAACTACTCCCATCGGATCTACCTGCGGGACGGGGTGTTCGCGGACCTTACCCTTCTTTTTCGCGGCGGGGAGTACCGTGCATTGCCCTGGACCTATCCGGATTACGCTTCCGACGAGGTCCGCGCGCTGCTTTCGGACATCCGGCGGGCGCACCTTTCGTAGCGTCGACGACAGGAGGGAACGGCATGTGGAGAAGCATGACGGGATTCGGGCGGGGGGAACGCCACCGCGAGGAGATCTCCGTCACCGTCGACATCCGGTCGGTGAACCATAGATTCCTCGATGTCCATACGCGGTGCCCCGGGCGTTTTCTCGCGTGGGAGCCGAGGCTGCGCGGGATGCTCCGGGACTCCCTTCACCGGGGGAAAGTCGACCTCTCCGTCAACGTCCGGGAGTGGGGGAAACTCGGGGCGGTGCTGCGCGTCAACCGTGCGCTGCTGCGCGCCTTCCTCGACGAGGCGGGCCGGATCCACGAAGAGTTCGGCATCGGCGGGGAGGTGACGCTCCGGGACCTCCTCGGGGTGCCGGAGCTTTTCCAGGTCGCCCCCGAGGGGGAAGATCCCGCGGAGACGCTATGGCCCGTCGCGGAAGAGGCGGCCCGCGACGCGATCTCGATGCTTTCGCGGTCCCGCGGGGAAGAGGGCGAGCGGCTCAAGGAGATCCTCAAGGAGTCGGTGGCGCGGCTCTCCACGCTCGCGGGGGAGATCCGCTCCTTGTCCGCGGAGAACAAGGAACTGGCGGCGGCGAGGTTCCGGGAGCGAATCGCCGCGATGTGGGGAGAGGCGGGGGTCGATCCTGCGCGGCTTCACCAGGAAGCGGCGATCCTGCTCGACCGCCTCGACATCACGGAGGAGTGCGACCGGCTGGCGTCCCACCTCGCCGGCGTCGGCGACCTGTTCCGCAAGGAGGGAGAGGCGATCGGAAAGCGGTTCGATTTTCTCGTGCAGGAAATTTTCCGGGAGCTCAACACGGCGGGGAACAAGTCCGCCCACGCCGGGATTTCGACGCGCGTGGTGGCGGCCAAGACGGAGCTCGAGAAGGTCCGCGAGCAGATCCAGAACGTGGAGTGAGGAAGATGACACGCGGGGACGTCTTCGTCATTTCGGCGCCTTCGGGTTCCGGCAAGACCACGATCTGCCGGGAGGTGCTGTCCAGGGTTCCGGGACTCACCCTTTCCCGATCTTATACGACCCGGCCGAAGATGCCCGGAGAGGTCGACGGGGTGGATTATTATTTCGTGGATGAGGTAAAATTTGATAATATGGTGAAATCGAAGGATTTTTTGGAGTTCGCCTTCGTCTACGGGAAACGGTACGGGACCTCGCGCGCCTCGGTGGAGGCGATCGTGTCGAGGGGAGAGGACGCCGTGCTGGAGATCGACGTTCAGGGGGGAGGCTCCGTGAAGCAAGCCATGCCCGATGCGGTTCGGATCGGCATCCTGCCGCCGGATTGGGAAACGCTGCGCAACCGCCTGTACGCCCGGGCGCGGGACAGCCACGAGGAGATGGAGCGCCGCCTCGCGGCAGCGCGGGCGGAGATCCCGGAACTTGCGAAATACGATTACCTTGTCGTGAACGACGATCTGGAAACGGCGGTCCGGAAGGTGGAGTGGATCGTCCGCGCGCGGCGCCTGCGCAGCCAGAGGATGATCGCTTGCATCGAAAGGATCCTACAGGGAACAGGAGAGGGACCGAATGGCTCGAGTAACGGTTGAGGATTGCCTCCGGCAGGTGAACAGCCACTTTCAGCTCACGGTGGTCGCGGCCAAGCGCGCCAAGGCGCTCTATTCCGGCCAGGGAGCCACGATCGACACCACGGCGCGAAAGGAGAAGCCGACCGTCATCGCGCTCCGCGAGATCGCCCAGGGGAAGGTCCGGGTAAAGTAACACCGGGACGGGCGGTGTCGCATTGCTCCGTCTCATGGACATCGTGGACCGGGTCCAGGCGACCCGGCCCACCGCCAACGTAGACCTCGTCCAAAGGGCGTACGTCTTTACGGCGAAGGTGCACCACGGCCAGGTGCGCATGTCGGGCGAGCCGTACCTGATCCACCCGTTGAACGTCGCCTTCCTGCTCGCCGAATGGAACCTCGACGAGGAGACGGTGGCGACCGGACTCCTGCACGACACGGTCGAGGACACGGTCGCGACCACCGAGGAGATCCGGGATCTCTTCGGGGAGTCGGTCGCCCACCTCGTGGACGGCGTGACAAAGATCAGCCGGGTGACCCTTTCGGACGTGGCGGCGCAGAAGGCCGAATCGCTCCGCAAGATGATCCTGGCGATGGGGAAGGACCTGCGGGTCATCCTCGTGAAGCTCGCCGACCGTCTCCACAACCTGCGGACGCTGCATCACCTCCCCCCCGACAAGCAGAAAGCCATCGCAAGGGAGACGGTCGAGATCTACGCCCCGATCGCGGCCCGTCTCGGGATGTCCCGGGTCCGCATGGAGCTGGAGGACCGTTGCTTCGAGGTGCTCCACCCGGAGCAGTTCCTGGAGCTCTCCCGCAAGGCGGACGAGCGGAGGCGCAACCGCGAGGCGCACGTCCGCAGCGTGGTCACCCTCCTCGAGGGGAAGTGCCGCGACGCCGGCATCGACGCGGTCATCACCGGCCGGTCCAAGCACCTGGCCGGGATCTACCAGAAGATCACCCGGCAGGGGATCGATTTCGACCACGTCTACGACTTCATCGGTTTCCGCATCATGACGAAGACGCTCCGGGAGTGCTACGAAGCGCTGGGAATCGTCCACAACCTGTGGAAACCCGTCCCCGGCCGGTTCAAGGATTACATCGCCATGCCGAAGGCCAACCTGTACCAGTCGCTGCACACTACGGTCTTCGGCCCCAACGCGGAGATGATGGAGATCCAGATCCGGACCGAGGAGATGCACGCCCTGGCGGAGAACGGCGTTGCGGCGCACTGGAAATACAAGGAGGGGCGGCAGACGGCGGACAAGGGGGACCAGATGTTTCTCTGGCTGCGGCAGATCCTCGAGCTGCAGCAGGACATGAAGGACCCCAGGGAGTTCCTGAACACCGTCAAGGTGGAGCTGTTCCCCGAGGAGGTGTACGTCTTCACGCCACGCGGTGACGTGAAGGAGCTCCCCCGCGGGGCCACCCCGATCGATTTCGCCTACGCGATCCACACCGAAGTCGGGAACCAGTGCGTCGGCGCCAAGGTCAACGGGCGGATGGTCCCCCTGAAAGTGCCGCTGAAGAACGGGGACGTGATCGAGATCATCACGCAGCCGGCCCACAAGCCGAGCCGGGACTGGCTGAAGGTCGCAAAGACCAGCAGGGCGCTGAACAAGATCCGGGCCGTGCTGCGCGAGGAGCAGCAGGAGCAGTCGCTGGCCCTGGGCCGCCAGATCCTCGAGAAGGAGCTGCGGAAATATTCCCTGAACTTGAACAAGGTGCTCAAGGGGCAGGAGTTCTCCGAGATCCTGCAGGAGAGCCGCTGCAAGACGGCGGAGGACTACATGATGACGCTGGGGTACGGGAAGGTCTCCGTCATGCCCCTCCTCCGGCGCCTCGTGCCTCCCGAACAGCTACAGGAAAAGGTCAAGGAATCGCGGCTGTCCAGCCTCATCCGGAAAGTCGTGATGCGCAAACCCAGCTCGGTCGTCGTCAAGGGGATGGACGGGATCTTCATCCGGCTGGGAAACTGCTGCCACCCCGTGCCGGGCGACCCGATCGTCGGTTTCATCACCCGGGGGAGGGGGGTCACGATCCACTCGAAGGAGTGCCCGAAGGTTCTCGAGAGTGACCCGGAACGCGCCATCGAGGTGAGCTGGGAGGAGGGGACCAAGACCGTCCATCCCGTGAAGCTGCGCGTGGTGTGCTCGGACAAGCCGGGGCTGCTCGCCGACATCTCCCGGAGCATCACGGCGAGTGACGTGGACATCCGGAGAGCCTCGGTGCTGACGACGCGTGACAAGCGGGCGATCTGCAACTTCGAGGTGTCGGTAAACGACGCCGACCATCTCGCTTCGCTCATCAAGTCGATCGAAAAGGTCCGGGGCGTGCAATCGGTAGAGAGAGGGAAAGGGTAGGAATATATGGGAAGAGAATTACCCACATTGGATCATATATTACACATAATTTGGCTTCAGGTAAAAATATATTTATATTCCAATGTGTTACATGGGTCTTTTCTTGGTTAAGTGTAGGAATAAAACTTGCAGTTCCCCGGGAACAAGCCGACTCGCACCGGGGGCGCTCGATGGAAGCAGTCGCTATTCCTGATCGGAAAACGTCTGCCAGGGAAGTGCACGTGTATCGTGTGGACTACTTGACCGGGAAAAAATTCCACATCGGGATGATCGAGGAGCGCAGGAGATCGGACCGGAAGGACAACGGCATCGGGCTGCTCAAGCTGGCCCGGCAGAAATTCGCGGCATCTCCCGACGAGGCGTTCCGGACGATCGTGAGCTTCGAATCGTCCTTCGCGCTTCGAGACCTGATAAAATAACGGAAAAACGGTTCGACCGAGGGCGACATGTCACGGAGGACGGTGCGCACGGAAAGCGCCCCGGCGGCCATCGGGCCCTATTCGCAGGCGGTCCGGGCCGGGGGGTATCTGTTCTGTTCGGGGCAGATCCCGCTGGACCCCGCCACGGGGAAGTTGGTGGCGGGGGGCATCGCGGAGCAGACGGAACGGGTCCTGAGGAACCTGGAGCAGGTCCTTGCGGCGGGCGGCGCGACGCTGCGTTCGGTGGTGAAGACCACCGTGTACCTGACCGACCTTTCGGATTTTCCGGAAATGAACGCCGTCTACGGCACGTTCTTCCCGGCGGACCCGCCGGCGCGGGCGACCGTCGAGGTTTCGAAACTGCCGGCGGGCGCGCGGGTGGAGATCGAGGCGGTCGCCGGGGTGTGACCTAGACCGCCTTGACGACGCGCCCGGCCTTGATGCACTGCGTGCAAACGTTGACGTGCCGCACGTGCCCGCCCTGGATCGCCTTCACCCTCTGGATGTTCGGACGCCAGACCTTGTGGGTCTTGTTGTTGGCGTGGGAGACGTTGTGCCCGAAACTGGGCCCCTTCCCGCAAATCGCGCACTTGGCCATGACAACCTCCATAGATTGAAATTAAAATTAATACCATGTCTCCGATGGGAAGACAATCTGAAAACGTACCCCCGGGAGAAGCCGCCGGCATCCGATCCTTAGCGGGGACACTGATCGTTCTCTCCCTTCTCCTTGTCCCGCCGGCCATCCCGCACCTTCTTGCCCTGCGGATCCCCGGGCCGCCTCCTCGTCCCGTAGACGCCGTCTTCGTCCTCAGCGGGGGGGAGGGCCGCATCCCCGCGGGGTACCGCATCTGGTCCTCGGGAATGGCGCGGGAACTCTACATCCTCGGCGCGGGGAGACGCATCTCCATCGAGAAGATCCTTCCCGGCAGCTCCGCGCTTTCCCCGGAATCCCTTTCCCGCATCCACGTGGAAGGGTGGTCCATGAACACCCTCGAGAACGCCTTCTCGGCGGAGTCCGTGCTGTCCAGGCGGGGGTTCACCTCGGCGACCCTCGTCACCTCCGGATACCATGTTCCCCGGGCCTATCTTGCCTTCCGGAAAGTCCTGCCCGCGGGCGTTGCCCTGTACGTTTATCCCGTGAACGGCGAGGGCGAGGGAATCGGCGGCGCCTGGCGCTGGGCGCGGAGGCACTTCATCGAAGGGTGGAAATACTGGGGATACCGCGCGTTGCTGCGCTGGGAGTAGCGTTTACGCGTCGGGATTTCTGCAAGAGAAGGCGGGGATCCTTCCCGCCCCTTTCGCAAGCACCCTCCTGCCCCGGACGCCCAGTTTCCCTTCCAGGAAAAGCCGGATCGCCATGGGGTAGATTCGGTGCTCCTCCGCGAGGATCCGCGCCGCGAGCGAATCCTCGGTGTCGTCCTCGTACACGGGGACGACGGCCTGGACGATGATCGGCCCGGTGTCGACCCCCTCGTCGAGGAAGTGGACGGTGCACCCCGAGAAGCGCACCCCGTACTCGAGTGCCTGCCGCGGGCCGTGCGTGCCGGGGAAGGAAGGGAGAAGGGCCGGGTGGATGTTGAGGATCCTGTGGGGGAATGCGCGCAGGAACACCGGCGTCACCACGCGCATGAAACCGGCCAGACATACCAGCGAAGCCCCCGAGGTCCGGATCACCTCCACCAGCCTCGCGTCGAAATCCTCCCGGCGGCCGAACCCCCTGTGGTCCACCACCTCGGCGGGTATGCCGTGTTTCCGGGCCCGCGTGAGCCCGTAGGCGTCGGCCTTGTTGCTGATCACCACCCCGACGCGGCAGGGGATCTCCCCCCGCTCCGAGGCGTCGATGATCGCCTGCAGGTTGGAGCCGCTTCCCGAGACCAGCACCGCAATGGACGGCCGGTCGCTCACCGTTTCCCCCCGACGAACGTCACCCCCGCCCGGTCCGCACGGCTCTTGCGTATCTCCCCGATGATCGACGCGGGGATGCCGGCCCCGCGGAAGTGGGACACCGCCCGGTCCGCATCCGGGGAACGGACCATCAGCACCATGCCGATCCCCATGTTGAACGTGCGGAACGCCTCTTCCTCGGGGAGGCGTGCCGCCTCACAGAGGGTCCGGAAGACGGGAGGGACCTCCCACGCCGAGCGGTCGACCACGGCGGTCACGCCGTGGGGGAGGGATCGGGGGACGTTCCCCGTGATGCCGCCGCCGGTGATGTGCGCCATCCCCAGGACGGGCCGCTTGCGGTGCAGGGAGAGGACGGGGCGGACGTAGATCCGCGTGGGGCGCAGCAGTTCCTCCGCGACTGTGGTCCCCCAATCGGGCACTCTCTGGCGGATCTTCTTCCCGAGGATTTCGAAGACCACCTTCCGGGCGAGGGAGTACCCGTTGCTGTGCAGCCCGGAGGAGGCCAGGCCGACCAGGACATCGCCGGGACGGACGCCCGACCCGTCGAGGATTGCGCGGCGGTCCACGACACCCACGGCGAATCCCGCAAGGTCGAATTCTCCCCGCGCGTAGACCGAGGGCATCTCCGCGGTCTCCCCGCCCAGCAAGGCGCAACCGGCCTGGCGGCATCCCTCGGCGACGCCCGAAACCACCGCCGCTCCCTCCCGCGCCGAAAGCTTGCCGGTGGCGTAGTAGTCGAGGAAAAAAAGAGGCTCCGCCCCGTGGACGAGGATGTCGTTGACGCACATCGCCACCAGGTCGGTCCCGACGGTGTCCATCCTGCCGGCCATCGCCGCCACTTTCACTTTGGTGCCGACGCCGTCGGTGCCCGCCACGAGCACAGGGTCCCTGTACCGGCGGGCGGGAAACCGGAAGAAGCCCGCGAAGGAGCCGATCTCCCCCAGCACTTCCCGGCGGTTCGTGGAACGGACCATCGGCTTGATCAGGGAGACGAGGCGGTCCCCCTCGCCGATGTCCACGCCTGCGTCCTTGTAGGTGACGGGTTTTCCCAACGTTGCCGCTCCGGTCGGAATGTACCCCAAGTTACGGCTCCGCGGAAGGGTATGTCAATGATTTTCCCCCCGTGCAAGGGTATTATAAGAAGGTTTGAGGACGGGGGGGAGCATGGCGACAAGGGTGGGGATCGTCATCCTCGGCGACGAGGTGCTGAAAGGGGAGACGAAAGAGGCGAACCTCGCCTTCATGATTCCCCTGCTGAACGAATGGGGGGCGGAGGTCGCCCTGTGCGCGGTCCTGCCGGACGACGTCCCAACCGTCGTTCGGCACCTGCGGATGTACCTCGAGGAAACGGATCTTCTGATCCTGACGGGGGGCATCGGCCCCACCCCCGACGACATCACCCGCGATGCCGTGGCCCAGGTCGCCGGGGTCCCCCTCGTCCTGAACGAGGAGGCGAAGGCTGCGCTCGAAGCCCGCTCCTTCCAGGGGGGGAATCCGGAATACCGCATCCTGATGGCGTATGTCCCGGAAGGCGCGATCCTCATCCCGAACCCGCTTTCGGGCGCGCCGGGGTTCTACATCGGGGGAATGGCCGCGTTCCCGGGGATTCCGCGGCTCCTCCAGGAGATGTTCGGGTGGGTGAAGCCCCTGGTGGCCGGTAACCGCAAAAGCCGGATCACCCTCTATTCCATGGCGCCCGAATCGTCCTACGCCGGGATCATGAATGAGGTGATGTCGTCGCATCCCGACGTCGGCGTCGGGTCCTATCCCGTCAACGAGGGGGAGTTCCGCGTGCGGGTGGTGTTTCGCGGCGCGGGGTTCGAACGGACGTCCGCGTGCGCTTCGCAATTCGAGGAGAAACTTGCGGGCGTCGGCTTCAAGGTGCTGCGCCGCACGGAGGAACGGGGGGACGATGCCTGATCGGATGCGTGTCGCGGTCCTGTCCCTCGCATGCGCGGCGCTTCTCGGCGTATCGGCGCCGGCGGCGCGCGCGGCGGACGCGAAGTGGGGGTGGGTGGAGGGTTCGGCGGGTCGATGGCTTTCCCTCCCGGAACGGCGTGCGGGCTATACCGACAACGGGATCTCCGTCGAACTTGCACTCCCTCCCGGGACCGGGGTGGCGTACGAGCGGGACGGGCGGTGGAAGCCTTCCGGCGCCTCCTTGGCGTTTGCCGTAGACAACGTCAACTTTTCGGGAAACGAATACCGGCGCGGGGAGGCGTATTTCCCGGCATCGGCCACCTTCGTGTTCGGAAAGGACTTCCTGTCCCTGGGAATCCGGAAGCGCATCCGGATCTTCTTTCGGGAGTTGTGGGACGGATTCCGGCCGTCGGGAATCCGTCTGACGTACGCGTGGGGAAACCACCTGCCCGTCGGGTCGATGTACCGGCTCTGGGAAGAGGAGACCGTGTTCATCGTCGCGGGGCCGGAGGAGGCGGGAAAGAGGGTGACCAACTCCCGCGATCTCCTGGAGGATTTCCGGGCGGCGTACGATCGCGCCCCGAAAGGGCCGGTCACGGAGGTGCTGGTGCAGGCGGAGAGGCCCAGGGGAGAGAAGGGAACGGCGCACACCTCCATTACCGTGCGGTTCCCCGAAGAGTGACCGGCGGTATGGGACCGCCCCGTCCCTACTCGTACCGCAGCGCCTCGATGGGGTCCATGCGCGAAGCCTTCCTCGCCGGGTAGAAGCCGAAGAAGACGCCCACCGCGGCGGAAAAGCCGAAGGCAAGAAGGGCGGCGGCGGGCGAGATGAGCGTGGACCAACCGGCGAGCCTGGAGATGAGGACCGCGCCGCCGGCGCCAAGGACGATCCCGATCGCGCCCCCCGTCAGCGCCAGCAGGACCGCCTCGATCAGGAACTGGGAAAGGATGTCCCGCTCCCGCGCGCCCACGGCCATCCGGATCCCGATCTCCCGCGTTCGCTCGGTCACGGACACCAGCATGATGTTCATGATCCCGATGCCTCCGACCACCAGCGATACGGAGGCGATTCCTCCCAGGAGAAGGCTCATGATCCGGGTGGCGGACTCGGCCAGGGCCAGCATCTCGGAGAGGTTCCGCACGGAGAAGTCGTCGTCCTGCCCCGGACCGATCCTGTGGCGTTGCCGGAGGAGGGAGACCACCTCCCGCTCCGCCTCCTTGACGTGGTCCCCGTCGACGGCCTGCACGAGGATGACGCCGACCGACCCTGCGTGCGCGGAGCCGGCCAGCTTGTTGAGAAGCGTCGTGATGGGGACGAGCACGATGTCGTCCTGGTCCTGTCCCTGCGGGGATTGCCCCTTCGACTCGAGCACGCCGACCACAGTGAAGGGGGCCTGCTTGATCCTGACGATCTTCCCGATCGGGTCCTCGCTTCCGAAGAGGTTCTGGACCACCGTGGTGCCCAGCAGGCACACTTTCGAGGACGCGTCCATCTCCTGCTCGGTGAAGTACCTCCCCGCGATGGTCTTCCAGTCGCGCATCTCCATGTATTCGGGGGAGACTCCCTGGATGATCGTGCTCCAGTTCTGGTTCCCGTAGACCACCGGACCGCTGGAGCGGGAAGAGGGGGAAGCCAGGGCGACGGCGGGGAGGTCCTTCTGGATCGCCTTCGCGTCCCCCATCGTGAGGGTGGGCGTGCCCCCGAAGCCGGACCGCAACCCCCCGGATGTCGTGCTCCCGGGGAGGACGAGCAGCAGGTTCGAGCCGACGGAGGCGATCTGGGCGGCGATTCTCTCGTTGGCGCCCGCGCCGATGGCGACCATGACGATGACCGCCGCGACGCCGATGATCATCCCAAGCATCGTCAGGGCGGACCGCATCTTGTTGGCGCGAAGGGACCGGAACGAGACCTTCCCGGCGGAGTAGAGGTTCATGCGGATACCCCTTCCGCCGCGGGGGGCTTGCGTCGTTCGGCGACCGGGTGGTCCTCCACGAGGAGCCCGTCCCGGAAGCGGATCACCCGGCGTGCGAACAGCGCGATGTCGGGTTCGTGGGTGACGAGAACGAGGGTGATCCCGAGCTCGTCGTTGAGCCGCTGGAAGATTTCCATGATCTCGTCGCTGGTGGCGGAGTCCAGGTTCCCGGTGGGCTCGTCCGCGAGGAGGAGCGACGGCGTGTTGACGATCGCGCGCGCGATGGCGACGCGCTGCTGCTGCCCGCCCGAAAGCTGGCTCGGAAGGTGGTGCTCGCGATCCGCCAGTCCGACGGAAGCGAGCGCCGCGCGCGCCTTTTCGTGGCGGGCGGTCCCCGGGGTGTTGTCGTAGATCATCGGCAGCTCGACGTTTTCCTGCGCGGAAAGGCGGGGGAGCAGGTTGAACCCCTGGAAGACGAACCCGATCTTGTTGCGCCGGATGACGGCGCGGCCGTCCCGCGAGAGGGTGCCGATCTCTTCCCCGTCGAGCCGGTAGCTCCCCGCGGTAGGGCGGTCGAGGCAGCCGAGGATGTTCATGAAAGTGGATTTCCCCGATCCCGAGGGGCCCATCACGGCGACGAATTCGCCGGCGCCGATGGAAAGATCCACCCCTTTGAGTGCATCCACCCGGATGTCCCCGAGCCGATACGCCTTGGTGACCCCGCGGATCTCTATGGTGGCGGTGCCCATGGTTACCGGAATCTCCCGAACCCCATGCCTGGCGGGCTGCCTCCGGAGGAGGACGACCCTTTCGGAGCCTCCCCGGTGATCACGAAATCCCCCTCCTTCAGGTTCCCTTCGACGAGCTCCGTGTACGAGCCGTTGGAGACGCCGGTCTTGACGTTCAACGCCACGGGCTTCCCGTCCTTGCCGAGCGTGTAGACCCGCTGGCCCGAGCTCTCTTTCCCCTTCGTCAGCATCCACAGGGGTTCCTGGGACTTCTCCGCCGGCCGGAACCGCGTCGCGGCGTTCGGGATCTTCAGGATGTTTTCGTATTTTTTCACCTGGATCGTCACGTTCGCCGTCATCCCGGGCTTGAGGAGGAGATCCCGGTTGTCGACCAGGATCACGACGTCGTAGGTGACCACGTTCTGCGTGACGATCGGGGCGTTTCGCACCTGGGATACCTTGCCCGTGAAGGTCTTTTCGGGCCACGCGTCGACCGTGAAGTTCACGTCCTGCCCCTTGGCGGCCCGGCCGATGTCCGATTCGTCCACGTTCGTGTCGATCTGCATCTTCGTCAGGTCCTGGGCGATCGTGAACAGGGTGGGCGTCTGGAAGCTGGCGGCCACCGTCTGCCCGACGTCGACGTTGCGGGAGATGACGATTCCGTCCACGGGGGACCGGATGGTGGCGTACTCGAGGTTCGTCCGGGCAACCTTCAGCGCGCCTCCCGCCTGGGTCACGGCCGCCTCCGCGCTCTTTTCCTGCGCGGCCGCCTGCTCGTATGCGGTCTGGGAGGTGTCGACATCCGATTGGGCCACAAAGCCGTTCGGAAGAAGCTCCCGGTTCCGCCGGTACGTTCGTTCCGTATCCGTGACGGCGACCTTCGCCTTCACGAGTGCGGCCTTGTTGTTTTCGAGGTTCCCTTGCGCCTGGACGACCGCGGCTTCGAGGAGCCGCGGGTCGATCTGGGCGATCACCTCGCCCTTGCGGACATGGGAGTTGAAGTCCGCGAAAAGCTTCCGGATCGTCCCCGAGATCTGGCTCCCGACGGAGACGGTGGTCACGGCGTTGATGGTCCCCGTCGCGGTGATGGTGTCCACGATCTGCCCCCGCTCGACCTTCGCGGTCCGGTAACCGGGGGGGGCATTCTCCTTTTTCAGGCAGAGGTACCCCCCGGCGGCGAGCGCCGCCGCGAGGACGACCCCGATCAGGAGCTTCTTCATGGGGTTCCCTTTCGTGTCCGGGATGCGATGGCGGTACCCTCGATGCGGATTCCCTGCCGGTCCAGCAGTTCCCCCGTCGCCTTCCACAGGTTCGTAAATGCGGTCTGGTAGTCCGCGCGCGCCGCGGTGAGATTCTCCCGCGCCAGCGTCAGACTTGCCGATACGTCGAGGACGTCCTTGGTGGTGGCGAGCCCCAGCTGCTGCCGCTTCAGGTATGAGGCCATGAGGACCTCCGCGGCCGTCACCCCCTGTTCGGTCACGCCGATCTGCTCCCGGGCCGAGGACAGGGCGCGCAGGGCGGTCCTGACCTCGAGGGTCGCCGACTCCTCGGTCGCCGCGAGTTGGGTCCGCGCCTGGCTTGCGATCAGCCGGTTCGCCGCGACATCGGCGCGCGCGGAGTGGTTTCCGAGCGGGACGGAGAAACTCAGCCCCACGGACCAGTTGGGGTATTTGGCGCTGCCCATGTCCCCGATCGCGTCGCCGTAGCTCGTGTCGAGACCCGTGATCCCGCCGCTTCCCTGAAGCGCAAGGGAAGGAAGAGCGAGGTTGCGGGATACCCTCTCGTTGAATTCCGCGGTGCGGACGGCGACGCGCGCACTCACGATGTCGGGGCGCCGCAGCGTCGCCGTGCGCAGCGCGTCGGCCTCGGAAACATCCGACGGCTCGAACGGGGGCGGCGTGGTCGCGACGGCAGTTCCCTCCGCAAGGTGCAGCGTGGTCCGGAGCTGATCGACGGCGTCTTTCTCCGCGCGCTCCGCGTCCAAAAGGTTCTTTCGGGCCTGGAGCACTCCCAGCCGGGAATCCTGCAGCTGGTAGGCGGCCAGCACACCGGCATTGACCCGCGCCTCGTTCTGCGCCTGGACCTCGCGTGCGAGCGTCAGGGAGGCCTGCCGCGTCGCGAGGCTCTCCCGCGCTTTCACGAGGACAAGGTACTGGTTCCTCGCCGTCGCGGCGGTGTTCAGCGCCTGCTGGTTCCAGCCCGCGAGGGCGGAATCCGTCGCGTCGTCCGCCGTGGTGATGCCGCGCTCCGTCACCTCGCGGCCCAGTCCCTGGAGGAGCGGTTGGGAGAACGACAGGGTCAGCTGCGGCTGGGCGAAGCGGGAGGTCGGGAGGCCGAAGTTGTCCTTGGACCAGAAATTGTTGAAGGAGAGCGACGTCGTGGCCCCCGAGGGGAGCAGTTGCGAGATCGACGCATCGAAGGTGAATGCGCGTTGCCGGTCGACGAAGAACGATTGCGGGGCCGCCTGCAGGTTCGATCCCTGGTGGTTGGCCTGGGCCGAAAGGAGGGGGTCGTAGATCGCGCGCGCCTTCCGGATGCCGGTTTCGGCGATGGCGGGGGAGTAGGTCGCAACCTTGAGCCCGAGGTTCTTCTCCACGGCCATCCGCACCGCGTCTCCGATGGACAGCGGAACCGTTTCGGCTCCGGCGGCGGGAAATGCGCAGGCGCTGAGGACGAGAACAAGCGACAGGGCGCGCGACAAGGATGCCTTACGGGAAGTCGTCATCGGGTCCATTATAGTCCGTATGGCGTGGGATGCGTCCCGAAGGTTACATCCGTCCTCCCGCGATTCGGGATCCGGGTCGCGAGGTTCGGCGTCCAGGTGCTTTCGCCGCGGGAAAAATTCGAATAATATGAAAATACAACAGGGAACCGGGGGTCCTCGATGCGGAAATCGCTTTGGTTCGCGGGAATTCTGCTTCTCTGCTGCGGGATCGCCTCCGGCGCCGGAGTCGCCCGGAAAAAAGGAGGGAAACCCGTGGTCCGGCTCACGACAAGCATGGGGGTCATCCAGGTGGAGCTAAACCCCGAGAAGGCTCCCGTCACGACGGAGAACTTCCTCACGTACGTGAAGGAAGGGCACTACGACGGGCTGATCTTTCACCGCGTCATCCGGGACTTCATGATCCAGGGCGGCGGGTTCGACAAGGAGATGCGGGAGACGAAGACACGGCACGCCCCGATCCGGAACGAGGCCGACAACGGGCTGAAAAACGACCGCGGGACGATCGCGATGGCGCGGACCAACATCGTCGACTCCGCCACGGCGCAGTTCTTCATCAACACGGTGAACAACGACTTCCTGAACCACAGGAACCGCACCCCGCAGGGGTTCGGTTACGCCGTTTTCGGGAAGGTGATCCAGGGGATGGACGTGGTGGACAAGATCCGCGCCGTGCCCACGGGAACGCAAGGGGGATTCCAGGACGTACCGGGAACCCCGGTCGTCATCCTGAAGGCTTCGCTGATCGGGAAGTAAGCGAAGTCCCGCGAAGTACCCGAAGGCGAAACGACCCGCACCGGTGCGGACGCGGTACAGGCGGTGCGCCCGCGGGCGCGTGTCTTCAGGGAACCTGCAGGTACCTCTGGTCGTTCCGGTGCGCCGGTTCGGTCGCCGGCAACTCCGGCCGGACGAGGACCATGGTCCGCCGCGTCGCGTGAAGGACGCTTTCGGCGACGCTCCCCATCACCAGTCGGGAGAATCCGCTTCGCCCGTGGCTGCTCATGACGATCAGATCCACCCCTTCCCGGTCCGCGGCGTGAAGGATCGCGTCCGTCGGAGGGCGGTCGTCGACCATCGTGCGGACCGTGAACCCCGCGGTCCGCAGGGGGGCGGCGATGGTCTCGAGGTATTTCCCGGAGGCCTTCGTCACCTCTTCGATCGCCTCGTCGCCGGCGATGAAGACCGCTTCGGGAGCAACGGGCACCGTGATGTTGATGGATTGCACCAGGAGGATCTCGGCTCCCGTGCCCCGGGCGATCTCCTCCGCGTGTCCGAGGGCGTGTTCCGCGAGCGCGGAGCCGTCCAGCGGTACGAGGATTTTCCGGTACATGGCGGAATCCCCCTTTCCGGTCTGCGGTTTCTCTGGCGGACGGGGCGACGCCTTTTCGCCAATCCATTATACTCCTGGGGATGCTGAGAGACCAGGTGTTCGAGGTCCTGCCGGGGGAGTCGGGAAAACGCATGGACCGGCTGTTGCGGGACCGGTTCCCGGGGGTCCCGTCCCGCAGCGTGCGGTTCGCCCTGGAGGCGGGAGCGGTCCGGGTGAACGGGCGGATCGCGCCGAAAGGCCGTTCCGTCCGGGAAGGAGAAACCGTGCGCGTGGCCGAGATCGCGGAGGAACGCGACTGGCTTCCCGTCCCCTCCGATCCCCCGGGTGTTGCGATCGCGTACGAGGACGCCTGCGTCGCCGTGCTGTGCAAGCCTCCCGACGTCCACACCGAGCCGCACCGGCCCAACGAAGCCGGCACCCTCGCGGGGTATCTGCGGAAACGCTATCCCGGGGTCGTGGAGATCGCGGGCGTCCCGGGGCTTACCCTGCTCACCCGGCTGGACTATGCCACCAGCGGGGCGGTCCCGGCCGCCCTCACCGCCCGCGCCTACGCTTTCCTGGTGCGCGAGCGGGAGCACGGGAACCTGGTCAAGCGGTACCTCTGCCTCGTCCACGGGGAGGTCCGTGGGCCGATGCCGATCGAGTATGCGATCGACGCGGAGGGAGGGGAGACCGTGCGGGTTCGGAGGGAGCGGAAAGACCCGGACCCGCACCGGTGGACGAGGATCGAGCCGGTCCGCATCTTCGGCGGGGATACCCTGGTCCGCGCGACGATCTCCCGGGGGAAGCGCCACCAGATCCGGGCCCACCTTGCCGCCGTCGGGCACCCCATCGTCGGGGACCGGAGGTACGCCGCAGTGCCCCCGGAAGGCCCCGGGAAGACGCGGCTGATGCTCCACGCGGAGGAGGTGGCTTTCCGTCACCCCGACACGGGGGATACGATTCGCGTGACCTGCGATGCGCCGCCGGAGTTCAGCGCGAATCGCCGGACGGGAGGCGGGACTCGAGTTCCTTGAGGCGTTCCCGGTCGCCGGGAAGCTCTTCCTTGTATTTCCTGTACAGTTCGAGGTCGCCGGGGGCCACGAACCGGTTGCGGTACGGGTTGGTCGCCAGGGACTGCTTCCGGTCGACTTCCCGCAGGAACCGTTCCTTGGCGTCGATCTTCGCCTTCATCCTTTCCGCTTCCGAGAAGAGGTCCTCCTGCGGAGGTGCGGGAGGTTCCGCTTCCCCCGGGTTCGGTCCGGCCGGCTGCGCGCCGAAACCGCCCTGCGGGGCGGGGAGGGTTCCCATCGTGGAGAGGGAGGGTTCTCCGGCGGGCGGGGGACCTTTCAGGATTTCGGTGGTTTTGCCGCGGTACTTCGGGGGAACGGTGGAGAGGTCATCCGTGAAATGGATCACCCCGGTTCCGTCCACCCAGCGGTAGACGTCGGCGCGGGCGGCCCGCAGCGGGGACAGGGCGAAAGCGGCGGACGCGGCAAGCGCCGCGAGAAGGACGAACGCGCCGGTTGTCGATCGGGTCCGCGTTCCCATGGGATCGATAGTACAATAACTTCATCCGCAACTCCACCCGCGGCGGGAACGTAACGAAGGAGACGGCTTGAGAGGGGAAGTGTTGGGCAGGGTGTGCATCCTGCTGTTCCTGGCCGTCTTCTCGTGGCCGGTCCTGGGCGCGTTCGACCTCCCCGAGACGTTCCTCGGCGTGCCCTCGTTTCTAGCCGGCGTGTTCCTGCTCTGGGGCGTCCTCGTGTACGTCCTCGTTGCGGTGAGCCGGCGCATGGGAGAGTAAGGTGCCGGGGCCGCTGTTCCAGGGAGAGTTCGTCATAGCCGTCGTCACGGGGTACCTTCTCCTGCTGTTCGGGGTCGGGTACCTGGGGGAGCGAAAGTTCGATGCGTTGCGCGCGCGGGGGCTCGACCGTTACGTCTACGTCTTCGCCGCCGGAGTCTACTGCACCTCCTGGACGTTCTACGGCTGCATCGGGAACGCCGCCCAGACCGGGCCTTCCTTCCTCGCGCTGTTCATCGGCCCTTCCGTGTTCGCGCTTGGCTGGTGGACCGTCCTGCGAAAGCTCGTCCGCTTCTGCCGCACCCACAACGTAACCTCGGTTCCGGACCTGCTGAGTGTCAGGTACGGGGGCACGCCGTGGCTGGGCGCCCTCGCGACCCTGTTCCTCGTGGTCGGGAGCATCCCGTACATCTCGCTGCAACTGCGCGCCGTCGGGCTGTCCTACGAAATGATCGCGGGCGGGCAGGGCGGTTCCCCCGCCGCGTTCGACCCTATGCTGCTCGTCGCGATCTGCCTGGGAGCCTTCGCCCTCTTCTTCGGGGGGCGCTACCTGGACTTCACCAGGCCGCAGGGGGGGGTTCTCACCGCCGTCGCCGTGGAGTCGGTGTTCAAGCTCGTGATCTTCCTGGCCGCGGGGGTCTTCGTCTGCTACGGGGTGTTCGACGGGATGGGGGACATCTACGGCCGCTTTCTCGCGCACCCGGAGTGGAGGAACCTCACGGGGCTGTCGAACGCCCCGGGGAACGGATTCGCCCGGTGGGGGGCGTATTTCACCATCGCCGTCATCGATGTCCTCCTCCTTCCCCGGCAGTTCCATGTCCTTGTCGTGCAGAACGGGGAGGAGTCCCACATCAAGACGGCGATGTGGATGTTTCCGCTGTACCTTCTCCTCATCAACCTCTTTGTGATCCCGATCGCTTTCGGGGGACTGCTCCTGGGACTGCCGGCCGCCGCGGGGGACAAGTATGTTCTGGCGATCCCCATGCTCGCAGGAAACCACGCCGCGAGCCTCCTGGTCTTCCTCGGGGGATTTTCCGCGGCAACGGCGATGGTGCTGGTCTCTTCCGTGGCGCTCGGGAAGATGGTGGCGAACAACCTGGTCATCCCGGGCATCCTCTGGGCGAGGAAAAATTTCCACGCCTACGGTTTCCTGCTGGCCGCGACGCGCGTGTCGATGCTGGCGGTCATCGCCCTGGGGTACCTGTACGCCCGCCTGATGTCGTACAATACCGCGCTGATGGAGATCGGGGTCATCTCCTTCGTGGCGGTGGCGCAGTTCGGGCCCGCGGTCTTCGGAGGATTGTACTGGAAGGGAGGCACCGCCGGCGGGGCGGTGATCGGGATCTGCGCGGGTTTCGCCGCATGGTTCTACACCCTGATCCTCCCCGCCGCGGCCAAGGCGGGGTTCCTCTCCGCCGCGTTCGTGTCCGCAGGCCCCTTCGGCGTCGCTGCGCTGCGGCCCACCGATTTCCTCGCGGCGGGGATCGGCGATCCCGTGGGGAACGCGGTCTTCTGGAGCCTCTTCCTGAACGTCCTCGGGTTCCTTGCGGGTTCGCAGCTGCCGGCTTCCGCCGGCGGGAAGTCTCCGGAAGCGGCGCGCGGATTCGCCGCAGGCGGTTTTGCGGAGCGGGGGGCCGGGCGTGACGGGGGGCGCTACCCTTCGCTCGAGGAAATCGAGGCGGTGGTGACCCGCTACGCGGGACAGGAGAAGGAGAAGGAGGTCGGAGAGGTCGTCCGGGAGATCCGCGAGATCAAGAGCAGGGGGCAGACCCGCGAGGCGGTGATCCGCCAGATGGAGCTGCCGGTGCGCGTGGAGCGGATCCTCACCGGCTCCATCGGAACGATCGCCGCGCGCAACGTCCTGCGGGACATGCTTCCCATCGCCCTTGCCGACGCCCGGACGCTGGTCGAATCGATCCGGGAGATGGAGAAGGACCTGGCGAGCACGCGGGAGGCGGTGACCCACAAGGAGGGGGAGATCCGCGCCCGCGAGCGACTTCTTGCCAGCGTGGTGCACAGCATCGACGACGGGATCGTCGCCTTCGACGCGGAAGGGAGAATCACCGCGGTGAACGAAGGGGGGTGCCGCCTTTTCCGCCGGGAGGAACGCGAGATGATCGGGGGGGAGTTCCAGCTCCTGATCCGGGACACGCCGTACCGGGAGCGGCAGCGGATCATCGCCCGCGCAACCTACCGGAACGGCCACTGGCGCGGCGAGGTGGACATCCGCCGGGGCGACGGCACGCAGGCCCCGGGGCTGGTCTCCACCGCAAGGATCCGGGACGAGCGGGGGAAGGCGTCGGGGTTCGTCGCCTCCTTCAAGGACCTGACCGAGCTCAAAGCCATGCAGGCCAAGATGATCCAGACGGAAAAGCTGGCATCCCTCGGGCAGATGGCGGCGGGCGTGGCGCACGAGATCCGCACCCCGCTGGGGTCGATCAAGATGAGCACGCGGTTGCTGGGGGAGGAGCTCGGCGGCCCGGAAGGCGCCGAGGTGATCGGGACGATCCGGGAAGCCGTCTCCTCGATGGAGGTCATCGTCAACGAACTGCTGGACTACACCCGGGACATCGCACTGCAACTGGACGACTACGACCTGGCCGGGATCGCGCGCTCGTCGGTCTTCGGGCTGGAGGAGGAGTGGCGCCGACGCGGGGTCGCGGTCGCCGTGGACCCGCCCGACGTCCGCTTGAGCGCGCTGGTGGACGGCGTCCGGATCAAGCAGGTGATCACCAACATCGTGAAGAACGCGATCGAGGCCGCTCCCCGCGGGGAGGGCCGGGTCCGCGTGCGCCTGTCGGAGCAAGGCGGCGGGGTGCGGATCACCGTCGAGGACAACGGTCCGGGGATGACCGAGGAAGAGCTGTCGAAAGTGTTCCAGCCGTTCTACACGAACAAGGCGCAGGGGGTGGGGCTGGGGATGCCGATCGTCCGGAGGCTGGTGGAGCTGCACGGGGGAGAGGTGCGTGTCGTTTCGGAGCGCGGCACGGGAACCGCCGTCTCCGTGGACCTGCCGCGCTACCCGTTCGACGGCGCCGGGAGGACCCGATGAGACGCAAGATCCTGCTGGTCGACGACGAGGAGATTTTCCTCCGCCCGCTGGCGCGGACGATCGTGTCGGCCGGTTTCCTCGCGGATACGGCGGGGACTGCCGCGGAGGCGCTCGCCAAGCTTGCCGCCGACGAGTTCGACCTGGTCATCAGCGACGTGCGGATGCCGGGGACCGACGGCATCGTCTTCACGCGCGCCATCCGGGAGTCGTTCGGCGACCTGCCCGTAATCCTCATGACCGCATACGGCAGCATCAAGACCGCCGTGGACGCGATGAAGGCGGGCGCGCAGGACTACCTCCTGAAGCCCTTCGAACCGGACGAGATCCTCCTCCACATCCGGCGCGTCCTGGAGATCCAGGACCTGCGGACGGCCGATCGGTACCGCACGGCGCGCAACCAGGAGACGTTCGACCTGCGCAGGACCCTGGTCTGCGAGAGCGACGCGATGCGGCGGCTCCAGCAGGACGTGGGCGGGATCCTGGGGATCGATACCACGGTCCTCCTCACCGGCGAGACGGGGACGGGGAAGCAGCTGATCGCCCGGGCCATCCACTACAACGGGCCGCGTCGCGACGGGCCCCTGATCGAGGTGAACTGCGCCGCCATCCCCGAGACCCTCTTCGAGACGGAGCTGTTCGGACACGCGCGCGGCGCATTCACGGGGGCGGTCGCCGACCGGAAGGGGATGTTCCAGATGGCGCACGGGGGTACCCTTTTCCTCGACGAGATCGGGGAGGTGCCGCCGATCCTGCAGCCCAAGCTCCTGACCGCGATCCAGGAGAAGAAGTTCCTGCGGGTCGGGGGCACGCGCCAGATCGAGGTGGATGTGCGGATCATCGCCGCGACGAACAAGTCCCTCGAGGAGGAGGTGTCCGCCGCGCGGTTCCGGAAGGACCTCTTCTTCCGGCTGTCGGTCTATCCCATCCGCGTTCCGCCCCTGCGGGAGCGCCCGGAGGACATCCCCGTGCTCGCGGAGTTTTTCCTGCAGCGTTTCGCCCGGAAGTGCGGGAAAAAGATCGACCCCCCGGCGCCGGCGGACATCGCGGCGCTCCGGGCGTACGACTGGCCGGGCAACGTGCGGGAACTGGAAAATTTCATGGAGCGCGTCGTCATTCGCGCCGCGGGGACGGATGCCGGCGTGGCGTCGGCCCTGGGCGTTCCGTTGTCGGAGGCGGCCGGCAGGGAAGAGGCGCCGTATCCCCCCGGCCTTCCATTCCGCGAGGCGAAGGAAAGGGTCGTGTCCGCGTTCGAGAAGCGGTATCTCTCGGAAGTCTTGCGCCGCGCGGAGGGGAAGCTCACCGAGGCCGCCCGCCTCGCCGGGATGGACAACAAGAACTTTTCGGAGAAGATGCGCCGGCACGGATTGTCGCTGGACGCCTTCAAGGCCGGCCAATCCGCCGGATGATGGTAGAACCCCTCGCCGCTCTCGGGCAGCGTCACGTGGCGCGTCTCGAACACGGGTCCCAGGACGTCTGCGGGGGGATCATCATCAGGAAACAGGTTTTTGGGTAAACATGCCAAATACGGAATACGTGTTTTGGTAATAATACCAATGCGCGGGCACCTCTTTTTTCACTCAGCGTCCCTCCTTGCGGAGTATCCTTTGTAACTGTACGTTTCGAAAACAAGTTCTCCATCATCGAATGAAACAAACGACGGTTTGAAATTGGCACAGGGATTGCCTTCTCCGGAAGGAACCCTCTTCAGGGAGCCCTTATGCCGCTGCTTCGGATCGACGACATCCACCTTTCCTTCGGAGGGGTCAAGGCGATCAACGGGGTCTCCATCAACGTGCCGAAGGGGTGCATCCACGCGATCATCGGCCCCAACGGCGCCGGGAAGACCTCCGTGTTCAACTGCATTTCCGGCGTCTACAAGCCGCAGCGGGGGGCGGTTCACTTCGAGGACGCGAAGGTCACGGGGATGAAGCCGGACCACGTCACCCGCCTGGGGATCGCCCGCACCTTCCAGAACATCGCCCTGTTCCACCACATGACCGTTCTGGACAACCTCATGCTGGGGAGACATCAGTTCCTCAAGCGCGGTGTGCTTGCCGGGGGAGTTTTCCTGGGGCCCTCTCGGAGCGAGGAGATCGAGAACCGGAAGGCGGTGGAGGACATCGTCGACTTCCTGGAGATCGAGAACATACGGAAGAAGCCGGTGGGGACCCTGGCCTACGGCCTGCGCAAGCGGGTCGAACTGGGGCGGGCCCTGGCCCTCAAGCCCAAGCTCCTGCTCCTGGACGAACCGATGGCGGGGATGAACCTCGAGGAGAAGGAGGACATGGCCCGCTTCATCCTCGACATCAACGAGGAGTGGGGCGTGACGATCCTGCTCATCGAACACGACCTGGGCGTGGTCATGGACATCAGCCACGGGGTGAGCGTCCTCGACTTCGGCGTGAAGATCTCCGAAGGAACGCCTTCGGAGGTCGCGGAAGACCCGGTCGTCATCAAGGCGTACATCGGCGAGGAGGACGATTTCCTGCGCGAACGGGAGGAGAACGCACGCGGATGAAGGAGATTCTTTCGGCCCACGACACCTTTCCCAAGCTCCTGGCGCATAATGCGGAACGTTTCGGGGACCGCAAGGTGGCGATGCGCGAGAAAGAGTTCGGCATCTGGCAGGAGTTCACCTGGCGGGAGTACCACGACCACGTGAAATATTTCTCCCTGGGGATGGTCTCCCTGGGGCTGGCGCAAGGCGACAAGGTGGCCATCATCGGGGACAACCGGCCCGAGTGGGTGTGGGCCGAGGTGGCGGCGCAGGCGTCGCGTGCGGTGCCTTTGGGGCTGTACCAGGATTCGACGCTGAAAGAGGTGGCTTACGTCATCGACCACTCGGACGCCACCTTCGTCGTCGCCGAGGACCAGGAGCAGGTCGACAAGATCCTCGACATGAGGGAACAGCTTCCCAAGGTCCGCTACATCATCTACAGCGACCCGCGGGGGATGCGCGGCTACAAGCAGCCGTTTCTCCTCGACTTCAAGGAAGTCGAGAACTTCGGCCGCGAGCTCGATCAGAGGGAACCCGGGCTCTACGCGGAAAACGTCGGCGCCACGAAGTACGAGGACCTGGCGCTTATCTGCTACACCTCCGGGACCACCGGCTTCCCCAAGGGAGCGATGCTTTCGTTCCGCAACCTCCTGAGCATGGCGGCGAATTTGATGGAGGTGGACGGCAAATCCGCGAAGGACGAGTTCGTCTCCTTCCTCCCCCTGGCGTGGATCGGTGAGCAGATGATGTGCCTCTCCAGCGCCCTGCTCACAGGCTTCACGGTGAATTTCCCCGAAAAGCCCGAGACGGTGCAGGAGAACATCCGCGAGATCGGCCCCACCATCATGTTCTCCCCGCCTCGGATCTGGGAGAACATGACCTCGACCGTCCAGGTGAAGGTCATGGACGCCTCGAGGCTCAAGCGGTGGATGTACCACTGGGCCCTCCCCGCGGGGTACGAGTACGCCGACACGGTCTTCCGGAAACGGCCGATCCCCGTCTCCCTCAAGCTGCGGCACAAGCTTGCCTACGCCCTGGTCTTCCGCGCCCTGAAGGACCGCCTGGGCCTGTTGCGCATCCGCTCGGCCTCCACCGGTGGGGCGGCGCTGGGACCCGACGTCTTCAAGTTCTTCAACGCGATGGGGGTGAACCTCAAGCAGATCTACGGACAGACCGAGATTTCCGGGATCTCGTGCATCCACCGGGAGGGAGACATCAACTTCGATTCGGTCGGCATGCCCATCCCCTCGACGGAGGTCAAGCTCTCCGATTCCGGCGAGATCCTTTCCCGTTCTCCATCCGTGTTCCAGGGGTACTACAAGAACCCCGAAGAGACGGAGAAGACGCTGGCCGACGGGTGGCTCCACTCGGGCGACGCCGGCTACTTCAACGAGGGCGGCCACCTGGTCGTCATCGACCGCGTGAAGGACGTGATGCACCTGACCGACGGGACGCGCTTTTCCCCGCAGTTCATCGAGAACAAGCTGAAATTTTCCCCCTACATCAAGGAGTGCGTCTGTCTGGGGAACCAGAGGGCCTTCATCGCCGGGATGTTGTGCATCGACTACGCGAACGTCGGGAAGTGGGCGGAGAGCCGCCGGATTTCCTACACGACCTACACCGACCTGGCGGCGAAGCCCGAGGTTCTGGAGCTGCTCGCAAAGGAGGTGGAGAAGGTCAACGAGACGCTTCCCGCCGCCACGCGGATCAGCAGGTTCGTCCCCCTGTACAAGGAGCTCGACGCGGACGACGACGAACTGACCCGCACGAGGAAGGTGCGGCGCGCCTTCGTCGGGGAAAGGTACAAACACGTGATCGAGGGGATGTACGACGGCGAGAAGGCGATCCCCATCGACGCGGTCATCAAGTACCAGGACGGAAAGACGTCGCGGATCCGGACGACGCTCACCGTCCGGGATCTGCGATAGGCACCCGTTGCGGAGGATGCGGCTGGAGGTTCCACGAAGCGCCCCGCGCTCCTTCTGTGAGGGGTGCCCCACCGGACGAAGGATGGGACGGTGGGGCGGCGTATGGAGCGGGTCATGGATCGCGCCGAGCGGAATCGCAGCGAGCGGACGGAGGTTGCGAGCGTAGCGGAACGGAAGCCGCCCGCCGCATCCGTGGCGAAAGACGGATATCGCGAAGGAACGGGGAGAGGGCGCATATGACGATGCAATACCTTCTGCAGCTGGTCATCAGCGGCCTGGTCATCGGCAGCATCTACTCGGCGGTGGCGTTGGGTTTCGTGATCATCTACAAGGCCACCAGGGTGGTCAACTTCGCGCAGGGCGAGCTCCTCATGGTGGGCGCCTACGTCTGCTACGCCTTCCTCGTGCAGATGCGCGTCCCCTTCGGCGCGGCCCTGCTGCTCACGATCCTTTTCTCGATGGCCCTGGCGATGCTCATCGAGCGGATGATCCTGCGTCCCATGATCGGCGAACCGATCATCTCCATCATCATGGTCACCATCGGGCTGTCCCTGGTGCTGCGGTCCGCGGTATCGGTGGTTTGGGGGACGGACATCCTCGTGTACACGCCGAAGCTGTTCCCCCAGGAGACGATCACGCTGGCGGGGGTGCCGGTATCCCTCGAATTCGTCTGGTGCTTCGTGCTGTCGCTTTTCCTGCTGGCCGTCTTCTCCGTCTTTTTCAAGTACTCGAAGGCGGGCGTTGCGATGCGCGCCACCGCCTTCAACCAGCAGGTGGCCCAGTCGATGGGGATCTCGGTGAAGCGGATCTTCGCCCTGTCGTGGGTGATCTCCGCGGTGGTCTCGGGGATCGGGGGAGTCCTTATCGGGAACATCAACGGGATCAACAACACCCTGTACCACTTCGGGCTGAAGGTCTTCCCGGCGACCATCCTCGGAGGGCTCGATTCCATCCTCGGGGCGGCGCTGGGAGGGATGATCATCGGTGTGCTCGAGAACCTCTCCGACGGGCTTTGCAACACCTACTTCGACCTGAGCGGAGTGAAGGAGGTCGCCCCGTACGTCATCCTCGTCGTCATCCTGATGATCAAGCCGTACGGGTTGTTCGGAACCAAGGAAATCGAGCGTGTATAGGCGGTTAAGCAAGGTTATTCAAGGGAGAACATGAGATGCACTACTGCGGCGATTACCGGACCTCCTACGAAAAGGACATGGAGATCCTGCAGACCCCGGTCACCAAGGCGTTCGTGGCGGCATTCTTCCTGTTCCTCCTTGCCTGGCCTTTCGTCGTAAAGAGCGAGTTCCTCTGGATCACGATGCAGATCCTCATCGCGGTGATCGGCGCGGTGGGGCTCAACATCCTCACGGGGTTCACGGGGCAGATCTCCCTCGGGCAGGGGGCGTTCCTCGGCGTGGGCGCGTACACCTCGGCGTACATCACCGCGAAGATGGGGCTCTCCTTCTGGATCGGCGTCCCCGCGGCGGGAGTGGTCACCGCGCTGGCGGGCATGATCTTCGGGATCCCCTCGCTGCGTCTGAAAGGCCTCTACCTCGCCATCGCGACGCTCGCGTCCCAGTTCATCCTCGAATGGATCTTCCTGCGGTGGGAGCCGGTGACCGGGGGAAGCTTCGGAATCGTCGTCCCGAGGCCCTCCATCGGCGGGTTCGCCTTCGATACCGACCGCTCCTACTACTACATCGTCCTGGTCATCGCGGCGGTGATGGTCCTGTTCGCCGCCAACCTGATGCGGACGCGCACGGGACGCGCCTTCATGGCGGTGCGGGACCACTACATCTCCGCGGAGATCATGGGGATCAACCTCTTCAAGTACCGGATCCTCTCCTTCGCCGTGTCGTCGTTCTACGCCGGGGTGGCGGGAGCGCTCTACGGGCATTCGCTGCGATATGTCTCTTCCGAGCAGTTCAACATCGGCGTCTCGATCGTGTACCTTGCGATGATCATCATCGGGGGGCTGGGGAGCATCCTCGGGTCGATCTACGGCGCGGTCTTCATGATCCTGCTCCCGAAACTGCTCACCGTGGTGACGACGCAGCTCGGGACGAGCTTTCCCGGCATCGCGGAACTGGCGATCGCCCTCGAGCAGGGGATCTTCGGCGCCATCATCATCCTGTTCCTGATCTTCGAACCCGACGGGCTGGCGCATCGCTGGAAGATGATCAAGGCGTACTGGAAGCTGTACCCGTTCTCCTATTGAGGAACACGGACACGCACCGGGGAAACCACCGCAACCGGGAAGCAGATAAAACCGTACGGATAAGGAAAGGGGGTGCGGAAAATCGGGCAAGCGGAAAAGCGCATCGGGAAATTTCGGAATCGGCGGATCAACCCGTAACGTTTTCATTTTCTTTGAAGGAGGAGAGCATGAAAAGATTCCTGCAAATCGCCGTCGCGGTGACCTGCACGTTGTTCCTTCTGTCGGGAGTCGCGCTGGCCGCCGGCACGATCAAGGTGGGGCACCTGGCGGATCTGACCGGTCCGACGGGCGATGTCGGAAAGCCGTACGCCGAAGGGGTGCAGGCCTACAAGGATTATGTCAACGCCCACGGCGGGATCAACGGGAAGACGATCGACATGCAGATGTTCGACTATGCCTACAACAAGGACAAGGCGATCAACCAGTACAAGAAGTACAAGGAAGACAAGGTCGTCGCGATCGAGGGATGGGGCACGGGCGACACCGAGGCCCTCACCGGTTTCGTCTCCGCCGACAAGGTGCCCTACATCTCCGCGTCGTACTCGGCCCACCTGACCGATCCGAAGAAGGCGCCGTACAATTTCTTCTGCGCGGCCGACTACACCACCGCCCTGCGGGCGGGGCTGCTGTACCTCAAGGAGAACTGGAAAGAGAAGCGGGCTCCCAAGATCGTTTTCATTTACCCGAACGTCCCGTATGGCATCGCGCCGATCAAGGGCGGCAAGGAATACGCCAAGGAGCTGGGGTACGAGATCCTGAATGACGAGAACGTGGACCTCAAGGCGATCGAGGCGAACTCCCAGATGCTGTCCGTGAAGAACAAGAAGGCCGACTTCGGATGGATCGGCGGGACGACGGGTTCCACGGCGGTCATCCTGAAGGACGCAAGGAAGCTCGGTCTTTCGACCCGGTTCTTCAGCAACATCTGGGGGATCGACGAGAGCACGCCGAAGCTGGCCGACGGCGCCGAGGAAGGAGCCCTCGTCATGGCGGGTTCGACGACCTACGGGGCGAAGGTGCCCGGGATGAAGCTGCTCGAGCAGATCACCAGGAACAAGCCGCAACCGACCCCGTTCATCCGCGGCTACGTGTCGATGATGGTCCTCGTCGAGGCGCTCAAGCGGGCCGACAAGGCGACGAAAGGGAACATCACCGGGCAATCCGTCAAGGACGCGCTCGAGACGTTCCGCGACTTCGATACGGGGGGGCTGACCCCCGGCAAGATCACCTACACGTCGACCGACCACCGTCCCTTCATGGCGGTCAACATCATCCAGATGGTGAAGGGCAAGCTGGTTGTGAAGAAGACGATGGTGCTCCCCCGCAAGGCGGAGTGGCTGGGGCTGTAGGCGTTTCACGGCCGGGCGGGGGGAGATCCCCCGCCCGGATCACCCGATGCAGGCGGAAAGGGAGCGGGCGGGAACCGATGCTGAACGTGAACAACATCGAGGTCATCTACTCCGACGTGATCCTCGTCCTGAAGGGGCTCTCCCTCGTCGTCCCGGAGGGGCGGATCGTTGCGCTCCTGGGCGCCAACGGTGCGGGGAAGAGCACGACGCTCAAGGCGATCTCCGGACTTCTCAAGTCCGAGGAGGGTGAGGTCACCGACGGGGAGATCCTGTTCGGCGGCGAGAAGATCAACGGGCAGGACCCCGAAGACATCGTCCGGAAGGGGATTTTCCAGGTGATCGAGGGGCGAAGGGTCTTCGAAGACCTCACCGTGGAGGAAAATCTCCGGTGCGGAGCATACACCCGCAGGGATGGAAAGAACGTCAAGAACGACTACGAGCGGGTGTATGCCTACTTCCCGCGACTGAAGGAACGCCGGAAGGGGCTTGCGGGGTACCTCTCCGGAGGGGAGCAGCAGATGCTCGCGATCGGAAGGGCGCTCATGGCCCGACCGAAGCTCATGCTCCTGGACGAGCCGTCGCTGGGGCTATCCCCGCTCCTGGTCAAGGAGATCTTCGGCATCATCAAGGAGATCAACGACAAGGAGAAGACGACCATCCTGCTGGTCGAACAGAATGCGCGCGTGGCGCTGTCCATCTCGAGCTACGGTTATATCATGGAGAACGGGAAGGTGGTGCTCGACGGCGAGACGGAGAAGCTGGCGAAAAACGAAGACGTCAAGGAGTTCTACCTCGGCATGAACGAGGTCGGTTCCCGGAAGTCGTACCGCGAGATCAAGCATTACAAACGCCGCAAGCGCTGGCTCTCATAATTGGTAATAGGGGACGTTGCTATAATTCTCATCGGGGAATAGTCCTTGGCGATGGAATCGTTTCCGGCAGCGCGCTGCTCTGCTACCGAACGCATTGAGAACAGGAGAATTACAGCTACGTCCCCAATTCAAGGAGATGACGGTGTTCTACGATGAAGCGCGGGAGACGATGCCGGCCGTGAAGCGCGCCGAGGCGCAGCGCGTGATGTTGCGCGAAACGGTGCGGTACGCCTACGAACACGCGCCGGCCACCCGGCGGAAGATGGACGAGGCGGGGGTGCGCCCCGGTGACGTCGAGGAATTGGCGGATCTCGCAAAAATTCCCCTCACGCGGAAGGCGGACC
The DNA here is from genome assembly GCA_021815305.1 of Deltaproteobacteria bacterium. Taxonomy (GTDB): domain Bacteria; phylum Desulfobacterota; class Deferrimicrobia; order Deferrimicrobiales; family Deferrimicrobiaceae; genus JAKAHC01. The sequence goes on along the minus strand of JAKAHC010000002.1, from coordinate 329,584 downwards.
TGAAGCACATACAGAAAGGGGAGCCGCCGTTCGGAGGCCTTGCCGCGGTTCCTCCCCGGGCGATGCGCCGCATCTACGTCTCCCCGGGGCCGACCTTCGACCCGGAAGGGCGAGACGAGACCCACTGGCGCTGGGAGAAGCCGTTCGTCGCCGCGGGTTTTCGAGAGGGCGACATCGTCCAGAACACTTTCATGTACCACTTCTCCCCGGCGGGGCTCATGTTCGACGAGGCGCTCTTGCGTTTGGGGTGCACCGTCATCCCGGCAGGCGTGGGAAACACCGAACTGCAGGCGCAGGTGATGAAAGAGCTCTGCGTCACCGGGTACGTCGGCACGCCGTCGTTCCTTATGAGCATCCTGGAGAAGGCGAAGGAACTGGGGTATACCTCCGGAGACGGGCTCTCGCTGCGGGTTGCCCTGGTGACCGGGGAAATGCTTCCCGAGTCGCTGCGCAAACGCCTTCGTGACGAGTTCGGGGTTCAGGTACGCCAGTGCTACGGGACGGCCGACGTGGGGTCCCTGGGGTACGAGTGCGCCGAGGCCAACGGGATGCATGTCCCCGACGAGATTCTCCTCGAGATGCTCGATCCGGCCACCGGGGCTCCCGCCCCTCCCGGCGCCATCGGCGAGGTGGTCGTGACGCTCCCCAACCGGGCCTACCCCCTGGTGCGATTCGCCACTGGAGACCTCTCCGTCCTCTCCGACGCACCGTGCCCATGCGGCCGCACGTCCCCAAGACTCCTCAAACTCGTGGGGCGCGTCGACCAGGTCACCAAGGTGAAGGGGATGTTCGTCCACCCGGAACAGGTCGCCCAGATCGTCTCGAAGGTCCCGGAGATGGCTTCCGCCCAATTCGTCGTCACGCGCATCGGGCACGAAGACCACATGGAGATGCGGGTCGTCCTTAAGGAGGGGGTGGCTTCCTCTGCGGCCATGGAATCCCGCATCATCGAGACCGCCCGCGAGCTTACGCGGCTTCGCTGCGAGGTCCGGTTCGTCGCCGCAACCGAAGTGGAGGAACCGCATAAGCGGATCATCGACGGCAGGAAATGGGACTGACGAATCGCCGGAGTCCAAGCCCCAGCCGTGATAAATTGCCATATGTCGTTCGGAACGCAGGGATGACGATACGCAAATCCCGGGAGGAACTCATGGACGCCGCCACGCTGAACCGGCACATCGAAACGCACCTGCGGGTGCACACCTTCCCCCTCGGACTCAAATCGTACAAGCCGGGGGAACCGCTTCCCGACAAAGCGAAAATCCCCTCGAAGCACATGGGCGTGAAGGTGGCCATCTGCCAGGCCATCTCGATCGCAAGGCGATACGGATGGACGATGGCATTCTCCGGGGAGGACCTCTCGTGTCCCATCGCCAAGGCGGCGTTCGGATTCGAGGAGCGCAACGAATACTACACCTCCGGATCGCTGGCCGACGGAATGTACGCCTCGTGCAAGGAAGCCGGCGCAAGGTTCGAGGACGCGCTGGCCAAGTACGACATCGGTGAGTACGCCTACGTCGTGGCGGGACCCCTCGGGCGGGCGAACTTCATCCCCGACACGGTGCTCGTGTACGGGAACTCCGCCCAGGTGCTGCGGTTGCTCAACGCCGCCCTCTACAAGCGGGGCGGCAGCCTGAAAAGCGATTTTTTCCGGCAGAGGGGACTGCACCGACGTCGTCATCAAGGGGAAACAGACGAACGAACCGCAGTTGATCCTGCCGTGCTACGGGGATCGGATCTTCGGGATGACCGCGGACGACGAGATGGCGTTCACCTTCCCGTTCGACCGGGCGGAGGAAATCGTCGAGGGGCTCGAGAAGACCCACGCGGGCGGCGTCCGCTACCCGGTGCCCATCTACCTGAGATACCAGGCCGACTTTCCCAAGTCGTACCAGAAACTCGAAACCCTTTGGGCGGAGTCGAAAAAATCATAACGTGCCGGGACAGAGGGGGGGCTCGCCCGAAGGCCCCGCCGCCGAACCGATGATGCGGTTCGTCACGGAAGGCGGTTCATGTACACGCTGACGCCGTCGGACGAGATCAAAGGGCGAATCGCGACGCTTCAGGAACGCCTCCGGACGGCGAACCTCGACGCCGCGTTTCTGGTCCAGAGCGCCGATCTCTTCTACTTCGCGGGCGCGATCCAGCAGGGGATCCTGGTCGTTCCGGCGGCGGGGGAGCCGGTCTACTTCGTCCGACGGGTCTTCGAGAGGGCGGTCGAAGAGTCGCCCCTGTCCCAGGTTCGGAAGATCGCAGGCCCCAAGGACGTCGCCGCCTACTTCGCGGAGAAGAATGTCTCCATCGCCGCCGTGGGCTTCGAGCTCGATGTCCTTCCCGTCGGCTCCTTCCTCCGTTTCCAGGGGGTTTTTCCGGGAGCCAAGCCCGAGGACGTATCCCGGATCGTGCGCGAGATCCGATCCGTGAAATCGCCTTACGAGGCGGCTGCGCTGCGCGGCTGCGGGAGAAAGCTTGCGGTGCTCCTCTCCGGAGCCCGGGGGAAAATACGCCCCGGGATGACCGAGATGGCGCTCCAGGGAGCGCTTCAGGGCGAGGCGATCGCCGGCGGGCACACCACCGTCACCCGGATGCGCGCGTTCAACCAGGATACCGGCCTGGGGTGCGTCATCTCCGGCCCCGACGCGGCGGTCCCCTCGTATGCCGACTTCCCGACCGCGGGGAAAGGATTGTCCCCCTACGTTCCCGCGGGGCAGGGATACCGGGCCTTCGAAAGGAACGAGCCCATCATCGTCGACACCATGTGGGCGCAGGACGGGTACCTCGTGGACATGGCCCGCACCTACAGCATCGGCCCGATGCCCGCGAAGATGGAAGAGGCGTACCGGCACGCCGTTGCCGCGCTGCGCGCCATCGAAGGGAAGATCCGGCCGGGGGCGGTGGCGGGAGACCTCTACGAGGCCGGGATGTCCGTCGCGGCCTCCACGCCATACGCTTCCAATTTCATGGGCGCTCCAGGGTATAATACGAAATTCATCGGCCACGGCGTCGGCATCGAGGTGGACGAGCTCCCTTTCATCGCGAAGGGAGATCCCACGATCCTTGCGCCCGGGATGGCGTTCGCCCTGGAGCCGAAGTTCGTTTTCCCGGGAGAGGGCGCCGTGGGCCTGGAGAACACCTACCTCGTGACCGGGGACGGCTTCGAGACGCTGACGCCGCTCACGGAAGAGGTCATCCGCTGCGACGGGTGAGCGGGGAGACGGAAGCGTGCAAAGAGTGCTCCATCGGGAAGACGCCGTGCTGGTGGTCGTGGACATCCAGGAGCGGCTCGTCCCCGCCATCCATAAGGAGTTGTACGAGCGGGCGCTCAAGAACCTGAAGATCGCGGTCGAGGCCGCGGGGATATTGGGTCTCCCCGTCCTGCTGACGGAACAGTACCCGAAGGGGCTGGGCCGCACCGTGCCCGAGGTGCTCAAGGCGCTGGAAGGGAAGAACCACCATCTCTTGTCAAAGGTGACCTTCAGCTGCGCCCGCGACGAGGGATTCCTCGCAGCGCTTTCCGCCACCGCCCGCCGGCAGGTGATCCTTCTGGGGATGGAGACGCACGTTTGCGTGTACCAGACCTCGGTGGATCTGCTCAACGCGGGGTACGAGGTGTTTGTCCTCGACGACGCCGTCTCCTCCCGGTTCCCGCACAACTACCAGAGCGGCCTCGCTTCCCTGCGCGATGCCGGGGCGGTGGTGGTCAGCACGGAGACCGCGGTCTTCCAGCTGGTGAAGGTGGCGGCCACGCCGGAGTTCAAAAAAATCTCCTCGCTGCTGCGATGACGAAGCGTTCGCGCGGGACCGCGCCTCTGGCCCTCGCCCTGCTCTGGTGCCTGTTCGCGCCCGGGGTTGCACACGCGGCGCGCCAGGTTCTCGTCGTCTTCCCCACAAGCGTACCGGCGGTCGGGACGGACAACGTCCTGAAATCGGGAGTCCCGGTGCTCGATCAGGAGTTGAAAACACGGCTCGCGGCCCGGTTCGACATCCGCCCCCTGGGGGAGGAGGGTACATCCGCCACCGACGCCCAGCGGCTCCACATGGCGCGGATCCTCGGCGCATCCTACGTTCTCAACGGGACCCTCTCCCGGATCGGCAGGGAGGTCCAACTCGATATCACCATCTCGCCCATCGAAGACCCATCCAAGGGGCGAACCGTCGTCGTCTCCGGTCGGCTTGAAAACCCGTCGGTGCTGACGGTCGGAGACCTTTCCCTGTTTCGGCGCCTGGGCCTGGAATCGTCCCTGAAGCTTGCGTATCTCTTTTTCGGGAACGAGCGGGTGGGGGAGGGGCCGGACGCCCGGAAGATCCCGAAGCTCGCCGGAGAAGTCGCACGCAGCATCCCCATTCCCGGGAACGTGGTGTCCATCGCCATGTCCGACACCGATCTCGACGGGAAGACGGAGCTTGTGGCCGCCTATCCGGACGCCATCGCGGTCTACGGCGTGGCGGGGGACGACCTCAAGGAGAAGGCCCGGATCCCGTATCCCGGCACGGGGCTGATCCACGTCGATGCAGCCTCGGTCACCCGAAAAGGGGTGGGGGACATCGTGGCCACCCGGTATGTGGCCGGCGAAGCCCTCTCCGACGTCTGGCGGTACGACGGCAGGGAGTACCGGAAGATCGCATCGGACCTTCCGTATTTCCTCCGGACGGCGGACATGGGTCCGGAGGGGATCGTTCTGCTGGGGCAGGCTTCCGACCCGGTCGATGTCCACAAGGGGCCGGTCTTCCGTCTGCCGATCGACCATGACGGGCATGTCGACGTGAAGCACCCGGGGCCTGCGCTTCCTCTTCCCCCCGGCATCTTCCTCTACGCGTTCGCCCCGTTGCGGATGGGGAACCGGGACATGCGATACGCCGTTCTCACCGGCCGCGACCGGCTCGTCTATCTCGACGGCGCCGGCAAGGAGCTCTGGGAAGGGTTGACGGCCGTCACGTCGGCGGATCTTGTACTCGACGGCGCCGAGCGGCACATTCGCATGCCCGGACGGATGGTGCCGGTCGATCTGGACCGGAACGGGACCGACGAACTCGTCCTCCTGAACGACCTGGTCGCCGCCGGGACGTTTTTCGGGAACCTGCGCCTCTACGCCCAGGTGGAGCTTCTCTGCTTCGCGCAAGGGCCGGACAACCTCCAGCTCGCATGGCGGTCCCCCCAGTGGGACGCTTCCGGGCGGGACCTGGTCGCCGACCGGTCCGTCCCGACCGCGGTCCGTTTCGGGGTGGCCTCCCGGGAGCGGAACAAGGTCTTGAGCGGGGGGGGGCAGTGGCAGGTTCTGTGGGTGAAGTAAGCGCAGCGCGCCCGCCTTCCGGAGAGGATCGGTCCGCTATGATCGGTCCGCTGTGATTTGACAATCGGACCGCTTGTCGTATAATTTTCCGCTCCACCGAGCGTGGCGGTGTAGCTCAGACGGTCAGAGCATGCGGCTCATATCCGCAGTGTCCGGGGTTCAACTCCCTGCACCGCCACCAATCCTCATCTTTCGTTTCGGCATCCATCGGGGAGTGGGGCTCCGACTGAACTCCGCCTTCAACCCGGCGATATTCGATGTCATCCTTTGCGGCACTGACGGGGCCGTCGTGCTACAATCCCGTTAGCCATGAAGCATCCTACCGTCCTCATCGTCGACTCGGACCGGCAGGAGCTGGAAAAGAACGCCCGGTCTTTGCGCGACGCCCGCTACGCCGTCCTCACGGCGAAGGGGTGCGCGGAGGCGTCGGGGATCCTCAAGAAACACCACGGGAAGCTTGTCGTCCTGTCCGAGCTTACCGCCAACGGGGAGTGCGGCCTCGTTTTCCTCAAGGAAGCGTTGCGCAAATACCCCCACCTCCCCTTCACCTTCCTTGCATCTTCCCCCCCTCTGGAATCGGTCATCGAGGCGCTCCAGCAGGGGGCTTACGATTTCTTGAGGAAACCGGTCTCCCCGGAGATCCTGTCCCACTCCGTCGCACGCTCGGTCCAGAAACTCGAACTGACGCTCGAGACCGGGAGGCAGGACCGGGAAATCCGGAAGCTTCTCTCGCGCAGCAAGGTGGACCTGAAGGAAGCCAAGATCCTCTCCTCGTTCAAGGGTTTCATGATCTCGATGGCGGCGCACGACTTCCGGTCGATCATCACCGTGCTCGACGGCTACCTGCAATTCATCCACGAGAAGTGCACCGGATGTTCGGTTTCAGAGCCCGGCGGGATGCTTCACCAGGCGACCCGGACCATCGGCCGCTTGCGAACCATGGCGGAAACGCTCCTCGACTTCGAAGCGGCGGAGAAGGGGAGGATCCGACTCGAGATCAAGCCGTTTCCCCTTGCCGAAGCATTGAAGGAGTGCGTTTCCTTCTACTGCCCGTATGCGGATCAGAAAAAGATCGACATGCGCCTGGATGGGGAAGTTCCGGAAATATCCGTCCTGGGCGACCGGAACAAGGTGATGGAGATCCTCGACAATCTCCTGTACAACGCCCTCAAATTTACGCCTGCACGCGGGAACATCCGTCTTGCCGGCATGAAGGAGGACGGATACGCAACGATCTGTGTCCGCGATTCCGGGGCCGGGATCACGAAAGAGAGGCTTAAGAAGATCTTCGATCAGGAAGAGATGGTCGCGACCGTAGATTCCCACGCGCGGCTCGGACTGGGGCTCACCATCTGCAAACGGCTCGTGGAGGCCCAAAAAGGGAAAATCCGGATCGAAAGCGTTCCGGGGAAAGGAACGGAGGTTTCCTTCTCCCTTCCGGCCGTTTAGATATCGTGAAGTGGCAAATGTTTACTTACTAATGGCTTAAAATTTCCATTGTTTGTCTTCATGTAGAACCCATCCCTTCCTACAAGTGGAATGTTTTTCGCACGAAAACCGTTATTCCGTATATAGTTAGCAAGAAGTTGCCGATACGCACCCGGTACAGGCATGCGGTTTGCTGTCTACCGGTCAACCTGCAGGAGGGTGCCATGAGCGGAAATCCCGTTCTCCTTATCGACGACGATCCCGTGTTCACCCAATTCACCCAAGCGCTCCTTTCCAATAGGGGGATGCAGGTCGTGACTGCGTCCAGCAAGGCGGAAGGGCTGGAGAAGTTCGAGAAGCACAACCCCTCCTGCGTCATGCTGGATATCTTTCTTCCCGACGGGTCCGGAGTCGACATCATCCGGCCCCTGCGCGCCGGCGGGGCCGCAGTCCCCATCGTCATGGTCTCGGGACAGGGCGACGTGGACGAGGTCGTCCGCGCGATGAAGGAAGGCGCCGACGACTACCTGAAGAAGCCGTTCCACGGGGAAGAGCTGTTCCTGAAGATCCAGATGGTGATGGAAACGTCCCAGGCGAAGTCGGAGCTCGAGGAGTTGCGCACGAAGGTCCGCCCGGAGGAGGAGTACCACCTCCTCTTCGGCATGAGCAACCGCATGACCAAGGTGCAGGCGATCCTGGACCAGGTGGCGGGGACCGACATCACGGTCCTGATCACGGGGGAGAGCGGCACGGGGAAAGAGCTGGTCGCCAAGGCGCTCCACAAGGCGTCCGAACGGGCGTCCGAGCCGTTCATCAAGGTCAACTGCGCCGCCCTCCCGCGGGAGCTGCTCGAGAGCGAGCTGTTCGGCTTCGAGAAGGGGGCGTTCACCGGCGCGCACCGCCGCAAGTACGGCCGCTTCGAAATGGCGCAGAACGGCACCATCCTCCTCGACGAGATCAGCGAGATGCACATGGATCTTCAGTCCAAGCTTCTCCACGTCCTGCAGGAGAAGCAGTTCTTCCGCATCGGCGGCGAACGCGAGGTGAAGGCGAACTGCCGCATCCTCTGCGCGACGAACAAGAACCTGGAGCGGATGGTGGACGAAGGGAAGTTCCGCAGGGACCTGTTCTACCGGATCAACGTGGTGAACATCCTCGTACCGCCTCTGCGGGAGCGAAAGGACGACATCCCGATCCTGGTGGATTTTTTCCTCGGCCGCTACTCCCAGATGTACAACCGGGAGCCGCTGAAAGCCACCGCCAAGCTCATGGAGATGTTCCTCAACTACAGTTGGCCGGGCAACGTCCGGGAACTCGAAAACAACGTGAAGCGGTTCATCATTCTGGGCAACGAGGCGCAGCTCATCGCGGAATTCAACCGGAAACGCGAGACGGGGCAGTACAGCACAATCCCGGAGGACGCCTCCCTGGAGGGGATGGAGGGGACCACGCCGCGTCCACGGTCCGCAGGCCGTTTTTCCGTCCAGGCAGCAGGCAACGACGGCGAGTTCGCCCCGAGTCTCCCGGACAAGTCCACTTTGAAAGAAGTATCGAAGATTGCACAAAGAAAGGCCGAAAGAGAGCTGATCGAGCGGGTGCTTCACCAGACCCACTGGAACCGCAGGAAGGCGGCGCAGATCCTGGACATCAGCTACAAGGCGCTTCTCTACAAGATCAAGGAATGCGGCCTCAACATGGGGTGATTCGCGAGAGTTTTTGTATTAGATATCTGTATTATAAGGTGTTTTTCTGTCGGTGTCGTTCATGTCGGACGTTTCGGGAGGTGGAATGGTGAAGGCCACATGGGCGGTAGCCTGCCTGTTTTCCGCGGTGCTCCTTGGAGGAACGGTCTGCGGGGTCCGTGCCGCGGACAAAGTGGTGGCTTCTGCGTCGACGCGAGGGACGCAAGTCAGCTCCGACTACCGATTGGGGCCGGAAGACCTGATCCGGGTCTCCGTCTGGGAGAACAAGGAACTCAGTCTCGATCTGGCCGTACGTCCCGACGGCAAGATCTCGATGCCGCTCGTCCAGGACGTCGTCGCGGAGGGGCACACCGCGACCGATCTGGCTGCGGAGATCCGCCGGAAGCTCGCATCCTACATCCGCGATCCGCAGGTCGCGGTGATCGTTCTCCAAGTCAATGCGCCGAAATATTACGTCATCGGGAGCGTGGCCAGGCCGGGCACCTACACGCTTCGGAGCGAGGTTTCGGTCCTGCAGGCGCTGGCGCTCGCCGGAGGGTTCACCCAGTTCGCGTCCGTCAAGAGCATCCGGCTGATCCGGAGCGTCGCAAGGAAACAGGAAGTGCGGAAGATCAACTATTACGACCTGATCGAGCCCGGCGGGGACGGGAATTACCTGTTGAAGTCGGGCGATACGATCGTGGTGCCGTGACATGAGGCCCTTGCGTCTGCTCGTACCCGTTCGCGCCGCGTTTTCTGCTCTCCTCGTGGCGGGCATGATTGCTTTGCCAATTCCCGCGCTCGCGGTGCCGTTGAACGTCACGCCCTCGCTGACCCTCGACCAGGTATACGATTCGAACGTCTTCAACAGCGACGGGAATGAAAAGGGCGATTTCATCCTGAGAGCAACCCCCTCGGTGGCGTTCTCCCTGATCACCCCGGAGGCGGCCTTGAATTTCAGCACCTACGTGTCTGCGGACAAATATTACCGGTACTCCGAGCTCGACAAATATGACTCGTCGATCTCGCTGCGCCTAGACTCGACGACCCCGATCGCACTGACGCCGCGATTGCGAATTGCGCCAAACGCGTACTTCGTCAAGACCAGGGACTCCTTCCGCAGGTCGCAATTCCTCGCTCAGGAAAGCACGTCGGGTGTGGTATCGAGCACGTCGGAGACCGGGCTCCACGAGAGCCGGGTTTACGGCGGCGGCCTGGGAATCTACTACACCTTGACCCAGAACACGGAGTTCTTCGCCGGAGGCAATGTCAACAAGCTACAGTTTCTGGACAACGCCTCCTTGGGCTACGGATATCGATCCGTCTCCGGCACGACCTCTCTTTCCTACAAGTTCACGCCGGTCTTCGCGCTGGGTATCTTCGGGACGGGCTCTAACAACGATTTCGAAAGCGGAGACTCCTCCAGGATCTATGCCGGGGGAGTTACGACCTCCTACGCGATCGCCAGAAGGTATACGGTGGAAGCGCGTGTCGGGACGAGCCGTGCGGAGCAGGAGCTCGTCGGTGCTCCCCGTCGGCACTTCTGGAGTCCGTACGCCCTCCTCAACCTGCAGTACGCCGCGCCGGATGTTCAGGTGGGGTGTACGGGGATGATCGCTCAATCCGGCCTGTCTTCGTACGGGAGTATCACCCGGGAGGAATCGCTCTCTCTCAAGGTTTCGAAGCAGCTGAAGGAGTACTGGTGGGGTGACCTCAACGGGATGTTTCAGAGGAACGTCTCCCAGGATCCTGTCAGAGACGTGAACCTCACGTCCGTCCTCGGAGCCGGGACAATCCGCTACCAGCTGCGCAAGTGGGTATCGCTCCACCTTACGGGGGTCTATTTCCAACAGTGGTCCAACGGAGTGTCGGGGCAGGACTTAACGCGATATTCCGCCCTAGTCGGGATCACCGTGGGCAACACCTACAATCTGCTGGGCGTTGCCAGTGCGCCTCCCCAAAACCCTCTAACCATCAACCCACAGTAGGAGGGCAGACATGCAGGACAAGATCAACATCGGGGTGGCCGGATGCGGGTATTGGGGACCTAACCTGATCCGGAACCTGAGCGCGCTGCCAGGGTGCCGCGTCCGGTACGCATGCGATCCCGACGAAACGCGGCTCCACCACATGCGGGAACTGTATCCGTCCCTGGAAACGGGCTCGGATTTCGACAGGCTCGTCGGCGACGACGAGGTGGACGCCGTGGTCATCGCCACTCCGGTGCATCTCCATTACGAGCTGGCGAAGAAGGCGCTGGAAGCGGGGAAACACTCCTTCGTCGAAAAGCCGATGACCCAGACGGCGGTGCAGGCGAACGAGCTGATCGAGATCGCCGCGGAGAAGAAACTTACCCTGATGGTGGGCCACACCTTCATCTACTCGGCGCCCGTCCGGCGCATCAAGGAGATCGTGTCGAGCGGAGATATCGGCGAGATCCAGTACATCAGTTCGCGCCGGCTGAACCTGGGGTTGTTCCAGAAGGACATCAACGTGGCGTGGGACCTGGCTCCCCACGACATCTCGATCATCCTGTACCTGCTCGGGAAACCGCCCCTCTCCGTGAACTGCCAGGGGAAGGCGCATATCCACAGGGACATCGAAGACGTCACGAACATGTCCCTGAACTTCGAGAACGGCGGCTTTGCCACGGTGCACAGCAGCTGGCTCGACCCGAACAAGGTGCGGGAGATGGTCATCGTCGGAAGCAAGCGGATGATCCTCTACGACGACAACCAGCCGCTGGAAAAGATCAAGATCTACGACAAGCGCGTGGAAGCTCCGCCGCACTACGATACGTTCGCGGAGTTCCACTACTCGTACCATTACGGCGACATGTACGCTCCCTACATCAAACAGATGGAACCGCTTAAGGTGGAGTGCCAGCACTTCCTGGACTGCATCAAGATGGGGAAGACGCCCGAAACGAGCGGCTTGGACGGGCTGCGCGTCATCCAGATCCTCGAGGCGTCGTCCCAATCCCTGAAACGCGGCGGCGCGAAGGTGGAGATCGACCAGACCCTCGGCGTCCGGCCGACCGCGGTCTGACGGAGGATACCGTGCACCTCGAACCTTCTCCGCTGCAGAAGATCGCGTCGAACGTGAAGTTCGGCGAAGGGGTCAAGGTCTTCGATTTCGTCAACCTGTACGGGTGCGAGATCGGCGACAACTCGAAGATTGGCACGTTCGTGGAAATCCAGAAGGGGGCGAAGGTCGGCAGAAGCTGCAAGATCTCGAGCCACACCTTTATCTGCGAGGGGGTGACGATCGAAGACGACGTGTTCATCGGTCACAACGTCACGTTCATCAACGACATGTACCCGCGGTCCACGGTCGAGGGGGGCGGGCTGCAGACGGAAGCCAACTGGGTATGCATTCCGACCTTCATCAGGAAAGGCGCGTCCGTCGGTTCCAGCGCGACGATTCTGGCCGGCGTGACGGTCGGGGAGAAGGCGATCGTCGGGGCGGGAAGCGTGGTGACCAAAGACGTTCCTCCAGGCACGATCGTCGCCGGAAACCCGGCGAAAGTGCTCCGCAAAATCACCGAGGAGAAGACGATATGAAGGTCCCCTTTCTGGACTTGAAGGCCCAGTACGAGTCGATCCGTGGGGAAATTGCCGAGGCGATCCAGCAGGTGCTCGACAAGACGGCGTTCGCGGGCGGTCCCTTCGTCGCCCAGTTCGAGAAGGAGTTCGCGGCGTTCTGCGATGCCCGCTTCGCCGTCGGGGTGGGCAGCGGCACGGATGCACTCTGGATGGCATTGCTCGGGCTGGGAGTCCGGCCGGGGGACGAAGTGATCACGGTTCCCGACACCTTCATCGCCACGGCCGAGGCGATCAGCTATTGCGGTGCGAAGCCGGTGTTTGTGGACGTCGACCCGGCGACCTACAACATGGACCCTTTGAAGCTGGAAGCTGCCATCACTCCGAAGACGCGGGCGATCATCCCCGTCCATCTGTTCGGTCAGACGGCGAACATGGACCCCATCCTGGAAATCGCAAGGAAGCGGAAGCTCCTCGTGATCGAGGACGCTTCCCAGGCGCACGGGTCCGAGTACAAAGGGCGGAAGGCAGGGTCGATCGGGAATGCGGGGTGTTTCAGTTTCTACCCCGGCAAGAACCTGGGGGCGTACGGCGAGGCCGGCGCGGTCGTAACGAACGACGAGGAACTGGACCGCAGGATGCGGATGCTGCGCGACCATGGACAGGCGAAGAAATACTGCCATTCGTACGTCGGGTGGAATGCCCGGATGGACGGCATTCAGGGCGCGATCCTGAGCGTGAAACTGAGACATCTTCCCGACTGGACGGAGGCGAGGCGCCGGAATGCGGCCGTTTATGACAAGCTCCTGGCGAAGGTGAAGGGCGTTACGGCGCCGATCGAGGCCGCCTACGGGAAGCACGTCTACCATATCTACGCGATCCGCGTGGCGGACCGCGACCGCCTGATCGCCGCGCTTGCCGAGAAGGACATCCACTGCGGGATCCATTACCCGATTCCGGTCCACCTGCTGGACGCGTACAAGGAACTGGACCACAAGCGGGGAGCGTTCCCCGTTGCTGAAAGGAGCGCCGTGGAGTTCGTTTCCCTCCCGATGTTCCCCGAGTTGACCACGGCCCAGATCGAAGCGGTCGCGGACGCGATCGGGGCCGGCGTCGAGGCGTCGGTGGGCTGATCCCCGCCCTTCCTTGGACTTCGATATCGTCAACCCGCTGGCCTGGAACGGTTGGGACGACCTTGTCGCTTCCCACCGCCAGGCATCTGTCTTCCACACCACGTTCTGGGCGCAAGTCCTGATGGAGTCGTACGGGTTCGATGCGAGATACCTCATCAGTCGAAGGAACGGGACCCTCGAGATGGCGATCCCCGTCATGGAGGTCTCTTGCATTCTCTCGGGCCGGCGCGCCGTGGCTCTCCCGTTCTCCGATTACTGCGATCCTCTCCTTGGGGAAGGGGTGTCGTTTCAGAAGGCCTTGGCTGCCGTGTACGAATGCGGGCGTACGAGGGGGTGGCGCAGTTTCGAGGTTCGGCGGCGCGGCCCGCTTCCCCCGGAGATCTCGGCGTCGGCTACCTTCCGTGGACACGTGCTCGACCTTCTCCCCGACGAGCGTGTGCTGTACGGCAGGTTCCGCGGAAGCACGCAGCGGAACATCCGCAAGGCGGCTTCGCAGAGCGTCTCCGTCACCATGAACCAGACAGACGATACGATGGCGGCTTTTTACAGGCTCAACTGCCTTACCCGGAGAGACCACGGACTTCCGCCGCAGCCGACAAGGTTCTTCGCGAGCCTGAGCCGGGCAATCCGGAAGAATGATTCGGGATTCGTGGCGATCGCGTACTTCCAGGGGAAACCGATTGCCGGAGCCGTATACCTCCACTTCGGCGACAAGGCGGTATACAAGTTCGGAGCTTCCGACAGGAGGTACCAGAAGTTCCGGGCGAACAACCTCGTCATGTGGGAAGCGATCCGGTGGTATGCGGCCCGGGGGACGCGGACCCTGTGCCTCGGGCGGACCGAGCCGGACAACGAGGGTCTCAGGCAGTTCAAAAACGGGTGGGGTACGAGGGAAGACGTCATCGGATATGTGAAATACGACTATGCGACGGGGGCCTACGTGACCTCCGCGTCCATGATCAAAGGGGTGCACAACAGGTTCTTCCGGAATATGCCCATCTCCGTCTCCCGCTGCATCGGTTCCGCCATCTACAAGTACATGGCCTGAACTCGATCCCTTCCGTGCCACTCCTCCTGAAAATATTCTACCGGCTCAAATCGCTGATCCCGCGGTTCCTGCAGCTTCTGCTGCGCCGGATGCTAGTCGCACGGCAGTTGAAGCGGCACAGCGATGTCTGGCCCATCGACCCCGCCGCCGGCCAGCCTCCTTCGGGGTGGAAAGGGTGGCCGGACGGAAAGCGTTTTGCGCTGGTCCTGACCCACGATGTCGAGACGAAAAGGGGCCATGACCGCTGCCGCCTCCTCCTGGAGAGAGAGGCTCGTCTGGAGTTCCGATCTGCGTTCAACTTCGTCCCGAAGCGATACGACGTCTCGCCGGCCTTGCGGCATTTCATCGCGTCCTCCGGCTTCGAGGTGGGAGTGCACGGTTTATATCACGACGGGAAGTATTTCGAGTCGCGGGGGGAGTTCCTTCGGAGGGCGCAGGAGATCAATCGATACCTGAAGGAGTGGGAAGCGGTCGGATACCGCACACCGTCCATGCATCACAAGCTCGACTGGATTCTCGACCTAGACATCCTCTACGACGAGTCGATGTTCGACACGGATCCGTTCGAGCCGTACGCCGACGGGGTAGGAACGATCTTCCCGTTCTGGTTTGGCGGAGGCGACGGCCGGAAACGGGGGTACGTGGAGCTTCCGTACACGCTGCCGCAGGACTTCACGCCGTTCATCCTCATGCGGGAGTCGAACAACGAGATCTGGAAGAAGAAGCTGGACTGGATCGCGGAGAAAGGCGGCATGGCCCTCCTGAACACGCATCCCGACTACATGTGCTTCGACGGCGGGCGTCTCCGTTCCGAGGAGTATCCCGTATCCAACTACATCGGCTTGCTCGAATACATCAAATCCCGGTATTCGGGGCAGTATTGGCATGTGCTCCCGCGGGAGATGGCCGATTTTTGGATCCGTGCTATGGTCAAGGAGGCGTGATGGCCGGCGTCGTCCTCATCGATCCCTCGAAGGACGGGTCCTGGGACAGTTTCGTCGAAGCACATCCCTTCGGATGGGTCTCGCACCTGGAAGGTTGGAGACGCGTCATCGAGGGATCCATCCCGCGCGCGAAGGCGTTCCATTTCGCCCTTCTCGACGGGGGCCAGATCGTCGCGGGAATTCCCGTCTATCTCCTTCGCGGCATCCTGCAGAAGTGGCAGGTCGTCAGCATCCCCATGGCGACGATCGCGGACCTCCTGGCTGAAACCGCGGAACAGGGGGCGTTGCTGCTGAAGGCCGTCGCGGATTTTTCGCACGAGAAAAGGGCAGGGTTCCTCGAAATCCGCGCCCTGAACTCCGCGCCGCTTTTCCCGAACGACGAATTCTCGGTGATCCGGGAATACAAGCATCACTTCATCCGGCTCGACCGTCCGCCGGAGCTGCTGATGAAGCGGTTCGACCGCACCTGCGTGCGGCAGCGGATCTCCCGGTCCTCCTCGAGCGGGGTGGTCGTGAAGGGGGCGGCCGACGAAGCGGCGGTCCGCGAGTTCTTCCGTTTGTACGTGCTTACGCGGCGGCGGCTCGGCCTGCCGCCGCAACCGTACGGCTTCATACGGTCGCTTTGGGAGACCTTCTCGCGCAGCGGGCATCTGGCGATCAACCTGGCGGAGTACCGGGGCGAGAACGTCGCCGGGATCCTTGTGTTGAAGATGGGGAAACGTCTGTCTGCGGAGTACCTTGTCTCCGATGAGCGCTTCCGCGAGTTCAATCCGAACCACATTCTCCTCTGGGACGCGATACAGACCGCGTGCCGGGAGGGGCGCGAGATCTTCGACTTCGGCCGGACCCATGTCGAAAACGACGGCCTGATGGATTTCAAGAAACGGTGGGGGACCGAAGTGGTCGATCTTCCGATGTATTACTATCCGAAAGACGCGAAGGCGGTGCGCCCGGCGGAACGGAGCGGATTTCCCTATTCCTGGGGTTCCACCGCGCTCAAGCGGATGCCGACACCGCTGTTCACGATGGTGGGCCGGGCCTATTACAGGTACGTCGCGTGAACGGCGCAAAAGGGACCGCAGCGTGGGTGTTCGTTGCCTCGATGCTCGTGTCGGGAATGGCGGGCCCGGTGCCGGCACGGGCGGGAACGACCCCGCAGGCCGACAGGGCCCGGATGTTCGAGACGGTCAGGCATTTTCAGGGGATGGGGGAGCGGCGAACGTGGGAACGACAGTGGGAGGCGGCACGCTGGATCGCCGCAGAGCTCTCGTCCTTCGGCGTCCACGCCGACATACGAAGCTACGACGACCACGGAAAGCCGTGGCCGAACGTCGTGGCGGTCGTGCTGGGGCGCAAGGAGCCCGCGAAGATCGTCATGGCGGTGGCCCACCTGGACTCCATTTCCGACAGCGAGGACGGCTCCGCCCCGGGGGGCGACGACAACGGGAGCGGCGTCGCCGCGATCCTCGAGGTCGGCCGCGCACTCGGAGGTCTCAAGCCGGACAAGTCTGTCTACCTGTGCGTGTTCTCCAACGAAGAGGTCCGGACGGCGGGGAGCCGCCGCTTCGCGAGAACCGCGCGGAGCGAGAGGAAGGACATCGAAGTGGTGGTCAATCTCGATGTCCTGGCCTACAACCGGCCGAGGTCGCTCCCGGTGCTCAAGGCGCTGTCGTCGCATGCCACCTGGAAAGGCAAGGCGAAGGGCCTTTGGCGCGCCGTGCGCAACTTCCTGTACGGCCTCGCCTACGGCGACAATGTCCTCCTCGTAGCCGGGAAGACGACGGAACGTGCTCTCGTGCGCACCGTCGGGAAAGAGATGAGGAGGACTGCCGGGCTGAACGTCCAAGAGGTCGTTCGCGATGACTGCGGGTGAGGCGACGAGGGCTCCTTCTGGTCAGAAGGATACCACGCCGTGTACATCAATTCCTTCTACGAGAACCCGTTCGAGCACTCCCGATCGGATACCGCTGACAAGATAGATTTCTGGTTCCTGCAGCGAACGACGACGGCCGTGATTCGGACGATCTCATCTTTGGCAGGCCAGCATGATTCCACGCCATAGCGACGACACGACGGAGAAGATGTGCCAGCTTCGAGGATGGACGGTCATCGCACCCGCGCTGCGGATGTACGAGATCGTCTTCCAGCTCCCGCACAGGGTGAAGCGAATCCTCAAGAGGCGGATCCGTTACATAAAAAATCTTCTCAGAGACATCTTCCGCGCCAGACCGGCGGTCGGTTCCGTCGAGACCGCGGCCGGGAGTCTCCGGAAGGGGGACCTGGTACGGGTCTGCGCGAGGGAGGACATCGAAGCCACGCTCAGTCGCTGGAACGCAACCAAAGGGTGCGTGTTCATGGAAGAGATGTGGGAATATTGCGGGACCACCCAGAAGGTGTTGAAGCGCGTCGAGAGATTCCTCGACGAGCGGGATCTGCGCGTCAAGAAATGCAGGGGGATCGTTATTCTCGAAGGGGTCCAATGCCAGGGGACGGTCGATTTCGGCCCCTGCGACAGGACGTGCCACTTCTTCTGGCGTGAGGAGTGGCTGTCGAAGATCGAGCGATGATCCGGATCGGGAAGTCGTGACCATCCCAACCCACAGGAGATCGTAAGGTGCACGTCGCGCTGATATACACGGAGGTGGACGTCTGGGCGCTCGGCATGCGGACGGTGTCGAGTGTTCTCAAACAGGCCGGATATTCGACCAGGATCATCACCATGGGAAGCGAATCGGGAGCATTCACGGCGGAGGCGCTGGCCGGATTGCGTCGCATCGTCGCCGACGCCGATGCCATCGGGATCAGCTGTTTCTCGAGGGGTTCGGAAAAGGCCCACCAGATCGTCAGGGCGCTTGCGATGACCGGCAAGCCGCTGGTTTGGGGCGGAGTCCACGCGACCCTGAACCCCGAGGACTGCCTGAAATCAGCGGATCTTGTCTGCGTGGGGGAAGGCGAGGGGTTCATGATCGAGTTCCTCAGCTGCCTGGAATCAGGACGCGACGTGAGGGAACTGGCGAACCTAGTTTTCAAGGAGGACGGCGTGGTCCGGAAGAATCCGCTCCGGCCCCTGATCGAGGACCTCGATGGCCTTCCCTTGGCCGACTACTCCTTTGCGGACGAGTTCAGGCTCGTCGGAGAGCGCTTCGAAAAGGTCTCGGACCTGTCGAACGTCAACGAGCCGATCATGTTCAGCGGCTCCCGCGGGTGCGCCCGGCACTGTACCTACTGCACCAACGCGAAGATGAAGGAGATCTACGCGGGGAAGGGGAGGTACCTGCGGAAGATGAGCATCCCGAGGTACATCGAGCAGGCCAGACTTCTCCGCGGGAGATTTCCGAACTCACGGTACTACTATTTCATCGACGAGGACTTCCTGGCCCGCAGCCTTGACGACCTGCGGGAGTTCGCCCGCGAGTTCTGGGGACAGGTAGGTCTCCCGTTCGAATGCATGGTTTCTCCGACGCAGGTCACGGAGGAAAAGATCGACCTGATGGTGCGGGCGGGGATGTGGCGGGTCCGGATGGGGGTCGAGAGCGGAAGCGAAAGAACCAAGACGGAGGTTTATCGCCGAGCCATATCGAACGCTTCCGTATCGCGTGCGGCGGCGATCATCAGCCGCCGGCAGGAGCTTGTCCCGTACTACTTTTTCATCATGTCCAACCCGTACGAGGCACGCGAAGATGTGGTCGATACGCTCCGGTTCATTTCCGGGCTCCCGGGACCCTTCTATATCCAGGCCTTCAACCTGGTCTTCTTCCCCGGTTCGGTCCTCTACGAGCGGGCGGTCGCGGATCGATTCATACTCGGCAAGGACGACAGCGGATACCTCCTGGACTTCCGCGGCGGACTGAAGTACGAGGGGGCGCGCTGGAAGAGGAAGAACCTGTACCTGAACGGACTGCTCTTCCTGATGGAAGGGAAGAAGACGGCGCGCAGGGCCGGCCTCATCCCATTGGGAACGCTGCGGTTTCTGTTGAAGGACGGGTTCGTCGAATTCATGGAGAAGTACCAGTTCCTCATCGTCGCGATGATCGAGATGAAGATCTTCTTCCTTCGGATCCGCAAAGTGGCGGCGCAGTTTCTCACGAGAATCGTCGGGGATCCGAGGGCAATCTTCGGTCGCGCAAGGATCCCGGCGGAGATGCAAGCGGGACAAGGAGCGTAACGGGCTGTCGGCGGACGGATGTGGCTGCGGGCCGGGCGGGGACGGCAAGCGGCCCCTCGGATTGCGCAGACGGCCGCGACGATACGATTCGGGACCGGAAGAGATCGTGCTTGCGACAAAATTTCGGCAAAAAGGGGCGGGGCGGCATGAAGATCAACATCTTCGGGATGGGCTACGTGGGTTGCGTGTCGGCTGCTTGTCTGGCCAGTGAGTCCAACGACGTAACGGGGATCGACATAGATAGCAGCAAGGTTTCGATCATCAATAGCGGCAGGAGTCCGATCGTCGAGAAGGGGCTTGAGGGCGTCATACGGGAAGGGATCGCGAAGAAGTATCTGAGAGCGACGACGAACAATATTCCGGATGCGGAGGTGTCGATCATCTGCGTCGGGACTCCGAGCAAGGAGAACGGAAGTCTAGACTTGCAGCACATTGTACGGGTGTCGGAGCAGATCGGGCGGAATCTGAAAAACCATCCCTCGTATCATGTTGTCAATGTCCGAAGCACGGTCTTGCCGGGCACGGTGGAGAACGTCGTCATCCCGATATTGACCAAGACGTCCGGCAAGAAGGTCGGCAAGGATTTCGGAGTGTGCATGAATCCGGAATTCATGCGCGAAGGCACTTCGTTGCACGATTACTATAATCCGCCTTTTACGGTGATCGGCCAGTATGACAACAAGAGCGGGGAGAAGATCGCGAAGATATACAAGAACGTAAACGCGGAGATCGTACGTACGGAAATCAAGATCGCTGAAATGATCAAGTATTCCTGCAATGCCTTTCATGCGGTGAAGGTATCGTACGGGAACGAAATCGGAAATATCTGCAAGAAGATGGGCGTCGACAGCCACAAGGTTATGGAAATCTTCTGCAAGGACGCAAAACTGAACCTGTCGCCCTATTATCTCAAGCCGGGATTCGCATTTGGCGGCTCCTGTCTTCCGAAGGATGTGCGCGCTTTGCTGTACAAGGCACAGGAGGTGGACCTAGACCTGCCATTACTTAAGTCCTTGATTCCTACGAATCAGAAACAGATCGACGTGGCGTTCGACATGATACGGAAATACAACAAGAAGCGCATCGGAATCCTGGGGTTGAGCTTCAAGGCCGGTACCGACGACCTCCGGGAGAGTCCGATGGTCGAGTTAGTGGAACGATTGATCGGCAAAGGCTACGACGTGAAGATCTACGATAATGAGGTGTCGCTGGCGAAACTCTACGGTGCGAACCAGCGGTACATCAACAAGATGATCCCGCATGTCTCCACCTTGTTGAGCGGGAGCATGTCGGAAGCATTCCGCAATGTGGACATCATCGTCATCGGGAACCGGAACAAGGATTTCAACGAGTACCTCAGCAAGACACGACGTCGCAACGTGATCATCCTCGATCTGATCAACGTCAACCTGAATGCCAGAGAGCGCAGCAAGAAAATCAGATATGAAGGCATCTGCTGGTAGAACCGCATTGACCTGCGAACGAGGCGCTGACCCCGTCCATCAAGACGTCGCAGAACATGTGCCTTGGTGACCTGCCCCCCCGGATTTTAATCCAACTTGAAAGGGAGTCCTCCACGGATAAACTAATGGTTCCAAGGAGGACGGCCCATGAAAGGGAAACGGTTCACCGAGGAGAAGATCGTTGCCATTCTGAGGAAGCCAACGCCGGAACCCCCACCAAGGATCTTTGCCGACGCCACGGGATCTGTGAAGGAACTTTCTACCGCTGGAAGGCCAAGTATGCCGACATGGAGATCTCCGACGTTCGCAGGCTCAAGACCCTGGAGGCGGAGAACACCCGGCTGAAGCGGATCGTGGCAGACCAGGCGCTGGACATCGACGGTCTGAGGCATGCCCTATCAAAAAAGTACTGACGCATCCGCAGCGGCGGGAGGCTGTGGATGCGGCCCGGGAGAAAGGCGTCAGCGAGCGCAGAGACTGTTCCCTGGTGGGAATCTCCCGCCTGCGTACCGGTACCGTGGGCGGGACAAGGGGGATGGCCCGATCCGGGAGCGAATGCGGGCGCTGGCCCATCGGTGGCCCCGCTTCGGATACCGTCGCCTATGCTATGCATCATGCTGGAGCGCGAGAACATGGCCGCCAATCATAAACGGATCTACCGGCTCTATACGGAGGAAGGCCTGAAGGTGCGCCGGCACGCACTGACCGTATTCCAGGCCGTGTTTCCGGAACGTTTCACCGGCTCGGCGCGCGCTGTGCTGCTGGAGATGGGCCGGGCCTTCGCTCTCGCGTTGGGCCTCCGCAATCGGAAATGCCGGTCCTCAAGAGCCACGTGATATGACCACCACCGCAAAACACAAGGCGCTCTGGCTGTCTGCAGCCCTCGTGGGGGGCGTGATGGCCGCCCGCGCCGTGTACTATTTTTACGGCAACTTTTCGAACACCTACGCAACGCTTCTCTCCGCCGCGGTCATGGGACCCTTTCTCTTGCTCATCGTGGGGAATACCAAGTTTGCGCTTTGGGGCCTGCTCACTCTATGCCTTCCGATAACGATCGACGTGACATTGGGCTCTCCGGAAGCACATATCAGCGGCGCCTCCGGCTATATCGTTTCCTTGTTCGATATCGTCCTGTTCTTCCTTTACCTGTTGTGGATATCGGAGATGGCATTCAGCAAAAGGATCGACGTCCATTTCTTTCCGGAGATTTCCATTCCGGCCATCGCCCTGATCGCCATCGGGGCGTTGTCGATGGTCGGCGCCACGCGGCCGGAGCTGACGAGGTTCGAACTGACCGAGGTCTGCAAGATGTACCTGGCCTTCCTGTATCTTGCGAACAACATCCGGGATGTGAAGAAGATGCGGGTCTTCGTCGCCTTCATCATTGTCGGATTGTTTCTGGAAGCCTTGGTGGGTTTCGCGCAACATCGATACGGCGAACCGTTCTGGCCCACCGCGATGGGGGGGCCGCCGCGCATCGAATCCCGGATCTCCGGCACCTGGGTCTCCTACAACGACTTCGCCTGGTGTCTGGATTTTTCGCTCCCCTTGGCGCTCAGCCTGCTGTTCTCCGGCATCCGGTCGCACTGGAAGTTGTTGTGCGGAGCGGGACTGACATTGGGGGGCGGCGCGCTGCTCTGGTCGAATTCCCGGGGTGGCTGGATCAGTTTCGCCATCGCCGCCGTCTTCGTGACGGTGTTCGTATTCGGGAAGATACGCGGGAAGTGGGGGCTCGTGAAGACGGTCATCTCCATCATGATGGTGTGCGTCCTGATCTCGCCGATCTATCCGAGGCTGTCGTTGAAACTCTACGACCGGCTCGAAGGCGATGATCGAGGCTCGGCGGAGTCGAGACTCCCGCAGTTCGAGGTTGCTTTCAATATCATCCGGGACAATCCAATTACCGGCGTTGGCCTGAACAACTACACCGAAGTCATGATGAGATACGACACGACGAAGGAAGGCCTGAAGGAAATCACGCACTATGCGGTACACAACATCTTTTTGCAGATGACGGCCGAAATGGGGATATTCGGCATCTCGGCGTTTCTCTGGCTTATTGCAGCGATCTTCGTCTATGGAATACGGAGAAGTGCAGTATTGGATAAGTATGTGTCATACGCTGTAGTTGGTCTTCTAGGCGGAATCATAGCTTTTCTGTTCCACGGTATAGTAGATACAGCAACTCTAGGGAACAAGTTATTCATGTTCCTGTGGGTATTCGCAGGCATTATATTTTCTACAAAATACATGACAAAACAAAGTCATCAGGCTACGGCGGAATAGGCGGGGAAATTGAAGATAAAAAATATGTCATTGCGCAAGATTCTGGTGTTTTTGCTGCCTGTCGCAGCTATATTTGTATTCTGTGTAATCTACATAAAGAAAATTTACGATATAAATAAGTACTATTACCATTCAGATCCCGAGAATTCGTTGGTCGCATTGCGTAAGTTTCCCTATCCATATATGGCGGCACTTGCGATTTCCAACGACATGGATGACACGCAAACTCTTGACGAATTCCTGGAGATTCAGAAATTCATCAATACGCGGGAAATGACGAGCATGGGCCAGGGAATCGGCTTGAACATCGGGAACAGCTTCCTCCCCTACGAGCCGGCGAACGGCGCAATCTCCTATTTTTCCGGCGATCCGAACGTTTCCGCCACGATCATCCGAGATATCAGGAACGGGTCGATCGACGTCATCCATTCGTACGGGAAGAAGCCGGGGCTCTCACGCTCCGACGAGCATGCGATGCTGCAGGAGCTCCGGAGGAACGACTGCCGGATCGAAGTATGGGTGGATCATGACAGATCTCCGTCGAATCTCGGAGACGATGTCACATTCGGGCTGGGTGACCATCCGGGGGCGAAGGAGTATCACGCGGACCTGACCCTTCGCTACGGGATACGGTTCGCCTGGCTCGGCCGCGTCACCATGATCGCCGGGCAGGCGGTGCCGATTCGCGCAGGCATGTTTGCCACCATATTCGATCGCGATCATCCTGTATACTCCGCGATCAACGTCCTCAAGGAAATCGCGAAGAACGCGCTGGCGGTCTTCGGCGACAAGAAGTACGCGATGCAGGAGAACAACGATCTGGTCCGGGTTGCGAGTCTGGACGACGGGCAGAGGATCTACGAGTTCATTCGATTCGACGATTATTGGAGGGGTGTCGGAACCGGGGCGACCAACAAGCGCCTCGCCTACGTCATTTCCCGAAAAACGCTGGATCGGCTCAAGGAAGTCGGCGGATACACCATCGTGTACACGCATCTGGGGAAGAACAACGATTGTCCCCAGTATATCTGCCCCGGCACCCAGGCGGCGCTGCGGAATCTCGCGCGCGAGTACGAGACTGGCAACATCTATGTGAGATCGACGTCTCGGCTCCTCGACTATTACGTTGCGCACAAGTACCTGCGCTGGAAGTACGATTCCGAAGGCGGGAAGACGACGATCCGCATCCGGGACATAGCGGACCCCCTGTTCGGAACGACCGTTCCGAACGCCGACGCGCTCGAAGGGATTACGTTCTACGTTCCCGACACGGCGCGGACGCGGATCTTCCTGGGGCGAAAGGAACTGGATCGCCTCCGGCAAAATCCTCCGGATTCCGCCGGAAGACCCAGCGTTACGATACTTGCAGGAGGTAAAGGACGCTCCGAAACGGCAAGTCGCCGCAGTCCGTCGAACGGACCTCGGCAGGAGGCTGTTCCGGAAGAGAGCGGCATTTCCGGAAGAGCGCCCGCGTATCGGGGAGGGGCGAGCTGAGATGCGGAAGCACGTGCTGTTTATCATTGAGAATACATCGGTGTACAACGACACGCGCGTGCGTTCCGAGGCACTGGCGGCGAAGGAATTCGGGTTCGACGTTTCCGTCATCTGTCCGAAGGCCAGGAAGCGGAAATTCCGCGCCGACGAACTAGACGGCATCCGGGTATACGAACACCCCGAGCCCGTGATCGGAGTCGGGAAGCTGTCGTTGGTGCTGGAGTACGTAAACGCCTTTTTCTGGGAACTCGTTCTGGCGCTTCGGATCTATTTCGGCCAGCGCTTCCACATCATCCATTCGGCGAATCCGCCGGATCACGTATTCCTTCTTGCAATTCCGTTCAGGCTGCTCGGCGTCCGGTTCATATTCGATCATCATGACATCACCCCGGAGACGTATATCGCAAAGTTCGGAAAGAAGGGGTTGGTTTACAAGCTATTGCTGATGATGGAGTCGCTGACCTTCCGGAGCACGGACGTGGTCATCTCCACAAACGAGAGCTACAAGAAGATCGCCATGGGACGGGGAGGCAGACATGCGGACGACGTCTTCGTCGTACGTAACGGACCGGATCTTGGGCGAATGAAGCGGCTGGAGGCGAACGGAGACCTGAGGAGGGGATTTTCGTATCTTGTCGGCTACGTGGGCATCATCAGCCAACAGGAGGGGATCGACGTCCTGCTGAGAGTCGCGCGATACCTGGTCATGACGAGAGGTCGTACCGACATCCGGTTCATCATTGTCGGTTCGGGGCCGTACTGGAAAGAAATGGTCGAACTCTCCCGCCGAATGAGCCTGGAACGGTACGTTTCCTTCACGGGGTTCGTACCGGACGCGGATCTGTACAACATCCTGTCTTCGGTGGATGTTTGCGTAAATCCCGAATTTCGGAACGAGTTCACCGACAAATCCACCATGATCAAGATCATGGAATATATGACGTTCGGGAAGCCGGTCGTGCAGTTTTATACCACAGAGGGACAGGTGACGGCCGGAGAAGCTGCGGTGTACGTCAGGGAGAATTCGGAAGAGCTGTTCGGAGATGCGTTGCTGGAGCTTCTCGAAGACGAGCCCAAACGAAAGGCCATGGGTGCCGAGGCGACGGCGAGGATTCAGAATTTCCTGTGTTGGGAAAAGCAGAAGGACAATCTGAAGAGGGCGTACGATCGCATTTCGTCGATAGGATAGATACACGACGGCGGGAGCACCTCCGTCCATTCGTCGTTCCGGCGGAGAATCGTCCGCTTCCCCGCTCTTGACCCCACGCAAACCGAACCATGGCGATCGATACCGTAAAGCGGCTGGCCGTAAACACCGTGTCGTCCCTCGTGTATCAGATATCTACCCCTGTCAGCTCCTTCGTGCTGGTCCTGTTCATCGCCAAGTACATGCGTGCGGAGGGGCTTGGGCAATTTTCGTCCGGTCTGTCGCTGCTGTTAGTGTTTCAGTGCATCGCCAGCCTGGGTTTCCCTTACTTGATCACGAGAGAAGTATCGAGATGCCGGTCGCTGGCGTGGAAGATGATCGTCAATTCGTCCGTAATCGGGTCCGTCTTGTCGCTGGGCGCCGTGCTTTGCATGTGCGTCGCGATCCATCTGTTGACCGACGACGCGGAGACCATCAGGGCAAC
This sequence comes from Deltaproteobacteria bacterium, assembly GCA_021815305.1. GTDB lineage: Bacteria > Desulfobacterota > Deferrimicrobia > Deferrimicrobiales > Deferrimicrobiaceae > JAKAHC01. The sequence continues at coordinate 303,477 of JAKAHC010000002.1, read as the reverse complement.
GTACGTCTTGAGCTTCGCGCTTCTCCCGATCACGTTGGGCACGATCTGCGAGTCGATCTGCCGCGCCTACGAGCGGATCGACTACATTGCCGCGTCATGGGTTATCGGGAATCTCTTTCGTGTCGGGCTCGGCGTCTACGTCTTGATGAGCGGATACGGAATCTACCATCTGAACCTCGTTGTCACGGCGAGCTATGTCGTAATCATGTTCTGCGACATGTATTTCGTGTACCAGTCGGTGCCGAGGGACGCCACTGCAATTGGCAACCTCGATTGGGATTTCTGCAAATGGATCGTCTGGTCGTCTCCGGTCTTCACGCTGATCCTGCTGGCAGCGGCATTGCGCGCTAACATGGACACCCTCTTGCTCACGAAATTCATGAAGGAAGCCGATGTGGGTATCTACAGCGCAGGAAACAAGCTGGTAAATATCTTCCGTCTCGGCGCCAGCAGTTACGTCATGGCGCTGCAGCCGGTGATCTTCCGGCTCTCGGAGTCGGAGAAGGAACGGTTCGAGCGTGTGGCGGTGGAGTCAATACGGTATCTGTTTATTATGATCATACCGATTATTGTATTTGTAATGTTTTTGAGCGATAATATCGTACTTTTCATCTTCAAAAAAGAGTTCTTGCCTACCGCAAGCGTGTTGAGCATCCTGATATGGATGGTATTGCTCTACGGATTGAATCAGATCTATGCAAACATCATTATTTCTAATAATGACCAGACTATCAATCTTCTCGGGAATATTGCTAGCGCATCCACATGCATCTTACTTAACGTACTTATGATTCCCAGGTTTGGATACATAGGTTCGGCCATAGCGAGCCTTATTTCTTATACGGTGATCCTATTGATCCAAGATTTTGTGGTACAGAGAAGATATTTTCCGATCCATTACGGGAAACTGTTATGGAAACCGGTCCTCTCGAGTGTCATCATGGGAGGGATCTTGTACTTATGTAAGACGTTGTCCTTGTTGTTGCTTGTTCCCATTGCGGCGGTCGGCTTCCTGTTTCCGCTACTTGCGTTGAAGACATTCTCGCAGGAAGACGTCGACATCTTCAAGCGGCTCCTTCCTTTCAGCAAGAACAAAGTGTGTACATGAAAATCGCCCCAGAATGGACCGTTCCGGGGAACACGGGCTCGGAGAGTAAAACATGCGCATTGTGATGATCGCGTTTTCCAATCTTGAATACACAATCGAACTGACGGAGGGGTTGGCGGGACTGGAAGACGTCACGCTCATGATTCCCCGGCGCGAACTGAACCGATTCGGCAGGGTTATTCAGCCTCACGTCAAGGTCGTCCCCTTTTATTTTCCCAGGATGCGGTATCCCACGAACGTACCCATGGTCTACGAGATCATCCGGAAACTGTACGCAATGAAACCGGATGTCATACATCTTCAGAAAGGTACACCTTGGTTTAATATATTTCTGTTTTTGCTTAAGAAATTCTGCCTCGTCACGACGATCCATGACGTGATACTGCTTGATTGGCCTTCGCAGAGAATTCCATTCTTTACGTATTTACCGCCGATCAAATATTCGAGACAGCTTATTGTACATGGTGAGAAGCTGAGAGATTCCATGGTGAAAGAGTTCGGACGACCGGCCAAGGATATCAACGTGTTGCCGCGCGGAGTCAACTCCATCTATACGAGGTATGTGAAGGCCGACGTCGAAGAAGAGCCGCACACGATCATGTATTTTGGCCGGATCTGGGAATACAAGGGGTTGAAATACCTGATCGACGCGGAACCTCTCATCTCCGAAAAAGTCCCGGATCTGAAGATCATCATTGCAGGGAAGGGAGAGGATTTCCAGAAGTACTACGACATGATGGTTCATAAAGAACGGTTTGTCGTATATAACGAATTCATTTCGGACAGTAAGGTAAACGAGTTGTTTCAAAGGGCGAGCCTGATCGTGCTGCCCTACGTCGACGGGTCGCAGAGCGGGATCGTTCCCCAAGCATACGCGTTCCGGAAGCCGGTCGTGATTACGGATGTCGGGAGTTTGCCGGAGAACGTGGATCAAGGCGTGACGGGGTACGTCGTCCCACCGCGAGACACGCGGAGTCTGGCGGATGCGATCATCGATCTGCTGCTGAACGATGCCAAGCGGAAGCGAATGGGTGAGAACGCGCTTGCGAAGGTTCGCGGAGAGCTCGCGTGGGACAACATCGCGCGGCGAACGATCGAGGTCTACAGGAAGGCGCTCTCTGTGCCGGGAATTGCATAGAAATCCCGAGATGTTACGTGTTGCACCGGCACTGGCGCGATACGTGCCGCAAAACCGAAGGGGTGGCAGATGCATTCAACACTCGGCAGGATGAGGGTCGGATTGCTGGGAGCAGGGGGCGTGGTCAAGGACATGCACCTTCCGGTCTTGAGGAACTTGGACGATGTGACCGTCTTGTGGGTCTGCGACAAGGACTTCGATCGGGCCCGCAAATTGGCGCGCCTGTTCGGCGTCCGCTCTGCCTATCGGTCGATCACGGAGTGCAGCGATGTCGACATCGTGCTCGTTGCAATTCCGGTCGGTTACAGGCATGAAGTCATGGACGACATCTTCCGGAGGGGGTGGAACGTATTCTGCGAGAAGCCGTTCGCGCTGAGCCGGGCGGAACATGAGCAGTATGTCGCAAGCGCGAGAGCGAATCATCTTCAGATCGGCGTCGGCTTTCTGCGACGGTACGGGCCCGCAACCCTGAAGGCACGGGAAATTGTGGCGGGACGGCATCTCGGCGACCTCGTGAAGGTGTGGGCGAGCGAAGGTTTCCGGACGAAGAGAACGGGGAAGGACTCCGGATGGTATATGACGGACCCGAGGGTTGTCGGCGGCGGCGTCCTCATGGAAACGGGCTCTCACCTCATCGATCAGTTGTGCACGATTCTGGGGGTTTCCTCCTTTGGAATCCAGAGTTGCACGCAAACGAGGTATGCCGATCTGGATTTCGAAACACGGATCGAGGGATTCCTATCGAGCGACCGGGACGCGCACGTCCCGGCAACGATCGAAGTCAGCCGCCTGGAGGATCTGTGCAACGGCATCTTCCTGCAGTTCCGGTCGGTGCTTCTGAAATGCGGATTGTTCTTCGAGGGTACGTTGGAGCTCTTGACTCCGGACGGGCAGCCGATCGCGCGACTGGAGTCCGATGGAGGAGCGAGGACGCTTGGACAGGCGCTGTTCCTGGAGTGGAAGGACTTCGTCGGCCAATGCCGCACCGGGGAGCCGTCGTACGTCGACGCCGATACGGCAATCCAGTCCACAGCGATCATCGAGCAGTGCTACGACATCTGCAGTCGGACCGGAAGCACAGTCTAAGGCGAGGTGTGTGACGAGATGCCAAGGAAGCGGGTAGCGGTTACCGGAGCGGCAGGTCAGATCGGATCCGTGATCGTCAGGCATCTGGCGCAGGCACCCGACATCGATCCCGTGGCCATCTGCCGCAACACCATCGGCGCAGGGATCGTACACTCGACCGTTCCGGGAGTGGACATCCGGGTCGGATCGATCACCGAGGAGGAGTCCTCGGCGAAACTGTTGGGAGATTGCGACGTCATCGTCAACTGTGCGCTGGCCATGGTAAAAGGACGGCCGAGATTGTCCCGGAAGCTCAATACGGAGGTGGTCAAGCATTTCCTGCGGCGGAAGAAGTTGTCGATGTTGATCCATCTGAGCAGCATCTCCGTGTACGGGGGTTGCATCGACCAGCGGAAGATGACGCCGGCAGCCTTTTTCGAACCGCCTGCGGACAACGACTACGGGCGTTCGAAACTCCACATGGAAAACTTCGCGAAACGGCAGTGTCTCACGAGGAATATGAAGCACTACATCCTGCGCGTCGGTCATGTCATCGGCGCAAAGATGGACCGTTCCCGGCAGATCCTGGATTTCGCGCAGGACACTGCGTTCCGGCTTCCGTTCGACGGCGGACTTCCGTCGAATACGATCCACGTGGAGCGGCTTGCGGCCATGATCACCGTTTTGACACGGGAACCGTCGCCTGTAGGTACCTACAACGTCGCCGACGAGAACCGGACCTGGCGACAGGTCTTCGACTGGCACACCGGGGCGGTCGGATTGGACCAGGTAAAGGCCATGCCGCCGGAGCGGTCCGACAACCTCAGGGAGTTCTTCGCGTCGCGTTCGATCCTGCGCGATCTTCGCGGTTGGACGAGTTCCATCCCTTTCCTGAGCCTCTTCCGGTACCCCGCGGTCTTCGAATTTGCATACCGGATGCTCGTGATCAGTCCGCCGTGGGTGGTCGACAGGATCGCGGCGAGGTACAAGCATTCCGACATCGCCCGGCAGATCGGCGAACTCTCCAGGTTCCGCGATTCGGCACTCGGGCCGGTGTACGTGTCCGACGCCATGCCCGGTACGTACCTGTCGATCGGCGACGATTTGATGCCCACCTGTCCCCGGGAATCCGAACTGCAACAGGCACTCAAAAACTGGTATTGCAGGTTCGCATCCCCTCGGTTCCTTCCGGACGGCCGTCCCGCGGCCTGACACGGCCCGGTTCCGAAGGGATCCCGCGGACAGCGGCGACCAAGGGACGAACGGCACCCGCGTGAGAGTTCGGGTGTCGGATCGGAGTCAACCGATGAAGATTCTCCTCCTGACAAATATGTACCCGAATTCAAGATCTATCTTTGGAATCTTCGTGAAGCAGCAGGCGGAAGCGCTTAAAGAAAAAGGGGTGGATGTAGTAATAATTGCCAGGTCAAGGAATAAAGCTCTGTCCTATATGTATTTCATATTGAAGTCTACAATCTATGTTTTGTTCTCGTCGTATGATTTGGTCCATGCTCATTACGGTTTTCATTCGGCATTGGTGCCTGTTTTGTTAAAAAGAAAGAAACTAATCGTAACATTTCACGGAAGCGACGCGCTTATAGAGCCGTTTCGCAACAAGTTATACGGTGTACTTCAGAGGCTCGTAGTGAGGCGTTCTGACTACATAATTGCAGTGAGTAATGACATCAAGAATGCTTTGGTCGAGAGACTGGGGGCAGTTCCCGAGAAGATTACGGTGATCAGCTGCGGCGTCAACACGGATCTCTTCACGCGTCACAACGCGGAAGGATTGCGAAAGAGCCTCGGGATACCGCCCGAAGGGAAGATCGTGTTGTTCGTCGGGAAGATCGACTTCATGAAAGGCCTGGATCTCCTTTACGAATGCGCGCGCAGCCTGAACGACGTCTACTTCCTCTTCGTGGGGGAAGGGAGCCTGCGGACGGACCTCGAGAACTGCATCTTTCCCGGGCCGGTGCCCAACGATGAGATGCCGATGTGGATGAGCTTGGCGGATGTCTTTGTCCTTCCGAGCAGATCGGAGGGAACGCCTGTCGTCATTCTCGAGGCGTTGTCGTGCGGCACTCCGGTCATCTCTTCGGCCGTGGGTGGGTGCCCGGACCTCATCAGGGACGGGCAGACAGGGTATCTCGTCCCGTTGGGCGACGTGGACACCTTACGCGACAGAATCCTTGATCTTGTCGGCAGCGACTCCAAGCGGCTCGAAATGGGAAAACAGGGGAGGAGAGACGTCGTCTCAGGATACGACAATGCGATCGTTTCGCGAAAGATCCGATCTATCTATGAAATGGCTTCCGGGAACCGGAGCACGATTCGGGACGGGGTTTCGAGCGCTTCGTAGTCCCGAAGAATGGTCGATCTTGAGATTACAGATTCGGGAATGTGATTTCGGTTTTGTAATGATTCTGGCGGGAACGAATGTCCTACTGCGCCAAGGACAAAGGATTTTTCGACGGAATGAAATTTGCGTAGGTTACGGAGGGGATCGTGCCATGCGCGGCGCAGGGCGATGTAACGGCCGTTCGCGGAATCGACGATCGGAGGGGTCCAAGGCTATGAAAAGCGGTGCGTGTTCGGAACTGGGCGTGGTGATGTCCGCAATCACGATGTCGCTCCTCGTGGCATTCATTACGATACCGGCGAACGCGTTGGCCGGAAATGCCACGGCGGCGAGCTGTTCGGAAGGCGATGTCCAGGCGGCCGTGAATCAGGTCCTTTCCGGCGGCGGCGGGACCGTCTTCATTCCGGCAGGAACCTGCACTTGGACGTCGACGGCCGTCACGGTGTCGACCGGCAGCAGCAAGGACATCAAGATCATCGGCGCGGGGCAGCATCTCACGATCATTAACGATTTCTACCTAAAGGTGGATGGCTCGGGTTCCAACATCACGGAACTGTCGAACATGACGATCGGCGCCGTCTCCAGAAACGGCGAAATCTTCAACGGGAAGTTTCGACCGGCGAACAATCCGGGCAGCAAGGAACTGAATTTCCACCACCTGATCATTTCCGGAAGAGGTCCGATCGGAACGATCGAAGGGTGGAACGGCGTCGTGCACGATAGCTACTTCACATGCCGATCGGGGCAATACGGCTGGTACGTTCATGGATACGGCAATTACGACGTTGCGGAGCCGCCCATGGGCACAAGAAATTCGCTGTTTTTCGAAAACAACACCTTCGATGGGTGTTACCACTCCGTTTCCGGTTTCTGCAATTCCAAGATCGTATTTCGGCAAAATACCATAAAGAACTCCACGCATTGCGTCGATGTTCACGGGCCGAGTTACGATGGCTGCTATTATTCGAATCCGCAGTGGGGGAACGACGGCGGAAGGTTGTTCGAGCACTACAACAACACGTACCTCGCGAGCGCCGTCTGCGGAGCGAAATTGCGCTCGGGCTCCGGAGTTTCGTTCGGGAACACCTACCAGTTCACGTCGGACGGATGGTGGAGCTACTTCGGGATCGCCATCGACGCGGGCGGAGCCTCCGGCGGTTGTGCGGACGGCACGCACAAGTACACCTACCCCTGTACGAACGGCGTGTGCGAGGGTCCACAAAAGTTCTGGGTGTGGAACGAGACCTGCCCCAGCAATGCTTGGGGCGGATCCGAGGTCGGCATCGGTTGTTTCAACATCTCGAACAACGAATGTCCGGGCGCGCTGCAGCAGAACAGGGAGTTCTTCCTCCGCGCCCCCGACACGGCGGGCGACGGATTCACTTATACGCCGTACACCTACCCGTATCCCGTGGCGGCTTCGTCGGGGGTCAAGATTCCCCGCCCGCCGAGAATCTTGGGTATCGGAACGCCTTGACCGGGAATGCGGCTGCGTAACAGGCCCGATCGCATCGGCATGCCCGTTCGTTCGCGGGTCTGCTCCTCCGGCACCGGAATCGCGCGGCGGCTCATGTATGCCGCCGCGTTCCTGGTGCTCGTCTGCGGCGGCGCAAACGCTGCCGATCTCTACGTTGCCAAGAATGGCAATGACGCGAATTCCGGTTCGATGAGAGCGCCGCTGCTTACGGTGCAGCGGGCGGCGGATCTGGTGCACGCAGGCGATACCGTCTATATACGAAACGGAACCTACGTGGAGAACGTGACGATCCGAGCCTCCGGCGCGGCGGGGAGCTATATCACGTTCAAGCCGTATCCGGGAGACGCGGTAATCATCGACGGGACGGGCAACGAAGGCTGGCACGGAGTGATCAGTATTCACGGCGAGCGGTATATCCAGTTCGACGGGTTGGAGATACGGAACAACAGCGTTGGGTGGGGCGTTCTGGTCGAACATGCCGAGGGGAACAACGCCGTCGCGTCGTCGAACATAATGCTGAAGAATCTGCTCGTGCACGATACGGGAGGCGAATCGATCCAGATACGGGGGAACGCACACGACGTCGTCATCGACAACTGCACGGTCCACGATGCGGCGAATCCCTCCGGGATCGATATTTACCAATGGGACGGAGGACGTCCCCAGCGAATTACGGTAACCGCGTGCACAGCCTACAACTTCCCCGGGTTTGCGGGGATTGCGAGCGAGCAGGCGGACAACCTGGTGATTGTAGGGAACCGCTCCTACGGCAACGAACTTGGCATCGATGTCGGTAGCGGCAAGAACAATATCATTAGAGACAACATCATTTGGAATTCGAGTACGGGTATTGCATTGAGCTCGAATACGGATTCTAAAATATATAATAATGTAATACATGATATCTATGATGAAGCTATTTATAGTTATTACTGGGCCAACCATGGCGAACCGCATGCACGGAACAAATGGTACAACAATTATGTATACAATGCTGGATTCGGCATATTTGAAAGCAAAGCAAAGCCTGGATACGCGTCCGGCATATCCACAGATCAGACCTATTACAATAACCTGTTTTATAATATAGGAACGCATGGCTCCTATAGGGTTCCATTCTATTTCGATGGCGTCACAAACGTGATGTTCTACAATAATACGATCTACATGAACACCGGATACGACGCTCTGCAACTGATCCATGGAGCGTCCTTCGCAAAGGTGAAAAACAATATCTTCAGTATCGGCGGCTCGAAGTCGAGCATTCTCGTGGACGGTACGTCAACCGGCGGAGAAATCGACTACAACTGCTATCAGAACCGTGTGGGAACCGCGACCGGACCGGGATCGCACTCGGTTGCCGGCGACCCGAAATTCGAGGATCCCGCCAGCGGGGATTTCCGCGTGCTCTCTTCCAGCCCGTGCGTGGACGCAGGTACTAGCGAGTTCAGGGTTCCGCCGACGGACATCGAGGGAAATTCCAGGTGCGATTTTCCCGCCAAGAAAAATACCGGCGGAGGACTACTCCCGTATTTCGACATCGGCGCGTACGAACTTGCATGTGCATCGCGAATTCCGGCCTCGCCGATGAACGTCAAGATTCTGGACTACTCGTACTCTCCGTAAGGCCGCCGCGTTCCACGCCCCGATGATATCGGTGGCGGTCCGCAGCCGGTGACGAAATCGCGATGCGTTTCCCTGACCTGCCCTCCGCTTTCATACCAACTGCAGTGAGAGTCCGGCCTCCGGATGTTCGGTTTTAAAACACTCTGCGAACGCCTCGGGCGTTGTGGATCCAGCGGTGACTTCCCTACCGTCCGACGCCATTGTGCAAGGGTTGAACGCCACCTGCGGCCGGAATGTCGATGAACTTCGCCGTCGAGGGCGCGCGCCCGATGTCCTGCCCGGGACGGCGATGACGGCGTCCCGAGGTCTCTCCAGAGCGGATTCGACCCGGCTGTGAGAATGGGACGGGATGCGTACGAGATCCACGGAGCCAAAATTCCCGATAGAAAGGCATCGACTTGAAAGCACCCGGATTCTGGCGCAGATACAAGGAACGGAGCTTCCGGAAGCGCGAAAAACGGAAGGCGGAGAATGGGAAGAAATTCCTCTTCTCGCTCTACCGGCCGTCGTCCTTCGTGGCCGAGCAGTTCAAGATCATCCGCACGATGGTGCTGCGGTCGGGAAAGGACCGGGCATGCCGGACGCTCCTGATCACCAGTGCGCTGCCGGAAGAGGGGAAGACGTTCGTCTCTTCAAATCTTGCGGTCAGCATGGCGCAGTCCGTGTCGGACCAAGTGGTCCTCATCGACAGCGACCTCAGGAATCCGTCGCTCCATCTCCTGTTCGGAATCGGCAGGGAGCGGGAAGGTTTGACGACGTTTTGCGCAAAAGATATCAAGGTGACGGATGTACTGTACAGGACGCATCTGCAGAATCTTCTGTTCATGCCCGCGGGTCTCCCGTCGGATAAGAACATGGAGGGGCTTTCGACGGAGAAGCTGCAGCGTCTGATTCGGGATATCCGGCAGTTGCACAAGGATTGCTTCGTAATTTTCGACACCGGACCGGTGCAGTTGCTGGCGGATTCCCTCATGATCTCCGACCTTGTGGACGGAGTGATCCTCGTTGTAAGGATAGGTGATACGAAGAGAGAAGTACTCGACAAAACCATCAACACGTTGCAAGAAAGGAAGATCATAGGAGTCGTGCTCAACTATTGCAAGGTGCCGAAGGAATTGTACCACGGTTACCATCGTTATTACGCGAAGGCGGCGCAGGTGGAACGTATCGCCGGTTCGTTCGAGAAGGAGTAGGATAGATGGAACGCGAAGACCCCAAAGACGATGTCCTGAAGAATTTCCTGGAGATCATATCCGCGCGGAAGCTGATAATAATAATAGGCTTCTTGAGCGTATTGATCACAAGTGCCGTAAGCATCTACTACATGCCCTCCGCATATAGGTCTTCCACGCGAATCATTATTAACATGCCTCCCGTGCCGAAAGGGGATAGCCCGTACCTGGCGGACCTGAAGAGCAGCATATTCTTTGTGAACAACCAAAAGGAGATCATCCAGAGTCAGAGAATCTATGAACAGGTCGTACGGGACCTTCATCTGCAGGATGTATTGGGGACGCCGTCCCTTTCCCGTAGGCTCCTGCGGAAGATCTTCAACATCAACACCGATCCTTTCGAGGAGGCGATGGATACGCTGTATCAGATCACGTCCGTCGACGTGATCCGCGGAACGAACATGATCCAGATTACGGCGTATTCGAACTCCTCGGTCCTGTCGTCGAAAATAGCGAACGCAATCGCGTTGACGTATATCAACTATATCAATCCGCTCTTTTCGAACAAGGTGCAGGATATCTATAAATCTGCGAACTCGGATTTCAAGTTGGCCGAGGAGAGGCTGCGCATCGCGCAAGACAAGTTGAGCGAATTCGGTCAGAGAGAAAATGCGGTGTCCCTGATGTCGATCGAGAGCGAAATCGCCGAGCAACGGAAGAAGTTGGCTGAATACCAGAGCCAGTATGAAAAGACACAGGATACCATAAAAAACATAGAGAACGGAATACTTCTCATACCTTCGTCCTCGACAGGCAAAGCGAGCGACGAGGAGGGGGCCTTGCTTGCGCCGGAAGAAAACCCGGCGGTCCGGCAATTGAGCTTGGAGCTGAAGAAGGCGATGGATGACCTTCAGAACGCCAGGAGCCGCTACACGGAAAACCATCCCGACGTCCGGCGGCTCAGCGACCGGGTGAAGAGCCTGAAGGAGGAGTTGTCCCGGCAGCGAAAGCTGGACGCGCCGCCGCCGAGGAGAAAACCTGCGGCGGCTCCGAAGCCCGTACAGCCGAATACGCAGAGGGTCCTAGACGGGCTCAAGATGAAGGAAGAAAGACTGTCCGAGCAGATGCAGGAGGTCAAGAGAAACCTCAAGAGACTGATGAGAAACGCCTTTACCTTGGCGAACCTTACCAAGGAAGTCAACGATCGGGAACGGGAATACCTGATGCTCAGGGAACAGCTCGTGAACGTTCGGATGATCAACAGCGACGAAACGCGCAAGGAAGAGAACATCAAGGTCATCGAACCGGCTCGGCCAGCGATCTATCCGGATTACAAGAAGAAGATGACCCTCGGCGCCATAGCGTTCATTCTGAGCATCGTCTTCAGCCTGGGACTCGCGTTCATCGCAGAGTATACCGACGATTCCTTCCGAAACCGGGACGACGCGGCGAGGTACCTGAACCTGCCAGTATTGGGTGTCATTCCTCCGATCAGCAGGAAGGTGCTGAACGGAGGAAAGGAGTATTGAAGCCGGAAGAACACAGCGATACCGGGGTTTGCCGTTCTGGCATTGCCAGAGAGCAGTACGCGGCAGATGCGTTGCCCTTTATAGGGAAAAAACTGGAATTATTAGTACCCGATTCTCCAACGGGGAAGATGCTGTTCGATCCGATTGGGTACATTTAGAATATTATATAGTAAAATCGATGTATTAGACTCGGAATCCCAACCCAAGGAGATGGCATTAGGATTGCTTAGTTAAGCCCAAAAGATAGTTATCACGTGGGAAGCGATCTCCGGGAAAGGGTTTCGATCATGAACGTATGCACGGAAGAGATACAGTTTGCGGAGCGTTTCCGGGACGTTGAGGAACCGCGACGTTTCTACTCAAGCAGAGAGTTCGCGCATATCCTCACGCGCGAGAGGGACCGTACGGATCGCACCGGACAAGGGTTCTCGCTTGTCGTCTTCGAGAACAGCGCCGATGGCGGGGACCGTGGTTCCACCAGTTTGCTGATCTCCAGAATTGCGAACCGAATTCGGACTACGGACGATGCCGGGTTCCTCAAGGAGGGGAAGATCGGGGTCGTCCTGTCCTATACGGGTTCTAAGGATGCCCTGAAGTTCGTGAATGACGTCTTGCGGAACCTCGGTCCCGGCGTGCATCCGTTCTACTTCAACATCTACTCCTACCCGTCCTCGTGGGTGTCCGACCCTGCTGCGGATCCGCCGAGCGTTCCGAAGTCCTGGAATCGTCGGACCGACAGAAGGGAAGGCTTTGCAAGCGAGTCGATTCCCTTTCCTGTGCAGCAGCGGCGGGGCGACCGCACACGCGATCTGAGGGCGACCGCGCTTGGGCGCATTCCCGCATGGAAGCGCGGCATCGATATTCTCGGTTCGATCCTGGCGTTGATCCTCCTGTCGCCGTTGCTCCTTCTCGTCGCGCTGCTGATCGAGATCGCGTCGCCTGGCCCTCTGTTCTTCCGCCAGGAACGGATCGGGCTTTTCGGGAAGAGGTTCATGATTTGGAAGTTCCGCACGATGTATGTGAACGCCAACACCGCGGTCCACCAGGATTATCTTCACAATCTGATCAACAGCGAAAAAGCCATGACGAAGCTTGACAACAAGAAGGACCCCAGGATCATTCCTTTCGGGACGATCCTCCGGAAGACCGGGATCGACGAACTGCCGCAGTTGATCAACGTGATTTGCGGCGAAATGAGTCTGGTGGGACCTCGCCCTTGCGTGCCGTATGAGGCCGAGGCATACCAGTCCTGGCAGAAGCGCCGTTTCGACGTGATGCCGGGCCTCACCGGTCTGTGGCAGGTCAGCGGAAAGAACAAGACCACCTTCAAGGAAATGGTTCGGCTGGACATCTCCTACACGAAGAAGCGCACGTTCTGGCTCGACGTCACGATCTTCCTGAAGACGATCCCCGCCATTGTCGAGCAGGTTACGGAGGGGGGAGTGGTCCGCGGTTGGATGAGAACGAGGGTCCGTTCCTAGTCCGGGTGATCACGCTGGGGCAGTGCCATCTCTAGCCGGTTCCGTTCGGACGCCCGCGGCGCTGCGGTGAGCGAATCCTGAGCCAATCCACAATTCCTTGACGTCCCGCGGCCGTACGGATTCCGATTTCCCGCACACTCCTGTCATGCCCGGTCGGACAGGCGCCAACAGGCCGGCGGCGGGGCGTGACCCTGGCGCTGAGATCTTCATCTGAGATCTTCATCTTGTGCGTTCGTGTGCCGGCGACTAACCTGTTCATGATTACATTCCGTTGGCGGAAAATCGATTCGCACGGGGCCGGGCACCGCGATTCGGGGGGCGGAGTCGTCCGCCGGATCGTTCACACGCTGCCGCTCGCGGGAGCGCGGCATGCACCCGGGAGGCGAACCATGCAGATAACCTTCGTTTTCGGGACGGATACCGCCCCGTCTCCGGTGCCGTCGTGACGGGCATCGTCCATCTCTTTCGGCGGGTGCTTCACAAATTGGCGTTCGTGATGCCGGGGGGGGGCTCCACCCGCCCGCTCCTGCACCGCCTGAGGGGGGCGAAGATTGGCCGCGGGGTCTGGATCAGCCAACTGGTCTACATCGACGAACTGCACCCGGAAGCGGTGACGATCGGAGACAACAGCAGCGTGGGGTTTCGCACCTCCATCTTCACCCATTTCTACTGGGGGCCCCGCCGGGCGGACCAGACTGCCGGTCCTGTCGTGATCGAGAAGGACGTATTCGTCGGCCCCCACTGCGTCATCCTTCCGAATGTCCGGATCGGAGAGGGCAGCGTCATCCGCGCCGGAACCGTGGTCAGCCGCAACGTACCCCGCCGCACGATCTGGGGATCTCCCCAGGCGGGACCGTTAGGGATCGCCACGGTTCCTCTGACAGCGGAACACGAATACGAGGAATTCGTGAAGGGGATCCGTCCCCTGCCGGGCAAGAAATAGGACGTGGCCTTTTCCCGGCGCGCGTTTCTGCGACACCTGGTTTTCCTGAAGGGATGGCTCTCTTTGGATTTCCCCCTCGACGAGGCTTTCGGAAGCAACGGCCCAGTGGCGTCCGCGCGGCCGGCGTCGGAGATCTGGCGCAGCGTGAACGGGTCTCCGGCCGAGAATCTCGAGAAGGTCATAGCCATGCTCGGCGGGATCGGCAGAATCGTCGGTGAAGCGGACGTCGTAGTGATCAAGCCGAACTTCCAGTGGTGGAACCAGGGGGCGCCGAACCTGGCGGCTCTCCGGCGATTCATCGAGATCGTCATGGAGAGGCCCGGCGGCTTCCGTGGGGAGGTGGTGGTGGCGGAGAACTGCCACCGGGGCCCGTCCCCCGGGGATTCCATGAACGCGGGCTGGGCGCATCCGTTTGCACGCAATTCCGATTTGCCCGGTATAAAGAACGCCAACGACTTGACCGATCTAATCAAAAGGAAGTACGGGGACCGCTTCACGGCGCGCCACTGGATCGACGTCCGGTCCGGGGGTCGGCGGGTTTCGGGACCTGCGGACGGGGAGGAGGGGTACGTGTACTGCGACGGGACCGGCGGAGTGCCGCTCCTCCGCTGCGATAACGGCCTGGCGGGCGGAAGGTTCCGCGCGGCGATCATGACTTATCCCGTCTTCCGCACGGATATGGGCACCATGGTGGATTTCCGCAAGGGAGTCTGGGAGAAGGGAACGTACACGGGGCGGCAGATGCGCTACATCAACTTCGCGGCGGTGAACCATCACAGCACGTATTGCGGGCTGACCAGTTCGATCAAGAACTACCTGGGCGTGACGGACCTCTCCGGCGGCCCCGATCCGCACGACGACGGCAGGCTCACGCCCCAATATCACAATTTCCACTCCTTTCCTTTCGACAAATGGCGCCCTGGACCGCGGCCCGGCGCGCTTGGGAAGGCGGTCGGCACCTTCCTCTCGATCGTTCGCAGGGCGGACCTGAACGTCGCCACGGCGGAATGGGTCGGGCTCTCGTCACGGACCGAGCCGCCCGTTGCCAGGACGCGCGCCGTGCTCGCGAGCACCGACCCGCTGGCCCTCGACTACCATGTCGCGAAATATCTCCTGTATCCCAATTCCCGAATCCGGGTACACGACCCGGAGTTCCGGGAAGGGCCGTTGCGGCAATACCTGGAAACGGCGTGTCAGGCCGCGGGAGGATGTCTGAAGGAAGGGGACGTTGCGGTGCACTCCTTCGACCTCGGCAGGGGACGGCAGCAGCGGGCCGAGGAACTCCCGGTGTGCGGGGACATTGTGTGGGGCAGGGACCCGAAAGGTCTGCTGAAATACCTGTACCTCCGGTCCGTCGGATAGAGGGGCGGGACCGAAGCCAACGACTGGAGAACCGATGAAACCTCTGGAGATGGTGCGAACGTTCATGGTGGAGAACTTCCTATTCGGGGACGACGGGACGCTGCGTGAGGACACGCAGTTCCTCGAGAACGGAATCATCGATTCGACCGGCGTCCTCGAACTGGTCGGCTATCTGGAGAAGACGTTCGGAATCCGCGTCGAGGATGGAGAGATTGCGCCGGACAACCTGAACAGCCTGAAGAACATCTGCGGCTATCTGGAACGCAAGCTGGGCGCTCCTAAGCCTGCCTGACGCTTCAATATGTGCGGAATCGCAGGGATCATCGTTCATAACGGAGCGCCCGGGACGATCTCGGTCGAGATCCTCGCCCGGATGGCGGGCGCGCTCCGTCACAGGGGACCTGACGGTACCGGGATCTATGTGGATGACCGGGCGGGCCTCGTCCACACGCGCCTGAGCATCATCGACCTTGCGGGAGGCGCACAGCCGATCCATAACGAGGACGGCACGCTCTGGATCGTATACAACGGGGAGGTCTTCAACTACCCCGAACTGCGGGAAAGCCTCTTGTCGCGCGGGCACCGGTTCTACACCTCGACCGATACGGAAGTGATACTTCATCTTTATGAGGATAAAGGGCCTGATTGCCTAGTGGAACTGAACGGACAGTTTGCCATCGCCATCTGGGATGCGAAAAGGAACACGCTGTTCCTGGCCAGAGACCGGATCGGAATCCGGCCACTGCACTACCATGTCGGCGGAGGATGCATCCGATTCGCGTCCGAGATCAAGGCACTCTTCCAGGACCCCTTCGTGCCCCGCCGGATCGATCCGCGGGCGCTCGACCAGATCTTCACCTTCTGGTCGACGCTTCCCGGGAGGACATTTTTCCAGGGGATCGAAGAGCTCCTGCCCGGGCATTTCCTCTTGGCGTCGGAGGGCGGCGTTCGGATCGGGAAATACTGGGAACTCCCCATCGTGCCGCCCGAGGAGCGGCTGAACCTCGCGGACGAGGAAATTCGCGAGCGGTGCACCGAACTCCTCTTCGATGCCGTCCGCATCCGCCTGCGGGCGGACGTCCCCGTGGGGTGTTACGTCAGCGGCGGCCTCGATTCCTCCTTGATCGCGGCGATGGTCCAAGGGCGCTTCGATAACCGCCTGAAAACCTTCGGGATCGGATTCCAGGAGGCGACCTTCGACGAGGAGCGCTACCAGGAAAGAATGGTGAACCACCTCGGGACGGAGCACACGCGAATCCGGGCGGGAAACGCCGAGATCGGGCGAGGTTTCGACGAGGTCGTGCGGTGTTGCGAAACACCCGTGCTGCGGACGGCCCCGGTCCCGATGTATTTCCTGTCCGGGATCGTCCGTGAGTCAGGGTTCAAAGTGGTGTTGACCGGCGAAGGTGCGGACGAGTTCTTCGGCGGGTACGACATCTTCCGCGAGACGCTCGTACGGTGGTTCTGGTCGAGGGATCCGACATCGCGGCTTCGACCGCTGCTCATCGAGAAGCTCTACCCGTACCTTTTCGGCGACCCGAGGCTGCGGGAAACGCTCCGGGCGTTCTTTGCGAACGGGATCGACGATCCGGGCGACAGGTTCTTCTCCCACAGGATCCGTTGGGAGAACACGGCGAGGATCAAGACTTTTTTCGGGGGGGCGATCCGGACCGCCGTTCGCGGCTACGATGCATTGGAGGAGCTTGCAGCGATGCTGCCGGTCGGATTCCATTCGGCGGATCCGCTCGCGCGCGCGCAATACCTTGAGATCGTTACCTTCCTGTCGAAATACCTGCTTTCCTCGCAGGGAGACCGGGTGGCGATGGGACATTCCGTCGAGATCCGGCTTCCCTATCTGGATTACCGGCTGATGGAGTTTCTCTCCCGGCTGCCGACGCGCCACAAGGTATTCGGGCTGACGGAAAAGACGTTGTTGAAGAAGATCGGCCAGGATCTCGTGCCGGACGAGATCCTGAGCCGATCGAAACATCCGTATCGGGCACCGATCCGCGAGAGCCTTCTTCCCGAGGGAGATCCGACGCCGGCCGTACTTTCTGCCGAGGCCATCCGAGATGCCGGGCTCTTCGACGGAGTGAAGGTAGAGGGTCTGCTCCGGAAGATGAGAAGCGTTCCCCGCGCGAGCGAGGTGGACGGCATGGCGCTTTCGGGGATCCTTTCCGCCCAGATCGTTCACCAGGCGTTCGTGGCGGCGCGTCCGCCGGCGGACGCGCTCTCCGCCGAGCTTTTCGTCGACCTCAGAGCAGGCATGTCGAGGGGCGCATGACCGCGCTAGTTCACGATCTTCTCCGGGTCTCGGCGGAGCGGTATCCGGATCGGATCGCGGTCGTTTGCGGGAACCGCCGCGTGCCGTATTCCAGGCTGCAGCAACGGGCAACCGATCTGTCGGAACGGCTGGTCGCATCGGGACTTGCGCCGGGGGAGCGGGTGCTTGTTCTTCTGGAGAACTCTCCCGAGTACCTCGTGACCTACTTTTCGGTTCTGCGCGCGGGTGGCGTCGTCGTGCCGGTAGCTCACGACGCGAACGAAAGGGGATTGGGAAGGATCGTCGCCGACTGCACCCCGTCCGTGGTGATCGGTCGCGGGGAGCAACTGCGAGCGCGGGAGTGGACGCTGGGAGACGCCGTCTCCGTGCGGACCATCGTCGACGTCGACTCGATGGAATTCGACCGACGGAGAAGGGGCGGCGGCGCGCTCCGGGGAGCGGGCCGACGGCCGGTGGACGCGGAAACGAACCAACTCGCCCTGATCCTCTACACCTCCGGGACGTCCGGGCGGCCGAAAGGGGTCATGTTGACGCGCCGGAACCTCCTTTCGAACGCCGCATCGATCGTCGAGTACCTGAAGCTGACGTACGAAGATCGCGTGATGGTGGTCCTGCCGTTCCGCTACTCCTACGGGAATTCGCTGTTGACAACGCACGTTCTCGCTGGCGGATGCCTGGTGCTCGAAAATCGCTTCGCGTTTCCGAACGTCGTATTGGACCGAATGCAGGAGGAAGAGGTTACGGGATTCGCAGGTGTGCCGTCGACGTTCGCGATCCTGCTGAACCGGTCGAGCCTGAGGACGCGAGTGTTTCCGGCCCTCCGCTACGTCACGCAGGCCGGGGGCGCCATGTCGCCGACGCTGGCGCGCGAGCTCAAGGAGGCGCTGCCCGAGACGGATGTCTTCATCATGTACGGCCAGACGGAGGCGGCACCCCGCCTGACCTATCTCGAACCGGCGGAGCTCCTTCGCAGGCCCGGGTCCATCGGCAAGGCGATCCCCGGCGTTCGCATTACGCTGCGCGACGAAGAGGGCATCCCCGTCCGGCCCGGCGAGATCGGCGAGATTGTGGCGGAGGGGGACAACATCATGGCAGGATACTGGAACAGTCCCCAGGAGACGGCTGCGGTTCTCAAGAACGGGTGCCTGTACACGGGCGATCTAGGACGAGCGGACGAGGACGGGTTCCTCTACGTCGTCGGGCGGCGGTCGGAGATGATCAAGACCGGAGGCCACAGGATCAGCCCCAAGGAGATGGAGCACACATTGGCCGCCATGCCGGGCGTGGCGGAGGCCGCGGTGGTCGGGGTGCCGGACGCGATCCTTGGGCAGGCGATCAAGGTGTTCATCGCGCCGACAGTGGGTAAGGCGGTGCAGGCGGCGGACGTCCTGCGGTTCTGTTCGGAGAACTTCGAGGCGTTTCTGGTTCCGAAGGAGATCGTCTTCCTGGACGAGCTGCCGAAATCCGCCAACGGGAAGGTCGATCGGTCCGCGTTGAAGGGAGATCCGCCAGCTTGAGGCGGTCGCGGTCGCGAGGAGAGGGATGATGTCCGGCACGGGAAGGACGAACGGACGCAGCGGCGCGTTCCTACTGTTTCTTGCCGCCTGGCTCGTCCTCTATCGGTCGTCCCTCTGGGCCCTGTTCCGCTTCGCGTGGAACGACGACACGTTCTCTTACATCCCGCTGGTGCCGCTGGTGAGCGCGTACCTTGCTTACCAGGACCGCGGGGAAATCTTCCGAGAGAGGGAGGGATGGCATCTCTCCGCCGGCGCGCCGATCCTGGCGGCTGCGGCGCTGTACGCCTACGGCATAGCGAAGGGAGACTTCCTCGGACGTGGCGACTATTTGGCGGTCATGACGGCATCGATGGTCGCGTGCAACGTGGGGTGGATCGGCCTGACCTACGGGCCGGGGGCTTGGAAGGCTGCGGCCTTCCCGCTTCTTTTCCTCGTCTTCATGATCCCGTTGCCGAAGGCCCTACTGGATCCCATCGTGTCCGCGCTGCAACGCGGCTCGGCGGAAATCTCCTACGGGTTCTTCCAGCTTGCAGGGGTCCCGGTCTACCGCGACGGCTTCACCTTTTCTCTCCCGGGGCTGTCGATCGAAGTCGCCCGGGAGTGCAGCGGGATCCGGTCGAGCTTGTCGCTGGTGCTGACCAGTCTCATTGCGGGGCATCTGTTCTTGCGAAGAGCCGGGAACAAGCTTCTTCTTGTCCTGTCCGTAGTCCCCATCACCGTCTTCAAGAACGGCGTGAGGATCGTCACGTTGGCCCTGCTGGGCGCGTACGTGGACCGGAGGATCCTGGGCAGCCGGCTCCACCAGAACGGCGGCATCCTGTTCTTCGTGATGGCTCTCGGTCTGATGGGTCTGTTGGTGTGGGGGCTGCGGAGGAGGGAAGGGAAAGGAGCGAAGAATGCTCACTCATGAGGGAAGTCCGAGGCGAGAGAGGATCATCCTGGCCGGGGGAGCGGGGACCCGCCGTATCCCATCACCAAGGCGGTGAGCAAGTAACTCCTTCCCGTCTACGACAAGCCGCTGATCTACTACCCCCTGTCCGTGCTCATGCTCGCCGGTATCCGCGAACTTCTGCTCATCTCGACATCGGTCGACCTTCCTATGTTCCGGGATCTTCTGGGGGACGGATCCCAGTGGGGTATCCGGATCGCCTACGCGCCGCAGCCACGGCCGGAAGGGATCGCGCAGGCATTCCTGATCGGAAGAGAGTTTACCGGAGAGAACCCCGTCTGCCTGATCCTCGGGGACACCCTCTTTTACGGACACGGGTTCGCGTCGATCCTCCAGCGCGCGACCGCTGTGGAGACCGGCGCCACGATCTTCGGTTACTGGGTGCGCGATTCGGAACGGTACGGGGTCGTGGAATTCGATTTTCGCGGTACGGTGCGGAACATCGAGGAGAAGCCGGCGCGTCCGAAATCCAGCTACGCGGTTCCCGGGCTGTATTTCTGCGACAGCCAAGCGGCGGAAATCGCAGCGAGCCCCTCACCTTCGGCCCGGGGCGAACTGGAGATCGCCGACGTCGTCAACGCCTACCTGGCGCAAGGGGCGCTGCGCATGGAACTCCTGGGGCGCGGGTTCGCGTGGCTGGACACAGGAACGCACGATTCTCTTTTGGAAGCAAGCGCCTTCGTAGAAACGATCGAGAAGCGCCAGGGACTGAAGGTCGCCTGCGTCGAGGAAGTCGTCTACCGGATGGGCTTCATCGACGCTGCGCAGGTGGAGGTTCTTGCGGCGCCGATGAGGAAGAACGGATACGGCCAGTACCTGCTCCAACTCCTGTCGGAGAAGGTCGCCATGGCCAGCCTCACGGATACGCTTTTGAAATAGAGGTTACAAATCCGAAATTGCCGACGCGTTCCGAAACGCATAACCCATTGAACCTTCATGGCTCAGGATATTGGCACGGCCCTTGCCAATTTCCAGTCAGGAGGGCACGTGTACGTGGGTCGGCTGAAGAAGATCTTTGCTGTGTGCGCGATCCTTGGAGGACTCCTTTCCGCGTGCGGCGGAGGGAGCAGCTCCAGTGATTCCGTCCCCGCGGCCTCCACTCCAGCCAAGACGTTGATCTGGGAAGCCCCCATGTCCTATACGAACGGCACCCCCCTCAATCCCGCCACGGACCTGCAGAGTTTCGAGATTTATGTGAAGGAGAACCCTTCCTTCGGACCGACCGATTCCGCCGAGGCGTCAGTGGCGCCGGAAGACCGCTCCTTCAACCTCGTGCTGCTGGCCCCCCAGCTGTCCCCGGGCGTAACGTACTACGTGGCAATCCGCGCCGTTACCAACGATGGCGCGAAGTCCGACTTCTCTCCGACGGCTTCGTTCTCGCTCTGACCGCTTCGCGACGGGCCAACGAGCTCCGCTACTCTTCGCGATCGCGGATCTCCGCGACGGGCTCCAGAAGCACCGGCTTCCAGTGCAGCCGGGCGGTCGTCCTGCGCTTCCCGCGGATGTCTTCGAAGGCCATCCGGACCTGCTCGGCCGTCAGGCCCGTCTCCGCGGCGATTTCTTCGGGCGACTTCGCGTTGTTAAGCCCGAACAGCACGAGGTCCATCTTGTTGTAGGGGAGCGAGAAGTAGAACTCGTCCTGTCCCTGTTCCAGGCTGTAGGTGTCGGTCGTGGGCGTTGCACCGACGACTGCGTCCGGGAGTCCCAGCGTCGCCGCCAGTTCGTAGACCTGGCTCTTGTAGAGGTGCGCGATTGGTTTGACGTCGGCGGCACCGTCGCCGTTCCTGACGAAGAATCCCTGGTCGTATTCCAGCCGGTTCGGTGTCCCGACGGCGGCGTAATTCAATCGATCGGCGTGAAAGTACTCCAGCGTCTTCCGAATCCTTTGTTTGAAGTTCGTGGCGGCCACGATCTCCAGGTACTCGTTCAAGGGGAGTCGCGTCTCGGACCGCTGCCCGTCGGGGGACTCGACGATGAGCCGGAAGAAGTTCCAGCGGGCCGTCTCACTTGCGTGCCGCGAGATGACGATCTTGCTCTTCCAACCCGCCGCATACTGCGGGAGGACATTCCGGATGGCCGCGTCGCGCCGGCGGTAGCAGCCGATCGCCTCGAGCGTGTCCGCGATGTCCTTTATCTCGTACGGAATTCCCAGGATCCGGCACACCGATTCGCCGAGTTCCTGGCTCCTGGGAGAGGAGTCCTTCTCCGGGAGCAGGAGACCAAAGACGCGGTCCCGGCCAAGGGCGGCTGCTGTGAGAGCGGCACATACGGAACTGTCGATCCCGCCGGAGATGGCGACCACGGCCCCTTTCCGGGACAGCGTTCGAAGAACGGTCTCCTTCATCTTCCGGGCCAAGGTTTCGAGGGTCCGGTCCGTATCCAGGGCGAGCCAGCGGTGCAGGGGCATGGGTGCTCCGGGGACTTCGAGGATTGGGAAGCCTAGAAGATCACTAACAAAGTCGATCCGATCCGTCAAGGAACTCTGTAGCCGGACGGATCTGCGAGATTCGAAGGTGCCGTCGTGCGAGGGGATCCCGTTCCGCCCGGGGCCGTGCGGGATGCGCCCCAATGCCGCTGCGGATCGTCTCCCGCTGGAGACGGCCCCTTTTTGTTGGTATGCTGTTGTGCGTCCATCGTCTTGAGGGGAGCGTCCTTAGAATTTGGGGCTTGAAAACGACATCCTGAAATGCTTCCGGGCGGGCATCCTGGTGATCGATCCCGCGGGCCAGGTCGTATACCTCAACGACATCGCGATGAAGATATTGGAAAGTTTTGCCGTGAAGAACGGTGAAAACCTTCGCCCCCGAGCGGCCGAGAATGCCTTTTTCCGGTTGCTGATCGAGGCGTTGGACCTGCGGTACCTGCCCACGCGGCTGGAGGCGATTCTCCCGGGAAGGGAAGGGATGCATCGGTCCATCGGATTCACCCTCGCGGAACTGAAAGACGGCGACCGGCGCACCGGGATCTGCGCGTTCTTCAAGGATCTAACCCACGTCGAGGTGGCCGAGGAGAACCGCGACCTGAACGAGCGCCTTCGGCTGCTGGGGCAGATGGCGGCGGGGCTCGCGCACGAGATCCGCAACCCGATCGCCAGCATCGGCGTCCATTGCGGGCTGTTGCGGTCCCGGTACCAGGGCGACCCGAAGATCCTCTCCTCGATCTCCCACATGGAGCGGGAGATCGTGAAGGTGGAGTACATCATCCGGGAGTGCCTGAACTTCGTCCGTCCCGCGGAGCTCGGGGTCCGGGCGGTCCCCGTGGCGCCGCTGATGGAGCGCATCGCGTCGCAGGCGGGAAAACTGTTCGATGGGGTCAAGGTGACGTTCTTTCCTCAGGGGAGCGCCGGCGTGGAAGCCGAGATGGACGAGGGGCTCATGGAGCAGGCGCTGGCCAACATCGTCACCAACGCGGCCCAGGCGTGCGAGGGGAGCGGGAACGTTTCGATATCCGCCCGGGTGACCCATGGGTACTGGGACCTGGTCCCCGAATCGAGGGAGCCGATGCTTTCCGATGCCTCCGGAGAGAGGGAGGATTTCCTCACGGTGAACGTCAAGGACGACGGGGCCGGGATTCCCGAAGAGATCCGGGACAAGATCTTCGTTCCCTTTTTCACGACAAAAAAGGGGGGCACCGGGATCGGCCTCCCGCTGGCGCAGAAAATCGTCTATGCCCATAAAGGGGTGCTCGACATCCTCTCCGAGCCGGGGAAGGGGACCGAGTTCACCGTCAAGATCCCCCTGAGGCAGGCCCATGTCTGACAGGATTCTGCTGGCCGAAGACAACGAGGCGTTGCGCGTAGGGATTGCCGGCGCCCTGGAAGATGCGGGCTACGTCGTGACAGTGGCGGCCAATGGGGCGGATGCGCTCCAGGCCCTGGAATCCGAAGCGGCCCATGTCGTGGTGACCGACATCAAACTGGGGGACGTGAGCGGGGTGGAGGTCTTGCGGAAGGCCAAGGAGGTCAACTCCGAGACCGAGGTCATCCTGATGACCGCGTACGCGACGCTGGAGTCGGCGCTCCAGGCGCTGCGCCTGGGCGCCTTCGACTACATCCAGAAGCCCTTCGACGTCGAGCACCTCAAACATCGCGTGGGGACCGCGCTGCGCGTCCAGAAGATGCGGGGGGAACTCGACTTTTTCAAGAAGGTCCAGTACCGGCTCGAGATGGGGGAGGGGCTTCCCGTCGCGGAAAACCCGGTGATGAAGGAGGTGCTGTCCAAGATCCGGAAGGTCGCCCCGACGTCCGCCACCGTCCTGGTCACGGGGGAAACGGGGACCGGGAAAGAGGTCCTGGCGGGGCTGGTGCACTTCCACAGCCAGCGACGGGAACAGCCGCTGGTGAAAGTCAACTGCGCTGCCCTCCACGAGAACCTCCTGGAGAGCGAACTGTTCGGCCACGAGCGGGGCGCCTTCACCGGCGCGGACCGGATGCGCATAGGCCGGTTCGAGCAGGCGGACAAGGGGACCATCTTCCTGGACGAGATCGGGGACATGAGTCCCACGACGCAGTCCAAGGTGCTGCGGGTGATGCAGGAGCACGAGTTCGAGCGGCTGGGCAGCAGCGGGAAGACGGTCAAGGTGGACGTCCGCGTGGTCGCGGCGACGAACAAGGACCTGCGCAAGGAAGTGCAGGAAGGGCGGTTCCGCCAGGACCTGTACTTCCGGCTGAACGTCGTGCAGCTCCACATTCCTCCGATCCGGGAGCGCCTCGAAGACATCCTGCCGCTGGCGCGGCATTTCCTCAACCGGTACGCCTCCGACTTCAAGAAGAAGGTGGACGGGTTCGCCCCGGAGACGATCCTGAAGATGCGCAGGTACGAATGGCCCGGGAACGTACGGGAGCTTCAGAACGCGATCGAACGTGCCGTGCTCCTTTGCGAGAACTCCCTGATCACCCCCTCCGACCTGATCCTCGAAAGCGTCGAGTCGGGAAGGGAATCGCAACCGTACCTGGAGACCTTGAACCTCGAAGAGATGGAGAGGGGCGCCATCGAGCGGGCGCTCCGGAAAACCCGGGGGGTCCAGAAGGACGCCGCGGAGCTGCTCGGGGTCACCCCTCGTGTTTTGAACTACAAGATCCAGGTGTTGCGCATCGATTGGAAGACGTTCCGGGAGGGGTGATCCGAACCGGGAATCCGATTGCCGTGAATTATAAGGAAATGGAAAGGGGCCCCGAGGGGCCCCTTTCCCGTCTGTGAATGCCCCGAAAACCTTACTGCATCCGGCGCGTCCTCCGGTAACCGATCAGGCCGACCAGGCCCGAAGCGAACAGGATCATCGCACCGGCCTCGGGGACGGCCGTCACCTTCACGTTGTCCAGCGCCGCGCCGTAGGGGGTGGTGCTGGAGAAACTGGCGAACGTCAAGGTGGTCGAGGGGGAATTCGCCAGGAATTGAAACGACCTTGTAGACCAATCCATGCCGCCGATCCGGGTCACGCCGGTGGTGTTGAAATATTCGATGGTCGCGCCGGCCAGAGTTGGGCTGAATGCGTCGGCGATGAGCGCTTTGAGGATCGGTAGCCCATCCGGATTTCCCGACATGGCGAATTCGACCGTGTAAAGCGTTCCGACCGTCGTATCGAACGTCTGGCTGATGCTGCCAGGGTTGTTCCCCGCCAGATCGATGCTCTTGGTGCCGTCGGCCGGGGTCCAATAGGCGTTGATCCAGTCGATTCCTCCTCCTCCGACGACCCAGCCGTCGACGGCGGTGGAACCGCTGAAGAGCGTGTTGTAGTTGTTCAGACCGGCGTCGTAGCTGCCGTTCTCGAAGCTCCCGTTCGTGAAGAGAGCGGCCTGCCCCGCGGTTGCGAACAGAAGGATCAGGCACCCGACTGCCGCCAGAAGCGTCAACTTTCTCATACAACATCCTCCGATCGTCTTGCAGGGTATGTCCAAAAACGGTTACCCGAACATTACGCAGTATTTGTGCCAACAACAACGGCTGGTAACGCGTGTTTAACTCACTGAATTTCCAGGTGAATATAAAACAGCATCCTCGAAGGCTCCGGAGAGTGGGTAATCATTTGGCCAATCTTTCCAATCCGGATGAAATCCGGGGAAAACTTATTGCATCCGGCGCACTCGTCGATAACCGACCAGGCCGACCAGGCCGCTGCCGAACAGCAACAAAGTCCCTGCTTCCGGCACGGATACCGGCAGGTACACGAGCTGGCTCTGCGCCCGTGTTCCCGCCAGGGTATTGGGATTCACCGCGAAAACGTCGTAGTGTTGCCCCTCGGTCGCCGTTTGTGCAATCGCCAGATACTGCTGGAACAATGCTCCCCCCGGAGGGGAGAAGATTTCGTTTTCAAGGTACCAGAACACATTCTGAAGCGCCTGCTGCTGCGCTCCGGTGCCCGCTCCCGAAACTCCGGGAATCCCGCCGGTTGCATACCGATAATACAGATAGGCGGTCTGGGAGGAAATCGGGTCGGAACTTCCTGTCTTGCCAAGGACCCCTGGGGTCCCTGAGTTTCCGACGCCCCCGCCGACCGCATCGGGACCGATCGTGTCGATTCGGTAATTCGCACCCAACGTGATGTATTCGTTATGTTCGAGGCAAAAGGAAAGCCATGAAGTTCCCGAGGTGAGGTCCTTCGCAAGGAAAGCTCCCCCCGGGAATCCCGAAGCATGATTGGGGGCGAAGGAAAATTGGACGGTATCGCCGATATTGACACTGGCGGCAAACGAAGGCACTCCGAACAGGAGGGAAAGGACAACCCCGAACACCACCATCCCGATTCGTACTCTTTTTGTCATTGCGGCTTCCTCTTCTTCTCCCGGATATGTTCCCTTTGTTACAAGTGGTATTAACGCAACGGGCATGCCAAATGCGGCCTATGGGTATAAATTTGTAAGTATTTGAATTGTAAATTAAAATATATTGTCCGAATCTTTGGTTTTCAATGGGTGGGAAATGAATTGCCTATCTGTTGGGGGGAGGGGCTCCGGAAGGGTAATTATTTTCCTGGGGCGGTGATCAGTGGGGGGATGCATATTCCGCGAACAGCCGCGCCACCTCGGGGTCGAAGAGGGTGTTCGCGCCGGAGCGAACCAACTGCAACCCTTCCTGGGGCTGCAGGCTGCCGCGGTACGGCCGATCCGTGATGATGGCGTCGTAGAACTCGGCCACGGAGAGGATGCGGGCGGGAAGGGAAATGTCCTCCCCGCGAAGACCGTACGGGTATCCCGAACCGTCGAATTTCTCGTGGTGCTCGAGGATCGCCCGGCGGGTCGCTTCCATTCCCGGGACCCCTTCCAGCATCTTCGATCCCAGGAACGGATGTTTCCGGACCATCTCCATCTCGCGGTCGTTCAGTCGGTGCTTCTTTGAAAGGATGTTCGCGGGGATGCCGACGATCCCGACGTCGTGCAGGTCGGCCGCAAAGCGAAGTGCGGTGAGGTCCTCTTTTTCCATGCCTATCCGTTCCCCGACCCGCAAGGAAAGGTCCCGCACGCGGCCCGAGTGCCCCGAGAGGAAGGGGAAGCGAAGTTCGAGCGC
Source organism: Deltaproteobacteria bacterium (assembly GCA_021815305.1). Taxonomy (GTDB): domain Bacteria; phylum Desulfobacterota; class Deferrimicrobia; order Deferrimicrobiales; family Deferrimicrobiaceae; genus JAKAHC01. Next base: position 275,965 of record JAKAHC010000002.1, on the reverse strand, counting down.
GTCGGACAACGAGGACAGGATGGAGAGGGAGAAGGCGCGGACGTTCTCCCGAAAGTCCATCCCCTGGGCAAGGATCGCGGCAACTTCGGAAGAGATCGGGGTAAAGGTCTTGAGGTCTTCCCGGGTGAACGGCCTCTGGTCCTTGCGGTTGGTCAGGTGGAGCGCCCCCAGCGCGCGGCCTTTGTGCGTCAATGGGATCGACAGGAACGAATCGGTCTGGTAGCCGTTTTTTTTCGGTGTCGGGCAAAACGGCGAATCCTCCGACCGGGATACGACCAGCGGGACCTGGTGTTCCACCACCCATGCGGTGATCGGGCCGGGTCGGAAAGGCCCCGCGGCAAGGTGCTCCTCGTGCCGGGAAAAACCGATTGCGGCGCAAAGGGAGAAATCGCCCTCGGCGCCTTTCACGACGATGGAGCCGCGGCCGGCGGAGAGCCCCTGCATCCCGGTGAAAAGGAGGATCTCGAGGAACTTGTCCATGTCCACCACTGACCGGCTCGCGTCGTAGATCTTCCGGATCGGGACATCGGCCGTCGGGCTTTTCTTCGGAGCCGCATCGAAGGTGTCGATGACGGTGCACACCTGGCCGCCGCCCCGGGATTTGGCGATGGAGAGGGCGCGGTCCGCCTTGTTCAACAGGTCGGTCTTGTCGAAGGAGTCCGACGGGAACGACGCCACTCCGATGCTCACCGACAACCGCTCGGTGCGGCTGTCGCCGTCCCCGGGCAGGAGATGGCGCTGGAACCGATGGACGACCCGGTGGGCCAGGGCCTGGGCCCCTTCCTCGTCCCCCTTCAGTAGAATGACGATGAATTCGTCGCCGCCCAGCCGCGCTACCGTGTCGACCTCGCGCACGCTGCCCCCCAGGATAATGGCGAATTCCTGCAGGGCGATGTCGCCCGCGGTGTGGAGAAACCGGTCGTTGTAAGCCTTGAAACCGTCGAGGTCGAGCATGAGGAGGCTGAACGGCTCTCCGGTGCGGCGCGACCGGAGAATTTCCTTTTCGATCTGGTTGTCGAAATATCTGCGGTTGTAGAGATGGGTCAACGGGTCAAGAAAGGAATACAGGGAAAGGGCCTTCACCGACTCGCTGCGCTGAAGGTGGTTTTCCGCCTGCAGCGACAGGGACCAGAGCAATTTTACCTGCACGTTGGTGAAGGGGTGCGAGTCCTGCTTGCCGAAAACGATCGCCCCCGCCACTTCCCGGTCCCTCTGTAACGGAAATGCGACCAGGGACCTGGAGGACCACGCTTCGCAAACCGGCGCGGACCACGGCCCCCACTGGGGGTCCATGGAAATCCCCTTGCCGAATTGGGCCGCGATCATGGCGGGGGCGACCAGGTTCTGCAAATGATCCGGCGCGGGGGCGGGGTTGATCCGGCGGCTGACCTTCAGTTCCCACGGATCCTGGGCATTCTCGGCGGCAAGCAGCAGCCCGCACGCCTCGACCCCGGCGATCTCCTCGGCAATGTCGAACAGGGATTGGAAGGTGACCTCGGTGTCGAACGACGTCCCGAGGAGGTAGCTGCTTTTCAGGAGGGTGTTGACGGGGGCCGCGAGCGAGCCGATCTCTTCCGGGGAGATCTCGAGCGGGAAGTCGATGGTGCAACGGGGCAGGTTTTTCAGGTCGATCGGCGCCACGGAACTCCCCTTTGTGCGCAAATGAACAAATATTGCAACGATAAAAGCAATTTTCGCGCCCGGACCGGTCCTCTCGTTACGATAAATATCCTTTCAAAAACAGATGGTTCATGGCTCATTTCCACTTACGGTCGGAGCCGCTGTGTAAAATACTTCTACTTTTACCTTTTATATTACGCAATTGGGGATTTTTTGACCCCTGTGTCTTTTCTTTTTTTTTACTCCTTTTATTTTTCTTCTCCTTGATCTTTCCCGCGAGAAACCCTATCGTTGTCGAAAATATCGGACGATTTCTTCGGAGGCGCGCATGCGGTATCCGGGCGTTCGGATCGTCTATCTCCTGGTATTGTCTGCTTTCCTCTCCACCTGTTCGAGATCGCCCGAGGCCATGTTGGCCAAGTATGTCAAACTCGGTGACGAATACGCAAAGCAGGCGAAGTTCCGTGAAGCGGTGATCGAATACAGGAACGCCGTCAAGGCGGTTCCAAACAACGCCCAGGCGCACTGGAAGCTCGCCAAGGCGTCGATGGAGTCGAAGGATCTCCGCACGGCGTTCCAGGAACTGAAGAGGACGGTGGAACTCGATCCGGGCAACTTCGATGCCCTGGGCAAGCTGGGAGAGATCTACGTCGCCGCCGGGAAGAAAGACGAGGCCGTGCAGATCGCCGACAACCTGGTGAAGAGCCGTCCCCAGGATCCTCAAGGGTACATCTTGCAGTCCGCCCTCGCGGTACGCTCGGGAAAGGTGGATGAGGGGATCGCGAAGCTGAAAAAAGCCGCAGGGCTTGACCCAAAGCGTGTACGCACGCTGCTCGCCGCCGGCAACCTTTACCTCCTGAAGCATGACCGGAAAAGTGCGCAGGAATGGTACGACAAGGCGCTCGCCGCCGATCCGGACTCCGCGGACGTGCGCGTTACGCGCGGGAACTTCTTCTTCGTTTCGGGAGAACCCGACGAAGGGGAAAAGGAGTACCGCAAGGCGATCGGGCTTTCCAAGGACAAGGAGGGCGTCCGGATCGCCCTGGCGGAGCATTACCTGTTCCAGGGACGTATGGATGAAAGCGAAAAGGAACTGAACGCGGTCATCAAGGAGATGAACTCCCAGAAGGCGCGCAAGGTGCTGGCGGAGATCAGGCTCGAGGCGGGGAAGGTGTCGGAGGCGAAACCGATCGTCGACGCCATCCTGAAAGAGAACGACAAGGACCTGGACGGCAAATACCTCAAAGGCCGCATCGCGCTGATGGAGAAGCGCCCCGATGATGCGATGGCCCTTTTCGGGGAAGTGATCCGGCAGGATGCGAACATGGCGCCCGCCCGCCTCTACAACGGTTTGGCGGAAATCCAGCAGGGGCAGATCGAGGCGGGGAGAAAGGATATCAAGGAGGCGGTCCGGCTCGAACCGGCGAATGCTCGCGCCCAGATGATCCTCGGGCAGGTTTCCCTTCAGGCCAACGATCCGGAAGGGGCGGAAAAAGCGGCAATCGAGGTGTTGCGGCGCAACCCCTCCAACGCGATGGCGGCGGCGCTTCTCGCAGACTCGTACCTCGCGCGGAAGGAGTGGAAGAAGGCGGAGCAGATCTACCAGGCGATGATCCGGCAGATGCCGAAAAACCCCGCAGGCTACATGAAAATGGGGTTTTCGCGGAAGCTGCAGGGAAAGCCGGCGGAGGCCGCTGGGTTCTTCGGCCAGGCGGTAGGGAAAAACCCGAAGGACCTCACGGCGATCAACGAATACGTCTTCGCGCTCGCCGCCGCGAAGGATGCGGCGAAGGCGAAGAGGGTGCTCGACGACGTGATGGCGAACGAGCCGAAAAACCCGCTGCTCTGGGACCTCTCGGGACGTTTCCTCGTCGCCACCGGCAAGCCGGCCGAAGGCGAGGCGGCGTTCCTGAAGGCGATCGAGCTCGCGCCGGATTTCACATCGCCGTACTATCGGCTGGGGGTGTTGTACGCCTCGCAAAAGAAATTTCCGGAAGCCGAGAAGCGTCTGCGGAAGGTGGTCGAGCGGAACGAGAAAAATACCGGGGGGCACTTGCTGCTCGGGATGGTCCTCAATTCGATGGGAAGGATCGACGATGCGAACAAGGAATACCGCGCGGTGCTCTCGCTTTCCCCGAAAAACCCCCTGGCCGCGAACAACCTGGCTGCGAACCTTGCCGACGGCGGCGGGAACCTCGACGAGGCGCTGAAATTCGCCCAGACGGCCCGGGAAGCGGCGCCGGAAGACCCCAACGTGGCGGACACCCTTGGATGGGTTTTCTACCGGAAGGAGTTGTACGATTCGGCGCTCCCCCTGATCGCCGAAGCGGCGGGCAAGGCCAAGGGGAACCCCAGCGTCCGGTACCATTATGGAATGGTGCTGGCGAAAAAGGGGAAACAGAAGGAGGCGGCGGCGGAGCTCAAGGCCGCGCTGTCGATGGACCCGAAATTTCCCGGGGCGGCGGAGGCAAAGAAAACGTTGGAGAAGCTGAAGTCCTCCTGATCGCAGGAGGCCACATCATGGGTTTCACTGCGAATCCGGGGAATTGGGTTTCTGTGACTCTTCGATTGCCCTCCTGAAAATATCATTTGTGAAATTTTTCTTTCGATGCTGAAAGAACAAACGCGAATGTGTTTTTTTATTGTTTGTTGTCTTTCGGTGTTTACGGTGAATCCATATGTTTATCAGTATGTTGAGAAGATGTTTTTCCGCAATTCCCGGAACCCCTGATGGCACGTAATTTGAGAAACGGGGGATGACAGTCCATTGCGAACAGGTATCGGGCTGTGGAGGGAATTGCGATGTTTCGACGGAATCACCTGGGGTGCCTGATCGGGGGGATCGCACTTGGCGGGTTGTTGACCGGATGCGGGGGTGGAGGAGTCACTTCCCAAGGGATTGCGCCGCCCCCTCCGGCAGGCCCCGTTACGGCCCTCACATGGACGCCTCCCGCCGCGTATAACGACAACACCGTCATGGATCCGGCCCAGGATCTGGATTTTTACGAGATCTACGTCCGCCAGGACCCGAATTTCGCCGACACCGATCTTCCGGTTGCCGAGGTGGCCTCCGTGGCGGACGTTCCTTCGCAGGACGGGCAAACGATCGTCAAATCGCTGGTCACGGAGTTTAACCTGAATCTCCTGCCGAACCTTCCTTCGGGAAGCCAGCTCTACGTTTCCTTGAAAGCGGTCGGGGTCGACAAACAAAAATCGGCTTTCATGACGCCGGTCGTCTGGACTCGCAGCTAAATGTCGAGGGCGAGGGGCTTTCGGAAGGCGTCCTTGGTTTTTTTGACCCTCGGTCTCCTCCTTGCGCTCCGTGAAAACGCATCGGCGGAAACCCGGACCGTTTCCTGGGACCCGGTCACGACCTACACGGATGGCACGACGATCGGCGGGGGAATCACCGTCACGTACTCGGTGTACTGGTCAGCAAGCGCAAGCCTGACGTCCCTCCATCCCATCGCCACGGGGCTGACCGCCACTTCAACGACCTTCGACCCGGACGTGCAGGGAATGACACGCGGAGCGACCGCCTACTTCACGGCGAGCGCCGCGCTGAGCACGGGCGAGGTATCGGCGCTTTCCCCCGCGTACGCGTGGGTCGTACCGGTAGTGACTCCTCCAGCCCCGACTTTGAGCGGCCTGTCGATCGCCGGCGCCTCTTCCGTGAACGAGGGGTCGACCTCCACCTACACGGCGACGGCAACCTGGAGCGACAACACGACCACCTCGGTGTCCCCGACCTGGAGCGTGTCGACCGGTTACGCGACGATCAGTTCGAGCGGGGTGCTGACGGCGGCGCAGGTGACGGCGACCCAGAGCGTGACGGTGACGGCCGGCTACACCAGCGGCGGGACCACAAAGACGGCGACCAAGAGCGTGAACGTTGTCGACGTGCCGGCACGGATTCCGGCGGTGCCTGCGAATATCGGCATCACCGGACCGATCTCGTCCGCCTCGCCCGCCGCGCCATCCGCTCCCGCCACGGAGATATGGGAATTATCCTGGGATGGCATAACGACCTACTCCGATGGAACTCCCCTCGAAGCGGGCCGTACCGTTCGGTACAACATCTACTGGAGCACCGACCCGGCGTTTCCTGCCGGGTCGGTTTCCGTCATGGTATCCTCCCTCTCCGGGAATTTTATCGACTTCAATCCCGTGACCTATGGCATGTCCAAAAACGAAAAGGTGTATTTTGCGGTGCGATCGGTCCTGGACTCGGGGGGCACATCCCCGATGTCCGCCGCACTGTACTGGCGTGTTTTGAATGAGGGACCGACTCCTCCGACACAGGGCAAGATCCTCAAGAAGTAGATCCGCAAGCGGCCCGCGGTCTTGCGGCGCCGGGAAAAACCCTCCACAATTACGGATCATGGGCAAGAGCACCAAACCGCAGGGTCCGGCGTTGATCGCCGCGGTATCGGGCGGACCGGATTCCATGTTCCTGCTGGACCGTCTCCTGCGGGAGGAAACACGTCGAATCGTCCTGGGACACGTAAACTACGGATTTCGTGGCAAGGAATCGGACAAGGACCAGGTGCTGGTTGAAGAAACCGCGAAAAAATTTCGATTGGAAACGGAAATCCTGAATTTGGGGAAAGCCGGTCTCTTGACGCGAACCATGGGGGCATCGCGGAGTTTCCCGTCCGGTTTCGAGAACGATGCCCGCAAGATTCGGTACGCCTGGCTGACGGATCTCTGCCGTCGCGTCGGTGCGAAGGAACTCGCCGTGGCGCACCACGCCGACGATCAGGTGGAGACGATCCTGATGCGGTTCCTGGAGGGGGCGGGAATCGCCGGGCTCAAAGGGATTCCGAGAGTCTCTGAAGGCGGTATCGTTCGTCCGATTTTCGATGTATGGCAAGAGGATATAGTAGAATACTTAAAGAAACACAAGATACCGTATCGCATCGATCGCTCCAACCGGGACACCCGCGCGGAGCGGAACTGGATCCGCCACATCCTGGTGCCTCTGCTGGTGAAACGGTACGGTAAATCCGTGAAGCGGCGGATCTTTGCGTTGGGGGAACGGTTCCGCGAACTGGACGATTACCTGGACGCGGAAGCCCGGGCATGGATCCGCAGGAACGTCAAGAAGGAGGCGAGCTCCGCACCGATCCTGCGGATCCCGCGGAAGGGCTTCCGCGGGATCCCGGCGATCCTGCGCGTCAAGATCCTCCAGCGGATCTGTTTCGATCGCCTCGGACTGGCGCCGAACGAGCGGTTGCTGCGCGGGATGGACAAGACGATCGGCGGCGGCGGGCCGTCCGCACGGCGGAAACTCGGGAAGGGGTGGGAGCTGGCCAACCGGTACGGAGAGGCCCGGTTCGTTCACACTGTGTCCGCGAGCGCGCCGACGGCGCAGGTCCTGCACGTCAAGGCGGTGATGAATGCGACGATCTCCCGGGCCAAGCGCCTCGCGGCGAAGGGAAACGCGGAACTGTTCGACGCATCGGCCGTCGCGTTCCCGGTGATCCTCCGGCCCCTCCGGGCGGGGGACCGGGTTCGTCCGTTCGGGATGGAAACCGAAAAGCGGGTCAAGGAGATCCTCATCGACAGAAAGGTTCCGCGGGATGAGCGCCGGGGACGGCCGGTGGTTTGCGATGCGGACGGCAGGATCCTCTGGATCCCGGGCGTGGTCCGGTCCGCACACGCCCCCGTCACCCCGGCAACGCGCAAGGCCGTCCTGCTGCGGATGCTTCTCCCCGGGCGCCGGAAGCTCGTTCCGGAGAACCGTTCGGAGAAATAGACACCGCGCCCCCGTGTGCTAAGATAGGAAAGGGATCCGTAAGTTAGCCGCGGCGCATCAAATAACAAGAATGGGAGGAGAGTCCCGATCGACGGGATATCCCCATCCACAGGAGACTCTGAAACTTGAACCAGTTCTATCGCAATCTCGCCCTCTGGATGCTCATCGCGCTTGCGATGGTCTTCCTCTTCAACACGTTCAAGACCCACAAGGTCGAGCACGAGGAGATCTCTTTCTCCTCCTTCCTCCAGGCGGTGGACTCCGGCAAGGTGAAAGAGGTCACCATCAAGGGGCAGGAGATCACCGGGAAGTACGTGGACAACGCCGGCAAGGAGAAGAAGTCGTTCCACACGTATGCCCCGGACGATCCCGAGCTCGTGAAGAACCTGCGCGAAAAGAACGTGCAGATCACGGCCAAACCCATCGACGACAACCCGTGGTACATGTCGCTGCTGGTCTCCTGGCTGCCGATGCTGCTGCTGATCGGCGTGTGGGTTTTCTTCATGCGCCAGATGCAGGCGGGCGGCGGGAAGGCGATGTCGTTCGGGAAAAGCCGGGCGAAGCTTTTGACCGAATCGACGAACAAGGTGACCTTCGCCGACGTGGCCGGCATCGAGGAGGCCAAGGAGGAGCTGCAGGAAATCATCGCGTTCCTCAAGGACCCCAAGAAGTTCACCAAGCTTGGGGGCCGCATCCCGAAGGGGGTGCTGCTCGTCGGTTCCCCCGGCACGGGGAAAACGCTCCTGGCGCGGGCCATCGCCGGGGAAGCCGGGGTCCCGTTCTTCTCCATCAGCGGGTCCGACTTCGTGGAGATGTTCGTGGGTGTCGGCGCGGCGCGGGTGCGCGACCTCTTCATCCAGGGGAAGAAATCCGCTCCCTGCATCATCTTCATCGACGAGATCGACGCGGTCGGTCGGCACCGCGGGGCGGGACTCGGAGGCGGCCACGACGAGCGGGAGCAGACGTTGAACCAGCTCCTCGTCGAGATGGACGGCTTCGAGTCGACCGAGGGGCTCATCCTCATCGCCGCGACGAACCGGCCCGACGTGCTCGATCCGGCGCTGATGCGACCCGGGCGGTTCGACCGGCAGGTGGTGGTCCCCAAGCCCGACGTAAAGGGCAGGGAGCAGATCCTGGGCGTTCACGTGCGGAAGATCCCGCTGGCCGAAGACGTCAACCTCGAGGTGCTGGCGAAGGGGACCCCGGGGTTCACGGGCGCCGACCTCGCCAACCTCGCCAACGAGGCGGCGCTGCACGCCGCGAGCACCAACCTGGCCAAGGTCACGATGGACTGCTTCGAGAGCGCAAAGGACAAGGTGATGATGGGGCGCGAGCGGCGCTCGATGATCATCAGCGACGAGGAGAAGCGATCCACCGCCTACCACGAGGCGGGCCACGCGATCGTCGCCACGCTCACCCCCGGCGCCGATCCGATCCACAAGGTGAGCATCATCCCGCGCGGGATGGCCCTCGGAATCACGCAGCAGCTGCCGATCGACGAGCGGCACACCTACTCGAAGGAGTACCTGAACAACAACATCACCATCCTGATGGGGGGACGCGTCGCCGAGGAATTGGTGCGCGGCGAGCTCACCACCGGTGCGGGGAACGACCTGGAGCGCGCCACGGCCCTTGCGCGGAAGATGGTCTGCGAGTGGGGAATGAGCGAGAAGCTGGGGCCGGTGACGTTCGGCCAGAAGCAGGAGGCGATTTTCCTGGGCCGCGATTTCACGCGCCATCAGGACTACAGCGAGGCGACCGCCCGGGACATCGACCAGGAAGTGCGGGGATTCGTCAACGGCGGCTACGAGCGGGCGAAGACCCTGCTTTCCACGCACATCGAGATCCTGCACAACGTGGCGAAACGGCTCCTGGAGAAGGAAGTGGTCGACGGGGCGGAGATCCAACGGATCATCCAGGAGGCGGTCCTTCCGGAGGGCCCCGGGGGATCGCCGGCGCAGGCAGGAGCCCCCGCCTGACATTGTCTCGAAACGGGGTGGTCCGGGTCTTTCCGGCGGGCGACCCCGCGACGGTCCGCGACCGGCTGCGCGCTTTCGGAGCGCAAACCGGGCCTGCGGAAGCGTTTCTCCGGAACCTGCGGGCGCTGGTGGCGGCCGCTCCCCTGGAGCTGGAAGACGCCGGGGACCCCCGGATCGAGCGGTTGCTGGCGGCGGAGGGGATCCCGGTGCTTCGGACCGGATCGCACCTGCTGTTCTCCCCTTCGTCGTTCGCACAGGCGGAGGAATGGGCGAGGAAGGCTCCGTGGGCAGGGGTCTTGCGGGCTTCGGCCGTGTCGGTTGCGAAGAGCTTCACCAGGGCTTTCCACGTTCCCATCCCCGACGGCGGCATCGACCTTTCCGGCACCCCAAGGATCATGGGGATCGTGAACGTCACGCCCGATTCCTTCTCCGACGGCGGCGCCTACCGGTCCGCGGCGGAGGCGGTGACGCGGGGGATCGCGATGGCCTCCGAGGGTGCGGAGATCCTCGACGTGGGAGGGGAATCCTCCCGGCCCGGTTCCAGGCCGGTGTCCCCGGAAGAGGAGCTGTCCCGGGTGATCCCGGTGCTGCGGGGACTTGCCGAAGGGACGGACGCGGTCCTCTCCGTGGACACGACGAAGGCTTCCGTAGCTCGGGAGGCGATCGCGGCAGGCGCCAGGATCGTCAACGACACGAGCGCCCTCGCGGACGACCCCGGGATGGCGGACATCGTGCGGGATGCGGGGTGCGCCGTGGTGCTGATGCATCGCCGGGGAACCCCCGAGACGATGCAGGAGGCGCCGCACTACGATTCGCTGTTCGATGAGCTCCTCGGGGAGCTCTCGGACCGGATCGAAGCGGCGGTGGAGGCGGGGATCGAGCGGGAGCGGATCCTCGTCGACCCCGGCATCGGATTCGGGAAGCGGTTCGAGGACAACCTGGAGCTGCACCGGCACCTCGAGGAGCTCCGGGTCCTCGGCCGGCCGATCGTATTCGGCCCGTCGAGAAAGGGGTTCCTGGGCACGCTTACCGGGAAGCCGGCGGCGGACAGGGCCTACGGCACTGCGGCTTCGGTGACCGCGGCGGTGCTGCACGGCGCGCACGTCGTGCGCGTGCACGACGTGAGGGAGATGCGGGAGGTGGTAAGGGTGGCGGAAGCGATCCGGGGGCCCATGGCGTGATCGACGCGATTCCTCCCATCCGAGCGGTGGATGTCCTCGACGTCCTTCTGGTGGCGTTCATCATCTATTGGATCCTCCTGTTCATCCGCGGCACGCGGGCCGTCCAGATGCTCTTCGGCCTGCTGGCGCTCATGGTGCTGTACGTCATCTCCAAAAAGGCCGGCATGGTGACCTTCCAGTGGCTGGTGGGGAACGTCCTGGGAAACATCCTCGTCGTGCTGGTGGTCGTCTTCCAGAACGAGATCCGCAGGGGGCTGGCCAGGATCGGCCAGTGGCGGATTCTCGGGGGGAAGGGGAACGCCCCCGATCCGGACCTGATCGAGCAGCTCTCCTTCAGCGCATTTCACTTCGCGCGGGAACGCATCGGCGCCATCCTGCTCCTGGAGCGGGAGATGGGGCTCGAGGAGTTCGTGGAGCACGGCCGGAGGATGGACGCCCTCTATTCCCATGACCTCGCGGCGGCGATCTTCGCCCCGGGATCGCCGGTCCACGACGGTGCGGTGGTCCTGCGCGGGAACCGGATCGCCGCCGCCGGGGTGATTCTGCCGATCCCCGCGGAGTCGCTGGAGACGATCAAGATGGGGACGCGCCACCGGGCGGCGTTCGGCGTCACGATGGACACGGACGCCGTGGCCGTCGTCGTTTCCGAGGAAACGGGGAACGTCACCGTCTTCTCCAACCTCGGGGCAAGGAAAACGGATACGCCGGAGCAACTGCGGGATACGCTGGACAAGCTGTTCGGCGGCGGGGGGAGGAAGGGAAAGTGAGAGGGAGCGTCTCCGACCTTCCGCGGGTGCTGAAACGATTCGCAAGCCACAACGTCGGCCTGAAGTTCCTCGCCCTGGGGCTGGCGATCGTGGCATGGTGGTTCGTCGCCGGCGAGAGCAAGGTGCTGGTGGGGTTCAACGTCCCCCTGGAGATCCGCGATGTGCCGAAGGGGCTGACGGTCATCAACAAGGTGGAGCGACAGGTGGAGGTCCGGGTGTCGGGGCCTGCCTCCCTCCTGTCGGGACTCCGCCCGTCGGACATCTCCGCCTCGATCGACCTCTCGGGCGGGCGTTTGGGACGCCAGTACATCACCCTGGACGACCGCACGGTGAAGGTGCCCGCGGGAACCACGGTGCAGCGGATCTTCCCTTCGGCCGTCGAGGTGGTCCTCGAAAAGACGGTGCGGCGCGTTTTTCCCGTGGTGGCGAGGATCGGGGGGGGGCCGGCGGTCCGTAAGCGGATCGCAAAAATCGCGATCGTTCCCCCGGAAGTCGAGGTCGAGGCGCTACCCGACGAACTCTCCAAGATGTCGTCCGTCTCCACCGAGGAGATCCTCCCGGACACCGACACGCAGACGTACACGACGACGGCGCGGCTGGAATTGCGCGAAATGCACGCAAGAATCGTGGGGGTCACGAACGTCCGCGTGACGATCACGTTCCGCAAGGGAGGGGCGGGGGGGTAACGATCCGCATCCCCGGAGGGATCCACGGTTCTCCTTCCGTTCCTGTTTCGATTCCACTATGCTGAAAGGTTAAGGCGAAGATATCCCGCGCCGATGAGAGATCCAGCACCGGGAGGGTTCCCTTGGTCAGGAAGCTGTTCGGAACCGACGGAGTACGGGGGGTGGCCAACACTCACCCCATGACCGTGGAGACCGCCCTGGCCCTCGGCCAGGCGGTGGCCCACCTTTTCCGCAACCATTCGGGCCGCCACAAGGTCGTCATCGGCAAGGACACGCGGTTGTCCGGATACATGTTCGAAACGGCGCTCTCCGCCGGCATCTGCGCGATGGGAGGCGACGTGCTGCTGGTGGGCCCCATGCCCACTCCCGGGATCGCGTTTCTCACGCACTCGATGCGGGCGGACGCCGGCGTCGTGATCTCCGCGTCCCACAACCCGTACCCCGACAACGGAATCAAGTTTTTCGGCCGGGACGGGTACAAGCTTCCGGACGATGTCGAGTCCCGCATCGAAGGGCTGATGTACGGGGAGCAGCTGAAGGAGAGCCGCCCCTCATCCCCGGAGATCGGCCGCGCCCACCGGATCGACGACGCCACGGGGCGGTACATCGTGTACCTCAAGAGCACCTTCCCGGCCCACCTGTCCCTCGAGGGACTGCGGATCGTGGTCGATTGCGCCAACGGCGCTGCGTACCGGATCGCCCCGCAGGTGTTCGCCGAACTGGGCGCCGAGGTGATCACGATCGGGGTTCAGCCGAACGGACTGAACATCAACGACCAGTGCGGCTCCCTGTACCCGGAGGTCGTCTCGGCGAAGGTCAAGGAGGCGCGTGCGGACCTGGGGATCTCCCTGGACGGCGACGCCGACCGGGTCATCATCGTCGACCAGAAGGGGGACGTGCTGGACGGCGACCGGATCATGGCGATCTGCGCCGAGGAGTTCGCCCACAGGAAACGGCTTGCCAGGAACACGGTGGTCGCCACCGTGATGAGCAACATCGGGCTGGAGCTCTATCTCAAGGAGCGCAGGATCCGGCTGGTCCGAACCCAGGTGGGGGACCGGTACGTCGTCGAGGCGATGCGCGAGGGCGGGTACAACTTCGGCGGGGAGCAGTCGGGGCACCTGATCTTCACCGACTATGCCACCACGGGCGACGGCGTCCTCGCGGCGCTGCAGTTGCTCGCCGTGATGGTGGATTCGGGAAAGAGGCTCTCCGAGCTCGGGGACCGGCTGGCCGTATTCCCCCAGGTGCTGCACAACGTGCGGATGAAGCAACGGGTCCCTCTGGAATCGATGAAGAGGTTCCAGAAAGCGAAAGAGGAGTTCGAGCGGAAACTGGGAAGCCGGGGCCGGATCGTCGTGCGGTACAGCGGCACGGAGCCGCTGCTGCGCATCATGGTGGAAGGGCACAACCGCGCGGAGGTGGAAGCGATGGTGATGTCCCTCGCCGAGAAGGCCAGGGCAGAAGGGCAATAGCCATGTTGCGGAAGCGGCTCGGGGTAAACATCGACCACGTGGCGACGCTGCGCCAGGCAAGGCGGGGAGCCACCCCGGAACCGGCCGCCGCCGCGGCGATCGCCGAGCTTTCCGGGGCCGACGGCATCACGGTGCACCTTCGGGAGGACCGGCGGCACATCCAGGACGGGGACCTGACGGCGCTCCGGAACATCGTGACCACCCGCATCAACCTGGAGATGGCGGCGACGGAGGAGATGACCCGGATCGCCTGCGAACTGAAACCCCGGTCCGCGACCCTTGTCCCGGAAAAGCGCGAGGAGATCACCACCGAGGGGGGCCTGGACGTTCTCGGGCAGCGGGAGGCGCTGATTGCGACGGTCGCGCGCCTGAAAACCGCGGGGATCCTCGTGAGCATGTTCATCGACCCGGACCTGGCCCAGGTCCGGGCGTCCCGGCAGGTGGCGGCGGATGCGGTCGAACTTCACACGGGGACCTATTGCGAGGCGTTCCGCACCGGGAAGTACGGGGAGGAGCTGGCCAGGATCCGCGTCGCGGCGTTCTACGGAGGCTCCCTGGGGCTCAAGGTGTTCGCGGGGCACGGTCTGGACGTGCGCAACATCGTCCCCGTCCTCGCCATCGAAGGGATAGAGGAGTTCAACATCGGCCACAGCATCATCGCCCGGGCGATATTCCTGGGGCTCCCGGCGGCGGTGAAAGAGATCGCGGACCTGATCCACCTTGGCGGAGGACGCTCTTTCCCTTCGACCCGGGACGGAACCAGGAGTGTCCCCCTCGAATGATCGCCGGGATCGGGGTGGACATCGTGGACGTCGCAAGGATCGCCGGGCTGCTCGAACGGCATGGGGAGCGGTTCCTCGCGCGCGTCTTCACGGACTCCGAGAAGGATTACGCGATGAAGGGCGCCAACCCGGCCGAACGGCTGGGGGGGAGGTTCGCCGTCAAGGAAGCGGTGATGAAGGCCCTGGGGACGGGAAAGGCCCAGGGGATCCTGTGGCGGGACGTGGAGACGGTGCGCGGGCCGATGGGCCGGCCCGTCATCCGTCTGCACGGTCAGGCGGTCAAGTGGCTGAAGTGGCGGGGCGGCGAAACCGTCCACGTCTCCATCACCCACGATGGGGGGAAGGCGGTTGCGTTCGTGATCCTCGAATCGTCGGGAGGGAAGGAATGAAAGTCGCAAACGCACGCCAGATGGCCGAACTGGATCGGGTGACGATCCAGACATACGGCGTCCCCTCTCTCGTTCTGATGGAGAACGCGGGGCGGTCGTGCAGCGACCGGATCCTCCGTGTCCTCGAGGAGAAGGTGGGAGCCCCGCAGGAGGCCTCCATCGCGGTGGTCTGCGGGAAGGGAAACAACGGCGGGGACGGGATGGTGATCGCGCGCCACCTGCACAACCGCGGCGTGTACGTCGAGGTGTTCCTGCTGGGCGAAGTGGACGCGCTGTCCGCGGATGCGCGGACGCAGCACGAGATCCTCCGCCGGATGGACGTGGAGATCCGCGTGATCCGGGACACCGAGGGCGTCGAGGACTTGCGGACGTACCTCGAGGAGGTCCACCTCGTCGTGGACGCGATTCTCGGCACGGGGCTGTCCTCGCCGCTGTCGGGGATCATGCGGGAAGTCGTGGAAGTCGTGAACCTGTCGATGGCCACCGTCTTCGCCGTGGACATCCCGAGCGGGATCGACGCCACGACGGGCCGGATCCTTGGAGAGGCCGTCCGCGCGGACTACACGGGGACGTTCGGGCTGCTCAAGCTGGGCCACGTCCTGCTCCCCGGATCGATCCACTGCGGAGAGACGGAGATCTACGACATCGGCATCCCCTCGCGAGCGGTCTTCGACGCGGAAATCAAGACGGAGGCGCTGGACGAGCAGATCGTCAAGAGCATGCTCGCCGTCCGTCCGCCGGACTTCCACAAGGGGGACGCGGGCCGCGTCTTTATCGTCGGGGGCTCGCCCGGGCTGACGGGCGCGCCGTGCCTGGCGGGCCTTGCCGCGCTTCGGATGGGGGCGGGGCTGATCACCGTCGTCACGCCGGCGTCGCTTCGGCCGATCGTGGAGGCCAAGCAGATGGAGGTGATGTGCGCCGGCGTCCCGGACGACGGGGGAGGCCACTTCACCCCGGCGATGATCCCGGCGCTTCTGTCGATCGTCGCGAAGGCCGACGTTCTCGTCGTGGGTCCGGGACTGGGAACGACCGACGCGATGCCGGCGTTTCTCAAGGAGCTCCTTCCCGGGATCAAGGTTCCCTTCCTGCTGGACGCTGATGCCCTGAACGCCCTTTCCGGCCAGGTGAACGTCCTGCAGACCGCGGGGGCGCCGTGCCTCGTCACCCCCCATCCGGGGGAGATGTCCCGCCTCACCCGGGAGTCGATCGAGTCGATCGAGGCGTCACGGATCGACTCGGCGCGCCATCTTGCGGAGGAAGAGAGCGTGACGGTGGTCCTGAAAGGGGCCCGCACGCTGGTCGCCACCCCCAAGGGGGATGTCTTCATCAACACCACGGGGAACCCGTACATGGCCTCCGGGGGCATGGGAGACGCGTTGACCGGGATGATCGCCGCACTGGCCTCCCAGGGGCTTTCCCCGACGGACGCGGCATGCGCCGGCGTCTTCCTGCACGGCATGTCGGCGGATCTGCTCCTCCAGGAGCACCCGATGACTCCCGTATCGGCCACGGACGTGATCGGCAACATCCGGGGCGCGCTGCAGCACACCCTCGGCGAATCCCCGCCGAAAGAATGATTTCACGCGGGGGGCGCGACGGGGACGCTTTCGCCGACCGGGACATCCGCGGCGATTGCCCGTCCATGGGCGCCGGGGGTCCGTGCAGGGCGGCGTATGGAGCGAGGCGGAACTTGCGTCGGGTGGAATCGCAGCGAACGGACGCAGGTCGCGAGCGTAGCGGAGCGGAAGGGTCCCGCGAATCCGAAGGCGTCTGCGTGTTCCCTTCGAACGCACCCGATGACACCTTTGCGATCGGACGGATGCTGGGGGAGGCGCTTCGTCCCGGGGACGTGGTGGCCCTTACCGGCGACCTGGGAGCGGGGAAAACCCTTTTCTGCAAGGGGATCGGCGAGGCGTTGGGGATCCTCCCGGAGAGGATCGCAAGCCCCACCTACACGATGATCACGGAGCACGAGGGACGGGTCCGGCTGGTCCACGCCGACGTCTACCGCCTGGACTCGGTCCGGGAGGCGGAGGAGATCGGACTCCACGAGATCCTGGCCGGGAGCGACGCGGTGTGCGTCGTGGAATGGGCCGAAAAGGTGGCGGAAATCTTGCCAACGAATTGCATAAGGGTTACATTGTCGATTTCGGGCGAAGACCGGCGATCGGTTGCCGTCTCGGCCCCGGACCGGCCGGAGCTCCTCGATCTCCAGGCGCGGTACCAACGCTTCCATCCAGGAGGGTGACGCAGGCGATGGCACTCATTGTCCAGAAGTACGGCGGAACCTCGGTCGGCACCATCGAGAAGATCAAGAACTGCGCGAAGCGGGTAGCGCGGACCAGGGACCAGGGGAACGACGTGGTGGTCGTGGTCTCGGCCATGTCGGGGGAGACGAACCGGCTGCTGGGGCTTGCGAGCCAGATCTCCGAGATGCCCAACGAGCGGGAGCTCGACGTCGTCGCGGCAACCGGCGAGCAGGTGACCATCGGACTCCTGGCGATCGCGCTCACGGAGATGGGGTGCAAGGCGAAGTCGTTCTGCGGCTTCCAGATCCCCATCTTCACCGACACGGCGTACGTGAAGGCCCGGATCCGGAAGATCGAGGGAGACACGATCACCAAGGCTCTCAAGGAAGGGTACGTCGCCGTGGTCGCCGGGTTCCAGGGGATCGACGACACCGGATCGATCACCACGCTCGGGCGGGGCGGCTCCGACACCAGCGCCGTCGCGGTGGCTGCGGCCCTCAAGGCCGACGTCTGCGAGATCTACACGGACGTGGACGGCGTCTACACCACCGACCCCAACATCTGCTCGGACGCCCGGAAGCTCGACAAGATCTCCTTCGAGGAGATGCTCGAGCTCGCTTCCCTGGGCGCCAAGGTGCTGCAGATCCGCTCGGTGGAGTTCGGGATGAAGTACGGGGTGCGGATCCACGTCCGCTCCTCGTTCAACGAGAACCAGGGAACGATCGTGACGACGGAGGAGGAAATCATGGAAACGGCGGTGGTATCCGGCGTGGCGTACAGCAAGAACGAGGCGAAGATCACGGTCGTGAAGGTTCCCGACCGTCCCGGGATCGCGGCGAAGGTCTTCAAACCGTTGTCGGAAGCGAACATCGTGGTCGACGTCATCGTCCAGAACGTGTCCGTCACGGGATACACCGACCTGACCTTCACGGTGGGGCGCGCCGACTACAAGAAGGCGATGATGATCACGGAGAAGATGGCCAAGGAGATCGGTGCCGAGCGGGTCGTCGGCGACGACAAGGTCGCGAAGGTCTCCATCGTCGGAATGGCGATGCGCTCCCACTCCGGCGTCGCGGGCAAGGTTTTCGAGACGCTGGCCTCGGAAGGGATCAATATTCTCGGGATCACCACTTCGGAGATCAAGATCTCCGTCCTGATCGAGGAAAAGTACAGCGAACTCGCGGTCCGCGTCCTGCACGGGGCGTTCGGGCTGGGGAAACCCGCCTGATGAAGACCGTGACTCTCTACGATACGACGCTGCGGGACGGGACGCAGTCCCAGGAGGTTTCCCTTTCCGTCCTCGACAAGATCGCCGTCGCGGAGAAGCTGGACGATTTCGGGATCCACTACATCGAGGGCGGATACCCCGGCAGCAATCCCAAGGACAAGGAGTTCTTCGAGCGGGCAAGGAAGATCCGCTGGAAGAACTCCACCGTTTGCGCTTTCGGGATGACCCGGCGGGTCGGGAAGAAGGTGGACGAGGACGCCAACATGAAGGCCCTGGTCGGCGCGGGGACGCCGGTGATCACGGTGGTCGGGAAGTCGTGGGACTTCCACGTCACCGAGGCGCTGCGGACCACCCTCGAGGAGAACCTGCGCGCCGTGAAGGAGACCGTGGCATACCTGAAACGGCACACGGGAAAGGTGTTCTTCGACGCGGAGCATTTCTTCGACGGATACAAGCTCAACCCGAAGTACGCGATGAAGGTCCTCGAGGCGGCGGTCGACAGCGGGTCCGACTGCCTTGTCCTGTGCGACACGAACGGCGGGGGGCTCCCCTCGGAGATCGCCCGCATCGTGAAGGAGGTCCGGAAGGCGACCGCCATCCCGCTGGGCATCCACACGCACAACGACGGGGAGATGGCTGTGGCCAACTCCCTCGCGGCGGTGGAGAACGGGGCCACGCAGGTGCAGGGGACGATCAACGGATACGGGGAGCGGTGCGGCAACGCCAACCTCTGCTCCATCATCCCGAACCTGCAACTGAAGATGGGGAGGGAAGTGATTCCCAGGGGGCGGATGAAGAATCTGTCCGCGCTGTCCCGCTATGTCGCCGAAGTGGCGAACATGGGGCGCTGGATCCACCAGCCGTACGTAGGCGAGGCGGCCTTCGCGCACAAGGGCGGCATGCACGTCTCCGCGATCCGCCGCCACCCCCGCACCTACGAGCACGTGGAGCCCGAGGTCGTGGGAAACCGGCGGAGGGTCCTCATCTCCGACCTCGCCGGGCGCAGCAACATCCTCTCGAAGATCCAGGAGCAGGGGCTGAAATTCCGGTCCGGCGACCCCGGCACGGAGAAGATCCTCGAGGAGATCAAGGAGCTCGAACACAAGGGGTACCAGTTCGAGGCGGCGGACGCCTCCTTCGAACTGCTGGCGCGGCGGGCGGTGGGCGAGCACAAACCGTTTTTCGAACTGAAAGGCTTCCGGGTCATCGACGAAAAACGGTCCGAACGGGAGGACCCCATCGCCGAGGCGACGATCATGATCGACGTCGACGGCAAGGTGGAGCACACGGCGGCTTTGGGGAACGGCCCGGTAAACGCGATGGACCACGCCCTGCGCAAGGCCCTCGAGAAGTTCTATCCGGAAGTCTCCGAGGTGACGCTTCTGGACTACAAGGTGCGCGTCATCCAGCAGGGAGGGACCGGTTCCTCGGTACGGGTCTTGATACGGTCCGGGGACAAGGAATCCACCTGGGGAACCGTGGGCGTCTCCCACAACATCATCGAGGCGTCCTGGCAGGCCCTGGTGGACAGCATCCGGTTCAAGCTGTGGAGGACGCGACTTGCGGAAGGAGGAGAACAGGGAGAGTGACGACCCAAGGGGCAGGGCGTATCTCCTCCTTTCCCTGATTGTGTTGGTCTGGAATACCGTGGCCACGGGTCGACAGTTCCTTACGCATCCTTCCGCTCCATCCGGGCCTTCCGCGGCTCCTGCCGCCCTCGCCGCTTCGTTTCCCGGCATCGATTCCTCCCCTGAAAGGAACGCAAGCGCCCGGCACGGCCCCCTCACTGCGCGCCAGAAATATCTTCTTGGGAAACGAATAGATATAAATAAGGCTTCCTTGGAAGAAATCTCGGGCCTTCCCGGGATCTCCGATTCGGTGGCCGCCGCCATGGTGGCGGAGCGGAAGCGCAAAGGCGGGTTCCGTTCTCCGGACGACCTCCTGTCGGTACCGGGGATCAAGGAGAAACGGTTGAAAAAAATCCTTCCCTTTCTTGCCGGAATATCAAATAATTGACCTATTCGGTCTGATATTCGTTCCGGAGGGGGGGAAATGTTTCGATCGGTGCGGAACGACATCAAGGTCATCTTCGAGAGGGACCCCGCGGCGCGCAGCGTCCTCGAAATCCTGTTGTGCTACCCCGGGTTTCACGCCATGCGGTTCCACCACCTCGCACATTGGTTGTGGACGCACGAATTCAAGGTGCCGGCGCGGTTCCTTTCCCATGTCTCGCGCTGGCTCACCGGGATCGAGATCCATCCCGGCGCGGCGATCGGAGAGGGGTTTTTCATCGACCACGGCATGGGCGTGGTGATCGGCGAGACGACCGAGATCGGGAACAACGTGACCCTGTACCACGGGGTGACCCTGGGCGGCACCAGCTGGAACAAGGGGAAACGGCACCCCACCCTCGAGGACAACGTGATCGTGGGGGCGGGCGCATCCATCCTCGGGCCGATACGGATCGGGAGGGACTCGAAGATCGGGTCCGGTTCCGTGGTCAACAAGGAGGTTCCCCCGAATTCCACCGTGGTGGGCATCCCGGGCCGTGTCGTCTTCCGCGAAGGGAACGTCTACAGCGACGCAACCGGGGTGGCCGGCACCCCGGACCCGGAAGGAAAGGCGATCCAGTGCCTGACCGACCAGCTCTTCGCCCTGGAGAAACGCGTGGAGGAGCTTGCGAACGATCTGAAAGAGGAGCGGAAAAAGGAATCGGCCCCCGCGGCGAGGTCCGCATCGTGAAGATCACCAGCAAGGGGAGATACGCCGTGATGGCGATGGTGGCGCTGGCCGCGTCTTCGCGGGGGAACCCGGTGCCGATCCAGGCGCTCGCGAAACAGGAGACGATCCCGGAGCCGTACCTGCAGCAGTTGTTCCTTAGGCTGCGGAAGAAAAACATCGTGAAAAGCGTCCGCGGCCCCGGGGGAGGTTTCATCCTCGCCCGTCATCCGGGCGAGATCACGGTGGGGGAGATCATCCGCACCGCGGAGGGGCGGCCGGCCCGGATCGGATGCCGCCAGGCGGGGCGCCGGTGCAGCATGATCGAGAAGTGCCGGACGCAGGGGATGTGGGACGCCCTCGAGGCGCGGATCGAGGAGTTTCTCGACTCGATGTCCGTGGAGGACCTGTTCCGGGAGCCGGAAGGGTCGCGGAAGGAGGCAGGTGCGTGAGGAAGGTGTACTTCGACCACAACGCCACGACCCCGGTGCACCCGGAGGTGGCCGCCGCCGTGCAGCCGTTCCTCGGGGGGAGTTTCGGCAATCCGTCCAGCATCCACTGGGCGGGCCGCGACGTCCGGAAGGCGGTCGAGGACGCGCGGGAGGAGATGGCCGCCTTCTACGGCTGCCGCCCGCTGGAGGTCGTACTCACCAGCTCGGGGACCGAAGCGGACAATCTCGCCCTGAAAGGGGTGGCGTACCTCGAGGGGAACGCGGGGAAGCACATCGTCACCTCCCAGGTCGAGCACCCGGCGATCATCAACACGTGCAGGTTCCTCGAGACCCAGGGGTTCCGCGTCACCTATGTTCCGGTGAACCGCCAGGGGATCGTCGATCCGGAAAGCGTGCGGGAGGCCCTTGCGGCGGACACGATCCTCGTCTCCATCATGGCGGCGAACAACGAGACGGGTTGCCTCATGCCCATCGGGGAGATCGGCGAGATCGCAAAGGGCGCGGGCATCCTGGTGCACACCGACGCGGTCCAGGCCACCGGCAAGATCCCGCTTCCCTGGGAAACGTTGCCGGTGGACCTGCTCACCTTCTCCGGCCACAAGATCAACGGGCTCAAGGGAGCGGGAGGGCTCCTTGTCCGGAAGGGACTGGAACTGTCGCCCGTGGTCCACGGCGGACACCAGGAGCGGGGGAGGCGCGGCGGGACCGAGAACGTTGTCGGGATCGTCGGGATGGGGACCGCCTTCTCCCTTCTGCGCAAGAACATGGACGCCGAGGTGGCGCAGGTCCGCGGGCTCCGGGACACCTTCGAACGCGCGCTGTTCGACCGGATCCCGGACCTGGTCCTGAACGGCCACCCCACGAAGCGGCTCCCGAACACGGTGAACCTCTCCTTCCGGTACGTGGAAGGCGAGGCGCTGCTGCTGAACCTCGACATGCTCGGAATCGCCTGCTCTTCCGGGTCCGCCTGCACCTCGGGGTCGATGGAGGCGTCGCCGATCCTCCTTGCGATGGGGGCCGACCCCACGGACGCACAGGGGGCCCTGCGGTTTTCGCTGGGGTTGGGGAACACGGAAGAGGACGTTTCGTACTCGGTCGACGCCGTGGAACGGGTGGTTGCCAAGCTGCGGGCG
Organism: Deltaproteobacteria bacterium; assembly: GCA_021815305.1. GTDB lineage: Bacteria > Desulfobacterota > Deferrimicrobia > Deferrimicrobiales > Deferrimicrobiaceae > JAKAHC01. Next base: position 253,548 of record JAKAHC010000002.1, on the reverse strand, counting down.
ATGTCGCCGCTCTACCACCCCCGGGAGGCAATGTGACGATGTCGCTTTCGGGCTCGCGGGCGGCTTCCACTACGCCACGCCCTGCGCAACAACTGATGTTGAGGCATGGTCGATGAGCAAAAGGCGGATCCTGGCGGCGATGAGCGGCGGGGTGGATTCTTCCGTGGCTGCGCTCCTCCTGCAGCGGGAAGGATGGGAGGTCATCGGCGTCTCGATGGACCTCTACGACTATTCGAAGGTGACCCGCGACCGCGAGGGGACCTGCTGCTCCCTGGACGACCTGTACGACGCAAGGCGCGTGTGCGACACGCTGGGGATTCCGTACTACGTGCTGAACCTGCGCGACGAGTTCCGCCGGGAGGTGGTCGACCCGTTCATCCGGCAGTACGTCGCCGGAAGGACGCCGAACCCCTGCATCCTTTGCAACGAGCACCTGAAATTCCGGGCGTTGCTGCGCAAGGCGGACGAACTGGGGGCTGAGGGGGTGGCCACGGGGCATTACGCCGTGATCGGCAGGGAAGAGGACGGGCGGTGCCGGTTGTTCGCCTCGCCGGACGCTTCGAAGGACCAATCGTACTTCCTCTTCTCCCTGGACAGCGACCGCCTCCGGAGGATCCGGTTCCCCGTGGGAGAGATGAGAAAGAACGAGGTCCGGCGCATCGCGCTCGGCGCGGGGCTGCCGGTATACGAGAAGAAGGAGAGCCAGGACATCTGTTTCGTCACGGACGATTCGTACACGCGGTTCCTCGAGAGCAAGGGGATCCGGGAAGATCGGGGACGCTTCGTGGACCGGGAGGGGAACTTCCTCGGAAATCACAAGGGGGTCCTCCACTACACGGTCGGCCAGCGCAAGGGGCTGGGGATCGCCTCGAAGGAGCCGCTCTACGTGGTCGCCATCGACGCGGAGCGCAACGAGATCGTCCTAGGGACCGAAAGCGACATTTTTTCCGGGGAGGCCACGATCGCCATCCCGTCGTTCGTCGCCGGGAATCCGCCGGGGGAAAAGTTTCGGGCCGCCGCCAAGGTCCGGTATCGCCACCCCGGGGCGCCGTGCACGGTGCGCGTGGCCGGGGAACGCCTCCAGGTCCGGTTCGACGCTCCGCAACGCAGCGTGACCCCCGGACAGGCTTTGGTGCTCTACGACGGCAACGAAGTTTTGGGCGGCGGATGGATCGAATGCGCAAACGCCTCGCGGTCGTAACGGTCGGCTGCAAGGCGAATTTCGCCGACTCCGCCGGCATCCTCGACAAGGCCCACCGCGCCGGGTTCGAGGCCGTCCCGGGGCACGGACCCGCCGACGTACTCGTCGTCAACGGCTGCACCGTCACCCATCGGGCCGACCGGGATTCGCGCGCCATTGCGAGGCGCCTGCGCCGGGAGAATCCGGGCGCCGTCCTCATCATGACCGGTTGCTACGCGGAGGTCGCCCAGGAGGACCGGGACGACATTCCCGAGGTGGATCATTGGGTGGGCATCCGCGAGCCCTCGGCCCTGGAAGACCTCCTGCGGTTCCTCGGAGGAGGCGGATCCCGCCGGGAGGATGCGTTGTCGGAGTACCACGCCCACCTCCTCCTGGGTCGCCACCGCACCTTCCTCAAGGTGCAGGACGGGTGCGAAGCCTCCTGCGCCTACTGCATCGTCCCGAAGGCCCGGGGGGCGAGCCGGTCGTTGCCTCTGCGCGAGGTCGTCGACCGCGCCGTGCGCGCGGAGGAGGAAGGGGCGAACGAACTCGTCCTGACCGGAATCCACGTCGGCAGGTACGGGGCCGACCGCGGGGAGAGGAACGGCCTGGCCGTCCTGATCGCGGCGCTCCTCGCCGCGACGTCGCGGTGCCGGTTCCGTCTCGGGTCCGTCGAACCGCTCGAGGTCACGTCGCGGCTCGTGGCGATCCTCGCCGCAGAACCGCGGCTGTGCCCCCACCTCCACGTTCCCCTGCAGAGCGGTTCGGACCGGGTGCTCCAACGGATGCGCCGCCCGTATACCTCGAGGCAATATCGTGCGAGACTGGACATGCTCCGCCGGGAAATCCCGGGGATCCGCCTCGGAGCCGACGTGATCGCGGGGTTCCCCGGGGAAACCGCCGACGATTTCCGGGAGACGCAGCGCCTGCTGGGCGACTCCCCGTTGAGCTACCTCCACGCGTTCCCGTACTCCCGCCGGGCGGGGACGGAGAGCGCCGGCTGGACCGACGACGTGTCCGCGGCGGAGAAGAAGGGGCGTGTTGCGGCGCTGCGGGATTCGGACAGGGCGATGCGGAGCCGGTATCTCGAGGGGCAGATCGGCAAGATCCTGACGGTGGTGACGGAAACCGGCGACGCCGGCGCCGGAGGGTACCTGGGCACATCGGAGAATTACGTCGAGGTGCTCTTCGAGGCCTTCGGCGCGCGAATGGGAGAGCTGGTTCCGGTACGCGTCCACGAGATGCAGGGGACGTTGCTGAAAGGAAGGGCTGCGGTTGGCCGCGACGGAGATTGAGGATCGGATCGGCTACAGGTTCCGGGCACCGGAACTGCTGGCCGAGGCGTTGCGCCACGGTTCCGTCCCGACCCTCGGCGACGGGAAGCGGTCGTACGAACGGCTCGAGTTCCTCGGCGATTCGGTGCTCAACCTGTGCATCGCCCACGAGATGTACCGCATGCTGCCGCTGGCGGGGGAAGGGGTGCTCACGAAGGCCCGCGCCGCGGTCATCAACAACCGGAACCTCCAGCGGGTGGGGGAACGCATCGGCGTGCCGGCATCGCTCTCCATCGATCCCGCCGTTCGCAGGAAAGGGATCGGCGTTACCCGGAAGATGGCGGCGGATGCGGTGGAGGCGATCGTCGGTGCGATCTTCCTCGACGGCGGGTACGCCGCCGCAATCGATTTCGTCCACGGGCACTTCCGGCTTGCGGACCTGATGGGCACGCTGGTCGAAGGTTTCGACGCGAAGTCCCGCCTCCAGGAGTGGTGCCAGCGGGAACGGATCCCCCTGCCGGTCTACCGGCTTCTCTCCTCCGATGGCCCGGACCACGCGCGGGAGTTCCGCGTGGAGGTCCTGCTCGCGGGGCACTCTCCCGCGCAAGGGCGGGGCAGCTCGAAGAAGGATGCGGAGATGGCGGCCGCAGCGGGGATGATCTCCCGACTCGACGCCTCGGGCAAGGAGACCCTGTGAACCGCAAATCGGGGTTCGTCGCCCTGCTCGGACGCCCGAACGTGGGCAAGTCCACCCTGATGAACCGGATCCTGGGCGCGAAGATCGCCATCGTCACTCCGAAGCCGCAGACCACCCGGGACCGGATCGCCGGGATCCGCTCGGAGGAGCGCGGGCAGATCGTCTTCCTCGACAGCCCGGGGATCCACAGGCCGCAGCGGGCCCTGAACTCCTACATGGTGCGCACCGCGCAACGGATCGGCGAGGAAGCCGACATCGTCGCGCACCTGGTGGACGACCGTCCCGTCGGCGCGGGTGGAGAGGACGCCCTAGTACGCGGGATCCTTGCGAATCTGCCGGTTCCGAAGCTCCTGGTGGTGAACAAGATCGACCGGATGGGGGAGACGGCCGCCGACGCGCGCCGCGTCGAACTGGTCCGTGGCGGGTTCTACGCGGACTCCTTCCTCGTATCGGCGGCGAAGGGGACCGGTGTGGGCGGATTCCTGTCCGCCCTGTTCGCGCGCCTCCCGGAAGGCCCGGCTTTCTACCCGGAGGAGGACTTGACCGATCTGCCGATGCGCTTCATCGCCAAGGAAGTGATCCGGGAGAAGCTTTTCTCGCAGCTCGAGGAGGAGATCCCGTACAGCGTCGCGGTGAACATCGAGGAGTACCGGGAGGAGCCGGAAAAGAACCTCGTGCGCATCCGGGCGGATGTGCTTGTGGAACGCGAGTCACAGAAAGGGATCGTGATCGGCAGGGGCGGGACGCTCCTGAAGAAGGCGGGGACCGCCGCGCGGCTGGAACTGGAGAAAGAGACCGGTGCGCGGGTATACTTGGAGCTGTTCGTGAAGGTCGAGAGGGATTGGTCGCGGAGCGAATCCATGCTGAGGCGCCTGGGATATGAGCCGGGGTGAGTTCACGGTGGCGCTCGTGGGGCGCCCGAACGTGGGAAAGTCGACCCTGTTCAACAGGATCGCGGGGAAGCGTCGCGCCATCACCTTCGACCAGCCGGGGATCACGCGCGACCTGGTGGCGCAGCCGGTGGAGTACGACGGGCGCAGGTTCCGGCTGATCGACACGGGCGGTTACCTGCCCGGGGGGGACGACGACATCCTCTCCAAGGTCCGGGGGCAGGTCCTGCGGGCCGTCTACGAGTCCGACCTGGTCGTCTTCCTCGTGGATTCCCGCGACGGGCTCCTTCCTCTGGACAAGGAGATCGCCGGGATGCTCCGGGAGCGCGAGAAGCCGTTCCTCCTGGCGGCGAACAAGGTGGACGCCACGGAAGGTCGCGGGGGGGTCGAGCAGTTCCACGCCCTCTCCGTGGAGCGGATCTACCCCGTCTCCGCCGAGCACGGGACCGGTGTCTCGGAGATCCTCGAGGAGATCGTCTCCCGGATGCCGGAAGCGGACTTCGGAGGGGAAGCGCCCGGGGATTCGGACGCCGTTCCCCGGATCGCGATCGTCGGGCGTCCCAACGTGGGAAAATCCACCCTTGTGAACACCCTGGCGGGCTTCGACCGGGTCATCGCATCCGAGCAGCCGGGAACGACCCGGGACGCCATCGACGTGATGGTCCACCGGGACGGCAGGCGATACCTGCTGATCGACACGGCCGGGATCCGCGCGAAGCGCAAGACGGAGGACGTCATCGAGAAGTTCTCGGTGATCAAGAGCCTGGACTCCCTCAAGCGATGCGAACTGGCCGTCCTGCTGATCGACGCCCCTTCGGGGCTGGGGCACCAGGATCGGCAGATCCTCCGATACATCCTGGACGAGGAGCGCGCGGTGGTCGTGGCGGCGAACAAGGACGACCAATGGCCGGGGCCGGAAGAGCGGCGCAAGGGGTTGCGGGGGATCCAGGAGGGGCTCGAGTACGTCTCGTTCGCCCCCGTGGTTCCCACTGCGGCCCCCACGGGGAAAGGGTTTCCCCTCCTGTTCCGGAAGATCGAGGAGGCGATCGCGAATTTCCATCACCGCGTCCCCACGGGCCTGCTCAACCGGATGGCACAGGCGTTCCTCTACACGGTGCCGATCCCGTCGCAGAGAGGCAGGAATCGTGCCTTCTACATCACCCAGGCGGGTGTCGCGCCTCCCTCCTTCGCCGTCTTCGTGAAGGATCGGCGCGGGATCCCCGACTCCTTCACCCGCTACCTCCAGAACAAGATCCGGGACCGGTTCGGATTCGAAGGCGTCCCCGTCCGCATCGTCTACAGGGAACGATGACCGATCGCCGGGCGAAAGCCTTGCGGGCGTTCCGCGAAGGCGGCGTCCTGTTCTTCCGCAACCACGGGTCGGTCTACAGCGCCGCGGTCGCGTTCAACATCCTGCTGTCCGCGGTCCCGATCCTGTTTCTCACCTTCGCCGCCACTTCGCTCTTCATCGGAACGGACGAACTGCCCTTTTCGCAGCTCTCGGAATTCCTGCGGGAATATTTTCCCTACGGCGCACAGGTCCTGGTGCCCAACCTGAAGCACCTGTTCGCGGCGAGAGGGGCTTTCGGCATCGCGGGATCCCTGCTGCTTCTGTTCGCTTCGTTCAACGCGACGGAAGCGATCCATACCTCGCTTTCGGTGATGCTGATGCGCAAGGGGCAGAAGCGGATCATGCACTCCCTGGGGTTTCACGTGGTTTTCATGCTCGTCCTGATCCTGCTGACCGCCGCGGCGATCGTGATCCCCCCCCTGTGGGAAGGGCTGTTCTACGCGACGAGGGGGTTTTCGGCCCGCCTGGACGTCGCGGTCCACGCACTGTTGCACCTGGTCGGGTCGATCGCCGTGGCGGCGATCCTGTTCCTTGGCAGTGCCCTGAGTTACCGTTTCCTCGCCCCGGGGAAGATCCGGCTCCGCAACGCGTTGGCCGGAACGGTCGTGTTTCTCATCCTGGAGCAGGCCGTAAAGTTCGGGTTTACGTTTTACGTAAGGAAATTCAGCAGGTTAAACCTTCTTTACGGTTCCTTGTTCAGCCTGATTTGTTTTATAATCGTAGCTTACCTCTTCGCGGCGGCTTACCTGTACGGGGCAAGCGTCATCGGAGTGCTGGAGCGCTCGGAAGGGGAGACGCCTGTTCCGGAAAAGGAGAACGGAAAGTCCGGTGACGCTGCTGGCGGCGATTGACATCGGCACCAACACGATCCGGATGCTCGTGGCGGACCGTGACGGGAAGGGTGCCCTCCCCGTGGCGAGGCTGCGCGCGATCGTGGGGATGGGGCGAAAGCTCCGGGAGACCGGGGAGATCGGCACGGAGGAATTCGTCGCGTCCCTGAACGTCCTGCGGAGGTTCCGAAGGGAGATGGACCGTCTGGGCGTCGCGCGGTACAGGGCCTGCGGCACGGCGTGCCTTCGCGCCGCGTCGAACCGTGTCGCCTTCCTGGAGGCCGCCGGGAAGGAGGGGGTTGCGGTCGAGGTGATCGGCCCCGCCGAGGAGGCGAGGCTCGCCTGGGAAGGGATCCGGAAGGGGGTCGCGCTCCGCCCCGGGGACATGGTGATGGACATCGGCGGCGGGAGCACGGAGTTCACTTCCGGACCGGGGGAGGGAGAATCCGTCAGCCTGCCGGTGGGGGTGGTGGTTCTTTCGAGCCTCCTGCCGCTGTCGGACCCGCCGAAAGGTTTCGAACTGTCGGCGCTCGCGCACTACGCGGCGCGCCGGATCGAAGACGGGACGCGCATCTTCGGAAAGCGGAGGTTCCGGCGCCTTCTCGGGACTGCGGGCACCTTCACCACCCTGGCGGCCCTGGAAGCGAAGATGACCCGGTACGACCCGGACGCGGTCAACGGGGCGACGCTCTCCGCGGCGGCGGTGCGGCGATGGAACGGAAGGCTCGGGACGCTTGCGGACGCGCAACGGCTGCGGTTGCCGGGAATGGAAAAAGGCAGGGAACGGTACATCGTCCCCGGCGCGGCGCTTGCCGTCGCGGCGATGGCGCGGTTCGGAACCCGGGGCGTGACCGTGAGCGATGCGGGGCTGCTGGAGGGCATCCTGGCGGGAATCGAAAAGAGAAAGGAAGAATCGACATGAGGCAGTCCGGTGGTTTCATCACCAAGGGGCTTTCGGAAGGGCTGACGTTCGACGACGTCCTGCTGATCCCGGCGGAATCCGCCGTGATTCCGAACGAAACCGACGTTACGGTCCATCTCACGCCCGACATCCAACTGAACATCCCGCTGATCTCCTCGGCGATGGACACCGTCACCGAGGCGGAAACCGCCATCGCCATGGCCCGGGAGGGGGGACTCGGGATCATCCACCGGAACAACACGGCGGACGAGCAGGCCACGGAAGTCGACCGCGTGAAGAAGTCCGAGAGCGGGATGATCTCGGACCCGATCACGGTCGACCCGGACCAGCGCGTCGTCGAGGCGCTCGATGTGATGAAGAAGTACCGGATCTCGGGGCTCCCGGTCACACGGAACGGGAAGCTCATGGGGATCCTCACCAACCGGGACCTGAGGTTCGAGACGAACTTCGAGCAGCCGATCCGCAACGTCATGACGAAGGACGAGCTGGTCACCGTCCCCGTGGGCACCACGCTCGAACAGGCGCGCGAGATCCTCCACCAGAACCGGATCGAGAAGCTCCTGGTGGTCGACGGGAAGAACAACCTGAAGGGGCTCATCACGATCAAGGACATCCTGAAGATCAAGAAGTACCCCAACGCCTGCAAGGATCCCATGGGGCGCCTCCGCGTGGGCGCGGCGATCGGCGTCACGGGGTGGGAGGAACGTGTCGAGAAGCTCCTCAAGGCGGGCGTGGACATCATCTGCGTGGACACGGCACACGGCCACTCCCGGGGCGTGATCCGGACCGTCAAGGCGATCCGGTCGACCTTCCGGAACGTCCGCCTGATGGGCGGGAACGTCGCGACGGGAGAAGGGACGGAGGAATTGATCCGGGCCGGGGTCGATGCCGTGAAGGTCGGGGTGGGGCCCGGGTCGATCTGCACCACCCGCGTCGTGGCGGGCGTCGGCGTTCCGCAGATTACGGCGATCATGCTCAGCGCGGCCGCGGCGAAAAAGAAAGGGATCCCCATCGTGGCCGACGGCGGCGTCAAATATTCCGGCGACATCACGAAGGCGCTTGCGGCGGGCGCTTCGGCGGTGATGATCGGCTCCCTGTTCGCGGGCACCGAGGAGAGCCCGGGAGAGATGATTTTGTTCCAGGGGCGGTCCTACAAGGTGTACCGCGGGATGGGTTCCCTCGAGGCGATGAAGAAGGGGAGCAAGGACCGGTATTTCCAGTCGCACGTGGAGGCCGAGAGCAAGCTCGTCCCCGAGGGGATCGAGGGGCGGGTCCCCAACCGGGGCCCGCTGGCGGCCGTCATTTTCCAGCTCATCGGGGGTCTCAAGTCCGGGATGGGATACGTCGGAGCGCGGGACATCGCGGAGCTGCAGAAGCGGGCGAACTTCATGAAGATCACGGCCGCGGGGCTGCGCGAGAGCCACGTCCACGACGTGATCATCACCAAGGAAGCCCCCAACTACCGGGTGGAGTAGCGAAGTTGGAAGGGAAGATCCTCATCCTCGACTTCGGGTCGCAGTACACGATGCTCATCGCCCGCCGGGTACGGGAGCAGCGCGTCTACAGCGAGATCCACCCCTTCAGCGCGGGGATGGAGTTCATCCGCTCCTTCCGCCCCGCGGGTATCATCCTCTCCGGCGGCCCCTCCAGCGTATACGAGGAAGACGCGCCCAGGATTTCCCGGGAGGTCCTCGATCTGGGGGTTCCCGTGCTGGGAATCTGCTACGGGATGCAGCTGATCGCGGACCTGCTCGGCGGAAAGGTCGGGCGGTCGGCGGAGCGGGAGTACGGGATCGCCAACATCCGCGGACAGTGGGGCAGTCCCCTGTTCCTCGGGATCGAGGAGTTCCGCCACGGCATGGAGATCCCCGTCTGGATGAGCCACGGAGACCGGATCGAGCGGCTTCCGGCCGGGTTCTCCTCGATCGCACGCTCCGACAATTCCCCCGTGGCGGCCATATCGAATCACGAGGGTACGCTCTTCGGAGTCCAGTTCCATCCCGAGGTGGTCCACACCCCGCGGGGGAAGGAAATCCTCGCGAATTTCCTTTTCCGGGTGTGCGGCCTCGACCCGGCGTGGACGATGCACTCCTTCGTGGAGGGCAGCGTGAAAAAGATCCGGGAGGAGGTCGGAGGCGAAGGGGTGGTCCTCGGGCTGTCGGGGGGAGTGGATTCCTCCGTCGCGGCGATCCTCCTCCACAAGGCGATCGGGGACCGGCTCACCTGCATCTTCGTGAACAACGGGCTGCTGCGGAAAGGGGAGGCGGAGGAGGTGATCCACACCTTCCGGGACGCCATCGGACTGCACCTCGAGTACGTGGACGCGGCGGAGACGTTCCTTACGGCGCTCACGGACGTGGAGGACCCGGAACGGAAGCGGAAGATCATCGGGGAGCTGTTCGTGCGGGTCTTCGAGGAATCGGCCCGGAAAATCCGGGGCGTCGCGTTTCTCGGCCAGGGAACCCTCTACCCCGACGTGATCGAAAGCGTCTCCTTCAAAGGACCCTCCGCCGTGATCAAGTCCCACCACAATGTCGGCGGGCTTCCGGAGAAGATGCACCTCAAGCTGATCGAGCCGTTGCGGGAGCTTTTCAAGGACGAGGTGCGGGAGCTGGGGCGCGAGCTCGGCGTGCCGCCACACGTCCTCGACCGGCAGCCGTTCCCGGGACCGGGGCTCGCGGTGCGCATCATCGGGCCGGTCACGCCGGAGAGGCTCCGGATTCTGCGCGATGCCGACGCGATCGTGGACGAGGAGATCCGCGGGGCAGGGCTGTACGAGTCGATCTGGCAATCCTTCGCCGTCCTCCTCCCGATCAAGACCGTCGGGGTGATGGGCGACTTCCGGACGTACGAAAACGTCGCCGCGGTGCGGGCGGTGCAGAGCCAGGACGGGATGACGGCGGACTGGGTGCGCCTCCCCTACGACCTGCTGCAGCGGATCTCCACCCGGATCATCAACGAGGTGAAGGGGATCAACCGCGTGGCGTATGACATCTCCTCCAAGCCCCCCAGCACCATCGAGTGGGAATGAAAAATTTCGTCCACCTTCACCTTCACTCTCAGTACAGCCTCCTGGACGGGACGATCCAGTTCGGCCCGCTGATCCGGCGGGCCAGGGAGCTGGGGATGCCCGCCGTCGCGGTGACGGACCACGGCGGGATGATGGGGACGATCGAGTTCTACGAGGAGGCGCACAAGGGCGGCGTCCGCCCGATCCTCGGTGCGGAGCTCTACGTCGCCCCCGGCGGTCGCGAGGAGCGGAAAGCGGCCCCCACGGGAGAGTATGCCTACCATCTCGTCCTTCTCGCCGAGAACGAGACCGGGTACAGAAACCTGATCCGGCTCTCCTCCCTCGCCCACACGGAAGGCTTCTATTACAAGCCCCGTGTCGACAAGGAGCTTCTGCGCCGGTACTCGGAAGGGTTGATCGCGACATCCGCGTGCCTCCAGGGGGAGGTCCCCTTCACGATGGGGACGGAAGGAGATGCGAGGGCGCTCGAGGTACTCGAGGAGTATCGCTCGATCTTTCCGGACGGGCGTTTCTACATCGAGATCCAGGACAACGGGCTGCCGGAGCAGGATCGGATGAACCCTCTCCTGATCGCCCTCGCGCGGAGGTCTGGAACTCCTCTGGTCGCGACGAACGACTGTCATTACCTGAACCCGGGGGACGCGAGGCTCCAGGAGATCCTTCTCTGCCTCCAGACGGGAAAGACACTCGGCGACCCCACGCGGATGCGGTTCGGCTCGGATCAGTTCTATGTAAAGACCTGCGAGGAGTTCGAGCGCGCCTTCGGGCACGTCGCCCCCGACGCCATCACGAACACCCTGGCCATCGCCGAGCGGTGCAACGTCGGCATCGAGCTGGGAGCGAACAAGATCCCCGAGTTCGACCTGCCGCCGGGCGTCACTTCGGAAGCCTACCTGCGGGCGCGCGCGGCGGAAGGGCTCACCCTGCGGCTTCAGGAGCGGCGAAAACGGGAGGGGGGGCTTTCGCCGGAAGTGGAGGAGGAGTACCGCCGGCGGCTTGCGTACGAGATCTCGGTCATCGAGAAGACCGGGTTTCCCGGCTATTTCCTCATCGTCGCGGATTTCATCGGGTGGGCGAAGGACGCGGGGATCCCGGTGGGGCCGGGGCGCGGAAGCGCCGCGGGGAGCCTAGTGGCCTATGCGCTTCGGATCACCGAGGTCGACCCGATCCCCTACAAACTGCTCTTCGAGCGGTTCCTGAACCCGGAACGGGTGAGCCTTCCCGACATCGACTGCGACTTCTGCAAGGATCGGCGGGATGAGGTGATCGCCTACGTCCAGGGGAAGTACGGCAGGGAGAAGGTTGCGCAGCTCATCACCTTCGGGACATGGAAACCCCGTGTCGCGGTGCGGGACGTGGGCAGGGTCCTCGAAATGCCCTACGCCGAGGTGGACCGGATCGCAAAGCTCATCCCCGCGGATCTCAAGATGACCGTGGAGAACGCGCCCAAAGCCGAGCCTCGCCTGAAGGAGATGATCGAGGAGAATCCGAAGGTCGCGGAGCTTTTCGAATACTCCAAAGCCATCGAGGGGCGCTCGCGCCACGCGGGCACGCACGCCTCCGCCGTGGTGATCGCCAACCGGCCGATCACCGACTATTGCCCGCTCTACCGGCAGACGACGGGCGAGATCACCACGCAGTATTCGATGAGGCCCGTCGAGCGGATCGGCCTCGTGAAGTTCGACTTCCTGGGACTGCGCACGCTCACGGCCATCCACGACACCCTCGGCTTCCTGAAGGAACAGCGCGGGGTCGACCTTGACCTGAGCACCCTTCCCCTGACCGACCCGGAAACGTACGCGACCCTGACCCGCGGCGACACGGCGGGGGTTTTCCAGAGCGAGAGCCGGGGCTTCACCGAGCTCATCGTGCGGCTCGCCCCCGACCGGTTCAACCACCTCATCGACATGGTCGCCCTCTACCGGCCGGGCCCGCTGCAGAGCGGGATGGCGGACGACTTCGTGGACCGGCGTCACGGCCGGAAGAAAGTCGCCTACAGCCTTCCCCAACTCGAAGAGATCCTGAGCGAGACGTACGGCGTCATCCTCTACCAGGAGCAGGTGATGGAGATCGCGAAGGCCCTCGCCGGGTTCACCCTCGGCGAGGCCGACGTCCTGCGGAAAGCGATGGGGAAGAAGGACGATGCCCTGATGGAGCGCCAGAAGGCGCATTTCCTTGAAGGGGCGACGGCGAACGGGATCCCGCAGGGAAAGGCGGCCGAGATCTTCGACCTGATCCGGCAGTTCGGCGGATACGGGTTCAACAAGTCCCACAGCACCGCGTACGCCCTGGTGGCGTACCAGACGGCCTACCTGAAGACCCACTTTCCGGTGGAGTATTTCAGCGCCCTGATGACCTCGGAGTCGGGAGACACCGCCAAGATCATCCGGTACATCGCACACTGCAGGGAGAAGGGGATCCCGATCCTCCCGCCCGACGTGAACGAGTCGCAGTTCGCCTTCTTCCCGACGGGGGGCGCCATCCGGTTCGGTCTCTCGGCGATCAAGGGGCTCGGAGCCTCCGCGATCGAGGCGATCATGGAGGCCCGGAAGGACAACCCCTTCGCCAATCCTCGGGACTTCCTCTCCCGTGCGGATCTGCGGAAGGTGAACAAGCGGGCGGTGGAGAGCCTGATCAAGTCGGGGGCGCTGGATTCCCTCGATCCGGACCGCGGCAAGGTGTTCCGGGACCTCCCGGCTCTGCTCGAGGAGGCGCAGGCGGAGTTCCGGCGCAAGGAATCCGGCCAGTTCGCCCTTTTCGCTGCGCCCCAGAAGGAGAAACCGTCGTCCCGCGCGCAGGATCCCGGGAGGGAAGCGGCGGCTGCGTGGACCCGCGGGGAACGGCTCTCCTACGAGAAGGAAGCGCTGGGGTTCTACATCACCGGCCACCCCCTCGACGCCTACGCCGGCGAAATCGCGCTGTACGCGAACGCGACCACCGCAAAGCTCCAGCATCTCAAATCGGGCGCCGAGGTGAAGTTGGGAGGGATCGTCACGGCGCTGAAGGAACGGACCACGCGCCGGGGGGGGAAGATGGCGACGCTTACCCTGGAGGACCTCGAGGGGACGGCCGAGGTCGTCGTATTCCCCGAGAAGTTCGCAGAGTGTCGCGACACCCTGTCGACGCAGGATCCGGTCTTCCTCGTCGGCCGCGTGGAGTCAGGGGAGTCGGCGGTCAAGATCATCGCCGAGGACGTCTTCCGGATGGAGCACGTGAAGGAGCGACTCGCGAAATCGGTCCATTTCGAGGTCCTGCTCGACCGCGCGGGGGCGGGCGACATTTCCGAACTGCACCGGACGATCCTGCGGAACGCCGGGGACAAGAAAGGGTACCTCCACATGATCCGCGCAGGGGAGTACGAAGCGGTCATCGCCTTGCCGGACGGCATCGGTGTCGCGCCGTCCCTGGAACTCGCGCGCGAACTGCGGAACCGGTTCGGATACGACGTGCTGCGCCTGCGCTGATGCCCGCCCCCGCCACCCCGAAAAAGAAGGAGCGCGCCCTCCTTGTCTACGCCCACCGCAAGCGGGCCCGGGGGCCGGCGGCCGTTCTCCACGTCTCCGAAGTGATGGAAGAGCTCTCCGAGCTCGTGCGGTCGGCGGGGGGGGAAATCGCCGCCTCCCATGTGCAGTCCGTGGAGGCCGAGAACCCTGCAACCGTCCTCGGCAAGGGATCGCTCCTGCGGCTGAAACAGGAGATCGGGGAGCACGGCGCGAACCTCGCGGTTTTCCAGAACCTTCTGAAGCCGAAGCAGCAGTCCCTTCTGGAAGAGGAGTTGGGAGTGAAGACCCTCGACCGCAGGGAGGTGATCCTCGACATCTTCGCGCAGCGGGCGCGGACCCGGGAAGGGAAGCTCCAGGTGGAGTTTGCGCAGCTTTCCTTCCGTCTGGGGCGCCTTGCCGGGGGCAGGAAAGAGCTGTCCCGCCTGGGCGGCGGGATCGGCACCCGGGGGCCGGGCGAGAAGAAGCTCGAGGAGGACCGCCGCAGGATCCGTGCCCAGATCCGCCAGATCGAGCGGGAGCTGGACACCGTGCGACGAACGCGATCCCTCCACTACCGTCGCCGCCGCGAAGTGGGATACCCGGTGGTCGCCCTGGTCGGGTACACCAACGCCGGAAAATCCACGCTTTTCAACCGGCTGACGGGCGCGGAGGTCTTCGTGGCGGACCAGCTCTTCGCGACGCTTGACCCCACGGCAAGGCGTTTCCGCCTCCCCGGGGGGAAGGACGCCATCCTTGTGGACACCGTCGGTTTCATCCACGACCTGCCGAAGGAACTGCGGCAGGCGTTTCTTGCCACCCTCGAGGGGATCGGGGAGGCGAACCTGCTGCTCCACGTGGCGGACGGAAGCTCCGAGGCGATGGAGAGCAACGTGACCGCCGTGGAGGGAATTCTCTCCGAGCTTTCGTTTCGGGAAAAGCCGTGCGTCCTGGCGGCGAACAAACGGGACCTTTGCCACCAGGGCGCGTATTCTCCGGAAGGGGCCGTCAGGATCTCCGCACGGACGGGGGAAGGGATTCCGGAACTGTTGTCCATCGTCGAGAGGGAGCTATGGCTTCACCGCACGGAAGAGACCGGTTCGACCAGGCTCGCCTGATCAACATCGCCAACGGGTTGTCGGCGATGCGGGTCCTCCTGGTCCCGCTGTTCGCCTACCTGCTGATCGCCGGGCGAGAGGCGGAAGCCCTCCTGGTGTTCGCGGTATGCGGCGCAAGCGACGGTCTGGACGGGCTCCTGGCGAGGTGGCTGCACCAGCGGACCCTGGTGGGTGCGTTCCTCGACCCGATCGCGGACAAGCTCCTGATGGCGACATCTTTCGTCGTGCTGGCGTACGTGAAGATCGTCCCCGACTGGTTGACGATCCTGGTGATCAGCCGGGACCTCTTCATCCTCGTGGGAAGCTTCCTCTACCTGCTTCTCCTCAAGGCGACCGACATCCAGCCGACGGGACTGAGCAAGGCGAACACGAGCGTGCAGATGGTCACGGTACTCTACTTCCTCGCCGTGGCGGCGTTTCCGGAATCCGCGGTCTCCTTCGGGGTGGGAGGAGGCTCGCCGGCCTCCATGGGGGTGATCGCCGCATGCTCGCTGACCACGGCGGTCTCCGGGGTGCAGTACCTCTTCCTGGGGATCCGGAAACTCTCCGGTGGCTGAGAGACGGGCGGCGGAAGGAGTCGCCATCGACGCCGTTTCCTCCGGAAGCCCGGCGCACCGCGCGGGAATCCGCGCGGGAGACCGGGTGCTGGCGGTTTCCGGGCGCTCCGTCTCGGATCTGCTCGACCTGCACTTCCTCACATCGAGGGGACGGTTCACCCTGGAGTGGCGGTCCTCCACCGGCGCCGTTTCCCGGAAGGAGTTCCGGCTCCGGGGGGAGGCCCTCGGGGTCTACCCCGAACCGATCCGGGTGCGCCGCTGCGGGAACCGGTGCATCTTCTGCTTCGTCCACCAGCTTCCCAGGGGGTTGCGGCGATCCCTCTACGTCAAGGACGAGGACGTCCGGCTCTCCTTTCTTCACGGGCAATACGTCACCTTCTCCGACCTCACGGAAGAAGAGTCGGCGAAGATCCTCCGGTATCGCCTCTCTCCGCTCTATGCCTCGATCCACACGACGGACCCGGACCTTCGGAGGCGGATGCTGGGGAACCCCCGGGCGAGTGACGTCATGGAGGTCTTGAAATCGCTTTCCCGCGGCGGGATCGCGCTGCATTGCCAGATCGTGGTGTGCCCGGGAATCAACGACGGCGCGGAACTCGAACGTTCCCTGCGGGATCTCTCGATGTTTCGGCCTTCCGTGAGAACCGTGGCCGTGGTCCCCGTCGGTCTCACCGCGCACCGCCACGGGCTGCCGCAGTTGCGTCCCGTATCCCGGGACGAGGCGAGGGCGACCCTGGCCATGCTCCGCAGGCTCCGGAAAGAGGTGGGAAGGAGCCGCGACGGCGAACCCTTCGCCGTCGCGGCGGACGAATATTATCTCCTTGCGGGAGAGAGGATCCCCGGGCGCCGGGCTTACGGCTCGTTCGCGCAGATCGAGAACGGGGTGGGGCTGGTCCGGCAGTTCCGGGACGGGGCGGCAAGCCTCTTCCGGCGGCGAACCTGGCCCGCAGGTGCGCTGGGGGGAACCGTGGTCACGGGGAAATCGGCATCGCGTCTCGTCGCGGAGTTTCTCGGGGAATTTTCCCGCAGGGCGGGAGCACGCTTCCACGCAGTGCCCGCCACGAACCGCCTGATGGGGGAAAGCGTCACGGTGACCGGGCTCCTCGGGGGAGGAGACATTCTCTCCTCGGTGGAAGGGAAAGTCCGGGGAGGTACCCTCTTCGTCCCGTCCGTGACCCTTCGCGATGCAGGCGACCTGTTCCTGGACGGCGTTTCACCGGAAGAGGTTTCCCTTCGGGCGGGTACGCCCGTGCGGATCTTCCGACCTACCCCCCGGGGGTTTTTCGACGTGGTATATAATGAAATTCGTCCATAATATCGTTGACATTCCATCGGGTAGTCTGCTATTTTTGGGAATCCTGATCCGTGAGCAAGGGCGATTAGCTCAGATGGTTAGAGTACCTGCTTGACATGCAGGGGGTCACTGGTTCAAGTCCAGTATCGCCCACCATTTTTCTCCCCGGCACGACGCTACCCGACGGACGGCACGCAGGCGGCCGAAGGGAAGCGGGGAGTTTTTTTTTGTTTTGGAAATCCACCGGAAAGAATGACGGATGACGCTCCTGGAGCTCGCAAGGAAGGAAGGGAAGGCCAAGGTCGCCATCGCCGCGAAGGTGGACGGCGACGTGGTGGACCTCGCACGCCCGGTTCCCGAAGGGGCCTCCGTCGCCTGGGTCCTGCCGACCGATCCGGACGGCGCGGAGATCCTTCGCCACAGCACGGCGCACGTCATGGCAGCCGCCGTGAAGGAGCTGTTTCCGGAAGCGCGCATCACGATCGGCCCGGCGATCGAGAACGGCTTCTACTACGACTTCGACGTGGAAACTCCCTTCACCCCCGAAGATCTCGAAAAGATCGAAGGGCGGATGCGGGAGATCGTCAAGGCCGATCTCCCGTTTGTCCGCGAGGAAGCAGGCAAGGCGCAGGCACGGACCTTGTTCCCCGGGGAGCCGTACAAGGGGGAGCTCCTCGACGACATCCGGGAAGAGACCGTTTCCCTTTACCGGATGGGGGACTTCCTCGACCTGTGTCGCGGACCGCACGTGCCGAGCACGGGGCGCATCGGGGCGTTCAAGCTCATGAACACGGCGGGGGCGTACTGGCGCGGGGATTCGAAGAACCGCATGCTCACCCGCATCTACGGGGCGGCCTTTGCGACGAAGAAGGAGCTCGAGGAGCACCTGAGGATCCTCGAGGAGATCAAGAAGCGGGACCACAGGAAACTCGGCCGGGAGCTGGACCTGTTCAGCGTGTCCGACGACATCGGGCCGGGGCTGATCCTGTGGCATCCCAAAGGCGCGGCGGTGCGCCGGATCATGGAGGATTTCTGGAGGGACGAGCACGCCAGGGCGGGGTACGACCTGGTCTTCTCCCCCCACATCGCGCGGCTCGACCTCTGGCGCGTGAGCGGGCACACGGACTACTACCGGCAGGCCATGTTCTCCCCCATAGAGGTCGAGGGGCAGGAGTACCAGCTGAAGCCGATGAACTGTCCGTTCCACATCCAGATCTACAAGTCCCGGATGCGGTCGTACCGGGAGCTGCCGATCCGTTACGCGGAGCTGGGGACGGTCTACCGGTACGAGCCTTCGGGAACGCTGCATGGCCTCCTGCGGGTGCGTGGCTTCACCCAGGACGACGCGCACCTGTTCCTGCGGCCGGACCAGTTGGATGAGGAGATCTTCTCCCTGCTCGATTTCACCCTCTTCGTTCTCCGCTCCTTCGGTTTCGACAGGTACGACATCTACCTCTCCACCCGTCCCGAGAAGTACGCCGGGACGCTTGCGAACTGGGACCTCGCGGAATCCGCCCTCCGGAAGGCCCTGGAGCGCAAAGGGCTCCCCTTCGCGGTAGACCCGGGGGAGGGGGTGTTCTACGGTCCCAAGATCGACATCAAGATCAAGGACATGTTGGGGCGCTCCTGGCAATGCTCCACGATCCAGGTGGACTTCAACAACCCCGAGCGTTTCGACGCCGCCTACATCGCCGAGGACGGCACGGCCCACCGCGCGATCATGATCCACCGGGCATTGATGGGATCGCTCGAGCGGTTCTTCGGGGTACTTGTGGAACATTACGCGGGCGCCTTTCCGGCATGGCTCGCCCCCGTACAGGTCGACGTTCTCCCCGTGACGGACCGTCAGAACGGATACGCGGGGGAAGTCGTCGAGAAACTCCGGGGGGCGGGGTTCCGCGCCAACGGGGATTTCCGCAACGAGAAACTGGGATACAAGATCCGCGAATCCCAGATGAACAAGGTCCCCTACGCGCTCGTGACGGGAGAGCGCGAGGCATCGCAGGGCGTGGTCACCCCCCGCCGGAGGGGCGGGGAACAGCTCCCTTCCCTGGGCGTCGAGGCGTTTCTCGACCTGCTCCGCGGGGAAACCGTCAACCCGGCAAAGTAAAGGAGGACGTCATCGCCAAAGAATCCCGAATCAACGAGCAGATCCTTGTACCGGAAGTGCGGCTGGTGGGACCCGAAGGGGAGCAACTCGGGGTGGTGAAAACGATGGAAGCGCTTCAGCGCGCGCGCGCGACCGACCTCGACCTGGTCGAAGTGGCCCCCCAGGCGGAACCGCCGGTGTGCCGGATCATGGATTACGGCAAGTTCAAGTACATCCAGAGCAAGCGGGAGCAGGAGGCGAGGAAGAAACAGACCGTCATCCAGGTCAAGGAGATCAAGGTCCGGCCGAAGACGGAAGAGCACGACATCAACACGAAACTCAAGCACATCCGCCGTTTCCTGGAGGAGGGCGACAAGGTGAAGGTCACCGTCCGGTTCCGCGGGCGGGAGCTGGCCTACGCCTCACAGAGCGGCTTCGAGGTGCTGAAGCACATCGTGGACGCCATCGCCGACATCGCGAAGGTGGAGTCTCCGCCGAAGATGGAGGGAAAGACGATGATGACCATCGTCTCGCCCACGGTCCACAAGAAGAAACCCGCAGGGGGCGCCGTCAAGCCGGCGCAGTCACCCCTGGCGGCCGAGAAACAGGAGGAATAGGACATGCCGAAGATGAAGTCGAACCGGGGCGCGAGCAAGCGGTTCCGAGCGACCGGATGCGGCGGGATCAAGCGGGCCAAGTCGGGGAAGAGCCACATCCTCACGTCGAAGGACCGGAAGCGGAAACGGGCCTTGCGGAAATCGTCCCTCGTTCATTCCACGAACGAGCGCTCGATCCGCCGCCTGCTTCCGTATCTCTAAAGATGGAATCCGAAAGATCAAGGTAGAGGGGACAACGCCATGCCTCGCGTAAAGAGATCGGTACACGCTCAGAAGAAACGCCGCAAGATCTTCAAGCTCGCAAAGGGGTTCCGTGGCGGCCACGGCCGCCTGCTGCGTTCGGCCAAGGAGGCCGTCGCAAGGGCGCTGCAGTACGCCTACCGGGACCGCCGCGCGAAGAAGCGGGAGTTCCGCGCCCTCTGGATCACCCGGGTGAACGCCGCGGCGCGGGAGAACGGGCTCTCGTACAGCCAGTTCGTCTTCGGGCTGAAGAAGGCGGGCGTCGAGGTCGACCGCAAGATCCTGGCCGACCTCGCCGTCAGCGACGCCGCCGGATTCCGCTCCCTCGCCGACAAAGCCAGGGCCGCCCTGGCGTAAGGGGCGGCAGAAGTTGCCCGGCACCTCCGAGAGGATCGCGCGCCTGCGGGAAGAGGGGCTCGCTGCGCTTTCCTCGGCGCGCAACGAGAGCGAACTTCTCGAAGCGAAGGGGCGTTTCTTCGGCAAGAAGGGTGCGATCTCGGAGATCCTGAAGGGGATCGCCTCCCTCGCCGTCGACGAGCGAAAGACGGTGGGCGCCGAGGCGAACCGCGCGCGGATCGAGCTGGAGAAGTTCTTCGACTCCCGCCTTTCCGGCATCCGGGAGCGGGAGCGGGCCTTGCGGGAGGGGCGGGCCCATCTCGACGTCACGCTACCCGGAAGAGGGCATCTCCCCGGGCACCGCCACCCCATCTCCCGGACGATGGCGGACATCATCGACGTCTTCCGGCGGCTGGGGTTTTCCGTGCGCGGCGGACCGGACGTGGAGAAGGATTACTACAACTTCGAGGCCCTCAACTTCCCGCCGGAGCATCCCGCGCGTGATATGCAGGACACGTTCTACGTGGAATCCGATGCGGGCGATCTCGTCCTGCGCACCCACACCTCGCCCATACAGATCCGCACGATGGAGAAGATGCGGCCCCCCGTCCGGATCATCGCTCCCGGCGCGGTCTACCGGTCCGATTCCGACATCACCCATTCCCCCATGTTCCACCAGGTGGAAGGGCTCGCGGTCGACCGGGACATCACGATGGCGGATCTGAAAGGCCTTCTCACGGAGTTCTGCCGGATGACGTTCGGTCCCGGGAAACCTCTCCGGTTTCGCCCGAGCTACTTTCCTTTCACGGAGCCGTCCGCCGAGGTGGACATCCGGTGCGTCATCTGCGGCGGTTCGGGGTGCCGCGTGTGCAAGGACTCCGGATGGCTGGAGATCCTTGGGGCGGGGATGGTCGACCCGGCCGTGTACGGCTTCGTGGGATACGACCCCGAGGAGTACTCGGGCTTCGCCTTCGGCATGGGCGTGGAACGCATCGCGATGCTGCGTCACGGGATCTCCGACATCCGCCTTTTCTTCGAAAACGACATCCGCTTCCTCTCGCAGTTCTGATGCGGCGGGGGGCAGGGAGAGCGTTCTCTTGAAAATCCTGTACTCGTGGCTCAAAGAGTTCGTCGACACCCGCTTGTCGCCCGTCCGGATCCAGGAGGCGCTGACGATGGCGGGCGTGGAGGTCTCCTCCTGCCGGTTCCTGGGAGAGGGGTTCGGTTCCGTCGTCACGGCGAGGATTCTTTCGATGTCCGCGCACCCGTCTGCGGACCGTCTCTCCGTGTGCGCCGTGACCGACGGTGCGTCCACGTTCGACGTCGTCTGCGGCGCCAGGAACATGAAGGCGGGGGATGCGGTGGCGCTGGCGAAGGTCGGTGCGAAGCTCCCCAACGGGGCGGTGATCTCGAAGGCGAAGATCCGCGGGCAATCCTCGGAAGGGATGCTCTGTTCCGAGCAGGAGCTCGGGCTCGCCGAAGAATCCGCGGGAATCCTGATCCTTCCCGACGATACCCCCCCGGGAATCCCGCTGGCGGACGCGCTGGAGCTGACGGACTGGCTTCTCGATGTCGAAATCACCCCCAACCGGGGCGACTGCCTTAGCGTGCTGGGAGTGGCGCGGGAGATCGCTTCCATCACGGGGGAGAAGGTCTTCCTTCCGGATGTCCCGATCCGTGAGGAAGGGGACGCCGTCGGGAACCTTGTGTCCGTCACCGTAACCGATCCGGCCCTGTGTCCCCGGTACTCCTCGAGGGTCGTCACGGGGGTGACGATCGCCTCCTCCCCGAGGAAGATGCAGAGACGGCTCTCCCTGTGCGGCATCCGGCCGATCAACAACGTCGTAGACGTCACGAACTACCTGCTGCTGGAAGTCGGGCAGCCGATGCACGCCTTCGACCTCGACCGGCTGCGGGGCTCCCGCATCGACGTGCGCGCCCCGAAAGAGGGAATGGCGTTCGCGACGCTCGACGGGACGGAACGCGGGATCGACCCCGGGATGCTCCTCATCTGGGATGCGGAAGGACCGGTTGCCGTCGCTGGAGTGATGGGCGGCGCCGACAGCGAAGTCACCGACCGCACCACGCGCGTCCTTTTCGAAAGCGCCCATTTCGCCCCGGCATCGATCCGGAGGACGTCGCGCCGGCTGGGGTTGTCCAGCGAGTCGTCGTACCGTTTCGAACGGGGGGTGGACCCGGCCGGAACGGTGTACGCGGCGGACAGGGCGGTTTCGCTCCTGTCCGGCTTCGCGCCCGTGGTTCCGGCAAAGGGCATCATCGACGTGGGAGGGGAGAGGTCCTTTTCCCGCGTGGTTCCGTTTCGTCCGGAGCGAGCCGGCCGCATCGTCGGGAAAGAGTACTCTCCCGCGGAGTGCAGGGAGATCTTCGGACGGCTTTCCTTTCCCGTGGCCGAGAGATCGCCGGAGGCGTGGGAGGTCGCAGTCCCCTCCTGCCGTTTCGACATCGAGCGGGAGATCGACCTCATCGAAGAGATCGCGCGGTTGTCCGGTTACGAAGGGATCCCCGCCACCTACCCGGTGTCCCGCGCACCGGAGTTCTCCGCAGACGACCGGTTCGTCGACGCCGTCGAACGCGCGTGCGACTTCCTGCGGGGCCACGGATTCTCGCAGGCCGTGAACTTCTCCTTCGTGTCGGGGCGCAAGTGGGAGCGGCTGGGGTCCCTCCTCGGGTTCGAACCTTCGGATGCCGTGCGGGTGAAGAACCCGATCTCTGACGACACCACCTTGATGCGACCGCACCTGCTGACGGGACTCCTGCAGAACGTGTCGGACAACGTTCACCGGTTCACCGAGGACATGCGGCTGTATGAAGCCGGAAAAGGCTACGGGAAACCGTTCGTGGCGGGACATTACGAAGAGCCCCGCCTGGGCCTGGTCCTCTGCGGCAGGCGTATTCCGCGAGACTGGTCCGGTGGCGACGTTCCGGTGGATTTCTACGACATCAAGGGGGTCGTGGAACCGCTCCTGTTGCACCTGGGCGCTGCGCCTCTTCATGTGGTTCCGTCGCGGCGGCCGTTCTTCGAGGAAGGGAAGTCCGCGGATCTCCTCAAGGACGGAGCGTCGATCGGTTGGTTCGGCGCGGTCCGCCGGGAACTCCTTGGAGAATACGAGATCCCGGGGCAGGTTTTCTACGCGGAGATCCGCATGCAGGCGGCGCTGGTTGCGCAACCCGCGCCGGGCATGTACCGCTCCTTGCCGAAATTTCCTCCGGTATTCCGCGATGTGGCGTGTGTGTTCCCCGCGACGATTCCCGTGGGGGACGTACTCTCCATGGTCCGGGAGGTTTCTCCCGAGATCGAGGAGGCGAACGTTTTCGATGTGTTTACCGGAGAAAAGATCGGCGAAGGCAGGAAAAGCGTCGGCATCCGTGTGAAACTTCAGCCGTCCGACAGAACCTTGACGGACGCCGATGTACATAGTATACATACCAAGATAGTAAATTTATTAGAGAATCGGTTCGGCGGGAAAATTCGAACCTCTTGAGGGCCGGGAGGAGGCGTCATGACGAAGGCGGACCTGGTCGAGATCGTTTACGAGAAGATCGGCGGACTCTCAAAGAAGGAGTCGCAGGATATCGTCGAGGCCATCTTCGAGACGATGAAGGCCAGTCTCAAGACCGGAGAGAAGATCAAGATCTCCGGATTCGGCAACTTCACGCTCCGCGACAAGCGTCCGAGGAAAGGCCGCAACCCGCAGACCGGTGACGACATCCAGATCACCGCTCGGCGGGTTCTGACGTTCCGCCCCAGCCAGATCTTAAAGTCATACATTAACGAGGCGAAGTCGTCCTAGCCCGTACCCGGAGGACGAAAGGGGACGTCGTGGCGGCTCCCCAGATCCCAGACAAGTTCTACTTCAAGATCGGGGAAGTGAGCCGGATCTTGGACGTCAAGGCATACGTTCTTCGTTTCTGGGAATCCGAGTTCCGTCTCACCCCTTCGAAAAACCGCTCCCAGCACCGGGTGTACAAACGGGTCGAAGTGGAAACGCTCCAGGAGATCAAGCGCCTCCTGTACGTGGAAAAGTTCACCATCGAGGGGGCCCGGGCAAAACTCAAGGAACGGATGAAACAGAAGCAGCAGCAACTCAAGCTGGAACTTGCCGGCAACCCGTTCAAGGCCGAACTGCAGAAGGTGAAAAAAGAACTCGTGAAAATTCATTCCATACTTAAATGAAATTACGCAAGTAGTCGAATATAAAAGTATAAAATACATAATTCGAAGTGGTGCGATGACGATCGAGCGCGGGGAAAGGCCTTGGGGGTATTACCTGGTACTGCACGAAGACCGGGGGTACAAGGTCAAACAGTTTGTCGTGCGCCCGGGGATGCGCCTGAGCCTCCAGCGGCACGCCAGGCGCGCGGAGCTGTGGCAGGTGGTGCGCGGAGAGGCCCTGGTGACGCTTGGCGGAGATTTCCGGCGGGTTCACCCCGGAGGACATATCGAGATCCCTCGGGGTTCCCTTCACCGCGTGGAGAGCGTGGGGACGGAGGACCTCGTGGTGATCGAGGTGCAGATGGGGGAGTATGTCGGCGAGGACGACATCGAACGGGTCGAAGACGATTACGGGAGAGCGGAAGCGGCTGAATCCCGGAAATGACGTGACAAAGCCCCCCTCCGTCCGGTAAAATTGTTTTTCCACGGATCGGGACGTAGCGCAGCCTGGTAGCGCACCTGCATGGGGTGCAGGGGGCCGCTGGTTCAAGTCCAGTCGTCCCGACCAGAATATCCACGGGGGGTTACGAGACACGCTCTCGTAGCCCCCTTTCCTTGGATCTTTAGAGTTACGAACCGGAGGAACCACGTGGCAGCGGAAGGCGACGGCCCCGCCATCCTCGTAACGAACGACGACGGCGTGCGGTCCGAGGGAATCGACGCGCTTTGCGAGGTCTTGAAGGAGTTGGGGACGGTCTACGTGGTCGCCCCCGACAGGGAGCGCAGCGCGGCGAGCCACTCCCTCACGCTGACCCACCCCCTGCGCGTGGAGAAACTGGCCCCCCGCGTGTATTCCGTCGACGGCACCCCCACCGATTGCGTCAATCTGGGCGTGAACGGAATTCTCCGGGGAAAGAAGATCGAATTGATCGTTTCGGGAATCAACAAGGGAGCGAACCTGGGAGACGACATCACGTACTCCGGGACCGTGTCGGCGGCGATCGAGGGAACGCTGCTGGGCATCCCCTCCATCGCCGTGTCCCTCGTCACCAGGAACCGGTTCCGTTTCGATGCGGCGGCGGATGTCGCGCTTTCGGTTACGCGCCGGGTGATGGAACAGGGGCTTCCCGAGGACACGTTGCTGAACGTCAACGTGCCCAATGTCGCGAAAAAAGAGATCCGGGGCATCCGGCTGACCCGGCAGGGGAAGCGGGTCTACGACGACCTCATCGTGGAGAAGCGGGACCCCCGCGGGCGGAAATATTACTGGATCGGCGGAGACCATCTCCGGAGCGAGGACGTCCCGGGCTCCGACCTCGAAGCGGTGGAGCAGAACTTCGTATCGATCACCCCCATCCACCTGGACCTGACGAACTACGCGGCGCTCCGGACGCTGCGGAAATGGGACTGGTGAACCGGGACCTCGTCCTGCGCCGCCGCATGGTGGAGGAGCAGATCCGCCGGAGGGGAATCCACGATGAACGCCTCCTGTCGGTGATGGAAGAAATCCCGCGGCACCTCTTCATCCCCGAGGAACACCACCACGACGCCTACGCCGATGCGCCGGTCCCCATCGGGGAGGGGCAGACCATCTCCCAGCCCTACATCGTCGCCGAGATGACGAAGGCGCTCCGTCTCTCGGGGACGGAGAAGGCGCTCGAGATCGGGACAGGCTCCGGATACCAGACGGCGATTCTCGCCCGCCTCTGCCGGGAGGTGGTGACGGTGGAGCGGCTCCCTTCGCTTCTCGACGGCGCCCGGCGGCTCCTTGAGGAGCTTCTCATCGACAACGTGATCTACGTCGCCGGCGACGGATCCCTGGGGAGCCCGGAACACGCTCCTTTCGACCGGATTCTCTCCGCCGCCGCGTCCCCCCGCATCCCCACGCCGTGGCTTTCCCAGCTCGAGGAAGGCGGTATCCTGGTCCTTCCGGTAGGCACACGGTCGGAACAGGAGTTGACCCGCGTGACCAAGAAGGAAGGGAAGCCGTTCACCGATTTCCTTGGCGGGTGCCGCTTCGTCCCTCTGCTCGGAGAACACGGATTCCGAGAATGACCCCGTTCCGAAGGGCGCTGACGCTGCTCCTCGCGTCGTTGTCGTGCGGGTGCGGCCACTTCCACGCCAACCGGCTCCCGGAGAGCGGGGCCATGACCGCCTACCCCCCACGTTCCGCTCGCGACATCGAGGCGCGCCTCTCCCGGAAACGTTTCCTCTGGCCCGTCCAGGGTCCGGTTTCTTCCGGATTCGGCGGGCGGGGGGGGAGGTTCCACGAGGGGATCGACATCCTGGCTCCCCGGGGAACACCGGTCCGGGCCGCAGAGATCGGGCTCGTCCTCTACGCGGGGGACGGACTTCGCGGGTACGGCAACGTCGTCGTTCTCGACCATGGGGACGGCATCACGACGTTGTACGGACATCTCGATGCGTTTCGTGTAGAATCGGGCGATGCCGTGCCGGTCGGCGCCGTAATCGGCACGGTCGGCCGCACCGGGAACGCGACGACTTCACACCTGCACTTCGAGTTGCGCGTCGACGGGGAAGCGGTGGACCCGCTTTTCCGCCTCGCGCGCTGAGGGAGACCATGGCTACCGGCGACCTGAAGAAACGGATCCGCAACGTCCCCGACTTCCCGAGGAAAGGGATCCAGTTCAAGGACATCACCACGCTCCTTTCCGATCCCGCGTCCTTCCAGCAGGCGATCGACCTGATGGCGCACCGTCACTTCAACAAGGGCGTCGAGGCGGTGGTGGGGATCGAGGCGCGCGGATTCGTCATGGGGGCCGCGATGGCTTACAAGCTGGGCACGGGCGTCGTCCTTGTGCGCAAGCCGGGCAAGCTCCCGTACAAGACGGTGTCGGCCTCCTACGAGCTCGAGTACGGGAAGGACCGGCTGGAGATCCACGAAGACGCCATCCGGCCGGGGATGAAGGTGGTGGTGGCCGACGACGTGCTGGCCACGGGCGGGACCGTGGTCGCGGTCCTCGACCTGCTGAACCGGCTCGGCGCCGATATCGTAGAATGTTGCTTTCTTGCGGAGCTCACGCCGCTTCGAGGGCGCGAGCGCCTCAAGAACCAGAAGGTGTTTTCGCTTCTCAAGTTCGACGAGTGATCGTCGCGGCACAGGGACGCCCCCGTAGCTCAGGCGGATAGAGCAGAGGTTTCCTAAACCTTTGGCCGGGTGTTCGAGTCACCCCGGGGGCGCCAAAAAACCGTTGTCCGGTTCCGGCACCCGAAGTCGATCGGGGTGTACCGGCGTGGCGCCCGTACCCGGCATTCAGGCGTTGGAACCAACCGAACGGTATCGTGTATCCGCTTACGCATGTATCAAGAATGCGGAAACGCCTCCTCCCTGTTCCCGCAGGACCTGCAAAACAATAGTGACAAAATTCGCATCATAGAACAGGATGGGATCGTCAGGGACCATGGGGCATGATGCGGCTGCGTGTCTTCCAGAACGGTCTCCCGGGGGCGCCACTTTGAACGTCGCAAGGACGGAAGCGCTGGATTTGCATCGGAAGATGGGATTGATCCGCCGGTTCGAGGAACGGGCGGAAGAGGCGTACGGCCAAGGCAAGATCGGCGGCTTCCTGCATCTTTACATCGGCGAGGAGGCCATCGCGGTAGGCGCCATGGCCGCCCTGAAGCCGGATGACGACGTGGTCACGCATTACCGGGACCACGGATACGTCCTGGCGCGGGGCATCGACCCGGGATTGGTGATGGCCGAACTGTACGGGAAGGCGACCGGCATCTCGAAAGGAAAGGGCGGCTCGATGCACATGGCGGCCGTCGACCGCCACCTCTGGGGAGGCTATGCCATCGTCGGCGGACACATCCCGCTTGCGGTCGGCCTGGCGCTCGCGAACCAGTACCGGAATCTGCCCAGGGTCGTCACCTGTTTCTTCGGCGAGGGAGCCACAAATATCGGCACGTTCTACTCCGGGCTGAACATGGCGGCGGTATGGAAAGTTCCGCTCCTTGCGATCGTGGAAAACAACAGGTACGGGATGGGAACGGCCGTCGAACGCGCATCCGCGGTCAGCGACATCTACAAGAAAGCCGCCTGCCTGAACATTCCGTCCGTGCAAATCGACGGAAACGACGTCCTCGCGGTGCGGGACGCCGTCCGCGAGATGGCCGACAAGGCGCGCGCCGGCGGAGGGCCGCGGCTGATCGAGGCGAAGACGTACCGTTTCCGGGGGCACTCGATGGGCGACCCGCAACGGTACCGCACCAAGGACGAGGTGGAAGAAGCCAAGGCGCGGGACCCGATCCTGCTCTGGCGCAACTTCCTCCTGGGAAACCGGATCGCGGAAGAGGCGGACCTCCGGAAGATCTCCGACGGGATCGAGGCGGAAATAGAGACGGCGGTCCGTTTCGCGGAAAACAGCCCCCCCCCGGACCCGTCCGAACTGTGCGCCAACGTCCTTGTCGCGGAATAGAGGCCGGCATGTCCGAAAAATCCTATCGCGATGCCGTCCGCGACGCCTTGCGGGAAGAATTGATCCGCGACGAGCGGGTCCTGATCCTGGGGGAGGAGGTGGGCGTGTGGGGAGGCACCTACGCGGTCACCCGCAGCCTGTACGACGAGTTCGGCGGGAAACGCATCATCGATACCCCGATCGCGGAGGCGGCGATCATCGGGGCGGCGGTCGGAGCGGCCATGGGGGGGTTGCGGCCGGTGGCGGAACTCATGACGATCAATTTCAGCCTCGAGGCGATGGACCAGATCGTCAACAATGCGGCCAAGATCCATTTCATGTTCGGCGGACAGATGAAAGTGCCGCTGGTGATCCGGACCCCGGCGGGATGGGGGCAGTTGGCGGCGACCCACTCGCAATCCTTCGAGGCCTGGTTCGCCCATCTTCCCGGGCTGATCGTGGCGATGCCGGGTACGCCTTACGACGCCAAGGGAATGCTCAAGACCGCGATCCGGTCCGACAATCCCGTGATGTTCATCGAACACGCGCGCCTGTACGGCGTGAAAGGCGACGTCCCCGACGGGGAATACACCGTTCCGCTGGGTGTCCCGGACATCAAACGCGCGGGGGGTGACATCACGATCGTCACCTATTCGAGAATGCTGCACGTGGCGTTGGCCGCCGCGGAGGAGCTGTCCCGGGACGGGATCGAGTGCGAAATCGTCGACCTGCGCACTCTACGGCCCCTGAACATGTCGAAGGTGTACGATTCGGTGGTAAAGACGCACCGCGCGCTCGTTCTCGAAGAGGATTGGACGACATGCGGCATGGGTGCGGAGATCGCCGCGCGAATCGGTCGCGACCGGTTCGACTTCCTCGATGCGCCGGTGGAGCGGCTGGGGCAGATCGAAGTTCCGGTCCCTTATGCCAGGAACCTCGAGGCTCTGATGTTCCCCGATGAAAAACTGGTCGTCCAAAGGGTCCGGGAGATGCTGTCGTAGATCCGAACCGGGGAAATTCACGGTTCGGCACTCGGGAGGAGGTGCGTGTGGCCACGAACGTGATCCTGCCTTCGTTGGGCTTCGACATGACCGAGGGCACCCTGTCGCGCTGGCTGAAAAAAGAAGGGGATCGGGTCGAAAAAGGCGAGGCGATCGCGGAGATCGAAACGGAGAAGGCGACCGTCGAGATCGCGGCTGCCGTTTCGGGTGTCCTTGCCGGGATCATCGTTACGGCCGGGCAGACCGTGCCTACAGGCACGGTGATCGGCACAATCGTCGATGCGGGGGGAAAACCCCGGGAAGCGGAAGCTCCTCCGGCCGCAACCGTTTCCTCCCCGGGCGGCGCGCAGGCGCCTCCTTCCGCCGCACAGGGTTCGACGCCGGGCCCGGCGGAGCCGGCCGCAACCCAGGGCGTGCGGAAATCGGAGACCGCGCCCGTCGAAGACAGGATCAAGGCGTCTCCGGTCGCGCGAAGGATGGCCCGGGACGCCGGGATCGACCTGGCGAGCATTCAGGGCAGCGGACCCGACGGACGGGTGATGGAGCGCGATGTCCGGGCCGCCATCGATTCGAAACCCACGGGGCCCGCGCACCCGGAAGGAACCGCACCGCAACCGGGAACCCCCGCCCGTCTTTCCAAAATGCGACAGGCGATCGCGCGACGAATGGCCGAGAGCAAGGCGACGGCACCGCACTTTTACATGACCGTGGACGTCAACATGGACGAGGCGATGCGCGTCCGCGAACAGATGAACCGATTCGCTTCGGATACGGCCAAGATCTCCATCAACGACATGATCGTCTCGGCGACGGCCAGGACTCTGGCCAAGTTTCCCACGATGAACGCATCCTACCGCGACGGCAACCTCGTGGAACATTCGCAGATCAATATCGGCATCGCCGTGGCGCTCGAAGACGGACTGATCTCCCCGGTCCTTCGGGATGCGGACAGGAAATCGCTCAAGACGATCGCCGAGGAGTCCAAGGCGTTGAGCGAGCGGGCGCGCGCGGGCAGGCTGCGTTCCGAGGACCTGGGGTCGGGCACATTCACTATTTCGAACCTCGGCATGTTCGAGGTGAACGAGTTCATCGCCATCATCAACCCCCCGGAAGCGGCCATCCTTGCGGTCGGCGCAGTGATCCCACGGCCGGTCGCCGTCGATGGGGAAGTCCGGGTCGCGTTCCAGATGAAGGCGACGCTTTCGGTGGACCACCGGGTTGCCGACGGGGCGCAGGCGGGCAGGTTCCTCAGGGAGGTAAGGAGACGCCTGGAGAACCCGGTTGCTCTCCTGGCGGATTAGCCGGTCTCAACGACGGGGAAACGGCCGGCGATACTCCGAGGGGGATGGAGAAACCGATGCTGAAGCTGGTGCTTCTTCGTCACGGGGAGAGCGTGTGGAACCGGGAGGGGCGATTCACCGGCTGGACCGATGTCGACCTGTCGGAACAGGGAATCGCCGAAGCCGAGCGCGCCGCCGGATTGTTGATGAGGGAGGGGTACTCCTTCGACGTGTGCTACACCTCGTACCTCAAACGGGCCATCCGGACCCTTTGGATCGTCACGGATGCCATGGACCTGATGTGGCTTCCGGTGCACAGGAGCTGGCGGCTTAACGAGCGCCACTACGGGGCGCTGCAAGGGAAAAGCAAGGCGGAGACCGCCGAACGGGAGGGGAAGGAGCGGGTACGCCTGTGGCGGCGAAGCTACGATGTGCGGCCTCCCGCCCTGGAACCGGACGATGCCCGCTGGCCGGGGAAGGACGTCCGCTACGCAGGTTTGCCCCGCGAGTCACTCCCGGCCGCCGAAAGCCTCAAGGACACGGTCGAGCGGGTGCTTCCGTACTGGCACGAAGCCATCGTTCCCGAACTCCGCCTCGGGAACCGGGTGCTTGTCTCGGCGCACGGCAACAGCCTGCGCGGTCTCGTGAAGTACCTGGACGGGATCCCCGACGACGTGATCCCGGGGGTCGAGATTCCCACCGGCCAGCCCCTGGTGTACGAGCTCGAGGGACTTCGCGTGCGGGATCGGTATTACCTGAAGGACCGGAGACGGAAGGCGTGACGCAGGGTACGCGACCGGATCGGGAATTTGCGGTTTTCCCGGATTGGCCATGCCCGCCGGTGACGATCGGAGAAGGAGGTGCGATTCGGAATCGCGTTGCGGTACACTATGCGGGAGAATGGCCACAGCGCGGGTACCCGCGACGCGGCTGAGAAACAGGCAAAGGAGACTCACATCATTCCGGATTCGCCACCTTTTTCTCGCGTTCGATATACCTTTCCACGTCTTTCCGGCGAAAACGCCACTGGTTTCCGCTCTTGTATCCCTTGAGTACGCCTCGACGCGCCATGTCGTTCACGGCATCCGGGCTCAGGTCAAAGAGGATGGCCAAGTCGCGCGTCTTGAAAACATTGGGAAAATTTTCCGGCTCCAAGGCGCTCTCCATGAATCATCTTGATCATCGTTATAGTGGACAAAAATAGCATATCGTTATATTCATGTAAACGGCTATTATCTCACGGGGCGGTACGCACATTACTCCTATATATCGAATAGTTACGGTTTGGCATCGGAGAGGCGGGTGAGGGTATTCCTGTATACGCTGATAGGTCTTCCCCTGTTGTTTGCAGACGCCGTTCTTCTTTACACGCTTCCGGTACGGATCGCCGGACGGTTGACGCCCGTGCAGGGGTTGATCCTGCTCAGTGGAGGATTCGCCTATGCGTTGTTTCATTTCCTGTTGCGGAAACCGGAGCGCATGTACCTGTGGGCGCACGAATTCACACACCTGATCGTCGCCAAACTCTGCCTCCGTCAGGTCCGCGGGTTTCACATCACCTCGCGCACGGGAGGGAAGGTGGTGGTCGATCGCACGAACGTGGCGATCGACCTCGCTCCTTACGCGGTACCGCTCTACAACCTGTCCGCCCTGGTACCGTTGATCCTGCTGAGGGGCAGGTATCCCCACGCCCGGGAGATCTATCTCGGCGCAGCGGCTTTCCTTTTCACGATGCACCTGTGGTTTTCCGTGGAGGGATTTTTCGACGGACAACCGGATGTTCTTCGGAACGGTCGCGTCTTCTCCGGCGCCGTGGTCTTCATGATGCTCCTGTTTTGGGTCCCATGTCTTGCGGCGCCGGGCACGCGCACCGGGTTTTCGTCGCTTCCCTCCTTTTACCGTGATTGGCTTGGTGGAGGAGTCGCCCTGGCGATGAAACTCCTGTCCCGCGGAAGGGGGCTGCTGTGACGTATCCCCTGAATTTCCTTGCGGGGTTTATCCGATACGGTCATTGTGGGCGTATCCATCCGAAGACAGGAGAAGCGCCGTTTGAACCAAGGTAGGCTGCGGTCCCGCTCCGGAGACATCTTCATGGTCGCCGTCCTTGCGGCGAATCTCGTCTTCTGCGTCGCGTCGATCGTCTGGATGCGCGAGGACCTGAAGAGGGAGCGCATCGACAAGGAAACCACCCTTGTCGCCACGAAGATCCAGGATGTCCTCTGGGGGAAGATTACCCTTTTCGCTTCCGTCGTTAGAGGAGACGGGGAACCGCCGAACGGGCTCGGGCGGATTTCGGGCGGCATGCAGCCATCCATCGTCGCGGGGGATCTTCCCGCCGAGTGGAATTTCCAGCGTCTCCGCATGGGAGGAGGCGATTCGCGCCGCATCTTCCTGGGGACACCGCGGGAGACCTCGAACCATGAATACGCGCTGCCGCTGGCCGAGCTTCTCCCGGACCGCCTCGGCGGGAAGAGATACTTCGTCGGAACCGTGTCCATCGGCGAACTTGCCGGATACTTCAAGGACCTGAAGCGGCGCGGCATCCTTTGTTTCCTCACCGACGAGAAGGGGAATCTCCTGCTCGGCGACAGTAACGAAGCGATGCGGAAGGCGGCTTTCTCCCCAGCCGGGAAGGCCCATGTTTTTGCCGAAGCGCTTGCGAACGGGTGGTCGGCGGAGGTGTACCTCGAGAAAGCGGATGTCGGGATTGCGTTTTTTCCCCAGGCGGTCGTCGCGATATTTTTCGTGTTCAGCACGTCGATGCTGGTTCTGCTTCGATACCGGTATATCCGCCCGTTGAAGGTCGGATTCGAGAAGATCTCGGATTCCCTCGCAGCGCACGGCGAGATGCTGCCAGGCCGCATGCAACCGCATTACGTGGCGGGAGCCGTCACGAGCCGTCTCTCACGATACAAACTGGAGGTGGAGGAGGAGCGCCGGAAGGTCGAAGAGGACTCCGCTCGCCGGTCCCGGGAGATGTCGCAGAAGTACACGGACCTCCTGGCCCACCATCGGATCACGAAGAAGATGCTGCAGTCTCGCCAGTACAACGAGGTGTTCGACACGTTACGGGACGGAATCGCCGAGGGAAACGGATTCCAGGGAACCCTGATCGGGAAAGTCTCCAAGGATGGGTACCTCCTGTTCCAGGAGGAACTCGATCCCGCAACGGGCATCCCGCTCCGTGTTCCTCTCTGGAAGCCCGGTTTCCTCCTCGCCAGGATTTTCTGGTCGGGGAACAATGTATTTCATCCTTCGCCTCTGGATCTTCCCCACATGCGCGAGGAGGAGGACCTCGTCGGGAGCGGCCCGGCGTATTTCATTCCCCTGATGCGCGATATCCAGGTCCGTTGCGCGGAGGTAAAGAATTGCGGGGACCGCAGTTGCCCCAATTTCTTCTCCAACAACATGAAGTGTTGGCTCCATCACCTGTCTTCCGACCAGTTCCTCCCCGATGTCGACCCGGAATTTTTCAGGGAACCGCTCCTTGCCTGCCTGAATTGCGAGGTGTTCCCCGGAGCAGCGCTGGCGATTGTACGAAGCCTTCCGGAAGGGAAAGCCGTGTCCCGGGAAAATATCCTCCCCCTGTCGAGTCTCGCCTCCGAGGCAGCTCTCGCGCTTGAAGTCGTAAACCTGCACGAAAGCATGAAGATCATGGCAATAACCGACGGATTGACAGGGCTTTTCAATCATAGAGAATTCTACCAGGCGTTGCGCCGCGAGTTGGTGCGTGCAAGAAGGTATCGGCATGCGATTTCGCTGTTGATCATCGATGTGGACGATTTCAAGCAATACAACGATCGGTTCGGTCACCCCGCGGGCGACCAGGCACTCCAGCACATATCGGAGATCTTGAGGAAATGCGCCCGAACCACCGACGTCATTGCCCGATACGGGGGAGAGGAATTCTCCATTATCCTGCCGGAGTCATCCCCGGCGGGGGCCCTAATGGTGGCGGAAAGGATCAAAACGGAAATCGCGTCGTTCAACTTTATCCAGGACATCACATTAGATATAAAACTTACTGTAAGCATTGGTATTTATACGTCCGATGGTGGAGGGGTTACCGAAGATCAAATGGTATCTTATGCGGACGAGGCCGCCTATACGGCCAAAAAATCCGGCAAGAACCGTGTCGTCGTGAAGGCGCCTTCCTGAAATGGGGAAAAACGAGGATTTCGGCAGAAGTTTCAAGGCCGCGGTGGAAAAGAATTTCAATCAGAGCGCCCAGGTATACGACCTTTTCGAGGAGAAACATCATCTTTTCGAATCGCTCGCTCGCAGGCAACTCGAACTGATCGCTCCGTATCGCCCGGATCGGATCCTGGATGTCGGGTGCGGCACCGGGATCTCGACTTTCGCCCTTCAGAAGCACCTCGCCGCGCATTCCCCGAACATCTACGCGATCGACATCAGCGAATCCATGCTCCTGAAAGCGAAGGAACGATGCAAGGATCTGCACGGCGTGTATTTCATTCGTGGGGACGCCGAGAACCTCAAGGCGTATTTCCACGAAACGTTCGATGCCATTTTCTACACGGCATCGATCTTCCTGCTGCCGAAGTTTGCGGATTCCTTGCGACAGGCAAGCCAACTCCTGGTTCCAAGCGGCGTTCTCGCCATCAGTTATTACGAAGGGTTGTTCGCAGAGAGTGGCGAGGATGCCGTGCGGATCGCCTTTCCCGATATGAAATACCAGTATGGAGCGGTGCCCATGACGGATCTTCAATCCTGCCTCGTTTCCCTCCGGGAACTGAAGACCGTCCAGGTGGATTACCGTTTCGAGGTCAGCCGGGATTTTCTGTTCGATTTCCTGTCCATACCGGCGCAATCCGCCGGCCTTTATCCGAAGATGCCGTACCTCGACAGAATTCCGAAGATCAGGGAATTCTGCGCAACGTTGACCGAAAAGGTGAGCCGGGTATTCATGGGTTGGAAATTTCTGATTTGCAAAAAGGGGTAGCGCGTACCTGGTTTTCTTATCGAGATCTCCGCGGACCTGCTGCTGCCGGCCTCCCTGGGGATGTTCGTCCCGACGCTCCGGAGGCGGAGGCTCCTTTCGCCCCATCCGATAGAGCGCCAGCAGGACGTATTTGACATAATATCTATTACCAGACGTTTGCCGCCCGAAAGAAATATTGGGCGAAATCTATGAAACAGATGCCCGACGGTCCAGCGGATTCCGTCAGACTTCCCACATCCGGTCCGCATAATCTTTTCCCGGTAACTCCGCCGAGAATGTCCCGTATACCGGCCAACGCTCCCCGATCGTACCCGGCGACTGCAACGTCAGGAAAAATTCCAGACGTTCCTCTCCCCGACAACCGATGGCATCCAACGGCAAGGCGAGCTCCAGGACTTTTCGGAAGGCCATACGCCCCCCCCCTTCCGGATACGGGCGTGCGTCCGCGCCTTCCGTATCGGAATCCACGATCTCCTGGAAAACGGACGAGCATCCTCCGGTTTTCACGTCGAGTTCCGCATGGAGTTTCCGCCCCTTTGCCGGGAAAAGAATCTCCAGGGTGATGTTGCCGGTATTTTCGATCCCCAGCGGGTCGAGATCTACCCGGAGGAAGATGTTGTCTTCGTCGAACCCGAAGTAGAAACAGGACAGATAGGTGTGTCCCGCCCTGTGCATCGCACCGAATTCCGGGTTGGGGTAATACACAGAGGCCGTGCTCCACTCGAAATAGGATGTGATCACCCCGTCGATCTTCGGACGAACATAGGATCTGGGGGCCGGTATGGTGTTTTCTCCCGAGGAAACCCTTTCGGGCCGGATGATGGGGATGTCCACCAAATCCGGCGGCTGGATTCCCATCGCCAGATATGCGGCCTTCACGTTATGCCGGAACAAGCGGTCGAATTCCGGGCCGTGCGGCGTGAAATGGTCGTCCCCGTACCACCAGCACCAATCCGACCCCTCTGCGACCAGGAGGCGTTCTTCCGCTTCCTTCAACTCCCGCGGAATTTCTTTTCCCAGGTGTTCGATGGGTGCGGCACGGATTTCCCAAAGGGATCGGGCCCTGGAAAGCATCTCCCATGCGGCATGATCTTCCGGATGTCCGATCCATATTTGAAACGTCCCGTCGATCCAGGAACCTGTCGGGATCTGCGGCAGTTCCTGCGCGCCGTCGGACCGCGTCAGGGCTTCAGATAACGTTATGCATTCTATATTTGGTTTTAACTTGCTTAATTTATTAAGTAATAATGTCAAAAAATTTACGCCGGAGTCGGGGAAATATTCCCATGCGTTCTCCCCGTCCAGGATGACGGGTATGAAATAATTCCCATCGGAAGGGCCTGATGTATCGCCTGATAATCTCTCGAAAATTTTTTTGATGTTATGAATGAAATTATTGGCCGCATCCTCCGGGTCCCAGCGGGAATATTCGAAGCCGATCAGGTCGGAAAGGTGGTGGTCCCGGAAAAACATCCGGATCGGCCCCGATGGGGTGTTCGCGGTGTATGGATGGTAAAACCAGCGGGGATCCACGGGGATCCCGTCGGAATCGCGAACGATCGGCTTCCCGAATGCCTTGGAGAGCAGGATCTCGTCCGTCGCCCCCCAAAGGAACCCCGACGAGGCTGCGAGGTCCAGCGTGGCGGGGCTGATGGATCCTTCGGAAGGCCACAATCCGGTCGGGTAGGCGCCGAAAAGTTCTCGGAACACCTCTTTCCCGCGTTCCAGCTGTCTCCTGGCGTCCCGGGGATAGGCGAAGGGAAGGTGCGGCAGCGAGGCTCCCTGCCGGGCGTCCAGCGCGGACCGGTTGTCGATGAGGAGCGGAAGGATCGGGTGATACATCGGGGAGGACGACAATTCCCCTCCGCCCCCGCGGGCCATAAGGCGATACTCCTCGAACATCTGCCCCATGACATCGATTTGGCGGTCGAGCACGTACTGTTTCTCCCGTTCGGTGAACCGGCTCCCTTTCCGCCAGAGGCGCTCGAGTTCCGGGTCCTCCTCCCGGTGGATCGGATGAAACCACGTGAGGTTGAACAGGGTGACCAGGTCCGTGTATTCCGACGCTCCGTACCCCCCCGGAATTCCGTTTTTCCCCACCGCACGAAGGGCGGCATCGTGTCCGCGATACAGCTCCGCGTACCGCGGCTGGGGCAGGATCATGGTGGGGGCGAAGGCGGAGAAGAAGTTCCGGAGAAGGAACTCCTCCTCCTCTCTTGTCAGGTCGAGGGCGTTCTTCTTCGAGACGGCAAGGAAGAGGTCCTCCGCACCGTTTTCCACATAGTCCCGGACCTGGATCAGGAGCGAGGGGACCAGGTTGAACGTGTGGCGGACACCCGGGTAGCGGCCGAAGATCCTTGGGAGGGCGACGTAGTCCTTGATGGCGTGGAGGCGTACCCAGGGCAGGATATAGGCGCCGGTCTCCGGGTCCTTGTAATAAGGCTGGTGCATATGCCAGAGGAAACAGATCCCGAGCCTCATACGGCCCCCTGCCCCGCGTTCGCGGACGGCAGGCTATCCCCCCATCTGGGCAAGCCGGATCCGGATCAACTCCCGCCACCGGGATTCCGGGCTCTCCCGGAGGACCTGGTTGTACAAGGCGACCGCCTCCGCCTTCTTTCCGGCAAGATCCAGGGTCCGCGCCTCGCCCAACCGGGACTGCGCTTTCATGTCCGCTTCCCCGATGGCCGCGGCATCGCGGTATGCCGCCGCGGCCCCCGTGTAGTCTCCCTTGGCTTCCAGCGACCGTGCGAGCCCCTCCCGGAGGAGATACTTCATGACACCGGGGTCTTTCCCCCCCGCAAGGGCGGCGCGATACTGCTTTATGCTCAGATCGTAATCCCCGCGGAGGAAGGCGAGGCCGCCCATGTAGTACCTGGCGTAAACGGTCGCCCGGGTGTCGGGATACGCGTCGATGCGGGCCTGCAGCGTCTTTTCCAGAGCGGCGACCGTTGCGGGGTCCGCGTTGTAGGGAGCCTGCATGAGTTCTCCGGCCTGGTTCAGGAAGGGCCACAATTCCCGGGCCGCCTTGTTTTCCTTCCACTGGAAGTAGGCACGGGTCCCCAACACCAGCGCCACCAACGCCGCAAGGGCCAGGCCGCTCCCGAGGACCAGGAGGCGGTTTCCCTTTCCCCACGCGACAACGCGGCCGAATGTGGTGATGAACTCGTCGGGACTCTTCAGGTCTTTCCGGGTGTAGCGGATCTTTTCATGCATGCCGGGGGTGCTCCTTTGGCTCTCGGATGTCGTGCATGCGGCATTCGATCACGGTGTTCGCTCTTCCATGTACAGACGGATGACATCCGCGAGGGAATCGCGGATCTCCTCGGCGGTAACGTTCTCCATCCCGCGGACCTTCAGGGTACAACCGAGCCGTTCCACCCGGTTCCGGAACAGCCGCAGCGTGTTTTCCCCGAGCCCGAAGTCCGTGAAGGAGTTCCCCATCACGGCGAGCACCACCCGTGCGCCGGCCCCGCGGGTGTAGTCCGATATGGCCATGAGGTTCTCGAGGGATCCCGTCATCTCGTCCTTCAGGAATACCACGATTCCCATCGGAGAGGGAGCCAGGGAGAACCAAAGCGGGGAAAGCGAGCGCAGGTAAGGGAAGGCGTACATGTGGACCGAGCAGTTCTCCCCCACCAGCAGACGTCCGAATCTCCCGACGGGGAGTCCTTCCTTCCGGCGGAGGGAAAAGAAGACTCCGTCCACCTCGAAGTCGCGGTATTTCCCCAGGGCCATCACCAGGCCCTCGAGCAGCCCCGGCTCCGGCAGGAAGAAGGCAATCCGTCCCGTCTCTTCCTGGGCCATGCTCCCCTTCTCCTCCAGACGCGATTTCAGCCGCGCCATTTCCTCCGCGGGGAGGAATTCGCTCTTGGAAGGTTTGGCGTCGAACCGTCCGATCTGCAGAACGCCCCGACGTTTGAGGGAAAGGAGCGCCTCGTAGACGACGAGATCGGGGAATTCGCAGTTGTCGACGATGTCCTCGACGCGCGTGCAGAACTCCGAGAGCAGAAGGACCTCCCGGACCGCTCCGCCGGCACCGGCGATCTCCTTGGCCTCCTTCGCCCGCATCACCGAGTCCCCGGGATCGGGAAACTCCCGGGCCATCTTGCGGATCTCGTCGTCATGCCGCATTCCTTCCAGGATCAGCCGCTGGCTCGGGGTGAAGATCGAACGCCGGACCCCCACCTTTCCGGGGAGAAAACGGAATTTCCCTTCCTTGAGAGGGATCAGCCGGAAAAGCGCCTTTTCGCCGACGATGTTCTGCGTGACGGCGGAGATGATCTCGCCGCGTTCGATGTGGATCGACCCGCCGACGCGCTCTCCCTCCACCTGCAGGACTCCGCTCTTCCGGTTCATCGACAGCATCTGCCAAAGGTCGGGGAGGAAGATCTG
The DNA here is from genome assembly GCA_021815305.1 of Deltaproteobacteria bacterium. Taxonomy (GTDB): domain Bacteria; phylum Desulfobacterota; class Deferrimicrobia; order Deferrimicrobiales; family Deferrimicrobiaceae; genus JAKAHC01. Next base: position 213,409 of record JAKAHC010000002.1, on the reverse strand, counting down.
GCTGAGGCTCCCGCTGATCTCCGAATCCCCCGTGAGCGCCTCGGAGAGCGGGTCCTGGTAGAGGGTTCGCTGGATCCGCAGCAGGACCTCCTCTTCGTGATACGGCTTGCGGAGAAACTCGTCCACGCCGGGCCGGAATCCCGATACGCTCTGTTCCTGGTCGCTCAGGAAGAATACCGGCAAGGATTTGGTGTTCGGGTTGCTTCGGAGGATCTGAAGCAGCCGGTCGGGCCCCAGGATCGGCACCGACAGGTCGAGGAGCAGAACGTCCGGCTTCCGCAGAAGGGTTTCCGCGAGGGCCCTGCTGCCGTCCGCCGCCTCGATGACCTCGAGGCCCTTTTCGCGCAGATACAGCGCCAGCGTCTGCCGGGGCTTGTCGGCGGGATCGGCGATCAGGACGCGTTTCGTCTCCGCGGCAACCGGCATGGATTCCTTTAGAATCCTCTCTGGAGGAGATACAGGTCCTGCACCTTTTCCATCATCGCCTCCACCAGCCATTCGTCCGCCGTGTTGAATCCATCGACCTCTCCGCCCCGGTTCGTACCGAACAGCCCGTACGATCCGCTCTCCTTCATGTGAAGAACGAACTCCCTGTTCCTCAGCAGTTCGTCATCGGCGGACACATACAGCAGATTCTTCGCGTCGAACCGGGTGTTTCCGGCCTGGCCGACGATGTAAATGTTCCGCTGGGGAGGAGTGGCGCGTTCGAAGGAAAGGAAGATCTGCTTGTAGATCTCCGGCGTAGGCCCTCCGGCGATGACCAGACCCCGCTCCCGGGGCGAGGAGACGACGTCCTGCGCCATGGACTCCAGGATCCGCAGGTAGCTCTCCCGGGGGATGCTGAAGTGGGCGTTTCTCCCGAGGTCGCGCCGGATGCGCAGGAAGTAAGGCACGTCCTCTCCCTTCCGGAGCATCTCGTAATATTCAGGCCGCCCGAGAAGGATATCGAAGGCGTCCCAGAAGCCGCGGTCGGCCATGCGCATCCGGTGCACGGGGCTTTTCTGCTGGCGCACGTACTTTTCCTCCGCGACCTTGAGAAGCTCCGGAAAGTCCCGGCCGTCGCGCGGGCACGTTGCGGACATGAAGAAGGGCTGGAGGGAAAAATCCGCGCCGAGAAACTGGATCCGGCTTTTTTCCCGTATGGCTTTCCGCAGTCTGCGCACCGCGAGCATCGCGCCGAATCCGTCGGTCTCCGGGAGGACGATGCAGAAACGGTTCGGCTCCTGGCGCGCCACGAGATCGGAGTCCCGGAGGGCCTTCCGCACGGCGTCGACCATCCCGGCGAGCGCCACGGCGACGATGCTCTCGCGGGTCTGTTCCATCAGGAAGGAGAAGTTTTCCACGACGAGAAACACCACGGAGAGGGGTCGCCGGAACCGGTTCGCCTTGTACCGCTCCTTGTCGAAATAGTCGGCGAGAAAGGCCGCGGAGTAGGCGCCCGTCTCCGGATCCCGCAGGGAGACCTTGTCCATGCGTCCGAGGCGATCCACCGTGTTCAGCGCGGAGGCCGCGTAGTCGGCGATGATGCGGGCGAGATGGAATTCCCGGTCTCCGTAGGGAGCCCTGTCGCCCCGGTCTCCCAGCTTCACGAGCCCGATCGGTTTTTCCTGGTGCAGCAACGGCATGTACAGGAACGTCCCCCCGCGCAGGTCTTCCTTCCCCGCTCCACCGGGAGGCGAGAGGAAGGGCTCCCCCTTCCAGAACGGTTCGGCGACGTCTGACTGCGAGAGGAAGAACCGGGAGCCTTCCCGGTCGATGCCGATGACGCCCCGGACCGAGGCGATCATCAGTTCGTCGGGATCGTCCTGCGAGGCGAGCCAGATGACGCAGCTCTCCGCCCCGAGCTCGTTGACGAACGTGTCCGTGATCTGGACCAGCAGCTTCTCCTCGTCCTGGGTCGACATCATCCGCAGGCACTGCTGGTACATCGAGGCCATCGAGTAATATTCGAGGCTCTCGGAGAGAAGGCGGTCCGTCAGAAGGCCGTCCGGGGCATCCTTGTCCGTTGCCCCCCAGATGACCCATCGGGCAACTTCGTGCAGGAGAGGCTCCCCCCGATGGAGGAACACGGGCCCGCCGATACCTCCGTCCGAAAGGGAGGCGATCAGGTCGGGACGGGCGCACGAGATCGGCGCGACGACCGCGGCGTAGGCGGATGGGTCGATATTTCCCGAGGAGACCTGCGACGGAGAGAAAAACTCGAAGTCGACCTCGTGGTCCAGAAGGGTCAGGCGGAGCACACGGTCGCCCCCGTTGTCCTCCTGTACCACCAATATGCGGGAAATCTTCATCCGCCCCGTCGGACTACATTTTGTATTTGCTGAACTGTTCCGGATCCATCTTGTCGAGGAGCTCGCTCCACTTGTCCTTCTCACCGTCCTCCGTGTCCGCGGTCTCGATCACCACCGCTTTGGCCAGGACGCTTTCCGCCACCCGGATCGGAGCTTCGCAACGGAGGGCAAGGGCGATCGCGTCGCTCGGGCGGGAGTCCACGGTGATCCGCCCGCCGTCCCGTTCCAGGTGGAGAGCGGCGTAATAGGTATTCTCCCGGATATCGGTGATCTCCACGTCCGTAAGTTTCGCGCCGGTGCCCTCCAGCACGGATTTCAGGAGATCGTGCGTCATCGGTCTGGGAGAATCCGCCCCTTCCAGCGCCATCGCGATGGCGTTGGCTTCCATGATCCCGATCCAGATGGGGAGCGCGCAACGGTTTTCCGGGTCCCGGAGAACCACGATCGGAGACTTTGTTACGGGATCGACGGTGACGCCGGCCACCCGCATCTCTCGGGTCACGTTAAGGGATCTCCTCTCCCGCAAGGGAATGGGCCCGTGCGGATGTCACGCGGACTTTCCGGATCGGGCCCTCCCCCGACCCTTCCGTGAAATTCACGGTCTTGTGGCACGGCGTCCTCCCGCAGAGCTTCCCGCGCACTTTCGCGCTCTCCCCTTCCACCAGCACGGGGGTTTCCCGACCGACGAATTCGGACAGTCTCCCGCGAGTGTGCCGATCCTGCAGGGCCTGGAGACGTCCCAAGCGTTCGCCGGACATTTCCGGGGCCACCTGCCCGCACATTTCCGCGGCATGCGTCCCCGGACGGGGGGAGAACCGGAACGAGAAGGAACTGTCGTAGCGGACCACTTCCATCGCCTCGAGGGTCCGGAGGAAATCGTCCTCCGTTTCCCCCGGGAACCCCACGATGAAGTCCGAAGAGAACGCAATCCCGGGCCGGGCCTTCCTCAAGGCGGCGACTTTCCCGAAGTACTCCCGGAGGGTGTATCCGCGCCCCATGGAGGAGAGGATCCTGTCCGACCCGGATTGCAGCGGCAGGTGCACGTGCGGACAGAGGGCTTCGATCTCGGAAAATCGGCCGATCGTGCGCTCGTCGAGGTCCCGGGGATGCGAGGTGATGAAACGGATCCGGCGGATTCCTTCCACCCTGGAGAGCCGCAGCAGCAGATCGTGGAACGGGATCTCCCCTTCCTTGTTGCCGTACGAGTTGACGTTCTGCCCGAGGAGAACGATCTCCAGCACCCCCCGTTCCGCGAGGGCCCGTGCCTCGGCGAGAATGTCCCCGGATGAGCGGCTCACTTCGCGTCCCCGCACCAGCGGGACGATGCAGTAGGCGCAGAAGTTGTCGCACCCTTGCATGATCGTGACCATCGCGGAGGTCGCGCCGCCGGGAAGGTACGGCGGAATATCCCAGTGCCCCACGTCCCCGTTCATGGCGAGTTCCAGGGACGGTACCCGCTCCGCCGCGCGACGGACCATTTCGGGCAATTTCGAGATGTTGTGGGTCCCGAAGACGATGTCGACGTGCGGTGCCCTTCTGCGCAGGGCATCCCCGGCCTGCTGCGCGAGACAACCGCCGACGCCTACGAGCCGTCCGGCGCGACGCTGCTTCCACCGGCGGAGAACGCCAAGCTCGCTGTAGATCTTCTGGTCGGCCTTCTCGCGGATGCAGCAGGTGTTGAGCAGGACAAGGTCCGCCTCTTCGAGGGAGGCGGCTGCCCCGTAGTCCGCCTGCGAAAGCAGCGAGAGCATCCTCGCCGAATCCACGGCATTCATCTGGCAACCGAAGGTTTTGATGAACACGTTCCGCCGCATGGGAACACCATTATAGCACCCGTGCGGCGGTGTCAACTTCGGGGGAAGGCGGGATTCCTTTTCTTTCAGGGGGTTGCCGTCATCTTTTCCCCGCGGATGATGAAACGGTCGGGGTCGATCTCCTCTCGCAGCACGCGGAGCTCCTCTTGCGTGGGCGGAGGGACCTCAAAGACTTCCCGGGCGACGAGGGGACGGAACGCCATGTCCTTCACGACCTCTTCGACCGTCACCCCGCGGAGCGTCGACAGGAGGGTCATCCTCCGGCTCTCCTCGTCGAACCCGAAGAGGGCTTTCGATGTGACCACGCGATGGGGGCCCGTCCCCCTCGGCAACCCCGCCTTCTCCCGGGCTCCGGGGCCGTCGAGGTACCCCGGGGAAGTGAGAAAATCGACCCTGGGGACGAAACGGCGGCCTTCGTGCTTGATGACGATGATGGTCTTCCAGCAGTGGGATGCGACCTGGTTTCCTCCCCCGCTGCCGGCGAATCGGCGTTCGGGCCGTTCGAACGTTCCCCCGAGGTGGGTCGAATTGATGTTCCCGTACGGGTCGACCTGGAGCGCTCCGAGCATCCCGTAGTCCATGTATCCGGCCGCGGAGTACGAAAAGGCCCAGTTCATGTTGAGCCACTGGAGCGACCGGTACGTGTTCTGCGGCCCGCCCATCGTTCCCCGCACGAACGGCAGGAGCGACTGCGGCCCGATCGCCCCGAACTCGAACAGCTGGATCACGTTGGGGACATACAGTTTCTGCGCCAGCATGGCGACGACCTGGGGAATCCCCCAGCCGACGAAGATCGTTTTCCCGTCCTCGATGAGGCGAGCCCCCTGGGCGATCATGAACTCGGTGTCGGTGAATTCCACCGTGCGCGGCATGTGCGACCTCCTTAACGGTACCCCTCAACGACGGTGGCGCGCCGGCGGAGCTCCTTCATCCGGCTCGCTCCCACCTTCCGGTCCAGAAACTCCTCGTGATCGGCGACCGAGTCGATGTACTCCTCCAGGTACTCCCGCATCTGCCCGTCCGTACGGATGGCGTTCAGGCGGTCCACATGTTCGAGGTCGATCTCGTAGCGGGCCGGCATCGCGCCCGGGTAGGCGCCGAAAGGCGCATGGACCACCGCATCGACAAGAAAATACGGGATCGTCGTGCGCATCGGATCCTTCCGGAATTCGTCCGATTCCACGATCTCCTCGGCGGAGAGGATCACCCGGAAGGAGGCGAGGGACGCCTCGAGGGCGAAGAGGTTCGTGCCGAAGATTCTCGCGTTCCCGCAGGCGTCCGCCTGGTGGACGTGGATCAGGGCCACGTCGGGATTCAGCGCGGGCACCACGCAGACGGGATCGCCGGTGTACGGATCGTTCAGCACCTTCGCCGCGGAGACTTTCATGTTGTCCGTTCCCAGGAGATCGCGGGTGGGAAGGAAAGGAACGCCCCGGGCCCCCGCCAGGAGCCGGAGGGCAATCCCTCCGTTGGTCCACTCGTATGCCTTGACCCGTCCATCGCAAACCGCCTGGCCGATGTAGCTGCCGTACCCGAGGAATCCCACATCGATCCTCGATGCGCATCCCGCGCCGACCAGAAGGGGAGATTCGTGGAGGGTGAATTCCGCGCCGATCCAGAGATCCTTCTTCCTCTGCCGGATGATCTCGCGGATCAGGGACTGCGGTCCGCGGGTGAGGCTCGAAAAATCGTACACGATGTAGTCGCCGTCGGATACGAATGCCGCCACGGCCTCCGCCGCGGTGAAGAGTTTCGGCGCGGGAGCCTTGCTCTTTCTGTCCCGCACATGCTCCCGGAATTCGTCCGGGGGGACAAAACGGTATTCCACCCCGCCTTCCCTGCGGATCGCCCGATCCCTCATCTTCCGTCTCCCTTGCCGCCCGCCGCCGGGGGTTTCTTCCCGTGCAGCAGGCGGAACGCAAAGCTGTGGTCGGCCACCTTCTCGGCAATGGAGTACGGGTCCTTGCGCTTCCGGGCCATGTCCTCCAGGATCGGTTCCAGCAGGCCGTGCCGCGTCAGGTCCTTCACCGCCTTCTCGATCAGGCGGGCCTTGAGGATCTCCAGAAGCTCAACCCGGGCCTTTTCCCGCCGGTACGAGGCGATGCGGCTCTCCTGGAACACGTACGCACGGTGGCGCTCCACCTCTTCGAGGAGTTCCCCCGTCCCGGTGTCCGTGGCGGCCACGGTGGAAAGCACGGAAGGTTTCCACTCCCCTTCCCCGTATTCCCCCATCGAGACCATCGTCTCGATCTCCCGTTGCGTCTTTTCCGCGCCTTCCCGGTCCGCCTTGTTGACCACGAAGATGTCGGCGATCTCGAGGATCCCCGCCTTGATCGCCTGGATGTCGTCGCCCAGTCCCGGAACGACGACCACCAGGTTGGTATGGGCCACCTTGACGATCTCGACCTCGTCCTGGCCCACGCCGACGGTCTCGATGATGATGACGTCCTTCCCCATGGCGTCCATGACATTCACGATGTCGATGGTGGATCGGGACAACCCGCCGAGGTGACCGCGTGTCGCGAGGCTCTTGATGAAAACTCCCTCGTCGAGGGCGTGCTGCTGCATCCGGATCCGGTCCCCCAGGATGGCGCCGCCGGAGTACGGGCTCGTCGGGTCGATGGCCGCGATCCCCACGGTCTTGCCCCGGCTGCGGAGGAGAGAGGTGATCCGGTTGACGAGCGTGGATTTCCCCGCCCCGGGGGCGCCCGTGACTCCGAGGATGTAGGCGCGCCCCGTGTGCCGATAGAGGGATTTGATCGTCCGGATCGCGGCGGGAATCTCGTCGTCCAGGTCCCGCATCAGGCGCGCGGCCGCGCGGACATTCCCCGAAAGGATGTCTTTTACCGGAACGGACATTATCGTCCCCGGATCAGGTTGCGGGCGATGATGATCCGCTGCACCTCGGAAGTTCCCTCCCCGATCTCGCAGAGTTTCGCGTCGCGCATGTAACGTTCCGCCGGGTATTCCTGCGTGTATCCGTACCCTCCGAAGATCTGCACCGCCTTGATCGTCCCCCGCATGGCCGCCTCGGAGGCGAACAGCTTCGCCATCGCCGCCTCCTGCACATACGGGCGGCCGCTGTCTTTCAGCGCCGCTGCGCGGAAGGTCATGAGCTCCGCGGCTTCGAGTTCCGTGGCCATTTCGGCGAACATCCACTGGATCGCCTGGAAATCCGCTATGGGACGCCCGAACTGGGTCCGCTCCCTGGCATAGGCGAGGGCCTCCTGCATCGCCCCCAGCCCGATCCCCATGGAAAGGGCGGCGATGGAGATCCTCCCCCCCGCCAGGTTCTTCATCGTGTCCCGGAAGCCGGAATTGACCCGCCCCACCACCGCCTCGGGTCCCACCTCGAGATCCTCGAACACAAGCTCTGCGGTATCCGAGGAGCACATTCCGAGTTTGTGGAGTTTCCGCCCCACGGAAAGGCCCTTCGCTCCCGACGGGGCGACGAAGGCGGTGATACCGTCCTTCCCCTTCTCCTTGTCCGTCACCGCGAGGATCACGTACACCCCCGCGACGCTCCCCTGGGTGATGAACATCTTGCTGCCGTTGATCACCCAACGGTCGCCTTTCCGCTCGGCCCTCGTCCGCATCGACAGGGAGTCGGATCCCGAGCCGGGCTCGGTCAGCCCCCAGGCGCCGAGTTTCCTTCCGGACGCCAGGTCCGGCAGATACCTCCGCTTGATCTCCTCGGAACCGAAGGAGAGGATGTGGGAAACACACAGGGAGTTGTGTGAGGCGACCGTGAGCCCGAGGGAGCCGTCCCCTTTCCCGATCTCCTCCACGGCCAGCGCGTAGCTCACCGTGTCCATCCCCGAACCGCCGTACTCCTCGGGGACCATGGCTCCGAGGATCCCGAGCCCGCCGAGCCTGGCGACCGTCTCCCCGGGGAATTCCCCCGTCGTATCCCAGGTGTGCGCTTTCGGGCGGACCTCCTTCGCAACGAAGGTCCGGAGCATGTCCCGCAGCGCTTCCTGCTCCGGAGAAAAAGCGAACTCCATTCCCCTACTCCCCGGGGACGAAGTAGACATCGGTGGGTTTCAGCTGGGAATTCCGGCGGAACCTCGCCTTGACCTTCATCCCGATCCGGATGTCCTCCGGCCGCTCCGGTCCCAGCAGCCTGGACAGGAAAAGGGTGTCGACGCCGTCGAATTCCACGAGAACCAGGTGGAACGGCGTTTCCTTGAGGAACTCCTCGCTCCCGAAGTAGCAGGTGGTGAAAGTGTGCACCCTCCCTTCCTGCGGGAGCTCCACCCATTCGGTCTCCCTGCCGCATGTAACGCAGGCGAGACGCGGCGTGGCGTACGTGTAATTACACTTCCTGCACCTCGTGCCCAGCAGTTTCCCGTTCGACAAACCCGCGAAGAACGGGGAGTCCTGTCCGTAGGAATGGATATACTCCACAAGGTACGGGTGCTTGATCACGATCGGCGACATGGTTTTCAGTCTCTTCAGGTCCTGCGGAAGCGGGACGTTGAACACGGTCGTCCCGGTCATCAGCTCCTCGACACGTGTCGAGGCAGAGGCCAGCTTCGTCGGATTCTTCTTCGCCATGGTCACCACCCCCGCTCGAGGATCGACACGGTGACGTAGGTCCCCGTGCCCGCGTGGCTGTGGATCAGCCCGCGGTTGGCTTTCGCGAGCTGCAGCTCGCCGTCGCCGTAATGTTTCCTTATGCTTCCCTGGATCTGCCAGAAGGCGAAGACGGCCTGCATCAGGCCCGTCGCGCCCACGGGGTGGCCGCAGGCGATCAGCCCCCCGGAGGGATTGACCGGGATCGTCCCCCGCTTTTTCAGCTTCAACCCGTAGTCGATCTGCGGCATGAAGGGGTGTCCCTCCTCGACGAATTTCCCGCCGCCGCCGTACTTGCAGAGCGCCAGATCCTCGTACGTCTGGATCTCGGAGGAGGTGTAGGCGTCGTGAAGCTCCACGAAGTCGATCTCGCGGATCGGGTCCGTGATCCCAGCCATCCGGTACGCCTGGAGACCCGCGCTGCGGCCCGCCCGGAAGGAGTGGACCCCGGGGTATTTCAGCTTCCGGTAGTCGCTCTTCTTTTCGTTGGGCGCGAGGATCACCTCGCCGTGCGGACGGTCCGACATCCGCATCATGTCGGTTCCCGTGCCCACTCCCGTGATTCTCACCGGCCGGTCGGTCAGCCTGAACGCCGTTTCCTCGTCGGCGAGGAGGCAGGTCGCCGCCCCGTCGGACATCACGCAGATGTCGAGCAGGGTGAGGGGATAGGCGACCATCTCGGAGTCGCGAACGTCCGCGATGGTCAGCTTGCGCCGTTTCTGCGCGTACGGATTGAAGTATGCGTTCATGTGGTTTTTCACCGACACCATCGCCAGCTGCTCCACCGTCGTGCCGAACTCGTGCATGTGGCGGTTTACCATCATGGCGTAGTAGCCGGAGTAGAACCCCCCAACGGGGTAGTCGAAGTTCACGTCGGACGCAAGGGCGATGAATTCGTTCCCCTTCCAGGTCGGAACGTGTGACATCGTCTCGAATCCGTAGGCGGCGCAGACGTTCATCCTGCCGGAGGCGACCGCCTCCCACGCGGCCTGGAAACACAACCCTCCGGTGGCGCCGCCGCCTTCGACCCTCTTGTTCGGTTTCGGGCAGAGGCCCAAATAATCCGTCGCCATGATCCCCGCCATGAGCTGCCGGGTGAAGTGGTCGGAGAAGTACGAGACCACCGAGCCATCGATCATGTGGCGCTTGAGGCGCGGGACGTCGTTCATCGCGTAATCGAACGATTCCTTGACCATCTTCTGGAACGTCGCGTCGGGGCGTGCCTTCTCGAACTTGCTCACGCCCCCGGAAACCATGTATACCGGTCTCACGTGGCCACCTCCCCTTGGAATGTGGAATCCCGTCCTTGCGCCTCCAGGGACGTCAACGGCGAGGCTGGATCCTGCCGTTCACATAGTCGACGATTTCCTGGATCGCGGTGCCCGGAGTGAACACTCGGTCCACCCCCCTCTTCACGAGTTTCGGGATGTCGTCGTCCGGAATGATCCCTCCGCCGAAGACGACGACGTTCCCCATCTTCTTCTCCTTGAGCAGATCCAGCACCTTCGGGAACAGGTAATTGTGCGCCCCGGAGAGGATGGACAACCCGATGCCGTCCACGTCCTCCTGCGCGGCGGCGTTGACGATCATCTCCGGTGTCTGGTGGAGCCCCGTGTAGATGACCTCCACCCCCGCGTCCCGAAGCGCTCGCGCGATGATTTTCGCCCCGCGGTCGTGCCCGTCCAGGCCGGGTTTTCCCACGAGAATGCGTATCTTGCGGGACGGCTTTCCGGGTGCCGCCGTCGTCGCTGCCTTCCCCCTTGCCGTTGCCATCTCTTCTCCTCCTCAAGGAGCTATTTCAGAACATCGCCGGATCGGTGTAGACCCCCATCGTCTCCCGGAGAGCATCGCACATCTCCCCGAGGGTGACATACTCCATCGCCGCTTCGACAAGCAGCGGCATCAGGTTCGCATTCGAAGTCCTCGACCCTTCCTTGAGGGCCGCAATGCGGGCCTGCGCCCGTTTCCGGTCCCTCTTCCTGCGGACCTCCTGCGTCCGCGCGACCTGCCGCTTCTCCACGGATTCGTCGATCTTGAGGAGCGGTATCTGCTGCTGCTCCCCGATCTGATAGGCGTTGACCCCGACGATCCGCTTGGCGCCCGCGTCCACCAGCCGCTGGTAATGGAACGCCGCGTCGGCGATTTCCCGCTGCGGGTACCCACGCTTGATCGCGGCAACCATGCCGCCCATTTCGTCGATCTTGCGGATGTACTCCGACGCCTGCTCTTCCATCTGGTTGGTGAGTTGCTCCACGAAGAAGGAGCCGCCGAGCGGGTCGATGGTGTTCGCCGCCCCGGATTCCTCGGCGATGATCTGCTGGGTCCGGAGGGCGACCATGGCCGCCTGCTCGGTGGGCAGGGCCATCGTTTCGTCCATCGAATTGGTATGGAGGGACTGCGTGCCGCCGAGAATCCCCGCGAGCGCCTGCAGGGCGACGCGGGCGATATTGTTCAGCGGCTGCTGGGCGGTCAGCGTGCAGCCGGCGGTCTGGGTGTGGAATCGGAGCTTCCATGAATTCTCGTCCCGCGCGTGGAACCGATCCCGCATGATGCGCGCCCACATCCTCCTTGCCGCCCGGTACTTCGCGATCTCCTCGAAAAAATCCATGTGGGCGTTGAAGAAGTACGAGAGGCGCGGGGCGAACCGGTCCACGTCGATCCCCGCGTCGACACCGGCCTGCACGTAGGCGATACCGTCCGCAAGGGTGAACGCCAATTCCTGGACCGCCGTGGATCCGGCCTCGCGGATGTGGTACCCGCTGATGCTGATCGTGTTCCACTTCGGAACGCGATCGGAGCAGTACGCCAGGATGTCGGTGATGATGCGCATCGAAGGTTCGGGGGGGAAGATCCAGGAATGCTGGGCGATGTACTCCTTCAGGATGTCGTTCTGGATCGTCCCGCCGAGCTTCCGGAACGGTACGCCCTGCTTTTCCGCGACGGCGAGGTACATCGCGAAGACCATGGCCGCGGGACCGTTGATCGTCATCGACGTGGTGACCTTGTCCAGGGGGATCCCGTCGAACAGGATCTCCATGTCCTTCAGCGAGTCGACCGCCACTCCGCACATCCCGACCTCTCCCTTTGCGCGCGGAGAGTCGGAATCGTACCCCATGAGTGTGGGAAAGTGGAACGCGGTGGACAGCCCCGTCTGCCCCTGGGCGAGGAGAAACTTGAAACGGGCATTCGTGTCCTCCGCCGTTCCGTATCCGGCGAACTGCCGCATCGTCCAGAGTCGCCCCCGGTACATCGACGGCTGCACCCCGCGGGTGTACGGGTACTCCCCCGGGAAGGCGAGGTCCTCCCCGTAATCGAGGTTCGAAAGCAAATCGGGGGAGTAGATCGCCCCGATCTCCACGTCGGAGACGGTGGAGAACCTTTGCAGGCGCCCCGGCGATTTCGAGAGCGCCGGGGCCAGGAGATCTTCCTGCCATTTCTTCCGCCTGCGGGATACCGCCGCCAGGATCTTCTTGTCGTACATTCTCCGCTTCCTCCGTTACCGCTCCACGCCCACGCGGGCGTCCACGCCCTTGGCGTAATAGTGCTTGACCTCCCGCATTTCGGTTACGAGGTCCGCCGCCTCCAGGATCTCCTGCGGCGCTCCCCTGCCGGTGAGGACGAGCTCCATCCCGTCGGGTTTTTGTTCGAGGAGTTTCAGCACATCCGCCAGCGGCAAAAGGCGGAAATCCAGAGCGCAGTTGATCTCGTCCAGGACGACGATATCGGCCTTCTTCCCCAGGATGGTCTCCCTGGCCATCGCCCACCCTTGTTCCGCGAGGCGGACGTCTTCCGGGTCGGGGTTCTTCCTGTCGACGAAGGTGTCGCGCCCCGACTGGCGGATCTCCACGTACGGGTGCAGCATCCGGACGCCCGCAAGTTCCCCGTAGTCGATCCAACCCTTCATGAACTGGATGATGCACACCTTGAGCCCGTGTCCGGCGGCGCGCACGGCCAACCCGAGGGACGCCGTGGTCTTCCCCTTGCCGTTTCCCGTGTAGACCTGGATGTACCCTTTGCCGATGGATTCCCGTTGCACCGCCGTCCTACCTTGTCAGGGACCGCGAGATCACGAGGCGCTGGATCTCGGAGGTCCCCTCGTAGATCGTGCTCACCTTGATGTCTCTCAAGTGCCGCTCGACGGGGTATTCGCGGATGTATCCGTACCCCCCGAGGATCTGGACCGCCTGCAGGCACGCCCGGTTGCCCGCCTCCGAGGCGAAGATCTTCGCCATCGACGCCTCCCGGGTGTACGGACGCCCCTTCGCCTTCAGGGACGCTGCGCGGTACACCAGCAGTTGCGCCGCGTCGAGCTCGGTGGCTGCGTCGGCGATCATCCATTGGATCGCCTGGAATCCGGCGATCGCACCGCCGAACTGGTTCCGGTCCCTCGCGTATCCGGTCGCGGTCGACAGGGACGCGCGGGCGATCCCGATCGCCTGCGAGGCGATGCCGATCCTCCCGCCGTCCAGCGTGGAGAGGGCGATCTTCAATCCATCACCCGCCTCGCCCAGCATGGCGGACTTCGGGACGCGGCACTCCTCGAAAACCAGCTCCGCCGTGTCGGATCCTTTCAACCCCAGTTTGCGCTCCTGCTTCCCGACGAGAAGCCCCGGGGCGCCCGCCGGCACGAGAAACGCTCCGATCCTTCGGGGGGATTTCCGCGTGCGGGCCATGACGATCGTCACGCAGGCGCACCCGCCGTTGGTGATGAAGGACTTCGCGCCGGAAAGGAGGAACGCATCTCCGTCCTCCAGGGCGACGGTCGAAATCCCTCCCGCGTCGGATCCGGCTCCGGGTTCGGTCAGGGCGAAGGCGCCCGCGCCTTTTCCCCCGGCCAGCAACGGCAGGTACCGCCTCCGCTGCTCCTCGGTCCCGTGGCGGAAGATCGCCTCCCCCACCATGTTGGTGACGGCCATTCCCACCGCCGTGGAGGCGCATCCTCCCGCCACCTCCCGCAGGGCGATGTTGTAGGCGACCGGACCCGCTTCCGAGCCTCCGTATTCCGCGGGGAACAGCATTCCCAGGAGGCCGAGTTCCGAAAGGAGCCGCATGTTCTCCCCGGGGTATCGGCTCCGCTCGTCGATTTCCCCGGCCTCGGGGGCGAACTTCTTCCGCGCGAGGTTGCGGGACATCTCCTCGACCTGCTGCAGTTCCTCCGTCAGCCGGAAGTCCACTCCGCCTACCCCTTGATGAGGGCCGAGGAGATGACCATCCTCTGGATCTCGGAGGTCCCCTCGTAGATTTCGGTGATCTTGGCGTCGCGGAAGTGCCGCTCTGCAGGATACTCCTTGATATATCCGTATCCTCCGTGGATCTGTATCCCCTTCGTGGCCGCGCGCATGGCCACCTCGGAGGCGTAGAGTTTGGCCATCGAGGATTCCTTCGAGTGGCGCATCTTCCGGTCCTTCATCCATGCGGCGCGATACGTGAGCAGCCTGGCCGCGTCGATCTCGGTCGCCATGTCCGCGAGCATCCACTGGATGGCCTGGAATTCGCAGATCGGCTGTCCGAACTGTTTCCTGTCGCGGGAGTACGCCAGGGCGTCCTCCATCGCCGCCCGGGCGATTCCTACAGCCTGCGCGGCGATCCCGATCCGCCCCCCGTCCAGGGTGCTCATGGCGACCTTGAATCCGTCCCCTTCGTTTCCCAGACGGTTCTTCGCCGGGACGCGGACATCCTCGAAAATGATCGACGAGGTGGCGGACGCCTTGATCCCCATCTTCTTTTCGAGTTTGCCCAGGGAAACCCCCTTCCATTTCATGTCGACGACGAACGCCGTGATCCCCTTGTGCGCCCTGGCCTTGTCGGTCATCGTGAAGAGGACGCAGGTGTCCGCCTGCGGGGCGTTGGTGATGAAGTTCTTCGTCCCGTTGACGATGTAGGAATCGCCGTCCCGGACGGCGGTGGTCTTCTGCGCTCCCGCATCGGATCCGGCGCCGGGTTCGGTGAGCCCGAAACACCCGAGCTTCCTTCCGGAGGCGAGGGGAGCCAGATATTCCCGACGGATATCGTCCGAGCCGAACCGCAGGATCGGATCGCAGACCAGCGAGTTGTTCACGGACATGATGACGCCGGTCGATGCGCACGCCCTGGAGATCTCCTCCATCGCGATGGCGTAACAGACGTTGTCCATGCCGGCGCCGCCGTGCTCTTCCGGGACCGCCACCCCCAGGAACCCGAGCTCCGCCATCTGCCGCACCAGATCCTCCGGGAACCGGCCGGTCTCGTCGAGATCGGCCGCCTTGGGGAGAACCTCCTTCTGGGCGAAGTTCCTCGCGGTCTCCTGGATCATCCTCTGTTCGTCGGTCAGGTCGAACACCATCGTAGTCGTCTCCCTGTCGTGGTATGTTCCCCGGAAACCCGCCCCTACTTTCCCGTGAAGACCGGCTTGCGTTTTTCGAGAAAGGCCGAGATTCCCTCGGCCCGGTCCGCCGTGGAGAACCCCGCGGAAAACAGGGCGGCTTCCAGCGCGCCGGCGTTTGAGAGGTCCATGTCGAGCCCCCGGTTCATGGCCATCTTCGCGGTTCGGATCGCCACGGGCCCCCGGGAAAGGATCTTCCCGGCCGTCTCCCGCGCCGCGGTCATCAATTCCGCGGCAGGCACGACCCGGTTCACGAGCCCGATTTCGTACGCCCTCTGCGCGGTGATCATCTCGCCGGTGAGGACGATCTCCTTGGCGAGGTTGCGACCCACGAGGCGCGGCAGCCTTTGCGTTCCGCCGTACCCGGGGATAAGACCGAGGTTGACCTCGGGTTGTCCGAATCTCGCCGTGTCGGCGGCCAAGAGGAGGTCGCACGCCATCGCCACCTCGCACCCGCCGCCCAGCGCGAACCCGTTGATGACGCCGATGACGGGCTGGGGCATCTGCTCCATGAAGGCGAGCGTCGCATGCCCGAGCAGGGAAAAGTCGAGCGCCTCCATCGGTGTGAACCCGTTCATCTCCCCGAGGTCCGCGCCGGCGACGAACGCCTTGTCCCCCGCACCCGTAAGAAGCACCACGCCGACGTCTTCCCTGCCGGAAGCCTCCTCGAGAGCCGCCTTGAGCTCTTTCACGGTGGCGGGATTGAGAGCGTTGAGCGTTTTCGGCCGGTTGAAGGTGATCGTGGCGATCCGGCCGGACACCTCGAAAAGAAGGTTCTGGTAGCCCATCCTCGTCCCCCCTGTTACGCTTTCTCGTAGACGTAGAAGCCGCGTCCGGCTTTCTTCCCCAGATACCCCGCCTCGACGTGCTTCCGCAGGAGCGGGCACGGACGGTATTTGGAGTCGCCCAGGCCCTGTTGGAGAACGTTCATCACCTCCAGGCAGGTGTCGAGACCGATCAGATCCGCAAGGGCCAGGGGGCCCATGGGGTGGTTGGCACCCATTTTCATGATCGCGTCGATGTCCTCGGGTCTGCCCACGCCTTCCATCAGGGCGTAGATCGCCTCGTTGATCATCGGCATCAGGATCCTGTTGGCGATGAAGCCCGGGAAATCCCCGGACGGCACCGGTTCCTTCCCCAGCTTCCGGGAGAGCGACATGGTGACGTCGAAGGTGTCCTGCGAGGTCTGCAGTCCGCGGATGACTTCCACGAGCTTCATCAGCGGGACGGGATTCATGAAGTGCATCCCGACGACGTTCCCGGGGCGGCCCGTGGCGGCGGCGATCTTCGTGATGGAGATGGAGGAGGTGTTCGTGGCGAGGATCCCGCCCGACGGGACGACCTCGTCGAGCTTTCGGAACAGGGAGAGCTTGAGTTCCTCCCTCTCGGTAGCCGCCTCGACCACGAAATCGCAGGAGGAAAACTGCCCGACGCTCGTGGACGTGGTCAATCCCGAGATCATCCCCTCCTTGTCCTGGGCCGTGATTTTCTCTTTCCGGACCAGGATGTCGAGCCCTTTCCCGATGACTCCCCTGGCCTGGTCGAGAACGGCTTCGGAGATGTCGTTCAGAACGACCTTGTACCCGTTCATCAGGGCGACTTGCGCGATGCCGCTGCCCATCTGGCCGGCGCCGAGGACCCCGATCTTCGAGATGTTCATCCGTACCTCCAAGGATATCTCTTAATATACGTACAGTTGGGTTTGATATCTCATCTGTTGCTATAATCTTTCCACCATCATGGCGACCGCCTCGCCGCCTCCGATGCACAGGGATGCCACGCCGAACCGCTCCTTGCGTTCGGCCATGGCGTACAGCAGTGTCGTGAGGATCCTCGCCCCGGAAGCGCCGATGGGGTGCCCGATCGCCACCGCCCCGCCGAACACGTTCACGCGCAACGGGTCGATGTCCAATCCCCGGATGGCCGCGATGGCCACGCCGGAAAACGCCTCGTTGATCTCGAAGAGCCCGACCTTTTCTTTCGAAACGTCCGTTTTCCGGAAAAGGTTCCTGATGGCGTCCACCGGGGCGACGGTGAACCACACCGGGTCGAGGGATGCGGTGGAATACCCGACGATGCGCGCCAGGGGGTTCACTCCGTGACGCCTGGCGGCGTCCCCGGACATCACCACAACCGCGGCAGCCCCATCGTTGATCGTGGAGGCGTTTCCCGCGGTGACGGTGCCGTTCTTCTCGAAGACGGTCCTGAGCGATGGGAGCTTCGAAACGTCCCCGCGGCCCGGTTCCTCGTCGACCGAAAACAGCGCAGAGTCGCCCTTTCGCCGGGGGATCGGAACTCCGACGATCTCCTTTTCGAACTTCCCGTCCCGGATTGCCGAAAGCGCCCGGGTATACGAGGAGGAGGCGTAGGCGTCCTGTTCCTCGCGGGAGATCCCGTGCTCCTTCGCGAGAAGCTCCGCGCAGTTCCCCATGTGGATGTTCTGGTAGGCGTCCATCAGTCCGTCGATCATCATGTGGTCGTGCAGCACGTCGTTGCCCAGGCGGTAGCCGGAGCGCGCTTTCTTCAGCAGGTACGGCGCCTGGCTCATCGACTCCATGCCGCCGGCAACGACCACCTCGAACTCCTCCGTGGCCACCGACTGGGCCGCAAGCATGACCGCCTTGAGCCCTGACCCGCACATCTTGTTGATCGTGAGCGCTCCGGCGGAAACCGGGATCCCCGCGTAGATCCCCGCTTGGCGGGCAGGCGCCTGGCCGATCCCGGCGGAGAGGACGTTCCCCATGATCACCTGCTCGACGTCCTCTTTCCGGATCCCGCTCCGGGACACGGCCTCCGCGATTGCGACTGCGCCGAGCCTGGGAGCCGGAACTTCGGACAATCCTCCCATCAGGGATCCGACGGCAGTCCTTGCGGCGCCTGCGATGACGGCTTCTTTCATGTGCGCTTCTCCTTTCCGTGGGCTCCCGGCGGTTTCATGGGATTTCCTGCAGCACCTTTTCCCTCAGGCGTTGCTGGTATTCCCGGATCTCCTTCTTCAATGCGACGAGTTGCCCGATTCGCTCGTCGATCTGGACCGCCCGCTCCTCGAGGATCTCCAAAAGCTTGGGGAGGATTTCCCGGTTGTTGCGCTGTTTCCTGTAGATCTTCTCGAGCTCGACCATTTCCGCCAGGGAAAGACCAAGGACCTTGAGGCGATTGATGAACTTCAGCCGGCGAACGTCGTCGTCCGTGAAGACCCGTTTCCCGTTCTCGATGCGGCGGACGCTGTGGAGCAGGCCGATCTCTTCGTAGTACCGGATCGTCCTCTGCGACAGGGCCACCATCCTGCTGATCTCGCCGATCGGGTAGGTGGGGTTCCGATCCTTGGATAGCGGGGAAGACTGCTGCCCCGGCTGTGACTGTGGGCTCGGCATTCTTTGCCACCTTACGTTAGCTGGCAAGATGCTACACGTTCCGCGGGAAGCGTGTCAACACGATTTTCAGGCCAAGAGAGATATATGCCGTATCTTATCGGATCAAAAGGATTTTACAGTACACGAGCACAATAACACGGTTTGCGGTTCGGCAAGGAGGGTTATTCTTTCTCGGCCGCGAAACGATCGGCGATCCTCCGCGCCAGTTCCAGCAAGGGGTCCCCTCTCCCCGGTATGGAAGGGGGAGGTTCTTCGGCCAGGATGAGGAAAAGAAGACGGGAGTACGTCCCGGGCGGGAGGTATCTCCCCGCGCGCAGGACATCGGACAACTCCTGCGGCGACAGGAACGGGCTTCCCCGGGAGCACCGCTCCATGAGCCGGCCGATTCCCGCATCGCGTTCCCGGTACGCTGCGACGGACCGCTGCATCGCTCCTTCGGTGACCGCTTCCCCGGAGACCGATCCCGCCCACTCCGCAAGTCCTTCGAGGAGATCCAGGACTCCCTCGATGCCGTATGCCCAATTCCCCGGAGATACGAACCGGGGCTTCCGCCGGCTGTCCGTTTCCGGTCCGAAATGCGTTCCCACCGGCGCCACGAACGCATCCAGGGCATCGAAAAGCACGTCGGGAAGCACGCCGGGTTCCAGTTCCACGGGCAGGAGGCCGGCGGCGTGCAGGATCTCGGGAATGGGGAAGGGGGACACGCAACCGACGGCTTTCCCGCCGGATAACATCCTCCACCTGCGGACGGCGCCCGCCGGGTCCGCGGAAATGCCGGCGGCGAACCGGATCATTTCCCCGTATCCCCCTTCGCGGGTCAAGGGGTCATTTCCCCGCGTGGATCACCGCGAGAATGACGGCCTCCCCCTGCTCGGCGGAATGGACATGATGCGGGATCGTCGAGTTGTAATAGATGCTGTCGCCCTCCTCGAGGACATCGGAGAGGGCTCCGAGGCACACCGCGACCCTGCCCGAAAGGACGTAGAGGAACTCTTCCCCGTCGTGGGCGCTGCGCGCCGTGGGAGGCTCGGAGAGAGGCTGGAGCCGGACCAGGAATGGCTCCATCTTCCGGCCCGCCTTCCCGGCCCCCAGCGACTCGTACGTGTAGGGGGATTTCTCCACGTCCTTGAGCCCCACCCGGGACACGGTGGTCCGATCCTCCTTGCGGACGATGAAGAACTCCCTCTCCTCCTTCCCGCCGATGAACGAGGAGACGGTGGTATCGAATGCGTTTGCGATCTTGACGAGCGTCCCCAGGGAAGGAGAGACCATCCGGTTCTCGATCTGGGTCAGCAGGGCTGCGGAGAACCCCGTCGCTTCGGCGAACTGCTGCACCGTCATTCCGCGGGACTCCCGGTAGGCGCGGATGTGCTCTCCCACCGGAACCTCGAATCCCGTCGATGCGCCTTCCCCTGCCCCGGCTTCCTTCGCCATTTCGGACATCACGTCGTCGAGCGTTTCGTCACGCGTGAATTCCGGCAAGCGCGGCTCCCTCCTTCAATGCGTTGACGTTTTGCGGGATGAACTTCTCGTACTTCTTCGAGATGACTTTCGGAAGCGCTTCGTTGAGTGTTTCGAGCCTTACGACCCCCGTCCGCGCCACGTAGGCGCCCAGAGCCACCATCGAGGCCATCTGGCGGCTACCGATCCGGTTGCGCGCGATGTCGTCTGCGGGAACGGCCAGCAGCCGGACATCGGACCGGTTCACCTGCCTCCCGTCGACGAGGGAGCTGTTGATGATCAGGTCCCCTCCCGGAGCGAGCGACGGGAGGAATTTTTCAAGCGATGGCCCGTTCATGATGAGGAGGGACTTGGGAGACCCGACGACGGGCGAGCCGATCTCCTCGTCCGACACGACCACCGTGCAGTTGGCGGTCCCCCCCCGCATTTCCACCCCGTAGGCGGGGAAATACGTCACGTGCTTTCCCTCCTCCATCGCCGCCAGCGCGAGCAGGTTCCCGATCATCAGGATCCCCTGTCCGCCGAAACCCGCCATGATGATGTCGCCGGTCATGCGAAATCCGCCTGTTTCCTTTCCTTGTAGACGCCCGGCGGGAAAAACTCCGACATCTCTCCCAGAACCCGTTTCTGCGCATCGATGGGCTTCATCCCCCAGTTCGTGGGGCAAGTGGAGAGGAACTCCACGATGGAGAACCCCATCCCCTTGATCTGCATCTCGAAGGCCTTTCGCACCGCCTCCTTCGCCTTCCGGATCTGGGCGGGCGTGGACACGGCGACCCTGGCGGAGTACGCCGTCCCCTCGAGGCCGGCGAGGAGCTCCGCCATCCGGATGGGGTAGCCGTCGCCACGGAAATCGCGTCCGTACGGAGAGGTGGAGGTCTTCTGCCCCAGCAGGGTCGTCGGTGCCATCTGCCCGCCGGTCATGCCGTAGGTGGTGTTGTTGACGAAGATCACCGTGAGATTTTCCCCCCGGTTCGCCGCATGGATGACTTCCGATGTGCCGATCGCGGCCAGATCTCCGTCCCCCTGGTAGGTGAAGACGAACCGGTCCGGCTGGGCGCGTTTGACCCCTGTCGCGACCGCCGGCGCGCGGCCGTGCGGCGCCTCGAGCACGTCGACGTCGATGTAGTCGTACAGGAAGACGGCGCAACCGACGCAGGCCACTCCGACCGTCTTCTCCCGCAGCCCGAACGCGTCGATGCACCCCGCGACGATGCGGTGGATCGTTCCGTGGTGGCAACCCGGACAGAAGTGGGTCCTCACATCGACCAGACTCCGTGGCCGCTCGAATACCGTCTTTTCGGATTCCGTTTTCACCGGTCCGCTCCTCCCCTCCGTCCCGAAAGGGACCGGATCCGGACGAGGATTTCTTCGGGCGTCGGCATCGCGCACGGTTTTCCGAAGAATTCGATCCGGTCGTGGAGAGGGGTGCACTGTCGCACGTCCGCGACCATCTGCCCCGTGTTCATCTCGATCACCAGAAGCACATCCGCCTGCGGCGCGAGCTCGCGGATCTCCCGTTCGGGGAAGGGGAACAGGGTGACCGGCCGGAGCATGCCGACGGGAATGCCTTCTTTCCGTGCCCACTGGATCGCCGTCTTGCTGACGCGCGCCGCGGTCCCGAACGCGACGATGCCGATCTTCGCCCCCTCGAGGAGGAACGACTCCGAGCGGACCTCCTCCTTGCGGATCCTTTCGTATTTCTCGTGGAGCTTCCAGTTGTGGACCTCGATGGCGTTGTCCTTCAGGTGGAGCGATTTCAGGTTCTGCCGTTCCCGGCCGGCGCAGCCGGTGAGAGCCCACGGTTTCTCCGGTGGGACGGCCGGCGTATAGGGGATCGGCCGGAAGGGCTCTTTCATCTGCCCGACGATGGCGTCTCCCAGGATCACGACGGGGGTCCTGTGCCTGTCCGCCAGGTCGAAAGCGAGCATGGTGAGGGAATACATCTCCTGTACGGAATGGGGCGCGAGCACGATGAGGCGGTACCCGCCGTGCCCCCCGCCCTTCACGGACTGGAAATAGTCTCCCTGGGACGGGGCGATGCCTCCAAGCCCGGGCCCCGACCGCGAAATGTTGACGATCACCGCGGGGAGCTCCGACCCCGCCATGTAGGAGAGGCCTTCCTGCATGAGCGAAATTCCGGGGCCCGAGGAAGAGGTCATCACCCTCTTTCCGGAAGCGGACGTCCCGAGAATGAAGTTGATCGTGGCGACTTCGCTCTCCGCCTGGAGAAAGGTGCCTCCCAGCGCGGGCAGGTGCGCCGCCATGTATTCGGGGATATCGTTCTGCGGGGTGATCGGATACCCGTAGTAGTGCCTGCATCCCGCTGCGATCGCCCCCAGGCAGATCGCCTCGTTCCCTTTCGTGAGCATCCGGGCCGCCGCGCCCTGCACGAGCGCGCTCATCGCCACACCCGGATGCACACGTCGGGGCACGTCTCGGCGCATGCGGCGCATCCCGTGCAGTCTTCCGGGCGGGTGAAGTCCGCGGCGGCGTACCCCTGGCGGTTGATCTTCCCGCCCATCGCGATGCAGTTCCTGGGGCAGACGGGGACGCACAGTTCGCAAGCCTTGCACCGCTCGAATTCGATCTCGATCCTTCCCGTAGCCGTAGCCTTGCCCTCCCCGGCGGTTATCCCGCCCTTCCTCAGTCGTAATTCGGCTTGTATTCGAAATAGTGCGTCGTTTCGATGATCCGGAGCGTGCGGGACCGGGACCGCATGACGACCGACTGGGTGTGCGCGCCGCCGCTGAAGAAACGAACGCCCTGCAGAAAGTCTCCGAAGGTGACCCCCGTGGCGGCGAACATCACGTCGGAGCGCGCCAGGTCCCCGAGGGCGTATACCCGGTTGACGTCGGTGATCCCCATCGTCTTCGCGCGATCGATCTCTTCCTTGTTCCGGAACTTCAAAACTCCCTGGAAATCCCCTCCCATGCACTTGAGGGCCGCTGCGGCGAGCACCCCTTCCGGAGCTCCCCCGGTTCCCATGAGGACGTCGACTCCCGAACCTTCCTTCGCCGTCGCGATCGCCCCCGCAACGTCGCCGTCGCCGATCAGCTTGATCCGGGCGCCCGCCTCCCGCACCTCCCTGATCAACTCCTGGTGGCGGGGACGGTCGAGGATGACCACGCACAGGTCCTCCACGTACACCTTGAGCGCCTTGGCGATGCTGCGCAGGTTCTCCGTCGGGGACGATCTGATGTCGATCGCTCCGCTGGCGTTCGGCCCCACGGCGATCTTCTGCATGTAGGTGTCGGGGGCGTGGAGAAAGCCGCCCTCTTCCGCGATGGCGATCACCGCGAGGGCATTGTTTCCTCCCGTCGCCACGATGCTCGTCCCTTCGAGGGGATCCACCGCGATGTCCACCCGGGGAGAGTCGGATGCCCCGACCTCTTCCCCGATGTACAGCATGGGGGCCTCGTCCCGCTCCCCTTCGCCGATGACCACCCGGCCCTTGAACTGGACGAAGTTCAACGCCTTGCGCATCGCGGTCACGGCCGCCTGGTCCGCCGCGACGTTGTCCCCACGGCCCATCAGCCTCGCCGCGGCAAGCGCTGCGGCCTCCGTCACCCGGACGACCTCCAAAGCGAGATTCCGCTCCACTCTGTCAGACCCCCCTTTTTCGAATTGTGTCTTCCTTGTCGAAAAGCTCGCGGAATGCGGCCGGCGGCCGCACCGGCCTGCCGTCGAGGCCGGTGAACGCGTGCACGGTGTGCCCCGTCACCAGCGGGGTCCCGTCCTCCCGCTCGATACGGTACCCGAAAGTCAGCCGGACCCCCCGTACCTCCCGGATTTCGGCGAGGACACGAAGTTCGTCGTCGTAGCGCGCCGAGGAGAGGTAGGTCGCCCCGGCCTCGATCGCGGGAAGGAGCACTCCGCCGTCCATCACGTCCCGGTACGAGAATCCTTTCCTCCGCATCAGTTCCGCCCGCCCGACCTCGAACCACCGCAGGTAGTTCGCATAGTAGACGATTCCGGCCGCGTCGGTGTCCCCATAGATCACGCGTATGGTGGCGACGTGTTCCACGGTCCCCCGGGGTCAGGCGAGGAGGTACTCGATCAGGCGGGTCCCCGCCGGAACGAACTGGCCCGACGCCCGGCCCTCCGCCTCCGTGTACCGCCTCCCGGTCCGCGCGTTGAGACCCGGCGATGGCGGGTAGAAGACGAACGGAACCGGTTCCTGGGCGTGAGTACGGATCTTCACGGGGGTCGGATGGTCGGGGAGCAGCAACACCCGGAGGTCTCCCTTTTCCCGGATCCTCGCCAGGAGCGGTCCCAGCATCTCCCGGTCGATCCGCTCGATCGCAAGGATCTTGTCCTCGACGCTGCCGTTGTGACCCGCCTCGTCTGGCGCCTCCACGTGGATCAGGACAAAATCCTTTTCCTCGAGCTGCCGCAGGGCGTACTCGGCTTTCCCCCGGTAGTTCGTGTCGATGTAGCCCGTCGCGCCCGGGACGTCGATCACTTCGAGCCCCGCGTAGATGCCGATCCCCTTGATGAGATCCACGGCGGCGACCACGGCTCCCGACAGGCCGAATTTGTCCCGGAACGTGGGGATCCTGGGAGCCTTCCCCTGCCCCCAGAGCCACACCGAGTTGCCCGGGCGCTTTCCCTCGGCGACCCGCGCCCGGTTCACCGGGTGGTCGGGAAAGACCTCCCGGGAAATCTCCATGATCGTCAGGAGGAGTTCCGCGCCGTCCCCTTTCGGAAGGTAGTCGGTGATCTTCTTCCCGTGGATGTCGTGGGGCGGGGTCGTCTTCATGAGGTCGTTCCCGCCGGGCCAGACCATCAGGTGCCGGTACGATACCCCGGTGTGGAACCGGACCCCCCGGTCCGCGACCCGCCCCTGTAGAGCGCAGAGCAGTTCACCGGCCTCCGCGGTGCTTATGTGTCCGGCGGAAAAGTCCTCCATCCCGGAGTCGGCCCCCTCGTTTTCCAGCGTGACGATGTTGCACCGGACCGCCACGTCTTCCGGACCGAGGGAGATCCCGATGGAGGCCGCTTCCAGCGGCGAGCGGCCGGTGTACACGGCGGCGGGATCGTACCCGAGGATGCTCAAGTTGGAAACATCGCTTCCGGGATACATCTCCGTCGGAACGACCTGGACCATCCCGATCGAGCCGTGCGCCGCCATGAAATCCATGTTCGGCTTCTGCGCGGCCTCGAGGGGGGTCCGGTCCCCGATGGAGGGGATCGGCCAGTCGGCCATGCCGTCCCCGATGAGGATGATGTACTTGTTTCCCATCGAACTCTCCTTCGTTCAGGAGCCGAAACCTTCCGGTCGATCCCTTTCCATCGCGTTCCTTCACCCGTCCCGGCTTACAGGTTCGTTTCGATCCGGATCATCCGGGTCCGTTCGAGGATGTCGGGCAGCCGGTCCACCTCGTCGAGCGCGGCCCGCATGTCGCTCTCCTTCGCCCGGTGAGTGACGATGTAGATGGGAACCGCGCTCTCTCCCCTCCCCTTTTGCAGCACGGAGGAGATGCTGATCGCGTGGTGTCCCAGCACCCCGGCGATGCGGGAGAGCACGCCCGGCTTGTCCACCACCCGGATCCGGAGGTAATACTCGCTGTAGACCTGGTGGAAGGGAGCCACATCGATCCGTGCCGCGGGGTCGGCCAGGAAGAATCCGCTCGGCGGGATCCTCCCGCTCGAGCCGCGGCGCAGGTTCCGGGAGATCTCGATGATGTCGCTCACCACCGCCGACGCCGTGGGGAGCATCCCCGCCCCCTGGCCGTAGGAGAGCGAGGACCCGACGAAATCGCCCTTCACGTAGATCGCGTTGAACGCCCCGTCGACGGTGGACAGGAGATAGTGCGAGGGGATCATCGTGGGGTGGACCCGCACCTCGATCCCCGTCCCGTTTTCCTTGGCGATCGCCAGAAGCTTGATGGTGTACCCGAACTCCCTGGCGAAGGCGATGTCCTCCGGGGAAACGTCCCGTATCCCCTCGACGAAGATCTCCTTCGGGGGGACGTGGCCGCCGGTGGCGAGCCAGACCAGGATCGCCAGCTTGTGCGCGGTGTCGATCCCGTCCACGTCGAAGGACGGGTCGGCTTCCGCCAGGCCCGCCTTCTGGGCCTCCGCGAGCACTTCCGCGAAAGGCTTTCCCTCTTTCGTCATGCGCGAGAGGATGTAGTTGCACGTCCCGTTGATGATCCCGAAGATGCCCCGGATCCGGTTGGCCGCCAAACCTTCCCGGAGGGTGCGGATGATCGGGATGCCGCCTCCGACGCTTGCCTCGAAACCGATGTCCACGCCGGCATCCAGGACCGCCCTTTCGATTTCCGGGCCGCATTCCGCGAGGAGCGCCTTGTTCGCCGTCACGACGGATTTCCCGTTCCTCACGGCTTCGAGGAGAAAGTCCTTCGCCGCTCCCGTGCCCCCGACCAGTTCGACGAGAATGTGGACGGACGGGTCTCGCGCCACTTTCATCCCGTCGCCGACGAGCACACCTTCCGCGAGGCGGATTCCGCGATCCCGCCCAAGGTCGTTGTCGCCGACGCGCACGAGACGAACCGGGATTCCCACCCGCTTCCGCAGCTGTTCCGCGTTCTCGATGAGAAGCTTGACCGTTCCGGTGCCGACGGTTCCGAAGCCGACGACCCCGACGCCGATCTCCTTGAGGACGCCGTTCATTTCGCGCGCGTCCGGGCCGGCGCCTGGAACATCGCCTTGACTCCCCGGATCGCCTGGCGGATGCGGTGCTCGTTCTCCACCAGGGCGAAACGGACGAACCCCTCGCCGTGCTCCCCGAACCCGATTCCGGGCGATACCGCGACCTTCGCGTGCGTGAGAAGGTGTTTCGAGAACTCGAGGGAGTCCAGCGTTTTGAAAGCCTCCGGTACTGGCGCCCAGACGAACATCGTCCCTTTGGGCTTTTCGAACTCCCACCCGATGCGGGCGAAGCCGTCGACGAGGCAGTCCCGGCGTTTGCGGTACACCTCGACCGCCTCTTCCACTACGCGGTGCGGCCCGTTGAGCGCGACCGTGGCGGCGATCTGGATGGCCTGGAACATCCCGTAATCGAGGTAGCTCTTGATGCGGGTGAGAGCGCCCACCATCCGCCGGTTTCCCACGACGAACCCGACCCGCCAGCCGGGCATCGAGTACCCCTTGGACATGGAATACAGCTCGACCGCAACGTCCTTCGCGCCGGGGACCTGCAGGATGGAGGGGGCCTTGTACCCGTCGAAGACGAGGTCCGCGTAGGCCAGGTCGTGGACGACGAGGATCTCGTTCTCCTTCGCGAAGGCGACGACCCGCTTGAAAAACTCAAGGTCCACCACTTCGGTGGTCGGGTTGTGGGGGAAGGAAAGGATCATCATTTTCGGGCGCGGCCAAAGCGTCTTCATTGCGCGTTCGACCCGTTCCAGAAAGTCTTCGCCCCCGCGGGTGAGCGAGATGGACCGCACGTCCGCGCCTGCGATGATCACCGAGTAGGTATGAATGGGATAGGTCGGGCTGGGGACCAGGGCGATGTCGCCGGGCCCCATGGTGGCCAGGACCAGATGGGACAGCCCCTCCTTCGCCCCGATCGTGGCGATCGTCTCGGTGTCGGGGTCGAGATCCACTCCGTACTTCCGCTTGTACCAGTTGCAGATGGCCAGCCGCAGCTTCGGGATCCCGCGGGAGGCGGAGTATCTGTGGTTCCTCGGGTTGCGGGCCGCCTCGATCAGTTTTTCGACGATGTGTTTCGGCGTGGGAAGGTCGGGGTTCCCCATGCCGAGGTCGATGATGTCCTCGCCTGCGCGTCGCATCTTCGACTTCAGATCCGTGACCACGGCGAAAACATAAGGCGGCAACCGTTGGATTCTCCGGAACTCTTCCATGAGGATCTCCTGTAAAGGATAAAAGAAATACTTTAATGGAATTCCCGGCTGTTTGGCAACCCACCGGTTATTCCATGGCGCGGGACGAAGCGGCTTCCCTGCGGGCGAGAAAGCGGCGGATCCCATCATGCTCCGGGGCGCCGAGGCCCGGATCCCTCCGGTACAGATCGGCGACGATCTCCCTGGCGACGCGCAGCATGCCGGCATCCCGGACGAGGTCGGCGAACACGAGGTCGGGGATCCCCGATTGCCGCACCCCGGCGAAGTCTCCCGGGCCCCGGAGTTTGAGGTCCGCCTCCGCAATCCGGAACCCGTCGGTAGATTCCTCCATGATCGCGAGGCGGGTTCTCGCATCCTCCCCCTGCTCCTCTCTCACCATCAGGTAGCATGCGGACGGTCTGGTTCCCCGTCCCACCCTGCCCCGCAACTGGTGGAGCTGGGACAAACCGAAACGATCGGCGTGTTCGATCACCATGATGGTGGCCTCCGGCACGTCGACTCCCACCTCGACGACGGTGGTGGAAACCAGGATCCCGAGAGCCCCCCCCTTGAACCGCCGCATCACGGATTCCTTCTCTTCCGCTTTCATGCGGCCGTGCAGCAGACCCACGCCCGTTTCGGGAAAAGTCTCCCTCATGCGCTCGGCCGTCCTGGTGGCGTCCCTCAGATCCGTCCTCTCCGACTCCTCCACCAGGGGAAGCACGATATAGCACCTTCCCCCGCGGGAAAGCTCTCCCCGGATCTCTTCGAAGACCCATTGTCGCTCCCGTTCCTCCACGACCCTCGTCCGGACGGGAAGCCTCCCGTGGGGCATCTGGTCGATGACGGAGACGTCGAGATCCCCGTAAAGAGTGATGGCGAGGGTCCTCGGGATAGGTGTGGCGGTCATGACGAGGAGGTGGGGGGAGGATCTCGCCTTGTTCCGCAGGGCGGCCCTCTGCAGCACACCGAACCGATGCTGCTCGTCGATGATGCCCAAAGCGAGGTTGCGGAATTCCACGCTCTCCTGCAGGAGGGCGTGCGTCCCTATGGCGATGTCCGCATCCCCCGCACGGATCCTCTTCCGCGCCTCCTCCCGGTCCTTCGGCGGCAGCGCGGCGGACAGGAGGGTCATCCGCACGGGCAAACCCTCGGAGAGCGCGGCGAACCGCTGGTGGTGCTGCTCGGCGAGGATCTCCGTCGGGGCCATCACGGCGGTCTGCACACCATGCCTCCAGGCGACCATCGAGGCGATCCACGCCACGATCGTCTTCCCGCTGCCGACGTCCCCCTGGAGCAGCCGGTGCATGGGGTGAGGATTCCCCAGGTCCTTCAGGATCTCGTTGACCACCCGTCTCTGCGCTTCGGTCAGCCGGAAAGGGAGCCGGCGCTTGATCTCCTCCACGATCTCCCGGTCCCAGGGCAGCGGGGTCGATCTTTCCCGTTCCATTCCCGCTCGCCGCACGGCGATCGCCCACTGCAGGGAAAAGATTTCTCCGAAGACCAGCCGCATCTGCTGCGGCGAGGAAAAGTCGCGGAACCTGGCGGCGTCCGCGTCGTCCTGCGGAAAGTGGATGGCGGCCAGCGACTCCCGGAGGGGCGGGACTCCCGCCCTTTCCAGAATCCACCCGGGAAAACATTCCTGTTCCGTGTCCGCGTGGCGGTGGACGACCTCCCACTGGATCCTCCGCAGGAGCTTCGCGGGAACCCCCGCCACCTCCGGGTAGACGGGGACGATCCGGCCGAAATGGATCGGGTCCGCCTCGTCCTCCTCGGAGAGGATCTCGGGGTGGTGCATTTCCGGAAGAAACCGGAACCATCGCGCCGCGCCGCACAATGTCACCGTCTTGCCCACGCGGAACCGCTCGGCAAGAGAAGGATGGAACCGGAACCACTTGGCGACGATCCTGCCGGTTCCGTCCGCAATCGTGACCGTCAGGACCTTCGGCCCCCGGTATCCCGGTTCCCCCCCCTGTACGGAAAGGACCTTCCCCCTCACGGGAACGTTCTGCCCCGGGGCCAGCGCCCGGATGGGAATAACGCTCCTGCGGTCCTCATATCCTCTGGGGAAGAAGTAGAGCGCGTCCTGCACCGTCAGGATCCCGCGGGCGGCAAGTTTCCCGGCGATGCGTGGCCCCACGCCCTTCACGAACTGGATGGGATGCTGCGCGGTCACCGCACCCCGTGGGCGTCTTTCCGCGCAGTCTCGTGGTACTCCTGCAGGCTCTGCACGGAAAGTTCGTCCCGGATCAGGTCCGAGATGGCGAGCGACGCGGCCCGGGCTGCGGCGAGGGTCGTGAAATACGGGATGTTGTAGATCAGCGCCGTGCGCCGGATGTAGTAGGAATCCGCTTTCGACTGCGCCCCGAGAGGGGTATTGATCACCAGCGCGATCTCGCCGTTCTTGATAAGGTCCGCGACATGGGGACGTCCCTCGTTGATCTTCATCACCGCCTCGGAGGGGACGCCGCGGTCCGTGAGGTACGCCGCCGTCCCGCGCGTGGCCACGATGGAAAAACCAGACCGGTGCAGAAGACGGGCGGGGGCGAGCAACCCGGCCTTGTCCTCGTCCCTCACGCTGATGAAGACTTTTCCGGAGAGAGGCAGGTTCATGCCCGCCGCGATCTGCGCCTTTGCGAAGGCGGTGCCGAACTTCCGGTCGATTCCCATCACCTCTCCGGTCGACTTCATCTCCGGGCCGAGAAGGGTGTCGACGTCGGGGAACTTGATGAACGGGAAGACCGCCTCCTTCACGCAGATGTGCCCCGGAACGATTTCCGAGGTGAACCCCAGGTCGGCAAGCCGCCTCCCCGCCATCACCTTCGCGGCGAGCTTCGCCAGCGGGACGCCGATCGCCTTGCTCACGAACGGGACCGTGCGGGAGGCGCGCGGATTGACTTCCAGGATGAAGATCTGCCCTTTCTGGATCGCGAACTGCACGTTCATCAGCCCGACGACGGAGAGCTCCTTCGCCAGCTCCCGCGTCTGCCTTGCGATCTCCGCGATGGTCTCCTTCGGGATCGAGTGCGGAGGAAGGGAGCACGCGGAGTCCCCCGAATGGACGCCCGCCTCCTCGATGTGCTCCATGATCCCGCCGATCACGACGGTCGCCCCGTCGGAGATCGCATCCACGTCGATCTCGATGGCGTCCTCGAGGAACCGGTCGACCAGCACGGGGCGCGCCTCCGAGGCGACCACGGCGTGGGTGAGGTATTTCCGCAATCCCGCTTCGTCGTGGACGATCTCCATCGCACGGCCGCCGAGAACGTAGGAGGGGCGCAAAAGCACGGGATACCCGATGCGCTCCGCGATCCCCACGGCCTCCGCCATGGAGCGTGCGATGCCGTTCGGCGGCTGCCGCAACCGGAGCCTGTCGAGCATCTCCGAAAAGCGCTCCCGGTCCTCGGCGCGGTCGATGCTGTCCGGCGAGGTTCCGAGGATCCTCACCCCCTCCCTTTCGAGGGGAACGGAGAGCTTCAGGGGGGTCTGGCCGCCGAACTGCACGATCACTCCCTCGGGTTTCTCGTCCTCGAGGATGGCGAGGACGTCTTCCTTCGTCAGGGGCTCGAAGTAGAGGCGGTCGGAGGTGTCGTAGTCCGTGGAGACGGTTTCGGGGTTGCAGTTCACCATGATCGTCTCGAACCCTTCCTCTCGAAGGGCGAAGACCCCGTGGACGCAGCAATAGTCGAACTCGATCCCCTGTCCGATGCGGTTCGGCCCCCCCCCCAGGATCACCACTTTTCTCCGGGCGGTGGGCATGCACTCGTTTTCCCGTTCGTACGTGGAGTAGAGGTAAGGGGTGTGGGCCACGAACTCCGCGCCGCAGGTGTCGACCCGCTTGAACACCGCCGAGACCCCCGCCGCGATCCGCATCCGGCGGACGTCGTCTTCCGCCGCCCCCAGCAGTTTCGCCAGGCGCCGGTCGGAAAAGCCGCTCTCCTTGGCCTTCCGCCAGAAGGCCGCTTTTTCCGCGACGCTCTCCGCATCCACGGAACGGATCGACGCTGCGCGTGCCCGGATCTCCCCTTCCATCGCGATGATCTGCCGGATGTTCTCGAGGAACCACGGATCGATCCCCGTCAGACCGCGGATCTCCAGGGCGCTCCAGCCGTCCCGGAACGCCTCTCCGATGTAGAGAAGACGCTGTGAGTTGGGCTTGCGCAGCTTTTCCTCGATCGTTTTCCGGCGCGACGGGCGATCGCCGTCTTCCGGGGGGGGGAGGACCTCCTCGAACCCGTATACGCCCGTCTCCAGCGAACGCAACGCTTTCTGCAGGGATTCCTTGAAGGTCCTCCCGATCGCCATCACCTCCCCCACCGACTTCATCTGGGTCCCGAGAACGTCCTCGGTCTGGGGAAACTTCTCGAACGTGAACCGGGGGATTTTCGTCACCACGTAGTCGATGGTGGGTTCGAAGGAGGCAGGCGTCTCCTTAGTGATGTCGTTTCGGATCTCGTCGAGCGTGTACCCCACCGCGAGCTTGGCGGCGATCTTGGCGATGGGGAAACCGGTCGCCTTGGAGGCCAGCGCGGAGGAGCGCGAAACGCGCGGGTTCATCTCGATGACCGCCATTTCCCCGGTCTCCGGGTGAACGGCGAACTGGATGTTGCTCCCTCCGGTGTCAACGCCGATCTCCCGGATGATGCGCAACGCGGCGTTGCGCATCAACTGGTACTCCTTGTCGGTCAGAGTCTGCGCGGGGGCGACGGTGATCGAATCCCCCGTGTGCACTCCCATCGGGTCGAGGTTTTCGATGGAACAGATGATGACCACGTTGTCGGCGAGGTCCCGCATGACCTCGAGCTCGAACTCCTTCCATCCGATCACCGACTGCTCCACGAGGACGGTGCGTTTCGGGGAGGCGTCCAGCGCCCAGCGGATCGCCTCCTCGTACTCCTCGCGGTTGTAGGCGATCCCGGCCCCCGTTCCCCCGAGGGTGAAGGACGGCCGGATGATGGCCGGATACCCGATGCCGGCGATGATCTGGAGGGCCTCCTCGAGGGAGCGGATGTAGGCGGAGCGCGGCACGGTGAGGCCGAGCTTCTCCATCGCCTTCCGGAACAGATCGCGGTCTTCCGCCTTCTGTATGGCCTCGAAGTTCGCCCCGATGAGTTCCACGCCGTACTTCTGCAGGACCCCCATCTCGTGGAGGGAAACGGCGATATTCAGGCCCGTCTGCCCGCCGATCGTCGGGAGAAGCGCGTCAGGACGTTCCCTCTCGATGATCTTCGCGACGATCTCCGGAGTGATCGGCTCGATGTAGGTCCGGTCGGCGAGCTCCGTGTCCGTCATGATCGTTGCGGGGTTGCTGTTGACGAGGACGACCGTGTATCCTTCCTCCCGCAGGGCCTTGCACGCCTGGGTCCCGGAGTAGTCGAACTCGCACGCCTGCCCGATGATGATCGGGCCGGATCCGATGAGCATGATCTTTTTCAGGTCGGTACGCTTGGGCACGATCACTCCTGTATGAAAACGTTTCGGAAACCCAGCCGCTCGGCGGCGGCGACGGCGCGGCGGTACTCCCCGTTCGCAAGCTTCCTGTCGAAACCCGGCGTTTCCCCCGCCTTGTACGCGGGGAAATATTGCCCCATCAGGGACAGGGGAAGGTCCGATCCGTATGCGGACAGGAGGTGTTCCAGCACCGCCTCCGTCTCTCCCACCCTGCCGGGCAGGACGAGGTGGCGGACCAGGAGCCCCCGTGCGGCGATCCCGTCCTTCCCGACGGCGAGGAATCCCACCTGCCGACGCATCTCCGCTATGGCCGCGTCGTTGCGGGGGACGTAATCCGGGGTGCCGGAGAGATCCCGCGCGAGGCGCTCCGAGCGGTATTTGGCGTCCGGAAGGTAGATGTCGACGACCCCGTCGAGGAGGGAGAGCGCTTCCGCCGAGTCGTACCCGTTGGTGTTGTAGACGACGGGAATCGAAAACCCCATGCCCCGCGCGGTCAGGACCGCCTCCACGATGTGCGGAACATGGGAGGTGGGCGTCACGAAGTTGACGTTGTGCGCTCCTTTCCCCTGGAGACGGAGCAGTTCCTCCGCCAGACGGGATGCGCCCATGTCCCGTCCGTTGCCGAACTGGCTGATGGGGTAGTTCTGGCAGAAGATGCAGTTCATGTTGCAATGGCTGAAGAAGACCGTCCCCGACCCCCGTGTCCCGGAGATCGGCGGCTCCTCGCCGTGGTGGAGCGTAACCGCCGCAACGCGGGCGACCCCTGCCGCTCCGCAGTGGCCGCGCTCCCCCGAGAGGCGGTCCACGCCGCACGCCCGCGGGCACAAGCGACAAGCCGAAAGAATCCCGTTCGCGCGGCGGGCGGAGGACATTCCTTCCCTTCCTGCCGGATTCGCGCCGAGAATGTCCTCTGAAAGCGCCTGCACCTTACAGGTCCTTCCTCCTGCCGTACGATCCGTGGGGAGATCCCACCCGCGTCCCGGGCTCCGCGTTGCGGCCGCTTTGCCTCCCCCCGCGCGACCTCACAGTTCCTCATCCCCCGTCAGGTACCGGTAGAAGCGCGTGAACAGGTAGCGCGAGTCGTGCGGCCCCGGCGATGCCTCGGGGTGGTACTGCACGGAGAAGCAGCGCATCGACGGGACGGACAGCCCCTCGACCGTGCCGTCGTTCAGGTTCACGTGAGTGATCCGTGCCGCGCCGCCCAGCGAATCCGGGTCGACGGAGAAGTTGTGGTTCTGGCTCGAGATCTCCACCCTCCCCGTGGCGAGGTCCTTCACCGGCTGGTTGCACCCGTGATGGCCGAATTTCAGCTTGAAGGTCTTCCCCCCGAGCGCCAACCCCATGATCTGGTGCCCGAGGCAAATGCCGAACATGGGGAGCCTGCCCAGCAGTTCCCCGACGGTCCGCACGGCGTACGGAACCCCTTCGGGATCCCCCGGGCCGTTCGAAAGGAAGACCCCGTCGGGGGAGTGCGCGAGGATCTCTTCCGCCGAGGCGCTTGCGGGAACGACGGTCACGTCGAAGCCGTGGCTCACCATCATCCGCAGAATATTCCGCTTGATGCCGAAATCCACCGCGACGATGCGCGGCACCCGGCAAAACTCCGCCCGGTACCGGGAGGCGGGAAGGTACCCTTTCTCAAGATCCCAGTCTCCCGCGTCCCAGTGTGCGGGACGGTCGGCGGTGACCTCCTTCACGAGGTCCCGTCCCACGATGGAAGGCAGATCCTTCGCCTTGCGGACGAGACGTTCCGGATCGAGATCGGTCGCCGACAGGACCGCCATCTGGGATCCGCCGTCCCGGAGGCGCCGCGTGATCGCACGGGTGTCCACTCCGGCGATGCCGCAGATATGGTACCGCCGCAGATACGCGTCCAGGGACTCCACGTGGCGCCAGTTCGAAGGAAGACCCCACATCTCCCGGACGACGAAACCCTCTACCCAGGGGCGGTTGGATTCCACGTCTTCCGGGTTGATCCCGGTGTTCCCGATCTCCGGGTACGTCATGGTGACGATCTGCCCCTTGTAGGAGGGATCGGTGAGCACTTCCTGGTATCCGGTCATGCCCGTGTTGAAGACGACCTCGCCGGAACACTCTCCTTCGTACCCGAAGGAGGCGCCCTCGTGGACCGTGCCGTCGGCGAGGGCGAGGACCGCCTTCCTCTCACGCATGCGAGGAGACTCCCGGCAGGGTGGAGTGACGGACGGAACCCCCGCAGATCGTGGCGACCGCCCGGCCGCGGAATTTCCACCCAAGGAACGGGCTGTTCCGCGACTTGGAGAGGATCTCCTCCGGCCCGAAGGTCCACTCCCGGTCAGGATCGATCACGGTAACGTCCGCGTCCGCCCCCGGGGCAAGCGACCCTTTTCCTTTCAGGGAGAGGATCCGCGCGGGCGCCGCGCTCAGGAGGTCGACGACCCGTGCGGGGGCGACTTTCCCGCCGGCCAGCAAGGCGAGCGTCAGGGCAAGGGAACTCTGCAGGCCGATGATCCCGTTGGCCGCGGCGACGAATTCGCACCTCTTTACATATTCCTCGTGCGGCGCATGGTCGCATGCCACGGCGTCGATCGTGCCGTCCTGGATCCCCTCGAGGATCGCCATCCGGTCGTCCTCGTCGCGAAGCGGCGGGTTCATCTTCGCGTTCGTGTCGTACCCTTCCAGGGCGGCGTCCGTCAGCGTGAAGTATTGCGGCGCGGTCTCTCCCGTTACGTTCAGGCCGGCCCGTTTCGCCATCCGCAGAAGGTCCACGCCCATCCGGGTGCTTATGTGCTGCAGGTGCAGCCTTCCCCCGGTCTGGCGGGCGAGCAGGATGTCCCGTGCGATGGCGACTTCCTCGGCAACGGCGGGGATCCCCGGGATCCCGAGCTTCTGCGCGGTCCACCCCTCGTGGGCGGATCCCCCCTCGGCCAGATCGTGGTCCTCCGGGTGGACCAGGATAAGGAAACCGAAGGGCCGTGCGTATTCCAGCGCGCGCCGCATCAGCAGCGGGCTTGCCACGGGCTTCCCGTCGTCCGAGAACGCCACCGCTCCCGCCTCGGCGAGTTCGGAGAAATTCACCATCTCCTTGCCTTCCAGCCCGAGGGTCACCGCGGCAACGGGAAATACGTTGGCGGCCCCGTCCCTGCGGGCCTTCTCCAGGATGTGGCGCGTGATCTCCGGATGGTCGTTCACGGGTTTCGTATTCGCCATGCAGGCGACGGAGGTGAAGCCGCCGCCGGCGGCGGCGGCCGTACCGCTTCGGATATCCTCCTTCCACTCGTATCCGGGCTCGCGCAGGTGGACGTGCATGTCGATCAGTCCCGGGACGACCCACTTCCCCCCGGCGTGGATCACCTCTCCGGCAAACCCCTTCGGGGGATCGCCCGGCAGAAACTCCTTCACCTTGCCGTCCGACAGGAGAAGGCTTCCCGTCTCGTCGCGCCGCGATTTCGGGTCGATCACCCTTCCGCCTTCAATGAGCAGCATGGGAACCTCCCGCGAGCAGGTAGAGGATGGCCATCCGGACCGCAACGCCGGACTCTACCTGTCGAAGCACCAGGGAGTTTCCGCAATCGGCAAGGTCGTCGGACAGTTCTATGCCCCGGTTGATCGGCCCGGGGTGCATGATGACGGCGTCCTCCTTGGCCAGGGAAAAGACCGAGCGGTTCAAGCCGTACATTCTGGAATACTCTCTAAGTGATGGGAAATATGCAGTTTTTTGCCTTTCCAGTTGAATCCTGAGCATGATCACCACGTCGGCGTCCTTCACCGCCTCCCGAATGTCGCAGGTCAGCGTAGCGCCCGTGCGGCCCATTTCCCGCGGAAGGAGGGTCGCCGGCCCGCAGAGCCACAGTTTCGCTCCCATCTTTCCCAGCGAGTGCAGGTCCGAACGGACGACCCGGCTGTGCAGGATGTCCCCCACGATGGCGATTTTCCGCCCTGCCACGCTTCCTTTCGCCTTGAGGATCGTGTACAGGTCGAGCAACCCCTGGGTCGGGTGCTCGTTCGCCCCGTCCCCTGCGTTGACGATCGAGCAGGAGACATGGCGGGAGAGGAAATGGGGCGCCCCGGAGGCCGCGTGCCGGATCACGATGACGCTCGGCTTCATCGCCTCGATATTCCGGGCCGTGTCCAGGAGAGTCTCCCCCTTGGTGATGCTCGAGGTGGAGGAACTGAAGTTCACCACGTCCGCGGAGAGACGCTTGCCGGCCATCTCGAAGGAGGTCCGGGTCCGCGTGCTCGCCTCGAAGAACAGGTTGACCACCGTTTTCCCCCGCAGCGCCGGGACCTTCTTGATGTCCCGGGTCAGTACCTCCTCCATCGAACGCGCCGTGTCGACGACGAATTCGATCTCCTCCGGCCGGAAGTCGTACAGCCCGAGGACATGCCTGCGCCGCCATTCCATGCGTTACTCCCCCTTCCCCGGTTCTTCCGTGAGGACCACTTTCCACTCCTCGGTGTCCCCTTCGATGAGGACTCGGACGGTTTCCGAATGCGAGGTCGGCACGTTTCTCCCGACGTAGTCGGCCCGGATCGGAAGCTCCCGGTGCCCCCGATCGATCAGAACGGCGAGCTGGATGTTCCGGGGGCGGCCGAAGTCCATCAGCGCGTCCATGGCGGCACGGATCGTCCTTCCCGTGAAGAGGACATCGTCGACGAGGATCACTTTCCGCTCGTCGATGGAGAACGGGACCTCGGTCCGCTTGAGGCGGGTCTGGTACCCCGCCCTGGCGAGATCGTCCCGGTACATGGAGATGTCCACGAACCCCGTGGGAACCTCCACCCCCTCGATCGCCAGGATTTTCTTCCGGATCAACTGGGACAGGGGAATGCCGCCGGACGCGATCCCGACGAGGACGATCTCGGACGCGCCGCGGTTCTTTTCCAGGATCTCGTGGGTCAGACGGGAGAGAACGCGTTCCACGCCTTTGCCGTCGAGGATGGTCTTCACTCCGGGTTTTTTCATGGTTTCAGACCTCTCGTCGCGGTGGGACGTCGCCGGGCGCAAAAAAAAGCCTCTCCGGCGTTGCGGAGAGGCACGGCTTCGGTGCGGGTGCGTATAAGGGTCATCCTTTGCTAACCTCACGGGATTAGCTTAAAAGGCTGTATGCGATCCTACGCCGATCGCCCCCCCGCGTCAATGGGCCGCGAAGGGGTTCAATGCAATATGCGCCCGATGCGGTCCCAGCGGACCATCTCGGGCCAGAGCCAGAGGTCCGACCAGCCGCCGCCCTTGTTCCAGTCGATGGAGAAGTAAATGATGAACGCCTTTCCGATGACCTCGTCCATGTCCACGAATCCCCAGTAGCGCGAGTCGTAAGAGCGGTCCCGGTTGTCCCCCATCACGAAGAGCTTCCCCGGCGGCACGCGGATGGGCGCCATGTCGTCCCGCGGCCGCTGGAAGCTGTCCGCTTCCGCCTTGTCGGCGTAATGCACATAGGGTTCTTTCAGGGCAATCCCGTCGACGTAGACCGTTTTCCGACGGATCTCCACGACATCGCCGGGAACGCCGATGACCCGCTTGATGAAGTCCTTGCTCGGGTCCTCGGGGAAGACGAACACGATGATGTCTCCGCGCTTCGGCGTGGTGAACTCGAGGATGCGCCCCCTCGTGAACGGCACATGGTATCCGTAGATGAACTTGTTGACGAAGATATGGTCCCCCACCAGAAGGGTGTTCTCCATGGATCCGGAGGGGATCTTGAACGCCTGGAAGAACAGCGTGCGGACGATCAGCGCGATCACGAGGGCGACGCCGAAAGCCTCGAAGTATTCCCGGGCCTTCCCCTTTTTCCCGGCAGGCGCGGCCGTCATCAGCGGCATGGCTTCCTCCTCTATTCCTTGACCTTCAGGATCGACAGGAAAGCCTCCTGCGGGATTTCGACGGTTCCCACCTGCTTCATCCGCCGTTTCCCTTCCTTCTGCTTCTCGAGGAGTTTCCGTTTCCTGGTGATGTCCCCCCCGTAGCACTTGGCCAGCACGTTCTTGCGAATCGCCTTGACCGACTCGCGCGCGATGACCTTGGATCCGATGGCGGCCTGGATGACCACTTCGAACATCTGGCGGGGGATCAGCTTTCGGAGCCGTTCCGCGACCTCGCGCCCCTTGGGGTAGGCGCTGTCGCGGTGCACGATCAGCGAAAGGGCGTCCACCTTGTCCCCGTTGAGGAGGATGTCGAGCTTGACCAGGTCCGACCGCTGGAAATGGTGGAACTCGTAGTCCATCGAGGCGTATCCCCTGGAGGCGGTCTTCAGCTTGTCGTAGAAATCCAGGACGATTTCGTTGAGAGGCAGTTCGTACTCCAGGATCACGCGGTTCACGGAGGAGAACTTCATCTGCCGCTGGATGCCGCGCCGCTCCTCGCAGAGCTTGAGGACCCCGCCAAGATATTCCGTCGGAAGGTGGATCGTCGCCAGGATCATCGGCTCCTCGATGTGCAGAAGCTCCAGGGGCTCCGGCAACCGGGCCGGGCTGTCCACCTCGACCACCCCTCCGTCCTTCTTCACCGCCCGGTAGCCCACGGTGGGGGCTGTGGTGATGAGCTCCACGCCGTATTCGCGCTCCAGCCTTTCCTGGATGATCTCCATGTGGAGGAGGCCCAGAAACCCGCAACGGAACCCGAATCCCAACGCCACCGAGTTCTCCGGCTCCGCCGTGAACGAGGAGTCGTTGAGGCGGAGCTTTTCGATGGCCGTCCGCAATTGTCCGTACTGGTCGGATGCGACGGGGTAGACCCCCGCGAAAACCATGGGGCGCACGACCTTGAACCCCGGCAGCGGTGTGGCTGCGGGGATCCGCGCGTCCGTGATCGTGTCGCCCACCTTGGTTTCGGTCAACTCCTTGATGTTGGCGATGACGAACCCGACCATCCCGGTCCCCAGTTCCTCCACCTCCAGGGGATGGGGGGCGAAGACGCCCACCTTCTGCACCTCGAAGGCGTTCCCGGTCGACATGAAAGCGATCCGCTGTCCCGGGACGATCCTCCCTTCGAAGACCCGCGCGAGGACCACCACGCCGACGTAGTTGTCGAACCAGGAGTCGATCATCAGCGCCTTCGCCGGAGCGTCCGGGTCCCCCTGGGGAGGGGGAACCTGGCGGACGATCCTCTCCAGGAGCTCCGGCACGCCGGTGCCCTTCTTCGCGCTCACGGAAAGGATCCCCGCGGTGTCGAGTCCGATGACGTCCTCGATCTCCTGCCGGACGCGCTCGGGTTCCGCGTTGGGGAGGTCGATCTTGTTCAGCACCGGCAGGATCTCCAGATCCTGGTCGAGGGCCATGTACACGTTCGCCAGCGTCTGCGCCTCCACTCCCTGGGAGGAGTCGACGACCAGGATCGCCCCCTCGCAGGCGCAAAGGCTTCTTGACACCTCGTACGAGAAGTCGACATGTCCCGGCGTGTCGATCAGGTTGAGCGTGTACTCCTTTCCGTCCTCCGCCCGGTAACGCATCCGGACGGTCTGTGCCTTGATGGTGATTCCGCGTTCCCGCTCCAGCTCCATCTTGTCCAGGAACTGGTCCACTTTTTCCCGCTCGGTGAGGGTGCCTGTCAGCTCGAGGAGGCGGTCGGCCAGCGTGGATTTTCCATGATCGATGTGGGCGATGATGGAAAAATTGCGGATGTTTTCTATGCGCATGCCTACCAACTGCCCGAAGTTTTCACTTTTTCCCGGAAGTACGCCAGCGTGAGGGCGAGCCCGTCGTCCAGTGAACTTTCAGGATACCACCCCAGTTCGCAGGAGGCCAACCGGTTTTCGATGACCGACCGGCGCTGCTCCCCCGGCATCGCCGGGCCGTGGATCTCCTCCTGCCGGCTGCCGGCCAGTTCCCGGATCTTCCGGAAGAGGTGGTTCACGTCCGTCTCGATCCCCGTTCCGACGTTGATGGAGAGTCCGTCCCCCCGCGACAGCGCCGCGAGGTTGGCGCGGACGACGTCCCCGACGTACACGTAGTCCCGCGTCTGTTCGCCGTCCCCGTTGATGACCGCCGGCTGGCCTTTGAGAAGCCGCTCGCAGAAGATCGCCACGACCCCCGCCTCGCCGTGGGGATCCTGCCGCGGACCGTACACGTTCGAGTACCGGAGCGCCGTGTACTCCAGTCCGTACTGCACCCTGTAGAAATGCAGGTACAGTTCCACCGAGATCTTCGCCGCTCCGTAAGGGGATACCGGTCGAAGCGGGTGTTTCTCGTCCGCGGGGAACTCCTCCTGCTCGCCGTATCCCGCTCCGCCCGAGGAGGAGAAAAGGATTTTTCTCACTCCGCTCCGGCGGGCGGCCTCCAGCAATCCCAGGGTCGCCAGGATGTTCTCCCTGGCGTCGAAGAGGGGGTCCGCCACCGATTTCCGAACGTTGATCTGCGCCGCGTGATGGTTCAGCACCTCGGGCCGGAAGGTGCGGATCGCCTCCAGCGCGGTTTCCGATCCCGCGTCTCCGAACACGAAACGCGCCCCCTCCGGGACATTCTCCTTCCTGCCGGAGGACAGGTTGTCCAGGACGGCCACCTCGTGGCCTGCGTCCACGTACGCCTGCGCGACGTGGGAACCGATAAACCCCGCGCCCCCTGTCACGAGAATCCTCATCGCGGCACCCCCCCGTTGCGTTCGGCTTCCAGATATTCCCGTACGGCATCCCGCCAATGCCTCGGGGAAACCCCCGTGATCCTGCGATATTTCTCCTTGCACAGAGGCGCGTAGGCGGGCCGTTGCGCCGGATAGGGAAGGTCGCGGCTCCTCGCCGGCACCAGGACCGCCGCGCAAAAGGGGGAAAGGTCCAACACGTAGCGCGCGAGCCCGTACCAGGTCGTCTCCCCCTCGTTGGAAAAATGGACGGTCCCGCGGGCGTCCGCCGAAAGAAGCCTCAAGACCGCCTCGGCCAGGTCCTTCGCGTATGTGGGACATCCGGTCTGGTCCGACGCCACGCGCAACGTCTCGCCGCCGCCGGCTTTCGCCAGTATGGTCCGGATGAAGTTCTTTCCCCCCGCGCCGTACAGCCACTGGGTGCGGACCAGCAGGTGGGAGACGCCCTCCTCGCGGAGCGCTTCCTCCGCCTCCAGCTTGCTCCTTCCGTACTCGGACAGGGGGTTCGGCGCATCGCCCTCGACGTACGGCCTTCCGATCCTCCCGTCGAAAACATAGTCGGTCCCGAAGGTCGTGAGCAGCGC
Organism: Deltaproteobacteria bacterium; assembly: GCA_021815305.1. Taxonomy (GTDB): domain Bacteria; phylum Desulfobacterota; class Deferrimicrobia; order Deferrimicrobiales; family Deferrimicrobiaceae; genus JAKAHC01. The sequence continues at coordinate 171,136 of JAKAHC010000002.1, read as the reverse complement.
CCCCAGCTCCTTGCAGACCCTGGCGACGTTCCGCGTGCCCGTTGCGTTCGCCTCCCGCGCGGCGGCGGCCTCTTTCTCCGCGAGATCCACCGCAGTATAGGCTGCGCAGTGGATCACCACGTCCGGCCCGAATGCGGAGATCTCCCGGCGGCACGCATCGAGATCGACGATGTCGCACTCCTCCCGGTCGGTGATCCGCACCTCCCCGGCGCTGCGGAAAGCCGCCGCGATCTCTCGCCCCAGGAGGCCCCGCCCCCCGGTGATGAAGATCCTCTCCATAACCTCCTCAGTTCCCCATGGATCCCATCCCCCGGAGGCCGAACGTGAGTTTCACGCTCGTGTCCGTGGGCTGGCTCTTCCTCTCGACGACGAAACCGATATTCCAGCAGTCACTCTTCGGGAACACGCTCATCCCCGCGGAGCCGTCCGTCAGGGACCGGTTCCTCACGGAGTAGTTCGCCTCCGTCTGCAGCCGGACGGATCGCAGAGGTTTCCAGACGATGAGGCCGTGGACGTCCTCCGCAAGGTCGCGGGATACCCTGTACTCGGCGAGGACGCGGTTGTCGTGGTCCTTCTTCCATTCGGAACTGACGGCCCCCATGGTGAAGTTCGTCTCCACGGGGTCGAAGAGCATCTCCCCCTGGAACGTCCAGCGGCCGGGGGGAGTCAGGGAGAGCTTGCCGTAAACGTCCGAGACGGCGGATTCCCTCCGGGGCGTCCGCCCCGCACCGGTATCGATCTGGTCGCGAAGCGATCGGACCAGAGGAGAGAGGGGATCCACGTACGGGGACCCGGACGGATCCTTCCCTCCCACATCGTACGCCCATTCGACGTACAGCGATGCGAGTTCCCTGGGGGAAGCTCCGTCCTTCACCTCCAGAAATCGCTGCGAGGTTGCGAGGACGAACTGGCTTTGCGGCGCCAGCCGGGACCACCGGTCGGTGACGGGGAGGTCTTCCTGGCCGACCTTCGGCACGTACCGGTACCCGAGGGATGTGCCTACCGCGTGGACGAAGCCGGCTCCCCGGAAGAGATAGTCCCTCCGGGCATCGGTGGAGAGCGCCGCCCCTCCTCCGGGGATGAACCGGCCGGAGATCTCCCGGGAACCGGGAGACCGTTCGAACCGCGTTTCCAAAATGTCGGCGAAAAGGTAGGGTGTCATCGTGATCGACGGGTAAAGGAACAGCGTCCGGGAGAGTTGCGCGAATCCCCTCCCCCGGACCTCGTCGATGCCTTCCCTTCGATAGAAATTCGTGGCCGAAAACACGCCGGAGAGGTCGAGGCCCGGAAAGATCACCGACCGGGGAAGAAGGGTGGCCGTATATTCGGGGAGACGCTGCACCGTGTTGTCTCCGGGGATCCCCTGGAGGTCCTTGTTCCAGGTTACCGAGATCGCCTGCGCCGTTTCCTCTCCGGCGGACCCGACGAACCCCTCGGACCGCGCATCCCGGCCGGATCGCAGGTTGTCCTGGTCCACGAGGTCGAGGTAGTACACGTTGTCGGAGGGCAGCTCCAGCATGGCGTTTGCCGTCCAGCGTCCGGACCGGAAGATGTTTTCCCCGTAGGCGCGCCACCGGTCCCGGTTCACGCTTTTGTCATGGAACCACGTGCCGCGGATCGTCCCTTCCGAATCGGGGTTCAGGACGAACCGGTACTCGAGCTCCGGGCGGTAGCCTCGCCGGCTCATCGTCTCCACGGACAGCGTCGCGTCGCTCCAACGATTCAGGACACGATAGTACGGGATCTCCACCGTGTATCCCTTGGAGCGGCTGCTGGAGAAATTCGGAAGCAGGAGCCCGCTCTGGCGCGTCAGTTTTACCGGGAAGGCCCCATACGGGAGCCAGAGGACCGGTACGCCCCGTATCCGGAACGTGATGTCCCTTCCGTAGGCGTACTGGTCGAGAGTGACGCGGGAACGCCGGACCTCGAACTTCCAGTCCGGCTCGGGGTCGCACGGGCAGGTAGTGAAGGATCCTTTATCGATCAGGAAGGTTTCCTTCCCCGTCTTCTCGACCTTCCTGCTGGAGATGAGGTACCTGCTGCTGCGGATCAATATCGTGCCGTTGTAGAGGATCCCGGTCTCCGTGCCGAGGTTGATCGTGATCCGGTCGAAGGCGAACTCCTCGTCCGGGTCCTTGTACCTGACCTTCCCCTCGAGGTCCGCCTCTCCCGTCCACGCGTCGTAGCGGATGCGGTCCGCCCGCATCGTCCGGTTCCTTATGACGAGTTCCACGTTGCCTTTCGCCTCGGTCACCCCCGTGTTGTCGTCGTACGTCAGGGAATCGGCGTTGAGGTGGACCGGTGCGGTCAACTGGGAACCGGGGATCTGGCTCTCCGGCATCTTCGGTGCGAGGGGGAAACGCAGTTCCGCCCCTTCGAGGGAGCCGCAAAGCGCGAGCAGCACCGCCACCTCGGCGAAAACGAGGGGGATTCGTTTCACGGGACCATCCCCACACGATGGCGGTAAGCCTCACCGACGGCGACAAGCGATCCGCACACAAGGACCACTCCCCCCGGTCCGGCGAGACGACGCGCCAGGACCCACCCCTCCCGGAAGCCGCCCGCGACAACGTGTCGAATCCCGGCGTCTTCGCAGCGGCGCGCCAGCGCCCCCGCATCCGATGCCCTTTCGTGGGACATCGGGTAGACCACGGCGGCGGCGAGAACGCACGACAGCTCCCGAAGATAGCCCGCCGCGTCCTTGTCGGCCAGCATGCTCCACAGGGCGACGATGCGTTTCCCCTTTCCCCATGGGGGGGATTCCCGGATTTCCCTCGCCACCGCCCGCGCCGCCTCGGGGTTGTGGCCCCCGTCCACCCAGGCTCCGGCGTTTCGCCGAAGCGGAAGCCGGCAAAACCTCCCGGGCCAGCGGGCTTCCCTCACGGCTCTCTTCGCAACCTCCGCGAACCGGCTCCGGCAGATCCCTTCGATGGCTGCCCATCTCCACGCGGCGGCCAGCGCGATCGCCGCGTTATCCCACTGGAAACGACCGGTCAAAGCGGGACGGACATCGTCGATCCGCAGACCGGGAAGGATGACCCGTATCGCCCCTTCCCCGTTTTCCTCCCAGTCGAAATCGCGGCCCATCTCCCAGGTGGAACATCCGAGGCGACGGGCGCGACGCAACACGACCGACCGGGCGGCCGGGCGCAACCGTCCCACAACCAGGGGAATCCCCTTCCGGAGGATCCCCGCCTTTTCCGCCGCGATCCGCCCGAGGGTGCCTCCGAGCCACTCCATGTGGTCGTACCCCACCGTGGTGATTACGGACACCGACGAGCGGCAGGCGTTGGTCGCGTCCCATCGGCCGCCGAGCCCCGTCTCCATGACGGCGATCCCGACCTTTTTCCGCCGAAACCAGTCGCAGGCGACCCAGGTCATCCTCTCGAAATAGGTAAGCGGGTCCCCGGCGGATCGGAAACCGGCACGGAGGCACCCCTTCGGGATCTTCCTGCCGTCGATGCGGATCCGCTCCTCGGGGGAGATCAGGTGCGGCGAGGTGAAAAGCCCCACGCGCCGGTCCGAAAGCACGCGCAGCATGGTCTCGATGAAGCAGGCGGTGGACCCCTTCCCGTTCGTACCCGCTATATGAATGGCGCGGAACCCCCTCTCGGGGTGGCCGGCCCGGGCGAGCGCCCTGCGGATCCTTCCGAGGCCCGGTCGGACGGCTTCCGGTCCGGACGGACCCGCCGCTCCCGTCATCGATCCCCGTGACCCGAGAGGTACCGGAGAATCTGCGTCAGCGTCGCCTTCAGCCGGCTCCGCTCGACGATCATGTCGACCATGCCGTGCTCGAGCAGGAACTCCGCGCGCTGGAATCCTTCGGGAAGCTTCTGCTTTATCGTCTGCTCGATGACGCGGGGCCCGGCGAACCCCACCAAGGCGCCCGGTTCGGAGATGATGACGTCTCCCAGCATGGCGAAACTGGCGGCGACGCCTCCGGTCGTGGGGTCGGTGAGCACGCTGATGTACGGGAGGCGGGCATCGGACAAACGGGCGAGGGCGGCGCCGGTCTTCGCCATCTGCATCAGGGAGAGGGTCCCTTCCTGCATCCTCGCCCCTCCCGACGCGCTGAACACGACCAGGGGGAGATGCGACTCCAAGGCCGTTTCCGCCGCCATCGCCACCTTCTCTCCCACCACGCTGCCCATCGAACCACCCTGGAACTCGAAGTCCAGGACGGAAAGGACGATGTCGATCCCGTTGATCTTCCCTTTCCCCACGATCACGGCTTCCTTGCGTCCGGTCTTTTTCTTCGCCTCCTTCAGCCGGTCAACGTACTTCTTGGTGTCGACGAAGTTCAGCACGTCCACCGATTCCATGTCATCGGCGAACTCGGCGAAGGTCCCTTCGTCCGTCACGGCGCGGATCCGCTCCGTTGCGGGGATCCGGAAGTGGTAGACGCACTTGGGGCAGACGTTCAGGTTGCGCTCCACCTCGGGCTTGTAGATGATCTCGAGGCAGGCGTCGCACTTGATCCACATCCCCTCCGGGATCTTGATCTTCTTGTCGCTCTCGTCCTTCTTCCGGAACAGTCGAATCGCCATGGCATGGTCACCTCATCGCCGATTTGAGGGACGTTACGAACCGGGAAAGCTCCGCGGGCCCACGGGGTGCGCGGCCGTTCCTTTCGACGATCTTGACGCAGGCGCTCCCCACCACAGCGGCGTCGGCGTGACGCGTCGCCTTTCTCGCCATTTCCGGGGAGGAGATTCCGAACCCCACGGCGACCGGAAGGCGCGCCGTTTCCCGGACATCCCGGGCCCATGCCGCCATCCCCCGGGGAAGGGTCTCCCGAACGCCGGTAACCCCGGTCACGGAGATCAGGTACAGGAAGCCCGATCCCGCCCGCTGGATCGCCCGGACTCTCTTTGCGCCGGTGGTGGGCGCTACGAGGGGAATCCAGTCCAGCCCCGCACTCCGCATCGCCGGGACCGCCTCCCCGGTTTCTTCGAGGGGAAGGTCGACCACGAGGAATCCGTCCACGCCCGCGGAGCGGGCATCCGCGCAAAGACCGGGGATCCCGTAACGGAAGAAGGGGTTGTAGTAACCGAACAGGACCACGGGCGTCCGGTGCGTCTTCCGGAACGCGCGGACCAGTTCCAGAGACCTCGCCACGCTCATCCCCGCAGACAGGGCCCGGCGCGATGCGGCTTCGATGGTGGGGCCGTCCGCAGTCGGGTCGGAAAAGGGAACTCCCACCTCCACGAGGTCCGCACCCGCGTCGGCCGCCGCGCGCAGGTAGGAAAGGGACGCGGCGGGGGTCGGGTCCCCCGCGGTGAGGTACACCACAAGCCCTTTTTGCCTTTCCGCGCGGAGCCTCCGGAAGGCGGCGTCGATCGCCGTCACGATCCCGCCTCCTTCCGTTCCATGAGGATTCCCATGTCCTTGTCTCCCCTGCCGGAGAGGTTGAGAAGGACGGTCTCGGAACGGCGCATGCGCCGCGCGAGAACCAGCGCGTAGGCGACGGCGTGGGAAGACTCCAGCGCCGGCTGGATTCCCTCGAGCCGGGAGAGCGCGTCGAACGCCTCCAGCGCCTGGGCATCGTCGACGGAAACGTAGGTGGCCCGCCCGGATTCCTTCAGCCACGCGTGTTCCGGCCCCACGCCCGGATAGTCCAGCCCCGCGGAGATCGAGTGCGCCTCGAGGATCTGGCCGTGTGCGTCCTGCAGAAGATACGATTTGCTTCCGTGAAGCACGCCGATCCTTCCCCGGGACAGGGTCGCGCCGTGCTTGCCGGACGCGAGGCCCAACCCCCCCGCCTCCACGCCGTACAGGCGCACCCCGGGGTCGGGGATGAAGGGAGTGAAGATTCCCATCGCGTTGCTTCCGCCCCCCACGCACGCGACGACCGCCGCCGGCGCCCCCCCTTCCGCCTTGCGGAACTGCCGCGCGGCCTCCCTTCCGATGACGGATTGGAAATCCCGTACCATCTCCGGGTACGGGTGCGGCCCCGCCGTCGAACCGAGAAGGTAGTAAGTGTTCCGCACGTTGGTCACCCAGTCGCGGAGCGCCTCGTTCATGGCATCCTTCAGGGTTCGGCTTCCGGAAGTCACGGGGTTCACGCGGGCGCCCAGGAGACGCATCCGGAAGACGTTCAGCGCCTGCCTGCGGACGTCCTCCTCTCCCATGTATACTTCGCAGGAAACCCCCATCTTCGCGCACACGGTGGCCGTCGCAACGCCGTGCTGCCCCGCCCCCGTCTCGGCGATGACCCTCCGCTTCCCCATTCGGAGTGCGAGAAGCCCCTGCCCGAGGGTATTGTTGATCTTGTGCGATCCGGTGTGGGCGAGGTCCTCGCGTTTGATGTAGATCTTCGCCCCGCGCGCCTTCTCGGTCAGACGCGCCGCGTAATACAGGGGCGTGGGCCTCCCGGCGTAGTCGCGAAGCATCGTCTGGAGTTCGTTCCGGAAGGAGGGGGCGCGCCTGGCGGCGCGGTACGCCGTTTCCAGTCCGATGAGGGCCGACATCAGGGTTTCCGCGACGTACCGTCCCCCGAAGGCCCCGAAGTGCCCTTCCCGGTCGGGCATCCTGTACGACTTACGCTCCTGCAAGCCGGAACCCCGCTTTCGCGTTCTCGATGAAGGAGGCGACCTTCGCCGGATCTTTCCTGCCCGGGGACGATTCCACCCCGGATGCCACGTCCACGGCGGAGGGGAAGACCATCGCGATGGCGCGACCCACGTTCCCCGGCGTGAGTCCCCCCGCAAGGATCCACGTCTTCCCGGAGCCGCGACTGCCCGGCGCCGCGAGCAGGCGGCCGAACCGCTCCGGGAGTTCCCCCCAGGGGAGCTCCCGGCCCGTTCCCCCGTACTCCGACCGCCCACCGGAATCCAGAAGGAACGCCTCGCAAGGGTAGGAAGCGAATCTTTCCGGATCCGGCGTGTTCGAAGCGTGGATCGCCTTGATGCGCCGGACCTTGAGCCGCGCGGCCACCCCTTCCGGCTCGTCTCCGTGAAGTTGGACCGTTCCGATTCCCAGCCGTGCGCAGAGGGCTTCGATCGCCTCCGGCGTCTCGTTGACGAACACGGCCACGACCTCGGCCCTTCCCCCGACCGCCCCCACGATCTTCCGGGCGGACTCCTCCGGGACGAACCGTGGGGAACCCACGTAACAGTTGATCCCGATCGCGTCCGCTCCGCACGCAACCGCGTGCAGGGCGTCCGACGGGGTCGTAACCCCGCAGATCTTGATGCGGAACATCCTTGTCTCTCGTCTACGCCTCGACCTTCGGCAGCCGATCCAGAGCCTCGGCGATCTTTCCCTCCGGGTGCTCGTAATCCACCAGCCGGCCGTTCTGGAAATCCTCGTATGCGGACAGGTCGAAGAACCCGTGGCCGCTCAGATTGAAGAGGATGGTCTTCCGCGTGCCTTCCTCGTCCGCCCGCTTGGCCTCCATGATCGCGGCGTGGATCGCGTGGGACGACTCGGGCGCGGGAAGAAGCCCCTCGGTCCGGGTGAAGATCACCGCGCTCGTGAACACCGACGTCTGACCGTACGCCTGCGCTTCCAGCAACCGCTCGTTGTAGAGCTGGCTCACCAGGGCCGAGTCGCCGTGGTACCGCAGGCCGCCGGCGTGGATTCCCGGCGGCACGAAGTCGTGCCCGAGGGTGTACATCTTCAGGAGCGGCGTGAGCCTCGCCGTGTCCCCGAAATCATAGGCGTAGATCCCTTTGGTCAGGGTCGGACAGGAGGACGGTTCCACCGCCACCACCCGGGGGTTCTTCCCGCCGCTGATCTTGTCGCGCAGGAAGGGAAACCCGATGCCGGCGAGATTGCTTCCGCCGCCGCAGCAGGCGATGACGACGTCCGGATAATCGTTGGCCAGCTTCATCTGCTCCTGCGCCTCCAGCCCGATGACGGTCTGGTGGAGGCAGACGTGGTTCAGGACCGACCCCAGGGAGTAGCTCGTGTCTTCCCGGGATGCCGCATCCTCCACGGCCTCGCTGATGGCGATGCCGAGCGAGCCGGGCGATTTCGGGTCCTGCGACAGGATGCCCCGCCCGGCGTTGGTGTCGGGGCTGGGGGACGGAACGACCTTCGCACCGTACGACTCCATGAGCATGCGCCGGTACGGCTTCTGGTCGTAGCTGACCTTCACCATGTAGACCTTCACTTCCAGCCCGAAGAAGCAGCCCCCCATGGCCATGGCGGATCCCCACTGTCCGGCCCCCGTCTCGGTTGCGATCCGCTTCCTCCCCGACATCTTGTTGTAGTACGCCTGGGGGATGGCGGTGTTCGGCTTGTGGCTGCCCGCCGGGCTTACGCCCTCGTATTTGTAATAGATCCTCGACTTCGTCCCGATCGCCTCCTCCAGCCGCAGGGCGCGGAACATCGGCGTCGGGCGCCAAAGGGCGTAGATCCTGCGGACTTCATCCGGAATGGGGATTTCCCTCTGCCGGGAAACTTCCTGCTCGATCAGCGGCATGGGAAAGAGCGGCGCCAGGTCGTCCGGCCCCACCGGTTTTCCGGTCCCCGGGTGGAGCACGGGAGCCGGGGGCGTGGGCATGTCCGCCATGACGTTGTACCAGGTCTTCGGGATTTCCGAGTCTTTCAGTAGGATTTTCACCTGCATCTCATCGGCTCCTTATACGGGGTTTTCCCGCTCATTTTCCCACATACCTTCGCATCGTGTCAGCGGGGTTCGGGCTGTCCATCAGCGATTCTCCCACCAGGAACAGCCTGGCTCCCATCCCGTGGAAACGCGCCACCGGTTCCGGCCCGGTGATTCCGCTTTCCACGACCGCCACCGCCCCCGGGGGAAGGAGGGGCAAAAGCCGCGACGAGGTGGACAAGTCGACGGTCAAGTCCCCCAGGTTGCGGTTGTTGATCCCGATCAGGCGCGCCGTCGACCGCGCGGCGATCGCGAGTTCCGAAGCGTCGTGCACTTCCACCAGCGGTTCGAGCCGGTGTTTCCTCGCCAGGTCCACCATGCCGACGGTCCGATCTCCGAGCACGCTGACCATGAGGAGCGCCATGTCGGCCCCGCAAGCCCGGGATTCCGCAAGCATGTACTCGTCCAGGAGGAAATCTTTCCGCAGCAACCGCGCATCGGGGCACGCCTCCCTGACCGTTTCGAGGTCCGAAAGGGATCCCCCGAAGCGGCGCGCCTCCGTGAGCACCGAGATCGCCCATGCCCCCCCTTCCAGGTAGACCCGGCCCATGGCGGCGGCGTCGAGGCCCTTCCGTATCCACCCCCTCGAAGGCGACGCCCGCTTGATCTCGGCGATGATGCCGGGACCGTCCGGCAAGGTCCCGAGGAGATCCTTCCCCGGACCGCGGCGATCTTCCCTTTCGAGGAGTTCCGCCATCGAAACCCGGCCTTTCCTCAGGGAGAGTTCCTCACGCACATCATCCACGATCCGATCGAGGCAAAAGGCCATCGCGGTCATGCGCACGAGGTCCGCCCGAGGATCGTCAGGAAGGATCGGAGCTTTTCCTTCGCGGCGCCGGAGTCGATCGATCCGGTCGCCGCGCGGACGCCTTCCCGGATATCCTCGGCCATTCCTCCGGCGACGATGGCGAAAGCGGCGTTCAGGAGAACCGCCTGCCGCATGGGGCCGGGGGTCCCGGAGAGGATGTTGCGAAGAATCGTCGCGTTCGCTCCCGCGTCCCCTCCCTTGAGGGAGGAGATCGAGGCGTATTCGAAACCCGCCGACCGCGGATCGAAGAGGAACCGCTTCACCTTCCCTTCGCGGACGTCCCACACGATGGTCGGCGCGGAGAGGGAAACCTCGTCCAGACCGTCGGTCCCGTGGACCACGAAAGCCCGCCGGTGCCCGGTCTCCGCGAGCACACGCGCGTAGGTTTCCCCCAGTTCCTCGCTGAACACCCCGATCACCTGGCAGCGGACCCCGGCAGGGTTGCTGATCGGACCGAGGATGTTGAAGATCGTGCGGATGGCGATCTCGCGCCGGGGACCGATGGCGTATTTCATCGCCGCGTGGAACTTCGGGGCGAACATGAAGGTGATCCCCGCCTCGTCGAGTGCCCGCTGGATCCTCGAGGGGTCCGCGTTGAGGTCCATCCCCAGCGCCTCCAGCACATCCGCGCTCCCCGACCGGCTCGTCACCGAGCGGTTCCCGTGCTTGGCCACCGGGATTCCCGCCCCCGCGGCGACGAACGCCACGGTCGTGGAGATATTGAACGTTCCCGCCCGGTCCCCGCCCGTGCCGCAGGTATCGAGCACGTCCTTTCCCGGCGGGGGGACGATCCTCGTGGCCCTCTGTCGCATCACCGCGGCCGCGGCGGCGATTTCCGTGATCGTCTCCCCTTTCATCGAGAGGCAGGACAGGAAGGAGGCGATCTGCGAGGGCGTGGCTTCCCCTCCCATGATCATCCGCATCGCATCCCGCATGCCGTCCGCGGAAAGGTTTTTCCTTGCGGACACCGCGGAGATCGCTTCCCGGATGTTTCCGAATTCCCGAAGCACGGGCTGGGAGGGGTCGATGAGAGAGAGGAAATTCTCCAGGATCCGCATCCCGGACTGGGTCAGGATGGATTCCGGGTGGAACTGGACGCCGAAAACGGGCTTTTCGATGTGTCGCACCCCCATCACCTCGCCGTCTTCCGCCTCCGCGCACACCTCAAGCTCCGCGGGAAGGGCGGACCGGTCGACCGCGAGGGAGTGGTATCGGGTCGCGACCATGGGATTCTCGATCATGGAGAAGATCCCCTTCCCGTTGTGGCGGATCCGGGAGGTCTTCCCGTGCATCAGCGCCTGGGCGTGGACCACGCGTCCCCCGAAAGCCTGCCCGATGCACTGGTGCCCCAGGCACACCCCCAGTATGGGAAGGCGGTCCTGGAAATAGCGGATGGCGTCGAGGGAGATCCCCGCGTCGTCGGGCCCTCCCGGCCCCGGGGAGATCACCAGGCCTTTGGGCGCACGACGTGCCAGCTCTTCCACGGAAACCGCGTCGTTCCGGAAAACCGATACCTCCGCCCCGAGCTCGCACAGGTACTGCACGAGGTTGTACGTGAAGGAATCGTAGTTGTCGACGACGGCGATCACGGAACGCCCCCTCCATCCGGAGCGACGCCGACCGCGCGGAAAAGGATCCTCGCCTTGTCCCGGATCTCCTCCCATTCCCGGGCCGGATCGGAATCCGCGACGATCCCCGCTCCGGCCTGGATCATGGCTTCGCCCCCCGACATCACGATCGTGCGGATGGCGATGCAGAAGTCCATGCTCCCCTGCAGGTCGAAATATCCCACCGCACCCGCGTAGGTTCCCCGGCGGAACGGCTCCAGCGTCGAGATGATCTGCATCGCCCGAACCTTCGGCGCGCCGGAAACCGTCCCCGCAGGGAAGGCCGCACGGAGGACGTCGAATGCGGTAAGCCCCTTGCGAAGCCTGCCGGTCACGTTCGAGACGATATGCATGACATGCGAGTAGCGCTCCACGACCATCAGTTCATCCGCCTTCACCGAACCCCACTCGGCCACCCGGCCGACATCGTTCCGGCCAAGGTCCACGAGCATCACGTGTTCCGCGATCTCCTTGGGGTCGGAGAGAAGCTCGGCTTCCAGGCGCCGATCCTCCTCCGCGCTGCCTCCCCTGGGGCGTGTGCCCGCGATCGGCCGCAGCTGGATGACGTCCCCCTCGAGACGCACAAGGATCTCCGGCGACGAGCCTACCACGGACAGGTCCCCCATCCGCAGGAGGTACATGTACGGAGAGGGGTTGAGCGCCCGGAGGACCCGGTACACCTCGGCGGGCGTCCTTCCCGTCTTCACGGTCGCACGGTTGGAAAGGACCGCCTGGATGATGTCCCCGTTCCGGATGTGCTCTTTCGCCTTTCGCACCGCCGTAAGGAACTCTTCCCGGGTCATCTCGAAGCGCGGGCGATCCCCGTCCTCTCCCTCGGGAACGTCGGACCAGGACAGCGGGGCCCTCAGGATTCCCCGGACCTCTTCGATCGCTTCGATCGCACGCCGGTATGCCGCCCCGGGGTCTTCCGCTCCACGGATTTCGGCATGCGCGACGATGAGGATCGTGTGCCTCACATTGTCGAAGATCACGAGGCGGGACGGGAAGAGAAACATCGCGTCCGGGAAGGCGGTCAGCGGGAGGCGCCCCCCCATGTTCTCCAGGTACCGGACGTAGTCGTAGCCGATGTACCCGACGGCGCCCCCCGAGAGGCGGGGGAGCCCAGGCGCCGGCCGGTAGCGGATCTCCCGCAGGATCTCCGCAAGCGACTCCAGCGGATCCCCGGTGACGGGGCGGGTCGACTTCTCGCCTCCCTTCCGGATCGTGATCTCTTTTGCGTCCGCCGAGAACTGCAGGTGCGGGTCGAAGCCGATGAAGGAGTACCGTGCCCATTTCTCCCCTCCTTCCACGCTTTCCAGGAGAAAATGGTCGGTGGGGAAGTTCGCGGAGATCTTGAGATACGCGGACACGGGCGTTTCAAGGTCCGCCTGGAACTCGCTCCAGACGGGGATCAGTGCGCCCGTACCGGCCTGGTTGAAGAAGCTCTCTCGATCGGGAGAGATCACGTTGCCCCCTTATCCCTGCAGGAGAAAGACATCGATCTTCAATTCCGCCCGAATCCCTTTCCTTGCCCGGGATGCCGCTTCCCGCGTCCGAAAGGGGCCGACGCGGACACGATAAATTTCGCCCCGGGTCCGGCTCACCGCCCGGACCACCTTCGCCTTGTACCCGGCCTTCTCCAGGCGGTTCCTGAGAGCATCCGCCGTCCCCCGGCGTTTCATCGCCCCCGCCTGAAGGGTGAACCTGCCGCCCACGGAAACCTGTGCGCCGGCATTTCCCGTTCCCTCGCTCCTGTCGAGCAACCGGGGAGGAGGATCCTTCCGGGAAAGCGCCTCGGGAGCCGTAGCGCTCGCCTCGGTCTTACGCAATTCCTCCCTCGCGCTGGGCAAGACGGCGGCGGGAGGCACCGCGGGGATCTTCACGGCATCCTCCGAGAAGGAGGAGATCTCCTTCCGGATGTCCGACGCCGGGGCGCCCCGGGGATCGCTGTTGTCCCCATGCGTTCCCCGCGCGGGGCCGATTTCCGTGCGCCGGCCCGTCGTCGCGTTCTTCTCGACGACGCGCCCGACCTGAAGACCGAGGAAGAACGCGACGGCGATGACCACCATCGCGCCCACCGCGAAGAAGGCGAAGGAGTGCCGGTCGGGATCTCCCCTCCGCGGTCCCCCCTTGTAGCGCACGGTTTTCACATCCGCTCCGGAGCGGCCACCCCGATCAGGGAAAGGCCGCTTCCTACCACCGTCCTGACGGCGGCGGCCAGCGCGAGTCGGGCCTGCGTACGCTCGGGGGTCTCTCCGAGAAACCGGTGCTGGTGGTAGAACGCATGGAACAGATCGGCCACCTCCAGGAGGTAGAAGGGAATCCGGTGAGGTTCCATGGTCCTCGCGCTTTCCGCGACGACGTCCGGGAAACGGGCCACCGCCTTCATCAGGCGAACCTCTTCGGGGAGCGTGAGAATCGAGAGGGGGGGATGGGCCGCGAGGGGCTCTCCCCTCGCTTCGGCCTCGCGGAAAATGCTGCAGATCCTGGCGTGCACGTACTGGATATAGTAGACGGGGTTGTTCCGCGTCTGCGTCTTCGCGAGCGTCAGGTCGAATTCCAGGTGGGTGTGGTAACTGCGCAGCAGGTAGAAAAACCGCGCGGCATCCGCCCCGACCTCGTCCAGAACTTCCCGGAGGGTGGTGAATTCCCCCGACCGGGTCGACATCTGGACCGGTTTCCCTTCCCGGATCAGTGTGACGAACTGCACCAGGAGGATGGTGAGCCGGTCCGTATCCTCGCCCAGCCCTCGCAACGCGGCGCGTACCCGCGGCGCATAACCGTGGTGGTCCGCCCCCCATATGTCCACGATCCGGGCGTATCCCCCCCGCAGTTTGTGCCTGTGGTAGGCGACGTCGGCCGCGAAGTACGTCGTGCGGCCGTCGGCGCGCACGAGGACGCGGTCTTTCTCGTCTCCCAGCGCCTCGCTGCGGAAAAACAGGGCTCCGTCGGACTCGTACAGATGCCCGCGCTCCCGCAGTTCCGCTATGGCGGCCCGCACCTCTCCTTTCCCGTGGAGTTCCTGTTCGGGAAACCAGCGGTCAAACCGGACGCGGAAACTCTCGAGGTCTTCCCGGATCCCGGCGAGAATCCTCTCCCCGGCCTCTTTCCGGAAGAGGGGAAGGACCTCGTCCTCCGGAGAATCCGCGTACCGGTCCCCAACCTCGTTGCGCAGCCCCCGGGCAAGTTCGACCATGTACTCGCCGCGGTACGCGTCCTCCGGCAGTTCGGTGCGCCGGCCGCATTCGGTGCGGTAGCGGGCAAGGAGCGACCGCCCGAGGTTGTCCATCTGATTGCCCACGTCGTTGACGTAATACTCGCGGATCACGGTATGCCCCGTGAACTCGAGGATTCTCGCCAGCGCGTCGCCGACGGCCGCTCCCCTTCCATGCCCCACGTGCAGGGGGCCGGTCGGGTTGGCGGAGACGAACTCGATATGCACTCTCCTGGCCTCCCCCAGGGGGGATGCGCCGAAACGGTCGCCTTTCGCAAGGGCCAGGGCGAGCACCTCGCGCCAGGTGGATTCCGAGAGGACGATGTTGATGAACCCGGGCCCCGCAATGGTGAGCGAGGCGAGCCTTCCGTCGCGATCCTCTTTCCGGAAAGCGGTTACGAGTTCCTCGGCGATCTTCCGGGGCTTTTTCCCCAGGTGCCTTGCCACCTGCATCGCCGCGTTGGTGGAGAAATCTCCGTGGGCCTCCTGCCGAGGAATCTCCAGAGAAAAGAGGATCTCCGCTTCCGCGCCCCATTCCTGAAGCTTCCTCCCTACCCCGGAGGCGACAAGGGAATACACGATCTGCCGTACGTCCAATCGGAGCCTCGAAGGGAAATCGGTAATAAAGTGGTTAGTTTATCCCTACGCACCGGAGGCGTCAACGCGTGGCTGACCAGACCGTCACCCGGTCCCTGCCTCCCTGCTTGGAAAGATAGAGCGCCTCGTCGGCCCGCTTTATGAGTTCCTCGGCGGTATTGCCATGCAGCGGCGCGCATGCCGCGCCCAGGGAAGCCGTTACGACGACTTCGTGCCCCTGGTGCAGGAATCGGATCTGCCGGATCATCCGGCGGAACCGCTCCGCGGCTTCCCCTGCATAGGAGGGGTCCGCCATATGGAGGTACAGCACGAATTCCTCGCCCCCGTACCGTCCCGCCGCGTCTCCTCTTCGTACCGCCTTTCCCAGAACACCGGCGATCTTCCGCAGGACCTCGTCGCCGAAAGGATGCCCGTACGAGTCGTTGATCCGCTTGAAATGGTCCACGTCCAGCATGACCACGGCACACGGATGGCGTCCGTCCAACCGCGTCAGTTCCTCGGAGAGCTTTTCGAGGAAGGCCCTCCGGTTCAACAGCCCCGTAAGTCCGTCCGTTGAGGCTTTCCGCGCGAGCGTTTCGAGGTGCCCGGCGTGGGAGAGTCCCATCTGCATCACTTCCGTGATGTCCCGGACGACCTCCGCGTGCTGTCGCAGGAACCGCCGCTCGCCACCGGAGACGCATACCACCGCGCCCCGGAATCCTCCGCTTCCCGACACGGGGAGGACGAGATGGGAGGTTTCCCCGGAGCGTTCCCAGGCGGGAGGCAGCACCCCCTGGCTCCGAGGAGGGCCCTGCGTCCCGGTGAAGATGCGCTGCGTCCCGGTGCGGATCACCCACCCCACGTATGAACCCCCCAGAAGTTCCGCCCGATCGGACCTGCGGGTTCCCTCCTCCGTCTCCTCCCAGGTGATCCACCCCTTCTGTCCGTCGTCGCTCGAACCGACCAGCAGCACGCGGTCCGCACCCACCTGCCGCCGCACCTGCGCCACCGCTTCCGCGTAAACCCTCTCCCGCCGCGTCGGCAGAGGTCCGTCCGCGTCGCGGTTATCGTCCGTCCCTACCTGCGCCATGTTCCGGACCATCTGGTGGTACCAATCCTCCCGGAGGAGATATCGCTCTTCCCGGTGAAGCGTCCGCACCCGCTCGATTTCCCTTCCGACGAAGTACGCGGTCAGCTCCAGGAGGGGGAGAACGGGTTCCCTCCACGGCCCTTCCTCCTCGCGGATGGCGAGGATCGCCCCCTCCACGACCCCTTCCCGGAACACAGGGACCGCGGCGATCCCCGTGGGAAGGGTTCCGGATACTTTCCCCCACGGGGCATATCTCCCCGCCTCGGGGCCGTCTTCGAAAAACGGGCGAACGAAGACGGCGGTTTCCCTGACCGGCACATACGTGTCGGGTACGGAAAATTCCCGTGGGTTCTTTTCGCCCCGGCTTACGAGAAACCCCTCGTGCGCGGCCTTCCCCGGCGTCCCGGGGGAAGCGAGGTATCCGACGTGCGCCGCGTTGATCAGCGGAGGCAGCGATTCCAGCGCTCTCAGCACACCTTCCTTCAATTCCTGATCCCGGCGGAGCAGGATGGAGTCCTGGGTGGCGTCTCCGGAGGACCGCTTCCCGCCGGGGTTCGGCTCCTCCCACGGAAGGATCATGGAGCGGCTTCGTCGGATCGCGTCCCGCATCCCGTCCCCCTCCCGGGGTTTTCGCCGGATTCCTCTCCGGACGGCGATTCCCGCTCCTCCCGCGAGCATCGCCATCGCCGCTACGGAATATACCTCCTCCGCGAACCAGCCTGCGGGCCGCGTGATCGCCACGAGCCACGCGCCGGTGCCGAGGATGAGCGGGACCGAGCAGATCGCGGGGAGAGCGTAGCCGATCCCGAAGAACAACGCCGCGGGAACGGCGCGGCTCCTGCCCACGGACGGGACGAACGCGTGGAGTTCCATGGCGGCGACGCCGCCCCAGACCATCAGGAACCCGCGACGCGGGAGGATGTCGGAATCGCGACGCGCGAGGAGGTAGGATCCCAGGGCGCACGCGAACGCGAGAAAACCGAGGCCGGCCAGGAAAAGGAAAGGGACGCGCCCGGCCCGGCTTTGGAAGAAAAGCAGGAAGAGCAGGTATGGCGGGGCGAGGATCCCCGGCCAATCCCTACGGGTGATGCGCGTCGGGTTTTGCCGAGGGCTGGGGTCCGGCATTCCGCTGGGGGGGGACGACGATCACTTTTTCCTTGTCCTTGATCAGCCCGATCCTTCTGGCCTCTTCCTCGATGGCCGCCGGGTTGCTTCGCAGATCTTCCACCTTGCGTTTCAGAAGGGCGTTCTCCTGCCGGAGCTTTTCGACTTCGGCGCGGAGCTGCCGCTCCGTGTTCCGGAGCTTCCAGGTTCCGACCACGCCCATGTCCCGGAACAGCGAGATCAGGACCGCCACGGCCACCAGCGCAACGCCGATCAGGAGCGGAAGGCGGTGCCTCCGCGGGTATGTTTCCTTCGCGACCATCTCCCTTTTCCCCGGCGCCATCCCGATGGTCAGAAATTCACCGCCACGGTGCTTCCGGACGGACTGCTGGAACCGCCGCCTCCTGCGGCCACCGCGGCAATCCCCGCGGTGGCGATCACTGCGGCCCAGAACCACCATGAATTGTACCACGGCCTCCCGGCAGCCTCCCGCCCCTCCGTTTTCGGCCATCCCGCCGCGAGGAGTTTCCCCGCCGCAAAGCGGCCCGCCGCCCTGGCCCCCGCGTCTCCCGGCGGAATTTCCGTTTCCCCGAGCATCGCCAGATCACCGCTTCCCGGTCCGGCCGTGTAAATTCTCGCGACGTACCCTTCCCCTCCGGCCCGCTTTTCGATGGCGACGATCGCGACGCGCTTGGCGCCAGAGCCGTTTACGATCTCCCGCAGCAGGCCCCCGGAACCTTCCCCTTTCTCCCGGCTTGCCCCGGAGAGGAGGGTTCCCAGCCGTGCGATGCGGTCGCCCTGCAACGTGAAGGAAAGGATCTCCTTGTCTCCGGGCAGCCATTGGCCCGTGATTTCCGCGTCCCTGTATCCGTCAAGCGACAGGCGCAGCGTCACAGGACCGGGTTTCCCTGGATGGATCCTGGCGGGCGTCACGCCCCTGCGCTCTCCGTCGACGGAGATCCCGGCACCGGGCGGCAGGGATTGCACCAGAAGTTCGGCTTCGGGCGCCGGTCGGCTTCGCGCCGCATCCCAGACGGTCAGGAACTGCGGGGAAAACAGGGCGGGATCCGGGGTAAACCCGGGCCGCAGAGCCCTTGACCGGGAGAAGTGGTCTTCCGCTCCCGAAAGGTTTCCCTTCCAAAGGTCGAGGATCCCCTTCCGCAGGAAGATCTCGGCCAGCAGAGGCCTCGTCGCCTCCGTGAAGCGGCAGGCGCGGGCGTCCCGCTCCGCCTCGTCGAGAAGCAGGAGCGCCTCCGCGTACTCCACCATCTCCATCCTGCGGGCCGCATCGGATATCCCCTCCGAGATCCGCCGCAGGGTATCGTCTTCCGGAAGAGGGTACGGCGTGCGGCCTTCGGCGGAAACCGGTTGTTCCGAAGGCGTGGAAACGAATCGCACGGACAACTCTTTCTCCATCCATCCCTGGATCGGGGCAAGGATTTCCCGGCCCGCCGCCTCGGGGATGTCCGGGGCCGCGTATTTCAGAAGGAGAACGTCCTCCGGAGGACCCCCGCCCGCTCCGCTGATCCCCGGGAAGAACCATTGCCACGGCAGTACGGCGCAAAGGAGGAGGGCGACCCCGCTACGTATGCTTGACGAATATCTCATCCGTGATGTCCTTGTCCACGGCGATCGTGGTCTGCCCGATCTGGAGAACGTAGGACGGGTTCCGCTGCAGGAGGCGGAGCCTGCTTCCGGGGACGATCCCGAGGGCGGACAGCTTTTCCAGGCGCGTCCGGGACTTGGGTGTGATGAACACGATCCGCACCGTTGCCCCCAGAGTGGCGTCGGACAGGCGCATGACCAGGGGCTGGATCTCCGTGCGGATCCGGTCGCAGCATTCTCCCCTCGGGATCTTCCGTCCATGCGGGCAGACCGGGGGGTGCCCGAGGAACGTGCAAACGCTCTCCACGACCGGCTCCGACAGGATGTGCTCGAACTGGCACGCGCTGCTTTCCAGCTGCACATTGTCGAGGTCGAACAGGTTGTGGAACAGCACTTCCGCCAGCCGGTGGCGGCGGATGATCCCGCGGGCGCGTTCCTCTCCGCTTCTTGTGAGGCGGATGTCATCCCCGGACGCATCGGCGTGGCCCGATGCGAGGAGTTCGTCCAGGAGAACCTCGGGGCGGTCTTCCGCCGTCGCGCGCAGCAGCTCCTCCCGCTTCGATTTTCCGTCTTCCCAAAGAGTCCAAAGGAGCTCGAGGATCTCGTCCTGCCCGTGTTCCGTCATTTCCTGTTTCCTCTCGGAAGAAGGGATCTCAGAAAGTTGACCACCTTGGACTCCGGCATGGGAAAAGAGTACCGGCATCTTGGGCAGCAGACAAGAGTGCAGCTCTTCCCCATCGGGCAGCCGGTTCGGCAACCGGCGTCCGAGGGATCGATTTCGTACTGGCACAGCGGGCACCGGATCTTCAAGGGATTCCCTCCTTGCCCCTTAAAAGTGGATCCCCAACCGGCGGGCGGCGGCGGAAAGCGCGGCGCCTACGAGGAGGGCGAAGGGAAAGATGAAAAGGGCCATCCCCGCGGCCACCTTGCCGCCGTGCTCCTTGATGATCACGAGAAGGTTGGCGAGGCAAGGGATGAAAAGGGTGATGGTGACCAGGCTTACCAGGACCTGGAGGTGCGTAAGCATGCCGGCCTTCGCCATGCTGTAGAGCCCGGCGGCTCCGTAATCCCGCCGGAGAAAACCGATCAGGAACGCCTCCGTGGTCTTGGGGGGAAGGTCCAGCATCTTCACCACGAGCGGGGAGCCCGCGCGCTGGAGCCACAGGAGCCATCCCAACCGGTCCGCGGCAAACAGGATGAAGGTCCCCAGGAGGAACAGGGGGACGGCCTCGCGCAGGTACCACTCGATGCGTGCCATCGTCTTGACGGCGAGATTGCCGAACTGGGGCCAGCGGATGGGGGGGATCTCCATGATGAAATCGGAGGACTCCCCGGGAATCACTTTCGCCGCGAGGTACCCCACCAGGAAGATGATGCCCACCATGAGGAGAAGCCAGGTGACCGTGGCCGCCGCCCCGATGGAGGCAAGCATCCCCAGGATGACCCCCAGCTGCGCGGAGCACGGGATCCCCAGCGCGAGAAGCAGCGTGACGATCACGCGCTCCTTCCGCGTGTCGAGGATCCTCGTGGTCAGGGTCGCCATCGTGTCGCATCCCAGACCCAGGACCATCGGGAGGACCGCTTTCCCGTTGCATCCGATCTTCTTGAAGATGCGGTCCACCATCACGGCGAGCCGCGGGAGATACCCCGAATCCTCCAGGATTCCGAACCCGAGGAAAAACGTGCCGACGATCGGCAGGACGATCGCAACCGCGTACGACAGCGCCATGGAGACCATGCCGTAAGGGCCCACCAGGAAGTCCCGCGCAATGCGCCAGGGAATCGCCCGGTCGGCGCCCCAGGCGACCGCCGGGACGACCCACTCGTTGAAGAGCTTCCTCTGCAGCAGGTCGACCAGGAATCCGGCGCCGAACACCCCTACGAATTCGTACGCGAGAAAGAGGACGAAGAGAAGAATGGGGATGCCGTATACGGGATCCATGGCGTACCGGCCGAATGCCTGCGCGTAGTCCCTTCCGGCCGGGGCGGACGGTTCGACCCCCATCTCCGCCAGGAGGCGATCGATCCAGGCAAGACGGGTTTGGTTCACCCTGTAGGCGATCTCTCCCCGCGTCTCCTCGGCCAGACGGTTCCGCAGGTCGTTCATTTCCCGGATCCGCGCCGGGGGCACGTTCTCCGCGATCCACGGAGTCAGGGAGTCATCTCCGCACAGGAGCATGAGGGCCAGCGCCCTTTTCCCGACGGGAGTCCTTGCGGGGAGCAGGCGCTCCATCCCCGCAGCGGCCGCCTCGATGTTCTCCCCGTAATGGAGGCGGACGGTGGAAACCGGGAGGCGGTCCAACAGGGAGAGAAGCCGGTCGGTCCCCTTCTTCCGGACCGCCACCGTCGGAACGGCGGGGACACCCAGTATCCCCTCGAGGGAATCCAGCCTCGGCATCACACCCTGTTCGCGGGCTTCGTCGGCCATGTTGACGGCGATCGCGAAGTGGACCTCCATCTCCGCGAGTTGAAGCGTGATCATGAGGGACCGTCGCATGTTCTTCGCATCGCACACGTGGAGGACCCGGGCCCCCTCTTCCCTCATGAGGATGTCCCGGGTGACGCGCTCGTCCTCGGACATCGGGAGAAGAGAATAGACTCCGGGAGTGTCGATCACCTCGTAGACATGTCCGCGGTCCCGCGCCTCCCCGCGGGCGATCTCCACGGTCGTCCCGGGGTAATTCGAAACGTTCACATACCGTCCGGTGAGCGCGCCGAACACCACGCTTTTCCCGACATTGGGGTTTCCCACGAGGATGACGGTACCGGCCGGGGACCCGGGTGCTTTGACTGCCGGCGCGGGATTCACCGCTTCCCCGCCCTGCCGCCCCCGGCGGCGCAATCCCTGCAGCACCCGTAGATTTCGAGGCGATGCGCCGCGGGGCGGAACCCGTGCCGGCGCGTTACGAGTTCCTGCAGTCTCTCGATGCGCGGGTCCTGAAACTCGATGACGGCTCCGCACTCCCTGCAGACGAGGTGATCGTGGTGGGAAGACAGGTTGCTTTCGTAACGCCGGGTGCCTTCTCCGAAGTCGAGCTCCTTGGCGTACCCCATCCTCGCCAATAGCTTCAGCGTACGGTATACCGTGACGCCGCCGATCCCGGGGAACGCAGTGCGCACGTTCCGAGTCAGCTCCTCCACGGTGAGGTGGTGCCCCGCCCGGAAAAAATGCTCCATGACCACCGCGCGGCACCGGCTGCGCTTCCCGCCGGCCGCCAGGATCTCGCGATCGATCCGCTGTAAGAGACGTTCCACCAATCGGGGGAAGTTCCGCTCCTGATCATGAAATTCACTTTCATAGTAACGCCCATAGCCGCGGCGGTCAAGCGGGAAGCGAATCCCGGGCCAAAAAAAACGGCCCGGTGGAAGGGCCGTTTCCCGGTTTCCCGGCGATACCATGCGGGTTGCGGTTTACTTGCTCTTTTCCCCGACTTTCTTGCGCGGGGATCTCGGGGCTTTCCTTTCGGTTTCCTTTTCCCGGGATGTCGGGGCCTTGGTCTTTTTCTTCTCCCCCGGTACCGCGCTTTTCTTCCCGGCGGCGGGCTTTTCCGCTCCTTTTTTCACCGGGGCTTTCCTCTTTCCCTTGGCCGCGGCCTTTTTCTCTTCGGCCGGCAGGTACTCGAGGATCGCGAGCTCGGCTCCGTCGCCTACCCGGTACCCCGTGCGGACGATGCGGGTGTAACCTCCCTCCCTCCCGACGAATCTCCCCGCCAGGGTCGCGAAGAGCTTGTCGGTGGTCTCCTTGTCGCTCAGAAGAGCGAAGGCCCTGCGGCGCGCGTGCAACGTCCCCCGCTTCCCCAGGGTGACCAGCCGATCGGCCAGTCGCCGGAGTTCTTTCGCTTTCGGGACCGTGGTCTCGATCCGCTCGGACAGGACGAGGGAGTTCATCATGTTCCGCAGCAGAGCTTTCCGGTGCGAGGGGTTTCTACCCAGCTTGCGATGGTCCATGGAGTGGCGCATAGGGAATCCTCGTATTGTTCAGTTGATCAGTCCTCGGTCCTCGGAGGGCTGTACTTCTCCGGGGAGAAGCCGTCCACCTTCATCCCCAGGGAGAGCCCCATTCCCACCAGGACCTCCTTGATCTCGTTCAGGCTCTTTTTTCCGAAGTTCTTGGTCTTCAGCATCTCCTGTTCGCTTCTCTGCACAAGCTCGCCGATGTACTTGATGTCGGCGTTTTTCAGGCAGTTGTACGCGCGGACGGAGAGCTCGAGCTCCTCGACCGGCTTGTAGAGGTTCTCGTTGCCGGAAGCCTCGTCGAGCCTTGCGGGCTCGTCGGGCATCTCGGCCTCGTCGTCGAAGTTGATGAAGACCGTCAGCTGGTCCTTCAGGATCTTCGCCGCGTAGGCCACGGCGTCCGCCGGCAAAACGGACCCGTCCGTCCAGACTTCCACCGTCAGGCGGTCGTAGTCGGTCTGCTGCCCCACGCGCGCGTTCGTCACCGTGAAGTTCACCTTGCGGATCGGTGAGAAGATGGCGTCGATGGGGATCGTGCCGATCGGCGCGTTCTCCTCGAGGTTCCGTTCCGCCGAAACGTATCCCTTCCCCATGCGGACGGTCATCTCCATCCTGAGCGAGGCGTTGTCCGACAGTTCCGCGATGTGGTGATCCCGGTTCAGGATCTCCACCATGGGGTCCGGGGAGATGTCGGATGCCTTGACCCTGCCTGGCCCCTTCGCCGCCAGAGTGAGGGTGCGGGGTTCCGGAGAGTGCATCCGCAACCGGATCTCCTTGAGGTTGAGGACGATGTCCGTCACGTCCTCTACCACTCCGACCATCGTGGAGAATTCATGCTGCACCCCATCGATGCGAACGGAGGTGATGCCGCCTCCCTGCAACGACGAGAGGAGGACCCTTCGAAGGGCATTCCCCAAGGTGGTCCCGAAACCCCGTTCCAGCGGTTCCGCCACGAACTTCCCGTAATTGTACGTCGCCGTATCGGTCTGGACTTCGATCCGGCGCGGTTTTATGAGCTGCTTCCAATTTCTCTGAAACATGCGACCCCCTTCTCCTGGCCCCAAAGAGGTTTACTTCGAATAGAGCTCGACGATCAACTGTTCCTGGATCGGCTCCTGGATGTCGGCGCGCGTCGGCAGGACCTTGACGACCCCACGGTATTTGTCCCTGTCCAGTTCGAGCCAGGACGGGATCCCCTTCCGGACAACGGCGTCCAGCGCCTCGTTGACGTTGGGGATCTTTCGACTCTTCTCGGAGAGCTCGACGGTATCCCCGGACCGGACGAGGAACGACGGAATGTTGACCTTCCGTCCGTTCACCAGGAAGTGCCCGTGCCGCACGATCTGCCGGCTCTCCCGCCGGGTCTGGCCGAAACCGAGCTTGTAGACGACGCTGTCCAGCCGCCGCTCGAGGAGGATCAACAGGTTGTCGCCCGTTTTCCCCTTCATCCGGTCGGCCTTGTCGAAATAGGTGCGGAACTGGCGCTCCAGGAGTCCGTAGATCCTCTTCGCCTTCTGTTTCTCCCGCAGCTGGACCCCGTAGTCGCTGTGTTTGGGGCGGCGCTGTCCGTGCTGCCCCGGGGGATACCCCCGCCGCTTGATGGCGCACTTGTCGGTGAAGCAGCGGTCCCCCTTGAGGTAGAGTTCGACTCCTTCCCGACGACACAGCCTGCAGACGGCCTCACGATACCTTGCCAAAGAAGATTTCCTCCTTGTTTCCTGGGGTTGCGCCTGTCACACGCGCCGCCGCTTCGGCGGCCGGCAACCGTTGTGCGGGATGGGCGTCACGTCCCGGATATAATTGATCTTCAAGCCCGCGGCCTGCAGGGTCCGCAACGCGGCTTCCCGGCCGGAACCGGGCCCCTTGATGTGCACGGTCACCGTGTTCACCCCGCATTCCATCGCCTTCTTCGCCACGTCTTCGGCGGCGACGGTCGCGGCGAAAGGGGTGCTCTTCCGTGACCCCTTGAATCCCTTGGCCCCCGAACTCGCCCACGCCAGGGTGTTCCCGTCCGGGTCCGTGATCGTGATGATCGTGTTGTTGAAGGTCGCCTGGATGTGGGCTACCCCCACCGGCACGTTCCTGCGGACCTTCCTCTTCCCTTTCTTTTTCGGCGTTGCCATCGTTCCTCCGCACCCGCCCGCGGCGGGGGTTCTCGCTTATCCGAAGACGCTACCTACTTCTTCGTGGCTTCCTTCTTTTTCGCGACGGCGCCCTTCCTGGGTCCTTTTCTGGTACGCGCGTTCGTGTGCGTGCGCTGTCCCCGCGCGGGCAACCCCTTGCGGTGCCTCAAGCCCCGGTAGGAACCCAGGTCCATCAGGCGTTTGATGTTCATGGAGATTTCCTTGCGCAGGTCCCCCTCGACGCGGTAGTTCGCGTCGATGACGTCGCGGATCCGCGCCACCTGATCCTCGGTGAGCGTGTTCGTGCGCAGGTCCGGCGAGACGCGCGCCTCCTCGAGGATCCGCACGGCGGCCGCGGGGCCGATCCCGTAGATATACGTGAGGGCGGTCCCGATCTTCTTGGTCTTCGGAATGTCGACTCCAGCTATGCGTGCCAAGCGTATCCTCCTTGCCCTCGCGGGCGAATCCGGCGGTGAGCCGTCGTTGGCGCTATCCCTGCCGCTGCTTGTGCTTCGGGTTCTCGCAAATGATCCGGACGACGCCTTTCCGCCGGACGACCTTGCACTTGGCGCAGATCTTTCGCACCGATGGCCTGACTTTCATCTTCTTCCCCTTTTACTTCGATCGGTAGGTGATCCGCCCCCGGGTCAGGTCGTATGGCGTCAACTGCACGGTCACGCGATCTCCCGGAAGGATCTTGATGAAGTGCATCCGCATCTTCCCCGATATATGAGCGAGCACCTTCATCTTGTTGTCGAGCTCCACGCGGAACATGGCGTTCGGGAGCGGCTCGATCACGGTCCCTTCGATTTCAATCGCCTCTTCCTTTGACATAATCCCCTTTGCTTTACGGAGCCTTACCCTATATTGCCTAAAGGAAGACTCAAAATACGGAAACCTTCCGCCGTAATCGCCACCGTGTGTTCGAAATGGGCGGAACGGCTCCTGTCACGGGTTACCACCGTCCATCCATCCGCAAGAACTTCCACGCCGAACCCACCCGCGTTCACCATCGGCTCGATCGCCAGAATCATGCCGGGCGTCAGTTTGGGGCCTGTCCCCCGTTTCCCGAAGTTCGGCACCTGGGGTTCTTCGTGCATCGACCTTCCGATGCCGTGCCCGACGAAATCCCGCACCACGGAAAATCCCGCCGATTCCGCGGTCGCCTGGACGGCAGCCGAAATGTCCCCCAGGCGGTTTCCCGGCCGGGCCTCCTGGATCGCGGCCGCCAGGGAACGCCGGGTCGCCGACAGAAGCCTCGCCGAGAGTTCGTCCGTCTTCCCCACGGGGAAGGTAAACGCCGAGTCCCCGTAGAATCCGTCCCGGACGACACCGAAATCGATGCTCAGAAGGTCGCCTTCCCTTACCGCGCGCTCCCTCGACGGAATTCCGTGGACCACCTCCTCGTTGATGGAGGTGCACAGGTGGGCGGGGTATCCCATGTACCCCTTGAAGGCGCTCCTCACCCCGTGGCGGGCGATAAACCGGTCGGCGAACTCCTCGAGCGACCAGGTGGTGACGCCGGGCCGGATCAGGTCCCGCACTTCCTCAAAGAACTGCCCTACGATGGCGCCTGCATGCCGCATCGCCTCGACTTCTTGAGGCGACTTCACGATGATCATGCGCTACTGCAGGATCTTCACGATGCTGGCGTAGATGGCATCGATCTCCCCGGACGCCATGACCGTTCGGATCTTCCCCGTTCCCTTGTAGTAGTCGAGCAGCGGCGCGGTCGCCTTGTTGTAGTTGACCAGCCGGTTCTTGATCGTCTCTTCCTTGTCGTCGTCCCGCTGGATCAGCGGTCCGCCGCACTTGTCGCATTTCCCGGGCGCCTTGGGGGGGTGGAACGCGACGTGGTACATGGCGCCGCATGCCGTGCAGGTGCGCCGCCCGCAAAGGCGCTCCATGAGCTCCTTCCGGTCGACATCGAGGGAGAGGACGAACCGGATCTCCTTCCCCAGCTCCCCTGTCACCCGGTCGAGCGCCTCCGCCTGGGGAATCGTCCGGGGGAACCCGTCCAGGATGAAACCCTCTCCGCAATCGGGCGCGGAAAGTCTTTCCTTGACGATTCCGATGACGACCTCGTCGGGGACCAACCCTCCCGCGTCCATGAACGATTTCGCCCTTTTCCCCAGTTCCGTGCCGGCTTTCACCGCCTCGCGAAGCATGTCCCCGGTGGAGATCTGCGGGATGGAGAACGCCTCGGTGAGTTTCTTCGCCTGCGTGCCCTTCCCCGCGCCGGGAGGACCGAGCAAGATGATCCCCATCATCGCCCTATCCTCTCCTCCCCTTGGATTGGCCTTTCTTCAGGAACCCTTCGTAGTGTCGCGTGATCAGGTGCGACTCGATCTGCTGGATCGTGTCCATCGCCACTCCGACGACGATCAGGAGTCCCGTACCCCCGAAGTAGAAGGGGACGTTGAAGCGGGAGATGAGGATGCTGGGAAGCACGCAGATGACGGACACGTAGAGGGCGCCCCCCAGGGTGATACGGGTCAGGATCTTGTCGATGTACTCCGCGGTCTTCTTCCCGGGCCGGATGCCGGGGACGAACCCTCCGTACTTCTTCATGTTGTCCGCGACGTCTACGGGGTTGAAGGTAACGGCGGTGTAGAAATAGCAGAAGAAGATGATGAACACCACGTAGAGGGTTTCGTAGGGAACGCTCCCGGGGGTGAGCATGTCGGAAATGCTCTTCGTGATCGGATGCTTGATGAAATTCGCGATCGTCGCGGGAAACAGGAGGATCGAGGATGCGAAGATCGGCGGGATGACGCCTGCGGTGTTCACCTTGAGGGGCAGATGGGTACTCTGACCGCCGTACACCCGCCTACCCACGATCCGCCGCGCGTACTGGACGGGGATCCGCCGGTGGGCCCGTTCGAAGTAGATGATGACGCCGACCACGGCGATCATGAGCGCAAGGAGAAACAACCCGGAGAAGATGTTCATTTCCCCCGTCCGGATGAGGGTCACCGTACGGATCATGCCGCTCGGGAAACGGGCGACGATCCCGGTGAAGATGATCAGGGAGATCCCGTTGCCGATGCCCCGCTCCGTGATCTGCTCTCCCAGCCACATGAGGAACGCGGTTCCCGAGGTCAGGGTGAGGACCGTCATGAGGCGGAACGCCCAGCCGGGGTGATAGACGATGGAGCCCCCTCCTCCCGCCGTGACGCTTTCCAGACCCACGGCGATCCCCGTTCCCTGGATGAGGGACAGGAGAATCGTCCCGTACCGCGTGTACTGGGTGATCTTCCGGCGCCCCAGCTCCCCTTCCTTGGAAAGCTTCTCGAGCTGCGGAATGACCACGGTCAGCAGCTGGAGGATGATCGAGGCGCTGATGTACGGCATGATCCCGAGAGTGAAAATGGAGAAGCGCTGGAGCGCCCCCCCGGAAAACATGTCGATCAGTCCGAAGAGGGTCCCCGCCTGCCCGGCGAACACGGCGCTGAGGGCCTGGGTGTCTATCCCCGGTGTGGGGATGTGGATCCCGATGCGGTATACGATGAGGAAGAACGCCGTTACGAGGAGGCGTCGTTTCAGCTCCGGGACCCGCGTGATGTTCTGGAAACCGTTGAGCAATGTATCAGACCTCCACGGTCCCGCCGGCGGCCTGGACCTTCAGGATGGCTCCCTTGCTTGCTCGATCCACCTTGACCGCGAGCTTCCGGGTCACCTCTCCGTCCCCGAGGAGCTTGACGCCCGATGCCGGTCCCTTGACCAGCCCTTCGCTCCGAAGGGCATCGAGGTCGACGACCGAACCCGCTTCGAAACGGTTCAGGTCCTTGACGTTGACGATGGCCCATTCTTCCCGGAACACGTTGGTGAAACCGCGCTTGGGAAGCCGCCTCTGGAGCGGCATCTGGCCGCCTTCGTACCCAGGTTTCGTCCCCCCGCCGCTGCGCGCGCGCAACCCCTTGTGGCCCTTGCCGGCGGTTTTTCCCTGCCCCGAAGATTCACCGCGCCCGATGCGCTTCTTCGCGCTTTTCGCCCCTTCCCGCGGGCGAAGTTCCGAAAGCTTCATGGCGTCTCCCCGATCTTTTCCATCCGGACGAGGAAGTTGACCTTCTCGACCATACCGCGGATTTCCGGAGTATCCTGCCGCATCACGGAACGGTTCGTCCTCGTGAGCCCGAGCCCGCGGACCACCTTCCGATGGTACTCCTTCTGACCGCTCAATCCCCTCACCAGAGTGATGCGCAGTTGTCCGATCATGCCGTCGCCTCTTCCTCTTTCAGTCCCCGCGCTCCGGCGATCTGCTCGGAGGTCCTCAGTTGGGCAAGCCCGTCGATGGCCGCCTTCACGAGGTTGTGCGGGTTGTTGCTGCCGAGCGATTTCGTAAGGATATTCGAAATGCCGCTCGATTCGATGACCGCGCGGACCCCGCCTCCGGCGATCACGCCGGTTCCCGGGGATGCGGGCCGGATGACGACCTTGCTGGCGCCGAACTCTCCCACCACCTCGTGGGGGATCGTCCCCTCCACCAGAGGCACCTCGATCAGCGAACGCCGGGCGTTCTGCACTGCCTTGCGTATGGCGTCGGGGACCTCGTTCGCTTTGCCCAGGCCGGTTCCCACGTGCCCGGTGCCGTCTCCGATGACCACCACCGCGCTGAAGGAGAAGCGGCGGCCGCCCTTCACGACCTTGGCGACCCTGCTGATGTGCACCACACGGTCCTTCAGATCCAGCCCTTCCGGATTCACTCTTTTCAAGCCTTCCTCCCCGTGCCCTCGCGAATGTGTACTTTTCATTCAGAATTCCAGCCCGGACTCGCGGGCCCCGTCCGCCAGCGCCCTCACGCGACCATGGTAGAGGAACCCGTTCCGGTCGAAGACCACCCGGTGAATGTTCTTCTCGATCGCCATCTTCCCGATCAACCGGCCGACCTTTTTCGCCGCGTCGCTCTTGTCGAGTTCGCCGATTTCCCCGCGGATTTCGGGGGAGAGAGTCGATGCCGCGAGGATGGTGGAGCCCGTGGAGTCCACCACCAGCTGCGCGTAAATGTGTTTGGCGCTCCGGAAGACCGACAAACGCGGGCGCTGCTCCGTCCCGAAGATGCGCTTGCGGATCCTGGCCTTCCGGTTCTCTCGTGCGGTTTCCCGCTGGTTCTTCTGGCTCATGGCGTTCCGGTCCCCGTCCTGATAAGGATTGCGCGATTTTTCGTTACTTGCCCGCGGCCTTGCCGACTTTCTTTATCAGGCGCTCGCCGCGGTAGCGGATCCCCTTGTTCTTGTACACGTCCGGGCGGCGCAGCATGCGGATGCGGGCCGCGGTCTCGCCCACCAGCTCCTTGTCGGTTCCGCTGACCTTGACGACCGTGTTGGACTCCACCTCCGCGGTGACGCCGGGAGGAAGAGGGAACACGACGGGATGCGAATATCCCAAAGCGAGCTGGAGCGATCCCGGCTTGGCCTCCGCCTTGTACCCCACGCCGACGATCTCGAGGGTCTTCGTGAATCCCTCCGTCACACCCCGCACCATGTTCGACAGGATCGTCCTGTACATCCCGTAGAGGTTTCTCGCGCCCTCGTCGTCGAGGGAGACGGTAGCCGATCCGTCGGCGACGACCACGGAAACCTTGCCGGGAATGGGACGCGTTATGGTCCCTTTCTTGCCGGTGACGGTCACGGCACCGCCCCCTACTTCGACTTTCACGCCGGATGGGATCGCCACCGGTTTCTTTCCTATTCTCGACATCGCTTCGCTCCTCCGTGGAAAGGACCCTGCCGCTCCTCCTACCAGACCTCGCAGAGCAGCTCGCCTCCTATCGAAAGCTTCTTCGCCTTCTCCCCCGTCATGACGCCCTTCGATGTGGAGATGATGGCGACGCCGAACCCGTTCTTGACGGTGGGGATGTCGTCCTTCCCGACATAGACCCGCCGTCCGGGCCTGCTGACCCGGCGGATCCCCTTGATCGCGTATCCCGATTCCGGGGTGGTGCGCAGAGCGATACGCAGCCGGCTCGCATTCTGCTCGGTGACCACCCGGTACCCCTTGATGAAACCCTCTTCCTTCAAAATCTGCACGATGTGCTGCAAAACGCTCGTCGCAGGGATCTCAAGCTGCTCGAAGCGCGCCGTCTGGGCGTTCCGAAGACGGGTCAACAAATTCGATATGTGGTCGTTGATCGCCATTGTCCCCCCCTACCAGCTCGCCTTGACCACGCCGGGGAGCTCGCCGCGAAGAGCGAGTTCCCGCAGGCAGATCCGGCAAAGCTGGAACTTCCGGTAGAAGGCGCGCGGCCTGCCGCAACGCGGGCACCGGTTGTATTTCCGGACCTTGAACTTCGGCGTCCGTTTGGCCTTGGCCATGATCGATTTCTTCGCCAACGTCAGATCTCCTCTCTTCCGCTCGCGTGTTACGCCCGGAAGGGCATCCCCAGGAGCCTCAGCAGTTCCAGCCCTTCCTCGTCGGTACGCGCCGTGGTTACGATGGTGATGTTCATGCCGCGGATCTTGTCGATCTTGTCGTAATTCACCTCGGGGAAGATGATCTGCTCCTTCACACCGAGGGTGTAATTCCCCCGCCCGTCGAACCCCTTCGGAGAAACCCCTTTGAAGTCCCGCACGCGGGGCAGCGCGATCGCCAGCAGCTTGTCGAGGAAATAGTACATCTGGTCCCTGCGAAGCGTGACCATCACGCCGATGGGAACGCCTGCGCGCAGCTTGAAGTTCGCGATGCTTTTACGCGCCTTGGTGATGACGGGTTTTTGCCCCGTGATCACGGCGATCTCCTCGACGGCGGAATCGAGCACCTTGATGTTCTCGATCGCGTCGCCCAGTCCCATGTTCACTATGACCTTCGTCAGCCGCGGGACCTGCATGGCGTTTCCGTAGCCGAACTTCTCCTTCAGCCGGGGAACGACATCCTGCCTGTAATGATCCTGCAATCTCGGCATTTCCGATCACCCCCATCCGCCCTCGGGCGGAGGTATCCTCAAGCGCCTATCTTTTCTTCGTCTCCAGGACGTCCTTGCAATGCCTGCAAACGCGGTAACGCTTCCCCGCACCGTCGATCTGCATCCCGATCCGGGTGGGCTTGTTGCACTTGTCGCACATGATGAGCACGTTGGAGAAGGCCAGCGCCGCCTCCTTCTCCACGATCCCTCCCTGGGGATTGGTCTTTCCCGGTTTCATGTGGCGCTTCACCATGTTGATCTTCTCGACGAAGATCCGGCCCTTCTCCCGGTCCACCTTGAGGACGCGGCCGACCTTTCCCTTCTCCCTGCCGGCGATCACCTTGACGATGTCGTTCTTGCGGATGTGCACTCGCTTCGCCGCCTCCATGGCCGCTTCCCCTCTCACAGGACTTCAGGCGCCAGGGAGATGATCTTCATGAATTTCCTGGCGCGCAGCTCGCGTGCTACGGGACCGAAAATACGGGTCCCGACCGGTTCGCCCTGCGGGTTGATGAGAACGGCAGAGTTCTGGTCGAACCGGAGGTAGCTGCCGTCGGCCCGTCCGACCTCCTTGACGGTCCGCACGACGACCGCCTTGTAGACGTCCCCCTTCTTCACCTTGCCGTGGGGGATCGCCTCCTTGACGCTGACGACGATGATGTCTCCCACGGTGGCATACCTGCGCCGGCTTCCGCCGAGCACCTTTATGCAGCAAAGACGCTTCGCGCCGGAGTTGTCGGCCGCGTCGAGCATGGTCTGCATCTGGATCATGACGTTTCCACTCCGCTACGGGGATTTGCCGCTACCGTACTGCGGGCCTCTCGATCAGCCGGTAGACACGCCACCGCTTATCCTTGCTCAAAGGCCGGGTTTCCACGATTTCCACGCGGTCGCCGACCAGGCACTCGTTCTTCTCGTCGTGCGCCTTGTGGTTGACGCGACGTTTCACGTATTTCTTGTAGACGGGATGCGGGACCAGGCGCTCCACGCGCACGACCACCGTCTTGTCCATCTTGTCGCTGATCACCGTCCCGACCTTGCGCTTCCTCTTCCCCGCAGGTTCCTTCCCGATGTCCGCCGTCATGTCAGTTGACCTTTCCTTCCGTCTTCGAGCGCAGGAACGTGACCACGCGGGCCAGATCCCTGCGCCGGTTTCGGATCAGCATCTTGTTGTCGAGGGAGGACGCCGTGCGTTTCATCCTCAGGTGGAAGATCTCCTCCCGCAGCTCGCGCTCCCTGTGCTGGAGTTCCTCCTGCGCCATGTCCTGCAAGTCCTTTTTTCTCATGCCCGCCTCACGCCTCTCTGGACAGGAATTTCGTCTGGATCGGCAGCTTGTGTCCCGCCAGCCGGAACGCCTCCCGGGCGGTGGTTTCGTCGACACCCTCGATCTCGTAGAGAACCCTTCCCGGAAGAATGACGCAGACCCACTCCTCCGGCGCCCCTTTCCCTTTTCCCATGCGGGTTTCCGCCGGTTTCTTCGTGATGGGCTTGTCCGGGAAGATGCGGATCCAGATTTTTCCGCCGCGCTTCACGAAACGCGTCATCGCGACGCGGGCGGCCTCGATCTGCCGGGAAGTGATCCATCCGGCCGTGGCGGCCTTCACGCCGTAGTCGCCGAAGTTCAACGTGTTCCCCGCCTGCGCCTTCCCGCGCCGTCGGCCTTTCATCATTTTCCGGAACTTTACCCTCTTGGGGGCGAGCATCGTTGTAAAGTTCTCCTATTCGTTGATTGCCGGGGCGGAGGCGGGAGCCTGGGGGAGCACCTCGCCCTTGTAGATCCACACCTTGACCCCTATGATGCCGTAGGTCGTTCGCGCCTGCGCGAACCCGTAGTCGATGTCCGCACGGAGGGTGTGCAGGGGAACGCGCCCCTCGCGGTACCATTCCGTCCGGGCCATCTCCGCGCCTCCGAGGCGCCCGGCGACCTGGATCTTGATGCCCTTGGCGCCCAGCTTCATCGACGAGAGCACCGTTTTCTTCATCGCGCGGCGGAACGCCACTCTGCGCTCGAGCTGCATCGCCACGTTCTCCGCGGTCAGCTGCGCGTCGGTTTCGGGCCGCCGGATCTCGATGATGTTGACCGAAACTTCCCTCGGAGTGAGCCTGGAGAGCTCCTTTTTGAGGTTCTCGATTTCCGCGCCCTTCTTCCCGATGACGATCCCCGGGCGAGCAGTGGCGAGGAGGATGTTGATCCGGTTGCTCCGGCGCTCGATCTCGATGGAGGATACCCCCGCGTGGTTCAGGCGATTCTTGACGTAGGCGCGTATCCGCAGATCCTCCTGGAGTTGCGGCGCATACTCCTTTTCGGAATACCAGCGGGAGCGCCAGCTCCTGATGATGCCCAGCCGAAAACCGTACGGGTGTGTCTTCTGTCCCAAGATCCGCCTCCTGAATGATTCCGCCTGTCGCGTCAGGCCTCGTCGACCACGATGGTTATGTGACTGGTCCGCCGTTTGTACTTGTGCGCGCGACCCATCGGCGCGGGCCGGAAACGTTTCTGGGATGCGCCGACGTTCACGTATGCGCTCTTGACGTACAGGGTGTCCACGTCGATGACGCCGGTCTGGCCCGCGTTGGCCACCGCCGAGTCGAGGACCTTCTTCACGGTCACGGCGGACGCCTTTTTCGCCAGTGAGAGGATCGTCCGGGCATCGGAGATCTTCTTTCCCCGGATCAGGTCCACCACGAGGCGCGCCTTCCTCGGAGAGACGCGCATGAACTTCGCCGTCGCGGTTGCTTCCATCCCCTGCTCTCCTTCCCCGCTCTTACTTCTTTACCTTGGCCTTGCGGTCGCCCGAGTGGCCGTGGAACGTCCGCGTTGGGGAGAACTCACCCATCTTGTGCCCCACCATGTTTTCCGTGACGAAGACCGGCATGAACTTGCGTCCGTTATGCACCGCGAAAGTGTACCCCACCATCTCGGGGATGATGGTCGACCGGCGGGACCAGGTCTTTATGACCTTCTTGTCCCCCGTTTCCACGGCCTTGCGCACTTTCCGCGCCAGCCCTTCCTCTACGTACGGTCCCTTTTTGATGGATCTCGCCACGTCAGGAGCCCCTTTTCCCGTTATTTGCTGCGTCGCTTGACGATGTACTTGTCCGTTGACGGGTTCTTCCGGGTCTTGTACCCCTTCGTGGGCTTCCCCCACGGGGTGCAGGGGTGCCTTCCGCCGGAAGACCTGCCTTCGCCCCCGCCCAGCGGGTGATCGACGGGGTTCATGGCGACGCCTCGCACGGTCGGCCGGATCCCCTTCCAGCGGCTGCGCCCGGCCTTGCCCAGCGAAACCTTTTCGTGTTCCACGTTGCCGACCTGACCCACCGTCGCCATGCACTCCATGAAGACGAGCCGCACCTCTCCGGATGCGAGACGGAGGTGCGCGTACTGCCCTTCCTTCGCGAGGATCTGCGCAACGGTCCCCGCGGAACGGGCGATCTGCCCGCCTTTTCCCGCCTTGAGTTCGATGTTGTGGACGAGCGTACCCACGGGGATGTTCCGGATGGGGAGCGCATTCCCGGGCTTGATGTCGGCACCGGCGCCGGCCACAACGGTGTCGCCCACGGACAGACCCACGGGAGACAGGATATACCGCTTCTCCCCGTCCGCGTAATGAAGGAGGGCGATCCGCGCCGACCGGTTCGGATCGTACTCCAACGCGGCGACCACCGCCGGGATGTCCTTCTTGTTCCTTTTGAAGTCGATGACCCGGTACTTTCGCTTGTGCCCCCCCCCGCGGTGCCACACGGTGATCTCGCCGAGGTTGTTCCTCCCCCCCGTGCGGGGGAGACTCTCGGTGAGCCCGCGCTCGGGCTGTTTCGCCGTGAGGTCCTCCGTGGTGAGGACCGTCATGCCCCGGCGACCGGGGGAAGTCGGCTTGTACTTGCGGATTCCCATCGTAGCCTCTCCTTGAAAAAAGACGTCCGCCGGT
Organism: Deltaproteobacteria bacterium; assembly: GCA_021815305.1. Classification (GTDB taxonomy): domain Bacteria; phylum Desulfobacterota; class Deferrimicrobia; order Deferrimicrobiales; family Deferrimicrobiaceae; genus JAKAHC01. The sequence continues at coordinate 135,613 of JAKAHC010000002.1, read as the reverse complement.
GCGCCCGTCAGACGCCCTCGAAAAACTCGATCTTGTCGCCCTCTTTCAGGGTGACCACGGCCTTCTTCCATCCCGGTCGCAGCCCAAGCGTCCTCCCGCGCCGCTTCACCTTGCCGGCGACGTTCATGGTCCGCACGTCCAGGACCTTCACCCGGAACATCTTCTCGACCGCCTCCCGGACCTCTTTCTTGTTGGCCCTGGGGTCGACGGCGAAAAGAACGGAATTGGACTCCCCCTTGAGGGAGGTCGCCTTTTCCGTGATCAACGGCCTCTTGATGACGTCGGAGAGGTTCATTTCCCCAGCACCTCGCTGATTTTCTCGAGAGCCGTGCGCGTCATCACGAGCTGGTCGTAGGACAGCACGTCGTACACGTTGAGGGCCTTTACCGGGAGCGTCTTGAAGGATTTCAGGTTCCGAATTCCCAGCGCGAGGTTTTCGGGCTCCCCTTCGACGACGAGCAGCGCTTCGGTCAACCCGAGCGCCGCCGCCACCTTCAGGAACTCCTTCGTCTTCGGCGCCGGAAGGGAGAGATCGTCGACCAGCACGATCTTGTTGTCCTTCGCCTTTGCGCTGAGCGCGGAACACAGGGCCGCTCTCACTTCCTTGCGGTTGACCTTGATCGCGTATTTGCGGGGATGAGGCCCGAACACGGTGCCGCCGCCCCGCAGGAGAGGCGAACGGCTGGTGCCCATCCGGGCGCGGCCCGTGCCCTTTTGCCGGAACGGCTTTTTCCCGCCCCCGGACACGTCGCTCCGGGTCTTCGTCTCGTGGGTCCCCGCCCGCCTTCCGGCGAGCTGTGCGGTCACGACGTGGTGCAACAGGTGGATCTTGACCTGCGCTCCGAAAACGGCGTCGGGAAGGTCCGCGGTGCCGGCCGCCTTCCGCTCCTTGTCCACGATCTCCACGGTTGTCATGTCCATGCTCCTCTAGTTGCCCTGCTTCTTGACGGCCGGGCGTACGTAGACCAGGCTGTTCTTCGCGCCCGGCACGGCTCCCCGGACAAGGAGAAGGTTTTTCTCGGGCTGCACCCCGACGACCCTGAGGTTGAGGATCGTAACCCGCTCGTTGCCCAGGTGCCCCGCCATCTTCATGTTCTTGATGACGCGGGAAGGGTATGCCGACGCACCGATGGAGCCGGGAGCCCTGTGGAACATGGACCCGTGGGTCGCGCGCCCCCCCTTGAAGTTCCAGCGCTTGATGACTCCGGCGAAGCCGCGTCCCTTGGTATGCCCCATGACGTCCACGACGTCGCCTTCCTTGAAGATGTCCACCTTGATCTCGGAGCCGACTTCCAGGGGATCGCTCCCCTCGAGCCGGATCTCCTGGAGGGCGCGGAAAGCGCCCTTGCCGGCCTTCTGAAAATGCCCCAGCATGGGCTTCCCGACCCTGTGGGCCCGCATCTGCTGGAAGCCGATCTGAACGGCGTCGTACCCGTCGTTCTGCGCGGTTTTCCTCTGGATCACGGTGCAAGGCCCGGCCTCGATCACGGTAACGGGTATGACTCTCCCCTGCGTGTCGAACACCTGGGCCATGCCAAGCTTTTTGCCCAATATTCCGGTCGTCATGGTTTCACACCTGCTTCCGTTCTCGGTCGTTGTCTTCCTGTCGCTCAGAGCTTGATCTCCACTTCCACTCCCGCCGGCAGATCGAGTTTCATCAGCGCATCGATCGTCGCGCCGGGCGGTTCGTGGATGTCCAGCAACCGCTTGTGGGTGCGGATCTCGAACTGCTCCCTGCTCTTCTTGTCCACGTGCGGGGAGCGGTTGACCGTGAACCGCTCGATCTTGGTCGGTAGGGGGATGGGACCCGCGACCTTGGCCCCCGTCTGCCGCGCCTTCTCCACGATCTCGCCGGTAGCCTTGTCCAGCAGCCTGGCATCGAAGGCTTTCAAACGGATCCGTATCTTCTGGTGCTCGATCACCACGCAGGTACCCCCCCTTCGCCTGTCTTTTCCGCTACTCGAGGATTTCCGAGACGACGCCGGCGCCCACCGTGCGCCCGCCCTCGCGGATCGCGAACCGCAGCTCCTTCTCCATCGCCACCGGGGTGATCAGCTCCACCGACATCGCGATGTTGTCCCCCGGCATCACCATCTCCACACCCTCCGGAAGCGTCGCCACCCCCGTCACGTCCGTCGTCCGAAAATAAAACTGCGGACGGTACCCGTTGAAAAACGGCGTGTGACGACCCCCCTCCTCTTTCGTCAAAATGTACGCGGAGGCCTTGAACTTCTTGTGCGGAGTGATCGAGCCCGGCTTCGCCAACACCTGCCCGCGCTCCACCTCGTCCTTCTTCGTCCCCCGCAGCAACACCCCGATGTTGTCCCCGGCCTGACCCTGATCCAGCAACTTGCGGAACATCTCCACGCCCGTGGCCACCGTCTTCTGCGTGTCCCGCAACCCGATGATCTCCACCTCGTCCCCAACCTTCACCACCCCGCGCTCCACGCGGCCCGTCACCACCGTCCCGCGACCGGATATCGAAAACACGTCCTCCACCGCCATCAGAAACGGCTTGTCGATCGCACGCTCCGGAGTGGGAATGTAACCGTCCACCGCACCCATCAGATCGTAGATGCACTTGCACGAGGCGCAATCGTCCTTCCCGCACCCGCACTCCAGAGCCTTCAACGCCGCACCCCGAATGATCGGAGTGGCGTCCCCGGGAAACTCGTACTTGCTCAACAACTCCCGGACCTCCAACTCCACCAGGTCCAGCAACTCCGGATCGTCCACCATGTCCACCTTGTTCATGAACACCACGATGTACGGAACCCCCACCTGGCGCGCCAGCAAAATGTGCTCCCGCGTCTGAGGCATCGGACCGTCCGCCGCCGATACCACAAGGATCGCACCGTCCATCTGCGCCGCACCCGTGATCATGTTCTTGATGTAGTCGGCATGACCCGGACAATCCACGTGAGCGTAATGACGCGTCTTGGTCTGGTACTCCACGTGCGCCGTGGCGATCGTGATCCCGCGCTCCCGCTCCTCCGGAGCCTTGTCGATCTGATCGAACGCCACGAACTCCGCCATCCCGCGCGACGCCAGCACCTTCGTGATCGCCGCCGTCAACGTCGTCTTGCCGTGATCCACGTGACCGATCGTGCCTACGTTCACGTGCGGCTTCGTACGCTCAAACTTCTGCTTGGACATGTGCCAGCCTCCTCCCCGCGGGTAGCTTGTATCCCGACACGTTACGCGCCCTTCACCTTGGCGATTACTTCCTCACTGACGGACTGGGGGGCCGGCTCGTAATGGTCGAACTGCATCGTGTAGGTGGCGCGGCCCTGGGTTTTCGACCGCATGTCCGTGGCGTAACCGAACATGTGCGCGAGCGGAACATGGGCGGCGATCACCTGCGTGTTTCCCCGCGCCTCGATGTTCTGGATTCTTCCGCGGCGGGAGCTCAGATCACCGATGACGTCCCCCATGAACTCCTCGGGACACACGACCTCGACCGCCATGACAGGCTCGAGCAATATGGGCCCGGCATTCTGGCATGCCGCCTTGAATGCCATGGAACCCGCGATCTTGAAGGCCATCTCCGAAGAGTCGACCTCGTGGTAGGAACCGTCGAGAAGGGTCACCTTCACGTCGACCACGGGATAGCCGGCGATCACGCCGCCTTCGGCCGCCTCCGCGATCCCCTTCCCCACGGCGGGGATGTACTCCTTCGGGACGGTGCCTCCGACGATCTTGTTGACGAATTCGAACCCCTTCCCCTTTTCCGCCGGTTCCACGGTGATCCACACGTGGCCGTACTGGCCGCGTCCGCCCGTCTGGCGTACGTAGCGGCCCTCCTGTCTGGCCTGCCGGGTGATGGTCTCGCGGTAGGCGACCTGGGGTTTCCCCACGTTGGCCTCCACCTTGAATTCCCGGAGCAGGCGGTCGACGATGATCTCGAGGTGGAGCTCCCCCATCCCGGAGATGAGAGTCTGGCCGGTTTCCTCGTCGTTGCGGACCTGGAAGGAGGGATCCTCCATCATCAGCTTCTGCATGGAAAAGCCGAGCCTCTCCTGGTCGGCCTTCGTCTTGGGCTCGATCGCGATGGCGATGACGGGCTCGGGAGCCTGGATCGATTCGAGGATGATTTCGCGCTCCTGGTCGCACAGCGTGTCGCCCGTGTAGGCCGTCTTGAGGCCCACCACCGCGGCGATGTCGCCGGCATAGACGGTCTTGATCTCCTCCCGCTTGTTGGCGTGCATCTTGAGGAGCCTGCCGATGCGTTCCTTCTTCTGCCGGGTGGAATTGTAGACGTGGTCGCCGGAGTTGAGCATCCCCGAATAGACGCGGATGAAGGTGAGGTGCCCCACGAACGGGTCGTTCATGATCTTGAAAGCGAGGGCGGCAAACGGCTGATCGTCGGAGGCGCTGCGCTCCGCCTCCGCGCTTCCGTGGGGATCGGTGCCCACCACCGGCGGGATGTCCAGCGGGGAAGGAAGGTAATCGACCACCGCATCGAGGAGCGGCTGGACCCCCTTGTTCCGGAACGCCGTCCCGCAGACGACGGGGGTGATCTTGTTCGCCACCGTGGCCTGGCGGATGGCGGCGGCCATCTCCGCGACCTCGATCTCCTCTCCGAGGAGGTACTTCTCGAGAAGCTTGTCGTTGACGTCGGCCACCGCTTCGCAGAGCTTTTCCCGCGCCGAGGAGACGGCGTCCGTCATTTCCGCGGGGACGGGCTCCTCGTGGAACTTCGCGCCGAGAGTGTCCTCTTCCCAGACCACCGCCTTCATCCGCACCAGGTCGACGACTCCCCGGAAGCCGTCCTCTTTCCCCAGGGGGAGCTGGATGGGGACGGGATTCGCCGCGAGGCGCTCCTTCATCATCCGGACCACGCGATCGAAATCGGCGCCGGTGCGGTCCATCTTGTTCACCATGGCGATGCGGGGCACCCGGTATTTGTCCGCCTGCCTCCACACGGTTTCCGACTGGGGCTCCACGCCCCCGACGGCGCAGAAGACGGCGACCGCGCCGTCGAGCACGCGGAGGGAGCGCTCCACCTCGATCGTGAAATCCACGTGTCCGGGCGTGTCGATGATGTTCACGCGGTGGTCCCGCCAGAAGCAGGTCGTCGCCGCGGACGTGATCGTGATCCCACGTTCCTGCTCCTGCTCCATCCAGTCCATCGTCGCAGTGCCTTCGTGCACCTCGCCCATCTTGTGCGATACGCCCGTGTAGTACAGGATCCGCTCGGTGGTCGTCGTTTTCCCGGCATCTATATGGGCCATGATCCCGATGTTCCGGGTTCTATCGAGCGGGGTGACTCTGGACACGAGTTGTTCCTTTCCCGATCCCGTTCCCGCGGGCCTACCAGCGGTAATGCGCGAAAGCCTTGTTGGCCTCCGCCATCTTGTGGGTGTCTTCCTTCTTCTTGACCGTGGTGCCGCGGTTGTTGTAGGCGTCGAGGAGTTCCGCGGAAAGGCGCTGGACCATGGTCTTCTCGCCCCGGTCGCGCGCGTACCCCACCAGCCAGCGGATGGAGAGCGAAAGCCGCCTTTCGGGGCGGATCTCCACCGGAACCTGGTAGGTTGCGCCGCCCACTCGACGGGACTTGACCTCCACCACGGGCTTGACGTTCTCGACGGCCTTTTTCAGGACCGCGACGGGATCTTCCTTGGTCTTTTCCTTGAGGATGTCCAAAGACCCGTACACGACGTTTTCGGCGACCCGCGCCTTCCCCTGGAGCATGACCGCGTGGATCATCTTCGCTACGAGCACGTCGCCGTACACGGGATCGGGAAGAACGACCCGCTTGGAAATGAACCCTCTCCTGGGCATGCTTACGACCTCCTCGATCGATTGCGCCAGTCCTTATGGAAAAAAGCCGAAAAACACCGGTTCCCGATTCAAGCCCTGAACCGGGACAAAAACCGCCGCTTTTTTACCCTTCCCGGCAGACACGCCGGGTACCGGTCGGAACTTCCGTTACGAGAACCGGGAAGCTATTTGGGTCGCTTTGTACCGTACTTCGACCGCGACTTCCGTCTGTCCTGGACACCAACGGAATCCAGCTTCCCACGAATGATATGATAGCGAACCCCGGGGAGGTCCTTTACGCGGCCTCCCCGGATCATGACGACCGAGTGCTCCTGGAGGTTATGCCCTTCGCCGGGAATGTATACCGTCACCTCGACACCGTTGGTGAGCCTCACCCTCGCCACTTTCCGCAAGGCGGAGTTCGGCTTTTTCGGCGTGGTCGTGTAGACGCGGAGACAGACCCCCCGCTTCTGCGGACAACGGTCGAGCGCCGGAGAGTTGCTCTTATTGACGATCGCCGTGCGCCCTTTCCGGACCAACTGGTTGATCGTGGGCATTCCCGATTCCTTCCCCCTCAGCGTTGGATCTGTCCCTGGCGAACGAAAGAATTTCTTATATCAATCCTATAATCTCTTGTCAATGATTTTCTCTCATTTTCCCGCCTAATTGGCTTCTTCCTCGTCCTGGGGAAGTTCCGGATCGGGCTCGGGGGGCGGGGGCGGCTCCACCACCAGCGGCGGATCGGACTCGAAATCCAGGACCCGGTAAGAAGTCCCTCCGGTCCCGGCCGGGATGAGGCGTCCCATGATGACGTTTTCCTTCAGGCCGCTCAAGTTGTCCTGCCGTCCGTGGACGGAGGCGTCGGTGAGAATCTTCGTCGTCTCCTGGAACGACGCCGCGGAGATCCACGACTCGGTGGAGAGCGACGCCTTGGTGATTCCGAGGAGCTGGGGTTCCGCCTTGGCGGGATGTCCCTTCTTCTCCTTCACGACGCGTTCGTTCTCGTCACGGAAGATCCACTTCTCGACGCTCTGCCCGACGAGGAAGGAGGTGTCGCCGGGGTCGGCGATCTTCACCCGGCGGAGCATCTGCCGCACGATGGTCTCGATGTGCTTGTCGTTGATGCGAACTCCCTGGAGTCTGTACACCTCCTGGATCTCGTTGACGAGGAACCGGGCCAACTCCTTGTCCCCGAGGACGCGCAGGATGTCGTGGGGGTTGGGGGACCCGTCCATCAGGGCCTCGCCCGCACGCACGCGCTCCCCGTCGTGGACGGTGATATGTTTCCCGCGCGGAATCGTGTAATCCCGCGGCTCCCCGACCTCCGGCACCACCTGGATCTTCCGCTTCCCCTTGAAGTCCTTGCCCAGCCGGACGACCCCGTCGATCTCGGAAATGAGCGCGTACTCCTTGGGCTTCCGGGCCTCGAACAGCTCGGCCACCCGGGGAAGCCCCCCCGTGATGTCCTTGGTCTTGGTCGTCTCGCGGGGGATCTTGGCGATGATGTCACCCGCCTGCACCTTCTGCCCCTCGTCGACCAGGATGTTCGACCCGATGGGAAGGAGATATCGCGCATCGCTCGTGGAACCGGGGAGCTTCCGCGTCTTGCCTCCCTCTTCCTTGATGGAGATGCGGGGGCGGGCGTCGGGGTCTTTCGACTCGCCGATGACGCGCGTGGAGCGGCCGGTGACCTCGTCGACCTGCTCCCGCATGGTCACGCCCTCGATGATGTCTCCGAACTTGATCTCCCCGTCGATCTCGGTGAGGATGGGGATGTTGTAGGGGTCCCACTCCGCCAGACGGGCCCCCTCCTTCACCTTGTCCCCGTCCGCGACCATCAGGACCGCCCCGTAGGGGATCTGGTATTTCTCCCGTTCCCTGTGGTTTTCGTCGACGAGCACGAGGAACCCGTTCCGGTTCATGGCGACGAGGTGCTTCTCGCGGTTGCGGACCGAGACGATCCCCTGAAACTTGACGCGTGCCGCCTGTTTGGCCTGGTGCGAGCTCTGTGCGACCGAACCCGCCGTAGCGATGCCTCCGATGTGGAACGTGCGCATCGTCAGCTGTGTGCCCGGCTCGCCGATGGACTGGGCGGAGATGATTCCGACCGATTCGCCGATCGCGACCATCTTCCCCCTCGCCAGATCGCGGCCGTAGCAGAGGGCGCACACGCCCCTCTTGCTTTCGCAGGTAAGCGCGGAACGGATCTTGACCTCGTCCAGCCCGGACATCTCGATCTGCTGGGCCACGTCCTCGGTGATCTCCTCGTTCGCTCCCACGAGGAGCCGCCCCTCCACGTCGTACACGTCCTCCAGCGCCACCCGTCCAAGGATCCGGTCGGACATGCGGTCGATGATCTCCCCGCCCTCGATCAGGGCGCGCACGCCGATCCCGTCGAGGGTCTGGCAATCCTCCTCTACGATGATGCAGTCCTGGGCCACGTCCACGAGCCGCCGGGTGAGGTACCCGGAGTTCGCGGTCTTGAGGGCCGTGTCCGCAAGCCCCTTGCGGGCGCCGTGCGTCGAGATGAAGTATTCGCCCACGGAGAGCCCCTCGCGGAAGTTCGAACGGATCGGGGTCTCGATGATCTCGCCGGAGGGTTTCGCCATGAGGCCGCGCATCCCCGCCAGCTGCATCATCTGCTTGTCGGATCCGCGCGCCCCGGAATCGGCCATCATGTAGATGGGGTTGAAGCTCGGGATCTTCTTCTCCTTCCCGTCCTTGCCCCGGACGGTTTCCGTCCCCATTTCCTTGAGCATTTCCTTTGCGATGCGCTCCGTGGCGGCGGACCAGATGTCGACGATCTTGTTGTACCGTTCGCCCGGGGTGATGAGCCCCTCGACGTGCTCGTTGATGACCTTGTTCAGGTCCTCGGAGGCGCGTTCGAGGATCGGTTTCTTGCTCGTCGGGATCACCATGTCGTTGATGCAGATGGAGATCCCCGACATCGTGGCGTACTGGAACCCGGTGTTCTTGAGCTGGTCCGCCAGGATGACGGTGGCTTTCTGGCCGCAGTTGCGGTAGGTGACGTCGATCAGCTCGGCCAGGTCCTTCTTCTTCATCACCTTGTTGACGTACTCGAAGGGGACTTCCCCGGGAACGACCTCGTAGAGCAGCACCCGGCCGACGGTCGTGTCGACGATCTTCCCGTCGATCCGGACCCGGATCGCCGCCTGCAGCTCGACCTCTCCGCCGTCGTACGCGATCCGGACCTCCTCGGGGCAGGAGAACCTCTTCCCTTCCCCCTTGCGCCCCTCGCGCATCCGGGTGAGGTAGTAGATCCCGAGGACGATGTCCTGCGAAGGACCGATGACGGGTTTCCCGTGGGCCGGAGAGAGGATGTTGTTTGTGGACATCATGAGGACGCGGGCTTCCATCTGCGCCTCGATCGACAGCGGCACGTGGACGGCCATCTGATCGCCGTCGAAATCGGCGTTGAAGGCGAAGCAGACCAGCGGGTGAAGCTGGATCGCCTTCCCCTCGATGAGCACCGGCTCGAAGGCCTGCACGCCCAGCCGGTGGAGGGTCGGGGCCCGGTTCAGCATGACGGGAAGCTGCCGGATGACATCGTCGAGGGCGTCCCAGACCTCCTTCTTCTCCTTCTCCACCATCTTCTTGGCCTGCTTGATGGTGGTCGCGTGGCCCCCCTCCTCGAGCTTGTTGAATATGAAGGGCTTGAACAGCTCAAGCGCCATCTTCTTCGGGAGGCCGCACTGGTGGAGCTTGAGCTCCGGGCCTACGACGATCACCGAGCGCCCCGAGTAGTCTACGCGTTTTCCGAGCAGGTTCTGGCGGAAACGCCCGCCCTTTCCTTTCAACATGTCGGAGAGCGATTTCAGCGGCCGCTTGTTCGAACCCGTGATGAGCTTGCCCCTGCGGCCGTTGTCGAAGAGGGCGTCCACCGCCTCCTGCAGCATCCGCTTCTCGTTCCGGATGATGATCTCCGGGGCGGAAAGGTCGAGCAGGCGCTTCAGGCGGTTGTTCCGGTTGATCACCCGGCGGTAGAGGTCGTTGAGGTCCGAGGTGGCGAACCTCCCTCCGTCCAGGGGAACCAGGGGGCGCAGGTCGGGCGGAAGGACCGGGATCACGTCCTGGATCATCCACTCGGGACGCTGTTCGCTGTCACGGAACGCCTCGACGATTTTCAGCCGCTTGGAGATCTTCTTTTTCTTGGCCTCGGAAGCCGTGTCCGACATTTCCTTCCGGAGGACCTCGGAAAGCTTCTCGAGGGAAAGCTCCGCGAGAAGCACCTTGACGGCCTCGGCGCCCATGCCGACCCGGAAACGATCACGCGCCAGCTCGTATTTCTCCTTCTCGCCCTTGTACTTCTCGCGGAGCTCGTCCAGTTTCTCGCGGTATTTCCCCTCGGAGAGGATCTCCTGCTTCTGGAAATCGGTTTCCCCGGGGTCGATGACGATGTATTTCTCGAAATAGATGACCGCTTCCACGTCCTTCATCGGCATGTCGAGGATCGTCGCGATCCGGCTGGGAAGGCTCTTCAGGAACCAGATGTGGGCCACCGGGGACGCGAGCTCGATATGCCCCATCCGCTCGCGCCGGACCTTGGACTGGATCACCTCGACTCCGCACTTTTCGCATACGATGCCGCGGTGCTTCATCCGCTTGTATTTCCCGCAGTTGCACTCGTAGTCCTTGATGGGCCCGAAGATCTTCGCGCAGAACAGGCCGTCCCGCTCGGGCTTGAAGGTGCGGTAGTTCAGCGTCTCGGGTTTCTTCACTTCACCGTGCGACCATTTGCGGATCTGCTCGGGGGACGCGATCGATATGCGGATCCCCGAAAAGTAGAGGGGGTCCTTGGGTTTTTCCGCGCGCGTGAAAAGGTCTTCCACTCTGTGCCTCCCGGTATCTTGTCCCTTGCGGACTGCTACGGGGTTTCTTCGCTGACCAGTTCGACGTCCAGGCCCAGCGCCTGGAGTTCCTTGATCAGCACGTTGAACGATTCGGGGAGCCCGGGCTCGAGGGAGAAGTTCCCCTTCACGATGGCCTCGTACATCCTGGCGCGCCCCGGCACGTCGTCCGATTTCACGGTGAGGAATTCCTGGAGCGTGAACGCGGCCCCGTAGGCCTCGAGCGCCCACACCTCCATTTCACCGAGCCGCTGTCCTCCGAACTGCGCCTTCCCCCCCAGCGGCTGCTGGGTGACCAGGGAGTAGGGTCCGGTCGAGCGTGCGTGGATCTTGTCGTCGACCAGGTGGTGCAGCTTGAGCATGTACATCGACCCGATGGTGACCGCCTGCTGGAAGGTCGTGCCGCTCCTCCCGTCGTAGAGCTTCGTCTGGCCGCTCTCCGGGAGCCCGGCGTAGCGGAGGTAGTCCTTGATCTCCCCTTCCGTCGCGCCGCTGAACACAGGCGACGCGAGAAACACGCCGGCGTGCATCTTCCCCGCGATCTCCCGGATCTCTTCGTCCGACAGGGAGGTCAGGTAGGACTGGAACCGCTCGGAGTTGTAGATCTTCCCCATCCATTCCCGAAGCGACCGGGGGCTGAACTCCCTGTCCATCATCTGCTGGATCTGCTCTCCAAGAACCTTGGCGGCCCACCCGAGGTGCACCTCCATGATCTGCCCGACGTTCATTCGGGAGGGAACGCCCAGCGGGTTCAGCACGATGTCCACGGGAGTTCCGTCCTCCGTGTAGGGCATGTCCTCCTCGGGCAGGATGCGCGAGATGACGCCCTTGTTCCCGTGGCGTCCCGCCATCTTGTCCCCGACGGACAGTTTCCGTTTCATCGCGATGTAGACCTTGACCATTTTCAGGACCCCGGGGGGGAGCTCGTCGCCCCTGCGGACCCTGGAAATCTTCTCGTCGAACAGCGCCTTCACGACGGCGATCTGGTCAAGCGCGAGCCGGTAGGTGTCACCCAGGCGCTCCTTGAGGGAGGGATCCTCCTCCACCCCGATTTCCGCCCAGCGCTCCTGGGGGATCTCCGACAGCACTTCCGCGGTGAGTTTCTTCTTCTTCGCCAGATAGACCTCGCTCTTGTCCTCCGACACGAGGCGGACTGCCGAGGTTTTCCAGAGAAGCTGGTTCCGGATCTTCCCGTACGCGGTCTCCAGGATGATGCGGATCTCGTCCTCCTGGTCCCGGTGGAGCCGGTCGAGTTCCTTCTCCTCGAGCATCTGGGCCCGGTCGTCCTTCTCGCCGCCCTTCCGCGTGAACACCTTCGCGTCGATCACGATCCCCTCGATCCCCGGGGGGACCCGCAGCGAGGAGTCCTTCACGTCCCCCGCCTTGTCGCCGAAGATCGCCCGGAGCAACTTCTCTTCCGGCGAGAGCTGGGTCTCGCCTTTCGGGGTGACCTTTCCCACGAGGATGTCCATGGGCTTGACGCGTGCGCCGATGCGGATGATGCCGCTCTCGTCGAGATCCCGCAGGGATTCCTCGCTGATGTTCGGGATGTCCGCGGAGATCTCCTCCTTGCCGAGCTTGGTCTCCCGGGCGACGCATTCGAACTCCTCGATGTGGATCGAGGTGAAGATGTCCTCCTTGACGATCTTTTCCGATATGAGGATGGAGTCCTCGAAGTTGTATCCGCCCCAGGGCATGAAGGCGACGAGGACGTTCCGTCCGAGGGAGAGATCCCCGTCGCTGGTGGCCGGTCCGTCGCCGATCACCGCACCCCTTTCGACCTTCTCCCCGAGGGAGACGATCGGTTTCTGGTTGATGCACGTGTTCTGGTTGGACCGGCGGAACTTCACGAGCGTATAGATGTCGGCTCCGTATTTCCCGGAGGCGTCGGGCTCCTCCGAGCGAACGACGATTCGTCTCGCGTCCACGGATTCGACCGTCCCGCCGCGCCGCGCGACCACCGCCGCTCCGGAATCCTGCGCCACCACGGACTCCATGCCGGTTCCGACGAACGGGGGTTCGGTCCGAAGCAGCGGGACCGCCTGTCGCTGCATGTTCGCCCCCATGAGGGCGCGGTTCGCGTCGTCGTGTTCGAGGAAAGGAACGAGGGACGCCGCAACCGATACCAGCTGGTTCGGCGACACGTCCATGAGGGTGACCTCGGAGGAGCGCACCATGGCGAACTCTCCGCTCTGACGGGCGATGACCACGTCCTGCGCGAACCGGCCGGTTCCGTCTACGACGGCGTTGGCCTGCGCGATGACGTGCCCCTCTTCCTCCATCGCGGACAGGAACACGATCTCCTTCGTCACGACGGAGTCCTTCACGACGCGGTAGGGCGTCTCGATGAAGCCGAACTCGTTGATGCGCGCGAAGGTGGACAGCGACGCGATCAGGCCGATGTTCGGGCCTTCGGGAGTTTCGATCGGGCAGATGCGGCCGTAGTGGGTCGGGTGCACGTCGCGCACCTCGAACCCGGCGCGCTCCCGGGTGAGACCGCCCGGCCCCAGCGCCGAGACGCGGCGCTTGTGCGTCACCTCGGAGAGGGGGTTCGTCTGGTCCATGAACTGCGAAAGCTGGGAGGAGCCGAAGAACTCCTTGATGACGGCGGAGACGGGCTTCGCGTTGATGATGTCGTGCGGCATCAGCGTCTCGATGTCCTGAAGGCCCATCTTCTCGCGGATGGCGCGCTCGACGCGCACCAGCCCCATCCGGAACTGGTTCTCGATGAGCTCCCCGACCGTGCGGACGCGCCGGTTCCCCAGATTGTCGATGTCATCCGCCTCGCCGACTCCGTTCTTCAGCCCGATGAGATAGCGGATGACCCTGAGGATGTCCTCCTGGGTGAGCACCGTATTCTCCAGGTCTCCGTCGGTGATCCCCAGCTTGTGGTTCAGCTTGAGCCGGCCGACCCGCGAGAGGCTGTACCGCTCGGGGTTGAAGAACATGTTCTGGAAGAGCGACTCCGCGGCGTCCTTGGTGGGAGGATCCCCGGGACGCATCTTCTTGTAGATTTCCTTCAGGGCCTCTTCCCTCGTGCGGATCTTGTCGGTGACCAGCCCCTCCCAGATGGCGCGGTCGGAGTTCTCCAGCGTGAAAACGGACAGGTTCGCCGCGTTCTTCTCGCGAAGGGTCGCCAGGATCTCCGCCGTGATCTGCTGCCCGCACTCGAGGATCACCTCTCCGGTCGCCGGGTCGGCCACGTCGAGGACGACCACTTTGCCGACAAGGTCCTCTACGGGAAGCGCGATGCGGGGAAATTTCACTCCCTCCCTGGCGTACCGCTCCACGCGTTTCTTGGAGACCTTGACCCCCTTCTTGAAGGCGATCTCTCCGGGGCGGTCCGGGTGCCGGACCTCCACCGGCATCTTCAGCCCGACCATCAGCTCGGGCCGGAATTCCTTCACGCACCTGTCCCCCTCGATGACGACTTCCTCCACGTCGTAGAAGGTGCGGAGGAGGTCTTCCGTGCTGCGGCCGAAAGCGCGCAAAAGAACTGCGATGGGGAACTTCCGCTTCCGATCGATCTTGATGAAGAGCTGGTCCTTGTGATCGAACTCGAAGTCGAGCCACGATCCCCGGTACGGGATGATGCGCGAGGAGAACAACACTTTGCCCGAAGCGTGGGAACGCCCCTTGTCGTGCTCGAAGAACACCCCCGGGGACCGATGGAGCTGGCTCACGATGACCCGCTCGGTGCCGTTGATGATGAAGGTCGCCCGCTCGGACATGAGCGGAATCTCGCCGAAGAAGACCTCCTGCTCCTTGACGTCCCGGATCGTGCGGGCGGAGGTCTTTTCGTCCACATCGAAAATGACGAGCTGGACGGTCACCTTGATGGGGGCCGCATAGGTCATCCCCCGTTCGCGGCACTCCTCCTCGGACCATTTCGGTTCGCCGATGGCGTAGGAAAGAAATTCCAGGGAGGCCCGGCCGTTGTAGTCGGAGATCGGGAAGATCCCCTTGAAGACGGCATGGAGCCCGATATCCCGGCGTTTCTCGGACGGGACGTCGGTCTGCAGGAATTCCTCGTACGATTCCTGCTGGACCTGTATGAGGTTCGGTATCTCATGGACCTTCTCGTTCTTCGAGAAGTCGACCCGCTTGATCCTGTTCCAGTAATCCAGATATGCCATCGCTTCACCCCGGGGGTAGAACAATGAGTGTTGCGGGGGGCGTCGGGACGCCCCCCGCGGTTTCCATCGCCGACGATCTCGGTTACTTCACTTCCGCAGTCCCCCCGGCATCTTCGATCTTCTTCTTCATGTCGCCCGCGTCCTTCTTCGCCACGCCTTCCTTGAGAGGCTTGGGAACGCCCTCCACGAGGTCCTTCGCTTCCTTCAACCCCAGGCCGGTGAGCTCGCGTACGACCTTGATGACCTGGATCTTGTTGTTTCCGAAGCCTGTGAGAACGACGTCGAACTCGGTCTTCTCCTCGACCGCGGGCGCGGCGGCGCCTGGCGCAGCGCCGGGGGCGGCGAACGCCATCGCCGGCGCGGCGGTCACGCCGAACCGGTCCTCGAGCGCCTTCACGATTTCATGCAGTTCGAGAACGGTCATCCCTTCCACCATCGTGATGAACTCTTCCTTGCTCATGGCAGCCATTCCCTGAAATCCTCCTTATCAAGATATCGTTTGGATGTTGCGGTTATCCTGCGGTTCCTTCGGCGGGTTTCTGCTTGCAGACGGCATCCAGGGCGTACACCAGCTTGCATTGAGGCCCGGAAAGCGCCTGGACCAGGCGACGGACCGGGGACGACAGGCCTCCGACCAGCCGCGAGAGCAGCACCTCGCGGGACGGCACGTCCGCCAGCGCCTCGACCTCTTTCGCCGTAAGCGCCCGTCCGTCGAGGTACCCCGCCTTGAGGGCGACCTTCGGGCTTGCTCCGGCGAATTCCTTCATGGCCTTGGCGAGCGCGACGGGGTCGCCCTGGGTGAAGGCGATCGCCGTGGGGCCCTTGAAGGACCCGGAAAGCTGCTCGAAGGGCAACCCCTCCGAGGCCCGCCGGATCAGGGTGTTCTTCACCACCCGGACCTCGGCGCGGACCTCCCGGAGCTTCTTCCTCAGTGCGGTGATCTCCGCGACCGTCAGCCCCCGGTTCTCCGCCACCACGGCCCCGCGTTGCGCCACGATGACGCCCTTCAACGCCTCGACCGTTTCCGACTTGCTCATTTTCTTCACCGCGTCCGTTTCCCCCTTTCCCTTGAAAAAGATTCGATCCCTATGAAGAAACCCCGAGTCAAAGGAAGAGGGCGCGGCGTGAAGGGGATCGATTCATCCCGAATTTGCCGGCTCCCTGTTGTCTGCGCCGGACCGGGCGAAGGCCGTAACCGTCCGCCCCCTTGGTCGCCTTTCGGCGAACCAGCGGTCTTTGACATAAGGAAGTTTCCCGTTGAAAAAGAGCGCCTATTTCGCAGCCGTCAGCGAACTGGTGTTCAGCCGAATCCCCGGTCCCATCGTCGTGGCCACCGACAACGTCCGGATGTAGGTCCCTTTCGCCCCGGAGGGCTTTGCCTTCATGATGGCGTCGAAAAACGCCGTGAAATTCTCGCGGATTTTCTCCCTGCCGAAGCTCACCTTCCCGATGCCGGCGTGCAGCGTTGCCGTCTTGTCGACCCGGAACTCCACCTTCCCGCCCTTCAGGTCCCGGACCGCCCTCGCGACGTCGAAGGTGACGGTTCCGACCTTCGGGTTGGGCATCAATCCTCTGGGGCCGAGCAGTTTCCCGATCTTTCCCACGGCCCCCATCATGTCGGGAGTCGCGACCGCCTTGTCGAAATCGAGCCAACCGCCCTGGATCTTCGCGATCAGTTCGTCGCTTCCCGTGAAGTCGGCGCCCGCTTCCTGGGCCTCTTTCTCCTTTTCGCCCTTTGCGAACACCAGGACGCGCACTCCTTTGCCGGTCCCGTGCGGCAGGACCACCGACCCGCGGACCTGCTGGTCCGGGTACTTCGGGTCGACCCCCAGCCGCATCGCGACCTCCACCGTCTCGTCGAATTTCGCCTTGCCCGTCTCCTGGAGAAGGTCCAGCGCTTCGTCGAGAGAGTACTTTGCCTCCCTGTTCACTTTGCCACGCGCTTCCAGGTATCTTTTCCCCGCCTTCGGCATTTCCCCCTCCCTTCCCGCCCGGCGGCTCCCGCCGGCGCGAATGATGTTCCCGCGGTTCGAAACAAACGAATCAGACGACGTCCAGTCCCATGCTGCGCGCCGTTCCCTCGACCGTCTTGATGGCGGCGGCCAGATCCTTCACGTCCAGATCGGTCATCTTGAGCCTGGCGATCTCCTCGACCTTGTCCCGCGTGATCTTCCCGCACTTCTCGCGCTTGGGAGTCTTGCTTCCCTTCTCCAGGCCGGCGGCCTTCAGGAGCAGCACCGACGCGGGGGGGGTCTTCGTGATGAAGGTGAAGGAGCGGTCGGCGAACACGGTGATCACCACGGGGATGACCATGCCCTCCTGGGAGGCCGTCTTCGCGTTGAAGGCCTTGCAGAACTCCATGATGTTCACGCCGTGCTGCCCGAGGGCAGGTCCGACGGGAGGCGAAGGGTTCGCCTTCCCGGCAACGATCTGCAGCTTGATCTGGGCAATGATCTTCTTCGCCATGGCTTCTCCTTAGGTCGCCCTACGTTTTGCTTTATGCCTTTTCGACCTGCGTGAAATCGAGCTCGACGGGGGTAGCGCGCCCGAAGATGGATACGAGGACGACCACCTTCCCCTTGTCCGGCTTGATGCTGTCCACCGTCCCGCTGAAATTGGAGAAGGGGCCGTCGATGACACGGACGTTTTCCCCTTCCGTAAAGGAGATCTTGGGTTTGGGCTTGAGCCGCCCCTCGACCATCTGGGACTTGATGTCCTCCACCTCGGACTCCGGGATGGGGGCCGGGTGCTGCCCTCCGACGAATCCCGTTACCTTGGGGGTGTGCCGGACGAGGTGCCACGTCGTCTCGTCGAGTTCCATGTTGACCAGCAGGTAGCCGGGGAAAAAGCTCCGGGTCCCCGTCTTCTTCTTCCCCTTTTTCATCTCGACGACCGTCTCGGCGGGGATCAGCACGTCGCCGAACCGGTCCTGCATCCCCTCCGTGACGATCCGGTTGAGAAGGGACTCCCGGACTTTCCTCTCATACCCCGAATAGGTATGAACGACGAACCACTGTTTCGTCATCGTTTCCTCTTTGGAGAGGTTAGTAGCTCAGGATGGAGGTGACGATCTTGCCGAGGGCAAAATCCACCAACCCAAGGAACAGAACTATGACGAGGACGGTCACGATGACGACCGCGGTAGAGGATGCGGTCTCCTTTCGGCTGGGCCAGGTGACCTTCCTCATCTCCGTCTTGAATTCCTGGTAGAAATTGACGACCCTCCGGCCGATCCCCACCGGAGACGAGGCGGATCTTCCCTCGTCGGCGGCGATCCGGGTTCCCGGGAGCCTCTCCATCAACCGATCCTTGAATGACTTCGCCATGTGCGCAAAGCTCCTGTATCCGGCAAGAAGATGGCAGGCCAGGAGGGATTCGAACCCCCAACCCGCGGATTTGGAGTCCGCTGCTCTAGCCGTTAGAGCTACTGGCCTTCGCCCCTTGCACTCTACTTGGTCTCCTTGTGCGCCGTGTGCTTGCGGCACGCCGGGCAATACTTCCTCAGCTCGAGCTTGTCGGGCGTCGTCTTCTTGTTCTTCGTGGTCGTATAGTTGCGGTTCTTGCACTCCCCGCAAGCCAGCGTGATGATGTCCCGCATCGTACGTTCCTCCCCTTCTTTTCCGCTACTCGAGGATTTCCGAGACGACGCCGGCGCCCACCGTGCGCCCGCCCTCGCGGATCGCGAACCGCAGCTCCTTCTCCATCGCCACCGGGGTGATCAGCTCCACCGACATCGCGATGTTGTCCCCCGGCATCACCATCTCCACACCCTCCGGAAGCGTCGCCACCCCCGTCACGTCCGTCGTCCGAAAATAAAACTGCGGACGGTACCCGTTGAAAAACGGCGTGTGACGACCCCCCTCCTCTTTCGTCAAAATGTACGCGGAGGCCTTGAACTTCTTGTGCGGAGTGATCGAGCCCGGCTTCGCCAACACCTGCCCGCGCTCCACCTCGTCCTTCTTCGTCCCCCGCAGCAACACCCCGATGTTGTCCCCGGCCTGACCCTGATCCAGCAACTTGCGGAACATCTCCACGCCCGTGGCCACCGTCTTCTGCGTGTCCCGCAACCCGATGATCTCCACCTCGTCCCCAACCTTCACCACCCCGCGCTCCACGCGGCCCGTCACCACCGTCCCGCGACCGGATATCGAAAACACGTCCTCCACCGCCATCAGAAACGGCTTGTCGATCGCACGCTCCGGAGTGGGAATGTAACCGTCCACCGCACCCATCAGATCGTAGATGCACTTGCACGAGGCGCAATCGTCCTTCCCGCACCCGCACTCCAGAGCCTTCAACGCCGCACCCCGAATGATCGGAGTGGCGTCCCCGGGAAACTCGTACTTGCTCAACAACTCCCGGACCTCCAACTCCACCAGGTCCAGCAACTCCGGATCGTCCACCATGTCCACCTTGTTCATGAACACCACGATGTACGGAACCCCCACCTGGCGCGCCAGCAAAATGTGCTCCCGCGTCTGAGGCATCGGACCGTCCGCCGCCGATACCACAAGGATCGCACCGTCCATCTGCGCCGCACCCGTGATCATGTTCTTGATGTAGTCGGCATGACCCGGACAATCCACGTGAGCGTAATGACGCGTCTTGGTCTGGTACTCCACGTGCGCCGTGGCGATCGTGATCCCGCGCTCCCGCTCCTCCGGAGCCTTGTCGATCTGATCGAACGCCACGAACTCCGCCATCCCGCGCGACGCCAGCACCTTCGTGATCGCCGCCGTCAACGTCGTCTTGCCGTGATCCACGTGACCGATCGTGCCTACGTTCACGTGCGGCTTCGTACGCTCAAACTTCTGCTTGGACATGTGTGCGTCTCCTTGGGGAGAGATGGAGTAGTCGCTAAGGTGGAGCCCACGAG
The DNA here is from genome assembly GCA_021815305.1 of Deltaproteobacteria bacterium. Classification (GTDB taxonomy): domain Bacteria; phylum Desulfobacterota; class Deferrimicrobia; order Deferrimicrobiales; family Deferrimicrobiaceae; genus JAKAHC01. The sequence goes on along the minus strand of JAKAHC010000002.1, from coordinate 115,970 downwards.
CAGGATTGAACTGCTGACCTCGTCCTTACCAAGGACGCGCTCTGCCGACTGAGCTACGTGGGCGACCGTTCCAATCCCGTAAAAAAAATGGAGCGGGCGACGGGAATCGAACCCGCGACCAACAGCTTGGAAGGCTGTGACTCTGCCAACTGAGTTACGCCCGCCCGTGCCGCAAACCGAAAATTATACCCGATATTTCCGGGGAGTCAACCGGAAATACAGCCATTTCCCGCGCATACTCTTGGCGGTAGAGGCGATGCGCAGAAGCAACGATGGTGGAGGGGGGAGGATTCGAACCTCCGTAGGCGATGCCAGCAGATTTACAGTCTGCCCCCTTTGGCCGCTCGGGTACCCCTCCACGGGTTTCTGCTCTGGAGCCGACGAGAGGAGTCGAACCTCCAACCATCTGATTACAAATCAGACGCTCTGCCGTTGAGCTACGTCGGCGAAACGAGCACGACCGATATCCCGAACCGGTAAATATGAACTCATTCACCTTCCGCTGTCAACGGCTTTCTCAGGGAAAAGGCAAGGATCCCGGCGGCGACGGAGACGTTCAGGGAATCCACCCCCTTCGCCATCCCGATCCGCAAGGACCCGTCGCACTTCTCCCGGGCAAGCCTGCGGATCCCCTTCTCCTCGCTTCCCAGCACGATCGCCGTCCGTTTCGCCGGCCGGAACCCCGACAGTTCCGCACCTTCCCCGCCCTCGGCGGCATACAGCCAGAACCCCGCTTCCTGCAGACGTTCGATGGCCCGGACCAGGTTCGTCACCTGGACCACCGGAACGTGCGCGGCGGCGCCGGCGGACGCACGGAAGACCGCCCCGGTCACCGGGCACGACCGGTCGGCGGGAAGGACCACGCCGTCGAGCCCGAAGGCGCGCACGCTGCGCAGGATCGCGCCCAGGTTCTGAGGGTCCGTGACCCCGTCCAGCAGGAATGCCCTGGCCGTCTCCGGCAAGGCGGCGATCCACTCCTCCAGTTCCCCGTACCGGAACTCCGCGATCTCGGCGGCGATCCCGCCCCCTTCCCGTTCGCCGGTCCTTTGCTCCCATTCCTGTCGGGGACAGGCGAGGCACGGCAGCGAGAGATCCTTTGCGCGCTTTTCGAATCCGGACCGCACCTCCCTGGGTACGGCGTCGCTCAAGAGGACCTTCCGGGCGCGCTGCGTCGCCGATGCGAGGAGTTCCTCGACGGGATGCCGGCCCGTCACCCACACGGCGGCGCCCCTTGCCTTCCGGTTCCAGGCACGCCGTCGGCCATCGCCGCCGCGATGGCGCGCGCCGCCGCCGCCGGGTCTTCCGCCTTCGTGATCGGCCGACCGACGACCAGGTAATCGGCGCCCCGCCGGATCGCTTCGGCCGGCGTCATCACCCGCTTCTGGTCCCCCGCGGCGTCCCCCGGCATCCGCACGCCGGGGGTGACGAGGGTGACCTCCTTCCCGACGCGGGCGCGAACGATCCCCACTTCCTTCGCGGAGCAGACGATTCCGCCCACCCCGGAGGCCACGGCCAGATCCGCCAGGCGGAGGACGGCGTCCCCGGCCCCCATGGAGAATCCCACCTCGGCAAGGTCCGCGTCGTCCATGCTCGTCAGGACCGTCACGGCGAGGATCGTGATCCCCGTCCCCCGGGCGGCCTCCGCCGCGGCTTTCAGCATCTCCTTCCCGCCGGAGGCGTGGACGGTCGCGAACCGCACCCCGAGATCCACCGCGGAGCGGACGGCGCCCGCAACGGTGTTGGGGATGTCGTGGAACTTGAGATCCAGGAATACATCGTGTCCCGCATCGCGGATGCGCCGCAAGAGCTCCGGCCCGCCCCTCGGGAAGAGCTCCATCCCCACCTTGAACATTCCCACGGCGCCCGAGAGGGCGCCGACCGTGGCGAGGGCCGCCTCCGGGGAGCCGGTGTCGAGGGCCACGATGATGCGTTCCTTCAAGGGGCGCACTCCGCCTTCTTCTTCTCGACCATCGCCAGCGCCTCCTCCGCCAGCAGCGGCAGCTCGATCCTTCGCGTCTCCCCCGTTTTCCGGTCCCGGATCTCCCCGAACCCCGCGGCGACGTTCTTCTCTCCCAGGGTGACCCGCACCGGAACGCCGGTCAGATCGGCATCCTTGAACTTGATGCCGGGGCGCTCCTCCCGGTCATCGTAGAAGACCTCCACCCCTTTCGCGTCAAGGGCCTGCGCCACGCGCTCCGCCGCGGCCGCCACCTCGGCGTGCTTCATGTTCACCGGGATGACGGCGACTTCGAAGGGGGCGATGGAGATCGGCCAGACGATCCCGTCCTCGTCGTGGTTCTGCTCGATCGCGGCCGCGGCGGTCCTGCCCACCCCGATGCCGTAGCACCCCATCACGAGCGTCCTCTCCTTCCCGTCGGGATCGAGACAGACCGCTCGCATCGCTTCGCTGTACTTTGTCCCGAGGCGAAAGACGTGCCCCACCTCGATCCCCCGGGAGAACCGCAGGCCTCCGCCGCACCTCGGGCAGGGATCCCGCTCGGTGACCATCCGGAGGTCGGCGTACCCGTCCGGGGAGAAATCCCTCCCGGGAACGACATCCAGAAGGTGGGCGTCCTTTTCGTTCGCACCCGTGGCCCCAGAGGCGATCGCCCTCACCGAATGGTCCGCCAGGATGCGGACTGCAAGCCCCACCGGCCCGGCGTACCCGGAAGGCGCCCCGGTGATCTCGCGCACGCGCTCCTCGGCGGCCAGCCGCACCCAGTCGGCACCCAGGAAATTCTTTACCTTGATCTCGTTCACCTCATGGGCTCCGGAAACCAGCACCGCCACGTCGCCGCAGGAAGTCTCGAAGAGGAGCGTCTTGATCAGCATCCCGGGTTCGATCTCCAGGAAGGAAGCGACCTCCTCGATGGTCCGCTTCCCGGGAGTGGATATCTTCCTCGGGGCACCCTCCTTCGCGGCAAACCCTGCCGGTTCGGAGGGCATGCACTCCGCCTTCTCCACGTTCGCACCGTACGCACAGGAGGCGCAGGAGACGATGGCGTCCTCGCCCGAATCGGCGATCACCATGAATTCGTGGGAACTCGAACCGCCGATGGAGCCGGTGTCGGCCTCCACCGCCCGGAAGTCCAACCCCATCCGGCGGAAGATCCGCCGGTACGCCTCGTACATCTTCCGGTACGATTCCGCAGCCGCCGCCTCGTCCGCGTCGAAGGAGTACGCGTCCTTCATGAAGAACTCCCGGCCGCGCATCAGGCCGAACCTGGGACGGATCTCGTCCCGGAACTTGTCCTGGATCTGGTAGAGGTTCAGCGGCAACTGCCGGTACGACCGGATTTCCCTGCGGACGAGATCGGTGATCACCTCCTCGTGGGTCGGCCCGAGACAGAATTCCCGCTCCGCCCGGTCCTTGAAACGGAGCAGTTCCTTGCCGTAGGCGTCCCAGCGGCCGCTTTCCTTCCAGAGTTCGGAAGGGACCACCGAAGGCATCAGGACCTCCATCGCGCCTGCACGGTCCATCTCTTCCCGGAGGATCCGCTCCACTTTCCGCAGGACCCGCAGACCCGAGGGCATATAGGTGTAGATCCCGGAAGCCACTTTGCGGATGAGCCCCGCGCGCAGCATCAGCCGGTGGCTGACCACCTCGGCGTCGGAGGGCGTCTCCTTGGTGGTCGGCATCAGGTATCGGGTGTACCGGATCACGCCTTTTTCCCCTTTTCCCGCGCCAGATGTCCCGCGATCCGGACGATCTCGGCCACGATGTCCTTCTCCTTCACCTTGCTCACGATCTCGCCCTTCACGAAGATCAGCCCCTCTCCCCTGCCGCCCGCGACCCCCACGTCCGCTTCCCTTGCCTCGCCGGGACCGTTGACGGCGCACCCCATCACGGCCACCTTCAAGGGCACGGAGAGGCCGGCGAGGCGCCGCTCCACCTCGGTCGCAATCCCCACGATGTCGATGGAGACCCTTCCGCAGGTCGGGCACGAGATGAATCGGGGCCCCCGCTGCCGCAGACCCAGGCTCTTCACGATCTCCCAGCCGACGCGAACCTCCTCCTCCGGCGGGCCGGTGAGCGACACCCGCAGGGTGTCTCCGATCCCTTCCGCGAGGAGGACGCCGATCCCGACGGACGATTTGACGGTTCCGGAGAAGACCGTCCCCGCCTCCGTCACGCCGACGTGCAGAGGGTAGTCGAAGCGTCGCGAGAACAGGCGGTACGCTTCGATGGTCGTGACGACGTCGGACGCCTTCAGGGAAAATTTGAGCGCCGAAAACCGCGCCTTCTCGCAGATCCTCAGGTACCGCGCCGCGCTCTCCACCAGCGCCGCGGGCACCGGCCCGCCGTGCCTTGCGAGCAGGTCTTTCTCGACGGAACCCGCGTTGACGCCGATCCGCACCGGGATCCGGTTCGCCCGCGCCGCCCGGAGGACCTCGATCGTGTTCTTCTCTCCCCCGATGTTCCCCGGGTTGATCCGCAGTCCGTCCGCCCCCGCGTCCGCGCAGGAAATCGCCAGCCGGTGGTCGAAATGGATGTCCGCGATGACCGGCATCGGGGCGGCGGCGCGGATCCTGCGGAACGCCCTGGCCGCCTTTTCGTCCGGAACGGCGACGCGGACGATCTCGCACCCTTCCCGGGCGAGCGACCGGATCTGCGCAAGCGTCGCCCTCACATCCCGCGTGTCGGTGTTGGTCATGCTCTGGACGGAGACGGGCGCGCCTCCGCCCACGGGCACGGCGCCGACGCGGATTTTACGGGTCTTCCTTCGATCCTTCCCCATGGAGGATCACTATATGCGAGAGCGGTCGCCACCGTCGACGTCAAAGTTGAAGAAAACCCCGTACGGGCGGGAAGGGACGTTCACTCCTTGTCAGCGGAGCTGTTTGGTGTGATCCATTATGACGATCACGTCTCCCCTGACGACGATGGTATAACGGCCGTCCCGGGTCTCGTACCTTCCGGACGGGGCGACGGTTCGCCTCCCCTTCCCGTCGACCAGAACCAGCCGCTTCCCCTCGACCACGGCGCGGGTCCCGTTCTCGAGCAGATACCCGTTTTCCGCGAACGACGCGGAAGAGAGGCAAAGCCATACCAGACAAAATATCCCGACAAGGAACGACCTGGAAATCCGCATGTGCCCTCCCTAATTCCTCCGGATGGTCATCGACAGGGTCTGCACGGTCTTGCCGCCGTGCCCGTCGGAGATCTCGACCACAGCCTCGACCTGTCTGCCGACATATTCGTCTCCGACCTTCCACTCCAGCGTATCGCCGTGGAGCGTCATCCCCGGCGGGCCTTTCACCAAAGTGTACGTCAACGGATCGCCGTCGGCGTCTTCCGCGACGAACGTGTGCTTGAGCAGCCGTGACGGCGGCACCGCCGTCGGAGCGAGGCTCTTCACGACGGGAGGGGCGTTCACCACCTCGTAGCGGGCGGAGAGCTTCGATGCCCCGTCCGCGGCCCCGTCGTTCGGCGTCACCGCGACGTGGACCCAGGATCCCCGCTTCACTCCCGCAAGCGCGAGCGTTTCGCCGTCGCCGGGACGGGGCTTGTCGTCGACGTACCACTTGTAGCGGAGCGTCACGGAGTCGCCGTCCGGATCCCGCGCCTGCGCGACCGCCCGCGCCGTCGCCCCGGATACGAGGGCCCGCGGCTCGATCCGGACTTCGGTGACTTCGGGTTGCGCGTTGCCCGCGACGACCTCCGGAGAAGTCAGGACCTCTTCCCGCGCGCCCGCCTTCAGTTTCACGACGGCGTGGATCCGGTCGCCGCGCCGGAACAACGACGGGGAAAGGAACCTGTCGCCAGCCTCCGCCGTCCCGTTGACATACCACCCGACGCCGAGGATTTCCGCACCCTTCCCGGGAGGAGACTTGACCGAGACGGTCAACGGCATCGACCTGCTGGGGACCGCCGGCACCACGAAGACTTCATACCCGCCCACGGAGGCAACGGCCGCTTTCCCCAACCCGGCGGTGTTCGGAGACGGGCTGCCCGCCACACCGTCGCCCGTCGAAACGGCCCGCGGCGCCTCGGATTTTCCGCATCCGGAGACCCATGCAAGACAGCCCAGCCCTGCGAGCAGGACCGCGGCGGCCCTCCTCCACCTTTTCCGCTTCCCTCCTCCGATCGCCATCAGAAAAGTTCTTTCCACGACTTGATCGTTTTGATCTGCGTCGGAGACTCGATCTTGATTTCCTGGATCGCTCCCGTCGAGAACCCGATGAAGATGGAGGATTGCCCGGACGGGAAGATCGAAAGCGAAGGGCTCGACGGGATTCCGCCCGCCGTCCCCGATGCCGACCCCGTGTACACGTGGTAAGGAACCTTCGTACCGGACTCGCCGAGCGAGGAGAGCGACGAAAGGCCGGATCCGGCGTTCAGCATCTGGAGCCCGTACACCCGTGCGATCCCGCCGCCTCCGCACGGGTCCGAGGCGTTGGGAGTGTACGTGGTGAAATAGACGTTGTTGTAGAAGACCACCGGGTCGGAGAGTACCTTCTCCCCGCTGTGGGTGTACGTGTCCGCCGAGGTGGAGGGCACGCTCGCGAAACTCACGAGCCACCCCGATTGCGTCGCGCCGACGGTGCCTCCGGACAGACTCGTAATGCTCGAGGAGAGGTTCGCGAGATTGCTCTCCGTGAGAGCGCTGGAGGGCCAGAACGAATCGGTGTCCTTCACCGCGTAGAACTTCCCGGTCCCCGGGTTCGACACCGGGTTGTCCTGGTCTCCGGACCCGAAGAACAGGTACCGCGTGCTCTCGTCGACGGTGCCGGCCTCGACCCGGTGATAGAACGGCTGCCCCGCGGATGCCTGGAAGATCTTCTTGAGCTGCCATTCGCCGAATGCGGTGCCGCGGACCCCCGTCGTCCGGAAGTCGAACTTGTAGAGCGACCCGTCGAGGTCGGAGGCATACACGAACTTGATGTACCCGCTGCCGTCGAGGATCGCAACCGGGGAGGCGGGGATGACGTTGTCGATCCCCGTCGTGAACGTCTTGAGGGGGATACCCGTCGCGATGTCGAGAACCACCAGGGAGGCGCCGATCGTCCGGTCGTCCGAGGTGCCTCCGCCGAAGATCGCCACCCACCGGTCCTTGACAACCGATGTCGATGTCTCCTGCATCCGGACCTTCCCGATGAACGGCTCGGACCAGGTCTGGCCCACATTGGCGGTATCCGTGTATTCCCACAGGACCTTGGGGTAATTCGTGTAGTCGGTGCCGGTGGGAGGATCGGTGACGTCGAGGGCGAAGTAGCCGTTCCCTCCCTTCCGCAAGCCGCCGATCAGGACCGTGCGCCACTCGGAGCTCTGCTTGATGCCGTCGTTGTTGGTGTCGATCCAGACGTCGGCCACGCGCGGGGACGAGTCCACGTAATATTGGTGGGAGGTCAGAGCGCCGGGAACAAAATTATTGAGACTTCCCAACAGGTTGTACGGTACGTACCCGAAAAGTTCTTCACCTGTCCCGCTGTCGTAATACCCCGTCGGGGTGTTGTCATGGTACGTGCCGCTGAGAAACGCGTGGAGCATGCCGTCGTTCGTACCCACGTAGACGACACGATTGCGGTGCGCCTTCGCGTCGACGAAGCTCTGGGTCGCCCCCGTCCCCACGATCGTCGAATACCCCTCGTCGAAGAAGAACCTGGAGGGGGGGCCGACGACCACCGGCTTGGAGTGGAAGATGTCCCCGAGTTTGGCGTTGTTGTCGTGTCCGACGCCGCGGACGTAGTTGACCACGTTGTCCCGGACCGCAGTATTGTCCACCGAGAGCATGACCGGGGTGATGGACGTTGTCGTGAAATCGAGGCGAGACCAGTTGGTGTTGTCGGTGTACCCCGCAAAGACCCTCCGGTCGGCGGGGGCGATCGTCTTGAGCACGTTGTCCGCGTCCCAGTGGGAGGTCAGCGTGTTGTCGGCGTTGATCGAGAGCGCTTCCAGGTGGCCCTCCCAGTAAGTTGCGGGCGGCTTGGCAGGCGTGAAACTGGCCTTGTAGAGGTAGTTCCTGTCCGTCATGCGGACCGACGCCACGGTCGGGGCCGTGAAGGAGTATGTCCCCGCGCTGATCCGCAGGAAGATGTCCCGGAGCGCGTTTCCCAGCTCTGTGGCGTCCGTTGCGAAGAATGCGCTTCCCGCGCCTCGCGAAGTGTTGTCGCCCGAGGCGCCGATCGCGTCATACTGGCTGCCGGTCGCCTGCGCGTTTCCCTGCTCCGCCGCCCTGCGCAAGGTTTCCCGCATGACGTTCAAATGCGGCTGGGTCCCGGCGACGCCCACCCCTACGGTGAAGAGGTTGATGCTGGGGGCGTGGTTCAAGAGGTTGTACGCCTCCTGGATGACCGCGTTGTTGCGCGCGACCTGCCCGGTGTTGCTGTAGGAGTAGGTGTTCCACCCGTCCGCCTTGAACACCCCTGTGTAGTAGTTGTAGTAATCCGGACCGTACCCGTTCCCGGTCGCCCCGTCCAGCCCTCCCATCGTGTCTTCGCCGTCCGTGATCATCACCGCGTAGTTCTGCCGGCACACCTGGCTCGAGTTGTACGCCGTGTCGAAGAACCCCTGCGCCGCGCGCAGGGCCTGCGCCGTGGGCGTGCCGCCGCTGGGATACGCGAACGAGGTGACGGAACTCCAGATGTCGCTATAGGAAGTGTTGAACGGAGGGGCATTGTTGTCCGTGGGTTGTATCTGGTTCCGGATGTTGATCAGGATGGACAATCCGTAGGGATCGGTCGTGAACGTCATCAGGCCCAGCCGGGACTTCAGGATGCTTTCGTCGGCCACGGTGAGGTTGTTGAGAAAATCCGAGCCGATCGCCTGCGTGTGGTTGACCGGATACGGGTAGCTGTAGAGAGTGCTCTGCGTGTAAGAGACCGTGGTATTTGACCCGTAGCTGTTGACGAAGGTGACCTGCGGGGAGAAATTGAGATAGTACTTCCCGCCCGATTTGCTCTTGCTGGTATAGGTGACCGACTCCGTCGTGCCCCCGCTGCCGACCTGAACCGTCGTGGGGGTACTCGGGAAATGGCTCCAGTTGCCGCCGTTGACCTGGATCCTGGAGTAAGGCGTGCCGGCTGTGATCTGCGCGCTCGTCTTGCACGTCCACGTCGCCGTCCCCGCCGGAATGCTCAGATCGGAGTTGAGGAGCGTGTAGACCACCTTCCAGAGGATGTCCATGCGGGTGTTCGAGGCGCCGTCGCCATCGAGGTCCCCGACGCTGGTTCCCCCCGCGACGGTCGCCATCGAACCGGTGGTGTCGAGCATGAGCAGCACGTTGGGGTTCGCCGTGGTGGTGAACAGCTCCGTGTCGTCCGCCAGGACCGCCGGCGGCGCCGCGATCAGGAGCGAGAGCAGCAGGACCAGCCAGGCGGCCGGTTTTCTCGTCGTCATCATCGCCATCCTCCTTCTTCCCATCCAGCGCCGCCTCGGTCTAATACATCGTTCCCACGGGGACCGGACCGTAGTCGACCACGGCCTGCACGGACCGCGTCCCCACGAATTGCGGGGGCGCCTGCCCCCGGCTCGTCACCTCGAAATCGGCAAAACGGAAATTCGCGCCGTACCCGGGTTTCATCGTCAGCGTACCCGTAGTGCGTGAGGTCACGCTGTAGCCGGACAGGTCTGCCAGGTTGTCGGTATATGCCGCCGTTAAAATGTTGGGGACCTGGTCGATCCCGTAATTCGCCCCGGAATCCGCGGCGTTCAGGACCGTGGTCCCCACCCGGGACTGGAGCGCGACGTTCATCTCGGTCGTCGAGATGCTGATGGCGTAGATGCCGATCGCCGTGAGGATCAAAAGGAGCATCAGCGTGATCACGAGGGCGCTTCCCTTGTCGTTTCGTTTTCGCATCGCCATCATGCCCCCGAATTCCGGACGTCGATCACCACGTCGATGATCCGCCGGCGGTAGCCGTCCGCCGAGGCCCCGCCGGGATGGTTCCCCAGCGCCGGCCGCGTCTCGCTCCAGTCCCGGTCCGGAAGGCGGGTCCGCGCCATGATCTGGAGCCGGACCTGACGGATCTGGGATGGAGCGGCCGGAGCCGACGTCCACGTGTCGACGGTCCCGTCGGCGTCCGTGTCGAGCCCGTAGGTCATCTGCAGGTCCTCGATGTCGTCGGCAACCGGCTGCGGCGATCGTCCATTGAGCCGGTCGACCATCAGCGACGGGTGGGCGGGGTCGGTCGCATCATCGATGAAATACCGGACAAAGCACGCCTTCGCGACGGTTACCGGCGGGGAATAGGATTTGCTGTGTCCCGAATTGTAGCCGTATCCTCCCCCGAACGTCAGCGTGGTCCCCGCAGCGGCGGATGTCTCGTAGAGGTCCGCCGCCGTGGTGTTGTCTGTTACCAGGACAAGTTCTCCGCCGTCCGTCAGGAAACCGGTGGTGCTTGTGACCGTGATGGACCCTGCGCCTGCCGTGAAGGACGCATTATCCGATGTCGGAGGCTGGTTCGCGTCCATATCGAAGAGGTACAGGACGTAGACCTGGTCGGGGCCCGTGGTGTTGTCCTTCGCGTAGAGGGACCGCAGCGACGTGACCCCCGTCGCGACGATGCCGTCGGGGATCGTCACGTTGTCGGGGATGCCGTATCCCGCCATCCGAAGATCGCGCGACATGTATTCCATCGCCTGCCGCAGGTTCTGCTGCATCTCCGCGACCCGGCTCTGCGCCGTGAACGATTTCTGCTGGGTGGTGAACGTGGCGAACACGGCCGTCATCGCGATGGCGAGGATCACCAGCGCGGCCATGATCTCCACCAGCGTGAAACCCGCCTCGACGCGCCGGCGCCCGGGAGCGCGACCTTCCCAACGCGGTTCCATCCTACATCCCCCCGACGTTCGCCCGCTGCGTCACGAGCATCACGCTGTGCCAGTTCGAAAGCTCGTCGCGCCAGCAGGTCCACACGGTGATCGTGCGCAACGTCGTGCTGACGTTGTTGACGTACCACACCCTGTAGAACAGGGTCCCGCGGACCGTGGTGTTGTCTCCGGCGGCGCTGGGCAGGTTCGCATACCGCGGCTGCATGGTGCCGGTATCGAACCCGTTGGCGTCGGAGGAGAGAATGCCGTTGTCCCACGCGGTGTGCCGGAACCGTTCCAGGCGGTCCTGCGAAAGCTGCGTCGCGACGGTCCATTTGGAGGCGATCGCGTTCCCCTTGATGGCGGTGACCTGGAACACGGCAAGCGCCAGGAGCCCCACCGACAGGATCGTCAGGGCGACGAGAACCTCCACGAGGGAAAACCCCTCCTTCCGGCGGAGTCTATAGCCAGCCATCTGCGAGCCTCGCTTTCGAGGTCCATCCGTACAGCAGGATCGTGGAATGGTCCGCCGCCGAATCGGAGGAGAGGCGGATATAGGCCTGCGTCAACGCCGTCACGGCGGAATTTGCCGGATCGGGTTGGGCAAGGACCTGGCCGTCCGGGTTGAAGAGGAACGCGAAGGACCCGGCGTTCACCGTGGTCCCTCCCGGGGGATACGTGATGTTATAGATCCCGGCCCCTTTCGAGCCCGTAAGCGCCGATCCCGTGCCATCCCAGTTGGTGGAGCCGGTTCCGGCGTTTCCTCTCTGGAGTGCGACGGTCTCTGCATCCAGATTCATCAACAACCGGTGCTGCAGGTTCGTAGCCATGGAGCGGGTTCTCGCCGCCTGGAACTGTGCCAGGAGTTCCCGCTGGAAGTCGATCGCGCTGTTGTGGGAGAGCCACAGCTGGAAATTGGTCGTGGCGATGATCGCCACGATCCCGACGATCGCGATCGCGATCATGATCTCGATCAGGGTGAAGCCCCCGCGTCCCTTCATCCGACAGCCCCCCTGCAAGCTACTCCGAGCAACGCCCGTGCCAATGTCGAACCCGTGCAACTCCTCGTATTTCCGGGACCCGCCCCATTGACTATCGGCGAATCCCCGGAAAATATTTAACGGAGGTAAAATTTTTTAATCCCGCGGACCGGTTTCTGAAAGAGGAAGGACGGCGCGGGAGAGCTCCGACACGAGGATGCGCACGATTTCCGAGGCCGGCCCGGGGATGTGAATGTCGGTGACGGTGCGGGTCAGGTGAGTGGGCTCGGGGTTGATTTCCACCACCGCGGCTCCGGCCTCCCTGGAGAGGACCGGAATGTTGCACGCCGGGGACACCTCCGCGGAGGTCCCGATCACTAGGAGGACGCCGCAACTCCCGGCCTCCTCTTCCGCTTGTTCCTGGGCGAGCCACGGGATCGGCTCCCCGAACAGGACGACGTCGGGTTTCAGGATCTGTCCGCATTCGCACACGGGTACGCCTCCTTCCGCGCACCGGTCCCGCGCAGGGAATCGTTTCCAGCAGGACACGCAGACGAGCGCATCCATGTTCCCGTGATACTCGATCACCCGGCGGGAACCCGCCGCCTGGTGCAGCCCGTCCACATTCTGCGTGATGATCGAGCGAAGGATGCCCATCCGTTCGAGTGCGGCCAGCCCCAGGTGCGCCCCGTTGGGCGTCGCTCCTTCGCAGGCCGAAAGCAGCTCCGACAGCATGCTCCACACCTTGCGGGGGGATCGCATGAAGGCGTGCAGGGTCGCGTACTCCCCCGGGTCGTACTTCTCCCAAAGTCCCTGGGCGCCCCGGAAGGCGGGGATCCCGCTCTCCACGGAGATGCCCGCCCCCGTCAGGGCGACGGCGTCCCGACGTCCGGAAAGGAGGCGCGCGGCCTTCCGCACCAGGTCCAAAGAAACCACGGCCGCGTGACCTCCCGTGAAGTTTCCCGTTTCAGCCGAGGAACGATCCCAGCTTGAGGGCAAGCCCCATGTCGCCGGCCACCTTGAGCTTCCCGGTGAGGAAAGCCATCTGGCCGTTCAGTTTTCCCGAAATGAGATCGAGGAAATCGGGCTCCGCCATCGTGACGGTGCAGTTCGGCGACACCGCCTCCCCCGCCGCAACGCCGGCTTTCCCTTCGTCCAGGGCGACACGGTACGCGGCGTTCCCGACCCGGAACTGGTAGACGCACTTCATGCCGGCGATCTTTTCCGGCTTCCCGTTCAACTTCTCCGCCAATCCTTCGAAGAACTCCTGGACCGTGGTCTCCGCCATGCTCCCCTCCCGGCCGGAACTCGTGGAATGAACTGCCGTTCATTACGCCTCGACCGTACACTCCGACCCCGGGGTTGTCAACGGCACACGGCACGCCGGCCGCCCTTCCCCCGGGAAACCGGTGGTATAATCCGCGCCATGCGGGTCTTCGGCCTGACGGGCAACATCGGCTCCGGGAAAAGCTCCGTTGCCGCCATGTTCCGGGAAGAAGGGATCCCCATGCTCGACGTCGACCGGATCTCCCGGGAGGTGACCGCTCCGGGGGAACGCGCCTATCGCCGCGTGATCGAGGCGTTCGGCGCCGCGATCCTTCGCCCCGACGGCGCCATCGACCGCAAGCGTCTCGGCGAGATCGTCTTCGCGAACGCCGAGCATCGCGCGCGTCTCGAGGAAATCACGCACCCCGCCATCCTCGACGCCATGAAGGAGGCCCTGTCGGCACTCTCCCGGGAAGGGCACCGCGCCGCCATCGTCGAGGCGGCGCTCGTCTACGAAACCGGAAGGAAAGGGATCTTAGGGAAAGTGATCTCGGTCCGGTGCGACGAGGGAATCCAGGTTCGCCGCTTGATGGACCGCGACGGGATCACCCGGGAACAGGCCGTCGCCCGGATCGGCGCCCAGATGGACGCGGAGGAAAAGGCCCGTTCCGCGGATTACGTGATCGACAACTCCGGGAGCCTGGAGAACACCCGCCGGCAGGTCCGGCGGATCGCGCGGATCCTGCTCGGTCCGTAGCGGGCGGGATGCACCCCCGGGACATGCCTATGGGAGCGCTTCCCGCGGCGGCACGCACTCCCTGCCGTACGCCTTCGCCACCCCTCCGCAGGTGATGTGCCCCCCGCAGGTGTTGAGTCCCGCGAGCAACCCCTCGTCCGACCGCAACGCGTCGAGAACTCCCTTTCGCGCGAACTGCAGGAGGTACGGCAGCGTCGCCGCGGTCAGCGCCTGCGTGGAAGTCCGCGGCACCGCCGCGGGCATGTTCGCCACGCAGTAGTGGACGATTCCTTCCTCCAGGTAATACGGGGCCTCGTGCGTCGTCGGACGGGAGGTCTCGAACGACCCGCCCTGGTCGATGGCGATGTCGACCACGACCGATCCCGGGCGCATCGCACGCAGGGTATCCCTTGTCAGGAGCATGGGGGCCCGCTCCCCCACCCGGAGCACCGTTGAGATGACGAGGTCGGCCTGCCGCACGGCGGCACCGACCGCTTCGGGGGAGGACGGCACCGTCCGGACCCGTTCCCCGCACAACGCTTTCGCGTTCGCGAGTTTTTCGGGCCGGACGTCCAGCACCGTGACGGAAGCTCCGACACCGGAGGCAACCTGCGCCGCGCAGCTCCCCGCAACTCCCGCCCCGAGCACGCACACATCCCCGGGAGGGGAACCGCCCGCTCCGGACAGCAGCACGCCCCGTCCTCCGCAAGCTTTTTCGAGACCCCGGGCGCCCACCTGGAGGGAGATCTTTCCCGCGACTTCGCTCATCGGGCGCAGGATGGGGAGCCCGCCATCCGCCGACACCGTTTCGTAGGCGATGGAGGCGACCCGCCGCGACAGAAGCTCCGCCGTCAGTTCGGGAAAGGCCGCAAGATGGAGGAAAGTGAACAGCGCGCCGGATGGGGACAGATGCCGGAATTCGGAGGGGAGAGGCTCTTTCACCTTGACCACGAGGTCGGCCGACCATGCTTGCGCAGCGTCGAGGACCACGGCGGCACCCGACTCCCGATACTCCCGGTCGGGGAAACCGCTGGAATCCCCGGCGCCGGTTTCCACGACGACCTCGGCGCCGGCGGCGCGCAATGCTCGCGCGCCCGCCGGCGTCATGGCCACCCGGTTCTCACCGTCCTTCTTCTCCCGCGGAACCCCGATGCGCATCCTCATGATGCCCCCGCACGCGATGGATTCTGCCCCGCGGAAGCCGCCCCTTTCCGGGGCGGGAAATCAGGCCTTGCGGACGTTCGCCGCCTTTTTCCCCTTCGGGCCGGAGGTGACCTCGAACTCCACGCGCTGGCCTTCGGCCAGGGTGCGGAACCCGTCCCCCTTGATCTCGCTGAAGTGGACGAAAATGTCCTCCCCGCCCTCTTCCGTGATGAACCCGAACCCCTTCGCATCGTTGAACCACTTTACCGTGCCAGTCGCCATCCGAAACGCTCCTTTTTGCTGCCCCGCGGGGCGGTCTGCTTTGGTCCGGGCGTTACGCCGCCCCCGTACGTTCGGCCGGCCGGGTCGTCCCCGCTCCGCAGCCAGGAGAGCCGCTTCCGGCGCTCTCGCTGAGCCAGACACCGAATCCTCTTTGGAATAGCGTGGCGTGGTCCGACGGGTTGCGTCGACAAACCGGGGATCCTCTTAAGGCCCTGGGTCACCACGGCGCGCGTTCCGCCGCTTGCTCAGACGTATCGTATACAGGAATTGCGGACGGGGTCAATATGCACCTTTGGCCTTTCCCCTTTCCTCCCCCGGATTTCCTCGGACGTTGCATTTCCGCCCGGCCCGTTCAAAATGATGTTTGGCTGCGAAGAATATCCCCTGCATCGTGCATCCAACGGGGGCGCATGGGACGCGCCGTGCGGTTTCCCGTCATCCCGGAACGAAGGAGTCCCCCATGTCCGTTCCCCACGCACCGCGAGGAAAATCCTGGCCGATCGGCGTTCCGCCGACCCTCGGGACCCCCCTGCCCGAAACGATGCTGGCGCTGACGATCCGCCGCGAACGGTACGGCCCTCCCGGCAGGTCCCTGCAGGTGGAGCGCGTACCCGCACCCCGCCTCGCGGCGATCGACGCGGGGAAGGTCCTCGTTTCCCTGCTTGCGACCGGGCCCAATTTCAACACGAATTTCGCCGCCCTGGGACTTCCGGTTCCCGTGTTCGGAAAAGGGGATCCCGCATCGGTGCATATCCCGGGCAGCGACGCTCTCGGAATCGTCGTGGACGCCGGACCGGGAGTGCGTTCCGTGAAGGTCGGCCAGGCGGTCATCCTCGACTCGTGGACGGGACGCAACATCCGGGGGTACGAGACGCACGACGGGTTCAACGCCCAGTTCGCCGCGGTGGACGAGGAACGGGCGATCCCGGTGCCGGAACCGCTTCTCGGCCATACCCCCGAACGGCTCGCCGCAGTGCTGTTGACGTACGGAACCGCCTACCGGGCCATGGTGGAGCGCCTGGAGGTCCGTCCAGGCGATGCCGTGCTGGTGATGGGCGGCGGCAAGGGGACGAGTTTCCCGGGCGCCCAGATCGCCAAGGGTCTCGGGGCGAAGGTTCTACTGATGGGGTCCAACGGCCAGCTCGCCGGGGAACTGATCCGACGGGGGATGGCGGACACTTTCCTGGACCGGCGATCCCTGCCCGGGGAGGTTTTCGGGTTGATTCCGGCAGGCATGCCGTTCGAGGATTGGGAGCGCAGGACGGAGCCGTTCCGCCGCGCCGTCCGGGACGCAAACGGCGGCCGCCCCGTAGACAAGGTCTTCGAGCACACGGGAGGAGGGAATTTCCCGCTCCTGGTATCCGTCCTGGCCCCCGGGGGATCGCTCGTATTTTTCGGCGCGACCGGCAAGGGACTCAAAGGGGAATACAAGGAGACGTTTTTCACCGCGGGGCGTCGGTTCGTAATGGATGCCCGATGGGTCTGGATGAGGCAGAAGCAGGTTCTCTTCCGGTCCGCACGGCCTGACGCCGTCCTCGACGGGGTCGGCCTCCCTCCGGGACGGCGCGTCCTGGTCTGGGGCGCCGACCGGTCCGCACGGGAATTCGTCCGCGCGGCGAAAGATCGTTCCGCCGAAGTGGTCGTCCTTGCCTCCGCTTCGAAGGAAAAACGCGGAATCGCCGCGCTCTCGAAGATGGGGATCCCGCCGACCCATGTGCTCGACCTCGACGGCTTCACGTTCCCGGAGGACATGCCGGACCCGCTGTCGCCCGACGGCCGTCCCGACCCGGAGTACGCCTCGGGGTTCCTGCGGCACGCGCAGTCCCTGGGCAAGGCGCTGTGGAAGGTCTTCGGGGGCCGGGTGAGCCCGGACCTGGTCGTGGACCGCGCGGACCAGAGCACCCTGCACTTCAGCACCTTCGTGGCGCGGGACTTCGACGAAAAGGACGTCATGCCGTGCGGCGTGGTCGTGGTGCGGGGAAAGGCCGACCTCGCCATCCGCGGGTCGCACATGTACCACGCCAGCCAGGCGGCGGAGGTGGTGCGACTGCTCGCATCGCAGAGAATCGTGATGGACCAGGAAGATCTGGACATCACCGACCTCGCCGGCCTCCCCGCGCTGCAGCAGAAGATGCTGGACGGCACGATGCGGAAGCCCAAGGGGGTGGCGCTCGTGCAGGCGGACCGGCCGGGGCGCACGCTGCGCGACTACGAGAACGCGTTCCGGGGGGATGTCGTCCAGCAGGCCGACTCCGCGGCGGGGAAGTTCGTCGACGTGCGCGTCCTTGCGGACATCGCCGTAGTGACGCTGACGCGGCCCGAAGCTCTCAACGCCCTGAGCGAGGATCTCCTCTCCCAGTTCGCCGCCGTCGTGCGCGAAACGGCCGCCCTCGGGTCGATCGGGGGAAGGAGCGTCAAGGCGATCGTCCTCACCGGGGCGGGGCGCGCCTTCGTGGCGGGCGCCGACGTCAAGGAGTTCCTGGGAAAGACCGCGGAAAGCGTGGACGCGCTCGCCTGGAAAAACATTTCCGCTTTCACCGAACTGGAAAACCTTCCCGTCCCCGTGGTGGCGCTGATCGACGGCTTCGCCCTGGGAGGCGGCAACGAACTCGCCATGAGCGCCCATTACCGCATCGTCACGGAGAACGCCCTGCTGGGGCAGCCCGAGGTGAAACTCGGCATCATCCCCGGCTACGGCGGGTTGCAGCGCCTGCCCCGCCTCGTGGGACCGTGGGCGGCGTCCGGGATGTGCGTCAACGGGGAACCCCTGGACGGGCACGCCGCCGTGGCGGCGGGGCTTGCCGACGAGTTCGCACCCTCCGCGAAAGCCCTTTCCCGCGCGGTCGCGATCGCAAGGAGCTTCGCCGACGGGGTACGTGCGACCCCCCGACGGGATTGGGACGGGATCGCCTCGGCGCAGACGGGGGAACTGTCGGCCCTGTTCTCGCGCCCGGAAGTCCGGGAGATCCTCTCGGCCCCCACCCCGACGAATGATACGGCCTCCGACCTCCCGGCGGCGCGCCGGGCCGCGGCACGGGACATCCTCGTGGCGTTGCGTTACGGTTATGAGAAGGGGTTCCTCGAGGGTCTGCGCAACGATGCCAGGATGTTCGGGGCCGTCGCCGCTTCGCCCGGAGGGCAGGAGTGGGTGGGAAGATTCCTCGCGAAGGACCCCTCCCAGTCCTCCTTCCTGACGATCCTTCCCCCTGACGACCCCCCGGAGAGTCGACGGCATCCCATCTCGAAAAAAGCTCCCGGCGATCGCCCCATCTCCTTCGTGGAAATCGCGGAGATCGCCGCCCTCATCGAGGGGAAGATCCGTTCCGACGCCGTGACTCCCCTCCCGAGGAAGACCCTTGCCGAGGTGATATCGCTCCTTTCGGAACGGCCCGCCCCGGAGATCCTGCGAGGTATCGACGCGGCGCAGGCCGGCAAGGTGGGCGGGCGCATCGCCTCCCTCCTCGCACGCGGAAAGATCACCGTCCGCGTGGTCGACCTGGGGGAAGAGGACGGTTTCCGGCGGGAGAACGCGCGTCCCGCCTGCGAAGTCCTCCTCGTCGAAAAGAACGGCCGCCTCGTATGGGAGGGGAAAAAACGTTTCCGGAACGAAAAGGGCGCGCTCCCCCGGATCTTTCTGACCCGGGCGTTCCTCGATCGGAACGCCCGACGTCCCCACGTGGTGTACCAGTCGATCCTCCACCCGATCCTCGAGTGGGTGTTCGGCTACCCCCACATGGTCGCAGTGCTGTGCGAGTCCGCGTACAATGCGATCCCGCCCAAGGACGGCCCCGCCCCCCTGAGCGACCTGAACCGGTACATCGTGGCGCAGGCCGGGGCGGACCGCGACTTCGGATACTTTGACCGGATTCTCAGCGACGATTACGAACCGGACGATTTCCGCAAAGAGGAGCTTTCGAACTTCTTCAAGGGCGACGAGGGAAAGGTCGCGGCGGTCCTCTCCCGCGCCCGGGAAATGGGCGAACGATACCGGCGATTGGTATCGGAAGCCCTGTCGTCGGCGCACGGAGAGATCGCCCGCGAGGAAACCGCGAAGGGACGCGCCACCCTGGACGAAGGAGACGCCGACCGTGCGATGCAGATCCTGAGAAAGGTGGTCGATTCCGCGAATACGCCGCAACCTTGCCGCGAGGAGGCGCAACGTCTCCTCGCGGTGGCGGTTCGTTCCTACGCCCTCGGCGCGGACCCCGCGTTCGAGGGACTGACCGTCGCCGGCGGCGAGGTGGCGGCGGAGGACTGGGCGGGCCCCAAGGCGCTCGCCCTGTCGAAATTGCTGTCTCGCGCGAACGCACTGGCCCGACAACCCCCGGGGAGCGGTCCGGGAAGCGCAGGCGGCGCGGCCGGGGGTGCCGAGCCACGCACGGTCCACGTCGTCCGGGAGTTGTCGCGCCCCTCGGGGAAGGTCATCGACGGGAACGACTGCGTTCACTGGGTCTTCGAGCAGGGGTTCGTGCAGCGCCTGCTGGACGGGATGGCATCGGGGCGTTTCGACGATGCGATCCCCGCCCTGCTCGCATGCCGGTTCGTGCGCGACGCGGCGTTCCCCGACGAAAAGCTTTCGATCGAGCGCCAGTTCTCCGCGGCGGTCAAGGGCACCCTGGAGGCGTACCGCTTCTTCCAGTCCCTTCCGCCGGAAACCCGCCGCCGGATTCCGGAGGTGTACGCGGAATACCCTGTCGCCGACCCTCTCATGACCCTCTTCGCTTCTCTGGAAAAGGAGGGGAACCCCGCGAGGGCCAGCCACCTGATCCGCGGCATGACCGCGAGGACCCACACCTACCGTCATGTGCAGTACCCGGACACTTCCCTCGCGGGGAAGGTCGTCGTGATCACCGGGGGAGGCACCGGCATGGGCCGCTCCCTCGCCCTCGAGGCCGCGCTCCGCGGCGGGAACGTGGTGATCACGGGAAGGAGGCCTGCCCCCCTCCTCGAGACGCAGGAGGACATGGACGCCCTCATCCGCCACATGGGGCTGACGAACCAGACCCTCACCGTCCAGGGGGACGTGTCCGATCCCAAGTACGTGGGGGAAATGTTCGAGCGGATCGAAAAAGAGTTCGGCCGGATCGACGTTCTTTACAACAATGCCGGGGTGTCCGGTCCCGTAGTGTTCGGCTCCGTGTACGAGGAAGGGCACTTCGACGAGTACCGGGAGGCGGTGAACGTGCACCTCACGGGATCGTGGATGGCGTCGCTGGAGGCGGCCCGCATCATGGAAGCCCAGGACGGAGGCGGCACGATCGTCATGGTGGGCACCTTCTACAGCGAAAGCATCCACCGCCATGTGCTTCACGCCTACCCGGGCAGGCTCCCGTACACCTGCGCCCAGTCCGCCAAGCTTGCACTGGGGGACTACCTTTCCTGGACGCTCGCGGGGAAGGGCATCACCGTGCTGTCCCTCAACCCTTCGGCCGTCTCCACGGAAAGGATCCGCCGAGGGACCGGCGTGTTCGACAAGGGGGCGAAGGCCCGGGCCCGCATCGGCCGGACCGTGCCGCCGGAGGCGCTGGAGCGGGACACCCTCGATCGGACGGTGGGGCGCGCCTTCGTGGACCCCCGGGACTTCGCGGCGCTCGCCCTGGCGGTGGCGGAGGGGCCTTTCCGCAGAACCGTCGGAGGAGTCCGCCTGCCGATGGGCGGGGTCACTTACGAGCAACCCCCGGGGGTCCTTCCATCCCCCGCCGCCCTCTCCCGCTACCCGGACATGGTCGGGAAGGTCGCTCTGGCGGTGGTCGGCCGGGCCCTTTCGGGCGACCTCCCTTTAATCGAAGCGTCCGCGACTTCGCTCGCCCGCGCCGGGGCGGCGGTGGTCCTCACCGGGAACCGCGTCGAGACCCTCGAAGCCCTGGCCCTGGAGATCAACGCGCGAGGGGGAGAGGGAACCGCCACCGTATCCCCGGTCAGCCTCTCCCATGCCGCCCAGGTCCAGGAACTGTTCGACGGCCTTCCCCGCCTCGACTTGCTCCTGTACTTCACCGGGAGCGTGGACTGGAAGCGGGCCCTGACCGCCCTCTCCCACGACGAGTGGACCGCCCGCGTGGAGGAGTTCGGCGCGATGCCCCGCTTCTTCTGCTGGCAGGCGGAACGCCGCATGGACAAGGAGGGAACGGACGGGACGATCGTCCTCGTGGGGCCGGACCTCTCCGGAGTCCCTTCGATCCGCGAACGGAACCTTGTCCAGGTGTTCCAGGCGATGCTGCGTCCCGCCGTGGCGACCGAGGCGATGGAGCGCGCCCTCATGCGGAAGGCGCAAACCGACGGCACCTCACCCTCCCACGTGTCGAACATCAATATCGACCTGGTTCTCCCGGGAAGGACGGACGGCAGGAACCGGCAGGCCCGCCCCGAGGCGACGGCAGCCTCCGTGCTCTGGCTCCTGGAGGAGGGGAAGCGGGTCTCCGGCGCCGTTCTCCTCCCCGACGAACAGAACGCCGTTCCTTCCCTTCCCCCCGAGCCCAAGGAAACCCCCGGGAAGGTCTCCGGGAAGGTGGCGGTCGTCACCGGAGGGATGGTGAACCTGGGGAAGGAGATCTCCCTGCGCCTGGCGGGAGAAGGCGCCACGGTCGTCATCGGAAGCCGGTATCCCCCGACGGGATCGACGGATCCGGAGCAGGCGAAAAAGGCGCGGGAGGAGTTCGCGGCCGCGGACGCCGCCCTTGCGACCATGCGCCGGGCGGGAGGCCGGGCCCTATGGGTCAACACGGACATCGCCCGGCCGGGGAACGTGCACGCCCTGCTCCATGAAGCGAGGAACCGCTTCGGGCGGGTCGATCTCCTGGTGAACAACGCGGGGGTCGGCGGGAACTTCTCCCGCCTCGACGAAGTGATGCGAGACCACCGGGTCAACTTCGCCGCGGTTCTCTCGATCAATTTCCTCGGCGCGTGGGAAGCCGTCGCCGAAGCGCGGGAGATCATGCGCCGTCAGCATAGCGGCGGCGCGATCGTCAACGTGTCCACGCACTACGCCGATCACCCGTATCTCTTCCGCGCGATCTACACCGTTTCGAAAATCCTCCTGAAGGCCCTGACGAGGGCGTCCCGCGAGGAGCTTGCCCGGGAGAACGTCCACTTGACGGATGTCGCCCCGACCCTGATCGCCGGCCCGCGCATGGACTGGGTATTGCGGAACTACGCCGCCCGGTTCTCCGCCGCATTCGATGAGGTTCCCTCGTTTTCGGAGACGACCCGGAAGGAACTGACGGAGCATTTCCTGCGCTCCTTCGACGGTACCCTGCACCTTGAAGGGCAAAAATCCGCGAAAGCCGCATTTCTTGCGCTCCTGCGCAGCCGGAAACTTTCCGGGAGAACGCGCGAATCCATGGAGGCGTGGTACGGAAGGATCGAGGAGTGGCTCCGATCCACGGTTCCCGCCGCACCTCCGGAAAACGCGCAGGTCGCGGAAGCCGTGCTGTTCGCGGCAAAGGACGGGCAGTTCCTCGAGAACCCGTTCATCGCGATCACGACCCTCCCCCCCTTCGCCACCTTCCCACCCGCTCAGGGAGCCCTCCGGGTTCTCGCGGCGGGGGAACCGGGCCTGGTCGTATCCAGCGGAAACGCAGGCCCCCTCCACCGGCGGCTGCACGATGCCCTGGCGCGGAAAGGAGCTCGACTGACCTCCGTATCGGACGCGGAATCCCCTCCGGGCCACGCGGTGATCGCACGTCCCGTTCCCGGTTCCTCCCCGAAAGGCGGACGCTCCCGGGAGACGCAACATCGCGCGCTCGACCTCGCGGACGCCAGGGTCGTCGAACCGTGGATGGACAACACCCTGATGGGCGGACGGCCTCCCGCCTTCGCCCTCCTGCTCGCGGGCACCACGACGGGGAACGGGAATCTCCTCGCGTTCGACACGACGGAAAAACGACGCACCATAGCCCACGTGCAGAAACTCATCGCCCTCCTCGCGGAATCGTCGCGCGCGGTCCGGGACGGAGGCCACCTCGTCGTCGCAGGACCTCCGGAGGGGCCCGGGGAGAGCCTGCTGCTGCTCGCCGCCCTGCGCCAGGCCGTGCGGACCTTCCTGGCGGAACAGCACTTCCTCCTCCCGGTAAAGACGATCCGGGTCTCCTTCCTGGTATCTCCCCCCGCAGGGGGTGAAAAGATCCTGGAGGACGAGGTGCTCAAGATCCTTTCGGGCGGCGCCTCTCCCCGGGTGGACCCGATGCCCGTGGGCTACGTCCGCCCGTGAGCATCACACATGGTTGCGCAACATCAGTTCGGCGAGGTGGGGGGAAAAGGGCTTTTCCAGGAGGTCCCGGAAACGGCGCAGGAAGAATACCCGCTCCACGAACATCTCCCGAAGCGTCGGGTCTTCGAGCCGCCCCTCCTCTTCGACGGGGATCAACGGGAACCGTTCCATGAACTTTCGCGTGAACACCCCCGCGCCGGTCCTTGAAGGGGGGCCTTCCCCAAGGTAGACTCCCACGCTTTCCCTTCCCGAACTGGGGGAATCCTTCTTGCAGATGTAGCCGCACAGGTCGACAGCGGAAAGTTCCTCGAGACGGGCATCGGCCCACCGCTCCATGCGCTCCGTGAGGTCCACTCCGCCGCAAACCGTCACGAGGCGCGGTCTCCGGGGGTCCCCCTCAAGACGCATCGCCTCCCGCGGCACCGGCAGCCCGCATTCGACCTCCGGGCATACGGGGACCCAGGTGACGAAGGGTCCCAGGGACTCCACGAGGAAGGGGTCCCGCTTGTGCCCCCCGTCGTACCGGACGTTCTCCCCCAGGAGGCAGGCGCTCACCAGGATCTTCACCCTTTCGGGCATACTTCCCTTCCTTGAAAAAAAGTTCCCGTCGGTTCACTCCACGGCATCGCCGAGATAGGCGGCTCGCACCTTCGGGTCTTCGCGGAGATCCGAGGCCCTGCCTTCCAGCGTGATCTCCCCCGCCTCCAGCACGTAGGCGCGGTCCGCGACGGAAAGTGCCATGCAGGCGTTCTGTTCCACGAGGAGGATCGTCGTCCCGGCCCGGTGGATCTCCCCGATCATCCGGAAGATCTCCCGCACGAGGAGAGGCGAAAGTCCCATGGAAGGCTCGTCCAGGAGGAGGAGGCCGGGACGCCGCACGAGCGCCCTCCCGATCGCCAGCATCTGCTGCTCCCCTCCCGAGAGGGTCCCGGCGTTCTGGTCACGGCGCTCCGCGAGTCTCGGAAACAGTTCGAAGACGCGGGCGATGCCCTCCGCGGTCTCCTTCCCGGATGCACGGGCGTACCCCCCCATCTCCAGGTTCTCGAGCACGCTCATGTTGGCGAACACCCCACGCCCCTCGGGGACGTGCGAAAGCCCCCGACGGACGATCCTGTGGGGGGGGAGACCGGCGATCGGCGCCCCTTCGTGCAGGATCCTTCCGGAGGCGGGACGGAGAACCCCCGAAAGCGCCCGCAAGGTGGTGCTCTTTCCCGCGCCGTTCGCCCCGACGAGAGATACGATCTCCCCCCGCGACACATGGAACGAGACATTTCGCAGTGCCTGTACAGAGCCATAATATACGTTTATATTATCGACTGTTAGAAGCATACTCTTCGCCTTTCCCATTAATCCTTGTCCCGGGCGCCCTGCCCAAGATACGCCTCGATCACCCTGGGATCATTCCGGATCTCCGCGGGCAACCCCCGCGCGATCACCTGACCGAAGTCCATGACGATCACCCGCTCGCAGATCCCCATCACCAGTCGCATCCGGTGCTCGATGAGGAGCACGGTGAGAGAGAAACGCTCCCGGATGAAGGAGAGGAATTCCATCAACTTCCCCACCTCGGACGGGTTCATCCCCGCTGCCGGTTCGTCGAGCAGAAGGAGCTTCGGGCGCGCCGCCAGGGCTCGCGCGATCTCCAGCTTCCTTTGATCGCCGTACGGCAGGTTTTTCGCCGGCTCCTTCCTGCGGCCCTGGAGGGAAAAGATCGCCAGGAACTCCTCCGCCTGCTCCAGCGTCCGCCGCTCTTCCCGGTGGAACAAATCCGTCCGGAGAAGGGCCGCTGCCGGCCCGTACCGGATGCGCGGGTGGTGGGCAATCCGCACATTGTCCGTCACCGTCAGCTCCCGGAACAGGCGGATGTTCTGGAAGGTCCTCGCGATCCCCCGACGAGCGATGGCGTGGGGCGGAAGCGCCGAAAGATCTTCCCCTTCCATTGTCACGGCCCCCTGGTCCGGCCGATAGATCCCCGTGATCACGTTGAACAGGGTGGTCTTCCCCGACCCGTTGGGGCCGATGATCCCCACGAGCTCTCCGCGATCGAGCCGGAAGTCGACCCCGTCGAGCGCCCGGATCCCGCCGAAGCGCTTTCCGACCCCGGCCACCTCGAGGATCAACGGGACGCCCCGCTGCGCAGGAAGGGCAGCTCCCGCAGCCCCAGGAGCCCCTGCGGACGAAGCAGCATCGTCACGATCAGCAGGACCGGAATCATCACCCAGCGGAATTCGAGATACTCGGGCGGCAGGAGAACGCGCAGCCCCTCCAGGAGGAAGATCCAGCAAAAGGACGCGAACAGCGTTCCGGTCATGTTCCCCATGCCGCCGAGCACCACGATCATCAGCACGTCGATCGACTTGGAAAAATCGAAGTTGCTCGGGTGGAGAAACGTGTACAGATGCGCGTACAGCCCTCCCGCCAGCCCAGCGAAACCGCACCCCACCGTGAACCCGATCACCTTGTACCGGAAAGTGTCGATCCCCATGGCGGAGGCTGCGATCTCGTCCTCGCGGATCGCAAGGAGCGCCCGGCCGAACGTCGAGTCGACGAGATTGCGAACCACGGCGGTGGTTGCCGCGAGCCCCAGGACAACCCACGGGATCGATGTCATCCTTGCGATCCCCGTCATCCCGCGCGCACCTCCGAGCTGGGGCAGGACGCTGTCCGCATTGTCGAAGACCACCTTCATGATCACGCCGAACCCCAGCGTGGCGATGCCGAGGTAGTCCGAGGTCAGGCGCAGCACGGGCAGCCCCACGAGGACGCCAAGGAGGGCCGCCGTGAGCCCCCCGGCGAGCAGGCAGCAGAAGAACGCGGCCTGCATGGGGAGGAAGGCCCCGCCTCCATACGCCGCCACGTACGTCTTCATCAGCAGGGCGGCGGTGTATGCCCCCACGCCGTAGAACGCCGCGTGTCCGAGGGAGAACAGGCCGGTGTACCCGTAGATCACGTTCAGCCCCATGCCGGAGATCGCCACGACGCACGCGAGCTGGAAGATCTGGATCCAGTACGGGTTGACCACCCCGTACCGGTCCAGAAGGAGGAAGGCGCCCGTGATGCCGAGGAACGGGAGGAACACCCGGGAAAGGTTCCCCGGAAACGTCTTCTTCCCGCCCTTTCCTTTCATACCTTCTCCTGGGACGATTTGCCCAGGATCCCGGTGGGCTTCCACAGGAGCACGCCGATGAGGAGGAGAAAAGCGATCCCGTCGCGATAGGTGGAGGAAAGGTAGGCGGCCGCCATCGTTTCCGATTGTCCCATGATGAGGGCTCCCAGCAGCGCCCCGGGGATGCTCCCGATGCCGCCAAGGACCGCAGCGGTAAAGGCTTTGAGCCCCGGCATAATCCCCATGAAGGTGTTGATCTGCGGATAGGCGATCCCGTAAAGGACTCCACCGACACCCGCCAGGGCTGCGCCGAGTCCGAAGGTGAAGGAGATCACCGCGTCCACGTTCACCCCCATGAGCCCTGAGGTCACCTTGTCGTACGAGACGGCGCGCATCCCCCGCCCCACCCGGGTCCGGTAGACGATGAACTGCAGAACCAACAGGCATGCGAACGTAACGGCGAGGATGATCGCCTGGATGTTGGTGAATACGATGCCTCCGACCTCCCATGTCACCACGCGGAACGGACGGGGGAAGGCGTAGTAGTTCGGACCGAACACCTGGTGGAGGGCGGTGAAGTATTCCAAAAACAGGGAAACCCCGATCGCCGTGATCAGCGCGGCGATCTTCGGGGCGTTGCGCAGCGGCCTGTACGCCACCCGCTCGATGGCGACGGCAAGGAGAGCGCACCCCCCCACGGCGACCCCGAAAACGGCGGTGAGGGGGAGGTGAAACCGGTCGATGGCGTAGAAGGCGAGGAACGACCCGACCATGAAGACGTCGCCGTGGGCGAAGTTGATCAGGCGCACGATGCCGTACACCATCGTGTACCCGAGGGCGATCAGCGCGTACACGAACCCGAGCTGCAGGCCGTTCAGCGCCTGTTGGAGGAAATATTCCAATCCGGCCGGCTCACGGGTGGACCATCTCGACGAACTTCTGCTTCCCGGCCACGATCCGGAGGATCGCCGCGCTCTTGATCATGTCCCCATTGCCGTCGAGGGTGGCCTTCCCGGTCACTCCCCGGAAACCTTTTATGGAAGCAAGGGCGTCGCGGATCTTCCTCGGGTCGTCGCTGCCCGCCTTCCGGATCGCATCGAAGAGAAGGTTCGTTCCGTCGTAGGCAAGCGTGCCCAGAGCGTCTGGGACCTGTCCGAACTTCTCCCGGTACTTCCTCACCCACGCCACGACCTCGGGCCGTTTGTCCTCCGGCGAGTAATGATTGGAAAAGTACCCCCCCTCGATGGCGCTGCCCGCGACCTTCACGAGGTCCGGGGAGTCCCACCCGTCCGGGCCGATCAACTGCACCTTGAGCCCCTGCTCCCGCGCCTGTTTCGCGATCAGTCCCACCTTGTTGTAATAGTCGGGGAGGAAAAGGACGTCGGGCTGCGAGGCCCTCACCTTGGTGAGCAGCGCGGAGAAGTCGACGTCGTCCTTCCCGTACGACTCGAATGCGACCACGTTCCCCCCCAGCTTCCGGAACACGTCGCGGAACACCTCGGCGATCCCCTTCGAGTAGTCGTTCGACGCGTCGTAGAGGACCGCCGCGCGTCTCTTCCCGAGCGTCTCCCGGGAGAATTTCGCCATCACCGTCCCCTGGAACGGATCGATGAAACAGCCGCGGAACATGTAATCCTTCCGCTTCCCGTCCGCCACCGTCACTTTCGGGTTGGTCGCGGTCGGCGAGATCGTCGGGATCTTCGCCGCCTGGATGACGTCGGAAACGGGAATCGATGCCTTGGAAGTGACCGAGCCGACGATCGCGCTGACCCTGTACTGGTTCACCAGGAGGTTCGCCACGTTGGCCGCTTCCGTGGGATCGTTCTTGTCGTCCTGGATGACGGGAACGATCCTCATGCCGGCGACGCCCCCCTTCGCGTTGGCCTCGTCTACGGCGATCATGAAGGAGTTTCTCACCGACTCGCCGAACGTCTTGACGTCGCCGGAGAGCGGCGTGATCAGCCCGATCCTGATTTCCTTCGCATGGGCATGGGAAGGATCGAGCGCGCAAAGGCAAAGAAACGGGATGGAGAACAGGAAGGCGAAGCGCCTCATGGTTCCTCCTTGCCGGATCCGGAAGTGGAACGGAAAGGGGCGGGGAACAAACCCTCTGGCGCAGTATCTTATCGCGGTCCTCGCCGGAGTGTATATCCCCTTTCGTTCTTCGAGAAGGTGGCGATGACGCCACGCCCGCCCGGTGTGAAGATCCCCTCGAGTTTCATGATCCCTCCCCCTGGAATCGAAGCAGCTCGATCAACTTCCGGTCCGCCCTTGGCATCGCATATCCCCCCTTTCGTCCGGCGGGAAGCCAGCCGCCGTCTTCCCCGGCGGGCAGGTCTCCTCCCTCCGCCACGCAGAGGTACCCGTGGAGAGTGATGCGGAAGTGGGTGTACGCGTGCCGGACGGCTCCCACTTTCCTTTGAATCACCACCCGTATGCCGAGTTTCTCCCTCAGGATTCGTCCCAGGGCCGCATCGGGGGTTTCCCCCGGGGCCATCTTCCCTCCGGGGAACGCCCACAATCCCCCGAGCAGCCCTTCCGGGGGTCGCCTGCGCAGGTACAGTTCCTCGTTCCCGTTGCGGATCAGGCCCACCACGACGTCGAAGTGCGGGACGCATTTTCCGGGGCGGCGGGGGGGGATCCTCTCCTGCAGCCCCTTCCGGAAAGCGGAACAGAATTTTCTCACCGGGCACACGCCGCAGCGGGGCGCCCTGGGCAGGCAGATCGTGGCGCCCAGGTCCATGACGGCGAGCGCCGTATCTCTCCCCTTCCCCTTGCGGACAAGCCATCCCGAGCGTTCCCACAGAACCGTCTCCGCCCCCGCGGCCCGGAGATCCCCTTCCACGCCGAACAGCCGAGCTACGACGCGCCGCGCGTTGGCATCCAGGATCGGAACGTCACGTCCGAAGGCGATGGCGGCAATCGCTCCGGCCGTCGATCGTCCGACGCCGGGCAGCTCCGAAAGCTCCGGGACGGTGGAAGGGAGATTCCCCGCGTGCAGGTTGACGATCCGCGCCGCGGCGCGGTGGAGGTTCCTTGCACGGCTGTAATACCCCAGCCCTTCCCAGGCCGACAGCACTTCGTCCAGGGGGGCGCGCGCAAGGGAAAACACATCGGGAAATTTTTCGAGGAAACGCCGGTAGTAGGCGACGACCGTGGACACGCGGGTCTGCTGCAGCATGACCTCTGATATCCAGATCCTGTAGGGATCGCGGGTCCGCCTCCACTCCATCTCCCTCCCCGCGGTCCGGAACCAGAGCAGGAGGGCTTCCGAAACACGGGCGGCGCGGACGGGATGGGCGCGAGGGGTCACGGCCCGGAAGGCAGGACGATTCCCCCGTGGGGAGTCCCTCCCCCTTCCATCTCGCACACCCCCCCGGCACCGGTGGACGTGCCCCTTCCCGCGTGGCTCCCCGGGGTTGCCCACCGCACCGCCACGGTTCGAACCGGCGGGGGTTGCGGCCCTTTCAGTCCTTTTCGAGGAGGGAGCTGAAGATGTCGTGGTGCTCCTCCTCCGCCTTGAGGATCTCCCGGAAGAGGAACGCCGTGGTCTCGTCCCCGGTCTTTACGGCCTCATCGATGATGTTCCGGTACATCATGATCGCGGTCTCCTCGTCCTTCCTGTCGGTGGTCAGCATCTCCGCGAGCGTGGAGCCCAGGAAGATCGGAGACGGCTTCGTGGTCGGGATGCCGCCGAGGTAATTGAGGCGCTCCGCGATCGCCTCGGCATGTTTCATCTCCTCGATGGCGATCTTCTTCAACTCGTCCTTGACGGCGAAACCCCGGACCCCTTTCCAGAGAACGTGCTGCCACATGTACTGCACGGAAACCTGGATCTCCCGGGCAATCGCCTGATTCAGCAGATCGAGCAGTTCCGGGGAAGCTTTCCTTGCCGCCATCGCCGTGGGCCTCCTTCAGGGGGTTGATGCGAGGATCCGGGGGTGCACTACATTTTCACACACGGCGGATCGGGAAGGAAGGCATCCGGCGAAAATCTCGGGCATGAAAAAGGCGGGAAGGATCGGTTTCTTCTCCGCCCCGGAAACCCGTTCCGCTATCCCATCGTCACTTCTTGCCGCATCCGCACGTCTTGCACATGGCGTCCTCCTCGACATGAAAACTCCGGGGCCGGTTCGACCGCCCCTTCTATCTACGATGCGGCGGCCACGCGCACGATTCCACGTGCGCGCCTTTCTTGACATGCCGCGGAAGGGAAGTGCAAACTTCTACCAGTTTCGGCCGCATCCGGCAGGAGGCACACCATGGCGCATAAAGTGATCATTCTCGGTTCCGGCTGCGCGGGCTCCACCGCCGCCATCTATACCGCCCGGGCCAACCTGGCTCCCCTCGTCCTGGAAGGACGGGAGCCCGGCGGACAGCTCACGCTGACCACCGAGGTGGAGAATTTTCCCGGGTTCCCCGACGGCGTCCAGGGGCCGGAGCTGGTCCAGCTCATGCGGAGGCAGGCGGAGCGGTTCGGCGCCCTGTACCGCACCGAAACGGTGACCCGGGTCGATCTCTCGCAGCGGCCGTTTGCCGTAACCACCGAGGAAAACCTGTACGCGGCGCGCACTCTCATCGTCGCTACCGGAGCTTCCGCGAGGTTGCTCGGACTCCCTTCGGAAAAGAGGCTGATGGGGCGGGGAGTGTCCACCTGTGCGACCTGCGACGGCGCGTTCTTCCGGAACCGCGAAGTCGCGGTGATCGGCGGCGGGGACACCGCCGTGGAGGAGGCGACCTTCCTTACCCGCTTCGCGTCGAAAGTCCTCCTGGTCCACCGCCGCGACCGGTTCCGGGCCTCCAGGATTCTCCTCGACCGCGCACGCGCCAACCCGAAGATCGAGTTCGTCCTGGACTCCCTGGTCGTGGAAATCCTCGGCACGGCGAAGAGCGAGGTGTCCGCCGTGCGGCTGAAAAATACGAAAGACGGGTCGGAAACGGTGCGCAGGGTGGACGGCGTCTTCGTGGCCATCGGGCACGACCCGAACACGAAGATCTTCGAGGGGCAGCTGGAACTCGACAACGGCTACATCGCCGTGCGCGGCGGCGCCCGCACCAGCGTCGAAGGGGTTTTCGCCGCGGGTGACGTGCACGACACGGTGTACCGCCAGGCGGTCACGGCAGCGGGTTCCGGATGCCGCGCCGCCATCGAAGCCGAACGGTTCCTCGAGTCGGAGGGACATTAGGTCGCAGGCCCACGAAGGAGAGACCATGAGAATCTACCTCGTCCGCCACGCGGAGGCGGTGGAACGCGTCGGGACGATGCCGGATGGCGTCCGGCACCTCACCGCCAGAGGGCGCGTTTCGTTCCGGGAAACGGCCGGCAGGGCACGGAAGGACGGCGTTCGTCCGTCGCACATCTTCACCAGCCCGCTCGTGCGGGCGGTGCAGACCGCGGAGATCCTCGCGGAGGGGCTTCGCTTCGAAGGGGAGGTGCTGGTGGCGCCTCGGCTCTACCCCGGATTCGACGTCGAGGGGCTGAACGCGATCCTCGACGATTTCCCGGATGCCATCGATCCCGCCTTCGTCGGGCACGAGCCCGACCTGGGGCGCACCATCGCGCGGCTCCTTTCCCTTCCGAAAGGATGCGCCCTGAGGAAGGGCGCCGTGGCCGCGCTGGACTTCCCCGAATCGGGAGGGAGACGCCTCCGGGCGGTCTTCGCCTGGCTCCGGGAGGGAGAACGAAGGATCGACGACGCGAAGCGACTCGGGGGGTGAGTCTCCCCTATCCGCCGGGGGAGGACGGAACGCCGGGATAGAGGGCCCTTGCGCACTCCGGGCATAACCCGTGGGTGAACTCGGCGTCCGTGCGCTCGCCGAAATACTGTTCGATCGATGTCCACGACGACTGTTCGAACGGATTCGTCCCCTCCGTCCGGATCTTCTTGCAGTTCGCGCAGATCGGCACCAGCCCCTCCAGACGCTTGATGTGCAGCAGGGAGTCCTGGAGGGCTGCGATGTTCACGATCAGCTTCCTTCCCAGGAGATAGATCAGAAGGAAGGAAACGGCGAGAAACAGCAGGTGGACCGTCCAGATCTGGCGGACGTTCCGGTCCAGCAGGCGCTGGAACGGACCCCACGAGAAGGAGATGCTGATCCCCCCCCGGATGTCCTCCGGCTTGCCGCTGTGCTCCGGGTGGCAGGCGGCGCACGATTTCTCCATCCTCAGCGGGGACATGAACCGAAAGGTGCCGTTTCCCCTCGCATCCAGCACCCCGTACGCCTCTTTCTTCCCCTGGTCGAACGAAGCCAGGGCTTCCTGTTCCCACGCGTCGGGGGCGTTGGCCGGCTGGAGCGGCGTCTGGCTCGTGATGTGGACCCGGATCCCCCGCTCTTCCCGCAGAAGACCGGAAATCAGGCGCACCATCTCGGCGTGGTTGATTTTCGTCAGGACCACTCCCTGCCTCGTCGTAAACTCACGCAACGGGTCCCGCAAGAGACGGTTCGGAGGAACGCCCTTCCCGACGGGCACGTACACGCCGCCGTGCTCCGCGTTCCAGTCCCTCGTGGCCTCGATCGACTGGGCGAAGGACCGGCCGACGACCGCCGCCAGCTGCTTGTACTGCGAATCCACCTTGTGGAGGTTCGCGTAGAGGGAGACGCCCGTCACCAGGAAGATGAAAACCGAGATAAGGAGCAGGTAGTTCCTCGCCTGCGCGGTCGCAGGGTGCCTTTCCATCCGATGATTATACCGGGATCACGACCACCGGAACAGCCGCAATCCCGCGGCTGTTTCTTTCCCCAACGGTTTTCTTTCCCCATGTTTTCTTTCCCCATGTTTTCTTTCCCCATGCTTGCTATTCCGCAACATCGTGTGGTAATGTGTACACGGTTTGCGCTTCCCCGGTTCTCCATCCCCTGTCGATGCCGCGGTTTCCGCATGCGCTGTGCGCTTGCCACCCGGTTTTCCGTCGAACCTCAACCTTTACCGTTTCAACAAGGAGAATGCTTAAGCTCATGCCCTTTCGACATTTTGGCCTTTCCCCGGAGATCCTCCGGGCGGTGCAAGCCCTGAACTACGCCATCCCCACCCCTGTCCAGGAGAAGGCGATTCCCGACGTCCTCGCGGGGAGGGACCTCCTGGGTTCCGCCCAGACCGGAACCGGGAAGACGGCCGCATTCGCGCTGCCCATCCTCCACCACCTCTCCCTCGACGGGAAAGGGAAACGGGGGCGTCGCGTCATCCGCTCCCTCGTCCTTACTCCCACGAGGGAACTCGCCCTCCAGGTCGGCGAGAGCTTCGCTGCATACGGCGCCCACACGGGGCTGCGCCACACCGTCGTCTACGGCGGCGTGAGCCAGCGTCCCCAGGAGGCTGCGCTGCAAAAAGGGGTGGATATCCTGGTCGCAACTCCCGGCCGGCTCCTCGACCTGATGGGACAGAAGTTTATCGACCTTTCGTCCGTGGAGATCTTCGTGCTGGACGAGGCCGACAGGATGCTCGACATGGGATTCATCCTCGACATCCGCCGCGTGATCGAGAAACTGCCGCCCCGGCGCCAGACGCTGATGTTTTCCGCCACGATGCCCCCGGATATCGTCCGCCTTTCAGATACCATCCTCCGCGACCCCGTGCGCGTCGCGGTGGCTCCGGTTTCCGCCCCCGCGGAGGCCGTCGAGCACCTGCTGTACTACGTGGAGAAACCGAACAAGACGGAACTCCTGAAGACGCTCCTGGCCGACGAATCCATCCGGAACGCCCTGGTCTTCACACGCACCCGGCACGGCGCCGACCGCGTGGAGCGGGTCTTGAGCCGTTCGCACGTGCGGGTCGAGGCGATCCACGGAGACAAGTCCCAGGGAGCGAGAGAGCGGGCACTGGGCGCATTCAAGAAAGGTACGGTCCGCGTGCTGGTGGCGACGGACATCGCGGCGCGCGGGCTCGACATCGTCGAACTGTCCCACGTCGTCAACTTCGACCTTCCGAACGAGCCGGAGGCGTACGTCCACAGGATCGGCCGGACGGGCCGCGCGGGCGCTTCGGGGATCGCCATCTCCTTCTGCAGTTTCGAGGAGCGCCCCCTCCTCGCGGACATCGAACGGCTGATGGGGAAGCACCTCGCGGTGGTTTCCGAACACCCCTTCCTCTCTCCGGCGAAGCCGGGCCCTCCGACACCCCTGGGCTCGGAGCGCAAGGAACCGCGGCAAAGGCCGTATATGATCCCCGTGGATGCCGCGTTCCTTTCCGCGGGACGGGCGGCCCCGGCGACGCCGTCCTCTCCCAGGGTTTCACGCCACGCGGAAGGGGAATCCCGCCCGACATCCGGTCCCGGAGGCCGGAAAAGCGGCCACCGGGATGCCCACCCTGCGAACCGTTCGTTCCGCAGGTAAAGTCCTCTTCGCCGGACCGTTCCCCCACCCCGCGTTTCGTGTATCATCTTGGAAACGCCACCCGGGGGCAGATCCTCTGCTGGGAAAATTCCGCATCATCCTCAAACCCGTTCTGTTCCTCGCGGTCTTCCTTGCCCTGATGGGTTTCCTCTACAGGCTGGGCCTGTTCCATTTCTTCACGCATAAGGATCGTCTCATCGGTTTCATCCATGCGCTGGGGGTATGGGGATTCGCCGGGTTCGTCCTCCTGCAGGCGTTCCAGGTCGTCGCCGCCCCGATTCCGGGAGAAGCGACGGGGGTTCTGGGGGGATACCTGTACGGCCCCGTTCTCGGGGTCGCCCTCTCCACCGTCGGGCTGACGATCGGTTCCTGCATCGCCTTCTCCCTTTCCCGCTCCTTCGGCCGCCCCCTGACGGAGAAATTCGTGGACGGAAAAACGATGGAGCGGTTCGACTACCTCCTTCACCACAAGGGGGTGTTCCTCGTCTTCCTGCTGTTTCTCCTCCCTGGATTTCCGAAGGATTATCTCTGCTACATCCTCGGGCTGGGACGCCTTTCGACGCTTGAGTTCCTCGTCATCGCGACCGTGGGGCGCCTCCTCGGCACAACCCTGCTCACCCTCGGCGGGACCTACCTCAGGGGGCAGCAATATTACCGGGTTTTCGTCCTTGCGGGCGCGGCCGTCGTGATCGTCTTCCTGTCCATCGCATACAAGGACCGCATCGAACATCTCCTGAAATCCCTGCACGAAAGGTATCGCAAGGAAAAAACGAGGCGGTGAGGCGGGCGCCGCGCAGGGTGGAGGGAACCGCGAATATCCGCAGGATAAGGGAACGGCGGGAGGATCCGCTCCCGGCCGTTCCGCCATGATCGCGCCATGGTCGGATGACCGACATCGCACTTGGAGCGCCTCCCGGAAACACGGAATCCCCTCCTCGCGGGAGGCACGCCTTGCCGGCTACCCTTTCTTCGTTCCCTCGTCCTTCTCCCTGACCGCCTCCCTCAGCGCATCGAGCCGATCCGCCACCTTCCGGTACAACGTCCCCTCCGGATACCGCCCGTCCGGCCCCGCCTCCCCGGCGGGGATCCCCATCAGGAGGTCGACTCCTTCCTCGACGCGGTCGATCACATGGATGCGGAACTTTCCATCTCGCACCGCACCGACGACCTCGTCCTTGAGCATCAGGTTGCGGCGATTCCGCGAGGGCAGGAGGACCCCGTGGCTACCGTCCAGGCCCCGCATTCTGCACAGGTCGAAGAAACCCTCGATTTTCTCGTTCGCCCCGCCGATGGGCTGCACGGAGCCGTTCTGGTCCATCGACCCCGTGACGGCGACCCCCTGGCGCACGGGAACCCCTGCAAGGGCGGACAGGAGGGCGTACAGCTCGGCACAGGTCGCGGAATCCCCCTCGATCATCCCGTAGAGCTGCTCGAAGGTAAGCGACGCGGTGAGGGCGATCGGAGAATCCCCTGCGAAACGGCGCCCGAGGTAGTTGGAGAGGATGAGGACCGCCTTCTCGTGGATCTTCCCGGAGAGCTTGATCTCCCTCTCGATGTTGAGGACCCCGGCCTTCCCCGCGTAGACGGTTGCGGTGATCCGCGACGGTTTCCCGAAGCTGTAGTCTCCGAGGTCGTAGACCGCCAGCCCGTTGACCTGCCCCGCGCGCTCCCCGGAGGTTTCGATGAGGAGCGTCCCTTCGGCGGCGAGCTCCAGCATCTGTTCCTCGATGCGGTTGTTCCTGCGGACCTTCGCCCGCTGCGCCTTCTCCACGTGGGCGCCCGAAACCGCTTTTCTCCCTTCCGAGCTGGCCCAGTAATGGGACTCCCGAAGGAGGTTCGAGATTTCGCTGAACTTCGTCGAGAGTTTCTCCTGGTCCTCCGCAAGCCGGGAACCGAACTCCACCACCCTCGCCACCCCGGTCGCGTCGAACGGGAGCAACCCTTCATCCTTCGCCTTCGTCGCCACGAAGGCGGCGTAGTGATCCACGCTCTCGTCCGTCCGTTCGATGCGATGGTCGAAGTCCGCCTTGACCTTGAACAGTTCGCGGAACTCCTCGTCCAGGTTGTAGAGGAGGTAGTACACCTCCGGGTTCCCGATGAGAACCACCTTGACGTGAAGCGGTATCGGCTCGGGCTTCAACGCCGTCGTCGTCGCCAGACGATACTGCTCCCAGACATCCTCGATCTTGACCTCCCCGTTCCGCACGGCCCGTTTCAGGGCGTCGTAGGAAAAAATGTTCCGGAGGAGGTCCGGCGCGCCGATGACGAGAAACCCGCCGTTGGCCTTGTGGAGGGCACCCGCCTTGATCATCGTGAAATCCGTGAGGGCCGCTCCCATCTGGAACTTGTGTTCGATCCTGCCGAAGAGGTTGAAATACGTGGGATTGCTCTCGAAGACGCACGGGGCGCCGTTTGCGGTGCCGTTGTCGACGACCACGTTCACGCTGTAGCGGGAAAAGTCGGGGACCTGCTTCGCGATCTTGAGGAAAGGCAGCGGTGAGGGCTGCTCCTCGCCGCCCCCCTTGAAGTCGTCGATGTTCCCCAGCACGTTCTCCTGGACCGCGTCGAGGTACTTCCGGACCTTCCCGTTCCCTTCGTGCTTCTTCCGGATCTCCTCCAGCCGGTGCCCGAGGACCGACAGCGCCGCGGTGCGCTCCAGTTCCGCGAGCGCGTCCTTGGATGCCTTGTCCGCCGACTTCAGCGCGCGGACCGCGTCATCCAGGCGCTCCTGGATCTGTTTTCCCCATTCCCGCATCTCCTCCTTCTTCCGCTCGTCGAAAGCGCCGAACTTCTCCTCCGTGACCGGTTCGCCGGATTCGTCCACGGCGACGATGGAGAACCCGTTGATCGTAGTGCGGATGTTGAACCCCCTGGACTCCGCCTCGGCCTCCAGAGCCCCGAAAAGTTCCTTCTGCCTTTTCTGGAACTTCTCCGCGATGCGGTTCTTCTGCCGTTCGTACTCCTTGGACTCGAAGACCTTGGGGATGGTGGTGCGAAGGTAGTCGACGAACTCCGCCATGTCACGCCGGAACTCCGCCCCCTGCCCGGGCGGCAGGGATACGGCGATCGGCTCCGACGGCTCCCGGAAGTTGCACACGTAGGCCCAGTCCGGCGGGACCGGTTCGGATTTCGCCTTCTCCGCGATGAAGGCGCGGACAGCGGATGTCTTGCCCGTCCCGCTCGCACCGAGCGCGTAGATGTTGAACCCCATGTTGCGCATGCTGAGCCCGAAGGAGATGGCGTCGAGGGCGCGCTGCTGGCCCACGATGCGGGTCAGTCTCGGGACCTCTTCCGTGGTGCCGAAGCGGAAACGACCGGTATCGCAGGAACGGCGGAGTTCTTCCGTGTTCAGCAGCCTGGCCATGGCGACTCCCGATGTGGGATTTTTTCAGGTCGCATTCACCGGATCCGGAAATCCACCCGGCTGTCGGAGAGTTTTCCCTTCTTTTCGGGAGAGAGGGCCTTCGCCTCCACGAGAAAAACCTGTCCGGGCTCCACCTTCTTCGTCGCAAGCAGCCGGTTCTGCACCGCGGATGCGCGCGCCACGGCGAGCAGGCGGAGATCGCCTTCCGTCACCCGGATGTGGGTGAGCATGAGCTTTTCCATTTCGGGGACAGGGAGGGTCTTCGCCATCCCGAGGATGTTCCTGGGCTTGGGGAATTTCTCTTCCTTGTAAGCCCGCGCAAGGTACGTCGGGTATTCGGCGGGGGCGATCCGCACATTGTCCAGGGAGGGGGCCGCCTGCCCCGTTTTCACGAGATCCCTGACCTTCGCCGCGGCGAGTTTCGTGCGGAACGCGATCTGCCGCAGCGCCTCGCGGTCTTTCTCCGGGTCCACGTGGCCCTCGATCTCGAGCTTGAGCCCCGGGCGATCGTGGAGAGCTTTCGTCAGGCCGTCGAGCTTGACCGCCGCCTCCGGCGGGATCGCCGCCGAGCCCGGAGGGAACTCCAGATACGACAGTTCCTCGCCTCCTCCTCCGAACAGCGCCCCCAGCAGGGCGAACGGCGATGTGGCCGCCTTGACGAGAAGGTTGACCACGATCTTCAACGCAACCCGCCACACGCTGAACTTCGGGTCGTCGAGACGGCCGGACACGGGAAGATCGAGCTGGATTTCCCCGTTGCGGTCCTTGAGCAGGGCAACCGCCAGCCGCACCGGCAATTTCGTGGCCTCGGGGCTCTCCATCGGGGCGCCGAAGGTGAACTGGTCGAGAAAGACCCTGTTATCCGCCTTCAGGTTCCCCTTCTCGATGAGATAGCTGAGGTTCAGGGTCAGCTTTCCCTTCTCGATGCCGTACCCCGCGTACTTGCCCGAATACGGCGTGAGCGGCGAAAGGTCCATGTCCTTGAAATCGACCTTCAGGTCCACGTAGAGGTTTTTCGCCAACGGGTTGATCTTCCCGCGGATCTCGAGGGGTGCGGAGTTCTCCAGTTTCCCCTGCAGGTCCACGTCCGCAAGTTTGCCCTCTTCCGAGGAGAGCCCGGAAATCCTTCCGCCGATCTCGACGAGGCTTGCCGAGTAGTTCGGCCTTACGAAATGGTCGCTGAACCGGATCGCCCCGCCCTGCAGCGTGATGGTGCCGATCCGGACCGGCACGGCCGCGGCGGAGGCCGCGTTGTCCGTCGGCGGCGGCGAACCGGAGGCCGAGGAAGCGGGGGCGACCGTCCCGTTCTCCGAAACCGCGCCATGTTTCGCGACGATCCCCTGGAGGTTGAGGGTGGCGTCCGGGTTGACGATGATCCGGGAGCGGAAGTCCGTCAGGGCGATGTCGTCGATCGAGACCTTCGCCGGGTTCGCACCGGCGGCGATCTTCCCGAAATGGAGGGAGTCGAAATCCAGGAACTCCTCTCCCCGCGCCTTGTCCACGGACGCGAATCCGTTGACGGAGGCCGCCCCCCTGTACGCAACCCGCACCGGCCGGCCTTTTGTCGCGTCCACGGCCACGTCCCCGCCCGCGGAAACGCTTCCGGCCGTGACGAGGATCCGGACCCGGTTCCCGAAATACGGCTGCACCGGTCCGATCGGAAGGTCCGCCGCCGACAGTTTTGCCGCAACCCCGGGGGGCTCCAGCGCAACCGACCCTTTCATGCCGACGGTCCCGGAAGGTCCGGTCGCAAACGAAAGCGAGAACCTCCCTTTCCGGTTCCTCTCCGAGGTGAGGTTCTCCGCCCGCAGTTGCACCCGGTCGATCGCAAGGTTCACCGGAGGATCGGTCGTTCCGTCCTCGATGCGGACCGCGTACCGGTCCACCGACACCTTCTTCAACGTGTACGCCCACGGCCCGGAATCCGCCCCCCGCCCCTTGGCGGTCCCCGTTCCGGGTGGAGCCGAGCCCGCGGGTGTCTCGGCGGTCAGGCGGGCGAGGTTGACCTCTCCACCCGCCCGGCGGCGCACGAAGACTTTCCCGTCACGCGTCGAAAGTTCGCCGATAACGGCCTCCCGTTTCCGCATGTCGATCTCCGCCCCCTTCACGAGGAGCGCCGGGATATCGAGGAAATCCTCCCTCTCCTCCCTCTGGCGGAGCCGAAGCCCCGAAAGCCCCGCGTCCAGCCCCGAAAAGCGGAATTCCGTGCGCCCCTCCTCCTCGGCGTACCGCCACCCTGTCCGGAGGTCGAGCGTTCCCCCGCCGACGTCGAACCGCACGGCGCCCGAATAGTAAGGAGCGTACTTTTTCAGGAGAAGCTTCCCTGCGCGGACCGTTCCCTCGGAAGACAGCGGGGACAGGGAGAGGTTCCCCTTCCCCTCGAACGTCTCCCCCGACTCCGTAACCGCCGACAAAAGGAAGTCCGCCGTCTTCCCCGGCTCCGTTCCGAACCGGTCGATGCCGATACCGATGTCCCGGAGCGTCGTCCGGAACATGGCGGACCGCGAGGCGTCGGAGAACCGGACCTTCCCTCCCGTCAGCCGGAGGGCCTCCATGGAGACCCTGGCTTTCCCGCCTTCCTCTTTCACCGCGGGCGTTCCGGCTCCTTCCGGGGTTTCCGGCCGAACCTCCTCCGGGTGGGGGGGAACGAGGGACAGAAGGTTGAGATGCCCCGCCTTGTCGATCATCGCATCGACCTCGGGATCCGTGATCGTGAGCGAAGCCAACCGGAACTCCCGGGAGGCGACGTTGGACGGCGAAATCACCGCATGGACCCTGGGCAGGAGGACCATGTTGCTGCCGTCTTTCCCTTTGACGAGAAGTCGACGAAGGATCACGTCGCCGGAAACCCGCACCTGCGGCGTCTTGTCCTTGTGCTGGACGAAGGACACCTCCCCTTTCACATCGAGGTAAGCCGTCGGGACGTCGTATGCCATGGGAAACGGCAGGTACTCGAGGTAGCGCGGAATCTCCAGGTCCATGAGGTTGACGTCGAAAGTGGTTTCCAACGAGGTGCTGAACGGCTTGGTCCTGCCCGTCAGGGACACGGCATCTCCGTTCACGATGGCGGCGAAGAAGGGCCGCACGTATCGGTCGGCGTAGTACGGGAGGTTGGAAAAGGAAGGGACGGAGAGTTCGATCCCCCGAACCTCGTGGCGGGCGTTCTTCGGGCCGTCCAGGAAGTCGATGCTCCCCCCATGGATCAGGATATTGTTCAACGAATACTTTAATGGTTTTGATTTATTGACGGATTCCCTTGAGAATTCCTCTACCAGATCGGAAAAATTATACCTCCCGTCCGGATGCCGGACGATTCTCGCATAAGGCTGCAAGACCTGCAGTTCGCCCAGGACCGGCCCCCCGCGGTAGATCGATGCCAACTGGAGGTTCGCGAAGATCTCCCCGACGGAGATCCAGGTTCCCGGGTTTCCCCGTTCCGATATCGACAGGCCCCGGATGGTGACGGAGAGAATGAACGGGTTCACACGGATCTCGCGGATGCGCACTTCCCTGTGAAGCGTCCCGGAGAGGTCCTTCACGAGAACGGCCCGCAGGATCGGGGGGAGACCGAAAAACCCGAACAGGGTGAAGAATGCGATGGCTGCCAGGATGCAAAGCAGCGCTTTCCGGTACAAGGGCTTCGACCGGATCTCCGACAGGTCCTTCACGGCGCCCCTCCTCAACCCGCGGATTTCCGCTCCTGCCGCGCATCATACATCGATCCATGGAAAGAGGGTACGCGCGCCGGCCCGCCCGCGGATAGGCTATGACGCCGACTCCATTTCCGGCGAGTACTTTCCGCCCCGCGCCGCACCGTTGAGCATGGCCCTGTGGTGGTAGGCCTTCCGCGCCGACGCGACGTTTTCCGGCCGTCCCTGCCACGCTTTGAGAACGGGATCCTGAAGCGCCCTGCCGAAGGAGAAGCTGAGCTCCCAGGGATGTTCCCCCAAGGCGTTCATGGCGTTCAGGTGCGCGGTGGCCTGGGCCGGCGCCTGTCCGCCCGACAGGAATACGATCCCGGGAACCGCGGGCGGGACGACCCGCGAGAGCGTCCGCACCGTCACGCGGGCGACCTCGTCGACCCCGGCCCGGCGGGGGCACTCCTCTCCCGGCAAGACCATGTTGGGTTTCAGCAGCGTCCCCTCGGGGTGCACCCGGTGCGCCGCGAGTTCCGCATATACCAGCGAAAGTACCGCAAGGGTCGCTTCTTCGCACCGCTCGATCGCATGCGACCCGTCCATGAGCACCTCCGGCTCGACGATCGGGACCAGCCCCTCTTCCTGGCACAGCGCCGCATACCGCGCCAGCGCGTGGGCGTTCGCCTTCAGGCAGTACGGCGTGGGGGTGCCCTCGCCGATCGCGAGGACCGCCCGCCACTTGGCGAAACGCGCTCCGAGTTCCCTGTACTCCGCCAGCCGCCCGCGCAGCCCGTCCAGCCCTTCGGTGATCTTTTCGCCGGGGAAGCCGGCCAACGGCCTGGCCCCTTCGTCCACCTTGATCCCGGGAACGATCCCCTGCTCCGCGAGAAGCACCGGAAAGGGGGTCCCGTCGGACGCCTTCTGCCGGATCGTTTCGTCGAACAGGATCACCCCGCTGATGAAATCCGATGCGCCGGGAGTGGTGAACAGGACCTCCCGGTAAGCCCGGCGATTCTCCTCCGTCGAAGGGAGGCGGATCGACCGGAACCGCTTCTCGATGGTGGGTGCGCTCTCGTCCGCGGCGAGGATTCCCTTGCCGGAAGGCACGAGGGAGCGGGCGACCGACTCGAGTTCCGCGATGTTCATCACCTTGCACCTCCAGGATCAGGAGCTCATTCTCCGTACCCATCGAGATTCCCTTCGGGAGGAGGGGGTTTCAGGAAATCGGCACCGTCGGTCCACGTCACTCCTCCGCCTCCATCCCCGCCTGCGGTAGTCGACCGTTCGACCCTTCACGTCAACTTCGACACCAATAAGGCCGACATCCGCAAGGCGGATCTCCCCGAACTCCAGAAAGCGATCGAATTCGTGCCCTTCGGGGATTCCCGGCATCACCCCGTCTTCGCGCGCTCGTACTGCGGCGGCCAGGGGATGTCCACGCCAAGACGTCGTGCCGCGTGCATCGGCCAGTACGGGTCCCTGAGGAACTCCCGGGCGATCACGACGGCGTCCGCCTGCCCCGTGGACACGATCTGCTCCGCCTGCACGGGGTCGGTGATCATGCCCACGGCGCCCGTCGGGATGCCCGCCTCCCTGCGCACGGTTTCGGCGAAGGGCGTCTGGAACCCCGGCCCGGCGGGGATCTTCGCGTCGGGAACGGTCCCGCCGCTGGAGCAGTCGATGAGGTCGATGCCGGCCGCCTTGAGTTCCCTCGCCAGCGCGACGGTCTGCGGCGGATCCCACCCTCCCTCGACCCAGTCGGTGACGGAAACGCGGACAAACACCGGCAACTCGCGGGGCCATTCTTCCCGAACGGCGCACGCAACCGCAAGCGGGAACCGCATGCGGTTCGCCAGGCTTCCGCCATACGCATCCCGGCGGCGGTTGCTCAAAGG
Source organism: Deltaproteobacteria bacterium (assembly GCA_021815305.1). GTDB lineage: Bacteria > Desulfobacterota > Deferrimicrobia > Deferrimicrobiales > Deferrimicrobiaceae > JAKAHC01. The sequence goes on along the minus strand of JAKAHC010000002.1, from coordinate 72,270 downwards.
GGAGAGGAACTCGTGCAGGAGATATCCGTGCGCCATGTGCAGTTCGACGACCTGGAATCCCGCCGCCTTCCCGTTCCGCGCGGCCCGGGCAAACGACGTGCGGATCCGGTCCCTATCCGTCCCGTCCATCTCCCGCGGGACCGCGTGCCCCGGCGCAAATGGGGTCGGGCTGGGGGCGATCGGCGCCCAGCCGCCTTCCCGCTCCGTCAACGGCCTGCCACCCCGCCATGGCGCGTCGGTCGAAGCTTTCCTCCCGGCGTGCGCGATCTGGATGCCCGCCACCGCTCCCTGCCCCCTGACGAACGCCGCGATCCCGCGGAATGCCTTCACCTGCTCCTCGGACCAGATCCCCGTGTCGCCCGGCGAGATTCGGCCTTCCGGCGAAACAGCCGTCGCCTCCGCCATCACCAGGGCAGCCCCGCCGACCGCCCGGCTTCCCAGGTGCACCAGATGCCAATCGGCCGGCACGCCATCCACGGCCGAATACTGGCACATGGGAGAGACGAAGATCCGGTTCCTGAACTCCAGTTCCCGCAGGCGAAAAGGAGAAAACAATCGGGACGTCGGCATATCGAACCCTTTCCGTCGGAAATGGCAAACCGTATCCCACTGGCGCGGATTATATCGCATCGTTGATGGTAAACTGTGCCGGTGATCGGACAGGTAGCCGCTCCCGAGGGCCGGAACGGCCGCATCAGCCTGAGGATGCGTGCAGGCGGTCTCCTTCTCCTCACGTTCCTTCCGGCGTGCCTCCTGGCGCCGCGCTCCTCGGAGGCGCAGGAGCTGTCCGTCCTCCTGGGGAGGCTCGAAACCGTCCGTTCCTCCCATTCGGCGCGCGCCTGGCAGGTGGACTTCCGGAACGGCTTCGGAAAATACTTCGCGGTGTCGGGCGCCTACCTCAACGAAGGGCATACCCCGGGACACAAGCGGGACGGCCTGACCGCGCAGGTATGGGGGCGCATTCCCCTCTTCCATCAGCGCGCCTCGCTGGATCTCGGCGTCGGGCCATACCGCTATTATGATACCCGGCCGCTCCCCGGCGGCGGCTACGTGGACGCGCACGGGTGGGCCGCGATCTACAGCCTCACCGGCACGTACCACACGGACTCCCCGTGGTTCTTTCGTCTCGCGCTGAACCGCATCGACCTGTCCAGGGAAGAGGATACGAACACGTACATGGTCGGCCTGGGCTACCACCTGTGGGAGGAGCCGTACCGGGCGCCAGGCCGGTCTCCCGAACCTCCAACGGATTATGTCACCCACAACGAGCTATCCGCGCTCCTCGGGCAGACCGTGGTCAACAGTTTCCAGGACCAGAGAGGGCTCGCCGGAGCGCTCGAGTTCCGCAAAGGTATCGCCCGGAACATCGACTGGACGCTGACCTGGCTCAACGAGGGCAACGAGAAGGTGATCCGACGCAACGGGCTGGCGAGCCAGCTCTGGCTCGTGGACGACTACCTCGACCGCCGGGTCGATCTGGGAGTGGGCGCAGGGGCATACTACTTCGTCGACCGCAAACGCGCCCCGATCCCCGGACAGGAGGGCCGATCGGACCTGGCGGGCCTCCTGTCCACCACGGCGTCGTACCGGTTCGGCGGATCCTGGTCCGCCCGGTTCCTCTGGAACCGGGTCGTGAGTTCCAGCAACACCGACACCGACATCTTCCTCTTCGGAATCGGCTACCGCTGGCGGGACTGACGGAACTTCCCCGCCCCTCCCCGGAACTCCGGGACGAGGTTTTTCATCACAATAGAGGATTTTTCTGCGTGAACCGGTAAAAACAAAGGAGGACCCCATGCGCAAGACCCGGTTTTTCCCGATGGCGGTTGTAATCCTGTCAACCCTTGCATTCGCGGGCGTATCCTGGGCCCGCGGCCCCCAGGAGGGAAAAGTTCACATCAAGCTCTCCGCGTATGAAAGCGTAAAGACCCCGGCCCGCGGGGAGGCGACCCTGTGGCTCGGCAACGGCGGAGAAAGCATCCATTACGTGATCCGCGTCAAGGACCTGGAGAACGTCACCATGGGGCATATTCACGCCGTCAATCCGGACGGCGCCCGGGGCGAGATCCTCGCATGGCTCTATTACCCGCCCACGCCGGCGGAATCCCCCGTCGTGCGGGATTTCAAAACCACGGGGACGCTGGTCGAGGGGGACATCTCCTACGTGAAGAACGGGACCCCCAGAGAACTGTTCGAGCAGATCAAGGCAGGCAAGGCGGGGGTCGCCCTCCACACGAAGCGGAACCCGGCGGGCGAGTTGTGGGGAGTGTACAAGGTGAAGGGCCACAAGATGGAACCCATGAAGGGACACGGGAAAAGGACCATGAAGGAAGAGAAGAAGATGTAGTTTTCGCGCCCCGGGGGAGGGAGGGCCGCGTGGTTTGCGGCGTCTCCCCCCGATCCTTTCCCTCTCCGCCAACCGACGTCATTTCCGCATTTGTTTCGGAGTGTTTTTCCGGTATATCATGGACCATCCCCGTCGGGAACGGAGGCGGCTCGGAATGCTCGACGTATTGGAAGGTCACAACCTGCGATGCGCGATCGGGTCCACGCCGCTGGTCGAGCTTCGCTCTCTCAACCCGGCTCCGGGAGTCAGGATCCTCGCCAAGCTGGAGGGGAACAACCCCGGAGGGTCCGTGAAGGACCGCCCCGCGCTCTACATGTTGAACGGTGCGGTCCTGCGCGGCGAGCTGACGCCGGAAAAGATCATCCTGGAGCCCACCTCGGGGAACACGGGCATCGCCATCGCGATGCTCGGGGCGGCATGGGGGTACCGGGTGAAGCTGGTCATGCCGGCATGCGTGAGCATGGAACGCAGGGCCGTTCTGCAGGCGTACGGCGCCGAACTGGTCCTCTCCCCCGCCGGGGAAGGCACGGACGGTGCGATCCGCATGGCGCACCGGGTCCTTGCGGAGGAACCCGGCCGCTATTACATGCCGAACCAGTACGCAAACCCCGACAACGTCCTCGCCCACTACGAGACCACCGGCCCGGAGATCTTCACCGGCACCGGCGGCGCGGTCGACTGCTTCGTCGCGGGCATGGGAACCGGCGGGACGCTGATGGGCACGGGAATGTACCTGCGCGAGAAAAAGCGCGACGTCCGGATCGTCGGGGTGGAGCCCAAGCTCGGCCACCGGATCCAGGGCCTGAAGAACATGAGGGAGGCGATCGTCCCTCCCATCTACCGGGAGGATCGCCTGGACGAAAAGCTGACGGTCGAAGACGAGCCGGCCTTCGATACGGCCCGCAGGCTCGCGACGGAGGAAGGGCTCTTCGTCGGGATGTCCAGCGGCGCCGCCGTCGCCGGGGCGCTCGACGTGGCGAAACGCATGAAGGGCGGCGTCATCGTCGTCCTTCTGCCGGACCGCGGAGACCGTTACCTCAGCACCTCGCTGTTCCGTTCCGTCTGCGCCGACTGTCCCCCCTGACCTCTATCGAGCCGTCCCTTTCCGCCGCATCTCGTCGAGCAGGCTCTCCCGGGAACTTTCCGCGATCGGGGAGGGATAGATGTCGATGGCCCTCTCCAGGCATTCGAGGGCTTCCCGCTGTCTCCCCACCATCCTGAGCGCCGTCGCCTTGCGGGTCCAGGCTTCGCAGCTTTCCGGGTACACTTCGATCGCCCGGTCGTAGAGAACGATCGCCTCGTCGTACTTTCCCGCCACGGCAAGCGCATCCCCCTGCCTGGCGTACGCATCGGAGATCACCTCGGGATCCATGGCATCCTCCCTTCGGGTCTTTCCAGTCGGCATACGCCGCAGTTCCATTATCCCACCGGGTGTGGAATCCGCTACCATGGTTCCTTGCAAGGAAGATCCGCCGGTGCCGGAGGCCTCTATGGATTTCGGGCGAAACGACGTGTTGTCCTCCAGAGAGCGCGTGTACCGACTGGCGTACCGCACCCCGCTCGTCGAGGAACCCCCGCTCTCCGCACGATTCGGCGGGAAGGTCCTCTCCAAGCTCGAAAACCTGCAGCACACCGGCTCCTTCAAGATCCGGGGCGCCGCGAACAAAGTGCTTTCCCTGGATCCGGCCATGACCACGGGTGTGATCGCCGCCAGCGCGGGGAACCACGCCCGGGGGGTGGCCAGGGCCGCCCGCCTCGCCGGAATCCCCGCTACCCTGGTGATGCCGATCTGGGCCCCCGTCGCCAAGTCTTCCGCCGCGCAGCGGGAAGGGGGAGAAACTACCCGGATCGTCCTCCAGGGGGAGTCTTTCGACGAGGCGAACGCCTGCGCCATCCAGCTCGCTGCCGATTCCGGCCTCTCCGTGGTCCACCCCTTCGACGACCCCATGGTGATCGCCGGACAGGGGACGGTGGGGTGCGAACTCGTGGAAGAGGCCGGTCCTCCGGGATCGATCTACGTGCCCGTCGGCGGGGGCGGGTTGATGGCGGGCATCGGAGCCGCCGTGAAGGAGCGCTACCCGCATGTCGAGTTGATCGCGGTGCAGGCCGAGGGGGCCTCTTCGCTGCTCCCCTCGCTGCGCGAAGGACGCCCCGTGGAGTGCAAGGCAACCGCCACGATCGCGGACGGCATCGCGGTGAAATCGCTTTGCGCCCGTACCTTCGAGGCGGCGTCCCGCTACGTGAATGAAGTCGTCACCGTCGACGACGAGGAGATCGCAGCTGCGATCCTGTACGCTCTCGAGGAAATGAAGACCGCGATGGAGGGCGCCGGTGCGGCCGCCCTCGCGGCCCTGCTCTACAAGCGCCCCCCGAAAAAATTTCCCGCCGTGATGATCCATTCGGGGGGGAACATCGACGTCAACTTCCTCTCCCGGATCACGGAGCGCGGACTGTTCCGTTCCGGCCGGCTCGTCCGCTTGCGGTTCCTGTTGCCCGATCGCCCCGGGTCCCTGGCCGCGCTTCTTTCCGCCGTTGCCCAACAGCGGTCGAACGTCGTGAGCATCGAGCACGATCGTCTTCCCCCCGATTGCCCGCCCGGTTCGTCGGCCGTGGTCCTGCTCCTGGAAACCCGGGACCGCGAGCACGGGGAAGAACTCGCCGGGAGGATGGCGGCGCAGGGATTCCACGCTTCGCGCTGAAACGTTTCATTCCGGAGACGGGCCCAGGGTGACCTGCGCAAGATCGGCCGGGCGCAGCCTGCGCTCGAACGCTTCCTTCACCTGGCGCGATGTGATCCCCCTGTAGGTCCGTGCCGCGAGGATGGGTTCGTCCAGCGGCAATCCCTCCCGCGACCGGCGGAGGAGCCCGGCGGCGATATTGCCCACGCTCGCCTCCGAGAGCGGGACCCGGCGGATCAGGAGCGTCTTCGCCTGCCGGAGCTCGGTCGGGGTTACGCTCTTGTCCCGCATTTCCCGGATGTCGCGTTCGACCAGCTTGCGCGCCTTCGAAACGTTCGGAGGGTCGCACGCATAGAAGACGGCGAAGATCGACCGCGTCTTCCCGGCATCGAGCACGGCCTCCGCGCTGTACACCAGACCGGTTTCCTCCCGGAGATCCCGGTACAGGCGGGTCGCGTAGAAGGCTCCGGAGAGCACATTCAACCCCACCTGCAGCGGATAGTAATCCGGGTCGGACCGCGTGATGCCGACCGTCTCGGCGAGCGTCACTTCGTCCTGCACGCGGCTCGCGTCGGGCACAACGGCGGCGGATGCGGGGTTCGGGGGAACCGCCGGCAGGTCGGTGGCCGGTGCGGGCCCCCTCGCCCTCCACCCGCCGAAATACTTTTCGACGGCCTCCTTCGCCTTTTCCGGGGTCACCTGTCCGATGACGACGATGGTCGCAAGGTCCGGACGGAACGTCTTCTCGTAATACGCCTTCACGTCACCGAGGGTCAGGGAGTTCACCGTTCGGGGAACCGCTTCCCGCAACGCAGGGTCTCCCTTCGGGTAGAGGGCGGCCCGGAGCGCCCTGCGGGAAAGGTACGCCGGGCTTTCCAGTTCGCCCGCCACCGCTTCCGCCGTTTCCTTCCGCACGATCCGGAACCCCTCCTCCGGAAGGCGGGGCGCAAGGACGCTTTCCGCGAGCAGCCGCACCCCCTGTTCGAAATGTTCGGGGAGGACCCTCAGGGAGAAATCGTGGCCGGCGGAAGTCTCCGCGGCGATGTCGTCCAGCGCTTTCTGGTAGGCGATGCGGTCTTGCGTTTTCGTCCCGTACCGGAAAAGCCCGGAGAGGACCTGCGCCACCCCTTCCTGCCCCTCGGGTTCCTCCATCTCCGGACGGGTCTTGATCTCCCCGTAAAGGCTGATCGTCCCGCTGATCGTCTCCGGCTGCACCAGGAGACGGATGCCGTTCGGGAGCAAGGTCACGACGGGCTTCACCCGGGATTTCGGGACCGGGGGAAGCGCCTCCACCCTTCTCGCCCACGGAGGCAGCGCGACAGGCTTGACCAGCCGCGGAGCGAACGATTCCCCGCCCGCGAAGGTATTCGAGGAGACCGGTTTCCCGGACGTCTTCGGCGTCAACACCACGACGACGGAAGTTTCCCCTTTCAGGTATTCCTTCGCAACGCGGTTTACATCCTCCACCGTGACTTTGCGGATGGCGTCGATATCGTCCTCGGGGGAATTCCTTCCTTCGATCGCCAGTGCCGTGGACCAGGTGGACGCCAGCCCCGACACCGAATTCTTCGCGAATTCGGCATCCGCGATCTCGTGCCCCTTGGCTGCCTTCACCAGGTCCGCGGGGATTCCCTTCGCGACGTATTCCGCTACGAGCCCTTTCATCTCGGAGGTCAACGCCGTCGCGTTCCCTCCCTTCGGATACGCGGCCATCGTGTAGCCGAAGGCGCCCTTCGGGAGCGTCATCCCGTCGAACTCCGCAACCAGGGCCTTCCCGTCCGGCACCAGCGCGTAGAGGTTTCCCCTCTTGCTGCCGAGCACGTCTCCCAACACCTGGCCCGCGGCGTAATCGGGGCTGTCGTACCCCGGAAGGCGGTATGCGACCAGCGCCGTCCCGTAGGGGAGATCGGAGTCGAGGGATATTTCGGTCCGCCGGAGCGGGTGAAGCAGGATCCGCGGCCTCGCCGGAAGCTTCCGCGAAGGAATCGGCCCGAACTGCCGCCTCACTTCGGCGAGCGCCTTCTTCGGGTCGACATCGCCCGCGATGACGAGGATCGCGTTGTTCGGCGCGTACCAGTCGGAGTGGAACTCGCGCAGCATGGCCCCGGTCGTATTGTCGAAGGAAGGACGCGTTCCGAGCGCGTCGTGCGCGTACGGGGTACCCCGGAACATCGCACCGAGAAGCCGGGTGAAGGACACGTACTCCGGGTTGGAAAGGTCCTGCGCCACCTCCTGCTCGATCGCCCCGCGCTCCTTCTCCCAGAGCGCTTCGGTGGCCAGCACGCTCCGCATGCGGATCGCCTCGATCCGCAGCGCCACATCCAGGTTCTCCCTGGGGACGGTGAAGAAGTACTGCGTCACGGTCTGCTGCGTATCGGCGTTGAACTCCCCTCCCAGCGAAGCGATGAGCGCGGAGAGCTGGTCGGCGGAAAGCCCCTTGCTTCCGCGGAACATCATGTGCTCCAGCGCGTGCGCCATGCCGGGGAACCCTTCCGGCGCCTCGTTCGAACCGACGAGGTAATTGACCTCCGTCGTCACCACGGGTGCGAGCGTGTTCCGCACGATGACCACGCGCAGACCGTTCGGAAGCGTCGCGCGCAGGACATCCCCCGGCCGCTTCGCTTCCGCAGGGAGAGCGGTGGAAATCACCAGGGCAAACGCCAGGAACAGGACAGACCACGAGGATTTTCGCATGGAACCTCCCAACCGGTCCGGTGTCCGGAATCCGTATACACGCAACCGGTTAGATGAACCATGTCTGCGAAATGTTGCACCGCGCTGCGGGGGAGCGACGCCTCTTCGGGAGATTGTCTATTCGTGCCCCAGCACGGGGTGCGGCAGATACGGATCCTCGAGGTATTTCCGCTCTTCCGCGCTCAGTTTCACTTCGAGGGCGCCCACCGCATCCTCGAGGTGTTCCATGCGGCTCGCCCCGACGACCGGGGCGGTTACCCCGGGTCGGCGGAGGACCCATGCGAGGGCGACGCGGGCCATGGAGACCCCCCTCCGGGCGGCGACCTCCGCCACCCTCTCCACGACGGTGTAATCCTCCGGGCGGTAGTACATTTTGTGGGCATACTCGTCGGTACGGGCACGGAAAGTCTCCCCGTATCCTTCCCTCTGCGGGGGTCTGGTCAGCAGCCCGCGCGCGAGCGGACTCCATGGAAGGATTCCGATCCCCTCCGCTTCGCAGAGGGGGATCATCTCGCGCTCTTCCTCCCGGTAGATGAGGTTGTAATGGTTCTGCATCGTGACGAACCGGCCGGTTCCGCGCCTGTCGGCGTCGTGCAGCATCCCCAGGAACTGCCTCGCATACATCGAAGAGGCGCCGATGTACAGCGCCTTCCCGGCGCGCACCACGTCGGCGAGCGCATCCAGCGTCTCCTCCACGGGGGTCAACGGGTCGAACCGGTGGATCTGGTACAGGTCGACGTAATCCGTCCCCAGGCGGCGGAGGGAATCGTCGATCGAGTGGCGAATGTGCTTCCGGGAGAGCCCCCGCTGGTTGGGATCGTCCCCCATGACCCCGAACACCTTGGTCGCGATCACGACCTTGTCCCGGCCGGGACCGATTTCCCTGAGGGCACGCCCGAGGATCTCCTCGCTGCGCCCCAGGGAGTACACGTCCGCGGTGTCGAAGAAGTTGATCCCCAGATCCAGGGCTCGCCGGAAGAAGGGTCGGCTCTCCTTCTCCTCGAGCACCCACTCCCGCCAGCTTTTTGCGCCGTATGTCATGCAACCGAGGCAAATGCGGGACACCTTCGTGCCGGCAGATCCGAGATTCCGGTATTCCATGGGTTCTCCTCCTTCGGGAATCGGTTCCTTGAATACATTATCACCCGGCAGGGGGGAGATTCGGGGAACCTCTCTGGCAACAGGGGCCGGGTTTTCCCTTCCCTGCTGGGGTTTTCCCTGAGCAGCCTGTCTGTCGATAACAATAGACAATACCAACAGGCATAAAGATTGCTGTTCCACCCCCCATCGCGCAAAAGGGGGGGATTCCCGGAGAATGTGTTTCAGGAATGTAATATTCTCATTCAACAATTGCATTTTCCGGGTGGTTCCTGCGTTCCTGCTTTTACCTCTCCTTGCCTCGGCCCTCTCCATTCGCCGGATCCGTTTCTCAAGATTCCGGAAAGGGACCTGCGACAAGATTTGCAAGCGGATGTCTGCGCTGGCCATCTGGTGCAGGAAGATCGCAGGGGTCCCCTTGCGCCACTCCCTTCCCGCGCTCCGCACCTTTCCCCCCGGGAACGGCGCGGACGATCCCTGGCCAACCGCCGTAGACCCGCACTAGCCGACAGCGGAGATTCCTTCGGGCACCGGGTGGGCGCGGCCGACACCGCAACCCGCCTGCAACGGCCGAAATCATTAAGGAGAACTTCTCATGAATCCCTATGGAAAATATGGATTATTTGCTCTTTCTTCCCTCCTGCTGGGAGGCCTTCTGCTGACCGGTTGCGGTGGCGGTGGCAGCGGCGACGGATTGTCCCGTTCCTCCGCAAGCGGTACCTCCGTGCCACTGTCTGCGGTCAACGCAACCTCCAAAGGGTCCTATCTCGTGGTTGCCTGGAACGACCTCGGCATGCACTGCCTGAACCCGGATTACGACACGGCCGTGATTCTCCCCCCGTACAACACGCTCTGGGCGCAGGTCATCCAGCGCAGCAACCCCCCGAGACTGGTGACCTCCGGGATCACCGTGGAATACCGGATCGTGAACAACACCTACTCTTACGGAAAACGGTCCTATGGCGGTTTCTGGGATTACGCCCTGAAGCTGTTCGGGGTCAGTCTTCAGCGGGACACGGGTCTGAACCTGGACGATCCACAGGTGCGCAACGGCCTTTCCGGAACGATGCTCTCCAAAGGGGACCATTTCCAGGCCAGCGGGATCCCCGTGACTCCGGTTTCGGACAACAACAGCTGGAATCCCTACCAGGTGGCGGAGATCTCGGTGAAAGACCGGTCGGGAAATGTCGTGGCGAAGACACGGACGACGATTCCCACCTCCGATGAAATCAACTGCGCGAAGTGCCACGGCTCCACCCCGTTCCAGGACATCCTCGTCAAGCACGACGCCATGCACGGCACTTCGCTTGTCGGCCGGAAGCCGGTCCTGTGCGCAGGCTGCCACGGGAGCCCCGTTCTCGGCCAACAGGGCGCCGGTTCCTCGGGGAAGTACCTTTCCCAGGCGATCCACGGGTCGCACGCTTCGCGTGGAGCGACGTGCTACGATTGCCATCCCGGCAACAACACGAAATGCAGCAGGAGCCTGGCTCACACGGCACCGGACGGGAATTGCCGGAAGTGCCACGGAACCATGGCGAACGTGGCGTCTTCGGTCTCTTCAGGCGCGCGTACGCCGTGGCTGGGAGAGCCGGCATGCTCCGCGTGCCACACCGGTGTGGCCGGAGTGAGCACGGGGACGGCGCTCTACCGGGCTTCCTCGGGCCACGGAGGGATCTATTGCGAGGGTTGCCACGGGAGCCCCCACGCGACGATCCCTTCCCGCGAGGACTCCGACAATTACCAGGCGATCCAGTACCAGGGGGCTGCGAAGACCCTCGCAAGCTGCGGCGCCTGCCACTCCGGTTCCCGCGGGAAGAGCGGGAACTTCCTGGAGCAGCACGGCAACGGGCGGACTCCATCGGCATGCAACATTTGCCACACGGGCTTCACCAATCCTTCCACGGATCGCTGGCCGCACGCTTTCCAATGGAAGAACCGAAGCGGGGCGGGCACGGTGCGCGACTGACGCTCCCCTTGCCCGGGGCGGGGGGGTGCGGCGCGCCCGCGGAGATGGAACTTGCCGTAACCGTCGCATCCGTCCGCATCCCGGGCCGGATCTCGAACATCGCCCCTTCGGAGACCGTTGTGGTATATTTCGCTTACATCCCACAAGGAGGCGACCATGGCAAGGAAGAAGATCGCGATTATCGGCGGCGGTCAGATCGGCGGCGTGCTCGCTCAGTTGTGCGCACTGCGGGAACTCGGCGACGTCGTCCTGTTCGACATCGTCGAGGGGATGCCGCAGGGCAAGTGTCTCGACATAGCAGAAGCCTCCCCGGTGGACGGCTTCGACATCTCCCTCAAGGGGACCAACGGCTATGCGGACATCGCGGGCGCGGACGTGGTGATCGTTACGGCCGGCTTGCCCCGCAAGCCCGGAATGAGCCGGGACGACCTGATCGAAGTCAACTCCAAGATCATGAGGCAGGTCGCGGAGGGGATCCGGCAATACGCCCCGAACGCCTTCGTCATCGTCATCTCCAACCCGCTGGACGCCATGGTGACCCTCTGCCAGCGGATCACCGGGATCCCGTACAAACGGGTCATCGGGCAGGCCGGGGTCCTCGACTCCGCCCGGTTCGCCGCCTTCATCGCGTGGGAGCTGGGCGTTTCCGTCCGGGACGTCAGCGCGATGACCCTCGGCGGCCATGGGGACGACATGGTGCCCCTGGTCCGCTACGCCGGCGTGAACGGGATTCCCGTCATGGAGCTGCTGGAGCGGAAATACGGAAGCGCCGCCAAGGCGAAGGAAGTCATGGAGGCCATGGTGAACCGCACCCGGAAGGCAGGCGGCGAGGTGGTCGCCCTCCTGAAGACCGGTTCCGCATTCTATTCCCCGGCTTCCTCCACGATCGCCATGGTGGAATCCATCCTCAAGGATCAGAAGCGCGTTCTCCCCTCCTGCGTCTACCTGGACGGCGAGTTCGGGGTGAAGGGCTACTTCGTCGGAGTGCCCTGCGTCCTGGGCGCCAACGGGGTGGAAAGGATCATCGAATTCCAGCTCGACGCTGCGGAGAAGGCGATGATGGAGAAGTCGGTCACCGCAGTGAAGTCGCTGGTCGACACGCTCAAATAGGGTTCCCCGGGGACCGCGGCGGGTCGTGTGAAACGCAGTTCCGCCGGTTCGGGGGACGGATGGCGTTCACGCTAACCGAGCCGAAGCGGGGAGAGGAGCATGCGGCAGCAAACCATCAGGGTGAACAGCAGGTAGAATACCAGGGTGGCCACGACGAGCCTGCGCTGGAGCGGCGGAATGACGGCCGCCATGGTGCCCCGGTTCCGGAAAGGCATGAGCGCACCCGTTCCCATCCCCGCCACCCCGCCTCCGAACAGCGTGGCGTACAGGGCGTACCCGATGGAACCGTACTCCTTCTGGAGGATGCAGAAAGGACAATGGTGGGTCGGAAGATCGTAGTAGTAGAGACAGATGAAGGAAATCAGGGAGGCGACGGCGATGAAAAAGGCAAGCGTGCCGACGACGGAAAAGAGATAACCGCCGCTCCCCGTGCGGTTGAAACGGATGCCGCACGCCGCCGTCGCGATCATGCCGGCGAAAAATAACCACTCCATCGGTCCGCTCGGCAGGGCGGCGAGATCCCCCGCGACGCCCGCCCGGTCCCGGCTGAACAGGCTTCCGCAGCACGACGTGATGACATCGGCGCGCAGGCCGGCGAAATACCGGTATTCCAGGATCCCATCGGTCAGCACCAGCGGGGCGATGAGCAGGAGAAGGGCGTACTTGATCCGGATCAACGGGTAGTCGTACCCCCTGGTGTCGGCATGGTTGACGATGAGCCATACCCCGGCCAGCAGGAACGTGACGGCTTTCAAAACCAGCACGGGGTAGCCGTACCGGTTGACGTTGAGCGTGCCCGCCGCGCACATGGCGCCGCTGAAAAGACCGTGGAGGCGGTCCGCAGTGTAGACATACAGGAACAGGGAGAGGATCTGCACCGCAAAGGCAAAGCAAAGGAGGGTCGAGATCAGGTAGGTGCGCCGCTCCAGCCCCAGCTGCCTCTCGCTCCCGCTGCGGATCTCCCACTGCAGCAGGATCCTCGCCCCGTACCAGCAGGCATAGAGCACCATGAAACCGGTAAGCGCGGAGGCGACGATCAGCGCCAGAACGGCGGGATGCAGGATCAAGGGGTTGCGCCGCCACCGAGGATTCGGCCGTCCCGCATCTCGACGACCGAATCGACGAAGGGGGAGTCGTACACGATCGGGTCGTGGCTCGCCACAAGGATGGTTTTCCCTTCCGCCTTGAGGGAGCGGACGATCTGCATGAACTCCCGGGAGAGGCGGGTATCCAGGTGGGCCGTCGGCTCGTCGGCGACGATGATGGAGGGCCGATTGATGAGGGACCGTGCGATGGCCACCCTCTGGGCCTCCCCCCCCGAAAGCCGGTCCACCCGGGAGGCCGCGTGGCGCGCGACGTTGAAGAGCGCAAGCAACTCCATCGCCCTCTGCGACACGGCCCCGCACCGCTCGCCGGTAGGGTAGGCGGGCAGCATCACGTTCTCCAGGACGGTGATCCCCTTCACGAGGTTGAAATGCTGGAAGATGAAGCCGAAGGTCTCCCGGCGGATGCCGGTCAGGAACCGCTCCGGAAGGCCGGTGATTTCCACTTCCCCGTTCCCCGCCCCCGCCGGAATCCCCCGGATCCCCGCGCCGCGCAGAAGGATCCGGCCGGACGTCGGCCGGGCCATGCAGCCGATGAGCGTCAGGAGCGTGGTTTTCCCGGATCCGCTCGGGCCCTTCAGTGCGGTGACCCGGGCCGGCTCCACCGTGAGACTCACGTCCTGGAGGGCGGTGAACTGGTTCGACTTGCCGGGGTGGAAGGATTTCGTCACGCGGAGCAGTTCGATCACGCTTACGACCTCATGGCCGCATCGGGATCGACCGTAGCGGCGCGCCACGACGGCACGATCGTGGCGATCGTATAGGGAACCACCGTCAGGAAGAAGAGCACAACGAGCTGGTACGGGTCCACTTCGGGGACCAGCCGGAAGCGCGGATAGAGCACCGCCCACCCTTTCAGCGCCGGTTCGAACAGGGACGCGGAAAGGAAGAACACCTGGAAATACGCAAGGACCACCCCGCAAAGAAACGCGGACAGGGAGATCACCGCCCCTTCCCAGAACTTGAGGAGCAGGACGTCCCCCGTCTCCCACCCGACGGATTTGAGGATCCCGATCTCCTTGCGCTCCTCGGCGGAGAGGCCTGTCGCCTTGTCCCATGCGAAGATAACGAAGGAGAGCACCGCCACGGCCAGCACGACGACCATCATCCCCCCCCGCCAGTCGAAGATCGAATCGTAGGTCCGCAGGATCTCGCTTTTCAGGATCGGGCGGCTGTCGGGGAACCGCTGCGAGATTTTAACGGCGAGGGTCGCCAACTCGTCGCTGTTGGCGACGGTCACGGCAAGGTCCGTAGCCAGATCCCGCGGGATGCGGAACAGATCCCGGAGATCCCCTTCCGACATGACGATCAGGTCCGCCGCAACCAGTTCCGAAACGCAGGGCAGCACTTTTCGCACCGTGAGCAGCATCGGGGCGCCGCTCGAGCTTCGGATCGGAAGGAGATCCCCGCGGCCCACGCGCAGAACGCGCGCCACGCCGCTCCCGATGTCGACGGCGCCCGGCGCCGGGGAAGGGGATTCCGAGGCCACCAGGGTATAGTTCGCGCCCGAGATCGGATCGAAGTAGTAGCCCCAGCAGCGCGGACGCACGGAGCTCACTCCCCGGAGGGCGGCGATCTTCCCGGCGTAGGCGACCGGCACGAGGTCCTGCCTCCCGGCGACCATCTTCTGGACCACCATGTCGGGAGCTCCCTGCAGGACCAGAGCCGCCTCCCGTTTCAGGGCATGGGTGTAGAAAACGATCGCCGCGATCAGGAAGACGACGATCGTGTACACCACCCAGAGGGAGAGGTTCTTCCCTTTCCTCCTGAGCAGCGAGGAAAGGGCGAAATCGAGGATGTTCCTGTGCCGTTCCACGGTGCGGTTCACGGCCCCTCCCGCCGGAAGCCCGGCGGCGTCACCAGCGCCCCGGACGGGAAATGTTCCAGCGCGAGGGGGTGATCCTGGAACGGGGATTGGAAGTCGGTCATGGAAGGATGCCTCGTGTAGCGCGCCTCGGTGAAAAGACAGAGGTCGGTGAGCCGGAGTTTGCGGACGATCTCCGCGCTTGCCGACCGCGCGGCGGCCGCCTCTCCCCGGTCGTACTTGCCATGCAGAAGGAAAATCGATAGCAGGATCGCGTTCGCGGCCGTCACGAGGACGAAAACGGTGGACTTGCGCACGCCCTTATTCCATGGCTTTCAACGTCGTCCGCGTGATCTCGTCGAAGCGAAGGACCTTCTTCCCCCGGTGATCGCGAAGGAACCCCTCGGCGTCGTCCTTCTTCGCGAACGGCACCAGCTCCTTCCCCATCGGGCCGAGCACATCGCTGCCAAAGACGTAGAAGGCGCTCCGTCCGTCGATGGTGCCGAGGGTGTAGTAATCCTTCACGTAGACCGCGGCGATGTCCATCCGTTTCCCCGCCGGATCGTGCTTTGCCGGATCCAGGAGATAGGTGAAAAGGTCCTTCGTCCCGTCGAACCAGGCGTACGAGGAATCGCCGAATCGGATGACACCTACCCATTTCGGGAACTTGGCGACGAACATTCCGCACACGGGGCACTTGGCGTTTGCGGGGGGTGCGGGAGGAGAAGGCGAAACCGCGAGGGCGACGGAGACCGTCAACAGCGACCATGCTCCCAGGAACCGCAGGGCCCGTTTCATCGCACCGGCTCCCTTTTCAATGGATCACCCAGTCGCTTTTCTTCACGATCTCCGGTACGGCCCCGTGGGTCAGCTGCACGATGTAGCACCCCTTGGAAGCGTATCGCTGGCCCGGACCGAAACTCAACCGCTCGTAATCGGGGTACAGGAGGTCCGGCAATACGCTGATCGAGTCGATGAAATTGTCGCGATAGATGTTCTGCCGCATCTTCCCGAACGCCTGGGACATGACCCCGATGAGCGAATACGTCCGGGTCGCGATCCGACGGTCGTTGAGCGGCACCTTCTTTGCCGCCAGCCACGCCCTGGCCATGTTCCCGTACGGTCCTTCCTCCCGGGGGAGCCGGTAGGGATACGTAAGGAACGTGTAATCCCGCGCCTTGTCCGGTACGGTTCCGGGATTCCGCTTCCACAGGCTGTAGGACAGGAACACCTTCCCGGGCCGGGCCGGATCCGCCGCGATCTCCTCCAGGGCCTGCGCAGCCTCGGGACCCGCCCACAGCAGGAGAACGGCATGCGCTCCCTTTGCGGGGAGGCTGCGCAGGAGTTTCCCCGTTACGGGTTCGTCGCCCCGAAGGACGCGGCATTCGGGAGAGGGAAGCCCCATCTCGCGCCACGTTTCCTCGAACCCCGCCGCCAGGGCACGTCCCCCCGGGGTGTCCCGGTACACATGGACGATGGTCGTCTCCGGGACCCGTTCCACCTCTCTGCGCAGGTAACGCGCGGCGGCCTCTCCTTCCTGGTAGATCCCCTTGGAGAGATAGATCGTGTACCAGTCGCTTTCGGAGATCACGGGAAAATCGGTGATCGGAAAGACGCATGGGATGCGGTGGTTCTCGCAGAAATCGTGTACGGGCCGCCAGTCGCCGTATCCGATCCCGCCCAGCATGGCGAAAACCGGCTCCTTCCGGTAATATTCCTCCAACTGGGCGCGCCAGGTCCCCGGGGGTCCCCTGAGCTCCCAGCGGGCGAGCGACACGTCGCGGAGGGCGAGGTTCAGTCCTTCCATGGACGCGCGCATGCGGACCCTCCGTTGCAGCCCTCTCGACCGGCTGTTCCTTTCCCGGACATACGCTTCCAGGGGAAGAATCATCGCGTCGCGGTCCTCGGGGGCCACGTCTCCTGCGATGACCGTGGCGAAGCGTATGTTCGTCGGCGTCACCCCAGGGGGCGTTTCGGACGAGAGAACCTTGAGGTAGGAAACGAGGATCGCCATGTCCCTGTCGTTCATCTGGTAGCAGGGCATGGTGGGATCCAGCCGGCGCCCCGCCGGATCGGTTCCCAGGCGGATCGCCTCGGCGAGCGTTTCGTCCGTGTAGGCGGGGCGGCGATGGGCCGCCCGGAATTTCTTGAAATTCTTCTCGACCGTGGTCATGGGGACCGGGGTGTCTTCGTACGGCCGGTACAGCGAGTCCCCGTTTGTGGGAAGCGTCGATATCCTCCCCTCGTTCGACCCCAGCCCCCCGCGCATGTGGCAACTGGTGCAGGAAAACATGGTTCCGTCGACCGGGATGTCCTCCTGGACGATCGCCATCACCGGTTCTCCCGACGGCAGGATGCCCTCCCGGTAGATCCTTTCCCCAAGCCGCAGCGCTTCCTCCTTCGGCATCGGCACGGGTTCCGGTTTCCGGTCGGCCGCGAAAACGCCGGCGGAAAGGAAAAGCGAGGCGAGGAGGCAGAGCGCCGTCCTGCGCGCATCCGCTCGGAGCGACGGGGTCCTTCTCCGGAGGGCGGTCATTTCCCTGACACCTTGCGGTACTCTTCCATCAGTTCGGACGCGCTCATCAACCCGTCGATCCGCACCCACCTGCCGTCCCCCGGATACCGGATGAGCGTCAGCGGATAATGGTCCATCTTGTTCGCGATGTAGGCGTTGAACGCGTACATCACGCGGTCGATGTCCGAGCGGGTCCCGCTGAGGAAATCCCACCCAGACCTGGCGCGGTACCGTTTCATGTACTCCTTCATCACCTTCGGCGAATCGTTTTCCGGGTCGATGGAGATGGATACGAGGCGGATCTTACGGGAATCCGTCCCTAACCGGTTCTGCAGGTTGACGAAGGAGGCGGAAAGGACGGGGCATATGGTCGTGCAGGTGCCATAGATGAAATCGAGCATGACCGGCCTGTCGGTCTCGAGGAACTTCTTCAGGGGGATTTTCGTCCCGTCCTGGTTCACGAGGACGACATCCGGAACGAAATATTTCTCGACGGTCTTCTTCGGTTTTTCCGCCGCTTGCGCGCGGCTCCCCCAAATCGGGGCTGCGAGGGCCCCCAGGAGGAGAACGCCGATTACGAATCTCCCCTTCGCCATGCGGATTTCTCCTGAGCGAGATGGAAGGACCGTTACATTGTACCAGAAGGATTGCCGAGGTCCGGAATTTCCCCGGCCACGCTCACCGCGGGCGCGGTGGCGGTCGGCACGAGCACGCGGCGAAAGTGCGGAGGGCAGTTTTCCCGAGGGCTCTTCTCAGCCTCTTCCCTCCCCCAGGGCGCGCAAGCAGGTCCCGGCTTCGGAACCTCCCTCACGGGAAATCAGAGCGTCGTGTACCCCGCCTCGAGTTGGGCGACGTGCGCGCGCATTTTCTTCTCGCGCTCCCAACGCGCGGTCACGTCCCGAATGACGGCCACGGGGCCCTGCACCTTCCCGTCCGCATCCCGCAACAGGGCGATCGTGAACTCGATGGAGATGCGCTCGCCGGTTTTCCGGATGGCCGGCACCGCGAGCGTTTCGGATCCGTATTTCGTCGCCCCGTCGACCATGACCCTCCCGTATCCCTTCCAGTGCACCTGCCGTTGCCTCTCCGGTATGATCAGATCCAGGGATTGGCCCAGGGCCTCCTCTTCCGTGTACCCGAAGATCCCCGTTGCCGCTCCGTTCCAGAGACGGATGATCCCGTCCCGGTCGGCGAAGATTACCGCGTCCCCGACCTTCTCCACGATCTGCCGGCAAAGCCTGCTTTTCTCCTCTTCGGTCATTTCCCGAATCCTCCCTCCGGCCAGGATCTACGGTGAATCCTTGCGAGGTCCGAAAAATCCGTCCCGGTCCTCCATTGGATGCCGATGAACATCCCCGTGGATCTTCCGCGAAGCGAGCTTCCCACGGCGGGTCAGCGTGATCATCACGACCCTTCGGTCTTTTCCGGCCGAGTATGTTTTCATCGGTTCCCAACCTCCCGGCCGACCGGTACGTTATGCATACAAATCATTTGTATCATAAGTATACTCCCTCCCCGGGAAGCCGGCAACCGCCGACCGGAATCGAACCCCCGATGGATCGTCAAGCCTACAATGGAATCATGGATTTCCTCGGGGAGGATCGGCCGATGGCACATGTCCCTTCGGAAATTCCCGGTCGGGAAATCCCCCGATTTCCCCGCCTCCTGTGGGAGACACGAAGTGCCGGGAGGGCATCGCCGGAAGAGACGCGCCGGCTCCGGAAGGGCCGCCTGGCACGCTTGCTCGAATTCGCCAGGCGCCGCTCTCCGTACTATCGGAAGCGGTGTGCGTCGCTTCCCGGCGAAACTCCCGATCTCCGGGATTTCCCCGCGGTGACCAAGCGCGACCTGATGGAGAATTTCGACGAGTGGCCGACCGACCCGGCGATTTCAAGGGAAACCGCGGAAGGGTTCGTATCCGATGCTTCGCGTATCGGTCATCTCTACCTTGGCCGATACGTCGCCTTCTCGACTTCAGGCACCACGGGGTCCCCCGCCATCCTGCTGCACGACGCCGGGGCGATGTCCGTCTACAAGGCGCTTTTTCTGACCCGTCGCCTCGCGACGCTGGTCGATTCCGGTTCTCCGGCCCGTTTCGCAAGGAACCTTGCCCGCACGGCGACGATCATCGCCA
Source organism: Deltaproteobacteria bacterium (assembly GCA_021815305.1). GTDB lineage: Bacteria > Desulfobacterota > Deferrimicrobia > Deferrimicrobiales > Deferrimicrobiaceae > JAKAHC01. The sequence goes on along the minus strand of JAKAHC010000002.1, from coordinate 52,821 downwards.
CCGGCGGACACTTCGCCAGTTCGGTCGTGGAAGCCATCGTACGATCCCGCCATCCGCTGCTTTGCGGCCGTAACAGGACGTTCTCCCTGATGACTCCTCTTCCCCTTCTCGTGCGGTCGCTGAACGATTACCAGCCGGCGGTGGTCGGAAGCTACCCCACCGCCCTGACCGTCCTGGCCGGGGAGCAGGCGGCGGGAAGGTTGCGGATCTCCCCGGCGCTCCTGCTCTCCGGTGCCGAGCGGCTCTCCGCCCCGCTCGCCGAGCGGATCGCCGCGTCGTTTCGATGCCCCCTGAGGGACACCTACGCCGCCTCGGAGTTCATGGGGATCGCCTTCGACTGCCGGTACGGACGCCTGCACGCCAACGTCGACTGGCTCGTCCTGGAACCGGTGGATGCGCGGGGAGATCCGGTCCCGCCGGGGGAAGTATCCCGCACGACCCTCCTGACGAACCTGGCCAACTTCGTCCAGCCGCTCATCCGGTACGACCTCGGAGACAGCATGGCCGTTTCCCCGACGCCCTGCCCGTGCGGCAACCCTCTTCCGGTCGTGCGGCCCGAGGGACGCAGCGACGAAACCCTTTTCCTCTCGATGGAGGACGGGACGCCGATGCCGTTGCTCCCGCTGGTGCTCGCCACGGTGGTGGAGGAGGTTCCCGGCGTACTGGCGTACCAGGTGCTTCAGACCGGCCCGCGGACCCTTCGGCTGCGCATCGAAGAGGCCCCGGGTTCCGATCGCGTTCGGACATGCGGCGAAGTCCTCGCCCGCCTGCGGAGGCACTTGTCCTCCCAAAAACTCGATGGGGTGACGCTGGACATGTCCGAGGAACTGCCGCGCAGCGAGTCCGCGGGGGGAAAGCTGCGCCGTTTCCTCGTCGAGCGGAACGGGCGCTGAACCCTCTGTCCCGCGGGGGATTCTTCAAGCGCTCGCCCGGTCCAGCAGTTCGATCGAGGAACGGTCCAGCGCAAGTCGTGTTCCCCCGATGAGATCCTCCAATTGGGCGAGGTTCGTGGCGCTGGCGATCGGCGCCGTGACGCCGGGGCGCGCGATCAGCCAGGCAAGGGAAACCCGCGCGGGAGTCGAACCGTGTCGCCGCGCGACCAGGTCCAGGGCGTCGAGGATCCGCAGGCCTCTCCCATCGAGGTATTTCCGGACCGATTCGCCCCGGACGCTCCCGGACAGATCCGCCTCCGACCGGTACTTCCCCGTGAGGAAGCCGCTGGCAAGGGAGGAATATCCGATGACTCCCAAACCCTCATCCCGGCAAACGGGAGCAAGCGACGTCTCGAATCCGGAGCGGTCGTACAGGTTGTAGCACGGCTGCAGGCTCTCGTATCTCGGCCCTCCGCATCGTACCGCGACCCGCAACGCCTCGGAAAGCCTTTCTGCGCCGTAGTTCGAAGCCCCGATGGCCCGCACCTTCCCCTGGCGCACCAGCTGCCCGAAGACTTCCATCGTCTCTTCCAGGGACGTATCGGGATCGTCTTCGTGGGATTGGTACAGATCGATGCGGTCGGTTTGCAGACGGCGGAGAGAATCCTCCACGGCGCGCAGGATATAGTGCTTCGACAGTCCTTTCCTGCCGGGGCCCATCTCCTTTCCGACCTTCGTGGCGAGGACGACCTCGTTCCGGTTCCCACGCCGCTTCATCCACCTGCCGATGAGGGTCTCCGATTCTCCGCCCCTGTGTCCCGGGACCCAGATCGAATACATGTCCGCCGTGTCGATCAGGTTTCCCCCCGCGGCCAGGAACGCGTCCAGCACCCTGAACGACGTCGCCTCGTCCGCGGTCCAGCCGAAGACGTTCCCGCCGAGAGCCAGTGCGGAAACCTCCAGGCCCGAGTTCCCCAGCTTCCGTTTCCGCATATTCCCTTCCCCCTAAGGGTGTTCCCGATTGGATATTCTTCCCGGGACGCAAGTTTCCGGGATCCATGGGGGGGACGTCACTGGCCGAGGGGACCGGGACGTGTCATCGCCGGCGCAGTTCGCACGCCCATCCGAAAATCCGGTAAAGGCCCCTTGAAGGATCTTGCGCATTCCGGCTTGCGGGAGCGGCCTCCGCCACGGCCCGACGGTCACCCGTTCGATGCGATTTTCTGCATTTTCCCGGTGGCCTTGAGGCCGTGCCCCGTCAACGGCGCCACGACGACGCCGGAACGAAGGGAGGGGTATTCCAGGAACGCGGCCACCGGCAGGGCCGAGGTCGGCTCCACGTAGAGCCCTTTCCTCCCCAAAAGGAGCAACGCCTTCTCCACCTGCGCGTCGTCCACCGCCACCACCTCTCCGCCGGTACGGCGGACGATGTCGACGATCTCCTTTCCCCGTACCGGGGCCGCGATCGCGACGCCCTCCGCGATCGTCTCCCTGCTTTCGATCGTCGGGACCGCGTGAAGGCCGCCACGGAACATGGCGAGAAGAGGGGCGCAGTTTTCCGCCTGCACGGCGACGTGCCGCGGGATCCGGTCGACCAGGCCCGCTTCCCTCAACTCCCGGAACCCGATGTACGATCCGATCAGGAGCGTTCCGTTCCCCGCGGGCAGAAGGATCGCGTCCGGAGCCCGGAATTCCATCTGCTCCCACACTTCGTACGCAAAGGTCTTCGTCCCCTGGAAGAAGAAGGGGTTCCAGGAGTGGCTCGCGTAGTAGGTCGTTTCGGCGGCCGACATCGCCGCGCTCGCGGTGTCTTCCCTGCTTCCGGGGACCCGGCGCAGGGCCGCGCCGTAGAACCGGATCTGCGCCAGCTTCCCGGGGGAAGTGCTCTCGGGAACCAGAATCTCGCACCGGATGCCCGCCTTCGCTGCGTACGCCGCGATCGCACACCCGGCGTTCCCCGAGGAGTCTTCGACGACCCGCTCGATCCCAAGCTCTTTCGCCTTGCTGACGAGCACGGCCGCGCCGCGGTCCTTGTACGATCCGGTCGTGAAAAGCTGTTCGAGCTTGAGAAGCAGCTCCCCCGGCCCCAGGTCGACGGGGATCATCGGCGTCATCCCCTCGTCGAAGGAAACGATGCTGGCGTCGTTCTCGATGGGAATCGCTTCCCGGTAGCGCCACATCGTCGGCTTCCGCCGTACGATCTTCCGCTTGTCGAACCGTGCCTGGAACCGGATGTCGAGGAGTCCGCCGCAGTCGCAACGCCACCTCGGGTCTTCCATGGGATACGGCGCACCGCAGGTCCCGCAGAGAAGCCCGCTCAAGGGATCGCCTCCGTGAATGGGGTAAAAATCCGGAGAAACCATTCTGTCACGGATCCGCCGGCTCCGGGTAACGTTCCCCCGCCGCCGCCCAGGGGGGAAACGCAGCATCGATACGTTCCAGAGTCTTCCGGCGCAGGAACCACCCTGCGCCGCCCGTCATGCCGCCTGCCCTCGGATCACCGTCCTCGCAGCCTGGTGTATCTCCTCGATCGCGAACCAGTCGCACTCGTGGGCCGACCGGACGTGACGCATCAGCATGTTGACGACCTCCTCCACCGTTTCCGCCCTTGCCACGAACGGACAATCCGGTCCCGTGTCCCGGCAATGGATCTCGAACTGCATGGGTATCATCACCTCCTCTTTGTGGCAGTTCCGACAGGAACGATTATCAGTGTAGCCCCGTGAAAGGCGGATCCAACCGCCCGGCGCCATTTTTCCCATGGGGTGCGGCGAATCCCCGGCGCGATCCTTCGCGGGAAAATCCACCGGAGCGTGGTCTTCCGTGGTAACAGTGGGAGTGGGGAGAATACGCCGTGCGATTCGTAATCCCGGGAAGGAGCGGATGGAAAGCGTGAATCCGTTTCCGTTGGAAAAGTTCGTGCTGTCCGCACGCGGATTCGCGGTCACGGTCCTCGTTGTCTTGTTCAGCGTTTTTTCCCTGGACGGCAGGATCGCCCTGTGGGTCGAACAGGCGTTCCTGTCCAACGTCACTTTCTCCCGGTACGCGGAGGACATCCCCGACCTTCTCCTTCCCGCGGTGCTCCTCGGGTCGACGTGGATGTGGGTTTCCTACACGCTGCGGGTCCGAAGGCACATCGTCGACGAACGGACCCTGTTCTTCCGGGCGGCGGGAAGCGCCATGCCGGCCGCCTACGCGCTCAAGACGGTCCTCAAGATCTTTTTCGGGCGGATCAACACCCGCGCCTGGCTGGAAGCCCCCACGATGGACACCTTCGACTGGTTTCACGGCGGAGGAATCCACAACGGCTTCCCCTCGGGACACATGACCGTGTTCACATCCCTGGCGGTCACCGCCTGGCTCTTCTTTCCCAGGTGCCGCGCCATTTTGCTTTTCATCACCCTGGCGCTCGGCGCCGCGCTGATCGCCACGGATTTCCATTTCCTGTCGGACGTGATCGCGGGAGGGTACCTGGGTTCTGCCGTCGCCGCGGCCGCCTTGCGCGTACTGGCCGAACGTCCCCCCGGAAACCGTGAGATAATCTTTAAAACCATGTTCTGAATGAACAGAGAGGCATTACGGAATTGAAGGCCCTCCTCCTGTACCCCCGCTTCCCCGAAACGTTCTGGAGCTTCCGTCACGCCCTTCCTTTCCTCGGGAAACGGTCCTCGTATCCGCCGCTCGGATTGCTTACCGTTTCCGCGCTGCTCCCCTCCGCCTGGGAGCGAAGACTGGTCGATCTGAACGTGGAGGATCTTCGGGAAAAGGACCTTGCCTGGGCGGATGTGGCCTTCCTGAGCGCCATGCTGGTCCAGGCTCCTTCCCTTTCGGAACTGATCGCACGTTGCGGGGCGGCAGGGGTCCGAACCGTCGTCGGGGGGCCGATCACGAGCGCCGAGCACGCCGCCTGGCGTGATGCGGACCACGTCGTCGTGGGCGAAGCCGAGGAGATCGTGAAGATCCTTTCACACGACCTCGCGGCGGGACAGGCGAAACGGTTCTACGCCTCTCCATGCCGGACGGACATGACGCGGGTTCCGCCGCCCGATCTGCATCTCTCCCGGATGCGCCGGTACAGCTCGATGCCTGTCCAGTATTCCAGGGGGTGCCCCTTTGCGTGCGAATTCTGCGACATCATCGAACTGTTCGGGCAGGTTCCACGGACCAAGACGGCAAAACAGGTCCTTGCCGAATTCGACCGACTCTACGATCTGGGTTGGCGGGGTTCGGTCTTCATGGTGGACGACAACTTCGTCGGGAACCGGAGAGCCATCAAGGGGCTTCTCCCGCAGTTGGCCGAATGGATGGCGCGCCGCCGCAACCCTTTCTCCCTGTTCACCCAGGCCTCGATCAACCTGGCCGGCGACGAGGAGCTGCTCTCCCTGATGCGGGCGTCCCGCTTCAACAGGGTGTTCGTGGGGATCGAGACGCCGGTCGAGGAGAGTCACCGGGCCGCGGGCAAGACCCAGAATGCGAACACCGATCTGCTGGGAAGCGTCCGGCGGCTCCAGGAACACGGGATGGAGGTCATGGGGGGGTTCATCCTGGGGTTCGACCAGGACCCCCCGGACATCTTCAAACGACAGATCGCCTTCATCAAGGAGGCCGCCATCCCCATCTCCATGGTGGGGCTGCTGACGGCACTCCCCAATACCCGTCTGTGGCGCCGCCTTGCCGGGGAAGGCCGCATCGTGCGCCAGAGCATCGGCGACAACACGGCGGCCCTCCTGAACTTCATCCCCAAAATGGACGCGGAAACCCTTCTGGCGGGCTACCGGGAAGTCGTATCGACCCTCTATAATCCCAAGGAGTATTTCGAACGCGCCAGGGTGTTCCTCTCCCGTCTGGGGCCTTCCACGAGGGAGCGGAGGTCCTTCTCCGACTACCTGGCCCTGATCCGCTCCTTCATCCGGCAGGGGATCTTTTCGGAGTACCGGAGATCGTACTGGCGTTTCCTGGGCAACACCTTCCTCCGCGCAAGGCGGCACCTCGGGCTGGCGGTCACGCTCGCCATCATGGGCCACCACTTCTTCATTCTCGCCCGGAACACGGAATCGAAACGGCCCGGCTGAGGGCACGACGCCGTTCCGGAGACCCCTGTTGACATTTCATCACGGGAACGTATCGTAATGTTTGAGACATTTCCCGGACGTGGCGGAGGGCCCCATGGATCCGAGCAAAATCGTCGTGAGGTTTACCAACGGGAAAATCGTCAAGGGGTACACCCAGAATTTCTTCCCGAACAAGCCGGTGTTCCATGTCATGCCCCACGATGCCGCTGATGCGGGAGATCCGATGGAAATCCGGATAAAGGATCTGAAGGCCCTGTTTTTCGTCAAGGATTTCCAGGGCGACCGCAACTACAAGGAGAAAAAGCAGGCGCCCGAGGGGAAGAAACCCCCGGGGCGTCTCATCGAGGTGCGGTGGAAGGACGGGGAAGTCATCGTGGGGACCACCACGGGATACGATCCCCAGCGGGCGGGCTTCTTCCTCTTCCCGGTGGACCCGCAATGGAACAACGACAAGGTCTACATCGTCTCCGCCTCCGTAGACAAGGTCCGGAACCTTTGACGCGTGGCCATGGAGGATCCCCCTCTCCGCTCCCCCGACCGCGTCTCGCAGAAAACGTTCGCTTTCCTGCAGGAGATTCTCCGCGGCTACGGCCCTCTGGATTTCACCATCCTCCTTTGGGACGGCACGCGTTGGAACCCGGGGCCGGGGAAGCCGAACCGTTTCACGATGGTCCTTCGCCACCCGGGGGCGCTCCGGAAGATGTTCTGGCGATTGAGCGAACTCTCCCTCGGGGAGGCGTTCATCCACGGGGATTTCGATATCGAGGGTGACCTCCAAGCGGCATTCCGGTTCGGGGACTACCTCCGGGGAATGCATCTGGGAATCAAGGAACGGCTTCGGTTCTCGAGAGATCTTCTGGCATTGCCCTCCCACCACTTTCCCCCGCCGGGTCGGAAGGCGGCCAGACTCCACGGGGCCGTCCATTCGTTACAGAGGGACCGCAGCGCGGTCACCTACCATTACGACATTTCCAACCGGTTCTTCGAGCTTTGGCTGGACCGCCGCATGGTGTACTCGACGGCATATTTTCATGATCCCGCCGAACCCCTGGACACGGCCCAGGAGAGGAAACTGGACTACATCTGCCGCAAGCTGAGATTGCGCGGCGGCGAGCGCATGCTCGACATCGGCTGCGGCTGGGGCGCCCTGATCCTCCATGCGGCGCGGAACTACGGTGTGGAGGCGGTCGGCATCACCTTAAGCCGCGCGCAGGCGGATCTTGCCAACGAGCGGATCCGGGAGGCGGGCATGGAGAGGCGCTGCCGGGCCGAGGTGCAGGACTACCGGGTTTGGGGGGAACCCGGAGGCTTCGACAAGATCGCCAGCGTCGGGATGTTCGAGCACATCGGCCGGTCCAGGCTGGGGGAATATTTCAGGATCGCGTGGCGCCTCCTGCGGCCCGGCGGAGTTTTCCTCAACCACGGAATCGCCACCGGACCGGGCGCGGATGCATCGGGAATCGGGGCGTCCTTCGTGGACCGTTACGTTTTCCCGGACGGGGACCTCTATCCGGTCAGTCTCACCCTGCGCGCCGCCGAGGAGAGCGGGTTCGAGATCCGCGACGTGGAGAGCCTGCGCGAGCACTACATCCTTACGCTGCGTCACTGGGTCCGGCGCCTGGAAGAACGGATGGAGGAGGCCCGCCGCGCGACGGACGAAATCACATGCCGCATCTGGCGGCTGTACATGACCGGTTCCGCCCATGCCTTCGAAACCGGAAGAAACAACGTCTACCAGGTCCTTCTTTCCAGGAACGACGCGGGGAGGAGCTGCCTGCCGCTGACCCGCGCGGACTGGTATTCCTGAGATCTTGATCTTCTCGGCGTGGACTCGTCCGCAAGCGGCAGGAGCGGTTCATGGACCAGGACGCGCGCGACCGCCACACGCTGCCGTTCCCCTCCCGAAAGGCGGTGCCGGATAGCTCCCGGCCCGACCCGATAGCTCCATCGCCGGATCGTCGCCTTCCGGCGAATGGTTCCTGGCGCCCCCGAATCTCCTGAAACGCATCCCTGCACCCCTCCCTCCCGTTCTTGCGGAAATATAAAGCCAATGTTGGCACATATTTTGCCCATTGTTACTACGAGTAACCCAAACAAGTTCCACCGATTCGCGAAATATTACGACGGTAACCGGAATAGCCATAAGCATTATAGCTATTTATATTGTTAGGCCACAAAGTCCACGGAGGAAAGGGGGAAAATGTGCAGGTTACGTTATTGAATTTGAATCCTGCAAAACGGAAAGTCCGATTTTTCTTCCAGCGAAGTTCCCGCGTGCCGGACCCTTCCCCCGAAGGGGATCCGCTCGGCGCGGAATAGAGCGCGGATCCAACGGTTTTTGCCCGACACCGGAGAAATCCATACCAGGGAGACCGAAATGATGCGAAATGTCTTCGAGGAAAATTTTAAAAAAGCGGGAACCATCCTGTTCTTTTTCCTTCTGTTTGCCGTCTTCGCGGCCATGGCGCCGAATGCGGAGGCGCAATCCAGTTACTACAGCCCCAACTGTTCCTCGTGTCATGGGGCGACTCCGACCACGTGCGACGGGTGCCACCACCATGGCCCGCGCAACGACGCCGCGACGACGAACAAGACGAGCTACGCTCCGGGCGAAACCGTCACGGTGACCTTCTCCGGAGGAAGCGAGTCCGGCTGGATCCGCGCCATCCTTTACTTGAACAACGTGGAAGTCGCCCGGAGCACGGGGCCTTCCCATGTGGGAGGGGGAGCGGGCTTCCCGATCACTTTTACGACAACCGCGCCGACCACGCCCGGAAGCTACACCTACCAGGCTGCGTGGTACGGAAACAAGTATGACACCAGTTCCCTCCCGGCAACCTTTACCCCGGATCCCGGCAATCCGAATCACGGCGAGCAGAGGGTGTCCACAAACTCCTTTACGGTAACAGCCCCTCCCACGGCGCCCGCGATCTCCACGGCCAGCCCGCTGCCTGCGGGAACGGTGGGAACGGCGTACAGCCAGACGCTCGCGGCCACCGGCGGGACGACCCCGTACGCCTGGTCGGTCACTTCCGGTACGCTTCCCGCCGGCCTGTCCCTCTCCTCCGGAGGAGTCCTCGGCGGTACGCCGACGGCGGCCGGCGCTTCCAGTTTCACCGTCCAGGTCACAGGCGGAGGATCCGCCACCAAGTCGTTCTCCCTCACGATCAACCCGGCGCCGGTCACCTTGAGCGGCATCGCGATCAGCGGACCGGCTTCCGTAAACGAGAACACCACGGCGACCTACGCCGCAACGGCGACGTGGAGCAACGGAACGACGACCTCCGTCACGCCGACGTGGACCACGACCCTGGGGACGATCAGTTCCTCCGGCGTCCTCACCGCGCCGACCGTCACGGCGAACCAGACCGCGACCATAGGCGCCAGCTACACCTCCGGCACGGTGACCCGCACAGCCTCCGCTTCCGTGACCATCGTGAACGTGCAGGCCACCTTGAGCGGCATCGCCATCAGCGGGCCGGCCTCCGTCAACTCCGGCGCCACGGGATCGTTCTCCGCAACGGCGACGTGGAGCGACGGGACGACGACCTCCGTCACGCCGACGTGGACCACGACCTTGGGGACGATCAGTTCCTCCGGCGTCCTCACCGCGCCGACCGTCACGGCGAACCAGACCGCGACCATAGGCGCCAGCTACACCTCCGGCACGGTGACCCGCACAGCCTCCGCTTCCGTGACCATCGCATACGTGCAGGCCACCTTGAACGGCATAGCGATCAACGGTGCTTCTTCGGTCAACGAAAGCGCCACGGCGACCTATACCGCCACGGCGACATGGAGCGACGGGACCTCCACCACGGTCACGCCGACCTGGAGCGTGTCTCCCGTTACATACGCCAATGTGAGCGCCTCCGGCGTCCTCACCACCCTGGCGGTCACATCGAACCAGTCGGTCACCCTCACCGCGAGCTACACCTCCGGCACGGTGACCCGCACGGCCACCAAGTCCGTCTCCATCCTGGACGTGGCCGGCACCCTGAACAGCCTCGCGATCCACGGCCCCGCTTCGGTCAATGAAGGCTCCACGGCAACATACACCGCCACGGCGGCCTGGAGCGACGGGACCTCCACCACGGTCACGCCGACCTGGAGCGTGTCTCCCGCCTCCTATGCCAGCATCGGCTCGTCGGGGGTACTGACGGCGAACGCAGTGTCCTCCACGGTGAACGTGATCGTGACGGCGAACTACAGCAGCGGCGGGGTCGCGAAATCCGCAACCCTGACCGTGAGCATCCTCGACGTGCCCGCGCAGACGGGAACCCTCGATGTCATGCCTGCCGACAACGCCGTGAACGTCCCGGTCGACACGGTGATCTCCGCGAAAGAAAGCGGATCGACGGACATCAGCGCCATCTTCAACGGCGGAACTTTCACGCTGCGTCCCAACGTTCCGGCCACCAACCCGACCATGGCCCCGTCCTGGCCGTATCGTTCCGACGTCTGCAGCAGCGAAGGGGTCGTGCAGGGGACTTTCACCTACAACGCAACGCACACGGAGGCAACGTTCACTCCGAATTGTCCGCTCGCGAACGGCACCACGTATCTTGCCTCCATCGCGGTGGGACCGGGCAGCACGTTGACCGCTCCGTATAACTGGACCTTCACGACCATCGCGGCAAGTCCCGATTCCGACGCGGACGGCTCGCCGGACAATGAAGACGACAGCCCGCACGACGGCCGCACGGCCTCCCGGTGGAGTTCGAAAGGGACCGGAAAGGTCCATGTCGACTCGAGTCGCACCGCGGGCACAGCCATCCGCGGGGCCGTGGGGATCGCGGATACCAGCTCCAGCCTGAACCCGGCCGGCAAACCGGCGGGATACGAGTTCCAGGACGGCATGATCGCGTTTCAGGAAGTCGGTGTGGCGCCCGGAAGCACCGCTCAGGTCACCGTTACTTTCCCCAGCCCCATTCCTCCGGGGAGCAAGGTGTACCAGGCCGGCGCAAACGGGTTCCACGAGGTGCCTACCGCCGTCATCGACGGGAACATGGTCATCCTGACGGTAACCGGCGGGAGTCCCTCGGTCAATGCCGCGGCGAGTCCGACGGATAACGTCGCTCCGGCCGGCGCCGTCCTTGTCGACCCCGTCGGGGTGGCGGTACCGGTGTCATCGGGGAGCGGCTCCATCGGCCTGACGAACTCTTCGGGCGGCGGTTGCGCAATCGTCGGCGGAACCGGTTCCTCCGGTTCGAACACCGACCTGTTCCTGATCCTGGCGGGACTCGGCCTTGCAGTATTGCGCGGCCGGACCCTCCGGAGACGGGATTAACACGAACCCCCCGTCCGGCCGGACGGGTTCCTGAACGAAGGGGCGGCGCCCGGGTCGGGTTCCGCCCCTTCCGTTTGGGCCGACCCCGCGCAGCGGCGCGCGCCCGAGGCGAGATCAGCGGGGAACCGCGGTTTCCGCCAGTGTGGCCGCCCGGGAGAGGCTTTCCACACCCCAGCACGCTTCGACCAGGTCGCGGGTCCGTCGAGAGTCGAGGATCCCCTCGACAAGGTCCGCGAACTTCGCTTCCAGGTCGCCGTCGGTCATCGGCCGCTCCACGCTTCCGACGGCATGTTCCACGAATTTGCGAAGTTCGCTCCCGTCCCGCAGGACGACGGTGGCTTCCACCTGGTCCTCCTTCAGGAAAGGATCCGCGAGGGCCGTCACGCGTCCGCGCAGCGCGACGACGGCCGGGTCCCGCACCGCGCGGTCGCCGAACTCCTTCTCCCCCGCCTTTCCGGAAACGATCGCCACGGCGGCCGCATGATAGACGCTGAATTTCCCTTCCAACCCCTCGTCCGGCTCTTTCTTGCCCGTGAGCTCCAGCACGAGGGGATGGACTTTCAAAACGATCCGATCGATCCGGTCCGCCGTAAGACCGTGTTCCTTGCGAAGTTGGATGCAGGCGTCGATGGCGGGATGGATCACGATTCCGCACGCGAAAGGCTTGTAGGTGTTCAACGAGATCTCCCACCGCCGCCCCAGCTCCCCCGTGATCTCCAGAAAGTCATGCCGGGTGCTGATCGTGCGGCCCCATCCCCGCTTCGCCTCCAGCATCCGGCGGGAGCTGGTGAAGTTCCTCGACGCCAGCAGGGCCGCCGTCAGGCCGTTCTGCCCCGCGCGCCCGGGGTTGAAGCTCTTGTTCATGGACCCGAACGATTCCCTCAACCCCACCGGCTGGGAAGCCGCAAGCCCCAGAGCCCACGTCATCTGCAGCTCGTCGAGACGGAGCAGGATCCCGGCGGCGGCCGCCGCGCCGATGCTTCCGGCGGTTCCGGTGATATGCCATCCCGCCTCGTAATGGTCCGGATAGACGGCGTTGCCTGCCCGGCAGGCCGTTTCGATGCCGAGGGTTACGGCATGCAGGAACTCCCTCCCGGAAACCGGCAGGTATTCCGCAAGAGCCAGAACCGGGGAAACGACGGGGCCCGACGGATGGATGACCGTCTTGAGGTGCGTGTCGTCGAAATCGAAGACGTGGGAACTGATGCCGTTCACCAGCGCGGCGTTCAGAATGTCCCACCGCTCGGTCCGTCCCAGCAGTCGCGCCTGCGGAGGACCCGCAAAGGGGGAGATCGCCGCAACCGCGTTTTCGACCGCAGGGTGCCGCGAACCTCCCACGGCGACCCCCACCCAGTTGAGGAGGGTGCGCACGCATTCCTTCCGGACGGGAGCCGGCACGTCCTCCGGTCCGGCGGACACGAGAAACCGCGCCAACGTTCGGGTGACTTCCATTTCGATCCCTTCCTTACCTCGCGGCGGAAAGCTTTCAGGTCCCGGTCCGGCTCTCGTCCAGCAGCCTCGCCCCTTCGAGAAGCATGTAGTCGTTGGAGACCGCAACGTTATCGGCGGGAAACGCGTTGGCGGGCTCGATGCGGAAACTGCCGTCGTCCTGCCACCGGATCACGTGGTACACGGCGTCGACGCCTTTGACCCGGCCGCACTCTGCGTAGACGATCCGCCCCCGCCGGAAAAAGATTTCGGCCTGCACGCCGCTGCTGTGATCGACCCGCATCCGGACATCCTTGAGTCCGGATCCCAGCGTCTGCACGAGATCCATGAAAGACAGGTCCTTGAACGTGGCGCCGAACCCTTGCCCGCCGGCCACGCCCGCGGCTTTCTCGCCCGCGGAAAGCGCCTTCGCGATCCTTGCGACGGCCACCCGTCCGTTCATGGGAAGCGGCAGCACATCGCTGAACCAGGTATCCATGAGGTTCAACAGGAACGACGGCTCGCTTCTCTGCGTGACCGCGAACAGCGCGGTCGTGGGGTCCGCGAGATCTTCCCGTATGTGCCGGCAGAACTGATCGGCGGCGGACAACGACTCGTCGACATGGATCAGGATGGCGGCAGGTTTCCGGCGCGCGCACACCTTCCGGGCCTCCTGAAGGGTATCGGCCTCCACGACGAGGAACCCGTGGGCTTTCAGCTCCGACCCGATCCTCGACGCGGGGGAACGGGCTTCGCCGACGATGACGATGTCCTTGCTTCCGATGACGGGAAAATCGGACGATTCGAGGACCCTGACGTAGGCCTCCACCACGGAGGACGGGGCGAGGCGGCCCGCCTGATACCGAAGGCCGGATTTCTGGAATTCGAGGTCTCCCCGGCCCCCTGTCTGCGCCGACCGGAGGACATGATGCCGGTACCATACCAGGGACAGCACGCCGGTCTCGACGGAAGGCCGGATCCTGTTTTCCACCGGTTGGAGGCCGCTTCTTCCACTGCCGGAAAACTTCATGAGATCGTTCAGACAGGAAGCTATATCCCATGGATAATCTATCTGTTTCGCTATATGAATAGAAACGTCCAGACGACCGAACATGTTCTCGGAACGTGGAGGCCTGCCGGGATCCGGGGATGCCGCTGGGGGTTCGTCCGGCGGAACCAGCAGATGCGCCGCGATCCGAAGTCCGTCGATGACGATCCGGTCCAGCCCCACTTCGCGGCCGATCCCCAGGATTTCCTGCGAAATCAGAGCGTAGGGCGGCGAATACGGCAGGGCGGATGCCCGCTGGTCGGCGATGAACCGTACGGCCCCCAGGAGGGAATCGAACATCCGGCCATAGGAAACGGGGTTTTCCAGGAGGGAGTCTCCCACCGCGCGGAAAAAAGTCACCTCCGGAAACGAAGGTTGCGACTCGTTCTCCGAAGCGATGCGCTCGAACTCTTCCCGGGCGTCCTCGGAGACGAGCACCCGTTTGTAGTGCGCCGCCTTCAGGAACTCGGCTGCCTGATGAGGCGAGGTGGCCACCGAAAGCTGCAACCCTTCCCTCTCGAAAATGGAGGGAAGAACGTTCCGGAGGAACACCTGGCGGGTATACAGGAGAACATTCTCCTGCGACTGCGCCACGGGTTCTTGCCGCGACGGCTCCCCGGCAGCATCGGATGAATGGCCTTTCTCCTCCTCGAACAGGTCGGGAAGGTCGATGATCCTCCGGAGGGACGGTTCCTGGCGTCGGCCATGGTGATGGAACGCGATCTTGTCCCGGATGACGCTTTCCGCGCCGACGTGGAAGACGACCCGCAAGTTGCCGCTTGCCCCGCGTATCGCACCGAGTGCGTTCGGGTTCTCCGGGTCCGCGATCGCAACGTGCAATTCCCCGTTTTCCCGATCGAAGCGGAACGGCAGCGCGCCATGCTCTTCCGCGACGCTTGCCGGGATCCTCCTGACCACATCGTCGGGAATCTCGAGGTCCCCCAGCCGGACGCCGCCGACCTGGAACTGCTCGGCCAAAGCGTTGACGAGCTGTTCCTCGCTGACGTAACGGTAGAACAGCAGATGGGTCCCGAGCTTCCCCCCGCGCGACTTCTGGCGGAGCAACGCCTTCTGGATCTGCTCCTCGGATCCCGTCCCGACCCGCAGCAGGATCTGGTCCAGTCTTCCTCTTTTCATGGCACCCTTGTTCCCTGGATCTTCTCTGCCGGTGCATCTTTCCTCGCGACCAGAAATTCCTGCGGGTTCTCCGCATGCAGGGCCGCCTCTTCCGGGGTGATGATCTTCTGGGTGACCAGCTCCCTGAGGTGGTGTTCCAGCTTCTGCATTCCGAGCTGCCTGCCGGTGATCACCGCCGTGTGGATCTGCTGGACCTTCGATTCCCTGATGAGGTTCGCAATCGCCGGCGTCCTCACAAGGATCTCCAGCGCCGCGACGCGCCCGGAGCCGTCCGCCCGCTTCACGAGCTGCTGGCTTACGACGCCGACGAGCACTTCCGAAAGTGCCATGCGCACCTGGTCCTGCTGGTTGGAGGGGAACACGTCGACGATGCGGCTGATCGTCTGCGCCGCGGATTTCGTGTGGAGCGTTCCGAGCACAAGGAGCCCCGTCTCCGCGGCGGTGAGCGCAAGAGCGATCGTCTCGTTGTCCCGCATCTCGCCGACCAGGACGACGTTGGGATCCTCCCGGAGCGCCGCGCGCAACGCCCTGGCGAAAGACCGGCTGTGCTGGCCGATCTGCCTCTGGTTGATCAGGCAATTCCTGTTCGCATGGATGTATTCGAGCGGGTCCTCCAGCGTGACGATGTGGTAGTTCCTGTTGTCGTTCAGGTGATCCACCATGGCGGCCAGGGTCGTCGTCTTGCCCGAATTCGTCGGCCCTGTGACCAGGAGAAGCCCGCTCTTGTGCGACAGCAGTTTCTTGACGGCCTCGGGGAATCCCATGCCGTCCAGCGTCGGGATCCTGTTGGGGATGATCCGGAAGGCCGCACCCAGCCCCTCGTGCTTCTTGTAGATATTGATGCGGAACCGGGCTACCTCCGGCACCTGGTACATGAGGTCGATCTCCCCCGCTTCTTCCAGTTCCCTGATCTGCGGGTCCGACAGCATTTCGTACAGGAGAATCCGGACCTCATCCGCGGAGAGTACCCGATGTTTCGCGGACTCGAGGGTGCCGTGCATGCGCAGCATCGGGGAATACCCGTCGCCGACATGGAGGTCGGAAGCTCCGGACTGGTGCATGATTTTCAGAAAAGCGTCAATTCTCGGCATGGAAGGTCCCCGCGTCGGTATCCCTGCGGACCTTATCGGCCGTTCCAATCCCGATCTTTACCCGTGCATTCCGCTCCCCGCCCCCGCTCCGGGGCACGGGGTCACTTTCCCGACCAGGTCGCGACCACCCGGGGAAGCGCCTCCTCGGCCCGCCCCTGGATCTCCACCTCGGTCAGGGAGCTGAGCGGGTGCCGGATCACCACGGGATGCAACCCCTCCATGCCCAATGCGGCGCACTGCACTTGCGCCTCGTGGAGGAACTCGGAAGTCACGATCACCGCCGTCGGGATCCCCAGCGACTCCAGGCGGATACTGTCATGCATACAGCATGACGTGCACGAACCTCAATCGCCGATCGCGGTCAGGGCGACGTCGTTCCCCGCCGCGATCCGCCGGATCAGTTCGTCGGCGGCAATCCTCGAGAAGCTCTCCTTGCGGTAATAGTTGACTTCCGCGAAGGTGAATTTCTGCTGGAGCAGGTCCCGGGTCCGGCGGAGGAGTTTGTTCGCGTTCCACTTCGTGTTGTCCATGATCCCCAACCGCAGCCCGTTCAGGTCCGTCACCCGCGGTGCGACGATCCTGGATTCCGCCTCCACGATCCCCCGGGGATCGTATACCGGTACGCATTTCCCGCCTGCATCTCGTTGCCTCATGGGATCCTCCCTCCGGAAAACCGGATGATCGAACCTTGTCAAAGCAGACAGGCGCCGTCGGCGCAGCCGTGACCCTGCTGCGGTCCCGGACCGCCCGCGGCGGGGTCGACGGGGCGCAACACCGGAGTGGACATGTGTCCCCACCCGGGGATGAACGCGGAAAAACGTCCCGCGGCGCCGCCCGCCACGAACAGGTGGATGTTTTCCGGACTCGGGACGATGGGAATGCGCGCGTCGGGGTCCCGTCTGCACCAGCGAGGAAGGTTCCGGTTGTACACCTTCCCGTACCGGTGCCGGAAGGCGAGTTCCCCGAAGGCGTTCCCGGAATACATCCACAGGTACGACTTGACGTCGTTGCGGTTCCACCCGCACTTGCCGATGGTGGCCGCGTGCTCCGGGCCCAGCACGACGACGCAGTGCCCATGGCTCACCGCGGTGTTGTGCGCGATGGTGCTCATCGCGGAGCACATGCTGTCCAGGATGCCTTCCGGGTCGTTGGCGACGTGGTTCACGACGCAGTGGGGCGCCTCGGCCGCGAACACGAACACCGTGGAGTCTTCGGCCCGGTACCCCTTCTCGACGTGGTAAGGGGCGAAGGGGCTCGCCTCCTCGTTCTCGGCGGCGGCGTACGTGTATTTCCCCGGATGCCCGAGCGTGCTCTTGTCCAGATCGCCCGGCCAGCCGCCTCCGACGTTCAGCATGACGAGCCGGATGGCCCTGCCGATGGTCGCGTTGGCGCGGTTTCCCGATCCGAAGACGTTGCAACCCGCGTTCATTCCGATCCGCTTCGCGATCGGCCCGTTCACGACGAGGAGAGGACAGGCGACGTGCGTCGTCGCCTGCACCCCGTTCAGGTTGAACGCGGTCTCGCATAGCGCGAGCAGCGCCGCACGGACCACGGGGGCGTACTCGGGCCTGCATCCCGCCATGACCATGTTCACCGCCAGCACCTGCCGGGTCAAGCCTCCCCATCTCGGCGGCACCCGGCATTCGAGGTGCGACGGGTCGCCCCCCAGCGCGTCGACCACGGCGTCGACTTTCTCCTGCGTCGGAGGAACTACGGGCAACCCGTCGGTGAACCCCCGCTCGTAATACCACTCGACGAGATCGGTCCCTTCGGAGACTTGCGCGGTCATCACTCCTCCTCCTGTCCGGCGATGTTCCATTTTATGCAACGGAGGAAGCCCTCCAAGCCGCAATCGATCGGATCGCCGATTCCGACGCCGGCGATGCCGCGCCCTTGCCTTCTCCCCACGTTCCCCCATAATGGGCATATCCGCAAAATTCCCGGGATGATTCCACAGGGACCCCGCAGGTGCGCCGTTGACGATCCTGGAGATGCCCGAACGGGACCTCAAGCCGTATGCCCTCGTACTCTCCTGCATCTTCGCAGCCGCTTTTCTTGCGGGGGCCTTCGCCCCGCCCCCGGCGAGGCAGGAGGTTACCCGGATCTTCCGGTTCGTCGACGGCACCTACCGGGACCTCGCGGGGGGGACCCTCTTCCTCCTCATCCTCGCCAACAACGTCATCGGTTCGTTTCTCACGCTCCTCTTCGGCCTGTTCCTGGGGATCGTCCCGGTGATGTCGGTGGCGTCCAACGGGCTGATCCTCGGAGTGTTGTGCCGGCAGGCGGGCGAGACGCAGGGGTACGCGAAGGCAGCCCTCGCGGTGCTGCCCCACGGGATCTTCGAGATCCCTGCGCTTCTCATCGCCGCCTCGTACGGTCTCCGGCTCGGCGCGGCGGTTCTCCGCCTGGCCCGGCGCAAGGAGAGCACCCCCATCGGTCCCAGGCTGCTCCATGCCGTCCGCAGGTATTTCGTCGTCGTTTTCCCCCTCCTCGTCCTCGCCGCGGCCATCGAGACGGCGCTCCTTCTCGCCGTTTCCTAAGTCGGAGGGCGCGGTCCCCGATTCGTCCTGGAACCTCCGCATGCCCGATCCGGTTCACCCTGCCCCAGCCACCGGGGTCCCTCCGCGCCGCGGGGCAGGGGGTTCATGGAGGCGACACACCGGAAACCGCCATGAGGATGTTCGGGTAAGACAGATCCTTTACCCCGTATAGCTGCTTCACGCTTTTCGTGCGCCGGTTGTACACCACCAGGGTCGGCGTCCCCTCCACGTGGAAGGACCTCACCAGCGCCTGGTAATACCGGACCGCGGTGCCGAGATCCGCGTAGTTCAGGGGCCGGTACTTCACGCCCAGCGGCGCAACGGCCTTCTGCACGTCCTCCGGACTGGGGTCCTTTGTCCTCAGGGCAAGTCGCGCCAAGGCTTTCCGGATCTCGAGGTATTTCTCCTTCTCCCGAACGAGGAAGCTCACGTTGTAGGGGATGAAATTCATGCTCTCTTTGTGGATAGGGTCCTCGACAAAGATGAGCCTCGCGCGATTCACGATATTCGGGTACGCCTTCTCCAGGTCCGGCTCCGCCTGCCGGCACGCCTGGCAGAACCAGTCCGTGAACACGTAGACCTCGATATCCGAGTCCTGCTTCCCGAGCCCCACCGAGATCGTACCCGCATCGGCCGCGGCCGGATTTCCCAGCCCGAGAAAAGAGACATAGGCGCCGGCGATCATCGCCGCCGCCAGGATGATCCCTTTCGACAGGTGCCGTGCCATCGTACCCCTCCCTGATCCGGAATCCTTCCCCGCGTTTCGGAAATACCCTGCCGCAAGCGCAACTCCGACCACGAAGACACAGAATGCCACGGCAAGGCACATCGGGCACCATTTATTGATGATGGAATTCTGAACATAGAGGAAAGTGATCTCCGCGCCCCATGCCCCGGATATCGCCAGGGAGAAGAGTTCCCGGAACACGGGCCGATCGCCGGGAAGATACAGCAGGATGCAGAGGGCGAAGAACCCGATCCCCAGGAAGGGGAATTTCATTCCGAAGATCGTCCATTCGTAGGTCGCCTTGCAGGCCTCGGTGCAGAAGCCGGCCGCAAGGGAGACGGACAGGGCGAATGCAGCCACGAGGCCCGTCCAAACCACCGCTTTCCGTACCCCGAGGGATTTCAACCTGCCTGAAGGCACACGAACTCCGGTACGCCGGATGCTGGATGAAGGATACCATATCCCGGACAGGCGCCGATCGACGGTGACCCATGGCCGCATCGGGGCGCAAGCGCTCACGCCCGTTCCCCGAGGAGGACGCGGGCGTCGACCTGGCACAGGGCGGGGTTCGGAAGCGTCATCGGCGCGGCAGGAAGAACTCCCCGATGGGGACGTCGAATACCCGGGCCCACCGCTCGATGCGGTCCAGCCCGACCCCTTTCCTGCCGCTTTCCACGTTGTTGATGTACGCCTCGTTCACTCCCAATATCCTGGCAAGTTCCGGCCGGCTCCAATCCCTGACTTCCCGGAGCCTCTTCAGGTTCGACCCGACAAGGTGCGGTGTCGACACCCCTCCCGGAGGGCCGCCGTTCCGAACGCCGGCAGGGATCACCTGCCGCGGCACCCAGTGGAAGATCTCCTCCGGGACGGGGTTTTGCGCCGTCATGGAAAGCGCCATCACCCCGTTCCCGCCGATATGCCGGAATCCCAGCTTTTCGCAGAGGGAAACGAGTTTCCGCCGCGCTTCCTCCTGCCCGGCCGGGAAAGTATCGTACGCCATCCGTTTCGCCCACTCGTCCTGACCGCCGCCGAATCGCGCACCGTACTGGGCCGGAACCGCCTTGAGGATCACCAGCCCGCACCCTGCCGAATGGAGACGGATCAGGTACCACAACGCGGCCAGTCCCAGCCCCATGCCGCGATGCGTCGGCAGGATTTCCACCCGGTGGACCGCAAGGATGTTGGACCCGGCATCCCCTTGCAGGGGCTCTCCCGCCTCGCTGCGGAACCCGTCCGTCGCCGGATCGTACAGGGTTGCGCAGATCTCCGCCATTTCGGCCGATTCGGCGTCCATCACCTCGGACAGGTTCGTCCCTTCCTCCCGCGCGAGCGCCGCATCCACGTAAAGCGCATGGAAGCGGCCCGCCTCCGTCCGCCACGCGCCGTACTCTCCGGATTCCTTGTCCTCGTATGCGGTGGAGAACTCGATCCGACCGTGGATCGAATGGATGTACGTGTCGGGCCCCTCGTCGGCGACGACCACGCTGTGGCCGGGGTAGACGAATTCCACATCGAGCGCATCGGGGAGTTCCCGGGCAGGCTCCTCCTCATGGGACATGGACTTTACCAACCGGATCTTTCTGTTGGCGTCGCTCATCGGCGTCCCTCCCCCAAGGAAGACTTTTTCCCGGAAACATCATTCTACCACCGGGGGCATTGCCACCGGCTTCGCCGTGACGGTAATCTGAAGGCATCCCTGTTGGACCGGGGCGTGCGGATCGGCACGGGGCAAGGATGCGGGACCCTGGAGGCTCCCTTGGGGGAGAGATTCAACCTGCAGTCGGCAAACTGGATTTCCTACGTGCTGGACCCGCATAACCCGATCCCGGACGTCGGAGATCCGGATCTCGCCCGCGACACGCTGGCGGCATTCCTCGGAAACATCATGGATGGGCTGTATTTCCACGGGAAATCACACGCCGGAACAATGGAAACCGCGGCGTTTCTGCGGGACGACGCCCTGGCGGTGCCGCACCGCCGTTACGACGACATCATCCTGAAACTGCGCGACATGTTCTCGGAAAGGAAGTGGATGGCGGTTTTCGTCCCTTCCGGGTTGAAGGAACACCGTACGGTGGACCACCTGTTGACATCGAAACATTTCCTTCTGAAATTGTCACAGGGCATCCGGGACAACCCGCACCTCATCCTCCACCTGAAAGAACCCCCGCAAAAGGATTTCGCCGTCACGGACCTATACCCTCCCTTCCGGTCCGCGCTGTCGAAATCCACCCGCTGGCCGGGGGTTTTGCTGTGGCGCCGCAGCGACGAATCTCTGTTTTTCCCCTTGCCCCCGGAGAAAACGGAAGATGCCCTCCGCTGGATTTTTTCCCGTGGTGACGCCGTCGCGAATGCCCCCGGATATCTCCTGATGCATCACTACATCGAGGCCTTTCCCGCGTGCGGGATCGACGCGGGCTCCCGGCTGACGTTCCTGCATCTGAGCGATACGCACATCGGAAGCAGGATATCCTTCGAAAGAATCGTCAGGGTGAAGGAAATGGCGCGGAACTGCCTCGACAGGAGCAGGGAAAGTTCCTCCGTGGTGTTCCTGTTGAGCGGCGATATCATGCAGACGCCGGAGGCGGCCAACGTGGTCTGCGCGAATGACCTGTATGACTATCTGAAAGAATTGCGCGGGGTGTGCAGGGATCCCATATTCGTCCTCGGAAATCACGATATGCGAAGGACCGGGGTGTTGGGGAAGAGGAGCGCTTCCGCATCCCTTGTTCCCCCATGCCATGCAAGGGTCGAATGGATTCCGGGATTTCCCGTCGGCGTGGTCTGCCTGAATTCCGCCGATCGCGGCAGGATGGCGCGCGGGAAAATCCCGCCGGAGCAGTACGCCGCCGTCGAGGAAGACCTGAAGCATCCGCCCGCCGTGGAGGGGAACCCCCTGCTGGTGTCCCTGCTCCACCACCATCCGATGCAGCTGCACCTGATCGATCCCGAGATGCGACGGTTCCACATGAAAACCCTCGGCGCGTCGTTCCGCAAAATCCTCGGGGCCGCGTACGAGCGCATGGACGGTCTGGCGGACGGACGGGAGTATCTCCGCTTCTGCGACTCCAACGGGGTGAAGGTCATCCTCCACGGTCACAGGCACATCCCCGTCACGGGACGGATCCCCGAGAACCTCGTGCGCAACCGGCCGATCCTGATTTTCGGATGCGGAAGCTCCGTGGGGAAAAACACGTACATCTACAGAAAACTGTTCGACGTGGACTACGAAATCTCCTACAACGAGATCGTCCTGGACTTCAAGACGCTTCGGCTATCGGGGAGCCTGATGGCCGAAACCCGGTTCGACAAGGGGCTGGCCACCATGAAGACCCATCACGGGTTCGTCGCACGGTCCCCGATCGAGGAATCCTGGCGTCCCGAAGCCAGCAGCGGGGCGAGGAAATCGAGCAGCTCCCCCCGGACCGAAAGCAGCCGGTAGTGCGCCTCGGCCAGGTCGTACGCGGCATTCTGACGGTCGACTTTCGCTCGGGCAAGGAGGGTCTGGGCGTCCAGCACTTCGGTGGAGATCGCCATCCCCTCCTTGTACCTCTCGTCCTGGATGCGCAGATTCTCCTCCGCGCTCGCGACGGCCACCTCCGCCACCGCCTTTCTCTTGCCGGCTTCGGCCAGGGACAGGTGGGTCGATTTCACCTCGAGCGCGATATCGTTCTGCAGCCTGGCCAGCGCTTCCCTGCGCCGATCGACGGTTCCCCGCGCCTGGCGCAGCATTGCCTCGTCGGCGAAGCCCGTGAAGAGGTTCACTTTCCCCCCCAGCAGGATCGAAAACACGCTCCTGTGAGGGTTCAGGTCGTTGGCCTCGTACGAATAGCCTCCCTGACCGAAGAAGGTCGGGGCGAACTCGGACCGGGCGGTTTTCACGGCCTCCTCCCCTTCCCGGATGGAGGCGTCCTGGGCCCGCAGCTCGTTCCGTTTCGCGAACGCAGCCCGGACGCTGTCGGAAACGGATGGAACCGCTTCGGACGGAACCGGGTAGGGACCGGGCGCCGGGACCACAAAGCGGTCGCCGCGAATGCCCATCCGCAGCGCCAGGCGGGACCGGGAAATCTCCACCTGGACCTGGGCGGTGATGAGAGCGGCTTCGGCGTTAGCCACCTGGACATCCGCGGCGAGCACGTCGTTTTTCGCAACCGCCCCCGCATCGTACCGGTCCACGGCAAGCCGCCGGTGATCCCTTGCCGTGGCGAGAGATTCCTCCGCCACCTGGCGCAGCGCCTCCGCCCGCCTGGCATCGAGGAACGAGGAAATGACGTCGAGCGCCTGCCGATCCCGGGTCGCCCCTTCGACCCGCTCGGCGACTCGGATGCGCGCCCCTGCCTGGTCCACCCGGGACCGCGTCCTGCCGAAATCGTAGATCGTCTGCTCCGCGGTGAGCCGGGCGCGCCAGATGTTCTTGTCCGCGGTCTGGATCGGGGTTCCCTGGAAAACGGTCGACGGGGGTTGCGAAAGGGCGGTGAAGTCCGTGCTCGCATCCAGGCGGGGGAGCCGTCTCGCGAGAGCGACGTTCCTGCCCTCGGCCGTGATGCGGACGTCCTGCGACGCGAGGCGGACATCGGGAGCGTCCGCAAGCGCGGTCCGGACCGCATCCACGAGGGTAACCGGAGGCGATGCCGCGGAGTTGTCGACTTCCTGCGCGCCGGCGGGAAAGGCGCGGTGAACCGGCAGGCACAGGAGAAGGAAAGCGATGACCCGATACCGCATAGAAAAGTAGAATATTGAGAATGCCCCCGGAATGGAAGGAGGAAATCTCCCGGATGTCCGGAGACGGGGGGAAAGCGATCGCCTCCCTTGCCGTCCACGGCCGCGCATGGCAGATTGGAGCGTGATGCGCGCAGCCGCCATCGCCGCCCAGAAAAAGCTCGGTCGCAAGACCGTGGTGGTGCTCCCGATACTCTATCCCCGCGAGCTCTTCACCGCGATGGATGTGCATACCGTGGAGCTTTGGGGCCCGCCGGGCCCTCCCCGCGGCCCCGAAGCGGGCCGGATCCAGCCTTACGCCTGCGCGGTCGTCCGAAACGCGCTGGCTTTTCTCGCCTCGGGAGGCGCGGACGCCGCGGACGCGGTCCTGTTCCCCCACACCTGCGATTCCCTCCAGGGGCTGGCCACCCTGGTTCCCGACTTCGGCGGGTGGAAGAAGCCGGTGCTCCGTTTTCATCACCCCAAAGGGGAGGACAGGCCCAGCGCCCGGGCTTTCGCGCGCGCCGAGCTTTCGAGCCTTGCATGTGGTCTCGAACGGCTGACGGGCGAGACGCTGGATGCCGCCCGCCTGGATGCGGCGATCGCCCTGCATGCCGAGATCGACCGGATCAAGGGCGCACTGCTTCGCCGCCGCGCTTGCCTGGACCTCGACGACCCCGCGTTGTACAGGCTTCTGCGACGCGGCGAGTTCCTGTGGCCCGAGGACCACCTGGCGGAGTTGCAGGCCGCCGAAGGCAGGATCGGGAAAGAGCGCCGGCGGCGGGGAGTTCCGTTGCTGATCACCGGGTACGTTCCCGAACCCATGGCGATCTTCGATCATCTGGCATCGGGGGGTACTTTCGTTGTCGCCGACGACTACGCCGCGGTCGGCCGCCGCATCCCGTTGGGACCGCCCGCCCGAGGTGAAGATCCCATCGGCACACTGGCGGCGCGGACCTTCGCCATGCCCCCCTGCCCGACCCGGGCGGCAGCCCCCGCCCGCCGGATGGAGTATCTATCGGCTCTTTTCAGGCGATCGGGAGCCGCGGGGGTCATCGTCCATGTCCCCAAGTTCTGCGAGCCGGAAAGCTTCGACGTCCCGGCCATCCGTCGCCTTTTCTCCGGGATCGGCGCTCCCCTGCTTCACCTCGAAGGCGAGCTGGAGGCTGATCTCCCCGCCCAGTCCGTCACTCGCCTGGAAGCGTTTGCGGAAATCGTGGAATCCGCAAGGAGCGCCCCTTGATCGGTCGCCGCGTTTCATACGAGTTCATGTCGCGCGTGGCCGTTCCGCTGCTGTCGGGGGCGAAAGGCTGGCGGAGACGCCTGCTCTCCCGGAAGGGAGGGCGAAGGACGGGACCGTTCGGACCTCCGCTGGAATGCGCGCGAAAGCTCAAGGAACTTACGGCCCGCCACTATCTCGCCGGCCGCTACGCCGACGGCGCCGTCCCCGTCGCATGGGTCACGAGCGGTTTCCCCGTGGAGGCGCTGCGTTCGCTCCGGTTCCACACGGTCTACCCGGAGAACCACGGGGCGATCTGTTCGGTGAAACGCCTGGTCCCCGAGCTGTCCGAGGCGGTGGAGCGGGAAGGGTATTCCCGCGACCTGTGCGGCTATGCACGCGCCGACCTGGGGAGCCTGGCCGCGGGGAAAACTCCTGTCGGGCGCCTGCCCAGACCCGATCTGCTGTGCTGCTGCACCAACATCTGCCAGACCGTCCTTTATTGGTACCGGGCGCTCGCAGACCGCTTCCGCGTTCCGCTGGTCGTCGTCGACACCCCCTTCGTGTACGGTGACGCCCTCCCGCACCACGTGGCCTATGTCGTGGATCAACTGCGCGAACTGGCGGAGGTCGCCGGCCGGATCGCCGGGCGCCCGGTGGACAGCGCCGGGCTCGTGGAGTCGATGCGCCTGGCCCGCGAAGGCACGAGGCTTTGGGACGAGTGCCTGCGCACCTCCCTCGCCCGGCCGTCTCCCTGGACCGGGTTCGACTCCTTTTTCCACCTTGCGCCGATCGTGGCCATGCGCGGGACCGGGGAGTGCAACGCCTACTACAGGATGCTGCTCGATGAACTCAAGGACCGCGTCGCCCGCGGCGTGGGCGGAATCGAAAACGAGCGCGTGCGCCTCCTGTGGGACAACCTGCCCATATGGTTCCACCTGCGGGACCTCTCCACCCTTTTGGCCCGGGAAGGTTTCAACGTCGTCTGCACCACCTACGCCAGCGCCTGGGCCGAGGCCGGCCGCCGGATCGACCCCGCCGACCCGGAGGGCTCTGCCGCGCGAGCCTACCTCCACGTGTTCCTGAACCGTGACCTCCCCCACAGGCTGTCCCTCATGAAGAGGCTTTGCGAAGAGTACGGGGCCACGGGCGCCATCCTCCACAGCGACCGTTCTTGCAAACCCTACTCCATAGGGCAGATCGACTTGAAGGACCGGTTGGTCGAAGCGGGCGTGAGATCGCTCGTGCTGGAGGCGGACCACGCCGATCCGCGCGCATGGTCGGCGGAGCAGGCCGATAACCGCCTGCGCGCCTTCATGGAGCGCTTCCCGTGAGCGGAGCCGCAGCGATCGGCATCGACGCGGGAAGCACCACGTTCAAGGCGGTGGCGATCGACGGCGGAGGGAGAGTCCTCGCGCGGTTCCTCGAGCCTTCCGACCCCCGGATCGGGGAGCAGGC
Source organism: Deltaproteobacteria bacterium (assembly GCA_021815305.1). GTDB lineage: Bacteria > Desulfobacterota > Deferrimicrobia > Deferrimicrobiales > Deferrimicrobiaceae > JAKAHC01. The sequence continues at coordinate 26,241 of JAKAHC010000002.1, read as the reverse complement.
GGTGCGCGCCCTCGACGCGCTCTCCACGAAGACCGGGAAGACCGCCCTCCCCGTCGGGGCCACGGGCTACGGCCGCAAGCGGCTCGGTGCCGCCAGGGAGATCACCGAGATCACCTGCCATGCCCGCGGCGCCTTCTTCGGGACCGGGCAGCCGGGCGTCCTCGTGGACATCGGGGGGCAGGACACGAAGGTCATCCGTCTCGGGGAGAGGGGCGAGGTCCTCGACTTCGCCATGAACGACAAGTGCGCCGCCGGAACCGGCCGCTTCCTGGAGGTGATCCTGGAACGCCTGCGGGTGCCGCTGGAGGAGGTCGCCGCGTACATGGAGCGCGCCGCAGGATCCGTCCCGGTGACCAGCACATGCACCGTCTTCGCCGAAAGCGAGGTGGTCTCGCTGGTGGCGCGCGGAGAGCCTGTGGAGGGCATCGTCAAGGGCCTGCACATGGCGCTCGCCCTGAGAGTTTCCTCGCTCGTCGGCACGGTGCCGGCCGGGGTGCGTTTCCTCATGAGCGGAGGCGTGGCGCTCAACCCGGGGATGGTTGCCGCCCTGTCGCAGACGCTGCCCGGACCGCTCGCCGTGGCGCCCGATCCGCAGTTCACGGGCGCCCTGGGCGCCGCCCTGTCCGTGCTCGCGTGACCGTTACAGGGAACCGCGCCGACGGGGGGATCCGCCGGATTTACAACGTGCTGCAGATCGGATACAGTGAAGCCCCCGGTAACCCGCCGAAAGGGAGGAACGCCATGGAGCCTCTGAGGGAAACACCCCTGGTCGGCAGGCACCGGGACCGGAAGGCCCTCATGGCCCCCTTCGGCGGCTGGAACATGCCGATCCAGTACGAGGGGATCCTCGCCGAGCACCGCTGGTGCCGGGAAAAGGCCGCACTCTTCGACATCTGCCACATGGGCGAGTTCCTCTTCGTCGGCGACATCATCGGCGGAGGTCTCGAAGACATCTTCACCTTCTCCGTCGCCACCATCCCGGAAGGACGCTCCCGCTATGGTTTCCTCCTCAACGAGCAAGGGGGGATCGCCGACGACCTGATCGTCTTCCGCCTGGCCCCCGACAAGGCCATGATCGTGGTCAACGCTGCGACCTCCGACAACGATTTCCGCGTCATCGGCTCGCGCCTCCGGGATGGCGCCCTCCTCACCGACATCTCCGCCGCCACCGGAAAGCTCGACCCGCAGGGGCCGCTGTCCAGGGACATCCTGACCGATCTGCTCGGCCCGGAAATCGCTTCCGTCCCCTACTTCCGCTTCATCACCATGGACCTCCTGGGCAGCAGGGCGATCGTGAGCCGCACGGGCTACACCGGCGAACTGGGGTACGAGATCTTCCTGCCGTCGGAGAAAATCGTCGAGCTGTGGGACCTGCTCCTCGCAGACCCCCGGATGAAGCCCGCGGGCCTGGGGGCGCGGGATCTCCTGCGGCTCGAGGTGGGGTACAGCCTCTACGGCAACGACCTCGACGAAACGATCACCCCGCTGGAGGCGGGGCTCGGAAGCTTTGTGGATTTCGACAAGCGGTTCGTCGGCAAGGATGCCCTGCTGGCGCAGCGGGTCGCGGGATGCAGGCGCACCAAGGTCGCCTTCCGGATGGACTCCCGGCGCTCCCCCCGCCACCATTACGAGATCTGGAGCGGCGGCGCGCAGGTGGGCACCACGACGAGCGGGGGCTTCTCGCCCATGCTCGGCTGCGGCATCGGGCTCGGCCTGGTGGCCCCGAACGCCGCGACGATCGGGGCGGAGCTCACGATCCGCCACGACAACGTCAGCATGACGGCCAGCGTCTGCGGGTTGCCATTCTACAGAGAAGGATCGGTCCGCCGGTAGCGGCGGACCGATCACCATTTCCCAAGGAGAAGCGTCATGACCATGACGTTCTACACCAAGGAACACGAGTGGGTGAAGATCGACGGGAACATCGCCACGGTGGGGATCACGGACTACGCGGCGCACCAGCTGGGCGATATCACCTTCGTGGAGCTCCCCGCGGCGGGAAAGACGGTGAAGCAGTTCGACGTTCTCTGCGCCATCGAGTCGGTGAAGGCGGCAAGCGACATTTACGCGCCGGTTTCCGGAAAGGTGATCTCCGTCAACGAGGCGCTGAACGCTTCCCCGGAAATCGTGAACTCCTCCCCCGAGGAGGAGGCGTGGATGGCGCGGCTCCAGATGGCCGATCCTGCCGAGACGTCGAAGCTGATGCGCAGGGAGCGGTACGACGAGTACTGCAAGGGGCTCTGAGATGGGTTTCACGCCGCACACACGGGAAGAGATCCGGGAAATGCTCGCCGCGATCGGCGTCGGGAGCGTCGGCGACCTGTTCCATTCCATCCCCCAGGCGCTCCGCGCGCGTTCCTTCGACCTGCCCCCCGGGATGTCGGAGTTCGAGATGATGACCCGACTGCAGGAACTTGCGGGGCGGAACGCGGACGTCGTCCCCTTCGTCGGCGGCGGCTTCTACGACCACATCATCCCCGCGGCGGTGGACCACCTGGCGGGCCGCTCCGAGTTCTACACCGCCTACACCCCGTACCAGCCCGAATGCTCCCAGGGGACTCTCCAGGCGCTCTTCGAGTACCAGACCGCCATCTGCCGGCTGACGGGGCTTGCTTCCTCCAACGCATCCCTCTACGACGGAGGTACCGCACTGGCCGAAGCCGCCCTGATGGCGCTCCGCATCACCGGACGAAGCCGGATCCTCCTGGACGGCGCGGTGAACCCCTTCAGCAGGTCGATCGTCCGGACCTACCTCGCCAACCTGCCGGTCGAGGTCGTGGAGCTCCCGCCGGTGTGCGGGGAATCGGACCGCAGTCGGTTTTCCCGGGAGATCGACGACCGTACCGCCGCAGTGCTGGTGCAGAACCCGACCTTTTTCGGCTGCGTTGCCGATTACGGCGACCTCGCCGGACAGGCGCACCGGTGCGGCGCGCTGCTGGTGTCCTCCGTCTACGCCGTCTCCCTCGGCCTGCTGAAAACCCCGGGGGAGATGGGGGCCGACATCGCCGTGGGCGACGGCCAGAGCCTGGGGAACCCCCTCTCCTTCGGCGGACCGTCCTTCGGTTTTCTGGCCGCCGGGAAACAGTACATCCGGAACGTCCCCGGCCGGATCGTCGGCGAAACCGTCGACCGCGAGGGGCGCCGCGGATTCGTCCTTACGCTCCAGGCGCGCGAGCAGCACATCAAGCGGCAGAAGGCGACCTCCAACATCTGCAGCAACCAGAGCCTTTGCGCCCTTCGGGGCCTGATCTTCCTTTCGTGCCTGGGGAGGCGGGGGCTCACGGACCTCGCGATGAGGAACCGCGACAAGGCCGAGTACGCGAAGGGCGTCCTGACGGCGATCCGGGGGGTCACGGCCCTTTCCGGCGCCCCCACATTCAACGAGTTCACCCTCTGTCTCCCCCGGCCGGCCGGGGAAGTGGTTTCTTCCCTTCTGAAACGGGGAATCGCCGCCGGCGTGCCCCTTGGCCCATACTACCCCGGGGCGGAGCACGGCCTGTTGGTGACGGTGACGGAGAAACGGTCCAGGGATCAGATCGACCTTCTGGCAAGGGAACTGGAGACCGCGCTATGGAACTGATCTACGAGAAATCCGTCGACGGCCGGGCCGGAGTCCGCCTGCCGGCCGGAGACGTGCCGGCGGCCTCGCCGTTGCCCGCGGGGTTCCTTCGCGGCGAACCCGCCGGGCTTCCGGAGCTTTCCGAACTGGACGTAGTGCGCCACTTCACCCAGCTCTCCCGCCGCAACATCGGAGTGGACACCACCTTCTACCCGCTGGGCTCCTGCACCATGAAGTACAACGCCAAGGCGCTGGAGGAGGGAGCGCGCCTCTTCACGCCGTTCCACCCGATGGTCCCGCTGTTGCCGGGGGGGGAGAAGTTCTCCCAGGGGGCGCTGGCGATCCTCCATCGCATGGGGAAACTGCTGGAAGAGATCACGGGGATGGACGCGGTCACCTGCCAGCCCCTGGCCGGGGCACACGGCGAGGTCACCGGCATCATGCTCATCGCCGCCTACCACAAGGCGAAGGGGAACCGGAAGAGGTACGTCATCGTCCCCGACTCCTCCCACGGCACCAACCCCTCATCCGCCGCCATGGTCGGCTACGAGATCGTCACCGTCCCCACCGACGCCTGCGGGGACATGGACCGGGAAAAGTACAAGGCCGCGCTCTCCGGGGAGGTCGCGGCGGTGATGATGACCTGCCCCAATACCCTCGGCCTCTTCAACCCGCACATCAAGGAGATCTGCGCCCTGGCGCACGCCGTGGACGCCCTGGTCTACTACGACGGGGCCAACCTGAACGCCATCCTCGGCAAGCTGCGGCCCGGAGACGTGGGTTTCGACGTGGTCCACGTCAACCTGCACAAGACCTTCGGCACACCGCACGGGAGCGGCGGACCCGGCAGCGGGCCGGTTGGCGTGAAACAGGCGCTCGTCCCCTACCTTCCCGTTCCCCGGGTCGTCGAGGGGGGGGACGGCCGCTTCTCGCTGGATTCGGATCGTCCCTTGAGCATCGGCAGGACGGCGAACTTCTTCGGGAACTTCGGAGTGATCGCCAGGGCGTACGGCTACACGCTGATGCTGGGGAAGGAAGGGCTGATCGATGCCGGGGAACTCGCGGTCCTGAACGCCAATTACGTGTTGGCCCGCCTGAAAGACCTCTACGATCTCCCTTACGACCAGACCTGCATGCACGAGTGCGTCTTCTCGGCCAGCCGGCAGCTCCGGCACGACATCCGCGCGATCGACATCGCCAAGTTCCTGATCGACAAGGGGTTCCACCCACCGACGGTCTACTTCCCGTTGATCGTGAAAGAGGCGATCATGATCGAGCCGACCGAGACCGAGAGTAAGGCGACGCTGGACGCCTTCATCGAAGCCATGCGCGAGGCGGCTGTCCTGGCGGAGAAGGATCCCGCCGCGCTCAAACGGGCGCCGGTGACGACCCCGATCTCGCGGCCCGACGAGACCAAGGCGGCCCGCGAGCAGAAAGTCTGCCACTTCGGATGTTAGGGAAGGACTGGCGCCTCATCTTCACCGGCCCGCGAAACGGGGCCGACAACATGGCGATCGACGAGGCGCTGCTGGACGGTTTCGACCCCGGGGCATCCCGGCCCGTACTCCGCCTCTACGGATGGAATCCCCCGGCGCTATCGCTGGGACGGTTCCAGGATCCCGACAGGGTGCTCGACCTCCCGCGCTGCCGGCAGGGAAGGGTCGATGTGGTCCGAAGGATCACGGGGGGGGGCGTGATCTATCACGACGACGAACTGACCTACGCGATCGTCTGCGCTCCTCGCCATCTCCCTTTTCCCATGTCCGTCAGGGATTCGTACCGTACCCTGAACCGCTTCCTGCTGGCGTTCTATCGAGGATTGGGGCTGCGGGCAGGGTACGCCGTCGACGAATTCGATGGGACGCCGGAGGCATCGGGACTCGGCGCGCGAACCTCTTTCTGCTACGCGGGGCTGGAGAGCTTCGACATCCTGGTCGAAGGGCGGAAGGTCGGCGGCAACGCGCAGCGCCGGACGAGAGACGCGATCTTCCAGCATGGCTCCATCCCGCTGCAGGACCGGTTGGAAACCGCGGTCGGTTTCCTTCGGGAGAAACCTTCCGGGCTGGATCGCTCGGTGGCCAGCCTGTCGACGCTGGGGGTGAGGATCCCGAAAGAGACATTGATGCGGGGACTCGCGGATGCGTTCGCTGCGGCGCTCGGCGTCACCCTTGTCCCTTCGGCGCTCACCTGCGCGGAGCGGGAGAAGGTGGCCGCCCTCGCCGAAGGAAGATACGCACTGCCTCGCGACGGCCCCGCCCCCCCCGTCACCGCTGCGCCAGGGACGGCCTGATCCCGGCCACGCGACGACTCCCGCAGCCGGCCGGTCGAAACGTTTCGCGATCCGAAAAAAGAACCGGAAAAATCGCCGATCGGGTGGAATGCCGATCAGGAGGATCGGGGAAAGGGAGAACCTCTCCCTCTCCCCGATCGGTCTCACGCCGACTTCTTGTGGAACTCCCGGATCTGCTCCTGCGTAAATTTGCTCAACTTGACGACCCGTGCCTTTCCCCGCAAGAATTCCGGGATGATCTCCTTGGCCTCGGACTCGCTGCGCGCGTCCAGGGTGGCATAGCCCGTGTGATCCCCGGACATGCAGCCCCACTCGTACTTGGCCAGGACTCCCGAACCTTTCCCCAGGATCTCGTCCAGGGCCCTCAGGCATTCCTGGGGGGTGTGAGGCGACTCCACGTGGTACCTTTCCATGTCCTCCTCCCTTCGACTTGTCACAAAAGCAAGGTTGATGGACAACGGACCTGTCTACCTGACAGTATAAATTCCCATTTAAGGAAAAACATCCCTTCGCAGCGGGATTTTCCGGGAGTTCGGGATACACCATGTCCGCCGGCTTCCCCTCCGGCGACGCACGATTCGACTCGGGTCGGGCCCTCTTCTCCCGGGATGCTGCATGAGGAATCCGGTTCGACGGGGACCTTCATCGATCCCTGGGGAAGGGCTTTCAGCCCTCCCCGGAGACGGCATCCGGCTTCCCCGCCGCCTCCCCGACCACGACCTCGATCGTCATCCTCTCGTTTCCCCGCAACAGGCCGAGTCGCGCCCTGTCCGCGCCCTTCGCCTCCGAGAGAAGCCGGTGCAGATCATCGACGCTTTCCACGGAGCGACCGTTCATCTCCACGACGACGTCGCCGGGACGGATCCCGGACGCGCCGGCCGGACCGCCGGGTTCGACGGAAACCACTTCCACTCCCGCCTCCCGCGGGAGGCCGAAGTAGCGCACGATGCGCCTCGACAGGGGCCTTGGCCGCCCCGCGATTCCAAGGTATCCCCTGCGGACCCTTCCATAGGCAAGCAACTGCGAAACCACGTGACGGGCCGTTGCCGCCGGCACGGCAAAACCGATTCCCTGCGCCGCCGCGATGATCGCCGTGTTGATCCCCAGGATCCGACCCCGGGAGTCGACCAGCGGACCCCCCGAATTGCCTGGGTTCAAGGGAGCGGTGTGCTGAATCACGTTCTCGATCAGACGGCCCTCCATGCTGCGCATTCCACGGCCCGTGGCGCTGATCACCCCGGTGGACACGCTGGACTGGAACCCCAGGGGGTTCCCGATCGCGATGACCAACTGCCCCACCCTGAGCGTCGAGGAATCGCCCAGGGCGGCGTAGGGCAACCCGGACCCGTTCGCGCGCACCACCGCAAGATCGTTCGGGGGATCCGACCCCACGCGCACCGCTCCCAGGGTCGACCCGTCCGTGAGCGTCAAGCGGACCCGGTCCGCATCCCTTGCGACGTGGTGATTGGTGAGCACATACCCGTCCGGCGTGAGGAGAACTCCCGATCCGGCGCCGATCGCCTCGACCCCGTTCCCGCCGGGGGATTCCCGGCCTGTGGATACGCTGACCACGGCGGGACCGACCGCATCCACCACGGCCGTCACCGCCCGCGAGTAAGCGTCCAGCAGTTCGGAGTCGGTTTTCTCCGGGGAGTCAACCTCGCGCCCTCCGGAACGCAAGGGGCCGTCTCCCTCCTCCTCCTGGATCCTGTGGAACGCTCCGTTGCGGATTCCCGCCATGCATCTCCCCTTTGCCTACCGGGTTCGATGCGGGGGGCACAGGGAGGGTTGCTCCTCCAGCGTCGAGCAGATACGGTCCGGTTTCCTGTAATACAGGGAAAAACGGAGGTCCCGGGCCATCGGGAACTGTTCGTACAGACGGAACGCCACCTCTTCGGGCCGGTGAACCGGGTTCCACCTGGCGTTCGTGTTCGGCCGCAGGAATCTCCCGCTCAGGAGCAGCCGGAAGAACATGAGGTCGCACAGGATTCCCTCGAGCCATGGGGTCCAGTTCTCGTACCCGGCGATCCATTTGGAATATTGCGCCCCCCCGAGCAGGACCTCGGCGGTCTTCCGGTTGACGAAGTCGCAGGCGCCGAAGTACAGGCCGTCGTAACTGGTCAGGGGAGCGAGGATGTTCTTGAGCTTCCTGCGGCTGATGTCCCGCACCGCGCTGAGGACGCCCCGCTTTCCGTGACAGGCGATGTATGCGATCTTCTTCCTCTGGTCGACGCCCTGGTCGTAGTGGTAGAGCGCATCCTTGAGGCCTTCCGCGTTCTGGAAGACGACGTAACTGAAAAGGGCATCGTGGCCCGGATGATCCTGTTGCGCGCCGTTGCGCCGCATGTAGGTTTCGTTCGCGTCCCGCTTCAGTTGTTCGAAAAACGGTTTGACGGTCTCGTCGTGGTGCTGGTCCCACTGCGCCTCGAACACCTTGATGATGTACCGGCACCCGTTCCTCGTCCGCATGCCCCGCCTCCCGTGGAAACGGACTCCCACCCGGCAGGTTAGATGAAGAATGCTCTCCGATCGCTCCCGGGCATTTCGTCCGGACCGCATAATAGTGGATGTTGTGTAACGATAACGGTATGTTATTCAAACAACCGCAAGTATCACTTGAAATTACGGTTTGCCCGAGGGCCGCCCGGTTCTACCCGCGGATCACGGGACCACAGGGACGCGAACCGGGCCGAGAGAGGGCGCATCACAGCAGGTCCCGCACCTTCTTCAGGACAGCGATGTTCTGCGAGTGTCCCGTCATGCTGGCGACCACCCGCGCCTGCAGGCGGCGGCCGAGAAGGTACAGGTCCCCGATAGCGTCCAGAATCTTGTGCCGCACCGGTTCATCCGGAAACCGGAGGGCGTCGTTGATCGGTCCCTCTTCCCCGAAGAGAACAAAGTTGTCGAAACGGCCCCCGAGGGCAAGTCCCTGCCGTTGCAGCACCCCGATGTCCTTCACGAACCCGAACGTGCGCGCCGGAGCGATCTCTTTCCGGTAGACCGCCGGGTCGTCCAGGCGGAAGACGAACCGTTGCCGGCCAACCGGCGCCGGATATTCTAGCGTGTAATCGATCTCGAAGCCGTCGCAAGGCTCGATGCGGATGGAAGCATCCCCGGCCTCGACCCCGATGGGTTCCCTCACCGCGATCTGGTGCCACTCCCCGATCTGGTTCTCGACGCCGACTTCTTCGAACAGTGCGCAGAACTCCAGGGACGACCCGTCGAGAACGGGGACCTCGCCGTTGCATTTGATGAGGAGATTGCAGATACCGAAAGCGTTGAGCGCCGACATGACGTGCTCGATGGTCGCCACCTGCGTGCTTCCCAGGCGAATCGTCGTGGCGTAGCCGGTCGATCCGACGTAGTCCAGGTGGGCGGGAACCGCCTGGTTGTCGGAGACTCCCATGAAATGGATGCCCGAATCGGGACCGAGCGGCTCGAAGATCAGGCCGCTCTTTTTCCCGGAATGCAACCCCTGTCCGTACATCACCGCGCTGCGGGAAAGCGTCCGCTGCGGCATGCGGGCCCCGCGCATCGTCTGCTCCCTGAAGACGACGGACGGAAGTTCGGGGACGCCCGTGGCCGGGTGGAATCCGGCCTCGCCGGGGGCATCCCCCGCATCCACGCCCTGCAGGGCATCACGCGATTCCAGTGCCCGGCGGATCGCGTTCAACACGATCTCGATCTCCAGGGGCTTTTCGATGAAATCCGTCGCGCCGACCTTCGTGGCCTTTATCGCGGTCGAGATCGTCGTGTGACCGCTCATCATGATCACCGGAGTGCGGGGCTGCAATTCCTTGATCCGCCGAAGCGTCTCCATCCCGTCCATTCCCGGCATCCAGATATCGAGAAGCACCAGCGCGGGCCGAAGCGACGAAAGTTTCGAGAGGGCGTCGGCGCCATCGCGGGCGACCGCGCAATCGTACCCCTCGTCCCGCAGCACGCCTTCGAGCGATTGCCGGATGCCCGCTTCGTCATCTACGATCAGGATGGGTCCCGGAGGAAACATGGCGACGCTCCCGGTGAAATGGGGCTGTCCTGCCTGCTGAGGCATGCGCCCAAGGGTAATATTATCCCTCCCGAAGCCTTCGGGATAGCGGGGAATGTGTCGGGCGGGTGCGGATCTCCGTTCCGGCACGCGAACATCTCTCCCCCGACGGGAATCGGCGTTCCCCCCCCGCTCATCTACTGAGAACCCCCCGGATCGCGGGAGACCGCACGGCTGCCTGCCGTGCCCAAGCAAAGGATGCCCATGAAGGACCGCCCTTTGAAGCATCGCAGCCATCTGCTCACCGGAACCCCGGGAGGGACGGATTGGGCAAGGAGGTCTGCCGCCCGCGCGATGCTGCGCGCCGTGGATTTCACGGACGGGGATTTTTCCAAACCGATCGTCACCATGGCGTGCCCTTTCACGAACGCGACCCCCTGCAACGACCACATCCGGAAACTCGGCGATATCCTTTCCGGGGAAATCGCCGCGGCCGGAGGCAAACCGTTCCTGTTCGGCACGCCCGTCATCAGCGACGGGGAGACGATGGGGATGGAAGGGATGAAATACTCGCTGATGTCCCGGGATCTCATCGCCGATTGCATCGAGACCATGCACGAAGGGTACGCGGCCGACGGGATCATCACGCTCAGCGGATGCGACAAGAGCATTCCGGGCGCGCTCATGCCCATCCTCCGGAACAACGCGATCGGGCTGACACTCTACGGGGGCACCATCCTGCCGGGCCGGTACCGTGGGGAAGACCTGACGGTCGTAAGCGCTTTCGAGGCGATCGGGGCCCACGCGGCGGGGAGGATGGGAGACGAAGAACTGCACCAGGTGGAATGCCACGCCTGCCCCGGGGCAGGCTCGTGCGGGGGGATGTACACCGCAAACACGATGGCGTCGGTGATCGAGGCGATGGGGCTTTCCATCCCCGGTTCCGCCTCCCACGCCGCGGTCGACCGGCGGAACCGGATCTCGGTCAGGAAGCGGAAGGATTGCGCCGACTCTGCGAAGACGCTGTTCCTGCTCCTGCGCCGTGGAATCCGGGCGTGCGACATCGCGACCCGCGAAGCGTTCGAGAACGGAATCGCCGTGATGATGGCTCTCGGCGGATCGACGAACGGCGTGCTGCACCTCCTCGCCCTGGCCCACGAGGCCCGGGTGCCCCTGGAGCTGGAAGATTTCCATCGGATCGGGCGGAAGGTCCCGCTTCTCGGCAACTTCAAACCTTCGGGGAAATACGTCATGGAGGACCTGGACCGGATCGGCGGGGTTCCGGTCGTGATGAGGGCGCTGCTCGACGGAGGAATCCTCCATGGGGGTTGCCTGACCGTCACCGGGAAAACGGTGGCGGAAAACCTGGCCGACGCCCCGTCTCTCCCTGGCGGGCAGGACGTCCTCGCTCCGCCGGAACACCCCTTCGCTTCGCCCGGGCGCCACATCACGGTGCTTCGGGGGAACCTGGCCCCGGAAGGGGCGGTCCTGAAGCTGAGCGGAAAGGAGCTTTCCCGCCATTCCGGTCCCGCGCGGGTCTTCGACCGGGAAGAAGACGCCCTGGACGCGATCCTTGGGGGGGCGATCCGGAAAGGCGACGTGATCGTGATCCGGTACGAAGGGCCCAAGGGCGGGCCGGGGATGCGGGAGATGCTTTCCCCCTCCGCGGCCCTGATGGGCGCCGGTCTGGGCGAAAACGTCGCTCTGGTCACAGACGGCCGGTTTTCCGGCGGCACGCACGGGATCATGGTGGGGCACGTCGCCCCCGAGGCTCAGGCCGGGGGGGTGATCGGCATCGTGCGCGAAGGAGACCGAATCACCATCCACCCCGGGGAGAGGTCGATCTCCCTGGAGGTGAGCGACGGGGAAATCTCGGAACGGCTTTCGGCCTGGAACGCACCGGAGCCGAAATACAGACACGGCGTACTCGGGAAATACGTGCGGCTCGTCGGCAGCGCTTCGAGCGGAGCGGTCACAAGTTAGGGATCCCGCGCCCCCCTAGGTCGTGCAGGAACCCCTGCCAGGAGGGATATTATGGCCGTCGTGTTCGTCACCGTGGCGCCATTGGGGACCGCCACTTCCAGCCTCTCCCACTACGTGGCCGGGGTCGAGCGCGTTCTCCGGCAAAGCGGCCTCAAGCACGAGCTCACCGCCATGGGTACGATCGTCGAAGGGGACCTCGACAGGATCCTGCCCGTCCTGCGCAAGATGCATGAGCAGCCCTTCACGCAGGGAGCGGTGCGGGTGTCGACCCTGATCAAGATCGACGACCGCCGCGACAAGGCGCATACCGGCGAGGGAAAGGTCCGGTCCGTGAAAGAGAAGCTGGGGGAATAGGACATCATCGCTCCGGCCCTGCGCGGAATCCGAAATGTCTTCTCCGGAAGGCAAATCCCGCCCCGGGACCCGCCCGCTCCGAAACTCTTTCCGGAAGAAGCGGTTACAATGTTTACAGGAAGTGAACCCGTTGGCGGGCGGTGCGGTGCAGGATGACGAAGGTTCTTTCGGTCAGCGGATTGCGGCGGATCTATGGGGTCAGGGCCGCGGTCGACGGCATCACGTTCGAGGTGGGCGGGAACGAGACCGTCGGGCTCCTGGGGCCCAACGGGGCGGGTAAGACCTCCACCATCAACATGATCCTGGGCGTCCTCGCGCCGACCTCGGGAACGATCCGCATCGAAGGCGAGGACATTTCGTCGACGCGCGCCCGGGCGCTTGCCCGCACGAATTTCGCGGCCGTCTACGCCCCCTTGCCCGGGAACCTGACCGTGCAGCAGAACCTGCGTGTCTTCGGCCTGATGTACGGGGTGGATCGGCTTCCGGAACGCATCGAAGAGCTGCTCGACCTGTTCGACCTGAAGGGGCTGCGGCACGCCAAGTTCGGCGCGCTCTCGTCCGGGGAGCAGACGCGTGCGTGCCTCGTCAAGGCGATGCTCAACCGCCCCCGGCTGCTTCTCCTCGACGAGCCGACGGCTTCGCTCGATCCCGCAACGGCCCGGGACATCCGCGCGAAGATCCGCGAGTTCGCACGGCGGGACAAGGTGGGTGTGCTGTGGACCACGCACAACATGTACGAGGTCGCGGACGTCTGCGACCGCGTTCTCTTCCTGTCCCGCGGAAAGATCCTGCTCGAGGGGGACCCGAGGACCTTGCCGGGGGAGCACGGCAAGGAAACGCTGGAGGATCTCTTCATCACCGTTGCGCGGGAACCGCTCTCGCTCGGGCAGGCGTAGGGACCCATGAGGCGTCTCCACCGCACTGCGGCGATCGTGCTCCGGCAGTATTATCTCCTTCGGGGAAGTCCCGCGCGCGTGCTGGCGCTCTTCGCATGGGTCGCCATCGACATCGTCTTGTGGGGGTTCATCACGCGGTATCTCGACGCCGTGGCGTCGCCCGGCATCGATTTCGTCCCGGTGCTCCTGGGCGCGGTTCTCCTGTGGGACTTCTTCACGCGGGTCATGTACGGCGTGACGATGGCGTTCCTGGAGGACGTCTGGACGCACAACTTCCTCAACCTGTTCGCCTCGCCGCTCTCGACCCGGGAGTACATGGGGGGCCTCGTGCTCTCGAGCGTGGCGACGAGCTCGGTGGGCCTCCTCATGATGGTCGTCCTGGCGACGGCGTTCTTCGGGCTGTCCTTTTTCGCCTACGGCCTCATGCTCGTCCCGTTCCTGCTCGTGCTCTTCCTGTTCGGGATCGCCCTCGGCATCTTCGGCAGCGCGCTGGTGCTCCGGTTCGGACCCGCCTCCGAGTGGCTCGTCTGGCCCATCCCCGCCGTCGTATCCCCCTTCGCCGCGGTCTTCTACCCCGTATCGACGCTTCCCCCCTGGATGCAGCAGGTCTCCCGGGCCCTGCCCCCATCCTACGTGTTCGAGGGGATTCGCGCGATCGTCGCGGGGAACGCGTACCGGGGAGACATGCTCCTGTGGAGCGCCGGGATGGCCGCACTCTACATCGCGCTGGCGTCGTGGTTCTTCACCCGCATTCATCGCGGTGCGGTTTGTTCCGGGCTCATGGCGCGCTACAGCGCGGAAAGCGTAAGTTGACGGCCGGTTTCCCGATGCGAAGGCCGGGGAATCCGCCTATTCGTTTTTCAATACGTGAACGATCGCGAGATAGCCGTCGTTCCCGATCGCGCCGGAGGTCTTTCCGTAATCCATGGAGACGACGACGCCGTACCCGCTTTTCTCCACTTCACCGATGCACTTCGTCAGGCCCGCCACGGCCATCTCCCTGTCCTCCTCGAAGAACTTGCCGTAATATTTCACGACGTATTGCGCCGTATTGAAAAACTCGTTGACGGAGACGTCGACGCTTTCCTCTTCGAGGCCCTCCCGGTTGAATACATGCCTTGTCGCGGCGCGGACAATTCCGAGCAGCGCCTTGCCGTCATGGACCAACTCGTTGCGCTTCTCCATTGGTTCGACACCCCCACCGTGGAATAACCGCCGGACAGCCGTCGCAGGCTCCGATTCTCGTAACCGCCGAATCATAGCACGATCCATGGAACCGCCCCACCCGCCCGGTTCGTCAGGAAACCGGGAGGATGACCGCAAGGACCATGCCTTTCAACAAGGGCTGTGGATTCCCTGTGGAATAGCCTGTTGAATATTCGCACCAACGAATATCAGGACCGAGACCGCCCCAATCTTCAGGGGTATCCCTTGGCCGGGAACGCATTGCACATTTTTTCATCAGGCAGGGAATGGCCGGAACCATTGGGAATGCGGGGAGTTTTCGGTCCGGCAAGAGACCCTTCCGGACAGAGTGGATTGAAAACAGGCGGCCCGCCGTTCCCTTCGCCTTTGCTTCCCGCGGGCAGGCAAATCCCTGTCAGCCTCCCAGATAGGCTTTCTTGACCTGGGGGTCGCCGAGCAGTCTTTCGGACGCGCCCTCGAGCACGAGCCTGCCGTTCTCCAGAACGTACCCCCGGCCGGCGAACTGGAGCGCCATCCGGGCGTTCTGCTCGACGACCAGGATGGTGGTCCCTTCCCGGTTGATTTCCTTCAGAGAGTCGAACACGCTCTTCATCAGCAGGGGCGCCAGCCCCATGGAGGGCTCGTCCAGGAGCATGATCTTTCTGCCGCTCATGAATGCCCGCCCAACGGCCAGCATCTGCTGCTCTCCACCGCTCATGGTTCCGGCTTTTTGATGCTGCCGCTCCGAAAGGCGCGGAAAGATCGAGAACACCCGTTCCAGGTCTTTTCCGATCGCCTTGCCGTCCTTCCGGGCAAAGGTGGCCAGCATGAGGTTTTCCTGGACCGTCAGGTTGTCGAACAGGCGCCTGCCCTCGGGTACATGGGAGATCCCGAGCTCGCTGACCACCTTGTCGGCGGGGTATTTCAGCAGGTCCCGCCCCATGAAGGTCATCTTCGTCCCCGCCTCGACCGGGACGAGCCGGGAGATCGCCCGAAGCGTCGTGCTCTTCCCCGCCCCGTTGGCGCCGATGATGCACACGATCTCTCCTTCGTCGATCCGGAAGCTCAAGCCGTGAAGGGCCTTGATCCTGTCGTAGGAAACCTGAAGGTTGTCCACGGACAGCAGCATCAGATCAGACTCTCTTTCCCCAGGTAGGCATCGATCACCTTCGGATCGTTCCGGATCTCTTCGGGCGTCCCCTCGGCGATGACCTCGCCGAAGTTCAGGGTCTGGATCCTCTCGCACAGTTCCATGACCACCTTCAGCCGGTGCTCGATGAGGAGGATCGCCAGCCCCAGCTCGTCGTGGGCCCGCCGGATGATCTCCATGATCCGGACCAACTCTTCCGGGTTCATCCCCGCCGTGGGCTCGTCCAGCAACAGCACCCTGGGTTCCGTGGCCAGCGCCCGGGCCATCTCGACCCTTCTCTGGGCGCCGTACGGCAGGTTGAGGACGACCTGGCCCGCGAGGTGGCGGATGCCCATCATCTCCAGGAGCCCCAATGCCTTCTCTTCGATCTCCGCCTCTTCCCTGTGGCGTTTCCTCGTCCCGAAGAAGGCCCCGGCCAATCCGTACCGGATCCGGGAGTAGTGGGCCATCTTCACGTGCTCGACGACGGTCATGTGCCGCCACAGCAGAAGGTTCTGGAACGTCCTGCTGATGCCCATGGCGGCGATCCGATGAGGAGGAAGGCCGTTCACCTTGCGGCCGTTCAGGGAAACTTCCCCTTCCGCGGGCGCGTAGACACCGGAAATGAGGTTGAAGATGGTGGTCTTTCCCGCCCCGTTCGGCCCGATCAGCCCCCGGATCTGTCCCGCATCGATCTCCAGGTGGTAGCCGTTGACGGCCCGCAGGCCGCCGAAATTGTGGGACATTTTGCGGACCTCGAGGACCGGCATCTCACACCTCTTCGTCCGGCCCCGTCCTGGGCCGGAACAGTGCCGTGACATCGACGTCCTTGAACGCGATCAGCCCCGTAGGGCGATAGATCATCACGAGAATGAGCAGCAGCGGAATGATGATCCACTTGAAGATCTCCAGCGGCCGGAGCGCTTCCCCGAGGAGGCTGATGCTCACCGCGCCCACGATGGAGCCATAGACGGAGTTCAGGCCCCCGAAATACACCATGGCGAGCACCTCGGCAAGGCTCTGGATTCCGAAGGTCCCCGGGTTGACGTAACGCAGGACGTGGGCGAACAGCCCTCCGGCGATGCCGGCCCAGAAGGCCGCGAAGAGAAACGCGACCATCTTGGTGCGCCGCGTGTCGACCGTCATGGCGTTGGCGGCCATCTCGTTGTCACGCACGGCATTCAACGCTTTTCCGATCGTCGAGGTCACGAAATTGTTGATGCTCCAGATGCAGGCGACGGTCCAAAGGAAGACCGTGGGGAGGTTCGCCCAGTCCGGCTGCCCGCTCAGGCCCCGCGGTCCGCGGACATACTCGAGGTTCTCGATCAGGCTCTTGACGATGAACAGGAACGCCAGGGAGATGATCGCCAGGTAATCCCCTCTCGTCCGGAAGGACGGAACCGCCACGATCAACGCCCCCGCGGCCGCCAGGAGCCCGCCCAGAAGCAGGGCGACCGGGAAAACGAACGGTCCCAGGGCCGGGGGCAAAAGAGCCGTTCCGAAGAACCGGGTATCGACGAAAAGCCCCAGGGAGAACACCGAGGCGCAGTAGGCGCCCAGCGCCATGAAACCGGGGTGGGAACACGAGAATTCGCCCATGTATCCGTTGATCACGTTCAGGCTCAGGGTGAACATGATGGCGATCAGGGTGAGCTTGAGCACGAGGGCGCGGTAGTCGTTGACCTCGGCCCACACGTGGAAGATCACGTACAGGAAGACGATGTAAACGAACGTCGTGACCGTGATCGGAAGCCGGAGAAGCCCCGCGGCCAGCCGGTTTGCGGGGGCGATGCTCGCGCGCGTCGCGAATCCCATCGGAAGCCCGTAGACCAGCAGCACGTACAGGAACGCGTTCGGGATCAGGAGGGGTTTCTTCAGCATGATGTCCAGCCCGAACAGCGCAGGTATCTTCGGCAGACCGACGGCCGCCGCGAGGGGACCACCCACAAGGCGCTCCAGCGTCACGGCGAGGAGCGCGCCGAAAAGCCAACCGATCAGCGGGACACGGGACCAGCCGGCCCGGAACGTGCGGAATGTCGTCGGCGGAGCCAACGCGTCAGAGCCTCAACCGGGCGCTGTACGGTTCTCCGAAGAAACCGTGGGGCCGGAACGTCAGGATCAGCAGGATGATGGAGTAGGCGATCAGGTCGCGCAACGTCGAGGGGAAGACCATGGCAACGAAGATCTCGGTGAAGCCCAGCAGGAAGCCCGCCAACGTGGCTCCGAGGATGGAGCCTCTTCCTCCGAGGATTGCCGCCACGAACGCCTTCCAGCCGAAAACGATTCCCATGTAGGGATCCAGAACGGGGTAGGCCACGCCGAAGAGGATCCCCGCGGCGGCGGCCAGCGCCGAACCGATCGCGAACGTCAGGGCGGCCATGGTATTCAGCGGCACACCCATCAGGGGCACCACGACAGAGTCGAATGCCATCGCCCGCATCGCCATCCCCCACTTCGTCCTCCGCACGAACTGGTGGAGCGCAAGGGACAGGAGCAGCGACACGCCGACGATCATGATCTTCTTGTTGGTCAGGATCACGCCGCCCACGTCATACGTTGCGGTCTCGATCAGCGACGGGAAGCTGACGCGCCGGGCGCCCAGCAGGATCAGGTTGCCGGTCTCCAGGATGATGCCGATCATCAGCCCCGTGATGGCGGCCGAGGCCCGGGGCGCGTTCCGCAGCGGGCGGTACCCCACCCGCTCCACGATCATGCCCACGAAAGAGGTAAGGAACATCGAAACGAGAATGGTCAGAACCAGGATCAGCCAGTGCGGCATCGGCAGCAGGCCCGAGTGGGCGAGCCCGATCAGGCCGACGGAGACGCCGAAACCGATATACGCGCCGACCATGAAGATGTCGCCGTGCGCGAAGTTGAAGAGCATGAGGATGCTGTACACCATGGAGTATCCCAGTGCGATCAGTGCGTAGAAGCTCCCCCACTGGAGGGCATTGACCAGGTTCTGCAGAAAGATCACCATCGGTGCGGCGCCTGTCCTCTCGATAAAGGCGGGCTCAGGGCCCGAAGGCCCCGGACCGCCTTTCCGCGATACCGTTCACTGCGGGTTTCTTACGGGCAGACCGACTTGAAGAACGTGAATTCGCCCTTGTCGCTGATCTTCACGATCACCGCGCACTTCGAGGGGTCGCCGGTGCCGGAAAAGGTCATCTCCCCCGTGATCCCCTTGAACTTCTTGATCCGGGCCAGCGCGTTGCGGACGTTTTCCCGGTCCTTCTTCAGGTCCCCGGTAAGTCCCCCGGTGTTCCGGATCGCCGTCTGGGCGAGGTTCATGGAGTCCCAGGTCAATGCGGCCACGTCGTCGGGCACGTAGCCGTATTTCGCCTTGTACCGGTCGATGAACGCCTTCGTCGCCCCCTTGGCGCCGGCCGCCGCGTAATGCGTGCTGAAGAAATCCCCATAGCAATCCTTGCCGCAAAGGTTCACCAACTCGGCCGACCCCCAGCTGTCGCTCCCCACGATGGGTTTTTTCCACCCCAACTGGTGAGCCTGCTGCACGATCAAGGCCACCTCGTTATAGTATTGGGGGGTGAACAGCACCTGGGCGCCGGAGTTGATGATTTTCGTCAGCTGGGAGCTGAAGTCGGTGTCCTTTGTGGTGAAGCTCTCGTAGGCGACCACGGACCCTTTGCCGTGCAGCTTTTCCCATGCCTGCTTGAAGAACTCGGCCAGCCCCTTGGGGTAGTCGCTCGCCACGTCGTACAGCACCGCGGCCTTGGTGAACTTGAATTCCGACGTGATGAAATTGGCCAGCACCGGCCCCTGGAACGGATCGAGGAAGCAGGCGCGGAATACGTAGGGCCGGTCCTTGGTGGTGTCGGGGTTCGTCGACCACGGGCTGATCATCGGCGTCTTGTAGTTGTTCGCGATCCCGCCGGCCGGAACCGCCTGTTTGGACGCCTGGGGTCCGATCATGACGAGGACGTCGTCTTCCGTGATCATCTTGGTCGCGACCTTCACGGCGGATTCCGCTTTCGATTCGTTGTCCTCGAGGACCAGTTCCACCGGGATCTTCCTCTTCCCGACCGTGATCCCCCCCGCCTTTTTTACGTCTTCGAGCCACATCTGGGCTGCGAACTTCGTCCCCTCGCCGACCTTGGGGATGTCGCCTGTGAGCGGTGCGTTGATGCCGATCTTGATGGTCTGCGCCGCCTGGAGCGGGCCGGAAGGCGCGAACGACATGACAACCGCGAGGACGAAGATGCCGGGAAGCAATCCTTTTCGCATGCCGAATCCCTCCTTTGTTCCGGTGACGTGCCGTTGATTCCATACGCGACGAACATGCAACGAACGTCCCGCTCGATGAGCGCTTCACCGCTCCTCGGGCGGAACGCCGGGAATTCCGAATTCGGCCCCCACCGGCCGAGGGTCCCTCGGGATTCGCAAGAGGGGGATCGGATTCAAGATAGGGAGGAAAGGGACGATGTGTCAAGACGAAAGACCGGCGGCCCGGGGGGGGAAAGCCGCCGGAAACCGGCGACTCTCCGGGAGCGGTGCAAACAGGCGTTTGTCCACCTTGCCGCGCGCGGCACCGGCAGGATCGATCCGTTTGGCCGTCCGAAAGGCCGTCCGATAGCGGAAACCATCCTCCCGGAATCGGGTTTCATCTTCCAGGAGCAAGCAATGCGTATGCGCGGAATATGAATTTCCCCGCGGAGGAAAGTCGTCTAATCTCCTGTGGCGCCGACGATTCCAACCCACGTCCCCAACTGCGGGGAGGGGGATGCCATGAATGCGAAACATTGCATTGCGATCGGGTTTTTTGTTGCCGCTCTTTCCTTCCTGGCGGTTCCCGTTCCGGCGGCCGATTCGGGAACGGGAGAAGGCGGAATTCCCTCTACGGCGGTGGCGCGCCTCAAGATCGACAACGGCACCGCCTGGGTCCGGTCCGGCGACTCCGGAAACTGGGAGGAGGCCGCGACGAACTACCCGCTGGTGGAGCGATCGCGGGTGAGCGTCCCGCAGGGTTCCGAGGCAGAGGTCCAGTTCCGCGGGAACCAGATCCTGCACCTGCGGGGAGGAACCGAGGTGGATATCCGCCAACTGGGGGAAAAGGAGGTCTCTTACCGGCTTCGGAACGGCCGGGCGGACCTCTCCCTGCCCAAGGCGGATTTCGCCCCCGTCCGGGTCAAGGTCCCCGGAAACCGCGAGGTCCAGGTGGATATGCCGGGCCGATATTCGCTGTCCATCGATCGCGGGACCACGAGATTCGTCGTGCGTTCGGGCGAAGGCGCCGTGGCCGGCGGAGAAGGCTCTCCCACCGCCGTGCACGAAGGCGAGGAGGCGTCCATTGGGAACCGGATCCTCGTCAACCGTACGGATTACACGGCGCCGGCGGAGGCCCCGCAGGTGGCCTTGACGGAGCCTGAGCAGGAGGCGGGGGTCCCTCCCGAGGTGGCAGGCGAGCTCCAGCAATACGGCGATTGGGTCCCGACGCCGGAGTACGGCTACGCCTGGCGGCCGTACGTGGACCAGGACTGGGAGCCGTATTATTACGGGCGGTGGGTCTGGATCTCTCCGTACGGATGGACGTGGGTGGCCTACGAACCCTGGGGTTGGTGGCCATATCACACCGGGTGGTGGTGGTCGTCGCCCGTGTACGGGTGGGTATGGTGCCCCTTCCACTCTTTCGTATCCTTCGATTTCGTCTTCGGCAGGTCCGCGTTCTTCGGCCACCGTGCCCGATTCTTCCCCGGAAACGTGCGCTTCTTCGGCAGGGGGGGATTCGTCCGCTGGGTGCCCGAAAGACCGGGGCAGATCGAGTCCCGTTCGCGCTTTTCCTCACGGAATGACACGTCCCTTGCGCGCTGGAACCGGCCGGTCGAACGAGGCACGGTCATGTTCCGGGGCGCAGAAGGCAGGCTCGTGGATTGGGGAGGAACCCGGATGCGGGGCGCAAACCGGGCCGTCGGCCGGCCGTCCTTTTTCCGGGAAGGCAACGGCGGGGTCGGCCGGGCCCGATCCGGCAACTACGGGAACGGCGTTCCTTCGATCGGGCGCGGAGGGGGCACGCGCCCCTTCTCCGGGGGCGGCGGCAGGATCTCCGCAGGCTCCGGAACCCGCGGCGTTCCAAGGGGCTCCTACGTAGCGCGCGCTCCGATGTCGCAGCCCGCCGGCATTTCCCGGGGGTTTGCCCGTGGCGGAAGCAATGTCTACCGCGGCGGCTTTCGGGGCTCTTACAGTGGCGGGAACCGCGGTTACGGCGGTTTCCGAAACTCCGGCGGGGGGGAAAACCAAGGATTCGGCGGGGGTCCCCGGGGATCCTTCGGAGGCGGGGAACGCGGTTTCGGCGGGGGATCCCGGGGATTTCGCGGCAGGTGATTCCCCGCCCCCCGGGGAGATCCGCAGGCAGCATTCGACGCGCGGCATCCGCTCCGGACTCTCGCACCTTCGCCCATCGCGGCAGGCTCCGGATGCCATATCGCACCCTCCCCAATCCCGCTTCCGCACGGCGAAGCCTGCCCCTCGACGGCCCGAAGACCCTTTGGGAACGGAAGAACGGATTCATGAGAGCCCCGCCAGCCGTTCGATGACCGGCGGGATCAGGTACGTCGCCAGTCGCGTTTCGGATCCGCCGCCCAGGACCACCTCCAGCTTTCCGTCGCAGACCTCCGCCGCGAGATCGCGCACCAGGCATGCGATGTCCCAGTAGAACGGCCCGGTGAGGCCGATGTCGCCGTAGTCGCCCCTGTGTGTGTCGAATCCGAAGTACCAGAAAACGAGATCGGGCCGGAAATTTCGCACCCGGTGGGGAAACTCCTTCCTCACGCGATCGAAATGGACGTCGTTGATCGTCCGCCCGTTCCCGGTTCCCCGAATCGCAGGGTGGGCCACATCCACCTTCGTTCCGTCCGGCGACTCATAATCCAGGCCGCAGAAACAGACATGGAGAATGTCCGGGTCGGAGAGGAACAGATCCCGGGTGCCGTCACCATGGTGGGCGTCGGTGTCCAGGATCGCGAATCGGCGGTATCCGAACTTCTCCCGCAGGTTGACGATGCAAAGCGCGACGTCGTTGAAGCAGCAGTACCCGCCGAAGAAGTCCCGCCCCGAATGGTGGCCGCCCGCGCCGATGAAGGCGAAGGCGTTGGCGATCTCCCCTTCCGCAACCTTTTCTCCCGCCATCACCACGCCGCCCGCCGAATGCCATGCGGTGGCGCAAAGGGGATCCCCCTTCACCTTCTCGAGCAGGCCCGGGGTATGGACCTTCAGCAGCAGTTCCCGCGAAACCGGTCCCGGTTCATACAGGTGAACCCGGTCGCTGCGCAGGATCCCGTCCAGCGCCATGGGGAAATCGGCCAGGCGCGCTCCGGCCGTCAGGTAACTGCGCCGGGAAAATGACGGATGATAGAAGATGCCGGTGGCGTATCGGGTCATCGACCGGCCGGCGCTACCCGTGCACGGCACGGCCGAGCGCACGCATGTTCTCCATCTCTTCCGGGGAGAGCGGGCCGACATCGACGCCAGCCGGGTTCTCTCGCAGCTCGGCCGCGCAGCGGACGCCGCCGGGAAAGTATCCGGGGAGCGGTCCCGCATGGGAGAAGTCGTCCACGGAGGGGATTCCACCCCCGGTACGGATTGTCACCATCCGGGCCGTCGCGTCATGCCGGCCCGCGTTTCTCACCGGGATCCGCAGCGGTATTGCAGATGCGGAAAGGGGGAAAAAACCCGCAAACCCGCTGCCGGAGCGGGTCTGCGGGCCGAAATACCGCAGGGACGGAAGGGGACCGCGTCAGACCCGACCGCGTCTCATCACCGGAATCCACTGGTTGTTGCGCCAGATAAAGACCTCGTCCTGCGTGATTTTCAGTCCGTCGGTTCCATGGTAGCGCATCAGGTGAACGATCTGGGGCTTGGGTATCCATGTGTGCAGTTCGAGATTTCCTACGGGTTGGGTCGCCATGAACTGGTCATACCCCACCATTGCAGCCGTCGCCGCGGCGAGGAACAGCACGGTGAAAAGCGCACGGTGAATCAGCGAGCCGATGTTTTTCATCTGTTGCCTCCTTCCCCGGCCACCGGTAACAGGAATTTGGAAGCCCGGTGGCTTCGGTTGGATCCGTGTATGTTTGGGGTTTGTATTTTTGAAAGAGGGGTTACAGTCGCCCGTAACACCCTGCGTGCTGTCGGAATTTTTTTATCATAGGGCAAACGCATCGCCCTGTCAATCTTCTCGACATCTTCTCGACATCTTCTCGACATCTTCTCGACATCTTGACGTTCTTCTTCACGTTCGACGTGCGTTTCCGCTCGGGGATCCGCTTGCCGTCCCCCGCCGAACGCTCAGGACGGAGGGGACGAGGAATCCCTTGCGGCCGGATCGACGCCCGGGTCGCCGCCGCCGATGTTGAACCCCGCATCGACGTAGTGCACTTCGCCGGTCACGCCGGAAGCCCAGTCCGAAAGGAGGTACGCGGCGGCATTCCCCACCTCGTCCTGCGTCACGTTCCGCCGGAGCAGGGCGCCACGGGCGCTCTTCTCCATCAACTTGCGGAAATCGCCCACGCCGGAAGCGGCCAGCGTACGGATCGGCCCTGCCGAGACGGCGTTGACCCGGATCCCTTCCGGCCCGAGGTCATAGGCAAGGTAACGGGTCGCCGCTTCCAGTGCGGCCTTCGCAACGCCCATCACGTTGTAGTTCGGCACGGCGCGCACCGCCCCGAGAAAACTCATCGTCACCATGGCCCCTCCCGGCCCCATCAATCGGGCCGCCCGCCGGGCGCATGCGATGAAGGAGTACGCGGAAATATCCAGCGCGAGATGGAAGTCGGCGCGCGATGTATCCAGGAAATGGCCACTCAGCGATTCCCTGTTTGCAAAGGCGATGGAGTGCACGACGAAGTCGAGTCGCCCCCACCGGGCCTCGGCCTTGGCGAAAAAATCGTCGATCTGGGCGTCGTCGCCGACATCGAGCGGTTCGATGAAGCTCGATCCGATCGACTCCGCCAGGGGATGAACCCGTTTCTTCAGCGCCTCGCCGAGATAGTTGAACCCAAGCTCGGCCCCCTCGCGATGACAGGCCCTGGCCACGCCCCATGCGATGGATTTCTCGTTCGCGACGCCGAGGATCAGGCCCTTCCTGCCTTGAAGAATGCCCACGAGACACCCCCCGGTTTCAATCTTGCCAACATCTTAACAATAACCCGAAGCAATCATTGCGATTCATTTTCGTGTCCTGCAACACGTCGAGGGGGGCACAGGCGAACGCATCGAAACTACCCGAGGCAGGGAAAAGATCAGGAAGAAACTCGCCCTGTCCACCTGGCGGGACTATCGGTCCATCATGGACCTGTACGCCATCCCGCACTTCGGGAAGATGCCGATGTCCCGCATCGCGGTCCGCGACGTCGAGGATCGCGACATCGACATCCCGCCGCCACTTCTGGAGGTGCTGAAGAGGCATCGGGCGCTCTCCCCTCCCGGCGCCGCCTACGTCTTCACCAGCCCCAAGGGTGCCCCGCTCGATGTAAACAACCTGCGAAAGCGCACCTGGTATCCCACGCGGGATGGGAAACGGAGACGCCGGCGATTCCGGCCGAGTGTTTTACGGCAGAATAACGGCAACGGCCGGGCAATCCCAAAGCCCGGCCTTTTTGTTCAGAACATGCTGTCGACGCCAAATGGATTCCCGGCATTTAAGACAGGAAGTCCGCGACGGTCTGTATGACAATCCCCATCGTCTCCTTCGGCCTGTTCATGTACGCACCGAAATGACGCCGATCTCCGGTAAGCAGATGGGTGGCGTTGCACCGTTGGGCCGCGGCAATGATCGGCCGATCC
Source organism: Deltaproteobacteria bacterium (assembly GCA_021815305.1). Taxonomy (GTDB): domain Bacteria; phylum Desulfobacterota; class Deferrimicrobia; order Deferrimicrobiales; family Deferrimicrobiaceae; genus JAKAHC01. The sequence continues at coordinate 1,059 of JAKAHC010000002.1, read as the reverse complement.
TTCTCCGGAAGAGGCAATTCGCATCGATCCGCGGCAACATCCGGAACGCGTCGGACTGTCCGCAACAACGCCTCCAAGCGATTAAGGGACGACGGGTACTTCCGTTCGAGGTTCATGCGCGCCTCGGAAACGCAATATGCGCTGGTCACAACTTCCCAGGATCCCGTACCAGCCAATTCGATCACAAGGGAAGCTTTCCCTTCAGGATTATGAGCCGCCGTGAAAAGGACATTCGAATCCAGGAAAAGGCGGGTCAACGTTTCCGGCCAACCTTCCTCATGATCCTGGACCTCTCATCCGGGGAAAGTCGATCTTCCTTGTTCCATCGGGCGATTTCTTCATCCGTGTAGGTGTCCAACTCCACCACGGCTGCCCGACGAAGAACCAGTTCGCCTTTCCGTTCCTCCGCAACCAGGACACCGCCCGATTTGATCCCGAGGCGCCTGCGCATGGAAGCCGGAAGCGTGATCTGCCCTCGCCCGGAAACCACGACGTTCTCCTTCATCATGCACCCCCATATACGCTATGCCGTAATTCATATTATCCGAAATTCAGATATGGTGCAATGACTTTCCGGCAATGAAACATCCGCCTCCACCAACCCTGCCCACAAGGAATTTCGGTAAATCGAGAAGTTCCGTCTTCACCGGCCCCAAGGGGGCCCCGCTGGACGTGAACAACCTGCGAAAGCGCACCTGGTATCCAACGCTCGACAAGTGCGGCTTAAGAAGGCGCACGATGTACCAGACGCGCCACACGTTTGCGTCGCTGATGCTCTCCGCGGGCGAGGACCCGCTCTGGGTCGCCCGGATGCTGGGCCATACGAGCACGGAGATGCTCTACCGGCATTACGGGAAGTACATCCGGAACCGGATGCGCAAGGACGGAGGGCGCTTTCTGGCGGGCTTGCGGGAGGCGAGATGGGAAACGGAGACGCCGGCGATTCCGTCAGAGTGTTTTACGGCAGAATTACGGCAATCCAAAGAAAAAGGGCTACGGGAATTGCCCGTAACCCTTTGATTTGTTTGGTAGCGGGGCCAGGATTTGAACCTGGGACCT
>JAKAHC010000008.1 GCA_021815305.1 Deltaproteobacteria bacterium | reverse complement strand
TTCGTCCCGTCCGAAAGGGCTTTACGACCCGAAGGCCTTCTTCACCCACGCGGCGTTGCTGCGTCAGGGTTTCCCCCATTGCGCAATATTCCTCACTGCTGCCTCCCGTAGGAGTCTGGACCGTGTTCCAGTTCCAGTGTGGCTGATCATCCTCTCAGACCAGCTACCGATCGTAGCCTTGGTGAGCCGTTACCTCGCCAACTAGCTAATCGGACGCGGGCCCATCCCCCGGTGACTGCACCGGCAAGCCGATGCAGCCTTTGGCCTCAGGGCCTTTACGACCCCGTGGTCTCATGCGGTATTAGCCACCCTTTCGAGTAGTTATCCCCCGCCGAGGGGTAGGTTACCCACGCGTTACTCACCCGTGCGCCGCTTTACTCAGGGGAGTTGCCCCCCCCTTTCTCGCTCGACTTGCATGTGTTAAGCACGCCGCCAGCGTTCGTTCTGAGCCAGGATCAAACTCTCCACTTATTTATCGATAAGCGGGAAAAAACGAAGATCCGCTCGCGCTTCGCACTCCCTGTTCAGTTTTCAAAGATCCGCCATGTTCCCACCGCGTGCACTTCGCGGCGGACTTGCTAATTTACGAAAAAGCCATACCCTTGTCAAGCCCTTTTCCCGCACCGGTGGAAATTTTCCTCCCGACCGGTCGGTGGTTTCCAAGGGGAGTGAGTGAATGTACCGGAGTCGCCCCGGGGATGCAAGGAAAAAATCACGGCGCCGCGCTCTCACCGGACGGCGGCGACGACGAACTCCTTTTTCCCGATTTTCAACCGGTACTCCGCCGGAGCCAGCATCGCCGCCGGGTCGGTCGTACGTTCCCCGTTGACCTCCACTCCCCCCTGTGCGATGAGCCGCCGCGCGGAGGACTTCGAGGCGAAGCCAAGGGACACCCTGGAGACCACCGTGGCAAGGTCGGCTTTCCCTCCTTCCGCGGACACTTCCACGCGGCGGGCGTCGTCGGGAAACTCCTTCCGGGAAAATCGCCCGCGGAATCCCTCTTCGGCCTCCCGCGAGGACGCCGCGCCGTGGAACCGGGCGACGATCTCCCGGGCGAGTGCGAGCTTCGCCTCCATCGGGTGTCGTGAACCGTCCGCGAGACCCGCCTTGAGGGCCGCGAGCTCCGCGACGCCGATGTCGGAGAGCAGCTCGTAATAGGTGGCCATCAGTTCGTCGGAGACCGACATCATCTTTCCGAAGATCGTATCGGGAGGTTCCGTGATCCCCACGTAGTTCCCGAGGCTCTTGCTCATCTTGTTCACGCCGTCCAGCCCCACCAGAAGGGGCGTCGTCATGACCACCTGGGGCTCCTGGCCGTACACGCGCTGCAGGTCGCGTCCGACCAGCAGGTTGAATTTCTGGTCCGTGCCTCCGAACTCGACGTCGGCGCGCAGCGCCACGGAATCGTACCCCTGGAAGAGCGGGTAGAGGAACTCGTGGATGGAAATCGGGCGCCCCTCTTCGTGCCTTCTCCGGAAGTCATCGCGCTCCAGCATGCGGGCCACGGTCATCTGCGCGGCGATGCGCACCATCTCCTCGATGCGGAGCGCGCCGAGCCACTCGGAGTTGAACCGCACCTCCGTGCGCGCCGGGTCCAGGATCTTGAAGATCTGCTCCTTGTAGGAGGCGGCGTTGCGCTCCACGTCTTCCCGCGTCAGGGCCTTCCGCGTCTCCGTTTTCCCGGTGGGGTCCCCGATCATCCCCGTGAAATCGCCGATGAGGAAGATCACCCGGTGGCCGGCGTCCTGGAAATGCTTGAGTTTCTGGATGAGCACGGTGTGCCCCAGATGGAGGTCCGGGGCGGTGGGGTCGAACCCCGCCTTCACCCTCAGCGGCCTTCGGTCCTTCGAGGAAGCCGCGACCTTCCGTGCGAGCTCGTCGCCGGTGATGACCTCGACGGTGCCCCGTTTCAGGGACTGGAGAACGTCTTCCATGTCTCTCTGCTCCTCATGCGGGTCTCTGTAACGCAAAACGGCTGGACCGCCCTGCAGCTCCCTCCCCCGGGATCGAGGTCGAAGAACACCCCGGACGCCTCCGGCTCCCCCGAGGCCACCTCGAACCGGGTGGGAACCTGCAGGAGGAAGCGCCGGAGGACCCCCTGCGGGTCCATGCCGATGACCGAACCCGCGGGGCCGCACATTCCCGCGTCGGTGATGTACCCCGTCCCCCCGGGGAGCAGCTGCGCGTCGGCGGTCTGCACATGGGTGTGCGTTCCGGCGATCGCGGACACCCTCCCGTCGAGGTGCATCGCCATCGCCCGCTTCTCCGAGGTCGCCTCTGCGTGGAAATCCAGGACGATGCATGCGGCCTGCCGGCGGATCTCGGGAAGCATTGCGTCGGCCCAGCGGAAGGGGCAGTCCGGATTTCCGAGGAACACCCGCCCGGAAAGCGAGACGACCGCATACGGTGTGCCGCTGCGGCCGTGGAATACGCCCCATCCCCTGCCTTCCACCCCGGGAGGGTAGTTCGCCGGCCGCAGCACCCGGGGCTCCGACCGGAGCAGCGGCGCCCCCTCTTTCTTGTCCCAGATGTGGTTCCCCCCCGTCAGCACGTCCACGCCGGCGTCGAACAGCTCGCGGGCGACCGCGTCCGTGATCCCCATGCCGCTGGCGGCGTTCTCCCCGTTGGCGACGACCAGGTCCACGTCACGCACGCCCGTGAGACGCGACAGGAATTCCGAAACGGCTTTCCGGCCGGGTCTTCCGACGACGTCTCCGAGAAATAAAACCCACACGCGCGTTTACCGCGCGTACTCGACGGCCCGGGTTTCACGGATGACCGTCACGCGGATCTGCCCGGGGTACGACAGGTCCGTCTCGACCTTCTTGGCGATGTCGCGCGCCAGCATCGTCGCGGCATCGTCGCCGATCTTCTGGTTGTCGACGATGATCCGCACCTCCCGGCCCGCCTGGATGGCATACGATTTCTCGACCCCCGCAAACGACCTGGCGATCGCCTCGAGGTCCTCCAGCCGCTTCAGGTAGTTAGCCAGCATCTCGCGGCGCGCCCCCGGACGGGCGCCGGAGAGGGCGTCCGCAGCCTGGACCAGGATCGGCAGGATGTCGCGCGGGGACTCGTCCTCGTGGTGCGCCCCGATGGCGTGCACGATCCTGGAGGATTCGCCGTACTTGCGCGCCAGGTCCGCGCCGATGACGGCGTGGGGCCCCTCGACCTCGTGGTCCACCGCCTTGCCGATGTCGTGGAGCAGGCCCGCCCGCTTGGCCACCTTGGCGTTCAGCCCCAGTTCGGAGGCGATCATGCCGCACAGGAAGGCCACCTCCAAGGAGTGCGTGTAGATGTTCTGCCCGTAGGAGGTACGGTACTTCAGCTTGCCGATCAGCTTGACGAGCTCGGCGTGGACGCCGTGGATCCCCAGGTCGAAGAGCGCCTGCTCGCCGGCCTCCCGGATCGTCTCCTCGACCTCCTTGGTGACCTTCTCGACGGTCTCCTCGATCCTCGCCGGATGGATCCTCCCGTCCTGCACCAGCCGGGAAAGGGAGATCCTTGCGATCTCCCTGCGGACCGGGTTGAAGCCCGAGAGGATGACCGCTTCCGGGGTGTCGTCGATGATCACGTCGATTCCCGTGGCCGCCTCGAAAGCGCGGATGTTCCGTCCCTCGCGCCCGATGATCCTCCCTTTCATCTCCTCCGAAGGCAGGGGGACGGTGGTCACCACATGCTCCGTGACGTAGTCCGCCGCGTACCGCTGGACCGCGAGGGAGATCATCTTGCGCGCCTTCTGCGTCGCCTCCTCCCGGAATTCCTCGTCCATGATCCGTATCTTCTTGCCCGCTTCCATCCTCGCGTCGTTCGCGACCATCTCCACGATCTCCGCCTTGGCCTGTTCCGCTGAAAGGCCTGCGATCCTCTCCAGGTTGGCCCGGGCGATCTCGGTCTGCGCCTCGAGCGTCGTCCGTACCGTCTCGAGCCTGCGCGCCTGCTCGGCGATCTCCCGTTCCTTCTTCCCCAGATCCGCTCCCCGCGTCTCCAGCTGGTCGTTCTTCCTGTCGAGCTGGTCCTCTTTCTGGAGGAGCCGCTTCTCTATCTGGCTCAGCTCGTTCTTCCGGTCCCGCGTTTCCTGTTCGAAGTCCAGCTTGACCTGGAGCATGTGGTCCTTGGCCTGGAGAGTGGCTTCCTTCAGGATGTTCTCCGCCTCCTTGCGCGCCCCCAGGAGAACCTCCGCCGCCTTGTCCGCCTCGGCCCGCGCCCTTTCCACCGTGCCCTTGCCCTTCGCCAGCAGGGAAGAAACAATCAGTCCCAGCGCCACGACCACCGCCGCCAGGAACGCGATGACTACCGTCGCCGTATTCAAATTGTGCCTCCTCGGGAATCCTATCTATTTCCTCAGGGGGCGTCTTCCGACGCGACCCGGATCAACCCATCCTCCGTGACCAGCGCGTGGAGAGGAACGTCCCACGCGTCCACCGGCACTTCCGGGACCACCTGGTGCGCGTAGGCCAGGCCCACCCGGAGGACGCTTTCCGGCAGCTCTCCCAAAAACCGGTCGTAGTACCCGTAGCCGTGGCCGAGACGGCGGCCCTTCCGGTCGAACGCGATTCCGGGAACCACGACGACATCGAAGCCGTCCCTCCGGGGCCGCGCCCCCGGAGGGCATGGCGGTTCGGGGATGCCGTAGGGCCCGGTTTCCCAGACGTCCCCTACCCGATGAGGATAGAAGGCGAGCGTGCCTCCCTTCGCAACGCGCGGGTAGTACAGATGGACCCCCGATGCGAGGTACTCGCACCGGATCTTCTCCGTGGAAACCTCCCCCCGGACGGCGAAGTACAACGCGACCCGCATCCCCCGCATCGGGGGGAACTCCCGCAGAAAATGCCCCTGCGCCCTCTCCGCCGCCCGGCGGGAAAACAGCTCGCCCGCAACCTTCCGGACGCGGATGCGGGTTTCCTGCCGAAGCCGTTCCTTGAGCTCCTCGACGTGCATCGAAAACCCTTCAGTGGTGGTAGCGAACGGGGGGCGAAAACCGCGGTATGTCTGCCTGCGGGGCGTTATCCCTTACGGATTCGTTACACCTGTGTATACGTGAACTGCTGCCGCCGCAATGCTCTCGCAGAGGAAACGTCGCCGCAACAACGGTTTTGCCACCCTGATCTATTTCAACGGGCCGGCTGCGCCCGGGTACACCGAAGCGGAAAGCCCCTGCGTGTGCCGTGTCGCCGTTCGAGTTGAACCTGGCTTTCACCAGGTGGGTTCCCTATGTGGCGGCTTCAGGCATCCCCTCGGTCAAGGGGGCGCGCACCGTCGCCGGGATGGGATCCCCTTCTTATTGCGTTGGCTCAAACTCTCCCGCCGATCACGCGCACGGCAGGGGCAAGGAGCGATCTTCTTCTGCCGCGCCTATTTCAGTGCGTTCTCCAGGGTCGCCAGGAGCTCCCGGCTTCTCCGGTCCAGCCGGTCCTTCAGGCTTTCCCTCTCCGTCCGCACCTCTTCGCATTCCCGACGGAGCCGTCGGACTTCCTCGTCCAGCCTGCGGACCTCGTCCTCGAACTTTGCGGCCTCCCGAATCCGGCCTCCGGTGGTGATCACCTCGTCCGCCAACTCCATCGCCGCCAGCATGACGATGTTCAGGTAATTCGCCGTGCCGCCGGTCTTCTGGATCTCCCGGACCTTTTCGTTCAACGTCTCCGCCAGCAACCTCATGTGTTCGGCCGACCGCTCGGTCTGGACGGTCAGCGCGTACCCGGCGATGTTGACGTCGAACCGGTTCACCGTGAAATCCTACCCCATTATACCGCCCGTCGCCTACAACTCAATGGCGTCCAGGCGCGAAAGGATCTTTTCCACCCGGTCCTTCACTTCGCCGCGCTCCCGGGTCATGTCGGACAATTTCCTGGACAGATCCTTCACTTCCCCGTCTTTCCGCGCCAGCTCCGCGGCGAGTGCCTCCTTCTCCTTCTTCAGCGCGGCCACGACATGGATCAGGTCGCTGATCTTTTTCTCGATGAGTACGAACGGCTCTTCGCCCATCCCGTTGGGTTCTCCTCCGCGTTTTCGAATCCCGCCCGAACTCTGCAGGTGCAGGGTAATGATTGAGAATACCCCGACAACATCCCGGAATCAATGCTGAATGGCCGCCCCTTCTCCCAGCCGGAGGACGGCGTCGGCGACGGCGCCGCAATGGGACGCGATCCCTTTCCAGGAAGAAAGGATGTCCAGGTGGGCGGCGCTCGTCTCGAGCGACTCGGGGGTGCCCTGTTGCAGGCGCCGTATGTGGGCGATCCGGAACTCCCGTTCGCGGGCGCCGATCTCCTTCCGGCGCCCGATGACGTTCCTCGCCGCGTTCGGGTCCCGCGAAACGAAAGCGGAAATCGTCTCGCGGTAGAGCGATTCCACCTCCAACAGGAACGCCCGGATCTCCAGGACCCCTTCCTTCGAAAACCTCTGGCCCCGCTCCGAGAGCCTCCGGAGATGGTCCGACACCGTCTTGTCCACGAGGTCGCCGATGTTCTCGAGGTCGGTGACGATGGCGATGTACTCCACGGCGCGCCGGGTGTCCTCCGGGCCCAGGGCGCCCTCTCCCATCGTCGACAGGAACACCTTGATCTCTCTCGTCAGCCGGTCGATGTCATCGTCCGCGCGCGCAATCCGCTCGATCCCCGCCATGCCCCTCCCGCAGATCGCCTCCTCTGCGTCCTCCAGCATCTCCTGGATCATGTCCGCCATCCGGACGATCTCCCGTGCGACCTGTCCGAGCGCGGCGCCCGCTACCGGGAGATGCCGCCGGTCGAGGTACACCGGCCGTCCGCGGGGAGCGCTTCTCTTCTGCTCGGGAAGAAGGCGCGCCAGCGCCATGGCGATCCTGTCCACGAAAGGGAAAAAGAGGACGGCGAGGGCCAGGTTGAACAGGGTGTGGGCGTTCGCCACCAGGTGGGCTCCATCGGTGGACACTGAAGAGACCGCGCGCAGGGCGAGCGGGAGCGCCGGGAGGAAAAGAAGGGTTCCCATGGCTTTCATCGCCAGGTGGCCCCAGGCGACGCGCTTCCCCTCCACCGCCAGACCCGACGCGGCCACGAAGGCCACGGAGGTGCCTCCGACATTCGCCCCGAGAACCAGGGGGAGCACCGCGGCGGGTTCGAGGATCCCCTGGTGGGCGAACGCGATCAACAGGATCATCACCGCGGTACCGCTCTGGAACAGCGCGGCAAGGACCCCTCCCATCACGAACCCGGTGACGGGGGCGCCGGAGAGTTCCGACATCAGGATCCTCAATCCCTCGATGCGCCCGAACCCCCCGGCGGCGCCGGCGAGGAACCGCAGCGCCAGCAGGACGAAGGCGAACCCCAGGATCCCCTGGCCCGCGGCCCGGACCTTCCCTTTTCCCCCCCACAGGAACAGGGCGACCCCGACGGAAAGCACCGGGAAGGCGTACTGGTAGATCCGGAAGGAAAGGATCTGAACGGTCAGCGTCGATCCGAGATCGGCTCCGAGCACGATGGTCAGCGACCGCCCGAGCGGGAGGGTCGCCACCTGGGCGAAAGAGATCAGCAGGGTGACCAGAGCCCCTGAACTCTGCAGCGCGGCGGTCCCGGCGACCCCTGCGGCGAAAGCCCTTGCCCTGTCCCTCCCCGCGGTGGACCACGCCCGGCGCATCGCGGAGGAAAAAGCCAGTTCGAACCCCTGCCCCGTGAGACGGATCCCGTAGAGCAGGAGGAGGACTCCCCCGATGACCTGGAGGAAGAGAAGGTCGATCATGCGGAGGGCGAGGTCAGAAAAGCGCCTCGGCGAAACTCTCCGCGTCGAAGGGGCGCAGGTCCTCCGGCTTCTCTCCCACGCCGACGAAGCGGATCGGGGCCCCGATCTCCCGCGTGACCGAAAGGACGACTCCCCCCTTCGCGGTCCCGTCGAGCTTGGTCAGGGCCATCCCCGTGACTCCCGTGAACTCCTGGAACGTACGCGCCTGGGCGATGGCGTTGCGGCCGTTGGTGGCGTCCAGGACCAGCAGCACCTCGTGCGGGGCGCCGGGGATCTCTTTCCCGACGACCCGCACCACTTTCCGCACCTCTTCCATCAGGTGGGACTTGGTGTGAAGCCGCCCCGCCGTGTCCACGAGCACGACGTGCGTTCCCCGCGCTTTCGCCGCGCGTACCGCGTCGAAGGCCACGGCGGAGGAGTCGGCGCCCTCCTTGTGCTTCACGATGTCCGCCCCCGCGCGCTCCGCCCAAACTCCGAGCTGCTCGATGGCCGCGGCGCGGAAGGTGTCCGCCGCCGCCAGGAGGACCGTGTGGCCCGATAATCGCAGCCAGCCCGCCATCTTGCCGATGGTGGTCGTCTTTCCCGCCCCGTTGACGCCTACCACCAGCACGACGAAGGGATACGGAGGCACCACGACGAGGGGAACCATCCGGGTGGCCAGGGTCTCCGCCACCATTTTCCTCAAGCGGGCGCGAAGGGCATCCACGTCGGGAAGCTCTCCCCGGCGCCACACCGCGCGCAGCGTCTCCGCGTACTCCGCGGCGAGTTCCGCCCCCGCATCCGAAAGGATGAGGGCCTCCTCGAGGTCGGTCAGCACCTTCTCGTCGACCGGCCCGATGCCGCGGGCGATCGCCTCCACGTTCATGAAGAGGAGTTCGCGCGTCTTCGCGAGCCCGGCTTTCAGCCGGGTGAAGAACGCGCCGCGGGAAGTTGCGTTCGGTCCGGTCAAGGTGAAGTCGCCGGTCGGTCGCCCGCCGGCTCAGTTGGAAAGCTTCACGGAGACGGTCTTCGAGATGCCGGCCTTCTCCATCGTGATCCCGTAGAGAACGTCCGCGAGCTCCATCGTCCGCTTGTTGTGGGTGATGAGGAGGAACTGATACCTCGAGGACATTTCCCGGACCAGGTTGTTGAACCGGTCCACATTCGCGTCGTCCAGCGGCGCATCGACCTCGTCCAGCAGGCAGAAGGGGGAAGGCTTCACGAGAAAAATGGAGAAAATGAGGCTGATGGCCGTCAGAGCGCTTTCCCCGCCGGACAGCAGGTCGAGCGAGAGGGGCTTCTTCCCGGGCAGTTGGACGAAGATCTCCACGCCGGATTCGAGCAGGTTCTCCTCGTCGACGAGCCGGAGCTGGGCTCGCCCGCCGTGGAAAAGCCGGGGGAAGAGCTCGGAGAACGTTCCGTTGATCTCTTCGAAGGTCTTCGCGAAACGCTCCCGCGTGGTCCGGTTGATTCTCTGGATCGCCTTCGCCAGGTCGTCCAGGGACTTTTCCAGGTCTTCCTTCTGGGAGGTCAGGAATGCGTGCCTGCCGGAAAGCTCCTGGTGCTCCTCGATGGACGCAAGGTTCACCTCCCCCATGGACGCCATGCGCTCCCGAAGCTCCTCGGCGCGCGCTTCCATCGCTTCGAAGCCCTCTTCGGCTCCCCCCGCCGTGAGGTCGGCCTCCGAAGCCGGAAGGTCGGACAAGCGCACTTCGTACCGCTGGTGGACGAGGCCTTCCAGCGCGGCGATGTCCATTTCGGCCCGCTGGAGCCGCAGGCGTTCCGCCGACTGGCGCTCGATCCCGCCCGCCTCGCGGCGCCGCGCCTCCCGGAGCGCATCCTCGATCCCCGCGAGGCCGACCGCGAATCCCGAGAGGTCCGCGACCCGCTCTTCGATCCGCTCCTGCAGGGCAGCGAGGGATGCGGCGGCGCGCCCGATCGCATCCCGCCCCGTCCGTATCGTTTCGCCGAGGGCGGCATACGACGACTCGTGGACCGACTTCCGCTGGCGACGTTCCGCGAGGGCCCTTCTCTTGCCCTCCACCTGCTCCGCCAGGGACGAGATCAGGACGGCGGAGGCACGGTCCTTCTCGTCGAGTCCGCTGTGGGCGATTTCCGCGGCATGGACCCGCTCCATCGCCTCCTCCATCGCGGCACGCTTCGCCTCCAGGTTTGCGAGCATCGCCCGGGTCCGTTCTTCCTCCAGCCCCTGTGCCTCTTCCGACGCACGGACCGCATCGAGGGAGACGGCAAGCTCCTGCGTCGTCCGGGCCAGCTCCCCGCGGAGGAACGTCTCCTCCTGGACTCGCCCGTCGCGGACCGCACGCGCCTGGGCGAGGGTCTCCGAGAGGACGGCGCGTTCCCTTTCGGCCGCCGTATACGCCGCCCGCGCCTCCTCCCGGCGCCGGAACATCCCGGCGAGCCGCTCCTCCTGCTCCGCCCGATCGCGCCGGACCTCCTCCTCGTCCCTTCTCAAGCGGTCCCTGCGGCCGCGCAATTCCCCGATCTCCCGCGAAAGCTCCCGGATCTCCCGCTTGCGGGCGAGGATTCCCGCCTCCCCCTGCCCCTGGCCCCCCCCGATGAGCGTCCCTTCCGCGGTCACGACGTCGCCGTCGAGCGTCACGTACGAGTTCCACACCCCGTTGCGGTTCCACAGCCGGATCGCCGTGTCGAGGGTGCGCACCAGCAGCGTCCCTCCGAGCATGCCCTGGATGAGGCCGCGGCATTCCGGGGGCGCCTGTACGACCTCGGTAAGAGGCGCGACGACCCCCTCTTCCCCGAGGTAGGGCGTTCCCTCCTCGCGCGTACGGAGCACGACGGGGACGAAAGCCCCCCGTCCCCCTTGGGACTCCTTGAGATAATGGATGGCCGAGAGCCCTTCTGCGTGGTCACGGACCACCACCGACTGCATCCGCTCTCCGAGGACCGCCTCCACCGCCTTTTCGTACGCCGCATCGGTCTCGATCAGATCGCCCATGATCCCGTAGATCCCCGGATCGGGGTTCCCCTGCGACCCGCCGTTGCTGAAGTGCTGCAGGACGGCGCGCGCCCCGGTGGAGGCCCATTCCCGCTGCTCGTAGACCGCCGAAAGCGTGGAGACCCGCGATTCCGCGGATTGGAGCTCTCCCTCGGCCCTCCGCGCAGCCTCTACCACCGCCTCGAGCCGGGCGTTCGTCGACAAGAGCCTGGCCCCCGTTTCCTCCCAGACACGTTCCGCTGCGCCAAGGAGGTCCCGCGTCGACGCTTCGGCCGCCGCCGCCGCCTCGTACTCCGCCGCCGCCTTCTCCACCGACGCTTCCGCCTCGCCGATGCGTTCCGCGAGACGCGCCAGCACGCGCTGCGCCTCCTCGATGCGCCGGGAAAGGGCCTCGGCGCCGAAACGCGCATTGGAGTGCTGGGAAACGCGCACCATGAGATCGGACTTGGTGCGCTCCGCCGTCTCCTGGACGCGCTGGTACTCCTCCCGGGCCGCCGAAAGCCCCGCCTTCTCCTCCTCCCACCGCCGCCGCGTCCGCGAGAGATCTTCCTTCCGCAACGCCGCCTCTTCGCCCCCTTCCCGGAGGCGGGTGTCGAGTCCGGCAATCTCCTCCCCGAGGGCCGCGATCTCCCCGTCCGCTTCCGCCGCCATCCGGAGGAGCTGGTCCGCCTGCGCGAGCAGCCCTTCCCTCTCCGCCTCCCTGCGGGCGACGTCTTCCTTGAGGCGGACGTGCTCCTCGCGAAGATCCGAGAGCGCCCGTTCCCTCTCCGCCTGCCGCACGCGGACCTCTTCCCGGTCGGACTCCATGCGGGCTAGGTCGGCCCTTGCGCCGAGGAGGATGTCCTCGATCCCGACGAGAGCCGCCCGCGAGGCCTCGCACTCCTCCGCCAGGCGCCTCTGGCGGCGGGAGGCGACCCGCAGGTCCAGGGTCCGCAGTTCCGACCGGAGGGTTCTGTACCGCTCCGCCTTGCGGACCTGTCGTTCAAGGGAACCGATCTGACGCCTCACCTCTTCGAGGATGTCCTTGACCCGGGCAAGGTTCTGCCGGGCGCTCTCCATCTTCCTCTCCGCCTCTTTCCGGCGGACCCGAAACTTGGCGACACCCGCCGCCTCCTCGATGATGAAGCGCTTTTCGTCCGGACGGGCCTTGACGATCTCGCCGACCTTGCCCTGCCCGACGATGGCATACCCGCGCGCGCCGGCGCCCGTGTCCAGGAAAAGCTCCGCGATGTCCTTGAGCCGGCACGGGACCTTGTTGATGAGGAATTCGCTCTCCCCGTCCCGGAAGGTCCGGCGGGCCACCGCGATCTCGGAGTACGATTCGTACCCCGGAGGGGCGTTTCCGTCGTCGTTGGTGAAAGTGAGCGTGACTTCGGCCATCCCGAGGGGACCGGCGGCATCGGATCCGGCGAAGATGACGTCCTCGAGAGCCTTGCTGCGGAGGTAGGAAGGAGCGTGTTCCCCGAGAACCCAGCGGATCGCGTCGACGATGTTCGACTTGCCGCACCCGTTGGGCCCAACGATCGCGGAAATCCCGTCCGAAAAATCAAACGACGTCTTGTCGTAGAACGACTTGAAGCCGATGAGTTCCAGCCGTTTCAGTCGCATCGATTCCCGGTCCCCGGTCCGCGCGGAATGGGCAAACCTCAACATCCTGTGGACCTATCGCCCGTTGGACGCAATATATGGTGTTCTTCGGGGAAAGTAAAGGAAGAAAATACGGCCTGGCACATGGGCCGCCCCAGGGGAACCCATTCCTGATAACAGCTACTTCGTCTTGTCCTTGGCGCCCGCCTTTTCCCGCAGAACCGCCTGGGCCGCCGCCAACCTGGCAACGGGGACCTTGCAGGGCGAGCAGGACACGTAGTCCAGCCCCGATCGGTGACAGAACGCGACCGATTCCGGGTCGCCTCCGTGCTCGCCGCAGATCCCCACTTCGAGGTTCGGCCGGATCGCCCGCCCTTTCCGGATCCCCGTCCGGATGAGTTGCCCCACCCCTTCCTGGTCCAGCGTGGCGAACACATCGGCATCGAGGATGTTCCCGGGGGGCTTCGGATAGGTCACGCCGCACGCCTCGCAGGAGAGATCCTTTCCCAGCTTGAGCCCGCAGCGAGGGCAGAGCTCCGACCGGTTCCTGTAGTACCGGAGGAACTTCCCCGAATCGTCCCGGGAGAACCCGTAGGTCGTCTGGGTGAGATCGTTCGTCCCGAAGGAGAAGAACTCCGCATCGCGCGCGATCTCGTCTGCGGTCAATGCCGCACGGGGAAGCTCGATCATCGTCCCCACGGCGTACGGGACCATCCGTTTGTACCGCTTCATCGTCTCCTCGGCGACCGCGACGATGATCTCCTTCTGCGCCGCCATCTCGCTCCGCATGCTGACGAGCGGCACCATGATCTCCGGCTGCACCCGGATTCCCTCGCGCATCACCTCGGACGCCGCCTCGAAAATGGCGCGCACCTGCATCTTCGTGATCTCGGGATGACAGATGCCGAGCCGGCAGCCCCTCAATCCGAGCATCGGGTTGGACTCGTGGAGCTCTTCAACCCGCTGCAGCAGGACGCGCTTCTCCTCCACGATGGAGCGGTCCGCGTGGATGAGCTCGAGCTTGGTCACCTCGACCCTCAGATCGTCGCGTCCCGGAAGAAACTCGTTCAGGGGCGGATCCAGAAGCCGGATGGTCACCGGATACCCCTTCATCTCCCGGTACAGCCCCTTGAAGTCCTCCCGTTGCATGGGCAGGAGCTTCTGGAGCGCGGCCTCCCGTTCCTCCACCGTCCGCGCAAGGATCATCTCCCGCATGACGGGGAGCCGGTCCTCGGCGAAAAACATGTGCTCGGTGCGGCACAGCCCGATCCCCTCGGCGCCGGATTCGCGAGCCCACCGGGCATCCTTCGGCGTGTCGGCGTTCGCGCGCACCGAAAGACGCCGCACCGCGTCCGCCCAGGACATGAAGGTGCCGAACGAGCCGTCCGGCCTGGGAGCGGTCAGAGGCGCCTTCCCGAGGATCACTTCCCCGGTCGCGCCGTTGAGGGAAAGAGAATCCCCTTCCCGGAGGACCCGCCCTCCGACCGTGAACCGCCTCATGACCTCGTCCACCCCGATCGCCTCGCAACCGGCGATGCACGTCTTGCCCATCTGCCGGGCGACCACGGCGGCGTGCGAGGTGATCCCGCCTTTCACCGTCAGGATCCCGCGGGCCGCGTCCATCCCGTGGATGTCGTCCGGGCCCGTTTCCTTGCGGACGAGGATCACGTCCTTCCCCTCGGCGGCCCATTCCACCGCCCTGTCGGCGTGGAGCACCGCCGCCCCGGTGGCCGCGCCGGGCGACGCGGGGAGACCTCTGGCGATCACCTCGTACTTCCCTTTCGGGTCGATCACCGGATGGAGCAGATGGTCGATCCGCCGCGGCTCCAGCCGGCAGAGCGCCACTTCCCGGGCGATGAGCTTCTCCTTCACCATGTCCACCGCGATCTTCACCGCGGCCGCCGCCGTGCGCTTCCCGGGGCGAGTCTGGAGCAGGTACAGCGTGTTGTTCTCCACCGTGAACTCGAAGTCCTGCACGTCCCGGAAACGGCTCTCGAGTTTCCCCGCGATCCGCACGAGCCGATCGAAGACTTTCGGAAACTCCTTCTTCATGTCCCGGATGGGGTGCGGCGTGCGGACGCCCGCCGCCACGTCCTCGCCCTGGGCGTTGACGAGGTACTCGCCGTAGAGCTCCTTCGCGCCCGTCGACGGATTCCGCGTGAAGCCCACCCCCGCCGCCGAGTCGTTCCCCATGTTGCCGAAGACCATCGCCTGGACGGTGGCCGCCGTTCCGGTATCGCCGGGGATCCCGTGGGCCCTCCGGTAATATTTCGCACGGTCGTTGTTCCAGGACCGGAACACGGCGTCGCGCGCCATCTCGAGCTGCGACACGGGGTCCTGCGGGAACTCCCTCTTCAGGAGCTGCCTGACCAGCGCCTTGAACTGCCGGCAGAGTTCCTTCATGTCGTCCGCGGAAAGCAGGACGTCGTCGGCAACGCCCCGCTCCCGCTTCTTCGCGTCGAGGAGATCCTCGAAGCGCCCCCTGGAAAGGCCGAGGACGACTTCAGAGAACATCATCAGGAAGCGCCGGTAGGAGTCGTACGCAAAACGGGGGTTCCCGGACCTTCCGGCCAGCCCCTCGACGCTCCTGTCGTTCAGGCCCAGGTTGAGGATGGTGTTCATCATCCCGGGCATGGAGACCCTGGCGCCGGAGCGGACGGAAACCAGGAGCGGGTTTTTCGGGTCGCCCAGTTTCCTGCCGATGGTCCGCTCGAGCTTCGCGAGGTTCGCCGCGATCTCCCTCTTCACGTCGGCCGGCAGCTTTCCGCGGTTCTTGCAGTAGAGGCCGCACACCTCGGTGCTGACGGTGAAGCCGGGAGGCACCGGCATGCCGAGTTTGGTCATCTCGGCGAGGCCCGCTCCCTTCCCCCCGAGGATGTCCTTCATCGCACCGCTGCCCTCGGCCTTGCCACCACCGAAAAAATAGACCTTTTTCGATGCCATCGGCCGCTCCCCCGGTTACCCTTGTTTCGGCTGCCCCGAAGACGCCACCTTGGAAAAGTCCGCCACGGATGTGAACGCCGCGGACAGGCCCTTCAGGAGCGCAAGCCGGTTGTTCCGCACCTTTTCGTCCTTCGCCATCACGAGCACCTTTTCGAAGAAGGCGGCGACGAGCGGCTGCAGGCCGGCCATCTCCCGGAACGCCTCCGCGTACCTTCCGTCCCGGGCCGCGGCCGCGACACGTCCGGAAACGGAATCCGCCGCCGCGGCAAGGTCCCGCTCCTCCTCGTGCTCGAACAGCTTCTCCGACACGGCGAGGGGACCGTCGTACGGTTTCGTGATGTTGATCGCCCGCTTGAACACCTCCGCCAGCGGTTCGAACGCCTCCTCCGCCCGGAAGGCGGTCAGCGCGTCGAGCTTCGCGCGCAGGTCCACGACGTCGGTCAGCCCCGCGGCGAGAACCGCCTCCACGAGGTCCGTCGGGGCTCCCTGGGACACGCGGAGGTTCAGGTAACGGCCCGCGATGAACTCCATGATTTTTTTCTTCACGCCGTTCGCGGGGGACTTGAGCTTCCCGGCGAGAGAGGCCAGCGACCGGTCCACCAGGCCCTCGACGGGGATCCGCAGATTCCTCGCCTCGAGGATGGAGAGGATCCCCAGGGTATGGCGGCGCAGGCCGTAAGGATCCGCCGCCCCCGTAGGGATGAGCCCCACCCCGAAGCATCCGCACACCATGTCGATCTTGTCCGCGATCGCGACCGCGGTACCGATATCGGTGGACGGAAGATCGTCCGACTGCCCTTTCGGGAGGTAATGCTCGAACACCGCGAGGGCGACCTCCTCCTGCTCGCCGGTCTTCCCCGCGTAATGGCGGCCCATCACCCCCTGCAATTCGGGGAACTCCTTGATGACGCCCGTGGTGAGATCGGCCTTGCTGAGGAACGCCGCCCTGCGGCACTCCTGCGCCTTGACGGGGAACCCGAACGAGGCGACGTATTCCGCGATACCGGCCATCCGCTCGATCTTTTCCCAGTAGGTCCCGAGATCCGCCTGGAAGAGGACCTTCTTCAGCGCCTCGGTGCGGTCGAAGAGCGGTTTTTTCAGGTCGTCCCAGTAGTAGAACTCGGCGTCGGAGAGGCGCGCCCGGAGGACGCGCTCGTTCCCTGCGATGACCACCGCGTCGTCCGGGACGATCATGTTGGACACGAAGGCGAAACACGGCCGCAACCTCCCCTTCGCGTCCTCGAAAACGAAGTATTTCTGGTTGTTCCGCATCGACGTGACGAGGACCTCCCTCGGGAGTGCGAGGTACTTCTCCTCGAAACGGCCCATCAGGACGACGGGGTATTCGACGAGGTTCGCCACGGTCTCCACCAGAGGTTCGTCCTCGACCCACTTCATCCCCGTGCTTCGGGAAATCTTCAGGATGCCCTGGTGAATGCGGTCCTTGCGGACCGAAAGATCGACCAGCACCCTGGCCTCCGCCAGCATTTCCGGGTAGGCGGAGACCTCCGGGAGGTCGATCGCCCCGGGAGAGAGGAACCGGTGCCCGTACGTCGATCTGCCCGCCGTCACGTTGCCGAACGTGAAAGGGATGATCTCGTCGCCGTACAGCGAGACCATCCAGTGGACCGGGCGGGCGAACCGGACGTCGAGGTCGGCCCATCGCATGGATTTCCTGAAGGGTATGGACGGGAGGAAATCGGAGACGATCTTCGGGAGGATCTCCTGCACGGGACGGGCGGATTCCTTGCGGACGACGCCCATGTATTCGCCGCGGTCGGTGGGGAAGACCGAAAGGGCCGACACGTCCACCCCCTGGGATTTCGCGAACCCGAGGGCGGCCTTCGTCGGTTTGCCGGAGGCATCGTGGGCCACGCTCCTGGGCGGGCCGAGCACCGTGTTGCTTGAGGCTTCCTGACGGTCCGACAGTCCCCTGACGACGTAGGCGAGACGGCGCGGGGTGCCGAATATGTCGACTTTCCGGAAGGACAGGCGGGCCTTCGAAAGCATCTCCTCGAACTGCCGGCCGCCGTGCCACAGCGCAGGGCCGACGAAACCCGCCGGGATTTCCTCGCACCCGATCTCGAGCAGATAGTCGCGTTCCATCGGATTTCCTCTTCCCGGGTGATTTCTTCTTTCAGCCGGAGAACTTCCCGAGCAGCGGGAAGCCCATCTCCTCGCGGGACGACAGGTACCCTTCCGCGCAGAAGCGCGCCAGGTTGCGTACCCGGCCGATATAGGATGTGCGCTCCGTCACGGAGATCGCTCCCCGCGCGTCGAGCAGGTTGAAGGCGTGGGAGCACTTGAGACAGTAGTCGTACGCCGGAAGGATGAGCTTCCGTTCGACGAGGCTCCGGCACTCCTTCTCGTACATCGTGAAAAGGGAAAACAGCATCGGGATGTCCGCCGCCTCGAAGTTGTACCTGGAGAACTCCACCTCGCCGCGGTGGTGGATGTCCCCATACGTCACGTCGCCGACCCAGGCGAGGTCGAACACGTTGTTCACGTTCTGGAGGTACATGGCGATCCGTTCGATGCCGTAGGTGATCTCGCCCGAGACGGGCTTCAGGTCGATCCCCCCGCACTGCTGGAAATAGGTGAACTGGGTGATCTCCATCCCGTCGAGCCACACCTCCCACCCCAATCCCCACGCGCCCAGGGTAGGGGATTCCCAGTCGTCCTCGACGAACCGGATGTCGTGCTTCCGCGGGTCGATCCCCACCGCCTTCAGGGAATCCAGGTACAGCTCCACGTAGTTGTACGGGCACGGCTTCATGATGACCTGGAACTGGTAGTAATGCTGCAGCCGGTTTGGGTTCTCCCCGTACCTTCCGTCGGTGGGACGGCGGGACGGCTCCACATAGGCGGTGTTCCACGGCTCTGGGCCAAGAGACCTCAGGAACGTGGCGGGATGGAACGTCCCGGCGCCCACCTCGATGTCGTACGGCTGATGGATCACGCAGCCTTTCTCGGCCCAGAAACGCTGCAGGGACAGGACGAGATCTTGGAAAAACACCGTATCCTCCCGGCGGAAGTGATACGGTTACTTACCATCCATGGAAGGGGATTGTCAATATAAATCATTAAAATATTGAGGGTTTTCCACTCCGGACGGTCACATCCCGCCAAGGCTCCGGACCGGCTTCCCTAAGCAATACTCTATATATTTCGGCATAACCATGCGTAACTCTTCGGTAATCATCTTCGGAATCCGCAGGCGCCCTTGCGAGGCGCCCTTCCCGGACTGGAGGGCGCGCCAGGTCTTCACCGCCCCGAGGGAAAGAGGCTGCCCCCCCGCGGGAGGGCAGGAATCGCAGAGGATGCCTCCTTCCGAAGGGAGGAAACGGAAGGACCGGCTCTCCCCCCTCCCGCACTTCCTGCACCCGGACAGGTCGGGTCCCCATCCCCCGACGGCAAGGAGTCCGGCATCCGCCTTCCGTGCCGCTCCCTGCGGATCCTCCCCTCCCGCGAGGGACCGGATTCCGTTGCGCAGGATATCGAATACCCGGGGTTTGGCTCCCGGCTGGGGGAACAGTTCGGAGGCGATCTCCAGGAGGTAGTCGGCGTGGCGAACCCGGCCCCACTCCTCCACCAGCTCCCAGAAACTCTCCAGGACGGCAGCGCTTTCGAGCACGGACATCTTTCCGGGGCTTTCCGTCCAGACGATGTCGAGGAGGACGTACCGCTGCAGGGTGCCTCCGAACCGCTTCCGGCTGCGCCAGGCGGATTTCGCGACGGTCACGAGAACGCCGGCTTCGCGCGTGAAGAACGAAAGCCGCCGGTCCGCCTCTCCCATGTCCAGGGCACGCACGAGAAATGCGGGTGACGAGCGGAAGGTGCGTGCGCCCGCAGCGGGCAAGGAGGAAACCTCTACATGCCGGCGGGGAGGATGTCCCCGGGGATGCCCCGCACGCGGTTCCCCGCGCCGAAACCGGCTCCATCGCCCCCCCTTCCGGGGGATACGCCGCGGATCCCGGGCGTCACTGGCCGAACGTGAACTTCCGTACCTGCCCCCGTGCGCCGAACGGCGGCAATCGCCGCCCGTTGAGCGTCCCGACGACGCCGGCGGCGTTTCCGACCTTGAGGTCGATCCGCTTCTGCGCCTGAATGCTGATTTTGTCGCCGGGATACAGCATCGCCTCCATCGGGGCGCCGTCGTCGATGCCGTACATCACCCACGTTTGCTCGCTCGCTTCCAGGAACAGCTGGAACGGCCCGGCCAGGGGGCCCGTCCCGCCCGCCGTCGACACCGTGGGGGCGGAGGCGGAAGGTGGCTCGGCGGGAGCGGCGACAAGGGTGTTGTCGGCGGTCGCGCCATTGTCCGCCGCCGTGACGAGGTTGTCCGTCGCTCCGGCCGCGTTCTCCGCCGCGGGGGAAGGGGGCGCCGGCGCGGCGACGGGAGCGACCGGCGGAAGCCGGTGTGCGCCGCGCAGGGACACCCACGCGAGGACGATCCCGAGCAGGAGCACCACCCCCGCCGCGACGGAGTAGGTGGCGCGACGGCTGCCGCGCTCCCGTTCCCGCTCCAGCCACTCGGGCCGAAGCGTCGCCGCCGTCTCCGTCTCCGCCCGCCGCACCACCGACCGCTCGTACTCGGCCAGGACGGGGCCCGCTTCCACTCCGAGATATTTCGCATACGTGCGGATGAACCCGGAAGAAAAGACGCGCTCCGGCCAGCCTCGATAGTCCCCCTCCTCGATCCCGGCGATGTACCTGTTTGTGATCCGAAGCTCCGCGGAAACCTGCTCCACGGACTTCCCCATTTCCTCCCGGCGCGCCTTCCACGATGCGCCCGCACCGGTCAACGCCGCTCCTCCGATTTGAGGATCTTCAGGTAGGTGGCCGCATGCCGGCGGACCTCCGAATCCTTCGAGAGGGCAAGGACCCTGTTGAATGCGAGGGTCGCATCCGCCGGTCGTTTCAACCGCGCATAGACGCGTCCCAGCTCCATCCAGCCCGCCGCGTCGTCGGGGCGAAGCTCCACGCACTTTCCGAGGACGGCGACGGCCTCTTCCCAGGATCCGCGGTCGCCGAGGACGGATGCGAGCCGCAGGTACGCCGGACCGTAGCGGTCGTTCATGCGGATCGCCTTACGGTACGCCTCCTCGGCTTTCGCCGGATCCCCCTTGGAACGATACGCCTCCCCCATGTTGTACCAGGCCCACTCCGGAGTGGCGTAGAGCACATCGTTCGCGGCCGCCTGGAACTCCCGTATCGCATCGTCCCATCGGCGCAGGCCGACCAGGACGATGCCGAGGTTGTTGTGGGCAGCCGCGTAGCCCGGCTTTTTCGCGATCGCCTTGCGCAGGTACTTCTCCGCCAGGCCGAGATCGCCCCGCTCCCGATAGGCCAGACCGATCGTCATGTCGATCTCGGGATTGCCGGGATCAAGCTCCGATGCCTTGGTCAGTTCCTGCATCGCCATCGGGAGATTGCGCTGTTCGATGTAGGTCACTCCCATCCGCATGCGGGCATCCGCTTCCTTCTTCTGGTCCGCGGATGGCGCGGCGCAGGAGACGAGGAACACGGACGCCAGCGCGAACGCAAGTGCGGGGCGAGGCGCTCTCCGGGCGCTCACAGGTACTTCCCTATGAGGAGAGCCAGGCGCTTGCGCGCGGCCGCCGGGATCTTCTTCCGGTCTGTGATCAGGGCGTACTTCAGGGACTCCCCGCATCGGCACGTCCCGGGCAGGGGGAGGCGCCGCGTCACCTCCCGGAGGATCTTCCTCGAATTCTCCACGTTGCTGCGCAGGGTCGACAGGATGGTCTCGACGGAAACGTCCTCTTCGCTCTCGTGCCAACAGTCGTAGTCGGTCGCCAGCGCGATCGCGGCGTAGCACAACTCCGCCTCCCTCGCGAGCTTCGCCTCGGGCAGGTTCGTCATCCCGATGACGTCGACGCCCCACTTCCGGTAGATGTCGGACTCCGCCCGCGTCGAGAAGGCCGGCCCCTCGATGCAGAGATACGTCCCGCCGCGGTGCACGCGCTTCACGGCTTTCCTCGCCGCCGCGTACGCAACCCCCGCGAGGACTGGGCATACGGGGTCGGCGAAGGCGATGTGGCCAGCCACCCCGTCGTCGAAGAACGTGCCCGGGCGCGATTTCGTGTGGTCGTAGAACTGGTCCACGATGACGATGTCTCCTGGACGGATGTGCTCCTTCATGCTTCCGACGGCGGACAGGGAGAGGATGGCGGTCGCGCCGATCTTCTTCATCGCGTAAACGTTCGCCCGGAAGTTGATTTGCGAGGGGGGGAGCCTGTGCCCTTTCCCGTGGCGCGGAAGGAACGCGAGGGTCCGGCCCTCGAGCTCCCCGACCGTCAGCGCGTCGGAAGGAGCTCCGAACGGGGTCCGGACGGTCACTTTCCGGACGTTCTTCATGCCTTCCATCTCGTAGAGTCCGGAACCGCCGATGACGCCGAGGATGTCGGGCATGGAAACTTCCTTCCGGTATCGATCAATACCTTTCCAATATAGGCAGATCGCCAACCGCTCTCAACCCCTTTTTCCTCCGCACGCCGCGCGCAGCTGCCCGCACGCCGCGCGGATGTCTCCCCCCCGTCGCTCCCGCGTGATGGTCTGGATTCCGGCGGAAAGGAGCACCGTGCGAAAGCGGTCCACCGCCTCCCTCGAGGGCGCGCGGTACGCCGCTTCCTCGTGGGGATTGAAGGGGATCAGGTTCACCTTGATGCGCGCGCCCTGGAGCAGGCGCGCAAGGGCTTCCGCGTCTCCCGGCGCGTCGTTCACCCCCTGGAGCAGCACGTACTCCGCAGTCACCTTTCGCCCGCTCTGCAGCGGGATGCGCCTCATCGCGGCGATGAGTTCGCGCAGAGGATATTTCCGGTTGACGGGCATCAGCAGGGAGCGGATCTCATCCCTTGGAGCGTTCACCGAGACGGCGAAACTCACCGGGAACCTTTCCGCCATCGCGGCCATCTCCGGGAGGATCCCCGCGGTGGAGACGGTGACCCGTTTCCCCGGCAGGACGAATCCGTACTGGGACAGGAGGATCTCGATGGCGCGCGAAACCTCGGCCGCGTTCCGCAACGGCTCCCCCATGCCCATGAAGACGACATTCGAAAGCAGTTCCCCGCGCCCGGCAAGGCGCCGCGCGGCGAAGCAGGCCTGGTGAATGATCTCGGCCGAGGTCATGTTCCTGCGGAACCCCATGGCACCGGTGGCGCAGAAACCGCACGCGAGGGCACACCCCACCTGGGAGGAGATGCACAGGGTCCGGCGGTCCTCGTCGGGGATCAGGACGCTCTCCACGGATTCTCCGTCCCCGAGCCTGAAGAGGTACTTCTCCGTTCCGTCCGCGGACACTTCCACGCGTTCCGCGCCGGAAGCCGAAATTCGGCAGACCTCCGAGAGGACCCCCCGGAACTCCCTGGAGAGGTCCGTCATCATGTCGAAGTCTTCGACGTATTTCCGGTAGACCCACCGGGAGACCTGGCGGGCGCGATACCGCTCCTTCCCCCAGCGGGTGAAGAAGCTCTCCATTTCCGGGAGGGTCATTCCCTTCAGGTCGGTCCGCGGGTCGCGGTCTGCAGTCATCGTTCCACCTTACCACGACCCTTCCGTTCCATCATCGGGCGCAGGGCACGTTCGCCGGGCGCCTCCGGGGCCGGCGAAAAAAAGCCCCGGGGGACCGTACGCGCCCCGGGGCGGATCGGTGTTTATGAAAAATGTTAACTTACAATGTCCAGGTCGCTGAAAAAGTAACGTATTTCCGCCGTCGCCGTATCCGGGGCATCGGACCCGTGCACGATGTTCCGCTCCACGTTGTCCGCCAGATCCGCGCGGATGGTTCCCTTGTCCGCCTTCTTCGGATCGGTGGCCCCCATGAGCACGCGGTTCCTGGCGATGACGTCTTCCGCCTCGAGGACCATGACGACGATGGGACCGGAAGACATGAATTCCGTGAGAGAGCCGAAGAAGGGACGCTCCCGGTGTACGGCGTAAAAACCCTCCGCCTCCTTCCGGGTGAGGCGAAGCATCTTCATCGCCACGATGCGGATCCCCGCCGACTCGAACCGGCGGAGGACCTCGCCGACGACGCCCTTCCGGACGCCGTCGGGTTTGACGATCGAGAGGGTGCGCTGCAGTCCCGTGCCGGCCATCAGTTCTCCCTCCCCCTTGCGAGATCGTAGCCCGCCATCAGCGCCTTCTTGTTCAGATCCTCGGTCCCCTTCGGGACACGGGACAGGACCGCCTTCTCCACGGATTCGATGCTCACCTGCTTCGTGATGGCCGTGATGGCGCCGAGCGCCACGATGTTGGCGACGAACGCCTTCCCGATTTCCTCGGACGCGGTCCGGATGACCGGGAGCCGGACCACCTTGAAGGCACCTTTCGGAACCTCCTTCACGAAATCCTCGTCCACCAGGAGCGTCCCCGTGGGTTTGATGTCCTTGTAATACTTGAAGCACGCCTCCTGGGTGAGGGCGAGCATCAGATCGATCTCGGTGGCCTTTGGGAAATCGATGACCGATTCGGAGATGATGACTTCCGACTTGGAGGCGCCGCCCCTGGCCTCCGGCCCGTACGACTGGCTCTGCACGGCGTTCTTCTTGTCGTAGATGGTCGCCGCCTCCGCGAAGATGACGCCGGCAAGGATCAGACCCTGCCCTCCGGAGCCGGAAAACCGGATCTCGTATCTTCCGCTCATGGGCGCTACACCCTCCCCTCTCTCTGTCTCTTCAGCCGCTCGACCAGGCCGTAGTAGGTCTCGCAATACTCGGGGAGCCCCTCCTTGCGATACAGGACGCCGATGGGGAATTTCCCGGCCGTCTTCTCCGGCGGCAGCTTCTCGAACGCCGCGACCGGCATGAAGGTATCCTTCATCCAGAGGAGCATGTCCGTCGGGCTCTTGAACTTGTTCCGCCGGCCGTGCGTGGTGGGACAGGCGTTGATGATCTCGACCACGGAGAGACCCTTGTGCCGGATCGCCTCGATGAGAAGCTTGTCCAGCCCCGCGGCGTGGTACGCGGTTCCGCGGGCCACGAAGCTCGCCCCCGCGCCCTTCGCCAGTTCGGGGATGTTGAACGACGGGTCGACGTTGCCGTACGGCATCGTGCTCGCCATGTGGCCGGACGGCGTGGTCGGGGAGTATTGCCCGCCGGTCATCCCGTAGATGTAGTTGTTGAAGACGAGAACGGTGATGTCGATGTTCCGGCGGCAGGCGTGGATGAAGTGGTTCCCGCCGATCGCGGTCGCATCTCCGTCGCCGCTGACCACCATGACGTGCTTGTCGGGCCTTGCCATCTTGATGCCCGTGGCGAAGCCGAGCGCCCTCCCGTGCGTGGTGTGGAGCGTGTTGAAGTCCACGTAACCCGGGAGGCGGGAGGCGCACCCGATCCCGGACACCAGGGCGATGTCGTCCTTGGAGATCGCCAGGGTGTCGACGACGCGCAACAGCGACTTGAAGACGATGCCGTAGGTACACCCCGGGCACCAGATGTGAGGCAGTTTCCCCCCGCGGATATACCGGTCGTATTGAAACGCCATCTAATTGGCCTCCTTTACCTTGGCGAGAATCTGCGCCGGGTTGATGGGGTCGCCGTCGACCCGGTAGATTCCCTCGATCCTGCAGCGCCCCTTCGCACACCGGTCCACTTCCAGGATGATCTGGCCCAGGGAGAGTTCGGGAACCACGATCCCCTTGACGCGGGCGGAAAGCGCGGCGACCTGCGCCTCGGGGAACGGCCAGATGGTCAACGGGCGGAAGAGCCCCGCCTTGATCCCCGCCTTTCGGGCCGCTTCCACGGCCGTCTTGGCGGAGCGGCCGGAAATCCCGTAGGCGAAAACCGCGACTTCCGCGTCCTCCAGGAGGTACTCCTCGAACCGGACGATGTCCGCCCTGTTCGACTCGACTTTCCGAAGGAGTCGAAGCTCGTCGGTGTGGATCCGCGGGGAGGCGTTCACGGGGAACCCGTCGGAACCGTGGTTGAGCCCGGTCACGTGGTACCGGTATCCCTCGAAGAAGTTCGCCATCGGGGGAACGTCGCCCTTGCTTTCGTCGTACGGGAGATATTCGGAAGGCGGGCAGGTCGGCTTCGTGCGGTCTTGCACGGGAAGTACCCCGGGATCGGGGATCTCGATCCGCTCCCGCATGTGCCCGACGATCTCGTCGAAGGCGATGATCACCGGGGTGCGGTACTTCTCCGCGAGGTTGAACGCCCGGACCGTCTCGGAGAAGATCTCCTGGACGTAGGCGGGGGTGAGGCAGATGACCGGGTGGTCGCCGTGCGTTCCCCACCTGCACTGCATGATGTCGCTCTGTCCGGGGCCGGTCGGAACGCCGGTCGATGGCCCGCCGCGCATGACATTGACGATCACGCACGGGATCTCCGTCAACGCGGCGAACCCGATGTTCTCCTGCTTGAGCGAAAAGCCGGGGCCCGACGTGGCCGTGAGCGCCTTCTTCCCCGCCAGAGCCCCCCCGATGACCGCGGCCATCGCCGCGATCTCGTCCTCCATCTGCAGGAACGCGCCCCCGATCTGCGGGAGCCGCTTCGCCATGTACTCGGCCACCTCCGTCGACGGAGTGATCGGGTAGCCGCCGAAGAAGGTGCACCCCGCGTAGAGTGCGCCCTCCGCGCACGCCTCGTTACCCTGGAGCAGTTTGATCTTGCCCACCTGTCTTCTCCTTTTTCAGGTCCGTATCGGGCCTTATTTCTTCTCGACGAAGATGGCGAAGTCCGGGCACCGAAGCTCGCACGCCATGCAGATCGTGCACTTGTCGATGTCGACCACCTTCACCTTGAACATCTCCATCCCGAGGACCTGCGTGGGGCACAGTTTCACGCAGATCTCGCACCCCTTGCAGTACCGCGGGATGACGCTGATCTTCACTTTCCGGCTTTCCGTCGCCTCGATCTTCTCCACCGCCTGCTCCTTCGCCATCGCTCCCTGTCCCTTCCTTTAGTTGGCCTGGAGACCCAGCCGGTTCGCCAGGGTCTTCCCCATGTCGGCAGGCGACTCGGCCACCGAAATGCCCGCCGCCTTGAACGCCGCGATCTTCTCCGCCGCCGTCCCTTTCCCGCCCGAGATGACGGCGCCCGCGTGACCCATCCGCTTCCCCTTGGGCGCGGTCTGCCCCGCGACGAACCCGACCACCGGTTTCTTCATGTTCGCCTTCACCCAGGCGGCCGCCTCTTCCTCCGCCGTACCGCCGATCTCGCCGATCATGATGACCGCCTCGGTGTCCGGATCGGACTCGAAGGCGGAGAGGACGTCGATGAAGTTCGTGCCGTTGATGGGATCGCCGCCGATGCCGACGCAGGTGGACTGCCCCAGCCCCACCTTGGTCACCTGGTGGACCGCCTCGTAGGTGAGCGTGCCCGACTTGGAGACGATGCCGATGGCGCCGGGCGTGTGGATGCTGCCGGGCATGATGCCGATCTTGCATTCCCCGGGGGTGATGACCCCGGGGCAGTTCGGTCCCACCAGCCGGGTCTTCTTCCCCCGGATGAACCGTTTGACCTTCACCATGTCCAGGATGGGGATCCCCTCGGTGATGCACACTACCAGGTCGAGCCCCGCATCGAACCCCTCGCAGATCGCGTCCGCAGCGAATGCGGGAGGGACATAGATGACCGAGGCGTCGGCGCCCGTGGCCTTGACCGCTTCGGTGACGGAGTTGAAGACGGGGACGCCCTCCACCGTGGAGCCGGCCTTCCCCGGGGTCACCCCGCCGACGATCTTCGTGCCGTATTCCAGCATCTGTCGGGTGTGGAACGCCCCCGTCGAGCCGGTGATCCCCTGGACGAGAACCCTGGTGTCCTTGTCTATGTAGATGCTCATGGCCGCCCCCCTTACTTCGCCTGGCCGGCGGCGGCGGCGACGACTTTCCTCGCCGCGTCCGCCATGTCGCCCGCGGATATGATGTTGAGCTTCGACGCCGCGAGGATCTCCTTCCCCTTCTCGACGTTCGTCCCCTCGAGCCGGACGACCAGGGGAACCGAGAGGCCCAGCTTCTTCGCCGCCGCGACCACGCCCTCCGCGATGATGTCGCACCGCATGATCCCGCCGAAGATGTTCACGAGGATCGCCTTCACCTTCTCGTCGGACAGGATGAGCCGGAACGCGTTGGTCACCTGATCGACGGACGCGCCGCCGCCGACGTCGAGGAAATTCGCCGGGTTGCCGCCGCAGATCTTGATCATGTCCATCGTGGTCATCGCCAGCCCCGCGCCGTTCACCATGCAGCCGATGTTCCCGTCGAGGCGGATGTAGGAGAGATCGTACTTGGACGCCTCGGTCTCCGTGGGATCCTCTTCGTCGAAGTCCCGGAGCGCCTGGATGTCCTGGTGCCGGAACAGGCCGTTGCTTTCGAAGTTCATCTTCGCGTCCAGCGCGACGATGTCGCCGTCCTCGGTCAGGACGAGCGGATTGATCTCGGCGAGGGAGCAGTCCGTGTCCACGAAGGCGTTGTACAGCCCCGTCATCAGCTTCACCGCCTTCCCCGTGAGCTCCGCGGGGATCCCCAGCCCGTAGGCGAGCTTCCGTGCCTGGAACGGCATCAGGCCCACGGCCGGGTCCACCCATTCCTTCAGGATCTTCTCCGGGGTCTTCGCCGCAACCGCCTCGATCTCCATCCCGCCCTCCGTGGACGCCATGATGACGACCTGCGAAACGGCCCGATCGATGACGATGCCGAGGTAGAACTCCTTCCGGATCTTCCCTGCCTGCTCGACGAGGACGCGCTTGACCCTTTTCCCCTGGGGACCTGTCTGGTGGGTCACCAGGTTCATCCCGATGATCTCCTGGGCGTACTTCCGAGCCTCGGTGGAAGTTCGGGCGAACTTCACGCCGCCTCCCTTGCCCCGTCCGCCGGCGTGGATCTGCGCCTTGACCACGACCGGCGTGCCGAACTCTTCCGCGATGACCTCGGCCTGCGCAGGGGTGTCCGCCACCTTTCCCCTGGGCACCGCCACGCCGTACTTGGACAGAACGGCCTTGGCCTGGTACTCGTGGATATTCATGTCCTAAGGTCCCTCCCGGTGAATTTGTGGTCGATCCGATCCGGCGCGGGGAGTTCCCGTCTCACCTTGCAAATAGGTGAAGGGGGGACCGCCGGGTCCCCCCTTTGAATGAAGGTTTTTCGGCCACATCCTGTTTTCCCGCGGCGCCGGGAACCGAGCTTCCCCGCTCGGAACGGCGCTTCAGAACCCGAGCCTGTCGACCGCTTCGCAGAGCTCCTTGACCGCGGCGGCCGACCTCTTCAGCGCCTCGGCCTCGTTGACGGATAGTTTGAACTTGACGACCTCCTCCACGCCCTGGGAGCCCAGCTTCGCCGGCAGGCCCACGAAGAGGCCGTCGCATCCCTCGTACTTGCCGTTGGACAACACGGCGCAGGGGAGGATCATCTTCTTGTCGAGCACGATGGATTCGCACATCTGGACGGTCGCCGCGGACGGGGCATAGTACGCGGAACCGGTCTTCAGCAGGGAGACGATCTCCGCTCCCCCCTTCGCGGTGCGCTCCACGATCTGGGCGAGGCGGTCCCTCTGAATCAGGTCTTCCACGGGGATCCCCGCCACCGTCGTGTACTTCGTGGAAGGGACCATCGTGTCGCCGTGGCCTCCGAGGACGAATGCCGTGACGTCCCGGACGGAGATGCCCAGCTCCATGGCGATGAAGGCGCGGAACCGGGCGGAGTCCAGGATGCCGGCCATTCCGATCACCTTGTTCGCGGGAAGCTTGCTCTGCTTGTACGCCACATAGGTCATCGCGTCGAGGGGATTCGACACGACGAGGATTATCGCGCCGGGAGACTTGGCGACGCATTTCCGGGTCACATCCTTGACGATCCCCGCGTTGACCTTCAGGAGGTCGTCCCGGCTCATTCCCGGCTTGCGTGCCAGCCCGGAGGTGATGACGACGATGTCGGACCCGGCGCTCTCCTCGTATCCGTTCGTCCCCACGACCTTGCTGTCGTACCCGTAGATCGGGCCGGACTGCATGAGATCGAGCGCCTTCCCCTGGGGCATTCCCTCCACGATGTCGACGAGCACGACGTCGCAGAAGTCCTTCTCGGCAAGCCTCTGCGCGGTGGTGGCGCCGACGTTCCCCGCCCCGACCACGGTGATCTTCTTCCGGCCCATAGACGACCTCCTCCTAGAGAAGGATGTGGGAACGATACGTACCGATCAACGGGGGAGGCCCCCCTGGTCCGGGTCCGCGTGCATCGGAGCGATGCCGATCCCGCCGATCCCGGGCGGAACCAAGTTCATGAAGAGGGCCAACGAATCCTCCATCGGCGGGGAAACCTGAAGTTTTTCAGGATGGACAGGAGGGGGTGCCCCCTCCCAAGCTACGCATACAGTATACAAATACCCCATGGATGTCAAGGGGAAAGGATCCCTGCCGACCTCCGGATCCCCTGCGACCCTGCGTGCGGGGACGACCTCCCCGGAGAGCTATCCTCCGTTCCGGCAAAGCGACAACAGACCCTCCGTGTCGACGGAGGCACGGACCACATCGACCCCCCGCCGCACCTTCTCGGGCTCCCGGATCCGCATGCGCCCGAGCAGCCGCTCGAACCGCTCCACGGTGGTCATCGTGTCCTCCGCGACGGTGAGGATCGCGGTCCCCTTCTCCCGCGCGCGGGACAGGATGATCTCGTTCGGAGACACCCCCCCGGTGAGCACGAGGCAAACCGTGTCCGTCTCCAGCGCGGCCAGCTGGATGTCGGTTCGGTACCCCCCGGTGACGACCGCCTTCCCCGGGATCCCGCGGAAGATCCGGAGCGCGTGCTCCACGTCCATCGCCCCCACGCAGAACCGCTCGATCATCGCCCCCATGGCGCTTTCCGGGGCGCACGCCACCGAGGCGGAAAGGGAGGCCGCCAGCGCCCCGACGCTGACGCTGTTCAGCACGGGGTCTTCCGGCACGGCGCCGAGGACGCGGATCCCCCGGGCGCCGAAAAATCCGGCCACGGGGCCGCGGACAAAGGCCTCCTGCCCGGGAGACACCCTGTTGAACACCACTCCGAGGAGCCGGGGGCCCAGCGCCGCCGCGGCCCAGAGGACCTGGTCCATCGACGTCTCCCCCTCGAACCGGTCCACCAGCACGACGCGGCAGTCGTAGTTCACGATCAGTTCGAGCGGAGACAGTCCGAGGAAGATCCCGTCCCTCAGGTTGGCGGTTCCGCCGACGAGGAGCACCTCCGAGCGGGCCTCCGCGTCGTGGACGGCCGTCGAGATCCTGCCCCGGAGCCTCAGGTCCTCTCCGCGGTACGCGGCGACCACGAGGTCCTGGGTGATCACCACGGGGCACACCGCTTCCGGCGGCCCTTCGAGGGCGAGTTCCCGGGCCAGGAAAGCGGCATCCTCGTCGACCAGCCGCCCCCCCTCCACGATCGGGATCTTGCCCAGGGGTTTGACATACCCGACCCGCACCCCCCTCTCCGCCCAGATCTTCCCGAGGGAAAGGACAAGGAGGGTCTTGCCCGCATACCCGGACGTCGATGCGACGTAAAGTTTCATCCGTTCGCCTCCGCGATGGTCATCCGGCAATCGATCGCGCGCAACCCCTTGCCTTTCGAAAGAACCAGGACCGGGTTGATGTCCAGTTCCTGGATCTCCGGGAAATCGCACGACAGGCGCGATACCCGCAGGAGCGCCTCCACGATGGCCTCCTCGTCCGCGGGCTCGCTCCCGCGATAGGCGGCCAGCAGCGGGTAGGCCCGTATCTCCCGGACCATTTCCTCCGCCTCGCGCCGGGTGATCGGCGCCACGCGGAACGCGACGTCCTTCAGCACTTCGACGGAGATCCCCCCCAGGCCGAACATCAGGAGGGGGCCGAACTGGGGATCGCGGTTCATCCCCAGGATGAGTTCCCTTCCGCCGATGATCATTTCCTGGAGGGAGACCCCCGCGATCCACGCTTCCGGAGCGAACCGGCGGACGGAGGAGGTGACTTCCACGAAAGCCCTTTCCACCTCCTCCGCGGAGGAGAGACCGAGACGAACCCCTCCGACGTCGGTCTTGTGGATCACTTGGGGAGAGACGATCTTCATCACGGCTCTCGCCGTCCCGAGCGACCGGAACGCGTCCGCGGCGGCGGCGCTCGTCTCCGCGAAGGCGTGTCGCGGGAAGGCGAATCCGTAGGCCTCGAGGATCGCCCGCCCCTCCTCCTCCCCCAGCACGCGCCGCCCCGCCGAGAGGGCCTCGCGGACGGCACGGTCGGCCGGATCCGGGCGATCCTTCGTCGGTTCCTCTCCGCGCGGAGATTCCGCGGGGCGAAGGCGCGCATAGCGGCGCATCGCGTGGAGCGCGCGCACCGCCCTTTCGGGAACGGCGTAGTTGGGCACGTTTCCTTCGGAGAGGATCCTGCGGGCGCCCCCTACCGTCGCCTCCCCCAGGAACGACGCGAACACCGTCTTCCCGGCCCCGGCGAAGGCGGACACGGTGGCACGCGCCGTCTCCTCCGGCTCGGTCATGGCCTGCGGGGTCAGGAGGACCAGGACCGTGTCGATGGACGGGTCGTCCGCCAGCACCTCGAGAACATCCCGGTACCGGTCCGCCCTGGCGTCCCCGATGATGTCCACGGGATTGGCCAGGCTCGCCGTCGGGGGGACCTTCGGCGCGAGCTTCCCGCGGAGCGCGGAGGAAACCTCCGCAAGGGGGATCCCGAGCCGCTCCGCCGTGTCCGCCGCGAGGATGCCCGGCCCGCCGGCGTTCGTAAGGATCAGCAGCCGGTCCCCACAGGGGACCGGCTGCATCGCGAACCCCATGGCGAGATCGAAAAGGTCCTCCACCGTCCTGGCGCGCAGGACCCCCCCCTGGCGGAACGCCGCATTGTAGGCGTGATCGGACCCTGCGAGGCTCCCGGTGTGGGAGGACGCGGCGCGGGCCCCGGCGCCCGTGGCCCCCGCCTTGACCAGGACGACCGGCTTGCGGTGCGTAGTCCCCCTCGCCGCGCGCAGGAACCGCCGCCCGTCGTCGATGCTCTCGACGTAGCCGAGGAGGACCTTCGTTTCGGTATCCTCCGCGAGATACTCCATGATGTCGGATTCGGAGATATCCGCCTTGTTCCCGAGGCTCACGAACTTGGAGAACCCTACGTTCTGTCCGACCGCCCAGTCCAGCACCGCCGTGCACAACGCTCCGGACTGGGAAAAGAAGGAGATCGCCCCCTTCGGCGGCGTGCCGCGCGAGAAGGAAGCGTTCAGACATGCGTGGGTGTTGATCAGCCCTAGACAGTTGGGTCCCAGGATCCGTATCCCCGCGGCGGCGGCCGCCTCCTCGAGCGCACGTTCCAGCGCGAACCCTTCTCCCCCGACTTCCTTGAAACCGGCGGAGATGGCGATGGCCGCGCGCATTCCCTTCGCGGCCAGCAACGGGATCCCCTCGATGATGGCCTTTGGGGGAACGACGAACACGCCGAGGTCCACGGGGCCGGGAATCGCGCCGATCGAGGGGTACAGGGGGAATCCCAAAAGATCGCCGCCGCCGGGGTTTACGGCGTACAGCGGACCCGGAAACCCCGCCTGAACGAGGTTCGCGAACACCCCGAACCCCACTTTTGCGCTGTTCCGGGACGCCCCGACCACGGCGACCGATCCCGGATGGAAGAGCTCCCTGAGGAACACACTTCCACTATATACAAACCGACGGGAAAATATTTCTCCGAAATATACTTTAGACACAAATGATTTGTTCTATAATTTACGGACAGGAATCCACCCATTTCAAGGAGGAGGATTATGAAATCGATCTGGCGAAAGGTCGTTGTCGCCTTGGCCTTTGCCGTCCTGGTCGGGGGGTGCGCGACGACGAACGCGCTCCAGAACGCCCAGTCGGCTCTGGACAAGGCGAAGGTCTCCGGCGCGCCGGAGAAGGCAAAGCTCGACTACTACATGGCCCAGACGTACCTTGAGGCAGCCAAGAAAGAGGTCGACGAGGGCGACAACGACGAGGCCCGCACATTCGCCGCCGAGTCGGAGAAGTATTCCGGCCAGGCGATCCAGAAGGCCGGGGGTGCGAAATGAAGAACGCGAGAATCCTCCTTGCAGGTTTCATCATTCTCGCGCTGGCGGTCGCCGCCGGTTGCGCCAAGCGGCAGCTGACCCGCAGCGAAACCGACCGGCTTGACGCCATCGCGGCCAAGATCGCCGAGGCCGAACGCCTCGGGGCCGCGGAGTGCGCGCCCAAAGAACTCGCCATTGCCCGCGTCGCGCTGGAGCACGCCCGCCACGAACTGGTGGAACACTTCGAGAGGGCGGAAGCCGATGTGAAGGACGCCGAGGCGGCGGCGGACAACCTACTCGCGAAAACCCGTGCGTGCGCCGAGGCGAAAAAGCCCGCGGCCCCCGCCCTGCCGCCGCCCTTGCCCACGCCGCCGCCTGCGCCCACCGCGCCGACGGTCGCCCCCCCGCCGCCCTCCGCGGCGGCCGAGGAGTCGGTTTTCCCGAACATCCACTTCGACTTCGACAAATCGTTCATCCGGGATGACGCAAAGCCCATCCTGGCGAAGGTTGCCGACTACCTGGCGAAGAACAACGGCGCCAAGATCCTGATCGAGGGCCATTGCGACGAGCGCGGCACCGCGGAGTACAACATGGCTCTGGGAGACCGCCGTGCGACCTCCGCGAAGAAATACCTCGTGGGGCTGGGTGTCGACGCGGCCCGCCTCTCCACGATCAGCTACGGCAAGGAACGCCCGCTGTGCACGGAGCACAACGAGGCCTGCTGGCAGAAGAACCGGCGGGCGGTCTTCGATCTGAAGAAGTAGCCCCGGAGGGGAAAACCGGACCGGGAGGGGGGCGGGTGACGCCCCCCTCTTTTTTTACCTCTTCTCCGGCACGGTCACGCGGATGGAGAGTTCCCGCAGTTGCTCCACGTCCACCATGGAGGGGGCGTCCGTCATGAGGCAGGTCGCCTTCTGCGTCTTCGGGAAGGCGATGACGTCCCGCAGCGATTTCGCCCCGGAGAAGATCATCGCCAGGCGGTCCAGACCGAAGGCGATCCCTCCATGCGGCGGCGCGCCGAACTCCAGCGCTTCCAGGAGGAATCCGAACTTCAACCGCGCGGCGTCCGGGTCGATGTCGAGCAGCTGGAACATCCGGGATTGCACATCCTTCCGGTGGATACGGATGCTCCCCCCGCCGATCTCCGACCCGTTCAGCACCATGTCGTACGCCTTGGCCCTGACGGATCCCGGATCCGTGGCGAGGAGCGGCAGGTCCTCGTCCAGGGGCGCGGTGAACGGGTGGTGCATCGCCGACCACCGCTTCTCCTCCTTGTCCCATTCCAGCAGGGGGAAGTCGGTCACCCAGAGCAGGTGATAGAGGGACTTGTCGATCATCCCCAGCTTCTCTCCCAAGTGCAGGCGGAGACGTCCGAGGGACGCGCACGCCACGTCGAAGGTGTCGGCGACGACCAGGATCAGATCCCCCGCCTTCGCCCCGCTCTTCTCCCGCAGCGCGGCCAGCTGCTCCTCCTTGAAGAACTTCGCAAGCGGGGAGGCAAGCCCCTTGTCGGTCGCCTTGAACCAGGCAAGGCCCGCCGCCCCGCCGATCTTCGCGACCTCCTCCAGCGCGGCGAGCTCCGAGCGGCTGGACTCCGCCAGGCCCGGGACGGTGATCCCCCGGATGACGCCCCCCTTCGCGGCGATCTCGGAGAATACGCGGAACCCGGCCGCGGACAGCAGGCCGGTGTAATCGGCGATCTCCAGGGCGAAACGGGTGTCCGGCTTGTCGACCCCGAACCGGTCCATCGCCTCCCGGTATCCCATCCTCGGGATCGGGCGCGCGACCGTCACGTCGAGAACCTCGCGGAAGACGCGGGCCATGAGCCCTTCCATCATGGTGAAGATGTCATCCCTGTCGATGAACGACATCTCCACGTCGATCTGGGTGAACTCCGGTTGGCGGTCGGCCCGCAGGTCCTCGTCGCGGAAGCACTTCACGATCTGGGCGTACCGGTCGTATCCCGCCATCATCAGGATCTGCTTGAACAGCTGGGGCGACTGCGGAAGGGCGTAGAACATTCCCGGGTTGACCCGCGACGGAACGAGGTAGTCCCGCGCCCCCTCCGGCGTGCTCTTGGTGAGAACGGGGGTCTCCACCTCCAGGAAGCCGTTCTCGAAAAAGTATTCCCGGACCGCGCGGGCGAGCCTGGCCCGCCGTACGAACATCGCCTGGATCGACGGCCGCCGCAGGTCGAGGTACCGGTACTTGAGGCGGACGTTTTCCGCCACGTCGGAATCCTCATCGAGGGAGAAGGGGATCGGCCTGGATTCGTTGAGTATTGCAAGGGTCGCGGCCGCGACCTCGACGTCCCCCGTCGGAAGGCTCGGATTCTCCGTGCCCGGCGGCCGCCGTCGTACGGTCCCGCGCACCGAGAGGACGTACTCCACTCGCAGGGCGTCGGCCTTTGCGTGCGCCTCTGCGGACCCTTCCGGGTTGATCACGACCTGGACCAGCCCCTCGCGGTCGCGCAGGTCGACGAACACCAGCCCGCCGTGGTCCCTCCTGCGGTGGACCCACCCGCAGAGAACGACCTCCTTCCCGACGTGTTCGGGCCGGATTCGCCCGCAATAGATGGTCCTCTTGTGTTCCGGCAGAAAGGCGTCCAACGTCACTCCTCCTTCTTTTCGCGGTCGCAGAGCCGGCGGATCGCCGTCTCCGCGGGAATCTCCTCCTGCAAGCCCCTCTCCATGTCCCTGTACACCACCGCCCCGCGGTGCGCCTCGTCCTCCCCGAAGACGAGGACCACCCTCGCGCCGGAACGGTCCGCGCGCCGGAACTGGCTCTTCACGCTGCGCCCCTCGTAGTCCATGTCGGCCCGAACGCCGCAGGCCGAAAGCTCCATCTTTCTGCGGAAGGCCTCCGGGAGAAGCGCAGGCGTGGCGACGACGAGATACGCCTCCGCCGAAGGTCCCGCCGCCCGCCCCTCCCCCAGCAGCATCAGAAGACGCTCCACGCCGACGGCGAATCCGATGGCGGGCACCCGCTCCCTTCCGCCGAGCATTTCCGCAAGGCCGTCGTACCGCCCACCTGCCGCGACGGTGTTCTGCGCGCCCATTCCGGGGATGACGAATTCGAAAGTGGTCCTCCTGTAGTAGTCGAGGCCTCGGACCATGCGCGGGTTCCTCGAGAAGAGAATCCCGGACGATGCGAGGGCGGACTCCACTCCGTGGAAGTGGTCGCGGCAGGGGCCGCACAGGAAGTCGAGGATCGAGGGGGCGTCCGCCGTCGCCCGGACGCACCGTTCCGCCTTGCAGTCCAGGACGCGCAGGGGGTTCCGGCCGGCCCGGCGGCGACAATCGTCGCAGAGTTCGCCCTCCTTCGCCGCAAGGAAGGAAGCCAGGGCATCGAGGTAGGCCGGCCTGCACTCCGGGTCCCCGAGGGAGTTGATCTCCAGGGAAACCCCGGCCAGGCCCGCCGCGGCCAGGAATCCATGGAGGAACGCCACCGCTTCCGCGTCGGCGTATGGCGAGTCCGTGCCGAAAGCCTCCGCGCCGAACTGGTGGAACTGGCGGAGGCGCCCTTTCTGGGGCCGCTCGTGGCGGAACATCGGCCCGATGTAGAAGAACCGCGCCGGCCACTCCCCGGCGTCCGCACGGTGGTTGAGAAGCGCGCGTACCACCGGGGCGGTCCCCTCGGGCCGCACGGTAAGGCTCTCTCCGGAACGGTCCGTGAAGGTGTACATTTCCTTTTCCACGATGTCGGTGGTCTCCCCCACGGCCCGCGCGAACAGCTCGGTCCTCTCGAGGAGGGGGGTGCGGATCTCCAGGAAGCCGTACCGGACGGCGTGGGCGCGGAACAGGCCCTCGAGTTCCGTCCATCGTGCGGACTCGGGGGGAAGGATGTCCTTCATCCCCCGGACGGTCGCCAATGTCATGAGACGTTCTGCGGGTCGGCCAGGTAGACGACGTTCCGCGTGGACTCCTTCCCCCGGTACATCGCCTGGTCCGCGAGGTTCAGCAGGTGCTGCTTCGTGGTGGCGTGCTCGGGGAAAGCGGCGATCCCGATGGAGATCGTCAGGCGGATGTCGAGCCCGAGGTCCGTCACGAACGGCTTCGACTCCATCATTCTCCGCATCCGCTCCGCGACGAGCATCGCCTCTTCCGCGTTGGTTTCCACGAGGAGCACCACGAACTCGTCCCCGCCGTACCGGACCACCGTGTCGGTTTCCCTCACGCATGCCCGCAGGACGGCGCCCACCTCGACGAGCACGCGGCTCCCCACGAGGTGCCCGTGGCTGTCGTTGACCCGCTTGAAGAAGTCGACGTCCATGAACAGGACGGAAAAAAAATTCCGGTATCGCTCGGATCGTTTCATTTCCCGGTCCAGCACAACGTTCAGGTAGCGGCTGTTGTAGAGTTTGGTCAGGTCGTCGATGTAGATGAGGGACTGGGCCTGGGCGTTGCGCTCCGCGTTGATGAGTGCCAGGCGGGACTGGCGGTAGAAGAAATTGAGAAGCGGACTGTTCAACACGTCCTTCTCCGGGGCGGCGCGAAGCCCCACCGCCGCGAATACGCGGGACCCGGGGGAAAGGTCGAACCGCAGGGCGAGGAGGATGGGGGTCTCCCCCTGCGGATCCTCCGGTCCCGAACGACCGCCCTCCGCCCCATCCGGATAAATGACGGAGGGAAACGGACCGGAGTGGCGGACCAGGAACTCTCCGAAACGGTGGAGGAAGGCATCGGGTTCCGTTTCCTCCGTGAAGCCGAGCGTCGCCAGGATCTCGAACGCCCCGCCGGCCGCCGGCCCCTCCTTGAACAGCACGCCGGAAGTACCCCCGAGCGCCTCCCGGAGCTTCTCGAGAATCGTGGTGGACAGGATCCCCAGGTCCGAGGTCGTGATGACGGGGATGCAGAAATCGAACAGTTCGTCGAGTGACATTCGACGAAGAAGACCGTAGCCGGAAAAGAGATATTTCTCGAGGCACGGAACGAGCGTCCCCGGAAGCGCCTCCTCGAAGAGGATCTCCGAAGCCCCCCCTTTCAGCGCCCCCAGAACCGACGGCCCCTCCCTTTTCGCGAGGATCAGGATCAGCGGAGTCTTGGGGGCCAGGGCGAGAAGGTCGGCGACATATTCCTCCGTGGGCTGCTTTCTCGTGAACTTCTTCGCGACGATGACGGAGAAATTCTCCTTGCGGAGGGCGGCTTGGCCGTCTTCCCAGCTGGAGAGGAAGGAGAAGTGGACTCCCCTTGGGAAAGTGCCCCGCACCGTGCTTTCGACACGCTCCGCGTCGGGGCAAAGGATCAGGACTCGCGGAGCGGTCATTTTAAGGTCCTTGGCATGGCGATCATCGGGTGATGGGACCTCATTTCAACTGCCAAAGTCGCTCCCACACCCTGTACCGGTCTTGCTGGTAGAAGGATGCGTCCCTCCCGTGGAAACGGACCGTAAACGCTCCATTTTCCAACAGGAAACGTTGAGCCGAGGGTAGCAGATTTTCTCCGGTGAAACAACGGCTATTTTGCGCCACCACCACCGCGGGACGGCAGAAAGCCTCCCACCCTCCGGGATCCGCCCCCTTCGAACCGTGGTGCGGCAGGAAAAGCACCCTTTGCTCCCCTTCCCTTGCGGCAGGCTCGCCCCAGACGGAGGGGCCCTCCTCCACATCCCCCGGGAGCCACACGGACAGGATACCAAAACGGAGTTCCAGCACGATCCCGCGTTCATTGGCATTCCCCGGTATTTCCCCGCCGCGGGGGAAACGGACGAGGACCTCCGCCCCGCCCAGCCGGGATCCGTCTCCCCGCCGCACGGAACGTACGGTGCCCTGCCATGCGGATACGGCCGCCCCGAACGCATCCCGCGGGATTCCCTCCGGGATCCAGATCTCCCCCACGGGAAGGGCGGAAAGGATCGCCTGCGCACCCCCGTAATGATCCTCGTGCGGGTGCGTCAGGCAGAGGATGTCGATCCTGCGCACTCCCTGGCTTCGCAGGAACGGCAGAACCACCCGGTTCCCGTCGTCCCCGCGGAGCGCGCTCCCGCAGTCGATCAGCATGCGGGTCCCCCCAGGGAACGACGCCAGTTGCGCCGACCCTTTCCCCACGTTCAAGGCGGTCAGGGAGAAACCGTAGCCCGGCAGGGCCGCGTACGGAAGGTGGATCCACCCGAGGAACAACGCGGAGGAAATTACCGCGGCGGGCCACGGTCTCCTGCCGCGCCGCAGGAGAAAGAGAGTTCCCGAAACCCCGGACACCGTGAACAGGAACATCGCCCCGGGGCCGGAGGGAGGGACGGGGAAACAGCCGGCTCCGGAGCCGGAGACGACGTCCAGCAGGGAAAGGGCCGCCGATAGACCCGCGGCGACGTACCGGACCGGGGGGCCCGCGGCATCCACACCGAAAGCGCCGCCCAAGACGGCAAGAGATGCCCCCGCGACGCCCGCCGTGCCGAGGACCGGCCCGAACAGGACGTTCCATGCGATCGCGCCGGCCGGGACCGACCGGAAAAACGCCGCGGAGACCGGCAGCGTCCCCAGGAAAGCCACCGCGGAGGCCTTCATGGCCTCCCGCGCCCAGCGGACGGCCCGCGATTGCCACCCCGTTCCGTCCTCCACCGAGGGGACGGCGCAGTTCGCGATCAGGAAAAAGGTGGCTCCGTAGGAAAGGAGGAACGAAGGGGAGAACATCTCCAGAGGGGACAGGACGAGAGCGAAGAGCAGCATCGCCGTCCAGGACACACCCGGAGCGCGGACGCCGAACCGTCTCCAGAGAAGGACGGACAGGGTGATCATCCCCGCGGACCGCACCGCCGGGGTCGGAGTGCCCGCCAGCAGGACGTACCCCCAGCATGCCGGAAGGGAGAGGAGCGCCGGCAGGAAGTTCAGATTCGGGACGCCGTGCCGTCTCCTGGGGATCCACAGCATTCCCCGCAGGAGGAAAACCGCGATGATGTGGAACACCGCCACGTTGATCCCGGAGATGGCCAGCAGGTGGGCAAGCCCCGTGCGGCGGAGCAACGTCACCAACGGATGGGATCCTTGCGGGACCTCCCCCGTCGCAAGGGACAGAAGGTACAACGCGCCGTCCGTCGTCCCCGCATGCCGCTTCACCCATTCACCGGTTCGGCGCCTCGCGCGGGCGAAGAATCCGGGAATTCCCCCCGTTTCCCCCATGGGAAGAAAGACCGCTTTCGATGCATCGGCGGACATGGCGTACTGCGCCCCTCCCGCCATCGCAGCCCATGCCCGTGGGATCTCTCCCGGGTTCCCCGACCCGAGCATGGGGTGCAACCGCCCGGCCGCACGGATCCGGGCCGGAAACGATACCGGGAGGTCCGGATTCCGGAGATGGAGAAAGACCGTTCCCAGCGGCAGGGATTTCGCCGGATACGGAGTCGAGACGGCCGCATCCTTCACCGTTCCCGACCACCCGCCGTCGGTCACGCGGACCTCATCGACCCTTCCTTCCAGCGTCACCTCGGATTCGAGAAATGCGCGGACGCTTTCCGGAGAAACGAGCGGGATCCTCGCCGCGGTGAGTGATCCGCAAAGCGCCATCGCGACGCATGCGGTCGGCATCGCGCGGGCTCGGACGGCGACAAGGGCGGCACAGGCGACCAGCAGGAACCCCGCCGCCGCGGAGCAGGCCGGCCCGGCCCCCAGTCCAAGGAAAACTCCGGTCAGGAAGGACAGGAGCAGGAGAAGAAGCCCTCCCTGCCCGCGGAATGGATGGTCCATGCGCGTGCCCTACGGCAAATTCCATTCCGTACCGCGCCCGGCTCCCGATCCCCTCACGGCGGGGGGCGCGCCGGGCGCGAGCCCTCCCCGGAGGAAACGTGTCCCCGGAGCGCAGGCAAGGAGGCCGGGACGACGAAGACCCGCGGCCGACGTGGCGGAACAGGGCGAGGACACCGCCCCTTGCGTCTGCCGGCGGGAGCTACGAACCGAGGCTGCGGCGGGCGCGCAGGGCGCGGTGGAACGTCACGGCGAACCGGTGGGCCTCGTCCCGGACCCGCATCAGGAGGTGGAGAACGGGGTCGTTCGGCGGGAGGTGCAGCGGGTTCTTCCGTCCCGGGAGAAAGACCCGCTCCCGGAACACCTTTTCCCCCGCGCGAACGCGCTCCTTGGCCAGGGAGATCACCGGGATCCCCTCCCTCCCCGCGGAGCGAAGCGCCGCGGCCGCCGAGGAGAGCTGCCCCTTCCCCCCGTCCACGAGGACGAGGTCGGGCATTCCGCCGAAATCCTCGTCGTGGCCGAAACGGCGACGGATCACCTCTTCCATCATCGCGAAGTCGTCCGGGCCGGAAACACCGCGCACGGAAAACTTCCGGTACCATTTCCTCGCCGGTTTCCCGGAGAGGAAGGCGACCATCGATCCGACGGGCTCCGTCCCCGAGATGTTGGAGACGTCGAACCCCTCGATCCGCTCCGGAGGCAGGGGAAGGGAGAACAGGGAGGACATCCGTTCCGCGATCCGGTCGTACGCCTCCTCCTTCTCCCGGCGCATCCTTTCGCTCTCCTCGGCGTTTTTCCGGGCCAGCTCCACAATGCGGGCGCGCTCCCCTTTTTCCGGGACACGGAGGAGAACGGGGTGTCCCGCCCTATCGGCGAGCGCCGCCGACAGCGCCGCCCGATCCCCGAGGGGGAACGGCAGGAGGATCTCGCGCGGGAAGTACGCCCCTTCCGCGTAGTGCTGGAGGAGGAACGAGGCCATCGCCTCGTCCTGCGCGCCCTCGTACCGGAAGTGCCGGTGGTGCGCGTCGGTGAGACGGCCGTTCCGGAGGTAGAGAACCGCGACCGCCACGGAAACCCCCGTGCTGTGCCACCCCACCGCGTCCACGTCTCCCTCCACGGCGCGCACGACGCGCTGCCGCACCAGGGTCCTCGACACGACCGCGATGCGGTCCCGCAGTTTCGCCGCATCCTCGTACCGCATCGCCCGGGAATGTTCCCCCATCTCGGCCTTCCAGCGGGCAAGCAGGTCCCGGTATTCCCCGCGGAGGAACCGCATCGCGTTGTCGACGACGGGGAGGTACCGCTCGCGGGCCACCTTTCCCGCGCACGCTCCCAGGCACCGCCCCATCTGGTAGTTGAGGCAGGGCCGTCTCCGTGCCGCGAACTTCTTCCGCGGGCAGGAGCACAGCGGAAAGAGCCTGAGCAGCTCGCGCAGCGTTTCCCGGATCCCCCGCGCGGAGGAGTACGGGCCGAAGTACGTCGCGCCGTCCCGCCTGGAGCGACGGACGAGCTCCGGCCTGGGGAACTCCTCACCACGGTCGATGCGCAGGAGCAGGTACTCCTTGTCGTCGCGGAAGAAGATGTTAAAGGGGGGGCGGTGGCGCTTGATGAGAGTGTTCTCGAGGAGGAGGGCCTCCTTTTCCGTGGCCGTTACGATGCACCGGACCTCGCGGACCCTGGGAAGAAGATGCGGGATCGTCGGCCGCCCGTCTCCTCCCGGGAGAGCGTAGTTCCGCAGGCGAGCCCGCAGGTCCTTCGCCTTCCCGACGTACAGCACCCTTCCCTGCCCGTCCTCCATGATGTAGGCGCCGGGGGATCGGGGGAACATCTTCCAGTCGGCAAGACCGGCCGGCGGGTCAGCCCGCTGCAAGCTCCACCCTCTCCAGGACGAGGAGGCGGTCGCGCAGCTCCGCCGCCCGTTCGAAATCGAGATTCTTCGCCGCCCGCTCCATTTCCTTGCGGAGCTTCTTCCGCAACTTCATCAGGTCGTCCCGGGAGGAGAGCTCCCACTCCCGCACGACGGGAACGGTCACGTAGTCCCCCTCGCACGCCTGTCCGATCGGCTCCGCGATGCTCTTCCGGACCGTCTCCGGGGTGATGCCGTGCTCCCGGTTGTAGGCCCGCTGGCGTTCCCTGCGGCGCAGGGTTTCGGCGACCGCGTCCCGCATCGAACCGGTCT
The DNA here is from genome assembly GCA_021815305.1 of Deltaproteobacteria bacterium. Taxonomy (GTDB): domain Bacteria; phylum Desulfobacterota; class Deferrimicrobia; order Deferrimicrobiales; family Deferrimicrobiaceae; genus JAKAHC01. The sequence continues at coordinate 107,130 of JAKAHC010000008.1, read as the reverse complement.
CCCGGTCCGCGTAGAGAAGGACCTTGCCGGCGACGTTCCGAGCGGCGCGCCCGAAGGTCTGGATGAGCGAGCGGGTCGAGCGCAGGAATCCTTCCTTGTCGGCGTCGAGGATCGCCACCAGGGAGACCTCCGGGAGGTCCAGTCCCTCCCGAAGCAGGTTGATCCCGATGAGAACGTCGAACGCCCCGAGCCGCAGGTCCCGCAGGATGTTCACGCGCTCCACCGTGTCGATGTCGGAGTGGAGGTACCGGACGCGGACCCCCTGCGCCTCGTAGTGCTCCGTCAGGTCCTCCGCCATCCTCTTGGTGAGGGTGGTGACCAGCACCCGCTCCCCGGCAACCGCGCGTGCGCGGATCTCCCCCAGCAGGTCCGCGACCTGCATCGCCGCGGGGCGGATCTCCACCTCGGGGTCCACCAGCCCCGTGGGGCGGATGATCTGCTCGACCACCGCGCCGCCGCACTCCCGCAGTTCGTATTCGGCGGGAGTCGCCGAGACGAACACGATCTGGCCCACCCGCTCCCGGAACTCCTCGAACCGAAGCGGCCGGTTGTCGAGGGCGGAGGGGAGGCGGAACCCGAAGTCGACCAGGGTCTGCTTCCGCGACCGGTCTCCGTTGTACATCCCGTTCAGCTGGGGCACGGTCACGTGGGACTCGTCGAGGAAGACCAGGCAGTCCTTGGAGAAGTAGTCCAGGAGCGTGTACGGGGGCTGCCCGGGAGCGCGCCCGTCGAGGTGGCGGGAGTAGTTCTCGATGCCGGAGCAGAAGCCCATCTGGCGGATCATCTCCAGGTCGTAGGTGGTCCGCTGCCGCAGCCTTTCCGTCTCCAGGAGCTTCCCTGCCGAGGACAGATCGGCGAGCCGTTGTTCGAGCTCCTCCTCGATGCCCCGGATCGCCCGGTCGAGCTGGTCCTCCGGCGTAACGTAATGGCTCGCCGGGAAGATGACCGTTTCCCGCACCTCGGAGAGCCTCGTCCCCCGGAGGGGATCCACATAGCGGAGGCGCTCGATGCGGTCTTCGTCGTACTCGATCCGAAGCACCTTTTCCTCTTCGTACGCGGGGAACAGCTCCACCGCGTCGCCGCGGACGCGGAAGGCGCCGCGATGGAAATCCACGTCGTTGCGCTCGTACTGGAGATCGATCAGCCGGCGCAACAGTGCGTTGCGGGGCAAATCCGATCCCACGGAGAGGCGGACCGTCATCCTCCCGTAGAACTCCGGAGACCCCAGGCCGTAGATGCAGGAAACGGACGCCACAACGATCACGTCGCCGCGGGTCATCACCGACTTCGTGGCGCTGTGCCGCATCTTGTCGATCTGCTCGTTGATCGAGGAGTCCTTCTCGATGAAGGTGTCCGTCTGCGGCACGTACGCTTCGGGCTGGTAGTAGTCGTAGTAGGAGACGAAGTACTCCACGGCGTTTTCGGGGAAGAGGGACTTGAACTCCGCGTAGAGCTGGGCGGCCAGCGTCTTGTTCGGTGCGATGACGAGGGCCGGCCGGTCGACTGCCGCGATGACGGACGCCATCGTGTACGTCTTCCCCGAGCCGGTAACCCCGAGGAGCACCTGGCGGGGAAGGCCGCGGTTCAGCCCTTCGGAGAGCTCCCGGATCGCTCCCGGCTGGTCCCCGGCGGGCGCGAACGGCGCGGCCATCCGGAATGCGGATTCCACCTCAGGAACTCCGGCCGCCGGCGCGGGCGTACCCGGACCGGGATGCCGCCCCGGTCACTCCCTGTACTTCCATGTCGTTCCCGCCTTCCCGTCCTCGAGAAGAACCGCCGCCGTTTCGAGCTCCTTCCGGATCCGGTCCGCCTCGGCGTAATCCTTCCGCGCCCGGGCCGCTTTCCTCGCCTCGATCCGCCGCAGGATTTCGCCTTCCGGAAGCCTTCCGGCGGGAACGAGCTCAAGCTCCGACGCAAGGCTCCCCGTGAAAGGAACGCCCCCGGCGTGCGCGGAATCGAGCCCTCCCCGGAAATATTCCGTTGCGCCGGTCCGCAGCAACCCGAGGACGGCGAACAGCGGATCGAGGAGGTCGTAACCCGCGAGGAACTGCCCGGCCCGCTCCCGCTCCGACGCCGGGTCGGAGGGGGCGATGCGGTTCATCGCGCGCACGGCGTCGAAGAGGTGCCCCAGCGCCGCGGCCGTGTTGAAATCGTCGTCCATGGCTTCCGCGAAACGCCCCGGGGCCTCCGCCAGGGGGGAGTACCCCTCCCCTTCCGGGAGCGGCGCGGGAATCGCACCGGCGGCACGGCAACTCTCCGCCTTTTCCTTGACGCGGTAGAGCCGGTCGAGCCCCGCCTTCGCCTCCGCGAGGCTCTGCTCGGAGTAGTCGATCGGGCTGCGGTAGTGGCTCGAGGCGAAGAAGAACCGGAGCGCCTCGGGCTTCACCCGGCCGAGCACGTCCCGCAGGGTGAAGAAGTTCCCAAGCGACTTGCTCATCTTTTCGTTGTTGATGTTGACGAAGCCGTTGTGGAGCCAGTAGCGGGCGAACGGCCGCCCCGTTGCGGCCTCGGACTGGGCGATCTCGTTCTCGTGGTGCGGGAAGACGAGGTCCTTTCCTCCTCCGTGGATGTCGAAGGTCTCCCCCAGGTGCTTCATCGACATGGCGGAGCACTCGATGTGCCACCCCGGCCGACCCGGCCCCCACGGGCTGTCCCAGGAGGGCTCTCCCGGCCTGGACGCCTTCCACAACGCGAAGTCCAGCGGGTCTTCCTTCCTCTCGTCCACATCGACCCGCGCTCCGGAAAGCAGGTCCTCCACGTGCTTTCCCGACAGCTTCCCGTACTCCGGGAAACTCTTCACGGAATAGTAGACGTCCCCGTTCACGGCGTACGCCTTCCCGGCCCGGACCAGCCGCTCCGTCAGCGTGACGATCTCCCGGATGTGTTCGGTGGCCTTCGGCTCCGCCTCCGGCCGCAGCAGCCCAAGCCGGTCGAAGTCCGCGTGGAAGGCCTCGATGTATTTCTTCGTGACCGCGTCGAACGGGATCCCCTCCTGGTTCGCCCTGCGGAGGATCTTGTCGTCGATGTCGGTGAAATTCCGGACGTAGCGGACCTCGTATCCCGCGTAGCGGAGGTACCGGACGATGATGTCGAACGACACGTTGGCGCGCGCGTGCCCGATGTGGCAAAGGTCGTACACCGTCACGCCGCAGACGTACATCCTGACCTTTCCCGGGACGATCGGGACGAACGGTTCCTTCCGGTTCCCCAGGGTGTTGAACACCGAAAGGCTCATTCCGCCGCCCCTCCCTCTTCCGTGGAATGCGTCCCCCGCAGCAATGCGACCGCCCAGGCGGAAATTCCTTCGCCGCGCCCCTCGAACCCCATCCCCTCCGTTGTCTTCCCCTTGACGCTCACCCGCTCCTTCGGCGCCGAAAGGATCCCCGCGATGGAGGCGCGAAGCGCATCCGACAGAGGGGCGATCCGCGGAGACTCGCACACCACCACGGCGTCCAGCCCGACCAGGCCGAATCCCAGAGCGGTCATCCTGCTCCTCGCGTGGGCCAGGATGGAGCGGCTGGAGATCCCGCGGGTTTCCTCCCGACCCGGGGGGAAGTGGAAACCGATGTCCCGGTCTCCCAGCGCGCCGTACAGCGCGTCCGCCACCGCGTGGAGAAGCACGTCGCCGTCGGAATGTCCCAGGAGCCCCTTCGGGTGCTCCACCCGGACGCCGCCCAGCCAGAGGTCCCTCCCCTCCACCAGGCGATGCGCGTCTCCGCCCAGGCCGACGCGGAAATCGGGCTCTTCCGCGAGGAGCCCGGCCGCCATCCTCAGGTCTTCCGGCGAGGTGACCTTGAGGTTCGCCTCCTCGCCGGAAACGGCGACCACCGGGTAGCCCGCAGCCTCCACGAGGGCGGCGTCGTCGGTGCCGGCGCGCCCGTCCCGTTCCGCCCGCCCGTACGCCTCCTTCAGGATGTCCACGCGGAACGCCTGCGGCGTCTGGACGCGGAGGAACTCCGCGCGGTCCCGGGTGACCAGCGTGCCCGCCGCGCGGTCCCACGACTTCACCGTGTCGCTCACGGGGACCACCGGCACGGCCGCCCCATGTTCCCGGGCCCGTTCCGCGCAGCGCGCGAACAGGTCCCGGCTGGCGAAGGGACGCGCCGCGTCGTGCACCAGGACGATCTCCGTCCCGGCCGGGAGGGAGGCAAGTCCGTTGCGCACAGTGTCCTGCCGTTCCGGACCCCCGTCGACCACCGAGATCACTTTCGGGAGGCTGAGATAGGCCTGTTTGGCTTCCGCAGGAAGATCGGCAGGGAGAGCGAGGACGATCCCGTCGACACACGGGGCCCCCCACACGTTCCTCAATGTCCTGTCGAGAAGGGACCTGCCGGCAAGGGGGAGGAACTGCTTCGGCACGCCGGCGCCCATCCTGCGGCCTGCGCCCGCAGCGACGATGATGGCCACGGTTTTGCCCAACACGCCTCCTGCCGGCCACGGGAACGGTGCGTCCCCGGGAAAAAGATTCGGTCCGGCTCTGGGGAAACCGCGAAGGAGCGTCCGGAAAGGACACCCCAAGGGCCGCGGAAGCGTCGGCCGTCCCCTACAGGTTCAGAAAACGGCGCAGGTCGGCCTCGACGGCTTCCTCGGAAACGGATTTTGCGATGGAGATCTCCTTCACGAGGAGGGAGCGCGCCGAATCCAACATCTTCCGTTCCCCGAAGGAGAGGGCTTTCTCCGATTTCAGCAGGAGGAGGTTCCGGAACACCTCGGCGATCTCGAACGGGGAGCCGGATTTCAGCTTCTCCATGTACTGGCGGTACCGCCGGTTCCATGGTTTGGGTTCGAGCTCCACCTCGCGCTCCTTGAGGATCTTGTAGACGGAGCGCACCGCCGTGGCGTCCATGATCCCCCGGAGCCCCACCTGCGAAGCGTTCCCCATGGGGATCATGATGGTTATGCCCGTGTCGAGGATCCGCAGGATGTAGTAGGATTCCTGCTTCCCGCTTCCGAAGACTTTCGTCTCGATCGCCTGTACGACTCCCACACCATGGGCGGGATAAACCGCCATATCCCCTATCTTGAAAGACAAAACCGTCGTGACCTCCCAGGGAATCGGGCGGACGTCCCGCGGACAGCGTCGATCCCGATATCCGTATCCCTTCCGCTTCGTTGTATTATAATGATTTTTTCCAATCCCGTCAACGCGAGGCGTACATGGCGTCAACCGTGTGGTTTACGGACCTTTCCTCCCGCCCGGGAAACAGCCTGCTCGACAAGACCGCGGCGCTCCTGCGGGCGGCCGGCATCAGGAAACACGTATCGCCCGGCGATCTGACCGCCGTGAAGCTCCATTTCGGCGAGAAGGGCAACACCGCTTTCCTCCGCCCGATCTACCTGCGGAAAGTGGTCGAGGAGGTCGCCGCCGCCGGGGGAAAACCGTTCCTCACCGACACGAACACCCTCTACATCGGCGGGAGAAGCAACGCCGTGGACCACCTGACCACCGCCATCACGAACGGCTTCGCCTACGCCGTCGCCGGCGCCCCCGTCGTCATCGCGGACGGCCTGCGCGGGGAGAGCGCCGTCCGGGTCCCCGTCCCGGGGCGGTTCTTCCGGGAGGTTTCCATCGGCGCCGAGATCGCCCGCGCGGACGCCATGATCGTCGCCACGCACTTCAAGGGTCACGAGATCTCCGGGTTCGGGGGGGCATTGAAGAATCTGGGGATGGGGTGCGCATCCCGTTCCGGGAAACTCGCGCAGCACTCCACGGTGGCCCCGACGGTGGCCCAGACCGGATGCACGGGGTGCGGGACCTGCGTGGCCCACTGCCCCGCCGGGGCGATCGCGCTACGGGACGCGAAAGCCTTCATTTCGCCCGGCGTCTGCATCGGATGCGCGGATTGCATCGTCGTCTGCCCGGAAGGCGCAGTGCGGGTGAACTGGAACGAGGCATCCCCCCTCGTGCAGGGGAAGATGGTCGAGCACGCTTTGGGAGCCGTCTCCGGGAAAAAATCCCCCCCCCTTTGCCTTTCCTTCGTAACCCAGGTCTCCCCGTTCTGCGACTGTTACGGGAGCAACGACCTGCCCATCGCCCCCGACGTGGGAATCCTGGCCTCCGCCGACCCGGTGGCGCTGGACCAGGCGTGCGCAGATCTCGTGATCCGCGCCGCGGGAAAAGACCCTTTCCGGGAGCGCCATCCCGGCGTCGACTGGACCGTGCAACTTTCCTGCGCGGAAGAACTGGGGCTGGGAACGCGATCTTACCGCCTGGAGACCCTGTGACGGACAGGCCGATTCTTTATGCCGGGATCGACATCGGGTCCCTGTCGACGGACGTCGTGCTCCTCGATGCGCACCGCAACATCGCGGGAGCCTCCGTCATCGCGACCGGTGCCTCGACCCGGAAGGCGGCGCGGCAGGCGCTCGACGCGGCGCTCGCTTCCGCGGGAGCCGCGGTGGAGGACATCGTCTTCACCGTCGCCACGGGGTACGGCAGGGAAAGGGCCGAGTCCGCCGACATGCGACTCACGGAAATCACCTGCCACGCGAAGGGCGCGCGTCACCTTTTCCCCGGAGCGCTCACCGTCCTGGACATCGGCGGACAGGACAGCAAGGTGATCCGCCTCGGCCACGACGGGAAGGTCGTCGATTTCGCCATGAACGACAAGTGCGCCGCGGGGACGGGTCGGTTCCTCGAGGTGATGGCGAGGACCCTGGAGATGGACCTGGAGCAGATGGGGGCCCGCTCCCTGCTCGCCGGGCGCTCCCTGTCCGTGAGCTCCACGTGCACGGTCTTCGCCGAGTCGGAGGTGATCTCCCTGATCGCCTCGGGGGCGCCTGCGGACGACATCGCCTGGGGCGTCCACCTTGCGATCTCCGAGCGGATCGCATCGCTCGCGGAGAGGATCGGCATCGCGCCGCCGGTGGTGATGACGGGCGGGGTTGCGAAAAACCCGGCCGCCCGCAAGGCGCTGGAGGACCGGTTCCAACTGCGGTTTCTCCTGCCGGGGGAACCGCAGTTGGCGGGAGCCCTCGGGGCCGCCCTCTTCGCCATGGAGCGGAAGCGCTCGCCCCATTGAGGCCCCGCCGTCAGGCCCGGCGGACGCCGGTCGGCGGGATCGACACCGCCAGTTCGCCGGGGTGCGCGGGTTTGCAGGGCCGGCGGCGGCGCAGGGTGTCGTACGGGCCGACGAGGTTCGGGATGCGCCGCTCCGGCGGCCTTATTCCCGGAGACACGATTTCCTTCCGCGCAAAATTTCCCGACGGGCTCTCCTCACAGGCGATCCCGCGCCTCGCGAAGGAGGGCGAACATCCGGTCGACCTCCTCCGGCGTGTTGTAGAAGTGCGGCGAGAGGCGGATCCCCCCCGCGCGGGGAGCGCAGGCGGCCTTGCGGGCGAGGAGCGCCTTCCACAGGGCGGAGTTGTCGACACCGGGCACGCGGAACGTGACGATCCCGGAACGCTCCTCCGGGTGGTCCGGGGAAATCACTTCGTACCCCTCCTCCCGCGATTTTTCGAGGATGCGCTCGGTAAGCCTGCGGACGCGCTCCCAGATCCGGTCCACGCCCACCGAAAGCAGCAGGTCCATCGATGCGTTGAACGCGGCGAGCCCCACCGTGTTCATGCTCCCCGGCTCGAATCTACGCGCGTCGGGGGACAGGCGGAAGTCGTAATGGTCGAAGTCGAACCGGTTTTTCACGGAGTGCCAGCCCAGGATCACCGGCTCCACCATCTCCATCACATCCCGTGAGATGTAGAAAGCCCCCACCCCTTCGGGTCCGAGGAGCCACTTGTGGCCGTCCGCCGAAAGCGCGTCGACGCCGAACGACTTCACGTCCATCGGGAGAACTCCAAGGGACTGGATCCCGTCCACGCAGAAGAAGATCCCGTGCCGCTGGCAATACTCCCCGATCCCCGGCAGATCGTTGCGGTAGCCGTTCGCGAACTCCACGGAAGAGAGGGCGATCAGGCGGGTCTTCCCGTCACAGGCCGCGAACAGGTCTTCCTTGCGCACTCTTCCCTCCCGCGCCTGGACCATGCGGACATCGACGTTGCGCACGCGGAGCCGCATCCACGGGTAGATGTTGGAAGGGTACTCGACATCCGACGTGACCAGGTTGTCTCCATCCTTCCAAGGGAAACCGGCCGCAACAAAGGACAGCCCCTCCGAGGTGTTCTTCACGAAGGCGATCTCCTCGGGAGATGCGCCCACGAGCGTCGCGAACCGCCTCCGCGCCTCGTCGGACAGCTCCTCCCACTTCCTCAACTGCCAGGCCCCTTCGTCCCTGGACCGCTGAAGCATCCGGATCCCGGCTTCGGCCGCACGCGACGGAATCGGCGAGACTCCCGCGTGGTTGAAGTACAGAAGATGCTCCGTGACGGGAAACTCCGCGGCGCGAATCGGCCCGACGTCGATGGGCAATGGCCCCTCCATGGCATGGTCTCCGCCGAAAACCCGGAAAACAGGGCTCGGCATGGGAATACGTTATAATATTACGATGGATTGGTCAGGAGAAAACACGCTCCGCTACAGCAGGAACCTGCTCGTGGAGGAACTCGGAGAACGCGGGCAGGAACGTCTGTTCGGGTCTTCGGTCCTGGTCGTGGGAGCCGGCGGCCTGGGTTCGCCCGCCCTTCTCTACCTCGCCGCCGCGGGGATCGGGCGGATCGGCGTGATCGACTTCGACCGGCTGGAGATCACCAACCTGAACCGCCAGGTGATCCACCCGTATGCCTCGCTGGGCCGATGGAAGGCGGACTCCGCCGCGGACACCCTGCGCGCGTTCCGTCCGGACCTCGCCGTCGAAGCGTACCCACGGGCGCTCAAGGCGGAGAACGCCGTCGCCCTGTTCCGGCAGTACGACGCCGTCGTGGACGCATGCGACAATTTCCCCACGAAGTATCTCTGCAACGATGCCGCGGTGGTCGCAAGGCGTCCCCTGGTCCACGCGGGAGTGCTCCGGTTCGGCGGGCAGCTGCTCGTCGTCGTCCCCGGACAAGGGCCTTGCCTGCGCTGCCTCATTCCCGAAATCCCCCCCCGCAAGGACGCTCCCGGGTGTTCCGAAGCCGGGATCGTGGGAGCGGCGGCGGGCATCGTCGGCGCGTGGCAGGCGATGGAGGCGATCAAGCTTCTCGCGGGCATCGGCCCCTCCGCGAAAGGGAGGCTGCTCACCGTCGACGCGCTCGCAGGCGAGGCGACGCGACTCGCCGTGGCGCGCGACCCGTCGTGCCCGTCGTGCGGCGACCGACCCAGGATCGCCGAACCCCTCTCCCCGGCCGATTACCTCCAGGAACGGAGCTGCAACGCATGAACCCCGCATCCCCCGCCCCCCCGCGAAAGGCGCTCATCCTCCTCTCCGGGGGGCTCGACAGCACCCTGGCGGCCCGCGTCCTCCGCGACCAGGGGATCGGCCTGCACGCCATCCACTTCACTTCGCCTTTCTGCACCTGCAGCCACAAGGTGGGGGAAAACGGGAGCTGCCGTTCGCAGGCGCAGATCGTGGCGGAGGAGATGGGGATCCCCATCAAGACGGTGTCGAAGGGGGAAGAGTACCTCGAGGTCGTCAAGTCCCCCCGGCACGGGCGGGGGTCGGCCATGAATCCCTGCATCGACTGCCGCATCTTCACGCTCCGAAAGGCGCGCTCCTTCATGGAGGAGATCGGCGCCTCCTTCCTCGTCACGGGGGAAGTCCTCGGGCAGCGCCCGATGTCCCAGAGGGACGACGCCCTCCGCCGCATCGAAAAGTACAGCGGCTGTTCCGGGCTGGTTCTTCGCCCCCTCTCCGCGCAGCATCTTCCGCCCACCGTACCGGAACGGGAGGGGTGGGTCGACCGCGGGAAGCTGCTGGCCATCACCGGGCGGTCCCGGAAGGAACAGATCCGCATGGCCGCCGAGCTCGGGATCGGCGACTACCCTTGCCCCGCCGGCGGATGCCTGCTCGCCGATCGCGGCTTCGCCGCCAAGGTCCGCGACCTCGTCCTTCACGATCCGGGGTTCGGGATGCACGACGTCCTGCTCCTCAAGGCGGGACGGCACTTCCGCGTGGCCGGGATCAAGGCCGTCGTGGCGAAAAGCGAGCCGGAGAACCGCAGGCTCGAGGCGCTCTGCCGGGGAAAGCACACCGTGTACGTATCGCAGAGTCACCCCGGTCCCTCCGTGGCGCTGCTGGGGGGAAACCCCGAGGAACGCATCGACCTGCTGGGAAGGATCCTGACCCGCTACAGCAAGGCCGGTCCCCCGGGACCTTTCGAGGTCCTGGAGCTGTCGCCCCGGGGGGAGCGCACGGTGGTGGCCGTCCCGCCGAATCCGGAGTTCGCGGAGGTCGGACGTGGACTCCTTTGCTGACCCCGTGAGCTGCGATCCCACGCCGGAAGACCTGGAACGGTTCGAGAGGCTCCTTGCGTCCCTCCGCGCGATGGAATCCGCGGTGATCGCCTTCAGCGGCGGCGTGGACAGCACCTTCCTCCTCCACGCGGCGAAAGAGGCGCTCGGGGAAAAAGTGCTTGCCGTCACCGCGACATCCCCCACCTATCCGCGCTCGGAGCGGGAGGAGGCCGAACGGATCGCCGGGGCCTGGGGGATCCGCCACCGCCTCGTCGAGTCCAATGAACTGGAGATCCCGGGTTTCTCTGCGAACCCCCCCGACCGGTGCTACCACTGCAAGAAGGAGCTGTTCGGGATCCTTGCCGGGATCGCCGGGACGGAGGGGTACGCCGTCGTGTGCGACGGGTCGAACGCCGACGATGCCCGGGATTTCCGCCCCGGCAGGCGGGCTGCGAAGGAGCTCTCCGTGCGCAGCCCCCTGCAGGAGACCGGGATGCGCAAGGACGCGATCCGGCGCCTGAGCCGAAGCTTCGGTCTTCCCACGGCGGATCGCGGCTCCTTCGCCTGCCTCTCCTCGCGTTTCCCCTACGGGTCGCGCATCGATGAGGATGCCTTGCGCCGCGTGGAGGCGTGCGAGGAGGTGCTCCGGGGATTCGGCTTCCGCCAGTTCCGGGTCCGCGTCCACGGTTCCGTGGCGCGCATCGAGGTGGGGCGGGAAGAGATTCCCCGCCTCTTCGAACCCGCGGTTTCCGGAGAGGTGCACTCCAGGTTCCGCGAGAACGGGTTCCTCTACGTCTCCGTGGACCTCGCCGGATACCGCGCGGGCTCGATGAACGAGGGGCTTCCGGAATCGGAAAAGGGGCTCGCCGCGGGACCGCCCGAAGACCCGTAGCGGGACGGCCGCACGGCGATAGCCGGGCGGGTTTTCAAACCTTGAGGATGTTGGATTTGAAGATCAGCTTTTCGTGATCGTCCCCGTCCTCGGGGAACGCGGCGTGCCCGAAGCGGATGTCGACGCGGGCGTCGGCCACCCTCTTGCGGATCTCCTCCACCTCCCCTGCGACGCCCTTCTTGATGCGCGGGATGGCGCTGATCTTCCCGTCCTCCGCCTCGGGGAGGATCATCCCGAACTTCCCCTCGCTGATCCGCGCGACGACGTCATACTCCCTCAGGGAGTTCCGGATCGCCTTCGCGACGCGCTTCATCACCCAGTCCCCCCGCCCCGCCCTGGGGTGCGCTCCCTCGGGGATCTTCGCGTGGACCTCGCAGATCATGAGGACGAGCCGCCGCTGGAACCGCTTGGCCCGGCTGATCTCGTGGAGAAGCCGTTCCTGGAAATATTTCAGGGTGGGCAGGCCGGTGGTCTCGTCGAGGTTCTTCAGGCGGTCGTTCCTTTCGTAGGCGATGGCGTTCGCCACCGCCTTTTCCGCGTACCGGATGAACTTCTCGAAGGTGGAGAGGTCATCGGTGGTGAAGGAGGAGGGGAAGAAGGTCTTGTGGGGGAACTTGTCGAAGATCGAGACGGTCCCAAGGGTTTCCCCGTCCCCCCGCAAGGGGAAGCACATGAGGGTTCTCGCGACCCCCGCGTATTCCTGCCAGTCCGTTTCCTGGGCGGCGTCCCGGACCAGTACGGACGGATCCCCCTTGAGGATGAGGGTTACCGCCTTCTTGTCCATCAGGAAGAGTTCCTTCTGTTCCCCTTCCGTCTTCATCCCGTAATACTCGCGGATCCCGTACTTTCCCGTCTGCCCGTCGAACAGGCGGATGATGCACGTCTCCGCCTCCATGATGAGGCACGCCGAAGTGGCGACGAGTTTGAGGAGCCGTGTGAGATCGAGGGTGGAGATGATGTTGACGCCGGCCTCGTTGATGGCGGCGATCTTGGTCATCCGGAGGGCGGCGGACTCCTCCCGGAGCGAGGCGCCCACGGAGTCGGACAGGAGGGTCGCGGCATCGGCCAGGGCCGCAAGCTGCTCCTCCCGCACCCCTTCGCCGGTGACCGCGTGGACCACCAGCACGCCGTTGGGATCCCCGTTGGACACGAGGGGGAACATCAGGACGGTTCCCTGGCGCCGGCTCCCCTGCGGACGATCACGCTCCGCGAGAACCAGGGGGCGCTTCTCGAGCAGGGAAAGCTCTTCGAGGGTCCCTTCCGCGGGAAAGTGGAACTCCGGGATCCCCGGGACGCCGCGGAGCGTGGACGTCCGGATGTGGAAATCCTCGCTGTCCCGGTCGAAGAGAAGGACGGAAACGACGCCCCCGCCGAGGTAGCCGGAGACCGCGTCCGAGAACTCCTTCAGCCGCTCCTCGATCGCTTTGCCCGAACGGAGGATCTCCCCCGCTTTCCTCGCGAAATCCGCGGCCATCCTATGACCTTCCCTCTTCCATCGATACCCGGATCCTCATCCGCACGGGGTTTCCCGCCCCGTCCAGGAACAGGGCAGGCAGCACGGCATGTCCTTCCGGCGAAACGTACGGCGCCTCGAACCTGAGGAAGGTGAGACCCCCGCCCTCGACTTCCACCGAGGCCGACGGCACAACGGAGACCGCCGGAGGGGACGGGGGAAGTTCCGGCACGTCGACATCGATCTCTCCCAGCTCATCGAACTCTCCGCCGGCGTCCCTCTCTTCGGCGCCCTGGTACGCCGTGGTTTCGAGCTCGAACACGGCGCCGCCCGCCTTGGCCTCCTTCTCCCCGGCCTCGCCACCCTGCCGGACCGTTCCGGCCTCGGGGATCTCCTCGATATCGGAGATCTCTTCGAGCCCCTCCGCGTCCGGAGCGGCGAAGGTCTTCCGGATCCGCGCGTCGGCCAGCTCCCCGAGGTCCTCGTGCGCGGCCATCTCCCCGGGCATCAGGAGGGTGTTGCGGAGATGGGAAAACACCATGCGGGAGATGCCGACCAGTGTTTCCGGGACTCCTTTCCCCGCGGGTGCGACCGCCTCGAACGTCCTGACGTGCAGGAAATTGAGCGTCTTGTCCATCTCTTCGACCGGGGAGATGTTCTTCAGGTCGCGCTTGTTGTACTGCAGGACGAACGGCAGTTCCTCGAGTTTTTTCCCGTACGTGGAGAGGTTGTCCATCAGGTTTTTCAGGCTCTCCATGTTGCTGTTCTCCATCTCCTGCTGCGAGTCGGCGACGAAGACGACTCCGTCGACCCCCTGGAGCACGAGTCTCCGGGTGGCGTTGTAGAACACCTGCCCCGGGACCGTGTAGAGGTGGAAGCGCACCTTGAACCCCTTGATCTGCCCGAGTTCGATCGGGAGGAAATCGAAGAAGAGGGTGCGGTCCGTCTCGGTGGGGAGGGAGATGAGGCGCCCTTTCTGCTCGGGGCGCAGCAGCTTGTGGACCATTTCGATGTTGGTGGTCTTCCCCGAGAGACCCGGTCCGTAATAGACGATCTTCGCGCTGAGCTCTCGGGTCGCGTAGTTGAACAGGGCCATGGAATCTCCGGATTCGCTAGGGTCTCTCGGCCGGCAAGCGCCCGGCCTCGGTGCGGACGACCGCGGAGATGCCGCGGTTCTGCGTCAGGGATCTCAACACTTTCGCCTGGAACGCCCCGAGGATGCGGGCCGCCGCCGGAGGCGTCACTCTTCCTCCTCTTCCCCCAACTCCTTTTTCGATTCGGCGATGACCTTCTCCGCAATGGCGGCGGGCACTTCCTCGTAACCGGACACCTTCATGCCGAACTGGCCCCGCCCCGAAGTGATGGACCGAAGGTCCGAGGAGTAGCGGAGAACCTCCGCGAGAGGCACCAGGCATTTGACGATCTGGCTCTTGCCGTGGGCGTCCACGCCGAGCACCCGCCCCCTGCGCCCGTTCAGATCCCCGATGATGTCCCCCACGTTCTCCTCCGGGACGACGACCTCCATCTCCGCGATGGGCTCGAGGAGCACGGGCTTCGCGTTCTGCGCCGCCTTCTTGAAGGCGAGGGAACCGGCGATCTTGAACGCCATTTCCGAGGAGTCGACCGTGTGGAAGGACCCGTCGAAGACGGTGACCCGCACGTCGACCACGGGGTATCCCGCGGTGACGCCCTTGGCCATCCGCTCCACGACCCCCTTTTCCACGGCGGGGATGTACTGGCGGGGGATCGAACCTCCGACGATGGCGTCGACGTACTCGAACCCCTTCCCGCGCGGCATCGGCTCGATCCGGATCCAGCAGTCGCCGTACTGTCCACGCCCTCCCGACTGCTTCTTGTGCTTGCCCTGCGCCTCGGACTTCCCCTTGATCGTCTCGAGGTACGCGATCTTCGGGGTCCGAAGCTCCACCTCGACCCCGTATTGCCGCTTCAGCTTCTCCACCGCGACCTCGAGGTGGGTCTCCCCCATGCCGGCGAGGATGAACTCGTTCGTCTGGGCGTCCTTCCGGAACCGGAGGGTCGGATCCTCCTCGATCATCCGGGCGAGCGAGGAGCCCAGCTTGTCCTCGTCGTTGCGGGTCTTCGGACGGACCGCGAAGGAGATGACCGGATCGACGACTTCGGGCCGATCGAAAAGGATCGGCGCCTTCGGGTCGCAGAGGGTGTCGCCCGTGGAGGTTTCCTTGAACTTCGCGACCGCCACGATCTCGCCGGCGGACGCGGATCCGACCGGCTTCTGCTTTTTCCCCTCGAGGCGCAGGACCTGGCCGATCCTCTCCGTGGCGTCCCTGCTGGAATTCAGGGGGGACATGTCCGGGGTGAGGGTCCCGGAGAACACCTTGAAGATGGACAGTTTCCCCGCGTACGGATCCGCCAGGGTCTTGAACACCTGCGCGGAGAACGGCTCGTTCTCGGCGATGGCGCGCCTCTCCTGCGCCTTCGTCTTCGGGTGGGTCCCGGAGACTTCCTTCCGGTAGGAGGGGTCCGGAAGAGCGAAGTTGACGATGTCGAGCAGCGGGTGGATCGCGATGTTGCGCAGCGCCGAGCCGCAGAGCACGGGGAGGAATTTCATCCCGGCGACCCCCGCGCGGAACCCGTTGCGGATCTCCTCTTCCGTGAGCTCCGTTCCCTCGAGGAACTTTTCGATCAGGGCGTCGTCCGACTCCGCGCACGACTCGATGAGCTTCTCCCGCGCCTTCGCCGCATCCGCGGCGAGATCGGAAGGGATGTCCTCGAGTGCGAACTCGCCGTTCTCGCCCTTGTACACCAACGCCTTCATGCGGAAGAGGTCCACCACCCCCCTGAACTGCGCCTCCTTCCCGATGGGGAGCTGCACGGGAACCGCCGGAACCTTCAGGATGTCCGAGACCTCCTCTACCGCCTTCGCGTAATCGGCGCGCTCCCGGTCCATCTTGGAAATGAAGGCGACCAGAGGCACATCGGCGGCCCGCGCAAGGTTCCACATCTTCTCCGTCTGCACTTCCACCCCGGAGACCGCGTTGACCAGAAGGACCGCTCCGTCGAGAACCCTGAGGCAGGCGCGCGTGTCCGCCTCGAAGTTGATGTAGCCGGGGGTGTCGGCAACCGTCACCTCGACCTTGTTCCATGCGTAGTGATGGAAGGAAGTGCTGATCGTGATCTTTCTCCGGATCTCCTCCGGATCGTAGTCGAAGTTGGAGCTTCCGTCGTCCACCTTCCCCATCCTGTCGGTGGCCTTGGCGTTGTACAGCAGGGCTTCCGCCAGCGTCGTCTTGCCCGCGCCGCCGTGGGCGATGATGCCGACGTTCCGGATCTGTTGGATGTCCACTGTGGCCGTCCTCCTCAGGTGTGTTCCGTCCCCGGAAGCCTTACCGGGTCTTGGGAAAGGTTCCTCTCGTATATAATACGCAGGCCCTCGAGAGTCAAATTCTCATCAATTCCGTGGATTTCGGATGATTCGGAGGCGATCGCACGCGCCAGCCCCCCGGTGGCGATCACCGTCGGGTCGTGGCGCACTTCCTTCCGGATCCGCTGGATGATCCCGTCGACCAGGGCCACGTACCCGTAGAAGATCCCCGACTGCATCGCGGACACCGTGTTCTTTCCGACGACCGACGGCGGCTTCGCGATCTCGATGCGGGGGAGCTTCGACGCCTGCCGGAAGAGCGCCTCCGCGGAGATGTTCACCCCGGGGGCGATCACTCCCCCCATGTAGTCGCCTTTCGCCGAGACGTAGTCGAAAGTAGTTGCCGTCCCGAAATCCACGATGATGCAGGCCCGGCGGTGCTTCGCGTACGCCGCCACGGCATTGACGATCCGGTCCGCCCCGACCTCCTTCGGATTGTCCATCTTGATGGAGATCCCCGTCTTGATGCCGGGCCCCACCACCATGGGAGTCAGTCCGAAATACCGCTCGCAGAGCTCGACGATGGTCGGGGTGAGCGGCGGGACGACGGAGGCGACGATGATCGCCTTGACCTCCCGGGAGGAGAAGTGGCTCTGGTCGTAGAGGTTCCGCAGAAGGACGCCGTACTCGTCGCTCGTCTTCTCCTGGTCCGTCCAGACCCGCCAGTGATGGAGGAGCTTCTCCCCGGCGTAGACCCCGAGGACGGTGTTCGTGTTCCCCATGTCGATGACCAGGAGCATCCCTGTCCCTCTGCCCTCCCCCGGCTTACGGATCGAACTCGACCAACTCGCCGCTTCGCAGCCGCTCCGGCGCAGCCGCCCCGTCGCGCCGGAAGAGAAACGCCCCCTCTCCGTCCACACCGCACGCCTCGCCCCACCCCGACCCTTCCGCGGACCGGACCAGGACGCGCCTGCCCCGGAGAAAGTCCCTTCGCTCCCAGCCCGGGCGGACCGCCGGGAACCCCCCCGCGAGGAATTCCCGGTACCTCCGCCCGAAGGCGTCGAGGAAACGGGCAAGCACTTCCACCCGCCGGAATGTCTTGCCCGCATGGATCCGCAGGGATGTCGCCCGGCCCCGGAGCTCCGCCGGAAATTCCGACTCTTCCATGTTCACGTTGATCCCCACGCCCACCGTCACGTGACGGACCCGATCGGGGTCGGACGCCATCTCGGCGAGGATCCCCGCCGCCTTCCGGTTCCCGAGGTAAAGGTCGTTGGGCCATTTCAGGCGCGCCGGCACGCCCAACCCTTCCTCCGCGTCCGCCAACGCGACACCCGCCACCAGGGAGAGGCACGGAGCGGCGGAAACCGGGATGGCGGGTCGCAGAAGAAGGGAGACGTGGATGTTTTTCCCGGGGGGGGAGACCCAGCGGCGCCCCAGCCGTCCTCTGCCGCCGGATTGCGAATCGGCGAAGACGACCGTCCCGTGAGGAGCGCCGTTCTCCGCCATCTCCATCGCCCGGCTGTTCGTGCTGTCGGTGGCGTCGAGGATCACGATCTCTCCCCACGGCCCGTCCGGGGGGAGCAACCCGCGGAGTTCCTCCGCTTCGATGCGATCGGGGCGGTCCGTGAGCCGGTACCCGGCTCCCCGGGCACCCTCGATGGAGTACCCTTCGCCGCGGAGCGCGCAGACGCGCTTCCAGACGGCGGTGCGGCTAACGCCGAGGCGTCCCGCGATCTCCTCGCCCGAGACGAAGCGCCCCTGGTGCTCCGTAAGGAGGCGGTGCAACTGTTCCCCCATCACTCTCCCGCGGCATGGCATCCGGTGGAACCTTCATTCCATTAAGCATTTCGGGAGAATGGAAATCAACCCCAAGATGGCCCCGATCCCCGCCGCCGGCTCGACGCGATAACCGTAACGGGACCGGTTCCCCGGAAGGAGGTTCCCGCCCGGTTCAAAGGGGGATGGCGGAGTACGGCTCTGCCCGACGCGCCCACTCGCTCTGCGGGTATTTCGACGTCAGGATCTCGTACGCCCTCCGCAGTTCCTTCGGGTCGTGCGTGTGCTTGTACCCCGCAACGCCACGGAGAAATGCCGCCTCGGGCGCCGCTCCCGCATCCCGGTGACGGGTGAGGATGGTTTCGAACAGGGGGATGGCATCCCCCGGCCGGTCCCCGTCGTACAGGATCTTCGCCTTCCCCAGCCACAGGTGGGCGAAGAGGTCGTCGGTGGGGGCGTAGCCCACGAACCGGTGGTGCTCCTTGCCGGTCGCGTCGTGGACGAGGAACGTCGGCGTCCATTTGACGTCGAAACGGCCCATCAGTTCGGTGGGATTGTCCCAGAAGCATTCCGTCCGCACCGGGACGAACTGCCCGTGAAGGAAATCGGCGACGGACGATTCTGAATACGGACCCGTATTCATCCTGGCGCAGCCCACTCAGCCGTCGTACCAGAAGTCCTGGAAGACCGGCCGGCCCGTGGATTTCGCCTTTTCCAACGCGACCTGGAAGTCCGTCACCCATCGGATCTCGGACATCGCTTCCTCCCTGGCAGGTGCGTCTTGCGGTTTTGCGGCGCTGCGTTTCCTACATTATCCCACGAAGAGGGCGCCGGACGGGAGCTATACCGTGACCTTCCCCTGGTGGGTGCCGAAGACCGACCGCATCACGTCGGAGATTTCCCCCAACGTGGCGTAGGCCCGAACTGCGGAAAGGATGGGCACCATGACGTTGCGTTTTCCCCGGCATGCGTCGCCGAGATCGTCGAGCGCCGCGCGGACCCCGGCTGCGTCGCGCCGTTTCCGGAGAGAGGACAGCCGCCTGCGCTGTTCCTTTTCGATCCGCGGATCGACCTTGAGAAGCGCGGGGGGGGGGCCTTCCTTCACGAGAAACTCGTTCACGCCCACGATGATCCGATCCCTGCGTTCGATCTGAAGCTGGTATCGGTAGGACGCGTCCTGGATCTCCTTCTGGATGTAACCCGCGTCCACCGCGGAGACGACCCCCCCCATCCGGTCGATCCGTCCGATGTATTCCGCCGCCTGGCGCTCCATCGCGGAGGTGAGGGATTCGATGCAGTAGGAGCCCCCGAGGGGGTCGATCGTGTCGGCCACGCCGCTCTCGTGTGCGATGAGCTGCTGGGTCCGGAGGGCGATGCGGACCGACTCCTCCGTGGGAAGGGAAAGCGCCTCGTCCCGCGAATTGGTGTGCAGGGACTGGGTTCCCCCGAGAACGGCGGCCAGGGCCTGCAGCGTGACCCGGACGATGTTGTTGTCCGGCTGCTGCGCGGTGAGGGACGACCCCGCGGTCTGGGTGTGGAAGCGGAGCATCCAGGACCGCGGATCCCTGGCGTGGAACCGGTCCCGCATGATCTTCGCCCAGAGGCGGCGTGCGGCGCGGAACTTGGCGATCTCCTCGAGAAAATCGTTGTGGGAGTTGAAGAAGAACGCCAGGCGCGACGCGAAGGAGTCCACCGACATGCCGGCGTCGATGGCGGCCTGCACGTAGGCGATCCCGTTCGCCAGCGTGAAGGCGATCTCCTGCACCGCGGTGGAACCCGCCTCCCGGATGTGGTACCCGGAGATGCTGATCGTGTTCCACCGGGGGACGCGTTCCTTGCAGAAGGCGAAGATGTCGGTGATGACGCGCATCGAGGGGGCGGGAGGAAAGATGTAGGTCCCCCTGGCGATGTACTCCTTCAGGATGTCGTTCTGGATGGTGCCGTTCAGGTCCCCGGCGGCGACGCGCTGCTTTTCCCCCACCGCGATGTACATCGCCAGCAGGATGGCGGCGGTGGAGTTGATCGTCATCGAGGTGGAAACCTTCCCGAGCGGGATGCCGCCGAAGAGGACTTCCATGTCCTCGAGGGAATCGATCGCCACGCCGACCTTCCCCACCTCGCCGAACGCCATGGCGCTGTCGGAGTCGTACCCCATCTGGGTGGGGAGGTCGAACGCCACCGAAAGACCCGTCTGGCCGTGGTCCAGGAGGTACCGGTACCGCCTGTTCGATTCCCGGGCGTCCCCGAACCCCGCGTATTGCCGCATCGTCCAGAAACGGCCGCGGTACATCGTGGGCTGAACGCCGCGGGTGAACGGGTACTCGCCGGGAAACCCGGCGTCCCGCAAATAGTCGAATTCCGAGAGATGCTCCGGCGTGTAGAGACGCGGGATCTCCTCTCCCGACGTGCTCTCGAACCGCGCGCGGCGTTCCGGGCTTTTCGCCGCCGCCGGGCCCAGGGTTTCCTTCTCCCACCGGGCCGAAGCCTCGCGGACCGCCGTCCCTTTCCCGCCCCTGGCGCCCTTTGCCGGCATCGATCCTCCTACTCCACCAGGAGCAGCTTCGCTCCCGCCTCCACGATATCGCCCTCTTCGACGAAGGTTTCCTTGACCTTCCCCGCCAAAGCCGTCTTGAGCTCGTTCTCCATCTTCATCGCCTCGACGACGACCACCCCCTGGTCGGCCCGGACCTCCTGCCCCACCTCGACCAGGAGTTTGACGACTTTCCCCGGCATCGGGGAGGTGATCATCGCCTTCCCGGCGGCGCCTTTCCCCCCGGCGCGGATCATCGCCTTCCGCTGCTCGTTCATCAGGGAAAACTTGTGGCAGTCCCCGTTGATCAGGACCTCGAACTCCTCGCCCATCCCCGGGAGGCGGGTCACGTCGACCTCGAAGGACGCGTTGCCGCAGAGAACCGACCAGAGACGGGTCGCCACCATCTGCGCGTCGACGACGCGCTCCACACCGTCGATCGAGACCTTGTAGTTCGATCCGCCCAGATCCTCGACGGAGATCTTCACTTCCCGACTCCCGATCGTGGCAACGTAGTTCATCGCCCCACCTGGCCGATCTTCGGAATTCCCGGGCGCGCGGCGTATTTCCACATCGAGACGGGACCCGTCGCCTCCCCGGGGTTTCGGCTCACAGCGCGCCGGCGCTCCTCGATGTGCTCCTGGATCGCGGCCGTGCACAGCGCGACCTCCTCGTTCGCCAGCTGCCGCGCCTCCTCTTCCCTGAAAAACACGTTGTCGATGAAATCCGTGTCGAAGTTCCCCTCGATGAAGTGCCGGTTCTTCATGACGCGGATGTGGAAGGGAACGGTCGTCTTCACCCCGGTGACGACGTAGACGGCCAGGGCCCGCTTCATCCGGCCGATCGCCTCGGCCCGGTCCTTCCCCCACGCCACCAGCTTGGAGATGATCGGGTCGTAGTAGATGGGGATCTCGAACCCCGCATACACGCCGGAGTCGTCCCGCACGCCCGGGCCCCCGGGAACGCGCAGCGACGTGATCCTGCCGGGGCACGGGATGAAGTTCCGCTCGGGGTCCTCCGCGTAGACGCGGCACTCGATGGCGTGACCCGTCTGCTTCACGTCCTCCTGCCGGATGGAAAGCTTCTCCCCCGCCGCCACCCGGATCTGCTCCTTGACGATGTCGATCCCCGTCACCATCTCCGTGACCGGGTGCTCCACCTGCAGCCGGGTGTTCATCTCGAGGAAGAAGAAGTCGCGGTGCGTGTCCACGAGGAACTCGCACGTTCCCGCCCCCTCGTAGGCGACCGCTCGCGCCGCCTCGATGGCGACCTTCCCCATCGCCTCCCGCATTTCGGGGGTGACGATGACCGAGGGGGACTCCTCGATGACCTTCTGGTGGCGGCGCTGTATGGAGCACTCCCGCTCGCCGAGGTGGACATGGTTCCCGTGCCGGTCCCCGAGGATCTGGATCTCGACGTGGCGCGGGTTCTCGATGTACTTCTCGACGTAGACGGAATCGTCGCTGAAGGCGGATTTCGCCTCGGATTTCGCCATCCGGAGGGCCGAGCGGAGCTCCGGCTCCTCCCGGACCAGGCGCAGCCCCTTCCCGCCGCCGCCCGCGGTGGCCTTCAGCATCACGGGGAATCCGATCGTTTTCGCGGCGCGGATCACCTCCTCCTCGGTCGAGATCGGCTCCACGGTGCCGGGCACCACCGGGACCCCCGCCGCCTGGACGGTCTTGCGGGCGAGGGTCTTCGAACCCATCGTCCTCATGGCGTACGCCGAGGGGCCGATGAGCTTGATCCCCTCCTTCTCGCACCGGTCCGCGAACAACGGGTTCTCCGCGAGGAAGCCGTACCCCGGATGGATGGCCTGCGCCCCGCTCTTTCTCGCGACCGCGATGACCTTGTCGATGTCCAGGTACGACTCCCGGGCGGGTGCGGGACCGATGCAGTACGCCTCCTCCGCGTAGCGGGTGTGGAGGGCCTTCCGGTCCACCTCGGAGAACACACCCACCGTGCGGATCCCCATCTCCTTGCAGGCGCGCAGCACGCGGACGGCGATCTCCCCGCGATTGGCGATCAGGATCTTGTCGAACACCGTCGGCCTCCTACAGGGGGATGTTGCCGTGCTTCTTCGGCGGGTTCGCGTCGCGTTTGTTCCGGAGCATCTCGAACGCCTTGATGACCTTGGGCCGCGTCTCCGCCGGCATGATGACCTCGTCGATGTAGCCCAGCTCCGCCGCCTTGTACGGGGAGGCGAACCGCTCCCTGTAGTCGGCCACGAGCGCGGCCTTGGTCTTCTCGGGGTTGTCCGACTTTACGAGCTCCTTCCGGAAGATGATGTTTACCGCCCCGTCCGGCCCCATCACCGCGATCTCGGCGGTGGGAAAGGCGAAATTGACGTCGGCGCGGATGTGCTTGGAGGACATGACGTCGTAGGCGCCGCCGTACGCCTTCCGGGTGATCACGGTCACCTTCGGGACGGTGGCCTCCGCGAAGGCGTAGAGGAGCTTCGCCCCGTGCTTGATGATCCCGCCGTACTCCTGGTTCGTGCCCGGAAGGAAACCCGGCACGTCCACGAACGTGAGCAGCGGGATGTTGAAGGCGTCGCAGAACCGGACGAAACGCGCCCCCTTGATGGAGGAGTTGATGTCGAGGCAGCCCGCGAGGACGGAGGGCTGGTTCGCGACGATGCCGATGGAGCGGCCGTTCATCCGTGCGAAGCCGATGACGATGTTCCTGGCGTAGTGCTCCTGGATCTCGAGGAAGACGCCGTCGTCCACAACCCTCTTCACGACGTCCCGGATGTCGTAGGGTTTCGTCGGGATGTCGGGGACCACGTGGTTCAGGGAGTCGTCCATCCGGTCCGGGGAATCCTTCGGCGCGACGAACGGAGGGTCCTCCGTGTTGTTCTGGGGAATATAGGAGAGGAGTTCCCGGATGAGGTAGAGACACTCCTTCTCGTCCTCCGCGGCGAAGTGGGCCACTCCGCTGCGCTCGTTGTGCGTCATCGCCCCGCCGAGGTTCTCCTTCGTGACCTCCTCGTGGGTGACCGTCCTGATCACGTCGGGACCCGTGACGAACATGTAGGAAGTGTTCTTCACCATCAGGATGAAGTCGGTGATGGCCGGGGAGTACACCGCCCCCCCCGCGCACGGCCCCATGATGGCGGAGATCTGGGGGACCACCCCGGAGGAGAGGGTGTTGCGCAGGAAGATGTCCGCGTATCCCGCGAGGCTCTGCACGCCCTCCTGGATGCGCGCCCCGCCGGAATCGTTCAGCCCCACGACCGGCGCCCCGTTGCGAACGGCGTGGTCCATGATCTTGCAGATCTTCTCGGCGTACGCCTCGGAAAGGGAGCCGCCGAACACGGTGAAGTCCTGGGCGAAGACGTACGCGAGGCGCCCGTTGACCTGCCCGTACCCCGTCACCACCCCGTCGCCCAGGTATTTCTCCATCTCGAAGTCGGCGCAGCGGTGCTGCACGAAGCGGTCCATCTCGACGAAGGAGTTCGGGTCCAGGAGGAGTTCGATCCGCTCCCGCGCCGTCAGTTTCCCCTGCGCGTGCTGGGTTTCGATCCGTTTCCGGCCGCCCCCCTCCAACGCGAGGGCGTTCTTCCTGCGCAACTCCTCGAACATCTCCTGGAGCGGCATTCCCTCCTCCTGCGTAGGCGCGACATGTGAGCGATGGTGTTACATATCATCCGGCAAAGCAGCGTGTCAACGGCGGCCGGGGGACCGCCCGGCGCCGGAAATCGCCTGGAAAACGAGTTCCGCGATGTGGACCACGCGGAGCGACGGATCGAGGCGCGCCGCCATGTCGCGCATCTGGAGGACGCACCCCGAACAGGCGGTCGAGATCACCTTCGTCCCTCCCCGCGCCGCGAGGGCGATCTTCCGCTCCCCGATCCGGGCCGACGTGGGATACTCCCGCGCGTTGAACGTCCCCCCGTACCCGCAGCACAGGTCCGCCCCCTCCATTTCGGCGAAAGCCGGGCCGACGGTCCGCGAGAGCACCTCCCTCGCCTGCGGCCCCCGCCCGAGCGTCCCGGACAGGTGGCATGGGTCGTGGTAACCGATCTCGCCGGTCTTCTCCCCCGCGGGCGGGTCCGGCAGCCGGTCCAGGACCCCCTCGGAGAGAAGGAAGCTCGCATAGTCCACGGAGCGTTCCGCGACGAAGGAGGCGTCCTCCCGCAACGGATGCCCCTCCGGGAACAGCGAGAAGACGTTCCTCCGGAACATGAGGAGGCAGGACCCGCACGGGAACACGACGGCGCGGGGCGCCGCCTCCCGGATACGGCGCAGGTTCTCCCCGGCGCACATCATGGCCGATCGCCGGTCTCCGGAAACCATGGCGGGAAGCCCGCAGCACGGAGCGTCCCGGAACACGGCCACCGGTTTCCCCGAAGCCTTCACGGTCTCGTAGGCGGCGCGCCCGACCTGCGGGTACACGTGGTCGAAGACGCACCCGACGAAGAGCATCACCTCCCCGGAGACCGCCTCCCCCCTTCCGAGCGTATCGAGGAACCCCTTCGCCGGCAGCCGGGGCACCGTCCGGCCCGCGGTCCCGAACCCCGCAGGAAACCTGTAGTGGAGACCGCTCTCCGTCGGCACCGGCGTCAAAAGCCTCTGGCCGGCCGCCGCCGCCCTGCGCGCCGCGCCCTTCACGGCGGGGGATCTCATCACCCCCTGGAAGAGGATCGTCTTCCAGGCCGGGACGCCGACCTTCTCCGCCATGTCGGCGCGCCCCTTCATCAGGATCTCCTCCACCAGAACCTGGTTGGGGCAGGCCCGTTCGCAACGTCCGCAGAGCAGGCAGTCGGTGAGCGCCTCCTGCACGCCCCGGGCGTCTTCGTCCTCGCCTGTCAGCGCAGCATCGAGGACCGCGACCTTCCCCCGGGCCACCGCGATCTCGGCCTTGCGCTCGGGGTAGAGGGTGCAGACCGTCCGGCAGGTTCCGCACCTGGCACAGAGCGCGGTCAGGCGTCGGAGCTCCTCGTCCTTCACCCGCGCACCGCGGCCTCGTCGAGGAAGATCTTTCCGGGGTTCAGGATCCCGTTCGGGTCGAAGCATCCCTTCAGCCGCTTCATCACGGAGACGCCCAGCGGGCCGACCTCCATTTCCAGGAACGGCGCCTTGGAGATCCCCACCCCGTGCTCGCCGGAAATCGTCCCCCCCATCTCCACGGTCGTCCGGAAGATCTCCTCCACCGCTTCCTCCGCGCGCGCGGTTTCCGCGGCGTCGACGCCCGAGATCATGAGGTTCACGTGGATGTTGCCGTCCCCCGCATGCCCGAAGTTGATGATCCGCACGTTCTTCCGGTCCGCGAGCCCGGAGAGAAAATCCAGCATGTCGGCCAGCCTGCTCCTCGGCACGACGATGTCCTCGTTGATCTTGACGGGGGCGATCCGGAGCAACCCGGGGGAGATCGAGCGCCGGAGCTTCCAGAGCTCCTCCCGGCCCGAAACCGACGAGGCCCGCCGCACCTCGAGGGCGCCGCGGGAGCGGCAGGCCTCCTCCACCCGGCCGGCCTCGCGCCCGACCGCGTCACCGGGCCCGTCCACCTCCAGGAGGAGGGCGCTCCCGGTCCCCTCAGGAAGGGAGACCGGCGTCACCGCCTGGACGCAGTCGATGGCCGTCCGGTCCATCAGCTCCATCGCGGACGGGGTCACCCTCGCCTCGACGATCCCGTTGACGGCGGCGGCGGCGTTGCGGTTCCCCGGGAAGAAGGCGAGAAGCGTAACGGTCGCCTCAGGGTACGGTACGAGCCGAAGCGTCGCCCGCGTGACGATCCCGAGGGTCCCCTCGGACCCCACGAGCATCCGCGTGAGGTCGTACCCCACGACCCCCTTCGCCGTCGAAACACCCGTCCGGACCAGCTCCCCCGTGCCCAGCACGGCATCGAGCCCGAGGACGTAGTCCCGGGTGACGCCGTACTTCACGGCGCACATGCCGCCGGAGCCCTCGGCGATGTTTCCCCCGATGGTGCTGAACTTGAGGGAGGCGGGGTCCGGGGGATAGAAGAGCCCACGCTTCCTTGCCTCCTCCTTGAGCGTCTCCGTCACAACGCCAGGCTCGACCACCGCGTACAGGTTTTCCGTGTCGATGGAGAGGATCCGGTCCATCCGTTCCGTGGAGAGCACCACACCCCCCCGCACGGGGAGCGCCCCCCCGGAGAAACCGGAGCCGGCCCCCCGCGGAACGATGGGGAAACGGTGGCGGTTCGCAAGAAGGACCGCATCACGCACCTCCCCCGCGGTTTCGGGGAAAACGACGGCGTCGGGAAGGTGCACCTTCCTCGTGGCGTCGAACGAGTAGGCGATGCGCGTTTCGAGGGATGTCCTCAGCCGCTCGCCGAACAGATTGCCGAGCGAAGATAGGGCGTTCGAGTCCATCGAAACAGCTTATCACACGCCCCCGCTCCCGCCCGGGGGACAAGTCCCCTCTCTCCGGGAACCTGTCGCCGGAGGAAGGAAACCGGTCTACCCCCCGAGGGATTGGATGAAGGAGAAGATGACGTCGTTGACCTCGGAGGGACGCTCGAGCATCGCGAGGTGCCCCGCGCCGCGGATGATCTTGAGCACCCCCCCGCGGAGGTTCGCGGCGAGATATTCCCCGTACTTCAGGGGCGTCAGGCGGTCGGCATCTCCGGCGACAACGAGGGCGGGCATCCGGATCTCGCCGAGGCGGTCCATCACGTCGAACCCGTTGCACGCCCGGAAGTCCGCGAGGAACGTGGACGGCCGCGTGGAAATCATGTCCTTCGTGACATCCTCCCGGAGCACGACAGAGGCGGCGGGGGACATCATCAGGGCCACCAGCTCGGGGGCGTACTCCTTGAACCGTTCCGCGATCCCCTCGTAGATCAAGGGGCTGATCCGGAGCTTCGCGCCCGTGCCGAGAAGAACGAGGGCCTCGATCCCCTTCTGGCCTTTCAGGGCGGACTGCAGCGCGATCGCGCCCCCCATCGAGTGCCCGGCGAGAAGGAATTTCTGCAGACCCAGCTCCTTCACGAACTCGCAGACCCAGTCGGCATGGGCATCCACCGTCTCGCGGGGAGATCCCCCGCTCATCGCGTGGCCCGGGAGGTCCGGGATGACGAGGCGCGCGGCCCCTTTCAGCCCGGCCCACTGGTCCCGGAAGGTGTGGTGGGAGCCTCCGGCCCCGTGCAGGAACACGACGGTGCGCGGCGCCTCCTTCACGCTGTCCTGGAACCGGACCGTATCGCCCTGGACGGTGATTTCCGGCATCGCGCCCCCCCTGAGGCAGGATTCTGCACCAAGTATATCCAAAATCGCCACTTCTTTTACGCTAAGATTAGGCTGGAGAAAACGTGCCGACGCATGGGACACGCGGCGTCGGAAATCCCACGAGGAGCCTCCATCGCGATGAAAACGATCGGCCGGCCAATCATGTGGAACCTGCCGCACGTAGCGGCCGTCATCATGTACTCCCTGTTCGCGGTGGTCCTCTTCATCGTCGCCTGGGGCGTCTACATGCGCGTGGGCGCCTACCGCAAGGGACGGCAGGAGCGGGAGGACCGGTTCGACAACCTCCGCGCCCGCCTCCGCGACACGTTCCGGCTCGCCCTGGGGCAGCAGCGCGTGCTCCACCGGAAGTTCGGGGGGCTCATCCATCTGTGCATCTTCTCCGCCTTCATCGTGCTGTTCATCGTCACCTGCCTGGTGGCGCTGGAGTACGACTTCGGACTGATGATCCTCGACGGGAACTTCTACATCGTCTTCAAGCTGTTCGCCGAGACCTTCGGGGCCCTGCTGGTGCTCGGGGTCACGGGAGCGCTCCTGAGGCGCATCCTCTTCCGCCCGGAAGGCCTCACGAAGGACAACGACGACCTGTTCCAGCTGCTGCTCATCGGCACGATCGGTGTGACCGGCTTCCTGATCGAGTCCGCGCGCATCGCGGCGACCGACCCCGTGATCGCGCCGGTCTCCTACGTCAGCAACGCGATCGCGCCGTACCTCTACGGGGGGATGCCGTTCCGGGAGATCCTGGTGGTGCACCGCACTCTCTGGTGGTTCCATCTCCTGATCGCCTTCGGCTTCCTCGCCTCCCTCCCGTTCACGAAGATGATCCACATGGGTACGGGCACGGCGAGCATCTTCCTGCGCACTTCGCGCCCGAAAGGAGCGCTGCAGCCCGTCCCGAACATAGAGGAGGAAGAGAAGCCGGGCGTCGCCGCGGTGACGGACTTCTCCTGGAAGCAGCTCCTCTCGGCCGACGGGTGCACGAAATGCGGCCGGTGCCAGGACGAGTGCCCGGCCTTCGCGGCGGGGATGCCCCTGTCGCCGCGGGAGGTGGTCCTCAAGACCAAGGGGCAGATGTCGGACGAGATCTACTGCAGCCTGGTGCCGTCCGCGGAGAACCTGGACAGGACCACGGGGATGCGGATCGTTCCCGATTTCGCGAACGGCGTCCTCACCCCGGACGAGATCTGGGCGTGCACGACCTGCAGGGCGTGCATGCAGGCGTGCCCCGTGATGATCGAGCATATCGACATGATCGTCGACGTCCGGCGGGGATACGTCGCCGGCGCGAAGATCCCCGACACGGTGCGGACGGCGCTGCGGAAAATGGGCGATACGGGGAACCCCTGGGGACTTCCCCAGGACGACCGGATCGCCTGGGCGGCGGGGATCGATGTCCCCTTCGCCGCGGGCGGGAAGGAGTTCGAGTACCTCTACTGGGTCGGATGCGCCGGCGCCTACGACCCGCGGAACCAGAAGGTTTCGCGGGCCGTCGTCTCGCTTCTCAACCGCGCGGGAGTGAATTACGCGACCCTGGGCCTCGAGGAGATGTGTTGCGGCGAGTCCGCCCGCCGGATGGGCGAGGAGGGACTGTTCCAGCTCGGGATGGTGGAAATGGTCAAGGAGGTGTTCCGCGCGTACAACGTGAAGAAGGTGATCACGCAGTGCCCCCACTGCTTCAACACCTTCCGCAACGAGTATCCCCAGTTCGGGCTGAACGTCGAGGCGGTCCACCATTCGGTGCTGATCCGCGACCTGATCGCCGCGGGGAAGCTGTCCCCGAGGAAGGCGAACAACCTCGCGCTGGCGTTCCACGACTCGTGCTACCTGGGGCGCCACAACGACATCTTCGATGCGCCGCGGGAAGCGATCCGCGCCGTGCCGGGCATCGCCATCAACGAGATGGAGAAGGCCCGGGAGGAAGGGTTCTGCTGCGGGGCCGGAGGCGGAGGGATGTGGGTGGAGGTCCCGGGGAAGCGGATCAACCATCTCCGCTTCGATCAGGCGATGCGAACGGGCGCGAACGCCGTGGGTTCCGCATGCCCCTACTGCCTCATCATGTTCGACGACGCGATCAAGTTCAACAACCTCGAGGACTCCGTGAAGGCGAGGGACGTCGCGGAAATCGTCGCGGAATCGTTATAAGAAATTCCCGCAACAGAAGGAGTCATTATCGATACAAGGGACGTTGCCTCCCGGCAACATCCCTTTTTTCTTTTTCAATCGTCGTTGTTTTTATACAATCTATGTTGGAGGGAAGGAGAAGTCCATGGATCCTCCATCCGAGAACATCCTTTCGAATCTCTTGAAAAAGCGGCTGAAAACGCTTGGGTATCCCTCCTTGCGGAAGTTCCACGCCGACCGGCCCGGCATGCGGCTGAGTTACGAGGTGCTGCGGCAGGTCGTGTACATCGGGCGTGTCCCGCGCCCAGAGACGTTGTTCCGCATCCTGGGCTCCATGCAGTTCTCTTCCACGCAGATCCGGAAGATCTGCGGGATGCATTACGGGGATTACCTCCCGATGACTTCCCCCGCCATCGAAAAGCAGGGCATCGGGCCCGGCACGGAGGAGGAAGCGCTCCCCCCGCGGCAGGAAAAGGTTCGGCAGGATCCGGATTCTCCGGCGGCGGTCCTCCAGGAAGAGCCCGGGGAAACGCTTTCCCGTCTCCATGCTGCGCTCCCGCAGATCCCCTTCCCGGGAAACGAGGATTTCTGGGAGATGGCCCAGACCCTGGCGCGCATCGCCGAGCAGAAGGTCCACCGCGCGACCGCTCGCCATGCGGAGCAACCTCTCCTGTTCGCCGGGGAACCCGAAGCCATCTACCAGTTTCTCGTCCGGAAGAACCGGATCCCGCCCTTCATGTCGCGGGGGGAGAACCTCGTCCTCGAGGTTTCCGGGGGCATCGATTACCGGGAACGGTTCGTCGGGGCGATGCTCGGTGCGGCCGTGGGCGAACTGCTCGGCGCGGTGACCCAGGGACTGACGCCGAGAGACATCCGGGAACTGTACGGAGAAGCGGAGGAACTGCCCTCCATGCCCGCGGGAAGAGGGGCACCCGGCCCGGCCCCCGTGCCGGCCCTGCTCGCGGTGGCCCGGTCGCTCCTTCCCGGGGGCATCCTCGATCCCGAGCGGACGGCCGAGGCTCTGGCGCGATCCGTCCGCCGCGAGGACGCGCCCTCGCTTCAGGATTTCTCGAAGAACCTCCTCGAGCGCGGCCTCCCCTGGTACGAAGCGGGAGAGGCCCAGCCCGACGGAGCGCCCGCGGTCATCGTCCTTCCCCTGGCGTTGCTGCGCGCCGGAAGCTTCCGGCGGCTCAAACTCGAAGCGGGGATCCTCGCCTCGCTCTCCCATCCCCACCCCGCGGCGATCGCTGGGACCATCGCGCAGGCGTGCGCGGTGGCGAAGGTGCTGCACGCCCCGGCGGGGACTCTCGACGTGCTCTCCTTCCCACGCGCCATTTCTCCCGTCGTCGCAGGGGTCGAACCGGAGCGGGGAAGCCGGCCGCGGGTAGGGCGCGCGCAGTCGAGCGTCGGAAGAAAGCTGGGGGCGGAACTGCCGGCCCTCCTCCTCCGCAGGGCGCCCGTCTACGAGATGCAGGAAACGCTGGGGAACGGGACGGCGGCGCACGAAGGGATCCCCTTCGCCCTGGGCTGCTTCCTGCGCGCACCGGGGGATTTCGCCGAATCGGTCCTTCCCGCGGTCCACCACGGCGGAGACGCGCGCGCGGTCGGCGGGATGGTGGGGGCGCTGTGCGGCGCCTGCACCGGCTCCCGGGGGATCCCGGAGCGGTTCCTTTCGCGGCTACCGTACCGCCAGGAGCTGTCGGATGCCGCCCTGGAGCTGCTCGCCCTCGCCCGCCGGGAGGGGTGAAACTATCGCAGGAGGGTCTCCCTGGCGATGACCATCCGCTGGATCTGGCTGGTGCCCTCGTAGATCTGGAGGAGCTTGGCGTCGCGCATCAGCTTTTCCACGGGGTAGTCCCTCATGTATCCGTACCCGCCGAAGATCTGGACCGCGTCGGTCGTGATCCGCATCGCAAGGTCCGCAGAAAACGCCTTCGCGCAGGCGGATTCCTTCGTGTTGCGCCTCCCCTGCCCCGCGAGCCACGCCGCATTCCAGGTCAGGAGGCGGGCCGCCTCGATGTCCATCGCCATGTCGGCGAGAAGGAAGTGGATGGCCTGGTTCATCGCGATCGGTTGCCCGAACTGCACCCGCTGCCGCGCGTAGTCCGCCGCGAATTCGTACGCCGCCCGGGAAACCCCCACCGCCATCGCGGCGACGGATGCCCTGGCATAGTCGAGCGTCCGCATCGCGATCTTGAACCCTTCCCCCTCCTTGCCCAGCAGGTTGTCCGCGGGGATCCGCGCGTCCTCGAAGAGCACGTCGGAGGTTTCGGAAGCCCGCTGCCCCATCTTGTCCTCTTTCTTCCCTGAGGAAACTCCCGGCGTCTCCCTGGGGACGACGAAGGCGGAGAGTCCCCGATGTCCCCGGGAACGGTCCGTCGAGGCGAACACGGTGTACTGGCAGGCGTGCGCCCCGTTCGTGATGAAGCATTTCCTGCCGTTCAGCACGTACCCGTTCCCGTCGCGCCGTGCGGTGGTGGCGATCCCCCCCGCGTCGGAACCCGCGCCCGGCTCGGTCAGGCAGAACGAGGCGAACTGGAACTTCGACGCGAAAGGCGCGGCAAAGGCCCTCTTCTGTTCCCCGGTCCCCGCGATCAGGATGGGGGCAAGCCCCAGGCCGTTGGCGGTCATGGATGTGGCGATGCCCGAGCAGCCCCATGCGAGCTCCTCCTCGACGAGACAGGTGTCGAGGCTCGTGAGCCCCTGGCCTCCGTACTCCTCCGGAAGAAAGCCGCTCATCAGCCCCAGGTCGAACGCCTTCCGGAAAAGCTCCAGGGGGAAGACGCCCTCCCGGTCGCACTCGGCCGCGATCGGACGGATCTCGTGGGCGGCGAACTTGTGCGCCATATCGCGAACCGCTTCCTGTTCCTGCGTGAGATCGAAGCCTACCATGGCGGTCAGACCCCCGCGGCGTCCGGCCGCGGGACGCACAACCCCTCAGCGAAAACCCGGAACAGCTCCGCCGAGGAAACCGACGGGTGGTATTTCGGTTTCTTCGAAAGGACGTAGGTGAGGCACAGCTCGTCCAGGGCGCCGAAGATGGCGCGCCGCATGACGCTCACGTTCAGGTCGGGACGGAAGATCCCCTGCCGCTTCCCCTCCTCGAGGATGCCGCCGAGCACTTCGAGGTATTCGAAGAACTTCACCGGTACGTAATCCTTCAGGAACTTGTTGCTCTGCCGCAGCTCGACCATGAGAACCTCGACCAGTCCCGCTTCACGCTCCAGAAGGCCCATATGGTTGTCCATGAAGATCCTCAGCTTCGCGAACGCGTTCTCTCCCGCCGCGGTCCGCTGCCGGACATCGGCGACCATCTCCCCCATCTTCTCCTCGAAGAGGGAGATCAGCAGGTCGTCCTTGTTCTTGAAATAGAGATAGATCGTTCCGTCCGCCACGCCGGAAGCGCGTGCGATCTCGGAAACCTTCGAATTGAAGAAGCCTTTCTGGGAAAAGATCCTGATGGCCGCGCGCAGAATCCGGTTCCGCTTTTCCCCGCCGTCGTTCGGTCCGCGCCTGGGCATCGCCATCCCCTTTCGTGAATGAATCGCCATTCATCGATGAAGGTACAACCCGGGCGCATTCGTGTCAAGGCGACCTGGATACGCCGTGTCTATTGGGAAAAAAGAGCCGGACGGCTTATTCCCGGAAACCGAGCCTCATGGAAAGGTCTTTCGCCGCGCGTTCGACTTCCGGTCCGACCACCTGCCCGATCCTCTCGTCCGGCAACCGGTTGGCAGGTCCGGAGATGCTGAGGGCGCCGACCACTTTCCGGGTGTAGTCCCGTATGGGGGCGCCGATGCACCGGAGCCCCTCTTCGAACTCCTCCAGGTCGGTGGCATACCCGCGCTCCCGGACCAACGCGAGATCCTTGATGAGCTCTTCCGCGCCGGTCTTGGTATGCTTCGTGAACCTGCGAAGCTCGCCGGAGAAGCGCTTCGAGAGCTCCTCCTCGGACTCGTAGGCGACGAGGGCTTTCCCCGCCGCCGTCGCGTGGAGCGGCATGTGGAGCCCCACGCGGGAAATGACGCGCACCGTGGAGGTGGTTTCCACCGAGTCGAGGTAGACGACCTCGTTCCCCCGCAGGATCGAGATGTAGCCGGTTTCCCCCGTCTTCGCCGCAAGCTCCTGCAGGTGGATCTTCGCCTGTTTCAGCAGCCCCCGCTGATGGATGAAAGTCTGGCCCAGTTCCAGGCACTTGATCCCGAGCCGGTAGTTGTCGTTCGCCTTGTTCTGTTCGATGTAGCTGCGCGACTGCAGCGTGGCAAGGATGCGGAAAACGTTATTTTTATGCAGCTTCAGCTTCTTGCTCAGCTCCGTTACGCCCAGCTCGTCCATATCGCCCCGGAACTCTTCCAGCACGTCCAGCGCATGGGCGACGGACTGAATGATATAATTCGATTTATCGCGGCGAACCATGGATCCCTCCTGAGGGGAAAGCATCGTTTTATAATAAAACAAACACCGTTTATATATATTGGAACGAATTACTTCTGTCAACAGGAAGATCGAACCGGATTCCGTTCTTCCCGGTTTACTTGTACTTGGGTTTGCCGCCCTTCTGCGACGATCGCATCCTTTCGATTTCCGCCCGCATCGAGTCGCGGTACGGGTAGTCGGGGATGTTTTCCAGGAGCGCCTCCCAGGCCTTCACCCCGCCCTCCACATCGTTCTTGTCATGGATGAGAATGACTCCGAGGTTGTAGCGGGACTGGGCGTGACGGGGGTCCGCCGCGATGGCCTTCTTGAGTTCCGCGATCGCCTGATCGGGGTTCCCCGTCCTCCGGTAGCAGATCGCCATGTCCGTCCGCACGTTGGCGTTCGACGGATCGATTGCGAGCGCCTTCCGGTAGGCCCCGATGGCGAGCAGGTCCTGGTTCGTGTCGTAATAGAGGTTCCCCATGGCGATGAGAGCCTGAAGGTTGTTGGGATCCTTCCGGAGGATCTCCTTGTAATTTTCAATCTCCCCGAGAGCGTTGGCCGGCAGCTGCACCGTCCCGCCGGCAGGAGCGGCGGAAGGCTTCTGCTTGCAGGCAAAAAACTGCAGGGACGTCCCTGCGAGCAGGAACAGGAGCAGGACCGCCCGGTACGCGCCGCGTTTCGTCATAACCGGATCACCTCGAGCATGTCTTCGCAGGACGACAGCATTTGCGACACCGTCCTCCCGCCGGGCGGAACGATCATCGCCCCGGCCACCTCCGCGACGGGAAGAAGGCAGAAGCGCCTTCGGGCCATCGACGGGTGGGGGATGGTAAGCCCCGTTTCGGACACCGCCATGTCGCCCAACAGAATGATGTCCACGTCGAGCCGCCGCGGCCCCCACCGGACCCCGCCGCGCCGCCCCGCGTCGTCCTCCAGCCGCTTCGCCAGCCGGAGAAGTTCCCACGGCGACCGGCTCGTGGCCAGGCGGACCGCCAGGTTCAGGAACCACGGCTGGTCCGCCCGTCCGAAAGGCTCGCTCGCGTACATGTGGGAAATCGAGAGGAGTTCCGTTTCCCGGGAGAGCCGTTCCACGGCCCCGCGGATCTGCCGGACGCGTCGGCCGAGGTTGCTCCCGAGCAGGAGGACCGCCTCCCTCCTCACCGGGGCCTCTCGCACGAAGGGCTTTACGGGGCCACGACACGGTTCGTGAGGGCGCCGATCCCGCCGATCTCCACCGTGACGAAGTCTCCAACCTGCAGTGAGCCGATGCCCGGAGGCGTTCCCGTGACGATAACGTCCCCCGGCAGGAGCGTCATGTTGGCGGAGATGTACTCCACCAGCATGGGAACGGTGGCGCCCATTTCCCGCGTGTTTCCGTCCTGCCTCACCATGCCGTTCACCATGCAGCGGACGGGCACGGCGGACGTATCGAGGTCCGTCTCGATCCAGGGCCCCATCGGCGCAAAGGTGTCGAACCCCTTGGACCGGGCGAACTGGCCGTCCCTGGCCTGCAGGTCGCGCGCGGTCACATCGTTGAAGCAGGTGTACCCGAGGATGTGCGCCGCGGCGTTCCGGGCCTTCACATTCTTCGCTCGCCTCCCGATCACCACCGCGAGCTCGGCCTCGTAGTCCACGCGGTGCGACTGGGGCGGGTAGACGATCTCCCCGCCGGGGGGGACGACCGCGGAAGGCGCCTTGAGGAACAGGAGCGGCTCCTCCGGGATGACCATCCCCACCTCCTTGGCGTGGTCCTTGTAGTTCAGCCCGACGGCGACGATCTTTCCCGGCGCCGCCGGCGCAAGCAGGCGCACCTCATCGAGCCTGCGCGCGGCGCCCGTGCGCTTGATGCCCTCGAACGGTTCGCCGGCGATCTCCTCGACCTTCCCGGCCACCGGGTCGGCCACACCGTAGCGAACCTGCCCCTCGAACCCGTACCGGATGATCTTCATCGGTCATTCTCCCAGTACTGCGGCCATGTCGTAGACCCCGGGCGGTTTCCCCAGCACCCACGCGGCGGCGCGGACCGCCCCCCGGGCGAAGGTCTCCCGGCTGTGCGCCCGATGCGTGATCTCGAACCGCTCGCCGATGCCGCCGAATACCACGGTGTGCTCCCCCACGACGTCCCCCGCACGGACGGCGAATACCCCGATCTCACGCTTCGGGCGCTCCCCCACCATCCCCCGCCGGCCGTACACGCCCACCTGCCCCATGTCCCTGCCAAGCGCCTCCGCCACAACGTCGGCGAGTTTGACCGCCGTGCCGGAAGGGGCGTCCTTCTTGAAGCGATGGTGGGTCTCCACGATCTCGACGTCGTACTCCTCCCCGAGGACGCGCGCCACGTCGGCCACCACCTTGAACATGAGGTTCACCCCCACGCTCATATTGGGAGACTGCACGATCGCCACCTTCCGCGCCGCGCCGTGGATGCGGCCGGACTGTTCCGCGGACAACCCCGTGCTCCCTATGACCATCGGTTTCCCCGCCGCAGCGGCGGCCTCCGCGTGCCGCACCGATAATTCCGCGCCCGTGAAATCGATGGAGACGTCCGCGTTCGCGATCGATTCCGCGAACCCGTCGGTGACGGACACGCCCGCCCTTCCCAGTCCCGCCGCCTCGAAGGCGTCCTGGGACAGGAGCGGGTGCCCCGGCGCCTCCACCGCGCCGGCCAGGGTGAGCCCGTACGGATTCTCCTTGAGCACGGAGAGGATCATCCTCCCCATTCGTCCCATCGCGCCGCACACCACCACACCGGGCACCGGAAGCCCTCCCTACAGGATCTTGAGGTCGGAAAGGACCTTCGCGAGGACCTTCCGGTTGCCGTCGCCCATCCCGCAGAGGGGAAGGCGGAACTCTTCCCGGATCTTCCCCATCATGGCGAGCGCAGTCTTGGCGGGAATCGGGTTCGTCTCGACGAAAAGCGCTTGCATCAGCGGCCACAGGCGGAAATGGATGTCCCGGGCCCGTGCGAACTCCCCCAGGGAGAACGCGACGTGGATTTCCGCCATTTCCTTCGGGGCGACGTTGGAAACCACGGAGATCACCCCCTTCGCGCCGAGGGCGAGCATCGGGAAGTAGAGGGCGTCGTCTCCCGAGAGAACGCAGAACGTCTTCGGCGTCATCCGGAGGATGTCGCAGATCTGGGAGAGGTTCCCGGAGGCCTCCTTCACCCCGACGATGTTGTCCGCTTCCGCGAGGCGCGCCACCGTCTCCGCCGTCATGTTCACACCCGTGCGGCCCGGGACGTTGTAGAGGATGTTCGGGATGTCCGTGGACTCGGCCACCGCCATGAAGTGGGCGATCAGCCCCTTCTGCGTCGGCTTGTTGTAGTACGGCGTGATGGAGAGCGCCGCGTCGGCACCCGCCTTCTTCGCGTACCGGGTCAGGGCGACGGCCTCCCTCGTGTTGTTCGACCCCGTGCCTGCGATCACGGGTACCCGGCCTCCGGCCGCCTCGACCACGACGTCGATCACCCTTTCGTGCTCCTCGTACGAAAGGGTTGCGGACTCCCCCGTCGTGCCGCAAGGCACGATGCCGGAGGTGCCGTTCCGGATCTGGAACTCCACCAGCCTCTTCAGGGCAGGCGCATCCAGCTTCCCGTTCCGGAACGGCGTAACCGTTGCCACGATCGCTCCGTGGAACATCCGTCTTCCTCCCTTTCTCAGTAGCGGTACGCCTCTTCCAGGATCCTGCCGTCGCACGACCAGGAGGTGTCCCCCTCTAGGTAGACCTCCCCGAATCCTTTCCCCTCCGTCCGGAAATGGACGGAGAGCATCTCCCCGCCGCTCGTCCGCACCGGGATCGGGGGGGCCAGGAGACCGCGCGCGGCCGCGAGGATGGCGCCGGCCACCGCGCCCGTCCCGCACGCAAGCGTCTCCCCCTCCACGCCCCGCTCGTACGTCCGGACCCACAGCACGCCGTCTCTTCGCTGCGCGAAGTCGACGTTGGTCCCCCGGGGGGCGAACGCCTTGTGCCGCCGGATTCCCCGGCCGACTCCCGCGACGTCCACCGCGCCGATGTCGTCGACGAAAAGCACCGCGTGGGGAACACCGGTATCGAGGAAGGAGTACGTGTATTTCCTCCCGGCCAGGGTCAGGGACCGGTCCACGGCCAGCCCCTTCGGGGTCGTCATCTGGAGCTTGACGCGGCGCCCCGCCACGGATGCGTGGATGATCCCGGCGGCGGTTTCGAAGGCCATCTCGGGACCCGCGATCCGCCTGGCGGCGGCATAACGCGCCGCGCAACGCCCTCCGTTGCCGCACATCTCCGCCCTCGAACCGTCGGCGTTGTAGAAATCCCACCGGAAATCCGCCCGGGGGGAACGTTCGAGGAGGATCACCCCGTCCGCCCCGATCGAGCGGGAACGGTCGCACACCTTCGCCGCGAAAGCGCTCCGGTCGATGTCCCCCACCGCCCCTTCCCGGTTGTCGATCAGGAGAAAATCGTTTCCGCTTCCGTTGAGCTTGGAAAAAAGAATCCCCCGCCGCTTCATCCCGCCGCTCCCCGCCGATCGCATCCCGTCATGGTAACAGAACTTCCCGCGGCCTTCCAAGGAGACGTCACCGCTTCGCCCCGCGGCCGCGAACCAGGAACGACGCGGTGCGCTCCGCGCGGAACAGGTCCCGCACCGTCTCGCGTTCCCGGACCACTTCGAAGCGGCTCCCCGAAACCATCACCTCGGCGGCGCGCGGCCGGGTATTGTAGTTCGAGGACATGGAGAAACCGTATGCCCCCGCGCTCATCACCGCCAGGAGGTCCCCGGGACGGTAGGGAGGCATTATCCGTTCCCTGGCAAGGAAGTCACCGGACTCGCAGACGGGCCCGACCACATCGGCCGTGACGCGTCCCCGGGGGGTCTTTCCCACGGGGAGGATCGCGTGATAGGAACCGTAGAGCGAGGGCCGCGCAAGGTCGTTCATGGCGGCGTCCACGATGAAGAAGCATTTCTTTCCCCGTCCGCCCGGGGAGGGAATCCGCTTGGTGTAGAGCACTTCCGTGAGCAGGATCCCCGCGTTTCCCACGAGCGCGCGGCCGGGTTCGAGGACCAGCGTGACGGGAAGCCCCCGGAACGCATCGGCCACGGCGTCCGCGTATTCCCTGGGGTGGGGCGGAAGCTCGTCGTGGTACCGGATCCCCAGCCCCCCCCCGATGTCCACGATCCGGATCGGAATCCCCTTGGCGATCAACCGGTCCACGAGGCGGCGGACCCTCCGCGCCGCGTCGACGAACGGCGACACCTCGGTCAGCTGGGAGCCGATGTGGCAGTCCACGCCGACGACGTCGAGGTGGCGGCGACCGGCGGCCCACTCGTAGTCCTTCACCGCCTGCTCGATGCGGATCCCGAACTTGTTCTTCATGAGCCCCGTGGAGATGTAGGGGTGCGTCTTGGCGTCCACATCCGGGTTCACCCGGATCGAGACGGGCGCGCGCTTCCGCAACCGGGCGGCG
This sequence comes from Deltaproteobacteria bacterium, assembly GCA_021815305.1. Taxonomy (GTDB): domain Bacteria; phylum Desulfobacterota; class Deferrimicrobia; order Deferrimicrobiales; family Deferrimicrobiaceae; genus JAKAHC01. The sequence continues at coordinate 67,671 of JAKAHC010000008.1, read as the reverse complement.
ACGGCGTCGATCGCCTCGAGTTCCTCGCGGGACTCCACGTTGAACATCAGGATCCCCCGCCGCAGGGCCTCTTCGATCTCCCAGGGCTTCTTGCCGACCCCGGAATAGACGATCTTGTCCGGCGGGGCCCCGGCCGCAAGGGCGCGAGCGAGCTCCCCCCCCGAGACGATGTCCGCCCCGCTTCCCAGATCGGTGAACGTTCGGACGACGGAGCCGTTGGAGTTCGCCTTCATCGAATAGCATACGATGTGGCGGACGCCTTCGAACGCCTCGTCGAAAACCCGGTAATGGCGGGAGAGGGTGGCGTGGCTGTACACGTACACCGGCGTGCCGGTCGCGCGGGCGATTCTCCGCAGCGGAACGCCCTCGCAGTGCATCTCCCCGTTCCTTACCTGGAAATGGTGCATCGCGTCACCTCGCGTCATGGTGAAACGCCGCCGTCGGCAGGGAACCCCAGCGCGGTTCGGGCTTCGACTTCCGCCCGCACCCGGCAAACCCAAGGAGCAGCGCGGCGCACAGGAGCATCGCCGCGGCGGCGCGCGCCCCCCCCACCCTCATTTTTTCCTCAACACGGAAAGACGCGCACGGACCGCCTCGGGGCCCGTCCCTCCGCGCGTTTTCCTCATCCGTACGGAATGCGTCAGGGAGATGGCGTCCCGCACGTCTTCCCCGATCGCCGTCGAGAACTTCCGGAGTTCCGAAAGGCTCAGGTCCTTCAGCCGTTTCCCCCGCTCCTCGCAGGCACGGACGATCTTCCCCGCGATCTCGTGCGCCTTGCGGAACGGCGTCCCCTTGCGCGCGAGGTAGTCCGCCAGGTCCGTGGCGGTGAGGAACCCGTCGTCGCAGGCCGCCCTCATCCTCTTCTCGTTCACCTGCATCCCCCGCAGCAGCAGGGTCGCGCCCATCAGGCAATCCTTGACGGTGCGCGCCGAGTCGAACACCGGTTCCTTGTCCTCCTGCATGTCCCGGTTGTACGAAAGGGGAAGCCCCTTCAGGATGGTCAGGAGATTCAGGAGGTTCCCGTAGGAGCGTCCCGTCTTCCCCCGGATGAGTTCCGCCACGTCGGGATTCTTCTTCTGGGGCATGATGCTGCTGCCGGTGCAGAGGGCATCCGGAAGAGAGAGGAAACCGAACTCCGTGGAGGACCAGTAGACCATCTCCTCCGAGAGGCGCGACAGGTGCGCCATCGTCACGGCGCAAGCGTACAGGAAGTCCGCGGCGAAGTCCCGGTCCGACACGGCGTCGATGCTGTTCTCGCAAACCCCCTCCATGCCGAGCTCCCGCGCCGTGAAGACCCGGTCGAGGGGGAAGGTGGACCCCGCCAGCGCGCCCGCGCCCAGCGGGGAAACGTTCGTCCGCCTACGGGCTTCCGCGAACCGGTCCGCATCCCTCACGAACATCTCCCGGTACGCCAGGAGGTAGTGGGACAGGAGGATCGGCTGCGCCCGCTGGACGTGGGTGTACCCCGGGAGGACCACACCGAACCACTCCTCCGCCCGGGACACGAGGGTCTCGACGATCTCCGCCAGGAGCTTCCGGACCTGGTCGATCTCGTCGCGCAGGTAGAGGCGGAGGTCGACGGCCACCTGGTCGTTCCGGCTTCGTCCCGTGTGGAGCTTCCCCCCGACCGGTCCCACCTTCCGGATCAGCCGCTGCTCGATCGCCATGTGGATGTCTTCCTGGCCGAGATCGAAGGAGACCTTCCCCGACTCGATCTCCCTGAGGATTTCCCCGAGGGAGGAGACGATCTTTTCCGCCTCCGCCTTCGGGAGGATCCCCTGCTTCCCCAGCATGCGCGCGTGGGCGATGCTCCCGGCGATGTCGTGCCGGTACAGCAGGACATCGTACGGGATCGACGCGGTGAACTCCTCGACGAACCGGTCGGTCCTCTCGCCGAACCGCCCTCCCCACGCCTTCTTCTTCGCCATGTCAGCCTTTCCTGTCCTTGAGCATCGACCGGATCTTGAGCCGCAGCGCGTTGATCTTGATGAATCCGGTCGCGTCGGCCTGGTTGTACACCGTCTCCTTCTCGAAAGTGGCGAAGTCGGTCCGGTAGAGGGAAACCGGGCTCTTCCTCCCCGCCACCGTGATGCCGCCCTTGTAGAGTTTCAACCGCGCCGTCCCGGTGACGTTCCCCTGCGTCGCGGCGATCGTCCCCTTGAGGAGATCCATCTCCGGAGAATACCAGTACCCGTTGTAGATGAGCTCCGCGAAGCGCGGCATCAGGGTGTCGCGAAGGTGCATGACCTCGCGGTCGAGGGTGATCGACTCCACGGCCCGGTGGGCGGCGTGAAGGATCGTCCCCCCCGGCGTCTCGTACACGCCGCGGGACTTCATCCCCACGTACCGGTTCTCGACGAGGTCGACGCGGCCGATCCCGTGCTTCCCCCCGACGGAGTTCAGATGGCCGAGGAGCTTCGCGGGCCCCATCCTCTTCCCGTTGACCGCCACGGGGATCCCGCCGTCGAAACCGACCTCCACGTATTCGGGCCGGTTCGGGGCCTTTTCGGGGGAGCGGGTAAGGACGAACATGCTCTCCGGGGGCTCCGCCGAGGGGTCCTCCAGGATCCCGCCCTCGAAGCTGATGTGGAGCAGGTTCCGGTCGCTGGAATACGGCTTCGCCGCGGTGACCGGCGTGGGGATGCCGCGCTTCTTCGCGTAGTTCACCAGATCCGTCCTGGAGGAGAGGTCCCACTCCCTCCACGGCGCGATGACGCGGATCCCCGGCATCAGGGCGTAGTAGGTGAGCTCGAAACGGACCTGGTCGTTCCCTTTTCCCGTGGCGCCGTGGGAGACCGCCTCGGCCTTCTCTTTCCGCGCCACCTCGATCTGCTTCTTGGCGATCAGCGGCCGGGCGATCGAGGTGCCGAGGAGGTACGCGCCCTCGTATACCGTGTTCGCCATCAGGGCCGGGAACACGAAATCGCGGACGAATTCGTCCTGCACGTTTTCCACGTAGACCTTCGACGCCCCGGTCCGTTTCGCCTTCGCGCGCACCGGGCCGAGTTCTTCCCCCTGCCCCAGGTCGGCGACGAAAGCCACCACCTCGCACCGGTACGTCTCGATGAGCCACGCAAGGATCACCGAGGTGTCAAGCCCTCCGGAATACGCCAAGACGACTTTCCTTATTTTTTCCAATCTATTGCCCTCCATTCTCTCTAGTGTCGGACGAGCTTTTCGAGGATCGCCATCTGCACGTGCAGCCGGTTTTCCGCCTCGTCGAAGACGGCGGAGTGCGGCCCCTCGATCACCTCGTCCGTGATCTCTTCGCCCCGGTGGGCGGGGAGGCAGTGCATGACGATCGCGTCCCCTGCGGCGGCCGCAAGCAGATCCGCGTCGATCCGGTACCCCTTGAATGCGGCAAGGCGCCTGCGCCGCTCCGTCTCCTGCCCCATGCTCGTCCAGACATCCGTGTAGAGGACGTCGGCGTCCCGCGCGGCTTCCGCGGGATCCCTCACGATCCGGACGTCCCCCCTGCACCCCGTCAGCCTGTGCGCCTCCATGCGTACGGCCGCTGCCGGCTCGTATCCCTTCGGGCACGCCACGCGCAGCGGGAAACCGAGGACGTGCGCCGCCTCCACCCACGAGTTGGCCACATTGTTGCCGTCGCCGATGAACGCCACACGCATCTTCCGGGGGTTCTTCCCGCGCTCCGCCGCGGTCATGAGATCCGCGAGAATCTGGCAGGGATGGTGGTCGTCCGTCAGCCCGTTGATCACCGGGACGGTCGAAGAGGCGGCGAGCTCCTCGGCAACGGAGTGGGCGAAGGTCCGGATCATCACGGCGTCGGCGTAGCGGGACAGAACGCGCCCCGTGTCCCGGATCGGCTCCCCCCGCCCGATCTGGGTATCCTCCGGAGACATGAAGACCGCGTGCCCTCCCAGCCGCGTCATCCCCACTTCGAAGGACACGCGGGTGCGCGTCGACGCCTTCTGGAAGATCATCCCCAGCGTCTTCCCTGCCAGGGGCCGGGGAGCGTTCTTCCTGCCCGCGCGCCGCTTCCACGCCGCGCCCGACGAAAGCAGCGCGAGGATGTCCCGGTCGGTGAGGTCCAGGATCCGGAGCAGGTCCTTCTTCATGGGCATCCCCCTCCCGCCGGCAGGACGGACTCGAGGATGGAAAGCCCCCGGTCGATTTCGTCCTCCGTCACCGTGAGGGGAGGGAGGAACCGCAGGACGTTTCCCGCCGCGCCCACGACGAGGCCGGCGTCCATGCACCTGGCGACCAGCGGTTTGGCCTCTCCCTGCATCTCCATTCCGACCATGAGACCCACGCCGCGAACCTCCCGCACGCCGGTCCGACGGGACGCGATCCCCATCAACCCGCCGAAAAGACGCTCCCCCTTCCGCACCACGGAGGGAGCGAACCCCGGCGAGGCGAGGATCTCCAGAACGGCGAGGGCCGCGGCGCAGGCGACGGGATTTCCCCCGAAGGTGCTTCCGTGGCTGCCCGGGCCGAAGGCGGCGGCGACGTCGTCCCGCGCCACGACGGCGCCCAGGGGCAGTCCGTTGGCGAGCCCCTTGGCCAGGGAAACGACGTCGGGCAGAATATCGAACCGCTCGCAGGCGAGGAAGGCGCCCGTGCGCCCCAACCCGGTCTGGATCTCGTCCGCCACGAGGGGAATCCCCTTCTTCCTGCACATGCCTTCCGCTTCCTTCAGGTATCCCGGCGGGTGCATCCGGACCCCGCTCTCCCCCTGGATGGGCTCCACGAGGAAAGCGCACACCCGTTCCGTAAGGGCGGCGTCCAGGGCGTCGATGTCCCCGAAGGGCACCGTGGTGAACCCCGGCAGCATCGGTTCGAACCCCTTGTGGAACTTCGGCTGCGCCGTGGCGGACAACCCTCCGTACGTCCTCCCGTGGAACGATCCCTCCACCACGACGATCTCGTGCCGCCCTTCCCCGAATCGGTCGAAGGAATGCTTCCGCACCAGCTTGATGGCCGCCTCGTTCGCCTCCGTGCCGCTGTTGCAGAAAAACACCTTCCCCCCCGTCGTGGCGGCGGAAAGGCGTTCCCCCAGCCGCGCCTGGGCGGGCACATGGAACAGGTTGGACACGTGCAGGAGCGCTCCCGCCTGCACGGACACGGCTTGCGTCACCTCCGGGCGCGCATGTCCCAGGAGCGCCACCGCGATCCCGCCGAGGAAGTCAAGGTACGGCTTCCCGAGGTCGTCGAAAAGCCAGCTCCCTTCGCCGCGGACGAAGGTCACGGGGTACCGGGCGTAGTTGGCCATCTGGTACCGCTCCGTGAGGGCGACGGCCTCGACTCCGGTCATCACGCCGCCTCCCCGTTCCCGGAACGGACGATCTCCGTGCCGACCCCGGCATCGGTGAAGATCTCCAGCAGCACGCTGTGGGGGATCCTCCCGTCGAGGATGTGGACCTTCTGGACCCCCTTCCGCAGCGCCGTGAGCCCGCACTCCACCTTCGGGATCATCCCTCCCGTGATCACGCCGTCACGGATGGCACCTTCCGCCTCCGCCTCCGACATCGTGGAGATGCGTTTCCCCCCGGCGTCGAGGACGCCCGCCACGTCGGTCAGCAGGATGAACTTCTCCGCCGCGATGGCCGCCGCAACCTCGGCCGCCACCGTGTCGCCGTTGATGTTGTAGGCCTCCCCGTCGGGGCCCACGCCGATGGGAGCGACGACGGGGACGAACCCTTCCTTCTTGAGGGCGCGCAGGATTTCCGGCCGGACGCTCTCGACGTCCCCCACCTGGCCCAGGTCGAGCGGCTCGCCCGTCGCGCGGCTCCTCGCGACGCTCTTCCTGGCCCGGATGAACCCGCCGTCCTTGCCGCACAGCCCGACGGCTCTCCCCCCGAACTTGTTGATGAGCGCAACGATCTTCTTGTTGACCGTTCCGCCGAGGACCATCTCCACCACTTCCATCGCCGCGGCCGAGGTCACCCGCAACCCTTCCCTCCGCTGTGTGGGAATGGCGAGCTTCTCGAGCATCCGGTCGATCTGCGGCCCGCCGCCGTGGACCACCACCGGGTGGATCCCCACGTACTGGAGCAGGACGACGTCCTCCGCGAACGACGCCATCCGTTCCTCGTCCCTCATCGCCGCTCCGCCGTACTTCACCAGAACCGTCTTCCCGTTGAACTCCCGGATGTACGGCAGCGCTTCGATCAGCGTCTCGGCCTTGTGGATGTAATCTTTCATCCCCCCCCGCTTGCCTCCCCTACAGGATGTACCGGCTGAGATCGGCGTCGCGGACAATCCCCGCCAGGCGCTCTTCGACGTACCCCCGTGTGACGACGATCGTCTGCCCCGCGACCTCCGGGGCCGAGAACAGCAGCTCGTCCAACAGCCGTTCCATCACCGTGTGGAGGCGCCTCGCCCCGATGTTCTCCATCCGGTCGTTCACCTCGCACGCGAGCTCGGCGATCCGTTCGACGGCCTCCGGTTCGAAGGAGAGCCGCACCCCCTCCGTGGCCAGCATTTCCGCGTATTGGCGCGTGAGCGCCCCGTGGGGTTCCGTAAGGATCCGCACGAAGTCCTCCTTGGACAGGGGCGACAACTCCACGCGGATCGGGAACCGTCCCTGGAGTTCGGGGATGAGGTCGGAAGGCTTGGCCGTATGGAACGCCCCGGCGGCGAGGAACAGGATGTGGTCGGTCCGCACCACTCCGTGCTTCGTGTTCACCCCCGAACCCTCCACGATCGGCAGCAGGTCGCGCTGCACCCCTTGCCGCGACACGTCGGGCCCCGACACAGACTCCCGTCCCGCGATCTTGTCGATCTCGTCGAGGAACACGATTCCGGACTGCTCCGTCCGCTCCACCGCCAGCCCCTTCACGCGGTCCATGTCGACCCGCCGGCCCGCTTCCTCCTTCTCGAGAAATTCCAGGGCTTCCGAGACCTTCATCCGCTTTCTGCGGGTCCGCTTCGGAAAGAGGTTCGAGAACATCTCCTGGAGATTCCCCTCCATGCCGTCGGGCGGCCCGCCCGACAATCCCGCGATGTCGATGATCGGGGCGGACGACTCCCGCACCTCAACCTCCACCGTGCGATCCGAAAGCTTCCCTTCGCGCAGCATCGACCGGAACCGTTCCCGCGTCTCCTGCGCCCCCGCCTCCGGCCCCGCGCCGTGCGCACCCTCCGAGCCGGCCGCCGGGATGCGGGGGAGCATGAGGTCGAGAAGCCGCTCCTCGGCGGCGGACCCGGCGAGATCGGCGACCTTTTCCATTTCCTCCAGGCGGACCATCTGGACGGCGATCTCCACCAGGTCGCGGATCATCGATTCCACGTCACGGCCCACGTATCCCACCTCGGTGAACTTGGAGGCCTCCACCTTGATGAAGGGGGCCTGCGCCAGTTTCGCCAGCCGCCGCGCGATCTCGGTCTTGCCGACGCCCGTGGGCCCGGCCATGATGATGTTCTTCGGGGCGATTTCCTCGCGCATTTCCGCCGGGACCTGAAGCCTCCGCCACCGGTTCCTCAGCGCGATGGCCACCGCGCGCTTGGCCTCCGCCTGCCCGACGATGTACCGGTCGAGTTCGGAGACGATCTCCCTGGGCATCAGCGGCTGCGGAACCCCGCTCCCCGGTCCTTCCCTCGTCATGGCGCCTCGATCTCCTCCAGGGAGATGTTCGCGTTCGTGAAGACGCAGATCCCGGAGGCGATCCGCACGGCCTCCCGTGCGATCTCTCCCGCGGAAAGCTCCGTGTGCAGGAGCAGGGCCCTGGATGCGGCGAGCGCGTAGGACCCCCCGGACCCGATCCCGACCACTCCGTCGTCGGGTTCGACGACGTCGCCGCTCCCGGAAAGGATCATGACGTCCTTCCCGTCGGTCACCACCATCAGCGCTTCCAGCCGGCGGAGGATGCGGTCCGTGCGCCAGTCCTTCGCCAGCTCCACGGCGGCCCGCCGGAGGTTCCCGCGGAACTCGGAGAGTTTCGCCTCGAACTTCTCGAAGAGGGTGAAAGCATCCGCGGTGCTCCCCGCGAAACCCGCCACCACCCGCCCGTCGACCAGGCGGCGGATCTTCCTGGCCGTCTGTTTCAGCACGGCGTTCCCCATCGTCACCTGCCCGTCTCCGGCGACGGCGACGCGCCCCCCCCGGGACACGGCGACGATGGTCGTCCCGCGGAACTCGGTCATTTCCCCTTCCTTCCCCGGCCCCCCGTTGCAAGCGGGTGTGCCTCCTCGTAGGCGCGGACCAGATGGCTGACGTTGACCCTGGCGTACCGCTGCGTCGTGGAAAGCGACGCGTGGCCGAGCATCTCCTGGATCGCCCGCAGGTCCGCCCCCGACTCGAGGAGGTGGGTCGCGAAGGAGTGCCGCATCCCGTGCGGGGAGAGGTGTCTCGCGACGCCCGCGCGGCGGAGCGCCGTCACCAGCATCCTCGCGACGCTGCGCGCCGAGATTCCGCCACCCCGCCGGTTGAGGAACAGGGGGGCGTTGACGGGGTCCTCGCCGGTCTTCCCCCCCCGGACGCTCAGGTACTCCCGCACCGCCCCGGCCGCACGCGTCCCCACCGGCACGACGCGGACCTTCCTTCCTTTCCCCGTGACCCGGACCGTTCCCGTCTCCAGGGAAAGGTCGCGCATCCGCAGGGAGACGAGTTCTCCCACCCGGAGCCCCGACGAATAGAGCAACTCCAGGATCGCGGCGTTCCTTTTCGACAGAGGCTCTTCCGCCGGAAGGGCGGCGAGAAACCCCGCCATCTCGTCGACGGGCAGGAACTCCGGAAGACGCATCGACCGCCTCGGCGCGGGGAGTCCGGATGCGGGGTTGGCTCCGATCTCTCCCATTTCGAGGAGGAAGGAGAAGAACGCCCGCACGGCGGACAGCCTGCGGGCCACCGTGGCGGGTTCGCTTCCCGCGGAGGAAACGGAGAGGAACCGGCGCAGGTCGGCCGCCGAGACGCTTCCCCACCCCCCGGGCACCCCGGGATCGTTTCCCGCCGTGCCCGCGAGGTGCTCCCGGAGGCACCGAACCTCCCGCAGGTAGGCGCGCACGGTCTCCCCCGTGGCGTTCCTTTCCGCCATCAGATAGCGCCGAAACCGGTCGATCGAGGCATCGCCCACCGTCTCGCCTTCCCCACGCATCGGAAAAGAGTTTTGTAACACTTCTCCCGGTCCCGATCAAGGTCCCGGGAGGATCGCGGGGCGGCCGGGAATGGCCGTCGAGCCGATTATTCCTGCGGGATCTCCAGGGGGCGGGGACGGGAGACCCGGTCTCTCCCGCCGTTCCTGGCGTGATACAGGGACGCGTCCGCCGCGCGGACGAGTCCGTCGAACGTCTCTCCGTCCGCCGGGCAGGTCGCCATCCCTCCGCTGGGCGTAACCCGGAGCGGGGCCCATCCGGCGGCGAACCCGAGTCCGAACGCGCAGGCGATGGCCAGGAATTCCGGCAACACCGATGTCACACGCCACCCCCCTGCTCCCGGTCTCCCGGGACGTCCTTGGCGAATGCCCGTACGGCATCGAGGGCGATCGCCGCTTTCCGCTCCTTGCGGTCCCGCTTCCGCCGCACCGCCACCTCGGGGAGAAGCCCGAAGTTTGCGTTCATCGGCTGCGGCGGTCCTTGCGCTTCGCCGGTGATGTGCCGCATCAGTGCGCCGATCATGGACTTCGCGGGGAAGGGCCGGGGATCCTCTCCCTTGGCGCGCCACGCCGCCGACGTTCCCGCGACCCGCCCCGAGGCGATCGACTCGACGTACCCCTCCACCCCGGTGATCTGGCCGGCGAAGAACACCCCCGGCCTCCGCCGGCTCTCCATCCAGGGGCTCAAATGGCGGTGGGCGTCCAGGAAGCTGTTCCGGTGCATCGAACCGTACCGCAGGACCTTCGCGTTTCCAAGCCCGGGGATCATGGAGAGGATTTTCTCCTGCTCCGGGTAGGCGAGCCTCGTCTGGAACCCCACGAGGTTGTACATCGTCCCTTCCGCATTCTCCTTCCGCAGCTGGACCACCGCGTGGGGCAGCTTCCCGGTGCGCGGATCCGGAAGCCCCACCGGCCGGAGGGGGCCGAACAGCAGGGTCTCCGGACCGCGACGGGCGATCTCCTCCACGGGCATGCACCCTTCGAAATACCTCGGGTCCTCGAAATCGCGCAGCGGCACGGTCCTCGCGGACAACAGCGCGGAGAGGAACCTCCCGTACTGCTCCCGGTCCATCGGGAGGTTCAGGTAATCCCCCGATCCCTCGCCGTAACGGTCGGCGGTGTACGACTTCTCCCGATCGATGGAGTCCCCTTCCACGATCGGGGAGATGGCGTCGTAAAAATAGAAGCCTTCGTCCCCCAGCAGTTCGCGTATCCTCGCGGAGAGCGGCTCCGGCGCCAGGGGCCCGCACGCAAGGATGACCAGCGGATCGTCCGGGATCCCCGTCGCTTCCACCTCACGCACCCGGATCAGAGGACGGGAACGCACGGCTTCCGTGACCAGGCGGCCGAACCGTTCCCGGTCGACCGCCAGTGCCGATCCGGCGGGGACGCGGGCCCGTTCCGCCAGCGGAACGAGCCGGGACCCGAGGATCCTCAGCTCCTCCTTGAGCAGCCCCTTGCCCGTGGTGATGTCCTCGGACCCCAGCGAGTTGCTGCACACGAGTTCGGCGAACCAGCCCGTCCGGTGCGCGGCGGTGCTCTTCCCCGGACGCATCTCGAACAGATCCACTGCGACCCCCGCGTCGGAAAGCAGGAGGGCCGCCTCGGATCCCGCGAGCCCCGCCCCGACGATGGTCACCCCCCCTTCAGCCAACCACCGGCCCCTCTCCCCGCGACGGCAGGAACACGGAGAAGGCGCTCCCATGACCCGGCGTGGAGCGGACCTCGATGAATCCCCTGTGGTAGTGGACGATCCGCTGTGAGATGGAGAGGCCCAGGCCCGTGCCCCCTTCCTTGGTGGTGAAAAACGGGTTGAAGATCTTCGCAAGGATCCCGGGGTCGATCCCCGCGCCCGTATCGCTCACCCGGGCGACGACGAAACGGTCTCCGTGACGGATCTGTTCGAAGACGTCCACGAGGACCCGGCCTCCCGCGGACGTGGCCTGCACGCCGTTCCGGACCAGGTTCCACATGACCTGCTTGAGTTGCTCGCCGTCCCCCTCGACGATCTGCTCCTTCGTCGCCGGCAGTTCGATCGCGACCCCCTTCTCGCGCGCCTCTCCGGCGCGCACCGCCTCCACGACCTCCCTGAGGATCGACGACACGTCGACGCGGCCCCCGGGCCGGAAGGCGGGGCCCGCGTAGGCGAGGAAATCGGAGATCAGGCCGTTCAAGCGCTTGCTCTCCCGCTCGATGATCTCGAGAAGGGTCGCCGACTCGCCGGAAACGGACGGCGACTCGCGCAGCAACTGGGAAGACCCCGCGATCGACGCGAGAGGGTTCCGGATCTCGTGGGCGAGCCCCGATGCGAGTTCGCCCACGCCCGCGAGGCGGTCGGCCATCCGGACGCGCTCCTCCATCTGTTTGATGGGGGTCAGGTCCTGGAAGATGACCACGCGGCCGATCGCCCGCCCCCCGGCGTCCTTCATGGGGGAGGCGGAGAATCCGAGGTGGATTTCGGCGCCGTCGGATCGCAGAAAGCGGATCTCGGGGCGGGGAACCCGGGAATCCTCCCGATCCTCCGCCCCGTCGATTCCCGCGACGATCTCTCCGAGGGGTTTCCCCGTGGTCTCCTCCCGCGCCACGCCGAGGATGGCGCACGCCGTATCGTTGACCAGGTTCACCTTCCCCTCCGTGTCGGTCGTGAGGATTCCCGAGGGGATGTTGTCGACCACGTTCTTGTGGAACATCTCGAGCGTCCGGATGACGTCGTCCCGGTCCTGCACCCTCTGCACGCCTTTCCGGATGTCCTCCCCCAGGAAGCCCGAGAGGAGGCCGGTCAGGAGGAACCCGGTGGAGTTGGTCACCGCGGAACGGACGAACTGCGACAACCCGATGGGCATCGGATCGACTCCCGGGGGGACGAGGACGCCTGTCCGCTGCAGATGCACGAGGAGGACGTAGCCCGCGGAGGAGAGAATCGCCCACGTGACGGCGCCCCGCATGAAACCCTCGAGACTCCCCAGCAGGATGATCACCACGTACATGAAGGAGAACACGCTGTCGTACCCCCCCGTGGCGAATACGAGCATGGAGATGAACACCACGTCCACGACGGCCTGTACGTAGATGGCGTAGGACGGGAGCGACGTTCCCGCCCAGGCGGCGTACCGCACCAGGAGCCATCCGTAGGAAAGGAGCACGGCGAAGTAGAGGAGCTTGAAACCGCCCGTAAGGAGCAGTTCCGGAGACCGGAACTGCACGGACACGACGGACGCGAGCAGGGCGAAGCTGATCCCCGACCGGAGCAGGAGGAGATTGCGATCTCCCGGTCCCCGCCCCTCGCGCCCCTCTCCGGGGGGCTGGGGCAACGGCTACCCCCCGACGGCCCCGGCCAGCTTGAAGACCGGCAGGTACATCGCGATGACGAGTCCCCCGATGACCACCCCGAGGAAGACCATCAGCATCGGCTCGAGAAGGGACGTCAACGCTTCGACGGCGCTGTCCACCTCTTCGTCGTAGAAATCGGCGATCTTGTTCAGCATCGCGTCGAGGGCGCCCGTGGCCTCCCCGACCGCCACCATCTGGGTCACCATCGGCGGGAACACGTTGCTCTCCGCCAGCGGCTCTGCGATCGTCTTCCCCTCGCTGATGCTGCCGCGGGCCTTCACGATCGCGTCCTCGATGATCTTGTTCCCCGCCGTCTTCGCGACGATGTCCATGCTCTCGAGGATGGGGACCCCGCTGCTCACCATCGTGCCCAGCGTCCGCGAGAACCGCGCGACCGCGATGCGCTGGAGAAGGGAACCCAGAACGGGCAGGCGCAGGAGGAGCCGGTCGACGTTCCTGCGCCCCGTTTCCTGCCGGACGTACCACCGGAACGCCGCGGCCAGGAGGAAGCAGAAGACGATCACCGCGAGGAAATATTTCCGGGTTAAGTCGCTTATCCTCAGGACGAAAACGGTGGGCGCGGGAAGCGCCTGGCCGAAATCGGAGAACATCTTCGCGAAGATCGGGATGACGTACACGAGGAGAACGACCGTGACGACCACGGCGACGGCGACGATGGTCGACGGGTACACCATCGCCCCCTTGATCTTCTTGGCGAGTTTCATCGCCTTCTCGATGTGTTCGGCGAGGCGCGAGAGGATCGTGTCGAGGATGCCGCCCACCTCCCCCGCCGCGACGAGGTTGACGAACAGGGCGTCGAACACGCGCGGGTGCCTGGACAGGGCGTCGGCGAAGGTGGAGCCGCTCTCCACGTCCTCCTTGACCTTCACGATCACCTTCTTGAAGGAGGGGTTCTCCTGCTGGCTCCCCAGGATGTCCAGGCACTGCACCAGGGGGAGGCCCGCGTCGATCATCGTCGCGAACTGGCGCGTGAAGATGGCCAGCTCCTTCTGCGTGGTCCTCTTCTCCCCCTTCCAGGGCAGCCGGAGGTTGAGCTCCACGCCTTTCTTCTTGATCTTCATGGGCGAGATCTGTTCCCGGCGCAACTGCGCCAGCACGAAGGCCTCGTTCGGGGCTTCCATTTCCCCGGAGACCGTTCCCCCGCCCCGGTTTTTGCCTTCCCACGCGAATTTGACCATTTCCTCCTCCGTCGCCCTTCGTAAGGAAAGTGTCTATGCCTTCTGCCCGGTTCCCCGCGGCGCGTGCTGCGCCGACGACAGCAGGTTCCGGAACTCGTCGGGATCGTTGCTCCGTCCCACCGCGTCATCCAGCGTGATCTCCCGCCGCAGGTACAGCGAGATCAGCGACTGGTTCATCGTCTGCATCCCGAACTTCGACTGCCCCACCTGCATCTGCGAGTAGATCTGGTGGACCTTCTCCTCGCGGATGAGGTTCCGGATCGCCGGGTTGGGGATCATCACTTCGAGGCCCAGGGTCCGCCCCGTCCCGTTGGCCCGCGGTATCAGGATCTGGGAGATGACGCCCTCCAGGACGAACGACAGCTGGGCGCGCACCTGCGGCTGCTGGTACGGGGGGAACACGTCGAGAATCCGGTTGATCGTCTGGACGCATGAGTTGGTGTGCAGCGTCGCGAACACCATGTGGCCGGTCTCCGCGACCGTCAGCGCCGCCTCGATCGTCTCCAGGTCCCTCATCTCGCCGATGAGGACGACGTCGGGGTCCTGGCGGAGGATGTACTTCAGCGCCTTCTTGAAGGTCTGCGTGTCCGCGTTGACCTCGCGCTGGTTCACTAGGCATTTCTTGTGCGGGTGGAGATACTCGATCGGGTCCTCGATGGTGATGATGTGCTCCTGGCGCTCGTTGTTGATCTTGTCGAGCATCGCCGCCAGGGTCGTCGACTTCCCGGAGCCGGTCGGCCCGGTGACCAGCACCAGCCCTCTCGGTTTCTTGCAGAGTTCCTTGAGCACCGGCGGAAGCCCCAGCTCCTCGAAGGGCCGCACCCGGAAGGGAATGGTCCGGAAGGCCCCCGCAACGGCCCCGCGCTGCATGTAGACGTTCGCACGGAAGCGGGAGAGACCCTTGATCCCGAAAGACAGGTCGAGCTCCCACTCCTCCTCGAACCGCTGTTTCTGCGCTTCCGTGAGGATGCTGTAGCTCAGCCGCTTCGTGTCCTGCGGCATCAGCGGCTCGTGGGGCAGCGGGATCAGCCTCCCGTCCACCCGGATCGTCGGAGCGATCCCCGTGGTGATGTGGAGGTCGGACGCGCCCTTCTCGTACATCAGGCTGAGAAGTTCCTGCATCGTCACCATGCGCTGTTCGCTCCTTCCCTGCAGGATCAGTCGGATGCGGTCACCCTCAGGACCTCTTCCAGGGTGGTGACCCCTTCTTCCAGCTTCGAGAGGCCCGACTGCCGGAGGGTCTTCATCCCCAGCCGGATGGCCTCCCGCTTGACGTCGATGGCCGAGCCGCCGCGCAGGACCAGGTCCTTGAGCTCCTCCTTGATCGGCATCACCTCGTAGAGCGCCACGCGGCCGCGGAATCCGGTCCCGTTGCATTCCTCGCACCCCTTGCCCTTCGCGGGCCGGGCGAGCCTGACCCGGTCGGGCTTCATCCCCGCGTCCGCGAGCGCCTTCGGCGGGATCTTGATCTCCTCCCGGCAGTGGGCGCAGACCCTTCGCGCGAGGCGCTGCGCGAGGATGATGTTCAGGGAGGAGGACACGAGGAACGGCTCGATCCCCATGTTGAGGAGGCGCGTGATGGTGCTCGGGGCGTCGTTGGTGTGCAGCGTGGACAGGACGAGGTGTCCCGTGAGGGCGGCCTTCACCGAGATCTCGGCGGTTTCGTAGTCCCGGATCTCCCCCACCATGATGATGTCGGGGTCCTGGCGCAGGAACGAGCGGAGGGCCGCCGCGAAAGTAAGCCCGATGTCTTCCTTGATCTGGACCTGGTTGATCCCCGCGAAGTTGTACTCCACCGGGTCTTCCGCGGTGGAGATGTTGTCCGTGGTCTTGTTCAGGTCGGAGAGGGCGGAGTACAGGGTGGTGGTCTTCCCGGAACCCGTCGGGCCGGTGACCAGGACCATCCCGAACGGGCGGTGGATCGCATCCGCGAAATCCGCCAGCTGGGGAACCTCGAACCCGAGCTTCGTCATGTCGAGCTGCAGGCTCGACTTGTCGAGGAGGCGCAGGACGATCTTCTCCCCGTAGATCGTCGGGAGGACGGAGACCCGGAAGTCCATCTCCCGGCCTTTCCCGACCTTCATCTTGATCCGGCCGTCCTGCGGCAACCGGCGCTCCGCGATGTCCAGGGAGGCCATGATCTTGAGCCGCGAGGAGAGCGCGTTGCGCAACCGGAGCGGCGGGCGCATGACCTCGTAGAGGACGCCGTCCACACGGTACCGGACGCGGAACTCCTTTTCGTACGGTTCGATGTGGATGTCCGAAGCCCTCCGCTTGATCGCCTCGGTGAGGAGGTAGTTCGCCAGCTTCACCACCGGAGCGTCGTCCACGCCCCGCTCCAGGTCCGCTGTGTCGACCTCCTCCTCGCGGATGACCTCCAGGTCCTCGTCCAGCTCCGAAATGATGTCCTTGAACTCCATCGAGCGGTCGAAGAACTTGTTGATCGCCGCCGTGATGTCGCGCTCCGAGGCGAGGACGAGCTCGACGGAGTAGCCGGTCTTGAACCCGATGCCGTCGATGATCGCCATGTTCGAGGGGTCCGCCACGGCGACGATCATCTTCGCCCCCACGCGGTTGATCGGGAGGGCCAGGTGCTTCTGGACCATCTCCTCGGGAAGGAGGCGCACGACTTCCGCGTTGATCTCGTACTTCCCAAGGTCCACGACGGGGAGGTTGAACTGGCGCCCGAGGAACGCCAGAAGCTCATCCTCCTTGATGTAGCCGGCTTTCACGAGGACGGAACCGATACGCTCCCTCGTCTTCTCCTGGGTTTCCAGCGCGTTGCGCAGCTGGTCCGCCGTGATGAGGTTCCCCTTGAGAAGCATCTCCCCGATCTTCGTGGCGAGCAGCGACACGTTCCCCCTACCTCGCACCTTCCCGGAATATGCCCGAATGCATCATGGTTTCAATGCCTTTCTCGCAAACGCCAGGAACACTTCCCCCGGGATTTTTTCCCCGGTCCAGAGCGCGAAGCTCCTTGCCGCCTGGTGCGCCAGCATCGGGAGTCCGTCGACCGCGGGGACCCCCCTCGCACGAAGGCGCCGCACCAGGGGGGTTCCCCCCGCCCGGTAGACTATATCGGCAAACCGGGAAGATTTCTCTACATCTTTCAGAGGAAAATTTTTCCACTCCCCCTGGAGCCCCAGAGAGGTGCACTGCACGATGAGGTCCGCCCCCCGGAACGCCTCCCGGAGGGTTCCCTGCCGAAGGTTTCCGGTCGCGAAGGAGAGGGAAGGAAACCTCGGGGAGAGGATCCGCGCGACCTCCTCCGCGCGGCGGGCATGCCGGTTCAGGAGGACGATCCTCCGGGTTCCTGCCCTTCCGAGTGCGAAGGCGATTCCCCGGGCGGCTCCTCCCGCTCCCAGCAGGACCACGTTCCGATGTCTGCGGCCCCACCCGCACCCTTCCAGTGCGTCGAGGAACCCGTCTCCATCCGTGTTCTCCGCATGGAGCTTCCCATGCCGGGCGACCAGGGTGTTGGCGGCCCCGCACACCGAAACCGCCTCCGAGCGGGTGTCCGAAAGCCTCGCCGCCTCTTCCTTGAAGGGCACCGTGACGTTCCCCCCGAGGAAATTCGCCGACCGGACGACCCGCAGGTACGCCCCGAAACGCCCGGGGGGGATGTCCACGGGGATGTAGTACAGCGGAAGCCCCAGCCGGTCGATGACGCCGTTGTGCATGGCGGGGCTCAGGGAATGCGCCACCGGGTGCCCGGCTACGAACAGGAGGAAGGGGGTCCTCGTCCCCGGCGGAGGGGGGCCGGCGGGAATCAATCCTGGAGCTCGAGGTTCCAATACGTGAAGTCGACCACATTCAGGAACGGGACCCATTCCCTGCGGATCGGGGGACGCAGGGAAAAGGCATACTCCGGCGACCACCTGGGGGGGAGAGGAGTGGAGATCAGCCGCATCCCCGCCTGGTCGGGGCGGTTGCCCCCCTTTTTCTTGTTGCAGGGGACGCAGCTGCAGACGATGTTTTCCCAGATGGTCTTCCCCCCCTGGGACCGGGGCACGACATGGTCGAGGTTGAGCTCGCTGCTTTCGAACGGATTCCCGCAATACTGGCAGATGTTGCGGTCGCGCACGAAGATGTTCCTGCGGCTGAACCGGACGTTCCGCCGGGGGACCCGGTCGTACGCGACAAGGACGACCACCCGCGGAACCCTAACGGCGCGGCCCACGAGCCCGACCGAGTCCTCCCCCGCCGCCACCGTGAGGGCGCTCCACGACGGGTAGTCGAACAGCTCGTACTGTCCGTTGATCGCCCTCGCCAGCCCCGCGTACAGAAGGCAGAAGGCGCGGCGCACGCTGGTGACGTGGACCGGGAAGAACCCCCGGTTGAGGACGAGGACGCTTGAATTCAACATCGGGGGCGCCGGCGGGACATGGTTGCTCTTACTCTACCCATGGAGCGGGAAACGGTCAATCGCCGATCGCCGCCGCGAGGAGCGCGGAGGCCAGATCCGCAACCTCGTCGTCCCGCACCGTGCGGAGGTCGAGCAGGACCCTCCCCCCTCCCGCCCGGGCCACCACGGGAGGATCCCCGGCCCGCAGCCGCTCGAGGAGCCTCTCCTCCGGTATGCGCGGGTGGGAAACCGCGACGCAAACGGTCGGCACGAAGACGTCCGGCAAGGCGCCTCCGCCCGGTGAGGTCGCGCCCCGCTCCAGGGAGAGCGCGAACCCGGGCCTCCCCTCCCTGCGCACCCTCCGGATCAGCCGAAGCGCCCGCGCCCGGACCCGTTCTTCCGGCTCGAGAAGCATCCTCAGCACCGGCACCCGCGCCTGCGCCCGCCGCTCGTCCGCGTACAGCCGCAGGACCGAGGCCAAGGCCGCCAGGCGCAGCTTGTCCAGCCGCAATGCGCGGGAAAGAGGGTGCTTTTTGAGCGGAGCGACCAGTTCCTCTTTCCCCAGGATGATCCCCGCCTGCGGACCGCCCAGAAGTTTGTCCCCGCTCGCGGTGACGATCCCGGGGCCGGCGGCGAGGGCCCGCCGGAGGGAGAGCGCGTCCCGGATGCCGTGGGCACCGAAGTCGAACAGCGCGCCCGACCCCTGGTCCTCCATGACCGGGATCCCCGCGCGGCCCCCGAGCCGCGCGAGTTCCCCCGCCGGAACCTCCTCCGTGAAACCGCGCAGGGCGAAGTTGGACCGGTGTACCTTCAGAAGGAGCGCCGTCTGGCCCGTGATGGCCCGTTCGTAATCGGCGAGCCGCGTGCGGTTGGTGGTGCCCACCTCCACCAGGCGCGCTCCGCTCTCCACCATGATCTCCGGGATGCGGAACGATCCCCCGATCTCGACCAGCTCCCCCCGGCTCACGATCACTTCCCGGCCGCGGGCCAGTCCCGCGAGGCAGAGCAGCACGGCGGCGGCGTTGTTGTTCACCGCGTGGACGCACTCGGCCCCCGTCAGCGCGCGCAGCATTCCCTCGACGTGGACGAGGCGGGAGGAGCGCTCCCCGGTCCCGAGATCGTACTCGAGGTTCGAGTATCCTCTGGCGGTATCGGCAATGGCGGCCAGCGCCTCCTCGGGGAGGGGGGCTCTCCCGAGGTTGGTGTGGACCACCACCCCTGCCGCGTTGATCACCCTGCGCACCGGGAGGGCTTCCCGCCCCGCGATCTCCGCGGGGAGCCGGGAAAGGATCCGTGAAACCCACGCCTCCCGGGAAACCTGCGGTTCTCCGCCCGCGCGGTGCTGTTCCACGAGGGTCCGGAGGGCGTTCACCACCACCGGGCGGGGATGGGAGCGCAGGAGCGCCCGCACCGCGTCCTGCCCGAGCAGGAACGTTATCGAGGGTAGGTTCCGCAATCCTTGGGCCTCGGGCATGGGCCGTGCGAAAGGTTACCCTTTCCCCAGCTCCCGCAGGAGGATGTTCTTCCCGTAGAGGGCGTTCTTCTTGACGAGCTCTTCGGCCAGGTCCGCGTCGTGCTCTCGAAAGGCGTCGATGATCTCCCGGTGCTGCCGGATCGAACCTTCGATTTTCCCGGGGACGGCGAGGATCAGCCGGAAGCGCTGGAACTGCATGACCAGGTTCTGGACGATGGATTGGAGCTTCTCGTTCCCGCACGCGCGGAGGAAGATGTCGTGGAACTCGTTGTGCAGGTCGAGCACGCGGCGCAGGTCCTTCTTCCCCGCCGCGGCCTCGATCTGGCGGTTGACCGTTTCCATCCTGGCCAGGTCGTTCTCCGTGAGGTTCATCGCGGCGCACCGGGCCGCGTGTCCCTCGAGAACCATTTTCAGCTCGTAGAAATTCGAGACGTCCTTCGAGGACAGGGAAGCCACGATGGCGCCCTTCCTGGGAACGACGGAAATGAACCCCTCCGACTCCAGCTGGCGGAACGCTTCCCGGATCGGGGTGCGGCTGATCCCGAACTTGTCCGCAAGCTCCGGTTCGGCGATCCGGGTGCCGGGGAGGAGCTGGCCGTTGACGATCGCGTTGCGGATCGTCTCCACGATCCGCTCCCGCAAGGTCAGGTGATTGTCGATACGGATTCTGAACTTTTGCAAGGGGTTACCTCTTGTCTCGAAAAATGAACGCCGTTTTATGTATACAGTATACCATGATCCTGTCAAGGGGAAAAACCGATCGCACCGGATGCTTCCGGCAGCCCGGCGCTTGCTCCGCCGCTCCGGATGCGGTACGTTACCCCCCTTCGATTCCGGAAGAACCGCCTGGAGGTCCGCGCCATGTCCTGGGTCGTCCATTCCACCGTCCCGTACCCCCTTCTCCGCGAGGCGGACACGGTCCGCATGCTGGCCGGGGAGGGTGTGGGGCCGGAGATCTACCTGTCCGCAGCGACCCTCGAGGAACTGCGCATGGACGAGGCGGAGCGCATCGCGGAAACCTTACGGGATGCGGGAGTCCGGTCCTTGTCGTTCCACGCCCCTTTCCGGGACGTCTGGCCGGGGGCGCAGGACGAGGAGGCCCGAAGGTTTGCCGTGCGCCGCCTGTCCCAGGCCATCGCCCTGGCCCCCGTGTTCCGTCCCGCCGGCATCGTCGTCCACGGGGGGTATTCCGAGTGGCTTTTCGATTTTCGCCCGGAGGAATGGTTTTCATCCGCGCGGCGCTCGTTCGGAGAGCTCGCCGAAACCGCGGAGAAGGCGGATACCCGGCTTTTCGTCGAGAACGTGTTCGACGAGGTCCCGGACCACCTGATCCGTCTCCGGGAAGCGGTGGGATCCCCGCGGCTCCGCCTCTGCTTCGACCCGGGGCACGCGACCCTCTTCTCGAAGCTTCCGGTGCACCACTGGGCGCAGGCGTACGGAGAGGGAACCGGATTGATGCACATCCACGACAACCGGGGGGTTCGGGATGACCACCTTCCCGTGGGCGAGGGGTCCATCAACTTCCGCGGAGTGCTGCTCTCGGTTCGCGACGCCGGGGCCCACCCGATCCTCACGCTGGAACCGCACCGCAAGGACCATTTTCCGCGTTGCGTCGCGGGGCTGCGGCGGATCCTCTCGAGCCTTCCCTGAGAAACGGCCCGACCGGGCCCGTTCCCGTCAGGCGGCGCCCGAGAGGAATTCCAGCCCCTCCTTCTCCGTTTCGAAGGAGCGGACGTACTTCGAAAGGCCGGTGACCTGGAACAGGTCCCGGTTGATCCGGCTCACCTCGCAGAAGGCGAGTTTCCCCTCCCCTTCCATCACCTTCTCCACGATCCCGATGATGAAGGAGATGCCGATGCTGTTGACCAGGCGGGTCTGGCCGAAATTCATGAGGACCTTGCGGCACCCGGAGTCGAACCCCGAGCGGACCGCCCTCTCCACCTCTTCCCCCAGCAGGCTGTTCAGGTAGCCGCCGACGTACACCACCTGCGTGTCGCCTTCCTGCCGCGTCCGGATCGTGGCATGCGGAGACATCATGCCTCACCCGGGGGAGTGGGGGCTTCTCCCTCTTTTCTCCCGGCCTCCCCGGATACGGCCCCGAGATGCTTCACCATGTGGACGATCGTGCCCTCCTGCCCCGTGACGATCTCCACGTCGTCCACCAGCTCGCGGATGAGTTTCAGCCCCCACCCCCTGTTCTTCCGGGTCCCCTCCGGAGTCTTCCCCGCGCGGAACCCCTTCCCGTTGTCCTGGACGAACAGGTCGATCCTTCCGGGGGAGAGCAGGTACCGGAGGCGCACCTTCCCGGATTCGGAGGCGCTGTGCTCGAAGGCGTTGATGCACGCCTCGATGATCGCCATCTTGATCCGGTCCGTCGTGTCGGCGTCCACGGAGGCGAACGCCGCGACCTCCTCCGCGACGCGGGCCGCCACCACCTCGGAATCCGCCTTCATGGGGAGGACGAGCTCGTACTCCACGGGGGACTCCCCGCCCGGAGAGGGCCGGGCAGGGTTCTCCGGCTCCCTTTCCAGTTCCTCCAGCCCGAAGAGGTTGAGGAACAGCCGCAGCTGCGTGGGATGGGACAGGTGGATGCCGTACTGCACGGCAAGGTCGACCGCCGCCGGGTCCGCCGTCTCTCCGATGACCATCCATTTCCGGAACTGCTCCGGGGGCAGCCCCTTCTCCAGCGCGAGGAGACGGCACCGGTTTTCGAAGTGCTCCACGGCGCGCGCGCCGAGGCTCTTCTCCGGCGCCACATCGACGGCCCAGACGACCAGGTTCTCCTCCGAGAAGTCCCCCTCGAGGAAACCGTACGCCACCAGGTCGAAGTCGAAGCGGGGACCGCCTCGGTGCGCCCGGTACCCCGTCGAAACCGAGGAGATCTTCGGGAGGCGGACCCGCTCCGCCTCGGACTCCATCCCGATGACCACCTCGAGAAGCCCCTTCCCGCCGAACTTTCCCCGGAACTTCCCGAACTCCAACAGCAGCAGCGGCACGTCCCTCAGGTCCCACTTCCGCATCAACTCCTTCACGATCGCGACGCGCCGCGCGTGGTCCGCGCCCTGCCCCGGCTCGGGTGTCGCGCGGGACAGCCGCGACTGGACGATCGCGGCGGCCACCTGCGACGCTCCCTTTCCCAGAACGCCCCGCTCGAAGGCCCAGAACAGGAAGTCGGACAGAACGGGGTCGGCAACGAAGGAGAGCTGCTCGAGGTCCGTCTTCATCAGCCCCTTGAACTCCAGGGAGGAGAGGATCGCCTCCCCTTCCTCGTGGGAGGCCCCCATCAGCGACAGCGCCCCCTCCACCGTGTCCAGCGGGAAGGCGTCGCAAAGGATGCGCTTGAGGAACCGGATCGCCCGCCCGCGCCGCCCCCGGTCCGGGAAGGTGTTCTCGAAGAACTCCCTCCAGTAACGGTTCAGCTTTCCGTCCGTGACGGAAAGGGCGTAGAGGTTTTCCAGCGAGATCGCATCCGTCACCTTCGCGTTGCGGAAAAAGATCTCCTCGACGAGCATCCGCTGGTAGACGGGGATTCCCCCGAGCCGCTCCGAAGCGCGCCCCAGGAGGGATTCGGAGATATCCAGCCGGCGCCGCTCGCACAGGTGGCGCCACAGGCGGATGGAGGAGTCCGTCGTGAGCCCCCCGATTTCCAGCATCTGGAAAGTGCCGTACAGTCCCTCGCGCTTGAGGGAAGCGGTGACACGGCCCGGCGAGGATCCGGAGAGGATCATCGGGAAATGGCCCGCCTTGATGTAGGGCCGGAGGATGGAAAGCATCGCCCCGTCGGGAATGCCCTGCAGTTTCCCCGTATACTGGAAATCGTCGAAGAGGAAAACCGGGTAGAAGAGGTCTCCCGCGGCGGCGAAGGGGAACGAGAGGGCGTTCACCAGGGCGGAGAGCCCGTCGCCCGCGGAAGTGAACCGCGCGTGCGCCGCCAGAATCTCCCTGCACCCCGTGAAGCCGTACGTGGCGAGGCGGTCGCACATGGCCTCCGGGTCGAAGACCGTCGGCTGCCCGTCGCCGAGGAACCGGAGCAGCTGCCAGAGGAACTCCTGCAGAAAGTGCTGGGAAAGGGCGAGCGGGTGGGACAGGATCTGGCTGAACGAGAAGTAGAACGGGAACGGACGCGGCAAGACCGTCTTTTCCGGGGAGGAGCGCAACCCGTGGGCCAGCGAAAGGAGCAACGACGTCTTCCCGATGTTGGGAGGCCCGTAGATCATGAAGGACGACCCGATGCCGCGCCCTCCCTCGATCGAAGCCCGAATCAGGGAGGAGAGTTCCTCCTCCCTGCCGAAGAAATCCTCCGCCCGGAAGGACGCCTCTCCTCCCATGGTGCCGAAAAGACGCACGTACGCTTTTCCCCCCACAAGGGCCGTCTTCGGGATAATGTAGCGTGAATCCGTTGCGTTTTCAAAAATATAATGGGATTTTCTAACATCATGCGCGAGATTCCCCCGTCCGTCCGCAAGCCGTCGCGATACAGCGGCAGCGAGGTCCGTCGCCAGGCCATCCGGTGGGAGGACGCCAGGGTGCGCATCCTCCTTGCCTTTCCCGATACGTACGAGATCGGGATGTCCCACTTGGGGATCCTCCTCCTCCACGAGATCCTCAACGCGCGGCCGGGGACCCTGTGCGAACGGGTCTTCGCCCCGTGGAACGATTACGAGGCGCACCTGCGCGCCTCGGGGGAGCCTCTCCCCTCCCTCGAGACGGGGAGGTCCGCCGCAGCGTTCGACCTGCTGGGATTCTCCCTTTGCTACGAACTCACCTACACCAACGTCCTCGCGATGCTGGACCTCGCCGGGATCCCTCTCCTGTCGAGGGAACGGGGGGAGGAGCACCCCCTGGTCCTTGGCGGCGGCGTCTGCACGCTGAACCCGGCCCCGGTCGCGCCCTTCTTCGACGCCCTGCTCGTGGGTGACGGCGAGGAGGCGGTGCTGGAGATCGTCTCCCTCGTCCAGGAGCGGAAGGAGGGCGGGGGAACGCGCGGCGGGCTGCTTGCGCGCCTCGCGGAGATCCCCGGGGTGTACGTCCCCGGGATCTCCCGACGGGTTTCCCGCCGCGTCCTCCCGGATCTCGCCGGTTCCCCGCTCCTGCCCGCCCCGATCCTCCCGTCGATGCGGGTGGTCCACGACCGCCTGGGCGTGGAGATCTCGCGCGGGTGCACCCGGGGGTGCCGCTTCTGCCAGGCGGGATACGCCTACCGCCCGGTGAGGGAGCGCGATCCCCTGGTGGTCCTGCGGTACCTCCAGGAGGAAGCGCCCAAGACGGGGTACGACGAGGTGGGCCTCCTGTCCCTCTCCGCGGCCGACTACAGCTGCATCGACCGGCTCGTCACCGAGGCGATGGACGCTCTCGTCCCGGGCCATGTCTCCCTCTCCCTGCCTTCGTTGCGCCTGGACGCCCTGCGGGAGAACACCGTGCGGCAGATCCGGAAGGTCCGGAAATCGGGGTTCACGCTCGCTCCGGAGGTCGGGACGGAGCGGCTTCGCCGGTCGGTGAACAAGGAGATCGGGGACGACGACGTCCTGAAGACGGCGGAATGGATCTTCGGGAACGGGTGGCAGACCCTGAAGCTCTACTTCATGCTGGGACTTCCCGGCGAAACGGTGCAGGACGTGGCGGCCATCGGGCTGCTGGCCAGACGGGTCGCAGGCGTGGCCCGCCGGCACGGGCGCCGCAACTCCGTCACGGTGAGCGTCTCCGCCTTCGTCCCCAAGCCGCACACCCCGTTCCAGTGGGAACGCCAGATCGGGGAGGAAGAAGTGCAGGAGCGGATCCGGATCCTTCGCGAGGCGCTGGGACGGGACCGGAACGTGGAAGTGAAGTGCCACTCCCCCAAGGTCTCGGAATTGGAGGGAGTCTTTTCCCGCGGCGACGGAAGGCTCTCCGACGTGATCCTTCGAGCCTACCGGCACGGCGCGCGGTTCGACGCCTGGTCGGAGGCGTTCCGGCCGGAGGCGTGGGAGAAGGCGTACGGCGAGGCCGGCGTGGAGCCGCCCGGATACCTGAAGGAACGCGACCTCACGGCGCCGCTCCCGTGGGATCTCGTGGATGCCGGAATCGACCGGGAATTTCTCCTCGTCGAACGGGAAAAGGCGCGCACCGGGGAGACGACGCCCGACTGCCGCGCGGCGGGCTGCTCCTCGTGCGGGGCATGCCCCCCGGGGCTTTCGAACATCACGTACCCCGGGCGGATGGGGGGGGACCGGAACGAGCCGGAAAGCCCTCCCGTGGAATCCCCGGCGCAGCGTCATGTCGTGCGGATCACCTACTCCAAGGAAGGGCCGGCGAAATACCTGAGCGGGCTGGAGATCCAGTCGCTGTGGGGGCGCATCTTTCGCCGCGCGGGCCTCCCCCTGGCGTACAGCCGGGGATTCAACCCGGCCCCGAGGCTTTCCCTCTCCCCTGCCCTCGCCGTCGGCGCCGAGAGCGGGTGCGAGCACCTCGAAGCGGAGTTCGAACTCCCCGTCACCGCTGCGGAAGTCCTGGCGAAACTCCCCCCCCACCTCCCCGCGGGGATCGGAGTCACGGACGCCAGGACGGTCCCGCCGGGCTCCCACCGGCTCTCCGAATACGACATCGCCTCCACCTTCCTGTTGCGTCCGATCCCCCCTTTCCGGCTTCCCGAGGGGCTCACGGCGCAAACCGCCGGGGAACGCCTCGCCGCGTTCCGCGCGGCGGATCGGTTCCCCGCGACCCTCGTGCGGGAAAACCGGGGGACGGAAGTGGACCTCGTCCCCCTGGTCTCCACTTTCGGGGTGAACGGGGAGGAGATCTTCATTACAATCATCCAGGGGACGGGAAAGGGGGTGCGGCCCCTCGAGGCCGCGGAGGCGCTGCTGGGCTTCCCCCTTCCCCCCGAACAGGTCACTCCGAGAAAGGTATCGGCGGAACTCCGCCTCCGCCGCGGGTAGCGCGAAGATGCAGAGGGCGAGCAAGGTCATCGTCATCAACGCCGCGCCGTACGAAACGCGGGTGGCGACCCTGGAATCCGGGGTCCTCGTCGAGCTGCTGATCGAGCGGGGCGAGGACAGGAACACCGTAGGCAACATCTACAACGGCAAGGTCATCCGCGTCCTTCCGGGCATGCAGGCCGCCTTCGTCGACATCGGGATGGACAAGGCGGGGTTCCTGTTCGCGGGGGACTTCGTCACGCCGCAGCTCGACTTCGACACCGACCCCACGGAGGAGCCGGTCCTCCCCGAGGACATCGGCATCCGCCCCGCCCGCTACCCCCAGGACCACTTCCTCCCGCCGATCGAGGGCCTCATCCGGGAGAGCCAGCACCTGCTCGTCCAGGTGGCCAAGGAACCGCTGGGCACGAAGGGGGCGCGGATCACCAGCCACATCACGCTTCCCGGCCGTCACCTGGTGCTCCTCACCTGGTCCCCGCACATCGGGATCTCCCGCCGCATCGAAGACGCGGCGGAGAGGGACCGGCTGACGAAGATCGTGGAGTCGATCCGCCCCGAGGGAATGGGGGCCATCGTCCGCACCGCGGCCGAGGGCAGGTCGGAAGCCGAGCTCAAGGCCGACATGGACTACCTCGTCCGCCTCTGGGAGACGATCCGGAAGAAAAGCGAGAATTCCGCGGCCCCCGTGCTGATCCACCGGGAGCTCTCGCTCTCCCTGCGCGCGGTGCGGGACCTTTTCTCCACCGAGACGGACCGGATCGTCGTCGATTCTCCGGAGGAGCACCAGAGGATCCGGGCGTTCGCCTCCCAGTTCTTCCCGCGCATCCAGGACCTCATCGAGCTGTACGCCGGCCCCGAACCGGTTTTCGACCACTACGGAGTGGAGATCGAGGTGACCCGCGCCCTCGACAAGAAGGTGTGGCTGAAGAGCGGGGGCTACATCGTGATCGAGCAGACGGAGGCGCTCACCGTCGTCGACGTGAACACCGGGAAATACGTCGGGCGGTCTTCGCTCGAGGACACCACGGTCAAGATCAACCTCGAGGCGGTCAAGGAGATCGTCTACCAGCTCCGGCTGCGCAACATCGGCGGCATCATCATCATCGACTTCATCGACATGAAGAACGAGGAGAACCGCGACAAGGTGTACAACGCCCTCGTGGATACCCTCCGCGCAGACCGGAGCAAGACGACCATCTGCAAGATCTCGGAGCTGGGCCTGGTCGAGATGACGCGAAAGCGGGTGCGGGAAAGCCTCGGGCGCTCGATCTCCGAGGCGTGCCCCTACTGTTCCGGAGAGGGGGTCATCAAGTCCAAGAAGACGATCTGCTACGACATCTTCCGTGCCCTCGAACGCCAGGGGCCCACGCTGGCCGGAAAGCAGGTGTCGCTCTACGTCCACCCCGCCCTCGGGGAAGAACTGTTCGGGGAGGAGCGGAGGTTCCTGGAGATCCTCGAGAACCGCTACGGCATGAAGGTGAACATCTCCGCATCGGAGAAGTACCACGTGGAGCAGTACCGCATCGAGCCCTCCTGAACCGCCACCGCGCCCGGCGGGTCGATTCCCGCTTGACCTTCCCCGTGGGCCTACATATATTACCCTTCTGCGTTTTTCAGGCTCTTCGCGCGCCGGCGTAGCTCAGTGGTAGAGCAGCTGATTCGTAATCAGCAGGTCGTCGGTTCAATCCCGACCGCCGGCTCCATGAACCCCTTGTTGTTGTCGTTGCGGTCGGCGACGTACGGGAATTTTCCGTCCGGCGTGATGGCCGGCCCCTGGGGGTTCGCCACGAAAACGAACGTGCGCGGGCGGACTTCCGAACCGGCGCGTCGGCGACCACATCGGCGACAACCTCGTTGCGTGGGCATCCCCCGAAGAGTACCCTGAAGGTAGTCCGCAACGAGGAGTTTCCCATGGCGCGCGTCTCGCAATCGGTGGGGGTCCTGGCGACATGGACCGCTCTTGCCGCGCTTGCCGGGACGCTCCTGTTCGTTCCCTCCGGAGCGGCGACCGGCGTCCCGCCGGCGGACGAACCGTACCCTGTCGAACTGCGTGCCGGAGAGACCTTCGACGTCTGCGGATCCGGCCAGGTCGTATGCCCGGCGAAAATCCCCATCTGCGACGATCCGAAGGTCGCCGAGCCCGTCGACACCCCGTACGGGCTGGGATTCCGGGGAGTGGTCCCCGGAACGACGCTCTGCTCCGCCGCCTCCGCCGTAGGGATGCGCAGGGTCTTCCGTATCGTCGTTCGCTGAGGTCGCGCGGATGCGTAAGCTATCCGCTTCCCGGCTTCCTGTGGAATAATGCACAATACCGGAAGAGCGCAGCACATCGGACGGGAGGTGCCGGGGACCTTCACGACCCGGAGGTTTACCCCGCCTCTCGACGATCATCTCATCGGACCCGAGAGGAGCCGCGACGAACATGGACGAAGGACGCGCCCATCCCGAATCCCCCCCCGAACCGACGCGACGCGGATTCTTCAAGATCGCGATCGGCGTCCTTGCCGCATTCGGCGGCCTCGTGCTCGGCATCCCGCTGATCGGGTCGCTGATCGGCCCCGCATTCCGGAAAAAACCGACACGATGGTCCCGGGTGGCGAAGGTCGACGCCCTTCCCGTGGGGCAGCCGACGTCCGTGTCGTTCACCGACCGGTCCTCCGAGGCCTATCTCCGGGAAACCGTGGTCCGCAACGTCTGGGTGGTACGGCGCTCCGCCACGGACATCACCGTGTACTCGCCGATCTGCACGCACCTCGGATGCCGGTACGACTGGGAACCGAACATCGGCCGATTCCTGTGTCCCTGCCACGGGAGCCTGTTCTCTCTGGACGGGAAGGTGCTGGCGGGGCCTGCGCCCCGCCCCCTCGACACGCTGCCCATGAAGATCGAAAGCGGCGACCTGTACGTGGAATGGGAACGGTTCGAGCTCGGCATTTCCGGGAAGATCCCGGTATAGGAGACCCCCATGAGCGACAGGATCGTCCGCTGGCTCGACGAGCGGTTCCCCTTTCGGACCATCCTCCGCGAGGGGCTGGAAGAGGAGATCCCCGGGGGGCCGAGCTACGCATACGCCCTCGGCAGCGCCACCCTGTTCGTCTTCCTCCTGCAGATCGTAACGGGGGTCTGGCAGCTTTTTTACTACATCCCCAGCGTCAACCACGCCTACGACAGCCTGAATTACCTGCGCACGGAGGTCCCCTTCGGCTGGATGATCCACAACCTGCACTACTGGGGGGCCAATACGATGATCGTGCTCGTGGGGCTTCACATCGCGCGCGTGTTCCTCTTCGGCGCGTACAAATCCCCCCGCGAGCTGACCTGGATCGCGGGGGTTCTCCTGCTGCTCCTGACGGCGGCCATGGTGTTCACCGGCGCCCCGCTGCCCTGGGACGAACCGGGATACTGGGCGGCGGAGGTGGGCACGAGCATCGCGGGGACCGTTCCCGTGGTGGGCGCCGTGGTGAAGCGGTTGCTGCGGGGAGGCGACGGCATGGGCCCCCTGGCGCTGTCCCGGATGTTCGTCCTGCACGTGGCGATCCTGCCGGCGATGCTCCTCGGGTTTTTGGCCGTTCATCTCGTCGCCTTCCGCCGGTTCGGCAGCGTCGGTCCGTGGGCGGAATCGAAGCGGCTGCGCACCGGGGAGTTCTGGCCGGACCAGGCATACAAGGACGCTGTGGTGGCGACGGGCCTCCTGATTCTCCTCGTCGCCCTGTGCGCCTTCGCATCGCCGCCGGTGGCGGGGCCGGCGGACCCGCTGGACACTTCCTACATCCCGAAGCCGGAATGGAACTTCCTCTTCCTGTACGAAACGTTGAAATTCCTGCCTGGGCGCCTCGAGCCCCTCGGAACGATGGGCATCCCCCTCGTCGGGATCCTGGTCCTGCTACTCCTCCCCTTCTACGACAGGAACCCGGATCGAAACCCCCGCAAGCGCCCCGTCGCCATGGCGGGGGGAGTGATCTGGGTCGGGTTCGTCGTGTGCCTCACCGTCATCGGGTATACCAGCCACCCTGGCGGGGTCGGGGGGACCACGGGGCCTCCGCCCAGCGGCTCGCCGGCGGACCTGTCGGCCAGCGCACGCGAGGGAGCAAAGCTCATGACCTCCCTGGGGTGCGACGGATGCCACAGCATCAACGGCAAGGGGGGCACGGTGGGCCCCGACCTGTCGGATGAATCCAGCCGGGGCCATTCCCGGGAATGGCTCGCGGACCAGGTCGGCAACCCGAAATCCCACAACCCGAATACGATCATGCCCCCCTACCCGACGCTTACCCGCGATCAGTTGAACCAGATCGTCGATTACCTGATGAGCCTGGGGGGGACCTCCCCGTCCGCGCCGGCGAAACCCCCGACGTCTCCTCCCGCCACGGAGAAACCCGCCACGCCGCCCTCCCACGTGTCGACGAACCCCTCCATACCGCCGTCCGCCGTCCACGGCTTCGGCCCGATACCGGAGGAGCAGGGGCCTCCCGGGCCGGCGGCGTCCGTCGTCGGAAGCTCGGAGCACGGCGCCGTGCTGTTCCGGCTCTACTGCGTCTCCTGTCACGGCCCCGACGGAAAGGGCGGCGTTCCCAATCCCGGGGCCGAGGGAGGCACGATCCCGGGGCTCAATCCGATCCGGGCGAAATACCGCGACCAGGATCCGGAAGTCTTCGCCACCAACATCGACCGGGTCCTCCAGCACGGGTCGATCCCGAAGGGGCCGCTGCCCGCCAAGAGCATGCTGGTCTTCGGGAAAACGCACTCGCTGTCGCAGGAGGAGATCGCCGACCTGGAGGCCTACATCCTGACCCTCAACGGGGTAGACCGCGCGGAGGTGGCGCACCCCGGCATCCGGCCGAAGGCGTACTTCTTCCTCGTGGGCGCGGTGTTCGTCCTTGTCATCGGCATCCTCGGCGGTTTGCGGGTGCGCTCCCGCAACGGAAAAGGGGAGGGTGCCCGGTGATCCCGCCGGAACGGCGCTAATTCAGCTTCAGCTTTTCCCGGACCTCATGGACCTGTTCGGGGCTGAGCTTTCTCGCGCGCTCCTTCTTCACCTCCGCGGCGGTGAACGGTTTGTGCCCGGCGGGGAGCAGCTTGTCGTTCCCCCAGTTCGAGAGGATGTAGTTCAGCACAGCGGCGACCTCGTCGTCCTTGAGACCACCTCCGTACGCGGGCATCGTCCCGTTGTAGGTCTTCCCCCCGGCGCGGATCTCTCCCTTGAGGCCGAACAGGATCACGTCGACCGGAAAGTCCCTGTTCGCTTTTACGAGCCTTGCGGCGTCCCCGGCGAGGGGCGGGAAAAGACCCGGCATGCCCGCGCCGTTGGGCTTGTGGCATCCGAGGCATTTGTTGTAGATCGCCGCGCCGTCCGGCGCCGCAAGGGATTGCCCGCACAGCGCCAACGCGATCGCAATCGCCGTCAACGACACCGATATTCTCCGCATGTCATCCTCCCGCGCCCGGATGCAGCAGGGCATGAAATGACGTTCCCTTTCCATTATCGGCACTCTCCCATCGCCCCGTCCATCCAATTGTGACGTATGATGGCCGGAGCGGCGGATCGCCGGTGCATCGGTTCGAACCCTGGGGAGGCGTTCCATGGGAAAAGTCTACCGGGTCTACCGGGTCGATTACGTGACCAGGATGAAGATCCCGATCGGGACCGTCACCGAACGCCGTTCCCAGCCGCGCGGCAGCGCCAATCTCATCGGTCTCTTGAAACTGGCGCGCCAGATCTTCGGCAAATCCCCGGAGGATCAGTTCCGGATCATCCTCGGCGAGGAGCAGGCCATCTGAAATCCCTTTCCCGGGGGTAACGGCGGAAGGGCCGCCGAGGGCCGATCGCATGTGCGGACGCTTTATCCGTTCCGGGCCGCGAACGCTTCCGGGGGAACCCGTCGCACCGAGCGGCGCCCTCTCGTCAGGTGGCGACCCGCACCAGCACCGGCGAAAGGATCCGGACGGCTTCCCCCGGGCTGATTCCCACGAGGAACCCCCTGCGTCCCCCGTTGATGTAGATCTTCGGCAGATCGAGGATCGTCTCCTCCATGTAGACGGGCATCGCGTGGCGGGTACCGAACGGCGAGGTTCCGCCGACAAGGTACCCCGAGTGGCGCTCCGCCGTCTCCGGGGCGCAAGGAGACACGGACCTGGCGCCGATCCGGCGCGCGAGTTCCTTGGTGGACACCTGTCGGTCCCCATGCATGAGCACGATCAGGGGACGCCTGCGGTCGTCCTCCATGACGAGCGTCTTCACAACCGCGTGCTCGGAGACGGCGAGCTCTCTCGCCGATACCGCCGTACCCCCCTTTTCCTCGTAGGCATAGGGATGCCCGGTGTAGGAGACTCCCCCGGCCCGAAGGACGCGGATGGCGGCGGTGACCGGAATCTTTCCCTTCCGCAAAGGCTGCCTCTCCATCGCCGGAATCGCCCCGGCGGCCGATCGCGGTTCCGGTTGACCCCGGAACGGGACCCGGCATAACGTAACCGTAACAGAAATCACAGCGGAATTGGAATGCGGAGGGGACGATGGCCGCACTGAAGGGAAGGACGCTCTTCATCACGGGTGCAAGCCGCGGCATCGGGAAGTCGATCGCCCTGCGGGCGGCTGCCGACGGGGCGAACCTCGTGATCGCCGCGAAGACCGCGGAGGCGGACCCGCGGCTCCCCGGGACCATCTTCACCACGGCGCGGGAGGTCGAGGAGGCGGGCGGCTCGGCGCTCCCCCTTCGGGTGGACATCCGGTACGAGGATCAGATCGCCGCGGCCGCCGCGAAGGCGGCGGAGACGTTCGGCGGGATCGACATCCTCGTGAACAACGCGAGCGCGATCAGCCTCACCGGGACGCGGGAGACATCCATGAAACGGTTCGACCTGATGTTCGGCGTCAACGTGCGGGGGACATTCGCCGCCTCGCGGACGCTCCTCCCCTACCTGCTTGCCGGGAAGAACCCCCACATCCTGAACCTGAGCCCGCCGGTTTCCCTGGACCCCAAATGGTTCCGGAACCATTGCGCGTACACGATGGCGAAGTACGGGATGAGCCTGTGCGTCCTCGGGATGGCGGAGGAGTTCCGCGAGGCGGGGATCGCCGTGAACGCCCTGTGGCCGAAGACGGTGATCGCGACGGCGGCGTTGGCGATGCTCCCCGGCGTGGAGGTGCGCAACTGCCGCAAACCGGAGATCGTGGCGGACGCGGCGCACGCGATCCTTGCACGGGACAGCCGCTCCTGCACGGGGAACTTCTTTCTGGACGAGGAGGTGCTGGCCGCGGAAGGAGTGACGGACCTGTCCCGTTACGCCGTCGAACCTGGCGCGCGGCTCCTCCCGGATCTGTTCCTCGGCTGACGCGGCGTGCCCGCCTACGGGTCCTTCGCAAGAACGAGCGCCGCGGAGTTCATGCAGTAACGGAGCCCCGAGGGCCTGGGCCCGTCGGGGAACACGTGGCCCAGGTGCGCGCCGCACCGGGCGCACAGGACCTCGGTGCGCCGCGCGAAAAGGCTGTCGTCGGCGCGTTCCCGGATGTTCTCGTCCGCGACCGGCTTCCGGAAGCTGGGCCATCCCGTGCCGGAATCGTACTTGGCCTCCGAACGGTACAGGTCGAGACCGCAGCAGACGCAACGGTACGTCCCCTTCTCCTTCGTGTTCCAGTACGCGCCGGAAAACGCGGCCTCCGTCCCCGCCCTCCGCGTCACTTCGTACTCCTCCGGGGTAAGGAGCTTGCGCCACTCCGCATCGGTTTTCTCAACGGTATCCGACATGATGAACCCCTTCTCCCGGACCGAGTACACCCGGATGGGCCGGGGCGCGCCCGACGCCGCGGCCGCGTCCTCGAACATCCGTTCCCGGAAAAGCCATGCGCCGATCCCCGCCAGGGGAATGGCGACAAGGAAGGTGCGCCTTGTGATCCGCACCGGTCCCTCCGTTCCGTTCTTTCCCCACCCTTCCATGGTATCAAAGACCCCGTCGGGACAAGGGGAGCAGGATGCGATTTCCCGAGCCGGAGGAACCGCCGCGGCGAAGGCGCCGGGAAAAAGGGGATGGGGGGAATACGGGCGAGATCCTCGACGGGCCTGCGGGGCTTGCCGCTATGTCCTTCCCTTCTCCCGAAGGTAGGCGCCGAGCGCCTTGTCCACTTTCCCGATGTGGTTGACCAGCCAATCCCCGAGGAAGCGGGCCAGCTTGTCCGCGATCGCGGGGCCGCTTCCGTCGGCGTCGAACTCGTCGCGCAGGTCGTAGAAATTGGTGATGAACGCCACGTGCTCGTTCTTGTGGGCGGGATACCCCGGGTAGGAGAGGCGCCGCATGTAGATCTCTTCCATCCCGAAGTGGTTCACCACGTAATCCTCCAGGAAGGCGATCACGCCGGGAATCTCCGCCGGCGACGCCTCCCCTTCCCCGGGCAGCAGCGAATTGATCGCCTTGAACAGTTCCCGGTGCTGTGCGTCGATCGTCTCCACGCCCACTTCCAGATCGGCCGACCATTCGTACACGTCCGCCTCCCGGTCTAGCGGCCGGCGACGGCGGAGGATGGGTACCCCTCCTCTGCCGTTGCCTTCGTCAGCGTTTCCGGAGTCGCTTTCGAAGGATCGTACGACACGCGCGCCCGGGGCGGCGACAGGGTCACCTCGACCTCTCCGACGCCCGGGACGGCGCAGAGCGATTTCTTCACCGCCGCGACGCAGTGCCCGCACGTCATGCCGGTGATTTCGAGCATCACGCGTTCCTGTGCCATCGCGTTGCGATCCCCTTTCCTCGTGGAAGAACATCCCTTGTGCGGGAGACGTTCCGTGGATGGGAACATTATACGAAAGAACCCCTTCCCGCGCACCCGTTCCCCGTTCGATTCCGCGGTCCCCGCCGCCGTTTCCAACGACGGCGGCGGGGTGTAAAATCTTCCCGCGACATCGTCCGCATGCGGCAGTTCTTCGCCGGGTGATCCACGCCGGCGGGCCTTCGGGAGGGGAGCGCCGGTGCCTGAACTTCGATCGGAACGGTTGGAGCGGTACCTGTCCGGGCTGTTCGGTGAAGAGGTTCGCGTCGCGCGGATCGTTCCCCTGGGGGAGGGAGCCGCCTCGGGAGCGGCGAAGGGGTACGGGTACGGACACCCCGTGATGGTGGAGTTCGAGGTCGGCGGCGAGGAGCGGCGCGCCGTGCTGGAAACCACGAGTCCCGGGCCCTTCGGCCACGAGCACATGGCGGACCGGGCGCAGATGATGCTGTGGGACCACCGCGCCTACAACAACCTTCCCAGGCACGCACGGGCCCTCGACGTGGGGGCCTTCGACCGCGAGGGACGCCTGCACTCCGCGGGCGACGCGGAGGAGTTCTTCCTTCTCGTGGAGCACGTCGGGGGAACCGGCTACATCCGGGACGTCGCCCGCCTCCAGGACGGGGGGACCCTTCGGGAACTCGACCGGGAGAGAGCCGATGCGCTGTGCGATTACCTCGCGCAGATCCACGCGTTGAAGGGCCCCGATCCCGGCCTCTACGTCCGCAGGATCCGCGAACTGCTCGGCCACGGGGAATGCATCATGGGGCTGTGCGACAGCTATCCCGCCCGGCACGGATTCATCACTTCCTCCCTGCTCGAAGACGTCGAGCGGAGATGCAACGCATGGCGCTGGCGCATCAGGGAGAGAACCCACCGGCTTCGGCAGGTCCACGGCGACTTCCACCCCTTCAACATCCTGTTCCGCGAAGGGACCGACTTCTCCGTCCTGGACCGTTCCCGCGGGGAGTGGGGGGAACCCGCCGACGACGTGACCGCGCTCACGGGGAACTACCTCTTCGCCTCGCTGCAGGCCCGCGGCCGGCTCGAAGGCCCTCTCGAAACCCTCTTCCGCCGGTTCTGGGAGCGGTACATCGATAAGACCGGGGATCCGGAGATCCTCTCCGTGGCGGCGCCCTTCTTCGCTTTCCGTTGCCTCGTCATGGCCTCCCCTCTCTGGTACCCCTCCCTCGAGGAATCGGTCCGGCGGAAGCTGTTCTCCTTTCTCCTCGCGGTCCTCGCCGCCCCCCGCTTCGAACCGGACCGGGTCAACGGGTATCTCGATGGGATCTGAGAGGGGGTTCGCCTTCGCCGTGTGGCTGACCGGACTGCCCGCCTCGGGAAAATCCGGCATCGCCCGGGCCCTCGCGGAAATCCTGGAAGGGAAAGGGATCCGCGCGGCGGTCCTCGATTCCGACGCGGTGCGCCGGGAGATCACGCCTTGCGCGACGTACGGCGAAACGGAGCGCGACGCTTTTTACGCCACGCTCGCGTACCTCGCCCGGGAGCTCTCCTCCCACGGGGTCCCCGTGGTCGTCGCCGCGACGGCGAACCGCAAGGCCTACAGGGACCGCGCGCGGGCGGAGATCCCGCGGTTTCTCGAGGTGTACGTCCGCTGCCCTCTCGCGGTGTGCCGGGCCCGCGACCCCAAGGGGATCTACCGGCGCGGCGCGGAAGGGTCCGCTCCCAACGTGCCGGGACTCACATCCCCCTACGAGCCTCCGGAGACGCCCGAGGTGGTCGTCGACGGCGACCGGGACCCCCCCGCGGAGTCGGCGCGGCGGATCGTCCTGGCTCTCGAGGCGAAAGGGTTCCTCCCCGCCGGGGAGAACGGGCCGCCGGGAATCGGGTGACGGCTACAGCGCTCCGAGGGCGCCCGCATACGTCGCGTAAGTGACGGGATCGAAGAGGACGAACCGCACCCGGAGCGGCGCCGCCGGATCCGCGGCGAGGAACGACGCAACGGTTGCGATCGCCACGGAGGCCGCCTTCCCGACGGGATACCCGTAGGCCCCGGTGCCGATCGACGCGAACGCAACCGAACGGAGGCCGCGGTCGGCCGCAATGCGGAGAGCGTTCCTGTAGCAGGAAGCGAGGATGTCGGCCTCTCCGAGATCCCCCCCCCGCCACACCGGGCCCACGGCGTGGATCACGTATCGCGCCGGCAGCTTCCCGCCGCCGGTGATGACCGCACCCCCCGGCGGGCACTCCCCCTGCGCAGCCCGGATGGCGCGGCACTCCTCGAGGATTTCCGGCCCTCCGGCGCGATGGATCGCCCCGTCGACCCCGCCGCCGCCGAGAAGCGTCGAGTTCGCCGCGTTTACGACGGCGTCGACCTCCTCGCGGGTGATGTCGCCCAGGACAAGCTCGATGACTTTTCCGGTTACGGATCTTTCCATGCCCTCTATTATACGTTTCATGGGGAGATCCCGGTCAACGTGGGACTGCGCAAGGACGAGGGGGAACCTTCGGCCGGAAGACGCCGCGTCCGCCGCCGGGCGGGCCGTGGCGTCGGTCCTTCGCGATGACAGGCACCTCCGCACATTCCTCCTCGCCCTTTCACGGGCCGCGGCGTCCGCGGAGGGGCTCGTTTTCCTCGCGGGGGGGTTCCTCCGCGACATCGCTGCGGGTGCGCCGGCCGGGGACATCGACGTGATGGTTGCGGGGATCTCCCACCGCGCGCTGGGGAAGATGCTTGGCTCCCTTCCCCGGGCGACGCTCGGCGTCCGGAACGTGGTTTCCGCCGGAATCCGATTCCCCGTGTACCGGGTGGCGACCGGCTGGAACAACCGGTACGTCGATGTGTCCGTCGCCAGGGGAGGGGCGAAGAACCGCAGGCGCACGGCCATGGGCTGCGCGCTGGAAGATGCCGCGCACCGCGACTTCACGGTCAACAGCCTCCTCTACCGGCTCTCCCGGCGACGGGACCGCCTTTACGGCGATCTCTTCGACCCTTTCGGGGGGATCGCCGACCTGTCGAAACGGATGATCCGTTGCGTCGGGTCGGCGGAGGACCGGCTGCGGGAGGACCCTCTGCGCGCCCTGCGCGCCCTGCGGATGAAGAACGAACGGGAGGGATGGAGGATCCACGCGGCGACTTGGCGGGCGGTGCGCCGGCTCGGGCCGCAACTCCTGCCCGCAATCCCGCCGGAACGGATCGTCGGGGAACTTCTCCGGTCCCTGGCGGCAAGTCCCGCCGGGACGATCGAGGACCTTCGCCGTTCCGGGATTGCTCGCGCGCTCCTGCCCGAGCTTTCGCGTCCCCGGGGGAGAGAAGCCCTGGCGGCGCTGCGGTGCCGCCTGCTGGTCCGATCGGCCGCCGCGCCCATTATTCCCGCGACGATCCTTCTGGCGAGCCTCCTGGCCGACCTGGGGCCCGAAGAGGCGGAAGCCGCGGCCCGCCGCCTCCGGTTCCCGAACGTGCGGCGGGTCCTGCGGACCCTGTCCGACCTGCGCGCTCTCCGGCACTCGGGGGGAATGCGATTCCCCTACGCGGAAACGGAATCGATCCTTGCGCGCCAGGAGGAACCGGGGTCCTTCATCGCCCTGTACATGGCGATGAAGATCTCCGATGGAGAACCCGCGGGAAACCTGCGGCGTCTTCTTCGCTTGTGCTCGAAGGTTCCTGTTCTCGTGAAGGGGACCGACCTGGAGGAAAGAGGATTCCCCGAAGGGCCGGGGAGAAAGGAAGCGCTTCTCGCGATCCGCGAGGCGACTCTTCGCGGGAGGATCCGGAGCCGGGCCGAAGCCCTCCGGAGGGTAACCCGACTTTGCAGGGAACTTAAGGAATATAATGGAAACGGAATCCGGCGGAGGCGAAGAAAGGAAACACCATGATCCTTCGGATGGGGAAACCTTGCGCGGTCGCTTTGTCGCTGGCCGTGTTCTCCTGGAGCTGCGCAACCACCCGCCCGACGGCCAGGAAAGAGGAACCCGGCAGGACCTCGGTGCTTTTGCCCGAGACGGAAGGGTCGAAGTTCCATCTCGAGACCGTTCCCTCCATGCGCCCCCCGATCTACCCGCTTTCCTCGGCGGACGAGTACCAGGGACGCTGGCTCACCCTGTTCGAATTCGAATATTTCCCCCCCTTGAGGCCCCCCCCGGCTC
Source organism: Deltaproteobacteria bacterium (assembly GCA_021815305.1). GTDB lineage: Bacteria > Desulfobacterota > Deferrimicrobia > Deferrimicrobiales > Deferrimicrobiaceae > JAKAHC01. Next base: position 28,497 of record JAKAHC010000008.1, on the reverse strand, counting down.
CGGAAGACCTCAAGGAACCGTGACCGCCTGCGTGGCGGTCAGCGGCCCCTGCCGCCCCCGTCCGCCCGTTCCCCGCGGGACTCCCTGCCGGCGCCCCCCCCCTCCGGCATCCGGCCCGATGGGAATCTGTCGACGGACGTCTCGCCCTGTCCGCGGTTCCGCGACTCCGGGGCAGGTCTTCCTTCCCGCGGCGCGACATGGGACGGTTCCCTTTCGACGGGGCGCGGAGGCGCGGATTCGCGCACGGGTTCCCGCGCCGCCGGACGCGGGGGAACATACTCGCGCGCGGGCTCCCGCGCCGCAGGACGGGCGGGCGCATTTCGGCGGGGGGCCGGAGCGACATTTTCCCTCGGCAGGCTCGGAGAGACGGTTTCCCTTTGCTGCGTCCCCGCGGGCGGGTTGATGTTTTCCCGCTGCTGCGTCCTCACGGGTGGAGCCACGTTTCCCCTGGGAGCGCGGGAAGGCGACACGGGCGCGGCGGGTTGACGCACATCCCTCCGCTCCGTGGTCCGTCCGGGCGGCGTTTCCCGGGGCGCCGCGATCCCCCGATTCGGCCGACCCTCCTTCACGGCGGTTTCTCCGGGTTTCGGGGCTTTGGCCGTGCCGACGCCCGGGGAACGCTCCGGCGCGCGCGCGCCGCTCCCGCCGATCCGTTTCTGCCGCTGCGCCTCCCCACCGCGGGTGCGGTATTCCGCATTCGTCCTCCCCTCCCGCACGGAGGGGGCACTCTTCCCCCGGGTGATCTCGGGACGCACCCCGCGATTGTCCTGTCGTGCCTCCCTGACGATCGTTCTCCGGACCTGCGCCTGGCGCTCGTTGTGAACCTGCGACCATTCGCGCCACCGGCGGCTCTTCGGGCCGGAGCGCACGAACACCCTGTCGGCCCCCAGGGGGCGGTTCCAGCGGGCGAGAGCGGGATTACCGCGCCGGAACTCCACCGGCCGGTACCGCTCGCCGGGCCGCAGCGGTACCCACCGCACTCCCCGCCCTTCGGGGATGAACCGCACCATCGCCGGCCGGTAATCCACGTCATGATAGTAATGATGATACGACCCGAAAACGAACCCGATCGATACGAAGGCCCGGTCCGGGTACCATGCCCACCCGAGGCCGGGCGCGGTGATCCAGCGTCCGCAACGGTACGGGTACCACCCCCAGGGTTCGTAAGCCACCCAGGTCCAACCGTAGGGATCGATCCAGTTCCACCGGCCGTAGACGTACGGAGCCCACCCCGGCGCCACGCGGGGCTGCCACACGTATCCGTACGAGGGGGCGTATACCCAATCCCCGTAATCGGCCAGCTCGCCGTACACCGTCGGAGGGACATCCGCCCGGAGCGCTTCGGCCGTCTCCGCGGGAGACGGACCCGACGCCTCCTCCTCCGCGCCCGCGTAATGGCTGATCTCGACGTCCTCGCCGATCACCGCCTGCTCCCCCGCCCCGATGCGGAACTCTCCGTCCTCCCGGGAGAGCGTCGCCCTCCCGCTTCGAACCACCATGCGCGTCTCGCCGACATTCGTCACGGTGAGCCAGTACCTTCCCGGATCGACGAGCCGGACGCGATTCCCCCCCGGAACCCTGACCGCAACAGGCGCGAAATCGCCCGGGGGAAGATCGAACCGGATCTCCCCGGCCCGCAGCCGGAAGGAACAGGCGTTCTCCTGGAGATCGCGGACGTCGACGTCGGTCCCCGAGGTCAGCAGGACGAACTGTCCCCCGTGGAACTGCAACTCCGCCTCGGAATCTTCCGGGATGCTGATGCGGCTGCCCGGAGGCAGGGGGCTGTTGGAGGGAAACTCTTCCCAATCCGCGCCTCCCGGCGGGAGGACCCACGTCGATCCCGTCAGCACCTTGACCCGGGCGACGGCGTAGGCGGGAATCCCCGCGCCTCCCTCCGCCTGGTCCTGGGCCGCGGCGCCGGGGCCCGCGGCGACGATGAATGCGGCGAACAGGAGCAGGCCGAGCCGGGCGGACCGTTTCATGGCGATTCCTCCTTCACGCATGCCGTTTAGACGGGGCGACGCGGGGGAAATATTCACCCGCACGCTGCTATACTTGATTTCCTTATACCACCGGGGGGGCGGGGACGCTTGTACCGGCTTACCGAGCGAAACCGGGCCATCGGGGAGATGTTCTCCTCGATCGCGCCGACGTACGATCTCCTGAACCGCATCCTTTCCCTCGGTGCGGACCGGAAGTGGCGCAGCGCAGCGGTGGCTTCGATGGTCCCGCCCGCGGGGGGAAGGCACCTGGACTTCGCAACCGGGACGGCGGACATGGCGCTCGAGATCCTGCGGCAGAAGGGGGGACGAGCCGTCGTCGCGGGGGTCGACATCTCCATGGAGATGATGCGCATCGGGCGGGAGAAATGCCGGAAGACCGGATGGAGGGAGAGGGTTTCCTTCCTCCGCGCCCCCGGAGAGGATCTCCCGTTCCGGGACGGCGTCTTCGACTCGGCCTGCGTCGCCTTCGGGATCCGGAACGTTGCGGACCGGGAGCGGGGACTCCGGGAGATGTGCCGCGTCGTCCGGCCGGGAGGACGCGTGGTCGTCCTGGAGTTCTCCACTCCCCGGGGCGCCGTCTTCGGAGCGCTGTACCGGTTCTACTTCACCCGGCTTCTGCCCCGGATCGGCGGATGGTTCTCCCGGCGCGCCGCCTACGCATACCTGCCGGAGTCCGTGCTGGCCTTCCCCCGGCCGGAAATATTCTCGGGGATGATGCGGGCGGCGGGGTGCTCCTCCGTGGCGCACGTCCCTCTTTCCTTCGGGATCGTCACTCTATACGTCGGCGAGCGGTGACCGGTCAGATCCTCGCCGCGCCCTCCCCCTCGAACCACCCCTCGAACAACGCCGAAGTGAGGTAGCGCTCCCCCGCATCGGGGAGAATCGCGACGATCATCTTCCCTTCGAACTCGGGGTGCTTCGCCAGGCGCACCGCCACCGCCGCCGCCGCCCCGCAGGAGATCCCGGAGAGCAGCCCTTCCTCCCGGGCAAGCCGCCGCGCATAATCGATGGACTCCTCGTTGCTCACCGTCTCCACGCGGTCGATCAGGGAAAGGTCGAGGACATCCGGGATGAACCCCGCGCCGATCCCCTGGACCTTGTGGGGGCCGGGGGAAAGCGGCTGCCCATTGCGCTTCTGCGTGATGACGGGACTCGCCGCCGGCTCCACAGCAACCGACAGGATCTTCTTCCCCTTCGCCCGCTTGATGTAGCGGGAGATGCCGGTGATCGTTCCCCCGGTGCCCACCCCGGAAACGATCACGTCGACCTCGCCTTCGGTCGCCTCCCAGATCTCCCGACCCGTGGTCGCCTCGTGGATGTCGGGATTTGCGGGGTTCGAAAACTGCTGCGGCAGGAAGTGCCTGGAGGGATCGGACGCCACGATCTGCTCCGCCTTCTCGATGGCCCCCTTCATCCCCTTGGCGCCCTCCGTCAGCACGACCTTCGCACCGAACGCCTTCAGCACCATCCGGCGCTCGACGCTCATGGTCTCCGGCATCGTCAGGACCACGTCGTACCCGCGCGCGGCGGCGACGAAGGCGAGGGCGATCCCCGTGTTCCCGGAGGTCGGCTCGACGATCGTCTTCCCCGGCCCCAGGAGCCCCTTTTTTTCCGCGTCCCACACCATGGCGGCGCCGATCCGGCACTTGACGGAATAGGCCGGGTTGCGCCCTTCCACCTTGGCGAGCACGGTCGCCCGAGCGCCTTCCACGATCCGGTGGAGCCTCACCAGAGGCGTCCTTCCTATCGACAGGGAATTGTCCTCGAACCAGGAAGACATCGAGATACCTCCTTATTGTCTATAGTATATATAGTATTTAACCGGCGGTATGCCCTGTCAACCGGAAAGTTCCTCTTCCCTTTTCCTCCCGGACCCCCTATTTTCGAGGGATGCGTTTCCGCAGGCTCTGCGTGTTCTGCAGTTCGAGCGACCATCTTTCTCCCGCATTCCGCGAGGAGGCACGCGCCCTGGGGACCCGCATGGCGGAAGAAGGGATCTCGCTGGTGTACGGCGGAGGTTCCGTCGGATTAATGGGAGTTCTGGCCGACGCAGTTCTCGCCGGGGGAGGAAAAGTGACCGGCGTCATACCGGATTTCCTCGTGACAAGGGAACTCGCCCACGCCGGCCTGACCCGGAGGATCGTCACCCGGTCGATGCACGAGAGAAAACAGGAGATGAGCCGACTGGCGGACGCATTCGCCATCCTGCCCGGCGGGTTCGGCACGCTGGACGAATTTTTCGAGATCCTCACCTGGAAACAGCTTGGCCTGCATTCCCGCCCCATCGTGGTCGCGAACACCGGGGGATGGTTCGAACCGCTGCGGGAGTATTGCGGACTTGCCGTCCGCCTGGGCGCCGTGTCCCGTCGCAGCCTCGAGCTGTTCACGGTCGTGGGAAGTGCCACGGAGGTCGTGGACGCGCTCCGCAAAGGACGCGGAAAAGCCCCGCCGAAGGGACGCCTCTCCAGAACCTGACCGGCCGCAACTCGGGGATGCGACCCCATCCGACCGCCGGCGTCAGCACCGTCTCCCGCGCCGCACCGCGCGATTCCGGCGCAGGTCTGCGCGACGGCCCCCCCCCGCCGCTTCTCCGTTCGAACCGCTACCCGCCGTATTCCCAATGCCCCGGCAACCAAACCTCGACCCGGGCGTCTTCGTAGTGGCCGGGAACCCATGCGCGGGCGCCGCGGTAATTGCCGTCATCGTCGTCCCCGTAGGCGGGGTTCTCCTCCCGCGTCCAGTACCCGGGGACCCACTGCCGCTCGTACCGGGCCGCGTAATGTCCCGGCACCCAGATCTGCCGGGGCGGCTCATAGGCATAGGCCGGGCGGGAATTTGCGATGACGGAACCGAGGATGGCGCCTCCCAGAAGTCCCGCGAAAAACGCACCTGCCCCGAAGCCGCCGTGACCGTAATACCCGCCGTGACCGTAATACCCGCGGCCCCCCGCAAAGGCGGACCCCGGAACCACCGCGAGGAACGCCAGCGCCAGCAGCATGGAAATCGTCTTTTTCATCGTTTTCCCCTCCTTAAAATCCTTCAAGGAAGACCTTCCGCCGGGGGCCCCCCCGCCCGCGTCTGCGCGTGGTTTCCCTCATCCATCCGACGCAGTCGAGGGGAAGGATATTCAACGGGTCGGGAAAAAATCCGCCGGATTCCAGGGCTACTCCGCGGAGATGACGAGGATCATGACCCCGGACCGGTAGGGCGGGCCGCCGACCAGCACCATCCCGCCCCTGGGAAGCCCCAGGGTCGTCGTGAGGAGGTTTCTGCCTCCCTCATGGAGTTGCATGGAGAGCCGCACCTTGTTCCCGTGGGAAGGCAGGAGGGTGACCCGCATCGTCCGGCGCCCCGGCAGTTCGTATTCTCCGGTTCCCCCGACCGCCAGGGTCCGCGCCTTCCGGTCGAGCATCCTGTAGGAGGTGTAGTCGAACATCACGCGGAGTTTCCCGCGGATGCCGGCCAGGGCCGGGTCCACCGAGGATCCCTCGTTGGAGGCATAGACCGCGCCGACGTCGATGGTGACGGAAGTTGCGGCGGAGGCATGCACCGCCCGAAGAGGCGCGGCGAGCGCGGCGAGCACGGCGATGGCCGCGAACAACGGCCCTGGGGAGAGGTTACGACTTCCCATTTTCGACGATCCAGATCACCCTGGGCAGGTCCTCCCCCTTGTTCACGAGGGCGACCGTGCCCGCGTCGGTTTCGACATCCTCGAAGGCGACGTCGAAACTGCGCGGCCGAAACGGCGCCCGTTCCGTCCCGGTAGGGTAGAACAGGAGGGTGAAAACCACAAGCGCGACCGCCGCGGGGATAAAGAGCCATTTCCCCACCCACGAACGCCGGGCAGGCTCCGCCTTCCTCTCGGCGATCCCCGCGCTAACCCGCACCCACAAGGCGTCGAGCCGCGGGGACGCCTCCGCGATCCGCGCCTGCGCGTGGGAGCGCAGCATCGGGCCCACGGCGGATGCCGTGCGTTCCTCCGCTGCGCAGGGCGGGCACGCGCAAAGATGCTCCGCCAGCTCCCCCGCCGCCTCGGGAAGGAGTCGCCCGTCGGCCTTCTCCTCGATCCTGTGCCTTGCGGTCCTGCAGTCCATCTCCGCCTATCCTTCCCTGTGGCTTCCCAGGACGCTTTTGAGCTTTCCGCGCGCGTAGTGCAGCCGGGACATCACCGTTCCCACGGAACAGCCGAGCGCCTTGGCGATTTCCTCGTACGCCATCCCCTCCACTTCCCGAAGGAGGATGACCGCCCTGTGGTACTCCGGAAGCTCCAGGACGGCCCGCTGAAGCGCCTCCCCCAGCTCCCGGTGCTGCAGGATCTCTTCGGGAGTCATCGGGTAGGCGAAGGAGCCGGGCGGCGAATCGTCCCCGGAAAGCCAGCTCTCGTCGAGGCGCACTTCCGCCGACCGGCCCGTTTTCCGCCACCGGTCGATCGCCCGGTTCACGAGGAGTCGGTAGAACCAGGTGTAGAAATTCGAGCCGAACCGGAAATCCTTCAGGTTGAAATACGCCTTGACGAATGACTCCTGGACCACGTCCATCGCGTCATCCCCGTCCCCGACGATCCCGACCGCCACACCGAAAGCCCGGCCCTTGTACCGCTCCACCAGCACACCGTACGCCCCGTCGTCCCCGCCGAGGACCGCCCGGATCAGTTCCTCGTCCGGGACGCCGCCGCTCGCCCTCTCGGTCATAGGACGGCGCGGATCCCCGGACTATTCACATGGCCGGCGTGAAACCTCAGTGGATTTCCCCCCAGTTCTTCCCCCGGTTCACCGAGACCGTCAGGGGGACGGAAAGCTTTTTCACGCCCTCCATCGCCTCCTTGAGAATCCGTTCAGCTTGCTTTGCTTCCTCCCCGGGGGCCTCGACGATCAGTTCGTCGTGCATTTGCAGGATCAGCCGGGCTTCCATCCCCGCTTCCCGGTACTCCTGGTCCACATGGATCATGGCGAGCTTGATGAGGTCGGCCGCGCTTCCCTGGATCGGCGTGTTGACGGCCATCCGCTCCGCAGCCTCCCGAAGCACCTTGTTGCGGGAATCGATGTCCTTCAGGAAACGCCTGCGCCCCATGATGGTCAGAACATACCCGTTCTTTCGGGCACTTGCCTTTACATCCTCAACGTAATCCCTTACGCCAGGGTACCTGCCGAAATACTGCTCGATATACTCCCTGGCCTCTTTCCCCGGAATCCCCAGCTCCCGGGAAAGGCCGAAAGGGCTCATCCCGTAGAGGATGCCGAAATTGATCACCTTCGCGCGGCGCCGCAGGTCTTCCGTGACCTGGGAAGGTGTCACGCGGAATACGGCCGCGGCGGTGGCGGTGTGGATGTCGTCCCCTTCGCGGAACCGCCGGATGAGCTCCGCGTCCCCGGAGAGGTGGGCCAGGAGCCTCAGCTCCACCTGGGAATAGTCCGCTCCCACGAAGAGGTTACCGGACTCCGCAACGAATCCGGCCCGGATCCGCCTGCCGAGTTCCGTCCGGATGGGGATGTTCTGGAGGTTGGGGTCGGAGGAGGACAGCCGCCCCGTGGCCGCCTGCGTCTGGTGAAACGTGGTGTGGATCCTCCCGTCCCGGGGGTCGACCATTCCGGGAAGGACGTCCACGTAGGTGGAACGGATCTTGGCCATGGTGCGGTATTCCAGGACGAGGGACGGGATCTCGTGGAGATTCCTCAATTGCTCCAGCACTTCCACGTCCGTGGAGTAGCCGGTCTTGGTCTTCTTCACGGGCGGCAATCCCAGCTTTTCGAAGAGGAGGAACGCGAGCTGCCTGGGGGAGTTGATGTTGAATTCCGACCCCGCGGAGGCGGCGACCTTCCGCTCGATCGCCGCGATGTCGCGCGCAAGCTCCCCGGACAGTCCCCGGAACACTTCCGGGTCGATCCGTATCCCACGCTCCTCCATCCGGTGGAGAACGGGAAGCAGGGGCATGTCGATTCCCCGGAAGACGGGGAGCAGGTCCGATTCCCGGAGCCTCGCCGAAAGCGTCTTCCCCAGCGCAAGCGTCTCCGCGGCGAGGAGCGCGGCGCGCTCCTCCGGGGATTCTCCCTCCGCGGAGGCCAGGGATGACGGCATGTAGCGGACCCGCAGCTTGGGGAACGTCGGGGTACCTTCCTCCGGGGCCAGGAGGTAACCCGCCACCAGGAGATCGAAAAGCCGGAGGTCGCGCCCCGACCCGGCGGTGTCGCGGCGGCAGAGGGATTTCCCGTCGCACAGGTACAGGGTCGCACCGCACGCGCTCAGGGAGCGGGCCGCCTCGGCCGACACCCGCCCGGGGACCACGTACACCCCCTTCCCCTCGACCGCGAACCCCGCCGGGGGCTCCTTCCCGTCGCCGTACGACAGTCCCGCCTCCGAAAGGCGAGAACCCCTTCCGATCGCATCGAGAAAGCTCTCCGCGGACTCCAACCGTTTCCACGCGACGTTCCCGGGAGGGAAAGACTTCTCCGGCGGGGAGGCTGCCGGGGACAGGTCGAGCTCCTCGATGAGCTTGCGGAAGCCCAGGCGCCGGAAGAGGAGCGCCACGCGGGGGCCGTCGATCCCCCGGGGCGCGAGGTCCGGGATCTCCTCCTTGAGGGACACCCCCCGGTCGATCGTCACCAGCCGCAGGGAAAGACGCGCAGCGTCGGCGTTCTTCTCGATCTTCTCCCTGCGGCTCCCGGAGAGCTTCTCCGTCCCCGCGAGCACCGCCGCGAGGGAGCCGAACTCCCGGATCAGGGCGGCAGCCGTCTTCTCTCCGATCCCGGGGATACCGGGCACGTTGTCCGACGGGTCCCCCGCAAGCGCCAGCAGCTCCGCCACTTTCCCCGGGGGAACGCCGAACGTCTCCAGGACCTGTTCCTCTCCCACGGTGTTCCCTTTCAGCCCGTCACGCACCTTGACGCGCGGCGAGACGAGCTGGTACAGGTCCTTGTCGGAGGAGACGATGACCACATCCATCCCCCGCTCCTCCGCCATCCGGGCGAACGTGCCGATGATGTCGTCGGCCTCCGCTCCCGGCACCGAAACGCGCGGGATCCCCAGCGCGTCGATCGCCTCTTCCACCACGGGCACCTGCAGCGCGAGGTCCTCGGGCATCGAGAGCCGGTTCGCCTTGTACTCCGGGTACAGTTCGTGGCGCGGGGTGGGCTCGCGGGAGTCGAACACTGCGGCGATGGCGTCGGGTGCCTCGTCGCGCAGGATCTTCAGGAGGACCCGGGACATGCCCAGGACGACGTTGGTGGGCGTCCCGTCCGGCGCCGTGAGCCGCGGGACGCCGTAGAAGGTCCGGTAGAGTACGTTATGCCCGTCGATCAGATAGAGGGACGCCATCGGACCCCTGCCGGTACGCGACCACCAGCGTCTCCGCGAAGGTATCCCCCGCACGCTGGCCGTCCGGATCGTAGAACCCGAGGTACGCCTCGATGAGGAGGATCGAGGTCCCCACGGTATAGGCGAGGAAGGGACCGATCACCGGAAACAGGTAGAGGAGAAACGGAGAGGCCACGGTGAGGTTGCGCATCAGGGAAGAGGGGAAGTCCATCCCCTCCCTGTCGATCCGCACGACCTTCAGCTCCGTGAGCCACTTCCCCAGGCTGCGGCCGCCGGGGAACCCGTCGCACATGAGGACGTAGAAGAGGCATGCGAAAACACCCGCGGATCCCGGGATCTGCCACAGCGACATCCCCACGATCAGGTCCGCCGCCTTCCCCGCCATCCGCGCCAGGTAGCGCGCGCGCCGCGCGTCCTGGAAGAACTCCCTCTGCTCCTCCCAGCCCGCCGCCACGTCTCAGGCCCCCCGGCGGGTCTCTTCGAGACGGAAGAAAAGGAACCCCATCGTGGGGCGCCGATTCCCCGGCTGGGTGACGAAGTGGAGGGATTCGAACCGGAGCCCCTCGGCCGCCGCGCGGTTCAGCGCCTCCTCGAGGGTCCGGTCGGTGACATCTGCCAGTTCCACGACGCGGTACGCGTCGCTTTCCCGTGGAAGCGGGGACATGGGCGTCACCCCCCGAGGGCCATCGCCGCGTCCTTGGCGGCATAGGTGATGACGAGGTCCGCCCCCGCCCGCTTGATGGCGGCGAGGATCTCCATCTGCACGCGGTCCCCGTCGATCCAGCCGAGCGAGGCTCCGGCCTTGACCATCGAGTACTCGCCGCTCACGTTGTAGGCGGCGACCGGCAGTTCGAAGGTCTGCCGGACCCTGCAGATGATGTCGAGGTAGGCCAGCGCGGGCTTGACCATCACGATGTCGGCCCCCTCCCGGACGTCGAGGGCCACCTCGCGCAACGCCTCGCGGGCGTTGCCCGGATCCATCTGGTAGGAGCGCCGGTCGCCGAAGCTGGGGGTGCTCTCCGCGGCGTCCCGGAAGGGGCCGTAGAAACCGCCCGCGTACTTCGCGGCGTACGACATGATCGGGACGCCCGTGAAACCATCCCGGTCCAGGGCTTTCCGGATCGCCCCGACCCTCCCGTCCATCATGTCGGAGGGAGCCACGATGTCCGCACCCGCCCGCGCGTGGGAAACCGCGCTTTTGGCCAGGATCGCGAGCGTGGCGTCGTTGTCCACGTCGCCGTCCTTCCTGAGAATCCCGCAATGACCGTGGTCGGTGTACTCGCAAAAGCAGACGTCCGTCACGACCATCAGGTCCGGCTCCGCGTCCTTGATGGCGCGGACCGCGGTCTGGACGATCCCCTTGTCCGAGTAGGCATCCTTGCCCAGGGGGTCCTTCTTCGCCGGGATGCCGAACAGGAGCACCGCGGGGATTCCGAGCTTGCGGACCTCCCGTGCCTCCTTGACCAGATGGTCCACGGACATCTGGAACACCCCCGGCATGGAGGGAACCTCTTTGCGGAGGCCCTTCCCGGCGACTGCGAAGAGCGGGTAGACGAGATCGTCCACGGAGAGTTTCGTCTCTCGAACCATCCGCCGCAGAGTCTCGTTGCGACGAAGCCTGCGGGGCCGGTATTCCGGGTACTGCATCGGTGTCCTCCTTAACGAGAAAGAAAACCGTGACCTTCCGAACGGCCCTTACTCCCGGACGGCCGTCCGGTCGGCGCGGAAGCGCGCCTCGATGGCGTCCACCATCCCCTTCAGCGTATACGTTTCGGGCATGATGTCCACCCGGAAATCCCTGGCCCGCACGGCCTCGGCCGTCACCTCTCCGATCACGGCGATGCGGCTGTTCCGGAGCATCTCCCGGGCCGTGTCCTCCCCCAGGAGGAGGAACAGGTTGTGGAACGCGGACGGGGAAGCGAAGGCGCATACCTCCGGGGGCCGCGCAACGATCTCCTCCGCCACGGCTTCGTCCTTCTCGGCCGGCCCGTTGCGGTAGGCGGCGACCGATACCGCCGCCCCGCCACCCCGGACGATCGCGCCGGGGAGAACGTCCCGCCCCTCCTCCGCGCGGGGGAGGAGAAACCGCTTCCCGGCGACTCCGCGGGGGAGCAGCGCCTCGAAGAGCCCTTCCGCGGTGTGCTTTGCCGCCGTAAGGTGCACCGGGACGCCGCGGGAGGCGAGCTCCTTCGTGGTGCCGGGCCCGACGCTGGCCACCCGAAGGCCCCCAGGCCAGGAGGCGAGACCCAGCCGCGCCGCCCGTTCGCAGAAAAAGCGCGCAGCGTTCGCGCTGCCGAAAAGGAGCCAGTCGAAGGAAGAGAGCCGGCCGATCTCCCGGTCGAGGGGAGCGCAATCCTCGGGGACGACGAGCCGGATCGTCGGGAAAAACACGGGGACTCCCCCGGCCCGCCGGACCAGGAAGGCGAGTTCCCCGGCCTGTTCCGCGCTGCGGGTGATGAGGATCCGTTTCCCCGAAAGCGTCATCCCTTCACTGTCCGTCCTGCCGGTACACTTCGTCCAGGATCTCCTTCCCGCCGCGCGACAGGAGATCTTCCGCCAGCGACACGCCGATCCCTTCGGGATCGTCCACCGGGCCGCCGGCGCTTCCCCGGAGGATCTCCGACCCGTCGGGGCGTCCCACCATCCCCACCAGGAACACCGCGTTCCCCTCCGTGCGTCCGTGCGCGGCGATGGGGACCTGGCACCCCCCTTCCAGGCGCTTGAGGAAGCCCCGCTCCGCGCGCACGGCCAGCGACGTGTCCCGGTCGGAAAGGAACGCCACCGCATCGCGGGTGCGCGCGTCCGCGCTCCGGATCTCGATGCCCAGCGCCCCCTGGCCGATCGCCGGGATGGAGAGCTCCGGCGGAAGGTACTGCCGGATCCTGGCCTCCCACCCCAGCCGCCGCAGGCCCGCCGCGGCGAGAATGACCGCGTCGTACTGCCCTTCCTCCATCTTTCGCACACGCGTGCCGAGGTTCCCGCGCAACGGGAGGATGGCGAGGTCGGGCCGGATTCCCAGGAGTTGGGTCTGCCTGCGCAGCGAACTGGTCCCCACCCTCGCCCCCTTCGGGAGATCCTCGAACCGGGCGTGGGCCACGGACAGGAAGGCGTCCCTGGGATCCTCCCGCTTCGTGATGCAGGCGATCTCGAGCCCCTCCGGGAGATCCGTGGGGACGTCCTTCATCGAGTGGACGGCGAGGTCGATCCGGAGGGACAGGAGCGCTTCCTCGATCTCCTTGACGAAGAGCCCCTTCCCGCCGACCTTCGCCAGCGGGACGTCGAGGATCATGTCTCCCGTAGTCTTGATCTTCGCGATCTCCACCTTCCGCCCGGTGCGTTTCCCGATCTCCGACCCCACGAACTCGGCCTGCCACAGGGCGAGCCGGCTCCCCCTGCTGCCGAGGCGGATGACGTCACTGCCTGCCAACGTTTCCTCCTTGTTCCGGGGACACGGCCTCGCTTCCCGCTCCGCCGTCCGCGGCCCCTTCCGGTTCCTCCAGCGGGAGATCGAAGATCTCCCGGACCACCGCCGCCATCTCCATGGGGTTGCTCCCGTCGGCCTCCCGTTTCAGCGACGCGATGGGGGAGTGGAGCACCTTGTTGAGGATGGAGGCGGCCAGCGATTCGACCACCTTCCTCGTCTTCGGGTCGTGCGCGCCGAGCGCCGAGAGGGCCTTGGCCACTTCCGCCTGCCGCATCTCGTCGTACTTCCGCCGCAGGGAAACGATCGTCGGGGTGACCTGCTGCGACTCCAGCCATCGGCGGAACCCCTCCACTTCGGCCAGAACGATCTCCTCCGCCCGCGCCGCCTCGCGCTGCCGCTCCTCGAGGTTCGTCTCGATCACGTTGTTCAGATCGTCGATGTCGTAGACGTAGACGTTGTCGATCTGGTTGGCGTCGGGGTCGATGTCGCGCGGAACCGCCATGTCGATGAGGAACATGGGCCGATTCTTCCGGATGCGGATGACCTCCTCCACGTCCTCCCGCTTCAGGATGAAGTGGGGGGCGCCCGTGGAGGAAAGGACGATGTCGGCGCGCTTCAGGTGCGACTGCAGTTCGTCGAACCGCACGGGCATCCCGTCGAACTCCTCCGCGAGGCGAGCGGCGCGCTCGAACGTGCGGTTCGTCACGAGGATCCCCTTGGCGCCGGCGGAAAGGAGGTGCCTTGCGGCGAGTTCGCACATCTCCCCGGCGCCGATGAGGAGCACCGTCTTGTCCGAGAGGTCGCCGAGGATCTTTTTCGCCAGCTCGACGGCGGCGTAGGAAACCGATACGGCGTTGCTGGCCACCCGGGTCTCCGTGCGGACCCGCTTGGCCACCGAGAACGCCTTGGTGAAGAACTTGTCGAGCACAGGCCCGATCGACTTGAACTCGCACGCATACCCGTAGGCGTCCTTCACCTGGCCCAGGATCTGCGGCTCGCCAAGGACCATGGAATCGAGGCTGCTCGAGACCCGGAACAGGTGCCGCACCGCTTCCTCCTCCGCGTGGTGGTAGAGGAAGGGGGAGATGTCCGCAAGCGGGATCCCGTGGAAGGAGGAGACGAACTCCTTCACGGACTCCGTCCCCCGGTATCCTTCGCAGGCGAGGACGCAGAGCTCGACGCGGTTGCAGGTGGAGAGGATGACCCCCTCCGAGATCCCGGTGCGGGCGACCAGCCCCCGCAGGGCGTGCCCCACGGTGTCCGCCGGGAACGCCAGGCGCTCCCGGACCTCTACAGGCGCCGTCCGGTGGTTCAAGCCCACGATTACGATCTGGCCCATCGCAGTCTTCGTTTCACCCGGAGAGGTTCGAGTAGGTGTGGAGTCCCGGCAGGAGGAGGTTCACGCCGAGAAAGGTGAACAGGACCGCGCAGAACCCCACGATGGCGAGGATCGCCGCCTTCCTCCCCCGCCAGCCGACCGTGACGCGGCCGTGGAGGAGGGCGGCGTACAGGAGCCACGTCACCAGGGACCACACCTCTTTGGGGTCCCAGCTCCAGTACGACCCCCAGGCGTAATTCGCCCAGATCGACCCCGTGATGATGCCGAGCGTAAGCAGGGGGAAACCGATCGTGAGGCACCGGTAGTTGATGTCGTCGAGCACGTTGAGGGAAGGCAGCCGCTTGAAGATCGCCCCCATCTTCTTGGTCTTCAGCTCCCTCTCCATGAGCAGGTACATGATCCCCGCCCCGAAGGCCACGGCGAAGACCGCGTTGCCGAAGAAGAGCAGCATCACGTGGACGGGGAGCCAGAACGAGTTGAGCGCCGGGGGCAGCGTCCGCACCGCTCCGGGAAGGAACGCGGCGAAGGCGCTGAACGCGAAGGCCAGCGGCGCGACGAACGCACCCAGGACCCGGAGATTGTACCGCAGCTCGAAGGCGAGGAACACCCCCACGATGGCGAACGCGAAGAAGGAGAGCGACTCGAAGAGGCTGGTGACGGGAGTGTATCCCGCCACGACGTAGCGGCCGGCGAATCCCGCGCCGTGAAGGATGACGCCGATCAGCAGGAACATCCTCCCGAGGCGGGCGCTTCGCTCGTTCAGGGCAAAGGTGAAGTACAGATACAGGAGCGCGCCTGCCAGGTAGAAGAAGGTCGTTGCCTTGAGCAGGACCGTCTGCATCCTGCCATTGTAATCCACCCATGGCGCCCGGAACAAGGATGGATACGCGGGAGCGTCGAAAGCATAACGGGTTTTCCGCCCGTCCCCGTGGGATAATGCGACGGGATGACGCCCTTTCCCGTTTCCGCACGACGCCGCATCGCCGCGTTCGCCGCCGCCCTCCTTGCGGTCGCTTTTTCTTTCGGGTGCTCGCGGAAGCTGCCCATCGACGAGGGGCGCCTGGTGATCGGCCTCCCGGGAACGCCCGTCAACATCGACCCCCGCGTCGCCACGGATGCGTACGGAGAGCAGATCCTCCAGATGACCCACGCGTCCCTCGTGCGGAGGGACGCCGCGGGGAATCCCGTCCCGGACCTGGCGGAAGGATGGACGACGCCCGATCCCCTGACCTTCGTCTTCCGGCTCCGCGCCGGGCTGCGGTTCCAGGACGGCAGGCCGCTGACCTCCAGGGACGTTCGGTACACCTTCGCCTGGATCCTGGACCCCGCCAACCGGTCGCCGCACAGGGCGGTGTACCGGTACCTCTCCGCGATCGAGACTCCCGACGAACGGACGGTCGTCTTCCGCCTCTCGGAGCCCTTCGCCCCGTTCCTGTCCACGATGGAACGCGGGATCGTTCCGGAGGGGAGCCCGGCACGCGGCTACGCACCGCCCGTGGGCGCGGGACCGTATCGGATCGACGACGTCTCCCCGGACGGCGAGGCGGTCCTCTCCGCTTTCGAAGGGTATTACGGAGGTGCTCCCGCCATCCGCTCCGTCACGGTGAAGTTCCTCCCCGACGGCAACATCCGGTTCCTCGAACTCAAGGCCGGGAGCGTCAACTTCTGCCTGAACGGGGTCGACCCGGACGCTCTGCCCGCGGTGGCGCAAACCCGCCGCCTCGTCGTCGAGGAGTGCCCCGGCGGAAACGTATCCTACCTGGGCTTCAACCTGCGGGACCGGGCGCTTGCCGATGTCCGCGTCCGCCGGGCGATCGCGATGGCCATCGACCGCGAAACCATCGTCCGGACGATCTGGAAGGGGCACGCGGACATCGTCGAATCGATCCTCCCTCCGGGTTCCTGGGCGCTGGACGCAGACATTCCCGCGGTACGCTACAACCCCGGGAAGGCAAAACGGCTCCTCGATCAGGCGGGGTATCGCGACCCGGACGGGGACGGCCCGTTTCCGAGGCTGCGCCTTACGTACAAGACCTCGCAAAACGAGGTGCGCCGCAACGTGGCGACGGTGATCCAGGAACAGCTCCGGCAGGTGGGAATCGCCGTGGAAATCCAGTCTCTTGAGTGGGGAACCTTCTTCTCCGACGTGAAGAAGGGAAACTTCCAGATGTACGGCCTCACGTGGGTCGGGATCGCAGACCCCGACATCTATTACCACGCCTATCACTCCAAGAGCGTTCCCCCGGAGGGGGCCAACCGGGGGGGGTACGCGAACCCGGACGTGGATCGCCTGGCGGAAAGCGCCCGGCGGGAACCGTCGAAAGCGAGGCGACGGGAGATGTACCGGGAGGTGCAGCGGATCCTGGCGAGGGACCTTCCCGTGCTCCCCTTGTGGGCCGGGCGCAATCTCCTGGTCCGGGACCGTCGCCTTCTCGGCTTCGTCCTGACGCCGGACGAGAGTTACGCCGCCGTCCGGGCGATGCGCATCGCGCCGCCGGCCCGCGGACCCGGGCAGGGAACTTCCCGATGAGGAGCTACCTCTTCCGCCGGTTGGCCCAGACCTTCCCCGTCGCGTTCGGGGTGGTCACGGTGGTTTTCCTCCTCATCCATCTGCTTCCGGGGGATCCCGTCGAGATCATGCTGGGGGAAAGCGCCGTGCCGGCGCAGAAGGAAGAGCTTCGCAGGGAGCTGCGTCTGGACCGCCCGATCCTCGTCCAGTACGCGGAGTACCTCTCCGGGATCTCCCGCGGCGATTTCGGGGTGTCGTTCCGCAGCCGCGAACCCGTGCTCCGGGAAATCGCCGGGCGCTTCCCCGCGACGCTGCTGCTGGCCGGGACGTCCCTCGCCGTCTCGATCATCGTGGCGCTCCCCCTGGGAGTCCTGGCCGCGATGCGCCGCGGGAAGGCCGCCGACCTCCTCTCCGGGTTCGCGGCCATCCTCTCCCTGTCGGTTCCCAACTTCCTTCTGGGTCCCCTGCTCCTGCTGGTGTTCTCCGTCCAACTGGGGCTCCTCCCCGTTTCCGGCTACGGCACGGCGCGCCATCTGGTGCTCCCCGCGGTCACGCTGGGGCTCGGGATGGCCGCGCTGCTTACGCGGATGGTGCGCGCCACCGTCCTCGAGGAACTCCGGAAGGAGTACGTCGTCGCCGCGACCGCACGGGGGCGGTCGCGGCGGGCCGCCGTGGCGCTCCACGCCCTGCGCAACGCCCTCGTTCCCGTCGTCACCGTGCTCGGCCTCTCCTTCGGAGCGGTCCTCTCGGGAAGCGTCATCACGGAGACGATCTTCTCCTGGCCGGGAATCGGCCGCCTCCTGATGCAGGCGATCGACGCGAGGGATTACCCCCTGGTCCAGGGTTGCGTCCTCGTCATCGCCCTGTGCACGGTGGCGGTGAATCTGGCGACGGACCTGCTGTGCGCGCGCCTCGACCCGAGGATGCGGTATGACTGAAATCCCGGGAGCCCTCGCACTTCTCCGCCGGACCGCGCGCCGCCCGGGCGCCGCCGCGGGGATGGCCCTCCTCGCGGTCTTTTTCCTCGTCGCGGCGCTGGCGCCGGAGATCGCTCCGTACGATCCGCTGGCGCAATCCCTCGACGAAGGGCTTGCCGGACCCGACCGGGCGCACTGGCTGGGACAGGACCGGTTCGGCCGGGACGTCCTCTCCCGCCTGGTCTACGGGGCGCGGCTCTCCCTCGCCGTCGGGGTCGGCACGGTGGCGGTCTCGCTGCTCGCGGGCATCCTCCTGGGAGCGCTGGCCGGGTTCTTCGGGGGGACCGCCGACCGCATCTTCACCCGGGCGTGCGATGTCCTCCTCGCCTTTCCCGGCATCCTCCTCGCCATCGGGATCGCCGCGGTGCGGGGTCCCTCCTTCGGCAACGTCCTGTTCGCCCTCTCGGTGCTCGGGTGGGTCGGCTACGCCCGGGTGGTCCGGGCGCAGGTGCTGAAGGTGAAGGCGATGGAATTCGTCGAGGCGGCCCGCGCCGTGGGAAGTCCCGCGACGCGCCTGCTCGCGACCCACATCCTCCCCAACACCCTCTCCCCGATCGTCGTGGAGGCGACGTTCGGTGTCGCAAGGGCCATCGTCGCGGAGGCGGGGCTCTCCTTCCTGGGGTTGGGCGTCTCCCCGCCCGCGGCGTCGTGGGGGTCGATGATCGGCGAGGGGAGGCACTTCCTCTTCGTGGCGCCCCATCTCGTGGCGGCGCCGGGCGCCGCCGTCTTCCTGACGGTTGTGGCGTTCCAGTTCGTCGGCGACGGCCTGCGCGACGCCCTCGACGTGCGGGAGGACACGCGGTAGAGTTTCCACGATGAACCTCGGGAAAGACGACATCGCGTCCCCCCTGTGGGTCGGTTTCGAGGGCGCCTCGCTCCCCGCCGTGCTCTCCCGGTGGCTCGCCCGGGGGGATGTGGGAGGAGTCGTCCTGTTCTCCCGCAACGTCGCGGGCCCCGCCCAGGTGCGCTCCCTGTGCCGCGAAATCCGCTCCGCCGCGGGCCCCCGGAACCCTCTTCCGCTGATCGCCGTCGACCAGGAGGGGGGGCGGGTGGCCCGTCTGAAGGAGCCCCCCTTCACCCGGTTTCCCCCCGCGCGCGCCTGCTCGCTGTTCGGAAGCCGCGGGGAGCAACTGGCGAACCGCCTGGGGGCGGCCACCGGCGCGGAATTGCGCGCGGCGGGCGTCGACGTGGACTTCGCCCCCGTCCTCGACGTGGACAGCAATCCGGACAACCCGGTGATCGGAGACCGGGCGTTTTCGCACGACCCGGTGGCCGTGGCCCGGCTCGGGCTCGCCTTCGTCGCGGGGTTGGCATCGCGCGGGATCCTCCCGGTCGGGAAACATTTCCCCGGCCACGGCGACACCTCGGCGGACTCCCACGAGGCGCTGCCCGTCGTCCGGGCCGGAAGGAGGACGCTGGCGCGCCGGGAACTGCTGCCCTTCCGGCGGGCCGTCCACGCGGGGATCCCGGGAATCATGACGGCGCACGTCGCATACCCTTCCCTCGACCGGTCGTTCCCCGCGACCCTTTCCGCGAAAATTCTGAAGGACCTGTTGCGGAGGGAGATGCGGTTCCGCGGAACGGTCTTTTCCGACGCGCTGGAGATGAAGGCGATCGCAGGCCGGTACCGCGTGGGCGACGCGGCGGTCCTGGCGGTTACCGCGGGATGCGATGTCCTCCTGGTGTGCCGGGGCGAGGAACCGCAGGCGGAGACGATCGAGCGCCTGCGCCGGGAAGCCCGGGAGAGCGCTATTTTCCGGCGGGCGCTGGCGGCGGCGGCGCGTCGGTCGGGACGCCTCCGGGCATGGGCGGAGGCGAAAGAACGTTGTCGCCCGGCGCCGGGGGCTCCGGGAGCGGCAAGGCATCGGGAGCTTGCCTCGCTTCTCTGGGAGCGGTGGGGAAGTACCGGACGAACATCTCCGGCCGGTAGATCCGGTAATATTGGAGAAGATTGAGGAAGACCCTCCGCAGGTAGAAGCGCGTCTCCTTGTAGGCGATCTCCTCGAGAAACGCGGCGGGATCCCCGTCGGCCCCGTCCCACCACCGGGACACGGCGACCTCGCCCGAGTTGTACGCCGCGACCGCGCGGAAGTAGTCGCCCCCGCACCTCTTCACCAGCATGGAAAGATAGGCGGCGCCGAGCCGCACGTTGAGAGCGGGACGGACCAGGTCCCGCTTCCGCGGCTTGTGCAGCTTTTCCCTGCGCGCCGTGTCCGCCGCCGTCCGGGGCATGAGCTGCATGAGCCCCACGGCGCCCGCGGAAGAGAGCACGTCCGCCTGGAATCGGGACTCCTGGCGGATGACCGCGTGCAGCAACATCGGGTCGAGCCCCGACCGTTTCCGATCGCAGTCCGCGAGGAACTCCGGTGCGAGCGGGTACCGGATGCGGTCGACGAGCCCCGGCAGCGACGCATCCAGGGGGATGCCCGACGTCGCGCGGATGCCGCCCTTGAGATCCCCGGCGAGGTATCGGAAAAGGCCGGCGGCACCCCCGTCCGCCATGCCGATCGCTTTCCGGGCAGCCGCCCGATCCACCCGTTCCGCCTCGAGGACGGCATATTCGATCACCCCGAGCAGGGTGAGCCGTTCCGCTCTCCGCACCTTTTCCCGGTCCTCCGGCCCCCAGCGGGCCCGCCGGATCCTGCTCCAGAGACGGTCCCGCTCCTCGCCGCACGCCTTCGTCTCGCCGCTGGAGGGGGCGTTCAGGAAGCGGAACGGATCCCGGCCCAGCTCCCTCGCCGCGAAGAGGGCGTAGGGTCCGGCGAACGCGTCCGCGGAAAGGTCCGCGAAAATCTTCTCCGCTTCCTTGTTCTTGCCCGCGTCCCGCAGCGCCCTCGCCTTCCAGAATCGCTGCCGGGCGCTCTCCACCGTCCCGAAGGCCCCCCCGGCTTCGGAATCGAAGGTGGCGGCCGCCTCTTCGTACCGTTTCAGCCGATACAGGGCGTAGGGGTACCGGAACAGCGATTCCCGGCGGATCCCGTCTTCCTGCGATCGGCGAAGCCGGCGGAACAGGTCCGCCGCCGACTGGAGGTCTCCCTCGTTCTCGGCGATCCACGCGGCATAGTACCGCGCCCTGTCGGCCGTCCCGGACCGGGTTTCACCGTCCGCGATGTCCTGGAACTCCCTGCGCGCGTCATCGAGACGACCGGCTTTCCAATCGACCCGGGCGCGCAGGAACCGGACTTCCGACCGGATCGCCGGCGACGCTTCGACCCGCAATTTCGACAGGAGCGACGCCGCAGCCGCGACCTCCCCCTGCTTCCGGTGGAATTCCGCGAAATCCAGGACCATGGCGTAGTAGTCGTCGCCCGGGGGGAAACGGGTCATCGCCTCCTCGTACACCGCCCGCGCCCATTCGGTCTCCCCGGCCCGCGCCGCCGCCCTGGCGAACCGGGCGTAGAATCCCACCGGCAGGTCCATCTCCGCCAGTTTCCCCTCCTGCCTCCACTTCCACAGCCGCTCGGCGGAAAGGTTCGCCGCCTCCTGCGCGCCGTAGGCGGAGAAATTCTCCAGGTGGCGTTCCGCCGCGGCGGCAGTGGCCCCGACATCTTCGATCAGCAGCGCCGAGATGTACCCCTCTTCCGCTTTCCGGCCGTTCCCGGAAACCTTGCCGAGGGACGCCCCGAGCGCGGCCCGGGCGGCGGAGAGATCGTTGTCGAGCGCCGCGGCGTAGGCGATCTCGTGCTGCATGTAGGGCAGCAGCGGAGACCCGGGGAACTCCTCCGCAAGCCCGCGCGCGATTTCCGTCGACTCGGCCAGATCCCCTCCGCGGGCCGCGGCCACCCCCTGGAAATAGACGACGTAGTCCCCGAGGTCGTACTTCCCGGGAGGAATCTTCGCCAGCGTTTCGCGCGCCTCTTCGTACCGCTCCTTCTCCAGGAAAGACCACCCTTGGCGGAAGGCGGAATCGTAGGCGGACGCGGCGGCGGGGGCGCCGGCCGGCGACATCGCAAGGAAGAGGAGGAAACATGCCGTGAGAGTGCGTTTCACCCGCTTCGATCTCCGTAACGCTCCCTGCCCGTGGCAGGACACCATGGTATTATCGCGGAGACGCATTTCGCAACCCGAGGAGCGGAAGGGCGACATGAAGATTTCCCTGTCCACCCATCTCTTCGTCTTCCACGACCTGGACGATGGGATTATATCCCTCTTCCCCCGGTACGGGTTCGATCTCGCGGAGCTGTGGGCGATGCCGCCCCACTTCCCGTATCGCGATGCCCGCGCCTCGGATGCCGTGGGGAAACGCCTGGCGGAGCACGGCGTGCGGCCGGCGAGCCTCCACGCGCCGCTCTATCCCGACGTGCGTACCTACAAGAAGGACCGGTGGTACTCCCTCTCCTCCGTCGAGGAGGCGCACCGGCTCGAATCGGTGGACGCGACGGCCGCCGCGTCGAACTGGCTTGCCCGGAACGGGGGCGGAACGGTCGTCCTCCACACCTCGTTCCCTTCGGAACAGTGGTACCCCCACCGCTTCGGCGCCTTCCTTTCCTCCCTGAACGAACTGATCGACGCGGTCCCCGGAAACATCCGCTTCGCCGTGGAGAACACCCCCGTGGATTCCGGCCAGGTGGGAGTCATCCTCGACATCGTGGACCGGTATCCCGCGGACCGCGTCGGGGTGTGCCTCGATCTGGGGCACGCCAACATCCAGGAGAACGCGCCCGCCGCCGTGCGCTCCGCCGGGCCGCGCCTCATCCATGTCCACGCCTCCGACAATTCCGCCGCACACGACGAACACCTCGTGCCGGGAAGAGGATCGATCCCCTGGGAGGACGTGTTCGCCGCGCTGCGCGAGGTCGGCTTCCCGGGCGCATTCACCGTGGAGCTGCGGGACTACACCCGGGGGGACGCCCCCGGCTACGGCGGCTTCGACCAGATCCTCGCCGAGTGCCGCTCTGCGCTGGACCGGCTCCTTCGGGGTACGGCTTGACGGGGGCCCTCGTTCCCGAGGCGGTGCGCCGGGGGCTATCGGCCCTCTTTCCCGGCTCCGACCCGGCCGCGGCGGAGATCCGCCGACTGGCCGGGGACGCATCGACGCGCAGGTACTACCGCGTGATCCCCGCCGCCGGCGCGCCGCTGCCGTCGGTCGTCGTGATGCGGTACCCCGACGTCCTCCTCCCCGGCGAGGAGCTTCCTTTCCTGAACGTGCACCGCTACCTGCATCGGGCCGGCGTGCCGGTTCCCGATGTGTACCGGTCCGACCCGGAGGCGCGCCTCCTGTTCCTGGAGGACGCGGGGGACACGTCGCTCGAGGACGCCGTGCGGGAGCGAGGACCGCGGGAGTCCCTGAATCTCTACGAACGGTGCATCGAAGTTCTCGTGCGGATCCAGACCGAGGGCACGCGTCTCCTCGACGGGCACGCGATCCCCGCCCGGCACGCGTTCGACGTGCGGAAGTTCGCGTGGGAGATCGACTTCTTCTTCGAGCACGCGGTCCGGGGGTACGGCGGGATTCCGCTTTCCGACGGCGAGGAACGGGAGATCGAGGATCTTTTCCTGCCGTTTCTCGAGCGGCTGGCCGCCCTCCCCAGGGTCCTGACCCACAGGGACTACCACTCCCGAAACGTGATGGTGCCTGAACCCGCGGCGCCTTCGGACCTCCGGAATCTGCGGGTTCTCGATTTCCAGGACGCCCGGATGGGGAACGTCTTCTACGACATGGCCTCCCTGTTGCGGGATTCCTACGTCACCTTGCCGGAAAGCGCGGTTGCCCGGCTCTGCTACGCATGGCGGCACGCCGCATCCGCCGCCCTCCGGGGAGCCGCCGGGGACCCGGGCGCCTTCGGTGAACGGATGGACGCGTCGGCCCTGCAGCGCAACGTCAAGGCCATCGGGACCTTCGGAAACCAGGCGCACAACCTCGGAAAGCGGTTCTACCTTCGCTTCATCCCCCCCACCGTGGCGCAGCTCCGGGAAAATTTCGCCCGGAACCCTTCGATGCGGGGCCTCGCCGGAAAGCTCCTTCCGATCCTGTCGGCGCTCGAGGAAAAGGCCGCTTCGGAGACGGCGACGTGAGGGCGATGATCCTCGCGGCGGGGCTCGGAACGCGGTTGCGCCCGCTGACCCTCGAAATCCCCAAGCCCGCCGTACCCGTTCTCGGGCGCCCCCTTTGCGGCTACCCGATGGAGTTCCTCCGGGACCACGGCGTGGAAGCGTTCCTGCTCAATCTCCACCACCAACCGGAAACGGTCCGGAAGCGTGTCGATGCGTGGGCCGCGGGCCGCTTCCCGGTGGAGTTCGCGGTGGAGAAGGAGATCCTCGGAACCGGCGGCGGCATCGCGAACGCGGAGGCGTTCCTCCGGGGGGGGACGTTCGTGACCGCCAACTCCGACGCAATCGCACGTTTCCCCCTGGGGGAGGCGGTGGGAAGGCACCGGAAGAGCGGAGCGCTTGCCACCCTCGTCCTCTTCCCGGATCCCGCGGGCAGATACACCCCGGTGCGCGTCCGGGACGACGGAAGGATCTCCGGCTTCGGGAAAGGGGCCCCCTCCGGCGTCTTCGAGGGGTTCTACACGGGGTACCAGATCGCGGAACCCGAACTGCTCGGGCACATTCCCGGAGGGAGGCCTTCCTGCATCGTCCGCGACACGTTCGAACCCCTCATCGCGCGCGGAGCCCCGATCTGCGCATTCCGCTCCGAGGGGCCCTTCCTCGAATTCGGAACCCCTCCCGACTACTTTCGCGGCACGCTCGCCCTTCTCGCGGAACGGGGAACAGGGGCGCCGCCGCGGACGTACGTGTCCGACGGAGCCGTCGTCGGGGCGGGAGCGATCGTGGGGCCAGACGCGGCCGTCGAGGAGGGCGCGACCGTCGGGGAAGGCGCGACGGTGCGGCGCGCGATCGTCTGGCCCGGGGCGCGCGTGGCGCCGGGCGCGCTCGTCGAGGGGGGCATCCTCACCCCGCGCCGGTTCGTTCCGGCGTGACCCGGTTTTTGCCGCTTACGGGAGCGGCGGATGGAGAGTTCCCCGCCCCGCCCCGCATGACGGGTCGCCCGGCAGACACGCGGCCCCCGCCTTTCCCTTTCCGTACAGCAGCAGGGCCCTTCCGTACGGCGCGGCGAACGCCCCCCGTTTGTCGTATCCCGCCGAGAGTCCCCCAAGCGTCCGCACGGCGATCGCGAAATATTCCGCGCGGCCGGTCGCCCGGGCGAACCGCATCAGGGCGCAGGCCGCCTGCGCATTGGCGGCGAACGGAACGAAGGGAACCGCAAGCCCTCCGAAGTCTTCCGGCGAACTCCTGCGGTCGGTGAACCCACCCAGTTCCTCCCGGTACAGGCGGGAAACGGCGAACGCGAGCGCATCCTCCGCGAAGCGCAGGTACTCTTCCTTCCCCGTCGCGTCGAACAGGTCGAGGTACGCGGTGGCCGCCGATGCGTGGTCCGCGAGCAGCCCCGAAGGCGCGTTTCCCGGGACGCACGGGCGTTCCGCATATCTCGCCTGCCCTTCTTCCCCGCGCCAGAAACCGTCGTGGAGGAATCTCCCCAGCCGCTCTCCCCGGGCAAGGAGGGAATCCCCTTCGCCGGCCGCGCCCGCAGGCGCGCCGAAAGCCCGGTGGGCCACGATGAGGGCCGACGCCGCCCTTGCGTTGTACTCCGAGAAGAGCGTCCGGTCCACGGCGGGGGGAAAGCGGCGCGCCCGTTCCGGCGCGGGGAGCGGATAGTACGTCTCGTCCGCGTCCTGGCTCCCGAAGAACGCCCCCGTGCCGGGGTCGTGGAGTTTCCCGAAGAGGAACCGGAGAACGTCCCTTCCCGTGGAGGCGAAGGCCGCCTCCTTTGTCTTTTGGTACACGGAAGCGTACAGGGAAAGGAGTTCCGCGTTGTCCGACAACATCTTCTCGTAATGGGGAACCGACCAGTCGCGCCGCGTGGCGTAGCGGAAGAATCCGCCCTCCACCGGGTCGAACACCCCGGATGCCGCCATCGTGCGGAGCACGCGCAGGAGGGTCTCCCCCATTTCCGGATTCCCCTCCGCATCCCACGCATCCAGGAGGAAAAACAGGATGTCCGTCACCGGGAACTTCGGCTCGCGGAAGAACCCCGGGTGCTCGGGGTCATACTGCGCGAGGACGGCATGCTCGACGATCGCCAGGTCCTCCGGCCGCGGTTCCCCGCGCGCCGATCCCCGCTCCTCCTTCCCGGACGTCGCCGTAACGCACATGTACTCGTCCACCCGGGCGCGGTCGCGGCGGTAGAAGTCCCGGCACCTGGAAAGGACACCCGCCAGGGCATCGGGGGGGAGGTAGGTCGCTCCCGCCAGCAGCTGCCCGTCGGGGAGGAGCACCGCGGTGGTGGGCCAGCCTCCCTGATTGTACCTGTCGTTGATGTCCGGACGCCGGTCGACGTCCACACGGACAGGGAGGAAGTCCTCGTTCAGCATCTTCACCACGCGGGGGTCGGAGAGCGACGTCCGGTCGAGCTCGTGGCACCAGTGGCACCACGTGGCGCCGATGTCCAGGAAGATCAGCTTCCCTTCAGCGGCAGCCCTGGAGAGGACTTCCGGTTCCCATTCGTTCCAGAGGATTTCCGCACCGGTTCCCATGGAGATGCCACCCCCTTCCCCTTTCGATGTGGGGAACCGGCGGGGGGTTCGGGGGTCTCCGGGAATCCCGCGGCGTCACCGGAAATACTGCAGGTAGAAACAGAGCGCCGCAAGGGCCAGGGTGTACGGGGCGAACCGGTGGAACCGCCCGCGCACGACGAGCCGCTCGACGATCATCAGGGAGACGTACCCGGTCGCAAGGGCGACGAGGAATCCCGCCACGGACAGTGTCACGGCCGGCAGGCGGGACATCCCTTTCATGAGAGTCACCAGCGCCCCGCCCGCGATCGCCGGGATGGAGATCAGGAACGAGAACTTCGCCGCCCTGCGGGGGCCGATCCCCAGGACCAGGGCAAGGATGATCGTGGACCCGGAGCGCGACAGCCCAGGGAACACAGCCGCTCCCTGGATCACGCCGATCGCCACCGCCTCCCAACTCTCGATCCGTTCGGGGTCCGCCTTGTGCCGGAACTGCAGGTTCGTCAGGAACAGCATCGCCGTGAGGACCAGATATCGGGCGCCGATCCCCCAGTAGGTGAGATCGGTCTCCACCATTTTGTGGAAGGCGAACCCTATGACCGCCGTGGGAAGCGAAGCGAGGACGACCAGCCCGATGTCGCGCCTTCCCCACTCGGAGGGGGCCATCCACGGATCCCTCCGGACCATGGACGACAGCATCGAAACGAGCTCCGACCGCAGGAAAAAGAGAACGGCCGCGAGCGTCGCGAGGTGAAGGAGCAGGTCGAAGGCCAGCTCGGGCTCGTTGATCCCCAGCAGGCGCTGGGCGAGGAACAGGTGCGCGGAACTGCTCACGGGCAGGAACTCTGTGGCCCCCTGGATCAGGCCGAGGAGGATCGAATGGAGGAGGGTCACGTTGTGACTGTCATGTTCCGACCGCCGCCCGGGCCAGCCCGACGGCCTTCTCCATCACGCCGCGGATCCGTTCCACGACGGCCGCGTCCCTCCCCTCGAAGCGCAACACGAGGACCGGCTGGGTGTTCGAGGCGCGCACCAGGCCCCACCCGCCGTCGAAGAGAGCGCGGATCCCGTCCACGTCCACAACCTCCCGCGCCTGCGGGGCGACGATCCGCGCCACCTCCGCCACCACGCGGAACTTGATCTCGTCCGGGCAGTCCACGCGGATCTCCGGGGTGGCCACAACGGGCGGAAGGTCCGACAGGAGAGCGCTCAAGGGGCGGCTCTCCTTCGCGAGGATCTCGAACAGCCGGGCCGACGCGTAGATGGCGTCATCGAATCCCAGGTAGCGGTCGTGGAAGAAGAGGTGTCCGCTCATCTCCCCCGCAAGTTCCGCCCCCTCCTCCTTCATCTTCGCCTTGATGAGGGAATGCCCCGCTTTCCACATTACGGGGCGGCCGCCCCTGCGGGCGACGTCGTCGTAAAGGTTCTGGGACGACTTCACCTCGGAGAGGATCGCCGCCCCCGGCTTCCGGGAGAGGATCTCCCTCGCGAAGAGCACAAGCAGATAGTCTCCGTAGATCACCTGTCCCCGCTCGTCCACCGCCCCGATCCGGTCGGCGTCGCCGTCGTACCCCACCCCGACGTCGGCGCCCGACTCCCGCACCTTCGCGACGAGGGCGGACAGGTTCTCCGGGACGGTGGGGTCCGGAAAGTGGTTCGGAAACCGGCCGTCCATGTCGCAGAAGAGCTCCACCACCTCCATCCCCATCTCCCGGAAAAGGGCGGGGGCCACCACTCCGGCCGTGCCGTTCCCCCCGTCGACGACCACCTTGAGCTTCCGGGGGATCACCAGGTTCCCCGCAACGTATTTCATGTACTCGGGAATGATCTCCCGGAAATGGAGCTCCCCCTTCCCCTCGCGGAATTCGCCTCTCCCGATGATCCGCCGGAGGAGCTGGATCGCTTCCCCGTAGAGGGTCGAAAGCCCGAGGCAGAACTTGAAGCCGTTGAACTCCGGGGGATTGTGGCTGCCCGTGATCATCACCCCGCCGCCGGTGCGGAGGTGGTGGATGGAATAGTACAGGAGCGGGGTCGGGCAAACGCCGACATCCGTCACGGAGAGGCCCGTGGAGAGGAGCCCGGAAACGAGGGCGTCGCGGAAGCCCGCGGAGGAGAGACGGCAGTCCCGCCCCACGGCCACCGACCGGACCCCCTGCTCCGCCGCGTAGGTGCCGTATCCCTTCCCGAGCAGCACGACCGCCTCCCGGTGGAGGTCCTTCCCCACCAGGCCGCGGACGTCGTACTCCCGGAAGATGAGAGGGTTGATCACCGTCATCCCGTCAGTCGAGGTGGATTTCCATGTAGGACTTGATGGCCCTCCGTGCGACCTTGGTCCTGTGGGCGGAGCGTGCGACCTCCCGGGCGACGGTGGGGGCGACCTTCCGGTTGAACATGGAGGGGATGACGTAGTCCTCGGAG
>JAKAHC010000007.1 GCA_021815305.1 Deltaproteobacteria bacterium | reverse complement strand
GATGTTTGCGCTTGGGGACGCACGGGGCCGGAGGTCGGGGAAACCTGCGCACGGCACGTTTGCTGGTCGGAGCCGGGGAGCCGGGCGGTCGGATGCGAACGGGGCCCCTCCCGGAGGCGAAGCGACCCGCAACCGGCCCGAGCGGCTGCGGAGCGCCCGGGATCAGGACCTTTCCGCCCTCGACTTCCGTATAATGGAACGTGGTCCCGGCATCCGCCGGCAAGGAGCGTATCCATGTGCCGCATGATCGCGTTCGCTTCCCGGACTCCCCTCGACGCAGCCCCGTACCTAGACACCCTGGCGTGGTTCTGCTCCTCCGGGAACCTGGTCGACCGGTGGGAGAAGCGCGTGGGCGGGAACCACCCCGACGGGTGGGGCGTGGCCTACCGGCAGGACGGGGAGATCCGCGTGGTGCGCAGCGGGAAGCCCGCCGCCTCCGACCCGCTCCTTTCGCAGGTCCGTGTGAGGACCGACCGGTTCCTCGGGCACGTGCGGTTCGCCTCGAACCCGGAAACGGTCCACGCGGGGAACTCCCATCCTTTCCTGTCGGCCGGGGTGGCGCTCGCCCACAACGGCACCTTCTACGGGAAGATCGGCGAGGAGGGAGACGGACGGAAAGTCAGCGACACCCTGGTGTTCCTGGAACGGCTCTCCGGCCGGTGGAAGGACCGCTCGCTGCGGGGGCTGGCCGGCGCGCTTGGGGAGATGCTCTCCGATCCGGGCCTCGTGGGGGAATACTCCGCCGCGAACCTGCTGATCGCCACGCCGGAACGGACCTTCGCGTTCCGCCGGTTCCGCCGGGACGGGGAATATTACACGCTCTACCTTCGCGCGGGGGAGGAATCGTCGGTGGTCGCCAGCCAGCCGCCGGACGGATCCGACGGGTGGCGGCTCCTGGCCGACGGAGAACTGATCGAGCTGGTCCCGGGGACGCCCCGCTCCGTCCTTCTCTCCTAGTGGAATCCCGGCTTGCGGTTCCTGGAGAGGTCCTCGGCGACCTCCCCGACCGTCTGCTTCATGAAGCGGTCCGCGGCCTTCTGCGGCGAGTCCCCCGAGGAGGCCATCTTGGAGACCCAGTTCCCGCCTCTCCGGACGAATCCGCCTCCCCCCCCCACCAGGCGCGTCACGCGCTTGCCGCAATGCGGGCATTTCTCCAGCGGGGGATCCGACATCCTCTGTTCCTTCTCGAACTCGCCGCACTCCGGGCACTGGTATTCGTAGATGGGCACGTTCCCTCCCCAAGACCGGTCGTGATCCCGATTATCTCACATCCGCCGGGCCTTTCGACCGCGGGGCGGCACCCGGCTCCCATCCTGCGTTGTTCCCGTCCTGCGCTTGCAACCGGAACTGTCCGTGCGATATTCGTATAGGGACGTCCATTCCACCGGCGGAGCCGCGATGTGAGCCTTTTCCTCCTGACATTCCTGCTGATCTACGGCTCCGTGCACGCGTATGCGCTCCTCAAGGTGAAGGCGGCTTTCGCGCTCGGATGGGGAACCACGCTCCCGTTCCTTCCCCTCCTCGCGCTCCTGCTGTTCGCACCGATCCTCACGTACCTGCTCGAACGGCACGGGCTGGAGACCGCCGCGCGCGTCTTTGCATTCGTCGGATACACGTGGATGGGTCTGCTCTTCCTCTTCATGACCCTGAACCTCGCCGCTGACGCGGTGACGCTCGCAACCCGGATCGGGAGCGCCGTCGCGGGAGGGAACGGCAACCGGGGCGCTGTCGCGTTCGACGGCCGGCGCACGATCCTCTTCCTCGCGGCGCTCGCGGTCTCCCTGGGGGCATACTCCGCTTTCGAGGCGTCCCGGATCGGCGTCGTCCGCCTTCGCATCGTCACGGACAAGCTTCCGGCCTCGGTCCCCCGCCTGCGGATCGCCCAGATCAGCGATCTGCACCTGGGGCTCATCAACCGGCACCGGATGACCCGCGCGGTCGCGGAGATCCTCAGGGACGCATCGCCCGATCTCCTCGTGTCGACCGGAGACCTCGTCGACGGGCGGATCGACCACATCCCGGGGCTCGCCGAAATCTTCCGGGCGGTTCCGGCCCCGCGGGGAAAGTTCGCGGTCACCGGCAATCACGAATATTACGCGGGGCTCCCGCAGGCGCTCTCCTTCACCCGGCGCGCCGGGTTCACCGTGCTGCGGGACGACGACGCGGACGTGAGCGGCATCCTCCGTTTCGCCGGGGTGGACGACCCCGCCGCCCCCTTCGGAAACGCATCCGACTCGGCGGAAGGGCGGATCCTCGACGGCCCTTCCCCTGCCCCTTTCACCGTGCTCCTCAAACACCGGCCCGCCCTCCGTCCCGCGTCGGCCGGGAAATTCGACCTGCAGCTGTCGGGCCACACGCACGGCGGACAGATCTTCCCCTTCCGTTTCGTAAGCCGGCTGGCCTATCCTCTCGGCGCCGGGGACCATCCCGTGGAGGGAGGCGGGACGCTCCACGTGAGCCGAGGGACCGGGACCTGGGGCCCCCCGATGCGCTTCCTGGCTCCCCCGGAAATCACGATCATCGACATCGAACGATCGCCCGCCGCGTCATGAACACCCTCCTCTACGTCACGGATCTCCACGGACAACGATGGAAGTACGACCTCACCTTCTCGCTGGCGAGGGAGATCGGGGCGGATCTGGTGATCAACGGGGGGGACATCTCCCCGTCCGGCCGGCGTCACGAGGACCAGGGGCGGTTCTACCGGGAGTTCCTCGATCCCTATTTCGGGCGATTCCAGGCGGAGGGGATCCGCTATTTCCTGGTAAGCGGGAACGACGACCTGGGGATCCTCGATCCTCTGCTCGACAGGATCTGCGCGAACCACCCGCTCGTATCCCATCTCTCCCGCAGGATGGACTCCGTCGAGGGGTACTCCTTCGTCGGGATGAACCTCGTGACCGACTACCCCTTCAGGCTGAAGGATCGCGCCCGCCGGGACGCGGAAGGGTACGTCTTCGGCCCTCAGCTCGGGCCGGGGCTCCTCTCCACGCCGGACGGCTTCCGGGAGATCCCCGACTGGCCCGCGTACGCCGCGACGCTTCCCACGATCGATGAGGAGCTTGCGGCGCTCCCGGCGCCGCCGGACCCCGGCAGGGCGGTGTACATCCTCCACGGCCCCCCTTCGGGCCTCGGGCTCGATGTGGTCCGGGGCGGAGCGGCCGTCGGGTCGCCGGCCACACGCGCCTTCCTCGAACGCTCCCAACCGCTCCTGTCCCTCCACGGGCACATCCACGAATCCCCCGACGAGTCCGGAACGTGGCACGCGAAGATCGGGAGAACCGTTTGCCTGCAGCCGGGGCAATCCCCTTCCGGCCTGACGGTCGTGGTCTGCCGGCTGGACCCGTTGACCTTCGAACGGAAGGTACTTCCCTGCGAATGAGAGGAGGCGGTCATCCCATGGACAAGGCGGATTTCCGAAACCCCGGGCGCCGATCCCCCTCGGATCGCGCGAAGCGGGTCCAGCCTCCCGTCATCCCGATCGTTGCGGGGTGGATCGCGCAGACGCCGGGGACGATCTCGCTGGGCCAGGGAGTGGTCCACTACGGCCCCCCCCGCGCGGCCCTCTCCGCGATCCCCGAGTTCTTGTCGTCGGTCCCCCACCACAAGTACATCCCCGACGCGGGGCTGCCGGACCTCCGGAAGGCGATCGAGGAGAAGCTGCGCCTGGAAAACGGCATCGAGGCCCCCTTCACGCGTCGGATTCTCGTGACCGCGGGGGCGAACCAGGCCTTCCTCAACGCCGTCCTCGCCATCTGCGACCCCGGCGACGAGGTGATCCTGCTCGCCCCCTACTACTTCAACCACGAGATGGCGATCTCCCTCGCCTCCGCCGTCCCGGTGCCCGTCTCCACCGACGGCAGGCTCCAGCCCGATCTCCCGGCCATCGCCGCGGCGATCACGAAGAGAACGCGCGCGGTCGTCACCGTCTCCCCGAACAACCCCACGGGAGCGGTGTACCCGGAGGAGACGCTCGCGGCGATCCACCGCCTGTGCGCGGAGCGCGGAATCTACCACATCAGCGACGAGGCGTACGAGTACTTCACCTACGAAGGCGCGCGGCACTTCTCCCCGGGGTCTCTCGGCGGAGAGCACGTGATCTCCCTGTTCAGTTTCTCCAAGTCGTACGGAATGGCGAGCTGGCGCGTGGGGTTCCTGGTCGCCCCGGAGCACCTCCACGACGAACTGATGAAGATCCAGGACACGGTGGTCGTCTGCGCGCCGGCCATTTCCCAGTTCGTTGCGCTTTGCTCCCTACGGGAGGGACGCAGGTACTGCCGGGCCCACCTGCCCTCCATCGCCCGCGTGCGCCGGGAGGTCCTCGCCCGCCTCTCGAACCTGTCCGGCCTGATCTCCGTGCCGCAGGCGCTGGGCGCCTTCTACCTCTTCGCGAAGGTGGAAACGGACATGAGCGCGATCGACCTGTCGGAGCGGCTGGTGCGGGAACACAGGGTGGCCGTCATCCCCGGGGAGACGTTCGGGGCCACGGAGGGCTGTTTTTTACGGATCGCCTACGGCAGCCTGCGCGAGGAGACCGCGGTGGAGGGAATCGACCGGCTCGTCTCCGGACTGCGCGCGATGCTTTAACCCCTACCCGGGGCGGTTGACCAGCCACACCCCGCACAGCATCAGGGCCCCCCCCAGCCCTTGCGGCGCGGTGGGCCGCTCGCCGAGAAGCGCGGCTGCGGTAAGGAGGGCGAACACCGGCGCGAGGAACATGAACGAGGTCGCCGGCCCCGATCCGATCGTGCGGATCCCCTCCATCCACAGGACGTAGGCGATCACCGTGGGAAAAGCCACCACGTAGGCCAGCACGACCCAGAACCGTCCCGAGAGCTCCCCCCAGGGCACGACGGCGAGCTTGGGAGAAGAGACCAGCAGCAGGACGACGCTGCCGAGGAAGAGGGTCCACGAGGCCGCGGGCATGGCGCCGATGCGCACCGACAGCGGTCTCGCAAGGATGGAGGCGGCCGCCCAGCACACCGCGGCCCCGACCAGCGCGAGATCCCCCCAAACCCGCTCCGCCTGCCCGCGGGTGTGCGCGATCACGGCCCAGAAGAAGAGGACGGCGCCCCCGAAGGCGACGACCAGCCCCGCTACCCGCCGGAACCGCACCGGCTCTCCGAAAAAGAGCATTCCCGCCAGCGCCGTGAAGACCGGGGACATCGTCGGGATGATCATCCCGGCATCCGACGACGGTGCCAGCGAGAGGCCGCGGAAGAAGAGGAAGTTGAACGCCGCGACCCCCACCAGCCCGACGGAGGCCAGGCGCCCCCACTGGTCCCGGGAGGGTACCGGATGCGCCGACCTCCGGAACAGGATCCCCACCATCAGCAGAGAGCCGAGGCCGAACCGCAGGACCGCGCCGACCTCGGGAGGCACCTCGAGGACGAGCATCTTCGAGGTGGGGAACGCGCTCCCCCAGAACACCATCGTGAGGACCAGGCCGGCGTACACGCGTGCGCGCCGTCCTCCCTCCTCTCCGCCATCGGGAGGAATCACGTTCGCCCGCCGCCGGCCCGCCCGAAGCGCCCTGCCGGGCGCACCATGAAAAATGCCCCGGCGGAAATCCCCTCCGCCGGGGCATGGTTTCCGGTGGCCGCCTGCCGGGTCACCAGGTCTGCTGGCCGTGGCAGCCGCTGAGGCCCCCCGCCGAGGGGTTGCAGGTCGTCCCGTTGTACCTGGTGGCCGGGAGGACCGTGCTGGCCGGCGTCTGCTCGAACGCCGTCGTGGCCAGGTTGTCGAAGTGCCCCGCGACGTTCACCTTCGTCGCATCGTGGCACCGCTTGCACGTGGCGGCGCTCAGGCCGAACACGCCGACGTGCAACGAGTGCTGGCCCGAATGGAAGCTGTTGTACTGGGTCGTCCCCGAGACGTGGCAGCTCGTGCACGCGTTGACGACGTCGATCGTTCCGGTCTGCCAGTTGGGGGTGGCCTGCCCCCCGTGGCAGCTCACGTTCGTGCAGCGCAGCAGGGAGGAGTTGTCGAACGCCGCCGCGCCGGATTTCGCGTTGTACGCGGCGAGAAACGCCGCGTCCCCGGGGGGAACCCGCAACGCGTCCATCCCCGGACGGGCGTTCGCGCGGTTGTAATGGTTCAGGGTGCCGGTCCCCAGCCCGCTGTGGCACGCGTTGCAGACCCCCGCGACCCCCGCCAGGGCGTTGTGCGCCGGGTGGGTTCCCTGGACGTTCGGGTATGCCGACGTCGATGCGTTGTTCGGCGGGCCGGCGTGGCAGGAGGTGCAGTTCAGGGCCGTGAGCGGCGAACCCGCCTGGTGGCACACCGTGCAGGTCGGGCCGATCTTCGTCGCCGACCCGGTTTCGAAGTGGCATGCGCCGCAGTTTGCCGCGAACGTCGAAGACGTCACGGAGGTGTGGCTCGTCCCCAGGAAAGGAACGGCGTGGTTCGCGCCGCCGCTCCAGGAGAAGCCGGTATGGCTCACCGTGTGGCAGGTAAACGTTCCGCACGTCTGGTTCGTCGCGTTGTAGTTGGCGGCCGACCCGTTCGGCTCGACGGTGCCGCTGGCCGGCCCCTCCATCTGGGGAGTGTTGAGGAACTTGTAGTGGTTCAGCGCCCCGGTCGTTCCGTTGGCCATGTTGTGGCAGTCGGAGCACACGATGGCGCCTCCCACCGTGGAGCTCATGTGGAACGCGTGGAGGCCGGAGTACGGGCTGTTGTTCTCCGGCGTCCCCTGCGCCGTGCCGACGGTGTGGCATTGGCGGCACACATCCCCCGTCGTCGGGAAGGCGCCCCTCCAGTTCGGCGTCGTGATGCCGCCGTGGCAGCTCACGTTGGAGCAGGTGTTGTCGGCGGTGGTGAACGACAGGGTTCCCGAGTGCGCCTTGAAGAGCGTGTTCAGGAACGCCACGTCGATCCCCGACTGGCCGGCGACGTTGTCGTAGAAATGCCTGAGTCCGGTCCCCGTGCCGCCGCCGTTGTGGCAGGTGTTGCAGACCCCGGCGACATTGTCCAGTGCGTTGTGCTTGGCGTGGGCTCCCGCCACGTTGGGGAAGACCGGCCCGACGGGGGCCGCCCCGGCAGGGGGATTCCCGTGGCAGGATGCGCAACCGGTGATGGTGAGCGGGTTCCCGCCGACATGGCACTCCGTGCAGGCGGGTGCGGCGCTCAACAGGCGCGGGGGACTCATGCTGTGGCACGTGTTGCAGTAGGTGTTGAACCGGCTTACGGCGTCCGCCGGATGTGTCGCGTACGGCCGCACCGGGTGGGGCGCTCCGGATACGTCGCCGTGGCACAGCGTGCTGTTGAAGCAACCCGGAGTGACGCCCGCCGGGGGCTGCGTCGGGGGGGTGACCACCACCGCGCCGCTCCCCAGGTGGCACCAGGCGCAGGCGTTGGGGTTCCCCGGGACCGAGTTGTCCGTGTTGGTGTGCGTCCGCGGGGTCGACGGCGCTCTCCAGGGTGCCGGGGAGTGGGGGGAGGCGATGCCCGAACCGTGGCAGGAGGCGTTATTGATGCATGACGGAGCGGAGCCGGAGCCCGCGAAATCGTTCCCGTGACAGGTCTGGCAGGTGAGGAATCCCGTTGTGGTCCCGGGGGCCGCCTTGGCTGCGGCGCCGTGGCTGTCCGGGTTCGCCCACCCCGCCGGGTGGAACCCCGCGGGGGCCGGCGAGTGGCAGTTGTGGCAGAACGGCTGCGGCATGTGCCCGAAAGTGTTGTTGATGGCATGGCAACTTGTGCACACGGAGGTGACGGCGTTCAGGACGTCCAGCGGCCCGAACGCGGAGTGCCCCGTGGTCTGCCCGTGAACGTAGCTCGATCCGGCGGGTACCCGTCCGCCGGTCTGGGTGAAGTGGCACTGCAGACAGTTGTACCCCGGCGGGTTGGTCGGGTCGTGGCAGCCGGCGCACGCGAGGCCGTTGATCAGGACATTCCCGGCGAATGCCGTGCCGTGGAAATTCGCGCTCGTCTTGTTCAGCCAGTCCAGGGGATGGAACGCGGGCCCGCCGGCGTGGCACCCCACGCCGTTGCGGGAAGCGGTGAAGCAGGAGACCCTCGAGATTCCCCCCTTGAGGTCGCTCCCGTGGCACTCCTTGCAGGCGGTCCCGTCCGGGAGCGCAAACTCGGGGTGCGTGGAAACGAAATTCGCCGGGTGATTCCCGGCCGCGTTGACGAGGCTTCCCGTGGTGGTCGCCGACGAACAGCCCGCCGCCGCCGCGGCCAGCAGCAGAAGCAACCCGGCCGATCTCCGCAGGGCGGGAAGAGAGCGCTTCGAACAGGGCTTCATATCGCCTCCTGAACTATCTGTGGCACGCGCGGCACCTTGCGTCGTTCTTGTTCCCGTGGCACCGGTAGCACGAGCCCGGGTCGATCCGCCCGTCGATCTGGTGAGTGATGATGTAGTCCCCGCGGTGCGGAGCCATCCGGTCCGGCCGGTCGCCCATCTGCACGTTGGGCTTCAGCTCCTCCTTCCGGGCGTGGCACATCTGGCAGAAAGCGGGCGCGTGGCAGGAGGAGCACAGGTTCTGCCCCTGCTTCGCGTAGGTTCCGTGCGAATCGATGAAGACGCGGGTGTGGCGGAACGTCGCGTACGGCTTGAGTGCCCCGGTCGAGACGTCGCTGTGGCACTCGAGGCAGTTCGCCCGGCCCGGCGGGAGCTCCTCCGGGTGCTTCGGCGGAACCGACGGGGCCTGCGAAACGGCGGAGCATCCGAAAAGCAGGGCGAGCAGGGCCGCCCCGACGAGATGTGCGATGTGCGCGCGGCGCGTCATTTCGTTCCTCCCGTGCCGGTCCCGAGGTCGAGGGTCGCCCGGATCAGCCCCGCGTAATCATGGCTGAAGTCGGGGCTCTGCGTATAGGTCAGGTCGCCGGACAGCTGGAGCGAAGGCAGCACCCGGTATCCCGCGGAGGCGACCACCTGGTAGGCGTTCTTCTTCCCGTTGATCTCCTGCTTGTACTGTTGCGCCAGCGCGTCGACGGTGAACCGCATCTTCGACGGCGAGTACGTGGCGAACCCGCGGAACTCGCGGTATTCGTTCTCGTCCCGGTCCGCGGCGATCGCGGCGGCGGATATTCCCGCCGTGTCCTTTCCGTCGTTATACCTGTGGCGTATCCCCACTTCGCCCCGTCTCGCGTTTCCCGTGGCCGCGCTGTCGTGCTGCAGGTTCTTCGCCGCGAGCTCCAGGGTCCATCCCTGGGCGATTTCCCAGTCCACGACGCCGAACACGGAACGCACCTTGTCGGAGTTGTCGATCGATGGAGAGACGAACGCAGGGTGGAGCGCGTTCTGGAAGAGGTCCTTGTACGAGTACGTCTCGTACCCGGCGGAGAGGTCCAACCGCGCGCCGAGGAGGACGCGGACTGCGTACCGCTGCGACGCCATCGCCTTCGTGGCGCGGTTGTAGGTGGCCTGCCCGGTA
This sequence comes from Deltaproteobacteria bacterium, assembly GCA_021815305.1. Taxonomy (GTDB): domain Bacteria; phylum Desulfobacterota; class Deferrimicrobia; order Deferrimicrobiales; family Deferrimicrobiaceae; genus JAKAHC01. The sequence goes on along the minus strand of JAKAHC010000007.1, from coordinate 148,353 downwards.
AGCTGCACCGGACCGGCGACTCCCAGCCAGAGATCCCCGCCGTACAGCTCCCTGTCTTTCCCCTGGAACGGCCCCTTCTCTTTCAGGTAGGAAGCCCCGAGTTCCACGAACCCGGAGCGGACGAAAAACACCCGACCTCCGTAGAGGGATCTCCCCTCATCGGTGTTGTCCAGGATGGAATGCTCCACGGGAGAGCCTCCATATCCCGAGATTCCGATGCCCAGAGGGGTCGTCACCTTGAAAAAGCCGCCGTCGATGATCTCCGTCGCCGCGCCTTCCGTGAGGAAGAAGCGCCCCAGCTTCAGCTGGGCGTTCCCCTTCGGATAGAGGTACTCGAGATATGCGCTGCCCAACTCCCCGGACTCCTTGCCGGAGCCGGTCGGATCCCCCAGGTCCGCACGCCCCCAGCCGTAGAAGTGGAACGAGAGCGGCGATCCCCCCAGGTTCGAGGCGTCGGCGGAGAGGTACTCGAACGCGGGAGCATACCGGTCCTTCTGGCCGCCTGCCAGCTCTCTCTGGTAATACTGGAGGTACGTCCTGGAGGACAGGGAGTAGTCCGCCGCGGAAGCCGTTCCCGCAAGGAGGAACGAGAAAAGCAGCGATACGCCGACGGCAACAAGAGGCGACCGCTTCCGGCCGTGTCCCCCGGTCACTGGAAGAGCCATCTTTCCTCCCCAAACGATTTTTTTCCCCGTCGGGTACCGGCATGTCGGGCTTTTCTGCCGCCCGCCGGCATGGTCCCCTCGGGGATGGACACGGCCGATCCGCGGCATCACGCAAAATCCGTTCCCTGGAAATCGGCAGATCGGAAACCGGCCGACGATTCGTATCCCGCGGACAAACGCCTGCCAAGAATAGCGAAAACCGTTGGCGATCGCAAGAAAAAAAATGATGTTTTAAACATACTCCCGACGGAGGGTGTTCCCGGAAAGAGGCCGCACGCGAAAGAGGGGGCATGGCACCGCCGCAAATCCGCTATTTCCGGAAACCCTGAAAACGATCGTGAAATCGCACGGAAACGCACAGGGTGGCTCTTCCGGCGCGGGGCGGAGGGCGATCCCCGGCCGCGGCGCCCCCCTGCCGACGCGTTCTCCGCGATGGTGTACAATTGGAAAACGAAACCGATCCCCGGAGGAACGATGAAACGCCCCCTGACGTTCGCCCTCGCCGCCGCGCTCCCGATCCTGGCCGCGTCGCCCGCCGCGCACGCCTTCACCGCGGCGGGGTGCGGTGCCGGGGTATGCACCGATTGCCACAGCCTCACCATCGAGGAGGCGCGGAAGATCCTCTCCCCCAACATCGACAACGTCCTCTCCGTACAGACAAGCCCGGTGAAGGGGCTCTGGGAAGTGGACGTGGAGAAGGGCGGGCAACGGTGGCCGGTCTACATCGACTTCTCCAAGAAGTACGTCGTCGCCGGCCAGATCTTCGAGGTGAGCACGCGCAGCAACCTCACGGGGAGCCGGATGCTTTCCCTGAACCGTATCGACGTGTCCCGGGTCCCCCTCGAAGGGGCCATCGTCGTCGGGAAACCGGATGCGAAGCGGCGCATCATCGTGTTCGACGACCCCAACTGCCGCTTCTGCGCGAAGCTCCACGAGACGGAGAAGGCGATCGTCGCAAAGAACGCCGGCGTGGCGTTCTACGTGAAGCCGTTTCCCAGGAACAAGGACCCGGAAACGTACGCGAAGTCGCTCTCCATCGTCTGCGCCGGGACCGTGCAGGCCCTCGACAACGCGTTCGCGGGAAAACCGCTCCCCAAGGGGGATTGCGGCAGCAAGGCCGTCCAGGAGACGATCCGGACCGCGGATCGCCTGAAGATCCGCTCGACGCCCACGATGATCTTTCCGGACGGCCGCATCGTCCCGGGAGCGCTGGACGCGGAGACGATCCTCTCGCTGCTCAAGGAGGCGCCGCCGCACGGGGGAATGCGGAAAGGAACGCAAGGCCCCCCCCCGGAATAGCGGGGGATCCGGGCGCCTGAAATCAGGAAACCCCCGCCTCCGGATCCTTGCGCCGCGCGGACGGATCCTGCGCAACGGGCAGGGAAACGATGACGGTGGTCCCCACACCGAACTTCGACCGGAAACCCAGGGTCCCCCCGTGGGACTTCACGATGGAGGAACAGATCGAAAGGCCAAGCCCCAGGCCGCCGGAGTCGGTTTTCGTCGTGTAGAACGGCTTCCCGATCTTCCGGATCGCATCCTCCGGGATTCCCACCCCTTCGTCCTCGACCCGGATCTCGACGCAGCCCGTTGCCGCGTTCATGGCCGTGACGACCCTGACGGCGCACGACGGATCCTTGAGGGCCTGGAGAGAGTTCATGACCAGGTTCAGGACCACCTGCTCCAGCTGCTGCGGGGAGCCCTGGACCATCGGAAGGCCCTCGGCGTAAGAGACCTCGAACCTGCGGGTGCGGCGGGAGATCTCGAACTGGAGGATGGAGACCGCGATCCGCGTCAGCGCATTGGCGTCCACTGGCGCGGTGAGGGCGGACCGGTCCTGCGCCCCGAAGTTCTTCAGGTTCTCGACGATCGCCTTGATCCGCCGGGACGCCTCCTCGATCCCGTCGAGGAGGGCCGGGACCGCGTCGCGCATCTCGGAGTAGGGAAGCCCCCCCATGGGAAAATCCGCCGATTCCGCGCTGCGGTCCAATTCGGCGACGGCGTCCCGCCAGGCGTTCCTCAGGATGGGGGCGTTGAACATGACGAGGTTGTTCGGGTTGTTGATCTCGTGCGCGACTCCGGAGACGAGCATTCCGAGGGAGGCGATCCGGTTCGCGTGGATGAGCTGCGCCTGCCGTACCTTCGCCTCTTCCTCCAGGCGGATCCGTTCCGTGATGTCGCGGAACGAACAGTAGGAAACGGTCCCGCCGGGGAGGCACATGCACTTCCCCCGGGCGGACACGATGATGGGCTGCCCGTCCCTGCGCACGTGGGTCGTCCGCTCAACGTTGAATACGCGGTCCTCGGTGATCTCCTCGACCTGCCGGCGGAACGCCTCGGCCTCCCCGGGCGACACGAACAGCGAGGGGCCGCCGGCGACGAGTTCCTCGAGGGAATAACCGTAAAGCGCCAGGGCGGCCGGGTTGGCATCCAGCACCGTCGCGCTCCCCGACCGGAAAAGGATCACCGGCTCCTCGTTCTGCTCGAACATCCTGCGGAACCGTTCCTCGCTCTCGCGCAGGGCGCCAAGCGTCTTCCGGTGCTCGGTGATGTCCTCCCGGAGCCACAGGAAGTTGGTGAACCGGCCGTCGTCGTCCCGGATGGGGGACAGGGACGCCGATTCCCAATAGATCTCGCCGTTCCTGCGCCGGCTCTGGAAAGCCCCCGTCCACCCGGTCCCTTGCCCGATCGCCCGGCGGATCGGCTCGCTCGCCTCCGGGGTCGTCTGCAGGGCGGGGCACAGGTCCGTAGTCGCCATGATCTCCGCGAGGGAGAACCCCGTCATCCGCGTGAAGTACGGATTGACGTATTCCACGCGCCCGTTCCGGTCCGTGATCGCGACGCCGATCGGGCTCTGCTCCACGGCCATGGAGAACTTGCGAAGGTCCAGGTCGTGCGCGCGCTGGCGCTCGGTGATATCGGTCGCCGTCACCACGGCCCCGCGGATCTCCCCCCCCGAATCCCGCAGCGGCGCGGCGTTGAAGGACAGGACGAGCCGGACACCGTCCGGGCGCCTCGCGGCGAACTCGATGTCGTAGACGGGCTCGCCCGTCGCCATGACCCGGGGGAAAGGCCGCTGATCGGGGGGGAAGGGATCGCCGGCGAGGGTGGTGACCTCGAGGCTCGCGTCGTCGTACTTCAGGCCGACGATCCGGTCCGGGGACATGCCGAACATCGTCCCGCCGGCGCGGTTCGCGAAGGTGATCGTCCCTTCCCGGTCCACGACGAAGATCCCGTTGGCCGTGGTTTCGAGGATGCGCGCGGACAGCTCCTCGTTTTTCCGCAATTGCGCTTCGGAGCTCCGGATCCTTGCGATTCCTTTGCCGACGATCCAATAGAGCGCAAGGGCCGAGGAAAGGACGAACAGGGTGTCCTTGAAGAAATAATCTTCGCCGGGGACAAGATCGTGCTCCACGTGGATCCACAGCAGGCCCAGGACGATGTACCCGACGGTGAACCGGGCGGCCACGGACAGGTTCCGGAACCGATCCCCGCACGCGACGGCGCCCCGCCGGAAAATCCCCCCTTCTTTTCCCTTGCGGCCCATGGCGCCCTCTCCGGAGTACCCATCGAAGCGACGCTATCGTATCCCCACGCTGTTTTTCTGATGGAAATCGGGGAGAGGGCGTTTCCTCCCCGGAAAACATTCCTTGCGACTGCGGGGGGCCCCCCCTATTTCTTCTCCTGCTGCGGCGCACCCGCCGGCGCCGGGTTCCGGATTCCCCGGGTCTCGCCCATCCGCCGTTTCAGCTCCTCGACCCGGTTCTCGAACTCGCGCGAGAGCCGCGTCCCCTCTTCGATGCTGCCGATCACGCGCGGCGTGATGAACACCAGCAGCTCGGTGCGCGAAGTGACGTCGCCGCGCGCCCCGAAGATCCAGCCCAGGAGCGGGATCTTGTAGAGGAACGGCACCCCCTCGCGGTTGCGCTCCTTGCGCTCCTTGACCAGCCCCCCGAGGACGATGCTGCGGTCCTGGCTCGCGATGAGGGAAGTGCTCATGCTCCGCTTGAAGAAACTGGGGTTGCCCGTGGAGCCGAACGACTGCGACGCGATCTCGCTCACCTCCTGCTCGATGTCGAGCGTCACGATCCCTTCGTCGTTGATGTACGGCGTGAAGTTGAGCAGGACGCCGACGTCGCGGTACTCCACGGACTGCGTCGTCACCGGCGGGTTCGAGTTTGCGTTCGTCGTCGCCGTGACGATGGGCACCGAGTCCGACACGTCGATCTTCGCCTTCTTTCCGTTCGTGGCGATCACCGTCGGAGCGGAGAGGATCGAGACCTTCCCGTCCGTGGCCAGCGAGCGGAACGCCGCGGTCAGGCGGTCGGTCTTGGCGACCGCGTACTGGAGACCCGAGGTGAGCGCGGCGGCGGTGGTCGTCATCGAGGCGGTCTGGTTATATCCGTCGGTCAGTTTCCCCACGTAGTTCCAGTCGATCCCGAGCTTCAGGTTGTCGTCGAGGTTCACCTCTCCGATCAGGACCTCCAGAAGCACCTGGCGGGGGTAGACGTCGATGTTGCGAAGCGTGTCGAGGATCGCGGCATATTCCGAGGCGCTCCCCCGGATGATCAGGGCGTTGAGCGGTTCGTCCAGGATGATGTCGAACGCCTGGCCGTCCTTCTCGGCCTGTCCCGCGGGGGGCTGCGCGGACGGGGGCTTCGCCGCGGTGGAGGAGGAACCCGGACCCGTCGGCGGGGACATGGCCCGCGGGACTCCCGGCTCGGCCACCTGCGGCTTGAACGCGGTCGTTTTCCCGACGGCCGTCGCCCGCCCGGGGTACAGCCGCTGCAGCATGTCCGCCAGGTCCTTCGCCTGCCCGTGGCGGACCCGGTAGAGGTGCACCGTGCGCGATGCCCCGGAAGGCTCCCGGTCGAGCTCGTGAACCCACCGCTCCACATCCGCCATCGCCCTCGGTGACGCGCTGACGACGAGCAGGGCGTTGAGGCGCGGAAGGGGGACGAAATGGATCCCGGCCGGGCGGCGGGTCTGGCTCGAGAAATCGAGGGCGCCGAAGATGTTCTCCAGGTCCTTCACCATCTCCTCGGGATCGAGAAACTTGAGCGCGAAGAGCTTGACTCCCGCCGTGCGGAACACGTCGGCGTCGAACAGCGCGATCAGCCGTTCGTGCTTCTCCATGTTGGCCGGGGTGTCCGTGACGAGCAGCATGTTGGCGCGCGGGACATCGGTTACGTCCCCCCCCGCCGAGAGGAACGGGCGGATCACCTTCGCCATCTCGGCGGCGGCGATGTACTGGAGCGTGAAGGCGCGCAGGACCGCTCCGCCCGGTACGGGAACGGAAGGGTTGCCCGGGGACACCGACGGCAGCAGCGCCTCCGTCCGGGCTTCCGCCATCGGGACGATCCGGTAGACCCCTTTCTCCGGGATTGCGGTCGCCCCGTTGACCCGAAGGATCGCGAAGAGCAGATCGAGGGCGTCCTCCTTCTTCACCGTCCCTTGCGTCTGGACGTTCACGATGCCGCGGACCCGTGGGTCGATCAGGTAGTTGATCCCGGCGACCCGGCCCAGCGTGTGGATCACCTCGTAGATGTCGGCATTGTTGAACTTGACGAGGAACCCCGAACCGGCCGCTCCGCCCGGGGCGAACCCCGCGCGCGGCGGGACGACGGGGACCGGTGCGGGCGTAACGCCGTTTCCCGTCGCCGGAAGCGGGGGCGGAGCGGGGAAGGGCACCGGGGGGGAGGGGATGCCGGGGAGGACCCGCCGGGCAGGAGCCGGTTGCGGAGGTGGCTGGACCTCCGCCGCACCGGCGGCGACGGCGATGCTCCACGTCGTGATCACGGCCAGAATCCGGAGCTTCATCTCTACCCCCCAGGAGTCTGTTGTCAACGTACCGGGACGATGGTCCCGCGCGGCAGACGGGTGGGTCGCCTGCGGTTCCAGAAGTCGGCGATCTGTTCCTGCGTCGGGGGCGTCTGGATGTTCGGATGGGGAGCATCCTGCACGGATTCCGGCGCCGGAGACGGAGGAGGCGCGGCCGCGGGGCGAGCCGCAGTCGCGGCGGGCAAGCCTCCGGCCGGGGGGGAATGCGCCGGCGACGCCCTTTGCGGCACTTCGGTCCGCAACGCTTCCGCCGTTCCCCTGGGTCCTCCGGCGTACATGGGAATCGTGAACTCCCTTCCGTCCGCGACGACGACGACACCTTCCTGGCGGACCTCCTTCACGGTGAAGCCGGGAAGGGAATCCCCGGGCCCCACCTCGTACCGTTCGGCGTGTCTCGATGCGGTTCCGTTCAGGATCGCCCTCGGCGCCCCGTCGAGGACAAGGACCCCGACGACGTGGAACCGTCCCAACTCCGCCGCATAGTTCCGCTGCGAAGCTCCCGGGGAGGATTCCCGGAACGGTTGCCGGTCGGGCCGGAACAGCGGCCGCGCGAGGATCCCGGCCACGACGCGCTGGAGATCCGGGCCCTGCGCCGTGTTGTCCGCCGGCGCGGCGGCAGGGGGCGCCGGGGCGGAGACGGCGGCCGGCGGCGGCGGGACCGGCGGTACCGTCCACGCCTCGTACGTTTTCCACCCGAAGAGGAGGGCCACCAGGGAAAACGCGGGGAGGAGGAGCCTTCCGCGGTTCATTCCCCGCCCCCTGTCTGCGCCGCGCCGGACTTGTCGTCCGCTGGAGCCCGGGCGAGTCCCGCAACGACGACGGACACCACCAACGTTTCCCGCCGGGTTGCCGCCGCCGGGTTGTAGAATCCCGAATTGACGCTCAGCTTCCTGACCCGGATCCGTTTCGGGCTGCGAGGCACCGCGGACAGGAACGACGCAAGCCCCTCCGTGGTCGTCTGAAGGTCCACCTGCACGGCGACTTCGGAATAGGCTCCGGCCGCCACGGGGGGAAGACCGCGGACGGAGGTCACCCGGGTGTCCGGCCGGTCGATCATCGGCTTGAGGAGGCCTTGCAGGTCCACGCCCGCCGCGGACGGGCCGTCCCCCGACAGGAGCCCTTCCTCGAGCGTCTCGAGCCGATCGACCGCTTCCGCGAGCGCCTCATCGATCCGGTCGGATCCCGCGGCGGCAACCCGGTACCGGGCCAATCGCGCCTGGAGGGCCGGGATCGACGCGAGGTCCCGTCGATACCCGGCCACCGCGGGAAATACCAGCCACCGCACCGCCAGGAAGGCCGACACCACCGCGGCACACGACAGGAGCAGGATCCGTTCCCTGGTCGAAAGGGACCGGAACCGTTCCCCGATGCGCGCCGCCGACCCGTTCACCGGGAACCTCCCCTCGGTTCCTGCGGCGGTACGTATTCGGCCCGGATCTGGAAACGTTCCAGGTTGTCCTGCTGACGGGTGATGGGCGCGGCGAACTCCACCTTCCGGAACCTTCCGTCGCGGGTGAGCGGCGGGAAAAGCTCGTTCGCCGCTCTCGACAGCCCGTCGATCTCCACGTTGCGCCGTTCCATGCGCAGCCCGGTGAGCCAGGTCCCCGCGGGGAGGCGTTCCGTCAGATCCCGCAGGACGAAGAGCGTATCGCGGCGGTTCTCCTCCCCCCGGCGGAGGGTCGCGATCCGGTCCTCCACGTCCGCGAGATCGGCCATCGAAGATTCGACGTCCGCCACGGCCGGGCGCAGCGCGGACAACTCCCTCTCCAGCCCGACCGCCATGCCGTGGGTCTTCCACGCGGCGACGAACGGCCAGGCGATCGCCAGGGTCGCCGCCAAAACTCCCATCCCCGCCGCGAGCCAGCGCGCGCCCCTTCCTCCCGCCGCATTCCCGCCCCGGCCCAGGAGGTCGATCGTCTCCGCGTTCACCGCCGCGCCGTAGGCCCCCAGGATGTCGAAGACGGAGCCGCCCCCTTCCCGATCCTGGAAGGCGGCAAGGGCCGCGGCGGCCCGCTTTTCGAAATTGTCGGCGGCGCGGACCGGAAGCCCGGCGACGCCGGCCCCTTCGGCACGGATCCGATCCCACCACGAAAGCGGCGCGTACAGCAGGAGTCCGTCCGTCGGAAGATCCCCCGGCGCATCCGAGAGGCCGGAAGAGACCGCCTGGAGCCCCTCGTCCACGACCGATGCCCCGGAGGCCGCCCGGGACGCGCTGAAAAAGGGTTCCTCCCCGGCGAGGAGGGCGCACTCCACCTCCCCCCCGGCGTCGCGCAGGATCGCGACCGGCCCGCCGTGCGGAACGCCGCCGACGGCGGAAAGGGCCGACGCGAGCGCCCATGCGGAAGGAACGGCGCCGGTAAGGGTAAGCCCGGCCCGCGCGGCCGCCTCCTGCCACCGCTCGATGTACGCCGCGGGCGCCGCCGCCACGACGAGGGGAACGCCCTCCCCCCGGCGTCCTTTCCCGGAGCGGCGCCAGCCGAAAGCCAGGCGGGAAGCGGGAAGCGGGAAAAGGCGTTCCAATTCGATCTCGAGGGCCGCCCGCATGTCCCGGTCCCTCAGCGGGGGAAAGGCGATCCGCGCGGTGTAGACCTGGGCGGCGGGGATGCACAGGAACGCCGCGCTCCCGGTGAGCCCGTGCTTGACGACATACTCCCTGAGTGCGGCCTCCCCCTCTTCGAAACGGCCCGGCTCCCGGTCCGAGCGCAGCTCCACGACGAAAGGCGGGCCGGAGCGGGCAAGCCCCGCGCCGTGCGCAACGAGCGCAAGCCGTCCCCCCGACGGGTCGATTCCGACGACGGTCCGAAGCATGCTCACTTCGCATCCTCCCCGGACGACACGAGGTCCTCCCAACGCCCGATCCGGACCCCTCTCTTCCCGGCGCCCTCCACCTTCACCCGGCAGCGGACGATGCGCACGACTCCCGCCCCGGCGGTTCCCCGCGCCGTGACGGTGTAGACGTTCGATGCGGACGCGGCGGTCAGGCCCGGAAGAACGGTCGGGGGGATCCCCGATTTCGCAAGCCCCATCACGATATCCGACTCCGTCCGGAACGGAGCCTCCTTCCGCATTTCGAGGATCCGATCCGCCTGTTCCACGGTCAACCCCAGCGCGCGCAGGACGATCCGGGGGGCCGCGTTGAGGTTCACCTGGGGGGAACCTCCGTGGACCGTGAAGATCCGGGACAGGAGGTTCCCGTAGAGATCCCGGGTCACCCCCTTCACGTAGCGCAGCTCCTCGATCGTGAGAAGCGTCCCCTTCCGGGGGCGGATCGGTTCGGGGAGCGCCGCGTACTCGCCTTCCGTCGGGCCCGCCCCCGCTTCCCCGCCCCGCCAGGACACGATCGCGGCGCTCAAGGCTCCCGCTTCGGCATCGGGGATCCCCGACGCCGCGAGGACCGACCGGATCCGCTCTCCGGATGCAAGGTTGACGTCGATCTTTCCGCTCTCGCTCTCCACGGAAACCCGGTACCCGGCATCACCGTCTTCCCCTTCGATCGGCCCCGCAAGCACGTTGTCCGCCGGGAGGGTCGAGAACATCATGATCGCCCGTCCGATCCCGGTGCGCGCCTGGAAATAGGCGCGGACCGCGTCGGCCCCGTTGCGCGCCGCACGCGCTTCCGTCCGCATGGCGTAGGCGAACGACAGCGCGATCGTCCCCAGCAGCAGCAGGGCCCAGAGCACGACGACCAGGACGATCCCGCGCCGGTTCACCTCATCCTCCCCCAAAAATCGGCACGACGAAAGCGGTTTTCAGCGATCCTCCCCCCGGATCGTTCGTGGTGAGCTCCACACGGACCGCCGCGGGGAGATGCCCTTTCTCCGCCGCGTCCCAGGTATCGGTCCACCCCCACGCGCCGTCCTTGTCGGGCCCTCCGGAGTAGGAAAAGGCGATCTTCCTTGCACCCGGGAGAATCGGCCGTGCGCCTTCGGTGCCTTTCCAGGCGTCGACGCCGCCGGCGCGGAAGGGGGGGGCATCCCCCAGCGCGAGCCCCTCGGCGTCCGATCCGAAGAGGGAGAGCAGCCGAAGCCCGCCGCCGTAGGCCGCCGAGGGAGGGCAGGCGGTGAGAAACCGCAGCCGGTTCCGCTCCCCCAGGAAATAGGGGCCCGGCTTGTCGGCGGCGGTCAGGGGCATCGCATCCGCCGAGCGGACCGCGCGCTCGACGATGGCGATCCCGGCGCGAAGGCGCGCCATCTGCCGCGTAACCGCCTCCCCGCGTTCGGTCGAGGCCGACGCCATCCGGAACGCGACCGCGAGGAACCCCGCCATCGCCGCCATGAGGGTCATCGCGACGATCATCTCGAGGAGAGTGAACCCCCCGTTACCCCCCCGCGCCCGCACCGCTCCTCCTCGGGTCCCACCGCGTCGCGACGAGGTCCACCGAACGTTCCCCCTCCCCGTCGTCCCACCGGATCGAAACCTCGAACCGGACCGGGCGGAAAGCGTTCTCCTCCTTGCCGGAAGCGGGAAACGAAGTCCGGAGGATCCATCGATACCGTTCCCCGAACCGCCCGCTCTCCTCCCCCTCCGCCGGGCTCGGGGACAGCAAGGCCTCCTCCATCCGCTGGGAGGCGTAGACGGTCGCCGTCGAGACGTCCCTCGCCCCACCCGACAGGCGAAGGGAGCTTCCCATCAGTTCCGAAATCCCGAGGATCCCCGCCGCCAGGATCGTCAACGCCACGATCACCTCGAGCAGCGTGAACCCCGCGGCGGCGCGATTCCGCGGAACCTCTCCGGATTTCATGCCCTTGCCTCCGCGAATCCCGTGAGCGGCTCCACGGTGACGTGCATCCTCCCGCCCGCGGAGGACACGATCGCGATGTCGGCCTCCTCCCCGCTCCCGTCCGGGAAGAACCGGACCGTGGCGGCCGCCGACGCCTCTTCTCCCGACACGCGGATGGGCCCGAAACGGACCCCTTCCGGCAGCGGCGACCCTTTCTCCTCCCCGGCGACCCGGTACTCCCCCTTTTCGAGGTCGAAGGTCACCGATCGTTCCCTCGCCCCCGTTGCGGCGAGCGTGCGGGCCCGCATCAGGGTGGCCCGGACGGCCGCGGCCCCGGCCCGCAGCCTCGCCGAGGCCAGCGGCCCTTCGAAGGACGGAACGACGAGCGCGAGCAGGAGCCCCAGCAGGAAAAGCACCACGGTCAGCTCGAGGAGCGTGAACCCCGCGGTCCCTCCCCCCTTTCCGGACGCCTTGCCGCGGCGCATCAGAACGGCACCTCGTTCAGCCGGAAGATCGCCAGAAAGATCGAGAAGACCACGAAGCCGACGAGCAGCCCCATCAGGAGGATCACGGCCGGCTCGAGCAGGACCAGAAAGTCGCGAAGCCCCCGCCGCGCCGTCTCCTCGTACGCATCGGCCACCGAGGCGAGCATCGCTTCGAGGCGGCCCGTCTCCTCGCCCACCGCGATCATCCGGATCGCCGTTTCCGGAAACGGCGTCGTCTCCGAAAGCGCCCGGGCAAGCTTGACCCCCCCCTGGACCTTTCCGCGCGCCGCCTCCATCCCTTCCCGGAAGGAGGCATTCCCGCTCACCTCCCGGGCGATGACGAACGCGGACAGGATCGGGACGCCCCCGGACAGCAGCGAAGCGAGGGAACGGGCCACGCGCGACGTCTCCACCGCCGCGAGGATCCCTCCGATCCACGGCCAGCGCAATTTCGACCGGTCGAACGAAAGCCGCGTCTCGCGGGAGCGCAGCGCGGCGCGGGCCAGATACCCTGCGAGGGCCGCCGCTCCCAGGACGAGGAGACCGTACTGCCGCAGAAAGGTGCTGAAGAAAAGGAGGGCCCGGGTCGGCAGGGGGAGGAGCACGCCGGAGGTCCGGAAGACGCCTGCGAACCGGGGCACGACGAAGACGACCAGGACCGCCACCGACACGACCGAGGCGCCCAGAAGGATGGCGGGATACATCAGCGACCCGAGAACGGTCGACCGGAAATCGCGGGACCGCGTGAGAAAGTCGTGGACCTGGTCGAGCGCCTCCGAAAGCGACCCCGTCGCCTGCCCGGCGGTGACCATCTGGACGGTGAAGCGGTGGAACGGAGCCCCCGGAGCCCGGCGCATCGCATCGGCGAGGGAGTTCCCCCCCCGGACATCGGCGAGGAGGGATGCGGCGACGTTCCCCATCGGCCTGCCTCGGAACAGCCCGGCCAGCATCTCGAGGCTCCGGTCGAGCGGAACGCCGGCGGCCAGGAACGTCTTCAGTCCCTGGAGGAACGGCAAAACGTCCTTCCGCAAGGACCGCCCGGAGAATGCGAACGACGGGGAGGCCGCCGGAGCGCGTCCCGGCGCGGACGCCTCCCACACCCGGATCGGGATGCGCCCCATCTCCCGCAACCGGTCGCGCGCGGACCGTTCCTCCGGGGCATCGAGAACCCCCTCGGAAACCTTTCCCGCCGCATCGGTCGCCCTGTAGCCGAACATCGTCATCCGGCACGCTCCCTCTATTATCTTAAGGAACAAACCTCATCGGACGACTCAACCCGCCCGCGTGACCCGCAGGACCTCCTCGACCGTCGTCTCGCCGCGCCGGACCTTGTCCCAGCCGTCCTCCCGCAACGGCAGCATCCCTTCCGCCACCGCCCGGCTGCGGATCGCGTTCGCATCGGCGCGCGAGAGGACCAGGTCCTTTACCGCCTCCGTCACGGCGAGCAGTTCGAAGATCCCGGTCCGCCCCCGGTACCCGGTGCCCCCGCACGCGGCGCACCCCTTCCCGATCCGGAGGTTCCCTTCCGGCACGAACCCCGTCTCCCGCGCCACCTCTTCCCGGAAAGCGGGGGAGATCTCCCTGGGGACGGCGCAGTCGCCGCACAGGGTCCGCACCAGGCGCTGCGCGAGGACCCCGACCAGCGACGACGGCAGAAGGTACTCCTCGACCCCCATTTCCAGGAGCCGGGTGACCGCCCCCGCCGCGTCGTTGGTGTGGAGGGTCGAGAGGACGACATGTCCCGTCAGCGCGGAATGGATCGCGATCTCGGCCGTTTCCCGGTCGCGGATCTCGCCGACGAGGATGACGTCCGGATCCTGCCGGACGATCGAGCGCAGCCCCGAGGCGAAGGTGAGCCCGATCTGCGGCTTGACCTGGATCTGCACGATCCCGGGAATCTGGTATTCGACGGGGTCTTCGATCGTGATCACCTTCTTGTCGACCCCCTTGATTTCCTGGAGCGCCGCCGAGAGGGTGGTGGTCTTCCCGCTGCCGGTGGGGCCCGTCACGAGGACCATCCCGTAGGGTGCGCCGATCATCGGCCGGAACCGCGAAAGGATCTCCCGGGAAAATCCGAGCCCCGCGAGGCCTTGGGGGACGGAGGACGGGTCCAGGATCCGGATGACCACGCTCTCGCCGTGCAGGGTGGGGATCGTTGCGATCCGGAAGTCGATCTCCTTCCCGCCGATCCGGAGCTTCACCCTGCCGTCCTGCGGCAGCCGGTTCTCGGCGATGTTGAGCCGGGACATGATCTTGATGCGGGAAACGATCGCCGTCTGGAGGCGCTTGGGGGGGGACTCCGCGTCGATGAGCACGCCGTCGACGCGATACCGCACCTGGAGGGATTTCTCGAACGGCTCGATGTGGATGTCGCTCGCCCCCCGCTCGATCGCGCGCGCGACGAGGAGGTTCACCAGCCGGATGATCGGCGCCTCGGAGGCCACACCGATCAGCTGCTCGACCCGCTCCTCTCCGCCGGTCGGCAGGTCTTCTCCCTCTTCGCTCACCTGCTCGACGAGGCGCTCCATCGACGAGGACCCCTCGCCGTACCCCCGCTCGATCGCCTCCCGGATCTCGTCTTCGGTCCCCGCGAGGACGACGACCTTCCGGCCGGTGACCTTCGCGACGGCCTCCCGCGCATCGATGTCCAGGGGGTCCGCCATGGCCACGGTCAACGTCCCGTCGCCGACCGAGACGGGGAAGAGGGAGCGCGCGCGCAGGAAAGCCAGGGGAAGGAGATCGGGGGGGACGGCGTTTCCCGTCGCGGCATCCTGCCGGAACCCGGGGATGCCGCAGACCTCCGCGTAGGCCCGGCGGAGCGACTCCGGCGAGAGAATCCCGCGCGCGATGAGCGTCTGCGGGAACTTCGCCCCCTCGGACAGGGCAAGGGACAGGAGCGCCTCGCGCTCGGGGCCGGGGAGCCCCGTCCATTCCACGAGGGATTCGTTGAACGTTCGCCGGTTCATTTCGGAAATGATATCAAACTCCGTATCCTCCCGGAGTTCCGTTCTGTCCGCTTCCTCCGATCGTTACGCGCCCGGGAGATGCCCGCCGGAAGGGCGGGATGTCGGGTGAGGCGAAGGAAACCGCAGGGAAGGCGTTACGACGTCAGGTTCTCCTCCGGGCCCATGACGTTCCCCCCGCCGGCGGAGTCTTCCCCGAACCGGCGCTTCAACAGGCGTTCCAGCGTCTGCTCGAGCTCTTCGATGGAAAACGGCTTGAGAAGGTACTCGTCGATGCCCGCCGACCGGGCTTCCTCGGCAAGCTGGGAACTCGGGTAGGCGCTGATCAGGAGCTTGATCGCGCCGGGATGCTGCGCGCCGATCTGCTTCAGGAACGTCAGGCCGTCCATGCCGGGGAGCCAGTGGTCGCAGATCACGATATCCGGCGGGTGGGCCGGGAAAACCGGCCGGGCCTCTTCCGCGCTGGCGAAGGCATGGATTCCACACCCCTGCGTCCGGAAGTACAGGACCATCGAATCCCGGAGCAGCGTATCGTCTTCCACGAGGAACATCGTCATCGTGCGCAATTTCCTGTAAAAAGGCACCGTTCCCTCTCCCGCGGACATACCTTTCCCTGCAAGCATGCATGGAAGTGCAAGCAGAAGCCGTACCATAAGGGAAAAACATGGGTATACCCATTAAAATCAAAAGGCTGCAGGTCTCACGAAAATCCGGTCCGAACGTCGGAGGATAAGGAAACTTCGAGAAAATTCGAACCCGTTTTCGGAAAAACCCCAATCGCGATCCATCCCCTCACAAATCCAGTTTTTTCTTCCTGTAACGGAACGTGTGGTGGTTGATTCGGAGCAGTCCGGCCGCGCGGCTCTCGTTCCCCCCGGAGAGGCGGAGCGCCTCGCCGATGTAATATTTCGCCAGGGACTCCTCCAGAGAGTTCAGGTCGACGCCCTCAGGGGTCACGAACGGAAACGACAGGGGACCCGCGGCCGCCGAACGGTCCGGCCCCTCCCCGTCGATTCTCAGGTCCTCCCGGCCCACCGCCGGTCCCCTTCCGATCAGGACGGCGCGCTCGATGACGTTTTTCAGCTCCCGGACGTTCCCCCTCCATCGGCAGGCGACCAGCGCTTCCTCGGCATCCGGGGAAAACCCGGTGAACTCCTTGCCGAACTTGCGGCAAAACTCCACCAGGAAGTGCCGCGCGATCGGGGCGATGTCTTCCCTGCGCCCGGTGAGCGACGGAATCTCCACCCGCACGACGGCCAGGCGGTAATAGAGATCCTCCCGGAACCGGCCCTCGGCGATCAGCCCCTTGAGGTCCTTGTTCGTGGCCGAAACCACGCGCGTGGCCACGGTGAACGCTTTCGTCCCCCCGACGCGGTAGAACTCCCCTTCCTCGAGGAAGCGCAGGAGCTTGGCCTGCGCCTCGAGGCCCAGATCCCCCACCTCGTCCAGGAAGAGCGTCCCCCCGGACGCCTGCTCCACAAGCCCCTTCTTTCCCGAGAGGCTCGCCCCGGTGAACGCCCCCTTCTCGTACCCGAACAGCTCGCTCTCGATGAGATCCCGGGGAATGGCGGCGCAGTTGACGTTGACGAGCGGCCCCCGGAAATTGGGGCTGCGGTAATGGATCGCGGCGGCGATCAACTCTTTCCCGGTTCCCGTCTCCCCGGCGATGAGAACCGGCGTGTCGGAACTTTTCGCTACGGCCTCGACGAACTCCATCACCTCCCGGATCGCGCGGCTCTTCCCGAGAAACAGGGGTACGTTGTCCCGCAGGTACCGCTCCTGCAGGTCCCGAACCTCCTTCTTCAACCGGATCGTCTCCAGCGCGTTTCCGATGGTCACCTCGAGCGTCTCGACGTGGAGCGGTTTCACCACGTAATCGAACGCGCCGGCCTTCATGGCCGACACGATCGTCTGCACGTCTTCGTAGGCGGTGATGATGATGCCGAGGAGATCGGGGTGGGCCTCCCGCATCTCCCGCAACGCCTCGATCCCGCTCATCCCCGGCAGCCCGATGTCCATGAGGACGAGGTCGGGCGGGTTCTCTCTCCCGGCGGGGATCGCGGATTCGGCGTCCGGGTAGGCCCGGACCCGGTACTTCCCCTCCAGCGCCACGGCGATGCCCGCCCGGACGCTCTCCTCGTCTTCCACGATCGCGATGGAGAACTGCTTCATGCGGGTCTCCTTTCGGGTTCCGAGGGAAGTTCGAACCGGAGCCGGGCTCCCCCCCACTCGCTTTCGCCCGCGACAAGCTTCCCTCCCTGGCTCTCGACGACCCGGCGGCTGAAGCTCAAGCCGATCCCGCGCCCGTCCTTCCGCGTGGTGTAGAACGGATCGAAAATCTTCTCGCGGAGATGCGCCGGGATGCCCGGGCCGTTGTCGGAAACCTGGATGACGATCGTGCCGTCCCCCGCCGACGTCGTCACCCCGATCCGCTTGCGGCCCTCGACGTTCTCCACCGCGTGGGCCGCGTTCGAGAACAGGTTGAGGAGCACCTGCTCCAGCAGGCGGGGGTCCGCGATGCAAGCCGGGAGATCGTCCGCCAAAGAGGTCTTGACGTCGATCCCGCCGTTGCGGAACGTCGTGGAAGTGAACTCCAGCGCCTCCCGGACGACCCGGTTCCCATCCACACGCTCGAGCTTCGGCGGGGACGGCTTCGAGAAATCCATCACCCGGCGGACCACCGTGGCGATCTTTTCCGAGGCGGATTTCGCCTGCGCCACCACCGAGCCGATTTTTTCCTTCTCCTCGGGAGAGATCCCCGGAAGGTTCCGGACCATGTAATCGAGCGTGGAGACGTTGATGTTGATTCCGGAGAGCGGGTTGCGGATCTCGTGGGCGATGCTTGCGGCCATCTGTCCGATGTTGGCGAGCTTCTCCCTGGCGGACACGATCTGCTCCAGGTCCTTTAACCTCGTCATGTCGTCCAGGACGACCAGAGCCGCCGGCCTTCCGTCGTATTCGATGGCGCCGCTCCGGCAGTACACCCAGCGGATCGCCATCCCTCCCTCGTCCCCGTCGGGCAGGAGGAACCGGAGATCCATGTTCCGCCACCCGGGGTCGCCGCGCTCGATCACCCGGCAAAGCCAATGGAATTTTTCCGCGTCCTCGGGATGGATCCGGCCCAGTTCCTCGAACCGGATCCGGTCCGGGACCCCTTCGAAAAGGCGGTCCAGGCCCGGGTTCTTGAACACCATCCGCCCCTCCTGGACGATCAGGATCCCGACGGGGGCGTTCTCCAGCAGCGTTCGGAACCGGTCCTCGCTCTCCCGGAGCGCCTCCTTCGACAGGAGCCGCGCCAGGGCGACGGCGACATGGCCCGCGATCCGTTCGTACCGGAGGATGATCTCCGGCGTGAACCGGTCTTTCCGGGCATCGGAAAATTGCAGCAGTCCGACCGTCTCCCCGCCCGCCCGCAAGGGGACGAGCGCCATCGATTCGATCCCCACCCGGGGGCATCGGCTCCGGCGGACCAGCCGGAGGGCATCCTCGCTTCCCTTCAGAAGAGCCGTAACGGAGTTCGTCCAGAACGTCCCCCCGGCGGTGAAAAACGGAAGGGAGGGAACGCCTTGTCCCATGAGGACCGCCCCGCAGAGACAATCGAGGTAGGAAAAGGACGGGTTGTCGCCAGCGGCCTCCCACCCGTATGCGGCGATGCAGAGCGCGCCGGCCGCGCGGTCCGGTTCCCTTGGCAACCCCTTGGTCTCGATGTAGGGATACTCCCCGCCCGATCCGTAGCGGATCCCGATCACCTGGCACCCCAGCCGGCCGCGCAGGAAGGAGGTGGTGCCGTCCGTCAGATCCCGGGGGTTTTCCGCCGCGTTGATCAGGCGCAGGAGGTCGATCGTGGTCTCGCGCTCCTCCTCCATGGCCCTGCGCGCGTTCAGTTCCCGTTCCAGGCGCTCGTTCACCTTTCGGATCTCGGTCGTCCGTTCGGCCACGCGGACCTCCAGTCCGTCCTGTGCGGCGTGCGCCTCCTCCTCGCTCCGCTTGAGATTGCGGAACATGAGATCGTAAGGGCGCAGCAGGCCCGTCTCGACCACCGCCTTGTAGACGAGGTAGTACGACATCGCTTCCAAAGCGTCCCCGAGCAGGAGAAACCCCTCCATCCCCTTGGTCCCCAGCCCGTCGGCCACCCCCGCGGTCATCGCGAACACGACCGACAGGACCAGCTGGCGGAAGACATCGGCGTTGAAATGTTCCCGCACGCGGCGGAGCGCGACGATGCCCGCCGCTCCCAGCCCGAGCATGACCAGGTCGCTGGCATCCCGGAACGCGGTGTAGCCGGTGCGATCGTACCAAACGGGGAACCAGCCCTTGTAGATCGCCCCCAACAGGACGATCGAAAGGACGCAAAAGACCGCGAAGGTGGCGCCGGGCCGTATCTTCCGGTCGACGAACCGCGTCGCCGCCACGAGGCAGACCCCCTGGAGGACACGCGCCGAGTACCACAGCTGGGAGTGGAGGTTGGGGCCTTTTTCTCCGATCAGGCCGTCGAAGGCGAACGCGTGGAGAACGTCGATGGACCCGACGAAGAGAAAGGAGATGCCGAGAAAAAGAAAGTAATGGTTGTCGATGAAGCGCCTTGCGTTCCACGTCAGCATGAAGGTGGCGATGGCCACGACGATGCTGAACATGTCGCCGATATAGTGGGGAAGCGCCGGTTCGTGGAGGTGCAGCGCGTACAGCAGGGCGAAAAAGAGGAACCCGACGAGGACCTCCCACACCCCGACCGGGAACGACAGGGACCTGCCCGGCATGCGGGATTCCCGCCCAGGGCTTTCCATCCGCTTTCCCCCTACCAAAGGCATGCGGTGGGCCTCCCCCCTTTTCCCTAGGGTTCCACGGCGGATCCCGCGGACCGCCGCGCCGGGATCTCCATTATGCACCAGGAATCGCCGGAACGAGGAAGCGCAGTCCCGAAGGCCTTTTCGCCGCGCGCCGGAGGCGAAACGGACGTGCGGCGATCGAACGCAGGTGGCAGGCCGCCCGCCGCTGTAGTATGATACCAAAATTTGGTATATTTTCCGGTGATCTCGCCCGCGTATCGTCCTGCGAGGAGGATCGATTGGACCGGTGGCCGCCAGGCAGCTCAAGACCCATGGCCCTCGCCATCGGGTCCCTTCTCGCGGGCGGCCTGTTCCTGATCGGCCGGTTCGACTTCCTGCTCTTCCATTCCCTCGCGGAAACCTTCAGCATCGCCGTCGCGTGCAGCATCTTCATGGTCGCCTGGAATACGAGGCACTCCAGGGACAACTCCTATTTCCTTCTCGTCGGCATCGCCTACCTGTCCGCCGGGATGATCGACACGTTCCACATGCTGTCCTACAAGGGGATGGGGGTCTTTTCGTCCGGCAGCGCCAACCTTCCGACCCAGCTCTGGATCGCCGGGAGGGGCGTCCAGAGCGTTTCCTTGTTCGTCGCGCCGTGGTTCGCCGGCCGGGCGCTGAACCACCGGATCGCCCTCGGCATCTACGCCGGGGTCACCGGGCTTCTTTTCGCGGCCATATTCCCGGGGAAGTTCTTCCCGACCTGCTTCGTGGAGGGGACCGGGCTCACGCCCTTCAAGATCTACAGCGAATACGCCATCATGTTTCTCTCCGTCGCATCCCTCCCCGCCCTGTGGATGCGGCGAAGCCTTTTCGATCCCGACGTCCTGCGGCTTCTTTTCGCGTCGATCCTCGCGGCGACTCTCGGCGAGCTTGCGTTCACCCTCTACGAGAAGGAACTCTACGGCTTCTTCAACATCGCGGGGCACCTCCTCAAGATCTTCTCCTACTACCTCCTCTACAAGGCGGTCATCGGGACGGACCTCGTGCGGAAGCACGAGCGGCTGATCCGGGAACTCACGCTGCGCGCGAAGGAAACCCAACGGGCAAGGCAGGACCTTGCCCGGAACGTGGAGCTGCTGGAGAGAATTTTCTCGAACATCCACCTCTGCGTCGTCTACCTCGACACCGGATTCCGCTTCCTCCGGGTCAACAAGGCTTACGCCGATGCGTGCGGGCGCCCGGCGGAGTTCTTCTCCGGCCGGAACCACTTCGACCTCTACCCTCACGCGGAGAACGAGGCGATCTTCCGGAAAGTCCTGGCGACGGGCGAACCGTGCTTCGTCACCGGGAAGCCGTTCGTCTTCCCCGACCGCCCCGAACTGGGGGTCACGTACTGGGACTGGAGCCTGCAGCCCGTGCGGGGGGAGGACGGCGGGATCGAGGGGCTCCTTTTCTGCCTGGTCGACGTCACGAAGCGGGCCCTCGTGGAGAAGAAGCTCCAGGAGTTGTCCCGGACCCTGAAGGGGATCATCGACGCCTCGCCGGTGGCCATCGTGCTGGTCGATTCGGACGGTATCCTCCGGATGTGGAACCCCTCCGCCGAACGGATCTTCGGTTGGAAAGAGGAGGAGGTCCTGGGCCGTTTCCCTCCCTCCGTGCCGCAGGAAGAACGGGAAGAGGTCCTCCGGGCGCTTGCGATGAGCCGCCAGGGCAAGCCCGTATCGAACCGGGAGGCGCGGAGAATGAGAAAGGACGGGTCGCTGTTCGACGCCCTCATTTCGACGGCGCCTCTTTTCGACCCCGATGGCCGTTTCGTCGGCACCATCGGGATCGTCTCCGACATCTCCGACATAAAGGGGATCGAAGCCGCCCTTCGGGAAAGCGAGGAGAGGTTCCGTTCCCTCGTGGAGAACTCCTCCGTGGGAATCTGCATCGTCCGGGGCGACCGGGTCGTCTTCCGGAACCCGGAACAGGAAAGGATGTTCGGCCCGTTTCCCGAATCCTTCGGATTCCGGAACTTCGGGGAGGTCCACCCCGAGGACCGTTCGAAATTCGACGCGTTCTGCGATGCGGTCTCGTCGGCGGGAGGCCCCGTCGCCGCCGCGGACTTCCGTTTCTTCGTCCGCCAGGCCGGATCCGGGGAGGCCCGGATGCGGTGGGTCCATTGCCGGGCAACGCCCATCGACTACCGCGCGGGGAAGTCGGCCCTGGTGAACATGGTGGACATCACGCGGGTCAAGGAACTCGAATACATGGTGCAGGCCCGGGAGAAGATGTCCGCCCTGGGGCACGTCGCGGCCGGAATCGCCCACGAGATCCGCAATCCCCTGTCTGCGATCAACATCCACCTGGCCACGCTGGACCGGGTCCTCCATGGCGTGGAGAACCTGCGGGAGGAGGAGCGGAATTCGATCGGAGCCATCGTGAAGCAGACGCACCTCGCTTCGAAAAAGATCACTTCCGTCGTCCAGCGGGTGATGGATTTCGCCAAGCCGACGCCCCCCCGCCTCGGGCGGATCGACGTGAACGATGTCGCAAGGGAGGTTTCCCGGATCTCCGGGACCGAAATGGAGGAGCGGGGGATTGCCCTGGAAACGTCGCTTTTCCCCGACCCTCCCGCATGCCCCGCCGACCCCCACCTGCTCCGGCAGGTCCTTCTGAACCTGATCCAGAACGCCGCCCAGGCGATGGAAAAGACGGTGGACCCAAAGCGGATCGAGATCCGCACGTCCTTCGAGGAAGGAAGGATCGTGCTGCGCGTCTCCGACTCGGGGCCCGGGGTGCCCCCGCACCTTTGGGACCGGATCTTCGACCCGTTCTTCACCACCCGGGGAGACGGCCACGGGATCGGCCTGAGCTTCAGCCACCGGGTCGTCTCGGACCACGGGGGATTGCTGACCGTGGGCACGAGCCGCCTCGGAGGCGCCGAATTCCGGGTCGTCCTGCCGGTGGAGAGGGAAGAGGTATGCCGATGAATGCCATCCCGCCGGTTCCATTCCCTTTTTCGACAGGATCGGTATGAGATGAAGAAGAATGTCCTTGCGGCAGCGGCCGTTCTTGCGGTCATCCTTTGGGTCGCCTGGGTTTTCCCACGGCATGAAACGGAGGGCGCGCAGAATGGAAAGGCCCCCGGCCCGAAGTCGGAACCGGCGACCGGGGAAAGCGGCAACGCGGTGGCCGTCGGCAGCGCCGCCCAGGCGGCGAGCGGCATCGCCACCGCAACGCTCAAGACGGTTATCTACAGAGAGAACGTGAAGGCCTACGGGGTCGTCCTTCGGCCCGACGCCCTCCTCGCGGCCCGCAACGATTACGTTTCGGCCATGGCCGCTCTGGACAGGGCAGATGCCGCCCTTGCGGCCTCAAGCAGCGAATACGAGCGCCTGAAAGCCCTCAACGATGACGACAAGAACGTCTCCGACAGGAGGCTCCAGACCGCACAGGCCGTTCTGGGGGCCGACCGGGCGGCGGCGCTCCAGGCGCGCCAGGGGGTGCGGTCGGCCAGGCAAGCCGTCGCGCTGCGGTGGGGCGGGGAACTCGCCGGGTGGATATTCGATGCTTCGGCAGGCTTCCGCAGGCTCATCAACCTCCAGGACGTTTTGGTGCAGGTCACCGTCCCGCCGGGGGAGAGCGTAAAGCCCATCCCGGGGGAAATCCGCATCGAGGATGCGGAAGGCAAACCGGTCCGCGCAAGGTTCATCGCGCGCGCGCCGGGCACGGACCCCCGGATCCAGGGGATGAGTTTCGTATACCTGGCCCCGGCCCGCGCAAACCGCCTGCTCCCCGGGATGAACGTGGCGGCCGGTTTGCCCTCCGGCCCCGGCAGGAAGGGAGCGGTCCTCCCGCTTTCGGCCGTGGTCTGGTCCCAGGGGAAAGCCTGGGCGTACGTCCGCAGGAACGAGACGGAGTTCGAAAGGGTGGAAGTACCGGTCTCGCGGCCCGTCTCGGGAGGTTATTTCGTGGCGAAGGGGCATCTCCCCGATGGGGCCCGGATCGCGGTCCGGGGGGCACAGGCCCTTTTGTCGGAGGAATCCCGTTCGCAGCGAAAGGGCGGAGGTGGAGGAGACGAAGGGGATTAGCGTGAATCCGGGCCACGGCGGAATCCTCGGTTCCATCGTCCGGTTTTCCCTGCGCCGCAGGGGGGTCGTCATCGCGCTGGCGGCGATTTCCCTCGGATACGGCATCTACACGTTCTCCCGGGCAAGGTACGACGTGTTTCCGGAATTCGCGCCCCCCCAGGTGGTCATCCATGCCGAGGTGCCGGGGTTTTCTCCAGGGCAGGTCGAGGCCCTGATTACCCGCCCGCTGGAAAACGCCGTGAACGGCGTGGGGGGGATCGCGTCGCTCCGCTCGAAATCCATACAGGGCCTTTCGGTCATCACCGTGAAATTCAGGACGGGCATCGACATCTACCTTGCGAGGCAGAAGGTCGCGGAGCGCCTTTCGGCGCTCTCCGGGCAGCTCCCAGGCGGGACCACACCCATCATGACGCCGCTCACTTCCTCCACGGGCAGCGTGCTCGTGGCCGGGCTCGCGTCGGACAGACTCACGGCGATGGAACTCCGGACGGTCGCGGACTGGACGGTAAGGCCGCGCTTCCTCGCGGTGCCGGGCGTCTCGAAGATCGCCGTCTTCGGGGGCGAGGTGAGACAACTTCAGGTGCAGGTCCTGCCCGATCGCCTCATCAAGTACGGCCTTTCGATGGAGGACGTGCTCCGGGCCGCGAAACAGGCCACCGGCATGAAAGGGGCGGGCTTCATCGAGAACGGGAACCAGCGCATACCCCTCCACACGGAAGGGCAGTCGCTGACGCCCGCGGAGCTGGCCGACACCGTCCTCGTGCATGAAAACGAGGCGAACGTGATGCTTGGCGACGTGGCCCGCGTGGTCGATGCCCCCGCCCCGCGGATCGGCGGCGGCGCGATCAACGGCGGGCCGGGCATTCTCATGGTGGTCTCGGCGCAATACGGGACCAATACCCTGGAGGTGACCCGAAGACTCGGAAAAGCGATCGACGAGCTCCGCCCGGCCCTTCAAAGGCAAGGCGTCACGATCTACCCCGACCTCTTCCGGCCCGCCGATTTCATCGAGACCGCGCTTGGCAACGTCAAGTCGTCATTGCTCATCGGGGTTGCCCTTGTCGTCATCGTGCTTTTCCTGTTTCTGTTCAACCTGCGGACGGCGGCGATCTCGTGCGCGGCCATCCCCCTTTCCCTGCTCTCCGCCGTAACGATACTCGAGCGGATGGGGCTCAGCCTCAACACGATGACCATGGGAGGGCTTGCCATCGCCATCGGCGAGGTCGTGGACGATGCCGTCATCGACGTGGAGAACATCTTCAGGCGCCTCAGGGAGAACCGCCATCTCGAGAACCCGCGCCCCGCCCTCCGCGTCGTGCTTGACGCTTCGATGGAGGTGAGGAGCGCCGTGGTCTACGCCACCTTCGCCGTGGTGCTCGTCTTCCTCCCCGTGCTTACGATGTCCGGCGTGGCCGGGCGTCTCTTCTCGCCCCTGGGCGCGGCCTACATCCTGGCCATCTTGTCCTCCCTGCTCGTGGCCCTCACCGTAACGCCCGCCCTCTGCATGGTGATGCTCGGCGGACGGGATTTGCCCGAAACGGAGGCCCCCGTCATCCGTTGGACGAAAGAGCGCTACGAAAGGCTCCTCCACGGGGTCGAAAAGCATCCGAAGGCGGCGGTCGGCATTGCCGCGGCCCTTGTCGCCGCGACCCTTGCCGCGATCCCGTTCCTTCGCGGCAGCTTCCTGCCGGAACTCATCGAGGGGAATTTCATCGTCCACGTGTCCACCGTCCCCGGCACCTCCCTCGAGGAGACCTTGCGCATGGGCGGGCGGATATCCGGAGATCTCATGAAACTGCCCTACGTGCGCTCCGTCTCGCAACGGGCCGGGAGGGCGGAAAAAGGGGAGGAGGCCAGGGGGACGAACGCAAGCGAGTTCGACCTGACGCTCAAGCCTCTCGACGCAAAACAGTTCGGGCACGCCAGAAATGAGATCCGCCGGATCATGAGCAAGTTCCCCGGGATCGATTTCTCCATCAACACATTCCTTACCGAAAGGATCAACGAGACGATCTCCGGCTACACCGCCCCGGTCGTCGTCAACGTCTACGGCAATGACCTCGACGTGCTGGACGCAAAGGCCGGTGAGATCGCGGGGGTGCTGGGCAACATGCCCGGCGCGGCGGATGTCAGGCTGCAATCCCCGCCGAGCGCGCCGGAGCTTCTGGCCTCTCTGCGGAAGCCGGAACTTGCGCGCTGGGGGTTCGATTCCGTCCACGTCCTCGATGCCATGCACACTGCTTTCGAGGGCAAGACCGTGGGACAGGTGTACGGGGGCGACAGGGTCTTCGACGTATCGGTGATCCTGGCGCCGGATTACAGGAAAAGCATCACCGATGCGGGCATGCTGCCTTTACGGAATCCGCCGGGAAGTTACGTGAGGCTGGGCCGGCTTGCCGATCTCCGCGAATCCCCGGCCCGCTTCATCGTCCTGCACGAGGGGGCACGGCGCGTCCAGACCGTAACCTGCGACGTCACGGGCAACGTAAGCGCATTCGCGGCGCGGGCGAAGGAAAGGATCCTTCGGAGGGTATCCTTCCCGGGGGGGACGTACATGGCGTTTGCCGGGGCGGCGGGGGAGCAGGCCCGAACCCGTCAGGACCTGTGGATCCACTCGGCCATCGCCGGCCTGGGGATCCTCGTTTTCCTTTCGATCGTGATGGGCAACTACCGGAACCTTCTGCTGGTGCTCCTGAACCTGCCGTTCGCCCTCGCCGGAGGCGTGTTCATCGCCTTCCTCACGGGGGGCATCCTGTCCATGGGCTCCATCGTGGGATTCGTGACGCTTTTCGGGATCACGGTGCGCAATTCCGTGATGCTCATCTCCCGTTACGAGCACCTGGTCACGGTCGAGGGGGTGGGATGGGGCCTGGAAGCGGCGGTGCGCGGCGCCTCGGAACGGCTGGCCCCCATCCTGATGACGGCGGCGGTCACGGCGCTGGGGCTGCTGCCCCTTGCGCTCGGCAGCGGGGCGCCGGGGCGCGAGATCGAGGGCCCGATGGCCCAGATCATTCTCGGCGGCCTCGTCACATCCACCCTGCTGAACCTTCTGGTTCTGCCGACCCTGGCGCTCCGGTTCGGCCGTTTCGCAAGGCAGGAAGAAATCTGAACCGCCACGCGCCCCGGCCGCGGCCTCCTACGGCGTCGACGGGAATTCCTCCGCCGGAACCAGCGGGCGCTCCACCGCGTCTTCCAGAAGCCCCAGGGCTTTTTGCGCCTCCACGAGGGATTCCAGGCGGGCCAGTTCCCCCGCTTCCATTTCCAACCGGGCGCCGAGGAATGCCAGTCGGTCCGCCTCTCCGGCGTTGAACAGGGCTTCCTCCGATTTCCGGCGGGCCCGTTGGGACGCGAGCAACGTATCCGCCGCATCGAGTTTCCCGAGGCTCTCCCGGTACCCCGCAAGGGCCCGGTCCGATTCGCCGATCACCCGGGCCTGCAAGGCGGTGAAGCGGGCCGCGGACTCCGTCCGGCGCGCCTCGGCTTCGGCGATCGGCCCCTGGTTATGATGAAAAACCGGCAAGGAGACGGAGAACCCCAGGGACCACTTGTTGTCCCCCTGGTCCCACTTGTACCCGGGACCAAGGCGGAGGTCCGGGTACTGCCGGGAGATTTCCAGCCGGAGGGAAGACTGGGACGCCTCGTATTCCGCAAGGGATGCGAGAATGTCGGGGCGATTCAGCAAGGCCTCCCGCCGCACCTCTCCCGATGGGGGATTCGCGGGGAACCCGTCCGGAAAAGGGAAGGAGATGTCGATCCCTTCGAGAGCGGCAGCCGGCACACCGACGGCGTCGGCAACCGCCACGCGCGCCTCGGCGATCCGTTTCCGCGCTTCCCGCAGAAGAAGAACCGTCCGGTCCCGGGAGATTCGGGCCCGGGTGACCTCCAGCCGGGAGATTTCGCCTGCCGCCAGGCGTTTCTCCGTTGCCTCGACGATCTCTCCCTGTACGGTTTGCCGCCTCTCCAGGATGGTTTCGGTCCGCACCGCCGCGAAGAGGTCGAGCAGGCGTTTTCTCAGGCGGCTTCGCACCCGCCAGGCCGCGGCGGCGACGTGGAAGCGCGCCGCCCGGGAGAGATCCCCGGCCCGCGCGATGCGGTACCCCCGCCTGCCCGCGGTTTCCAGCGGGATGTCCAACGAAAACCCGAGGATCCATGGGGAAATCCCGCTTGCCGAATTCGCGTTGTATTCCGGAACGACACCGACCCCGGGGTTGGGCCGCTGCCCCGCCGTGATCACGGCCGCCTTGGCCACTCCCCACCGGGCACGCGCCACGTCCAGGTCCGGGTGGTAGTAGAACGCAGACGCCGTCAACAGGGCGAGATCCCACTTCCGGGGCGGCCACCGGGGGATTGCCCCGGGGCTGTTCCGCCGAACAAACTCCTCCAGGGCGGGGTTGCCAAGCGTCCTGGATTCGAAGCGGGAGAGATTCTCGCCGGGATGGATGGGCGCCGGCCGGTAGGAGGCGCACCCGGCCGACAGGGAGAGGACAAGAAGGACGAATGCCGGCTTCACCCGAACGTTTTTCACGCGCCCTCCGGTTTCCTCCCGCGGAAAACCCTCTGCAACACCAGGTACAGCGCCGGCAGGAAGATCAGGACGAGGGGCAGGGCGATCAGCAGCCCCGAGATGATGGCGATGGCCAGCGGGGTCTGCATGGCCGCCCCCGTGCCGATGCCCAGGGCCAGCGGCAGGAGGGCGAGGACGGCGATCACGGAAGTCATGATGATCGGGCGCATCCGCATCCGGCCGGCCTCGATCAGCTCCCTGGGATCCCGGGTCCCCGACGGCCCGAGCTCCGCGAAGTAGAAGATGGCGATTTCGGTGACGATTCCGACGATCATCGTCATCCCCATCATCGCGGAGATGTTGAGCTCGGTTCCGGTAAGCCACAACCCCAGGAACACCCCGCTCAGCGACAGGAGTGTCGTCACGAGGATGCTGAACACCGTCGCGAATCGCTCGTAGAGGAACAGCAGGAGCAACGAGACGATCAGGATGGCGCTCAGAAAAACCGCGAGGAGGTCGCGCAGCGATTTCCGCTGTTCCCGGTAAAGGCCGCCGTACTCCACGTACACCCCCGCCGGCAGGGGAAATTTGCCCAAAACCGAACGGATCTCCCGCATCGTGGAGCCGAGGTCCCGGCCCTCGATGCGCCCGGTCACCGCGACCATCTGCCGCAGATCCTCGCGCGTGACCTGCGCCTGCCCCACTGTGATGCCGATCTCCGCCACCCGTTTCAGGGGCAGGTAATGGCCGTCGGGCGCGCGAAGGAGAAGGTGCCGGATCAGGGAGATCCGATCGCGAAGCCCGGACGGCGTCCAGACCCGCACGCCGATCATCTTTTCCCCCGACTGGACTTGGCTCGCCACGCCGCCTTCCAGCTGTTCCCGCACCTGGCGGGTGACCGCATCCGGATCGAGCCCCTCCAGGGCCGCCTTCACCCGGTCGACCCGGATGTCCACGGCGTCCCCTACGACGGTGACGCCGTCGAAAACCTCGACGACGCCGGGAACGCGGCGGATCTCCGCGGCCACCTCCGGCGCCGTTTTCCGGAGAAGCGCCCCGTTGTCGCCGAAAAGCTTGATCTCGACGGGCTGCGGGACGGCCGTAAGATCCCCGATCAGGTCCTCCATGAGCTGGGCGGTCTCGATCCGCAGCCCCGGCACCCGGTTCTCCACCCGCCGGCGCAGTTCGGCCATGATCGCGTCGATGCCCCTGCGCGGGGGAGGCTTGAGGTGGATGAAGAAATCCCCCTCGTTGGATTCCGTTACCCCTCCGCCCAGTTGCAGGCCGGTCCGCCGCGAGTAGCTGTCCACCTCGGGGATGGAGGTGACGATCGCCTCGACCTGGCGCAGGAGCCGGTCGGTTTCGGCGACCGAGGTCCCCGGCGCGGCCTTGTAGTCGAGGATGAACCCGCCCTCGTCCATGTGCGGCATGAACCCGGAGCCGACCCGGGTGTACGAAACGGCCCCGACGGCGGCGAGCCCGAGGAGGATGGGAAGGATCAGCCATGGCCTCTTGAGGAACCCCGCCATCCGCCGTTCGTACGCGCGGTGCATCCACCCCATCACCTTTCCCACGGACTCGAGACGTTCGGCATCCTTCCGTTTCAGGAAAAGATGCCCGAGGAGGGGGATGGCCAGGTACGCGGCGAAAAACGAGATCACGAGGCTCGCGGAGATGGTCAGGGCGAGCGCCTTGAAGAATCCTCCCGTGACCCCCCCGAGAAAAGCCAGGGGCAGGAATACGAGGATCGTGGCGAGGGACGAACCCGAGAGCGGCCGCGTCATCTCGATGGCGGCGGAGAGGATCGGTCCCTCCTGAGCGTCCTCGTTCTGTTTCCCCTCGCTCATGCGGCGCATGATGAATTCGAGCATGACCACGCCGTCGTCGACGATCAGCCCCACGGCCGCCGCCATCCCGCCCAGCGTCATGATGTTGAAACTCATGTGGAGCACGTCGAGAAGAAGGACCGTCGCGGCGAGCACGCTGGGCAGGACGATGGCGATGATCACGGTGATGCGCAGGCTGCGCAGGAACAGCAGGAGGATCACCGCCGCCAGGACGGCCCCGATGAAGATCGAGTCCCGGACGCTGACGGCGGAGGCGACCACCAGCTCGGACTGGTCGTAATACGGCTTGATCCGGACGTCGGCGGGGATCTGTTCCCGGAAGGCGCCGATCCGCCGGTGGATTTCCCGGACCAGGGAAACCGTGTTGGCCCCCGGCTGCTGTATGACGTTCATCAGCACGGCGTCCCTGCCGTTGGCCGTCACCCGGAACCACTCGGGGACCTCCCCTTCCCTCACCTCGGCGACGTCGCCCAGCTCGATGACGCCGTCCGATCCGCTGCGCAGCACGGTGTGGCGGATATCCTCGATCCCCTGGAGGCGCGTGTCGGAGAGAGCGAGATAGAGCCGGTACCGGTCTTCCAGCCGGCCCACCGCCGTCACGACGTTGCTGGCCGACAGCGCGGAAGCGACGTCCTGGAGCGAGAGCCCCGCTTCCAGGAGCCTCGCCGGGTCCGCGAGGACCTGGTACTCCGCCTGCCCGCCTCCCAGCACCTCCACGCGGGCGACGCCGGGCACGGTGGAAACCACGGGGCGCAGCCGGTAATAGGCGAAGTCGCGCAGGCGAACGAGGTCGGGGCGGTCCGAGGTGAGCGCAAGGCCCAGCACGGGGAAGACGGTCGGATCCATCCGCCGGGCGGTAAAGGAGGTGCCGTGCGGCAACCGGGGCAGCGTCCGGTTCACCGCGGATTCCACCTCGAGGAGCGCCGTGACCATGTCGCTCCCCCACTCGAAATTGACCGAGAGGTCGGCGGAGCCCCGGCTGCTCGCCGAGCGCATCCCCCGCACCCCGGGAACTCCCCGAAGGGCCTGCTCCAGAGGCTGGGTCACTTCCACCACCATCCGGTCCACCGGCCGGTCCCCGGAATCCACGTTGACGACGATGCGGGGAAACTGGACCTGGGGGAAAATCGCCACGGGCATGCGGAGCGCGGCGGCCGCCCCTCCGAGGGCGAGCAGGACCATGAGGAGGAGAAGGGAGCGGCTGTGCCGCTGGAGCCAAGCGCCCATCAACGCGATCCCCGGAAGCGCACGGCCGTTCCGTCCGCAAGTTCGTAATTCCCGAGCGTCACCACCGTCTCGCCGGGGTTGAGCCCCTTGCGGATCTCCACGAAACGGCCGTCGTCCTGGCCCACGTCCACGAATCTCCGCCGCGCCAGCCCGCCTTCAACGACGAAAACATACCCCTTGTCCCCCTCGTAAAGAACCGCGGGGCGCGGAACGGCCGGGACGCGGGATTCGGCCCGGGTGAAAATCTCTCCGCGAACCATGACCCCCGGGAGAATCCCGTCGACGGCGGGGAGCGGCACGACGATCTCCGCCAGGCGGGTCTGCGGGTTCACCTGCCGGAATACTTCGCCGATCCGTCCGGTCACCGGCTTCGCCCCGGGATACATCGGTCGAATCCTCACCGCCTGGCCGATCCGGACTCGCTGCATGTCTTCCGGCTCCACGCCCAGCCGGATCCGTAACCGGTTGCCGTCGGCCAGGCGCAGGAGGGGCGCGCCGGGAACGGCGATCTGTCCCTCCCGGACAAGGACGGCTTCCACGACGCCGTTCCTTCCGGCGCGCAGGAGCAGCCCCTCTTCGCCGAGATACCGTTTCCTGAGCTCCGCGAGCACGGCCTGCGACTTGGAAAGCGTTTCCTCGGCGGCCTGCACTTCCGCATTGGTCGCGAGCCGGCGTCCCCGGAGTTCCGAAAGGCGATCCAGGGTCTTGCGGGCGAACACGAGGTCGAGCCTGGCCCTCTCGATTTCCATGCTGGCGTTGGCCGTGGGGAGCAGGCGCAGAAGCGGGTCCCCCTTGCGAACCGGCTGCCCGACGGAGACCAGCACCTCTTTCACCACGCCCTCTCCCTGGAGATCCTCCACCCGGGAATGCTCCGGGGCGTATTCCACGGTGCCGTAGGCCGTAAGGCTTCCCTTCATGGACACGAGGCGCACCACCGCGCTCTGCACGAGGACGGACGGCGCCTCGACGTTTTTCTTCCCTTCCGCCGTCGCGGCGGCGGGGAAGAAAACGGCTCCGAGCAGCGCGATCAGCAGACCGGCCGCGGCTTTTCCCTGCGTATGCATCGGATTCCCCCTCAACGATTCCACGGTGTCCCGACCGCGAGCTCCAGGGCCACCCGCTGTTCCGCGGCCGCCTGCTCCAAACCCAGCAGGGAAAGCCTCTTGTCCAGAAGAGAGGACCGCACCGCCTCGTAGGCCAACAGGGTCACGTCCCCGTTGGCTACCGCGTCGCGCATCGTCCCTTCCGCCCTTTCCAGCTCGGGCAACTCCTTGGTGAGCACGGCGCATTCCCGGCCGATACGTTCCAGGTCGGCGGCAAGCATGGAGATGTCGGCGCGAACGATATGCAACCGTGATGCGTATTCCGCGGAAAGCTTCCCGCGCGTGGCCCGGGCGACGGCGATCCCCCCCCGGTTCCGATTCCAGAGCGGGAGGTCCAGGCCGACCGTGAAGCCGGCGGTACGGATGTCGCTCGTATCCCGCCCGCGGCTCACCCCCAGGGT
Source organism: Deltaproteobacteria bacterium (assembly GCA_021815305.1). Classification (GTDB taxonomy): domain Bacteria; phylum Desulfobacterota; class Deferrimicrobia; order Deferrimicrobiales; family Deferrimicrobiaceae; genus JAKAHC01. The sequence continues at coordinate 115,752 of JAKAHC010000007.1, read as the reverse complement.
GAAGGCGGGGTACTGGCGAAGAACCTGCCCGTACAGCCGCTCTTCCTGGGCGGCGTACCCCGCCCGCAAAGCGATGAGATCCAGCCGCCCCCCCCGGGCCTCCTCGAAAAGCGATCCGGCATCGATCGGCGGAAAATCGGCGGGAGTGCGTGCGGCGGCGACGACGCGGATCCTCCGGTCCGGCGGGAACCCCAATCGCCGGTTCAGCTCCTGCCGCGCTCTTTCCAGCTCCCTGGCCAGGGAAAGGGCGCGGTCTTCGGTATCCAGGTAGGCGACCTGCCGAATGCCGAACTCGTCGATCTTCGCATCTCCCCGCTCCAGGTTGCGCCGGGTGATCTGCAGGATGCGCGAAGCGGCCTCGGCGGCCTTGCGGGCCACCCCCTCCCGTTTCCCCAGGTAGGCCAGCCGCGTGGCGAGCAGCCGCACCCGGTTCGCTTCGAGCCATTCCCGCCACGCCACGTCGTAGCGGATCTTCTCCCGCTCCCTTTCCGCGATCCTGCGCTCCGTCCCCCGGAGAATCGCTCCGGTGACGTCCCAGTCGAGGCCGAAATTGTAGGCGTTCACAAGATCCGGCGTTCCGTTGAGGGGGTGATCCAGGCCGAAGGAGAACCGGGGATCGGGCAACAGCCCGGCGCGGAAAACCTGCGCATCCGCGACGCCTTCTCCCGCCCGCAGCGCCTTCAGTTCCGGGTTCGCCAGCACGGCGATTACGGCGAGCTCCTTGCCGGTCAAAGGCTTCGTGAAATCCAGCGCCATGGGGGGGATCCGCGGGTGACGGAGCCTGGCCGCCTCCTGGGCCAGCATCACCGGATCCGGCGCCGCCAGGGCGGCGTCCTGCCGATTCCGGTCGAGGGGATCCGGGTGATAGGCGGCGCAGCCCGCCACGAATGCGAAGAGGACCGCGGCGGCGGCAATCCCGGAGATCCCCCGAAAGCCGGTCCCGACGCCAAGGCGCATCATGCCGAAAACCTCACGGTCGCCCGGAGCCCCTTGCCGTCCCGGCCCGCCTCGAGCGAAACGCGGCCTCCGGTGCGTTCCGCGACCGTTTTCACGATGGAAAGGCCCAACCCGCTTCCGGGAACGACGGTTCCCTCGCAACGGTGAAAACGCTCGAACACGCGCGCCCTCTCCGGCCCCGGGATGCCCGGACCGTTATCCTCGACGACGATCCGCACGCCCGTTTCGTCTCCCTTCATTCCGACATCGACGCGCCCGCCCTCCGGCGTGTAGCGGATGGCGTTGTCGATCAGGTTTCCCACCAGGACCCGCAGGTATTCCTCGTCCCCCTCGATCTCCGCGGGATCCGCCCGGGTCAGCCCCAGGTCGATTCCCTTCTCCGCCGCCGCGGGGGACCATTCCGCAACCATGTTGCGCAGAAGATCCGCAAGGTCGATCCGGACCGGCCGATAAGGAGCCGCGCCGGGTTCCAGCCTTGCCATCGTCAGCAACTGCTGGACCAGCCGGTTCGCACGGCAAATTCCGCCCTTGAGCCGGGCGAACGCCTCGGCCTTCTCCCCTTCCGTCTCCGATCGCTCGACGATCTGCGACTGAAGGTCGACGGCGGACAGGGGCGTCCGAAGCTCGTGCGCCGCATCCGCGATGAATCTGCGTTGCGCCTCCATGGCATGCGAGAGGCGCGCCAGAAGATCGTTCAATTCCTTCACGAGCGGGACGATTTCCCCCGGCAGATCCCGCTCGGGCAACGGCTCCATGGCCGACGGGGACCGCTGCTCGATGGCCGACGCTACCTGCGCCAGCGGCCGCAGGCCCCGGCCCACCGCGATCCAGATCAGAATCCCCAGGACCGGGATCAGCGCAAGCGACGGCGCAAGGAGGCGAAAAGCGATCCCGGCGCTGATTTCCCTCCTCGCGCTCAACGGTTGCGCCACCTGGATGGTCCGGACCGGTTCCGTCAGGACAAAAAGGCGAAAGCGGCCCTCCTTCCCGGAAACCGTGCGCAACCCCGGGCGGATGTCGCGGGGCAGCGGGATGCCCGGACGCGAAGCATAGACCAGCGTTCCGGCGCGGTCCCATACCTGGACGACCAGGTCGTCTTCCTCCTCCCCTCCGAGCCCGCCGCCGGACGCCGCGGGAAGGAAAACCTCCTGATGCCGCAGGGAAAGGGCCACCTGGCGAAGCTGGCGGTCGGAGAGCTCGTTCACTTCATCCCTTGCCTCGAAATAGGTCATGGCGCCGACCAGCGCACAGGCGAAGAGCAACACCGAAAGCAGCCAGACCAGGAGGCGGCGGCGGATGGAGATCACGGGACGTTCACCACCATGTATCCGACTCCCCTCACGTTCCGGATGAACCCGGCGTCCAGTTTCTTCCGCAGGTTGTGGATGTGCACCTCGACGGCGTTGCTTTCCACCTCCTCGTCCCATCCGTACATCCGCTCTTCGAGCTGGGCGCGCGAAAGGACCGACCCGGGTTTCTCCAGGAGCGCCCGCAGCAGCATGAACTCGCGGGCCGACAGGACCAGCGGTCTCCCCCGGTACGCGGCCTCATGGGTGACCGGGTCCATCGTCAACGCCCCGAACACGATCTGCGGCCGGGAACGCCCCGCCCGGCGTCTCAAGAGGGCGCGGATCCGCGCCGACAACTCCTTCAGGTCGAACGGCTTCACGAGGTAATCGTCCGCGCCCGCATCCAGGCCCCGGACCCGATCCGATACGGTGTCGCGCGCCGTCAGCACCAGGACGGGGATCCCGTTGCCCCGCCGGCGCAACCCGGCGAGCAGGTCCAGGCCGGATTTCCCCGGCAGCCCAAGGTCCAGCAGCAAAAGCGCGTAGGGCTCGGAGCCGAGGGCCAGCTCCGCTTCCGTGCCGTCCCGTGTCCAGTCCACGGTAAAACCGTCCTGGCGCAGCCCCTGGCGGACGCTCTCTCCGATCATCGGATCGTCTTCAACGAGCAACAGGCGCATATGGGTTCCCCCGCCCCACGGTCATGCCCGCCTTCCCTGCGATACGGCGTAGTCCCAATAAGGTTTGCCGCGAAACATTCTTCCCCGTTGATTCTATCGCTTTCTTGCCCACCGGACGAGAACGATACCGCCCAGCAGAAACGGCATGCCGAAGGCGACCGGAAGGATCCTGCGGGATTCGACGACCGGTTTGCGCCGCACGTGGAAGTCCGCGAACGGGCTGGTGACGACCCGGACGGCGCCCCGATCCACGGCGCTGATCACCACCCGGTAATCCCCGGCCTGGATCAGCCGCATCGGCCATTCCGCCTCGATCCGTTCCCCCGGCGCGACGGCGGACCGCGTCAAGGCCTTGAGCGCGCTCCAGTCCTCGAGGTCCACCGGCCGCTCATGGCCGGCGTCGACCCGGACCAGGCTGATCCAGGCGACCAGCCCCTGGGCCGGAGCGCTTCCGGTATTGCGGATGACGCTGTGGAACGTCAACCGGTCGCCCATCTGCGGCGACGGCGGGTTCCGCCCATCCGCGGAAAGGGCGATGTCCAGCGGGGCGGCGGCGAACGCCGCTCCGGGGAAAACCAGGAAGGCGAACACGACGAACCATCGTGCAAGGGATCCTGCGTTCATACGGGCCTCCTATATTTCCATGTCCCGCGCGCTGCGGCCGGCGAACGCCATCGCCAGGAGGAGCCAGACGAGCACGACGGCGAACCGGGTCGCCTGCGCGAGGAAAGGTTGCGAGTCGATCACGACGCTGTCGAAAGCGTTCAGCGCCGCGGAAAACGGGTTCACGGCGTCGAACATCCTGCCGACCGCGCTTTGACGCAGGCCCGGACCGAGCAGCACGGGGCTGGCCAGCAGCGCCAGGGCGACCAGGGAGGTCGAAAGCGCCGTCCGGACGTTGCCGAAACGCGCCGACAGGCCCAGGGAGAAAAAACCGAACCCGAGGACCAGCGGAGTCCCGAACAGCGCCAGGGCGAGGATCGCCTGCGGAAGGTTCTGCCCGCCGCCGCCGACCGCCCACAAATAGGGGAGGCTCAGGAGATAGGTCACGCACCAGGCGACGACCTGCCCGCTCATCTTCCCCAGGACGATCTCGTCGGTTCGAAGCGGGGTCAGCAGCAGGGGGATGAGGCTGCCGCGCTCCCGTTCTCCCGCCAGGGAGTCGCTGCCGGACACGACCGCCAGTAGCGCTCCCAATGCGGCGATCGTGCCCATCACCATGTAGACGACCTGGGCGTTGTCCAGGAGGCTCAGCTCGGTGTCGCTGACGAGAAGAAGGCTCAGAACCGAAAGGACCACGGTCAGGGCCGTGAGCCAGGCCAGGCCCCGCCCGCTCGAAAGAAGCTCCCCGCTTTCCTTGCGGGTAAGGGACAAGATCGGATTCATGACGCGTTCTCCGTTCCCACGAGGTTCAGATAGTAGTCCTGCAACCCGCCGCGCGGCACCGCCAGTTCGGCCAGGCCGCCCTCGACCAGCGTCTCCCCCCGGCGGATGACGCCGATCCGGCCGCACAACTGCTCCACATCCTCCAGGAGATGGGTGCACAGCAGGATGCCGACGCCTTCCCGCCGGTTCAGGTCCGTCAGCAGGTCGTGGATGTCCTTGCGTCCCCGCGGATCCAGCCCGTTGGTCGGCTCGTCGAGAATCAGCAGCCTGGGGCGGTGAAGAATGGCCCGCGCCAATCCCAGGCGCTGCTTCATGCCGTGCGAAAAGACCCGGACCGGCCCCCGGTTCCCGGGATCGAGCCCGACCCGGACGAGGAGATCGGCCGCCGCTCCCCGCGACAACCGGATTCCGTAGAGCTGCGCGAACCACCGGAGAGAATCGTGCGCGGTCATCCAACCGTAAAATCCTCCCTGCTCCGACAGCACTCCGATCGCCCGGTGCAGATCGGCGCGCCGCCGCACCGGGTCCATCCCGAGCACGGCGACCTTTCCGGACGTCGCGGCGCGCAGCCCGGTCGCCACCGACAACGTCGTGCTCTTGCCCGCGCCGTTTTCCCCCAGCAGCCCGTAGATTTCGCCTTCCCGCATGCTCATGCGGATCCCGTTCAGGATCGGCCGGCCGTGAAGGACCAGCTTCAAATCCGCGATCTCGATGCTCATGGAAACCTCCTTCGGCGGGCGATCCGGCCCATCCTGGCGATCTGCGCTCCGTGTAACCCCGGAACGATATCGATGTCCCGTCACTCCTCGCTTTCCGGCTCCCTTTCCCGTTCTCCGGATCCGCCCTCGCGGTCGGCCTGGACACTCAGGATCTTCCCGTCGAGGGAATCGACCTTGACATCCTTCACGGTGCCGTTGCCGGCGACTTCCACTCCGTAGACGAAGGTCCCGTTTTCATCTTCCAGCTCGGCCCGGACCGCCTTCCCCTGGAGATGTTGTTCGGCGGCCGCGATCGCCTGGACCAAGCCGATTTTGGTCTTGGCGAGCGCCATCGCCTCGTTCCGTTCCCCGCCGTTTCCCCTTCCCGCGTACGCCAGGGAGCCGGCGAGGAAAATCGCGGCCGCCGTGACGAACAGCGTCAACCGATTCCGTTTCATGTTGCGCCTCCTGATTTTTTTCCCTTCCGATGGTTCGGGCCGGATCGTCCCGCCATGGAGCCGATTCTACGGGGTCGATCCTTAAGCGGGACTTAAAGCGGAGAGGAAATACACCAGGCAGCCGAGCGACACGATCCAGAAGCTCGTCGGCCAATCCGTGACATAGGCCAACGCGATGCCGGCCCATGTCTCCAGCAGCGCGAGAAGGATCGAAAGGGCGACCCCCCGGCCGATGCGGGAAGTCAGACGGAGGGATGCGGCCCCCGGCCCGACCATGAGGGCGAACACCAGGAGCACGCCGACGATCTGCGACGCCTCGGCGACCGCGACGGCGACGATCGAAAGGAACAGGACGGACAGGAGCCGGAGAGAGACGCCCTTCGCCTCCGCGAGATCGGGTTCCAGCGTGGCGAACAGGAGGGGCCGCGAGATCGCGGCGAGGGCGGACAGGCTGAGGACGCTCAGCCCCAGCAGGCTCCAAAGCGTGTCCGGGCTTACGGCGAGCACGTTGCCGAACAGGATGGCGGTCGCCTGGGTCGCGTGGGCCGTGTAGAAGGAAAGGAAGAGGACTCCGAGGCCCAGCGACAACGACAGGATGATGCCGACCGCAACGTCGCGGCCGCGCAGGCGGTCGCCGAGCAGCCCCATGGCGGCCCCCGCCGCCAGCGTGAAGGCGAGGAGGCCCCACAACGGGCTGATGCCGACGAGAATCGCGCCGGTGGCGCCCGCGAAACCCACGTGCGAGAGCGCGTGGCCGGCAAAGGTCAGCTGCCGCAGCACCAGGAAGAAACCGACGGCCCCGGCGACTACCGCCACGACCCCGCCCGCCAGGAAGGCGGTGCGCATGAAACCGTACTCAAACATCGTGGCGATGGACATCGGACTCGACCGGGCCGCGACCCGAGGCGACCAGGATGCGGCCGTTCCCGCGCAACACCTCGATGCGCGCCCCGTAGAGGCGCGACAGCACCTCGCCGGTGATCACCTCGTCCACCGTGCCCAGGGCCGCCCGCCCCTGGCCCAGGTACAGCACGCGATCCATGGCCCCGAGCAGTGGGTTGAGCTCGTGGGCCGTGAAGAGCACCGTGATCCCCCGGCTCCGCTGGATCCGTTTCACCAGCGCGACGGCGGCTTCCTGGAAATGGGGGTCCAGTCCGGTGAGCGGCTCGTCCAGGAGGAGCAGCTTCGGCTTGCCGAGCAGGGCCTGGGCGAGATGCAGCCGCTGGAGTTCCCCCCCGGAGAGTTCGCGCAGCACCCGGTAGGCAAGCGCTTTCGCCTCGACCGTTTCGATCGCCCAGTCCACTTCCCGCCTGCCGTCGCGACCGAGGCGGGGAAGCCCGAAACGTTCCCCGCGAAACGCGCTCGCCACAAAATCCCGACCCCGCAACCGGAGGTCCGGGGAGGGGGTGCGCGTCTGCGGAAGGTATCCGGCCTCGTCGTTCCCGCGCATGGGGGTCGCCCCGAAGACCCGGAGCGCGCCGGAGACGGGTTGCAGAAGACCAAGGACCGCGTGCAGAAGGGTCGTTTTGCCCGCGCCGTTGGGTCCGAAGACCCCGATGAACTCCCCGGGCCGGATCGCCGCGCTCACATCCGTGAGGACGATACGGCCCGCCCGCGCGAGCGTGACCCGGTCGAACGCGATCGCGTCCACGTCTACCGCGAGAGCGCCCGGTCGAGCGCATCGAGCTGCGAAACCATCCACTCCTGGTAGTCCCTTCCCGCGGGCTCGGTTTCCGTCACGCCGACGACCGGCACGCCGGCTTCCTTCGCGATCTTCCGCATCCGCCCGGCCAAGGCCCCGCCGGCCTGGCGGTTATAGAGGAGAACCTTCACCCTCCGCGTTCTCAGGTCCTTTTCGAAGCCCGCGATGTCCGCGGCAGCCGGTTCGGTGTCGTTCATGGCCGCGAGCTGGAAGCGGCCGTTCCGCATCGCGAGGTCCAGCGCATCCGCCATGTAGCCGAAGACCGGCTCCGTCGCGGTGACGGATGTCCCCGCGTATTTCCGGCGGAGAGCGGCGATCCTTCCTTCGAGCGGCTCCATGGATTCCCGGAATGCGTAGAGACGGCGGTCGTAGCCGGCCTGGTGCGCCGGATCGAGCTTTGCGAGCGTGTCCGCAAGGGCCGCGGCAAGCGCAGGCATGGCCGAGGGATCGTACCATAGGTGCGGATTGTCCCCGTCCTTCCTGTGAAGGAGCTTCGCCACATCGATGGCCTCGCGCGCGGGAGAGCGGGAGGCGGACAGCAGCCGCAGCGCCCACGGGTCGTACCCGGCGCCGTTGCGGATGACGATCCGCGCGTCGGCGATTTCCCGGGCGGTCGAAGCGCTCGCCTCGAATTCGTGGGGGTCCTGGTCCGGGTTGGACAGGATGCTCGTCACGGCGACGTCCGCGCCGCCGATCTGCCGGGCGATGTCGCCGTAGAAATTCTCGGCGGCGACGATCCGGATCGGGCCGGCGTGCGCCGCCGGAACCGCCACGGCGGAAACGGCAAGTCCGCCGAGGATCCCGGCGATCAGGCATCCGTGCGATCGAGTCCCCATGTCGCATTAGATGAGCGGCGGGAGGAAGCCGGTGCCTGGAGATGCGATGATCCGCGGATGGAGACCGGAAAACGAAGGAACGGAACGGGGGGCTCCCTCCGATATCGGAGGGAGCCCCCTTAGGGAAACCGTTACACCGATGCCCTGGAGAGGCCCTTTTTCATCTTCCGCTTGAGCGTCGCCTGGGCCGCCGCAAGGCGCGCGACCGGCAACCGGAACGGCGAGCCGCTCACGTAGGTGAGGCCGATCTCGTAGCAGTACTCCACCGAGGAGGGATCCACCTGCTCCCCGCAGATCCCCATCTTCATCCCCTTCTTCACCTTCCTGCTGTTGTCGATGCACATCCTCATGAGCAGACCGACCCCCTTGCGGTCGAGGGTGATGAAGGGGTCGTGCTCGAAGATCCCGTGCTCCACGTAGTAGGGCAGGAACCTGCCCGCGTCGTCGCGAGAGAGGCCGAAGGTCGTCTGGGTCAGGTCGTTGGTGCCGAAGGAGTAGAAATCGGCCTCCGGCGCGATCTCGGAGGCCAGCAGGGCCGCGCGCGCGATCTCGATCATGGTCCCCACCTCGTACCGGACGCGGACACCGGTGCGTTTCTGGACCTCTTCGGCGATCCGGACCGTCATTTCGCGCATCACGCTCAACTCCTTCACGTCGGCGATGAGCGGGATCATGATCTCGGGGACGGCCTTCACCTTCCGTTTCACCACGTGACAGGCGGCTTCCATGATGGCCTGGACCTGCATCTCGAAGATTTCCGGGTAGGTGATCCCCAGCCGGCATCCCCTGTGGCCCAGCATGGGGTTGAACTCGTGCAGCGCCTTGTTCCTGGCCTGGAGTTTCTGGAAGGACACGCCCATGTCCCGGGCGATCTCCTCGAGCTCCTCCCGGGTCTTCGGGAGGAACTCGTGCAGGGGCGGGTCGAGAAGCCGGATGGTCACCGGCCGCCCGTTCATCACCTGGAAGATCCCGATGAAATCCTCCCGCTGCATGGGGAGGATCTTCGCGAGGGCCTTCTTCCTTCCTTCCGTGTCGTCGGCCAGGATCATCTCGCGGACCGCCTTCACACGGTCGCCCTCGAAGAACATGTGCTCGGTCCGGACGAGCCCGATGCCGTCCGCCCCGAATTTCAGCGCCATGCGGGCATCCGCGGGGGTATCGGCGTTGGCCCGTACGCCGAGCTCCCGGATCTCGTCCGCCCATTTCATGATGGTGTAGAAATCGCCGGACAGATCGGGAGCGACGAGGGGAACCTGCCCGAGGATGACTTCCCCCGTCGTGCCGTTCAGGGTGAGGAAATCGCCCTCCCTGAGGACATGCGGCTCCAGGGTGAGGGTCTTCGCGCCCTCGTCGATGTGGAGCGCGTTGCACCCGGCGACGCAGCATTTTCCCATGCCCCTCGCCACCACGGCCGCGTGGGAGGTCATCCCCCCCCTGGCCGTGAGGATCCCCTGGGCCGCGTGCATTCCCCCGATATCCTCGGGGGAAGTCTCGGTCCGAACGAGCACCACCTTCTCTCCCCGGGCGGCCCACGCCTCGGCGTCTTCCGCCGAGAACACGATCTTGCCGACCGCGGCGCCGGGCGAGGCGGGAAGCCCCTTCCCGATGACCTTGACGGACGCCTTCGGGTCGAAGGACGGGTGCATGAGCTTTTCGATCTGGTCGGGATCGATCCTCAGGATGGCCGTTTCCCTGTCGATCAGCTTCTCCCCGACCATGTCGATGGCGATCTTGAGGGAAGCGGCGGCGGTCCGCTTGCCGACCCGGGTCTGGAGCATGTAAAGCTTGCCGTCCTGGACGGTGAACTCGATGTCCAGCATGTCCTTGTAATGGTTTTCGAGCTTCCGGTACGTCTTCTCCAGCTCGTCGTACGCGGCGGGCAATCTCTTTTTCAGTTCATCGATGTGAAGAGGCGTCCGGATCCCCGCCACGACGTCCTCGCCCTGCGCGTTGGTGAGGTACTCGGCGAAGAACCGTTTCCGGCCGGTGGAGGGGTCCCGGGTGAAACCGACGCCGGTTCCGGAGTTTTCCCCCATGTTCCCGAAGACCATCGCCTGGACGTTGCACGCCGTACCGAGATCGCCCGGGATCTGGTTGAGCTTCCTGTAAGTGACCGCCCTGTCCGAGAACCAGGATCCGAACACGGCGTTGATGGCGAGTTTCAGCTGCTGCAGGGGATCCGCCGGGAAGCTTTCCCCGGTCTCTTTCCCGTAGATCTCCTTGAAAACGCCGACAAGCTCCTTCAGGTCCGACGCGGAAAGGTCCGTGTCGAGCCGGGCGCGCCTGCTCTCCTTCATCCGTTCCAGGGCCTTTTCGAACAACTGGCGTTCGATCCCCATGACGGTGGCGCCGAACATGGTGATCAGCCTTCGGTAGGTGTCGAGGGCGAAACGCTCGCCGGCACGGTCGGCCAGGGCTTTCAGGGTCGTGTCGTTGAGCCCCAGGTTGAGGATCGTGTCCATCATCCCGGGCATGGAAAATTTCGAGCCGGACCGCACGGAAACGAGGAGAGGGGCTTTCGCGTCCCCGAACGCCATCCCCATCGCCTTCTCCACCTTCTTCAGGTTGGCCTGCACCTGCTCCCACATGCCGGGGGGATACTTCTTCCTGTTGTCGAAATAGGCGTTGCACGCCTCCGTGGTGATGGTGAAGCCGGCGGGAACGGGGATCTTCAGGTTGGTCATGTTCGCCAGTCCCGCCCCTTTTCCGCCGAGGAGGTCCCGCATCCTGCCGTTTCCTTCCGCCTTGCCGTTCCCGAAGAAATATACGTACTTTTTCGCCCTGGCCATCAGCGCCCTCCACAAGGCATGGTTTCAGTCGGTCCCGCCATTATAGTGAAACAGCCGTTCGGATTTCAACGGACGGCCCCACCGCGGGGCGGAACGACCACGTACCCATGGACGCGCACGCCGCCACCGAACCCCCCGCGGCTCCGACGCGTGCGGACGGTGTCCCGGGCCGCTTTCCCCGAATCGACGCGGATCCGTCCGGGTTACACGGTTTCCTTCTCACGTTCCGGCTCGGCCGCCGCACCCGCCGTTTCGGTGCGCAGGACGTGCACGTCCGCAGGCGCCGCGCTACCTCCCTCCGCGCGCTTCCTCCGCACGAGGAGCTTTCCGACCACGACGACGCCCACGGCGAAGACGGCTTCCACGGCGATTTCCGTTGCGTGCGAGGGAAGGAATTTCGCGTGGATCCAGGGATCCGTGATGATCATCTCGCCCGCGACCTTGCCCAGGATGGCGGAACCGATCGTGACGATGACCGGGTATTTGTCCATCAGCATGGACAGGAGGGTGCTCGTTCCCACGACGAGGGGGATGCTGGTGCCCAGGCCGAAGAGCAGGAGGAACATGTTCCCCTTCGACGCCCCGGCGACCGCCAGCACGTTGTCGATGCTCATGATCAGGTCGGCGACGAGGATGATCCGCACCGCCTGCCACAGGTTCGCCGCCGCCTCGACCTTTTCCTCTTCGTGCCCTTCCGTGAACAGCTTCACCGCGATCCAGGCGATCAGCGCCCCTCCGGCGAGTTTCAGGAAGGAGATCAGCAGAAGTTGCGCCGCGAAGAAGGTGAGCCCGATCCTCAGCACGACGGCGAGGCCCGAGCCGAGGATGATCCCCCACAACCGCTGGCCTTTCTGGAGCGACCGGACCGCAAGGGCGATGACGACCGCATTGTCGCCCGACAGGATCAGGTTGATGAGGATGATGCTGAACAGCGCGGAGAAAAATTCGGTTGTGAACGCGATGTGCCCGAAAGAGCCGAGATCGAAGTGCATGCGACGCCTCCCTGGGTCTTAACGACCGATTGTTGGTTGCGACTTGTCCCGTTTCTTCAGGAGGACTCCGTTCTCCCGCGCATGCCCTCCCAGCATTTCCCGATCGCCCCTTTCAGGGACGCCTTCGCGCCGCCGGCCTCCATGGGACGGTACCCCAGAACTTCCCCTGCCGCGGTGCAGGACAACTCCCACGGATCGGCGAGGAACGCGCTTCCCGTCCACGTTTCCCTCGGGATGCACCGGATCCCGGAATGCGAACCGGTCACGTCGCGGACCATCTCCGCGACCTCTTCCCATGTGACGTAGACCGTGGAGAAATTCCATGTCCGCCCGTACGCCCCGGGGTTGAAAAGGCACCGCTCCATCCCCTGCGCCAGGTCCGCCATGTGGAGAAAACTTCCCCCGGAATCCGCGGGAACCTCGAGGGGGTTTCCCGCGGAGGCGGTTTTGAGCATCTCCCGCAGATGCTTTCCGCCGATATCGTCCCCGTACGCCCACCAGAACCGGACGACGGTGGCCTGCGGTCCCCTGGCCTTCCCGTACATGAGGCACAGCTTCTCGGCGGCGGCCTTGGCGATCCCGTACAGGGGCTTTCGCGCCTCTTCCACCAGCAGGGGGTGCCCTTCGTCGATGGGGGAATACCGGGGCTTCCCGTACACCACCGCGGTGCTCGCGTAGATCAGGTGCCGTACGTTCCGGGCGGCCGTCTCCTCCAACAGATAGATGTGGCCCCGCAGATCCCGCTCCAGCACTTCCAGGGGATCGTCGGAGAAGGACCAGGCGAGGTGGAGGACGGCATCCACCCCGTCCACCGCGGACTTCAGCGCGTCCCTGTCCTCGATGCCCGCCCGGAAAAGCGTAAGCCGCCCGTCCCCGACGGACCGGAGGGACTCCACGTCCTTGTCGATGACCCGGACTTCACACCCCTGGCGGAGGAACGAGGCGGTCAGGTACCTGCCGCACGACCCCGCCCCGCCCGTGATGAGGAGTTTCGTCCCCGGCGTCATGCCGCGGTCACCGGAAACAGAAGAAGCGGCCGGGGGCATCCCGCAGGGGCGTTTCCCCAGGCCGCTTCTTTCCAGCAATTACCGGACGGACGGTCACAGCTGCATTCCCGTAGCATATCCGCCAAGTTCCGGCACAACATGGTTGCGGTACGCTTTCTCTAGCCAGGTCCGACGCTGGTGCGTCTTTTACGGATTATACCCGAGATGGTCGGCCAGAAGAAGATGATAATCGCCACGATCATGATCGGCAGCGCGATCGGGGGCCGGAACAGAACGATCGGATTCCCCGAGGAAATGAGCAGCGCCTGGCGCAGGGCGGACTCCGCCATGTCTCCCAGCACCAGGGCCAGGACCATCGGCGCGAGAGGATAGTCGAGTTTCTTGAAGAGGTACCCGAGGACTCCGAAGATGATCATGTAGTACACGTCGATCATCCGGTTGTTCACCGCGTACGCGCCGATGGCGCACACGTACACGATGATCGGCATGATGATGGCGAACCGGATCTTGAGGATCGCGGCGAACAGCGGCGCGAACGCAAGCACGACGAACAGGCCGAGGATATTTCCGATCCAGCAGCTGCCGATGAAGCCCCAGACGAAATTGGCGTGCTCCTTGAAAAGCATCGGCCCGGGCAGCAGGCCGAAGATCATCAGGCCGCCCATGATGACCGCCATGGTCGGCGAACCCGGAATTCCCAGGGTGACCATGGGGAGCGCCGCGGACGTTCCCGCGCCGTGTGCGGCCGCTTCGGGCGCGATGATCCCCGCGGAGGCCCCGTTCCCGAATTCCGCGCTTTTCTTGTGGCCCTGTTTCGCGAAACCGTACGCCATGAAGGAGGCCGGGGTCGCGCCGCCGGGCTTGAGGCCCATCCAGCACCCGATGACGGCGCCCAACAGGAGCGACTTCCATTCATGGGCTATTTCCTTGATTCCCCACGCCATATCCTTGAACGTGACCCTTCCGCCCGCCGTCGATTCGAGCTTGAGGCCTTCCTCGACGGTGAGGAAGATTTCCCCCAGACCGAACAGACCGATGACCGCCACGATGAAGTTGAACCCGCCCATCAGGTTGATGGAGCCGAACGTCATCCGCAACTGCCCGGTCACGATGTCCATCCCGACCGCGGCCAGGATGAACCCGAAGAAGATGGAGATCAGCGTCTTCACCGGATCCTTCCCGCCCAGTCCGACGAAGGCGCTGAAGGTGAGCACCATCACGGAGAAGATCTCGGCGGGGCCGAACTTCAGCGCGAACTCCGCGATGATCGGAGCGAAGAAGCTGAGCATGATGACCCCGAGCACCGCGCCGACGAAGTGCGAGAAGAACGAAAGCACCAGGGCCTTCCCGGCTTTGCCCTTCTTCGCCAACGGGTAGCCGTCGAAGGTGGTCGCGACGGACCACGGTTCGCCGGGAATGTTGAACAGGATGGACGTGATGCTTCCCCCGTACAGCGCCCCCCAGTAAATGCTCGCCAGCAGGATGATGCCGGAAATGGGTTCCATCGCCACCGTGAGGGGGATGAGGATGGCGACGCCGTTGGCGCCTCCCAGCCCGGGGAGGACGCCCACGATGACCCCGAGCACCAGCCCGACCATTGCCATCAGAAAATGGTATGGCTGCATCGAAACGCTGATGCCCATCACCAGGTTGTGGAAATTTGACTCCACGTTGCTCTCCCTCCGATATCAGAATGGAAGCTTAAGGTAAGGACCGATCATTCCGTCCGGCAACGGAATCAGGAACAACCTGTCGAAGGTGATGTACATGGCCACGGGGATCAGGACCGAAACCAGGATGCATTCGAGCCAGCCGATCTTCCCCACCACCCGCATGTAGAACAGGAGGAAAAGAAAGGCCGCGAAGTGCAACCCGACGACGGAAACGAGAACCACCATGACCGCGGACGGGACAAGCACCCAGAGGATCGGCTTCAGCCCCCCCTCCTCGATCAGCGGCTTGTCTCCGGCCCCTTCCTTCACCAGTTGCCTGACCTGCTTTATGATGATCACCGACGTGCCGATGAGGATACCCAGGGCAAGATAAAACGGCAGATACCCGGCCCCGGGGCCGAACCCCGGATCCCATCGCCATCCGAGGCGTACCGCGTCGAACATGACGATCGCGCCGATCAAGAACAGGAAAATGGCCACCCCAAGATTGGCCTTTCGCATCTTTCCTCCCCATCCCATCCGTTGTCGAAATAGGACACAAAGAGAGGAAGCAGGGGAGTGACCCTGCTTCCTCTCTTTCCTGCCGGTGTTCCGTCTACTTCTTCAGCAGACCGCCTTTCGCCATGAAGTCCTTCGTCATGGTTTCCTTCTCTCCGAGCCACTTCACGAAATCCGGGCCGGTCAGGAAGGCGGCCTTCAGCCCGTTGTCGCTGATGTACTTCTTCCATTCCGGAGTTTCCGTCACCTTCTTCAGCGTCTGGACGTAATATTCGGTTTGCTCCTTCGTGACGCCGGGGGCCATGAAGATGCCGCGTAGCATGAGGTAGGCGAGATCCTTGCCGGTGGCCTCTTTCATCGTGGGGATGCCCTTCCAGTCCGGCAGCTCGAGCCGCTGATGGTCGAACAACCCCAGCGGGCGCAGCTTGCCGGCTTTCCACTGGCTGACCGCCTCGGCCGGGTTGTTCACCGACGAGTTGATGTGGTTGCCGACGAGCTCCACCGCCACCTCGCCGCCGCCCTTGAACGGAACGTAGTTGAACTTCAGGCCGAACGTCTGCTCCAGCATGACCGTGATGATCTGGTCTTCCTGCTTCGCGCCGGTGCCGCCCATGACGAACTTGCCGGGCGCCTTCTTCACCGCGTCGATGTATTCCATGGCGGTTTTGTAGGGACTGCCGGCGTTCACCCAGAGAACGAACTCGTCCAGCGCCAGCCGGGCGACCGGGGTCAGGTCCCTCCAGTTGAAGGGAACGCCGGTGGCCAGCGGGGTGGTGAACAGGTTGTCGAGGGTGATGATGATGACGTTGGGGTTGCCCTTCTGGCCCTTGACGTACATGAACCCTTCCGCCCCCGCGCCGGCGGACTTGTTGATGACGATCCACGGTTTCGGAGAAAGTTTGTACTTGGTGACGAGAGGGGAGATGAACCTGGCCATGACGTCCGCGCCGCCGCCGGTACCCGCCGGGATGACGAACTCCACCGGCCTGTCCGGCACCCAGGCTTTCGCCGTGCCGATTGAAGAGAACACCAGCGCCAAGGAGCAGACCACGATTGCAGCAACCTTCAGCCCGGAAAATCCCTTTCGCATGAGCAAGGCCTCCCAAAAGGAAATTTTTGCGGCTACTTCAACATCACCTCCGACTGCCCCCTCCTTTCCTCAATAGAAGTTATCCGGCCTTTCCCCATGAGGTCCCGTTCCTCCGCCGCCCGATCAGGCCGGTACTCGTCGATGTCGGGCACGGCGGCGCTCCCGGGGCAAAACCTCCGGGAGCGCCGCAATGCCGGACTGTTCAGCAACAAGTATCGGACAGATCCGAACCCGTTGCAAAACAGTTTTTTCCCCCTGTTACGCCTGCTCTCTCGGGCCGAGCACGGGAACCTCGATCGGCTTCCCGGGGGCCTTGACCTTCGCCGTGATGAACGCCTGCATCTTGGCGATGTGCTCCTCGTTCAGGTGGTTGAACCGCTCCTGGTTCTTCATGTACTCCTTGACCGGCTTGTACGTCTTGGGGATGTGCTGGTAGGTGTACTCGCCGTTCTCCCATTCGTAGTTCGTCCACATGCCGGTCTCGACCGCCTGCTTGGCGACCTTCACCGTGTCCTTGCAGTCGAACAGCCAGCCCTTCGGGCACGGGCAGTGGATGTGGATGAACGCCGGCCCCTGGTAGTTGAGGCCCTTGCGGCACTTGTTGATCAGGTCGACCGGGTAACCGACCGACGCCGTCGCGACGTAGTGCACCGCGGGATGCCCGCCGATGACGATCTGCGGCGGGTCCTTCGGGAAGAGCTTCTTCCCTTCCGGGACGGCCTTCCCCGGAGGGGTGAAGGTCGTCTTTCCGCCGTACGGGGTCATCGGGGAGGTCTGGATGCCCGTGTTGGCGTACGACTCGTTGTCGTACATGACGAAGAGGACGTCGTGGCCGCGGTACATCATGGCGGACATCGCCTGGAGCCCGATGTCGATCGCGCCGCCGTCACCGGCCATGACGACGATGTTGGGAAGCTTGCCCTTGTACTTCCCCTTGCGGATCAGGACGTTGTAGGCCGCCTCGATGCCGGAGGCGACGGCCCCGCCGTTCGTGATCTGGCAATGGGTCCAGGGCATGGCGAACGGAGTGCACATGTAGCTGCAGTTCGCCACGTACATGCAACCCGTGGGGCCGAGGAAGATCGAGTCGGCGCCCGCCGCCTTGGCGACCAGCTTGTAGCAGAGAGCCGGGCCGCACCCCGCGCAGGTCCGGTGACCGGGAACATAGTACTCCTTCTGGTCGATGCCGCGCAGATTCTTGACCATCTCCATCTGTTGCGTCGGAATTTGTGCCATATGATTTCACTCCTTTTATGCTTATCAGCGTTTATTTACTAGATGCCGTTGTCGAAGCCGACCCAGTAGACGTACTGGTCGACCTTGCCCTTCTTCGCGGCCGTGTCGAGGATCTTCGCCATGTTGTAGAACTCGTCGAGGGTGATGACCTCGCCGCCAAGGCCCGCCATGAACGACGTGACGGCGGGCTGCTTCGGCGAATCGTACAGGGAGGCGCGGACTTCGTGCTGGAGCTTCCCGCCCTTCATGGCGGCGCCGTAAGAAGTGCTGGACTCGACGACACCGACGGCCTTGAACTTGGAAAGGACTTCGAGCACCTTCTCGGTCGGCCAGGGACGGACGAAGCGCAGCTTCACCATGCCGACTTTGGCCCCCTGTTTCCGGAGGTGGTCCACCGCGAACCGGGCCGTGCGGCAATGCGCTCCCTGGAGGAAGAAGACGTAGTCGGCGCCGTCGGTCTTGTACTCCTCGAGGAACGCCGGGTAGTTGCGGCCGAACTGCTTGTTGTAGTCGGCAACGGCCTTCTCGATCACTTTCGGGGTGTTCAGGAACGCCTGCGCCCTCTGCAGGTCGATCGCCGGGCCCTGGTCCGGGAAGATCTGGGGACCGTGGTTCGTCGGATTCTGCGGATTCAGGGCGTGCGGGCAGTGGTACGGCGGAAGGTATTCGTCGACCGCCGCCTGGTCCGGGATGCTGACCTTGCCGGGGATGTGGGAGACGAAGTAGCCGTCCTGCACCGCCCACTGGGGCAGCATGACCTTCGGGTCCTCGCCGATCCGGTAGTACATGATGGTGTTGTCGAGGATTTCCTGCGGCGTCTCGGCCCAGCCCAGGATCCACCCCTGGTCGGAGCAGCTCATGACGTCCGTGTGCTCGGAACCGAAGTCGCCGGGGGGATCGTAGGCCCGGTCGGCGATGGTCATCTGGACCGGGTAACGGCCGCCCGAGATGGGGGAGTAGACTTCCATCGCGTAGGCGACGCCGACTCCCGAGCTTCCCGTGTAGGCCCTTGCGCCGGACGCGGACGCGCCCTGGGCGATGGAGACCTGGGCATGCTCGCCTTCACCGTGGACGAATTCCGCGTCGAGCTCCCCTTCCGCCACCATCCTGGAAAGCTCCATCATGATGCCGGTGTACGGGCGGATCGGGTACGAGCTGATGACCTCGACTCTTGCCAGTTTGGCGCCATTCGCAGCGGCGGAACAACCCGCCATGACAGTTTCTCTCGGCATGTGATTCTCCTCCTTGGAATCTAGTAAGGCTTGTCAAGACGGGCGACGCCGCCTTTGAAATTCAGTTCGTTCTCGAGCTGGAGCGCACCCACCGGGCACACCTCGACGCAGACCCTGCAACCTTTGCAGTAGATCGGGTTCCAGACCATCTTTTCGGACTTTTCATCGAAGTGCCAGGAGGAGTCCGGGCAATAGGCGAAGCAGTTCAGGCAGGTCGTGCACTTCTCGTGATCGATGACCGGGCGCTCTGTACGCCAGTTCCCGGTCTTCATCATCGGCTGCTCGCCCACGGGGGCCGGAACCACGGCGCCGTCGGCGATTTCGAGGTGCTTGGGAATCCGGAACTTCTCGCAGTACATTGGACTCATTTTTTCTTCTCCTTCCGTGCCTTATAAGGATTTCACTACAGCGGTCTTGGCCCCTTCTTTCACTCCCGCCTTGTTCCCGGCGGACGCAACGACGTTTTCCAGGGAGAACTTGTCGCAAACCTTGGTCGCCGCGCCGACCAGCGGCGCCGCCAGGCCGACGGCCACGGAGACGGCTTCCGTGCCGCCTTCCGATCCCATGAAGTCGACGCTGTCCAGGCCGCTGCCGCCGATGATCCCGGTGGCGTCCACGGTGACGAAGGACTTCAGCAGATCCTTGTTGGGGATCAGCGCGAGAAGTTCCTCCGCGGAGCGTTTGGTGTTGACGACCAGCGCTCCGCCCTTCTTCATCCCGCGGAGGATGTCGATCCCCTTGATGATCGTGTCGTCCATGACGAAGACGAGCTCGGGGTTGTTGTTCTCGTACAGGTAGCGCATTTCGATCTCTTCGTCGCTGATGCGCGCATACTTGCGAAGCGGAACCTGGACGCGGTCCGGAAGATCCGCGTAGTTGTCCCACGCCTGCGTGAACTTGCCGCCTTTTGCCGCGGCGTTTGCGATGACAAGCGACAGGTGCCTTCCTTCCATGTCCTGGGTCACACCGCGGGCCCAGATCGTTACTTCAAATACATCTGCCATTTTGTCCTTCCTCCTTCTTTTGTCTACGATACGGAATGGTACGAACTTACCGGCGAATACCGGTTCACCTCCTTTCCTTGAGACTGTTGTCGATTCCCCCCTTTGGCCTCCGTCTCTCGGTTCCCCCGAAAAGACTGGCCTCGATATCCATCAGGTGCTCGCGCATGACTTCCTCCGCCCGGTCCCGGTCCCCGGCCCGGATCGCGTCGAGCACTTCCCTGTGCCGCAATATGGATTTCTGGGGTCTGCCTTCCACCTGGAGATACTGTTCGCGGCTCTCCGCGAGGAGGTCCATGATGTTGTCGGTGATGCGCAGGAGGGCCTTGTTCTTCGTCGCCCTCGCCATGATGTAATGGAAATTCTTGTCCACGTCCGTTCCGGATTCCCCTCTGCCGATCTCCTCTTCCTGAAGGGCCAGGGCCTTCTCCAGCATGGAGATCTCTTCCTCGGTGGCCCGTTCCGCCGCAAGGTAGGCAAGCTGCGGCTCGATCATCCGGCGCATTTCGAAAAGCTCCATCTGATCGTCCTTCTCGGTGAAGATGACGGAGGCCAGGGGGTTGACCAGGGACTCGACGGGCTGGCTGGCGATGTACGTTCCGTTCCCCTGCCGGCTCTCGAGCAGTCCCTGGCTCTCCAGGGAACGGAGGGCTTCCCGGACGGAGGAGCGGCTCACGCGGAAGACCTCGGCCAGTTCCCTTTCCACGGGAAGCTGGTCTCCCGACTTGAACCGGCCCTTCTCGATCATGTCCTTGATCTTGGCGACGATTTCCTCGTATACCTTGGTTTTCTTGATCGGCTTGAACAATTTCGAATGCTGCTTCACTCTGGCTCCTCCGGGCGGGAAACGGGTCAGTGTTTCATTTCGCGAGGCCGGATCGCCGAAGAGGCGCCGTTCTTCTCGATCGCCTGCTCGAAATGCCCGGTCGTGATCGTGAGGAGCGAGAAATCGGGCTTCTCCCCCCTGCCGACGCGCTCTTCCAGAACCAGAACGACCGCCTTTTTGCATAGGGCCTCGAGCTCGGCCCCGGTCCATCCTTCGCTCATGGCGGCAAAGCGTTCGATGTCGACCCCGGATCGGAACGGCAGCGATTCCAGGTACATCCGAAGGATCTCGGCCCTCTCCTCCCTGTCGGGGAGGGGGAATTCGACGATGGAGTCGAAGCGGCCCGCGCGAAGCAACGCCGGCTCCATCAGGTCGATCCGGTTGGTTGCGGCGACGACCGCGATCCCCAGCGAACTCTGCAGCCCGTCGAGCTCCCGGAACAGCTGGCTGACGATCCGCTGGGAGACCTGGCCGGAATCTTCCGCGGTCCGCGCCGGCGCCATGGCCTCGATCTCGTCGAAGAACAGGATGCACGGAGAGGCCTGCTTCGCCCGTTTGAAGACTTCCCTCAGGCCCTTTTCCGACTCTCCGACCCACTTCGAGAGGAGGGTGGGAGGGTCGACGAGGAAAAGGGTCATCCCCATCTCCCCCGCGAGCGCCTTGGCCATCAGGGTTTTCCCCGTTCCGGACGGACCGGAGAAGAGAACGCCTCTGGGGGGGCTCAGGCGGGAATTGGCGAAGAGGGGGAAGCCCTGCAGGGGGAGCCGCATCATGGAGAGGAGGTTCTCCTTGATCCTGCGCAGCCCCCCGACGTCCTTGAAGGAGATGTTCGGCCGCTCGCTCATGAACTCCCGCGTCGAGGTGGGCTCGACCCCCTTGAAGGCGGACACGAAATCGTCGGCGGTGACCCGGATCTTCGCCCCGTTTTCCAGTGCGGGCTTGGCATCCACCTCGAACTTGACCTTTGGCAGGATGCGCCGCAGCGCCGCCATGCCCGCCTCGGTGCAGAGGGCGGAGATGTCCGCGCCGACATACCCGTGGGTGATCTCCGCCAGATGCTCCAGGTCGACATCTCCCGCGAGCGGCATCTTGCGGGAATGGATCTTCAGGATCTGCAGGCGGTCCGCCCGCTTCGGCACGCCGATGGTGATTTCGCGGTCGAAACGCCCCGGGCGGCGCAGTGCCGGATCGACCAGTTCCGGCATGTTCGTCGCGCCGATGATCACGACCTCCCCCCGGGAGACGAGACCGTCCATCAGCGCCAGGAGCTGCGCCACGACGCGCTTTTCCACGTCTCCGACGACATTGGCCCTTTTCGGGGCGAGGGCGTCCATCTCGTCGAAGAAGATGATGCTGGGAGAGTTCTTCCGGGCCTCGTCGAAGACCTGCCGCAGCTTGGCTTCGCTCTCCCCGTAGAACTTGTGGATGAGCTCGGGGCCGTTGACGTGGATGAAATGGGCCCGGACCTCGTTGGATATGGCGCGCGCGATGAGGGTCTTCCCCGTTCCCGGCGGGCCGGAGAGAAGGACTCCCTTGGGCGGATCGATCCCGAGCTCGGTGAACAGATCGGGGAATTTCAGGGGAAGCTCGATCATCTCCCGGACGTGGCTCAGCTCCTGTTCCAGGCCGCCGATGTCTTCGTAGGAGGTCCTGACGGCCTTCTCGTGGGCGAAATCGGCGCTCCGGAAGGTGAGGGCCGTGTGGGCGGTGATCCGCAGGGCTCCCCTCGGGCTTGCCCCCTCGACCATGAAGAACTGCGGCCGGGTGCCGAACATGACGACCTGGACGCGGTCGCCGATGACCACGTGGAGTCCGGACAGCAGCTGGAGGATGTGGGGGATTTCCTGTTCCCTGGGGGCCTGGCTCCGCGCGTCCACGGGAGAGAGGATGATGTTGTCGGCCAGCTTGTATGGGACCTTCTGGAGGGTGCAGATCTCGTCCAGGGAGACCTGGGCGTTGTCCCGGGTGATGCTGTCGATCTGCAGCAGCCCCTGGCCCTCGTAATGCTGGGTGAGATGGCCGGCGCGGGCCACCGTGGACCGGCGGCCGGTGATCAGCAGGCAATCTCCGGGCACCGCCCCCAGGGACTGCAGCTGATCGGCATCCACGCGGGCCAACCCCTTGCCTTCATCCTCGATGAAGGCTTTGGCGACCCGAAGCGAGAGCTCTTCTGTTCGTGTGACCGGTGTCTTCATTTGGCTCACCGCTGTATCTGATGTCAGATGGGTGGTCTGACCGAATACTGTATACGGGCTGATTGTCGGACCAATAATAGTGGACGGGGGCGGCACTGTCAAGAGGAAAGATGGTAGGAGAAATCCCCTGGAATTACCAGCCTATAGCGTAGCCGGTCTCCATCCGCGCCGTCGCCGCGCCGAAGATCGCGCCGCTGTCGGCATGGAACCGGATGCCGAGAACCCGGCCATGGCTCCAATCCCCCCCCACCCGTACCGTGTGGCCCTTGTCCCGGAGGGCGGCGATCGTGGTTTCGGGGATGCGTCCCTCCAGGTGGAGCGTCCCGGGCTCCGCGCCGTGCGGGTGGAAGGAAGACGGGAAGTGGCCCGTGTGGAACGTCGGGGCGTCGACCGCGGCCTGCAGGTTCATTCCGAAATCCACGCAGTTCAGGAAGAACTGGAGCGACCACTGGTCTTGCTGGTCCGCGCCCGGGGTGCCGAACGCCATGCACGGCCTGCCGTCCTTCAGCGCCAGGGAAGGGGTGAGAGTCGTGCGGGGGCGCTTCCCCGGCCGGAGGGAATTGGGATGGCCGGGATCCAGGGAAAACATCTGCAGGCGGGTTCCGAGGGGAAAGCCCAGCCCTTCGATGACGGGGGAGCTGCGGAACCAGCCGCCGGAGGGCGTCGCGGACAGCATGTTCCCCCACCGGTCCGCGGCGTCCAGATGCGTGGTATCTCCCTTGTGGATTTCCGATCCGCCCTTTTTCTCTTCCGGCCGATACGCCCGCGCGTTGCCGGGGCGAAGTTCCATGGAGGCGCGGTCCGGGTCGACGAGCTTCCGGCGCATCGCGGCGTACCCCTTGGAAAGCAGGGCGCCCAGGGGAACCTCGGAAAATTCCGGGTCGCCGTAATAGGTCTCCCGGTCCGCGAACGCAAGCTTTGCGACCTCGATCAGAAGGTGGATGTACTCCGGGGAGTTGTGCCCCATCGCCGCCAGGTCGTACCCTTCCAGGAGGTTGATCTGCTGGAGAAAGACCGGCCCCTGGGACCAGGGGCCGCACTTGAAGACATCGTACCCCCGATAGTTCGCCGTCACGGGTTCCTCGACCCGGCTCGCGTAGCGTTGCAGGTCTTCCATCGAGATCAGCCCGTGGTTTCTTTTCCCCGTCGAGTCGGGGAGTCGGCTCTCCTGCGAGAATTTCACGATCCGTTCCGCGATTTCCCCCTTATAGAAGGCGTCGTGCGCCGCCTGGAGCGCCTCCCGGCGCCCCCACCGCCTCTCCCGGCATTCCGCGTCCATGAGCCGGGAAAACATCCCCGCAAGGTCCCGCTGCGCGTAGATCTCGCCCACATCCGGAATCCGCCCGCCGGGGAGATAGGCGTGCGCCGAGGAGGGCCACACCTCCAGGAACTGCGGGAAACTCCTCTGGAGCGCGGACCGGAGCCTCTCGAACATGGGGAACCCCCGCCCCGCGAGTTCCACGGAGGGGGCAAGGACCTGGGAGAGGGTCATGCTCCCGAAGCGGGACAGCGCACAGATCCAGGTCGAGACGGCGTCGGGGACGACGGCGGCCAGCAAACCGTCCCCGGGAATGGCGTCGATCCCGTTCTTTCCGAACCACTCGAGGGTCGCCCTCTGCGGGGCCGGCCCCTGTCCGGAGAGGCTCACGACCCGTCTCTCGTCCGAGAGGTAGACAAGGATGGGCACTTCGCCGCCGATGCCGTAGATGTACGGTTCCAGCACGGCCAGGGCGAAACCCATCGCCACCCCGGCATCCACGGCGTTCCCCCCTTCCTCGAGGATGTGCAGCCCGATCCTGCTGGCGAGGTAATGCCCGGAAGTGACCATCCCGTGGGTGCCCATGATGACGGGGCGGGTGGTGAACACCTCCGGGCCGGGGCCGGCGAGGATGGCGAGCACGTCCCTGGCGTCACCGGAGTTCATGCGGCCTCCATGTGAGGGAGCATCCGGAGAAAGGCGCAACGAAACCGCACGGAGCCCAGGGGGAAGCTCCGGAAGATCCGTGACCCGGAACGGGAAGCGCCGCCCCGCCGCCGATCACGATTTCCCGCGAACCCGGAACCGGAAGGGCCGGGCTCAGGGATTCACGGAGAACGCCGGACCCCTCAGCTCGGTCCGCCGCAGTGATGCACGAGGACGGGGATCTTCGAATGCGAGAGGATCTTCGTCGCCATGGTCCCGAACAGCGTTCCCATCAATCCCGGATTGCCGTGGGTCGAGATGAAGATGAGGTCGCAGTTCTTTTCCTTCGCCACCTTCAGAATGCCGTCCGTGGGGGATTCCCCGGCAAGGTACACCTTGTCGCACTTCACACCGTTGTCGACGCACATCTTCTCCGCGACGGCAAGCGCCTTCCCCGCCAGTTCCTTGTGCAGATCCTCCGCGCGCTTCATGGACTCCTGTGCGGTTTTCCCCGCGGAAGTCCCGAACAGCATCTCGGGATTGTAGATCTTCAGGATTTCCTGGGAAGAAAGCTTCTCCGTCACGCAAACCGCAGTCACTTTGGCGCCAAGGTCTTTGGCGAGCAGGACTCCGTGGCAGGTACCGTACTGGCACTTCCCCAACCCGTCGGTCGGCAGCAGGATGTTTGTATACATGCCCTTCCCCCTTTTTTCTCCCGGGCGGTCTCCAGGGAAAATGATGGCCCATCACACCGGTGCATTCCGCGCCCATATTATTCGGCGCGCGGCCCCCGTCGTGTCAAGCGCAAAAAAAAGCATTCTCTCCCGCAACCGTCCGCGGGAAATCCCCGCGCATGGGAAAAAGGGGCACGAGGTTTCCCCCGCGCCCCCCGGGCTGTCATGGTCGGGATGACTGGATTTGAACCAGCGACCCCCTGGTCCCGAACCAGGTGCTCTACCAGGCTGAGCCACATCCCGACGCGAAAGGTGATTATGCTATCAACGGTGTCGACGCCCCGTCAATAGCAGAATCCCCATCTTCAAAATCCCATCGGCTCGCCGCAAAGGATCACGGTGATGTCCGAGTTCACGGGTTTCCGTTCGATGATCGAATACACGCGGCAGATGCGCCGGGGGGAGCTGCACTCCCCGCAGAAGCCGGTGGCCGCGCAGGGCGTGGAGAGCTTCCGGCGCATCGCGTTCCCCGAACCGCCGCACGTCAGGTCTTGGTGCTTGCGGCCCTGCGGATGTTCCTTCGCATCTGTTCGATCGTCTTCCCGTAGTCCGGGGTCCCGAAGATCCCGGATCCGGAGACGATCACGTTCGCCCCGGCGGAGATCGCCTCCCCGACGTTGTCCACCTTGATTCCTCCATCCACCTCGATATCCACGTCCAGCTTCGCGCGGTTGAGTTGCGACCGGAGGAGTTCGATCTTCGCCAGGGAGGAAGGGAGAAACGCCTGGCCTCCGAACCCCGGGTTGACGCTCATGATGAGGACCATGTCCACGTCCTGGAGTACCCATTCGACGGCGGACAGCGACGTGGAAGGGTTGAGCGAGACACCCGGTTTTTTCCCCAGTTCCCGGATCCGCGCCACGGCGCGCTGGAGGTGGGGCGTCGCCTCCGCATGGACCGTGATGACGTCGGCGCCCGCTTCCGCGAAGGCCTCGATGTACCGCTCCGGTTCCACGATCATCAGGTGCACGTCCAGCGGGATGCCGGCGCATCTCTTCACCGCGGCGACCACGGGAGGTCCGATCGTGATGTTGGGGACGAACCTGCCGTCCATCACGTCGAGGTGGTGCATGTCGGCGCCCGCCTTCTCCGAAGCGGCGACCTCCTCGGCCAGACGGCCGAAGTCCGCAGACAGAAGCGATGGCGCGATGTAATGCTCCATGAACACCCCCTTCCCGACATCATGCGGCATCGATTTTACCACGCGCCTTCAAAAGGGGACGGACCAACAAAAGGGGGACCAACAAAAGGGGACGTAGCTACAAATCTCCGGTTACGTGAAATCATTCTCTCTGGGAGATTTGTAGCTACGTCCCCTTTTGTTGGTCCCCTTATGTCGCTTTCCGCAAGAGGGCGGCGAAGAAGGCGTCGGTCCCGTGCAGGTGGGGGCAGAGGCGCAGGAACCCGTCCGCGGTCCAGGCATCCGCCGGGCCGGGCCAACCACCGGGCGGCGTCTCGACAGCCGCTTCCGGATGGTCCGCGAGGAACCGCCGCACCACATCCTCGTCCTCCTCCCGCAGGGGCGAGCAGGTGCAGTACACGAGCAGGCCGCCCCCACGCACGGCTTTCCACGCATTGCGCAAGATCGCCGCCTGGGTACGGGCCGTCCCGGTCAGGACCTCCTCCCGGAACCGCCACTTGGCATCCGGGTTTCTGCGGATTACCCCCATCCCGCTGCAAGGGGCGTCCACCAGGACCTTGTCGAAGGCCTCTCCGGAAGAGGACGGCAGGGGGGACCGCAGGAAATCGTGCAGGACCGTTCCGACCTCCGGGGTCCCGGTCCTCGCCAACGTTTCGCGGAGCATCCGCAAACGCGCGGATGAGACGTCCGCAGCCACGATCCCGGCCTTCCCCCCGGAGAGCGATGCAAGATGGCTCGTCTTTCCTCCCGGCGCGGCGCAGGCGTCCAGGATGCGTTCCCCGGGAGCGGGCGCCAGGAGCGGGGAGATGAGCTGCGCCCCCTCGTCCATCACGAGGTACATCCCTCCGTGGAACACCGCGTCGGAATGGACGGGGACGGGTTTCTCGAGGACGATCCCGTCGGGTGCGAAACGGCAGCCGGATGGTTCCCTCCCCTCCGCGGCGAAGCGTTCGAACAACGCGCCCGGGTTCCCCCGGAAACGGTTCGCGCGCACCGTGAAGGGGGGTTTCTCGATACAGGAGGAAAGAAACGCGCCCGCCCCGTCCTCCCCCATCGTCCGTTCCAGCGCGCCGACGAGAGCGCCGGGAGCGGACCGCTCCGCCGGTTTCCTCCGGGGGTCTCCATCCGGGGGAAGCTCTGGCACGCACCCCGCCCGGACGATGCCGCGCAACACCGCGTTCACGAACCCGGCGGCGCCCCCTCCGCGGGCGGCCTTGACCGCCGCCACGGTCTCGTTCACCGCCGCGCGTTCGGGGATACGAGTGTGAAACAGCTGGTACGCCCCGACGCGTAGCGCGTTGCGCACGTAGACGTCGGTCTTTTCGAGAGACCGGGAGAGGAACGGGAGGAGGGCGAAATCGATCGTCCCCCGGCGGCGGAGGGTCCCCATCACGAGTTCGGTCAAAAGTCCCGCGTCCCTGGGATCCGGGAAGGGGCTCTCCCGCAAGGTGCGGTCCAGCACGATGTCGGCGAAAGCCTCGTCCCGGTCCACCCGGGCAAGGACCGAGATCGCCGCGTCCCTTACGATAGCCGTTCCCCCCTCGCCACGCGGCGTCCCTGCGCGTACGCCCAGGCGTCCATTCCCTTCCTGCCCTCGGGCTGCACGGTGAGCAGCCGGAGGATCCCTTCGCCGCAAGCCACCAAGATCCCCGCGCGCTCCACGCCGACCACCTCGCCGGGCTCCCCCCCCCTGCCGGAGCAAGCCTCCGCGACGGAGGAGAGGATCTTGAGCGACTTCCCTCGGTGGCCCGTGGTGGCGGACGGCCACGGCGTCATCCCCCGGACGAGGTTCCGCACCTCCCGCGCGGGACACGTCCAGTCGATCCGGCCGTGCTCCTTTTTCAGCATGGGAGCGTACGTGGCCAGGAAAGGGTCCTGCGGAATTTCGCGGAGTGTGCCCTCGTGGAGTTTCCCGAGTGCATCGAGGAGCGCTTCCGCCCCGAGGAGCGACAGCCTGCCGTACATCGTCTCCGCGGTGTCTTCCTCCCCGATCGGGATCTCGCGCACATGGAGCATCGGGCCCGTGTCCATCCCCTCGTCCATCTTCATGATCGTCACGCCCGTGGTCGTCTCCCCGCGCGCCACAGCCCAGTTTATCGGGGCGGCGCCCCGGTACCGGGGGAGGAGAGAGGCGTGTACGTTGACGCACATCCGGCGGGGAATGTCGAGGATCGACTTGGGAAGGATGTGTCCGTACGCCACGACCACGATCAGGTCGGGCGACTCGGCCGCGATGCGGGCTACGGCTTCGGGATGGCGGGCCTTCTCCGGCTGGAACACCGGGATCCCGAGCCTGTGCGCCTCTTCCTTCACGGGAGGGGGAACCACGGCCTGGCCGCGGCCCGAGGGCCGGTCGGGGTTGCACATCGCCAGGGTGACGTTCGCCACCGCCGCCAGCGCGGAAAGGGAAGGGACGGCAAAACGCGGCGTCCCCATGAACACCGCACGCATCGGTCCGGCGCGGGCTCCGGGCTGCGGCGGACTCACTTCGCGGTGGCTGCTTCGGAGGGGATCCGGTCGATGAACAGCACCCCGTCCAGGTGGTCGATCTCGTGCTGCAGCGCACGGGACAGGATCCCGCCGGCCTCGAGCCGCACCGGATCCCCCCCCCCGTCCAGGCCGCGCACGACGACGGTTTCCGCGCGGAGGACCTCTCCCTGGACGCCGGGGATGCTCAGGCACCCTTCCATGCCGACGCACAGACCTTCCCGCGCCACGATCTCGGGGTTCACGAGCGCCACCGGAGCGGCCGTCTCGTCGACGGGGGATACGTCGACGACGATGACCCGCTTCCCGACGCCCACCTGGGGCGCCGCGAGGCCGATGCCGTCGGCGTCGTACATCGTCTCGAACAGGTCCCGGATCAGCGTCCGGACTTTCTCGTCCACGGCGGCCACCGGAGAAGCCTTCCGGGAGAGGAACGGGTCGGGGTAGACGAGAATGTTCCTACGCATCGCCTCCCTCCTTCCGCGGAGGATAGCACCGCACCACGTTCTTCCCGCTTTCCTTGCCCCAGTACAGGGCGCGGTCGGCGTTCTCCACGAGGGTCTGCGCGCCCCACTCGCCCCCGGGAGCGAGGGACGCCACGCCCCACGTGGCGGTCACCCGGACCGGGACATGGTTCCCGTTGAACGCGCTCTCCGTGACCATCCGGTGCGCCCGGGCCGCGGCCCGGGCCGCCTGCCCCGCATCCGCGTTCACCAGAAGCCACACGAACTCGTCCCCCCCCAGGCGGGCAACGGTGTCGTAGCTTCTTTTCGCCCTGTTCAACACGCTGCCGAACTGCCGGATCACGCTGTCCCCCACCGGCGGGCCGTATGCCTCGTTGACCCGCCGGAAATCATCTATATCCGTAACGATGCACGACAGGGGACGCCCGATTCGCCTCGACATCTCGATGATGCGACCCAGGTCGAGGGAGAAGCGACGGCGGTTGGGCAATCCCGTCAGGCCGTCCACCATCGCGAGGTCCGTGAGCTCCCGGTTTGCCTCAACGAGGTCCCGGTACATCTCCCGGTATGCAAGGATCGGCTGCGCCTGCTCCAGGAGCTCCGAGGCGGAAAGGTCCGCCGGAAAAACCAGGTCCGCCCCGGCTTCCCGGAACCGCCGCGCCTTCCCGAGGGCGTTCCTTCCTCCCACGAGAAGGACCGGAACCCCGCGTCCCCCGTTGCGTTTCCGGAACCGCCGGAGGATCTCCTCTTCCTCGACCGCGGCGCCGTACTCCCCAAGGAAAAGCCCCCCCAACTCCGCGCACTCCACCCGGTTTTCCAGGAGTTCGCCCCATGAACCGCAGCATCTTACCGAATACCCCCGCGAGGAGAGATCCTCGCCGAGCCGGCGCAGGACGGGCCACAATGGGCGTGCGATGAGAACGGACTTCGACAAGGCGCTCCCGCTCCGGCGGACATGCCGCTTCCCGGCCTATTATTTCCTACTCGGGATTCCGCGTCCAGTCGCCGGGGAAGTCGGCATGGCGCAGCGCAACCGCCGCAACGTTTCCGAAGGCGGTCAGAAGCTCCAGGTCCTCTTCGTTGAAACCGCCCACCCGGTGGTGGTCGAGGTTGACCACACCGATCACCTCTTTCCCCCATTTCACCGGCACGGCCATCTCGGACAACACCTTCGGGTTCGCCTCCACGTAGCGGGGATCGGACCGAACGTCGGGGACCAGGAGCGGCGTCCCTTCCCGGGCGACCCACCCGGTGACCCCCTCCCCGAGACGGAGACGGATGGCGCTTTTCACCGTCTGCCCCAGCCCCCGCTCCGCCTCGATGTAGAGCATCCCCGTGGCGTGGTCCACACGGATGACCGATCCCGAAGATGCGCCCATCAGATCCACGGCCCGGTCGACGATGAGCTGGAACAGGACGGCGGGATCGGTCTCGTCGTTGAGCGCCTGGCTGATCTCGAAGATCGCCGTGAGCTTCCTCGCCTTCTTGTCGAGCCGGGCGACGAGCGCCGCGTTCTCGAGCGCGATCGCCGCGAAGTTCGCCAGGACCGACAGCAGCTTCAGGTCCGCGTCCAGCAGGTCCCTCCCGTCCAGCGGGGTCGCCGCCGCCATCAACCCGATCGTGTTGGCTCCCATGCCCACGGGCGCCGCGAGAAATCCCTTGATGTCCAGACGCCGCATCAGCCGCAGGAGGTTGCGGTCCGTCTCCGGCCTCCTCTCGGTGACGATCATTCCCTCCCCCGAAGAGAGGATCGGCCCCAGGACCATGCGGTAGATCTCCTGGCGATACTTGTCGAACTGCCTCCCGCGGGGAATTCCGGCCGTGGACCGGACGACCATGTGATCCACTCCCGGCTCCGACAGGAGCAGTACGCAGCGTTCCACGCGCAGGATGCTGGCGGCTGCCGAAGTGATGAGGTCGAGGCTCCGCTGGACATCCCCTCCCGGGGAGCTCATGGCCTGGGACACCTCGTAGAGGCCGGAGGTCAATGCCGCGGCCAGCGAGACTTCTCGCGGGCCGTCCTTGGGCCGGCGGTCGCCCCGCATCGCCGAGAGGAGAACCGACAGGGTCTTCATCCGTCCCCCAGCAGCTTCCGGACCGCTTCCTTGAGCTCCGTGGTGTCGTGGGACTTGACGATGTAGGCGTCCGAGGCCCACGTGTTGAAGTCCTGCTTGAACTCTCCGAAGGCGGTCACCAGGATGACGGGGATCGTGGAATTCCTCTCGCGGATGCGTCGGAGCACCTCGATGCCGTCGAAATCGGGGAGCTTGATGTCGAGCGTCACCAGGTCCGGCCGGAACGTTTCCAGGAGGCGGATCGCCTGCCCGCCGTCCGCGGCAAGCCCCACCTCGTACCCGTCGTCGGCGAGGTCGGCGCGGTACAGCTCGCGGATGCTCTCCTCGTCGTCCACCACCAGAACCCTTTTCATCGTCGCACCCCTCCTTGCCTGGCGGCGCGGCTCCGCCGCGCTGCCGCACGCCGATCTTCGTCCCGCGTCGTTCCCCACCGGGGGTGCGCCCCGGCGTCGATCGCGATGCAGGAGAGAGCCCGGGACGCCACGAAGTCCACCAGCGAGGAAACCGTTTCGGGCCGGTGGTAGAACCCCGGGCACGCGGGGAGGACGCACGCCCCCGCGCGGGCGACGGCCAGCATGTTTTCCAGATGGATGACCGAAAGAGGCGTCTCCCGGGCGACGAGGACCAGGGGCTTCCGCTCCTTGAGCACGACGTCGGCGCAGCGGGTCAGCGCCGACGAGGAGACGCCGTGGGCGATCCGGCCGATGGTGCCCATGGAGCAGGGGGCGACGATCATGGCATCGAGGGAGTTGGAGCCGGAAGCGAAGGGGATGCCGAAGTCGTCCTCCGCGTAGAGGCGGAACGGCCGCGACGCGGAAACCAGGCGGGAAAGCCACCTCCTCCTGGCCTCGAGTGCGGCGGGGAGCCTGCCGCCCCCCACCTCGGCCGCGAGGATCTCCCATCCCGTCTTCGTCGCCAGGACGTGCAGGTCGACGCCCTGGGCCAGCAGGAGGGCGGCGGTGCGCACGCCGTACGCCGCTCCGCTGGCGCCCGATATGCCGAGGAGAACCTTCATCGGACGCCCCGCAACACCAGGTCGAGGTAGGTGAACAGGCAGAAAGCGATGCTCACCACCCCGTTGAGGTTGAAGAACGCCATGTTCAGCCGCGAAAGATCGTCCTCCCGGACGATCGCGTGTTCGTACGCCAGCACCCCGAAGCACAGGGCGATTCCCGCCAGGTACCAACCACCCAGTCCGAACTCATGATACCCCACGAGCAGGAGGCCCGCCATGACCAAGTGGAACGCCCGCGCGATCCACAGGGACGGCCCCACGCCCAGGCGGCGCGGAATGGAGTGGAGCCCCGCGTCCCGGTCGAATTCGATGTCCTGCAGGGCGTACAGGACATCGAATCCGGCGACCCAGAACAGGACGGCGAAACAGATCGGCAGGATCCGGGCGTCGAACTCCCCCGTCACCGCGATCCAGGCCGCCGCCGGGGCCGCCCCGAGGCACGCCCCGAGAACGACGTGGGACGCCCAGGTGAACCGCTTCATGTACGAATAGGAGAAGAGCAGGAACAGGAGGACCGGAGAGAGCTTGAGGCACAGGGGGTTGAGCTTGGCCGCCGACAGCTCGAGCAGTACGACGGACATGAGGATGAACACGCTTGCCATCGGGCGGCTCACCTGCCCGGAGGGGATCGCCCGCGCCTTCGTCCGTGGGTTCCTCGCGTCGATGTCGGCGTCCACCAGCCGGTTGAACCCCATCGCGGCGCTTCGCGCCCCCACCATCGCCAGCACGATGTAGAAGACGGTCCGGCGGGCGGGGATGGCGTACGCGTTCCCCGTCTCCCCGGCCGCGAGGAACATCCCGGTCAGGGCGAACGGCAGCGCGAAGACCGTATGCGCCACCTTGACCATCTCGAGGTAGACGGCGATGCGCCGGAACATGATCAGAGGCCGTACTCCTTCCATCGGCGGGTGACGAGGTCGACGACTTCCTTCGGCATCGCGATGTCCTCGGGCCACTCGCGTGCGAACCCCTCGGAGGGCCACTTCCGCGTGGCGTCGATCCCCATCTTCGAACCGTAGCGAGGGATCGGCGAGGCGTGCTCGAGGGCGTCCACCGGTCCTTCCACGATCATCGTGTCGCGGCGCGGGTCCACGTTGTTCCCGATCCGCCAAAGCACCTCGGAGAGGTCCTGGATGTTCACATCCGAATCGAACACGACGACGAACTTGGAGAACATGAGCAGCCCCAGCCCCCACACGGCGCTCATCACTTTCCGGGCGTGCCCCGGGTACCGTTTGTCGATGGAAAAAAAGGCGAAATTGTGGAAGATCCCCTCGATCGGGAGGTTCATGTCCGTCACTTCGGGGACGATCTTCCGGAGCAGCGGGAGGAAGATCCGCTCCGTCGCCTTCCCGAGGTAGACGTCCTCCATCGGCGGCTTCCCGACGATCGTCGCGGGGTAGATCGGCTTCCGGCGCCGCGTCATGCACGTCATGTGGAACACGGGATACTCGTCGGCGAGGGAATAGTAGCCGGTGTGGTCGCCGAAGGGCCCCTCCGTGCGAAGATCGTCCGGATCGACGTATCCTTCCAGGATCACCTCGGCGTGGGCAGGCACCTCGAGGTCCACGGTCGCGCACCGAACGAGCTCCACCGGTTCCTTCCGCAGGAATCCGGAGAACATCATCTCGTCGACGTCCTCGGGCAGCGGCGCCGACGCCGCGAAGATCGTCGCGGGGTCGCCACCCAGAGCCACCGCCACGGGCATCCGCTCCCCCAGTTTCCGGAACCCGCGGTAATGCTGCGCCCCCCCCTTGTGGACGTGCCAGTGCATCCCCGTGGTCGTTTCGTCGTAGACGTGCATCCGGTACATCCCGACGTTGCGGCGCCCGGTGCGGACGTCCTTCGTGAACACCATGGGCAACGTGAGGAACGGGCCCCCGTCCCCCGGCCACGTCTTGACGACCGGGAGGACGGAAAGGGAAGGTTTCTCCTTCTCCACCACCTCCTGGCACGGGGCGGAGGACACGGTGCGGGGAACGAAATCGGCCAGCCGCGCCAGCTTGGGGAGCATCCTGAGCTTCTCGAGGAAGTTCGTGGGGATCTCCGGCTCGATCACTTCCCGGACCCGCGCCGCGATATCGTCCAGCCGTTCCACGCCCAGGGCGAGGCACATCCGTTCCAACGTTCCGAAGAGGTTCATCGCCAGAGGGACGGAGGTCCCCGCAACGTTCTCGAACAGCAGGGCCGGCCCGCCGGACTTCACCGCACGGTCGGCGATCTCCGCCGCCTCGAGCTCGGGCGACACCTGCGCCCTGATCCTTCGCAGCTCCCCCCGCGCCTCGAGCGCGGCGAGATACTCCCGCAGGTCGCGAAACGCCATGCCTCCCCCCCCTCCTCTTCAGGATGCCGGGATGGGACCATCATACCATCGGCGCCGACATCGCCGGCCCGCCGTTGCTTCCCCCCGGAGAAAAACCCCGTCCGCATTTCCCGAATCCTGCTCTTGACCGTAAGGAGACCGGGAGAGTAGGCTGAACGCAAGGAGGTATATTCGAATTGAAGAAAACCACGAAGCTGTTCAAGGCGCTTTCCGACGAAACCCGGATACGGATCCTCAAGATGCTGGAAACCCGGCCCCTATGCGTATGCGAAATCCAGTACGTGCTGAAGGGTTCCCAGCCCAACGTCTCCCACCACCTGAAAACCCTCTACGAGGCGGGGTTGGTCGAATCGAAACGGGACGGTCTGTGGATCGCCTACAGGATCACCGAGAAGCCCGAAACCGAACTGCACGCGTCGGGGCTGGCCCTGCTGCGGAAATCGCTGAAAAACGACGAACGGGTGAAGAAAGACCGCGCGGTCGTCAAGAACGTCAACCGGGTGGACATCTCCCTCAAGAAGTGACGTCCCGCGGGGGTCCTAGGACCACTCTCGTGGCCCCCCAACCGCCGGCGCCGGGCGCGGCATCGGAAAACCCCGCTACCAGCGGATGCCTTGCAAGGAGGCGCCGGACGGCGGCCCGTTGCGCGCCCGTCCCCTTCCCATGGATGAGCCGGACCTCCAAGAACCCCTTCGATGCCGCCGCCGCGAGGTACTCCTCCACCACGGACACAACGTCGCGCGGGGAGAAGGCATGGAGATCGATGCTCTCCTCCACAGGCACGCGGTGCGGCGCGTCCCCCTCCGGAGAGGGTTTCCCTATCATTGCGGGGAGACTGCCGGCGCCCCCTGCAGCGACGGAACCGGCTCGACCGCGAGTACCAGCGACGTCTGGTTGTTCCGTGCGATCCCCCGGAGTTCCTCGAACGGAATCTTTCCGAACGCCGATACGATCGCCGGGTCGAAAAGGGTCCCCGCTCCCTTCCGGAGGGACTGCAACGCCTCGGCGTGGGAACGGGCCGTGTGATACGAGCGGTCCGTGGTCAGGGCGTCGTAGACGTCGATCACGGCGAACATGCGCGCCCCGAGAAGGATGGAATCGCCCGAAATCCCCCGCGGGTAGCCCGACCCGTCGTACCGTTCGTGGTGGGCGAGAACGATCTCGGCCGGCGCACGGAGAAACTCGATCTTCCGGAGGATGCGGTCCCCGACCTCCGGGTGGGTCCGCATCACCTTCCATTCCTCCTCGGTCAACGGTCCGGGTTTCAGGAGCACCCCGTCGGGGATGCCGATCTTCCCCACATCGTGGAGCAGCGCCCCGCGCCAGGTGACGTCGAGCTCTTCCCGGCAGGTGATCCCCAACTCCTTCGCCAGCCGCAACGTGTAGTCCGCCACCCGCTGGGAATGCACTCCGGTGTTGTGCTCCCGCACGTCGAGGGAGGACGCAAGGGCCAGCAGGGTGTTGTCGTTGGCCGCCTCGATGTCCTGGAAATATTTCTTTTGCTGCTCGAAGAAGCTTGCCGCGAGCGCTCCCACCAGCCACAGGACCGCGATCTCCCCGACGCGTTCCACCCGGGTCGGGACATCCGCCGGCCAGAAGCTCCCCGGAACCCCCACGCAAACCAGCGTAGCCACCACCGTGCTGGCCGCGGCCCCCCGGGCGCCGAACCAGGCCGCGCAAAGCAGGATGGGGAGGAGGTAGAGCTTCCGGATCATTTCCCGGGATCGGAGCCACTCCGCGGATTGCTCGGGAAGGGAGACCAGCGCCGCGGTGATCGCCGCGATCAGGATGCATGCCGCCACCCCCCGCGCCACCGGTCCGGTGAATCCGAAGATCGGCTCGTGCCGCTCGAACTCGCCCATGGCCGCCATATTATCGCATTCGCCAGATTACGGTAAGATACCTTCATGCCCAAAACCGTGATCATCGGCACGGCGGGTCATATCGACCACGGGAAGAGCGCGCTCGTGCGCGCCCTGACCGGCACGGACCCCGACCGGCTCAAGGAGGAAAAGGAGCGCGGCATCACGATCGAGCTGGGGTTCGCCCACCTCGAACTTCCCTCCGGGACCCTCGCGGGGATCGTCGACGTTCCCGGCCACGAGCGGTTCGTGAGGACGATGGTGGCCGGCGCCGCGGGGATCGACATCGTCCTCCTCGTGATCGCCGCGGACGAGGGGGTGATGCCCCAGACGCGGGAGCACCTGGACATCTGCCGGCTCCTCCGGGTGCGGCACGGGATCGTCGTCCTGAACAAGAGCGACAAGGCGACATCCGACGGGATGGAACTCCAGGAGGAGGAGGTCCGCTCCCTCGTGAAGGGGACCTTTCTCGAAGGAGCGCCCGTCGTCCGGGTCTCCGCGGTCACCGGAGAGGGGCTCCCCGCGCTGGTGGACGCCGTCGACCGCCTCGCCTCCGGAATCCCGGGAAAGGATCCTTCGCACCTGTTCCGGCTCCCCGTGGACCGCTCCTTCACGATGAAGGGGTTCGGAACGGTGGTCACGGGAACGCTGATCGGGGGAACGGTGGCGGTCGGCGAGGAGGTCGCCGTCCTCCCCGGCGGTACGGCGGCGAAGATCCGCGGGCTGCAGGTGCACGGTGGGCCGGTGGAGAGCGCCGCGGCCGGGACCCGCACCGCCGTCAACCTGCAGGGAGTGGAGAAGGAGAGCGCCCCGCGCGGGTCGGTCCTGTGCCGTCCCGGCACGTTCTTCCCCACGAAATCCGCCGAGGTTTTCGTCGAATACCTCCCGCTGGTCCAGAAGCCGCTCCAGCACCGCGCCCAGGTCTCCTTCCATGCCGGGACCTTCTCCTGCGTCGGCAGGATCCTCCTCTACGGGCAGGCGGCGATCCCGCCGGGAGGTTCGGGGTACGGCCGCGTGCTCCTCTCCGGGGAGACGGTCCTCTCCGGCGGGGACCGGTTCATTTTTCGGGGATTCTCCCCCCTGGCGAACTTCGGCTACACCGTCGGCGGCGGGTCGATTCTCCACCCGAAGCCGCCCGGCCGCAAAACCGCGGGAAAAATCGTCCCGGAGACGCTTCGGCGGTTGCTCTCGGACGACCCCGCGGTGCGCTTCCTCGCCGCGGTGGAGGACGCAGGCGGTGCGGGCCTGACGCCGCTTTCGGCGGCCGTGGTCTCGGGAACGGGCACGGATGCGGCGCGGGCCGCGCTCACGGCCCTCGCGGAGGAAGGAACGGTGGCGCAGGACTCCGGGGGCGGGACGTTCTGGCACCGGAAGACGGTCGAGGAAACCGCGTCGCTGTCCGTTCAGGCGCTCTCCCGCCTGCACGACCGCTCCCCCGACCGGGAAGGGTTCCCCCGCGAGGAGGTGGCCGCCCAGTTCCCCTTTGCGCCCGTCCCGGGACTCCTTGCCATCGCTCTGGAAGGGAACCCCTCCGTAATCCGGCAGGGGGAGCTCTACCTCCTTTCCGGGCGCCGCCCCAAGGCCGTGGACCTCTCCTCCCCTCTCGCGGTCCGGATCGCGGAGATCGTCCGGAAAGCGGGCGTGGCCGCGCCGACCCGGGCCGAACTTCTGGCTGCCGTACGGGATCTCACGGCCGATCCCCGCGCCGTGGACAAGGCGGTGGAGGGACTCGCCCGGTCCGGCGCCGTCGTGCGCGTCAAGGATCTCCTCTTCGACACCGAGGTTTTGAAGGGGCTGCGGGAGAAGCTCACGGGGTTTCTCGCAAAGCGCGGGGAGATCGCCGTGCCCGAGTTCAAGGAACTCGCGGCGGGGATGTCCCGCAAATACGTCATCCCGCTGCTGGAGCATTTCGACGAGCAGAAAGTCACGCTGCGCGTGGGCGACAAGCGGGTGCTGCGGAAAGCGAAGTAGCCCGGAAATGGAGAGGGCCGCCGAAGCGGCCCTCTCGTCGACCCGAAACGTTCGCTTTATCGCACGACCTCAAACGGCCGCATCATTTCGTTTTCCTCGTGCTCGAGAATGTGACAGTGGTAGACCCAGCTGCCGAAACTCCCGGTACGCCAGTCGTAATCCAGGAAGGACGTCCAGGGGAGCGCGAACTTGGATCTCGTCCTCGTCACATATCCCGGAGGGGCCTTCACGGTATCCTTGAAGCCCAACTCCTCGGGAGTCGGCGGAATCGGCGGACCCGCCAGGTAGGGGAGCCCGGATGAACCGGATATTCCGTTGACGTCCGGCTTCGGCAAAGTCCGTCCGGAAGCCAGATAGGCAGCCCAATCGGTTTTGTAGTCTTCGACCCCTTCGATCACATATATGGTTGCCGGGTCGTCCCGGAACGCTTGCCGGTTCACGACCTGGGATGCCACCAGGTGCGGGTGCATCGGGTGAGCGTCCACCGTCAGGTTGATCCACTGCCAGGTTTCGGTGGTGCCGACCTTCACCTTGTCCGTCGTCGGATCCATGAAGTGGTACCCGTTGAGCAGCACCTCGGTCGGACTGTCCGGGAAGCCGGGATCGCCAAAATTCTCCCTGGCCACGACGTCCCGCGGAGGAAGGCCCGGCGTTGCGACAAGCCGATCGACCGCCGGCAGTTTCAGATCCGCGGCCGCCACGGTATCGTCGGCACCGGCCAACGGCTGATTGACATGGATCTTCATGAGATCGGTCACGATGGCGGGGTCGCCATCCGGATAAGGTTCCGGGGCATCGTTGGTCATCATGACGGTGCTTCCAAATAATCCCGTGAAGTCCACGATGACGTCGAAGCGCTCGCCGGGGGCGATCACCAGGCCGGACATCGGCGCCGGAGCGGGGAGAAGCCCCTGTTCGGACCCGATGACGTGGAAGGGGAGGTCACTCCCGCCCGCCGGGCGGAAATGCAGGTTGTAGAAGCGGGCCTGCGAGCCGTTCAGGAGCCGGAACCGATATCTTCTCGGCTCGGCATTGAGATAAGGATACGCCTTGCCGTTGATCACCGGCGTGTCGCCGAAGAACTCGGGCACCCACACCGGGTGAACATCGCTGATGCCTGTCGTCGGGTAGAACAGGGTGCCGTCGGCGTTGAACTGCTTGTCCTGGATCACCAGCGGCAGATGGTATTGGCCGTAACCGGCCGGAACCTTCTGAACGTGCCGGATCAACTTTCCCCTGCGGTCCCTGTCCGGGCCCTTGACCGTGATGGTGCCGTCGACGATGTTGTCGACGTCGTCATACAGCACATAGGCCGCGGCCAGACCGAGATACGGCTTGAACCGGGTGGCCCCCATCGTGTGGTCGTGATACCAGAGCAGGGTAGCCGGCTGGTTGTTCACGTAAATGAAGGTGTCGGTCTTGTAGTTCTCGCCTCGCAGACCGTCGGTCGTCCACCACTGCATCGGTGTCCCGTCGAACCGCGCCGCGGTCTTCCCGCCATGGAGGTGCGGGATCGCCGCGCCCGGCGGCACCTGGTCCAATCCGAATCCCGGCGATCCGGGAATGGTCAGGTCGATCGCGTTCTTCAGCGGGAAGTCGTCGAGGGCGGCGGGAAGGTCGTTGATGTACTTGATCACCACGGGCCTGCCGCTCTTCGCGACGATCGTCGGGCCCATCAGGACCGGGGCCTTCCCGGGCTGTCCGTACGTCCATACGGTGGCCGGGCCAAGATCGCGGTGGAATTTGTGCTGGCTGGCGGTCATGTTGATTTCGTAGAAGTCAGCCCAGGGCGAGATCAACGGTTTGTATGTCGTCGTCGCCACCGGTGGAACGGGCAACGGGTCGACCCAAGGCTCCATTGGCGGGCTTCCGTAGGCCGAATTCCCCATCCCCATGATGCCGGCGCCCAGCATCACGGCGATACAGACGATCATCGTCTTTTTCATGTTGTTCCCCCTCCTGTCCTTCTGTTCACTCCGTTGCCTTGGCTGATTAACCCCTTCGCGTTCCTTCACACGTGCAAATTCCCTCCTTTCCTTCAGAACCGTTATGGAAATTCGACTTGGTCCACCGATTGGAATCGGTAGTTGTGGGAGAAACGCACAAATATTGAAAAATTTTTCCCACATTTTCCTACGGATTATCCTTTCGTTTTCGCCAGTTGCAGGCCATGAACGGTAATGTTTATTCAATGTGGAGGCAATAGATATGCCAAGCGGACGCCTACTCTCCAAGAGGCGGTTTACATCAATGAATCCGATTGTTTCCCGACGAACCTGGAATTCCTGGAACAGCAGGGGGCGAGGAAATATAGAGAGATTGCGCTACCCGAGTTAGAAAATCTTCGATTTGCAGGGAAGGCTGCAGAAAGGAAGCGGCAGCGGGACGGGATACGGCTTGTCGAGCAGGCCGCCCTCGGTCCCGACCACGGACAGCGTGTGCCCCTCGAGCGACAGCATGTAGAACCGGGCGTTGCTCGCGTTCAGGATCCTCCATCGCTGGACCTGCCCGGGCCGGATGGACAGGACCGGGTTGACCTGGCCGTTCACCATGACGGTGTTCCCTTCCTTGCCGTGCATGAAATCCATCGTCGAGGCGTACGGCTCCGGGTCGGCGCCGGACAGGGCGATGTCCTTGAGGATCATCAGGTGCGTCTCATAGCCG
Source organism: Deltaproteobacteria bacterium (assembly GCA_021815305.1). Classification (GTDB taxonomy): domain Bacteria; phylum Desulfobacterota; class Deferrimicrobia; order Deferrimicrobiales; family Deferrimicrobiaceae; genus JAKAHC01. Next base: position 74,571 of record JAKAHC010000007.1, on the reverse strand, counting down.
GACAGCACGGGCAGGTCGTCTTCCACGATCAGCGCGCCGGCGAGCCCGCCCCAGTACTGCTCGGCCACCGAGCCGTGGATGTGGGGATGGTAGAAATTGAGCGTCCCCGCCGCCTGTTTCGACAGGTCGTACTCGTAGGCGAACGAATCGCCCGACATGAGCATCTGCATCACGTTGTCCGAATTCCCTTCGGGGGACACGTGCAAGCCGTGCGTGTGGAGATTGGTGATGTCGCGGTCGTGGCCGAGGATGTTCGTCCCGAGCATGGACAGGGAGTTCGTGAGGTTGATCTTCAGCAAGTCGGTATTTTTCACCAGGATGGTCGGCCCCGGATAGCCGCCGTTGTACGTGAGAAGGTTCGCGGCCGTTCCGTTGACCATGACGGAGGTCACACGGGCCTCCAGGTCGACCTCGACCCCTCCCGCCGCCTCCACTCATGCCGAAAATATAATTATTCGAAGGACCGACAGAGAACCGCCGCTCCCGCCCCGGCGGCGAATCCGGCGAGATGGCCCGGAAGGGTGTACGGCGCGGGGTTCAGAAGATCCGACAACGGGCCCGGACCCCACCCCCAGAGGAACACCGCGACCGCCCAGGCGCAGGCGAACAGGTAGGCGGGGACCGTGACGACACGCCCCATCCCGTACATCTCGATCGGAACGTCGGGGAAGAAAACCAGGTACGCACCGAGCACCGCAGCCACGGCGCCCGCCGATCCCAGCGCCGAGGGCGCCCCCGAGGCCCCCCACAGGACGTGCGCCGCCCCGGCGACCGCTCCGCAGAAGAGGAAAAAGAGCAGGAACGGGGACCGTCCCATCCGGTCCTCCACGTTGTCCCCGAGGACGTAGAGGAACAGGCACCCCACCGCCAGCGGGATCCACCCGGCGTGGAAGAAGGGGGACAGCAGGAGGGCGAACCTGGGCACGCTCGAAAACCCCGTCCCCGCGGGGAGGGCGAGCCGTCCCGGCAGCGCGCCCATCCCGTTCGCCCCCGCCGAAACGAGGAAATGGAGCGCCAGCATCAGCCCGAGGATCCCGTACGTCACGAGAGGGAGCCGGCGCGCCGCCGGCGCGGCATCCCCGAGCGGGACCACCAGCGGGAGCGGCAGAGGGACCACCTCCCCGCGCCCGGCCGCGGCCGTGGCGTCGGGACCGTATTTCCGGTCGAGACGCCCGCGGATCTCCTCCGCCATCGAGGCGCCGAGGGAAGCGTAGAGGGCGGCGTGGTCGCGCTGGAACCGGTAACGGGCCGACAGGTCGGCGACGGAAGGCCGGGGCACGAGCATCCCCCCGCACGACCGGCAGAGAAGGACCGGGGTGCCCGTCAGCTGGAAATCGATCGCCTGCAGCGCGCGGGAGCACCGCGGGCAGGAAAGGCCCGCGGCCTCTTTTCGCGCCTGCGCGAGGCGCGCGGCGGTCTTCCCGGGATCCGGCGGGGACGGCGCGGCCCCCGCGGCATCCTCCTCGCCATCCGCGTCGAGCCGCCCCTCGGTCAACTCCCGGATCTCGCCGAAGTCGAACCAGGCAACGCCGCAGGTTCGGCACCGGTCGATCGCGACCTCTCCCGACGTCACGGTGTCCATCGAGGGGATCCTGCAGTACGGGCAGTTCACGGAGAACAGTATACCCGCAACGAGGTAACATGGTTTTATGGACCCTTGGAAGGCGTTCCTGGCATGGGCGGCGTTCGCCCTCTTCCACAGCGTGACCGTGTCGGAACGGTACGACCGGTGGGCCCGGGGGATCTTGGGCGAGCACCGGTTCCTCGCGTACCACCGGACGCTGTTCACGGTCTACTCCGCGACGGCGACTGCGGCGGTGCTCCTGTACGTCCATTCCCTCCCCGACGCACCGCTCTACCGGATCACCGGGTGGCCTCGGTGGCTCTTCCACGGCGTGCAGGCCCTGGGCATAGGCCTCCTCTTCTGGACGCCGTGGGACCTGAAGGAGTTCGTGGGGCTGCGCCAGTGGGAACGGTACCGCATGGGGAGGGACGCGGCGGGCGGACGCAACGACCGGCTCTTCACGGGCGCCGGGTACGGGCTGGTTCGCCATCCGCTTTACCTGGGATGCTCCCTGATCCTTGCGTTCCGCCCCGTGCAAACGTGGAACGGCGCGGCATCCGCAGCCGCCATCGTGGCGTACTTCTACATCGGCACGTTCCACGAGGAGCGGCGCCTTCTGCACACGTACGGAAGGGAGTACGAGGAGTACCGGAAACGCGTCCCGAGGTTCTTCCCCCTTCCGCGCCCGTAGGGGCGGAAATCACATCAACAGGGAGAGGACGGAACGCTCGGCGAACTCCAGCGCGGAGGCGGGCATCACGCCCAGCAGCAGCACCGCCGCCGCCGAGGCGCACAGGGCGAACGAGAAGGCGGAGCGGGGCGGTCGGGGAACGGGGATCCCCTCCGGCGCAGGCGCCATGTACATGGAGACGACGGGGCGAAGGTAGTAGTAGACCGAGACGGCGCTGTTCAGCACGCCGAGGACGGCAAGCCCCACGTAGCCGCTCCTGACCGCGGCGCCGAACAGGTAGAATTTCCCGACGAACCCCGCGGTGGGAGGGATGCCGGCCAGGGAGACGAGGAACAGGGAGAGCAGGCCGCCGAGAACGGGGTAGCGGAAACCGATCCCCGCGAAGTTGTCGATGTCGTACCCGTCGTCCTCCCGCTGGGCCACCAGCATGATCACGCCGAACGCGCCCAGGTTCATGAAGGCGTACACCAGCACGTAGAAGAGGACCGCCTGTCCGCCGGCGACCCCTCCCGCCGTGAGACCCACGAGGATGTACCCCGCGTGGGCGATGGAGGAGTACGCCAGCATCCGTTTCATGTTGTTCTGGAGCAGCGCGGAGAAGTTCCCGACCGTCATGGTCAGCGCCGCCAGGACCCACAAGACGCCCGACATCGCCGGCAGGATCGCGGGGAAGGTGAGCAGCACCACGCGCAGGAGCGCGGCGAACGCGGCGGCCTTCACCGCGGCGCCCATGAACGCCGTCACCAGCGTGGGCGCTCCCTCGTACGCGTCCGGCGTCCACATGTGGAAGGGAACCAGGGACACCTTGAAGGCGAAACCGACCAGCAGCAGGCCGATCCCCGCAAGGAAGACGGGATTCCCGTAGAGACGCGCGTCGCGCATCATCGACGCGATCACGGGGATCCTGGTGGTCCCGGCCGCCGCGTACATGAGGGCGATGCCGTAGAGGAAGAACCCCGAGGAGAACGCCCCGAGGAGGAAATACTTCATCGCCCCCTCCAGCGACCGCATCCGCCCCCGGTGGAAGCCGACCAGGCAGTAGATGGGGATCGACAGCGTCTCCAGGCCCAGGAAGACGGTCATGAGGTCGGTCCCTTCGGCCATGAAAAGCATCCCGGAAGTGGACAGGAGGATCAGGGCGTAGAACTCCCCTTTCTGCGTCCCCTCCCATTCGGAATAGCCGGTGGCCATCATCAGGGTGAGCAGGGCGGCCGCGAGGATCGTCAGGGTGAAGAAGAGCCCCATCCCGTCGTGGACGATCATCCCGGAGAACCCCTCGATCTTCCCGGGCCCCAGCCAGAGGGCGGAGAGGATCGCCGCCGCCACGCCCGCGACGCTCAGGTGGCACAGGCGCTTTTTGCCTTCCTCGGGCAGGAGGAGGTCGGCCAGGAGGACCAGGATCGCCGTGCCGATCACGACCATCTCGGGGAGGATGCAGTAGAGCCCCCGGACCAGCGCACCGGTGTCCATGGCGATCGGCGTCATGCCTGCCTCACTTCCCCGAATCGAAATAGCGGACGAGCATCGTCTCCCCGGCGGGAGATCCGCGAAGGGCCGCCTGTTTCTGCGCCTCGAATCGCGTGACGAACGCGGCGACGGAGGCGTCCATCCTCCGCAGGAACGGCTGCGGGTAGACCCCGATCCAGAAGACCAACAGGAGCAGCGGGAGCATGTAGGCGACCTCCCGTCCGTTCATGTCCTCGAGGCGCAGGTTCTCCTCTTGGGTGACCTTGCCGTACATCACCCGCTGGAACATCCACAGCATGTAGACGGCGGCGAAGATGACCCCCGTCGCGGCGACCGCCGTGTGCCACATGTGGGTCCTGAAGGCTCCCAGCATGATGAGGAACTCGCCCACGAACCCGTTGGTCCCGGGCAGGCCGATGGAGGAGAGGGTGATCACCATGAAGCAGAAAGCGAAGACCGGCAACACCCTGGACAACCCGCCGAACTCGGAGATCAGGCGCGTGTGCCTCCTCTCGTAGATGATGCCGACGACGAGAAACAGCGCCCCGGTGGAGACCCCGTGGTTGATCATCTGGAGGATGCCGCCCTCGATCCCCTGGAGGTTGAGGGCGAACAGCCCGAGCATGACGAAGCCCAGGTGCGCGACCGAGGAGTAGGCCACGAGCCTCTTGACGTCCTTCTGGACCATCGCCACCAGGGCGCCGTAGAGAATCCCGATCACCGCCAGGGTAACGATCAGCGGCGTGAAGTCGGAGGCGGCCACGGGGAACAGGGCCATCGCGAACCGGAGGAAACCGTAGGTCCCCATCTTCAGGAGCACGGCCGCCAGGATCACGGATCCCGCGGTCGGCGCCTCCGTGTGGGCGTCCGGGAGCCACGTGTGGAACGGGAACATGGGCACCTTGAAGGCGAAGGCGAGGAAGAACGCGGCGAAGAGCCAGAACTGCATCTTCACGGGAATCGTGAGCGAGTAGAGCTTCACCAGGTCGGTGGTGTAGGTCCCCGTGACCGCGTAGTGGTGGAAGTAGAGGGCCAGGATCGCGACCAGCATCAGGACCGAGCCGACGAAGGTGTAGAGGAAGAACTTGATCGCGGCGTAGATCCGGCGCTCGCCGCCCCAGACGCCGATGAGAAAGTACATCGGGATGAGGACCATCTCCCAGAAGACGTAGAAGAGGAACAGGTCGGTGGCGACGAACACCCCCACCATCGCGGTCGCGAGGATCAACATGAAGACCATGAACTCTTTCACGTGCTTTTGTACCGAGGAGTAGGCGGACAGGATCGTGATCGGCATGATGAACGTGGTGAGCATCAGGAGCCACAGGGAGATCCCGTCCACACCGACGATGTACCCGATGCCGTACCGGGGGATCCACGGCACGCTCTCGACGAGCTGCATCGCCGCCGTTCCGGATTCGAACCGCGCCACCACCAGCAGGGAGAGAAGGAACTCCGCCAGCGTGAACAGGAAGGTGACGTTGCGGATCGTCCTGTGTCCCTCGCGGGGGAGGAAGAGGAGCGCCGCCGCCCCCACGAGCGGAAGTCCGATGAGGACGGAGAGCAGGTGCTGGTCGAGAAGCGGCACGCCCGTCATGGGACCATGCTCCGGTAAAGGATGTACCCGACAAGGAGGACGGCTCCCGCCAGCAGGGAAAAGGCGTACCCTCCGACGATGCCGGCCTGGAGACGCCGCACCCTGTCTCCCGCAGACCGCACGCCGTCGGCGATTCCGTTCACGATCCCGTCGATGAACAGGGCGTCGAACATCTGCCACAGCCAGACGGAACCGTCGACGACCCTCCGGACGACCGCCCACTCGTAGATCTCGTCCACGTAATACTTGTGGTACACGAGGTCGTAGAGGGCGGGCACCCTCCGCGCGATCTCGGCCGGCTTCGACGTGCGCAAGCGGTACAGGAAATACGCGATCCCGATGCCGGCCAGGGCAACGCCCACCGAAATCCCCATCAGGCCGAATTCAAGCGAAACGGAAGGATGCGCGCCGGTGGCCGCCCCATGCGCCCCGGCAGCGGCGACGGAGCGGAAGACCGGCGCCAGCCACTCCTCGAAACGGTTGTCCCCTCCCAGCGACGCCGGGATTCCGACCCAGCCGCCGGCCACCGACAGGACGGCGAGGATCGAGAGGGGCACCGTCATCGTCCAGGGCGATTCGTGGACGTGTTTCTCCACCTCGGGGTCCATCCGGGAGCCGCCGTAGAAGGTGAGGAACACCAGGCGGAACATGTAGAACGCCGTGATTCCGGCGGCCAGCGCACCGACGAACCAGAGGGCGGGGCTTCCGTGGGGCGACGAGAAGGACTGCCACAGGATTTCGTCCTTGGAGAAGAACCCCGACAGTCCCGGGATCCCGGAGATCGCAAGGGTGGCGGCGAACATCGTGACGAAGGTGACGGGGAGGTATCTCCTTACGCCCCCCATCTTCCGCATGTCCTGCTCCCCGGAGAGGGCGTGGATCACGGAACCGGATCCCAGGAACAGGAGCGCCTTGAAGAAGGCGTGCGTCATGAGGTGGAAGATCCCCGCGGCGAACGCCCCGACCCCGCAGGCCAGGAACATGTACCCGAGCTGCGACACCGTGGAGTAGGCCAGGACCCGCTTGATGTCGGTCTGGCAGATGCCGATGGTGGCGGAGAAGATCGCCGTGGCCGCCCCGATGACCGCCACCACCGACATCGCATCGGGCGAAAGCAGGAACAGGGCGCTGGAGCGGGCGACCATGTAGACACCCGCGGTCACCATCGTGGCCGCGTGGATCAGCGCCGAAACCGGGGTCGGTCCCTCCATCGCGTCGGGGAGCCAGACGTACAGCGGGATCTGGGCGGACTTGCCCGTGGCGCCGAGGAACAGGAGCAGGGTGATCGCGGTGGCCATTCCGGCCGTCAGGACGCCGCTGTCCCGCAGCAGCGGGATCCGGGCGAACACGTCCGTGAAGGAGACCGAACCGAAGGTCCAGAAGATGAGGAACACTCCCAGGAGGAAGCCGAAGTCTCCGATCCGGTTGACGATGAACGCCTTCTTCCCCGCGTCGGAGGCGCTCTGCTTCTCGTACCAGTAGCCGATGAGAAGGTACGAGCACAGCCCCACCCCCTCCCACCCCACGAACATCAGAAGGTAGTTGTTCGCCAGCACCAGCATGAGCATGGCGAACATGAAGAGGTTGAGGTAGACGAAGTAACGGGCGAACGCGCGCTCGTGGGACATGTACCCCACGGAGTAGACGTGGATGAGGAACCCCACTCCGGTGACCACCAGGGCCATCACGGAGGAGAGCGGGTCGAGCTGGAAGCCCACCGGGGCGAGGAAGGAGCCCGACTGGATCCAGGGGAAGAGGATCTGCACGAACGTGCGGCCTTCCGGCGGCCGGGCGGCGAGCGAAAGGACGCACAGGAGGGCCACCACGAAGGAGGCGCCGACCGCCCCCGGGGCGAGGAAGGCGACCACGTTCCGGTAGACAGGAGCCGAATGGGGACCCGAAGCCCCGGATCCATGGGATCCGGGAGCCTCCGTCGCGTGCGAGTTCCCCCGGGACGGATGTCCGTGGGACCCGCCGGGCGGCGGAAGCCCCGCCTCTTTCAGCAGGAACGGACGCTCGGCGATCAGGGCCAGCACGCCGTTGAGGATCACCCCCAGCAGCGGGAACGCCGGGACCAGCCACAGGTAGTCGAGGACGCCGCTCACCATTTGAGGACCTTGAGCTCGGTGATGTCGATCGTCTCCCTGATCCGGTACAGGGCGATCAGGAGGGCGAGGCCCACCGCCGCCTCGGCCGCCGCGACGGTCATCACCATGAAGGCGAAGATCCCCCCCGTGGCGTCGCCCAGGTAGGAGCCCACGGCGACGAACGCCACGTTCACGCCGTTGAGCATCACCTCGACGCTCATGAGGATGATGAGGATGTTCCTGCGGGCCACGACCCCGACGACCCCGATGCCGAACAGGATCGCGGAGAGGAGCAGGTATGCCGGCGGCTCGATCATCTGCGTGTCCCGCCCTTCTCTCTATAGCTTCTTGTTCGACAGCGCGATCGCCCCGATCACCGCCGCCAGCAGCAGCACCGAAGTGACTTCGAACGCCAGCAGGTAGTCGGTGAAAAGCGCCCGTCCCACGGCCTCCACCGTCCCCACGCCGGAGACGGGAGCCTTCGGCATCGCGAACCTGCGGGCGAGAACCGCGGATTCGAGGATCAGCAGCCCCGCCGCGATCACGCCCGCGACGCGCACAATCGTGGCCCGCTCCACGGGGAGGCGGCTCTCGGGGACGTTGATCAGCATGATGACGAAGATGAAGAGAACCACCACCGCCCCCGCGTAGATGATCACCTGGATCGCGGCGAGGAAATGCGCATGGCGCAGCACGAACAGCGCCGCCACGGCGAACAGCGTCAGGATCAGGTAGAGCGCGGACACCATCGGGTGCCTGCGCGTCACCACCATGACCGCGCCGCCCACCGCGATCGCCCCGAACAGTATGAAGAAGAGCGCTTCCATCCCCTCCCTACTTCTCCAGAAGCACGTCGATCGTGAAGATGAGCTTTTCCCGGCTGTCGTCCGGGGGGGTGAACCACCCGGTGTCCATCCGGATGGCGTCGCACGGGCACGCCTCCACGCAAAGGCCGCAGAAGACGCACCGCAGCATGTCGATGTCGAAGCGGACCGGGTACTTCTCCACCGCGGGGTCGGGCGACTCGCCCGCCACGATCGTGATGCACTTGGCCGGGCAAGCGGTGGCGCAGCAGTAGCACGCAACGCACCGCGGAGAGCCGTCGGGACGCCTCATCAGCCGGTGCCGGCCGCGGAAGCGGGGGGGCATCCGGCGGCGCACCTCCGGGTACTCCATCGTCATGATCCCTTCCTGGCGGACGATGTTGCGCAGCATGTGCCCCATCGTCACGCCCAGGCCCTTGACGATCTCGACCAGATACAGCGACTCCGGGAAGGTCATCTCCCGGGGCCGCGCCACTTTCCTTATCCCGATCGTCATGTTCCCAAGACTCCGCCTCTACCTTCCGGGAAGGAGCAGGATCAGCCCCGTCGCGAAGAGGTTCGCGAGCGAAAGGGGCAGCATCATCTTCCAGCCGAGCCGCATCACCTGGTCGTACCGGAAACGGGGGATCGTCCACCGGACCCAGACGTAGAGCCACGCGAAGAATACCACCTTCCCGACGAACGATCCGATCCGGAGCAGGAAAACCAGCGCCGGCGGCAGCGCGAACCCGGCGCCCCCCGGAAACAGGAACCCCGTGTCCCCGAGGTACGGGAACTGCCAGCCTCCGAAGAACAGGGTCGAAAGGATCGCCGCGCCGACCACCATGTGGAAGTATTCCGCCATCATGAACATGGAGAACTTGAAGGAACCGTACTCCGTGTGGTACCCGGCCACGAGTTCCGACTCCCCTTCCGGCAGGTCGAAGGGGGTCCGGTTGGCCTCGGCGTACTGGGCCACCAGGAAAAGAACGAACCCCAGCGGCTGGACGAAGACGCCCCATTTCGGCAGCACGCCGAACAGCAGCCCCCCCTGCGCCGCCACGATCTGCGACAGTCGCACGGACTGGAAGACCATGAAGATCCCCATGAGCGACAGCCCCATCGAAACCTCGTAGGAGAGCATCTGGGCCGAGGAGCGCAACCCCCCGAGGAGCGGGTACTTGCTTCCGCTGGACCAGCCCGCGAGCACCACCCCGTAGACGGTCATCCCCGAGACGGCGAAGATGTAGAGGATCCCCACGTTGAGATCCGCGATCTGCAGCGCGATCCTCCGGCCGAAGAGCGTCACGTCCGGGCCGAACGGGATGACGGCGATCGTCATGATGACGGGCGCAAGGGCGAACATCGGCGCGATCTGGTAGAAGAGGCGGTGGGCGCGGTCCGGGATGAAATCCTCCTTGAAGAGGAACTTCAGCGCGTCCGCCATCGGGTGGAACAGTCCCCACGCCCGAATGCCGAAGATGGCGGCCCGGTTGGGGCCGCGGCGGTCCTGGATGTAGGCCGCGCCCTTCCTCTCCACCCAGGTGAACACCACCACCAGGGTCAGGCAGAAGGCGAGCATCACCGCGATGCGGGCGACCGCCACCACAAGGTCGAAGAGCGCGGGGTTCACCCCTTGGCCTCCTGTCCCAGGCTGCCGATCGATTCGTAGCTCATCCCGGCGAAGGGTCCCTCGGTCGCGGCCAGGGCCCGAAACACGGACGCCTCGCCGTCGAACGCCCAGCCGGCCCCCAGGCGGTTCGCGAGGGACGTGAGGAACCCGATCGTGTCCTTCGCCTTCCCCCGCGGGGGGAACCCCGCATGGAAGCGCTGCACCCGCCCGGCGTGGTTGGTGAACGTCCCCCCGCGCTCCGCGACGGATGCGATCGGCAGCACGGCGGTCGCGACGGCGGAGACGGGCCCCTCGTTCGTGCCCGCCTGTGCGACGAACGGCACCATGGACAGCAGGCCGGCCGTTTCCTCTTGCGTGAGGTCGCCCAGGACGTCGCCGAACAGAAGGAGGGCGCGGACCTTCCCCGCGGCGATCTTCACCACCAGCTCGTCGAAAGCGGGCCCGCCGGGAATGCGAAGGAGCTGCGCGCCCCTGCTGTTGGGGTTCTTGTCCCCCCGGATCAGGAAACCGTCGGAGAACCCGTCGCCCGGAACGCGGCTGGTGAAGGCGAGGTTCTTCGTGCCGAGCAGGTCGGAGGCGATCCTGCGGACGAGGTAGAGCTCCTCGTTGGAGGATTGCGGCGAGGCGATCACCGCCGCCGCGTCCGGCCCTTCCCTTTCCACCGCATCCTTCAGCCGGTACGCCACCTGCGGCAGGAGGCCCCCCCAGGACATCATCTTCTCCCGGCCGTCCTCCCGGACGAAGGGTACCAGCAGGCGGGCGTTGTTCGCCTTCTTGTACTCGAGCCTCCCGAAGTCGCACATCCACGCGCGGTTCACCGCTTCGTTCACGCGCGGCTTGTACCGGTACAGGATGTCGCCCTTGAAGAACGCCTCGACGTTGCACCCTCTGGCGCACCCCGTGCAGACGGAGGGGAAGGCCTTGAGGAACCAGACGCGGCACTTGAACCGGAAATCCTTGCTGGTGAGCGCCCCGACCGGGCAGATGTCGGCGAGATTCCCGGTGTAGTTGTTGTTCAAGGGGCGTCCCGGGAATACGGAAATCTCGGAATGGTCGCCGCGGCGGAAGAACTGCAGCTCCCGGGTCCCCGTCACCTCCTCGAGGAATCGCACGCAGCGGGAGCAGAGGATGCACCGCTCCGCATCCAGGACGATCTGGCCCCCGATGTCCTGCACCTTCTTCTTCCGGACCTTGTCCTCGAGGGCGAAGCGGCTCTTGTGGAGCCCGAACTTCATGTAGTAGTTCTGCAGCTCGCACTCCCCCGCCTGGTCGCAGATGGGGCAGTCGATGGGATGGTTGATGAGGAGGAACTCGAGCACGCCCGTGACCGCCTTGCGCACCTTCTCGGTGTCGGTGCGCACCACCATCCCGTCGGTGACCACCGTGGAGCACGCGGTCTGCAGCTTCGGGAACTTCTCCACCTCCACGAGGCACATCCGGCAGTTCCCCGCGACGGAGAGATGCTTGTGGTAGCAATAGCGCGGGATCTCGATGCCGATCTTCTCCGCGGCATTGATGATCGTCGTCCCGACCGGGACATCCACCGCTTTTCCGTCGATCGTCAGGCTCGGCATGGGCTCGCTTTCAGAACCTGTTTCCGTACGGGCATTTCCGGTCGCGGATATGCCGGTCGAACTCCTCCCGGAACTTCCAGAGAAACGACTGCGCGGGCATCGCCGCGGCGTCCGCCAACGCGCAGATGGTCCGCCCCATCATGTTGTCGCACAGGTCGAGGATCAGCTCGATGTCCCTCGGGCGCCCCTCGCCGGCCTCGATCCGCCCCACGACCTTCCTGAGCCATCCCGTCCCCTCGCGGCACGGTGTGCACTGGCCGCACGACTCGTGCGCGTAGAAGTTCATGAGGACCCGGAGCGCCCGCACCATGCAGGTCCCCTCCGGGATCACGATCACGCCGCTGGTCCCCGCCATCGTGCCGAGCTTCGCCATCGACTCGATGTCGAAGTTCACGTCGATCTCGTCCGCGCGCAGCACCGGGGTGGACGACCCCCCGGGGATGACGGCTTTGAGCTTCTTCCCGTCCCGCAAGCCTCCGGCGACGTCGTAGATGACGTGCCGCAGGTTCACGTCCGCGGGCAGTTCGTAGATGCCGGGCCTCTGCACGGGGCCGCTGACGCCGACCAGCCGCGTGCCCCCGTTCTTTTCGCAGCCAAGGGCCGCGAACCGCTCTCCCCCGTGGGTGATGATCCACGGCACGTCGGAGAGGGTTTCCACGTTGTTGACGATCGTGGGAAGGCCGAAGGCCCCGATGGTCGCCGGGAAGGGGGGTTTCAGCCTCGGCCAGCCGCGCTTCCCTTCAAGGGAGTTGAGCGTGGAGGTTTCCTCCCCGCAGATGTAGGCTCCCGCGCCCCGGTGGACCGTCACGTCGAGATCGAACCCCGACCCGAGGATGTCCTTCCCGAGGAACCCGGAGGCGTACGCTTCGGAAACGGCTTCGTCGAGGATCCCCGCTTCCCGGACGAACTCGCCGCGGATGTAGATGTAGGCCTTGTGGATCGTGAGGGCGTAACAGGCGATCGCCAACCCTTCGACGAGAAGGTGGGGCGCCCGGCTCATGATCCGGCGGTCCTTGAAGGTCCCGGGCTCCCCCTCGTCGGCGTTGACGACGAGAACCCGCGGGCGGGACATGTCCTTCGGGAGGAACCCCCACTTGACGCCGGCGGGGAACCCCGCGCCGCCGCGGCCGCGCAAATTCGCCTTCCTGACCTCCTCCACGATCGCATCCCGGGGCATCGAGATCGCCTTCCGCAGCGCCTCGTAGCCGCCAAAGCCCCGGTACGTGTCGATGAAGCGGTACCGCTCGTCCGCGAAATGGGTGGTGAGGACCGTCTCCATCGCAGGCTTCTCTTCGCCCCTCAAGGAAGTCCGTCCAGGACCGCGTCGATCGACTCTTCGGTCAGGTTCTCGTGGTATTCGTCGTTGACCTGCATCACCGGGGCCGTTCCGCACGAGCCCAGGCACTCCACTTCCGACAGGGTGAATTTCCCGTCGGGGGTCGTCTCGCCGGGTTCGATCCCCAGTTTCCTCGAGAGGTGCCCGATCAGGTGCTCCGCGCCCATGAGGGAGCAGGAGAGGTTCCGGCACACCTGCACGTGGTATTTCCCCACCGGCTTGCGGTTGTACATCGTGTAGAAGGTGGCGACCCCCTCGATCTGCGCCGGAGCGACCGAAAGCAGCCCCGCGATGTAGACGATCGCCTCGTCGGAGACGTACCCGAACTCCTTCTGGACCAGGTGGAGGGCCGGCAGGATCACGGCCTCCTTTTCCGGATACCGCGCCAGCAGGCGTTCGAACTCCTTCCGCCCGGCATCGGAAAACGCGACGCTCACCGGTCCAGCTCCCCCGCGATGATGTTGACGCTGCCCAGCACGGCGATGAGATCCGCGATCATCTGCCCCTTCACCAGGTGCGGGATCCCCTGGAACAGGGGAAAGCACGGCGGCCGGACCTTGATCTTGTACGGCCCCCCTCCTCCCTTGCTGACGATGTAGAAACCCAGCTCCCCGTTGGCGGCCTCCGTGGCCGAGTAGACCTCGCCGGCGGGAACCCGGATTCCCTCCATGATGTGCTTGAAGTGGTTCATGAGAGCCTCGATGTTCTCGTACACCTTGACCTTCGGAGGCAGGAAGAACCTCGGATCGTCGATGTTGACGGGTCCGCCCGGGAGATTCGCGATGGCCTGTTCGATGATCCGCAGCGACTGCCGCATCTCCTCCATGCGAACCATGTACCGGTCGCAGGTGTCGCCGACCTCCCCGACGGGGATGTCGAAGTCGAACCGGTCGTACACCAGGTACGGCTGGTCCTTCCGGAGGTCCAGGGGGACGCCCGCGGCCCGCAGGCAGGGGCCGGTGAACCCCAGGGCGACGGCGTCCTTCGCGGTGATCGGCCCCACGTTCATCGTGCGCTCGATGAAGATCCGGTTCTTCGTGAGCAGTGCGTCGACGTCCGCGATGCACCGCGGGATCACGTCGCGGCAGACCCCGAGGACCCGGTCGGTCCACCCTTCCGGAAGGTCGGCCATCACGCCGCCGATGCGGGTGTACGCCGTGGTCAGACGCTGGCCGCACAGCTCCTCGATGACCTTGTAGACCTCCTCGCGGGGTTTCCAGAAGTACCAGAAGTTCGTCAGCGCCCCGAGGTCGACCATGTTCGTGCCGATGCACACCATGTGGTCGATGATCCGGGAGATCTCGGAGACGATCACCCGGATGTACTTGCAGCGCTCCGTGACCTCGATGCCGCACAGCTTCTCCACCGCCATCACGTACCCCACGTTGTTCATCAGCGGGGAGACGTAGTTCAGGCGGTCGGTGTACGGGATCACCTGGGTCCAGGTGGCGTTCTCCGACTCCTTCTCGAAGCAGCGGTGAAGGTATCCGAATTCCGGCTCCATCTCCAGGATCGTCTCGCCGTCGAGCGTCGCCTGGAAGCGCAGGGTGGCGTGCGTCGCGGGATGGGAGGGGCCGATGTTGATGAGCATCGGCTCGGCCTGCAGGTCGAGCTTTCCGCCGCGGGTCTCGATGAGGAACGGTTCCGGCATCGTTCTACTCTTCCGGCCCGATGGTGGGCTGGCGCTTCGCCTTGGGGTAGTCCTTCCTCAGGGGATGCCCCACGAATTCCTCGTACATCAGGATCCGCCTCAGGTTCGGATGCCCCCGGAAGACGACGCCGTACATGTCGTACGCTTCGCGCTCGTACCAGTTGATGCCGGGCCACACCGCCACCGCGGAGTCGATCACGGGATCTTCCTCGTGGAGACGCACCTTGATCCGGACCCGGTGTCTCTTCTCCAGGGAGTAGAGATGGTACACCACCTCGAAGCGGGGGCTTTCCCCCAGGTAGTCTACGGCGGTCAGGTCCATCGCGAAGTCGAACAGCAACTCCGGGTCGTCCCGCAGGAAGGTGAGGATCTCCACGATCCGCTCCCGGCGGATGAGGGCCGTGTCGTCCCCGAAATCCGAATGGGTGGACGCCACTTCGGACGGGAACCGCGTCCGCAACCTGTCGAGGACGACGCTCAAAGGGATTCCCTTCCCTTTCCCTTCACTTGATCGGCCACCGGTCCGCCGCACGGGGGGCGCCGGTCTCGATGAGCTTCTGGATCTGCACCACGGCGTCGATGATCCCTTCGGGGTTCGGAGGGCACCCGGGGATATAGACGTCCACCGGGAGGATCTTGTCGATCCCCTGGAGAACGCTGTAATTGTTGTAGAACCCTCCGGAACAGGCGCACACCCCCATGGAGATCACCCACTTCGGCTCGAGCATCTGGTCGTAGATCCGCTTGAGCACCGGCGCCATCTTGTAGTTGATCGTCCCCGCCACCAGGAGCACGTCGGCCTGGCGCGGGGAGAAGCGCACCACCTCGGCGCCGAAGCGGGAGAGGTCGTAGTGGGTCCCGAAGGCCCCCATCACCTCGATGCCGCAGCACGCGGTGGCGAAGGTGAAGGGGTACAGGGAGTATTTCCTCCCCCAGGCCACCATCGACTCGAGGGTGGAGAGGGAGTACCCGCCGCCCCCGCCAGGGTTCATTGCCATTCCAGCGCACCCTTTTTCCACGCGTAGACCAGGCCGACGAGGAGGATCCCGACGAAGACTCCCATCTCGACGAAACCGAACAGTCCCAGCGACCGGTAGAGGACCGCCCAGGGGTAAAGGAAGGTCGTCTCCAGATCGAAGAGGAGGAACAGGATCGCGACCAGGAAGAACTTCACGGAGATCCGCACCGTGGAGGTCGTCAGGGGGTCGACGCCGCACTCGTATTCGGAGTACTTGGTCCGGTCGTACCGCTTCGGCCCGACCCACTGGGAAAGGAAGACGAATCCCGCCGAAAGCCCCACGGCAACGGCCATGAGGACGATCACAGGGAAGTAGGGACTGGAGAACTGCAAGCTGGCCAGCAGTCCGGACATGCCATTACCCTTCTGCTACTTTAGGGTCAGAACGCCAGCATCTTCACGGAATTGGAGGCGATGCGCGCCACAGGCTCCCAGTATACACCAAGAATCAGGGTGGGCGCGACCAAAAGGACAAGCATTGCCCGCGTGACCGCCGGCACGGGAAGCGCCGCCGTGTCCTTGGGCTCTTCGAGGAACATCACCTTGACGATACGCGCGTAGTAATAGAGCGAGACGACGCTGTTGAGCGCCGCCACCACGGCCAGCCAGTAGACGCCGCGGTGGATGACCTCGGCGAACAGGTAAAGCTTCCCGATGAATCCGGAGAACGGCGGGATCCCGGTCAGGGCGAAGAGGAAAACGGCCAGAGACACCGCGGCGAAGGGCGCCCGGCTGCCCAACCCCGAGAAGTCCGCGATGTCCTCCCCCTTCGTTCCGTTTCCCACCAGGACCACCACGTAAAAGGCGCCCAGGTTCATGAAGAGGTAGACCACCAGGTAGAAGAGGATCGCCTCGATCCCCGCCGAGGAGAGCAGGACGAATCCCATGAGCATGTACCCGGCATGGGCGATGGAGGAGTAGGCAAGCAGCCTTTTCACGTTGTTCTGCTTGACCGCCACCAGGTTCCCCACCGTCATGGTCAAGGCCGACAGGACGGCGAAGAGGAGCGGCCAGTCCACGGAGGTCGTCAGGTGCCAGATCCCCGTCCCGGGGGTCGGGGACGCGAACACGGTGTAGTAGAAGCGCACGAGAACCGCGAAGCCCGCCGCCTTCGGGCCGATGGAGAAGAAGGCGGTGGCCGGCGTGGGCGCCCCTTCGTACACGTCGGGGCTCCACATGTGGAACGGCACGGCGGCGATCTTGTAACCGAACCCCACCGCCGCCATCACGGCGGCCAGGAGCATGGGCAGCGTCGCCTTGCCCGCGACCAGGGACCGGCCGATCTCCGCGATCTGGGTGGAGCCGGTCAGGCCGAAGAGGAGGGAAAACCCGTAGATCATCACCCCGGACGCGGTGGCGCCGTAGACCACGTATTTCATCGCGGCCTCGACGGAGTCCTCCTTCCCCTTGAGATACCCCGCCAGGAGGTACGAAGGGATGGAGACCAGCTCCAGGGACAGGTACACCATCACGATGTCGGTCGCGGAGGAGAGCAGGAACATCCCGAGCAGGGTCGCCAGGAGGAAGATGTAGTACTCCGCCTGGCTGCGCCCGGCGAGCTCCGTGCTGTCCATCGACATGAGGATCACGACGACGGTGGCGAGGGAGGTCAGCCCCTTGAAGAAAACGGCGAACCCGTCGTAGGCCGCCATCCCTTCGAAGATCGACTTCCCCCCGCCCGCGGGGGAGACGCCGACGAGCAGGATCGCCGTGCCGACGCCCAGGAGCGACAGGAGCGCCGGGGCGGCCGACGTGCGGCGATTCGAGGCGACGTGCAGCACCACGAGCAGCAGGATCGTCGCCGTGACGGCGATCTCCGGCAGGAAGTACCGCAGGCTGCCCAGGTTGCCGAGGAACATCTAGATCACCGCCTTCACGAGATCGACAAGGTGCACCAGCGAGGAATTCATCAGGCTTATCACCGGCATCGGCCAGACGCCGATGTACATGACGATGATCCCCAGGGGCGCCAGGCAGAAGACCTCCCGGGCGTTGATCTCCTCGAGGGCGGCGTACTTCGGGTTCAGCGGCCCGAGGAAGACGCGCTGCAGCGCCCACAGGTGGAAGGCCGCGACGAAGATGATGCCGAGGGCGGCGATCACCACGATGGTGCGGAACACGTCGAAGGAACCCAGGAAGACCATCTGCTCGGCGATGAAGCCGGAGAGGCCCGGAAGTCCCAGGGAGGCGAAGAAGGCGAACGAGACGAAGGCGGTGTAGACGGGCACCACGGCGCCCAGTCCGCCGAAGCCGTCGATCTGGCGGTGGTGGGCCCGGTCGTAGACGACGCCGACGAGGAAGAACAGCATGGCGGTGATCAGCCCGTGGGAGAACATCTGCATCGCGCCGCCGACCATCCCCGTGGGGGTCAGGGCCGCCATGCCGAGCATGACGAAGCCCATGTGGCTGACGGAGGAGTAGGCGACCATTTTCTTCAGGTCCGATTGCGCCATGGCGCACAGGGCGCCGTAGACGATGTTGATCACCCCGATCACCGCCATCGGGACCGCGAACCAGCGCGTCACGTCGGGGAAGATCGGGAAGGAGATCCGCATCAGGCCGTACGTCCCCATCTTCAGCAGGACACCGGCGAGGATCACGGAGATGGCCGTCGGCGCCTCGACGTGGGCGTCCGGCAACCAGGTGTGGAACGGGAAGAGAGGCACCTTGATCGCGAAGCCGATGAACAACCCGAGGAAAAGGAGGATGCGGACGTCGAACCCTTTCAGCCACCCGTTGTGCGTGGACTGCGCCATGTAGTGGAGCAGGTTGAAGGTGTGCCCGCCCGTCTCGGGATTCGTGGTGTTGAAGTAGAGGGCCAGGAGGACCAGCAGCATCAGGACCGATCCGGCCAGCGTGTAGAGGAAGAACTTGATCGCCGCGTACTCCTTCCGCGGGCCGCCCCAGATGCCGATGAGGAAGTACATCGGCAGGAGCATCACTTCCCAGAAGACGTAGAAGAGGAAGAAGT
Source organism: Deltaproteobacteria bacterium (assembly GCA_021815305.1). Lineage (GTDB taxonomy): Bacteria > Desulfobacterota > Deferrimicrobia > Deferrimicrobiales > Deferrimicrobiaceae > JAKAHC01. Next base: position 56,179 of record JAKAHC010000007.1, on the reverse strand, counting down.
CGAGGGACGCGAAGACGCCCATCATCCCGGTCTCGAGAAGGAGGAACAGGGCCATGTACCCCTTCACTTTCTTCTCGATCCCGAAGGAACCGATGACCGCCAGGAACGACAGCAGGGCCGTCAGGATCAGCATGGGCATCGAGATGCCGTCCGCCCCGAGGAAGTACTCCACGTTGATCGACGGGATCCAGCTGTAGTGTTCGACGAACTGGAACTGGCCGGCGACGTTGACGCCCGCGACGGAGCGGTCGAACGCGTAGAGAAGCTTGACCGACAGGACGAGGGGCAGGAAGGAGGCCGCCGCTGCGATCCACCGGATCACGTCGTCCTTCCCCCTGGGGACGCAGAGGATCGCCGCCGCCCCGAGGACCGGGAGGAACGTCATGAGCGAGAGAATGTGATTATCGATGAAACCCACGGAAGACCACCTCCGTTCTTTAGAAAGCCCTGATGATGAAAATGATGAGCGCTCCGCCCGCCAGCACGAAAACGTAGTGGTACAGCTTCCCGGTCTGCAGCCGCCGCAGGACCGAGCCGCTCGAGATCGTCACGGTCGCCACGCCGTTGACCGCGCCGTCCACCACGTAGTTGTCGAACTTCCCGACGAGGAAGGACAGGAAGACGCCGAGGCGGGCTGCCAGGTTCACCAGCCCGTCCACCACGTTCAGGTCGAACCACGCCAGGAACCGGGAGAAGGCCTTGGATCCTTCGATCACGGTCGCTTCGTACAGTTCGTCGAAGTACCACTTGTTCAGCAGGAACTCGTACAGCGGTTTCACCGCGTTCGCCACGCGCGCCGGGTCGATCCAGCCGAAGAAGTACACCACGAATGCGAGGAGGATCCCCAGGGCGCCCACGGTGACCGAGGAGTACATGGCGTAGGCGTGCGCCTGGTGCGCCAGGTGCGCTTCGTGCCCGGCTTCGGCCAGGGACTCCCCGTGCGCGGACGGACCCGCCGCGTGGGAAGCCTCGCCGGCGACGGAAGTCCCATGGGACGGGGCCTGCCCGTGTCCCGGTTCCGCGGGCGCAGGTTCCCGGGACGGCGAGGGCGCGGGGACGGCCGCGTGCTCCATCGGGGCGAGGCCGCGCTCCGCCGGCACGGCGGGAGCCGGGGAGGAAACGGCCGCCGGGTTTGCCGCCGACGCGGGCTTCCGGATCAGCGTGCCGAACCAGCCCGAGTACCAGAAGGAGAAGCAAAGGGCCGCGAGCACCACCAGGGGGACCCACATGCTCGGCGGGGACTCGTGCGCATGGTCGAACTTGTGATGGTCCACCGGCTTGCCGAAGAAGGTCAGGATCACCAGGCGGAACATGTAGAAGGCGGTCAACCCGGCGGTGAACAGGCCGCCGAGGAAGAAGATCATGTGCTGCGGATGCTTCATCCCGAACTCGAGGGCGGCGGCAAGGATCATGTCCTTCGAGTAGAAGCCGGAGAAGAAGGGCACCCCCGAGATCGCGAGCGTCGCGATGAGGAAGGTGACGAAGGTGATGGGCATCTTCCTGCGCAGGGCGCCCATCTCGCGGATGTCCTGGCTGTGGACCGCGTGGATCACCGACCCCGATCCGAGGAACAGGCACGCCTTGAAGGCCGCGTGGGTGGCGAGGTGCGCCAGCCCCGCCGTGTAGCCGCCGACGCCCAGTCCCATGACCATGTATCCGAGCTGGGAGACCGTGGAGTAGGCCAGCACCCTCTTGATGTCGTTCTGCGTCACCGCGATCGTCGCCGCGATGAACAGGGTGATGAGCCCGACGTAGGCGATGAAGAGGAGCGCGTCGGGCGTGAAGATCGGGTAGACCCGGCCCACGAGGTAGACGCCCGCGGCCACCATCGTCGCCGCGTGGATCAGGGCGGAAACCGGCGTGGGCCCCTCCATCGCGTCGGGGAGCCAGACGTGCAGGGGGAACTGGGCCGACTTCCCGATGGCGCCGCAGAAGACGCCGATCCCCGCCAGCGTGAGGAGCGTACCCGAAAGCTTCCCCTGGCCGATCGCCTGGAAGACCTGGTCGTACCCGAGGACCCCGCAGGTGGAGAAGATGATCAGGATCCCGATGAGGAACCCGAAGTCGCCCACGCGGTTGACGATGAACGCCTTCTTGCCGGCGTCCGCGGCCGACTTCTTCTCGAACCAGAAACCGATCAGCAGGTAGGAGGACAGCCCCACCAGTTCCCAGAAGATGTAGATGAAGAAGAGGCTCTCCGAGAGGACCAGCCCGAGCATCGAAAACGAGAAGATGGACAGGTACGCGAAGAACCGGTTGTACCGCGGATCGCCGTGCATGTATCCGATGGAGAACAGGTGGACGAGGGTCGAGACGATGGTGACCACCAGGAGCATCACGGCGGTGACGTTGTCGATGAGGATCCCGGCGTCGATCACGAACCGGTTGCCCACGCTCAGCCACGGCACGACGACGTGGTACCTGAAATTCGGATCGTACGCCCGGAAGACCTCGTAGAAGATGCCGATGGACATGAGGAGGCAGGCGGCGATGGTGGCGAGGGAGAGCCAGTCCCCCTTGCGGGGAAGCCGCTTGCCGACGGCGATGTTGACGAAAAACGACGAAAGCGGCAGGAACGGGATGAGGTATGCGTATCGGATCAACGGTTACCCCTTGAGCTGGTCCGCCGTGTCCACTTCCACGGTCCCGGTGGTGGCGAACAGCCGCAGGAAGATGGCCAGGGCCACCGCGGCCTCGGCGGCCGCAAGGACGATGACGAAGACGGCGAAGATCTGCCCGCCCATGACGCGGGAAAGAAAGTGGGAGAAAGCCACGAAGTTGATGTTGGCGGCGTTCAGGATGAGCTCGACTCCCATGAGCACCGCGACCGCGTTGCGGCGGGTCATCACGGTGTAGAGGCCGCAGCAGAAAAGCGCCGCGGCGACGACGAGGAACTTGTCCAGGGTCATCCCCGTCCCTCCTCCATGTCGGCCTTTTCGGGGGTGCCTCGCTCCGGCCGCGACAGGAGCGCCGCGCCGATGAGCGCCGCAAGCAGCAGGACCGACGCGACCTCGAACGGGAGCAGGTAGCGGGTCATCAGCATCTCGCCGATGTCCGCAGTCGTGGGGAGGTAAACGGCGGTCTTCACCGCGAAGGGCGTGGAGACGGCCGTGTACGACAGCACCCCGAAGAGGACCAGGCAGACCGCCGCCGCCGGAAGGTGGAAGTGGCCCGGGTTGGAGATCTTCACGTCGGCGAGGCGGTTCGACAGGAACACCGCGAACAGGATCAGGACGAGGATGCCGCCCACGTACACGAGCACCTGGGTCGCCGCGAGGAAGTCGGCGGAAAGGAAGACGTAGAGGCCCGCCACGCCGGCGAAGGCGAACAGCAGCGCCACCGCCGCGTAGATGATGTTGGGAAGCGTGGCCACGAGGATCGCCGAACCGACCGTCAGGGCCGCCGCGGCGTAGAAGATGAAGTCGGAGGGTCCGTTCATTCCCTGTGTTCCCCCTTTGCCGCCTTGGGGTCCGCGGGGGGGGCCTCCGGGGATTTCGCGGCGGCGGGGGCCTCCGCGGCCCTGGAAGCGGCCTGGGCTTCGGCCGCCTTGGCCGCGGCCTCGGCCACCTGGCGCGCCACCCGGGCCTTGATTTCCGCCGCGTCCTCGTGGACGAAGTGAAGGATCAGTTCCCCGCGGTCCACCGACGCCCGCTCGTAGCCGCCGGTGTGCTTGAGGGACTTCACGGGGCACGCCTCGACGCACAGGCCGCAGTACATGCACCGGCCGATGTTGATGTCGTAGAAGGCGAGCACCATCTTCTTGTCCGCGCCGCGGACCGCCTCGAGGGAGATGCAGTCCACGGGGCACACCTTGACGCACATGGTGCAGGAAGTGCAGACCTTGATGTCGTTGTGGAGGAAACCGCGGAACCGTTCGGGAACTTCCCACCGCTCCTCGGGGTACTGCAGCGTGACCTCTTCCTTCGGGTCCACGCCGTACGCCGCGGTGATCCGCATCCCCTTCACCGTGGTGACCACGGCTTCCATGATGTCGTTCAGATATTCCTTCAGGCCCATGGTCTCATCCGAACAGCGAGGCGATCATCTGGGGAATCCCCTTCCCGTGAAACAGCAGCAGCCACAGGGAGACGCCCAGGAGGTTGACGAACGTGAGGGGCACCATGTATTTCCAGGACATCCGCATCAGCTGGTCGACGCGCAGGCGGGGCAGGGTCCAGCGGACCCACATCATGATCAGAACCATCGTGAAGGCCTTCCCCAGGAACACCCCGAGGGAGAGGAGGTTCCCCCACACCGGCGGAAGCGCCGCCACGCTCACGAACGGCACGTTCCAGCCGCCCAGGAAACAGGCGGTGGCGAGAGCCGCGACAATGAACATGTCCCCGAACTCCGCGAGGAAGAACAGGCCGAACCGGATCCCGGAGTATTCCACGTTGTAGCCGGAGACCAGCTCCGACTCGGCCTCGGGCAGGTCGAAGGGGGTCTGGTTGGTCTCGGCCTGCGCCGCCGTGAAGTACAGCAGGAAGGAGAAGAAGGCGAACGGATCGTGGAACAGGTTCCATCCGAAGATCCCGAACAGCCCGCCCTGGGACTTCACGATGGCCTGCAGGGACAGCGACCCGGCGACCAGCACCGCCGGAATGAGGGCCATCCCCACCGGGATCTCGTAGGAGACGATCTGCGCGGCGGCCCGCATTCCGCCCAGGAGGGCCCACTTGTTGTTGGAGGACCACCCCGCGAGCAGGATGCCCACGACCACCAGGGAGGTCACCGCCATGACGTAGTAGATGCCGATGTTCAGGTCGGCGGCGATCAGCCCCACGCCGAAGGGAACCACGACGAAGGCCGCGAAGGACCCGACGAAGACGAAATACGGCGCCAGCCTGAAGAGGAGCCGGTCCGCCCTGGCCGGGATGATGTCCTCCTTGAGGACCAGCTTCACGCCGTCGGCAAGGAACTGCAGCATGCCGTTGGGCCCGACCCGGTTGGGGCCGATCCGCGCCTGGATGTCTCCGGCCACCTTCCGCAGGACCAGCGACCCCACGCCCTCGAAGGTGAGGGCGAAGACCAGGACCACCGCCGCCGAAGCGACCATCACCAACAGGGTGATCGTCCATAGCGGAACGCCTCCCAGCACGGGAACGAAGTTCACCAGGGATCTCGCGAGAGCTTCCATAGGGTTACCGGTCGATCTCCGGGAGGATGATGTCGAAGCTGCCGATGACCGCCACGATGTCGGCGATCATGAGCCCCTTCGTGACCTTCTCGAAGATGTTCATCGTCACGAAGGAACCGGTGCGGATCTTCAGCCGGAAGGGGTTCGCCGATCCGTCGCTGACCACGTAGATCCCCGTCTCGCCGCGGGGGCACTCGGAGCGGAAGTACGTCTCGCCCGCCGGGGGCTTGAAGACGCGGGGGACCTTCGCCATGACGGGTCCTTCCGGGATCTGCGCCAGCGCCTGGCGCACGATCTTCACGCTCTCCCGCATCTCGTTGATCCGCACCATGTACCGGTCGAAGCAGTCCCCCAGCTTCCCGCGCTCGCCGGTGCCCACGCACACCTTGAAGTCGAACTTCGGGTACACCGAGTACGGCTCGTCCCTGCGAAGGTCGAAGGGGACTCCCGAACCGCGCAGGTTGGGCCCCGTCATCCCGTAGGCGACCGCCTCCTCCGCGGGGATCACGGCGACGTTCGCCAGCCGGTGGACGAAGATCTTGTTGTAGGAGATGAGGTTGTTGTACTCGTCGATCTTCGGCTCGAAGTAGTCGAGGAACTCCTTCGTCTTCTCGAGGAACCCCGGCGGAGCGTCGCCGGAAACGCCGCCGATGCGGGCGTAGTTGTACGTGAGGCGGTTTCCGCAGATCATCTCGAACAGGTCGTTGACCCGTTCGCGCTCGCGGATGGCGTAGAGGAACGGGGTGAACGCCCCCATGTCCGCGGTGAACGACCCGAAAGCGATCAGGTGCGATGAGATCCGGTTCAGTTCGGCCACGATGACGCGCAGGAACTCGGCGCGTTCGGGAACCTCGATCTTCGCGAGCTTCTCCACCGCCCACGCCCACGCGCAGTTGCAGTTCATCGCGGCCAGATAGTCGAGCCGGTCCGTGAACGGCATGAACTGGGCGTAGGTGACCCGCTCCCCGATCTTCTCCAGCCCCCGGTGCAGGTACCCGACGTCGGGCACCGCGCGGGTCACCACCTCGCCGTCGGTGGTGAGGATCACCCGGAGCACCCCGTGGGTGCTCGGGTGCTGCGGCCCCATGTTGATCGTCATCTCCTGGGTGCGGAGCGCTTCCCCGCGAGCCGTCATCCCCGTCATATCTTGATCCCGTGGTAGAATTCCGCGTACTTGTAGTCCTTCCGCAGCGGGTGGCCTTCCCAGTCCTCCGGGAGGAGGATCCGGCGGAGGTCCTTCGACCCCTCGAACACGAACCCGAAGAGGTCGTACGCCTCCCGCTCCTGGAAGTTGGCCGCGGGCCACACGTCGTCCACGGAGGGGAGGGACGGGCTCTCGCGGGGCAGCATCGCCTTCATGCCGACCGCGTGGCGATGCTTCATGGAGTAGAGGTGGTACGCCACGGCGAAACGGTCCTTGTAGTCCACGCCGGACAGCGACATGAGGGAGTCGAACGACAGGGCCGGATCTTCCTTGAGGAACCGGGCGATGTCCCTCACCGAACCGGGGGCGACGACGACGAAGGGAGGGGTGAACCCTTCGCCCTGCAGTTCCACGACCGCATCGCCGAACTTTTCCTTGAGCGTCTCGAAGATGGCCCTGGCTTCCACCGGTTTCCCTTGTCCCTTACGCCCTGGCGCCGTAGTTTTTCTTCGTCATGATGATCTTCTGCAGCCGCATGATCCCGTCGATGAGCGCCTCGGGGCGGGGGGGGCAGCCGGGGATGTAGACGTCCACGGGGATGATCAGGTCCACCCCCTTGACCACGCAGTAGGAGTCCTTGTAGAACGGGCCGCCGGTATTGGCGCACGACCCCATGGCGATGACGTACTTTGGCTCGGGCATCTGGTCGTAGAGGCGCTTCACCCGCTCCGCCATCTTGTGGGTGATCGTGCCGGCGACCAGCATCAGGTCCGCCTGGCGCGGCGTGGCGCGGAACACGGCGCCGAACCGGTCGAGGTCGTACCGCGAGGCGCCCGCCTGCATCAGCTCGATGCCGCAGCACGCCGTGGCGAACAGGAGGTACCAGAGGGAGGATTTGCGCGCCCAGTTGACGAACAGGTCCGCGCTTCCCACCATGACGTGCGCCTCCGGTCCCAGCCCCGGAGTCGCGGAAACGAGGGGCGCCGCGGCCGGCTGCCCCTGGCCATGTGCCGGGTCGTTGCTCATTTCCCGCCTTTCCCCGCCCGGGCGTCCTGCAGGGTGCGGACCCAGTCGAGGTCCCCCTCTTTCCAGAGATAGGCGAGCCCGGCGAGCAGGATCACGATGAAGATGAAGGCCTCGACGAACGCGAGCAGCCCCAGGCTGCGGAAGACCACGGCCCACGGATACAGCAGGGCCACCTCGACGTCGAAGATGATGAAGATGAGCGCCACCACGTAGAACCGGATGTTGAACTGCACCCACGAGGACCCGTACGGAACCTCGCCGCATTCGTAGGTGGAGAGCTTCACCGCGGAAGGAGCGCTTGGAGCGAACAGGCGGGAAAGCAGAAGCATCAACGCCACGGTGACCGCGCCGAGCACGATGAACACAAGGACCGTCGCGAACTGGACCAGCATCGTTTCCCCGTTACCCGCCTTGTCCCGGCAAGCGTATGCGCCGCCACCCCGCGGCGCGCGCTGCTCCCCGAACGCCGGTCATGGGAAGGCTCCACGCTTCGTGATTGTTTTTCGTCATGTATACAATCGACATAACAAAATACTCGGGAATCCCCCCAAGTCAACCAAAAATTTCCCTCGGGGAAAAAAATTCCCCCGTCCGGTTGGCGCGCTTCCGCGCCTCCTGGGGGGGTATCCGGGAATCCCGCGCTTTCCGGCGATATAATACCATGGATGGAACGTTTTCCCCCCCCGGCGCCGTCTCTTCTTGCCCCCGCGGGATCGCTCCCCGCGGTGACCGCCGCCCTTTCGGCGGGGGCGGACGCGGTCTACGTCGGGGTGCGATCCCTCTCCCGCGGCGGACGCGCGGGGCTCCCCCTGGAGGAGGTCGGTCCCGCGGTCGCCGCCTGCCGGGGTTCCGGGGCGAGGCTCCACGCGGCGGTCAACGCCATCCCCGCCTCCGGGGAGGTCCCGGCCTTCCTCGCCGCCATCTCCCGTCTCCGGGACGAAGGGGTCTCCGAAGTCATCCTGAACGACCCCGGCGCGATCGCCCTGGTCCGCCGGGAGTTCCCCGCGATGCCGGTCTGCGCCTCCGTGGGACTCTCCGCCGTGAACCCCGAGGACGCCCGTGCGTACCGGGAACTGGGAGCGAACGCGATCGTCCTCCCCTCCGCGGTCCGTCCGCAGGAGGTCCCCTCCATCAAGAGCGCCTCGGGACTGCGGGTCGAGGTCTTCGCGTACTGCCGCAGCGAGTTCCTGCTCCACGGGAAATGCGGCCTCTCGGGGTATGCCGTCGAGGGAACGGACGCGGGAACGGCATCCGCCAAGCGAGGAGGGAGCTGCCACCTCGTCTGCCGGGCCTTTCCGGTTCCCCGTGACCCGCGTTCGATCGAGGACGAGCTTTCCGTCTGGATCGCCGCCGGAGCGGATGTCTTCAAGATCGAGGGGAGGGAACTCTCGCCGGCCGCGGTGGGAACGCTGGTGGCCCGGTTCCGCCGGAAGCTGGACGCCGCGATCGGCGCAACGCGGGGCACGGGCGGTTGAACCCGGGGGGGAGGCGTCTCGGCACCGCCGCCGCCCGCCGGGCCGCCGGGTCGCAACGGAACGGGGCGCCAGGCGCACCGTTCCCCGGGCACGGCGATATTCCCCTGCCGCGGACTCCGGGCTCGCCTTGGGATTCCCCTATGCGGGAGCCGACAGCACGCCTTTCAGTTCCGCCGGCAGGGGGATCGTCTTCCACGAGGCGTCGATGGAGCGGCAGGAGATGCTCCCTTCCGCCGCGAGGATATCCTTCCCCGACTCCGTGCGGAACAGGGAAAACCCGAAGGTGGCGCCGCGCTTCTCGACGCGCGCCACCCGGGTCCGCAGCGTCAGGAGGTCGTCGAAGCGGACCGGGGCCCGGTAGCGGCACTGGGCGGCCACCACGGGGAATCCGTACTGCCGCTTCCGGTTCCGGTACGCGAGGTCGGGAAGAATGCCCCGGGAGCGAAGGAACTCGTCCATGCCGCGCTTGAAGTAGTCGAGCACCGCGGCGAAATAGGCCACCCCGTACGGGTCGGTCTCGCCGAACCGGACGCGGATCTCGATGGTATGCGAGGGGGCGGGAGGCATACCGCCTTCAAGGATCGCCCCTCCCGGGACGATTGTCAAACACCCGTAGGCGCACGGGCGCAAAACACGGTACAGTGGCAAAATGGCGGAAATGACGACGCCCGAAAGATCGCCCGAAGGCCCGGAACCCCCGAGGAAAGGGCCGGACCTGATCCTCCTCCGTGCGGCGGCGATCCTCCTCGCCGTCCTGGGCGTGGTCGCCATGCTCCACTTCGCCGCTTCCGTCTTCATCACCATCCTCTCGTCGCTCCTGCTCGCCTTCGCGCTGGAACCCCTCGTTCAACTCCTGGGCCGGAAGGCAAGGCTCCGGCGGCAGTTCGCCAGCGGCATCGTCGTGTTCCTCTTCATCGCCGTTCTGTACGCCATCCTGTACGGCGCATACCTCCGGGCGGAAACCTTCCTTGCCGACATCCCCGAGATCGCCGAGAAAATCCGTTCGGCCCCGCTGGTGGAGCGGTTGACGCGGAAAACCCGCGAGGTGAGCCGCCTTCTCACCGAGGCAGGGCAGCACATCTCCCCGCCCGCCGAAACGCCGGTACGCGGGAAGCCGGGCACGCAGGTCGTCGTCCAGGGAGGGCAATCGCTCGCCGGTTCCATCCTGAGCGGCCTCGGATCGGTGAGCAGCGTCCTGTTCTCCCTGGGCTTCATCCCGTTCCTCGCCTACTTCATCCTCGCCGACCGGGAGCCGCTCACCCGGAGGACAAGGGAGCTGTTCCCCGAAGAACACCGGGAGACCGTGGGAGAGATCCTCGACGACATCGAGCGGATGATGCGGAAGTTTCTCCTCGGCAACGCGGTGATCGCCGCGATCCTCTCCGCCGCCACCGTTCTCCTTTACCTGCTGGTGGGGCTGCCGTACCCGATCGTTCTCGGGGTCGTAAGCGGAACCTTGAGCATCGTCCCGTACCTCGGGCTGCCCCTCGCCCTCCTTCCCGGGGCGATCGTGGGCCTGGTCTCCTTCCACTCCGGTGTCCCGTTCCTTGTGATGGCGGCGGGCGTCATCCTGCTCCACCTGGTGTCCGCGAACTACCTCACCCCCCGGTTCGTCGGCGGCGAGGTGCACCTGAACGCCACGGCGTCGACGGCGGCGCTTCTGTTCTTCGGCTGGCTTTGGGGCGGGATGGGGCTGCTTCTGGGGATACCGATCCTCGCGGTCTGCAAGTGCGTGTTCGAGAATATCCCCACCACGCGCAGGATCGGACTCTGGCTCGGGGATTAGCGTGCGGAGGGGCCGCGCCCGGGAGCGCGGCCCCCTTGCCGTCAACGCTTGGTCTTCTCCACTTCCTGCTGCCGGAGGATGCGCCGCAGGAGCTTGCCCACCGCGGTCCGCGGCAGCGCCTCGATGAAATCGATGTCCCGCGGGAGCTTGTAGACGGCGATCTTCCCCTTGCAATGCTCGACGAGCGCTTTCTTGAGTTCCTCGGACGGAGCGATGCCGGGTTTGAGCTGGACGAACGCCTTGGTCTTCTGGCCCATGATCGGGTCGGGAACGCCCACCACTCCGGCATCCGCGACCGCGGGGTGCGTGACCAGCGCCTCCTCGATCTCCTCGGGCCCGATCCGGTAGCCCGAAGACTTGATGAGGTCGTCCTCGCGGGAGAGGAACTGGACATATCCGTCCTCGTCCATCGTGACCACGTCGCCCGCCAGGCACCAGCCGTCCCGCACCGACGATTTCTGCTTGTCGTTGTCCTTCCAGTAGATCGTGCCCGTGGGGCCGCGGACGATCATCTTCCCGACCTCGCCGGGCTTGACCTGTTCGAAGCTCTCGTTCACGACGCGGACGTCGTACCCGGGGCACGCCGTTCCGATCGCGCCGGGCTTGACCTTCTTGGTCACCGCCGAGGAGATGAACACGAACATCATCTCGGTGGTGCCCAGCCCCTCGTAGATCTCCAGCCCGAACTTCTCCTTCCAGTCGAGGTACGTCTTGGCGGTCAACGCCTCGCCGCCCCCGGTGCAGAAACGCAGGGAGGAGTAGTCCCAATCCTTCGGGTTGATGTCCACGAGCATCTTGCGGTACGCCGTCGGCAGCGCCGACATGATCGTGATCTTGTGGTTCTGGATGTTCTTGAACATCGAGACCGGGTCGAACTTCGGGATGAGGGAGACGCCCGCCCCGTACCGGAACGGGATGACCGCCACGGTGGAGTACCCCGCCGCCATCGCCAAGGGAGCCGGACCTCCGATGACGTCCCTGTCGGAGACCTCCCAGCAGTATTTTCCGAAACCGTCGGCGACGATCAGCGATTCCTCCATGAAGTGCGCCGTCCCCTTGGGAAGGCCCGTCGTCCCCGAAGTGAACAGGAGGACGGAGACGTCCATCCGGTCCCGCTTCACCGCCTCGCACTGGTCGGGGTTCTTCATGAGGTCCGCGTACGGGGTGTACCCCTTCGCACGGACCTCGTTCTCGTCCCCGCCCACCACGACGATGGTCTTCACGGACTTGAGGTCCGCCTTCGCCGCCTCGACCTCGCCCAGCATCATGGCCGCGACGAGGATCACCTTCGCCTCGCTGAGGTTCGCCACATGGGCGATCTCGGTGCGGGCGAACAGGACCGAGGTGGGGAGCGACACGGCCCCGATCTTGATGATGGCGAAGTTGCAGACGATGATCGGCGGGATGTTGGGCATCCGCAGGAGCACGCGGTCGCCCTCCTCCACGCCCAGTTTCCTCAACCCGTTGGCGACGCGGTTGACGCCGGCCTGGAGCTGCTTGTACGAGATCCGCTGGTCGTCGAAGTAGATCGCCGTCCTGTCGCCGTATTTGGCCGCCGTCTGGTCGAGGAGGATCTCCGTGGAGTTGAACTTCTGCGGGATGTTCTTGAACTCTTCGAGCGAGTAGATCCTTCGGGGCCGCAGCTCGGGCGGCGGCAGGTAGCTCTCGGGTATCTTGGCCATGCCGTGAATCCTCCTCCCAAAGATGCGGCGGCGGGGGCCCTTTCGGGCGCCCCGCCGCCGGAATTCAAGCCGCGCGTTTCCGCACGGTCGCTACTTCGTCAGCCGCTCGAGCGCTTCGACGGGGCCCAGGAGCTTCTGCAGCTCCTTGTCGGACCGCGGGAACGCTTCCCGCGGGTAGTTCGCGTCGGCGCCGTAGACCAGGAGCGCCGGCACCGTCCGGCCGAAATCGTCCTCGAGGGCGCCCTTCGCACCGAAGACGCCCCGGATCTCGGCTTTCGGGCCGGTGCACGCGGCGTTGTACTCCTTCGCGGGATTCGGCTTCCCCTTGAGATCCACGGCCGCTCCCTTGGCTCCGAGCTTCTTGATCAGATCGAGCGCCTTGGGGATGTCCGTGAAGTACTGGGAACCGGGCTTCGTCCCGGAATCGTAGAAGAAGACGACCTTCGTGATGCTGGTGTCAACGGCCGCGGCCTTCTTCGCCGCCGTGCCCGCCGCCGCGAGGTCCCACTGCCCGACCATCGCCGGCCCCGCGCCGTCGTAGTAGCCGCACTCCCCCTCGATGCCGTCCGCGCGGGGGATGTTGATGGCGTACGGCCACTCGATCTTGTGGCACTGGCCCGCATAGGCCTTGGCGATCTGGGGGTCGGTCGCGAGCACGAAGTTGTTACACTTCGGGCAATTCGGTATGTTCGCCACTGTCTCTCCTCCTTTGGAAATTTCGAAATCCTGCAAGAGTCCGCTAACCGACCGTCACTTCGCGAAGGCCTTCGGACGGCTTCCGACGAGGTCCTCCGGCTTCAGGGGCGCACCCGAGACGGGCTTTCCCCGCTTGCTCTTGGTGATGGGGATCGGCTTCCCCTGGAAATCCTCGCGCGCCTGGGGCCCCTTGTTGACCTTCGCGGGGTCCGTGATGGACTTCCAGTCCTTGCTCTGCGCGTAACCGGGCATCTTGTCGTGCGGCCCCTGGGCGGGGGCCGGCGGGCCGGTACGGGTGCCGTTCACCAACTCGTACGCCCACACGGCCTCGCAGCCTGCGCATTTGATCTTCCCCTTGAAGTTCCAGAACGTGAAGGGGTCGAGGTAGTTGATCGTCTCGCACTTCGGGCATTCCAATATGAGCGACGTCTCGCGAAAAACGCTCATCGTTCCCCCCTTTTCGTTAGATGATCTCTTTCTTCTCGAGCTCGGCGATCTCGGAGCCGCCGTAGCCGCACAGCTTGGCGAGGATGTACTCGTTGTCCGCCCCGACCGGCTTGAAGGCCCAGTTGATGCGGCCGGGAGTCTCCGACAGCCGGTACGCCACGCCCTGCGTCATGACATCTCCGAAGGTCGGGTCGTCGATCCACTGGATCGAGCCGCGGAGGTGCCAATGCTCCTGGTCCGCCACCTCGTTGGAGTTGCAGACGGGCTGGGCGACCAAGCCGGCGCCCGTGAACGCTTTCCAGGCCTCTTCCTTGGTCTTGTCGGCGGCCCACTTCTCGAGCTCGGGATAGATCGCCACCTGGGCATCCGCCGCCACCCGGTCCGAGTGGGTCGGATACTTCTTGGCGAGGTCCGACCGGTTGATGAGGGAACACAGCTTCCGGAAGTCTTCGTCCTTGAACGCCGAGACGAAGCAGAAACCCACTTCCTGCTCCTGCGGGTTCCTCGAGTTCGGATAGGACGACTTCCCGCACTTGAGGATGCCGTGCACGCACAGCAGCGGCTCCCAGTTCCCCCACCGCTGGCCGACGATGCCGGTCTTGCCGTAGAGGGAGATGAAATCGGTCAGATGCCGCTGGGCGCCATGCACCTGGGAGTATTCGAGGAACTGCCCGACCCCGGAGACGTTGTCCCTCCAGTACAGGCAGGCGAGGATGTTGAATGCGGAAATCGCGCCGCCCCAGTAGTCCATGATCCAGATGGTCTGCTTGGAGGGCATCCCGCCGTACTCCTTCGACCACCCGGTGACGGAGAAGCAGCCGCCCTGCGCCTGGCCGAGGATGTCGTACGAGGCGCGGTTGCGGCCCGGGCCCCAGCCGCCGAAGCCGCCCATCCACTGGTAGATCAGGCGGGGGTTGAGGTCCTTGTACTGCCGGTACCCGATCCCCCACCGGTCGAACGTGCCGGCGCGGTAGTTCTCGGCGCACACGTCGGTCTTGGCGGCGAGGCGCTTCATGATCTGGATCGCCTCCGGCTTGTGGAAATCCAGCGACAGGAAGTATTCGTTCGGGTTCGCGCCGAAGAAGCCCAGGCCTGTCCCCTTGTCCGGCATCCACCGGGAGAGGGGGTACAGGAACGGCTCGTTGAAGGGCGTCGTGTGCCGCATCGGCTCGCCGCGCTTGGGCAGCTCGACCTTGATCGTCTCGGCGCCCAGCTCGGCGAGGTATGCCGCGCAGGAGGGGCCGAGGATGTACTGGGTCGTGGAGATGACCCGGATCCCTTTCAGGACCTCCGGTTTGTGGTACACGTCGTTCATGTTGAAGACGGTCTTGCAGAAATCCTCGAACGTCATGTCCTTGAGGGACTTGTCGACACCGGTCATTAAATTACCCCTCCCTTCTTGAGATCGGCAAGATCGAACCGGTTCACACCGGCAAGCTTCCGGTAGATCTCCTCGTTGTCCTTGCCGACCGGCCGGCCGATCCACTTGATCCGGCCCGGGGTCCCGGAGCCGATGAAACTGGAGCCCCCGAGAAGCACCTTGCCGTACTCGCCGTCGTCGAGCTGCCGGATGTGGCCGCGGTACTTGTAGTGCGGGAACTCGCACACCTCGTCGAGGAACGACACGCCGCCGGAAGCCACTTCCTCTTCCTGCAGCGCCGTCTCGCACTCGAACCGGGTGAGGTCCTTCATCCATTCCACCAACGTGGTATACGTCTCGACCTGCTGGTAATGCGGCAGACGGTCGGTGACGACCTTGAGCTTCGGATCCTCGACGATGTGCTGTTCGAGGAACGGCTTCGCCTTGCCCGCGGTGCGCCAGATGCGGAACCAGAGCCGGTCGTGCCCGCCGCCCACCATGATCTGCCCGTCGGCGCACGGGTTGACCGCGTAGATGTTGATCGCGAGGTCCCAGTTCCCGTACCGGGGGCGGACGGAGCCGTCCATCCCGTTCCAGGCCCAGTTGTAGTCGATGATCCGGATGACGGCCTCGGCTCCCGAGCACTCGACGAACTGTCCCGTCCCGAGGAACTTCTCCCGGGCGTAGAGCGCGGCCATCGCGCCCATGGCGGCGAAGGTGCCGCCGACCTGGTCGCACAGCCACCAGCCCGACCGGGTCGGGGTGCCGCCGAAGGAGACCGGCGCGCCGGTACCGTGGACGAAACCCATCGAGCACTGCGCGACGGGGTCCATGGCGCCGGGCTGATCCTTCAGGGGGCCCCACTGGCCGCGCTGGCCCACCCAGAGGTAGATCAGCCGCGGGTTGATCTCGGAAAGCTGGCGGTAGCCGATCCCGAGGCTGTCGTAGTGCCCCGGGGGCGAGTTGTCGATGAGGATGTCGACCTGGGGGATGATCTTCTTCAGCAGGTTGCGCCCCTCGTCGCTCTCGACGTTCAGCGTGACGGCGAACTTGTTCCGGGCTTCCGCGAGGAACCGGGCGCCGCACTTCTCCCCGTCCTTGGAGGTGAACATGTACTCCTCGCGGCCGAAGGGAGTCAGCTTGCGGAGCGGGTCGCCGCCGACCGGTTCGACCATGATGACTTCGGCGCCGAGTTCCGCGAAGTGCGAGGAGCACCAATGGCCGATGATCTGGTTGGCGGTCATGTCCAGGACGCGGATCCCGTTGAGCGACTCGGGCTTGTCGGCGTTGAACTGCTGCCGGACGGCCGACTCCACCCAGAGAGCGTATTCCTTGCGCTTTTCGTCCACGCCGGCGTAGACTTCGTCCACCGTCGGCGCCGGGACGGCCGGCCAATCAAGGACCTTGATTTTGGGCCGCTTCTTTTCGGTGCGCCAAGAGTCTCCCATTCTTCCCCTCCTTTTCAATTTGCTTTCTTCTTGTTAAGTAAGCAAACCGGAAATCGTTTCCTTCCTTCGCCCTGATGCCCGCGAACTCCTCCTTGCCAGCGATCCCTCCTTTCCGAAAGAAATCAGGATATGCCTGCCCCCGGCATGGAACGTTTTGGCAGGGGGGAAAAACCGCCGAAAATCGGGATGTTCCACAGAAAGCGTCGGCGTGATTTTATAAACGCGTTTTATTTTATACCCCCCTTACTATATTCGTGTCAAGCGATTTTTCACAGGCAAAACACATTTTGATTTTACTGCGTTTTCTTTTGCCGCTTCAGGATGACATGGCACCCCACGGTGCCGTACGCGATGCCGTCCCGGTTCGGCGCGATCAGGGGAACCGAGGAGACCAGCTCCCAGCCTTCCTCTCCGGCCTCCTTGAGCCATCCCATGTCCGTCGTCAACCCCTCGGGCGTGTCCTGGAACATCACCATCCGGTCCATGTATTCGAACATCATCCCTTTACGCCTCCCCTGCTCCGTGGTCGCACGGGAACCCGCCCGATGCGTCTGCGATCGCCTTCCGGATCGCCTGGTACGTCGTCTCCCGCGCCTCGCCGCGCTGACCCGCCATGCGCGCGCAGGAAAGCGTCACGGCGTCGTACAGTCTCTTGACCCGCTCCCCCCCCCCTTCCGCGCCCAGGACCTTGAGGATCTCCCCGTGATCCGACAGGAACCGCGCATCCGTCAGAAGGGCGATCTGCCGGCCGGCGTCGGCCAGGAGCTGCTCGCGCTCCGAATGGAGGAACCGCGCGAGGTGCCTCGACATCATCGACGCGTCCATGCGATCGTTGTCCCTGCGCAGCGCCTCGATCCGCTCCTGCTCCGGCATCAGTTTCCAAACGATGGAATCCACGGGCTTCGACATCGCCATTCTTCCGGAGCCGTACCTCTCGAGGAAATACCCGATCCCGCGGTCGTCCGTTCCTTCCGCGACGGCCACGATCAACTCCCGCAGTCCGTTCGACGGCATTTCGTGGAAGGAGGGGAATTTCGAAAAGAAGGGGGTGACGATGCGGCGCGTCTCCTCGGCGGTCAACAGGTCGAGGTGGACCAGGGCGGAGAGCCGGAGGTCCTTGAGGGTCATCCGGGCGAGGGTGTTCTTCAGCGCGCGGAGCCGGAACTCCGCCGGGACCTCCCGCGGATATTTCTCCATCGGCGGTCCCAGGAGCCTTTCCGGGTCGGCGGGCAACCCCGCCGCGGAGGCCGCCGTCGTCCGGACCCCCCGGAGGAGCCGTTCCCCCTCCTCCGCCGCCCCCGCTTCCACGACGCGCGCGATCGCCGCGGCGATTTCCAGGGCAACCTCCCGGAGCCGCGCTTCCGGGAGCGAACGCAGCCGCTCCAGCAGATCGAAGTACAGAGAGAACTCGAGAACCCCCTCGTTGAAGCCCGGGTCGGAAAGCATGTACGGCCGGAAGAGCATCGCCGCCCGGGCGATCTCCCTCCGCAGCTGCAGGGGAGGAACCTGCGCGATGCGGTCCGCGATCCGGGGCCATTTCTCCCGGACGGGCATCTCCTGGTACTCTTCCTGGGTGAGAAACGGGGGCTCGAACCGCTCGCCCGCCCTTTTTTTCTCTTCGAGCTCGGCAACCGCGTAGCCGGAGTAGGCGGGAACGAAGTCCCCGGCGAACGTCCTGAGCTCGCCTTCGGTCAAGTGCTCGCTGTACCCGGCGAACATCTCCCGGTGCGTTTCCTCGTCGACGCAGTCCCCGAAGATCCGCATCGTGAACCGTAACTGCGCCTCGGGAAGGTCTTCCAGGTTCCCGAGGAGGTTGGCCGCGCGGTCCTCGAGCCGGCGGCGGACCAGTTCGACGTAGGAGTTCACCCGGACGCCTGCAAGCCGAGCCTGAAGAGGCCGCGGAAAGCCGCAAGGATCTCTCCCTTGCGCTCCCCGGGAAAATCCCACGTCGCGGAGACCATCGAACCGGAGAAGGGGAACTCCTCGTCCTCGTCCCCCCCGTCGCAGGAGCCGCCCTTGACTACCTGGGGAGGCGTCGAAGGAGGGGCACCCAACGCCTCGGCAACCCGCCGGAGGATCGCTTCTCCGTCCCCCGAGTTGGAGGCCTGCACCGTGCAGTAGGTGGAGATCACCGATACGAAGCAAGGGAGAAGGTCTCCCCCCGGGGTCTCCACCAGGGCATCGAGGTTCCACTGGGCGGCGGATTCGCGCACCGACGTCTTTTTGCACGCAAGGGTCATGGGGTTCCTTCCGACAGTCTTTTGCGGAGGATGTGGACCATCGCCTCCGGATCGAAGGCCAGGCCGCCGGTCTCGTGGTACAGGTCCCCGAGCCACTCGGCGATGTGTGCCCGGTGCTCCTCGAGAATCTCCCCTTCCCTGTCGAAGACGAAGACCACGATCCTGCGGTCGTCCCCATCGTAGAAACGGAAGGCGAACTTTCCCCCGGGCAGCTCGTGCAGATCGATGGCCACGACATCGCCGCCGGACAGATCGAACGACTGTTTTACTTCAAAGAGGTTGCGGGAGCGCCCCGCCCGGAGAATCTCGTTCTTGCCGGACCAGAGAGGGCCGAACCGACTCTCGATCAACTCCTTGTCCCGGATCCCCACGCTGTCCCCCCTTCTCCCGCCGTGCCCGGCGACGGTCAAAATAAAACAACGGGATCCGGCGGAAGTTTTCTTTCTACCGCGTACGAAACTCCCTGTCAAGTGATTCTATAATCCTGTTTTGCCGATTCAGGAAAACCCACGGAAATCCCGCATCTTATCTTGACATGCCGAACGGGAGGGGGTAGAATTCCTCCGCTTTGGAGAAGATTTCCCCGATCTCACCGCAGGAGGCGACTCCCCCTTGGCCCGGATGAAGACGACGACCTCGATCCATCTGTTCTCGCTTGCGAACACCCTGATTCCCGGAGGGGTGAACTCCCCCGTCCGGGCTTTCCGGTCCGTCGGGGGCACTCCCCTGTTCCTCGAGCGGGCGAAGGGATCGACCGTCCGGGACGTGGACGGGAACGCCTTCATCGACTACGTCGGGTCCTGGGGGCCGATGATCCTGGGGCATGCCCACCCCAAGGTGGTGGCGGCCATCAGGGCGTCGGCCTCCCGCGGCACCAGCTACGGGGCGCCCACCCCGGGCGAAGTGGGGCTCTCCCGCCTCATCCGCAAGGCGTTCCCCTCCATCGAGAAGGTGCGGCTGGTCTCCTCCGGCACCGAGGCCGCCATGAGCGCGGTGCGCCTGGCTCGGGGCTATTCGGGGAAAGACAAGATCATCAAGTTCGAGGGGGGGTACCACGGCCACGCCGATGCGATGCTCGTGTCGGCCGGATCGGGAGCGCTCACCTTCGGCCTGCCCGACTCTCCCGGCGTCCCCAGGGAGGCGGCGAAACACACCCTGACCGCCGCGTTCAACGACATCGCCTCCGTGAAACGGCTCCTCGAAAGGAACCGGAACCAGGTCGCCGCGGTCATCGTCGAGCCGATCCCGGGGAACATGGGGGTGGTCCCCCCGGCGCCCGGGTTCCTCGCCGAGCTGCGTACGCTCACGAAGCGGCACAGAGCGCTCCTCATCTTCGACGAGGTGATCTCGGGTTTTCGCGTGGCTTTCGGCGGCGCGCAGGAGCTGTTCGGGGTCGTCCCGGACCTCACCGTCCTGGGCAAGATCATCGGCGGCGGGCTGCCGGTGGGCGCCTTCGGGGGCCGGAAGGAGATCATGGACGCCCTTTCCCCCGTGGGGCCGGTATACCAGGCGGGCACCCTTTCCGGGAACCCGCTGGCGGTGGCCGCCGGGATCGCCACGCTCACGGAGCTGTCCCGCAAGGGGGCGTACCGGGAGCTCAACGCGAAGGCGGACTATCTCGCCGAGGGGATGGCCGGGGCGTTCTCCGCCTCGGGCGTCCCGACCTACACCAACCGGGTCGGATCGATGGGGACCACCTTCTTCCAGAAGGGCCCCGTGACGGATTACGTGTCGGCCAGGCGCAGCGACACGAAGCGGTACGCGAAATATTTCCACGGGCTCCTCGAACGCGGGATCTACATCGCCCCTTCGCAGTTCGAGGCCGGGTTCGTCTCCCTGGCGCACACGAAGCGGGACATGGACCGGACGATCGCCGCCGCGAAGGCGGTCCTGGCGACGCTGTGAGGGGATCCGGAGTGTTTCCCACCCCCGGTTTTCCCGTTGACGGGTTCCCGGATCCTGTGATAGAAAACCGACGTTTCCCCTCGTGACCGACCGCCAGGACCGGAAAGCGTTCTACCGCGAGCTCGGGAAGTACAGCTCCCTGGGGCTCGAGATGGCCCTTTCCGTGGTCATCGGCATGGGGATCGGGTATTACCTCGACAAGTGGCTCGGGACCGGCCCGTGGCTGATGGTCCTGTGGATCGGTTTCGGGTTCGCGGCGGGCGTGCGCAGCCTCTATCGCGCGGCCGTGCGTTCGGGAAAGGACCTGTCGAAGGACGAGGAGGAGCGGGGGAAGCCCGGTGGGAAATGAGCGCCCGCCGCACTCCGCGCCGCCTTCCGGCCGGAAAGACCCGGCGGAAGGCGGTGGCGCGGCCACCGGCCTTTCGCTTCGGCCCCTGGAACGGCGCATCCTCCTGTCCGCGTCCCTGATTCTCGCCGGCGTCGCCGTCGCGGGAGCGGCGGGCGTGGCGAGCTTCTCGATGCTCCCCGGCGCGGCGTGCGGCGCCGCCGTCGCCTACGGGAATTTCTTCCTCATCCGGAAGATCCTGGAGAAGGCGTTCTCGGACGGCGGGGCGGTCCACAAGGGGTTCGTCGTCCAGTACGCGGTGAAGTTCCTCGTCCTGGTCGGGGTGGTCTACCTGGTCGTCCGGTCCGGACGGTTCGACGTGCTGGGGTTCCTGCTCGGGCTGTCGTCGCTCTTTCTGGGGGTGCTCCTGGAGGCGGTGACGCGGTCGATGGGAACCGGTTGATCGTTTCGCGACGTATACAGGGGGTCTTGGCGATGCGAAAGGGGATTCTCGCGCTTCTCGCCGTGGCGGCGCTGCCCGCGACCGCGGTGGCCGCGGAGCACGGATGGTCGTGGTTCATGGAGCTTCCGGAGGGGCGGCACTATTTCTACATGTACGGCGCCCTGTTCATCGCGGTGTTCCTCATCGCCGGATCCGCTCTCGTCGTGGGGGGCCGGAAGACGGAAGAGATGGTGATCCCGGAACCGCGCTTCACGCTTCGCAACCTCTTCGAGCTGATCCTGGCGTTTCTCGTGCAGTTGGCCGAGGACATCATCGGCCGCCATTACCGCAAGTACCTTCCGCTTCTCGGAACCTGCTTCCTCTTCATTCTCTTCATGAACCTCCTGGGGGTCATCCCCGGGTTCCTGCCGCCCACCCAGAAGATGAACATCACCCTGGGGCTGGCCCTGGTCATCTTCCTGGCGACCCATTACTACGGGGTCCGGGAGAACGGGATCGCCTACTTCAAGCATTTCCTCGGACCCGTCTGGTGGATGGCCCCGATCATGCTGCCGATCGAGATCATCTCGCACCTCGCCCGCCCGATGTCCCTCTCCCTCCGTCTCTTCGGGAACATCACGGGAGACCACGCGGTGGTGGCCGGCTTCATGGCGCTGATCCCGATCGTCGTTCCGTCGGTCTTCCTGGGCCTGGGCGTCTTCGTCTCCTTCATGCAGGCCTTCATCTTCACGGTGCTCGCCATGATCTACATCTCGGGCGCGGTGACGCACCAAGAGGAGCATTGAACCGGGGCCTCGCGCCCCGGTCCGGTGATCCAGGCACCACCCCGGCAGGCGGGCGGAACCGTTTGCCGGGAACATCCTGAAAGGGGGAACAACCCATGTTCCGCAGATTCATCTTCTCTTTCCTCGTCGTCCTGCTCTTCGTGGCAGTGGCGTCGGTGGCTTTGGCGGCGGAGGGCGCTCCTGCCGCGGGCGGCGATTCCAACGTGAAGGCGATCATCGCCCTGGCCGCCGGGTTCGGCATAGCGATCGCGTCCTTCGGAGGAGCGCTAGGCCAGGGCAAAGCCATCGCCGCGGGTCTGGAGGGGATCGCGCGCAACCCTTCCGCCCAGAACAAGATCTTCATCCCGATGATCGTCGGTCTCGCGCTGATCGAGTCCCTGGTCATCTACGCCCTGGTCATCGCGTTCGTGCTCGTCGGGAAGCTGTAGGCCGACGCGCGGGGGGTTTCGGGATCTTGCGGGATAAGGGCTCCTTCGGGAGCCCTTTCCGTATCCTGGACCCTTCCCGTCGCGCGATCGCGGGCCCGGGAACGCCCTTCGGCGGGAAAACCATTGAATATTTGACTTCGCCGCGCCGATCCGACAGACAGGCGCTGCGGGATTCGGCAGGGTCGGCCCGTCGCCGCGCCCACAATTACGCCTGGACGAGGAATGGCAGATGACCGAATTCCCCCCGCATGCGGAGCGGCCCCTGGCCCTCGTGGTGGACGACGAGGCCGGAATCCGGCTCGTCGCGAGGGCGGCCCTCGAGAACGCCGGGTTCGCCGTGCAGGAAGCGGTGAACGGCCGGGACGCGGTCCTGGCCTTCGAGCGACTGCGGCCGGCGTTGATCCTGCTGGATGTCAAGATGCCGGAGATGGACGGCTTCGCCGCCTGTGACGCCATCCGGGCGCTTCCGGGGGGAGAGCGCATCCCGATCCTCATCATGACCGCCCTCGACGACGTCGCTTCGATCCGGAAGGCATACCAGGCGGGCGCCACGGATTTCGCAACGAAGCCGATCAACGTGGTCCTCCTCGGTTTCCGCGCCCGGTACATCCTGCGGTCCGCCCAGGCCGTCGAGGCGCGGTGCCGGACCGAGCGGGAGAACCAGGCCCTCGTGGAGATGCTGCGGCTCAAGAACGAGGAGCTGGAAAAGCTCAACGAGGCGCTGAAGGAGCAATCCATCCGCGACGGGCTCACGGGCCTCTACAATCACCGGTTCTTCCACGAAGCCCTCGACCGCGAGATCTTCCGCTGTTCCCGGTACGGCCACTCCTTTTCCCTGATCTTCGCGGACGTGGACTCGTTCAAGAGCTACAACGACACCCACGGCCACCAGAAGGGGGATACCGTCCTGCGCGACATCGCGCAGCTCATGACGCACCGCGTCCGGAAATCCGACATCGTCGTGCGGTACGGCGGCGAAGAGTTCATCGTCCTCCTTCCGGAAGCGAACCGGGAGATGGCAAGGCAGATCGCCGAAGCGTTGCGCGAGACGATCGCGGATTACCCGTTCCCCGGCCGGGAGACGCAGCCGCAGGGAAAAGTCACCGCGAGCTTCGGCGTGTCCACGTTCCCCGAGGACGGCGACGACGCCACCACCCTGATCCGGCGGGCCGACCAGGCGATGTACCAGGGGAAAAAAAACGGGCGGAACCGCGTGCAGCTCGCCGTCGGATAAACCCCGGAAGATCGGATCCTGGAAGGAAATCCGCCCGCCCGTTCCCCGAAGCGGCGGCGGGATGGGGCGCGAAAATCCGCGCTCGGGGTTGCCTGCGGCCGTCGGCGCGAATAGAATGTTGCACGCGTACGCCGCCATCGCGCGGCAAATCCACGCGACGGCGAGAAGGTTCCCCCCGATGAAAATCGACCCGCTTGTGTTCCGCGCAAAGTTTCCCCACCGCTGCGCCCTCGACCGGTGCAAGAGCCGCTGCTGCAAGGGCGGGGTCTGGGCCGACTCCCTCGAGCGGGAGGTCATCCTGCAGAACGCGGACCGTTTCCTTCCGTATCTCCGTGCCGAGGCGAGGGACCCCGCGCTCTGGTTCGGAGAGAAATCGAAGGATCCCGATTGCCCGAGCGGCGTCGCCGTGGAAACCAACGTGGTGGGCGACTCCTGTGTTTTCTTCCACCCCGCCCACGGCTGTTCCCTCCAGAAGGCCGCGATCGATCTGGGGAGGCACGAGTGGGAGTGGAAGCCTCGATTCTGCATCATGTTCCCGCTGGTGGTGTCCGAAGGGGTGATCACGGTCGACGAGGACATGGACGAGGTGTGGTGCATGGAAAAGGAGAACCGCACGCACCCGCTCCTGGCTTCGGTGGAGAAGGAGGTGAACCACCTCTTCCCGGAAAATGTGGCCCGCAAACTCCTGGCGGAAGGGGCGTCGCACCGCAAGAAATCTTCCGCCGCCTAGTGCACCTCTGTCTTCGGATACGGAATATCCCCCATGAGGCATCCCGCTTGCACTACAATCGGGAAAACAGCGCAAGGAGCCCCCCCATGAAAATCCCGCGCTTCCTTTCGGTGCTTGTCCTCCTGTCGGGCATGGCGTTGGCGTTCGCACCCGCGATGGCTGCGGATGACGGCACGGCGTTTCCCTCCTGCGCGCATTGCGGGATGGACCGGGTGAAATTCGCCCGCAGCCGGATGCGGGTCGAGTACGAGGACGGCACGGCCGTCGGCACCTGCAGCCTCCGGTGCGTCGTCATGGAGCTTGACGGCCATCCGGACAAGCGGGTGAAATCCATCCGGGTGGCGGACTACGACACCCGGAACCTCCTCGACGCGAAGAAGGCGGTCTGGGTGATCGGCGGAAGCCGGAAGGGCGTCATGACCCGGCGGGCGAAATGGGCCTTCGCCTCCGAAGCGGCGGCGAAGAAATTCATCGCGGCGTACGGAGGGGCATCGGCAACCTTCGACGCGGCGCTGAGGGCGGCGCGGGAAGACCTCCAGGGCGGCATGGGGCGGGGTCACGGCATGCGGAAAGGTTCGATGCGCCGCGGTCCCGCCGCCCCCATGGCCGACGGGCCGGCCTGAAGGGGTGGCTCACGGGCGGACAGCCGTTCGGGCGGAGGGTGACGCTCGGGACGGGCCCGTCCGGGTACGGGGATCGGGTGCCGCTTCCGATCCTACCGGCTCCTGCCGCCGGAGAATGGGGCCTCAGCCCGCGGCGGCGGCGCGCGGGAGGATCCGCCGGAGGAACCGCCCCGTGTGGGAACGGGGATCCCGCGCCACCACCTCGGGGGTGCCGCACGCAACGACCTCGCCGCCGCCGTCGCCTCCCTCGGGGCCCAGGTCGATGATGTGGTCGGCCGACTTGATGACGTCCAGGTTGTGCTCGATGATGACGACCGTGTTCCCGGCATCGGCGAACAGGTGGAGCACGGAGAGAAGCTTCGAGATGTCGTCGAAGTGCAGCCCCGTGGTGGGCTCGTCCAGCAGGTAGACGGTCTTCCCCGTCGCCCGCCGCGACAGCTCCCGGGCCAGCTTCACCCGTTGCGCCTCGCCGCCCGAAAGGGTGGTGGCGGACTGTCCGAGGCGGATGTAGCCCAGGCCCACGCGGAAGAGCGTCTCGAGCTTGTGGCGGATCGGGGGGACGGCGGAAAGGAACCCGAGCGCCTGGTCCACCGTCATATCGAGCACGTCGGCGATCGTCTTCCCCCTGTAGGCGACCTCCAGCGTCTCCCGGTTGTACCGGCGCCCGCGGCACTCTTCGCAGGTGACGTAGACGTCGGGCATGAAGTGCATCTCGATCCGGATGATGCCGTCCCCCTCGCACGCCTCGCAACGTCCGCCCTTCACGTTGAAGGAGTACCGGCCGGGCCGGTAGCCGCGCGCCTTGCTCTCGGGGAGCATCGAGAAGAGGTCGCGGATCGGGGTGAAGACGCCGGAGTACGTCGCGGGGTTGGAGCGCGGCGTGCGCCCGATGGGGGACTGGTCGATGTGGATGACCTTGTCAACGTGCTCGATGCCCGAGAGGACGCGGTATTCGCCCGGCCGCTCCCGCCCGCCCGTGAGCCTCTGGGCCAGCGCCCGGTGCAGGGTGTCCAGGATCAGCGTCGACTTCCCAGAGCCCGAAACCCCGGTCACGCACGTGATGACCCCCAGCGGGATCGACACGTCGATGTCCTTCAGGTTGTTCGCCCTGCACCCCGCGAGCGTGAGGGCGTGGCCGTTGGAGCGGCGCCGCGCGCGCGGGACGGGAATCTCCTTCCTCCCGGAGAGGTACTGCCCCGTGAGGGATGCCTCGCAGCGCAGGATCTCCTCCGGCGGCCCCGCGGCGACCACGTACCCGCCGTGCTCCCCCGCCCCCGGCCCCATGTCGATCACGTAGTCCGCCGTCCGGATCGTCTCCTCGTCGTGCTCCACCACCAGCACGGTGTTGCCGAGGTCGCGCAGCTGCGTGAGGGTCGACAGGAGGCGGCGGTTATCCCGCTGATGCAGCCCGATGGACGGCTCGTCGAGGATGTAGAGAACCCCCATGAGCGACGCGCCGATCTGGGTGGCGAGACGGATCCGCTGCCCCTCGCCTCCCGAGAGGGTGGAGGATGCGCGGGAGAGGTTGAGGTAGTCCAGGCCAACGTTCGCAAGGAAGGAGAGGCGGGACCGGATCTCCTTGAGGATCCGCGAGGCGATTTGCTCCTCCTTCGGAGTGAGAGGCAGCGATCCGAAGAAGTCGATCGCATCCTTCACCGGGAGGGCGGTCACCCCGTCGATCCCCTTTCCGCCGACGTGGACGCACAACGCCTCCTTTTTCAGGCGCGCGCCGCGGCACGAGCGGCAGGGACGGTTGTTCATGTACCGCGAAAGTTCCTCCCGCACGTCTTCCGAATCGGTCTCCCGGAACCTGCGCTCGAGGTTGTTCATGACTCCCTCGAACGGTTTCGTATACGCGTACCGGCGATCCCCCTCCTCGAGGAGGAAGCGCACCGACTCGCCCGAGGAACCGAAAAGAACCAGGTGGCGCACCCGCTCCGGGAGGTCCCGGAACGGGACCTCCATGGAGAACCGGTAGTGGGCGGCAAGCGAGGAGAGCGCCTGGTGGTGGAAGACCTGCGTCCGGCGGCTCCAGGGGGCGATCGCGCCTCCCCGCAGCGTCCTTCCCGGGTCGGGCACCACCAGCTCCGGGTCGAAATAGATCGTGGTTCCCAGCCCGTCGCACTCGGGGCACGCCCCGTGGGGGCTGTTGAAGGAGAACAGCCGCGGGGCGACCTCCGGAAGGCTCACGTTGCAGTCGGGACAGGCGAACTTCTCGCTGTAGAGCGTGCCGTTCCCCCGCTCGTCCACCACGCGCACGAGGCCTTCGGAGAGCTTGAGGCACAGCGCCGCCGAATCGGCCAGCCGCCCGCGCGCTCCCTCCGCGATCCGGACGCGGTCGACCACCACGTCGATGTCGTGCTTGCGCTTCTTGTCGATGTCGAGGACTTCCGAGGGGTCGCGCGCCTCACCGTCCACCACCACGCGGGAGAAGCCTTCCTTGACGAGACGGGAAAGCTCCTTCCGGTACTCTCCCTTGCGCCCCCGCACGATGGGCGACCACAGCTGGATCCGGGCCCCCTCCCCCATCGCCATCACGGCATCCACGATCTGCGTCACCGACTGCTGGCGGATCTCCTTCCCGCAGGAGGGGCAGTGAACGCGCCCGATGGAGGCGAAGAGCAGGCGGAGGTAGTCGTAGATCTCGGTGACCGTCCCCACGGTGGACCGGGGATTCCTGCCGACCGATTTCTGCTCGATGGAGATCGCCGGGGAGAGCCCCTCGATCACGTCGAGGTCGGGCTTTTCCATCTGCTCGAGGAACTGCCGCGCGTAGGCCGAGAGGGACTCCACGTACCGGCGCTGCCCCTCGGCGTAGATCGTGTCGAAGGCGAGCGAAGATTTCCCCGACCCGGAAACGCCCGTGACGACGACAAGCCGGTCCCGCGGGATCTCCACGTCGATGTTCTTCAGGTTGTGCTCGCGCGCGCCGCGCACGACGATCCGGTCGAGCGCCACGGTTATCCCGCCCCGGGCCGCCCCCCGCCGGGGTCGGCCCCCCGCGGGGCGCACGCCATCCGCGCCGCCATCCGCACCGCCGAAAACAGGCTGGACGGGTTCGCCGTTCCCTTCCCCGCGATGTCGTATGCGGTGCCGTGGTCCACCGACGTCCGGACGATGGGGAGCCCCATCGTCACGTTCACGCCGTCCTCGAAGTGGACGAGCTTCAGGGGGATGAGCCCCTGGTCGTGGGTCATGGCGACCACGACGTCGAACCCGCCGTGGTAGGCGCGGTGGAAAACCGTGTCGGGGGGATACGGGCCCGTGGCGTCGATGCCGGCCGCGCGGCAGGCCGCGATCGCGGGTGCGATCCGGACCGCCTCCTCGTCCCCGAACATCCCTCCCTCGCCGGCGTGAGGATTCACGCCCGCCACGGCGATTCTCGGTCGGGGAATCCCCATGTGCTTCCGGAAGAAGGCGTCGGTGATGCGCATCGTCCTTTCGATGAGGGCGGGGGAAAGAAGTTCCAGCGCGCGGCGCAGGCTGACGTGGATCGTGGCCAGCGCCACCCGGAGGCGATCCCCGGCCAGCATCATCACGACGTCCGCTCCGCCGCACAGGTGGGCCAGAAACTCCGTGTGGCCGGGGAACGGCACGCCCGCCGCCGAAAGCCCCTCCTTGGCGATGGGGCAGGTGACGACGGCCGCGGCCTTCCCGGAGAGAACGTCCCGCGCGGCGGCGCGGATATACCCGGCCATCGCGGCGGAGCCCGCGGGCGTGGGGCGACCGAAAGGAATCCCGGCGGGGTCCAGGCGGGAACAGGCCGAAACCGCGATCCGGCCCGGACCCGCGTCCTCCTCCTCCACGACGGCCGAGGAGGAACCAACCACCCGCGCGGCGCGTTTCAGGATCTCCGGGTCCCCGTACACCACCGGGCGGCACCAGGAGAAGATCTCCTCCCCTGCGTGAACAAGGATCGCGATCTCCGGACCGATCCCCGCGGGGTCCCCCATCGTGATCGCGATCCTTGGCAGCATGGAGGGAGGCCTTCGGACAGGGGTTAGAGCCGGACGTCGATGGAAGCCGACTTTTTCAGGTCGGAGAGGATGTCCGCGTACGCCTTCTCGCTCCTGCGGTCGGTGAGCTCTTCGCCGAGGCTTTCCCTGACTTTCGAGAACTCTTCGGGCGTCCCGCCGCGCCGCGCATCGACGCGGACGATGTAGGCCCCCGACTCGGCGAAGAAGGCCGCGGACGTCTCTCCCGTGCGAAGCCGGCGGATTTCCCGCTGCACTTCGGGAAGCAGGTCGCTCTCGGGGACAAAGTCGCCGCCAAGAAGCTTCGCGTCCGGGACCGTCGCTCGCGCGATCCCGTACGCCTCATCGAAGGTCCGGCCGGAACGCACCGCCTCGGAGGCCTGCTGCGCCGCATTACGGATCTTCGCGGCCTGTTCCCCCGCGGCGTCGGCGGGTATGGGGAAGAACAGCGTCTCCAGCCGGACCTGCCCGCCCTTGAGGAACCTCTCCATGTTCTTCCGGTAATACTCCCGCAGCTCCACGTCCGTCACGGTCACTTCCTTGTACTTTCTCGCCCGGACGATCGCCCCGCGCTCCATCTGCCACTGGAGGCGCCTGCGGTAGGCGGCGAGGGTGGTTCCGTCCTTGGCGAGGAGGTCGGCGAACTGCTTCTCGTCCAGCTTGTTCGCCGTCCGGACGGATTCCACGGCGCGGTCGATCTCCGCCTTCGTGATCGCCTGCCCCTCCTTTTCCAGCTCTTTCCTCACGAGGACCGACTCGACCAGATCCTCGATCCACCGCAACACCGTGCGGGAGTCGTGCTCCTCCCGCAGCAGGGCATCCGCGTCTCCCACGGGAACCCCCATCCCCTGCGCAACCGCCTCGCGCACCTCGGAGAAGGTCACGGGCTCCTCGTTCACCACCGCCACGACCCCGTCGATCACGCGCGGATACGCCGGCGACGAGCAGAGGAGCAGCGACAGGCCGATCGCCGCAGCACGTTTCCCGGAAGCTCTCATGGGTTCCCTTCGACCAGTTTCCCGAGAAGTTGCGCGTTCACCCTCACCTTCGACTTCGCCGCCGCCCGGGTCAGCCACCCGCGGAACGCCGCCTCCCTGCGGGCGGACACGATCGACGCCCGGATCCGCGCCCCCTCGGTCCGCACCGTCGGGGCGTGCGCCGACTCCTTCCGCGTCACCTGGAAGAGGCTCGCCGCCCCTTCCCGGGACACCGGTCCGCTCACACCCCCTTCGGGGAGATCGAACAACTCCCCGGGGAGTTCCGGGGGGAGCTCCTCGCGGCTGAAGACTCCCAGGTCGATCCCCTCGGACGACGCTTCTCCCCCGCCACCCGGGGACCCCCCGTCGCGGAGCCGTTCCCGGGCCGCCGCCGCGCGCTCCACCGAATCGTAGAGATATTGCCGGACGCGGATCCGCTCGGGACGGGCGCCGGTTTTCCCCTCCTTCCGGAACGCCTCTTCCACCTCGTCCGGGGTCGCATCGACGACCGACGCGGCGATGGCTTCGGCGGATTTCCGGTACAGGAGGGAGCGCCGCAGCTGCCCCTTCCAGGTTTCCATGTCCATCCCCGCCTGGAGGAGCGCCTTCTCCAGCCCGCCCGGGGGGAAATCGGCGCGGAACCGGTTGACCTCCGCCTCGAGATCCGAAGGCGAAAGCGCAACGCCCCTGCGCTCCCCCTCCTTCAGGACGATGGCGCGCTCGACGAGGAGGCGGATCGCCTCGGACACCTCGGAGCGGACGGGACCGTGGGTGTCGAGCGACGGGGCATAGCCGCGCAGGGAGAGGACCTCGTTCTTCACGTCCCGAAGAACGATGGGGACGCCGTCCACCTCGGCCACCACGATCCCGGCGTCGGTACCCTTCGACGGTTCGCGGGAGCACGCCCAAAGCAGCGCCGTCAGCGCCGCCATCAGCGCCGCACCCGCCGCGAACTTCCGCGGCCTGTCGTTCCGCAGGTTATTTCCCCTGCTGCGGAGGCGGGGCGGGAGAGGGCTCCGCTCCGTCCTTCGAGGCGGACGGCGCAGGGGCGGCCGCCCGGTCGTTCCGCTGCGCCGCTCCCACTTCCGGCTTCACCAGGACCTGCACGCTCGACCGTTTCCGCAGGTCGGCGATCAGCGTTTCGAAGGCCTCTCTCTGCGCCTGCTCCCGATGCTCCGCGAGGAGCTGCGGCTTCACCTCCTCGAAGGTCCGGATCCCCGCGGGTTTTTTCTCGTACACCTTGATCACATGGTAGCCGTAGGTCGTCTTCACGGGCCCCACCACGGAGCCGGGGGCCGCGGCGAAGGCCGCCGCCTCGAATTCCTTCACGAAGTTCCCACGCTCGATGTACCCGAGATCCGCGGCGACCTCGCCGTCGTGCGAGCCCGTTTCCTTCATCAGTTCCTCGAACGGCTCGCCCTCGCGCGCGCGCCGAAGCATCTCCTCCGCCCGCGACTTGTCGTGGAAGAGCATGTGGCTCACCTTGACGCGCTCCCCCACCCGGTACCGCCCGGGGTCGGCATCGTACTGTTCGCGCAGCGCATTGTCGGACAGCCCGGCCGCCTTTTCCGCAGTTTCGCGCAGCAGCGCCTCGAGGATGATGGATTTGCGCGCCATCGCGATCCGATCGGCCACCTCGGGGCGGAGTTCGACTCCGCGGCGCAGCGCTTCGCGCAGCAGCAGGTCGCGGGTGATCACGCTCTCCAGGAACTGGAACCTCCCCGCCGGCGTCTCGAGCATCGGCCGCACATAGGGGGGCAGGCTCTCCACTTCCTTCAGAAGCGCCGCCTCCGTGATCGGCTCCCCGTCGACGACGGCCAAGGTCCGCCCCTGGATCCCCTGCGGCGGGGTTCCGCCGCACGCAGCGGCGACGAACGAATAGATCATCAGGAAAAACCATACCTTACGCATGCCAAAGTTCTCCTTGACGCAGGGTCGTCGAAGGGGTTCGATCCGTAAACATTATATGCTATTCCCCGCACCGAGGCGGTTCAACAGGTTTTTGGCCGTCGCGAGAACCTCCTCGGGCCCCTCGCCGGGAAGCCGCATGGCCAGGACCTCGCCCCGCGCGAAGGAAAACGTCTTCCGCTCGCGGGTCACCCAGGACACGAGCCGGCTCCGGTCGAACGGACTGTGGGCGGAGAGGGTGAGGAAGAGGGACCTGTCCCCCCGCTTGAGCTCCGCCACCCCCGCGGCCCGCATCGCGGCCCGCAGCCTGGCGAGATCGCAAAGGAATCGCGCGGGGCGGGGAAGCCGCCCGAACCGGTCCAGCAACGCCAGCTCGATCTCGTCGGCGTCATCCGCCGTTCTCGTCAGGGAGAGCTTCCGGTAAAACTCAAGCCGCGCCCCCGCCTCCGGGATGTAGTCATCGGGCAGGAACGCAGGGATCCGCAGCTCGAGCTCCGGCTCCTCTTCCTGCGAGGCCTCCTTCCCCGAGATCTCCGCCACCGTCTCGGCGAGCAGCTGCGTGTACAGCTCGTATCCCACCTGGTGGATCTGGCCGGACTGGTCCTTTCCCAGCAGGTTCCCCGCCCCGCGGATCTCCAGGTCGTGGGATGCGATCTTGAAACCCGATCCCAGCTCCGTGAGTTCCTCGAGCACGGCCAGCCGCTTCGTGGCGTCCGTCGTGAGGCTTACGTCCTTCGGGACGAGGAAATAGGCGTAGGCGCGGTGCCGGTCCCTCCCGACGCGTCCCCGGAGCTGGTACAGCTGGGCGAGGCCGAACCGGTGCGCGTGGTTCACGAGGATCGTGTTCGCGTTGGGGAGATCCAGACCCGCCTCGATGATGGCGGAGCAGAGCAGGATGTCGGCGCGCCGGGCCGCGAAATCGTCCATCGCCAGGGAGAGGGTCTCCTCCTCCATCTGCCCGTGGCCCACGGCGATCCGCGCGCCGGGGAGCAGCTCCCTCAGGTACCGCTCCATCGCCGGGAGGCTCTGGACGCGATTGTGGACGAAGAAAACCTGGCCGCCGCGCCGGATCTCCCTCTCCACCGCCTCGCGGATCGTCTCCCCCGAGAAGGGAAGGACGAAGGTGCGGATCGACAGCCGGTCCTCGGGAGGCGTGGCGATGAGGCTCACGTCCCGCAGGCCCGAGAACGCCATGTGGAGCGTGCGGGGGATCGGGGTGGCCGACAGGGTCAACACGTCCACCATGGCGCGCATTTTCTTCAGCCTCTCCTTGTGGGTCACGCCGAACCGCTGCTCCTCGTCGATGACCACCAGCCCCAGGTTTTCGAACTTCACGTCCTTCTGCAGCAGCCGGTGCGTCCCGATGACGATGTCCACCGCCCCCCTGGACAGCCCGGAAAGCGCAACCGCCTGCTCCTTCCGCGTCCGGAAACGGGAAAGGTTTGCCACCCGGACCGGGTAGCCGGCAAGACGCCGGGAGAAGGTCTGGTAATGCTGCTCCGCGAGCACCGTGGTGGGGACGAGAACCGCGACCTGCCTCCCATCCATCACCGCCTTGAAGGCCGCGCGCAGGGCGACCTCCGTCTTGCCGTACCCCACGTCGCCGCACACCAGCCGGTCCATGGGGCGCGGCGAGGCCAGGTCTGCGAGCACCTCGCGGATCACCTGTTCCTGGTCGGGCGTCTCCTCGTGGGGGAACGCCGCCTCGAACTCGCGGAAGACCGCGTCCGGAGGGGACAGGGGGGGCTTCTCGGCGAGCTGCCGCCTCGCCTGCAGGTCGATCAGGTCCTGCGCGACGGCCAGGAGCTCGTCCCGGACTTTCCGTTTCGCGCGCTGCCACGCCGTCCCTCCGAGGCGGGAGAGCGGAGCGCGCCCCTCCCCCTCCGCAACGTACCGCTGCACGCGGGACATCTTCTCCACGGGGACGAAGAGCCGGTCCCCCCCCGCGTATTCGAGGACGAGGAAGTCGCCCTCCGTGCCCG
The DNA here is from genome assembly GCA_021815305.1 of Deltaproteobacteria bacterium. Classification (GTDB taxonomy): domain Bacteria; phylum Desulfobacterota; class Deferrimicrobia; order Deferrimicrobiales; family Deferrimicrobiaceae; genus JAKAHC01. The sequence goes on along the minus strand of JAKAHC010000007.1, from coordinate 22,404 downwards.
CGGCCTTGCGGCGCAATAGCCCCCGGTAGATGCCGATGCCGTGGTCCACGTGGACCGCCGGATCGTTCACCCGCAGTTCGGTGAGGGAGAACTCTTCGGGGACGGCGATCGCTCCCTTCCGCGGGCGGCGCGCACGGGTCTTCTCCCCGAAGATCTCGCTCTCGGTGACCACCGCCGCCGAAAGCTCCGGGATGCGGAACCCCCGGGTCACCTCCGAACCGCACAGGAACACGCCTCGCCCCCGCGACAGGGCATTCCGGATCGTATCCACCCGGGCCAGCGGGAGGGCGTACCGCGAAAGAAGGTCCTCCATCCGGTCCACCTGGGAGGGGGAAAGGGTGGTGACGACGAACGTCTCCCCGCGCTTCCACCATTCCCTCGCCTCCGTCGCCAGCGGGTAGAGGAGCCCCTCCGAAGACGCGGTCGCCGTACTGCGCCGGATGTCCTCGTTCCCGTCCGCCGAGGCGTCGCCGCGCAGGACTTCGGCGCGCCCCGGCGGCGGGACCTCGATGCCGTCGAAGGCAAGCATGGGCGCCCCGGAGAGCGCGGCGATCAGTTCCTCTTCCGGGGCGACGATCTCCGCGGGACCCGGGTATCCCGCCTCCTCCCCCGCGAGCGTCCGGTTCTCCTCGGCTTCGGCGAAGAGGTTGCGCGCGGCGGCAAGACACGCGACGGAGTCCACGGTCACCACGAGGGCGTCTTCGGGGAGATAGGACAGGATCGTCGCGGCGTGCCCGTAGAGACGCGGCAGGAGGGCTTCCACCCCGTGGAAGCGGATCCCCTGCCGCAGGGCCTCTTCCCAAGGAAACGGCGCGGGAGCCCGCCCCGGGCTTTCGGCGCCGCCGGCACCCCGGTCGCGGCCCGCGCACGCGGCGTCGACGTACTCCTTGCGAACGATCACCTGGGAGCACGGCAGGATCCGCAGCCGTTCCGCGGCCCCGGGCTCGCCGTCCGGCAACGCCCCCGCCGGGATCGTCCGCTGCGTCTGCGGGTGGAACCACCGCACCGACTCGACCATGTCGTCGTCCAGGAGAAGCCGTGCGGGCAGGGGGTGCGCGGGGCTGTACACGTCGACGATCCCGCCTCGCACGGCGAAGTCCCCCGGGTCGGCCACCGCGGGAAGGCGCGCGTACCCGAGGGCGACGAGCCGCCCGGAGAACGCGGTCACGTCGATCCGGTCCCCCGGCGACACGGCCGCGGCCGCTTCGAGAAAGACCTCCGGCGGGAGGGTCTTCACGAGCGCGGCGGCCACAGGCGCCACCACCACGGAGGGGGGGCCGGAAAGGAGCCGGTGAAGCGCCCGCATCCTGTCGTGGACCGCGGGGAGGTAGGGAGAGATCGGCTCGTACGGCCCCGCCTCGACGGAAGGGAACGGGAAGACCGCCTCCGCCCCCAGGTACGCGGTGAGTTCGCGCGCCGCCTCCTCCGCCTCCTTCTCGTCGGGGCAAAGGTACAGGATGGGGCGGGAGAGGCGCGGAAACAGCCTCGACGTGAGGAACGCCCGGGCCCCCGGGGGGACGCGCATCCACTGTACGCAAGGGGGAGGCACCCGCTTCGCGAGCGCCAGGGCGACGTGCTCGAAGGAGAGGCTTGAGAGTGGGAAGGACATCCGGTTTCGTTCGTCCGCCCGCGGGCTCCGGGACGTCTTACGCGGCGTCGCGGGGAACGGCGAGCATCGCGTCGAGGGCCGCCTTCGCCCGGGCCCGCACTCCTTCGGGCACGGTGATCGCGGGGGAAAGGTCCGCGAGGGAATCCCGGACGTCTTCCAGCGTGGTGAGCTTCATGTTCGGGCAGATGAGCGCCCGCGACGCGATGTGGAACCGTTTCCCGGGGTTCTCCTTCCGCAGCCGGTAAAGGATCCCCATCTCCGTCCCCACGATGAATTCCCTTGCGGCCGACCGGCGGCAGTAGGCCTGCATCCCCGCCGTGGACAGGACCGCGTCCGCCATCCCGACGACCTCCGGAGGGCATTCCGGGTGGACGATCAGCGGCGCGCCCGGGTGGGCCTCCCTCGCCTTCTTCACCGCCTCCCCGGTGAGCCGTTCGTGGGTCGGGCAGTAGCCGTCCCACCACGTCATGGCGCGCCCCGAGACCTTCGCCACGTAGTGGGCGAGGTTCCGGTCGGGCACCATGAAGATCTCCCTCCCCGGCGGGATCGACCGGACGACGTTGACCGCGTTCCCCGAGGTGCAGCAGATGTCGGAGAGGGCCTTCACCTCGGCGGAGGAGTTGACGTACGTCACCACCACAGCGCCGGGGTGCGCGCTCCTGTACTCCGCAAGATCCCGCTCCGTGATCATGTCCGCCATCGGGCACCCGGCGTCCTCCCGGGGCAGCAGCACGGTCTTTCCCGGCGACAGGATCGCCGCGCTCTCCGCCATGAAGCGGACGCCGCAGAAGACGATCACCTCCGCGGAGGTCTTCGCCGCCTCCCGCGAGAGCCCCAGCGAGTCGCCGGTGAGGTCCGCGATCTCCTGGACCTCGTCCCGCTGGTAGTTGTGCGCCAGGAGGATCGCCTTGCGATCCGCAAGGAGCCTCCGTATCTCCGCCTTGAGGACGGCCTGCGCCTTCTCCATGGACTCCCTACTCCTTCTCCCTCTTGAGCGCCCGGGAAAACAGCTCGGTGACCGCCTCCCGGACCTCCTTCCCCTCGTGGAGGATGCTGTACACCTGCTCGGAGATCGGCATCGGCACGCCGGTGCGGCGGGACAGCTCCACCGCCGAGCGCGAAGTCCTCACCCCCTCGGCCACCATCGTCATCCCGGAGAGAACCTCCTTCATCGATTCGCCCCTGCCCACGCGGACGCCCACGGTGCGGTTGCGGGAAAGGTCGCCCGTGCAGGTGAGAACCAGGTCGCCGATCCCCGACAGTCCCGCGAAGGTCTGCGCCTGCGCCCCGAGGTGAACGCCGACCCGTGTGATTTCCGCAAGCCCCCGGGAGATGATGAGGGCCCGGCCGTTGTGGCCGAACTCCAGCCCGTCGGCCATCCCCGCGGCGATGGCCATCACGTTCTTCAGCGCCCCCCCGATCTCGATCCCCACGACGTCGTCCTCCGCATAGACGCGGAACCGGGAACCGGCCAGGGCGTGCTGCAGCCGCCGCGCGACGGCGATGTCCTTCGACGCCACCGTGGCCCCCGTGGGTTTGCCCTGCGCCACCTCGCGCGCGAAGGTGGGGCCGGAGAGCGCCGCCACCCGGGAAGCGTGCGGCGGCGAAGCCTCCGCCAGGAGCTCCGTCATCCGCCGGAGGGTGCCGTTCTCCACGCCTTTTGCCAGGGATACGAGGCTGGCTCCAGGAGCAAGGTGCGCCGCGGCGCGGCCCGCCACGTCCCGAAGGTGGTGGGACGGGACCGCGAAGGCCACCACGGTCCTCCCCGATACCGCCTCTTCCAGGTCGTTCGTGGGGCGGACCGACCCGGGCAGAGGGATCCCCGGGAGAAACTGCCGGTTCTCCCTGCGGTTGCGGATGTCGGCGCAGACCTCCGTTTCGTACGCCCACAGGGAGACCGAGGCGTACCGCCCGGCGAGCATGGCCGCGAAGGCGGTTCCCCACGACCCCGCCCCAACGACCGCGACGGTTTCCTTCCCCGGGCCGTTCCCCTTTGCGTCCGCTCCCTTCACCGCTCCCCCAGCCGGCTCCTGAGCCGCTCGATCTTCCGCTCCACGTACTGCGGGTCTTCCCACTCCCCCCGCAGCGCCTCGTACTGCACGATCGCGCCCGGCAGGTCCTCCATCCCTTCGAGGCACTGCGCCATCCCCCAGCGCGCCCGCGCCGTCGACCCGCGGTCGGCCGAAAGGTACAGGAGCTTGCGGAACTCCCGGTCCGCATCGGCGTACCGACGCTGTCCCAGGAAAACGTACGCCAGCATCCAGCGCCCTTCCGCCGCCCGGTTCGACTCGGGGAACCGCTCCATCAGCTCCGACAGCGCCGCCGCCTGGCGGTCCCCGTCCCGGGAGGCGCCGTACGCGCGCGCCAAGAGGAAGAGCACCTCGTCCGTCCCCTCGAAGCGGGGGAACTCCCTGCGCACCTTTTCCAGGTCCCTTGCCGCGGACGGGGCGTCCATGGATTGCAGCAGGTGGATCTCCGCGGTCCGAAGCAGCGCCCGCGGGACCTCGGGCGCCTTCGGATAGTTGAAGACGAGGGAGTCGTAAGCCTCGAGCGCCGCGGGGAAGTTCCGGTAGAACGCGCCGTAGAGGTCTCCCTGCCGCAGGAGGGCGGCGGGGGCGTACCGCGACTGGGGGTGCTCCCGCGCGACCGAACGGAACCCCGCGAGCGCCGTCTCCATCTTTTGCGCGAGGAGCTCCTTTTCCGCTCCCTCGAAACGTTCCCGCGCCGGGTCGGCGCACGCGGCCGCCGAAAGGAGCAGCGCCGCCAGGAGCAACCCTTTACGCGCCTTCGCGGCTCCGCGCCACCCCACGTCTCACTCTTCCTTCTCCGCCAGCCGCGCGAGCGACGCGACCCGCTCGTTCTCCGACAGGCCGATGAGTCGCACCCCCTGGGTGTTCCGGCCGATCACCCGGATCTCCCCCACCGCCAGCCGGATGATCTTCCCGCCCTCGGTGACCAGCATCGCCTCGTCCGCCTCGGACACCTGGCACACGCCGACCACCGCCCCGGTCTTCTCCGTCACCTTGAGGGTGATCACGCCCTTGCCGCCGCGCGTCTGGTTCCGGTACTCCTCCACCGCGGTTCGCTTGCCGTATCCGTTCTCGGTGACGGAGAGCATGGTCCCCTGCGGCCGGAGGATGTCCATGCCGACGACCACGTCTCCTTCCTCGAGGTCGATCCCCCGCACCCCCGTTGCGGCGCGGCCCATCGAGCGGACGTCCTCCTCGTGGAAGCGGATGGACATCCCCTGGCGGGTGGAGAGGAACACCTCTTCCTGCCCCGTCGTGATGGCGGTGGCGATCAGGCGGTCTCCCTCGTTCAACCCCATCGCGATGATCCCGCCCTGCCGGGGCCGGGAGTATTCCATGAGGTCCGTCTTCTTGATGACTCCCAGCGAAGTCGCCGTCATCACGAACTTCCCCTCGGAGAACTCCCGCACGGGGAGGATCGACGCGATGCTCTCGCCCGGGGAGAGGGAGAGGAGGTTCACGATGGCGCGCCCCTTCGAAGCGCGCCCCGCTTCCGGCAATTCGTGGACCTTGAGCCAGTACACCTTCCCCTGGTCCGAGAAGAACATGACGTAGGAGTGCATCGACGCGATGAACAGCATCGACACGAAATCCTCCTCCTTGGTCCCCATGCCGACCTTCCCGCGTCCTCCCCGCCGCTGCGTCCGGTAGAGGCTGATCGGGTTCCGCTTGATGTACCCCGTGTGGGAGACGGTGACCACCATCTCCTCGTCCACGATCAGGTCCTCCAGCCGCAGGTCCTTCGTCTCGCGCTGGATCTCCGAGCGGCGCGCGTCGCCGTAGGCGTCCCGGATCTCGCGGAACTCCTCGCCGATGACCCGGAGCAGCTCCGACTCCTCGGACAGGATCTTCGAAAGGCGGGCGATCTCCTCGCGCACCTCTTTCAGCTCCTGCAGGATCTTCTCGCGCTCCAGACCGGTCAGGCGCTGCAGCCGCATGTCGAGGATCGCCTGCGCCTGGAGCTCCGAGAGGCGAAATTTCGACGTGAGGCCTTCCCTGGCCTCTTTCGGGTCCTTCGAAGCGCGGATGAGCCTGATGACCGCGTCCAGGTGGTCCAGGGCGACCTTCAGCCCCAGGAGAATGTGCTCCCGGCTCTCCGCCTTGCGGAGGAGGAACAGGGTCCGCCGGGTGACGATCTCCTTCCGGAAGGCGAGGAACTCCTCGAGGAGCTCCTTCAGGTTCATCGTCCGCGGGCGGTTCTGGGCGATGGCCAGAAGCTGCACCCCGAAGGAGACCTGCATCTGGGTCTGCTTGTAGAGGTTGTTCAGGACGACCTCGGCCACGGCGTCCTTCTTCAGCTCCACGACCACGCGCATGCCGTCGCGGTCGGACTCGTCGCGGATGTCCGAGATCTCCTCGATCTGCTTTTCGCGCACCAGCTCCGCGATCCGTTCGATGAGACGCGATTTGTTCACCTGATACGGGATCTCGGTGATGACGATCGACTCCCGGTCGCCCTTCTTCGCCTTCTCGATGAACGCGCGGGCGCGGATCTGCACGCCGCCGCGGCCCGTCCTGTAGGCGTCGCGCACGCCCTCCAGGCCGTAGAGGATGCCGCCGGTGGGGAAATCCGGCGCGGGGATGTGCCCCATCAGCTCCTCGATGCCGATGTCGGGATTCCCGATCAGGGCGAGCAGCGCGCCGATCACCTCGCCCAGGTTGTGCGGGGGGATCGAGGTCGCCATCCCGACCGCGATCCCGGCGCTTCCGTTGACCAGCAGGTTGGGGATGCGGGACGGCAGGACGCGCGGCTCCTGGAGCGACCCGTCGTAGTTGGGGACGGTCTCCACGGTTTCCTTGTCGAGGTCCGACAGCAGCTCGCCGGTGACCTTCGCCATCCGGACCTCGGTGTAGCGCATCGCGGCCGCCGAGTCCCCGTCCACTGAGCCGAAGTTCCCCTGCCCGTCGATCAGGGGGTACCGCAGCGAGAACTCCTGCACCATCCGCACGAGGGCGTCGTAGACCGCGTTGTCGCCGTGGGGGTGGTATTTCCCGATGACGTCCCCGACGATGCGCGCGGACTTCTTGTACGGCTTGCCGTACTCGTTCCCCAGCTCGTGCATCGCGAAGAGGATGCGCCGCTGGACGGGCTTGAGGCCGTCGCGGACGTCGGGGAGCGCCCGCCCCACGATCACGCTCATCGCGTAATCGAGGTAGCTCTGGCGCATCTCGTCCTGCACGGTCCGCGGTTGTGCCGGTTTGTGGAACAGGTCCATGGGGTCGCGAAGGCTCCTTCGGGGATGCGGCTCCGGCGGAACACCGGCCGGCTTCCGCCCTGGTGGAAATGGGTTATTTTACCATAACGGAAGAAATTCCATCGGCGGGGAAACCACCGGAGATACGCAGCGTTACAATGCCCGCCCTACGCCCGCCGGGCACCCGGGACCCGCGGCCTTCGCGAACCGTCCCGGCCCTTCGTGGCCTTTTGCCGCTCCCGCGTCGTGTCCGGACCGGGGCGGACCGCTTCGCCTGCGGGAGGGGTCGTCAGTCCCACTTGAGGACGGCGCCCGTGCTGGCGCTCGTTGCCAGCGCGGCGTATTTCCCCAGACAGCCGGTGGGTTTCCCCTTGGGAGGGCGCTGCCACTTCGCGCGCCGTTCGGCAAGTTCCGCCTCGGGGACGAGAAGGTCCAGCTTGCGCGCCGGGATGTCCAGCGCGATCCGGTCCCCCGGCCGCACGAGCGCGATCGGTCCCCCGGCCGCCGCTTCGGGAGACACGTGGCCGACGGTGGCGCCGCGCGTCCCTCCGGAAAAGCGGCCGTCGGTGACCATCGCCACCTTGTCCCCGAGCCCCTCTCCCATGATGTACGAGGTCGGCGCCAGCATCTCCTGCATCCCCGGCCCCCCCCTGGGCCCCTCGTACCGGATCACGACGAAATCGCCCGCCTTCACTTTCCCGCCGAGGATCCCCTCGCACGCCTCCTCCTGGGATTCGAAGATCACCGCGGGGCCCTCGAACACGAGCATCCTCGGGTCGACCCCCGCCGCCTTGACCACCGCCCCTTCCGGGGCGAGGTTCCCGTAGAGGACCGCGAGGCCCCCCTCCCTGCTGTACGGATCGTCCAACGTGCGGATGACCGCCGGATCCTTCGTGCCCGCCCCCGCCACGTTCTCCTCCAGGGTCTTCCCCGTCACGGTTACGCAGCCCCGCTTCATGAGCCCCGGCGCCTGGAACAGCCCGGCGAGGATCGCGGAGATCCCGCCCGCCCGGTCGACGTCCTCCAGGTGGTACTGCGACGAGGGCGAGACCTTGCACAGCGTCGGCGTCCTCCGCGAGATGCCGTCGATCCGCGCCAGGTCGTACGGCACCCCGGCCTCGTGGGCCACCGCCAGGGTGTGGAGGATCGTGTTCGTGGACCCGCCCATCGCCATGTCGAGCGTCAGGGCGTTGTCGAAGGCGTCCCGCGTCACGATGTCCCTGGGCTTGATGTCCTTGCGGATCAATTCCATCAGCTGGAAGGATGCGGCCCGGTACAGGTCGTTGCGCTTCGGGTCCACCGCGAGCACCGAGCCGCTGCCCGGAAGCGACATTCCCAGCGCCTCGCACAGGCAATTCATCGAGTTCGCCGTGAACATGCCGGAGCAGGAGCCGCAGGTGGGGCACCCGCGGTCCTCCAGTTCCTTGAGCCCCGCGTCGGAGAGATTCCCGAGCTTGTGCGCCGCCACCCCCTCGAAAACGGTGATCAGGTCGACCGTCCTGCCGTCCTTCGTCTTCCCCGCCGCCATCGGCCCGCCGGAGACGAAGATCGTGGGAATGTTGCAACGCATCGCCGCCATGAGCATGCCGGGGACGATCTTGTCGCAATTGGGAATGCAGATCATCCCGTCGAAGCAGTGGGCCTGGACCATCGTCTCCACGCTGTCGGCGATGATCTCCCGCGACGGGAGGGAGTAGAGCATCCCGCGATGCCCCATCGCGATCCCGTCGTCCACCCCGATGGTGTTGAACTCGAACGGGACGCCGCCGGCCTCCCGGATGCACTTCTTCACGTACTCACCGACGCGGTTCAGGTGGACGTGGCCCGGGACGATCTCGACGAAGGAGTTGCACACGGCGACGAACGGTTTTCCCATATCGGCGTCGGTGACGCCGGAGGCCTTCAACAGGCTGCGATGGGGAGCCCGCTCGAACCCTTTCTTGATGACGTCGGAACGCATGGGAACCTCCTCCCGTACCGGGGATTGCAGAACCAGGCGGCATTTCATGGTCGGGTCGCGAATCCGCCGAATCGCTACCGTCGGTCACCCGGACTCCGGGCCCGCCCCGCGCTCTGGGTGCATCTAACTCCCCGCCGTGCGCGGTGTCAAGACGTCCCGGGGCGGGCCGGCCTGCGCATGTCACGCGTCCTCCGCGTGGCTTCCCGGGGAGAGCGACGCCAGCTCCGCCAGGGCGGCGCGGATCTCCTCGACGCCGGAGGCGGACGCGCCGGGGGCGCCTACCAGCCCTTCGATCGTGGCGAGTTCCTTTTCGAGGAACTCCGAAGCGTCCCGGGCGAGCCCGTCGATGACTCCGCCCATGGCGTCGGCCCACTGGGCCGCCACACGGGAGAGGTTCTTCTCCACCTCCCACGGGATCCGACGCAGGAAATGGCGTCGCACGAGAGGACGGAAGACGGGCATGGGAATGAGGAACCAGAGGAGTTCGAAGTGGGTGTCGAAGGTGGGGGAGAGCCGGACGTCGGGGTGGGACGGCTCCTCTACCTGCGCATCGAAGCTCGCCCCGGCGAATCGGATCCCGAAGGCGCGCTCGATCTCCTTGGCCAGCCGGTCCTGGAACGCCCGGACGGAACGGGAGACGCTGGCCCGCGCCTTGAAGAGAAACCCCGCCAGGTGCGCCTCCCCGTGCAGCGATACGGCCCCCATCTCCTCCATCATCCCGTCGGCAAGCCACGCCTCGAACGCGCGCGTAACCCGGGCGAGGTTCCCCTTCCACTCCGGCATCGCCCGAAGGAGATCGCCGGTGAGCCGCGCGGCCACCTCGCGGTGATATGCGTGGAACCGCTCGTCCGCCGCCGTGCGGACCTCCGCCTTCAGGTTGCGGCAATAGAAACGGATCTCCCCCAGAACCGGCCCGATGTCGCCGCGCTCCCTCGCCAGCGCCGCGAGGAGTTCCTCCCGGGCCGCTCCGGCCGCGGCCGCCGCCCGCTGCGCCAGGAGGAGGTACTCCCGGCACGATGCAACGAGCCCCAGGACCTTGTGGCGCGCGATCGCCTCGTATGCCTCCTTGCGCCGTCCCGAGATCCGTTCCCGCAGGAATTCTTCCACCTCCGCACGCGTCCCCTCGAAGCCGGGACGGTTGGACACGGGGAGAATCCTCCACTCCTTCCCCGTCCGGGACGTCGCCTGGCTCCGGGTGAAATCGATCACCGAGGCGAGTTCCTCCCCGGACACCAGGTCCGCCTTCGTCAACAGGATGGCCGCCTCGGGAGTCTGCGAGGACACGTCGGAAAGGAGCAGAAGGTCGTCTTCGGAAAGGGGATGGTTGACGCTGACCGCGACGAGGGCGGCCCCCACGCGGGGCATCCAATCCTTCGATACCTTCGTGTTATGGGCGAAGGCGCTGCCCAGGCCCGGCGTATCGACGAACCGGATCCCCTCGTACGCGGCGAGGGCGGGCAGCTCCACGTCGACCACCGACACCCGCTTTTCGTTCGAGGGGTTCCCCCGCTCCGTAACGAACTCGGCAAGCCGGGCCAGGGGAATCTCGAACGTATCGCCCGCAAGGCCGTGGACCAGGACCCGCTCCCTGGGTCCGCGCCCGATCCGGGTGACCACGGCCGTGGACGGCAGGACATCCACCGGGACGACGGCGCCGCCGATCAGACCGTTGAGGAACGAGCTCTTCCCCGCCTTGAACTGTCCCAGCACGGCAACGTCCACCACCCCTCCGTCAAGCAGCAACTCCTCGCAGGCTGCAAGCTGCGGCGCGAGGGATTCGACCCGGAAACGGCGGCAGAGCACACCGACACGGTCGACGGCGTCGGCCACCCAACCCTTCGCATCGTCCGTGATCATCGCGTGTCATGCCCCTTTCGGAAACGTCGTGTCACTCCTCCGTCCGGAAACAGGACCTCCATCCACCTCCCGATGCGCTCCATCGCCGACTCCGCCCATGTCGATGGGACGTCGACGGGGCGGGTCTTCCACGAGGACACGGTGACAGGCTCCGGCTCCCGGTACGCCTGGAGGACCCTGAAGATCCAGGCGTCCATTCCCGGGATGTCGGCCTCGTTCTCCGGACGGGGAAACCAGTGGGGGCAGCCGAGGCAAACCTGCCACACCTCTCCCGGAAGCGATTCCGGTTTCAGCGCGTAGAACCAACGGCAGGAGAAACCCGTATGGAGAGATCCCCCCTCCCAGAGGCGCACGGGAACCAGGAAAAGGCACCGGCGGCGTACGGGGGACAGTTCGGGGGGAATGTCGCACGGCCCGCACGTTTCCGCGAGGAGGGATGACTCTTCCCCCACCGTGCCGATCGGGATCCCGCCGGAACAGCCGCACACGTAATGCGGGGGGAAACCCGGCCCGCACCGCGCCATGCGCCGGTAACTGCAGGCCGGAAGGCATGGGGAATCGGACATGAAAAAACTCCGGCGAACGCATGGGAATCGCAGGAGTCATCAGCCGTCGGAAAGACTGGCGGTTTTCGGCGAACTCCATCGCCTCTCTCTGAAACATACCACGCATCCCGGATCCGCTCAAGGCCCCTCAGGCCCCTCCCGGGTCCAGGGAGGGGGACCGGGAAGCGCCTACGTCTCGTGTTTGTGGCTGTACCGCACCACCGTGATCTTCTCGAGGGTGATCATCCCTCCGCACATCATCTCGTCGATCTTCGGCATCACCCGGTCGATCCGCTCCTTGGTGTCCACGACCTCCACGATGACGGGCAGATCCCTCGAAAGGCGCAGCAGCGTGTCCGTGTGGTACACGCTGTGGGCCCCGAAACCCGACATCCCGCGAAGCACCGTGGCTCCTGCGAACCCCTCCTTCTTGAAGAGTTCCACGAGCGCCTCGTGCAGGAGGCGGTGTCCGAACCGGTCCCCTTCCCCGATGAAGATCCGCATCAGCACGTTTCTACCGACGAGCTTGGACATCTTTTCCTCCTCTACAGGTGGCGCGCGGCGACGATCCCGGCGAACGTGAAGGCCAGGCAGGCGGACACGCTCACGAGCGCATTCGCAAGCGCCTGCAGGAGCTGGCCGCTCTCCAGCAGGCGGAACGTCTCGTAGCTGAAGGTGGAAAACGTGGTGAGCCCCCCGAGGAAACCGATGGTCAGCCCGATCCGGAGCTCCTGGGAAACGAGGGAGCTGCGCAAGGAAAACTCCATGATGAGCCCGATGAGGAACGCCCCGAGGATGTTGACCGCGAAGGTCCCGTACGGCATCGTCCTCCCCAGGAGATCGTAGACCCACCCGGAAACATAGTACCGGGAGAGGCACCCAAGGGCGCCGAACAAGGCGATATACAAGACGATTTGCATCCATCACGCTCCTTCTCTGTCGAATCGAAGATGCCGGATCGCCGGAGCGTGTCCGGACCGACGACTACTTCACGATGATGACATGGCACGGCGCGTAGGAGGAGACCCGCTTCGGCACGGAGCCCAGGAGCCAGCTCTCGACCACCGACTTCCCGCGGTGCCCGAGGATCACCACGTCGCATTTCCTGTCGTGCGCGTACCGCACGATCTGGTCCGCCGGGTGCCCGGTGAGGATCTCCGTGTGGAGCACCAGGTCCTTGTCCCTGACTTTGGCGACAAGCTTGCGGAACTGCTCCTCGTAGAGCGTCGTGGCGGCGTCGAGGACCGACTCCATCTCGACGATCTCGATGGGCTCCGGAGGACGCACCACGGAAAGGACGTAGATCTCCGGCGCGCCGTCCTTGAACAGCGCCGCCAGCTCCACGGCGAAGTCGAACGCCTTCCAGGATCCTTCCGACCCGTCGAACGCGACCAGCATCTTCCGGAACATCATGGGGGCACCTCCCTCGTGTCGTTTCCCCGGCCTCTTCCCGCGGTTATTCTCCCGTATCCTCCCGCAGCTTTCCCGTTGCCGGCGCCTCCCTCACCGCCGCCGGCCCGGGCAACAGATATCTCGGGAGGAAGAAGGCGTTCGCGATGAGCGTGGGGACCACCGCGCTCCCGATGACGGCGACGATCAATAGCGAGTATTGCCCCTTGTCGATGATACCGTGGGTCAACCCGAAGAGTGCGGAGATGGAGCCGAAAGTCAGCCCCGTGGACATGAGCAGCGTGGTGTACATCCCCTCCTTCTGGGCGTACCGGAACGCCTTCGTGGCCGGGTATACGCCGACCAGCTTCGTCGCCATCTTCGTCAGGAACAGGACGAGGAGCGCGGCGGGGGCGGCGAGGATCGCGGGTACGGAAACGTACGATCCCGCCCGGATGAAGTAGAACGGGGTCAGGAGCCCGAAGGTCAGCGTCCGCAGGCGCCGGATGAGCGCGTGGTCCCGTCCCACGGTCCCCGCAAGCACCATTCCCACCACGTAGGCGGGGAGGACCGCCTCGCTCCCCGCCCACCCCGCCAGCGCCCCCAGCCCGAAGAGGAACAGGAGCAGGTACTTCGCCTCGAGCTCGGAGGGGCGCCCGCCGTATTTCCGGAAGAACCGCGGGGTGAGGTACGGCAGCGCCGCGAAGACGAGGGCGGCGACGACGGCGAAGACCACGGTGCGCACCGTGAAAGGGGCGAAAAGCAGCCCGAGAGCGATGACGGTCCCCAGGTCGGTGATGAAGCACGCCGCCAGCACCGCCTTCCCGAAATCGGTCTTGTTCAACCCCAGTTCCAGCATGACGGCGTACACCACGGCCACCGATGTGGTGGACAGCGCCACCCCGGCAAGCCAGCTCGCCCGCACCGCCCAGCCGAGCAGGTAGTAGGCCGCGGCGGCGCATCCGAGGAAGGGGGCGCCGAAGGAAACGAGGCCGATGGCCGACGCCTCCTTCCACTTCGCCTTGAAGACGCCGGGGTCGAGCTCCGCCCCCGCAAGGAAAGTCAGCACGATGGCGCCGGTGCCGGACAGGAACTGGATCCACGGCTGGTCCGCCCCCAGGGACGCCGCGAGAAAGGCGCCGATCAACAGCTGCGCCACGGTCCCCACGACGATCTCGGAGAGCGCCGTGGCGATGCGGAACCAGATGGAAAGCAGCGTCGCGACCAGGGCCAGCCCCAGCCAAAGCGCCGCGATCCCCCAGACCTCGTACATCGCTTGCTCCTTTCCGGGTATAAAAAAACCCCTGCCCCATGGATATCGGGCAGGAGTCATCAGCCGTCGGAACGACAGCGGTTATCGGCGAACTCCATCGCCGTTTTTCGATTTCGGGCGAGGATACCACACCTCGTACCGCTTCAACAATAAGCGGTTCGCTTCCGGAGCGCCGCGCTACTTCCGGCGATGAAACGGCGTTCCCCCCGCAAACGCCGCGGTCTCCCCCAACTCCTGCTGGATCCGCACCAACTGGTTGTATTTGCAGACGCGATCCGTCCGGCAGACGCTGCCCGTCTTGATCTGCCCCATCCCCATCGCCACGGTGAAATCGGAGAGGAAGGCGTCCTCGGTCTCCCCCGACCGGTGCGATACGACCGCGGTCCAGCCGGCCCCGCGCGCCATCTCCACCGCCTCCACGGTTTCGCTCACGGTACCGATCTGGTTCGGCTTGATCAGGACGGAGTTGGCGACCCCCTCCCCGATCCCGCGGGACAGCAGATCCGTATTCGTCACGAAGATGTCGTCGCCGACGATCTGGATCTTGTCTCCCAGCTTCCCTTGAAGGATCTTCCACCCGTTCCAGTCGTTCTCCGCGAGGCCGTCCTCGATCGACACGATCGGGAACTGACGGACAAGGTCTGCGTAGAACGCGACCATCGCCTCCGACGTCTTCCGGCTCTTGTCCGATTTGGAAAAGACGTATCTCCCGTCCTCGAAGAATTCGCTCGCCGCCGGGTCCAGCGCCAGCGCGACGTCCTTCCCCGGTTTGAACCCGGCCGCAACGATCCCTTCCAGGATCACCTCGATCGCCTCCAGGTTGCTCCGGAGCATCGGCGCGAACCCGCCTTCGTCCCCGACCGCCGTCTGGTACCCTTTCCCGCGCAACACGCCTTTCAGCGCGTGGAACGTCTCGACGCCGTACCGCAACGCCTCGGAAAAGGTAGCCGGTCCCAGCGGCACGATCATGAACTCCTGCAGGTCGACGTTGTTGTCGGCGTGCCTGCCGCCGTTGAGGACGTTCATCATGGGGACCGGCAGAAGGTGCGCGGTCGGCCCGCCGAGATACCGGTACACCGGAAGACCGGACAATGCCGCCGCCGCCTTGCACGCGGCGATGGACACCCCCAGGATCGCGTTCGCCCCGAGCTTCTCCTTGTTCGGCGTGCCGTCGAGCCCGATCATTTTACGGTCGATGGCGAGCTGGTCCGTCGGAGCCATCCCCACGACCGCGGGGGCGATCGTTTTCTCCACGTTCTTCACCGCGCGGAGAACACCCTTCCCTCCGAACCGCTTCTTGTCCCCATCCCGCAGCTCCACGGCCTCCCTCTCCCCCGTCGATGCGCCGGAAGGGATCGCCGCCCGTCCGACGATCCCGTTTTCCAGGACGACGTCCACCTCAACCGTCGGATTCCCCCGTGAATCGAGAATTTCCCTCGCGACCACATTCCGTATCCGGCTCATCGGCGCCCTCCCTTCACGGCATGGGTTCCCCGCATCCGGGGTATCGGCCTTTTCGTCACTTTTCCTTCTCCCCCGGCAGCGTCCCCCGGGAACACATCTCGTGGCGGTACGACTCCACCAGCTGCCGGAGTTGCGGAGGCGGGTCGCCGAACTCCAGGAGGACCTTGCGGAGAAGCCGGATCTCCGTGCGGAGCTGGCCATTCTCCCATTCGATGCACCGTAGCGTCGCCTGCGTCCCCGACAGCCGCATCTCCAGGTTCCGGACCTCCTCCGCCATTTCATAGGCCCTGAAATTCAACGCGGCAAACCGGGTGGACAGCTCGTTCACCATCGCGAGAAATTTCTCGTTTTCCTTCCGCAAGGCAACCGTATCCTCCGCATGCGCCCCTTCAGGGGCGCCCTCTTCTTTCTCCGGCATCCCCCCCTCCTTTCCCCGCGTTCTGCGCCTCCAGGATGGCGTCCCGCAACTCCTGCTCCCGGCGAAAATCGGGCCGTTCCCGCCGCAGCTCGTCCAGCACGTCCAACGCCTCTTCGTGCCGCTTCTGCCGGAAGAGCGCGTGGGCCAGGTGAAGGCGAAACCCCGGCTCGTACGGGTTGAGCCAGATCGCCCGGCGGAACGACCGCTCCGCGATGCCGTACGCCTCGCGGGAGAGGCAGTGGACCCCGATCCGGTCGTGGTCGTACCCGAGGTAGGGACAGGGGCGCAGGAGTTCCTCGCGGGCGCGCGAGGACGCCGCGTCCCACCGTTCCTGCCTTGGGCCGCGCTTATCCGGCACCGGTCCCGAAAAAGGAAACGCCCGCAGGGAAGGTTCCCAACGGGCATCGGGATACACACGGTTTCCGTCTCACGGGCATAACCCCCCTTGCGAAGATCCACGACCAGGAGTCATCAGCCCGTTCGGGCGGTTCACGGCGAACTCCATCGCCTGCTTCCATCTATTACCTTCGTTGCGCTCGATGCGCAAGAGATTTCCGTCAATCGCGGTTCGGGGAGTCCGGCGCAGTCCGGGCGCGCTCCGTTCATGGAACCGTCGCTTCCCGCGGCCCTCCCGTATTCCGCAACAAGAAAAGCACGATGCCGCCGATAAAGGTCAGGGCGCCGGCATAGAGAAAACCCGCCGCGGGGGAAACCTTGGCCCAGAGGAGCCCGACCACGAAGCTGGAGACGAAATCGCCGACGCCGTTCACCGTCGCCATCAAGCCGTACCCCGTACCCCGCAAATGTCCGGGGAGGAGGTCCCCCGCCATGGCCCTTTCCATGGAATCGACGAGAGCGATGTAGACTCCGGCCAGGGAAAAGAGGATGGCCATGGCCCAGAGTCGCGGCGGTTCGAGGAGAAACCCCAGGCACATCAGGGCGAACAGCAGATACCCGGCCACGAGGAGGGGGCGCTTGCCGACCCTTTCGCTCACGACCCCGGCCGGATAGGCGACCCCCGCATAGAGGATGTTGTGGAGCGTATACAGCCCCGCCGCGGTCCCCGCGGCCGCGGTTTTCCCGTATTCCGGCGTAAGGATCTCCATCGCCCGCAGGATCAGGAGCGTATGGGCGAAGTTCCCCATGCCGAAGATCCCCACACTGACCACGAACAGTTTGAAATCGCGAGGCAACTCGCGGACCCGCGCCCAGAGGCGCGGATTTCCGTCGGGCTTGCGGGCGCGCTCCCTGACCATCGCCGCAAAGCAGGCGACCGAGAGAACGCCCGGGACGACGGAGATGAGGAAGATCTGCCGGTAGCTCACGACCCCGATCAGCACGAACGCGATGGCGGGGCCGATCACCGCTCCCGTGGTGTCCATCGCCGTGTGGAACCCGAACGCCCGCCCGTAGCAGGCGGGCTCGACCGTGTCGGCCAGCAACGCGTCCCGGACCGGTCCCCGGGCACCCCTGCCCATCCATGCCACGGTCCTGATGGCGAGCACCTGGTGCCAGTTGGCGGCGACCGCAAGGAGTCCTTTGCACGCGGTGATCGCGTAACCGACGACCGCGATGGGTTTTCGCCTGCCGATCCGGTCGCTGTAGTGCCCCATCCAGAGCTTGACGAAGCTTGAAGAGGCGTCCGAGACCCCTTCGATGAGCCCCAGGGTCGCCGCCGTCCCGCCGAGGGCGGCAAGGAACATGGGGAGAACGGCGGTGGCCATCTCGTGCCCCATGTCGCTGAAGAGGCTGGTGAGGCCGATGCCGATGACGCTCCTGGTGATCCAGCCGTTCCGGGTTACCCCAGCCACGGATCCTCCGTTTCGGCGCCGGCCGCGGCCACCCTCCGATCTCCCGCCAGGATCATGAGCCCTTGCAGGTGCGCACGCCTTTCTTCGTCGCTCAGCAAGGCGCGGCGCTTCGCGTCGTGCTTCAAGGCGGAGCGCCGCATGTTTTCCGATACTCTCTCGCAAACTTCCGCCTGGCGGTCCACCAATGTCCGAGCGAGTTCCGCATCCGTAATCCTCGCCAGGAACGCAGGAAAATGCAGAAAGCATGGAAGAGGAAGTTCCTGCGGCCCGTCTTTTTCGGGCTCGGACACCTTGGACAACCACCTTGAAAGGGCATCATCTTCCGCGGAAGTTTGCACCTGGCATGCCTTGCACTTCGGGGACAATATCGCCAAGCGGGCGATGCCCGAGGAAAGGTCTGCGACGGATTCCGCCTTGCCTGCCACGCTGCGCAGCTGATGGGCCATGGTATCAAGAAATTCCGCATAGGCGGTGCAAACACCATGAGGAGAGGCGATCTTTTCGTACTGCCAGGTATGCATGGCGCAAAATCCACCGTCCGCGGCATGCGCTGAATATGCCTCGCGGCTGGTGCTCAACCGGTATTGGTACCGGCATAGAAAATCGAAGACACGTGTGATCACTTCTCCGCAAATGGGGCACGATCGGTCCAGCCGGGCCTGGTCCGAACGCAGAAAGGCTGCCGTGGAAGCTGGAACCCCGGAAGCGGGTTCTTGACCGCCATCATCCCGAAGCTTCCCTTGAATTTCCCGGATCCGCGTCGGAATTGCGGCGTCCGAAGAAATCCCGGCTCCGGCAACCAGGTCGAGCAGCCGTCGGCAGGTAAGCGTCAGCGTCTTTTCCGCTTTCCCGGCGGTGAGAAAGCGTACGAGTTCCTGTTCGAATTCCGGCAAACCGCTGGCCCGAAGCTTTATTGCATCCCCTCCCTGCTTGGCATGGAGGCCATCGCGGGCAGAGACGGCAAAGACCCTGGCGCCGGCGGACCCAACCTCATCTGTGAGCCTCTCCTCAACGTAACGCAAGACCTTGTCCCGCTCTTCCCCGGTGACGAGATCCTGCTTGTTGATCACCAGAAACGTTTTCCTGTCCCCCTGCGCCGCTTGGCGGAGGGACTCCATCTCTTCCTGCGACAGGGCCGCCTCGAAGCTTGTGACCACGACCACGGCGTCCATTTCCCGGAAGAAGCCGGTGGTGATGGAGGTGTTTTCGGCGATGGTCGAGCCGAGCCCGGGCGTATCCACGAAAGCGAACCCCCGGCGCAGCGTCTCGGAGGGAATTTGTATCTCCACATAGTCCACGCCCTTGCGATTCCCGGGATTGCCGTCCTGGGTAACGTAATCGGGGATCTGTTCCAAGGAAATTTCCTGCGGCATGTAACTGTTTGCATAACAGACGAGAACCCGTTCTCTGGTGCCGTACCGCACCTTGGTGAGCACGGAAGTCAGAGGCAGGATTCCCGTCGGCAGCCGGTCCCAGCCAAGGACAGCATTCATCAGCGATGTCTTTCCGCGACTGAATCGGCCCACAACCGCCACGTTGAACCGATCCTCCGCCAGGCGGGTCAGCAGTTCCTGCCCTTCGTTCCGGATACCCTCGTCGGCTGTCTCCTGCACGATGACCTCCCGGATCAGTCCCGCAAGCTCGAGTTTGACCTTGTCGTATTCGCGCAACAAACTCCGGGGCGCGGTCGAGGACGTCCACTCCTTCCTGTTACCGGCCGGTTTTTCGGTGTCCCCCGGAGTCATGACCATCCCTCGATTCGGCATCCGCTCTACGTTTCACGGCAAGCAGGAATAGCAGCACCTTGTCCGGGGATCGGGCGGCCTCCGTCGCAGGTTGACGGCGAGCGATCTCTTCATCGAGAACGATCCGGGCGCTGTCGAAACGCCGCAACAGCCAGCCCTCGATCTCCGTCTGCAGAAACAGGTCGACTTCCGGCAGCACCTCGACCAAGCGGCGGACCGCAAGTTGCCGGCAGCTTTCTTTCCCCACGAGCAGGGCGATCCGGCACGCACACACGGCGATTTCCGGGTCACGGTCGCGTGTCAGGGCAGCGAGGTTGCGTCCGTCTTCCGCCGACAGATTCCGTTCGGCGAGAAGACGCAGGGCGGAAGCGCGACGGCGCAGGCTGGAAGGGGTTTCATCCGCGGCGGAAGGAACCGGGGTCAGGGCGGCATCCATCAACGGCCGGCGTGCGGGTTCCCCGACTTTCCGCAGGGCTTCTTCCGCGGGGCCACCGGCAACGTCGTCGCCGAGGGCGCGCAGGAAATCGGGGATCGCCTCGGTTCGCCGGTACTCGCCGATGGTTTCGATCACGCCCGGCATCGGCTTCCCGCGCAGGAGCCGCAGGAGGACGTTATAGACGTCCTCGTCACGCCAACCCCCAAGGACTCGCGCCGCGGTATTTTCCACCGCCTCTTCGCCATATCGATCGACGGGATCGGAGATATGCTTCTCGAAAGTGAGATATTCGAGCAGGACCTCTTTGGCGCCGAGTTCCGCAAGCGCCTCCACGGCATGCTGCCGCGGCTGAAAGATTCCACTGGGCTTTCCATAAAGCAGGAACCTCCGCAAAGGCTCGACAGCTCCCTTGCCGCACGCCACAAGATCGGCAACGGCAAGCTCCCCTTCTTTCAGCGAATTCAGGCGGTCGACGAGGACGACGATCTTCAGGGCCGAATCCATCTTCTCCATTTTCATTCCCGCCGATCCTTCCCCTCGATCCTCAGACAAGGTGGGACAGCCTCCCGGGGATTCCGGTGCGCAATTCTAAAAACGCAGCGTCGCCTTCATCCGCTCCGTATGCATCAGGAGGTCCAGCCCCTCGCCCACGCTTCTTGCGTGGATATCGGCGTTGAGAAGGGCATCCACGGCGCACCCCTCGCCTCCCGAAACGGCGATCCCGATCCTCGCCGCCTTCAGCATCCTCCGGTCGTTTTTCCCGTTGCCGATGGCGATCACCTTGGCGGGATCCAGTTTCCTCGCGTACTCCTCTTTCTGCACGTCGTGATTGGTCCCCGCGAGAACGTGGAGGACGCACGGCAATCCTTTCATTTCGGAGCGCACTACGCCGAGCGTGTCGGAGGTCACGACATGGATTTTCAGGAACTTCGCGAGGGCAGCCAACCGTTCTTCGACGCCGGACAGCAGCTTGCCGTCCACAGCCAGGGTCCCCGTGAAATCGGATACCAGATGCTCGGCACGAACCGTTCCAAACCCCGGGATTTCAAGTTCCAGCATGGACGCCTCCGCGCATAAAAAAACTCCTGCCCAACGGGTGTCGGGTAGGAGTCATCGGCCGTCCGAACGACAGCGGTTATCGGCGAACTCCATCGCCTGTTGCTTTGCTTCTTAGTGCATTCTATCGCACCGGGGATTCGTCAATAATTCCCTTTTCCCGGGATGAGGTGCCTCATCCCCCCACGAGGATTTTCCACGTCTCCTCGCCTCCGGGGAATCAGATGGATATGGCAGTGAAAAATCGTCTGCCCTGCCGCCTCGCCGATATTCACCCCGACGTTGAACCCAACGACGGAAGCATCCTCCTCCCTGACCGCGTCCTTCGCCCACCGGATATCCATCCCGGATATCCATCCCGGATGACGAAGGCCAGCTCGTTCTCCGCAAGGGTACGATCTTCCGGGAAATCGCGGAACGGGCATTCTTCCGACCTGTTTCCGCAAGATTCACTCATCGATGGCCGCTGGCCGTCCGCCCCTCCGGGCCGGTCCCCTCGGGGTGCGAAGTATGGTCACGTATCATATCGCAAGACCCGAACCGGCCTTTTTCGACGGCGGCAACGGTTTGTCCCACGCCGCCTTGACTTCTCGCGCCAGCGTTCTTTTGCAGCGATCCGGAAGGGATGCGAGCTCGGGTTCATCGAACCAGCAGAGAATTCTCAAGCACTCGGCCGGCGAAAAGGGGTTTCCGAAGAGGGCCCGGGCATCCGCAAGTCCTTGCAACAGGCTCACCTTGTTCTTGAGCAATTCGGCGATGTCGAGATAGTCCCTGGGCTCCACCCGGTCGAAAAGAACCTTGAGCTTGGTGGCCAACAGATCCCTGACGGAGGCGGCCAGGACGACCCCGTCACCGGTGAGTTCCGGTACTCCGACCCGCCCGAACGCAAGCCCCCCGAAGAAAGACACCTTCACCTTGCGCCTGGAACGGGGCGGCGACGCCAGGACAACAAGCGTCCCGGGATCGTTCCGGAGAGGCGTCGCGTCCGTAACCCATGGAAGCGAAATCTCCAGCCCGTTCCTGTCGAGCGGCCGGTCGGAGAAGAAATCGAAGTCGACCGACTGCCGATGTCCGTACCGCAACGCCAGCGCCGTCCCGCCGTAGAGGCAATAGCCCATATCCTTCAGGGGGAGGAGAAGAGGCCAGAGTTTCCGCTGCCCCGGGGGCAGGATATCAAGCCGGGTCGGGAAGGGCATCGCGCCTCCTTGTCGGGATCGGTGGGATTCTTCCGGGGTAGGCCGGTCCCAACGCGGTGTGCCAGAAGGACCAGGACTTCGGATGGAACCAGCCGGGCCGCGCATGGTCCAAAACTTCGACCATCCGTCTTTTCCCGATGGCGGCGGTCAATTGCTGGATGTCTTCGAGCGTGCCCACGTCCATGATCTGCGCGATCACCCTCCGGGGATCCCTCATGGACGCTTCCGGCGATTGCCACCAGATGTAGCGGCGGGCCATTCTCCGCACGATTTCCCGCGCGGATGCATTCCGCAACGGTTCGGACCGGCCCGGAGATCGTCGGGAACGGCCGTTGCGACCCGGACGCAAGGTCGACGCCGGGGCGAGCTCATATCCGAGGATGCCAAGGATCGCAGCGAGCCTGCGGAAGCCGAGTTCCCC